>NZ_BAAAXC010000015.1:0-3855209 GCF_039535395.1 Nonomuraea roseola
GTGCAGGACGTCGGTAGAGCCGTAACGCATGCGCAGGCCGTCCACGTCGAGCACGACCGTGTCGGTCGTCGGTATTAACGGTCTGGATAGAGGGTTATTCATCGTGCCTCGTCTCGACAGAGAGTCTGGAACAAGGGGGACGGCTTCAGCCGCCTCTGTTCGCCGTCGGTCCTCGCGCGAAAGGGCCCGGCAGGGTGCGCACCATCAGGCCGGCCGGGTCGACGCCGGCAGCGGCCATGCAAGCAACCTTAGTTGACTAATTCTCCCTTAGCAACACAGGTTGCTTAAACGAAGGGGGAGCCGGGCAGCTGCCCGGCTCCCCCTTGTCGGAAGCAGCGGTGATGACGCCGAAAGGGGAGCCGACCCATGGTCGGCTCCCCTTTCGGACCTGCTATCTACCTGTCAGCGACCTCAGCTGCAGCCGCTGGTGGAGCCGCAGCCCTCGCAGACGTAGCAGCTGCCGGCCGGACGCATCTTGGTGCCGCACGTCATGCACAGCGGAGCGTCCGCGGTGAAGCGCTGGTGGCTCTCCAGCGTCAGCTCCTTCACCTCGCGCACCGGCTCGGGAGCGGCCGGCTGCACCGCCTTGGCCTCGATCGGAGCCGACTGCGCCAGCGCCTCCTTGTCGACCGCGGGGTCCTCGCCGCGCTGCTGCGCGGTGCGCTCGGCGGCGGAGAAGATGCCGAGCGCGGCCCGCTCGTCGTAGGGCAGGTGGTCGAGCGCCAGGCGGCGGAAGATGTAGTCCATCACCGAGGTCGCCATCCGCACGTCCGGGTCGTCGGTCATCCCGGCGGGCTCGAAGCGCATGTTGACGAACTTGCTGACGTAGGTCTCCAGCGGCACGCCGTACTGCAGGCCTATGGACATCGCCACGGAGAAGGCGTCCATGACGCCCGCCAGCGTCGAACCCTGCTTGGACATCTTGAGGAAGACCTCGCCGAGCCCGTCGTCGGGGTAGGACGAAGCGGTCATGTAACCCTTGGCGCCGCCCACGGTGAAGCGGGTGGTGACGCTCGGCCTGGAGTTCGGCATCCTGCGCCGGGTCGGGCGGTTGACCTCGATGACCTTGACCTCGGGCTCGGCCGCGGCCTTGGTCTCGTCCTTCTTGGCGCCGTTGCCCGCCGACAGCGGCTGGCCGACCTTGCAGTTGTCGCGGTAGACGGCCAGGGCCTTGAGGCCGAGACGCCAGCCCTCCATGTAGACCTGCTCGATGTCCTCGATCGTCGCCGACTCGGGCAGGTTGACGGTCTTGGAGATCGCACCGGACAGGAACGGCTGCGCGGCGGCCATCATGCGCACGTGGCCCATGGGCGCGATCGCCCGCTCGCCCATCGCGCAGTCGAAGACCTCGTAGTGCTCACGCTTGAGGCCGGGGGGCGTCAACGACGTGGCCGTGCTCGCCGATGTACTCGACGATGGCCTCGATCGACTCCTGCTGGTAGCCCAGCTGCTTGAGCGCCCTCGGGATCGTCTGGTTGACGATCTGCATCGAGCCGCCGCCGACGAGCTTCTTGAACTTCACCAGCGCCAGGTCGGGCTCGATGCCCGTGGTGTCGCAGTCCATCATCAGGCCGATGGTGCCGGTCGGCGCGAGCAGCGACGCCTGGGCATTGCGGTAGCCGTTCTTCTCGCCCAGCTTGAGGCACTCCGACCACTGCTTGGACGCCTCGGCGTGGATCTTGCCGTCCATCGTGCCGAGGGTGCGCAGGCCGTCGTTGGCGCCCGCGTGCTTGCGCATGACGCGCTTGTGGGCGTCGGCGTTCCTGGCATAACCCTCGTACGGCCCGACGACCGCGGCCAGCTCGGCGCTGCGCCGGTAGGACACGCCCGTCATCAGCGAGGTGATCGCCCCCGCGACCGCGCGACCGCCGTCGGAGTCGTAGGCGTGGCCGGTAGCCATGAGCAGCGCGCCCAGGTTGGCGTAGCCGATGCCCAGCTGACGGTAGGCGCGGGTGGTCTCGCCGATCTTCTCGGTCGGGAAGTCGGCGAAGGTGATCGACACGTCCATCGCCGTGATGATCAGCTCGGTGAGCTTGACGAAGCTCGCCACGTCGAAGCTGTTGTCGTCCCTCAGGAACTTCAGCAGGTTGATGCTGGCCAGGTTGCACGAGGAGTTGTCCAGGTGCAGGTACTCCGAGCACGGGTTGGACGCGGTGATGCGGCCGGTCTCCGGGCTGGTGTGCCAGTCGTTGATCGTGTCGTCGTACTGCACGCCGGGGTCGGCGCACTCCCACGCGGCCTTGGCCATCTTGCGGAAGAGGTCCTTGGCGTCGACCTGCTCGATGACCTCACCAGTCAGGCGGGCGCGCAGGCCGAACTGCTCGCCCTTGTCCACCGCGCGCATGAACTCGTCGGAGACGCGCACCGAGTTGTTGGCGTTCTGGTACTGGACGCTGACGATGTCCTTGCCGCCGAGGTCCATGTCGAACCCGGCGTCGCGCAGCGCGCGGACCTTGTCCTCCTCGCGAGCCTTCGTCTCGATGAACTCCTCGATGTCGGGGTGGTCGACGTCGAGGACGACCATCTTGGCGGCCCTGCGGGTCGCGCCGCCCGACTTGATCGTGCCCGCGGAGGCGTCGGCGCCGCGCATGAAGCTGACAGGGCCGCTGGCCGTACCGCCGCTGGACAGGAGCTCCTTGGAGGAGCGGATGCGAGAGAGGTTCACCCCCGAGCCCGAACCACCCTTGAAGATCACGCCCTCTTCCTTGTACCAGTCGAGGATCGACTCCATGGTGTCGTCGACGGCCAAGATGAAACAGGCGCTGACCTGCTGCGGGCTCTGCGTGCCCACGTTGAACCACACCGGCGAGTTGAACGCGAAGATCTGGTGGACCAGCGCGTGCTTCAGCTCGTGGTCGAAGATCTCCACGTCCTCGTCGGAGGCGAAGTAGCCGTTCTCCACCGCGGTCCTGGTGTACATCCCGACCACGCGGTCGACCAGCTGCTTCAGGCTCCACTCGCGCTGCGGCGTGCCCACGGCGCCACGGAAGTACTTCGTCGTCACGATGTTGGCCGCGTTGACCGACCAGAACTCGGGGAACTCCACACCACGCTGCTCGAAGTTGATCGAGCCGTCCCGCCAGTTGGTCATGACGACGTCACGGCGCTCCCACGTGATCTCGTCATAGGGATGCACTCCGGGCTTGGTGAAGATCCGCTTCATCTTCAACCCCTTGCGCTTGCCCCCACGCGTCACTGAACCGCTGACCGTCTCCGTCATGACTCCCCCTTCTCGGCTTTCAGTTGCTTGATCTCGGCTTCGAAGTCCGCCAGGCTCTCGAAACCGCGATATACCGATGCGAACCGCAGGTACGCCACCTCGTCCAGGTCCCGCAGCGGCCCGAGGATCGCCAGACCGACCTCGTTGGAGGGGATCTCGGCCGCTCCTCTGGCCCTGATGGCCTCTTCCACGCGCTGCCCGAGTTGCGCGAGCGAGTCCTCGGTGACGGGCCTGCCCTGGCACGCCCTGCGGACGCCGGCGACCACCTTGTCCCTCGAGAACGGCTCGGTCACTCCGCTGCGCTTGCTCACCATCAGCAGGACCGTCTCCTGCGTGGTGAACCTGCGCCCGCATTCAGGGCAGGTACGGCGACGCCTGATGGCGCCTCCGTCGTCCGTGGAGCGGCTGTCGATGACCCTGGTGTCCGGGTGACGACAGAACGGACAGTGCACCCTTCGCCTCCTCGGCCGCGACATGGGCTCACCACTCGTAAAATGCTCGTCGGCAGACGCTCGCGCCCGCGCCACGGGGTGCCATGGAGCGGTCACGGAAACACAAGTTGTGGTGAACTACATCGGTGTAACTACTAGATGTTGTGGTCCAACCGTAGAAGCGCGCGACCATGAACGCAAGTTGGCCCGGCCCATCCAACCGAAGTCGCTGATCAGCCGCGCCGGAGCCCTGGAACGTCGGCGTGTCGCACTGTCGGGGCAGGGATGTACGCAGGTGACAGGTGCCGCCCATGACCGACATCACCCCTCGAGGATGGGTGACGTGAGACGGGGCATTGAACGCGAGAGTTCACCCTGATGCTGATTCCACTAGATCACCGGCATTCCGGCATAAATGTGGATTCGTGGACGCTCGCAACACTCTTCCCCTAGATTGTGCGTGATCTTTTCGACCGCACCGGCAGCAAGAAGCACCAGCCCCGCCACCTGGTGCGTTCCGGACGCCGCATCTGCCGAATCACTGGAAGGTGTACCGAGTGTCCGACCTCCCCTCAAGCCCGACACCTCCGGATCCGTCCGCGAACCCCTCCCCCAGTGGCTCCGGAACGCCCAGCCCTTCGCCGGCCGCCGCCACCTCGAGCGGACCCGCCGACGAGGCCCCGTGCCCGCACACCCCGCCCTGTGTGCCCGGCCTCTGCAGCTACCAGAGCCTTCGCCCCACCTCTGACCAACCCCGTCCGGATCCGCTCCGCCCCGAGCCCGTCCCACCCGGAGAGAGCGTCGTCACGTTCTCCACCGAACGGCTCATGAAGTTCGCCGACCTGATGTACAGCTGCGCCCAGAATGTCTCCGACATCAGGGCGATCACCCCCAGGTTCGAAGGCTGGAACCTCGTTCCGGGCGCCGGCCTGCCCCTGATCGGGCTCCTGTACTACAACCGGTTCAACTCCATCAGTGACACCTGGGCCGACTGCGCGAGGATCCTTCAGGCGGTGCTCGAAACCGACAGCAAGAAGGTCGCCGACGCGGCCGTCAACTATCGAAGCGCCGAGGCGTTGAGCAAGGCCGCCATCGACAAGATCAACCGCTGAGAGGTCGCACAATGTCCACCCCATCCGGCGACCCGCCCAAGAACGCGACCAGCGCCTTCCGCCCGGCGGGCACCGTGCCGGCGAATACTTTCAAGCCTACTGAAAACGTTTACAAGCCGGGTGGCGGCGCCGCCGCCCCTCGCCCGACCGCTCCGGTCCGGGTCGATCCCGGGTTCTTCCGAAGCGCGATCGCCCAGATCAAGGCCCACCATTCGCCGATCAGCACCGGGCTGCTCCTGAGCGGCTTCGGCCTGTTCGTGAAGGTGCTGATGGTGTTCGCCGTGCTCAACATGGGCAATCCTGCGATCTTCGTCTTCCGCCGCGACGACTGGAAGCAGATGCTGGGCTATCTCAAGGGCAGCGCCTGGGACGTGTGGCTCGGCTTCTTCAGCGACGTCTCGCCGTACTGGAACGGCTACGCCGTCGGGGCGTTGCAGCAGTATCTCCGGTTCAAGCTGATCGGCATGTTCGATCAGCTCGGCGCCATCGCCAAGGACGCGAGCGGCACCATGCACGGCCAGTACAAGGAGGTGCTGGAATACGACCTGTCGATGCTGGTTCTGTGGAAGACCTACGGGCCGGTCTTCAAGGCGGCCACACCATTGGCCGCCACTCCACTCGGCCGGGTCGCCATGGTGGCTCAGGCCGGCGTCTTCGTCACCGCCCTCGGCAACCAGGTCTCACAGTTCTCCGACGTGTTCAACAAGTACGAGGGCGACCTGAACGACCTGGAGCTCAAGCTCACCGACCTCGCGGGTGCGTTCTACAACGGAGGCAACCCGGAGCGCGGCGCGCGCGACCTGACGGTCACGCCCAGGGTGAGCAACCCCGACTTCTGGAAGCCCGTCACCCAGAACAACCAGAGCTCCGGAGGGAACTCATGACGTACGGCGACGCCATGGGCGCGGGCGGGGAGGGCGACGTTCGCGGACTGCTTCGCCAGGTCGAGGGGTGGGTCGACGCGGTCGCGGGAACGCTGCGTCAGCTGGACGAGCAGAAGGTGACGGGGACCGACTCCGCCGAACGGGTGGTCGCCACGGTCTCGGGCGCAGGACGCCTGCTCGAGGTGCGCATCGACGGGCGGTCCATGCGCGACCTCGACCATGTCGTGATCGCGCGGGCCGTACTGGAGGCGATCGGCGCGGCGCGGGAGATCATGGCCGACAACCTCGGCGTCGCGATGAGCGCCCTGAACGGCGGGCAGATCGATCCCGACCCGGGCCACGACCCCCTCGACCAGTACTTCGACGCCGTTCTGCGGGAGACAGACCATGGATGAGCTGGATGAACTGCGCAGGCTGACCGAACTCCTGTCGAAGGACTCCGGCGAGGCCGACGCCGCCGTGTCGGCCTGGAGTACGCAGCAGTACACGGGTACGGCTGATCACGACGGCGTCGTCGCCACCGTCGACGCCGTGGGCAACCTCGTCGCACTCGACATCAGCGTGGTGAGCAAGCGACGTCTCGATGGAGTGACACTCGGCGACGCGGTGGTCGCCGCGGTCCACGCGGCGGAGAAGGCGGCGGCGACGGCGAAGGCGACGATGCTGGAGAACCTGCGCGTAGGGGCGGGGCCGAGCTTCGCCGACCGGTTCGGCGAGGCTCAGCGCTCCTTCGAGTCGCGCAGCGGCATCAACCCCGACCCGCGCTAGGCGGCACCCGCACGCGCCCCTGCGGCCCCTCACCCCGTGGCGCTCCCCGCCTTACGACCCATCGATGACGGCGCCCGCCACGGCCTGGCGGAGGTGGTGGCCGACCGTGCTCAGCCAGAAGCGGGATCCAGCGGGTTCCGGGGCGCGTTTCCATGATCGACCACACCGGGCAGGTCCGCACGGGTGGGCACGGCGTCAGCAGCCCGGTCGAGGCTCCCTGCCCGGGTGCCGGCCCACATCCCGGCCAGCGCCAGCGCCGCCATCACGACCACGAGCGCCGCTCGCCCCCGCCGCGTCAACCGCACCGGCGCCCTCGGCCCATCGGCCCGCGGGCGCGGGTACCAGTGCGGTTGACGCGGCGGCCCTGACTCTGCCGCGCCTGCCCGCGTGTCCCGCTCCCTCCCGAACACCTCGGTACCGCGCCCCGCCACTCCTTGCTCGGGAGCGCCCGTGGCCCGAGCAACCTGGCCGCCCTTTCGCCGCGCGGTCCGGCGCCTCCTGGACGTCCCCGCCATCCCAGGACCGTCCGCACCGCCCCTCCAGGCGCCCGCGCCGTTCCGCGGCCGGCCCTCCCACCACCCCCGCCGGGCACCCTCACCCTTCTCCGCCCGATCCTGTGCCACCCCTCGCCGGGCACCCTCACCCTGCAACACCCGCTCCCGGGCCACTCCACGCCCGGCACCCTCGCCCTTCTCGGCCCGACCCTGTGCCACCCCTCGCCGGGCGCCCCCACCCTGCAACCTCCGATCCCGCGCCCCGCCACGCCCGGCACCCTCGCCCTTCTCGGCCCGATCCTGTGGCACCGTTCGCCGGGCATCCTCACCCTGCAACGCCCGCTCCCTGGCCACTCCTCGCCGGGTGCCCCCACCCTTCGACCTCCGATCCCGCGCCCCGCCGCGCCGGGCACCCTCACCCTCCTCCGCCCCGAACTGCCGGACTGCCTGGGCATCCTCAGAGCGAACCAGCCGCATCACCCCTCGGCCCCTCGACTCGGCCGCCCTCTTGCCGCCGCTCGCCCCCGCGTTCCTGACCCTCGCCGCCGCGCCGGAACGCCGGGCCGCCAGGTCGTCATCGGTCTCGGTCGGCCCTCGTCGCGCCGAGTCGCCGCCCTTCCCCCTTGCAGGGAGACGCGTCGCACCTTTCGAGAGTGCCTGCGTGACGCGTTCGGTTTCCGGGCGCGGCGACGGCACCAGCACGAGGGTGGGCCCGCCTGGACGGCGGCGTCGGCCGCGGACGGGGCGTGCGCCCGACGCGGCGCGCGTGCCATGAACACCGGCGTCGAGTCGCCGCGGACCGCTGTCGGTGCGTGTCGTGCCGGAGGCGCCCCCTGCTCCTCGGGCTTCTGCCAGGACGATGTCGGCGATGAGAGTGAGCCTCTCGACGTCGTCGGTGGTGGATTCCGTGGTTGTGGTCGCTCGCATAACTGACCTCCCGCACCGTTGTGGCCTCAGTAAAAGGCCCAATAAAGATCGGCGAATCGAACACGGTGTCGATCGAACTCCCGTACGATGTTGTACACCACGTCGCCGTCGATTTCGAGGAAGACTCGAACAAATGTTTGAAGTTGATCTCAATCGGCGGTACGGTCGCTGTGTGCGACATGAAGACCACGGACCGGAAGGCGCGCCGATGAGGTGGGCCGCCGGGCGAGGAGGAGAGCATGAGCGAGCGGAGTGACGACAACGGCGTCAGCGACCTTGCGGTCCGCCGTCGCGACTCCCTGGGCCTGACGCCCAGGCAACGCAAGATCCTTGAGGTGATCCGCGACTCGGTGCAGCAGCGGGGTTACCCGCCGTCCATGCGCGAGATCGGCGAGGCTGTGCAGCTGACGAGCACGTCCAGCGTCTCGCACCAGCTGACGGCGTTGCAGCGCAAGGGCTATCTGAGGCGTGATCCACACCGGCCCCGCGCTCTTGAGGTGAGGCTGCCCGGCGAGCCGGTGCTGTGGGTCGACCCCGACGGCAGCGAGGACGAAGCGCCGGTGAACAGGCCGACCGCGGCCTATGTTCCGCTGGTCGGGCGCATCGCGGCCGGTGGTCCGATCTTGGCTGAGGAGAGCGTCGAGGACGTCTTCGCGCTGCCCAAGCAGCTGGTCGGCGAGGGCACCCTCTTCCTTCTCCAGGTCACCGGCGACTCGATGATCGAGGCGGCCATCGCCGACGGTGACTGGGTGGTCGTACGGCAGCAGCCGGTTGCCGAGAGCGGCGACATCGTGGCGGCCATGATCGATGGCGAGGCGACGGTGAAGACGTTCAAGCGCAAGGACGGCCATGTCTGGCTGGTCCCGCACAACTCCAACTACGACCCGATCCCCGGCGACGAGGCCAGCGTCCTGGGCAAGGTCGTCGCGGTCCTCCGCCGCCTCTAGCCGCGGGGCTCTCCACCGCTCGATCGGCCTCTGCTGGGAGACGGCCGATCGAGCGGCCCGTGATGCATGCCGCAAGCTCTCCAAGCCCACGACTTTCAGCCGTTCGAGACGGCCGTGAGGCGTGGGTGTCGCACGGCTCCTCGATCGCGAGGTCGTGAACTATCGGCCATTCGATCGCCGGGCCAGGTTGCCTGGCTGTCCGGGCTCGGGCGCTTTTCTATTGTCCGAATATCGCGCGAACCTCGTGCTCGAGTAGCGCGATGCTCGAGTATCGCGCGAGGTCGGGTTGCTAGATCGCCATGCCGGACCGACGGCCGATCGCACGGCTTGGGGTTCATGTCGCGCGCCTCTGACGCGCCTGAGCGTCGTGCGAACGCGGTCTGATCGAACGACGCATGAGGCAGCGAGCGCAATCTGTTCGAACGATGCCTGAGCGCCCGACAGGCTCGCACTGATCGAACTGTGCCTGCGGTGTCGCGCGAACGCGGTCTGATCCAACGGCGCATGAGGCAGCGAACGTGGCCTGCTCGAAGGTGCCTGTGTGTTCTGCGATCTTGGGCTGTTCGAACGGCGTCGGGCGCATGCCTGGCGCACTCGGAGCATCGCGGACGCGGATCGCTGGACGATGCCGAGCGCTGGGCGATGCCGCCCCTCGAGACGGCGGTTTGGGCAACGGTGAGGTTGATGCTCACGCAGGATCTTGCGGGCTGACATGCGTGTCCACCTCACGGTCGGTCAATACCTGGCGTGGGAGTCCGTCTCACGGCCGGTCAACGGCTGGCGTGGGAGTCCGTCTCACGGTCGTCATCGGGTGCGGCACGAGCCGAGAGGACACCGAAGATCTCGCCCTCGTCGACGGCGAGCGAGACATCGTCCACCGCCCTGGTCGCGAGGCCGTGGAGCGTGTCGCACCTCGCGGCCTGACGGGGCGAGCGCATGGCACCACCCCTCATCGCTCGCGGCATCGGAGCGCGCAGTCTTGGGTCGCTCGATCGGTCCTCCGGCGGGGGCTGCCGATCGAGCGGCCCTCTCACTCGACTCTCGAGGCGGCAGCGACCCCTACGATTCCTCCCGGCTCGTCGGAAGGGCACGCTCTCTAGCGAGAGGAACTGGGGAAGGGTCGTGGAGACGACCTGGCCGTACTGACACCAGAAGTGAGCTGGCCACCCCAAGCCAATTGAATGGCACGCCCCCTGAAGCCGAGCCCAGGAGCGCCTCCGAACTCGGCTGGTGCGTTGGCATCCTGCGAAGGCCGCCGGGGCCTGCACTCCTCCGGTCGAGCAGCCTGGCGGTGCTCCCGTACGGCGCGGCGCATGGCGGAGACGCGCCCACTCCTCTAGCGAGCCCAGCGGTTCCTGCGCGAGCCCCTCGGCGGACATCGGCATTCCACAAAAGGTCACGAAAGCGGTTAAATCCTGTGATATTTGATCACCGACATGATGTTGGAATCCAGAAGGGACGCATTTCGTGCGATTGTTAGCCCGCCTGATGGCGGTCACCGCCTCGACGGTGACCGTGCTGTCGGTGACAGCCGCCGTCTCCGCCGCCGCGGCTCCCGAACTCGTGGTCAACGGCACCTTCGGCAGCGGCACCGCTCCCTGGTGGAAGTCCGCCAACACCACGATGGCCCTGGACGCGGAGCGTCTGCGCGTCAACGTTCCGGGCGGCACCGCCAACCCGTGGGACGCCATGATCGGCCATAACGACATCAAGCTGACCAGCGGCAAGGCCTACAAGCTGTCGTTCGACGCCTCGGCCTCCGCTCCGGTCACCGCGGTCACCACAGTCCAGCTCGCGAACTCCCCGTACACCAACACCCTGACCAAGACGATCTCGCTCACCACGACGAGCAAGCGTTTCAGCTTCCCGTTCACCTCAAGCCTGAGCACGTCGGGCGGCCAGGTGTCGTTCCAGCTGGGCAAGAACGCGGGCTTCAGCTTCTACCTGGACAACGTCTCGCTGACCGAGACGTCATCGACATCACCGTCGCCTTCTCCCTCCCCCACGACGTCGCCCACAACGTCGCCTACGACGACGCCGAAGCCGGAGGAGCCGGGCTCAGGGCCGGTCGCCATGACCGACGGCTTCTATGTGGATCCCCAGTCCAATCCGGCGATCTGGGTGCGCGCCAACGCGGGCGACTCCAGGGCGGCGCGCATCAAGTCGTCGATCTCGGACAAGCCGATGGCACGCTGGTTCGGCAACTGGAGCGGCGACGTCGGCGCGGCGGTCTCCCGTCACGTGGCCGCCGCGGACGCCGCGAACAAGCTCCCGGTCCTGGTGGCCTACAACATCCCCGGTCGCGACGCCTGTGGCGGCCACTCGGGCGGCGGCGCGGGCAGTGAGTCGGCGTACAAGACGTGGATCTCCGCGTTCGCTTCCGGGATCGGCAACCGCCCCGCGATCGTCGTCATCGAGCCCGACTCTCTCGGCGACTTCGGCTGCATGACCGATACCGCCATCCAGGCCCGTAACCGCATGCTGGTGTACGCCACCCAGCAGTTCCGCGACAAGGCCACCAACGCGTGGGCCTACCTCGACGGCGGCAACGCCGGCTGGGTCGCGGCGGGGACGATGGCGACCCGCCTGAAGAACGCGGGCGTCGGCAACATCCGCGGCTTCTCGATGAACGTCTCCAACTACTACACGACCGCCCAGTCGGCCACCTACGCGAGCTCGGTCAACGCGTCGCTCGGCGGCGGCGCCAGGTTCGTGATCGACACCAGCCGCAACGGCAACGGCTCCAACGGCGAGTGGTGCAACCCCGCGGGCCGCAAGCTCGGGACTCCCACCCAGCTCGGCGGTGGCGGCGGAGCCGAGATGCTGCTGTGGGTGAAGATTCCCGGCGACTCCGACGGCAACTGCGGCATCGCGCCGAACGTCCCCGCCGGCCAGTTCAGCCCGGCCATCGCCGTCCGCCTGATCGACGGCACCTGACCAACTCGTGAGCGCCCGGCCCGCGCCAGAGCGGGCCGGGCCATCCTCGTCCATCCGGTCATCGGGAACCGTCAGACCGCTCTGTGGCGCGCGACTCTTCCTCCTCCCGAAGACCTTTCCCCAAGCTGAACGCCGCTTCGGCGAGAACCCCGGCGAGGCGGGTCCGCAGCCAGGCGAACGTCTCTTCCACCGGACGACGCTGGCCGGCAGGGCCCGGCTGGCGGGCCTGGACCTGTCCTGATCTCGCTCAGACCGCGGAACCGCTGAGCCCGTCGTCGCGACCTCGAGCAGCCCGCTGCTCTGCTTCTCGCTCGTGCCGCGCCCGTTCGGCCGCGACCCGCTCCCTGAGTTTGCGGTCCTCGACCTCGCGAGGCGAGGGGATCCGGCTCCGCCTGTCGTGCTTGAGCGCCAGCCGTATCGCCCCGTAGATGACCAGGAAGAGCACCACCATCGAGAACAGCCAGCCGATCACGCCACCCGGATCGATGCGCATATCCGTGCCTCCGTCGCAGCTGCTCCACCCTCACGGATGACCGAGTAAGACCTGATCGTCTCCTCGGACCGTGACATGGGGCAAGCCGGAAAGCGGTTCGACGGGTCGTAACGGACAATTCGTGCGTCGTGGGTGACACTGATCAGGTGGACGAAACCATCCGTAGGCCCCCCCAAGGACGGTCTCAAGTGGGCCGGCGCCGGACCGGACGTCATCGCCTGCTGGATCGCCGACATGGACTTCCCCACCGCTCCCGAGATCGTCGAAGCCCTTCAGCGGCGCGCCCGCGGCGATCTCGGCTACCCCGCATGGGCCGCTGAGCCCCACGCCGGCCCCCTGGCCGAGGCGTTCGCCGAGCGGATGCTGGCCACGTACGGCTGGGACGCGGAGCCGTCATGGGTGCGCTCGTTCTCCGACCTCAACCAGGCGCTCCAGGTGATGCTCCACCTCATCACCGGACCCGGCGACACCGTCGCCATGCACGCCCCCGCCTACCCGCCGTTCCTCGGCACGATCGCGGAGATGGGCCGCCGCCTGCGCACCGAGGTGTCCGATCTGAGCGGATGCCGCGCGCTCGTCCTGGTCAACCCGCACAACCCCACGGGCAAGGTCTTCAGCAGGCCGGAGCTCGTCGCGCTCGCCGAGCAGGCCGAGCGGCACGACCTGGTCGTCATCGCGGACGAGGTGCACGCCGACCTCGTCTACGCGCCGGGTCGACACATCCCTTTCGCCTCGGTCCTCCCCGAGCGCACCATCACGCTGACCTCGGCCACCAAGGCCTTCAACCTGGGCGGCGTCCGCTGCGCACTGGCCCACATGGGCCCTCCGCAGGTGCGCGAGGCGCTCAGGGCGCAACCCTCCTTCCTGTACGGCGGAGCCAACGTCTTCGGCGTCGAGGCCACGGTCGCCGCCTGGCGGCACGCCGACGGATGGCTGCGCGACACCATGACCGTCCTCGACCGCAACCGGCGCCTGATCGCCGAGCGCCTGCCTGGATACGTGCCGCCCGAAGCCACCTACCTGGCGTGGCTGGACTTGGGGCGTCCGGGCATGGCGGAGGTGCTGGAGCGCGAGGCGAAGATCCTGGTGAGCGACGGCGCCGCCTTCGGGCCCGGAGGCGGGAGCTTCGTCCGGCTCAACTTCGCCACCTCGGAGACCATCCTCACCGAGGTGCTGGACCGCCTGGACCGAGCCCGCTCCGCCGGCCTCCTGCTATGACCGCGCCATGGAGGCGGGTCGCCCGTCACCGGTGACGGTCACGGGCGACCGGGTCGTCACGGCACAGGGGGAAGGGCCGGTGGGGTGACCGCCGGGTGTTCGTTCAGGGCGGCCATCGCCAGTTCCACCGCCTTCTCCAGCTGCGGGTCGCGTCCCGCCACCCTGTCCTGCGGCGTGATGACCACCTCGATGTCAGGGTCGACGCCGTAGTTCTCGACGCCCCACCCCTGTCCCTCCAGCCAGAAGGAGTAGCGGGGCTGCGTGACGATGGTGCCGTCGACCAGCTGGTAGCGCCCGTCGATGCCGATCACGCCACCCCACGTGCGGGTCCCGACGAGCGGACCGATGCGGCGGTTCTTGATCCCCGCGCTGACGATGTCGCCGTCGGAGCCGGCGAACTCGTCGGTGAGCGCGACGATCGGCCCGCGCGGCGAGTCCTCCGGGTAGCGCATGGGCTCGTACCCTCGCGAGATCGCCCACCCCGTCACCTTGCGCGACAGCTTCTCCAGCACCAGCTCGGACAGGTGGCCGCCGCCGTTGCCCCTGACGTCCACGATCAGCCCCTCCTGCGGCATCTCGGTGCGCAGGTCGCGGTGGAACTGCGCCCAGCCGTTGGCGACCATGTCGGGCACGTGCAGGTAGCCGAGCCTGCCGCCCGACGCCTGCCTGACGTAGGCGCGACGGTCCTCCACCCAGTCGTGGTAGCGCAGCGCGGTGTCGTCGGCCAGCGGCGTCACGACCACGCGGCGGGTGTCGCCGCCGGCGGCCGGCCTGATCGTCAGCTCGACGGGGTGATCGGCCGTGCCCGCGAGCAGGGGGTGCGGGCCGCGCACCGGGTCCACGGGACGGCCGCCGACGGCGACGATGGCGTCGCCCTGGCGGACGGCCACGCCCGGCGCGAGCAGCGGCGAGCGGGCGGCGTGGTCGGAGGACTCGCCAGGCAGGATGCGGGTGACCACCCACGAGCCTTCCTGGAGCGCCAGGTCGGCGCCGAGCAGGCCCTGGCGGCGTCTGGGGTCGACCGGCTGGCCGTTGGGTCTGGCGTAGGCGTGCGAGGTGGCCAGCTCGCCCTGGACCTCCCACAGCAGGTCGATCAGCTCGGAGTAGCTGCCGATCCGTTCGACCAGCGGCGCGTAGCGCTCGAGCGTGCCCGCCCAGTCGACGCCGTTCATGTCCTCGCGCCAGAAGTGGTCGCGCATGAGCCGGCCCGCCTCGTGGTAGGCCTGCCGCCACTCGGCGACGGGGTCGATGGTGACAGGGACCCTGCCGAGGTCGATGGTGATGACCTCTTCGCTCTCGCCCGCCGCGCGGGTCTGCAGGCCGTCCTTGCCCGTGACGACCAGGCGGGTGCCGTCACCGCTGACCTCGAACGCGCGCACCTCCCTGGCCAGCTCGCACTTGCTGCGCTTCTTGAGGTCGTAGCGCTCCAGCGCGACCTCCTCGCGCTCGTTGCCGTCGCCGAGCTCGCCCGCAAGGGGGTGACGCAGCCACAGCAGCGCGTCCTTGCCGGTGCGCAGGTTGCTGTAACGACCAGCGGGGACGGGGACGGCGACGACACGGGCGGGCAGTCCCTCGGCGTCCACCTCGGTGACCGGCTTGACGTCCTTCTTCTTGTCCTTGCCCTCCTCGCCGGAGTCCTCGGCGCCGTTGAAGCCGCGACCCTCCAGCGAGGGCGCGAACGGCGAGGACGTGGTCGCCTGCAACGGCACGATGTACGGCTTGGCGCCCGCGGGGAAGGACATGTCGAACACGTGCGCGTCGTAGACGGGGTCGAACGTCCTGATCGACAGGAACGCCAGGTGCTTGCCGTCCTTGGCGAAGACGGGGGCGTAGTCGCTGAAGCGCTGCGAGGTCACGTCGATGGTGGAGGTGCCGTCGACGCGCCCCATCTTGATCTGCCGCAGCGGCTCGTGGTGCGGGTGCGACCAGGCCAGCCAGGCCGAGTCGGGCGAGAAGGTGATGCCGTTGATGTCGCCGTTGACGGTTCTGTCGAGCTCCCTCACCGAGCCCGCGGAGGTGTCGACGGTGAGCAGGCGTCCGTCGTGCGTGGCGAGTGCGACGTGCTTGCCGTCGGGGGCGGCGGCCAGGTCGAGGACCCGTCCGATCTGGCCGGCGGCGAGCGTGCGGATCTCCCCTCCAGGCCTGCCGACCTCCAGGGCGTCCTCGCCTGAAGCGTCGCTCACCCAGACGGCCAGGCCGTCCTCGCCGAGCACGCGCGGCAGCCGTACCCTGACGCCCGGCTCGGCCCTCAGCACGCCGGAGGGCCCGTCGCGGTGGGTGACCCAGTGGGCGGTGCCGCGGATCTCGACCGCGCTGGCCCTGCCCGTGGCGTCTGGCGAGAAGTCGGCCACCTTGGCCGGCGCGGGGCGCCTGGCCCGTGCGGGGCGCGGGCCGCCGAGCCTGACCTCCAGCTCGTACGGCTCGCCGTCCAGCGAGTCGAGCATCCAGAGCGCGCCCGCGTGGCTGTAGATCACCCGGGCGCCGTCGGTGGCGGCGTGCCTGGCGTAGAAGCCGTCGTGCGTGGTGTGCCTGCGCAGGTCGGAGCCGTCGGGCAGGGCGGAGTAGAGGTTGCCTGTGCCCTCGTGGTCGGCCAGGAAGGCGATCCTGTCGCCGACCCACATGGCCGACCAGTACTGCGCGGTGCTGTCGGCGAACAGCCTGGTGAACTCCCCCGACCCGCCGGCGTCGATCCAGATCTTGGCCGCGGTGCCGCCCCTGTAGCGCTTCCACTGCGAGGGCTCGCGCCAGACGGCCGACACCGTCACGACGCCGCCGCCCTCGTTGACCGCCGCCTCGCTGACCCACCCGTACGGCAGGCGCTCGGCCTGGCCGCCGTCCAGCGGCACGGCGTAGGCCCACATCCTGTCGCGGGAGGGCTGCCCCGCAGGGCTGATCGCCAGGACCCTGCCGTCGGTCGTCCAGCCGCGCACGCCCGTGACGGCGTTGCCCCAGTGGGTGAGTCTTTCGCCCTCGGGTCCGTCGATCTCGGCGGCGAAGGCCTCGGGAGCGCCCTCTCTGGTGCTGGTCCACGCCAGCCGGGCGCCGTCGGGAGAGAAGCGGGGGAAGGAGACGGGCGTGCGGTCGGCGGTGAACCGCCATGCCCTGCCCCCGTCCACAGGGGCCAGCCAGACATCGTCGTCGGCCACGAAGGTGATCAGGTCTCCGTGCAGGTGTGGGTACCTCAGGTAAGCGCCATTTGTCACAGATGCACACTAATGCGCGACCTCGTCGGCGGCTGAAGATTTTTTCGCCTGGAATCCCCGCCGCTCAGGAGGTATCGACCAGCTCGAGCAGCTTCGTCACGGTGTTCCAGTTGCGCATCGTGCCGGCGTTCTTCGTCCGCTTCTCCAGCAGCGGCGGGAGCTTCGGCCTGGCGAGGCCGTTGGGGAAGTCGATGTACAGCTCCCGCTCGCCGATCCGCATGACCTCGGGCGCGTAGCTGCCGGGGTCGATGCCCTCCAGCGCCTCGCGGTCGGGCGGCGCGGTCAGGAACACCACCGCGAACTTGGCCGGTTCGCGCACCTCCAGCGGGTTGCGCTCGACCACGGCCCGCCACTCGTCGGCGGTGCGCACCATGACCGCGACGGGCAGCGCCAGGCGCTCGCCGATGGCGCGCTCGATCGCCTCCGTGGGCTGCGGCTCGGCGGTGAAGACGGCGTTGCCGCTGCGCAGGTGGGTGCGGACGTCGGTGTAGCCGAGCCCTTGGAGCAGGCCGCGCAGGTCGGCCATGTCGACCTTGGTGCCGGGGTTGACGTTGATCCCCCGCAGGAGCGCCACATATCGCATGTCCCGAACGCTACGCCGTGAACCTGCCGGCCGCTGTCAGGTATCCGGCGAACGAACGCGACGTTCCGGCGAGCGCCGACGTCCTGCTGGAGAGGCGTGAAAGGCCGACGGCCACCGGGTGACCCCGGTGGCCGTCGGCCTGCCCTGCCGTACGGGAGGTTCCTGAAGAACGCCCGCGAACGGACTAAGGGACGATGTTGACCAGCTTCGGCGCGCGGACGATCACCTTGCGCGGCTCACCGCTCAGGTGCGCGCGCACCTTGTCCGAGGCCAGCGCCAGCGTGCGCAGGTCGTCCTCGGAGATGCCGGGCGAGACCTCCAGCCTGTCGCGCACCTTGCCCGCCACCTGCACCACGCAGGTCACGGAGTCCTGCACCAGCAGCTCGGGTTCGGCGACAGGCCAGCCCGCGTGGGCGACCGACCCCGTGCGGCCCAGCCGCTCCCAGCCCTCCTCCGTGGTGTACGGCGCGACCAGCGACAGCATGACCGCCAGCGCCTCGGCGCCCTCGCGCACGGCCGGGTCGGCCGCGCCTGGGCCCGAGTCGATGGCCTTGCGGATCGCCGAGGTCAGCTCCATCATGCGGGCCACCGCCACGTTGAAGCGGTAGGACTCGACCAGCTTGGTGACCTCGTCGATGGTCTTGTGCGTGAACTTGCGCAGCTCCAGGTCGCCGTCGGCGAAGGAGACGCCCGGCTCGCTGGCCACCTCGTTGAACACGCGGAACACCCTGGCCAGGAACTTCTGCGAGGCGGCGGGCGAGACGTCGGCCCAGTCGATGTCGTCCTCGGGAGGACCGGCGAAGACCATCGTCAGCCTGACCGCGTCGACGCCGAAGGAGTCGATCTGCTGGCCCAGGTCGACGCCGTTGCCCAGCGACTTCGACATCGCCTTGCCGCCGTTGATGACCTGGCCCTGGTTCAGCAGGCGCAGGAACGGCTCGGTGAAGTCGACCATGCCCATGTCGTGCAGCACCTTGGTGAAGAACCTGGAGTACAGCAGGTGCAGCACCGCGTGCTCGACGCCGCCGACGTACTGGTCGATCGGGCCCCACTCGCGGACCTTCTCCACGTCGAACGGGCCGTCGGTGTAGCCGGGGTCGGTGTAGCGCAGGTAGTACCAGGAGCTGTCGACGAAGGTGTCCATGGTGTCGGTGTCGCGCCTTGCCGCGCCGCCGCACTTGGGACACTCGACGTTCACCCAGTCGGTGGCGCTGGCCAGCGGGGAGACGCCCTTGGGCGACAGCGCCTCGCCGCGCAGGTCGGGCAGCGTGACGGGCAGCTGCTCGTCGGGGACGGGCACCTCGCCGCAGTCGGGGCAGTGGATGATCGGGATCGGCGTGCCCCAGAAGCGCTGGCGGGACAGCAACCAGTCGCGCAGGCGGAAGTTGACGGTCGCGACGCCCGTGCCGCGCTCCTCCAGCACCTCGATGATCTTCTCGATCGCCTCGGCCTTGCTCAGGCCGTCCAGCGGCCCCGAGTTGACCAGCTTGCCCTCGCCGGGGGTGGCGACGCCGGTCTCGCCCGGGTCGGCCAGGCCGGTGTGGACGACGACCTTGACCGGCAGGCCGAAGGTGCGGGCGAAGTCGAGGTCGCGCTGGTCGTGCGCGGGCACGGCCATGATCGCGCCGTGGCCGTAGTCGGACAGCACGTAGTCGGCCGCCCAGACCTGGATGCGCTGGCCGTTGACCGGGTTGATCGCGTAGCGGCCCAGGAAGACGCCGGTCTTCTCCTTCTCGGTCGACAGCCGCTCGATGTCGCTCAGCTTGGCGACCTCGGCGCGGTAGGCCTCGAAGGCGGGCCGCTGCTCGTCGGTGACGATCTCCTCGGCCAGCGCCGCGTCGACCGCGACGACGAAGAAGGTCGCGCCGTACAGGGTGTCGGGGCGGGTGGTGTAGACCGTGACGGGCTCCTCGCGCCCCTCGATCTCGAACTTCACGTCCGCGCCCGTGGAGCGGCCGATCCAGTTGCGCTGCATGGTCAGCACGCGCTCGGGCCAGCCGCCCTCCAGGCCCGCCATGTCGTCCAGCAGCCTGTCGGCGTAGTCAGTGATCTTGAAGTACCACTGGGTCAGCTCGCGGCGCACGACGTCGGCGCCGCAGCGCTCGCACCTGCCCGCGACGACCTGCTCGTTGGCCAGCACGGTCTGGTCGTTGGGGCACCAGTTGACCAGGCCGCCCTTGCGGTAGGCCAGGCCGCGCTCGAAGAAGCGGATGAACAACCACTGGTTCCAGCGGTAGTACTCGGGGTCGCTGGTGTGCAGGCGGCGCGACCAGTCGAAGGAGATGCCGTAGCGCCTGAAGGAGTTGGCCTGCGTCTCGATGTTGGCGTAGGTCCACTCGGCGGGGTGGGCGTTCCGCTTGATCGCGGCGTTCTCGGCCGGCAGGCCGAAGGAGTCCCAGCCGATCGGGTGCAGGACGTTGTAGCCCTTCTGGAACCAGTAGCGCGCGACGACGTCGCCGATGGCGAACACCTCGCCGTGCCCCATGTGCAGGTCACCGGAGGGGTAGGGGAACATGTCGAGCATGTAGCGCCGCTCCCGGGGGTCTGCGGCGTCCTCGCTCGCCCGGAAGGGGTCGTGCTCCTCCCATCGCTGCTGCCACTTGGCCTGCAGCGCCTGCGGATCGTACTCACTCACGGCGATGTCCTTCGGTTGACTCTGACCCATAAGAAAACCCCTCGTTCACGCAACGAGGGGCTGCCGCGACGACGGGAGGTTCAGCTCGACGGCCGTCGCGGCCCGCTAAGGAGCTGGGTCGCGGAACGCATACGTCAAGACTAGCGCAGCCCGCAACCCCTCGTCTTCAGGGAAAGCCATGCCAGGCAGGAGACGTGCGGGCACAATGGACCCTTCTGCTCCCGTCAGACCGAGGGTGGTGTATGCAACCTTTTCCGGTCGTCTCACCCCGAGAACCTTCGAGCTACGTGCCCCCGTATGTCCCTTTAGTCTACTCTCGTCACTGTGGCGCGCTCAGCTGAGCCCGGATGGGAGCCCGACGACCTGCCCATGCAGGATCCGCCGACCGATCCCACCGGCTTCTCACGTTTGGCTGCGGAACCACCGGCATCGCATGAGATCATGCCGGGTGCGTCCAATCCGGACATAACCTCGGGAGGTACGGCAGCAATGGCAACGGAGAATTCCGGAGCGTCACCCTTGCCGCCGTCCTGGCCCGAAGTGCCGACGTCGTGGCCAGAGGCTCCTCGTAACGAGCCGGTGCCCACGTCCTGGCCTGAGGCCCCGCGCATCGAGCCCGCCTCGGGGTCGTGGCCCGAGGCCCCCCGCGCAGGCGGCGCCGCGCCGAACAGATCCGAGCCTCCTCCCGTCCGCGCCCCGCTGCCCGCCTGGTCCAACCTGTCCAGTCCCGCACCGTGGCCGCCGCCCCGGCAGGACCCCCTCTCCGGCCCGTCCGGCCCGGAGCACGACCCGCTCTCGTCCTCGTACGGCACCGCCGCGAGCGGCGCCCACGCGACCACGCACACGGGAGCCCACCCAGGAGCCCACACGGGCACCCACCCCGGGCTCGACCCCCTCGCGGGTCCCCCGAGCACCCACCCCAGGCTCGATCCTCTCGCGGGCCCCCCGAGCGCCCAGCCGGGCTTCGACCCCCTCACCGGCGCCTCCTCCGCCCCGCGCAACGCCGACCCCCTCGCAGGGACGCAGGGCCTCGACCCCCTGACGGCCCCAGGCAGGCAGGACCCCCTGGGCGGCCCCGCCGACCGCACCGTGGTCGTGGGCGCCCACGCCGCGCCGCCCCAGCCGCAGGACAGCCACCCCCAGGAGACCCACCCGCGCGAGGCACAGGGCGAGGCGCGGCCCGGCTCGAACCTGAGCCGCGACCCCTCCGACCCCGACCACCGCTTCGTCACCGCGGGCCAGATCAGCGGCTCACGCACGCCTCCCCCCGAGCGCCAGCAGGAGCTCTGGGACACCGTCTTCGGCGAGGGCTACGAGTCCATGGGCGACGACGGCTCCGACGACGAGCCAGGCAAGCCCGTGTGGCTCTACGCCCTGGCAGGCTCGGTCGCCATCGCGCTGGTCGCCGCCCTCCTGTGGGCCTTCCTGGCCGGACCGCTGGCCTCCGAGCCCGAGGCGACGCCCTCCAGCGAGCCGTCCACCACGGCCCCCGCGGGCAAGCCCACGGCCAAGAGGTCCACGGTGGGCCGGCTGCCCAGGTTCCCGGGCGAGGCCTCCCCTGTCACGGGCGCCCTGGCCGACCCCGACGCGGGCATCTCCGTCCCGCGCCTGGGCGGCCCGTGGAGGGCCGACGTGCGCTCCACCATGAAGTCCACGTACGGCTACAGCACCCGCCAGTTCGCCGTCACCGGCACCGACTCGGCGGGCAAGCAGGTCTTCGCCCAGGTCATGACGGGCCCGCTGCCCGCCAAGCTGGCCGGCTCCTTCAGCTCGCCCGAGAGCCTGGAGCCGGTGATCAAGGCGGTCGTGGTCTCGGCCCGCAAGCTGTACTTCTCCACGCCGAACACGGCGAGGAAGACCGCCACCCAGACGCTCAAGGTGGGCGGCCTGCCCGGGCAGCTGAACGCCTACGAGGTGACCGTGGACGGGGTCAGGACGACGGTCGTCGCCGCGGCGATCGTCACCGGCGCGGACGTGCCGGCGGTCGTCTACATGTCGGTGCCGTCGGAGCACAAGGAGCTGCTGCCCGACGTCAACAGCGTCTTCAAGCAGATCAAGGTCACCGCCGCCTCCTGACCCCGCGCGCTCGAGGGGTCAGAAGGTGCACTCCATGTGCTTGATCCCGTTGATGAAGCTGGAGTGCAGCCGGTCGGGCTTGCCGCCCTCAATGCCGGGCACGCGGCGCAGCAGCTCGCGGAACATCACCGTGATCTCCCTGCGGGCCAGGTGCGCGCCGAGGCAGAAGTGCGGGCCGGGCCCGCCGTAGCCGACGTGCGGGTTGGGGTCGCGGGTGATGTCGAAGGTGTCGGGGTCGTCGAAGACGGCGGCGTCCCTGTTGGCCGACCAGTAGAAGAGCACCGCCTTCTCCCCCTCGCGGTAGAGATGGCCGTTCATCTCGAAGTCGCGGGTGACCTTGCGACGCATGAAGTTGACGGGAGAGGCCAGCCGGACGATCTCCTCCACCGCTCCTGGCAGGTGCGCGTCGGGGTCCGACAGCAGCAGCGCCCGCTGGGAGGGGTTCTTGGTGAGCAGGCGCAGGCCGTAGGAGATGGCGTTGCGGGTGGTCTCGTTGCCCGCCACGACGAGCAGGATGAAGAACGAGCCGAGCTCCTGCATGGTGAGCCGCTCGCCGTCGAGGTTGGCGTTGACGAGCGAGGAGGTCAGGTCGGCCGTGGGATGCTCGGCGCGGTAGGCGGCCAGGTCCTGGACGAGCTGCTGGAGCTCGAGGCCCGCGTTGAGCAGGCGTCCTGCGATGTCGCTGACGTCGCCGCCGGTGTATTCGGGGTCGAAGCCACCGAGGATGAAGTTCGAGCGGTCGAAGACGAACTGATAGTCCTTCTCGGGGATGCCCATCATGTCGCAGATGATCTTCAGGGGCAGCCTGGCCGCCACCTCGGTGACGAAGTCGCAGCCGGGGCCCTTGGCCACCAGGTCGTCGACGATGCGGGCGGCGGCCGACTCCACGTCGGCCTCGAACTGCTTGATCATCTTGGGGGTGAAGGCCCTGGAGACGATCCTGCGGAGCCTGGCGTGGCGGGGGTCGTCCATGTTGATCATCGAGCCGAAGTACTCGGTGAACTCGGCGGGCATGTCGGGGATGTTGGTCGCGCCGCCCTGTCCCGAGCTGAAGACGGACGGGTTGCGGCTGGCCTCCAGGATGTCGGCGTGCCGCACCAGCGCGTGGTACCCCGGTCCCTTCGGCGCGAAGGAGACGTCCATCTCCTCGAAGAATACGGGCGCGTCGAGTGCGCGCAGCCTGGCGAACGCGGCCTCGCGCTCGGTCATGGGCAGCGCCCAGAAAGCCTGATCCGACAGGTCGAAGTCCACGAGCGTCATGAGCTCCATGGTTGGCGGAAGTAAGTACTTACGTCAAGATTGTGTCGGGGTCCAACAATGATCGGCCTCAACGTTCGTGGCTCCCGGCATCCGCCCCGGCGATCATCAGGATGCAGCGTGGAGGCATGAGATCTGACGTGGTGATCACCGGGCTCGGCGCGACCACACCTCTGGGCGGGGACGTGGCTCGAACGTGGGAGGGGCTCCTCGCGGGCCGGTCGGGGGTGCGGACCACGGAATGGGACCTGCCCGTGCGGATGGCCGCGCTGCTGACCGACGACCCCGCGGAGATCCTCGGCAGGCCGCTGGCCCGCCGTCTCGACCGCTGCGAGCAGGTGGCGCTGGTGGCCGCGAGGGAGGCGTGGGCCGACGCCGGCGCGCCCGAGGTCGATCCCGTACGGCTGGCGGTGGTGATCGGCACGGGCACCGGCGGTGCGCTGTCCATGCTCGGCCAGGACGACATCCTGGAGAGGGACGGCGTGCGCAGGGTCTCGCCCCACACGGTGCCGATGCTGATGGCCAACGGCCCCGCCGCCTGGGTGAGCATCGAGCTGGGTGCCGAGGGCGGCGCGCACGCCCCCGTCAGCGCGTGCGCCTCGGGCTCCGAGGCCATCGCGTACGGGCTCGACCTGATCAGGCTGGGCAGGGCGGACGTGGTGGTGGCGGGCGGCGCGGAGGCGTGCGTCCACCCTCTGACGCTGGCCGGCTTCTCGCAGGCCAGGGCGCTGTCCAGGCGCAACGACGAGCCTGAGCGCGCCTCCAGGCCGTTCGACGTGGCCCGTGACGGGTTCGTCATGGCCGAGGGCGCGGGCCTGGTGGTGCTGGAGCGGGCCGAGTTCGCCGCCGCGCGCGGGGCCAGGGTGCTGGCGCGGCTGGCGGGGGCGGGGATCACCTCCAACGCCGTCCACATCACCGCCTCCGGCCTGGACGGCCAGTCCCGCGCGGTCGCGATCGCGCTGCGTGAGGCGGACGTCTCCCCCGAGGACGTCGGCCACGTCAGCGCGCACGCCACCTCCACGCCCGAAGGTGACGTGGTCGAGGCCCAGGCGATCGTCAAGTCGATCGGCGCGCACCCGCCGGTCACCGCGATCAAGTCGATGCTCGGCCACCTGTGCGGGGCGGCGGGCGGCGTGGCGGCGGTCGCGGCGGTGCGCTCGCTCGTGGACGGCCGCATCCCCGCCACCCTCAACCTCGACTCCCAGGACCCCGCGATCGAGCTCGACGTCGTCACGGGCTCGCCGCGCCCTCTGCCCGACGGGGCCGTGATCGTCAACGCGTTCGGGTTCGGCGGGCACAACGTCACCCTCGTTCTGAGCCGATGAGGACGGCCGTCGCGTGACGATCGAGGCGGGGCCACGACATGGCGGCCGAGCCGCTGGTCCCGGAGCTGATCCGCGTCCTGCGACAAATGCGTTGAACCCGTCGGGCGGCGCCCGTTAGGTTCGCCGCGTGACGTTCTTCTTCCGACTGCGCTGACCACCGCCGGCGGGCCCGAGGCAGGCCTGAGGCTCGCGCCCACCGCCGGCGATGCGGGACGGCTGTCCGCCGTCCCGGGTCGCGTCGTGGGAGAAGACAAGTGCATACGCTCCTGGTGGCCAGGACCGTGCGCGGCCTGGAGCCGCTGGTGGCCGAGGAGGTCGGCCACACCGTACGGCGAAGGCATCGCGAGGTGTGGTTCGAGCGGCAGAGCCCCGATCCCGGCGTCCTCGAGCTGAGGACGGCCGACGACGTGCTGCTGCCGGCGGCCGTCGCGAGCGGGGTGGGGCGGGCCAAGGCGGCTCTCGGCCGGCTGAGGGCGCTCGCGGCCGGTGTGGACGCCGCGGCCATGGTCGAGCTGAAGACGGCCTTCGGCGGCTCGCCGCTGGTCAAGGGGGTGGACGTGTCCGCCTCCTTCCTCGGCCGCCGTGCCTACAACCGCTACGACATGGAGGACGCGGTGGGCGGCGCGCTCGCCGCCCGGCTGGGCGTGCCGTACCACTCGAGAAGGCACGGGCCGCCGCCGCCCGGCACGCTGTCGTGGCGGGTCAGCGTGGAGGGCGACGAGGCGGCGATCGGGCTGCGGATCGCCGACAGGCCGCTGCACCGCAGGCCGTACAAGACGAGGACGGTGCCGGGCACGCTGCACCCTCCGGTGGCCGCGGCGATGGCCAGGCTGGCGGGGCTCGAGGGGGCGCGCACGGTGCTCGACCCGTGCTGCGGGGCGGGCACC
Source organism: Nonomuraea roseola (assembly GCF_039535395.1). Lineage (NCBI taxonomy): Bacteria > Bacillati > Actinomycetota > Actinomycetes > Streptosporangiales > Streptosporangiaceae > Nonomuraea > Nonomuraea roseola. Next base: position 25,398 of record NZ_BAAAXC010000015.1, read on the forward strand.
ACGCTCATCGAGGCCCGCGCGTGCGCGCCCATGGCCCGCTATCTGGGCGTGGACCTCAGCCCCTCAGCGGTCACGGCCGCCGTGGGGAACGCGGGCGGGGGCGGCATCGGCTGGGCCGTCGCCGACGCCGGGCGGCTGCCGCTGCCGTCAGGCAGTGTCGACAGGGTCCTGGTCAACCCGCCGTGGGAGCGCCAGGTCGCCTCGGGTGGTTCGTTCGGCGGGTTCTGGCGGGAGCTGCGGCGGGTCCTGGCCGAGCGCGGGCGGGTGGTGGCGCTGCTGCCCGGCCCGGCGGACCCGCCGGGCTTCGAGGTGAAGGACACGATCGCGGTGAGCCTCATGGGACGGCACGCCGTGATCGCGGTGCTCAGTCTCGCAGCCAGTCGAGGACGAGGTCGTTGACCCTGCGGGGCTGTTCGAGATGGAGGAAGTGACCCGCGCCTTCGACGCGCTCGACCCTCGAGCCTTCGGGCAGGTGGGCGAGCGCGTCCTTGGTCAGGTGCTCTCCGAGGCAGCCGTCCTGGGCGCCGTGCAGGTAGAGGACGGGCCCGGTCGGCTCCGAGGGCTTGGGGTACCTGCCGCTGGGCGGGGTGGCGCCGAGCATGGCGCGGTAGTAGCCGATGGCGGCGGCGAGGTTGGCGGGAGCGCCGAGGCTGCGCCTGACGAACTCGAGGTCCTGGGTGGCGTCGTAGCCCGGCGACCAGTCGCGCCACAGTCCTTCGAGGAAGCCGTCGGCCGCCGCGGCCTGCTCGGCCAGCCCGGTCTGGAACAGGAAGATGTAGAAGGAGCGCTTGAGCTGCTCGTAGTCCATGAACCCGGCCAGCAGGGCGCCGACGGGAGGCACCGCCATGGCCACCGACCTGCGGAAGCGCTCGGTCGTGCCGTAGACGGGGAAGGCGCCCCAGTCGTGGCCGACGAGCACCGCGTTCTCGTCGCCGCCGAGCTCCTCGTGCAGGGCGACGACGTCGGCGACCAGCGCCGCGCCCTCGTAGGCGCCGTCGGCGGGCACCTCGGTGGGCGCGTAGCCGCGAAGGAACGGCGCGACCGCGCGGTATCCGCGCTCGGCCAGCTCGGGCATCAGGTGGCGCCAGGTGTGCGCGGTGTCGGGGAAGCCGTGCAGGCACAGGGCGAGGGGGCCGTCGCCCAGCGCCAGATAGGTGAACTCGACCCCGTTGGCGTGGATGGTCCTGATCTCCATGGCGGACAAGTCTGCCACCGCCTCAGTGCGCGTAGCGCAGGTGCTTGACGCCGTTGATGAAGTTCGAGAGCAGGAAGTCGGGCTCGCCCACCGAGCGGATCTCCGGCAGCCTGGTGAACAGCTCGCGGAACATCACCGTCATCTCCCTGCGCGCCAGGTGGGCGCCGAGACAGTAGTGCGGTCCTGGTCCGCCGAAGCCGACGTGCGGGTTCGGGTCGCGGGTGACGTCGAAGGCGTCGGGATCGGTGAAGACCGCCTCGTCCCTGTTGGCGGAGTTGTAGAAGAGCAGCACCTTGTCGCCCTTGCGGTACATCCCGTGGTCCTGGGTGACCGTCCTGCGGAACTGGATCACCGGGGTGGAGTAGCGCACGATCTCGTCGCACGCCTTGACGATGCGCCCGTCGAAGTCGGCCATGAGGTGCTCGCGCTGCTCGGGGTGGTCGGTGAAGAGCTTGAGCCCGTAGGCGATCGCGTTGCGGGTGGTCTCGCTGCCCGCCACGACCAGCAGGATGAAGAACGAGCCGAGCTCCTGGGACGACAGCCGCTCCTCGCCGTTGACCAGCAGGCTGACCAGGTCGCCCGTGGGACGCTTGCGCCGCTCGTCGCCGAGGCTGGCGGCCAGCCTGTTGAGCGAGTGGCCCGCGTGCAGCAGCTTGCCCAGGCCCTTGGCGACGTTCCACCGGTCGAGGTCGGGCCTGATGCCGGTGTACTCCGGGTCGGCGTTGCCGAGGATCACGTTGGTACGGCGCAGCACCATGTCATGAAATTTCGGCGGAATGCCCATCATGTCGCAGATGACCCGGACGGGAAGCCTGGCGGCGATCTGCTCGACGAAGTCGCCCGGCCCCTCCTTGATCGCCTGGTCCACGATCTCGGCCGCCGCGACGGCCAGGTCGTCCTCCATCTTGGCCAGGATGCGCGGCGTGAACGCCCTGGAGACGATCCTGCGCAGGCGCGCGTGCCTAGGATCGTCCATGTTGATCATCGAACCGAAGTACACCGCCAGCCATCGCGGCATGTCGGGGATGCTGTTGGAGCAAGGCTCGCTGCTGAACAGCGCGGCGTTGCGGCTGGCCTCGGTGACGTCGGCGTGCCTGACCAGGGCGTAGTAGCCCTCGCCCGCGCCGATGAAGGGCACGACGTTCTCCTTGACGAACACCGGTCTGTCGAGCTCGCGCAGGCGTCTGAACGCGTCCATCCGCTCGGCCTGCGGGAGCCCCCAGAACGGGATCTGCGACAGATCGACGCTCATGGCTCCATGCTTGACGCAAGTGATTACTTACGTCAAGGGTCCACGCCGTGGTCAGACGAGCATCGAGGCGGCCTTCTCGCCGATCATGATGGCGGGCGCGTGGGTGTGCCCCCTGTTGACCGTCGGCATGATCGAGACGTCGGCCACCCGCAGCCCCTCCAGCCCGCGCACCCTCAGCTCGGGGTCCACCACGGACTCCTCGTCGAGGCCCATCCTGCAGGTGCCCACCGGGTGGTAGAGGGTCTCGGCGCGCTCGCGTACCCACCGCGCCAGCTCGTCCTCGCTCTCCTGCCCCTGGTAAGGGGCCATCGGAGCCGTGGCGTACGGCCCGAGCGCCGCCGTCGCGAACAGCCGCCTGGCCATCCGCAGCCCCGCCACCAGCCTGCGCAGGTCGGCCTCGGCCGTCAGGTAGCCGGGGTCGATGACCACGTCACGCCCGTGCAGCCCGATCCTGCCCCTGCTCTCCGGCTGCAGCAGCACCGCGCCGATCGTCAGCCCGTGCTCGGTGGGAGCGGTGAGTCCGTGCTCGAAGAAGAACCCCGGCGCGAAGACCAGCTCGATGTCGGGCGCGGGCTCCTGCTCGGCGGTCCTGATGAAGGCGACCGCCTCCCCCACGTTCGTGGTCAGCATGCCCTTGCCCAGCACCAGGTAGCGCAGGAGGTTGCCGATCGTCTCGGCCTGCTTGGTGAGCGTGATCGGGCGGGGGCAGCTCATGTAGACGGCGGAGGCGAGGTGGTCCTGCAGGTTCCTGCCGACCCCTGGCAGCTCGTGGATGACGGGCACGCTCGACTGCCGCAGCTCGTCGGCGTCGCCGACGCCCGAGCGCATCAGCAGGTACGGCGAGCCGATCGCCCCCGCCGACAGGATGACCTCGCGCCTGGCCCTGACCTGGGCGCCGCCGTCGTGCTCGACGCCGACGGCCCTTCTGCCCTCGAACACCACGCGCTCGACCCGCGCGCCGGTGATGAGGGTGAGGTTGGGGCGTTTGAGCGCGGGACGCAGGTAGGCGTCGGCCGCGCTCCACCTGCGGCCACGCCGCTGGGTGACGGGGGTCGGGCTGTAGCCCTCGTTGGAAGGGCCGTTCAGCTCGGGGAGCCGGTGCAGGCCGAGCTCCTCGCAGGCACGCAGGAAGGCGTGCGTGACGGGGTTGGGGCTGCGCAGTTCGGAGATGTGGATCGGGCCCGCCTCGCCGTACACGCCGCCCGCGTTGCCGCCCGTGCGGCGCTCGGCCCGCTGGAAGAAGGGCAGGACCTCGTCGTAGGACCAGCCGGGGATCTCCCACTGGTCGTAGTCGCGCCGGTGGCCGCGCACCCACATCTGGGCGTTGAGCGAGGAGGAACCGCCGACCACCCTGCCGCGCGGCCAGTAGAGCTCGCGCCCCGCCAGCTCCTGCTGCTTGGCGGTGGAGTAGTTCCAGTCGTAGTCGGTCCTGAAGAGCTTGGCGAACGCGACAGGCATGCGGATCTCCAGCTTGTCGTCCTGCCCACCCGCCTCGACCAGCGCTACTGTCACCGAAGGGTCACTGGAGAGTCTGTTGGCGAGCACGCAGCCCGCCGAGCCCGCACCGACGATCACGAAGTCATACTCCACAGACAGTGCTTACTTCACCTGGCCGCCGCCGTCCATATCCATCTGTAACCTTTGTTACCTACCGGTTGGTATGCGGTGACTGCGAAGATGTCGCGCGTAGTGATACGTGCGAGGGAGGAAGGCCTGCCATGCTCAACCTGTCGATCGTTCTCGAGGACAGCGCCCGCACCGCGCCCGACGACACCGCGGTCGTCTTCGGCGATCTGCGCCTGCCGTACTCGATGGTGGACACGATCGCCAACCAGGTGGCGAACCTGCTCGTGGCGCGCGGCATCGGCAAGGGCGACAAGGTCGCGCTGGCCTGTCCGAACCTGCCGTACTTCCCCTTCGTCTACTTCGGCATCCTCAAGACGGGCGCGACCGTCGTGCCGCTGAACGTGCTCCTGCAGTCGAGGGAGATCGCCTACCACCTCGACGACAGCGACGCCAAGGCGCTCTTCTGCTTCGAGGGCAGCCCCGAGCTGCCGCTCGGCGAGCGCGGCAAGGCCGGGTTCGAGGCCGCGGAAGGCTGCGAGCACTTCTTCGTGCTGCCCGCCACCGCCCTGGCGACCGAGTCGGAGTACGGCGAGTCGATCTGGGCCGCGCTGAACGGCATGGCGGGTGAGTTCCAGACCGTGCAGACCGCCCCCGAGGACACCGCTGTCATCCTCTACACCTCCGGCACCACGGGCCAGCCCAAGGGCGCCGAGCTCAGCCACCAGAACATGCTCATGAACGCCATGGTCAGCGACGAGATGTTCCCCCGCACGCCGGGCGGCGACACCTACCTGGCCGTGCTGCCCCTCTTCCACTCCTTCGGCCAGACCGTCGTGATGAACACCGGCTTCCGCCGCAGGGGCACGATCGTGCTCATGCCGCGCTTCGAGCCTGGCGAGGCGCTGGCGCTCATGGCCAAGGAGAACGTCACGTTCTTCGCGGGCGTGCCCACGATGTTCTGGGCGATGCTCACCAAGATCCACGCCGAGGGCGCCCCCGTGCCCTCCACGCTCAAGCTGGCCGTCGCGGGCGGCGCCTCCTCGCCCGTCGAGGTGCTGCGCGACTTCCAGCAGACCTTCGGCGTGGGCATCCTGGAGGGCTACGGCCTGTCGGAGACCTCGCCGGTGGCCAGCTTCAACCAGCTGGGCCGTCCCACCAAGCCCGGCACCATCGGCACCCCGATCTGGGGGGTGGAGATGAAGCTGATCGACAGCGAGTGGAAGACGATCGAGGGCGAGGGCCCCGGCGAGATCGCCATCCGCGGCCACAACGTCATGAAGGGCTACTACGGCAGGCCCGAGGCGACCGACGAGGTCATGAACGACGGCTGGTTCCGCACCGGCGACATCGCCACCCGCGACGCCGACGGCTACTACGCGATCATCGACAGGGCCAAGGACATGATCATCCGCGGCGGCTTCAACGTCTACCCGAGGGAGCTGGAAGAGGTCCTGATGACCCACCCCGCCGTGTCCCTCGCGGCCGTGGTCGGGGTCGCGCACGAGTCGCACGGCGAGGAGGTCAAGGCGTACGTCATCCTGACCGCGGGGGCCTCGATCACCGAGGCGGAGCTCGTGGACTGGTGCAAGGAGAACATGGCCGCCTACAAGTACCCGCGCGTCATCGAGTTCCGCGACTCCCTCCCGATGACCGCCACCGGCAAGATCCTCAAGCGCGAGCTGCGCTAGCCGCGGGCGCCGGGGCCGCTCTCGGGGCCCCGGCCGCTCAGTCGCGCCTCTCCCAGATCAGGGAGTAGCGCCACAGCAGGTGACGGCGGAAGCGGGAGCCGGGCAACAGCGTCCGCGACGCCTGCCGTATCTGCGCCCACGACAGGTCGGGCGGCTCGATCGGCACGGCAGGACCGCCCTTGCCGCCGTGTCGCCTCGCCAGGAACCGCGCGGCGGGCAGGCCCGCTCCGCTGATGATCCAGTCGAGCGGGGTGCGGTTGTCGGCCAGCCCGACGACCACCAGCCGCCCGCCGGGCGCCAGCAGCCTGGCCATCGCGCTCAGCGCCTTCGAGAAGTCCACGTGGTGCACGACGGCGACGGCGCTGACGAAGTCGTACGCGCGTTCGGGCAGCGGGTCGTCGAGGAAGTCGGCTTCCACGAAGTCGGCGTTCGCGACCTGCGAGCTCTGCTCCCTGGCCTGCCTGATCGCCTCGGGGAAGCGGTCCACCCCCGTGACGGTCCGCGCCCGCCCCGCCAGCTTGCGGACCAGCAGGCCGTCGCCGCAGCCCACGTCCACCGCCGCACGACACCCCTCGGGGACCGCGCCGAGCACCAGCGGGTGGTAGTGGACGTTGTGATTCCAGTACGGATCCGGCATCCGGTCACCCTAGCGGCGTCCCTGTCCGGAGGAGGCGACTCGCGGGGTAGGGCGGGCCCTACCCCCGACATGGGTGCGCGCAGGGATGATCCGGACAGGGGCCCGGCTGAAGACTGGAGGCACGCCACCACCTACTCAGGAGGACCCCCGATGACCACCACCATGACCCCCACGACCACCAGGACCACCATGGCCGTCCCCGACCCCGTCAAGGCCGCCTCCGCCCTCTGGTTCGCCGCCGTGGGAGCCGGCGCCTTCGAGGCGGCCCTGGCCGTCGGCCAGAAGCTGTCGGCGGGCACGCCCTTCTCCGAGCTCGCGGGCGGCCTGGCCGTACGGCTGGCGATCTTCGCGGCCGCCGTCTTCCTGGCCGTCAGGCTGCGCCAGGGGCGCGGCTGGGCCAGGATCGCGCTGGCCGTGTCGCTGGGCGTCTTCGGCACCGTCTCGCTGGTGATCGAGCCGATCCAGTGGCTGCTGGCGGGCAACTCCGCCGCGACGTTCCTCACCACGGCCGACGCCCTGACCCTGACGTTCACCGTGAGCAGGGTCCTGCACCTGGCGGCGGTTCTGGGGGCCATGACGCTGATGTTCAGCCCTTCGGCGAACGCCTATTTCCGGCGCAAGCGGTAATTCGGCCGACCGTGTAGGGTTTGCGGTCGTGCAAAATCGCCTGACCGGTATGTTGATCGGCGCCGTCTTCGGCGCCGTCTTCGTCTTCGTGAACGCTTCGAGCCCACTGAACTCCGTGCTCGCCACCGTCCTCCAGGTGGCCGCCTCCGTGGCCCTGGCCTTCATCGTCATCATGTGGTTCACCGCGGGCAAGCGGCTTCGGACCGGCGCCGCCGCTCCGGCCCGAGAGCCTGGAGGAAGCTTCTACGGCCGCGGCTACCTGTTGATCGTGGCCGCCGAGGCGATCCTGCTCTTCGGCGGCATCGCGGTGCTGCGAGCGCTGGGACGGCCCGAGGAGACCAACGTCGCGTGGATCGCACTCGTCGTCGGCCTCCACTTCGTCGCCCTCGCGCCGGTCTGGAAGGAGCCCAGCATCCTCATCCCGGGGGTGGTGCTCACCGTGCTCGGCGTGGTCGGCCTGGTCATGACGTTCACCTCGGCCATCGCCTGGGTGCCGATCGTGAGCGGCGTGGCGTCGGGCGTGACACTGCTGTCCGGCTCCCTCGCCTACAGCAGGCGCGCCCTGACCTCCCTGAATCCCACGAGCTGACCCGTCGCACGGTCGTTCTCAGATGACTATGGCCAAGAGCCGGTCCTGGGACGACAATCGCGCTGAGAGGGTGGGGCATGCCGGCCGTCCGCCTGCTGGGCCCACCCACCGGCCGCGCGCTGCCGCGACGTCGCCCTGAGAGGGCGGGCGCTCTCCGCCGGCTTCGACCACCCGGCCCTGGAGGTCTCGCCACGATGAGCTTTCTCCCCCCTCCCGAGACCTCGCCCGAGGCCCAGCGGCTCTTCGACGAGGACGTCGCCGAGCTCGGCTACGTCATGAACACCTCCAGGCTGTGGGCCTACCGCCCCGAGACCCTCGCCGGCCTGTCCGGCCTCCTGCGGGAGATCGCCGACACGCACGGCTTCACCCGCCGACGGCGCGGCATCCTCGTCACGGCGTGCGCCTCGGCGCTGGGCGACTCCTACTGCTCGCTGGCCTGGGGGCTCAGGCTGGCCGAGGAGACCGGCCCCGGCACCGCCGCCGGCGTGCTCGGCGGCGACGACGAGGGGCTCACGGAGGACGAGCGCGTCATGGCGGCGTGGGCGCGCAAGGTGGCCCGCGATCCCAACAGCACCGGCGAAGCCGACGTGGCCGCGCTGCGAGAGGCGGGGTTCGGCGATACCGAGATCTTCGCGATGACCGCCTTCGTGGCGCTGCGCGTGGCGTTCTCGACCGTCAACGACGCTCTGGGCGCCCGCCCCGACGCGGCCCTGCGATCCACGGCGCCGCGGGAGGTGCTCGACGCGGTGACCTATGGCAGGCCCATCGAGTGAGACAGCGATACGCTCATGGCTGGTCCGCGCGATCGCCCGCGCGTACGGCCTCGAGGTAGTCGGCGATGGCGTCCCTGTTGCGGGTCAGGCACGCGACGCGCTCGCTCATGCGATCACGTTCGTGCTCCAGGGTGGCGATCATCTCGGGCGTCGCGTCGGAGAAGTGGATGACCCTGGGCTTGTTCAGGCAGGGCAGGATCTGCTTGATGAGCCTGGTCGGCAGTCCCGCGTCGAGCAGACCCCTGATCTGCGCGACCCTGTCCACGAGCGACTCGTCGTAGTCGCGGTAGCCGTTCGGTGAGCGGCTGGGGTTGATGAGCCCCTGCTCCTCGTAGTAGCGCAGCAGCCGCCTGGGGGTGCCGGTGCGCTCCGACAGCTCTCCGATGAGCATGTGACCCACCTCATATCCCGCCACGTTGACCTTCACATCGATGTGATGGTTCAAGCATACGGAACATGAGAAACGACGCCACCCCTCTTGCCGCTTCCCCCACCGGCTCCGAACAGCGCAAGCTTCCCATGGCGGCGCTGCTGGCGCTCGCCACCGCCGTCTTCGTCACCAGCCTCACCGAGACGCTGCCGGCCGGCGTCCTGCCCGCGATGAGCGCCGACCTCGGCGTCAGCGAGCCGGCGATGGGCCAGTCCGTGACGATCTACGCGATCGGCACCGCTCTCACGGCGATCCCGCTGACCGCGGCCACCGCGGGATGGCGGCGCAAGCGCCTGCTGCTGACGGCCATGGCGGCCTTCGCCGTCGCCAACACGGTCACCGCCGTCTCGGCGAACTTCCCCGTGACCATGGTGGCCAGGTTCGTCGCAGGCGTGGCCGCCGGTCTGGCCTGGGCGTTGCTGGCCGGGTACGCCCGCCGCATGGCCCCCGTTCACCTGCAGGGCAAGGCGATCGCGATCGCCATGGCCGGCATTCCCGTCGCCCTGTCGCTGGGTGTGCCCGCGGGCACCTTCCTCGGCCAGGCGCTCGGCTGGCAGGTGGCCTTCCTGATCATGACCGTGCTGACCGTCGTCCTGCTCCTGTGGATCACAGCGGTGGTCCCCGACTACCCGGGGCAGCCGCGCGGCGGCCGTACCCCGATGCTGCGCACCCTGCGCGTCCCAGGTGTGGCGCCCGTCCTGTTCGTCACCCTGGTCTTCGTCCTGGCGCACACCATCCTCTACACCTACATCGCCACCTTCCTCGACCGGCTCGGCATGGGCGGCTCCACCGACCTCGTCCTGCTGGTCTTCGGCGCCGCCTCCCTGGCGAGCATCTGGATCGTGGCCGCGCACATCAACCGCAGGCTGCGCGCGCTCACCATCGCCAGCACCGTGCTGGTCGCCGCGGCGGCCGCCGTCCTGGCCGTACTGGCAGGCAGTCCCGCGCTGGTCTACGTCGCGGTGACGCTGTGGGGGCTCGGGTGGGGAGGCGCGCCCACGCTCCTGCAGACCGCCGTGGGCGACGCGGGAGGCGAGGCGGCCGACGCCGCCCAGGCCATGCTCGTCACGCTGTGGAACGCGGCCATGGCGGGCGGCGGAGTCGTCGGCGGCGTCCTGCTGGGGCTGCTCGGCGCCACGTCCTTTCCCTGGAGCGTCCTCGCGCTCCTCGCTCCGGTGCTGGTCGTGGTACTCGCCGCCCGCACCCACGGCTTCCCCGGCAGGAGGTCCTGACCGGCGCGGGCCGGTCTGCCCGTGCAGGTGCACGTCGCCGATCCTGACGTGTTCGCACCCCCGCCGCCGTCGCCGCGTTGGAGAAGGCCGCCACGGGCACGGGCGCCGCTGTGCAGGTCTTCACCTATCCGGGTGTCGGGCACTTCTACACGGACGCGAGCCTGCCCGATCACGACCGGGCAGCGGCCGAACTCACCTGGCGGCGAAGCCTGGACTTCCTGCGCCATCTCTGAGTCCCCGGATCCGGTGCACGGTAGTGGTCACCGCACTCGCGCCGGAGCGACCCCCTCCCCCGCAGGTCTTTTGCGCCGAAGCCCGAGGAGCGCGAGGGGCCGGAGCCCCTCGCGGGGGTTGGGTCGCCTCCCCGGAGGCTGGCGGGTCAGGGCCAGTCGATCGAGGGGCGGAGGGGGAAGTGGGCGGCGCCCTGGTCGTCCAGCTTCACGCCGAGCACCTGGTGCAGCTGCACCTTGTTCCGCTCGAAGCCCACGATGCAGCCGGCCATGTACAGCCGCCACACCCTGGCCGTCCCGTGGCCGACCTCCTGGAGGGCGTCCTCCCAGTTGTCGTCCAGGTTCTCGCACCAGAACTTCAGCGTGCGGGCGTAGTGCTCGCGCAGGTTCTCCTCGTGACGAACCTCGAAGCCGGAGTTCTCCATCTGCGTGGTGAGGTGGCCGACCGACTCGAGCTCACCGTCGGGGAAGACGTAGCGGTTGATGAAGCCGCCCTTGTTGATCGTCTTCTCGGTGCTCGTCGGACGGGTGATGCAGTGGTTGAGCAGCCGCCCGCCCGGCTTGAGCTTGCTGTAGAGGGAGGAGAAGTAGCCGGGCAGCTGCTCCTTGCCGATGTGCTCGGTGAGGCCGATGGAGCTGACCGCGTCGAAGCCGCCCTCGGGCACGTCGCGGTAGTCCATGAAGCGCACCTCGGCCAGGTCCTGCAGCCCGGCGTCGACGATGGCCTTCTGCGCCCACTCCGCCTGCTGCTTGGACAGGGTGACGCCGAGGGCCTTGACGCCGTACTCGCGGGCGGCGTGCATGACCATGCCGCCCCAGCCGCAGCCGACGTCGAGCAGGCGCATGCCAGGCTTGAGGTCGAGCTTGCGGGCCACCAGGTCGAACTTGGTGTACTGCGCCTCCTCGAGCGTCGCGTCCTCCCGCGGGAAGACGGCGCAGGTGTAGGCCATGGACGGGCCGAGCACCCACTCGTAGAAGCGGTTGGACACGTCGTAGTGGTGGTGGATCGCCTCCGCGTCGCGCTGCTTGGCGTGACGCGAGCCGAGCCTGGCCAGGGTGCTCCTGCGCATCTCCTGGGGCGGCGGCGGCACGCGCATCAGCAGTGGCTTCGGGCCGAGCGCCCGTACGGCGTCCAGCTTCTCGGCCAGCGTCAGGTCGTTGGTGGTGATGTTCCACATGCGGTCGAGCAGGGTGTACATGTCGCCGTGGACATCGATGTGCCCTGAGACGTACGCCCTGGCCAGGCCGAGCTCGCCGGGCGCCTGGGCCAGGTAGGCCACGGCGATCGGCGACTTCACCTCGATGGTCACGTCCGAGCCGTCAGGACCGGCCTTGCTGCCGTCGTAGGCCATGAACGCGATGTTGGAGTTCGGACCAACGATCTTCTCAAAGATGCTCGCGAGACCCATCTCTCACCTTCCCCGCACACACTTGTCATACAGGTCCAGCAGGCGACCGTTCGGGTCGTATGCCTGCTTGACCGGCCAGTAAGCATCGCCGTTGTACAGCTGCCAGAACTGCTCACGGGCGTAGAAAGAGGTCGAGTAGAGCGACTTGTGGCCGTCGAGAGCGTGCACCTCGTTCTCGATGAGCCTGTTGTAGTAGCCGTCGAACTGCCCGCGCGGCAACGGGACCAGGCCCCAGAAGCCGAAGTTGACGTAGAGCTTGCCCGTCTCCAACGGGTACAGCGGCCACTCACTCGACGATCGGAGGGGGCACATCCAGACCGGCGTCATGCCGACCTTGGAGTGGAAGAACTCGAGGAAGTCCGCGCCCCGCTCGACGGGGGTCTCCACGTCCTGGATGACCGACTCCTGGACAGGGGCGTCGCGCCACCTGTCGACCCTGGCCACGACCCCGTACCTGCGGTCCAGGGCCACCAGCTTGCGGTAGACGTCCGAGCGCATCCACTTGCGCGGCATCAGCGAGCGCACCAGCGGCTGCTGGACGCCGAAGGCGCGCGAGCACCAGAACCAGTCGGTGTCCCAGCGCCAGAGGTAGTCGCGCACGGTCAGCCAGTCGCGTCCCCGCTTCTGGATCGACTGGTAGTAGATGCGCATGCCGGTGTAGTCGGAGGTGTACGGCGCGCGCTCGGCGAAGCGGCCGAGCGTGATGTACATCTCCGAGGGGTCGAAGAAGACCCCGTCGACGAAGTCCACGGGCTCGCCGTCGTGCGTCATCGCCTCGCAGATCTCCTGCATGGCGAGCATGCACTTGGCCGCGTCGGTGAAGCGCAGATGGGTGAGCCTGACGTACGGCTGGACCGGCTTGAGCCTGATCCGGATCCTGAGCGCGTAGCCCAGGGTGCCGTAGGAGTTGGGGAACGAGCGGAACAGGTCGCGGTGCTCGTTGTCGTCGCGGGCCACCACGATGCGCCCGTCGCCGGTGAGGATCTCCAGCTCCTCCACCGACTCGTGCGGCAGCCCGTCCCTGAAACTGGTGGACTCGATGCCGAGCCCTGTCACCGCTCCGCCGAGGGTGATCGTCTTGAGTTGGGGCACGACGTACGGCATGAGCCCGTGCGGCAGCGTGGCGTCCACCAGGTGCTCGTAGGTCGTCATGCCCTGGACCTCGGCGGTCATGGTGACCGGGTCCACGCTGATGACCTGGTCGAGGTCGCGGGCCGAAAGCTTGGCGGCCTTGCCGGAGTCGCGGAACCTGAACAGGTTCGAGGTCGCCTTGGCCAGCCGAGGCGCCGCGTCCGCGGGGATCTCGGCGTAGGACTGCCTGATCTGTTCGACGGCCCGCTGGTGTGCCGACATCGTTGTCACAGAAACACCCCCAGAAGCTGCGGTCGAGATCGTCCGTAAGACCGTATCTCCCCAAATCTCGATCGAACAGATCGGGGTGGTGAAACGTCCGAGATCTCCATAACGACGCAGGTCACGCCCCATGTACGGGCAGGGGAAACTCTACTTTCCCGATCCGTCCCTTCTCCGGATCCTGGCGGGCGCGTCGTTGACCACATTTTCGATCTTCTTTTCTTCGACGGCCGCGGTCAGGTTGCCGACCACCGAGGCGACCAGACGGCCCGTCGACTGGGGTGTGACGCCCGCCACGTGGGGTGACAGGAGTACGCTTGCGAGGTCGCGCAGCGGGTCGTACGGGGGCAGCGGCTCGGTGTCGAAGACGTCGAGCGCCGCGCCGCCCAGGTGGCCCTCCCGCAGCGCGGCGGCCAGCGCCCGCTGGTCGACGACCCCTCCTCGGGCCGCGTTGACGAGCAGGGCGCCCTGCTTCATCCGGGCGGGGTCGATGAGGCCGCGCGTCTCGTCGGACAGCGCGATCACCACGACCAGCACGTCGGCGGTGGCGACGACGTCCTCGAGCGGCGCGTAGCCCTCGCCGCGCGGCGTGCGCGTCCAGTGGGAGACCCGGCAGCCGAGCGCGCCGAAGAGCCTGGCGCACTCCTGTCCGATCGGGCCGTAGCCGACGACGCCGACGTGGGAGCCCGACAGCTCGCGGGGGCCGAGGTCGAGCTGCGGCCAGCCGCCCGCTCGCACGGCCGCGTCGGCGGCGACCAGGCGGCGGCTCAGCGTGAGGGCGGCGCCCAGGCACCACTCGGCCACCGCGACGGCGCTGACCCCCGCGGTGTTGGCCAGCGGCACGCCCGCCGCCGACAGAGCGGCCAGGTCGTGGCCGTCCACACCGACGGACGGCTGCTGCACGAAGGCCAGGCGGGGCGCGGCGGCCACCGCGGCCGCGTCCATGGCCAGGCTGGCGCTCCAGTCGCCGAGCACGATCTCCGCCTGCGGCAGGGCCGCCTCCATGGCCGCCCTGTCGCGCGCGAAGGACAGCGTGACGCGGTCGCCGAGGGGGGCGAGCAGGCCGCGCAGGGCGTCGGGCGGCAGCGGGGTGAGGGCCAGCAGGTTCCAAGGGGTCATGACTGGACCCTAGGATGCCGCCCCCGGCGGGGAGAAGCTTCCCAGGACCTGACGCATCAGCCGCCCCTGCCTGCGCCACTGGTCCTCGGCGACCGTCCAGGAGAGCACGAAGGCCGTCGGGCCCGCCACGGTCGCCCGCCGTACCTCGTGGTACTGGCGCCCGGCGGTCGCCCACGGGTGGCCCGCGGCGGCGGTCCAGGTGAACTCCCACTCCGCCACGCCCTGCGCTGCGGAGCCGCGGCGCACGGTGCGCACGCCGGTCGCGGCCTGGATGCTCTCCTCCGCGTCGCGCAGGATCTGGTGCGGGTCGAGCGTGGCGTACTGCTGCTCGACGCCGAGGTGCGCGCCGCGGTCGGGACGAGTCCACTGGGTGTAGGCCTCGGCGCGCGCCCCCCTCCACCTGGTCGGCCGCTGGATGGACCAGCCGTCGGGGGAGGTCCAGGGGCGGGTGAGCGCGACAGGGGTCCTGCTGGTCGTCGGGGTCGGCGTGGGCGAGGCCGACGGCGCCGCGCTCGTGGCGGGCGCCGAGACCGGCGTGCTGGCCCTGGCCTGCGGCACGCGCGCGCTGCCCTCCGCCTGACTGGGGGTGAACTTCAGGTAGGCGCCCGCTCCCACGGTCAGGACCAGCACCGCGGCCGCGGCCGCCATCAGCGTGGTACGGCTGCCGCGCCTGCTCGGCGGTTCCTCGTCGTCGTCCTCCCTGTGCCACCTGGCCTCGTCCGGCGCGCCAAGAGCGGCGAACATCGCGTCGGCCTGCGCGACGGTCAGCCGCTCGTCGGGCTCCTTCTTCAGCAGCCCCTTCAGCACGGGGTGGAGCGCGGGCGGGATCCTGCGGTAGTCGGGCTCCTCGCGCATCAGCGCCGACAGCGTGGCCATGGGATCGCCCCGGTCGAAGGGCGAGCGACCGATCAACGCGGCGTACAGGGTGGCGCCGAGCGACCAGAGGTCGGAGGGCGGGCCGAAGTCGAGGGCGCGGACCCGTTCGGGGGCGAGGAAGGCCGGCGAGCCCGTGACCATGCCGGTCCTGGTGAGGGAGGAGTCGCCCTCGGCGGTGGCGATGCCGAAGTCGGTCAGGACGGCGCGGCCGTCGTCGCACAGCAGGACGTTGCTCGGCTTGACGTCGCGGTGCAGGATCCCGACCTCGTGCGCGGCCTTCAGCGCCGACAGCACCTGGCGGCCGACGTCGGCGGCCTCCCGGACGGGGAGGGCGCCGTGGGTGGCCACGACCTCCTCGAGGGAGGGAGCCCTGACCAGCTCCATGATGATCCAGGGCCGGCCGTCCTCCTCCACCACGTCGTAGATCGCCACGACGCTGGGGTGGTTGAGCTGGGCGGCCGTGCGGGCCTCACGGGCGGTGCGCACCAGGTGACTCTCACGGTCGAGAGCGGACAACTCAGGAGGGAGTAAGACCTCCTTGACCGCTATCGGCCGGTTGAGCAGGGTGTCGTGGCCCTCCCAGACCACGCCCATGCCGCCCCTGCCCAGCTCTGTGGCGAGGCGGTAGCGGTGGGCGATCATCCGATCGGATTCCGAAGCCATAAGGCGCAAGTTTCCCATATCTGGCGGATCTCTCGTGGGGGTGTCGCGGCGACGCCGTACCGAATAAAGTTCTGAACATGACGCAGGGACCGCTCGCCGGGGTGAAGGTGCTGGAACTGGCCGGGCTCGCGCCCGGCCCTTTCGCCGGGATGATGCTGGCCGACCACGGTGCCGAGGTACTGCGGGTCGACCGGGTCAAAGCCGTCTCCGACCGGCCGCGCAGGGACGTGATGGACAGGGGCAAGCGCACGATCGGCCTCGATCTGAAGTCGCCCGAGGGCGTGGCCGCCTTCAAGGAGCTCGCCGCGGGCGCCGACGTGGTGATCGAGGTGTTCAGGCCGGGCGTCGCCGAACGGCTCGGCATCGGCCCCGACGACCTGCACGCGGTCAACGAGCGTCTCGTCTACGGCAGGATGACCGGCTGGGGCCAGGACGGGCCGCTCGCGCCCACCGCGGGCCACGACATCGACTACATCGCGATCTCAGGGGCGCTGTCCATGCTGGGGCGCGAGGGCGACAAGCCCACCCCGCCGATCAACATACTGGGCGACTTCGCCGGCGGGGGTCTCATGCTGGCGTACGGCGTGCTGCTCGCCCTGTTCGAGCGCGAGAGGACCGGCAGGGGCCGGGTGATCGACGCGGCCATGGTGGACGGCGCGGCCGTGCTGTTCGCGATGTTCTACAACTCCGGATGGGGCGCGCGCGGCACGAACCTGCTCGACACCGGCGCCCCGGTCTACGACACCTACGAGACCGCCGACGGGCAGTTCATGGCGGTCGGAGCGCTCGAGCCGCAGTTCTGGGCGGCGCTCACCGAGAAGATGGGCCTGACCGACCTGCCCGACAGGAACGACCGCGCCCAGTGGCCCGCACTGCGCCGACGACTGGAGGCGGCCTTCAAGGAGCGGACGCGGGCCGAGTGGGAGGCCCTCTTCGAGGGCTCCGACGCGTGCGTCTCGCCCGTGCTGTCCCCGAGCGAGGCCGCCGAGCACCCGCACAACGTCGCGCGCGGCACGTTCGTGAAGGTCGGCGACTCCACCCAGCCGAGGCCCGCGCCCCGGCTGCTCGGCGCGCCCGAGCCCGACCTGTCCCCCGCGACGAGGCTGCTCGACCTGTCGGAGTGGGGCCTCGACGAGGAGCGAGCGGCCAAGCTGAGGCAGGCCGGCGTCCTGGCGTGAGCGCGCAGTAGCCGCCCGCCGGCCCACGTCTACCCTCACCCTGTCGTAGAAGTTGTCACGGATGTAGTAGACGTACTACATTCAACCGCATGAGTACTGTGGTGAGTGTCCGCGGGCTGCGGATGTCGTACGGCAAGCGCGAGGTCCTGCGCGGCGTCGATCTCGAGGTACGGCGCGGCGAGACCGTGGCGCTCCTCGGCCCCAACGGCGCGGGCAAGACGACCACCATCGAGATCCTCGAGGGCTTCAGGCACCGCGCGGGCGGCGAGGTCGAGGTGCTGGGCGAGGACCCCTCCCGAGGCGGCGACGACTGGCGGGCCAGGATCGGCGTGGTGCTGCAGGACTGGCGCGACCACCCCCGATGGCGGGTCGCCACCCTGATCGACCACGTGGCGGCCCACTACCCCGACCCGTGGGACACCGGCGAGCTGCTCAGGGCGCTCGGCCTCGGCGGCCAGGCGGTCAGCAAGGTCGGCCAGCTGTCCGGCGGCCAGCGGCGCAGGCTCGACGTCGCGCTCGGCATCGTCGGCAGGCCCGAGCTGCTCTTCCTCGACGAGCCGACCACGGGCTTCGACCCCGAGGCGCGCAGAGAGTTCCACGAGCTGATCGCGAACCTCGACACCACGATCATGCTGACCACGCACGACCTGGCCGAGGCCGAGAAGCTGGCCGACCGCATCGCCGTCCTCCTCGAAGGGCGCATCGCGGTCTTCGGCACGCCCGACGAGCTGGCGCGGGCCGTACAGGCGCCCTCCCTGGTGCGCTGGAGGGACGGCTCCGAGCAGACGGCGCAGCCGTCGGAGCTGGCGTGGAAGCTGCACCAGAAGTACGGAGGGCCGGTCCCCGACCTGGAGATCAGGCGGCCCACCCTCGAAGAGAGCTACCTCAACCTGGTGGAAAGGAGCGCGGCATGAGCACGCTGGCACTCGGGGTCAGGCGCGGCCTGATCGAGCAGGCCTCGATCATGAGGGACGGCAGGGAGCTGAGCGGCCAGCTCGCGGGCCTGGTGATGTTCGTGCTGCTGATGCTGTGGATCGGCGACAACCCCGCGGGCGGCGGGGTCGGGATGAGCGCGTTCATGGCGGTCGGGTTCATGGCCTTCACCGTCTTCTCGGCGGGGACCATGTCGCTGCCGCTGCTGATCGCCACCGACAGGGAGGAGGGCGCCCTGCTGCGGCTGCGCGCCCTGCCCCGCGGCCTGCGCGTCTACGTCACGGGCAGGGCGGTCTCCCTCATGCTGCACATCGCGGGGCACTCGGCGATCATGCTGGCGCTCGGGGCCGCGGTGGGCGGGCTGGGAGCGCCGGCGCACTGGCCGACGCTGCTGTGGTCGCTGGCGCTCGGCACGCTCGCGGTGGTCCCGCTCGGCACCGCGATCGGCGCGATGCTGCCGAGCGCGAAGACGGCCGCCGCGGTGATCGGCGTGCCCACGATGCTCCTGATGATCTGCTCGGGGGTGATGCTGCCCGTGCGGATGATGCCGGAGGCGGTCCAGTGGGTCGCCCAGGCCTTCCCGCTCTACTGGCAGGGCCACGCGCTGCGGGCGGCGTTCTTCGACTCCCCCGCGGGCGAGCTGCACGGCGTCTGGCAGCTGGGTACCGCGGCGATCGTGATGGGCGCGTGGGCGCTCGCCGGTATGGTGCTGGCACCGTGGTTGCTGCGCAGGGTCACTCGCAAGTGAGGATTCGCGGTGTCGAACGAGGTCGTCTACAACAGGATCCCGATGCTCAGGGCCGAACGCGGGATCTCCCGCAAGGACCTGGCCGCGGCGCTCGGGGTCCACTACCAGACCGTGGGCTATCTCGAGCGGGGCGAGTACAGCCCGTCCCTGTTCCTGGCCCTGAAGATCGCTGAGTATTTCGAGGTGCCGGTGGAGGTCGTCTTCTCCCTCCATCCGTTCGCCAGGTTGGGGTCGTGATGAACAGGTGGGAGAAACAGCGCGAGCGCCTGGAGAGCATGCCGGCGCAGCGCCTCTGGGCCACCCGCCCTGCCCGCCGCCGCCTCGTGGCGGTCGGTGTGGCGGCGCTCTGCCTGCTCTGGGCCGGGCTCGTGGTGATCGTCCAGTACGCGCCGAGCGACCTGGCGCGCAACGTCTACCTGTCGATGTTCGCGGTCAGCCTGCTGGTCGGCTTCCCCGTGATGGGATGGCTGAACGCCGCGGCCCGAGGCGCCCTCTCGCTGCCCGAGCGCTTCCTCGACGAGCGGCAGCTGGCCGAGCGGCGCAGGGCCTACACCTCCGCGCACCGCGCCACCAGCGTCGTGCTCGGCCTGCTCTTCGTGCTGACGAACGTGGTGAGCTACGCGGACGGCCAGCTCACGCTGACCATCCCCATGGCCCTGGTGGCGCCGCTCGCGCTGACGCTGTTCGCGACGCACTACACGATCCCTGTCCTCATCACCGGGTGGCGGCTCACCGACCCGCCGCCCGACGACGAATGATCCCTGTGAGATCCAAGTGACGTCCAAGGACACCTGAGAATCATGTGTTCCCTTCTCAGTACACGAAGGGAACCGATGTGAACAGGACAGCGTTGCTGCTGAGCGCGATGATGCTCGGCGGGCTGCTGGCCGCCCCTCCAGCGCTCGCGGCGCTCGCGGCCCCCACGGCCGCGGCCCCGGTCACCGTGTCGGTGGCCAAGGCCAAGGCGAGCCCCGCGCGGCAGTCGGGTGACTGCCCCACCACGGTCGGCTTCTCCGCCGTGATCGCGGCCAAGGGCAAGGGCGTCGTGCGCTATCGCTGGGTGCGCGGCGACGGCAGCAAGGGCGCCGTGAAGAGCTTCCGCGTCGACGGTGCCCGCAGGGCGACCGTCAGGGACCGGCAGACGTTCGAGCGCTCGGTCACCGGCTGGCAGGCAGTCGAGGTGCTGGGCCGCAAGGGCCTGTCCCGCAAGGCGTACTTCAGCGTGACGTGCGCGGGCGGGGGCGAGCTCTACGACGTGGGCCACCCGCTGCCCGCGAGCCACGCGGGCCGTCCGGTGATCGCCGCCGCCGATGTGGACGTCACACCGCCCGCCTACACGGGGCAGTGCCCCACGACCGTACGGTTCACCGCCACGCTCCAGGTCTCCCGCACCCCCGCCAGGGTCGGCTACCAGTGGATCGACGCAGCGGGGGGCGAGAGCCGTCCCGAGTTCCTCGACTTCCCCGCCGGAGGGCCCAGGCTGCGCCAGGTGTCGCTGCCCGTGACGGTCAGCGCGAGCACGAGCGGCTGGAAGGCCGTCAGGATCCTGGATCGCGCGGGTCACGACTCGGGCAGGGCCCTCTACACGGTGACGTGCTCCAGCACGCCTCCGACGTCGCCGCCGCCCACCTCCTCGCCGCCGACGTCGCCGCCGCCCACCTCGCCCCCGCCCACCTCGCCGCCGCCGTCCAGCCCGCCGCCTGTGGTCGCGGTGCCGTCGATCGTGGAGATCGACCCCGGTGACCACAGCGGCTCGTGCGACACGCCGGTCGACTACCGCGCCACCGGCCTCCTCGCGCTGCCCGCGGGCCCCGCGACCACGGTGAAGTACGCCTGGGGGCTCGACGGCCGCCAGGACGGTGTGGAGGAGGCGAGCTTCGTCGCCGACGACAAGCCGCGCACCGTCCGGGTCGTCAAGACCTGGCGGCTGACCAAGGCCGACGCGGGTGAGCACGTCGTGTCCCTCAGGGCGGCGGGCGGCTCACCCGCCACGAAGTCCTTCACCCTCACGTGCAAGGAGACGCCGAAGCCCGTCGTCACCATCGGCGAGATCACCGCGCCCGCCTACACCGGCGACTGCGCCAAGGTGCCCAACCACCGGGCCCGCGCCGTGCTCTCCCTCAGCCAGCCGGGCGAGATCGAGTACCGGTTCGTGATCGACAAGCTGGCCTTCCCCTACAGGAAGGCCACGGTCACCGGCGGCTCCGGCGTCACCGTGGAGTCCGACGCGTGGGCCTCGGCCACCAGCGGCACCGTGCGGGTGGAGGTGAAGAACCACAACGCGCCGACCAAGGAGGCGGCCTACACCGTCACCTGCGCGGCCGAGCCCAAGGTCACCGTGAACGCCGAGGTGGCGAAGGTCACCACGCACACCGACTGCGTGAGGCCGCACACCTTCAGGGGCACCGGCGCCGTCGGGCTGAACCGTGAGGGCACGGTCTCCTACCGGTGGGTGGTCGACGGCAAGGCGACGGACTGGAGGACGGTGACGTTCGCTTCGGCGGGCGAGAAGGCGGTGAGCCCGCACGAGTGGCAGGCCGCCAAGACCGTCACCGGCACGGTCGCCCTGGAGACCAAGGAGCACAACCACCCGGCGGTCCGCAAGGACTACACGCTGTCGTGCCCCTCGGCGTGGCTGACCGACGCCAAGGTCGACCCCGCCACCTGGAGCGGCGACTGCTCGGGCAAGCGGTTCGTCTTCACCGCGAAGCTGCACTCCACGAAGCACCAGAACGTGCGCGTCGAACTGGTCGAGGCGCACAGCGGCTCCCTGATCGACCGCGCCGACCACAGGGTTCTGGCCCACCTGCCCGAGACCGTCACGATGAACCGGTTCTTCAACGTGACGCTCAAGGTGGACACCCAGCTGCGGATCACCTCGCCCTCCGAGGGGTATCGCAGCCAGATCATCCCTGTCGACGTCACCTGCCACAAGGTCACCTTCAGCGACGTGAAGGCCACCAAGGTGCCGAACACGTGCGGGAACTGGGCGCTGAGCGGCAAGATCACGCTCGGCTCGCCCGCCGCCCTCAGCTACCGGTGGGCGCGCAGGACGGCCTTCAGCACCTGGGAGGGCGACTGGGTCACGGTGAACGCGCCCGCAGGCGTCAAGGAGGTCTCCAAGACGTACACGGCGCGCTCACGCGACAACGGGCAGTTCAGGCTCGAGGTCCGCACGCCGTACGAGACGGTGTCGTCTCCCGTCGGCTATCAGTCCAGCTGTCCCAGCTGAGCCTCACACGGCTATGTAGAGATCGGCGCCCGCCGGGTGGTGCACCTCCAGATCGGTGGTGAACGACCTGGCGGGCGTGCCGCCCGACTCGGTGTGCTTCCACACCCGCTGCCACGCGTCGATGATCGCCTGCGGCATCTGCCCTCTGGCCTCGACCTTCAGCGTCCGCCCCGCCGGCACGCGCACCGCGACCATGCCCTCGGGCAGCCTCGGCACCGTGCGCACCCCCACACCGACGATCTGCGTGTACGCCCCGTGGTGGTCGCTCTCGTAGTCGGTCAGGACCGCGTAGAGATTCTCGTCCAGCCGCCCCGGCACATGGGCGAACGCCCCAGGGGCCCCCGCCCGCTGCCAGAGGGTCGGCAGCCTCGCCCGCGACGGGTCCATCTCGTCGGCGTTGCTGGTGCGTACGGCCAGGCCGACCACCAGCACTTCGGACCGCTCCACGATGTCCACCGCGTCCTCCATCCCCCAGGTCTGTCCCGCAGATCATATGGCCACGGAAAGAGGGAATGACCCCTGCTGACCAGTCACCACATATGATGGACGAACGTGAAGTTTCTCAACGGTCTCGAGCCGTTCCACGACCTGACCTACAGCGACGTGTTCATGGTTCCGTCGCGGTCCTCGATCGGTTCCCGGCTCGCGGTCGACCTGTCGACCAACGACGGCACGGGCACCACGCTGCCCATCGTGGTCGCGAACATGACGGCCGTCGCCGGCCGCCGCATGGCCGAGACCGTCGCCCGCAGGGGCGGCGTCACGGTCATCCCGCAGGACATCCCGATCGACGTGGTCGCCGACGTCGTCGACTGGGTCAAGAAGCGCGACCTGGTGCACGACACGCCGCTCACGCTCACCCCGCACGACACGGTCGGCGAGGCGCTGAACCTGCTGCCCAAGCGCGCCCACGGCGCGGTCATCGTCGTCGACTGGGAGAACCGCCCGATCGGCGTCGTCACCGAGGCCGACTGCCACGGCGTCGACATGTACACCCAGCTGTCGCAGGTGATGTCGGCCAGCCTCCTCACGCTCCCCGCGGGCCTCGACCCGCGCGAGGCCTTCGACATGCTGCACGAGGGACGCCACCGCCTGGCGCCCATCGTCGACGGCGAGGGCAGGCTGGTCGGCATCCTGACCCGTACCGGCGCCCTGCGCGCCACGCTCTACCAGCCCGCCCTCGACGCCCAGGGCAGGCTGAGGATCGCGGCCGCCGTCGGCGTCAACGGCGACGTGGCGGCCAAGGCGAAGGAGCTGCTCGACGCGGGCGTCGACTGCCTGGTCGTCGACACCGCGCACGGCCACCAGGAGAAGATGATCTCGGCGCTGCGTGCCGTACGGGCGCTCGGCCCCTCGGTGCCGGTCGCCGCGGGCAACGTCGTGACCGCGGAAGGCGTGCGCGACCTGGTGGAGGCCGGAGCCGACATCATCAAGGTGGGCGTCGGTCCCGGCGCCATGTGCACCACCAGGATGATGACCGGAGTCGGACGTCCGCAGTTCTCCGCGGTCCTGGAGTGCTCGGCCGAGGCGCGCCGCCTGGGCAGGCACGTCTGGGCGGACGGCGGCGTGCGGCACCCGCGCGACGTGGCGCTGGCCCTGGCGGCGGGCGCGGCCAACGTGATGATCGGCTCCTGGTTCGCGGGCACCTACGAGTCGCCTGGCGACGCGCGCACCGACGCCGACGGACGCAAGTACAAGGAGAACTTCGGCATGGCCTCCGCGCGGGCCGTACGGCTGCGCACCGCCGAGGACACCCCGTTCGAGCGGGCCAGGAAGGCGCTGTTCGAGGAGGGCATCTCGACCTCCCGCATGTACCTCGACCCGCAGCGGCCCAGCGTCGAGGACCAGATCGACGCGATCGTGGCCGGTCTGCGCTCGTCGTGCACGTACGCGGGGGCCACGACGCTGGAGGAGTTCCACGAGCGGGCCGTGGTCGGCATCCAGAGCTCGTCCGGCTACACCGAGGGGATGCCGCTCCACCAGAGCTGGTAGGCCTGCTCCACCGTCGCGGCCATGACGCTGATGCCGCGCGGGGCCAGTTCGGCGGCCAGCGAGCCGCTGAGGCTCTCGACGGCTGCCTTCACGGCGGCGTCGAGAGCGTGGCACGGCTCGTCCTGGACGAGGTTGACGATCGCCGAGCCGTCGCCCATCAGGGGCAGCATCCGCCTGATGAGGCCGGTGACCTGGATGAAGTTGTCCTCGATGAGCGCGCGCTCGGCCGGCGCGCTCACGCTCTCGAAGGGGGCTGCGGTGGTGGCCGTCGCGCTGGTGACGAGGATGTCGACGCGACCGTAGCGCTCCTCGACGGCGGTGGCGAAGACGTCCACGGCCATGGGGTCGCGCAGGTCCAGCGTCATCACGAGATCGCCCTGGGGCCTCCCGCGATCGCGGTCGTGAGGGGCCGCGTTCCCGCGGTCGTGGGAGGCCGCGTTCCCGCGGTCGCAGATCGCGCAGACGGCGCCTTGGGCGCGGAACGTCTCGGCGACGCCCCTCGACCCGCCGGTGATCACAGCGACTCGTCCGGTCAACGGGGTGGCCATGCGATCAGTTCACCACGGAACAGCTCTCGCCACCACAGCATGGCCGTCACCCGTCACGAGCGCCGCGCCCCCTAGAGTCTTCTAGGTCAGAAGACATCCACCAAGGAGTACATCGTGGCACTCGAGAAGCCGGAGATCGACTTCCCGGAGGGCAACCCGCCCGCCGACCTGGAGATCGTCGACATCGTCGAGGGGGACGGCCCCGAGGCCAAGCCTGGACAGAGCGTCCAGGTGCACTACGTCGGTGTCGCTTTCTCGAGCGGCGAGGAGTTCGACGCGTCGTGGAACCGCGGCACGCCGTTCGAGTTCCCGCTGGGCGGCGGGCGCGTCATCGCCGGCTGGGACCGCGGCGTGGCGGGCATGAAGGTCGGCGGACGGCGCAAGCTCGTCATCCCGCCGCACCTGGGCTACGGCAACCAGGGCGCGGGTCGCGCCATCAAGCCGGGCGAGACGCTCATCTTCGTCGTCGACCTGCTCGGCGTTCGCTGACGCTCGCGTGGTGTCGGGTACGGCCCGCCGTGCCCGACACCACCCGCGCCCTCGGCGACCCTCGCGATCTTCGAGCGACCGCCACCGCCGCATCGCCGACCCTCGCACGACGGCTGCCCCAAAGGGCCCCAGACACTGGATCCAAAGGTCAAGCGGGACTTTTGTCGCTCCTGTAGGGCAACATAAGCGTTGTGCTACTGATCGACGTCGTTCGCGTTTCCGAGGCCGTGTCCAGGACCTCTGCCCGCCTGGGCAAGATCGGCCATCTGGCCGAGCTCCTGGGCCGGGTCGGCGCCGACGAGGCCGAGATCGCCATCGCCTACCTCTCGGGCGAGCTCCCCCAGCGCCAGATCGGCGTCGGCTGGCGCACCCTGCAGGACCCTCCGCCGCCCAAATTGGTCGCCACCGCCACCCTCACCGACGTCGACGCCCTTCTCACCCGCATCAAGGCCGTCTCGGGCCCCGGCTCCCAGGCCGCCCGCAAGGCGCTGGTCGAGGAGCTGTTCACCGCCGTCACCAGCCAGGAGCAGTCGTTCCTGCTCCGCCTGCTCTCCGGCGAGCTGCGCCAGGGCGCGCTCGACGGGGTGATGATCGAGGCCGTCGCCAAGGCCTCCGGCGCCGCCTCCGCCGACGTACGGCGGGCGCTCACGCTGCGCGGCTGGCTGCCTGCCGTCGGCGCGGCCGCCCTGTCAGGCGGCGTCGAGGAGTTGCGCGCCTTCAAGCTCGAGGTGGGCCGCCCTGTCGCCCCCATGCTCGCGGGCAGCGCCCCCAACGTCGCCGCCGCCCTGGAGAAGATCGGCGGCGAGGCCGCGCTCGAGTGGAAGCTCGACGGCATCCGCGTGCAGGCCCACCGCTCGGGCGACACGGTCAGGGTCTTCACCCGCACCCTCGACGACATCACGCCCCAGGTCCCCGAACTGGTCGAGGCGGTGCTCGCGCTGCCCTCCGACGACCTGGTGCTCGACGGCGAGGTCCTCGCGCTGCAGCAGGACGGCCGTCCCCATCCCTTCCAGGTGACCGCCAGCCGGGTCAGCAGCAAGACCGACGTCCCGAAGCTGCGCGAGGCCACGCCGCTGAGCGTCTTCTTCTTCGACGCCCTCAGGGTCGGCGGCGCCGACCTGCTCGACCTGCCGTACGGCGAGCGCCAGGGGGCTCTCGCCGCCACCGTTCCCCCCGCTCTGCTCACCCCGCGCCTGGTCACCGCCGACCTGCCCGCCGCCGAGGCGTTCTTCACCGAGGTCGTACGGCGGGGCCACGAGGGCCTGGTCGCCAAGTCCCTCACCTCGCCCTACGCGGCGGGCCGCAGGGGCGCGGGCTGGATCAAGGTGAAGCCGCGCCACACGCTCGACCTCGTCGTCCTGGCCGCGGAGTGGGGGCACGGGCGGCGCGAGGGCAAGCTGTCCAACCTCCACCTGGGCGCGCGCGACCCCGACAGCGGCTCGTTCGTGATGCTCGGCAAGACGTTCAAGGGGCTGACCGACGAGTTGCTCGCCTGGCAGACCCAGCGCTTCCTCGAGATCGCCGAAGGCCCCACCGACGAGTGGACCGTCACGCTCAGGCCCGAGCTGGTGGTGGAGATCGCTTTCGACGGTGTGCAGCGTTCGCCGCGCTATCCGGGCGGCATGGCGCTCCGTTTCGCCCGCGTGCTGCGCTACCGGCCCGACAAGCGCGCCGACGAGGCCGACACCGTGGAGACGGTTCGCTCGCTCATGTTCTGATTTCGCACTTCGGCGAAAACCCAAAGATCCAGTGCGTACGCTGGGTCTTCTCACCACGCCGTGACCTAAGTGAGATGTGTCACGGAATGTGGCATTAATTTGCCTTTACCGCTCCTTTGTCGCATATCTTCGAGCGCATTGCGGGGCCTTGATGCCCCGCCACGGGAATCGGCCGACGCGCGTTCCCCCTTCCCCCTCCCCCGTCTGGCCCTTCCGTGTCCTGTCCCCCGATCAAGGACTGTGTTTCTCTTGGGTCAGCATTCGAGCAAGCCGTCTCGCCACAACCCGCTGAGCCGTCTGACGGCTCCGGGCAGACGCCGTTGGACCACCGTCGTTGCGGGCGCCGCCGTACTGGCCGCCTCGACCACCGCGTGGGCCGCCGTCGCGAACGACGACAGCCCGCGGACCACGGCGGGCGCGGGCCTCTTCGCCACCCTCTCCCCGTCCGCGAGCCCCGGCACTTCGTCCGGCCTCTCTTCCGGGACCATCTCCCGGACCACGGACGGCACCGCTCCCGCCACCATCGGCGTAACCGTTCCCCCCACCACCGGCGGGACGGTTTCCCCCACCACCAGCGGGACCGTTCCAGGCACCACCGGTGGGACCGTTCCAAACACCACCGGTGGGACCGCGAGCACGCCGGCCTCTCCCGGCGCCACGGCCACCTCGCCGGACAGCGGCACCGGGAACTCCACCTCCACGGCGGCTTCGAAGGGCGTCTCAGGCTCGAAGGGCGCCACCGGTTCCAAGGGCGTCACGGGCTCCAAGGGCGCCAGGGGTTCCGAGGGCGCCGACACCTCTCCGGACGGCGCTCAGGCCAAGGTCTCCCAGGCTCCGAAGGCCGTCGCCGCGCCCGCGAAGCGGAAGGCCCGCGTGCTCTCGTCGGGACGCTGCGGGGCCTCCTACTACGACGAGCCCCAGATGACCGCCAGTGGAGAGCGATTCAACCCGTCGGCCCTGACGGCGGCGCACAAGTCCCTGCCGCTGGGCAGCAAGGTCCGCGTCATCAACCCGTCGAACGGCAAGGCGGTGGTCGTGCGCATCAACGACCGCGGCCCGTACACCGGCGGACGCTGCCTCGACCTGTCCGAGGCCGCGTTCTCCACGATCGGCGACACCAACGCGGGCGTCATGACCGTCAAGTACCAGGTACTCGCCAGCTGACCGTCCCACCCCTCCTCACCGTCCCACCCCCGCCCTCGCCCTCGCCCCCGACGACACCCCGGTCGCAGCCACCCCGAACCACCTTCGCCACCTCACCCCCCCGGCGCCCCCCAACGAAGCCATCGGGCAACCTCACCCCCGCTCGCCACCCCCAGCCAAGCCATCTCGCGACCTCATCCTCCGCTCGCCATCCCCCAGCCAAGCCATCGCGCCTCACCCCCGGGCGCCCCTAAGCCATCGCGCAACCCCACCCCCGCTCACCACCCCCGCCAAGCCATCTCGCGACCTCACCACCCGTCCGCGAAACCGTCTGAGGTGAAGACGTGGGAGAGCGGTTGGTGCAGGCCGTCGCCGAAGCCGCCGACGGCAGGCTGATCGGCTGGGAGGGCCGACGCCAACGGGGCGGCACAGCGGTTCCACACGCGCATCGGCGCCACCCTCGTCTCCAAGAAGATCGGCCGCTGGCAGCGGAAGTAGCCCGTACCCCGCCGCGTGCATCGGCGCCCGAACAGGGACCAGGGCTCGCATGCGGTGCGTCCACCCCCCACGCGTGAGCGGGTGGCAGCAACCTGGATCGGATGATCTGGACCAGGGAGCGACCGCTCCGCGATCTTCGCTACCGTCCGCACCCAGCCTCCCCCAAGGCCACACGGTGAAGGACCTTCATTCTTCGCTGCGTGCCTGGCCGGCGGGGACTCGCCCTCTAGCTGGTCAGTACCGAGTGGATGGACTTTGTCACCACGTCGGCGGCGTCGTGCGGGGGCAGGCGTCCCGCGCGTACCTCGTCGGCTGCGCCGTGCAGGATGTAGTGGGTCATGCTGACCAGCCAGGTGGTGGGCATGTCGGTGCGGAAGACGCCTTGCTCCTGCCCGCGACGGATCAGTTCGGCCATGCGCTGGACGGGTTCGGCGTGCAGTTCTCGTACCCGTCCTGCGGGGAGGACCCCTTCGGCGGCGGCCAGCAGGGCCGCGGATTCGGCCACGAGCTCCCAACTCGACACCAGCAGGCGCGTCATGGCCTCACGCGCGTCTCCGGCCAGGTCGAGGGACGACAAGGTTTCCTCGCCGGCTCGCAGCGCGTCCATGAGCGCGGCCTCGACGAGGGCAGCCCGAGTGCGGAAGTGCCCGTACAGCGTCATCCGTCCGACGCCTGCGGCCTGCGCGATGTCGTCGGTGGTCGCGTTCGGGTTCGAGCTCATCAACTCGCGCGCTGCGGACACGATGCGAGCGATGTTGCGCTCGGCATCGGCGCGGCGTCTGGAGCCCCCAGGAGTGGCAGCCATGCCATCACCCTAAGCCGTATGAGCATGTACGGCTTATAGTGAGGAGCAGAACTCGTATATCGACATACGAGTTAAGCCTGGAGGATTCGATGATCCAACCCGCGGAGCAACAGACAGCGGCCCAGGAGCCGCATCCGGCGCGGTGGCGCATTCTCGGCTTTCTCGGCGTGGCACAGCTCATGCTGATCCTCGATGTCACCGTCGTGGCCATCGCACTGCCCCACATCGAGACGGACCTCGGCCTCAGCCGCGAGGCGCTGACCTGGGCGGTCAGCGCCTACACGCTCACCTTCGGCGGGCTGATGCTGCTCGGCGGGCGCATCACGGACTTACTGGGCGCCAAGCGGGTCGTGATCGCTGGGCTGCTGCTGTTCACCACGGCGTCGCTGGTCACGGGGCTGGCCGGATCCGCAGGCATGCTGCTGGGCGGTCGGGTGGCGCAAGGTGTCGGGGCCGCGCTGCTGTCTCCTGCGGCTCTGTCGCTGGTGGTGGCCATGTTCGACGGCGAGGAGCGGAACAGGGCCCTGGGCGTATGGTCCGCGCTCGGCGGCGGGGGCGCCGCCCTCGGCGTTCTCCTTGGCGGCCTGCTCACCGCCGGCCCTGGGTGGCCGTGGGTGTTCCATGTCAATGTGCCCATCGGGCTGGCGATCGCCGTGGTGCTCGCGGTTCTGCTCCCTGCCCGGCCTCTGGCGTCAGCCGACCGGCCCCGGCTCGACGTTCTCGGCGCGATCTTGGTGACGTCCTCCACCGCGTCGTTGATCTACGCGCTCATCGCCGCCGGTGAGCAGGGGTGGCTGAGCGCGCTCATCGGATGGCTCGTGCTGGCGGCTGCCGTGGGCTACGTGCTGTTCGTGCTGTGGCAGAGGCGGGCGCGCTCGCCCCTGATGGACGTGCGGCTGCTGGCCCGCCGGCCTGTGGCGATCGGCGCCTTCCTCATCCTGATGGCGACCGCGCTGATGATCGCGGTGTTCTTCCTGGGAACCTTCTACTTCCAGCACGCTCTGGGATACGGCGCGTTGCAGGCAGGGCTGCTGTTCCTGCCGGTCGCGCTGGCGACGATGCTCGGGGCCAACCTGACCGGACGCATGCTCGGCCGGTGGGGCGGGCGCGGGCTGGCCGTCACGGGTCTGACGGTCGCGGCGATCGGCATGGCCGCGCCGGCGGTGGCGATGAATCCTGTCAGCGTCGTGGCCGGCGTGGCCGTCGCGGCGGCGGGTACAGGCGCGATGTTCGTCATCGCCTCGGCCTCTGCACTCGGCCAGGTGGCGCCGCACGAGGCCGGGATCGCTTCCGGCATCGTGAGCACCTTCCACGAGTTCGGCGCCTCCATCGGAGCCGCCGTCGTTTCGAGCGTCGCAGCCGCGAGCCTGACCGGGACCACGTTGAGCGGCTTCGCCAGCGGGTTCACCGTGGCCGCGGTCGCGGCAGCGGTCGGCGCTGTCGCTGCCGCGCTGGTGACGCCTGGCCGCTCGACATGACTCGGGAGCGGCGCCTTCGAATCGCCTCATCGCGGTGGGGGCGGGCTCTGTCGCCGGGGAGGAGCCGGCCGTTCGCCGCGCCTCCCCCGCCGAGCCGCCTCGCCACGTTGGCGCCGCTCAACGGCTACGCCGCACGCCCCGAGGCCGGCGCCTCCAGGCCCCTCAGACGGGACTACTTCACCAAGCGCAGGGTCAGGGGGTAGCGGAAGTCGTTCTCCGCCAGCGCCGAGACGCCGCCGACGATCGTCAGGACGAACGCGGCCACCCAGATCACCGGAATCAGCACCACACCGATGATCGTGAAAGGCAGCAGGATCGTCGCCCCCACCACCATGAGGTGGAAGTTCAGCGCCTCCATCGCGTGGCGGCGAACGTAGGGCGAGGTCTTGCCACCGGTGAGCAGCATGATCAGCGGTCCGATGATGAGCAGACCTGGCAGGGCCAGCAGGTGCGCCGCAGCTCCACCCAGGCGCTCGCCGCTGTCGGCGGGGATCCCTCTGGCGCTGGCGGGCGGGATGGACACCGGCCTGGGCACCGACTCCTGCCAGCGGCGCTGCGGGCCGTACAGCTCGGTCATGATCGGCATGAGGTCGCCGTGCGTGCGTGCCGTCATGGCGCGCTCGAGGCGCTCGTCGAACTCGTACTTGTCGAAGCGACCCTCGGCATAGGCGGCCTTGACGTGCTCGACCACATGCTCGCGGTCCTGGTTGGTGACCCGAAGCTCCATCGGCGGCACCGGGCCGTGCCCATAGGATGCCGGCGCTGGGGTGTGTGGCGCTGCCATGAATGCCATGCCTTTCCTCGTCGGGCGATCTGAACACATCCTCCTCCCTCACATATGAGAAGGCATCGGGAGAAACCCCGATGTCACCCCGATAACAGCCCCGACGCGGGGGCGCGGCGAACGGTATAAAAAGGAGGCATGAGATGGCGAGACCGCTATGGATTGCGGCGCTGGCGCGGGAACAAGATTGCCAAGTTCGACCGTGAGGCTACCGACGCCGATATCGAGGCGCTCATCGCCTTCGCCAAGTCGAAGCGCGGCGTGGAGTTCTTCGTCGAACCGGAGACCTTCGCGACCGACACCACGGCGGTGGCCGTGGCAGACGACGGCGAGTGGACCCGACGGCGCGTCGGCGCGCCCCAGGTGATCCGCAAGGTGGCCCGCGACCTCGCGCTTCCTGTGTACGACGTCCAGTTGACCGGCTATCCACCCCGCATGCGCGCTTATAACGAACGCCGCAAACGTGAGGAACAAGGCTAGACCCCACCTCCGCCCCCACCCCCAGACAACGCCCCACCTTCACTCCCAGACAACGCCCCACCCCCGCCCCAGGAATCGTCCACCTTCGCCCCCCGGGCCACCTTTGCCCTAGGAAAAACCCCACCTCCACCCCCAGACAACGCCCCGCCTTTTGCCCCAGGAAAGGCCCCACCTTCGCCCCCCGGGCAACGCCCCACTTCCCCGGCAACCCTCAGCTATCGGCAGGACACCCTCGAACACCACAGCCAGTACGCGAGCCTCGCGCGCGCCGAACCAGTCCACCTGGGCCATCACCTCACTGACGGCGTGGAACGGTTCTGCTCGACGCTCGACAAGCCCCCTGACGCCATGGCTGTCGGGCCACCTTCGAGGCGTGCTCCACCGCCCCACGCGAGCCGTCCACACTGTCGGCTCTTCTCATGGCCGCTGCCTCGACACAAGGAGCCAGACCTGTCGGCTCCCTGGGATGTGAGCTCACTACCCAGGGACAAAGGGGCACCGCCCGCTGAGGGCGCTAGCCCCTCCTCGCGGGGCCCGGCTTTCCTTCCACGGTCGGGGCTCATCTCTCGCCGGGATTGGGCTACACCTCCGTCTGCGGCGACGTAGGCGAGGGCCAGGGCGGCGACGCAGGCGAGGGCCGGGACGGCGACGCAGGCGAGGGCCGGGACGGCGACGCAGGCGAGGGCGGATACTTCCTCCTCGTCTGAAAAGATGCATTCTCGGCCCGTCGCGGCGGCGATGCCGGCGCGTTCGAGGGGTCCGTGGAGGGTGGTGTTCGGAGGGCAGCGCCATCCGAGCCGGAGGGGATGACCGGTCGGGGTTAACGCCTCTGAGCCGACCTCATCCGCGCGGACCGCTTTCACCGCTCCGCCTGGCGCTCGCACCTCTCCATGCGGCCAGCCTTCACCTGTCCGCCGTGGGCGCACACCCAGCAGGGGCTCCGGCCCTCGAAGGGACGGCGGGGCTTCTCAGCCGGTCTGTGAGGGGTGCACGGCTAGGCTGCGGGTTCTTCCTTCTCGTCGAGGATGCCGATGAGAGGGAGGAGCCAGCCCGCGTGAGGCGTTCCCATGGCGGAGTCGAGTTCGGCGGGGCTCGGCATACGGTCGCGTAGCAGCTTCGGTGAGAGCAGGTGCTGGAGCGCGTGCATGAGCAGGTTCGCCATCGAGTAGTCGGGATCGACGGCAAGGGCTCTTTCCAGGGCGATGGTCGCCAGGACGCAGTCGCCGCCACGCCAGGCGGACATGGCGAGCAGCGAGGCGGCCGGAGGGACGAAACGCGGCTCCAGGCGTCGGGTGAGGTCCTTCCAGAGCGCCAGGTGAGCGGGCTGGCCTGCGTCGTCGAGAAGCGTCCACGCCTCGTCGCGGACGCGGATCACGGACAGGTCGAGGCCCAGCCGAGCGGCCTCCCTGTCGTCGACCCTGCCCCCTGACACCGACGTGGCGATGGCCGTACGGACCCTGGCCAGGCCGTCGGCGACGAACCGCTGGGCGAAGTGGCCGGCGTCGGAGGCGGCGGCCAGCCCGGCCCGGAAGGCGGTGACGGCGTCGGCGGTGGCCCTGCGCATCGACAGGCGGACCGGGCCAGGCAGCGGGGCGATGGCGGCCTCGAGGGTCGAGCGGTCGGGCAGCGCCACGAGGCCCTGGACGGTGGCCTCGGCCGCGATCTGGCTGACGGACGTGTCGTACGGCGTGCCGTCAGGGGGACAGCAGTCGGCCAGGTCGCAGACATACGACCAGTAGCGGCCCTGATGGGCGCGCAGCACCTCGCAGAGGGTGACCCCGCACCAGCGGGCGACGCTCATGACCTCGTCGACGGCCGGGGTGACGGAGGCGCCAGGGCCGTAGCCGACGGCGACCAGATGGGTGATCGACTCTCTGGCGAACAGCGCGGCGAGGGGGCGCAGGGTGCCGGGCTGCAGGGGGAGGTTCCAGCGCGCGCAGACCCGCATCTCCCCCTGGCCGACCCGGCCCGCCAGCCCGATCACGACCAGGCTGTCGGTGGGGTGGAAGCCGACGATGTACGGCACCGCGGCCAGGATGTCGGCAGGGGTGGACAGGGTGAGGGCGGGTTCGGTGAGGTCGGTGCTCATGGGGCATGAGGGTGCCCGGTCGGGGGTGGGGACATTTCGGGCGAGCGGCGTTCTGTGGACAAGGGTGCCGCATGGGCCGGCCTGTGGACGAGCGGCGCGCGCGCCAGCCCAAAAACAAGCGGCGCAGGCGCCGAGCTGGGCCATCGACCCGCACGTCCAGGAACGACATGCCACTGACGCCGGCCCGTGAACAAGCAGGGCGGACCGGATCGTAGGCCGGCGACCGCGCCGGGCTCAGGCTGGAGGGGAACCGTACGGCGAGCCCCCGGTGGGCGGCATGCCGCGGGGAGGCGAGCCGGTACCGGGCAGTCCGGTGGGGGAAGACGGGGCGCCAGGCATACCGGTGCCCCGCGGACCAGGGCCGGGCAGGCCGGTACCAGGCGAACCGGCGCCGGGCAGGCCGGTGCCACGCGGACCGGTGCCGGGCAGGCCGGTGCCGGGTGAACCCGTGCCGGGCAGGCCGGTGGGCGGCGTAGGGGTGAGGCGCGAACGGACCATGAGGGCGGCGCCCGCCACGGCCGCGGGCATCGCGATCACCGCCACCAGCGGCACCAGGAACAGCAGGAAGACCAGCACCCCGAACCCCAGCGCCGGCGCCTTGTTGCCGCGCAGTACGGCGAAGCGGGCGCGCCGCCGCATGCCGCGGCGCTCCATCGCGAGCGACGTCAGCTCAACTGTCAGGAAAAATCCGGACACGAGGGCGCCCAGCACCGGCACAACCGTCTGCCCGATCACCGGCACGAACCCCAGCAGGAACAGCGGGATCGTGAACATCAGCACGTAGAGCAGCGTCACCAGGCTGTCGCGCAGCGACCGGGGAAGCGACCGCCACCACGGCGTGTCATCGGGCCCGTCCAGCGGATCGACCTTCTCCGACAGCTTCTCGTAGAAGGGCTCCCCGATCGTCAGCGTCAGCGCCGTGAACGTGACCACCGCCAGCGCCAGCCCGCCGATGAACAGCAGGACTCCCAGCGCGCCCCTGAAGAAGTCGCGCCAGCCCTCGGACCACCCGTCGGCGAAGGGCGTGAGGAAGTCGGCGATGTCGTTGGCGTTGTTGCCCAGATAGACCAGAGCCGCCACATAGACGGCGAAAGCGATCAGTGCCGGGATGAGGCCGAACGCCCACCAACGGCCGTTTCTCGCCACCCAGGCGAGACCCTGGAAGAAGAACCCGATGCCACCGGCGAACTCCCGCAATGAACGCATGGGGAGAAACTAGCGCCAGAAGTCCGTCACCGCGTAACCGAGTTCGTCGAACAGCGAGCGAACCAGCGGCAGCGAGATCCCGAGGACGTTTCCGTGGTCGCCCTCGATGCTCTCGACGAACCATCCGCCGAGGCCGTCGAGGGTGAAGGCGCCCGCCACCTTGAGCGGCTCGCCGGTGGCGACGTAGGCCGCGATCTCCTGCTCGGACGGCGTGCCGAACCGCACCACCGTGGAGCCCACCTCGGCGGCCCGCCTGCCGGTGGCCGCGTCGATCACGCAGTGGCCGGTCAGCAGCCTGCCGGTCCTGCCGCGCATCATGCGCCAGCGAGCCAGCGCCTCCTCGCCGTCGGCGGGCTTGCCGTACGGCCTGCCGTCGAGTTCGAGAATCGAGTCGCACCCGATGACGAGCCCCTCGGTGAGGCCCTCGGCGACGGCGGTGGCCTTGGCGACGGCCAGCTTCAAGGCCAGATCGGACGGCAGGATCGCGGTGACGGCCTCTTCGTCCACCCCGCTGACGATCACCTTGGGATCGAGCCCCGCGCTGCGGAGGAGGGCGAGGCGGGCGGGCGAGGCTGAGGCGAGCACGATCACCCGCCCAGTTTATCGGGCGCGACCCCCGCGAAGGCCCGCGATCGGGCGCACCCGCACGGGCTCGGCGGCCTCACCCCCTCGGACGGCGATGACTCCCGCCGGGGAAACCGGAGGAACTGGTCCGAAGGAGGCCATGGAGCCGCACAGTCAGCGATCACCAGTCGGGGTTGGTGCCGCCCCTCGGGGTGTCCTCGTGTGCGGGCGGGGCCTCCTCAGGCCGCGGACGGCTCTCCTGGCCGCCACCGGGCGCCTCAGGTCGCCGACGGGGCTCCTGGCCGCCACCGGGCACCTCCTGACCTGGCCTGGGTGCCTGGCCGCCGCCTCCCAGTATCCCTCCGAGCACGTCACCGAGCCCGCCTCCACCGGCGCTCTGGCCGCCCAGGATGCTGCCCAGCAGCCCGCCCAGCACGTCCCCGAGCCCACCGCTCTGCGCCGACGACTGCTCCCTGTTGAGGTCGTCGGCCACCGCTCCCGCGTCCATCCCCTGCCTGTTCGCCCTGTTCGCCAGCAGCGACATCACGATCGGCGCCAGCGCGGCGAGCAGCTTCATCACCGTCTGCGAGTTCAGCCCCGCGAACTGCGAGATCCCCGCCGCCGCCTGCTCGGTCCCCTGCTGCCCGAGCACGTGCCCGAGGATGCCGTGCCCCTCCCGCTCCAGACCCTGGGGGTCGGCGGTGACGGCGGTGAGGGGGTCCTTGTCGACGTGCTGGTCCAGCGCGCTGCGCAGGGCCTGCGCTCCCTGCGCGTCACCCGTCCTGTGCGCCATGCCGCCGACGATGGTGCCCACCGCCGCCTCGACCGCGGTGCGGGCCTGCGCGGTGTCGGTGCCCAGCAGACCGGCGATCTGCTGGAGCCCCGAGTCGCCGAGGGCGGCGAAGAGTTCGTCGTTGAGAGTCACAGGCCGAAGCTGCCCCGGCCAGCACCCGGATAAGACCATGGAGAGGTCAGTGCGGCTTGGGCTCGACGGCGGGCCTGTTGGCGCGCGGGAGGCCCGCGGCCGCGTAGGCCTGCGCCTCGTCGAGCGTCTCCTGTTCCAGCAGCGCCAGGACGATCGCCTCAAGCCTGTCGCGGTTCTCGGTGAGGACCCTCGTGGCGACCTCGTAGCACTCGTCGACGATCCTGCGCACCTCCTCGTCCAGGGCGGCGAGGGTGTGCGGGGCGGCCTGCGGCTGGCCGTCGCTGGGCAGGATGCTGAGCGGGCCGATCTTCTCCGACATGCCCCACCTGCCGACCATGCCGCGGGCGATCATCGTGACCTGCTCGAGGTCGTTCTCCGCGCCCGTGGTGATGACGCCGTAGATCACCTGCTCGGCCGCCATGCCGCCGAGCGCGCCGATGATGCGTCCGCGCAGGTACTTCTCGTCGTAGGCGTAGCGGTCGGTGTCGGGGGTGGACAGCGTGACGCCCAGCGCCCTGCCGCGCGGGATGATCGAAATCTTCCTGACCGGGTCGGCGCCCGGCTGCAGCATGCCGAGCAGCGCGTGGCCCGCCTCGTGGTAGGCGGTCCTGGTGCGCTCCTCCTCCGGCATGACGATCGAGCGGACCGCGCCGAGCTGCAGCTTCTCCAGCGCGTCGGCGAAGTCGGCGGCCGAGACCTTCTCCTTGCCGCGCTTGGCCGCCAGCAGGGCCGCCTCGTTGACCAGGTTGGCCAGGTCCGCGCCCGTCATGCCCGGCGAGGTCTTGGCCAGTTGCTCCAGGCTGACGTCTCCGTCCAGCGGGACGCCTCGGGTGTGGACCCTGAGGATGGCGACGCGGCCCGCCGCGTCGGGCGGGGCGACCATGACCGTACGGTCGAACCGGCCTGGACGCAGCAGCGCGGGGTCGAGCACCTCGGGCCTGTTGGTGGCGCCGATGACGATGACGCCCTCGGCACCGGAGAAGCCGTCCATCTCGGTGAGGATCTGGTTGAGCGTCTGCTCGCGCTCGTCGTGTCCGCCGAGACCGCTGGCGCCGCCTCGGGCGCGGCCGATGGCGTCGATCTCGTCGATGAAGATGATCGAGGGCGCGACCTTGCGGGCCTCCTCGAACAGCTCGCGCACGCGCGAGGCGCCGACGCCGACGATCATCTCGATGAACTCCGAGGCGCTGGCCGAGAAGAACGGCACGTCGGCCTCACCTGCGACCGCCCTGGCCAGCAGCGTCTTGCCGGTGCCAGGAGGGCCGGCGAGCAGTACTCCCTTGGGCAGCTTGGCGCCGAGCCTGCGGTACTTGGCGGGGTCCTTCAGGTAGTCGACGATCTCGACGAGCTCGTTCTCCACCTCGTCGATGCCCGCGACGTCCTCGAAGGTGACCCGGATCTTGTCGCTCTCGATCGGCTTGGCCGCCTTCGACTTGCCGAGGCCGCCGAGCCCCCCTCCGCCCATCATGCTCGCGCCGCGGCGCATGACCCAGATCCACAGTCCCGCGAGGACGGCGATCGGCAGCAGCGACAGCAGCAGGTTGAGCAGGAAGCCGCGGCTGCCCGTGCTGATCGGCTCGGCCTTGATCTCCACGCCCGCGGTGGTCAGCTGCTGGTAGAGCTGCTCGTCGTTGGCGAAGACCGGGATCTCGGTGACGAACTTGGTGTAGGTCTTGTTGGCGCTGTCGGGGTCGGTCGCGGCCTTCTTCAGGTCTCCCTGGACGGAGTAGCCCTGGGCGTAGACCTCCTTGACGTTGTTCGCCGTCACCTGCTTGGTGAACTGGCTGTAGGAGATCGTCTCGACCTGGCCCTCGTCGAAGAAGCTGGAGATCAGGAAGAACCCCGCGTAGACCACGAGGAGCGTGATGACGAAGCGCCACCAGTTGATCTTGGGACGGCCGCCTGACCCGCCCCCCGGCAGGCCTTCGGCGCGCCACGGCTTGGGACGGTCCTTGTCCGGCTCCTTCTTCGGCACGCTCGAACGCTCAGCCACGGCGTCACTCCCCCAAATCGCCGCATACATGATCGCTCTAGCCTAGAACACGCACCCCCGAGGTCACGCGGCGGATGTCCGCCCATCTCTTCTTGTGGGTGTCAGGGATGGTGACGAAGACCAGGGCGGGCTTGGTCTCTCCCGCGTCGAGCACGACGACGGCGGCCACGGAGGAGCGCTTGCCGTATTTCACCTGGTAGACCAGCGACCACCCCTTCTTGACCGGCTGGGCGCCGAGCCAGCGGATCACCGCGCCCTTGGGGTGGTGGTTGAGGGTCCAGCGGGCGGCCAGCTGGGCGGTGTCGCGCAGCGACTTCTGCGCCTCGATCGGCACGGGGCAGCTGACCAGCATGCCTCTCGGGCTTCTGCCCGCCGGGGGCAGCACCTGCCTGGAGGTGAAGGGGGCCGCGCCGTACCTCTTCCACGGGCCGCGCAGGCGGGGCACGCTCACGCCGGTCTTGGCGTCCCTGATCACCCCGCGGGTCTTGATCGGCTTGCCCGGCAGCGCGCGCAGCTTGACGCGGCCCGGCAGCTTCGGCACGCGGCGGTCGGCGGCCAGCGCCTCCATGGCGGTGTAGCCAGGCGCGATGGAGGCGCCGGGGCTGGGGATCGCCGCGGGAGTCGGCGCGGGAGTCGGCGCGGGAGTCGCCGTGGGGGTGGGGCTTGGGGTGGCGGTCGGGCTGGGTGAAGGGGTGGACGAGGCCGGCACGGCCGGTGGCGCGGCGACCGGCCGGGCGGCGGCCTCGTCCGCCCTTCCCGACTGCGCGATGGCGAGCACGCCCGTGCCGGCGACGGCCAGCGCGGCGACGACCGCGAGCATCCGGTAGATGTCTCGCATGCGCAGGTCACCGAGGCGACTGCGCTTGAGCGGAGAGCCAGTGGGCCTCGCTTGGAACTTCACCTGAGGCCCCGCGGGCCCACTCTCCCCATCGAGCACGATCGGGAGCGTACGACATATCTCTGGATTGCGTGTAGAAAGCACGCATGGTGGAACTCCGATTTGACCAGGCGTCACGAGACGCGCAAACGCACACGAATCTGTCCGCGTTGCGCGCCGATGCCACGGGTCTGTGGATCGCGGGTGACGAAACCGCCACCATCGAGCGTCTGACCTGGACCGGAGAGCGCTACGACCACCAGCGCACCTTCCATCTCGCCGACCTCGTGGACCTGCCTGCGGGCAGGGACGACGAGGCCGACATCGAGGGCCTCGCGCGGGCCGGAGGGTGGCTCTGGGCGGTGGGCTCGCACAGCCTCAAGCGCAGGCGCGCCAAGTCGCGGGAGAAGGCCGCCAAGCGGCTCAGCGCGATCATCCGCGAGCCCAACAGGTTCATCCTCGTACGGCTCCCGCTGGAGGGCGACGGGCTCGGCGAGGGGGCCATCCTCACAGGACTGGCCGACGCGCTGGCAGACGACCCGCACCTCGGCCCCTTCACCGCC
The DNA here is from genome assembly GCF_039535395.1 of Nonomuraea roseola. Lineage (NCBI taxonomy): Bacteria > Bacillati > Actinomycetota > Actinomycetes > Streptosporangiales > Streptosporangiaceae > Nonomuraea > Nonomuraea roseola. The sequence goes on from NZ_BAAAXC010000015.1 coordinate 65,280, forward strand.
ATTCCCGGCAAGGACAACGGGCTGGACATCGAGGGCCTCGCCGTGGTCGGCGACAGGGTCCTGCTCGGCCTGCGCGGCCCCGTGCTGCGCGGCTGGGCGGTCGTGCTGGAGCTCGACCTGCGCGAGGACGGCCCGCACAGGCTCAAGCTCGGGGGCTACCACAAGCACTTCCTCGACCTGGGCGGCCTCGGGGTGCGCGACCTGTGCCCCTACGACGGCGACCTGCTCCTGCTCACGGGGCCGACCATGAGCCTGGACGGTCCGGTCAGGATCATGCGGTGGGACGGCACGGGCGCGCCGGTGCCCGTCGCCGACCTGCCGTACGGCGTGGGCTGTGACCATCCCGAGGGCCTGGCGGTGATGGGCGACGGCAGGCTCATGGTCGTCTACGACAGCCCGTCGCCCGCGAGGCTGACACCGGAGGGCGGCGTGCTGGCCGACCTCATCACGATCTGACGCGCAGCCACGGCACGTCCGCGACGAACGTGCACGAGCCCGGCGCGATCTCGGTGAAGCCCGCGTCGCGCACGACGGGCAGCCCGCCGGCGGCCAGCTCGTCGAAGCCCTCCGCCCGCCGCACCGAGACCTTGAGCCCCATGGACCCCACCAGGCCAGCTGGGCGGCGTGACCCGCCTGCGCCATCGCCTTTCCCGCCGACATCTCCAGCGCCGGGTTCTCCCACAGGATCGGCGGCCCGGCAGGGCCCGGCTCGGCGGAGTCGGCCAGCTCTGTGCCGCCCACCTGCAGCTTGGCCAGCTCCTTCGGCCAGGCGTCCAGCGGGACAGGCGGGTGGACGCGCACCTCGGCGCTGCCGTGCTCCACCGTACGGCCCGGCAGCTCGAGCGCCCTTCGCCATTCGGAGCCGCGCGCTCTGCGCACCACCTTGCGGATCCTGCCGGTGGACTGCCACGTCTCCAGCTCGGCCTGCCACTCGCCGGGATCGTCGAGCAGGCCGAGCACGGCCATGGCGGCCGCCTCCAGCGCGTCAGTGCGCTCGGGAGGCGTCGCGCGTTCGATCCTGACCACCAGCGGGAGCACCATCATGGCTTCCAGCATGCCGCACGGCCAGCGACATCACCGCCGCCAGGAGGCACAGCGCGCCCGCGGCGTACCAGGCGAGGTCGTAGGCGCCCAGGTGGTCGCGGGTGAGGCCGGCGCCGACCGCGGCGACCGCCGCGCCGACCTGGTGGGAGGCGAACACCCAGCCGAAGACCACCGAGCCGTCGGCGCCGTAGATCTTCCTGCACAGCGCGACCGTGGGCGGCACGGTGGCCACCCAGTCCAGGCCGTAGAAGATGATGAACAGCAGCATGCTCGGCTCGGTGGTGGCGGCGAACAGCCCCGGCAGGACCATGAGCGAAAGGCCGCGCAGCACGTAGTAGACGCCGAGCAGCACCTTCGGGTCGACCTTGTCGCTGAGCCAGCCCGAGGCGACGGTGCCGACGACGTCGAAGATGCCGACCAGCGCCAGCAGGCCGGCCGCGGTGGCCTGGGGCATGCCGTGGTCGTGGGCGGCGGGGATGAAGTGCGTGCCGACCAGGCCGTTGGTGCTCGCTCCGCAGATGGCGAAGCCGCCGGCGAGGAACCAGAAGGCGCGGGTCCTCGCCGCGCTCCGCAGGACGGCCAGCGCCCTGACGGCGGCGTTGGCGGTCGGCCTGCGCACGACGACGGCGGGGCCGCCGAGCGGCGTGGTGCCCACGTCGGAGGGGTGGTCGCGCAGGAACACCCAGACCAGCGGCACGACGATCAGGGCGGCGGCGGTCACGGTGAGGGAGGCCACCCGCCAGCCGGGGCCCTCGGCCAGCCAGGCCAGCACGGGCAGGAAGACGAGCTGCCCCGTGGCCCCTCCCGCGGTGAGCACGCCGGTGACGATGCCCCTGTGCCTGACGAACCACCGGTCGGTGACGGTCGCCACGAACACCAGCGCCATCGAGCCGGTGCCCAGGCCGACGAGCACGCCCCAGCAGAGCACGAGCTGCCAGCTCGCTCCCATGAACACCGTCAGCCCGCTGCCGAGCGCGACGAGAGTGAGTGCGGCGGCCACGACCCTGCGCATGCCGAAGCGGTCCATGAGAGCGGCGGCGAAGGGGGCGGTCAGACCGTACAGGAGCAGGTTGATCGAGACGGCGAGGGAGATCTCCCCCGTGGACCAGCCGAACTCCTCGTGGAGCGGCGTGATCAGGACGCCCGGGGTGGCGCGGAATCCCGCCGCGCCCAGAATCGCCACAAAGGCGACACCCGCCACCAGCCACGCACGATGCACTCTCATGCTGAGAATTCTCCCGACACACGATATTTCAACGGAAGTGGCCGGAAAGCCAATATGTGAAAGAATCAGGCCATGACCCATCGGATCGCCGTGGTCGTGCTCGACGACTTCGCCCCGCTCGACCTGGGCATACCTGGCCAGCTGTTCTGGGCGGCGCGCGACGGCGACGGCAGTCATCTGTACGAGGTCGTGACCTGTTCGCTCGACAGGGCTCCGGTCAGGACGAGCGCCGGCTACAGCGTGCTGCCGGACCACGGGCTCGAGGTGCTCGACACCGCCGACACCGTGCTGGTGCCGGGCGTCCACGGCGGCCCCGCGATGACCTCGGGCACCATCCCCGTCAGGCTGCGCGACGCCCTTCGGGGGCGGCCGAGGGTGATGTCCATCTGCACGGGCGCCTTCGTGCTGGCCGCGGCGGGCCTGCTCGACGGCAGGCCCGCGACCACCCACTGGATGTACGCCGCCCGCCTGCGCAGGTTCTTCCCCGAGGTGCTCCTCGACCCGGACGTGCTGTTCGTCGACGACGGCGACGTGCTCACCTCCGCCGGCGTCGCCTCGGGGCTCGACCTGTGCCTGCACGTGATCCGCAGCGACCACGGCAGCGAGGTGGCCAACCGTACGGCCAGGCGCTGCGTGATGCCGCCGTGGCGCGAGGGAGGTCAGGCGCAGTTCATCGACAGGCCGCTGCCCGAGCCCACCGGCACGGGAACCGCGGCGACCAGGCAGTGGATGCTGGAGCACCTCGACGACCCGCTCGACCTGGCCGCGCTGGCCGAGCACGCGCGGATGAGCGTGCGCACCTTCACCAGGCGCTTCAGGGAGGAGACAGGGCTCAGCCCTGCGCGCTGGCTGTCCCGCCAGCGGGTGGAGCACGCCAGGCACCTGCTGGAGACCACCGACCTGGCGGTGGCCCAGATCGCCAGGCGCTCGGGGTTCGGCACCGCCGTGTCGCTGCGCCAGCACCTGCACGCGGCGGTGGGCGTGCCGCCGCTGGCGTACCGGCAGACCTTCCGCGGGACCTAATTGCGAGCTATTTGCAACTACAAGTTAAAGTCAGCCACATGCTCTCGCGCCTGTGGCCGGCCGCGCTGGTCGCCGTCCTCGCTCTGACCGCCTGTTCCGCACCCTCCACCGCCCCGGCCGCTGACGACGCCTTCGTCATCGCGATCAGCTCGGAGTTCGAGACCCTGGACCCGGTCAAGGGCTACGCACCCGACGGCGGGTCGATGATGTTCGACGGCCTCATGACCAGGAGCGCCGACCTGACGCTCAGGCCCGCGCTGGCGACCGCCCCTCCCGTCGTCTCGGCCGACGGCCTGAGCGCCGTCTTCACCCTGCGCCAAGGCGTGCGCTTCCATGACGGCAGGCCGCTGACGGCCAAGGACGTGGCCTACACCTACACCTCGGTCAAGGGCTCGCCGATCGGCGGCGACTACGAGGCCATCGACACGGTGACCGCCAAGGACGACCACACGGTGGAGTTCAGGCTGAAGCACGCATACGCGCCGCTGACCCAGCGCACCACGCTCGGCATCGTCCCCGAGGGCGGCTTCCCCGCCGGCAAGCCGGTCGGCACCGGGCCCTACACCTTCGTCTCGTGGACGCCCGGCGACAAGGTCGTCATGACGGCGAACAAGGACTACTGGGGCGGCGCCCCGGCCATCGGCAGGGTCGTGGTGGCCTTCGCCGCAGACGACAACGTCAGGGCCACACGCCTTGCCGCCGGTGAGTTCGACGCGACGATCCTGCCGCCGAAGGCCGCGGCCAGGTTCGAGAACCAGCAGGGCCTCAAGGTCTACAAGGTCGACAGCGCCGACTACCGCGGCATCATGTGGCCCTTCAAGGAGAAGGTCACCGGCGACGTGGCGATCCGCAAGGCGATGAGCCTGGCCATCGACAGGCAGGCGATGGTCGACACGATCCTGGCGGGAGCGGGCAAGCCCGCCTACGGCCCGATCTCGCCCGACACCGTCTGGCACAACCCCTCGGTCACCGGCAGGACCGACCCCGAGGCGGCCAGGAAGCTCCTCGACGAGGCGGGGCACAAGCCGGGCCCCGACGGCATCAGGGCGAGCTTCACGCTGATGTACCCGGCGGGCGACTCCCTGCGCAAGGAGCTGTCCCTGGCCGTCGCCTCCGACGCCAAGAAGATCGGCATCGATGTGAAGCTGGCCGGCCTCGACTGGGACGCGATCGAGCCGCGCATGGCCAGAGACGCGCTGATGATGGGCTACGGCAGCCCGTACGACCCCGACTACGTCAACTTCGAGCTCTTCCACTCCAGGTATGCGGGACAGGGCTTCTTCAACCCCGGCCACTACGACAACCCCGAGGTCGACGCGGCCCTGGAGAAGGGCAGGGCGAGCACCGACCAGGCCGTGCGCAGGCAGGCCTACCAGGACTTCCAGCAGCTCATCCACGACGACGAGGCCTGGACCTACCTGGCCTTCCTCAAGCACGTCTACGTCATCCGCGGCGACTACCAGGGCGTCACCCCCTCGGTCGACGCCCACGAGCACGCCACCGGCGGGCTCTTCCGCGACCTGCACACCTGGAAGCCCGCCACCTGATGCTGAGAATCGTGCTCTGGCGGCTGGCCTTCGCCGTACCGCTGCTGCTGGCGGTCACCGCCGCGATGTTCGCGCTGGCCGCCAACTCCCCCTTCGACCCCGTCCGCCAGTACCTCGGCGACCGCGCGATGGTCACCTCGCCCGAGGTCGTCGCCAGGATCAGGGCCGAGTGGGGCCTCGACAGGCCGCTGCTCGAGCAGTACGCCACCTGGCTCGGCAACCTCTCCTCCGGAGAGCTGGGCGAGTCCCACTCCTTCAACAGGCCGGTGCTCGACGTGATCCTCGAACGCCTGCCGTGGACGCTGCTCGCCACCGGCTGCGCGATCGTCCTCATGCTGGCGGGCAGCCTGGTCGTGGGCACGCTGGCCGCCTGGCGCAAGGGCTCTATCCTCGACAGGATCATCACCGGTGGCGCGCTCGCCAACGAGTCGGCGCCGGTGTTCTGGCTGGCGCTCGCGGCGATCTACGTCTTCGCCGTGACGCTGCGCTGGCTGCCCGCGGGCGGGCTGACCGACGCGGGCTCCACGACGCTCGACCCGCTCGACGTCGCCGCGCACATGGTGCTGCCGGTGACGGTGCTGGCGATCTCGCAGTCGTCCTGGCTCGTCCTGTACGTCAGGGAGTCGGTCATCGCGACCCTGCGCGAGGACTTCGTGCTCGGCGCCAGGTCGCGTGGCCTGCGGGAGCGCACCGTGGTCGTCAGGCACGCGCTGAGGGCGGCGCTGCTGCCGTTCCTCACCCTGCTCGGGGCGCGCGTGCCGGAGCTGGTGACCGGCGCGATCCTGGTCGAGACCGTCTTCTCCTGGCCCGGCGTCGCCTCGGCCACCGTGCAGGCGGCGCTGTCCGTGGACTTCCCTCTGCTCGCCGTCCTCACCCTGCTCGGCACGCTCGCCGTCGTCGCGGGCAACCTCCTGGCCGACCTCGCCTACCGCATCGCCGACCCTCGGACCGCCTCATGAGAACCGCCGCCTTCGTCCTGGTCGCGCTCGGCCTGGCCGTCCTGCTGGTGCCGCCGATCTTCCAGCTCGACCAGCAGCTCGTGGACCTGCGCGCGGCGGGCCTGCCGCCCTCGCCCGCCCATCCTCTCGGCACCGACGAGGTGGGCCGCGACGTGCTGCTGCGCTGCGTGTACGGCCTGCGGGTCTCCTTCCTCGTCGGCCTGGTCGCCGCGCTGGTCAGCATGGTCATCGGCGGCACGCTCGGCCTGGCGGCCGGCAGCGCGGGCGGCCTGGTCGACAGGCTGCTGATGCGGGTGGTCGACGGCTTCTCCTCGCTGCCGCACCTGCTGCTCGGCATCTTCATCGTGGCGATGTTCGCGCCGAGCCCGGTGGCCGTGGTCGTCTCCGTGGGCATCACCCACTGGACCTCCGCCGCCCGCATCGTCCGCTCGGAGGTGCTGTCGCTGCGCGGGCGGCCCTTCGTGGAGGCGGCCATCTCGGGCGGCGCGAGCCGCTCCCGCGTGATCCACCGGCACCTGCTGCCCCACCTGGTGCCGCACCTGCTGCTGGCGATGGTGCTGATGGTGCCGCACGCCATCTGGCACGAGACGGCGCTGAGCTTCCTCGGCCTCGGGCTGCCGCCGCACCTGGCCTCGCTCGGCAACATGATCAACGACGGCCAGCGCTCGCTGCTGGCGGGCAACTGGTGGTCCAGCCTCGCGCCCGGCCTGTTCATCCTGGCTCCCACGCTGGCGGTGTCGGTGCTGTCGCAGCGCTGGCGCGACCGGCTCAACCCACGGATGCGATCGGAGCTCGCGCTGTGAAACTCGAGGTCACGGGGCTCACGGTGAGCTTCTCCATCCCAGGGGCGACCGTCCGCGCGGTCACCGACGCCTCCTTCTCTGTACGGCGGGGCGAGTGCCTGGCGCTGGTCGGCGAGTCGGGCTGCGGCAAGTCGGTCCTGGCCCACGCGCTGCTCGGCCTGCTGCCCGGCAACGCGCGGGTGTCCGGGCAGGCCATGCTTGCCAACGAGCTCGACCTGCTGTCGGCCTCGCCCGCCGTCCTCGCGGGCAGGGTGCGCGGCAGGCAGATCGGGCTGATCCCGCAGAGCCCCGCCACGCACCTCACCCCCGTCCGCACCGCGCGGGCGCAGCTGGAGGAGGCCCTCGAGGAGCTCGGCTCCACCAGGAGCGCGGCGGAGCTGGCGGAGCGCTTCGGGCTCGCCCCCCGCGACCTGGACCGCTACCCGCACGAGCTCTCGGGCGGGATGGCCCAGCGGGTGGCCAACGCGATCGCGCTGGCTGGCGACCCCGAGCTGCTGATCGCCGACGAGCCCACCAGCGGGCTCGACAGGCCGCTGGTGGAGCGGACCATGGCGGTGCTGCGCGAGCTGTGCGAGGAGGGCAGGGCGGTGCTGGTCATCACCCACGACCTGCGCGCCGCCGCGCAGGTCGCCGACCGGCTCGCGGTGATGTACGCCAGCCGGCTGGTCGAGGCCGGCCCCGCGGCCGAGCTCCTCGACCGGCCGCGCCATCCCTACACGGCCGGGCTCGTCGCCGCGCAGCCCGACAGGGAGTTCGTCGCCATCGCGGGGATGCCGCCCGAGCTGACCGCGCTGCCCGAGGGCTGCGCGTTCGCGCCGCGCTGCGCGCACGTCACGGGGGCGTGCGCGCGGCAGCCGGCGATGAGCTCGGGAGTGTCCTGCCACCATCCGCTCAGGGAGGTCGCCCATGCTCAGGGCGCATGACATCACCGCAGGGTACGCCAGGCGCCCCGTGCTGTCGGGCGTCTCGCTGGAGGTGCCGCCAGGACGGACCGTGGGGCTCGGCGGGCCCAGCGGCTGTGGCAAGTCGACACTGGCCAGGGTGCTGTCGCTGATGATGCGGCCCGCCTCGGGCGAGGTGTCGATCGACGGCGCCGTCGTGTCGCGCTGGCGCCAGCGCGCGCCCCGCTCGCTCAGGACCAGCGTGGCGCTGCTCTACCAGCAGCCCAGGACGGCCGTGGACCCGCGCATGACGCTGCGCGAGATCATCGCCGAACCGCCTGCGGCGGCGGGACGGCGCTCGCCGTCCCTGGTCGCCTCGCTGGCCGGCGAGGTGGGGCTGACCGGCGACCTGCTCACGCGGCGGCCCCACGAGGTGTCCGACGGGCAGCTGCAGCGGGCCTGCCTGGCCAGGGCGCTGACGCTGGAGCCGCGCTACCTGATCTGCGACGAGATGACCACGATGCTGGACGCGTCCACGCAGGCGCACCTCGTGGCGGTGGTCCTGGCCTACCAGGCGCGTACGGGGGCGGGCGTCCTGGCGATCAGCCACGACCAGGTCCTGCTGGACCGCTGGGCCGACTCGACCATCGCCTGGACCGCCCAGCCCGCCGTCTGACCGTCACTCGGGAAGCGCGGCGGGGAGGGCTCGAGGAAGACTCACTCGAACAGGTCGGGCTGCTCGCGGATGATCTGGTCGTGGAGCGGCTGGTAGTTGATCCACCCCACCAGGTCGTTGCCGATCTGCTGGCGGGTGAGCTCGGCGTTCTCGTGCGAGATCGGCACCACCTGCCCCGCCGCCTTGGCCACCAGCTGGACCTGCGCCGACCGCTCCATGGTGATGAACCACCACGCCGCCGCGTCCACCGTGGCGCCGACCGTCAGCAGGCCGTGGTTGCGCAGCACGACGGCCTTGTGGGAGCCAAGCGCCGCGGCGATCCTCTTGCCCTCCTCGAGGTCGGTCACCACGCCCGTGTAGTCGTCGAACAGGCCGTTGTCCTGGTAGAAGGCGCAGGCGTCCTGGGTGATCGGCTCGATGGTCTGACCGAGCGCCGACAGCGCCCTGCCGTACACCGAGTGGCTGTGGGCCGCGGCGACCACCTCGGGCCTGGCCTGGTGCACCTGGGAGTGGATCGCGAACGCGGCCTCGTTGACGTGGTAGCGGCCCTCGACCACCTTGCCCTCGTGGTTGACGAGGATGAGATCGCTGACCCTGACGTGCTTGAAGGACATGCCGAACGGGTTGACCCAGAAGTGGTCGCCCAGCTCGGGGTCGCGGGCGGTGATGTGTCCCGCCACTCCCTCCTCGAACCCGAACCTGCCGAAGATGCGGAGCGCGGCTGTGAGCCGTTCCTTGCGGTGGCGCCGCTCCTCCTCCACGGTCTCGAAGGTGGGAGGAAGACGGAAGATCAGATTCTCGGACATAACAATATTCTAGTGAGCGGACCACCCTCGGCCGCCAGACCGCGGCCGGAATAGAAAAAGGCCGGTGAGAGTTTCACCGGCCATGCTCGTCATGGTGGCCCGACAATGGACCCGAGGAAACTCGAACTCCATGCCATCGACGCTGCTGCGCTACCAATCGGTGGAGCTAAGGAGACTCGAACTCCTGACCCCCTCCATGCCATGGAGGTGCGCTACCAACTGCGCTATAGCCCCTTTGCGCTCTCGGCGCGGAGCCAGTCTATAGGACTTCGGCAGTACTCGGTGACGGGAATGAACGCCGCCCCACCATGGTTACAATGAAAACCGTTTTCAACCGCAAGGAGGCGCCAGATGGCCAGGAACGATCAGCGGCCGGTGATCAGGCTTCGATCCACTGCGGGAACGGGTTACACCTACGCGACCACCAAGAGCCGCAGGAACGACCCCGACCGGCTCGAAGTGCGCAAGTACGACCCCATCATCCGTCAGCACGTCACCTTCAGGGAGGAACGATGAAGAAGGGCATTCACCCCGAGTACCGTCCGGTGGTCTTCAGGGACGCGAGCGCCGACTACGCCTTCCTGACCAGGTCGACCGCCGTGAGCGCCAAGACCGTCGAGTGGACCGACGGGAACACCTACCCCGTCGTCGACGTGGACGTCTCCTCGGCCAGCCACCCGTTCTACACCGGGCGCGGCCGCGTGATCGACACCGCGGGCCGGGTCGAGAAGTTCAAGCAGAGGTACGGCAAGAGCTGACCTGGGCGGCACACCGCGCGCACGCTGACGCCGAGCGGGAGCACTCCCGCTCGGCGTCAGCGCGTTGAAGGGCCGAAGCGGCGCCGTCACCCGATGGAAGCCGCCTTGGTGATCAGCCCGGCCAGCTCGCTCACCGCGGCGTCCTCGGTGGCCGAGGCGAGCCTGGTGGCGTGCGCTCCCAGCTCTCGCAGGTCGAGCCCGAACGCCTCCCTGTCGCGCAGGTAGAGCGCGAAGGCGGCGGCCACGACGTCCACCTGGAGCCGCGAGGACGTGCCCTCCCACAGCGCGTCGCCGAGGTCGGCAGACTTCACCGACGCGCTCGCCTCCGAGGGCGTGCGCGTGTCGGGTTCCTGCCAGCGCACGGTGGCGGAGGCGAGCTGGCCCGACGCTCCCGGGCGCAGCCGCACCGCGTAGAGCGCGGTCACCGAGTGCCCTGGACCCACCTCTCCGCCGTCGCGCGCGTCGTCGCGGAAGTCCTCGGTGGCCATGGCGCGGTTCTCGTAGCCGATGAGGCGGTAGCTCTCCACCGCCGAGGGGTTGAAGACGACCTGCGCCTTGGCGTCGCGGGCGCGCAGTTCGAGGGTGGCGGGCAGGCGCTCGACGAAGACCTGACGGGCCTGCTCGACCGTGCTGACGTAGACGGCCGCGCCGTCGCCGTTGTCGGCCAGCTGCTCCATGAGCTCGTCGCCGTAGTCTCTGCCGACGCCGACCGACAGGAGCGTGATCTGCCTGCCCGCGTGCTCCTTGACCCTGTCGAGGATGGCCTGCCACGCGGTGCTGCCCGTGTTGGCCAGGCCGTCCGACAGCAGGATGACGCGGTTGGTGGCGGCGGGACGGAAGGCGCGCGCCGCCTCCTCGTAGCCGGTGACGAGCCCGTCCTCCAGGTTGGTCGAGCCCTCGACGGCGAGCCTGTCGACGGCGGCGTGCAGGTCGGCGCGGGCGGTCAGCGGGGTCATGGAGGCCACCAGCCGCGCCGCGTCACTGAAGGAGACGATCGAGACCTGGTCGCCGGGGGCGAGCTGGTCGACCAGCGTGTGCAGGGCCTGCTTGACCAGGTCGAGGCGGCCGGGCTCGGCCATGGAGCCCGACACGTCGACCACGAACGTCAGGTTCGCAGGACGCCTGGACGCGGCGTCGGCGGCCCTGGTCTGCAGGCCGACCCTGAGGACGGCGGTGTTCCGCTCGGGCATGCGCGCGCCGTCGACGTGGACGGTGAACCCGTCGTCGCCGGGCTGGGCGTAGTCCTGGCGGAAGGAGTTGACGAACTCCTCCGGCCTGACCTGCGCGGGCTCCGGCCACCGTCCCTCCTCGAGGGTACGGCGGGCATAGCCGTAGGAGGCGGTGTCGACGTCGAGCGCGAACGTCGACACCTGCGCCGTCTCGGTGTCGTTCTCCTTGCTCTCCTCCGTGGCCACGGGCGCCGACGAGGCCGAGGGCTTGGACGCGGGAACGGGCGCCGCGCGCTCGCTGGCGTTCGTTCCCGAGCCTCCCGGCCCTCCGCACGCGGCGAGCAGCACCAATAGCGCGATCACTACTAAGGGGCGAAATTTCATGGCAACCACCTCCATCGGGTACGACGGGACCGTTGGAGGCAGTGGCCGGGCTCTTGACTCAAGCGAGTACAAACCGTGTTCGAGGCGTGATAGGCATGGGTGCCGTGCGTGTCTATCTGGGTCTGGCCTCCAAGGGCCGAGACATTCCCCCGCAGGCTCTGGCCACCGCCCGAGAGGCGATCGAGAGCGCCTTCCCCGTGCCCGCCGAGGTGATCAGGGCCGACGAGTGGCACGGTGGGGGCGTCTCGCTGTTCGGCTGGAGCAACGAGCCCGACGACTCCCGCCTGCCCAGGCTGCTGCACCTCGACGGCGGCAGGATCGTCGGGGTGAACGGCCACCTGGCCGACCCGGCCGACGTGAGCAGGCTGCCTGACGACTCGATCGGCGGCGCCTTCTCCGCGTGGATCGCCCGTGACGGCGAGCTGACCGCGAGCACCGCGATCAACAGGGTCTGCCCCGTCTTCTACGCCGAGACCCCCGACCTGCACATCGTCGGCAGCAGGGCGCTGCTGGTGCATCTGCTCGCCCAGCGCGCCGACAGGATCGACTTCGACGTGCTCGCCCTGCAGACGATGGTCCGTCAGGGCTTCTTCCTGTCCGACGAGACGCCCTACAAGGGCGTGTCGGCGCTGCGCCCCTCCACGACGATCGCGATCCGCGGCGGGAGCCGTACGATCAGCGAGACCCCGCTGCCGGTGGCAGGGTCCGCGCCCGACTCGCCGCGGCTGAAGAGGGCGGCGATCGGGGAGCTGGCCGAGGCGCTGCTGGCCACGGTCGAGCCGCTCAGGAACGCGCCCGAGCCGGTCAACCTGGCGCTGACGGGCGGGCGCGACACCAGGATCCTGGCGGCGCTGCTGCACGCGGCCAAGGTGCCGTTCAGGGTGACCACCAACGGGCTCGACACCCACCCAGACGTGATCCTGGCCAGGCGGATCGCCGCGGCGCTGAAGGTCGAGCACACCGTGATCGCGCCGCCGCAGACCGCGGCCAAGGACGCGGTGCTGGTCGAGCACCCGCTGGAGCGGGCCTGGGAGACGCTGCGCACCTGCGAGGGCATGACATCGGCCTACGAGTCGATCGTGGGCTACCTGCCGTACTCTGCAAAGCCCACCATGTCGGGGCAGAGCGGAGAGACGCTGCGCGCGGGCAGCCTCAACCTGCTGCAGACCGACCTCGGTGACAAGGCGCTGCTGCGCCGGATCAACAACACCTTCTACAAGGACGAGAAGCTGTTCACCGCCGAGGCCAACGAGCACGCGCGCGAGCTGGCCAAGCCGTGGCAGGCGCGCGAGAACCGGCTGGAGGCGCTCGACCACATCTACATCTGGTACAAGGTCGGCAGGTGGCAGGCCAGCGCGCGGGCGGGCGCGCTGCGCAGGGGCGACCCGGTCAGGCCGTTCCTCGACAACAGGGTGGCCAGGGCCGCGCTCTCCCTCGACCAGGGCTGGCGCCTGTCCGAAGAGGTGATCTACACCCTGATCCTGCGCTTCGCGCCGCAGCTCAGGGAGGTGCCGATCGAGGGCAAGCCGTGGCGGTTCACCGACGGGCTGAAGAAGAGGTGGCCGTGGTCGCACGTGCCGCCGCCGTCGATGCCGACGCAGAAGAGCGGCGGAGGCTGGAGCTGGCGGACCAGTCCTGGCCCCGACCTGACCGCGGTGCTGAGGGAGCAGGTGCTCGGCAGCCTCGACGCCCTCGCGCCGATCGTCAACCCCGACGAGGTGCGGGCGCTGTTCGCCGACCCCGTGGTGAAGAAGCCGGGAACGGCCTGGCACCTCTACACCGTCGCCGCCATGCTCACCGGCCTCTACCCCGGCAAGCGGCCAGAGGGGCTGGAGCAGATCACGGTGTCCAGGCCCGATCCGGGGCGCTGACGCCGAACAGGCGGTCGGGCACGCAGGTCGTCCATGGACCTCGGTGGGCCGGGTCCCGCACACGCTCCGGATACGATCCGGTTCATGCTGGTTCCGCCGCCCTCCCGTCTGCCCACGGTGGCCGCGCTCGCCTTCGACGGCATGTCGCCCTTCGAGCTCGGCTGCGTCGTGGAGATCTTCGGCCTGCCCAGGCCCGAACTGCGGGTGCCGTGGTACGACCTGAAGGTCTGCGCGGAGGACGGCGAGCCGATGCGGGTCGTCGGAGGGTTCAGCATGCGGGCCGAGCACGGGCTCGACGTGCTCGCCTCGGCGGACACCGTGATCGTGCCCGGCGTGGCGGACGTGCGCGCCCCCGTCTCCCCCGCGCTGGTCGCGGCGCTCAGGAAGTCCTTCGAGAGGAAGGCCAGGATCGTGTCCATCTGCTCGGGGGCCTTCGCCCTCGCGGCGGCCGGCCTGCTCGACGGACGCGAGGCGACGACCCACTGGAAGTACGCCGACCTGCTCCAGCGGCGCTTCCCCGAGATCCGCGTCAACCCCGACGTGCTCTACGTGGACGGCGGGCAGATCCTCACGAGCGCGGGCAGCGCGGCGGGGCTCGACCTGCTGGTCCACCTCGTACGCACCGACCACGGGGCGAGCGTCGCCAACGCCGTCGCCAGGCGGCTGGTCATCCCGCCGCATCGCGACGGCGGGCAGGCGCAGTTCATCCAGGCCGCGGTGACGCCGGTCGGCGAGGACGACGCCGTGGCCAGGGCGATGGAGTGGGCGCTGGCCCACCTGAGCGACCCGATCAGCGTCGCCGATCTGGCGAGGATGGCCCACATGGCGGAGCGCACCTTCGTCAGGCGCTTCAAGGCGCAGACCGGCACCTCCCCTCTGCGGTGGGTGATCTCCCAGCGCGTGGCCGCGAGCCTGCCGATGCTGGAGTCGACGGGGGCTCCGGTGGAGGAGATCGGGGCCGCGGTCGGCTTCGAGAGCCCCGTCACCTTCCGCCACCACTTCACCCGCGCGATGCGCACCTCTCCCTCGGCCTACCGGCGCGCCTTCAGCGCCACCCGCTGAGCCCTCCCCCGCCGCCGAGCCCTTCCACCGCCCTGAGCGCCTGTCGCCGCCTCCCGCGCAGGGCCGCCTCCTCCCGTGTTCCCGCACTGATATACAGTCGATTTGAACACGTTCAAAAGGAGGCGACGTGACCCCCCTCATCGGCGCGATCGTCACGCTGGGCATGCTGGTCGTCATCCCCATGGGCCTGCGGCTGCTCGGCGTGCGCGCCTGGCCCTTCCTCGCGGGCGCGCTGCCGGGGGCGCTGTCGCTCTGGCTGCCGCGCGGGCCCTTCGCGGTGGCGCTGGCGGTCTGCTACGGCCTGGCCACCCTCTACCTCGCCTTCCACGCCCTTCCCCGGCTGCGCAGGCCCGACCCCGTGCAGCTGGCCGCGGCCACCGCGCTGGCGACCCCGTCGGTCGCGGCGCTCTCGCTGATCGCCGAGCGGGGCGGCTACCACCTGCTCGGCTACACGCCGCACATGCTGGCGCTCACCGTCGCGCACTTCCACTTCGCCGGTTTCGCCGCCGCGCTCGTGGCGGGGCTCGTCGGCAGGCAGGCGCGCTCGGGCGCCGCCGCGCTGACCGTCCCCGCCGGGACGCTGCTGGTGCTGGGCGGCTACTTCGTCGGCGACTGGGCCGAGCTGGCCGGTTCCGTGGTGCTGACGGCGGGCATGTGGTGGGTCGGCTGGCTGGCCTGGCGCAGTTTCCGCGGCGTGTTCCTGCTGACGGGCGCGGTGCTCCTGGCGTCCATGCTGCTGGCCCTCTCCTGGGCGGTGGGGCAGGCCACCGGCCTCCCGCACCCCTCGATGGAGCTGATGATCGCCACGCACGGCGTCGGCAACGCGTTCGGTTTCGCCCTCTGCGCCGTCGCCGCGCTGCGGCGGCTCGACCCTTTGTGAGGCGGTCATGGAGTTCACCTATCCCGACGTCGGCGCGACCCTGACGGGCGACCTGCCCGCCGGATACACCCACCTGCGCCACTCGCGCGTGCTGCGCGTCCCCTTCGAGGAGGCCGCCGAGGCGCTGATGACCTGGCAGGTGCAGCATCGTCTCGGCATGCGCCCGCTGCCGTCCGCGCCGCGCGTCGCCCCCCGGCGTGAGGGTGACCGTCCACCTGGCCGTTCTGAAGGCGCCCTGCGGGATCGTCTGGGTGATCGAGGAGCAGGACCGCGTCGGCTGGGCGTACGGCACGCTGCCGGGCCACCCCGAGAGCGGGGAGGAGAGCTTCCTGCTCGAACGGCTTCCCGACGGCAGGGCCAAGGTGACCATCACCGTGTTCAGCCGTCCGGGGAGCCTGCTCACGCGTTTGGGCGGGCCGCTGGTCACGCTGACACAGCGCCTCTTCCTGCGGCTGTACGCCCGCGCGTTGGACCTTTACGCCAAGCCCGCGGACGACAAGGATCAGATGATGTGACCTACCGCGCACTGGAGGAGACCAGGATCGACCCGGTCGTGCCCGCGCGCGCGGCCGTCTTCGGGGTCGCCGTCATGGCCCGGTTCGTCGGGCCGGCGTGATCAAGGCCGCGCTCGCCGTCCTGGCCGTGGCCGCCGTGCTGCTGGCGCTGGTCTGGATCTTCCAGCGCCGGCTGATCTACCTGCCCGACCCGGCGCCGCCGCCCGCGGCCGGCGCGGTGCTGCCAGGTGCCCGCGATGTCGCCTTCACCACCTCCGACGGCCTGCGCCTGACCGCCTGGCATCTCACGGGCGGCGGGCGCGGGGTGACCGTCCTGGTGGCGGGCGGCAACGCGGGCAACCGTCTCCACCGCGGACCGCTGGCCTCGGCCCTGCGCCGTGAGGGCTTCGACGTGCTGCTCATGGACTACAGGGGCTACGGCGGCAACCCGGGCTCTCCTTCGGAGGAGGGCCTGCTGCGCGACGCGAGGGCGGCCCGCGCCCTGGTGAAGGGTCCCGTGATCTACTTCGGCGAGAGCCTGGGCGCGGCCGTGGTCACCGCGTTGGCCACCGAGGACCCGCCCGACGCCCTGGTGCTGCGCTCCCCCCTTCACCGACCTCGCCGCGGCCGGCCGCCACAACTACCCGTTCCTGCCGGTGGGCCTCCTGCTGTGGGACCGCTTCCCCGTCGCGGCACCGCTGGCGTCCGTGCGGGTGCCGACCGCCGTCGTGTACGGCTCCCGCGACACGATCGTCCCGGCCGCGCTGAGCCGTACGGTGGCGGCCTCGGCGGCGGGCCCCGTGACCGAGGTGGAGGTCGAGGGCGCGGGGCACAACGACAGGGCCCTTCTCGACGGGCCCGAGCTGATCGCCGCCGTGGTGTCCCTCGCCCCGCCTCAGAGCTCGTAGTCGAAGATGTAGGAGTGTGAGCCGTCGGGGGCGACGAGGATCTGCATCCGGCCGCGCAGGCCCGTGAGCCCGCCGGTGCCCGACCCCGGCACGACCGTGCAGACGAGGGAGTCCTCCCCGCGTTCGCTGACGGCGTTGTGCTGCAGGACGAACGTCCCCTCACTGCCGCCGAGCGCGCACGAGACGCGCTCCATCGCCACGTACGAGCGGGAGTCCTCCCGCTCGGAGGACGAGACGATCATCGTGACCGAGCCCGACCCTGCCAGGTCGCCCTCGAAGGTCTTGCTCAGCGTGACGAAGGTCAGCGCGGTGCCGTCGGCCACGTCGTAGGGCTCCTGGGGGGTCCAGCCGAAGATGTCGAAGGTTCCCTTTGCGTTCATGGCTCCATCCTCCGCCCCGTACCTGCCATCTTGTGTCAGGTACCGGTGAGCCTTTCCACCACCGGCGCGAACGCCTCCATGTAGTCGGCGTTGATCGAGACGTAGGAGACGCCGAGCCGGTCCCTGCGCTTGCGCAGCGTCTCGGCCATCTCCTCGACCGAGCCGGTCAGGATGCCGGTGCCACGGGGCTCGCCGCCGATCCGCCGCAGCAGCCAGGGCGGCAGGTCCTCGCCGACGGCGGCCAGATTGGCGTTGATCTCCAGCTGGGGGAACCTGTCGCCGGCCAGCTCGTAGAGCTCGTCCAGCTTGGCGGCCAGCTGGTCCTCGCTCGCCTGGACGGGCATGGCGAGGGTGACGATGTCGGCCTTCAGCGCGGCCAGGCGGAGCACCCGTGGCCCCGCGGCGGCGATGAGGATCGGCACCCCCTCCACGGCGTCGATGGTCTCGGCCAGGCGGGAGACGCGCTCGGAGGGCGTGCCGTGCAGGAGCCCGAGCCTGGAGGTGTCGGCCTCCGCGCCGGGACGGCCCGCTCCGAGCCCCAGCTCGAAACGGCCGTCGGAGAGCGTGCGCAGCGTGTTGGCCTCCCACGCGACCTGGCCCGGGGTGCGGTTGGGCGCGCTGAGCACGTACGTGCCGAGGCGGAGCGTCGTGGTGACGGCGGCGGCGGCCGCCAGCGCGGGAAACGGCGCGAGCGTGCCGAGCGTGTCGGGAATCAGCAGCGTGGCGTAGCCGAGCCGCTCGGCGCGGCGCGCCAGGGTCGTCCAGGCCTCACCGCCTGGCGCGTTCCCCGCGACGACGCCGAATCTGAAGGGGCGTGTGGTCATGCGTCCACGATCTCCCGGAGGCCGAGGGCCGGGCATCACCCTGGGGTTGCTGGTGTGGGTACTCCTGTGGGAGGAGCCGAGTGCCTCCACGATCGACGCTGCGGTATCCCGAACGATCGGCATAATGACCGACCATGTATGACATCGCGGCCTTCGCGGCGTCCATCGCTCCGGTGATCGACGCCGTGCACATCGACGTCCACGCCGCCGGACGCCAGGCGGGGGTGGAGTACGTGCGGCGCTCGGGGCTGCGGCCCGGCTTCCTCATCGACCAGCGGTACGTGCTCCCGCTGCGCCCGCTGACCAGGGCGGGTCTCGCCGCCGTCTACAGGTACGGCACAGCCGCCGAACGCGACGCCGAGGTGGCCGACCACTTCTCGCAGGGAACGCTGCGCGAGGACGAGCACGGCGGGCTCCACGCGACGCCGGTCACGCTGGCCTTCGTCGAAGGGCTGTACACGCTGCACGAGCAGGCCACCGCGAAGCTGTGGGGCGGCCGTGACGAGCTGGTCGGGGAGGTCGGCGAGCTGGTCGGGCGGCTGCTGGAGACGGCGGAACGGGTGCGAGGCGGGGCGCTGGAGGCGATGGCGCCGCCGTACGAGCCCGAGGGGGTCTCGGCCGGAGTCGCGCTGTTCAACAGGCTCGCCGCCTTCCGCTATCACCGGGCCGACGCGCACGCGGCGGCCTGGCAGGCGGAGGGGCTGTCCGCGAGGGAGATCTCCCTGTTGCGCGAGGGGCCGGTGTGGGAGAAGGTCGAGCGGGAGACCAACCGGCGGGCGGCCGAGCCGTACGCGCTGCTGGGTCAGGACGACAGGCGGCGGCTGATGGACGGACTTCTCACACTGTCGAGGTCCTGAGCCGCGCCCCCTGGCCTGCGCCGCGCCGAGCCGTCAGGATGCTCCTGGACACGGACGAGGTTTCGTCGTGACAGTCGCACCAGGGAGAGCCATGGACGCCACCGAGATCCAGCGCGCGGTCGAGTTGGAGGACCGCCACTGGTGGTACAGGGAGCGGCGCGCCATCCTCGCCCGCGAGCTGCGCCGCATCGGCCGTCCCGGGCGCGCCCTCGATGTCGGCGCGGCGGGCGGCGGCAACACCAGGGTCTTCAGGCGCTACGGCTGGAGCGCCCTGGCCGCCGACTTCTCCGACACCGCCGTCGCCTACGCCAGGCAGCGCGGGCTCGAGGCCATCAAGGCCGACCTGCGCTGCCTGCCCCTGGACGACGCGGAGTTCGACCTGGTCACCGCGCTCGACGTGCTCGAGCACATCGACGACGACAAGGCGGCGGCGGCCGAGATCGCCAGGGTGCTCAAGCCAGGCGGCACCGCCTTCGTCGCCGTGCCGTGCGACATGCGGCTGTGGTCGGCGCACGACGTGGCGCTCGGCCATCACCGCCGCTACACCCGCGAGGAGCTCCACCTCCTGATCGAGGGCGCGGGGCTGGTGATCGAGCGGCTGTGGAGCTGGAACGTCCTGCTCAGGCCGGTGGCCGCGATCCGCAGGCGCAAGGCGACCGGTTGTGACCTGGAGGAGCTGCCCGGCCCTGTGAACCTGGCGCTGTCGGCCGTCGTGATGGCCGAGCGCTTCCTTCCCGTCTCGTCTCTGCCGGGCGTGTCGCTGATGGCGCGCGCCCGGCGCCGATGAGGCGACCGTGACCGCCGCCGTCGAGGGGGTTCCCTTCGTCCCCGACAGCGCCACCAGGACCGTCACCGTCGACATCATCATCCCCGTGCTGAACGAGGAGCGCGCGCTGCCCGGGTGCGTGGAGACGGTGCACCGCTTCCTCAGGGAGTCCTTCCCGCTGCCCTGGCGGATCACCGTCGTCGACAACGGCAGCACGGACCGCACGTGGGAGCTGGCCACCGACCTCTCGCGCCGCCTGGACGGCGTGGCCGTCATGCGGCTGGACCAGCGGGGCAAGGGCGCGGCGGTGAAGGCCGGCTGGACGGCGAGCGGCGCCGACGTGGTCGCCTTCATGGACGTGGACCTGTCCACGGGGCTGCACGCGCTGCTCCCGATGGTCATGGCGGTGGCCTCGGGCCACTGCGAGGTGGCCATCGGCAGCAGGCTGCTCGGCGGCGCGCGCATCAGGCGCAGCTTCCGCAGGGAGGTCATCTCCAGGGCCTACAACAGCCTCCTCAGGGTGGGGTTCAGGGCCGGGTTCACCGACTCCGCCTGCGGGTTCAAGGCGGCGAGGGCGGAGGTGATCCGCCCGATCCTCGCCAGGGTCGCCGACGACGAGTGGTTCTTCGACACCGAGATGCTGCTGATCGCCGAGCACAACGGCGCGCGGGTGCGCGAGGTGGCGGTGGACTGGGTGGAGGACACCGACTCCAAGGTCGATCTCTGGCGGACCGCCCTGAGCGACCTGCGCGGGCTGGTCAGGGTGTCGAGGGCGATCTCCTCCGGAGCGGCCACCGTGGAGATCCCGCACGTGCCCGGGCTCGCGCCCGCGCGTCCTGGGCCTTCGGCGGACGGGCCGAGGGCCGAGGTCCTGCGCAAGGTGGTCGCGTTCGGGCTGGTGGGGCTCGCCTCCACGGTGGTGCACGCCGGCCTCTACCTGCTGCTGCGCGCCGGCCTGGCGGCCGAGGTGGCCAATCTGTTCGCGCTGGCGGCCACCGCGGTCGTCAACACCGAGGCGAACAGGCGATGGACGTTCAACAGAGGCGCGAGCAGAAGGGCGGTCGTCCACGCGAGGGCGGGGCTGCTGTTCCTGCTCAACTTCGCCGTCACCACCACCGCCGTCGTGGTCGTGGGCGCGGGTGTCCGCTGGCTGGAGGGGCTGGCGCTGGTGGGGGCGTCGATCGGGGTGACGGTGATCCGTTTCACCCTGCTCGACCGCTGGGTCTTCCGCTCACGGTGACCTCCCTCGACGGGCGGCTCAGCTTCCCTGCAGACGTTCGCACACGCCCTGGCTCCGCCGGCGAAGAGCCTCAGGGCCACCCCGCCTCCCTCCGGGAGTAGGCCACCGACCCCCGAAACGACAATCGCCCCCACCCACCAGACGGGTGAAGGCGATTGTGATCGGTGGACCTGATGACCGCTTACTCGAACACCGCGCCGCAGGTGGAGGACCTGCGCCGCGCTCTTCAGGACTTCCAGGACGTGTGTCGAACGTGGATTTCTTCAGACGTCGAGTGGAAGTTCCAGCAGTTCGTCCGGGGGCTGGAAGCCGGAGCGCTTCCAGAGGGGGCTGCTGCGCTCGGAGGGCCAGGCGATGAGAGTGTCGAAGCCCGTGCGGCGGCAGTGCTGGTTCAGCGCCTCAAGCAGTGCCGAGCCAGCACCCTGATTCCGGTGCGGCGGCGTGATGTAGAAGTTCGTCACGTAGCCGATCGGGGTGTTGTCGCTGTACGGATCCGGCATCCTCTCCACCAGACAGAGGAAGACGTGACCGCAGATGTCGCTTCCGGTCTCCACGACCCAGGCCAGCCACCGGCCGTCGCTGAGCCGGTCGTGGATCCATTGCCCGGCCTGTTCCAAGGGGCGAATCGGCGCTGGTGGCCGACCCTCATGGTCCTCTTCCTTGAACTTCCAGCGCAGTTCGGCCAAGCGGCGCGCATCGGCGGGTTGGGCCGGGCGCACGGTGAAGTCTGTGGTCATGGGGCGAGTTTCCCAGTTGTACCGCAGTGGGGTGAACTGATTTCCGTCCTGGTCACAGCCATTCGTTGATGTCCGCGACCAGGACGGTGGCTTCATGACGGACGGCGAGCTTCTCGTAGCGGGTGGCCACCGCCTGATGTCTCTTGAGGCGGTTGATGGCGCACTCCACCGTGTGGCGCTCGCGGTAGTCGGTCTAGAGTCCCCGCGCTACCCGGCTGTGATCACGATCGACATCGGCTTCTGGCCTTGCTCGACGGCCAATCCCTCGGCAGACTGCCTGACGGGACACACCAGCGGCTGAGACGATCCGTGACGTGATCGCTTGGATGCACCGCACCCCACTCTGGGTGGTGATAGTGGTGTGCGCCATTGCGGCCGGCCTGCTCCTCGTTGGCGCCGTAGCGCATGTCACCGACCTTCTTCACCACGGCCTCCAGGCTTACGACTGGGCACCGAGGTGGCTCAACCTCTACTGGTCCTCGCTGGCGCTCCTCGACCCGCTCGCAGCTGTGCTTCTGATCAGCGGCAAGCGCCGAGGGACAGACCTCACCTGCGCCATCTTGACGACCGACCTCGCCGCCAACTGGTACGCGACCTATGGCATCCAGCACAGCAGCCTCGCCACTCAGCCTGGCCTCCAGCGACTGATCGCCTTCACCGCACTTGTTCTGGGCACGGCGCCCTTCGTTCGGCGGCACCTCACCTACTGAGCTGACCTGAACGATCCACTTCCGATACACGCCCTGGTACGGTCGCCGCGATCTCGACCGCTTCTCAGGTCAGCGCAGGAAGCCCGGAGTGCACCCCAACCGCTCGCCGGAACCCGGGGAGGAGAAGCTCCGATATTCGAATGATCACGGCCTGACAGGCAGGCATCATGTCCGCATGACACATGAAATCCGCCCAGGCGTGCCCGAGGACGTCGAAGCCAGAGAATGCGTGCGTGTGACCACCTGGAAGGTCGCTTATCGCGGGATAATGCCCGATGAGTATCTCGACGCGCTCAAGGTCGAGCCGGATGCGGTGGCAGGTATGAAGGAAGGGCTCGCAAACGCGCTGGCCGAAGGGCGCACCCCGTTTCTGGTGGGTGAGATCGGCGGCAAGGTCGTCGGTTTCATCAACTTCGGCCGTTGCCGTGACGAGGAGATCGGCGGCGGTCATGTGTTCGCCCTCTACGTGCTGCCTGAGAAGCAGTCCAACGGTCTCGGCCACGCACTCATGACGGCCGCCGTGAAGCAGCTCCGCGCCGACGGCCACGAGAAGATCGGCCTGTGGGTCGCGGCCGGCAACGCCCAGGCCCGACACTTCTACGAGCGCTTCGGCTTCATTTCGTCCGGCCGTACCCAGCCCCTTCCTCCTCCCTTCCCGCCCGTGGAAGAGGTCCACTACACGCTGCCGCTCTGAGCTCGCGTAGCTTCTCTCGCAAACAGCTCCTTTCCTTCTACCGCTGGTTTTCCGGTGACGGCCGGACGTCTGCGGAGGGCGACGGACACCACCGGGGGGTCGGCAGACGGGAACCAGGACTCAGCCCGCCACCTGCGGACCCAGCGCCTGCAGGCCGCGATCATTCTGGAGTCGGATGCCCCGCCGGAAAAGGTCTTGTGTCCGTTGCCCGTCTGCTGAGTCGAGATCGCGCGACCAACACTCCGACTAACGAAGCATGGAGCTCCCTGTCAGCTATCGCTGGTCGGAAGCTTCCCCGTCTCGCTTGGCCACGAAAGAACCCAGTCCCGGTTCGGTGTAGATCAAGCCGTCTTCGCGCAGCTTGGCCACGGCCTTCTGTGTCGTGGCCACGGCAAGCCCGAACTCGTCCATGAGAGCCATGACTGAGGGCATGCGATCACCTGGGGTGTACTCACCCGTCCTGATGCGCTCCGCGAGAATCTCGTAGAGCTGCTTCCATCTGGGGATACTCGGCTTCCAAATGATCACCTGAGCACGATAGGCATCCTACGGACGCCTCGCCAAGATCGACGCCCAAGAAGACCATTTCTCCGCCGTCTGCTCAACCAAGCGTTCTTCCGTCGGCTCTACCACGACGCGGACGAGCACGACAGCACACCCCGCGTCAGCCCCGACGACCCTGCAGGGCCGATCGCCCCGCTCCTCGACGTCACCGGGCCGGAGAACGCAAGAACGGCGGTGTCATCATTGACACCGCCGTTACAAGCACTTCGGCCGCTACTCGCCACCGCCCTGGACGAGCTGTGTTCGAGTGCCGCTAGTGGAGCTAAGGAGACTCGAACTCCTGACCCCCTCCATGCCATGGAGGTGCGCTACCAGCTGCGCTATAGCCCCGTGCAACGTTGGTTAGTGTAGCCGAATCCGCCGCTGACCACGAATCGAAGCATGTGCCACTCTCAGGGCATGACTACGGAGATTTTCCATGAGCACCGGCGCCTGCTGGTCGGTGTCGCCTACCGGATTCTCGGCAGCGCGGCCGACGCCGAGGACGTCGTGCAGGAGGCCTGGCTGCGCTGGTCGGGGGTCGAGCACGAGAGCGTCGCCGACCCCAAGGCGTACCTCATCAGGGTCACCTCCCGCCTGGCGATCGACCGGTTGCGGTGGGCGCAGTCCCGGCGGGAGTCGTACGTGGGTCCGTGGTTGCCCGAGCCGATCGTCACGACGCCCGACGTGGCCGAGCGGGCCGAGCTCTCCGACTCGGTGGAGCTGGCGCTGCTGGTGGTGATGGAGAGGCTGTCGCCGCTCGAGCGGGCGGTGTTCGTGCTGCGTGAGGCGTTCGACCTGCCGTTCTCCGAGATCGCCGAGGTGATCGGCAGGTCGGAGGCGGCCACCAGGCAGTTGGCCAGGCGCGCCAGGGAGCACGTGCAGGAAGGCCGGCCCAGGTTCGACGCCGACAGGGTGCGGCGCAGGGAGATCACCGAGCGGTTCATCAACGCCGCGACGAGCGGGGATCTCGAGGGGCTCATGGCGCTGCTGTCCGACGGCGTGACGCTGGTCGGGGACGGCGGCGGCAAGGCCAGGGCGCCCCTCAGGGTGCTGGTGGGCCAGATGAAGGTCGGCCGCTTTCTCACCTCGACCGCCTCGCCGAGCGACATCCACAAGTTCATGGGCTCGATCGGCGTGGAGGACTACGCCGACCTGGCCTTCGATGTGGTCTCCGTCAACGGCGGGCCCGCGGCCGTGATCAGCACCGGGGGCCGGGTGGTGACGGTGATCTCGCTGGTGGTCGTGGACGGCAGGATCGACACGATCTACCTCATCGCCAATCCGGAGAAGATGGCCCATCTCCATCCGGAGGCCTGAGCGGCCTAGGCGTACCAGTCGCCGGCGATCTCCTGGATCAACTTGCTGCCGCCCCGCACGAACGCGCCCAGGGTCAGAACCTGCGTGATCGACTGCGGGTTGTTGAGGAGGCTGAAGACGTAGAAGGAGCCGCCGTCCGTGGTGCGGAAGCCGTACGGGCGGGTGAAGGACTGGTAGCCGGCGTACATGCCCTTGGAGACCCGAGCGAAGGCGCGGCGGCTGTAGTTGTCCTTGGCCAGCCGGTAGCCGCTCCTTCCCGCCTTCTTGTTGGAGGAGTAGTTCCAGAAGGTCCTGTACTCCTGCGCGATGGTCGTGCCCGTGCCGATCGGGGCGGCGGTGACGTAGCCGTCGGCGTCCAGCTTCGGCGCGGGTATCCGCTGGCCGTAGTGCAGCGGGGTCTTGGCGGCCAGCTTGAAGGACTCGCCCTTCAGCCGCGAGAAGGCCAGGATGTGCGCGCGGTCCTGGCCCTGGTAGGTGGCGTGGAGGAGGAACCACTCGACGCCCTCGGGCTGCTCGCTCGGCACGTAGTAGGTCTGCCTGCCGGTCAGCCTGATCGGCTTGCGCGCCTTGTTCTTCTGGCCGTCCTCCACGTGGCCCTTGTCGAGCACGATCTCGTGCCGCATGCCGTCGGCGAACAGCGTGTCCCTCTTGTCGTCGTCGTCCCACCAGTCGCGGTCCTTGACGGTCTTGTTGTGCTCGGCCAGCCAGCCGGCCGCGGCCTGCCTGGCCTCCTGGACGGTCAGCCGGGCGGGCGAGGGAGTGGGGCTCGGCGCGGGAGTGGAGGATGCGGGGGACGGCGAGGACGACGACGGTGAGGCCGAGGGCGCGGGAGAGGTGGAGGCCGGCGCGGCGGCCCGCTGGGCGACGATGCTCGGCACGACCGTGCACCCGGCGAGGCTCACAGTCAGGACGGCGGCGAGCGACGCCTTACGCATGTGCCCGATCCCCTTCGCAGAACTACGACAAATGACAACGAAGGACACCGTACCGGACCATTTACCGGGTTCCAGGCGGTACCGGCCTCGGAGCGTGCCAGGCTGATCATCACGGGGGCATGCGGGACACGGGGATCCCGCTGGGTTCGTGCCCCCTGTCATCTGACTCGGTCACGAAGGGGGCATCACATGCCGCAGTTAAGAAGCCGATTCGTTGTAGGCGCCGCCGCCCTGGCGGTGGCGGCCACCGGCGTCACGATCCTCATGCCCATGGGGACGGCCTCGGCCGCCAGGGTGGAGGCCACCTGCGCCAACACGCTCGACGACGCGAAGACACTCCAGGCCGCGATCGACTCCTCCAAGGACGGGGACGAGATCGTCGTCAAGGGCCCCTGCCTGGTCAACGCGACGATCAGCCTGCCGGGCCGCCGCACCTTCCGCGGCGACTCCAAGGCGGGGACGGTCATCAAGCAGGCCGACGGCGCCAACCTGCCCGCACTGCTGGCCTCCGAGGGGTGGGTCAAGAACTTCGACACGAGCGACGACACGCTCCGCGTCGAGCGCCTCACCATCGACGGCAACCGCGACGCCAACACCGGCACCGTCGCTCTGATGCTGCGCTCGTGGAACGCCAGGATCTACGACATCGACGTGTACGGCGCGCCGTCCGACGGCATCCGCATCAGCAACCCGTCGAAGGACGGCGTCATGCTGCGCAACACGATGGTGAACAGCGTCATCAGCGACGTCTACATCGCGGGCGCGGTGGAGGCGGGCCTCAGGGTGGTCGACCCCGGCAACTCCGTCACCGACTGGACCTTCCAGCGCTCGTGGATCGGCTTCAGCGGCACGCACGCCATCCAGAGCGACAACGCCGCGGGGTGGACCTTCAGCGACCTCCACCTGTACGCGACGCCCAAGCACGCCATCGACGCCCATCGCTGCTTCGGCACCTCGATCCACAACAACTACATCGAGGACTTCGGCGCGGAGAGCAAGGCGAACGAGACCTACTACGGCATCCGCTGCGACCTGCAGGGCGAGGCCAACACCACCATCACTGCCAACAGGATCCACAAGTTCCTGCCGCCGCCGAACGGGCTGCAGGAGCTGACCAAGGCGTGGAAGCTGAGGGCGGCGCCGCCCGAGCGCAGGCGCGACACCACCGCCGGGCCGCTTCCCGCTGACGTCGACTTCGTCTACCTGGCCCTGGACGGCGTCAACTACGGCACGGGGCACGCCGCGGTGACGGGCAACACCATCCTCGGGCACGGCACGAAGCGGGAGACGGGCCTGCTGTTCACCAAGGGCGACGGCGAGGGCGAGGCGATGTCCGTCGTCTCCACCGCCAACCTCGTCGACAACGTCGGCACCCCTCGCAGAATCGGCCCAGGCGTGAGGCTGCGCAGGAGTTACTGACCCGGCTCAACGCGGCGCCGGCCGCCTGTCGAACACATGGGAATTCCATGCCGTTAGGCCGGCTCCGTGCTGGGCACGCGCAGGTCATGCCAGAAGAAGCGAATGCCACACCACCCGCGCAGAGCCAGCCGTACCCGGGGAAGAGCGGGGAGATGTCGCCCGAGCCGCGCGACGAGATGCGCGGCTACGAGGGCAGGGGCCTGCTGCGCGACAAGAGAACGCTGATCACAGGAGGCGACTCGGGGATCGGGCGAGCCGTCGCCGTCGCGTTCGCGAAGGAGGGTGCCGACGTCGCGATCGCCTACCTCAGCGAGCACGAGGACGCCAACCACACCAGGAAGCTGGTGGAGGCCGAGGGGCGGCGGTGCGTGCTGCTGCCAGGCGACCTGCAGGACGCCGACCACTGCGTCGCGGTGGTCGAGCAGGCGGTGGCCGAGCTCGGCGGCCTCGACGTCGTGGTGAACAACGTGGCCTACCAGGCGCCTGTCGACTCGCTCGAGGAGCTGACCGACGAACAGTGGGAGCGCACGTTCGCGGTGAACATCCACAGCTACTTCCGCGTCACCAAGGCGGCGCTGCCGCACCTGCGCGAGGGCAGCGCGATCGTCAACACCTCCTCCATCAACGGCCTGCGCGGCAACAAGACGCTGATCGACTACGCCGCGACCAAGGGCGCCATCAACGCCTTCACCTACTCCATGGCGCAGAACCTCGTCGAGAAGGGCATCAGGGTCAACGCGGTCGCTCCGGGGCCGGTCTGGACGCCGCTGATCCCCGCGACGATGCCTCAGGAGAGGGTGGAGTCCTTCGGACAGCAGGCCCCGATGAAGCGGGCGGCCGACCCGGACGAGATCGCGCCGTCCTACGTCTTCTTCGCCGCCGACCGGCTGTCGTCGTACTACACCGGCGAGATCCTGGCCCCCGTCGGCGGCGAGACCCTCCCCGGCTGACAGGGCGGGATCTACGCAATCGAGAGGCCCGTCAGACCAGAACGCGCAGGTCAAGCCGGTACGGTACGAATCATGCGCGCCGACAAAGCGGTGACGCTCGCCGCACTGGTGGCGCTGTCCACCGCGTGCGGCGGCGCGCCCACTTCCGCACAACAGCATCACGCGCCCGCCCCGCCGCTGGCGGGGAAGGTGGTCGCGATCGACCCCGGCCACAACGGGGGCAACGCCTCGCACCCCGAAGAGATCAACAAGCTCGTCGACATCATCACCCAGCGCAAGCCGTGCAACACCACGGGGACGCAGACCCGCGCCGGGTACACCGAGCACGCGTTCACCTGGGACGTCGCCCGCAGGCTCACGCCGATATTGGAGAAGATGGGCGCCAAGGTGGTGCTGACCAGGCCCGACGACAAGGGCGTGGGACCGTGCATCACCGAGAGGGCGGCCACCGCCAACAAGGCGGAGGCGGACGCGGTGGTGTCGGTCCACGCCGACGGCGCGGGCGCCGACGGGCACGGCTTCCACGTGATCCTTCCCGGCCTGGTGCAGGGGCACAACGACGCGATCATCGATCCGTCGAGGCGGCTCGGGCTCGCCGTCCGGGACGCCTACAGGGAGGGCACGGGCCTGCCGTACGCGACCTACATCGGCAAGGAGGGTCTCGACACCCGCACCGACCTGGGCGGGCTCAACCTGTCGACCCGTCCCGCCGTGTTCGTCGAGTGCGGCAACATGGGCAACGGCGGCGACGCCGCCAAGCTGTCCGATCCCGCCTTCCGCGAGCGCATCGCCGCCTCCCTCGCGGCCGGGGTCGGCAAGTATCTCGGCGGTCGCTGAACCGGCGTTCTCCCAGCTCAGCCTCTTGTTGGGGTCAATCCCCGGTGTAAGACTGGAGGCGAAGGAAGGGGACGTCATGATCGAGGTCAAGAGCATCGACAAGCCGGACGAGCGCCGCGACTTCCCGAACGGCCACCTCGAGGTGTGCAACCTCAGCGGCCTGACCTTCGGGGTGGCCACGTTCGAGCCCGGGTGGCGCTGGTCCGAGTCGGTCAAACCCATCGCGGGCACCGACTCGTGCGAGGTCTACCACAACGGCTTCGTCGTCTCGGGCAGGCTGCGCATCAGGATGAACGACGGCTCCGAGGCCGAGGTCGGCCCCGGCGACATCTTCGTCTGCCAGCCAGGCCACGACGCCTGGGTGGTCGGGGACGAGCAGGCCGTGATCTACGACTTCGCGGGCGGCGCCGCCGACTATGCCAGGTCGCAGGCCGAATAGCGGCCGGCCGCGCCCGTCGGCGGCTAGGCCCTCGCCTCCGTGCCGGGCCGCCCGAACCGCCACCGACGTTTGCCATTGCTTGTCCTACCTGTGGATCTCCGCAGCTCGACCCCATGGAGACGTCCCCGTAGCCTCGAATCACCGGGAGCGATGAGGGGGGAGGACGTCATCATGTTCATCCAGGTCATGCGAGCAGGTGCCACCGACGTGAGCGGGCTGCGTGCCGCGCTGGACCGATGGGTCGAGGAGCTGTCCGGCGGCGCGACGGGGTGGCTCGGCACCACCGCGGGTGTCACCGACGACGGGACGTTCGTCAACCTGGCCCGCTTCGAGTCCGAGCAGGCCGCGCGGGCCAACAGCGAGCGGCCCGAGCAGGGCGAGTGGTGGAGGGAGACCTCGAAGCTGCTCAGCGGCGAGGTCGTCTTCCACGACTGCCCCGAGGTGCTGCCGTTCCTGGGCGGAGGGTCGGACGACGCCGGGTTCGTGCAGGTCATCGAGGGCAGGGTGCGGGACGTGCAGCGGATGCGCGAGCTCAACGACCTGTACGAGTCGCAGTTCACCGACTTCCGCTCCGACGTCCTCGGCGGCGTCGCGGCGCTGTGGGGCGAGGGCTCCTTCACCCAGGCGATCTACTTCACCTCCGAGGAGTCGGCCAGGGAGGGCGAGCGCAGGCAGCCGCCTCCCGAGCTCAAGGCGCTCTTCGAGGAGGAGATGTCGCTGTACGAGGGCGACCTGGTCTACTACGACCTCCGCGACCCCTGGCTGCTCTCCGCCCGCTGATCAGGGCGTGTCCGCACCCGGTTCGACGGCCAGGCGGCTGGTCAGCCTCTCGTAGCGCTGCCTCGCGGCCTGGGGGGTGCCGAGGCCGAGCCCGAAGGCGATGTCCTGCCAGGTGAGCCCGCGCCCTCGTGCCATCAGAAGGAGCGCCGACTCCAGCTGGTCCATCTCGGCGCGTGCCGACGGAATGAGGGTGAGGGCGGCGACGATGTCGGCGTCGTCCACCTTCTCCTCGGCCTCCTCGTGCTGCGCGCCGCCGCCCGCGAGCAGCGACACGAGCCTGACCGCCTCATGCGGGCCGAGGATGTCGGCGTGCGCCTGACGGGAACGCTGGGCCTCGGTGGCGGCATGCCGCTCGGTGATGCGCAGGAGCGAGGCGTACTCACGATGCGCCCGCATCCGGCCGGGGTCGGGAGGTGTGAAGGGATCCATGCGCCCAGCATGTCGCCGACACCGATCGTTGTCAACGTTTCGATGTGAACAACTTGTTCATTTTGAGGTGGCGCGGTGGACGGGGATCCCGGCCACCCGCACGAGTTCGCGCACGTCGGCGCCCGCCTCGCGCAGGATTCCCGCGCTGCCGTTGGCAGCGTCGGCGAGCAGGCCCCACAGCAGCCGCTCCCCCGTCACGGGACCCGGCTTCCACAGGGCGACCTCGATCACCTTCCTGGCGTGCATCTGCAGCGGGAGGACGCCCATGGGTCCTGACAGGGTCACCCGCAGGAAGGCGACCCGCGAGCGCTCCAGCCGCCACAGGCGCGGGTCGTCGAGGCCCTGGCGGGTGCGCCGGCGTACCTCCTCGACGTCGATGCCGATCGCGGCGAGCAGTTCACGGGTGCGGCCGGTGTCGATGTGCGGCCGCAGGGCCGCCGGGTCGGGCAGGTGGGGCATCGGGTGCTCCTCGGCCAGCCCGAGCAGCAGCAGGTCGGTGGCGAGCGAGGTGCGGCCCGCGTTCATCGTCAGGATGCCCGCGCGCATCACGGCGCGGCGGGCGGGGTCGGTGAATCTGTCGAACATGGTTACCTCCCGGTCCTGCGGGCGTGCTTGCGGTGTGCGGACTGCCGCCTGACGCCCAGCGCGTCGGCGATCTGCTCCCACGACCAGCCCTGGGCCCGTGCGTTGGTGACGTGAACGGCCTCGAGCTCCTCCAGCAGGCCGCGCAGCGCCGCCACCGCGGCCAGCCCCACTCCCGGATCCCGGTCTCCCGCCGCCTCGGCCAGCTCGGTGACTCTCATGCCTGTCAGCATGAGCTGACAAGCGGGTGCTTGTCAACACATGCTGACGAGAATCGTGCCGAGGATCCCGGTCGCGGTCAGACGAGGGAGCCCTCGCGGGCGACGACGCGGCCCGCCTTGAGCACCAGCGAGCGGACAGGGCGCACGCACACCGCCTCGGCGGCGTTGCGGGCGTCGACGACCACCAGGTCGGCGACGTCGCCCACCGCCAGGCCGTAGTCGGCCAGGCCCGTGACGCGGGCGCCTCCGTAGGTCGCCGCGTGGAGCGCGAGCTCGATGTCCTCGTCGAGAGGGCCGGTCTGCTGCGCCTGAAGCAGCGCGCGGTCGAGCATGCACCCCGTGCCGTACGGGCTCCACAGGTCGCGCACGCCGTCGTTGCCCAGCGTCATCGCCACGCCCGCGGCCGCGAGCTCCTTCAGCGGCATCGCCCGGCCGGGAGGCGCGATGGAGGCGATGGTGATGCCCGCCTCCGCCAGCCCTTCCAGCAGCTCGGCCCGTACGGCAGGCGCGGCGTCGCTGAGCGCGAAGCCATGACTGACGGTGACCTTGCCCCGCAGGCCAAGGGCCCTGGTGCGCTCGATGATGAGGCGGTACTGCCACTCGCCGAGCGACCCGCGGTCGTGCAGGTGGATGTCGACGCCGACGCCGTACCTCTCGGCCAGCCCGAACACGATGTCGAGGTGCTTGACCGCGTCGTTCTCGAGCCCCGCGGGGTCGAGGCCGCCGATCAGGTCGACGCCCTGCCTGAGCGCCTCCTCCAGCAGCTTGTCGGTGCCAGGGGCGATGAGCAGGCCCGCCTGGGGAAAGGCGACCAGCTGGCCGGTGACGCGCCCCTCGTGCCGCGCGAACGCCTCGCGGACGGCGTCCACCGCGTCGAGACCCATGACCGTGTCGACGTCCACGTGGGTGCGCACGTGGGTGGTGCCCAGGGTGATCATGTTCTCCAGGAGCGCGGAGATGTAGTCGGCGCTGGGGATGCCGAGCTCGGGACGGCGCTCCTGCCCTCCCCGGATCTTGCCCATGAGGCCGGGCGCGGAGGCGTGCGACGCCCACGGCCCACCCCACATCGTCTTGTCGATGTGGGCGTGGCCGTCGACGAGTCCGGGGATGACCAGCTTGCCGCCCAGCTCCTCCACCTCGCAGGACCGGAGTCCGTGCCCGATCTCCGCGATGCGGCCCGACCTGATCAACACGTCGGCGGGTCCCGCGCCCCAGAGATTGGCGTCGCGAAGCAGCAGCTCAGTCGTCATACACCTAATGGTATACCACTATTGACCCACGGCGGTGTGCATGGTGAGCTGGGAGCCGTCCTCCGAGAGCGTGAGCGTCACGTTCATCGCGCCGAGCCGCGAGGTGCGCTCCACGTGCGTGCCGCCACACGGGATCGACACCTCGCCGTCGGGCAGCGCGCAGTGCCAGGTGCGGCGGGCGGTCAGCTCGGGCCCTGGGACGTCGATCCACACCGGCGCGTCGGCCGCGACCCACGCCTTGAGCAGGTCGTTGACCCGTCCCGCGACGTCGCCGAGGTCGAGGCCCTCAGCGGAGAAGCCCTTCTTGCGCAGCGACTTGCCGAGCCGGTACTCGTCGACACTCGCGTGGGGCGTGATGCGGGAGCTGGTGATGGCGCTCTGGTCGAAGTCGGGATGGCCGAGGGCGTCGGTCCTGACCTCCTTGCGCCAGCGGTCGGCCAGTGCGGCGTTGAGCGCCAGCGCCGCCAGGTGGCAGCCGGTGTGCCCGGCCGACAGCGACTGCCGGTAGGCCTCGTCGACGGCCAGTTCGACGGTCGCGCCGATCTCGAGCGGCGCGTCGGCCACGTGCACGACGAGCCAGTCCCAGCCCTCGTCTCCGCGCCTGGCGGGGATGTCCTGGCCGAGGAGGATCTCGCCCCCGGCCGACCGCGCGCCCGTCACGCAGTCGACAACGGCGAGCCCGCCGATCGTGCCACGATCGGCGGGCTGGTCGGGCCAGGTGTGGTCGAGCGGATGGAACGGCGTCTCAGCCGTGACGAGGCCGTGCCGTACCCCCAGCGGCACGGACCCGACGATCTCCGAACGGCCGTTGACCTGGCCTTCTGGGAAAGTGACAACAGTGGATCTCACACTGCTATCTTCTCAGGACCTTCCACCTCGGCCTGCGAGCCCTCGTCCTCGAGGTAGCGGTTGCCGCCGGCGTACCAGCCGGTGACCAGCTGCACACCGATGACGGCGAGCATCATCACGTACGGCACGTGCCAGCCGCCCGTCGTCTCGTACAGCACGCCGACCAGCAGCGGCCCCGCGCCCGCGATCAGGTAGCCGACGCTCTGGCCGAAGGCCGAGAGCGCGGCGGTGGTGGCGGCGGTGCGGGTGCGCAGCGCCAGCATGGTGAGCGCGAGCGGGAAGGAGCCCATGCCCACGCCCACGAACAGCACCCAGACCCACGCGGTGGAGGACGGCGCGAACCACAGGCCGAGGAAGCCGACCACGTAGAAGGCCACCAGCCCTGCCACGACGGGGCGCTGGTCGCGAAAGCGGGTGGCCAGCGAGGGCAGCACCAGCGAGACGGGGATGCTCAGCGCGGTGAAGACGCCGAGGATCACGCCCGCCTGGCTCGTGGTGTAGCCGCCGTCGGTGAGGATCTTGGCCAGCCAGCCGAACATGATGTAGGCGATCATCGACTGGGTGCCGAAGTAGACGGCCACCGCCCACGCCAGCTTGCTGCGCACCAGGGTGCGCGGCGTGGCCTCGGACCTGCTGTTGTCCCGCTCCGGCTCACTGCGCAGAAGCGCAAGCCACGGAATGGCGGCGACTGCCGCGAGAGCCGCCCAGACCCCGAGCGCGATATGCCAGTTGCCGTCGGCGGCGCGCTCGATGGGGACGGTGGCGGAGGCGGCCAGCATGGTGCCCACGGCGAGCGCCGTGGTGTAGACGGTGGTCATGACCCCGGCCCTGGCCGGGAAGTGCCGCTTGATCAGGGTCGGGATGAGCACGTTGCCGACGGCGCCGCCGGACAGCGCGACGGCGCTGCTCAGCAGGAACACGGGGGCGGAGTTGACCGACGCCCTGATCACCAGGCCGGCGCCGAGCGTGACCAGGGCCAGCAGCAGGAGGCGGTGCTCACCGAGGCGGCGGGCCAGGCTCGGGGTGATGGCACCGACCGTGGCGAAGGCCAGGACGGGTAGGGTGGTGAGGAGTCCGGTGCCCACATTCGACATGCCGAGACCGGCCGACAGCTGGTCGAGCAGGGGCCCGACGCTGGTGACCGCGGTCCGCAGGTTGAGCGCCGCCAGGATGATTCCCAGCACGAGGAGCCAGGCCAACGAGCCGCTTCTGCCGCCTCTGGTCTCTTGGGTGAGCACGCTCATGCCGGACCGAATCCTCCAGTCGTGGAATCATGGGATGACTTGATGAGTCACCAGCGTAACAGGAGTGAAACACCTGTTTATTCCTGGGGACACGAAGAAGCCCCCGTCCCTGAGGGACGGGGGCTGGCGAGGGCCGGGGCGGGAGGGCGCCGCGGCTCCTCGCTCGAACAGCGGCTTTCGCCGGCCGTTACAGGATCGGACCCGGCGCGGGCGGCGGCTCCTCGCCGGGACGGCGACCGGCGGGCGGAACCGGACCGGGGCCGGGAGGCGGGAGCGGCGACTGCGGAGGGAAGTCGTTGCCGACGGTGCCGGGCGGCATCGGCTGGTCGAAGCCTCCGGTGCCCGGGGCGCCCGAGCCCCGCTGGTGCTTGCCCGGCACGTCGCCCCGCCACGCGCCGGTCTCCGTGCCGCGGGACTCGATGAAGTCCTTGAAGCGCTCGAGGTCGCCGCGCACCCGCGCGCGGACGATCTGGAGCCAGTCACCGACGGTCTCGATGAACCCCTGAGGGTCATAGTCCATCTGCAGCGTGACCCTGGTCGTGGCGTCGTCGAGCCGGTGGAAGGTCACCACTCCGGCCTGGTGCGGCGAGTCCACCGAACGCCAGGCGATGCGCTCGTCCGGGTGCTGCTCGGTGATCTCGGCCTCGAACTCGCGGGTCACCCCCGCGATGTCCACCAGCCACTGGGTGCGGGTGTCGGTCAGCTGCTTGACCGACTCCACGCCCTCCATGAACTGAGGGAAGCTTTCGAACTGTGTCCACTGGTCATATGCGAC
Organism: Nonomuraea roseola; assembly: GCF_039535395.1. Taxonomy (NCBI): domain Bacteria; kingdom Bacillati; phylum Actinomycetota; class Actinomycetes; order Streptosporangiales; family Streptosporangiaceae; genus Nonomuraea; species Nonomuraea roseola. The sequence continues at coordinate 100,551 of NZ_BAAAXC010000015.1, forward strand.
GCGGACCGGGACCCTGACGTCAACGGAATGTTCGATGGTGCTCATGGAGAGATGAGCTGCCCATTCAGGCGGACGGCTAACGCCTGCGCCACAGCCAGTAGAGACCGACGAGCGGCAGGACCAGCGGGATGAACAGGTAGCCCTTGCCGTAGGTGGACCACACTGTGTCGTCAGGGAAGGCCGACGGCGCGAGCAGACTGGCCGTGCCGATCACCAGCACACCCGCCAGCTCGATGCCGAGCGCCCACAGCGCCAGACGGCGCGCGCCACGGGCCAGCGCGACGGTCAGCACGACGTAGACGGCGGCGGCGAAGGCGGACAGGGAGTAGGCCAGCGGCGCCTCGCCGAACCTGGTGAGGATCTGCACGGTCGCCCGAGCCCCGGCGGCCAGCGCGAACAGGCCGTAGAGGGCGAGCAGCGCCCGCCCAGGGCCCGTGCCGATGCCGGTGCCGTCCGTCATGCGACGCCCTGCCAGATCTGCAGCAGGCGGCCCGTCATCACCGCGACCGCGAAGCCGGCCACGACCAGGATCGCCGACCCCCACCTGCTCCGCTCGGCCAGGGCGAGGAAGACGCCCGCGGGCGGGATCAGCACGGTGCCGGCGAGATAGCCGAAGAGCGTGGCCTTCTCCTGCGGCCCCTCGCCGCCCGCCACGGTCGCGATCGCCACGCCCGCCTGCGCCAGCAGCGCCACCTCCAGGACGGCGAAGCCGATCAGCAGGACCATGCCCATCGCCCTGTCGCGGATGGCGACGATCAGGCTCACGAGGGTCAGCAGCAGCGCGGCGACGATCACGCAGGTCGCCAGGGTGGTGTTCATCGCGGGACAGGCTATCGCGCGCCCACCCCGGTCCCGATACCGTCCAGCAGCCGAACCGGCCCCTGCTCGAAGTCGGGCAGCCCGCACCCTCGACCCCGGGCGCGATACCCGCCGCGACCACGCGTCAGCAGTCGCGGGCATACGATTGACGGAGTGGAACGCATCCTGGTCAGCGCCTGCCTGATGGGGCGCCGTGTCCGTTACGACGGGGGCGCGAAGACCAGCCGCGACGCCCTGCTCGCCGAGTGGCGGGAGCAGGGCAGGCTGGTCCCCTTCTGCCCCGAGGTCGAGGGCGGACTGCCGACGCCGCGCCCCGCCGCCGAGATCGAGGGCGGCGCGGGCGGCGCCGCCGTGCTCGCAGGGGCCGCCCGCGTGCTGACCACCGAGGGCGAGGACGTCACCGGCGCCTTCATGGCGGGGGCGCAGGCCGCCCTCGCCGTCGCCACCTCCTTCGACATCAAGCTGGCCGTCCTCAAGGAGGGCAGCCCGTCGTGCGGCGCGCTGTCCATCTACGACGGCACCTTCCGCGGGCACAGGACCCCCGGGCAGGGCGTCACGACGAGCCTGCTGGAGCTGCACGGCATCAGGGTCTTCACCGAGGAGCACGTCGCCGAGGCGGGCGCCTACCTGCGCGCCCTCGAGGCGTAGAGGGCGCCGCCCAGGCTCAGCGCGAGCAGGGTCGCGATGATCCGGTGGTACCAGTCGTTGAGCGGGGTGGACTGCCCGCCGCCGAAGGTGATGGCGACGATGCCGAGCAGCACGCCGCCCAGGGCGATGGCGGGGCCGAGCCGCAGACCGGCCCACGCCCACGGCCTGCCGGCGAGGGCGCCGTACGCGCCGGCGAGCAGGGCGCTGCCGCAGACGGTCTCGACGATCACGGCGGGCACGACCACGGGCTCGGTGACGGGCCCGATGGCGAAGCCGGTGTGCAGGAGCGCCCCGAGGTAGAAGCTGAGGGCGTAGACGATGGCGAGCGCGCCGAGGCTCTTCCTGAGAGTGTTCACAGCCCCACGGTCGCAACATCGGGCGCCGGGCGAATCCGCCCCGCGAGGACATCGCGGCTACACCGCCGGGCGTAGCGGGGGCCTCCGCGCCTTCACCAGGTCCGCCCCGCCAGCGCGAGGGCCAGTTGGAAGCGGCTGCGCGCGCCGTACCTGTCGAGCAGGACCCGCACCGTGGCGGTGACGGTGCGCTCGCTGACGCCGAGACGGCGGGCCACGACGGCGTCGGTGCACCCCTCGGCCAGGAGTTCGACCACCGCGCGCTCCCTCGCGCTCAGCTCGGCGGGCGCGGCGACCGTCCAGTGCCGCTCGAACATCGCCAGCAGCCCCGCCACCAGCGCGGGCGCCCAGACCTCCAGATGGTCGCCATCGGGGTCGGCGGGGTCGGCGGGGAGCAGGGCAACGCGGCGGTCGACGATGTTGAGCGAGATCGGCAGCGTCGCGGCACGCCGGTGGTCGCCGTCGATCACCGCCAGGTCGGCGGCGTCCACGCGCGGCGTCGCGGCCCCTACCGGCGCGAGCGTGCGGAGGAGGACCCCGCGCAGGTGGCGCTCTCTGGCGGCGGGCAGCGCGCGCCGTACCGCCTCCTCGTCCACGCTCATCGAGGCGTACATCCCCAGGTTCTCGCGACGCGCCCTGGAGAGCAGCTCGCGGCCCCTGGCCGCCACCAGCCGCGAGGGCACCCGCCGCACCTGCGGCCCTTCCACCCTGCCTGGAGCGAGCACGGCGCCCATTGTCACACGCGCCGTCACATGCTCCACGCCTCGTGGACAGTGGTGACCGCGGACGAGGACGGCCTGCCCTCGTTCCACGTGACGGCGGGAGCCCCCGGCACGGCCACGCCGCCGACCGTGATCGAGGCGCTGCGGCACGGTACGAGCTGCATGGACAGGCCGTGACTCACCCCCTGGATCGGGAAGTCGGCGATACCGACGGGCCTGGCGTCGAGAGGGTCGCCGATCCTGACCGTGAGGTCGCCTGCCCCCGCGAAGGCGCCTCTGAGGGGATCGATCCTGATGTGCACGGCGGCCCGCTCCACGCGTACGGCGGGCCACGACGGCAGCGCCTTCGCCTCGTCGAAGTGCCGCACGAAGTGCTCCTCGATCCAGCGGGCGAGCCGGGGCTCGTCGCCGATCAGGCGCAGCCCGCCGGGCGTCCACACCACGAGCGCGGCGCCCGAGCCGTACCGCGACCAGTCGACCCGCCACACCGAGGCGTAACCGGTGGGCCGCCCCTCCTCGTACAGGGTCACGAACGGATTGGCTCCTGCCAGGAGCGGCTCGCGGGTCACGTAGGGGTCGGCGGCGGCGGTCCCGCCCATGACGTTCACTCCCATGACGCCCGCTCCCACTGTGGCCAGCCCGGCCAGCAGGGCGCGCCTGCGGTTGACGACGATGTTCGGCATGCGCCGATCATGTCCAGGCGCCGGGCCGGCAGAGAAGCGCGTTGCGGATTCCCGCAGCAGGGGCTTGACTCTCACACCGTGTCACGACGTACTGCTGGAGGAATGCGCACGATGAACCCTCACGAGGCGGGCTTCGCCCCCGATCTCGCCGACCGTCTGAAGGCCCCCGCCGCCGAGCTGCACGGTCTGGTGATCACGAAGGACGGCAGTCTGGTCCTCGAGCACTACGGCGAGGGCGAGGACCACTCGTGGGAGATCTCCCACGGCGTGGTCGACTTCGGCCCCGACACGCTGCACGACCTGAGGTCGGTGACCAAGAGCGTGGTCAGCCTCCTGTACGGCATCGCCCTGGCCGACGGCCTGGTGCCCGAGCCGCACGAGCCGCTGCTCGCGCACTTCCCCGAATATCCCGACCTGGCGGCCGACCCGCGCAGGGCGGCGCTGAGAGTCGAGCACGCGCTGACGATGACGCTCGGCCTGGAGTGGAGGGAGGATCTGCCCTACACCACGCCCGAGAACAGCGAGATCGCGATGGAGATGGCCTCCGACCGGCACAGGTTCGTGCTGGACCGGCCGATCGTCGCCGAACCTGGCGAGAGCTGGAACTACAACGGAGGCAGCTCGGCCATCCTGGCCAGGCTCGTGGTCAAGGGCGCGGGCGAGCCGCTGCCCGAGTTCGCGCGCAGGCGGCTGTTCGAACCGCTGGGCATCACCCACTTCGAGTGGATGGCGGGCGACGACGGGGTGCACTCGGCCGCCGCGGGGCTGCGGATGACGCCCCGCGACCTGGCCCTGCTCGGGCAGGCCGTCCTGGAGGGCGGCGCGGGGGTCATCCCCTCCTCGTGGCTGGAGCAGGCGCTGCGCCCGCGCGTGGAGCTGGGCGAGGGCTCGGCCTACGGCTACCAGTGGTGGCTGGGCACCGGTCGCCCGCCGACGCTGTCCGCCAACGGCAACGGCGGCCAGCGGCTCGTCCTCTATCCGGAGCTGGGCCTCGTCGTCGCGATGACGGCGGGCCGCTACGACGACCCCGACAGCTGGCGTGCGCCCCAGGCCGTCCTCGACGCGCTGCTCGAGGCGCGCACCGAGGCCTGATCACCGGTGTCAAACGCGGGCGCGGGGGCAGCGGGACAGCATGTTCATCGATCGCGCCGACGCGGGCAGGCGGCTGGCCGTCAGGCTGCTCCATCTGGCGAGTGAGGAGCCCGTCGTACTCGGACTGCCGGAGGGCGGCGTGCCCGTCGCCTTCGAGGTGGCCCGCGAGCTCGACGCGCCGCTGGACGTGGCGGGGGCGTCCGCCGAGGGTGAGGGGACAGGGCACGGGGGCGACGGGGTCGCGCTCGCCGGCCGTACGGTGATCGTGGTCGGCGACGGGCTCGCCTCTGGCTCGACCGCCAGGGCGGCGTGCGCGGCGGCCAGGGCGAGCGGGGCTGCCAGGGTCGTCATGGCGGCTCCCCTGCGCGCGCGGGAGGCCGTCGTGCCCGAGGCCGACGAGGTGGTCTGCCTGATCGAGCCCGAAGGCCCGCGCGCGGTGGGCGAGTGGTACGAGGACTTCGGGCAGGTGACGGAGGCGGACGTGAGCGCCATGCTCGGCAGGGCCGCGACCGCTCCGCGCGCCCGCGACGTCGAGCTGACCGCGCCGCAGGGCGCGGGCGGCATGGTGGTGTTCGCGCACGGCGGCGGCAGCAGCAGGCACAGCCCGCGCAACAGGCGCGTCGCCGCGGCGCTCCACGAGGCGCGCCTGGGCACGCTGCTGTTCGACCTGACCCGACCCGAGGAGGACGTCTTCGACATCCCGCTGCTGGCCAGGCGGTTGAGCGAGACCGTCCGATGGGTGCGGGAGCGGACGCAGGGAGCGCGCATCGGCTACTACGGCGCGAGCACGGGCGCGGCCGCCGCGCTGTGGTCGGCCGCCGAGCTGGGCGACGACATCGCCGCCGTCGTCTCGCGGGGAGGCCGCCCCGACCTGGCGGGTCCACGCCTGGCGGGGGTCACCGCGCCGACGCTGCTCATCGTGGGCGAGCGCGACGAGCCCGTGCTCACGCTCAACCACTCTGCGCAGGAACGGCTGCGCTGCCCGAACAAACTGGAGATCGTGCGGGGCGCGACCCACCTGTTCGCCGAGCCCGGCACCCTCGACACGGTGGCCGAGCTGGCCCGCGCGTGGTTCGTCAGGCATCTGAACCGCTGAGCTATCTCACGGTAAGCTCGGTGCATGAAAGTGAGCCCGGATCCGAGCACCGACGCCTTCAACAAGGACTGCCCGGGTCGAGAGGTGTTCGATCACGTGACCAGCCGGTGGGGCATCCTCGTGCTGGCCGCGCTGCGCGACGGCCCGCTCCGCTTCTATCAGCTGCGCGACCGCATCGGCGGCATCAGCGAGAAGATGCTGTCGCAGAACCTGCGCGTCCTGGCCCGCGACGGGCTGGTGGAGCGCATGGTGGAGCCGGACATCCCGCCCAAGGTCTCCTATCGGCTGAGCCCGCTGGGCCAGGAGGGCTCGGCGCCCCTTCGCGCCCTGCTCGACTGGATCGCCCTGCGCGCGCCCGACATCCTGCTCGCACAGAGCCGGCACGACGCGAACCTTTCCCCTCACTCCTGAGTCACATATCGGGGGCCCATTCGCCACGGGGAAAGGACTCGACGCATGCCTGTCGACCTCGACAACGCGCAACCCCTCGCCTGGGACTCGGCCACGCTCGACCCTGACACCAGGGAGATGCTCGACAACCTCCAGCCCAACATCCTGCGCGCGCACGTCCGCGAGCATCTGAGCGCGCTCTTCATCAGGTTCAACGACGCCTCGGACGGCAGGCGCTTCCTTCGCGAGGTGGCCGCCACGAGCATGAAGTCGGCGCGCAGGCACCTCGAGGAGGTGCGCGAGTTCGCCAGGAGCGGCAGGCGCGGCACGCCGTACGTCGGGATCGGTGTCAGCAAGGCCGGCTACCGCGACCTCGGCCACAGCGTCGAGGAGGTGCGTCTGTTCGGCGACCGCGTCTTCCGGGACGGCATGAAGCGCAGGGTCGCAGAGGTCCACGATCCCGCCGTGACCGAGTGGGAGGCGGCCTACCAGCGCGAGATCCACGTCGTCGTCCTCATCGGCGACGCCGAGGCCGCCCCTGTGGCCAGGCTCCGCGAGCAGATCCTGGACCGGCTGCCCGACAGCGCGCGGGTGCTGGGCGAGGAGACCGGCAGGGGCATGCGCAACCCCGCGGGCGACGGCATCGAGCACTTCGGCTACGTCGACGGCCGCAGCCAGCCGCTCTTCCTGGCCGACGAGGTCGAGCGCGAGCCCCGCAAACGGTGGAATCCGGCGTTCCCGCTGGCCAATGTCCTGGTCGCCGACCCGTTCGCGTCATCGGCAGACCGTCACTTCGGCAGCTACTTCGTCTTCCGCAAGCTGGAGCAGAACGTCAGGGCGTTCAAGGAGATCGAGCGGGAGCTGGCCGACGCCCTCGGCCTGACCGGCGCCGACCGCGACCGCGCGGGGGCGATGCTGGTCGGCAGGTTCAAGGACGGCACGCCCGTCACCTCGAAGGCGAGGGCGGGCGGCGGCGCCGTGACCAACGACTTCGCCTTCGACGCCGACGACGGCGCCAAGTGCCCCTTCAGCGGGCACATCCGCAAGACCAACCCGCGCTTCGAGGGCATCAGGCCCGTGCTCATGGCCAGGCGCGGCCAGACCTACGGCGAGCGCACCGACCAGCCGTGGGACGAGTCGCCGCCCGAGAGCAGGCCGAGCGCCGGGGTCGGGCTGCTGTTCATGGCGTTCAACTCCAGTCTGGAGAACCAGTTCGAGTTCACCCAGCGCGACTGGGCCGACAACGCCGACTTCCTGAACCCCGCGACCGGTCACGACCCGGTCATCGGGCAGGGCGAGCGCGACATCAAGGTGACCTTCCCCAAGGTGTGGGGCAGGCCCGAGCAGTCGCTCCCGCAGGCGCAGGTTCCCCGGACGGTCACGATGCTGGGCGGGGAGTACTTCTTCATGCCCTCGCTGGCCTACCTGCGCACCCTCTGACCCCACCCCTCCTGGCGATCACCAGGAACCGGACATCAGGCGATGGACCGGGCACTCTATGATCGTCCGGGGGGACAAGGGATGTTGCGCGCTTTCTTCAGGACCGAGGTGGGCAGCACGACTGTGCTGCTCGCCGCGACCCTGCTCGGCCTGCTCTGGGCCAACTCGCCGTGGGCCGAGACCTATGACGCCTTCTGGCACATCCAGGCGGGCCTCGCCTTCGGCGACACCACCTTCGAGCTCGACCTGCGCCACTGGGTCAACGACGGTCTCATGGCGGTCTTCTTCTTCGTCATCGGGCTGGAGATCTCGCGCGAGGTCACCGTCGGCCAGCTGCGCGACCGCCGCCTGATCGCCGTCCCCGCCGTCGCCGCGCTCGGCGGCATGATCCTGCCCGCCCTCCTCTACTTCGCGATCAACGCGGGCGGCCCCGGCGAGGCGGGATGGGGCATCCCGATCGCCACCGACACCGCCTTCGTCCTCGGCCTGCTCGCCGTCGTGGGCGCGCGCTGCCCCGATCCGCTGCGCGCGTTCCTGCTCACGCTGGCGATCGTCGACGACGTACTCGCCATCCTGGTCATCGCGGTCTTCTACACCGCCGACCTCTCGGTCGTCGCGCTGCTGGTCGCGGTGGCGCTGTTCGCGCTCATCCTGCTCCTGCGCAGGCTGCGGATCTGGCGGCCGCCCGCGTACGTGCTGCTGGGCTTCGCGCTGTGGGTGGCCACGCTGGAGAGCGGCGTGCACCCCACGCTCGTCGGCATCGCGCTCGGCGCGCTGGTGTTCGTCTACGCGCCGAGCGAGCACAAGCTGCGTCTGGCGGGCGAGGCCGTACAGGAGCTGGCGGGCGACCCGAGCCCGCGCCTGGCCCGTGAGGCCGCGCTGCGGGTGAAGCGGTCGGTGTCGATCAACGAGAGGCTGCAGCTGATGCTGCACCCCTGGTCCAGCTACGTGATCGTGCCGATCTTCGCCCTGGCCAACGCGGGCGTACGGCTGGACGCCGAGTCGCTGCGCCAGGCGGCGACCTCGCCGATCTCCCTCGGCATCGTGGCGGGGCTGGTGCTGGGCAAGCTGGTCGGCATCTCCCTCGGCACGTGGCTGCCGCTGCGCATGAACTGGGGCCTGCTGCCGGGCAACCTGGTGTGGGGCCAGATGCTGGGCGGGGCCGCCGTATCGGGCATCGGGTTCACTGTCGCGCTGTTCGTCACCGACCTGGCCTTCGACGATCCCGTCGTGCAGAGCCAGGCGAAGATCGGCATCATCGCGGGTTCGCTGGTGGCGGCGGGGCTGGGCTGGCTGATCTTCAAGCTGGCCTGGAACCAGGGCGGCGTCTGCGCCCCTCCCGGCCTCGAGCCCGACGAGCCGCTGCCTGACACGCTGGCCGTGCCCGTGCACGCGGGCGATCACTCGCGCGGCCCCGAGGACGCGGCCGTGACGCTCGTCGAGTACGGCGACTTCGAGTGCCCCTACTGCGGGCGGCTGTACGAGATCCTCGAACGGCTGCGCGAGCGCCGTCCTGACGTGCGGATGGTGTTCAGGCACTTCCCGCTGCGCGAGATGCATCCCCGCTCGCTGCCCGCGGCGCTGGCGGCCGAGGCGGCGGGCGAGGCGGGCAGGTTCTGGGAGATGCACGACGTGCTCTACCGCAACCAGGACCGCCTGGGCGACGCCGAGCTGGAGCGGTACGCCGCCGACCTCGGCGTGCGCCCGTGGATCGGCCGCGACGAGCACCTGAGGCGGATCGAGGAGGACGAGAGCTCGGGCCTCGACAGCGGGGTGCGCGGCACGCCCACCCTGTTCGTCAACGGCGCGCGCTACACCGGCCCCCTCACGCTGGAGGCGCTGACCAGGGCTCTGCGGGATTCGACACCGATGCCGTAGCATCCACGGCTTATGAGCACTGCCACCTCTCTCCTCCCGCTCCTCTACCTCATCCCGACGGTGATCCTCCTGGTCGTCGGCATCGCGCTGACCGCGCGGGCCAGGGCCGAGCACGGCAGGGGCGCGACCCTCGGCCTGGTCGGCTGTGTCGTGCTGCTGGTGGCCGCGATCCTGCAGGGCGGCTACCAGGTCATGATCCCCTCGCTGGTCGAGTCGGGCGGCTTCGAGGTCATCACGATGATGTCCATGATCACGGGCCTGCTGTTCACGGTGCTCAACGTGGTCGGCATCGGGTTGCTGATCTTCGGCGTGGTCGCCCGCCGCGGCGGGCCGCAGCCCCAGCAGCAGGCGCAGGGGCAGGGGCAGGGGCAGGGCTGGCAGCAGCCCTACGGCCAGCAGCCTTACGGCCAGCAGCCCCAGTACCCGCAGCAGCCGCCGCCCGGTCAGTGGCCCTCCAGGTAGTCACCCCAGCCGATCACCCCCGGTCGCCGAGCCCAGCCTGCCCGTGGGCGCCTGTCACCAGAATCCGTCTCATGCGGCAAAGACGGAGTGGTACCGCGAATTGTGACAGCTGGCTATATTCGGGCTAGACAATCGGCCAGGGCGCGGGGGAGATCAATGAGGTCCGAGGGCGACCCCAATCCGACCGTCAGGATCCGCAGGCCACAGCCGGGGCAGGTGAGCCAGCCGCTGCCCGTGCAGCCAGGACCTCCGGTACCTCCGGCGCAGTCGACACCCCCCGGGCGACCCATGCCGCCGGGGCCTCCTGTTCAGCCGCCGAGGCAGCCGGTGCGGCCGGGCGGCCCCGAGGAGCTCGGGTCGGGGACGGTGCGCCTGCCGTACTCGCCCGACGATCTCCCGCCCGTGGTCTACGCGCCGCCACCGCAGGCGCGCTGGCGCTGGGCGGTGGTCGCGGTCGTGCTGGCGGCCCTCCTGCTGGCGGCGCTGATCTTCGGGGTGATCGGCCTGAACAGCAGCGCGCTCCAGTAGAGGATCCTCCAAAACCACCGCCGTTCTGAGGCGGGAGTTTCGTGAGGCGGGGACACGCGCAGGAAACACGCGGTTGATGTACTGACCGCATCCCCCCGACCTCCGGAGAGCCACATGACCCACCCGGTGGACCAGCGCCTGCCACTCCCCCAGACGGCCGCGCTCGGCCTGCAGCACGTGCTCGCGATGTACGCGGGCGCGGTCGCGGTGCCGCTCATCGTCGGCGGCGCGATGAAGCTGCCGCCCGCCGACCTGGCCTATCTCATCAACGCCGACCTGCTCATCTCCGGTATCGCCACGCTGATCCAGTGCGTCGGCGTCTGGCGCTTCGGTGTCCGTCTGCCGATCATGCAGGGCTGCACGTTCGCCGCCGTCACCCCGATGGTGCTCATCGGCACCACGGGCGGCGGGTTGCCCGCCATCTACGGGGCGGTGATCGTCTCGGGGCTGCTCGTGGTGGCGATAGCGCCGTTCTTCAGCAAGCTCCTGCGCTTCTTCCCTCCGCTGGTCACCGGCACCGTCATCACCATCATCGGCATCACGCTGCTGCCTGTGGCGGCCAAGTGGGCCGCGGGAGGGGCGGGCTCCCCCACCTACGGCGAGCCGCGCAACATCGCGCTGGCCGGCGCCGTCCTGGCCTTCGTCATCGCCATCTACAGGTTCGCCCCTCCCGCCCTCTCACGGATCGCGGTACTGCTGGGCATCCTGATCGGCACACTGGTGGCGATCCCGTTCGACTTCACCGACTTCTCCCACGTGGGCGAGGCCGACCTGATCGGGATCAGCACGCCGTTCCACTTCGGCCTGCCGACCTTCGAGGTGGCCGCGGTCGTCTCGATGATCATCGTGATGCTGGTGTCGATGACCGAGACGACGGGCGACTTCATCGCCGTCGCCGAGATCACCGAGTCGGAGCTGCCGCCCAGCCGCCTGGCCGACGGCCTGCGCGCCGACGGCCTGTCCACGGCGCTCGGCGGCGTCTTCAACACCTTCCCCTACACCGCCTTCGCGCAGAACGTCGGCCTGGTCGGGCTGACCGGGGTCAGGAGCCGCTGGGTCGTCGCGATGTCGGGCGGTCTCCTGGTGCTGCTGGGCCTGTTCCCTGTGCTCGGCGCGATCGTGGCCGCGGTTCCCGCCGCGGTGCTCGGCGGTGCGGGCATCGCGATGTTCGGCACGGTCGCGGCGACCGGAATCCGCACCCTGTCGAAAGTGAACTTCACCGGCAACGCCAACCTGCTGGTCGTCGCGCTGTCGATCGGCATCGCACTGATCCCGATCGGCGCCGAGGGCATCTACGACAGGTTCCCGCACTGGTTCCAGATCATCATGCACAGCGGCATCAGCGCCGGCTGCATGGCGGTGATCCTGCTCAACCTGCTCTTCAACCACGTCGGCGGCAGGAAGAGCGTCACTCAGACCTGACGCAGCGTCCGGGCCAGGCCCTCGGGCGAGTCGCTGCGTGCCACCACCGCGGTGAGCACCTCGCGCAGCGCCCCGATCGCGGCCTCCCCCGACTCGGCGGAGAGCCGCCGCTCGAAGTCGACATGGAAGTCGTGGCCCGCGGCCAGCAGGGCGCGGGCCCTCTCCGTGAGATGCAGCATCTTCACCCTGCCGTCGGCAGGATCGGACACCCGCTCCACCAAACCGGCCGCCACCATCTCCTCGACCGTCTTGGCCGCGCCCTGCGGGGTGATCTCCAGCCTGGCCGCCAGCTGGCTGGTGGTCATCGGCCGGACGGCGAGCACCTTCAACGCGAAGCCGAACGCCGGCCGCAGGTGGGTGAACCCGCGCTCGGCCAGATAGTCGTGCAGCTCGGCCACGAACTGGGTGTAGGCCAGCCCGAGCAGAACCCCGAAATCCATGTTGACTTCCCTTCCCAGATAGACAACCATGGTTGAAAACCTTGGTTGTAGATCTGTATGGAGGATACACCCCGTGCCAGTCGTCCAGGGAGCCACCGCTCCTGTTTTCACCGTCGGAACCACCCGCTTCACCGGTCTCGCCTCCCCCAGCAGGGGTTCCAAGGAGACCTGCGTGTGGCGCACCCACGTCGCCCCGCGCACCGAGCCGAACATCCACTCCTTCGACAGGGAGGAGGTGCTCGTCGTCACCTCGGGCTCGGGCGTGGCCCACCTCGACGGCACCGCCCACCCCATCACCTCGGGCGACGCGATCGTGGTGCCGGCCGGAGCCCTCTTCGGCATGGCCAACCCGCATGACGAGCCGCTGGAGCTGATCGTGGCGCTGCCCGTCGGGGCGATGGCCAGGCTCGCCGACGGCAGCCTGATCGTCCCGCCCGCGGCCGTCTGATGGCGGTCATCCAGGGGAGCGACGCCCCGGCCTTCGCCGTCCCGCACGTCACCGCCATCGGCCTGGCCGCGCCCAGCAGGGGCGCGAGCGAGACCTGCGCGTGGCGCTTCACCTTCGCGCCAGGCGCGCCCGCCGACACCACGCACATGGTCGACAGGGAGGAGATCTTCGTGGTGCTCTCCGGCGGCGTGACCGCCAGGCTGGAGGGCGCCGAGCACCTGCTGGTGGCCGGCGACGCGCTCATCGTGCCGCCGCACACCCCCTTCGCGCTGGGCAATCCGAACGACGAGCCCGCCGAACTGGTCGCCGTGCTGCCGGTCGGCGGGCAGGCGATCATGCAGGGAATGGAGCCGTTCGTCCCACCGTGGGCTCGATGACCCCAGCTCCCCTGCCACGCCCCCAGCGAAGTGACAGAAGGACAGCCGGGCGGCGAGCGTAAGTTTTCCGTAAGGTTCACGCCGCCTGGTGAACCCTGGCCGGGCCCGTCCCGTGCCGGGGTTATGAGGAAATTTCTGGCCCCCCTGATGGGGACGGTCGCCGCCTCCCTCGTGATCGCCGGGGGCGGCGGCCACAGCACCGAGAGCGCCGCCATGGCCGCGTCCTCGACACCGGACGAGACCCTCTCCGGCATGCCCGACCCGAACGCGGCAGTGCGCGTGGGCGACACGGGAATCGGCAAGATCATAGTCGACGCCCACGGGCGCACGCTCTACCTGTTCGAGAAGGACACGGGCGGGAAGTCGACGTGCTACGGCGAGTGCGCGAAGGAATGGCCGCCCTATCTCACCACGGAAGCGCCGCGGGCCGGTGAGGGAGCGAAGGCCGACCTGATCTCCACCACGACGCGCGATGACGGATCCAAGCAGGTCGTCTACGGCAAGTGGCCGCTGTACTACTACCACGACGACAAGAAGGCAGGTGACACCACCGGGCACGACAAGGAGGAGTTCGGCGCCGAGTGGTACGCGCTCACCGCCGCGGGGATGAAGGCGTCCGGTTAGCCCGCAGACGGCCACGAAGGCCCGGAAACGACGAATCCCGACGAATAAGGTGATCGAACGGGATCCTGCGGACCACCCCACGGGACATGATCAATCGCCGCACGTCCGGCAGAATACCCGCCGTTCGTCCGCACGAAGATCAGAGAACTTCAGGTGATCCCCAAGGGTCGGAGCAGAGTCGATCGCAGGGCTTCCCACCTCGCCGAACTCTCCCGGGAGGACGAGAGGGCCGGAGGAAGCCACAAGCAAGGCGTCGGCTCCCGTGGCTCGTCCTCGGAGTGGGAGAGGAAGCCCGCGGTCCAGTGCGTCCCTGACGACGGAGATGCGGGGTTCCAACCTTTCTGCCTCTCGTTGGCGTGAGAACCGACGAGAGGAGATCATCCCTTTGGATCGTTATGACGGCTTCCGCGAGTTCGTGCTCGCCCGGCAGCAGGCGCTGACGCGGAGCGCGTACCTGCTCACGGGAGACGCCCACCTCGCCGAGGACCTGATGCAGAGCGTCCTGCTCAAGGTCGCCAACCACTGGCCCAGACTGGTCCTGCGCGGCACCCCTGAGGCGTACACGCGCAAGGCCATGATCAACCAATACATCTCGTGGCAGCGGCGCAAACGCCTGGAGTCGCCCAGCGCCGACCCTCCCGAGCACGGGCACGCCCACGACGATGCCACGGTCGATCGGCTCATCTTGCGCCAGGCGCTGGCCAGGTTGACGCCGCGGCAGCGCGCCGTGATCGTCCTGCGCTTCTACGAGGACCTCAGCGAGCGCGAGACCGCCGAGATCCTCGGCTGTTCGCTCGGCACCGTCAAGAGCCAGACCCACCACGCGCTCGGCCGCCTGCGCGCGCTCGCGCCCGAGCTGTCCCAGTTGTTCACCGAGAACGAGGAGGTGCGCCAGTGAGCAGGCTGCGCGAGGCGCTAGATGATGTGGCCGCCGACGCCCCGGCCCTCAACCTGGCCGATCTGGCGATCGCGGGCAGCAGGCGCAGGAGGCGGATCCGCATGGCCGCCGCCGGGTCGGCTTCCGCGATGGGACTGGTGGTGCTCGCCGGCGTCACGCTGGGCATGTTCCCCGGCCCGGGAGCGGTGCAGGCCGACAAGCCCATCGTCGTGACGCAGAGCGGCACGATCGCCGATCTGCCCAGCCGGGGTGTCGGGCCGATCAGCCACGCCTACCGAACCTTCTGCCTCGTCGGCGGTCCTGTACCGCCCGACTGCAGGAACGGCGGATGGCGCGTGGTCACCCGCACCGGCGAGACGTACCACGTGCCGCAGGCGCTGGGCTGGAAGAGCGGACCGAACTTCTACCCGCTGGCGATCAGCCGCGACGGGCGCATCATCGCCTACTACAGCAGATCGGCCAGAACGTTCAAGGTACGCGACCTGGCCAGCGGCGCCGAGCAGGCCGCCCCTGTCGCCATCGCCGAAGCGAAGCTGGGCGCCAGATCGCGCCTGGAACTCTCCGACGACGGGCGGTACCTCGCCTTCACCGCCCATCCCGGCCTGATCATCGATATGCGAGCGAGAACCACGATGCCCCTGCCGGCCGGGTGGGATCCCAGGAGCATCGACGGCACGACTGTGACCTTGGCCCGGTACGGGGAGTCCGGGCAGAAGCCAGGGATCTGGGTGATGCCTTTGGCAGGGGGCGGTTCACCGGTCACGGTGGGCCAGGAGTACACACGTTTCAGCGCGCTTGCCTTCGACGGCACCGCAGTGGCCGCGCTGCGCCAGGGCCGGTCCCCGTCGAGGTATGACGGCACGATCACCGTGCTCGACGCCAGGACCGGCCAGGTCAAGAAGATGGCGACCATGCGCGGGCTGCCGAAGGGCAGCCACATTCTCACCCTCGGCTCCTGGTTGAACGCGACCGAGGTCACGCTCGCCACCCTCGCGTCGAAGGAATGGAACGAGAACCGTCACATCACCTACGCGGTGAACGTGGAGACCGGTCAGGTCAGGCGGCTCGCCGTCTACCGTCCCCAGCTCGGGGGCCACGATGTCGTCCCCGGAGCCGCCGCACCCGCCTTGTGACGAACCGTTTCACGGCAGGCGGCGCACCATGACGCCGACCAGCTCGTCACCCCGCACGAAGCCGAACTCTCGGGAATCCCAGCTGCTGCCAGGATTGTCGCCCAGCACGACCAGGGCGCCCGGGGGCACGACCGTCTCGGGTACGTCGCGAAGTGCGGGGACTCGGTGTCTCGGCACGGGTTCGCCCGCCACCGCGGCCGCGCGCTTGACGAGCAACCGCCAGCCGGGGTGATCCGGCTTCTCCGGCAGCTCGGCCGCGTCGCCCGGTTCGAGGCCCGGCGGCAATCCGGCCAGGGGAGCAGGGTCCGCGATCTTGACGACCACGATCTGGCCCGATCGGACCTGCCTCGTCCGGCGGACGAGCACCCTGTCCCCGGAGCGCAGATGAGGTTCCATGCTCGGCCCGCTGACAGTGGCGACCAGGTAGCGCCCGCGGATCCACCACAGGGGAGCCGCCAACGCCACCACGGCGGATGCCGCCAGCAGCAGCTTGCCCGTCTTCACCGTGCCTCCTGGTAACCCGCGGCCTGCAGCCGGAACAGGCGGGCGTAGTGGCCGTCCGCCGCCAGCAGCATCTCATGCGGTCCCAGCTCGGCGACCCGCCCTTCGTGAAGCACGGCGATGAGGTCGGCGTCCCGTACGGCGCTGAGGCGATGGGAGATCAGCAAGCTCGTCCGGCCCGCCCGATACTCCCGGATACGGGTATGGACCTCGTGCTCCGCCTCGGGGTCCAGACCGGAGCTGGGCTCGTCAAGGATCATCAGGTCCCTGCCGTCGCGGACGAGGGCCCTGGCCAGGGCGAGACGCTGCCACTGCCCGCCCGACAGCACCACTCCGGTTTCCGGGTCGCCCTTGTCGGCCTCGGAGAAGAACATGCGCGTGAGCAGCGTGTCATAGCCGCGTGGCAGCTGCGAGATCTTGTCGTGCACTCCGGCGCGGACGGCCGCGTCCCGGATGCGGACCGGGTCGTTGAGGGTGGGCAGGTCGCCGAGCCCGATGTTCTCGGCGGCGGACATGTCGAAGTTCATGTGGTCCTGGAACACGGCACTGATCCGCTCGCGAAGCTCGGCGGGAGGAATGTCCCGAAGGTCCACGCCGTCCCACAGAATCATGCCGCACGTCGGGTCGTACATCCTGCACAGGAGCTTGATGAGGGTGCTCTTGCCTGCGCCGTTCAACCCCACCAGGGCGACCGCGGAGCCGTACGGGATCGTCAGGTCGACGCCGCGCAGCACCCACGCGTGGTCGTCGCTGTAGCGGAACCAGACGTCCCGCAGCTCGATGCCCCGGCGCAGCTCGGAGGCCGTGCCCTCGTCCACGCTCAGCAGGTCCGGCTCGGTCCTGATCACCGCGACATAGTGAGAGAAGGTAAGGAGCAGCTGGTGGCTGGAGGCCACCGAGGAGACGAGCGAGTTGAGCGCGGCCTGAACGCCGCCCACGGCCGCGATGAACATGGCGACGTCGCCGACGCTGATCGAGCCCTGGCGGGCGGCCACGATGGCCCACCACAGCCCCGCTCCGGCGACCGCCGCGCTCAACGCCGTGAGGCCGCCCTGCGTGACCAGTTCCCGGCGGTCCATCCGGCTTTCGGCCGTGTCGGCCACACGCCGCTCCGCCATCATCCGCGCGCGCAGGAACGCGCCGATGCCGAACAACCGGATCTCGGTGGCGGCCTGCACGCCGGTGAGCAGCCGGCTGTAGAAGAACTCGCGGCGGTGGATCTGCTCGGTCTCCCATTGGAGGGTGGCCCGCCTGCGTGAGAGCAGCAGTTCGGCGACGAGGACCGGGACCGCGGCCAGCAGCACCAGCGCCGTCATGGCGGGACTCAGGATCAGCAAGGAGGTGACGAACCCGACCAGCGACAGGACACCGTGCAGGCTCCCGCAGACTCCGCTGACGAGGTCGCCGGTGGCCCCCGCGGACTCCTGCGCCAGGCGCAGCCGGTCGAGAAACACCGGATCTTCGAAACGCCGGAGACCAACCTGCCGCTCGGCCGCGGCGAACAACCGGTCGGTCGCGACCACCCGCGCGCGGCGTCCGGTCTGAACGCGCAGGTAGCGGGCGATCCCCGGGAGCGCGGCGGCCGCCAGGCCGGATGCGGCCAGCCCGAGCGCGAGACCCGTGACCTCGCCCTCGGGAGCGGCCAGCCGGTCGATGACCGATTTCGTCATCCAGGCGGTGGCGATCGGGGCTGCTGCTTCGGCGAGCGTCACGAAGACGTAGCCGCTCACTCCTCCAGGAGCCGATCTCCAGGTCAGCGACATGGCCTCCGCCGCGGCAGAGGCCAGTCCCCGCGCTCCTCCGGCGCTCATGCCGTCGACGCGAGGGGGAGGTCCTCCATACGGCCGCCGGCGGCGACGACGCGGTGGTCGGACCCGAGCAGGTAGAGCGCCGGGGTCCAGGTGTTCTGGAACGCGCCCGCCACCGGGCCCTCGAAGTCCTCGACAATGACTCGGGCCACCGGCGAGAGTGCTTCGACCGCCTCGGCGTCCTCACCGGCGACCACGGCCAGGACGTTCTGCCGTCCCTGGGCGCGGGCCTGCGCGGTGAAGCCGGGAATGAGCTTGTGGCACGGCTCGCAACCGGCGGAGAAGAACCCGACCAGTCCCTCGACCGTGTCGTGGGAGACCTGCTCACCGTCGAGGGTCACGGCGGCGAACTCGCCCACGGGCGATCCCGGCCGCAACGCGATGGGAGGACCGGCGTGCCCGGCACCTGCTCCTCCGAGTTGCTTCAACCGGCGGATGAGACCGAAGGTGAGCAGCAGGTTGAACACGCACAGCAGGCCGACGAGCACGACGGCGGCGGTCAGGTAGGACATTCAGGAGTTCCTTGCGAAGAGATCGACGACGTCGTCGAAGGTAACGATCAAGATCGCCCCGATCGCACCCGCCGCACCCGCCAGGGCCACACCGCCGAGCGCCGGTAAGCCGTCGGGCAGAAGCACGCCGAGCGCGGCGGCGATGACCAGCAGGCTGTTGCGGACCAGGTGACGGGCTCCGAGAGGGGTGGCGGACGCGCCGAAGCAGCGGCAGGGAGCGCGTTGTCCCCGTGCCAGCGCGACGGCGATCGCAACGGTGAACGCGACGAGCATCACGCCGGCGAGCCCGAGGCCGTACGACGTTGTCGCCGGCGCCAGAACCAGGACAGGAACGAGCGCCTCCAGCAGGACGACCGCCACGGCGAGCGGGCGAACGGCCCCCTGCGGGACCGGGACGAGCGCGGGCAGCGAACGGCGGAATGCGTCGAAGTCCCGGACCTTCGACACCGCCGTGACCGTGAAGACCAAAGCGACCAGGCAGGCGCATCCGATCCGCAGGTACTCCATCCGCACCCCTCCAATGCCACGCGGGCGGCGGCAGGAACCGCCGCCCGCGGGATCACTATGTCAACCTCGTCAGCAGGTGCCGACCCTGACGGTCGTGCAACCCTCGTTCAGACAGCACTGACGCAGGTACTTCACGCCACCCGAGCAGTAGTAGTAGTTGCTGCAGCCAGCCTCCACGGTCACCTTGTGGGCAACGCGCGACAGCAGACGATCGACCAGACCGATCATGGTGTCTCCTCTCCGGCTCTAGCCGAGGTGGTTGGTGATCACGATGATCAGGTCTTCCGAATTACGGCGCAATAACCGAGCCCTAAATCCCCGAAAACGCTTGAGCGGCGCAGCTTCCGAAATTTCGGACATGCACTATCGGTCGTGTCGATGTGCACCGAATGGGGCTTCAGACCACTGGACAGCACCGGGGCCGGAAGGGACGACCGAGGGCCCATCACTCTTGGATCATGGATAGTGCCTGTTCGTAGGCGTGAACAGGGCGCACGCGCGGACGCACAGGCTGTCACGGACCGGGCGAGGGAAACGCTCATCCCGACTGACTGTCAGTCCGAGCTCCCGTCATAAGCCCGTCCACCGACCTGCACACGCTCCTGCGCGCCGACTACGGCTTGCCCGCCCAGTCCATTGCCCGGAGCCGGCCTCGACGCGCACGAGCACGACAGCACGCCCCGCGTCAGCTCTCGACGACCCTGCAGAGCCGATCGCCCCGCTCCTGCGTCACCAGGGCCGGAAAACGCAAGAGCGGCGGTGTCATCACTGACACCGCCGCCACAAGCACGTCGTCGCTACTCGCCACCGCCCCAGATGAGCCGTGTTCGAGTAACAGCATTTGGGTGGAGCTAAGGAGACTCGAACTCCTGACCCCCTCCATGCCATGGAGGTGCGCTACCAACTGCGCTATAGCCCCTGGTCACCGCTCCGAGTCCTCCCGTTGCGGCGCTCGCAGAGCATATAACCATCGCTCCCGATTCGCATAATCAAGAGTTACACCACCGGACCGCGCCCATCCCCCGACCGTTCACCGGCCGCCCCTGAAGGGACAGCCGCTGAAAGACGACCGAGGTCAGGAAGCGGCCTCGGGGGTGTCGTCGCTGTTGATCGGCTCCGGCAAGGTGCCCGCGTTGTGCTCGAGCAGGCGCCAGCCCTTGCGCCCCTCCTCCAGCACCGACCACGAGCAGTTGCCGAGCCCGCCCAGCGCTGACCAGAGCTCCTGCGGCAGGCCGAGCAGGTGCGCGATGCCGAGCCGCAGCGCCGCTCCGTGAGAGGCCACCACCAGCAGCCCGTCGTCGTCGAGCTGGCCGGCCCAGCGGCGCAGCGCCGCCCCCACGCGGTCGGCCACGTCGGGGACGGGCTCGCCGTCCGGCGCCTCCCACGCGACGTACTCAGCCGGCCAGCGAGAGGCGATCTCCTCGCGGGTCAGCCCCTCCCATGCGCCTCCGCCCCGCTCGCGGAAGTCCTTGTCGACCGAGACGTCGAGCCCTACCAGTCTGGCCAGCGCGAGGGCCGTGTCGTTGGCCCTGCGCAGGTCGGAGGAGACGATCATCGTCGGGCGCAACGCGGCCAGCAGCGACGCCGCCCTGGCCGCCTGGGCGACGCCGGTCTCGTCGAGCGGGATGTCGGTGTGGCCCTGAAAGCGGTGTTCGACGTTCCAGAGGGTCTGGCCGTGGCGCAGGCAGACGATCCGCTTGCTCACGTACGGGCCCTTTGGGCGGCGGTCTGGGTCACGCTTTCGGGCAGCCCGATGGCAGGGCAGTCCTTCCAGAGGCGCTCCAGCGCGTAGAAGGTGCGGTCCTCCTCGTGCTGGACGTGCACCACGATGTCGATGAAGTCGAGGAGCACCCAGCGCCCCTCGCGCTCACCTTCGCGGCGGACCGGCTTGGCATCGCACTCGATGCGGAGCCTGTCCTCGATCTCGTCGACGATGGCGCGCACCTGGCGGTCGTTGGTGGCGGAGCAGAGCAGGAACGCGTCGGTGATGACGAGCTGCTCGCTCACGTCGTAGGCGAGAATGTCGTCGGCCAGCTTGTCGGCGGCGGCCTCGGCCGCGACTCTGACGAGCTGAACGGATCTTTCGGATGCTGTCACGATGCGGTTCTGTCCTCCTGTGTGACCACGTGTATACCCCACGCTTACCCTGATAGTATCCCCGACGCCCCCAGGCATATGCTCCTGGATTTCGGGCCATCCGTCTGTCCTGGTCAGGGATGGGGCATGTGGTCCCAGGCTAGCCGACGCTCCCGGCCGAACCCGTGTGGTACAGCCCGCGCTTGCCGATGTACTGCACGATCCCGTCCGGCACGAGATACCAGATGGGCTCCCCCTGCTCCACGCGCTGCCGGCACTCGGAGGAGGAGATCGCCAGCGCCGGGATCTCGATCAGGCTCACCTTGCCCTCGGGCAGCCCCGGGTCGCGCAGCGTGTGTCCCGGCCTGGTGCAGCCGACGAAGTGGGCCAGCTCGAACAGCTCGGAGGCGTCCTGCCAGTCGAGGATCGCGGCGAGCGCGTCGGCGCCGGTGATGAAGAACAGGTCGGCGTCGGGACCGTAGACCTGTTTGACGTCGCGCAGGGTGTCGATGGTGAACGTCGGCCCAGGCCTGTCCACGTCCACCCTGCTCACCGAGAAGCGGGGGTTCGACGCGGTCGCGATGACCGTCATCAGATACCTGTCCTCGGGCGCCGACACCTCCCTCTCCGCCTTCTGGTACGGCCGGCCCGTCGGCACGAAGACGACCTCGTCGAGGTCGTAGTGATGGGCCACTTCACTCGCGGCCACCAGGTGACCGTGGTGGATCGGGTCGAAGGTGCCGCCCATGACCCCCACGCGTCGCTTTCCCTGGACCCTGGGCGCGTTCATCATGAAACGGACCCTACGCGGAAGCCGTGACCAAGCATTCAGCACCCCCCTTTCTGAGAAACGCGCACCACACCCGCCGCCGACGTAGCATGCCGGACATGACGACCACCCCGGATCGCAGCCGCGTGCAACTGCCCGGCATCTCGTCCCGTGCCTACGAACACCCCGCAGACCGGTCCGCTCTGGTCGCTCTGCGCAAGCTCAGCGGGTTCGACACGGTTCTCAAGCAGATGTCCGGCCTGATCAGTGAGCGCCGGCTGCGCCTGATGTATCTCGCCTCCGCGGTACGCGTGAGCGAGACGCAGTTCCGTTCCCTGTACGACATGGGCCGCGACGCGGCCTACACCCTCGATCTGCACCGGGTCCCTGAGATCTACGTCCAGCAGGACCCCCAGGTACAGGCCAAGGCCATCGGCTTCGACGACCCGTTCATCGTGGTGACGACGGGTCTGCTCAACCTCATGAACGAGGAGGAGCAGCGTTTCGTGATCGGTCACGAGACCGCGCACATCCTGTCGGGCCACGCCGTCTACCGGACGATGCTCGACATCCTCACCCGTCTTGCCACGCGCGTGGCCTGGATCCCGCTGGGCTACATCGGCCTGCGCGCGATCGTGGCGGGCCTGGAGGAGTGGTACCGCAAGTCGGAGCTGTCCTCCGACCGCGGCGGCCTGCTGACCGGCCAGGACCCCGAGGCGGCCAAGCGCGCGCTGATGAAGCTCGCGGGCGGCGCCTACACCCACGAGATGAACATCGAGGCCTTCCTGGCCCAGTACCAGGAGTACGACACGGCGGGCGACCTGCGTGACGGCTTCCTGAAGGTGCTCAACCTGCTCGGCACCACGCACCCGTTCGCCGTGGTCCGCGTCGCCGAGCTCGACAAGTGGCACCGCAGCGGCGAGTACGAGCGCATCATCGGCGGCGACTACCCGCGCAGGGAGCACGACGCCGACGCCCGCGTCACCGACGAGGTCAAGGCGGCCGCCGAGTCCTACCGCCGCTCGTGGTCGGAGTCGCAGGACCCGTTCATCGGCGTCCTGCGCGACGTGGCCGAGGGCGCGGTCAACGCGGGCGAGCGGATCTTCAACCGCTTCTCCCGCCGCGACGGCAGCTGACGAAGACGCCGGCGGCCTGGAAGACGCGGCTTCCAGGCCGTCAGAGCGGCAGGGCGCTACAGCAGCAGGGCGATCGCGCGCACCGCCGCCGCGCAGAGGGCGACGAAGCCGCCCAGTACGGCCAGCGCGCGCAGTCCCTCCTTGCGCAGGTCGGGCAGCATGGCGCCGACGCGCTCGACCTCTCTGCCGGTGATCGCGCCGCACAGCACACCGAAGACGACGCCCGCCGCCGTGACGGGCGCGGTCTGCTGCCACCAGTCGGGGCCCAGCTCCCCTCCCGCCACCATCCACAGGATCCCGCCCGCCGCCGCGGCCACGGGTAGCCCTGGCCAGCCCGCCGCGGTGATCGCGGACCCGGCCAGCGCCAGCGGGAACAGCAGCACTCTGAGCGCCACCTTGACCCGCTTCGAGGTGCGGTTGCGCACCATCCAGTGGTTGATCCACACCGTCCGCACCAGCACCACGAACGCGGCCGTGATGCCCACACCGGCGATCGGCCAGATCACCGTAGCCACCACGCACGGCACCGCCAGCACGGCCAGCAGCAGCAGCGCCGCGTTGCCGGCAGGCAGCGTGGTCGAGGCGGGCTGCACCTGACCGGCCTGTGCGGCGGGCCGCCTGACGCGCGGCACCCTGGGCTGCGCCCTGACCGCCTTCCCCTCCTCGGCGGTACGGCCCGCGGCGCGGCTCCTGGCCGTCACCGACATCCGGCCACGCGCCGCCTTCGGCTCCTCGGGCGTACGGCTGCGCGCACCCTCCTGGGCGCGCGAGCGCACGACCTTGCCCTCCTCGGGAGAGACCCTGGGTCTGACCGGCTTGCCCTCCTCGGAAACCCGCGGCCTGGCGAGCTTGCCCTCCTCCGAGACTCGCGGCCTGACCGGCTTGCTGTCCTCGGACAGGCGCGGCCTGACGACCTTGCCCTCCTCGGCGGAGCGGGCCCTGACCGCTTTCGCCGCCTCGGAGGCGCGGCTCCTCGCGGCCTTGGCCGCGTCGGCCGCCCTGCCCCTGAGCGCCTTCACGTCCTCGTCGGCGGCCGAGACGGTCGCCCTGGCGAGTCTGGCCAGCCGGTCGGCCAGCAACGCCGCCGTCGGCCGCTTGCCAGGCTCCCTGTTGAGCGCCGCCCGCACCAGCGGCAGCAGCCCCGCGGGCACACCTTTGAGGTCGGCCTGGCCGTTCAGCACCGCGTACATCTGCGCCTCGACCGTGCCCCGCCCGAACGTCGGCCTGCCGGTCGCCGCGAAGGCCACCGTGGCAGCCCACGCGTGGACGTCGGCGGGCTCGCCCACGTGCTCGTCGGCGAACAGCTCGGGAGCGGCGTAGCCCGGCGTTCCGAGGAAGGTGCCCGTCATCGTCAGCCTGGTGGCGTCGATCACCTGGGCGATGCCGAAGTCGATCAGCACAGGCCCCTCGGTGCCCATGAGGATGTTGGCGGGCTTCAGGTCGCGGTGGATGACGCCCGCAGCATGGACGATCGCCAGCGCCGCCGCCACGCCCTGAGCCAGCTGCACGAGGTCGGCGCCCTTCAGGGGGCCGCTGCGGCGTACGCGCTCGAGCAGGGTGTCGCCCTCGATGTGCTCCATCACCAGGTACGGCCGCACGCAGTCGAGATCGGCGTCGATCACCCTCGCGACGTAGGGGCTCTCGACCCTGCGCAACGCTCGGACCTCGCGCTCCAGCCGGATGCGCGAGGCGGAATCCTCGATGAGGTCGTGCAGCACCTTGAGAGCGACGCGCTCACCCCGGCGGGTGCTGGCAAGATACACCTCGCCCATGCCGCCACGACCGAGGCGTTCGAGCAAGGTGTAAGGCCCGACCTTGCCGAGCTTGCTCACGCTCCCTCCCCGCTCGGCGCGCCCATAAGGGACACAACCCTAGCGGTGTGACCCCTGTTTATGTCCGCGGCACGCCGGTCATCGGCGGGAAGTATGGGACAGCATGGAGTCGAGCCTGACCGTCGGCTCCTCCGAGAGCTTCCTGCGGCCCTTCCTGCGCCAGTTGATGTGTCCGCGGCTCTCCATCCACAGCAGCAACCGGTCAGCGCCGAACAGCACGGCGCCCGCGAAAATGATCGCTATCACCAAAGCCATGAAGGCCAGTCAAGCCATGTGCGGGCGCGCCCGCACATGGGAGACACGCAGGATTACCCTCCGCAGGCCGGGATAACGGTCCCCGTTGACGTGCGCAGATGCCCCTCACCGGTGTAGACCCACTTGGTGGAGGTCAATTCGGGCAGGCCCATCGGGCCGCGCGCGTGCAGCTTCTGGGTGGAGATCCCGATCTCGGCGCCGAAGCCGAACTCGCCGCCGTCGGTGAACCTCGTGGAGGCGTTGACCGCGACCGCCGCCGAGTCGACGAGCTGCACGAACCTGCGGGCCGCGCCCTGGGAGCGGGTGACGATCGCGTCGGTGTGGCCAGAGCCGTACTTCCTGATGTGGGCCACCGCCTCCTCCAGCGACCCGACGACGGCGGCGGCGATGTCGAGCGAGAGGTACTCGGTGAAGAAGTCCTCCTCGGTCGCGGGGACGACCTCTCCGTGGACGGCCATGCCGGGATCGGCGTGGACGGTCACCCCCGCTTCCTTCAGCGCGGCCAGCGCCCTGGGCAGGAAGCTCTCGGCCACGTCGGCGTGCACCAGCAGCGTCTCCGCCGCGTTGCAGACCGAGGGCCGCTGCGCCTTGGCGTTGAGCAGGATCTCCACGGCCAGGTCGAGGTCGGCGTCCGCGTCGACGTACACGTGGCAGTTGCCCACGCCCGTCTCGATCACCGGGACCGTGGACTCCTCCACGACCGAGTTGATCAGCGAGGCGCCGCCGCGCGGGATCAGCACGTCCACCAGGCCGCGCGCCCGCATCAGCTCCTTGACGGAGTCGCGGGTCAGCCCGGGCACCAACTGCACGGCCCCCGAGGGCACCTCGGTCGGCTCCAGCGCCGCCTGCATGATCTTGACCAGTGCGGTGTTGGAGGAGTAGGCGCTGGAGGAGCCGCGCAGCAGGACCGCGTTGCCGCTCTTGAGGCACAGCGCGGCGCCGTCGACGGTGACGTTGGGCCTGCCCTCGTAGATGATGCCGATCACGCCGAGCGGCACCCTGAGCTGGCGCAGCTCCAGGCCGTTGGGCAGTGTCGAGCCCCTGACCACCTCGCCGACGGGGTCGGGCAGGTCGGCGATGTCGCGCACGGCCTGCGCGATGGCCTCGATCCTGTCCTCGTCGAGCCTGAGCCTGTCGATCATGCCCTCGGAGGTGCCGCCCTCGCGGGCCTTGTCCACGTCGAGGACGTTGGCCTCGATGATCTCCTTGGCGCCCGCCACGAGGGCGTCGGCGATGGCGCGCAGTGCCCTGTCCTTGGCCGCCCGCGGCAGCGGGGCCAGCTCGGCGGCGGCCTCTCGCGCCGCATGGGCAACCTTCAGGAACTCCTCGGACATCGCGCCCTGCCTCTCACTAGCTGTGGGACTCCAGTATGACGATGTCGTCGCGGTGGATGAGCTCGCGTTCATATTCCGGACCCAGCGTGCTGGCCAGCTCTCTCGTGGAACGGCCCATCAGGCCGGGGATCTCGCCCGCGTCGAAGTTCACCAGCCCGCGCGCCACCACACGGCCACGCGGCCCACACAGGTCCACGGGGTCGCCCGCGGCGAAGTCACCCTCCACCGACACCACGCCCGCGGGCAGCAGCGACTTGCGGCGCGTGACGACCGCCTCGACCGCGCCCTCGTCCAGCGTGATCCGTCCGCGGCCGGTGGTCGCGTGCGCCAGCCACAGCAGCCTGGTGCCGGGGTGCCTGCCGCCCGGGTGGAAGAAGGTGCCGACGTCAGCGCCCGCCAGCGCCTGGGCCGCGTGCGCGGCGGCGGTGAGCACCACGGGCACCCCCGCGCCCGTCGCGATGCGCGCGGCCTGCACCTTGGTGACCATGCCGCCGGTGCCGACCGCCGCGCCGTTCTTGCCCAGCTCGACGCCTACCAGGTCGTCGGGGCCCCTGACCTCGGCCAGGCGGCTGGAGCCCGCCCTCGAGGGCGGGCCGTCGTAGAGCGCGTCGACGTCCGACAGCAGCACCAGCGCGTCGGCGTGGATGAGATGGGCCACCAGGGCCGCCAGCCGGTCGTTGTCGCCGAAGCGGATCTCGTCGGTGGCCACCGTGTCGTTCTCGTTGACGACCGGCATGATGCCCAGCTCCAGCAGCCTGCTCAGCGTGCGCTGCGCGTTGGCGTGGTGGGAGCGGCGCATCATGTCGTCGGCCGTCAGCAGCACCTGGCCGACGCGCAGGCCGTACCTGGCGAAGGAGGAGGTGTAGCGCGCGACCAGGACGCCCTGGCCGACGGAGGCGGCGGCCTGCTGGGTGGCCAGGTCGCGTGGGCGCGCCGACAGTCCGAGCGGGCCGAGACCGGCCGCGATCGCGCCCGAGGAGACGAGCACGATCTGCGTGCCGGTACGGCGCCGCGCCGCCAGCACATCGACCAGCGCGTCGACCCTGTCGACGTCGATCACGCCCTGGGGGGTGGTGAGCGAGGAGGAGCCCACCTTGACGACGACCCTCGACGCTGAGCTGATCTGTTCGCGCACGAGCTGCACCCTATCCGAGCCTGTTGTCCGTCCCTCGCGGCCCCGAGTGGATCGACTCGGCGTTGAGCGTGGGCTGCCAGTCGAAGATGTAGCCGTCGTCCATCGAGCCGATGACCACCTCGGCGCCGGCCGTCGCCCCCGCCTTGACCAGCTCCTCCTCGACGCCCAGCCGCTCCAGGCGGTCGGCGAGGTAGCCCACGGCCTCGTCGTTGGTGAAGTCGGTCTGCCTGATCCAGCGCTCCGGCTTCTCGCCGGTGACCTGGAAGAGGTTGTCGTTGACCTTGCGGACCGCGAAGGTCGCCGCGCCGAGCTGCTTGGGCCGCAGCACCAGCCTGGTGGGCTCCTCGACCGGCCTGGTCGCCCTGGCGGCGGCCACCCACTCGCCCATGGCGAAGGTCAGCTCGCGCAGGCCCTCGTGCGTGGCGGCGGAGACGGTGAAGACCTTCAGCCCGCGCTCCTCCAGGTCGGCGCGGACGATGTCGGCCAGCTCCCTGGCGTCGGGCACGTCGGCCTTGTTGAGCACCACCATCCTGGGCCTGTCCTCGAGCTTGCCGTAGGCGTGCAGCTCAGCCTCGATCACCTCGTAGTCGGTGATCGGGTCGCGGCCTGGCTCCATGGTCGCGCAGTCGATGACGTGCACGAGCATGTCGCAGCGCTCCACGTGGCGCAGGAACTCGTGCCCGAGCCCCTTGCCCTGCGAGGCCCCGGGGATCAGCCCCGGCACGTCGGCCACCGTGAACACGGTCTCGCCGGCGGTGACCACGCCCAGGTTGGGGATCAGCGTGGTGAACGGGTAGTCGGCGATCTTCGGCCTGGCCGCGCTGAGCGCGGCGATCAGCGACGACTTGCCCGCGCTCGGGAAGCCCACCAGCGCCACGTCGGCGACGCTCTTGAGCTCCAGCATGACGTCGAGCGCGTCGCCGGGCTCGCCGAGCAGCGCGAAACCGGGCGCCTTGCGCTTGGAGTTGGCCAGCGCCGCGTTGCCGAGCCCGCCGTGACCGCCCTGGGCGATCACGTAGCGGGTGCCCATGCCGACGAGGTCGATCAGGACCTCACCGGTCTTGGCGTCCTTGACCACGGTGCCGTTGGGCACGGGAAGGACCACGTCGCCGCCGTTGGCGCCCTCCCTGTTGCTGCCCTGCCCCTGCTTGCCGTTGTCGGCCTTGCGGTGCGGGCGGCGGTGGTAGTCGAGCAGCGTGGCGGTGTTGGGGTCGACCTCGAGGATGACGTCGCCGCCCCTGCCGCCGTTGCCCCCGTCGGGGCCGCCGAGCGGCTTGAACTTCTCGCGGTGGACGGAGGCGCAGCCGTTCCCGCCGTCGCCTGCCCTGATGTGCAGGACCACCTGGTCCACGAAATCCGCCACAGCTCTTCTCTCCATCTTGTACGGCAGGCCGACCACAGCCCACCCTTGTCACGTGGCCGGTGCCCCTCCAGGGAGACGCTCCTGCGGCGCACGTGGCTGGCCACCGTTACGCGGTCGGTGCCGCGTGCCGTACCCGAGAGCCCCGCAGGACCCCCTGAACGCGAACGAGGGGTGGACCGGAACGATCCACCCCTCGTTACAACGTCTTGCGGCGGCGGATTTACTCCGCGACCGGGACGATGCTCACGGCGCGACGGCCGCGCTTGAGGCCGAACTGCACGTGGCCCGCGGCCAGTGCGAACAGTGTGTCGTCGCCACCACGACCGACGTTGTCGCCGGGGTGGAAGTGGGTGCCACGCTGACGGACGATGATCTCGCCCGCGTTGACCAGCTGGCCGCCGAAGCGCTTGACGCCCAGGCGCTGGGCGTTGGAGTCACGGCCGTTCCGGGTGGACGACGCGCCCTTCTTGTGTGCCATCTCTACAACTCCCGATCAGGCCTGGTTGATACCGGTGATCTTCACCTGGGTGTACCGCTGGCGGTGACCCTGGCGCTTCTTGTAACCGGTCTTGTTCTTGTACTTGAGGATGCGGATCTTGGGGCCCTTGGTCTCACCGAGGATCTCGGCGCTCACCAGGAACTTGCCCGCCTCCGTGGTCACGTCGCCATCGTTGACGACGAGCACCGTCGGCAGCGAAACCGAAGAACCAACCTCGCCGGCGACCTTGTCCACCTCGAGGACGTCACCGACGGAGACCTTCTGCTGCCTGCCGCCGCAACGAACGATCGCGTACACCGCGGAACCCTTCTGCTGACTCTCTGAATGCTGCGCCCGGCATTCGATTGCTGTCTGGAAACGACGAACCGAGTGGGCGCGCGAACAGGGCGCGTCACCGGACGCACCGATTGACTAGGTTACCGGATTCCCGGCCCCCGGTCGAACCGGTCGGATCGTCGGACAAGCCGGCCCAACCCGGTGGCGCCCCACCCCCGGAGGGGAGGTCACGCCGCCATGTGGGAAAAGCCGGCCCGGTTGGCGCCCCGCTGGGGCGGGGCGCCGCCGAAGACGGCGCTAATCGGCCGACTTGGCACGGCGGGAGCGTCTCCGCCCCCTGCCGGAAGTCTGGTTCGCCTGGTCGTCCTCCGAGCCCGGAACGTCTTCAAGCGCACCGGTCACGGTATCACGGCTGGCGGAGTCGTTGGCCGCGGAGACCTTCTCGGCGACCGCCTTCTCCACCGCCATCTTGCCCTGCGTGCCGCGCGGCTCCGGCTTGCCCTCGACCGGCTCGGCCGAGACGATCAGGCCCCGCCCGTTGCAGCACTCACACGG
This sequence comes from Nonomuraea roseola, assembly GCF_039535395.1. Lineage (NCBI taxonomy): Bacteria > Bacillati > Actinomycetota > Actinomycetes > Streptosporangiales > Streptosporangiaceae > Nonomuraea > Nonomuraea roseola. The sequence continues at coordinate 130,562 of NZ_BAAAXC010000015.1, forward strand.
CGTCGAGAAGGCCTCCAGCAGGCCCTGTCCGACCCTCTTACGGGTCATCTGGACCAGACCGAGCGAGGTGACCTCCGCGACCTGGTGCTTGGTCCTGTCGCGCGCCAGGCACTCGAGCATCCGCCGCAGCACCAGGTCGCGGTTGGACTCCAGGACCATGTCGATGAAGTCGATGACGATGATGCCGCCGATGTCGCGCAGCCTGAGCTGGCGGACGATCTCCTCGGCCGCCTCCAGGTTGTTGCGGGTGACGGTCTCCTCGAGGTTGCCGCCCTGCCCGGTGAACTTGCCGGTGTTGACGTCGACGACGGTCATCGCCTCGGTGCGGTCGATCACCAGCGAGCCGCCCGAGGGCAGCCACACCTTGCGCTCCATCGCCTTGGCCAGCTGCTCGTCGATCCTGTAGGTCTCGAAGACGTCGCCGTCCTCGTCCCACCTGCCCAGCCGGTCGGCCAGGTGCGGCGCGACGTACTTGACGTACTCCTCGACCGTGTCCCACGCGTCCTCGCCCTGCACGACCAGCGAGGAGAAGTCCTCGTTGAACACGTCGCGGACGACCCTGATGGTCAGGTCGGGCTCGGAGGACAGCAGCTCGGGCGGGCTGGCGGACTTGGCCTTCTTCTGGATGGCCTCCCACTGCGCCGACAGCCTGGCCACGTCGCGGCCGAGCTCCTCCTCGGAGGCGCCCTCCGCGGCCGTGCGCACGATCACGCCGGCGTTCTCCGGCATGACCTTCTTCAGGATGCTCTTGAGCCGCGTGCGCTCCTTGTCGGGCAGCTTGCGGCTGATGCCGGTCATCGACCCGTCGGGCACGTAGACCAGGTAGCGGCCCGGCAGCGAGATCTGGCTGGTGAGCCTGGCGCCCTTGTGACCCATCGGGTCCTTGGTGACCTGCACCAGGACCGACTGGCCCGACTTCAGCGCCGCCTCGATGCGCTTGGGCTGGCCCTCGAGCCCCGCGGTGTCGAAGTTCACCTCACCGGCGTACAGGACGGCGTTGCGCCCCTTGCCGATGTCGACGAAGGCCGCCTCCATCGAGGGCAGCACGTTCTGCACCTTGCCGAGGTAGACGTTGCCCACGTACGACTGGCTGGCCTCGCGGTTGACGTAGTGCTCGACGAGGATGCCGTCCTCGAGGACCGCGATCTGGGTGCGGTCGCCGTTGCGGCGCACCACCATCATCCTGTCGACGGACTCGCGCCTGGCGAGGAACTCCGACTCGGTGATGATCGGCGGCCTGCGGCGGCCCAGCTCGCGCCCCTCGCGGCGGCGCTGCTTCTTGGCCTCGAGGCGGGTCGAGCCGCGCACGCTCTGCACGCCGTCGGCGGAGGTGTCGAGCGCGCTCGACCTGCCGGTGCGCGGCGCGCGGATGCGCACGACGGTGTTGGGCGGGTCGTCGGTGGCCACCTCGGCGACCTCGTCGCCGCCCCTGCGCCGCCTGCGCCTGCGACGGCGCGAGCTGGAGCTCTCCTCCTCCTCGGCGTGGGCCTCCTCGGCCTCCTCGCCGCTGTCGTCGGACTCCTCCTGCTCGTCGGAGTCGTCGGAGTCGGACTCGTCGTCGCGCTCACGCGACTTGCCCCTGCCCCTGCCGCCCCTGCGGCGGCGACGGCGACGGCTGCCGCCGTCGTCCTCGTGGTCGGTGTCGTCGGTGTCGACGTCCTCGTCGGTCTCCTCGGCCTGCTCCTCGCCGAACTGCGAGTCGGCCTCGTCGGCCTGCGGCGGCTTCACCGGCTGCGGCGGCTCGACCCTGACAGCCTGGGCCTGGCTCGGGTCGGGCGCCTGGAACAGCGGGGTGAAGACGGCGGCGGGACGCTGGAAGGCGGCGCCGGTCTCCTGAGCCGCCTGCGGCGAGAGCCCGAACGGGTCGACGAACAGCGCGGGCCTGGTGACCGGCTCCTCGTCGAGGTCCTCACCGGCGGGCTCGTCGTCGAGCGGCTCGCTCTCCGGCAGCGTCTCGAGCAGTTCCTCGGCGACGACGGCCTCGACCGGCGACTCGGGCTCCTGCTCGGGCGCCGGCTCGGGTTCCGCCTTCTTGCGGGTGCGGCGCCGCTTGGGCGCGGCCTCCTCCGCGACGGCCTGCTCGGCCTTCTGCTCGGCGAGGGGGCCTGCGGCCTCCGCCCCGGTGTCGCCGGCCACGACCTGCGCAGGCACGGCCTCAGTCGCGCTCTCAGCGGCCTCTGCGGCCTTCTTGCTGGTACGGCGGCGCGTGGTCGTGGTGGCGGTCGACCTGGACCTGGTGGCCCGCTTGGGCGCGGGCTCCTCGACGGCCTCGGCCACGGCCTCCTCGACGACGCCGGCCGTGCCAGAAGTCGTCGTCACGGACGCTCCGCCTGCCCCGCCGTCGGCTGCCGGAAAATCGGTTGACGCGGCCCCCGGACCCCCGGAAGCCTGCGTGGTGACCACTACCGCGGGAGCCTCGTCGATCTCCGGCGGCGGGCCCGCGGGCCTGCTCGCCGCGCGCCGGCGCTTGGGCGTGGTGGGCTGTTGTGTTGTGTCCCCGTCAGGGCCATGGGCCCCGGCGTTGGGCTCGTTGTCGAGCATGCGGGCGCTCTCCCGTCAGCCCCCGGGCGCGTCGCCGCGCCGCGCAGGAGCCATCGTGTCTCGTTGTCCGCCCGCACCTTGCGAAAGGCGCGGGCGCCAAGTCCTGTCAGCGGTCGAGCCCTCCGAACCCCGCCACCGTGCGGGGCTCGCAAAGCCTTCCCAATCCATGAGGACGGGCTCATCGGACCGCCATGTCACGAGTGACGGCGGTCCCTCAGCACATTCCTCATTGACCGGCGCCGTGCGCGCCTGCCGGCTCCGCTTCGCCGCCGCGCATCGTGTCGCGGTCAAGGTCGAGCGGGTCGGCGGGTTCACCGGATACCGCGTCGAGCGGCCCCTGCGCCAGCCTGGTCACCTCGGGGGGGACCGGCGGCGCGAAGTCGGCCACAAGGCGCAGGCCCGTGAGCACGTCGTCGGGTCGAACGGCAGGCGTCATGTGCCGAACAACCATGCGCAGTATGACACACGACTGTCCGGGCACCTGAGCTGCAGTTCCTTCTGAAGCCAGTGTCAGCACCGCCTCGCGGGCGTCGAAACGCCGCATCCCCTTCTTGGTGAGGCGTTCGACCTCGACGGTGCCGGCGGCGAGGAACTTCTCCACCGCCATGCGCGCGAGCTCGGCGTCGGCGCCTGGCAGCCTCAGCTCCCATGCCGATCCCTCCAGCCGGTCGGCGAGCGCTCCCGAACGCGCCTCGACGACGTCGATCACGTCGAGGCCGGGAGGGAGCGAGGCGTCGAGCTGCGCGCGGATCCTGTCGGGATCGCACGGCTCGGTCAGACCGAGCTCGAGATATTCGGCCTCGCTGGCGACACCGGTCGGCGCCGCCCCCGCGTAGGAGATCTTCGGATGGGGAGAGAAACCCGCGCTGAAAGCGACCGGAATGCCGGCACGGCGGACCGCCCTCTCGACGGCCCGCGAGATGTCGCGGTGGCTGGTGAAGCGCAGGCGACCGCGCTTGGCGTAGCGCACGCGTACGCGCTGCACCGTCGGCGCGGGCGGAGGCCCCTCGGGAACAGGCTTCAGAGCGTCGTCTTCCTTCCCGTGTCAGAGTTTCTTGGTTCCAGGATAAGGCCGTGTCTATACCACAGTAAGCGGCAGCAGTTTCTTACCTGTGGGACCGATCTGGATCTCGGTGCCCATCGTGGGGCAGACACCGCAGTCGTAGCACGGAGTCCACCGGCAGTCCTCGACCTCCGTCTCGTTGACGGCGTCCTTCCAGTCCTGCCAGAGCCACTCGCGGTCGAGACCCGCGTCGAGGTGGTCCCACGGAAGGACCTCGTTCTCCTCGCGCTCGCGCGTGGTGTACCAGTCGACCCCGACCCCGGTCTTCTCGGCCGCCGCCATCCAGCGTTCGTAGGAGAAGTGCTCGCTCCAGCCGTCGAAACGGCCGCCGTCCTCCCAGACCGCCCTGATGACCGCGCCGACCCTGCGGTCGCCGCGCGAGAGCAGGCCTTCCACGATCGAGGGCTTGCCGTCGTGGTAACGGTAGCCGATGGCCTTGCCGTACTCCCTGTCACCACGCAGTGACTCGCGCAGCGCCCTGAGCCGCCGGTCGACGGTCTCGTGGTCGGCCTGCGCGGCCCACTGGAACGGGGTGTGCGGCTTGGGCACGAACCCGCCGATGGAGACCGTGCAGCGGATGTCGCGCGAACCCGTCGCCTCCCTGCCGGCCTTGATGACCTTCTTGGCCAGGTCGGCGATGCCCATCACGTCTTCGTCGCGCTCGGTGGGCAGGCCGCACATGAAGTAGAGCTTCACCTGCCGCCAGCCCTGGCTGTAGGCCGTGGTGACGGTGCGGATCAGGTCTTCCTCGGTGACCATCTTGTTGATCACCTTGCGCATGCGCTCGGAGCCGCCCTCAGGAGCGAAGGTCAGGCCGGAGCGGCGGCCGTTGCGCGAGAACTCGTTGGCCAGATCGATGTTGAAGGCGTCGACCCTGGTCGAAGGCAGCGAGAGCGAGGTGTTCGTGCCCTCGTAGCGATCGGCCAGGCCCTTGGCGACCGCGCCGATCTCGGAGTGGTCGGCCGACGACAGCGACAGCAGCCCGACCTCGTTGAAGCCCGACTCGCGGATGCCGTTCTCGACCATCGCGCCGATCGTGGTGATCGACCGCTCGCGGACCGGGCGGGTGATCATGCCGGCCTGGCAGAACCTGCAGCCGCGGGTGCAGCCCCTGAAGATCTCGACGCTGAAGCGCTCGTGGACCGTCTCGGCCAGCGGGACCAGCGGCTTCTTCGGGTACGGCCACTCGTCGAGGTCCATGACGGTGTGCTTGTGCACCCGCCACGGCACGTTGGGCCTGTTGGGCGCGACACGCTTGATGCGCCCGTCGGGGTGGTACTCGACGTCGTAGAACTTGGGCACATAGACCCCGCCGGACTCGGCCAGCCGCATGAGCAGCTCGTCGCGCCCTCCTGGGCTGCCCTCGGACTTCCACTCGCGGACGACCTCGCTGATGGCGATGGCGATCTGCTCGCCGTCGCCGAGCACGGCCGCGTCGAGGAAGTCGGCGATCGGCTCGGGGTTGAAGGCGGCGTGCCCGCCGGCCAGCACGATCGGGTCGTCGTCACCGCGGTCGACGGCGGCGAGCGGGATGCCCGCCAGGTCGAGCGCGGTCAGCATGTTGGTGTAGCCCAGCTCGGTGGAGAACGAGACGCCGAGCACGTCGAAGGCGCGCACGGGGCGGTGGCCGTCCACGGTGAACTGCGGCACGCCCTCGGCGCGCATGAGCGCCTCGAGGTCGGGCCAGACCGAGTACGTACGCTCGGCCAGCGTGTCGGGCAGCTCGTTGAGGATCTCGTAGAGAATCGCCACGCCCTGGTTGGGCAGGCCCACCTCGTAGGCGTCGGGGTACATGAGCGCCCAGCGCACGGAGGCGTCGTCCCAGTCCTTCACCGTCGAGTTGAGCTCACCCCCGACGTACTGGATCGGCTTCTGCACCTTGGGCAGCAGCGCTTCCAGGCGTGGGAACAGTGACTCGACAGACATAGCACCAAGGGTAGTCGGTGTCAGAAGGACTGTTCCCTGATCCGGATCGCCTGGAGGAACCCGACGGCTATCAGGTTGGCGAAGGTGGAGGTGCCGCCGTAGGAGACGAACGGCAGCGGCAGGCCGGTGATCGGCATGATTCCGACCGTCATCCCGATGTTCACGAACGACTGGAAGCCCAGCCAGCACACGATCGAGCCCGCCACCAGCGTGCCGAATCGGTCGTCGCACTGCTTGGCGATGTGCAGCCCGCGCAGCAGCACCACGCCCAGCAGGACCACCACCGTGACCGAGCCGAGGAAGCCGAACTCCTCGCCCGCCACCGTGAAGATGAAGTCGGTGTGCTGCTCGGGCACGAACCTGCCGGTCGTCTGCCCGCCCTCGAACAGCCCCTTGCCGAACAGCTCGCCCGAGCCGATCGCGATCAGCGACTGGGTGCTGTTGTAGCCCACCCCACGCGGGTCGACGCCGGGGTCGATGAAGGCGGTGAACCGGGCCACCTGGTACGGCTCCAGCAGATCGAGCAGCCACACCGCCACCGCCGCCACCACCACGGAGAAGGCCAGCAGCAGGATCCACCGCTTCTGCACGCCCCCGAGGATCAGCGCACCCGCGATGATCACCGCGAGCACCAGCGTGGTGCCGAGGTCGGGCTGGAGCATGACCAGGCCCATCGCCACCACCGCTGACAGCAGCGACAGCACCACGTCGAGCGCGCGCGGCCTGTCGCTGCCCTCGGCGGGCTGGGCCAGCAGCATCGCCAGCATCAGCACCAGGCCCAGCTTGGCGAACTCCGACGGCTGGATCGCGAACCCGCCACCCAGCATGATCCACGAGTGCGACCCGTTGACCGTCGTGCCGACCGGGGTGACGACCAGCACCAGCCCGATCAGCGTCACCAGATAGACCACGGGCGCGTAGGCCCGCAGCAGCCGGTGGTCGACCATCGTCACCAGCCCGCACAGGACCGCGCCGATCGCCAGGTTGAGCATGTGCTTCTTGACCAGCCCCGTGGAGCCGGACGCCCAGGTGCGGGTCGAGGACCACACCAGCAGCGTGCCGATCACGCACAACGCGGCGACCGCCACCAGCAGCACCCAGTCGATGCGCCACATGTTCGACTGCGCGCCCACCGCGCGGGCGAAGGGATGACGGCGCTCCAGGAGCGTGCGGTCCATCATCGCGCCACCGTGCCGTCGCTCCTGATGGTCGGCAGCTTGGTGTCGGGGATCGCGGGAGGCTGCCCCTTGAGGCCGTAGATGCCCTCGTAGATCTCCCGTACGGCGGGCGCCGCCGTGGAACCGCCCATGCCGCCCTGCGAGACCATGACCACGATCACGAACCGCGGCTTGGAGGTCGGGGCGAACGAGGCGAACCAGGAGGTGTCGGCCTTGCCCCACACCTCGGCCGTGCCGGTCTTGCCGCCGACCTTCACCTTGTCCATCGGGAAGCCCGCGAACGCGCCCGCCGCGGTGCCGTCCGAGGCCACCTGGCTGAGGGCGTTCTTGATGTAGGCCCGCTCGCTCGGGCTCAGCGGCAGCTTGCCCCTGACGGGGACGTCGATGCGCTTGACCACCTGGCCGCCCGGCCGTACCAGCGCCCATCCGATCCTGGGGCTGCGCAGTTTGCCGTCGCTGACCAGCGCCGCGTAGGCGGAGGCCAGCTGCAGCGGTGTGACCAGCACGTCGCCCTGCCCGATGGAGAAGTTGGCCGCGTCACCGGGACGCAGCAGGTACCCCTCCAGGCAGTTCTCGTGGGCCAGCTGCTTGAGGAAGGCCGCTCGCGACCTGTCGGTGACCTCCGGGTAGCCGGTGCGCGCCCTGCGGCAGTTGTCGGCGCTCGTGGCCGCCCACAGATTCTTCTTCCACGTGCGGTCGGGGATACGCCCCGCCGACTCGCCCGGCAGGTCGATGCCCGTCGGACGGCCGAACCCGAAGGCCCTCGCCATGTTGGCGAAGCGCTCCTTCGGCGGCTTCTTGGGCCGCAGTCCGCCGTCCTTGATCCACTGCTCGTAGGCCGCCTTGTAGAAGATCGTGTCGCACGACTTCACCAGCGCCGTGTGCAGCGTCAGTGAGCCGAGGCCGATGCCGCGGAAGTTGTTGAACGCCCTGCTGCCCACCATGAACGAGCCGGGACAGCCGTACGTGCCGTTGATCGGGTAGCCCGCGCGCAGCATCGCCGAGACCGACGACACCTTGAACGTCGAGCCCGGAGCGAACTCCCCCTTGATGGCCCGCGAGACCAGCGGCTTGCCCGCGCGCTCCGACAGCAGGCGCTGGTACTCCTTCTCCGAGATGCCGCCCGTCCAGATCGCAGGGTCGTAGCCCGGCGCGCTGGCCAGCGCCACCACCCTGCCGGTGCGGGCGTCGAGCACGACGCCCGCCGCGCCGTCGGCCTTCGGGGCCTTCTTCATCGCCCCGTCCACGGCCTTCTCCACGATGTTCTGCACCCGCGCGTCGACGCTGGTGATGAGCGTGTCGCCGGGAATGGGCGCCACCTGCTTCTCCACGCCGAGCGCCTTGCCCATCCTGTCGACCTGCACCCGCCGCAGGCCTGGCGTCCCGCGCAGGTAGTGGTCGTAGATCGCCTCTACGCCGTCCCTGCCGACCAGGTCGACGCCGGAGAACCCGGCCTTCAGCCCCTCGCGCTTGTCCAGCTCGTCCTGGGTGACCGGCTGCAGGTAGCCGAGCATCTGCGCGCCCGCCTTCCCTCCCGGATACTCCCGTACGGCCTGCACCTCGGCGGTCACGCCGGGGAACTCCTCCTGACGCTCGAGGATCTGCAGCGCCTCGCGCGTGGTGGCCTTCAGGTCGATCGGGATCGGCTGGTACGGCGAGCCTGGCCAGCACGGCCTTGTCACCTTCGGCCCGCACGGCGTGATGCGGCGCTCCAGCAGCTTGACCGGGCTGCCGAGCACCTCGGACAGCCGCTTGAGCACGGTCGCGCCGCCGTCCTTCATCCTGATGAGCTCGGTCCTGTCGACCGACACCACCAACGCCGTCCTGTTGCGCACCAGCGGCCGCCCCGACGCGTCGAGGATCTGCCCCCGCACGGCCGGCACGACGACGGCCCTGGTCCTGGTCTCCGTGGCGGCGTGGACGAACTCGTCGCCGCGCAGAATCTGGACCTGCCACAGCCGTACGGCCAGCACCACGAGCATCGTCAGCACCAGCACGTGGAGCACGACGAGTCGGGTGCGCATGCGGATCACGCCGGGATCACCCGCGCTCGGTCGCCTGCCACCAGCCAGACCACCACGGGGGCCATCAGCAATGAGTAGACCGCGGTCACCGGCAGCGACAGCGCCAGGGACGCGCTCGCCACGCGAGGGTCGGCGATCAGCCCCGCCACGGCCGCGGCCAGCAGCGGCGCCGCCAGCACGCACAGCACGACGGTCCAGACCGGCCCTCCGACGCCGCGTCCCGCCAGGTAGCCGACCACGGTGTAGACGAAGGCGTACTGCCCGAGCATGTGCGCGGTCGGCGGCGCCAGGTCGACCAGGATCCCCGTGCCGAACCCGATCACCGCGCCCGCGGCCGGCCCTCTGGCCAGCGCCACGCCGACCACGACGAGCAGCACCAGATCGGGCACGCCGCCCGCCGGGAGCGACAGCCTGTTGACGATGGTGAGCTGGAGCAGCAGGGCGGCGACCACCGCTATCGCGGCGATCACCGCTGACCGTCCCTGATGGGCAGTACCGCGTCGCGCGGGTCGCGCTTGGGCGCGGCCACCACGACACCCACCACGTCGAGCCCGCTGAGGTTGGCGAAGGGGCGCGCGTAGGCGATGCGTGTCAGCTCCCCCGGCGTCGCCTCCACCTGCTCGATCACCCCGATCGGCACCCCCGGCACGTACGGCACGCCGCGCTGGGAACCGAAGCTGACGATGCGCGTGCCCGGGGTGAGCTGCGCGGTCGAGTCGAGCAGCCGGAAACGCACCAGCCTGCCGTACTCGCCCACGCCGTTGATGACGCCGATCTCGTTGCCGCCCTCGAGGCGCGCGCCCGCCGAGGAGGCGGGGTCGCTCAGCAGCACCACGGTCGAGGTCCGCGCCGTGGCCTGCACGACCCTGCCGACCAGCCCGTCGGCGTTGACGACCGTCATCTCGGGCCGCACGCCGTCGTCGGTGCCCGCGTCGATCTCGACCGCGTCCTCGAAGCCGGGATGGCCCCTGCGGGCGATCACGCTGGCGGTGACGACCGTGAAGCCGCCGCGCTGCGAGGTGCCGATCAGCCGGCGCAGCTCGGCCGAACGGGCCTTGTCGAGGGCCGAGGCCGCCAGGTCGGCGCGGAGCCTGGCGTTCTGCCCCTCGAGCTCCTCGATCCTGCCCTGGGCGCTGGTGGAGTTCGCGACGGCGCTGACGAACTCCCCCACCGGCCGCGTGATGCCGGTGACGACCTGCTCGGCCGTGCCGAACAGCGAGGCGCCGACCCCGCGCGCGGGGCCAAGCGGCGAACTCACGCCCGTGCGGTGATCGATGGTCAGGACGACCAGTGCCGCGGTGAGCAGCAGACCGAGAATGAGCCGGGCCCGGCGCGTGTCCCTCATGTCAGTGACGCGGTTCCGGGACGAGCACGGAGCTGAGATCCTCGAACTCCTCCACGCACTTGCCCGAGCCGAGCGCGACCGAGTCGAGCGGGTTCTCCACCATGTGCACCGGCATGCCCGTCTCGTCTCTCAACCGCTCGTCCAGCCCCTTGAGCAGCGCGCCGCCGCCCGTCAGGGCGATGCCGCGGTCCATGAGGTCGCCCGACAGCTCGGGCGGGCACTTGTCGAGCGTGGTCTTCACCGCGTCGACGATGGAGTTGACCTGCTCCTCGATCGCCTTCCTGATCTCCCCCGCCGACACCACGATCGTCTTGGGCAGCCCGCTCACCAGGTCGCGCCCGCGGATCTCGGCGTGGAGCTCGTCGTGAGAGGGACGGGCCGAGCCGATCGCCATCTTGATCTCCTCGGCGGTGCGCTCGCCGAGCATCAGGGAGTGCTCCTTCTTGGCGAAGGTGATCACCGCCTGGTCGAGCTCGTCGCCGCCGACCCTGATCGACTGGCTGGTCACCACGCCGCCCATCGAGATGATCGCCACCTCGGTGGTGCCGCCGCCGATGTCGACGACCATGTTGCCGGTCGGCTCGTGCACGGGCAGTCCCGCGCCGATCGCGGCGGCCATGGGCTCCTCGACGATGTAGACCTTGCGCGCGCCGGCCTGGTAGCCGGCCTCCTTCACCGCCCGCTGCTCGACACCGGTGATGCCACTGGGCACGGCGATGATGATGCGCGGCTTGGCGAAGTGCCGGCGCTTGTGGACGCGCTGGATGAAATAGCGCAACATCCGTTCTGTCACGTCGAAGTCGGCGATCACTCCGTCTTTGAGTGGTCGTACGGCGACGATGTTGCCTGGCGTGCGGCCGATCATCCGCTTGGCCTCGATCCCCACCGCCACGATCTTGCCCGTGGTGGTGTTGATCGCGACGACGGACGGCTCGTTGAGCACGATTCCGCGGCCACGCACGTATACCAACGTGTTGGCGGTGCCAAGGTCGACCGCCATGTCACGGCCGAGAAAGGCGAGCTTGCTGCCCATGGGGAACGAGCCTTCCGTAACGTCGTCCGCTAATAATTACGGATCGCATTCGAATCGTAACGTGACGTACCCACCTGGGAGAGCAATGACCGCTGACGGCCCACAAAAAACTCCCCGCCTCTTGGCCACCACCCGTTTGCCCACATAGCCCACTTCGGCAACGGCACCACCCCATCGCCTGCGGGGAAGGTCATCCAGGTGCCACCGACCGTAATGTCACCCCAAACCCCGCCCAGATCTCTCCCACGCCCGCCGGAGATCACTTTTCCCGAATCCGACTGAGGGAAAGTGCGCCCGACAACCCCACCGCCGTCGGGAACCACCGCGCCCCGTTCCCCCGAACCGGGCGCCTTCCCCTACGCTCTGAGCCCCGCTCTCCCCAACCCGGAGCCTTCCCCGCGGGCCCGGCCTGGTCCGTAGCGGCGCCCGGCCTGCGGGTCTCGAGGAGCGTCCCCTGGGCAGAGCCCGGCCGGTGAGCACGGGGGCGCTTGGCTGTGCTTGCCGTACGAAAAACAAAAACGCCGACCCGCACCAAGCGGGCCGGCGTTCAGAGGGACCTCTAGAAGCGGTCCGGGAAGAAGATCTTGATCTCACGGGCAGCGGACTCAGGCGAGTCGGACCCGTGGACGACGTTCTCGCCGATCTCCAGCGCGTGGTCGCCGCGGATCGTGCCGGGAGCCGACTTCACCGGGTCGGTCAGGCCGGCCAGCGAACGGAAGGCCTCGATCGCGCGCGGGCCCTCGACCACCAGTGCCACCAGCGGCGCGGAGGTGATGAACTCCACCAGCTCGCCGAAGAACGGCCGCTCGGCGTGCTCGGCGTAGTGGGCCTTGGCGGTCTCGGCGTCGAGGTGGCGCAGCTCCATGGCCGCGATCTTGAGGCCCTTGCGCTCGATACGAGCGATCACGTCACCGATGAGACCGCGCTTCACCCCGTCGGGCTTGATCAGGACAAGAGTGCGCTCGGACACTGGTGGTTCTCCTTTGAACTGGATGTCTTGGTCGCGAAATGCGGCGAACGCGCGAAGCTTACCGCCCCCACACGAATTCCCCGTGCTCGACGGCGCTCACCTAGTCGGGCTCGGAGTCTTCGGGTGACTGCGTGGGCGGCGGGACGACCGGTGTCGAACCTGGTACTTCACCCGGCCGCTCAGGCTCGTCGCCGCCGGTCGAGCCCCCACCCTCCGAGGAACCGTCCGCGGAGCCCCCGCCGCCGGAGGATCCGTCTTCCGAACCCCTGCGGGCCGAGGAACCGCCCGTCGAACCCCCGCCGGCCGGGGAGCCGTCCGTCGAACCCATGCCGGCCGAGGAGCCGTCCGTCGAACCCCCGCCGGCCGAGGAACCGTCGGGTGAGGTGCCGTCCGGGACGCCGTCGCGTGGGACGGCGTCCCTGGAGCTGCCCTCGCCCGACGTCGTGCCGCCGGAGGGGCGCTCCCCGGAGGCCGCCGAAGAGTGAGCCGCCCCGGCCGACGGCCTGACGCGCGCGGCGGGCACGCGGGGGATCTCTCCCGTGGGAGCGTCCTTCTCCTCGTCCACAGCCGATCCGTCCCCCGGCCCGCCGGACAGGGCGCCGACAGGATCATCCGCCTCGTCGGCCCTGCCGCCGGAGCCCGCGGCTCCTGGCCGCTCCAGGTCGTTGCGTTGATCGGCGCCCGTGGCGTCCACCGTCGGCAACGTGTCGTACGGCCTGCGCCCTGCCGTCTCCGTCTGCCCGGACACCACCAGCACGTCGGACGCCGCGGCGGGCGGCACCGGCTTCTCAGGCGTCTCCGAGACCGTGCCGCCGGCAGGCTCCGGAGCGCCGGAGCGCCGCACCGCGGTGCGCCGTCCGAGCAGCGCCGCCAGCATGATGACCGCCACCACCAGGAACCCAGCGATGAGCACCCACAGGTGGAGCGCGCCCACGAACCTGTCGACCAGCTGCTGTGGTGACGTCGGCCTGCCCAGCAGCACCATCTGCACGCCTGTGCCGAGCAGGTACCCGGCCAGCACGCCGGGGAAGCACAGCGACAGCCCGTAGAGCGCGGCGCCTGGCCCCGTCATGCGCAGCGCGGCGGTCAGCGCCACCGCCGCGCCCACGGCCAGCAGCACGAACGGCACGATCAGTGTGAGGCCCTCGCTGGCCGGGACCATCACCCGCACCGCGCACAACCCCAGCACGACCGTGACGAGCCCGGCCCCTGAGAGCTTCTGCATCGAGGCCCTGTCGAGCAGCCCGACGACCAGCGCCGCCACCGCCCCCGCCACCGCGCAGACGAGGAACGGCAGCCACAGGCCCTTGAGCCCAGGACCGCCCACCCCGCCCAGCTCCATGTACGTGACCTGAGCGGCCGTCGGCAGCACGACCACGCCGACGGCGAGCATCGCGTAGGACAACGTGCGCCCTGCGGGTCCCTCGAACGTGCCCATCGAGGCCAGCGTCAACAGCGCCGCGATCGAGAACAGCGCCGCCAGGATGACCAGCGGAGGCGGCCACCCGAACGTGGTGCCGATGGCCAGCACGGCCAGCCCCGCGGCGGGCACGGCGGTCAACGTCAGCTTGCTGCGCTCGAGAGCCCGGGGCCCCGGCGTGCTCATGGCGCCCGTCGCCACGCTGAGCGCGAGGTAGATCGCGGCCAGCGCGAGCGCGACCCCGGTCAGCATCGGGTACGGCTGCAGCGTGATCCGCCAGTCGCGCGCGTTGTCGAGCGGCAGCAGCGCCAGCGCCTGAGCGGCGAGGAGGCTGACCGCCAGCATGCCCGTCCACAGCGCCCGCAGCAGCGGCGCCCGTTCCCAGGCCGCCATCAGCAGCGCGGGGATCAGCAGGCCGGCGCCCACCCCGTGGACGACTCGCAGCACGCCCACGACGAGCGCGGAGCCCGCGAACCCGCCCGCCGCGTCGGCCGCCGCCAGCACGGCCAGGCCGACGAGCAGGATGGGCGCCGCCTTCATGCGCTGCACCAGCACCGCGGCGAGCGGCACTGTGAGCATCATCGCGGGCAGGGCGAGCCCGTGTGCCCTGATGAGGCCGAGCTTGTCCATGTCGGCGGGCAGCAGCCCGGCGACGAGCGAGACGGTGTTGGGGATCGCGAGGATCGCCAGGGGCAGCGCCGCGACGATCAGCAGCCCGAGTATGAGGTCAAGCAGCCAGGAGTACCTGGTGCCTGTGAGGGGTCCGGCGAGGCCGACGGCCTGGGACCGCTCGATGGGGGGGACGGCCATGTTCGCCGACTTTAGCGGGAAGTCACGCCTTCGACACGGCGAGCGACGAATATCGCCGTGATCCACAGCGCCGCGAAGATCGCCCCGAGGAAGAACATCATGGGCACGAGGAAGCCCGTGGCGATGGCCAGCACCTGCACCAGGCTGCCGACCACGTACCCGGAGGGCCGCTTGAGCAGCCCCGCGGCGACCACGCAGAGCACGGCCAGCCCGATGCCCACAGTGACGGCCACGGGCACGGCAACGCCCTGGATCCTGATGGCCACCGGGGTGATCAGCGCCACCACGATCGCCTGCATGCCGAGGACGCTCGCGCCCAGCCGCCGCATGCCGGGGGTCACCTCGAAGTTCATGGCCTGTCCACCTTCAGCAGCAGGCGCGCGTCGCCCGCGGTGACCACGGAGCCGGTGATGAGCACGCCGGTGCCGCTGAACTCGCCGGCCGCGTCGGCGATGCCGATGCCCCTGTCGATGGCGTCGTCGAGCCGTTCGACCACGTGGACGCGGTCCTCGCCGAACATGCCCACGGCCAGCTCGGCCAGTTCCTCCAGGGGCATCGAGCGGGGCGAGGAGTTACGGGTGACGACGATCTCCTCCAGTATCGGCTCCAGGAGCTCGAGGAGCGCGCTGACGTCCTTGTCCGCCATGACCGCCACGACGCCGATCACCTTGGCGAAGTCGAAGGACTCGTGCAGGCCGTCGAGCGTGGCCTCCATGCCTCCGGGGTTGTGGGCGGCGTCGATGATGACCGTGGGACTCGTGCGGACCACTTCCAGCCGTCCGGGCGAGGACGCCTGGGCGAAGGCCTGCCGCACGAGCTCGACGTCGAGCGGGTCGTCACCCCCTGTGAGGGCCTCCACGGCCGCCAGGGCGCACACGGCGTTGCTCGCCTGGTGCGCGCCGTACAGGGGGAGGTAGACGTCCTCGTAGACGCCCTTGAGGCCGCGCAGGGTGAGCAGCTGCCCGCCGAGCGCCACCTCCCGGCTCAGCACACCGAACTCGAGCCCCTCGCGCGCCACGACGGCGCCCACCTCGACCGCCCTGCGCATGAGCACCTCGGCGGCCTCCAGGTCCTGCTGGGCGAAGATCGTGGTGGAGCCCGCCTTGATGATGCCCGCCTTCTCCCCCGCGATGGAGGGGATGTCGGGCCCGAGCCTGTCGGTGTGGTCCAGCGAGATCGGCGTGATGATGGAGACGGCAGACTCCACCACGTTGGTGGCGTCCCAGCTGCCGCCCATCCCCGTCTCGATCACCGCGACGTCGACCGGTGTGTCCGCGAAGGCGGCGTACGCCATGGCCGTCAGCAACTCGAAGAACTGGATGCGCCGGCCCTGGGTGTCGGTCAGCTCGACGTACGGGGCGATCTCCTCGTACACCTCCGCGAACCGCTCCTCGCTCAACGGCTCGCCGTCGACCACGATGCGCTCGCGCATCGAGATCAGGTGCGGGCTCGTGAACCGCCCGACCCGCAGGTTGCGCTCCCTGAGCAGCACCTCGGTCAGCCGCGCCGTGCTGGTCTTGCCGTTCGTTCCCGCGATGTGCACGACGGGGTAGGCCTGTTGCGGGGAGCCGAGCAGGTCCAGAAGGGCCACGATTCTGTCCAGCGTCGGCTCGAAGTCCCACTCGACGCCGCGTTCCAAGATGGCCCGCTCGACCGCACGATAATCCACCTGACAAGCCTATCCGCTCGTACCGCCCGCCCTTCCCCCGCCCGCACCGCGTGCGCCACCCGGCCTTCCCCACGCCCCGCGCTCGCACGGTCTGGGTGCAGCGCGGAGAGACGCGAGCAGACGGAAAGAGCGCACGCATCCGAAGCCCGCCCGGACAACAGAAGAGACCTCGGAAATGCAGAAAGGGCCCCACCCAACGGGTGAAGCCCTTCCATACAAAGATTGCGCGGCGGCGACCTACTCTCCCACACCCTCCCGAGTGCAGTACCATCGGCGCTGCAGAGCTTAACTTCCGGGTTCGGAATGTAACCGGGTGTTTCCTCTACGCTATAACCGCCGCAACCCTACGAGACCATTTGTTGTCTCAGAATTGCCTAGTGGACGCGAGCAAAAAGCTTTGTGGTCAAGTCCTCGGCCTATTAGTACCGGTCAGCTCCACACGTTACCGTGCTTCCACCTCCGGCCTATCAACCCGGTCGTCTACCGGGAGCCTTACCCACACAACGTGGTGGGAGACCTCATCTCAAGGCGAGCTTCCCGCTTAGATGCTTTCAGCGGTTATCCCTTCCGAACGTAGCCAACCAGCCGTGCACCTGGCGGTACAACTGGCACACCAGAGGTTCGTCCGTCCCGGTCCTCTCGTACTAGGGACAGCCCCTTTCAAGTCTCCTGCGCGCGCAGCGGATAGGGACCGAACTGTCTCGCGACGTTCTAAACCCAGCTCGCGTACCGCTTTAATGGGCGAACAGCCCAACCCTTGGGACCTACTCCAGCCCCAGGATGCGACGAGCCGACATCGAGGTGCCAAACCATCCCGTCGATATGGACTCTTGGGGAAGATCAGCCTGTTATCCCCGGGGTACCTTTTAGCCGTTGAGCGACGGCGCTTCCACATGCCACCGCCGGATCACTAGTCCCAGCTTTCGCTCCTGCTCGACCCGTCAGTCTCACAGTCAAGCTCCCTTGTGCACTTACACTCAACACCTGATTGCCAACCAGGCTGAGGGAACCTTTGGGCGCCTCCGTTACTCTTTAGGAGGCAACCGCCCCAGTTAAACTACCCACCAGACACTGTCCCCGATCCGGATCACGGACCAGAGTTAGACGTTCAAAACGACCAGAGTGGTATTTCACCAATGACTCCACCCGAACTAGCGTCCGAGCTTCACAGTCTCCCACCTATCCTACACAAGACGTTCCAAACGCCAATGTCAAGCTGTAGTGAAGGTCCCGGGGTCTTTCCGTCCTGCTGCGCGTAACGAGCATCTTTACTCGTAGTGCAATTTCGCCGGGTCTGCGGTTGAGACAGCGGGGAAGTCGTTACGCCATTCGTGCAGGTCGGAACTTACCCGACAAGGAATTTCGCTACCTTAGGATGGTTATAGTTACCACCGCCGTTTACCGGCGCTTAAGTTCTCACCTTCGCTGTGTTGCCACAGCTAAGCGGTCCCCTTAACGTTCCGGCACCGGGCAGGCGTCAGTCCGTATACATCGTCTTACGACTTCGCACGGACCTGTGTTTTTAGTAAACAGTCGCTTCCCCCTGGCCACTGCGACCCCCACCAGCTCAGAAAGCTAGTTTCGTCACCAGCAGAGGTCCCCCTTCTCCCGAAGTTACGGGGGCAATTTGCCGAGTTCCTTAACCACAGTTCACCCGATCGCCTTGGTATTCTCTACCTGACCACCTGAGTCGGTTTAGGGTACGGGCCGCCACAACACTCGCTAGAGGCTTTTCTCGGCAGCATAGGATCATCCACTTCGCCACAATCGGCTCGGCATCACATCTCAGGATCAATGCGTCGCGGATTTGCCTACGACACTCCCTACATGCTTACCCCAGGAACAACCATCGCCTGGGTTGGACTACCTTCCTGCGTCACCCCATCGCTTACCTACTACCCGATCGGATCGAGCGTTCAGCCTCACCACTTGTCCCGAAGGACGCTGCGGGGCTTAAGGACTCTTAGCATCACGAGGTTCGATATGGGCGTGTTAAAGCGGGTACGGGAATATCAACCCGTTGTCCATCGACTACGCCTGTCGGCCTCGCCTTAGGTCCCGACTTACCCTGGGCGGATTAGCCTGGCCCAGGAACCCTTGGTCATTCGGCGGCAGGGTTTCTCACCCTGCATTCGCTACTCATGCCTGCATTCTCACTCGCACAGCCTCCACAACTAGATCACTCTGCTGCTTCGCCGGCTGCACGACGCTCCCCTACCCATCAACAAGAACAAGTTCTCATCAATGCCACGACTTCGGCGGTGTACTTGAGCCCCGCTACATTGTCGGCGCGGAATCACTTGACCAGTGAGCTATTACGCACTCTTTCAAGGGTGGCTGCTTCTAAGCCAACCTCCTGGTTGTCTCTGCGACTCCACATCCTTTCCCACTTAGCACACGCTTAGGGGCCTTAGTCGGTGATCTGGGCTGTTTCCCTCTCGACTACGGAGCTTATCCCCCGCAGTCTCACTGCCACGCTCTCACTTACCGGCATTCGGAGTTTGGCTGACGTCAGTAACCTTGTCGGGCCCATCGGCCATCCAGTGCTCTACCTCCGGCAAGAAACACGTGACGCTGCACCTAAATGCATTTCGGGGAGAACCAGCTATCACGGAGTTTGATTGGCCTTTCACCCCTACACACAGGTCATCCCCCAGGTTTTCAACCCTGGTGGGTTCGGTCCTCCACGAGGTCTTACCCTCGCTTCAACCTGCCCATGCGTAGATCACTCCGCTTCGGGTCTACAGCATGCGACTCAAACGCCCTATTCAGACTCGCTTTCGCTACGGCTCCCCCACACGGGTTAACCTCGCCACACACCATAACTCGCAGGCTCATTCTTCAAAAGGCACGCAGTCACATCACAGCTGAGCAAGCCCAGCTAAGCTCCTACGGCTTGTAGGCACACGGTTTCAGGTACTATTTCACGACCCCTCACCGGGGCACTTTTCACCTTTCCCTCACGGTACTAGTGCACTATCGGTCATCAGGGAGTATTTAGGCTTACCAGGTGGTCCTGGCAGATTCACACAGGATTTCTCGGGCCCCGTGCTACTTGGGATCCCCTCAAACAGTCGACAAGGTTTCGCCTACCCGGCTCTCACGGTCTACGGCAGCCCTTCCCAGAGCTTTCAACTACCCCATCGATTTCTCACTGTTTGTGGTCTCGGCAGAAACCACCAGAGGGTCCCACGACCCCGAACATGCAACGCCTGCCGGCTATCACACATGCCCGGTTTAGCCTCATCCGCTTTCGCTCACCACTACTCACGGAATCACTGTTGTTTTCTCTTCCTACGGGTACTGAGATGTTTCACTTCCCCGCGTTACCACCAACCGCCCTATACATTCAGGCGGAGGCAACACCACATGACTGGTGCTAGGTTTCCCCATTCGGACATCCCCGGATCAACGTCTGGTTGGCGACTCCCCGAGGCTTAACGCAGCCTCCCACGTCCTTCATCGGCTCCTGATGCCAAGGCATCCACCGTGTGCCCTAAAAAACTTGGCCACAAAGATGCTCGCGTCCACTATGCAAATCTCAAACAACAAACAGCAACCACATCCCGACCCGGCAAAAACCCGATCGTTCAATGATCCTGTATGAGGCGGAACAGACGGATCAGGCCACCATGCGAAACCCGCAGCGGGTGGCCTCTACGATCCGGTCCGTTTCCTCAGGACCCAACAGTGTGTCCAACCAGTCCAAGCCCCCTCACGGCCGTTCCCACTCCCTCCGAAGAAGGCGGTACTAACCCGCAGGCAACCAAACCTGGTTGAGTAGCCAGTGCTCCACTAATGAGCTGCCGAGCATCAGACGTTCGCTGATGACCTCGACGTAGACCGATCAAAGATCAGTCGGTGCTCCTTAGAAAGGAGGTGATCCAGCCGCACCTTCCGGTACGGCTACCTTGTTACGACTTCGTCCCAATCGCCAGCCCCACCTTCGACCGCTCCCCCCAGCAAGCTGGTTGGGCCACGGGCTTCGGGTGTTGCCGACTTTCGTGACGTGACGGGCGGTGTGTACAAGGCCCGGGAACGTATTCACCGCAGCGTTGCTGATCTGCGATTACTAGCGACTCCGACTTCATGGGGTCGAGTTGCAGACCCCAATCCGAACTGAGACCGGCTTTTAGGGATTCGCTCCACCTCACGGTATCGCAACCCTCTGTACCGGCCATTGTAGCATGTTTGCAGCCCAAGACATAAGGGGCATGATGACTTGACGTCATCCCCACCTTCCTCCGAGTTGACCCCGGCAGTCCCCCATGAGTCCCCAGCACGCCGAAGCGCCTGCTGGCAACATGGAGCAAGGGTTGCGCTCGTTGCGGGACTTAACCCAACATCTCACGACACGAGCTGACGACAGCCATGCACCACCTGTCACCCAGTCCGAAGAGGGCCACATCTCTGCAGCTTTCCGGGCGATGTCAAGCCTTGGTAAGGTTCTTCGCGTTGCGTCGAATTAAGCAACATGCTCCGCCGCTTGTGCGGGCCCCCGTCAATTCCTTTGAGTTTTAGCCTTGCGGCCGTACTCCCCAGGCGGGGCGCTTAATGCGTTAGCTCCGGCACGGAGATCGTGGAAGATCCCCACACCTAGCGCCCAACGTTTACAGCGTGGACTACCAGGGTATCTAATCCTGTTCGCTCCCCACGCTTTCGCTCCTCAGCGTCAGGTAAGGCCCAGAGAACCGCCTTCGCCACCGGTGTTCCTCCTGATATCTGCGCATTTCACCGCTACACCAGGAATTCCGTTCTCCCCTACCTACCTCTAGCCAGCCCGTATCCACCGCAGACCCGCAGTTAAGCTGCGAGCTTTCACGGCAGACGCGACAAGCCACCTACGAGCTCTTTACGCCCAATAATTCCGGACAACGCTTGCGCCCTACGTATTACCGCGGCTGCTGGCACGTAGTTAGCCGGCGCTTCTTCTGCAGGTACACGTCAACTTCGTCCCTGCTGAAAGAGGTTTACAACCCGAAGGCCGTCATCCCCCACGCGGCGTCGCTGCGTCAGGCTTTCGCCCATTGCGCAATATTCCCCACTGCTGCCTCCCGTAGGAGTCTGGGCCGTGTCTCAGTCCCAGTGTGGCCGGTCGCCCTCTCAGGCCGGCTACCCGTCGTCGCCTTGGTAGGCCACTACCCCACCAACAAGCTGATAGGCCGCGAGCCCATCCCCAACCGAAAAACTTTCCACCACCACCCGATGCCGGGGGCGGTCGTATCCGGTATTAGACCCAGTTTCCCGGGCTTATCCCAGAGTCAGGGGCAGGTTGCTCACGTGTTACTCACCCGTTCGCCGCTCGAGTACCCCGAAGGGCCTTTCCGCTCGACTTGCATGTGTTAAGCACGCCGCCAGCGTTCGTCCTGAGCCAGGATCAAACTCTCCAAACAATGTTTGAGAATTTCTCCCGGCTGAAACATGAATGTTCCAACCAAAGGAATCCGTCCAATGGACGGGGTTGTGCATCATGCACTGGCTTTTAACACACTGTTGAGTTCTCAAGAAACGGACGCATTCACCGTCACCTGCCCGGTGGCACTCGCTTCGTTATGTCTCAATCTTAGCAGATCACCCGATTTGGTGTCAAATCGGTCAAACCTAGCTAAAATTTCGACGCCCCCGTCTCCGGGGCAACCCTCTTAACTTACTCCAGCATTCGGTCCTTGTCCAATCACGTGGACACGGCCCGAAGATCGGGAGTGAGTCAGTGGATGTTCAGAGCCTAGCAGCCCCTCTGCGGGCTTCGTCCCGAAGCCGCTGTGGATCGCTGCCCTGCGTTGAAAACTGTAGCAGCAGCCCGCGCCCACGAGACCCAACTTCGGTAACGAATGGGTCTTCCCCCGGTGCGCGTTCCTCAAACACACCGAAGGCCCGAAGTCGTGAGACGACTCCGGGCCTTCGAGGGTCCTGTGGGTCGTCAGCCCGCCGGCAGCGCCGCCAGCTGCCCCTCGAGGCGGGCGATGTCGGCGGCGGAGGACTCGGCCCTGGCCCTGACCTTCGCCACCACGTCGTCAGGCGCCTTGGCCATGAACTGCTCGTTGCCGAGCTTCGCCGCCACCTGGGCGGCGTCCTTGCGCGCCACGGCCAGGTCCTTCTCCAGCCGCTTGCGCTCGGCGGCGACGTCGATGGTGCCCGCCGTGTCGAGCTGCACGGTCACCCCCGCGACCACCAGCGAAGCCGTCGCCGCGAAAGTCTCCGACGGCTCCTGCAGCCGCAGCAGCGACCTGATCGCCGCCTCGTGCTCCGCGAGCGCCGTACCCGACAAGGAGAGCCTGGCCGCCACCTTCTGACCCGGCTTGAGCCCCTGGTCGGAGCGGAAGCGACGGATCTCGGTCACCAGCTCCTGCATCGCGAGGATCTCCGCCTCCGCTGCGGGGTCGGCGTAGCGGGCGTCGGCCACCGGCCAGGTGGACACCACGACGGACTCGCCGCCGGTCACCGCGCGCCAGAGCTCCTCGGTGACGAAGGGCACCAGCGGATGCAGCAGCCGCAGCAGGGCGTCGAACACGTGGCCGAGCACCAGGCGGGTGCCGTCGAGCCCCTGCGAGAGCTGGACCTTGGCCAGCTCGAGGTACCAGTCGCAGACCTCGTCCCACGCGAAGTGGTAGAGCAGGTCGGAGGCCTTGGCGAACTCGAACTCCTCGAACGCCGCGTCGGTTTCGCCGATGACCGTCTGGAGCCGCGAGAGGATCCAGCGGTCGGCCGCCGTCAGCGACTCGGGCAGCTCTCCGACCGCCGCGCCGTTCATCAGCGCGAAGCGGGTGGCGTTCCAGATCTTGTTGCAGAAGTTGCGCGAGCCGGCCGCCCAGTCCTCGCTGACCGCGACGTCGGAGCCGGGGTTGGCGCCGCGCAGCAGCGTGAAGCGGGTGGCGTCGGCCCCGTAGCGCTCGATCCAGTCGAGCGGGTCGACCACGTTGCCGAACGACTTCGACATCTTCTTGCCGAACTGGTCGCGGACCATGCCGTGCAGGGCGACCGTGCGGAACGGCGGCTGGCCGTCCATGGCGTACAGACCGAACATCATCATCCTGGCGACCCAGAAGAAGAGGATGTCGTAGCCGGTCACCAGCACGGAGGTCGGGTAGAAGCGCGCCAGCTCCGGCGTCTTCTCCGGCCAGCCCAGGGTCGAGAACGGCCACAGCCCCGAGGAGAACCAGGTGTCGAGCACGTCGGGGTCCTGGACGTAGCCCTCGGGCGCCGACTCGTCGGGGCCGAGGCACACGACCTCGCCCGCAGGGCCGTACCAGACCGGGATCCTGTGCCCCCACCACAGCTGGCGCGAGATGCACCAGTCGTGCATGTCGTCGACCCAGTCGAAGTAGCGCTTGGCCAGCTCCGGCGGGTGGATGCGGGTGCGGCCGTCGCGGACGGCGTCGCCCGCGGCCTTGGCCAGCGGCGAGACGTTGACGAACCACTGCAGCGAGAGCCTCGGTTCGACGACGGTCTTGCAGCGCGAGCAGTGGCCGACGGCGTGCAGGTAGGGGCGCTTCTCCGCGACGATCAGCCCCTGCTGGCGCAGCGCGGCGACCACGGCGGGCCTGGCCTCGAACCTGTCGAGCCCCTGGAAGGGGCCGTGCGTGGTGATGACGCCGCGCTCGTCCATGACGGTCAGCGACGGCAGCGAGTGTCGTCGGCCGATCTCGAAGTCGTTGGGGTCGTGCGCGGGGGTCACCTTCACGCAGCCGGTGCCGAAGGCGGGGTCGACGTGCTCGTCGGCGACGATCGGGATCCTGCGCCCGGTCAGCGGCAGCTCGACCGTGGTGCCGATCAGGTGGGCGTAGCGTTCGTCGCTCGGGTGGACGGCCACGGCGGTGTCGCCGAGCATCGTCTCGGGGCGCGTGGTGGCGACCACGATCTCGTCGGAGTAGCGGATCGAGACGAGCTCGCCCTCGTCCTCGCTGTGCTCGACCTCGATGTCGGACAGCGCGGTGAGGCAGCGGGGGCACCAGTTGATGATGCGCTCGGCGCGGTAGATCAGCCCGTCGTCGAAGAGCCGCTTGAAGATGGTCTGGACGGCACGTGAGAGCCCCTCGTCCATGGTGAAGCGCTCGCGCGACCAGTCGACGCCGTCGCCCAGCCGCCTCATCTGACCGAGGATCCTGCCGCCCGACTCGTCCTTCCACTGCCAGACGCGTTCGATGAACGCCTCGCGGCCGAGGTCGTGGCGGGACAGGCCCTCCTTGCCGAGCTCGCGCTCCACGACGTTCTGCGTGGCGATGCCGGCGTGGTCCATGCCGGGCAGCCAGAGCGTCTCCATGCCCCTCATGCGGGCCCTGCGGCTGAGCGCGTCCTGGATGGAGTGGTCGAGCGCGTGGCCGATGTGGAGCACGCCCGTCACGTTGGGCGGGGGCAGCACGAGGGAGTACGGCTCACGCCCGCTGCCCGGGTCCGCGCCGAAGTATCCGCCTGATACCCATCGCTCGTAGCTCTGGGTCTCGACGTCGGCGGGTGTGTACTGGGTAGGCAGCTCTGGCGTTGTCACGCGGTCAAGTTTAGGGACCTCGGGCGACTTCCGTGGAATCGTCGCCCGCAAGTCAGACGGCGAGGCCCCCGGAGCGGACTCCGGGGGCCTCGCCGTGTGAAGCGTGGTTCAGGCAGACTTCTCGCGCGGTGTGCGCTGCTGCTTGGCCGCCAGCTGGTCGCGCGGGACCAGCGTGGGGATCGCGTGCTCCAGCACGGAGTCGCGCGTGATGACGACGCGGGCGACGTCCTCCCTGGAGGGCACCTCGTACATCACCGACAGGAGCACCTCCTCCAGGATGGCCCGCAGGCCTCTGGCGCCCGTGCCGCGCAGGATCGCCTGGTCGGCGATGGCCTCGAGCGCGTCGTCGGTGAACTCCAGCTCCACCCCGTCGAGCTCGAACAGCTTGCGGTACTGCTTGACCAGGGCGTTGCGGGGCTCGGTGAGGATCTGGATGAGCGCCTCGCGGTTGAGGTTGTGCACCGAGGTGATGATCGGCAGACGCCCGACGAACTCGGGGATCATGCCGAACTTGAGCAGGTCTTCGGGCATCACGTCGCCGAAGATGTCGGAGGAGTCGATCTCCTCCTTCGAGCGGATGATGGCGTTGAAGCCGATGCCCTTCTTACCGATGCGCGACTCGATGATCTTCTCGAGGCCGGCGAACGCGCCACCGCAGATGAACAGCACGTTGGTGGTGTCGATCTGGATGAACTCCTGGTGCGGGTGCTTGCGCCCGCCCTGCGGCGGCACCGAGGCCGTCGTGCCTTCCAGGATCTTCAGCAGCGCCTGCTGGACGCCTTCGCCCGAGACGTCGCGGGTGATCGACGGGTTCTCGCTCTTGCGAGCGATCTTGTCGACCTCGTCGATGTAGATGATGCCGGTCTCGGCCTTCTTGACGTCGTAGTCAGCGGCCTGGATCAGCTTGAGAAGAATGTTCTCGACGTCCTCGCCGACGTAGCCGGCCTCGGTGAGCGCCGTCGCGTCGGCGATGGCGAAGGGAACGTTGAGCATTTTGGCCAGCGTCTGCGCCAGCAGCGTCTTGCCGGATCCCGTGGGACCGAGCAGCAGGATGTTGGACTTGCCCAGTTCGAGGCCGTCATCCCTGCCACGGTCGCCCGACTGCACCCGCTTGTAGTGGTTGTAGACCGCCACCGAGAGTGCCTTCTTGGCCGCGTCCTGGCCGATCACGTAGGCGTCGAGGAACTCGTAGATCTCCCTCGGCTTCGGCAGGTTGTCCCACTTGAGCTCGGAGGACTCTGAGAGCTCCTCTTCGATGATCTCGTTGCAGAGATCGATGCACTCATCGCAGATGTAGACGCCGGGACCGGCGATGAGCTTCTTGACTTGCTTCTGGCTCTTCCCGCAGAAAGAGCACTTCAGCAGGTCTCCCCCGTCGCCGATGCGTGCCACCCCAGATACTCCTTTGCGTGGGACCGCCCTGCTCCCGCGATCCGTATCCTCCGGACCCGGTCCGAACCGCTCAGGTTTCGACGTTACCGTCTTCTGGGCCCTCAGTGAGCCCCCTGGCGGCGAGTCGCACCGGAACGTGCCCAATTGGGCAGCGCTCCGGTGCGTCACGTTCGATCAGGAAGCAACGGCCTGAGCTCGCTTCTTCCTGATCGGGATGATGTCGTCGATCAGACCATACGCCTTGGCCTCATCGGCGTTGAGAATTTTGTCGCGTTCGATGTCCTTGCGAACTTCTGCCGCGGGCTTTCCAGAGTGCTTCGCGATGATCTCCTCAAGGAGGGATCGCATACGAAGGATCTCCCTGGCCTGGATCTCGATGTCACTTCCCTGACCGCCGCCCTCGGTGGAGGGCTGGTGGATCAGGACCCTGGCGTTGGGCAGAGCGAACCGCTTGCCCGGCGTGCCGCCCGACAGCAGCACGGCCGCGGCCGAGGCGGCCTGACCGAGGCAGACCGTCTGGATCTCAGGCCTGACGAACTGCATCGTGTCGTAGATCGCCGTCATGGCCGTGAACGACCCGCCGGGCGAGTTGATGTAGATGCTGATGTCACGGTCGGGGTCGAGCGACTCCAGCGTGAGCAACTGCGCCATGACGTCGTTGGCCGACGCGTCGTCGATCTGCACTCCGAGGAAGATGATGCGGTCCTCGAAGAGCTTGTTGTACGGGTTCATCTCCTTCACGCCGTAGGACGTGCGCTCGACGAAGGAGGGGAGAACGTAGCGGCTCTCGATGTTCACTTCAGCTCCCCCTTAGGAAACGGCGCCCTGGGAGGACACCTGGCGCGCACTGCGCACGACATGGTCGATGAAGCCGTAGTCCTTGGCCTCATCGGCGGTGAACCACCGGTCACGGTCGGAGTCGGCCTCGATCTGGTCGAGCTCCTGGCCGGTGTGGAAGGCGATCCGCTCGGCAAGCGTCTTCTTCACATAGAGCATCTGCTCCGCCTGGATGGCGATGTCGGCGGCGGTGCCGCCGATGCCACCCGAGGGCTGGTGCATCATGATGCGCGCGTGCGGCAGCGCGTAGCGCTTGCCGGGCGCGCCCGCGCAGAGCAGGAACTGCCCCATGGAGGCCGCCAGACCCATCGCGACCGTGGCCACGTTGTTCGGCACGTATTCCATCATGTCGTAAATCGCCATGCCCGCGGTCACGGATCCGCCGGGCGAGTTGATGTACAGGTAGATGTCACGTTCGGAGTCGTCGGCGGCCAGCAGCAGCAACTCGGCGCAGATGCGGTTGGCGATCTCGTCATTGACGTCCGTGCCGAGCACGATGATGCGCTCGCGCAGCAGGCGCTGGTAAAGCTGGTCCTCAAGCCGGAAAGCTGAGCCGTTCTCACGGCCTCGCGACTCGGGCTGATAGAAGGTCGGCGGGCTGGTCACAGCGTCACCTTCCGATGCGTCGTAATCGATGGGCTTTGCTTGTGACCTTAACGCGCACGGCCCACAGGTCATGCCCGGTCCACGGACTGTTCGCTGTCGGCGCAGGTGGCGGTCAACGTCCGCCAGGGACGCTCCCGCGCTCTCGCGAGCCCCGCTCCGGCGGGCTTTCACGCTGATCCTTCTCCTGTGCCGCCAGGGGCCTGCCCTGGTCTCAAGCAGTACGGCCTCACGACGGGGGCGGCCCATGGAAGGGCTGAGGGACGCGCGACGCGATGGCGCCGCGGTGTCCCCCCGCCCCCTGATCACCATGCGCCCCACGGCGGAAGACGGCGAAACCCCCGCCCTGCGCAGGACGGGGGTTTCGCGACGTGAGGGAGAGATCACTCCTCGGTGGCGTCGGCCTCTTCGACGACCTCTTCACCGTTGATCTCGGTGTAGATGGCCTTGAGGTCGACCTCGTTGCCGGCCTCGTCGACGACCTTGGCCGCGTCGCCGACGACGGTCTTGGCCTTGTCGCGGACGATCTCGACCATGGCCAGCGTGAGCTGGTCGTTGTCGGCGAGGTGCTGGGCCAGCGTGTTGGGCGCGACGCCCATCTGCATGGCGCGGCGGACCACGAAGTTGGTCAGCTCCTGCTCGCTGACGCCCAGCTCCTCGGCCTTGACGATCTTGTCGAGGACGAAGCCACTCTTGATGGCCTTGGCGGAGCTGGTCTCGAACTCGGCGAGACGCTCCTCCTCGGTCGTCTGGTAGAGGCGGAAGAAGGCGTCACGGCTCAGGCCGCTCTCGGCGATCTGGTGGTCGAGGTTGTGCTTGCGGGCGTCGAGCTCGGCCTTGAGCGCGCTGTCGGGGATCGGGATGTCGATCTGCTCCAGCAGCGTGTCGAGGGCCTTCTCGCGCGACTGCACGACCTGGTCGACCAGCTTGTTGCGATGAGCCTGCTCGCGGATGCTGTCCTTGAGCTCCTCGAGGGTGTCGAACTCGCTGGCCAGCTGGGCGAACTCGTCGTCGAGCTCGGGCAGGACCTTCTCCTTGACCGACTTGACGCTGATGATGACGTCGGCCTCCTCGCCGGCGTTCTCACCACCGACGAGCTCGGTGCGGAAGGTCTTCTCCTCGCCGGCGGACATGCCCTCGAGCGCGTCGTCGAGGCCCTGGAGCACCGAGCCGGCGCCGACCTCGTAGGACACCTCGTTGGCCTGCTGCTCCTCGAGGTTGACGCCGTCGATCTCGGCGCGCAGGTCCATGACGACGAAGTCGCCGGTGGTGGCGGCGCGCTCGACGCCGGTCAGCGTGGCGAAGCGCTGGCGCAGCGCGTCGAGCTGACTGTTGATGTCCTCGTCGGTGACCTCGGCGGTCGGGACGGTGACCTCGATGCCGGCGTAGGCGGGCACCTCGAAGTTGGGCCTGATGTCGACCTCGGCGGTGAACTCGATCTGCTCACCGTCCTCGATCTTCGTGACCTCGATGTCGGGCTGGCTGACAGGGAAGACGTCGACCTCGTCGACGGCCTGGCTGTACAGCTTCGGCACCGCGTCGTTGAGGGTCTCCTCCAGCACCACCGCGCGGCCGAAGCGCTGCTCGATGATGCGGGCCGGGACCTTGCCGGGGCGGAAGCCGGGGACGCGCACCTGCGACGCGACCTTCTTGTACGCCGCCTGCATGCTCGGGCCAAGCTCGTCGAACGGCACTTCGACGGTGAGCTTCACCCGGGTCGGGCTGAGCTCCTCGACAGCGGTCTTCACGGGGTGGTCTCCTTGATCAAGCTTTGAGTGTTCGCGGGCGCGTCCAAATTCTCTGCGGCTCACGCGCCGCGCCCACATGATCGGCTTGGGCATGCTCGCACCGGCGAATGTCCAACGCCGCACGCCAGTCTAGGGCAGATGTGCACCCAAGCACGACGAAGAGGCGTTCAGATCTCGTCCCTGATCTTGTTGAGCAGGCTGACGGTCTCGTCAGGGGTGGTGCTGACCGCGCAGAGGCGCTCCATGACCTCGGTGTAGCGGTCGACGTCCTCGCGCTTGTCGAGGTAGAGGGCGCTGGCGAGTTGCTCGACGTAGACGACGTCCGGCAGGTCCTGGTCGGGGAAGCGCAGGATGCTGAAAGCGCCGCCCTCGGCGCTGTGTCCTCCGAAGTCGAACGGCATGACCTGGATGGTGATGTTGGCCTGGCGCATGAGGTCGATCAGGTGCTCCAGCTGTGCCTTCATCACCTCGGCTCCGCCGATGGGACGGCGCAGGGCGGCCTCGTCGATCACCGCCCAGAGGACCGGTCCACCCGGACGGTCGAGCACGCGCTGGCGCTCCAGGCGCAGGTCCACCCTGCGGGCGATCTCGTCGGAGCTGACTCCCGCCGATCCCGCGGTGATGACGGCCTTGGCGTACTCCTTGGTCTGCAGCAGGCCGGGGACGAACTGGACCTCATAGGTCCTGATGCGGGTGGCGGCCTCCTCCAGGCCGACGTAGGCCTGGAACCAGGAGGGCAGCAGGTCGTTGAACCGGTGCCACCAGCCCGGCTCGTTGGCGGTGGAGACCAGGTCGAGCACCGCTCTGCGCGCGCTCTCGTCGGCTACGCCGTACAGGGTGAGCAGGTCGGCGACGTCGCGCTCCTTGAAACCGACCCTGCCGAGCTCCATGCGGCTGATCTTCGACTCGGAGCCCCTGATGAGGTGACCCGCCTCCTCGCGCGTGACGCCGCGCGACTCTCGCAGCCTCCGCAGCTGGGAGCCCAGGAGGATGCGCAGAGCCGTTGGCCCCGACCCCGGCGGGTTCTGCGTCACAATGCCTCCCTCTTCGGTCCGCACACAGTGTCACTAGTTCCGGGCGCTGTGACAAGGTCTCAGCCGTGTGTCCGCTTTGCCAGTAACCGAACATGCTGTTGCACATTGCAGCTGCACGTGCATTTGGGTCTTGCAGCGCCGCTTGTCGTGACCCATGATGGCTTAGTGCATATTGGGGACAAACGCCGAAATATGCACCGATTCATGAGTAGCGGAGGTAACGGCGGGATGGTGGAGGACCCCCTGGGCACTGCCACCTGCCTGAAGATCACTCGCGAGGTGGGCTTCGACCGCCTCCTCCGCGCAGAAGAACCGGACACCACCGCGACTCCGCTGCCTTTCCAGGCCGATTCGGTGCGCACGGCGCGAGACGTCACACGCTCGACACTTCACGACTGGGGACTGTCCGAGCTCAGCGACGACGCGGCGCTGGTGGTCTCCGAGCTGGTGACCAACGCGGTCAGGTACGCCAGAGGGCACCGCGAGATCACCCTCCTGCTGATGCGGGCCGCGCCCCATGTGCTGCTGGCGGTGGCCGACCCCAGCGACGAGGTGCCCACTCCCAAGGAGCCCGACTTCATCTCGGAGAACGGGCGCGGGCTCTACATCGTCGAGACCTACAGCGAGTGCTGGGGCTGGGACTGCCTCGACGGCGGCGGCAAGGCCGTCTGGGCGCTGTTCCACACCGGCGACTGACGCCGCCCCTCCCCGACAGCGCGCCACCGCCCTACACCTGAGCCCCAAACACCTGAGCCCCAAATCGGGCGTTCCCCTTACGCGCCGCCTCGACCTGGTCGCGCCGTCCGGGCCCTAGACCCGGCGGCCAGGCGACAGGATCTGCTCATCCACGGGATCGGCACGGTTCCTGCCGTCGCGGTAGGCACGGCCGGCCTTCGCGCCGCGCTCTCCTCACGTATCCGGCCGGCCGGACGGTGGGTGGGTGCGTCACCGCGCGGCGTCCGGCACCTCGAGTCCATCGCACCGGATGAGGCGCACGCCCTCAGGCAACCCTCTGCGGTTACGACCGGCACGACGCAGGTCAGGCTCTGCTCGCCTGCGTGGAGCTCTACCGGCAGTGGCTCGACGGCACCGAAGCGGTGATCGAACCCCGTCGCCACGCCGAAAAGCTCGCCATGCGGTACCTCCACGACGTCATCGATCAGGCGAGCTGACCAAGCCGCCCCGCAGGAGGCGTCGGAGGCGCCGTGGCGATGGACCGCATCTTCGGCGCATCCGAGGAACCGTAGACACTCAGAAGGCCACTCCCGATCTTCTGGAGTGGCCTTCCGGCAGGTACGGCAGTCGGGGCGACAGGATTTGAACCTGCGACTTCCTGCTCCCAAAGCAGGCGCGCTACCAAGCTGCGCCACGCCCCGCGACGTCGGTTACGCATGCGCCCCGTGACTCCGGTACGCTTACGCCCTGACGACCGGATGAAGTCTAGACCAGACTTCGACCGGCTCGCGCGGACGTAGCTCAATGGTAGAGCCCTAGTCTTCCAAACTAGCTACGCGGGTTCGATTCCCGTCGTCCGCTCAGACGGCAAAAGGCCAGGTCATCCACATGGAGGACCTGGCCTTTTGTGATCTTCAGGAATTCTTTTCGATCTGCCGCGCCCGCTGTGTGCCCGAGGCCTCTGGAGCTGGTCGGAAGAACGCCTCAGGCGGGAGCACTCGGGCTCCGGGGCGGGCCGCCGACTATGATCAACACGTCGAGGAGGCCACGTTGATCTTCCATCCGATGCTGGGCGGCGTCGCCCTGTTCATCCCGATCAGTGTCAGCCTGTGCGGGCTGTTCCCCGGGCGGCCGTGACGAGGGCGAGGCCTGTTTCGCCCGGTCTGCTCGTCGAGGAGCTGGCCGAGCGGATCGCCGCTGGCCCGCGCCACTCGTGGGTGCGGGTGCTGGTCGACGGCGCGCCCGCCGCGGAGCCTTCGCGCCTCGCCGACGCGCTGGTGGAGCCGCTGCGGGAGCGAGGCAGGCCCGTCCTGCGGGTGTCGGCGGGTGACTTCCTGCGCCCCGCGTCGCTGCGCCTGGAGTACGGCAGGACCGACCCCGACGCCTTCTACGACGACTGGCTGGACGAGGGCGCGCTGCGCCGCGAGGTGCTCGGCCCGCTGGACCCGGGCGGCACCGGCAGGGTCCTGCCCACCCTGTGGGACAGCGTCAGGGACAGGGCGACGCGCGCGCCGTACGAGACTCTTCCTGCCGGGGGCGTGCTGCTGCTCGACGGGACGCTGCTGCTCGGGCGGGGGCTGCCCGCCGAGCTGACCGTCCATCTGTGGCTGTCGCGGGCGGCTCTGGCGCGCCGCGCCGACCAGGACCAGCGCTGGCGGCTGCCCGCGTACGAGCGTTACGAGCACGAGGTGGCCCCCATCACGGCGGCCGACGTCGTGGTCAAGGCCGACGACCCGCGCCATCCGGCGCTGCTGACACCGGCGTGAGCGCCGAGGAGAGGGTGCGCGCCACAGCGGCGTGGTCGAGGTACTCCTCCATCCCTACCGGTGCCGCTACCTCGACACCTGGACGCTGCTCAGCGTGATCATCGCCGTGACCGAGCGGGTCACCGTCTTCCCCGACGTGGCCAACCTGCCGCTGCGGCAGCCGTCCGTGCTGGCCAAGGCCGCCGCCGGCCCCGACCTGCTCAGTGGCGGGCGGGTGGAGCTCGGGCTCGGGGCGGGCGGCTTCCGGGAGGCCATCGAGGCGTACGGCGGGCCGCGCCGTACGAGGGGTGAGGCCATGGACGCGCTCACCGAGGCGGTCACGGTGATCAGGAAGGTGTGGAGCGGGGAGCGCAACAGCCGCTGCTGCGCCTGTTCGCCGAGGAGGTCGTCCCCGAGGTTCGCAGGCAGGTGACTATGGAACGGCAGGGATAACGGAGTCACGATGGATCGATGACACCGAGTCACTGGTACAACATCGTTCCCGACCTGCCCGCCCCTCCCCCGCCACCGCTGCATCCCGGCACGATGCGGCCGGTCGGACCTGACGATCTCGCGCCGCTGTTCCCCGCGGAGCTGATCGCGCAGGAGGTCAGCGGCGACAGGTTCGTCGAGATCCCGCAGGAGGTGCTCGACGTCTACCGGCTCTGGCGGCCGACGCCGCTGATGCGGGCGCACCGCCTGGAGAAGGCGCTCGGCACACCCGCCCGCATCTACTACAAGTACGAGGGCGTCTCGCCCGCGGGCTCGCACAAGCCCAACACCGCGGTGCCGCAGGCCTACTACAACGCCAGGCAGGGCGTGCGCCGCCTCACCACCGAGACCGGAGCGGGCCAGTGGGGCTCCGCGCTGGCCTTCGCCTGCGCGCAGTACGGCCTGGAGTGCGAGATCTGGATGGTGCGCGCCTCCTACGACCAGAAGCCCTACCGGCGTTCGTTGATGAGGCTGTACGGCGCGACGGTGCACGCCAGCCCTTCGTCCGTGACGGGCGCAGGCAGCAAGGTGCTGGCCGAGGAGCCAGGCTCGCCCGGCAGCCTGGGCATCGCGATCAGCGAGGCGGTGGAGGTGGCGGGCGCCTCGGACGACACCCGCTACGCGCTCGGCTCGGTGCTCAACCACGTCCTGATGCACCAGACGGTCATCGGCGAGGAGGCGCTGGAGCAGCTGCCCGAGATGCCTGACGTCGTCATCGGCTGCACGGGCGGCGGGTCCAACT
This sequence comes from Nonomuraea roseola, assembly GCF_039535395.1. Classification (NCBI taxonomy): domain Bacteria; kingdom Bacillati; phylum Actinomycetota; class Actinomycetes; order Streptosporangiales; family Streptosporangiaceae; genus Nonomuraea; species Nonomuraea roseola. Next base: position 164,294 of record NZ_BAAAXC010000015.1, read on the forward strand.
TCGCGGGGCTGGTCTTCCCGTTCCTGAGGGAGAAGCTGGCCGGGCGGATCTCACCGGTGCTGCGGGCGGTGGAGCCCGAGGCGTGCCCCTCGTTCACCAGGGGCGTCTACGCCTACGACTTCGGTGACACGGCGGGGTTCACGCCGCTGCTGAAGATGCACACCCTCGGCCACGGCTTCGTCCCCGACCCGATCCACGCGGGCGGCCTGCGCTACCACGGGATGTCGCCCCTGCTGTCGCACATGTACGAGCTGGGGATGTTCGAGGCGGTCGCCAAGTCACAGAAGGAGTGCTTCCAGGCCGGGGTGAGGTTCGCCCGCGCCGAGGGCATCGTGCCGGCTCCAGAGCCGACGCACGCGCTGGCCGAGACGATCGCCGAGGCGCTGCGCTGCAGGGAGAGCGGGCAGGAGAAGGTCATCCTGACCGCGCTGTGCGGGCACGGCCACTTCGACCTGGCCGCCTACGACCGCTTCCTGGGCGGCGAGATGGAGGACTTCTCGCTGCCCGAGGAGCGGATCTCGGCGGCGCTTGCGGGGCTGCCTGTCATCCGAACGCCTTCGCCCTGAGGCTGGGCACCCGCTGGGCGGTGCGCAGGAAGGTCTTGAAGCCGAGCCTGGCCACCGCGTTCTCGCCGACGAACTGCTCGGCGGCCTGGAGGGAGTCGCGGACGGCGGCGAAGCCGTACTCACGCATCCTGCGCTCGTAGCCGCCGATGGCCGCGACGGGGTCGCCGCCCGCCGTCAGGGCCTGGCACAGCAGCCTGGCGTCGCGCAGGGCGGTGTTGGCGCCGATCCCGCGCATCGGCGTCATGCTGTGGATGGCGTCGCCCAGCAGCGTGATGGTGGTGGGTTCCCACGGCTCGATCGGGATCGAGGTGCGGATGGGCAGCAGCGACACGGTGTCGGGGTGCGACAGCTCGACGAGCTTCTTCAGGTCGGGGTGCCAGCTGTGGATGAGGCCGGCGACGATCCGCTGGAGCCGCTCACCGCTCAGGTCGGCGAGTCCGGAGGGGAAACGTCGTCTGGCGGCGCCGAAGGCCCACAGGATGTAGCTGCCGGTGTTGTCCATGAGCGAGGTCGTCTCGCCGGTGTCGCCCAGGTCGTGCGGGGCGGTGAACAGGCCCATGCCCCTGGGCGGCAGGATGGTGTTCGGTCCCTCGCTCAGCCTGGCGTCGATGAGCTTCCTCGTCCGCGCGGTGAGCGGGAACTTGCCCGCGACGGTGGTGATGCCGGTGTCGACGCGCCGGGCGTGCGGGAGGTACTGCCGCCTGACCCGTGAGTTGCCGCCGTCGGCCGCGACCACGATGCCGGCCGTGGCGCTCGTCCCGTCCTCGAAGAACAGCCTTGCGCCCTCGCCGTCGCGCTCGTAGCGCTCGAAGGTGCTGCCGAAGCGGACCACGTCGCCGAGCTCCGACAGCAGGATGTCCCTGAGCGTGATGCGGCTGACCGAGTGGTGGTCGTCGGCCGGGTCGGCCGCCAGGGGCGTCTGGAGCACGAGCAGCCGTCCGAGCTGCTCGGTGAGGAAGCCGAAGTTCTGGCCGCCCCGGCCCGTGGTCTCGAGGAAGGTCCGCCACAGATGCGGGGGCAGGCAGTCGTGCAGGGCCCGCGCGCCGTCGGGGTCGATGTGCACCCGGTAGCCCTGGAGGCGGTCCTGGGGGGTGCGGTCCCTTTCGAAGACCGTGACGTCCATGCCCGCCCTGCGCAGGCCGTGGGCCAGGCAGAGTCCGCCGATCCCGCCGCCGATGATCGCGATATGAGTTCTCATGTCCCCGACTATCAACCAAATGGATAATTGTGTCAACCATACGGATGGATGATAGTTTTCCGCCATGCGGAGAGAGCCCGAGGACAAGCAGCGCGACGCCGAGCGCACCAAACAGCGGATCGTCCAGGCGGCGGTGGAGGAGTTCGCCGCCAAGGGCTTCGCCGGCGCCAGGGTGAGCGCCATCGCTGACAGGGCGGGGGTCAACAAGCAGCTGATCTCCTACTACTTCGGCGGCAAGGAGGGTCTCTACCGCGAGCTGACGAGCCAGTGGCAGAGCACCGAGAGCGGGTTCGCCGACCCCTCCCTGTCTCTGGGCGAGCTGGTCGCCGGGTACGTGCGCGCCAACGCCGCCAACCCCGCCTTCGGCAAGCTGCTGGTGTGGGAGGGGCTGCGCGAAGGCGAGCCCGCCCATGAGTTCGTCGCCGACATGCGGCGCAACGTCGAGGCCCTGCGCGAGCGGCAGCGGCTCGGCGAGCTCCCCTCCTCGCTCGAGCCTGAGGCGGTGCTGGTGGCGCTGTTCGCGATGGCCGCGGCGGGGGTGGCCTTCCCGCAGATCGTCAGGGCGGTGTACGGCGAGGACCCCGCCTCCCCCGCGTTCGCCGAGCGCTACGCCGCCCAGGTCGAGGCGCTGCTGGGCGCACTCGCCGCCGGGTGAGAGGGAGGGCGTCCGGCCCCTGCGGTTAGCGTGGGTGGATGGATGTCGATGTGATCGTGCTGGGTATGGGCCCAGGAGGCGAGGACGTCGCGGGCCGACTGGCCGAGGCGGGGCTGCGGGTGGCGGGCGTCGAGGCGAACCTCGTCGGCGGGGAGTGCCCTTACTGGGGCTGCATCCCCTCCAAGATGATGCTCCACGCGGCCGACCAGGTGGCGAAGGGCGCTCTGCCGCCCGACTGGGGGCCGCTCGCGCGCAGGATTCGCGAGGAGGCGACCGACGACTGGAACGACAAGGTCGCCGCCGACCGCTTCACGGGCAAGGGCGGCCACCTGGTCAGAGGCCACGGACGCATCACGGGGGCCAACGAGGTCACCGTGGGCGATCGGGTGATCAGGGCCTCGAGGGGGATAGTGATCGCCTCGGGGTCGCAGCCGGCCGTACCGCCCATCGAGGGGCTCGAGGGCACGCCGTACTGGACCAACCACCAGGCGATCGAGACCGAGACGGTCCCCGAGTCACTGATCGTGCTGGGCGGCGGAGCCGTCGGCGTGGAACTCGCGCAGGTCTTCTCCAGGTTCGGCGCAAGGGTGACGGTGCTGGAGGGCCTCGACAGGCTGGTCGCGATCGAGGAGCCCGAGGGGGGCGAGCTGATCGCCAAGGCCTTCGCCGACGAGGGCATCGACGTGCGCACAGGGGTGAAGGTCTCGCGCGTGACATACGGGGACGACGGCTTCACCCTCGCGGGCGTGACGGCGAGCAGGCTGCTGGTGGCCACGGGCCGCAGGGTCGATCTGAAGGCGCTCGGGGTGGCGGCGATCGGCCTCGACGAGAGCGCGAGGGCGATCCCCGTGGACGGCAGGATGCGGGCCGCCGAGGGCGTGTGGGCGCTCGGCGACGCGGTCGGCAAGGGCGCGTTCACGCACATGTCGATGTACCACGCCGACATCATCGTCAAGGAGATCCTCGGTGAGCCGGCGTACGAGGCGGAGTACCACGCGGTGCCGAGGGTGACGTTCACCGATCCCGAGGTCGGCGCGGTGGGTCTGACCGAGGCGCAGGCCAGGGAGAAGGGGCTTGACGTCCGTGTGGGCTTCACCGACCTGGCCGAGTCCACGCGGGGCTGGATCGCCCAGGCGCGCGGCTTCGTCAAGCTGGTGGCCGCCGACGGGGTCCTGGTCGGCGCGACCAACGCGGGGCCCTCGGGCGGCGAGGTGCTGAGCATGCTGACGCTGGCCGTGCACGAGCGCGTCCCTGTGCGGCGGCTCAGCCAGATGATCTACGCATACCCGACGTTCCACCGCGCGGTGTCGGCGGCTCTTGCCGATCTTGACCGCTGACCAGCGGGATCGCCCAGCGGGTGCCAGGGTCCGCGTCGATGAGCAGGGCCCTGGCCAGCGCGGTGAGCGGCACGGCGAGCACGGCGCCGAGCGCGCCGAGCACGACCGTCCAGATCAGCAGCGACAGGATGGTGATCGTGGTCGACAGGCCGGCCGACTGGCCCGCGTACTTCGGCTGGATCACCGACTGGATGACGAAGTTGAGCACGCTGTAGACCGCGATCACCCAGACCATCGTGATCCAGCCCGAGTCGAGCAGGGCCAGCAGCGCGGGCGGCACCAGGCCCAGGACGAATCCGATGTTGGGGATGTAGTTGGTGATGAAGGCCAGCAACCCCCACAGCAGCGGCAGCGGCACCCCCAGCAGCAACAGCGCCCCCGCGTCGAGCACGGCCACGATCAGACCGAAGACGGTGGAGACCACCAGGTAGCGGCAGGTGCCTCCGGTGAAGTCCCGCAGCGCCCGCACCAGGTGCGGCCTGGTCGCCTCCAGAGCGTTCACGGCCGACTGGAGCGGGCCCGCGTCCAGGCTCATGCCGTACAGCAGTAGCAGGATGAGCACGAACGCCGAGCCGACGCTCAGCAGGCTGGACAGGAAGCCCTGCACGATCGGCAGCAGCTGGCTGGGGTCGAGCGAGCCGAGCACCGCGTTGACCTCGGCCGAGGTGATGCCGTGCGCGCCGAGCCACCTGGTCGCGGAGGCGGCGAGCGCGGTGTACTCGTCGGAGTAGGTGGGCAGCAGCACGGCCAGCTGCGCGACGGAGACGACCAGCGCCGCCACGAACGCGATCATTCCCAGCAGCACGACGGTCAGCGGCACGGCCACCAGCGCCCAGCCCGGCGCGCGGCGACGCCTCAGCCATGAGCGCAGCGGGCTGACGGCGATCGTCAGCGTGAGCGCCAGGAAGGCGGGACCGGCGACCGAGCTGAAGCGTTCGAGTCCGACCATGGCGATCATCGCGGCCGCCAGGCCGATGAGGACCCGGAGTCCGCGCGACATCATGCGTCACACTATGACCGGTTTCCCCAGGTGACCGCGGGTCAACGCGCCGGTGCGGCCCGCCCTCGGCGGGGTGGGGCGACAATTCTCGCCTCGGGCCTTTCGCCGGCCCGCGGGAGGGATGAACATCGGGTACGAGCCGTACCCGATGTCACGCCTCAGCGAGCGTTGGGACGCTTGCCGTGGTTGGCCGCCTTCTTCTTGCGGGCCTTGGTCTTGCGAGCGCGCTTGGCCATGGCTTACCTCCTCCCGTGTAAGGCTCCAACCTCTCGCGGAGGCGGCTCGCCGGACAAGGGGTTTGGCCGATTCCACTCCCCATGTTTCAACATGCATGTGTCATAATTTGGTGGAATCTGTTTGAAGGAGGGACTCGTGCTCGCACCACAGCGGCAGCAGGCGATCCTGGAGCGCGTCCGTCGCAGCGGCGGGGTCCGGGTGGCCGACCTCGTGCGCGAGCTCGGCGTTTCCGACATGACGATCCGCAGGGACCTCGAGGCGCTCGCCGAGCGCGGGCTGCTGGAGAAGGTCCACGGCGGGGCGACCATCAACGGCCCAGGCTCGACGGAGGAGCCCGGCTTCGCCGCCAAGTCGGTGCGCCAGCAGGCGGAGAAGGACGCCATCGCCCGCAGGGCCGCCGCGCTGGTGCGCCCGGGCACCGCCGTGGCGCTGTCGGCGGGCACGACCACCTGGGCCCTGGCCCATCTGCTGGTGGACGTGGACGAGCTGACCGTCATCACCAACTCGATCCCGGTGGCCGACGTCTTCCACCGCAGCCCCCGAGCCGACCGCACGGTGGTGCTGACCGGCGGCGTCCGCACCCCTTCCGACGCGCTCGTGGGGCCCGTCGCGGTGGCGGCGATCAGGCGGCTGCACGTCGACACGCTCTTCCTCGGCGTTCACGGGATGAGCGTGAACGCGGGGTTCACCACGCCGAACCTGCTGGAGTCGGAGACCGACAGGGAGCTGGTCGCCTCGGCGCACCGCCTGGTCGTCCCCGCCGACCACACCAAGTGGGGCACGGTCGGCATCAGCACGATCGCGGAGCTGTCGGAGGCCGACGTCGTCATCAGCGACGCCGGCCTGCCCCAGGCCGCGCGCAGAGAGCTGGCCGAGAGGGCCGGAGAACTGATCATCGCGGAGGACACGAAGTGAAGCGCACCATCGCGCACCTGGCCGACGGCCGAGAGCTGATCTACTTCGACCGGCGCGACGACGCCGATCGCAGCGCGATCGACCAACGCGAGCTGCCGCCGAGGCCCGTGGCCTCCGAGCTGCGCTACGACCCTCTCACCGAGGAGTGGGTGGCGATGGCGGGCCACCGCCAGACCCGCACCTTCCTGCCGCCGGCTGACGAGTGCCCGCTGTGCCCGTCCACGCCGGGTAAGTCGACGGAGATCCCCGCCTCCTCCTACGACGTGGTGGTCTTCGAGAACCGCTTCCCCAGTTTCTCCACCCACCTCGGCAGCTACCCCGACGCAGGCGGCCTCAGCGAGGTGCTTCCAGGTGTGGGGCGCTGCGAGGTGGTCTGCTTCACCTCCGACCACAGCTCCTCCTTCTCCAAGCTCTCCGACGACCAGGTCGAGCTCGTCATGGAGGCGTGGGCCGACCGTACGGCGGAGCTGTCGGAGATCTCCGGCGTCGAGCAGGTCTTCTGCTTCGAGAACAGGGGCGCGGAGATCGGCATCACGCTGGCCCACCCGCACGGCCAGATCTACGCCTACCCCTACATCACCCCTCGCACCCGTCAGCACCTGGCCGCCGCCGCCAAGCGTCCAGGCCTGTTCGCCGGCGTGCTGGCCGCGGAGCGGGCCGGCGAGCGCGTGGTCGCCGCCAACGAGCACTGGACGGCGTTCGTGCCCGCCGCCGCGCGCTACCCCTTCGAGGTGCACCTCTACCCGCACCGCCAGGTGCCGGATCTGGCCGCCCTCACCCAGGAGGAGCGCGCCGCGTTCGGCCCCGTCTACACCAGGGTGCTCAGGGCGCTCGACGGGCTGTTCGGCGTGGTCATGCCGTATGTCGCCGCCTGGCATCAGGCACCCGTACGGCAGGGCCGCGACCTCGCCTATCTTCACATGGAGCTGTTCAGCATCCGCAGGGCGCCGGGCAAGCTGAAGTACCTGGCGGGCTCGGAGTCGGCGATGGGCGCGTTCGTCAACGACGTGCTGCCCGAGGAGGCCGCGCAGCTAATTCGATCACAGGTAGATCACTAATTGGTTTCCGCTTGGAGTCGCATTACCGGCGTTTTACTACTAATATCCCTCTGACATCGGCTTTCACAGCCGTTGCACGCCTAATCCCGGGCAAGTCGCCCGGGAGCCGGGGACCCATGCACCTGGGGTGAATCCACGTTCCGTGGTAGGGCCACATCTCCCGCCCGAACCCGTCAGCTAACCCGGTCGGCAGACGGAGAGGATCATTCGTGGCGTCCCCCACGTCTCGTTTCGCCTGCGGTGCCATTGCCGCGCTTTCCCTCGTTCTCGGCTCCGCCTCCGTGTCCTCGGCTGCCCCCAAGCCGTCGGAGAAGCAACTGAGGGCCGAGCTGAAGAAGCTCAACACCAAGGTCGACAAGCTCATCGAGAGATACAACGCCAAGCGGGTCGCGCTGGCCGAGGCGGAGAAGGCCGCCGCGGCGGCCAAGGAGCGTCTGGCCGCCGCCGAGCAGACGCTCGCCAAGGCCGAGAACGTCGCCTCGCAGATCACCGAGATGCGCTACCAGGCCAACACCCCCAATCTGCCCGCCCTGGTGTACTCCCCCGACCTGAACAGCGCCGCGCTGCTGGAGCAGTTGAGCGTCGAGCAGGACGCCGTCGTGAAGAACGTCGCAGCCGCCCGCGACGAAAGGAAGAAGGCCGCCACCGAGGCCACGGCCCTTGCCACCCAGATCGACGAGCAGGCCGACCAGGTCGCCGACGATCGGAAGGAGGCGGAGGGCATGATCGACGACATCGAGAAGAAGCTCCAGAACCTCGTTCCGACCGGCCCCGGCCGCAAGTCCGACGGCAGCTGGGCGCCTGAGCTGCCGTCGGGGACCGACAACATCACCCCCCGCACGCGGCTCATGCGCGACGAGATCAAGAAGGCCTTCAGCCTGCCGTACGAGGTGGGGTGTTACCGGGTCGACAACAGCGGAGAGCACCCGCTGGGTCGTGCCTGCGACTTCATGATGAGCTCGGGAGGCAGCTCCCCCACCGGCGCCAACCAGGCGCTCGGCGACCAGATCGCGGCCTGGGCGCTGAAGAACCAGAGCCGGCTCGGCGTGAAGTACGTCATCTGGCGACAGCGCATCAACAGCGGCAGCGGCTGGCGCTCGATGTCCGACAGGGGCAGCACCACCGCCAACCACTACGACCACGTGCACATCTCCATGCAGTGAAGGGTGCTTGAGCTGGTTCTGGCCGATTTAGCCCGCCGGCCACCAGGTGGCGCAGGCCCGTCGAGCACCTTGGCCATCTCCGAGACCTGGCTCTTGGAGATGTGCTCGATGCCGAGTTGCTCGACCGGCTTGTCCGCCCGCCGCGTGGAGACTGCCAGCAAGTAGCTGGTGGCCTCCATGCTGATCAGCGCTGGTTCGGCCCGGCGACGCCGTTCCCACAGCCAGTGCGGGAAGTAGGAGCCCGAGCGCGGCTTCGGAATCGCCGGCTCGGGCTCGTGGGGTGGAGACGGGTCAGGCGAGGTCGAACCGGTCGAGTTCCATGACCTTGGTCCAGGCTGCAACGAAGTCGGTCACGAACTTGTCGCGGGCGTCCTGGCTGGCATAGACCTCCGCAAGGGCTCGTAGCTGCGAGTTGGAGCCGAAGATGAGGTCGACCGCGGTGGCGGTCCACTTCACCTCATCGGTGGCCACGTCGCGGATCTCGTACACATCCTCCTCGGAGTCCGACGCCTTCCACCGGGCGCCCGGGGAGAGCAGGTTGGTGAAGAAGTCGTTGGTGAGCACGCCGGGCCGGTCGGTGAGGACGCCGTGCTGGGTACCGCCGAAGTTGGCTCCGAGGGAACGCAGGCCGCCGATAAGGACGGTCATTTCCGGCGGGGTCAGGTTGAGCATGTAGGCACGATCGACCAGCAGCACCTCCGGTTGCATCTTCTCGCCGGAACGCAGGTAGTTGCGGAAACCGTCGGCCTGCGGCTCAAGGACCCGGAAGGACTCCACGTCGGTCTGCTCCTGAGTGGCGTCGGTGCGGCCCGGGCGGAACGGCACCGTCACTGCCACGCCGGCCTCGCCTGCTGCCTTCTCGACGGCGGCTGAGCCGGCCAGCACGATCAGGTCGGCGAGCGAGATCTTCGCGCCGCCGGCCTCGTTGAACTCGCGCTGGATGCTCTCGAGAATGTCCAGGACCGTCGCGAGTTGCTCGGGCTGGTTGACCTCCCAACTGCGCTGCGGCTGCAGACGGAGCCTGGCGCCGTTGGCGCCGCCGCGCTTGTCGGTGGACCGGAAGCTCGCGGCAGAAGCCCAGGCGGTGGAGACCAGCTGAGCGGTCGTGAGACCGGACTCCAGAACCTTCGCCTTGAGGGAAGCGACGTCGGCGTCACCCACGAGTTCGTGGTCGACGGCCGGCACCGGGTCCTGCCACAGCTGCGGCTCGGCGACCCACGGTCCGAGGAAGCGGCTGACCGGACCCATGTCGCGGTGCAGCAGCTTGTACCAGGCCTTGGCGAAGGCCAACGCGAGTTCGTCGGGGTTCTCCAGGAAGCGGAGGGAGATCTTCTGGTACGTCGGGTCGACGCGCAGCGCCAGGTCGGTCGTGAGCATCGTCGGCCTGTGCTTCTTCGACGGGTCGTGAGCGTCCGGGATGATCGCCTCGGCGTCCTTCGCGACCCACTGCTTCGCGCCGCCGGGGCTCGTGGTGAGCTCCCACTCATAGCCGAAGAGGATCTCGAAGAAACGGTTGCTCCACTGCGTCGGCCGGTCGCTCCACGTCACCTCGAGACCGCTGGTGATCGTGTCACCAGCCTTGCCGGTGCCGTAGCTGCTCAGCCAGCCCAGGCCCTGCGCCTCCAGCGGCGCGCCCTCGGGCTCCGGCCCCACATGGCCGTCCGCGATGCCGGCGCCGTGGGTCTTGCCGAACGTGTGGCCGCCCGCGATGAGAGCCACCGTCTCCTCGTCGTTCATCGCCATCCGCCGGAAGGTCTCGCGGATGAAATGCGCCGCCGCGGCCGGCTCCGCGTTGCCGCGGGGACCCTCCGGGTTGACGTAGATGAGACCCATCTCGGTCGCGCCGAAGTTCGGCACCATCTCGGTGTCGGTGGCGTAGCGCTCATCACCGAGCCAGGCCTCCTCCGGACCCCACAAAATCTCCTCTGGCTCCCAGACGTCCTCGCGGCCGAAGCCGAAGCCGAAGGTCTTGAAACCCATCGACTCCAGGGCGACGTTGCCGGCAAGCACGAGCAGATCGGCCCACGAGATCTTCTGGCCGTACTTCTGCTTGACCGGCCACAGCAGCCGGCGGGCCTTGTCGAGGTTGGCGTTGTCGGGCCAGCTGTTGAGCGGGGCGAAACGCTGAGCACCGTCGCCGGCCCCGCCGCGACCGTCGTGGATGCGGTAGGTGCCCGCGGCGTGCCAGCTCATCCGGATCATGAGACCGCCGTAGTGGCCGAAGTCGGCCGGCCACCAGTCCTGCGAGGTGGTGAGCGCCTCGATGATGTCCTGCTTGAGGGCCTCGATGTCGAGCTTCTCGAACTCCTTGGCGTAGCTGAAGCCCTCTGCCAGTGGGTTGCCCTTGGACGAGTGCGCGCGCAACACCGAGAGATCGAGCTGGTTGGGCCACCAGTCCCGGTTCGTGCGCGGACGACCGCCGGTCTTGGGAGTCGGCGAGTCGATTGCCGGGTTCTCGCTCTCGCTGCCATGCGCGGTCACGGAGTCATGCGCGACCGGGAAGCCGGCCGCCGCCTTCTGGTCCACGCCCTGCGCGCTGGAGGGGGCGTTGTCCTGGGTGTCGCTCATCTGCTTCCTCCGAATTGCCGGATCACTGGGCAATGCGTCTGGTCGCACCGCCGGGGTGGGTCCCCCAAGAGAGGACCTCCGCCTCGTCGACCACGAATTCCTGGTCATCCGAGGCGGTGAGACAGGGGGCGTGGCCGACGGCGCAGTCGACGTCCGCGATCGCACCGCGAGAGCGGCTCACGACATGGTGGTGGTCGTCCCCCACCCGTGACTCGTAGCGGGCGGTACCGGCGGGCTCGATGCGCCGCTCCGAACCGGCGTTGGTCAGCGCACGCGGCACTTCGTACACCGCCTGGAGGGAGACCCTGGGGGGTTCGGCCCATACCAGGGCGATCACCGTGTCGGTGTCGACGTGCGCGTGATCGAGCAGCGCGGCGCGCACTGCCAACCGCGGCCGGATCACGCGCAACGAGACGGCTCGCAACTGCGCCTCGAAGTCAGACGCCATACGGTCACCATAGCCGCCCCCTTCGAAGAGCAGATACGCGGCCTGCCCTGCCGTCTGGGTGGCAGCTGCGGCCAGGGGTCGTGCGAGCGAGCAGGTGCTCGCGGGTGGCTGTGGGCCAGGCGGTCGTGGACAGCGCAGGCGACACTTTGACAATGGCTCTCCGCCACTGGACGTGAGGCGGCGGCCTCCCCGCTGAGGGAGGCCGCTCACCGGGGCCCGCCGATCCATGCCGCGCCGACGGCCCTCCTTGCCCTGCGGAATCCTCGGGCGTACGTTTGACTCGATGACCAGATCCTCCTTACGGTCACGAGAGGCGACGATGGACACCGTCAACCTGATGGATCCCGCACTGATGGCCGACCCCTTCAGGGGCTTCTCACGAATCAGGGAGGAGGCGCCGATCGCGCGTGCCTGCTTCCCCGGTCAGGACACACCCGTCTGGCTGGTCACCCGGTACGAGGACGTCAAGACCGTGCTGGGCGAGCACCGCTTCGTCAACAATCCGGCCTCCATTCGCGGGGCCGACGTCCCCGACCTGCGCGAGAAGCTCATGAAGGCGCGCGGGATCCCCGACGACTACGTCGTCTACCTCACCGACGGCATCCTCGACCTCGACGGCGAGGACCACCTCAGGCTGCGCAGGCTCGTCTCGCGGGCCTTCACCGCCAGGCGCGTCATGGAGATGCGTCCGAGGGTCGAGGAGATCAGCGGCAGGCTGCTCGACGCGCTGCCGGGCGACCGCGTCGTGGACCTGGTCGAGGAGTACGCCTACCCGCTGCCGATCACGGTCATCTGCGAGCTCGTCGGCATCCCCGAGAGCGACCGCCCGCTGTGGCGAGAGTGGGGCGCCAAGATGGTGTCCCTGTCACCGGGCGCCATGGCCGAACCCGTGATCAGCATGGTCGACTACATCCGCGACCTGATCCCCCGCCGCCGCGCCGCGCCCGCCGACGACCTGCTCACCGGGCTGATCAGGGCACACGACGACGACGGCGACCGCTTCACCGACACCGAGCTGATCACGATGGTGCTCACTCTCGTCCTCGCAGGACACGAGACCACCGCCCACCTGATCGGCAACGGCACCGCGGCCCTGCTCACCCACCCCGACCAGCTGGCCATGCTGCGCGCGCGGCCCGAGCTCATGCCGCGCGCCGTCCACGAGCTCATGCGCTGGTGCGGGCCGGTGCAGGGCACCAGGGTCCGCTACGCGGCCGAGGACGTGGAGCTCGGCGGCATGACGGTGAAGCGGGGCGAGGCCGTGATGGCCGTACTGGTCTCGGCCAACTACGACCCCCGCCGCTTCGAGCGCCCCGACCGGCTCGACCTCACCCGCGAGGAGGACGGCAGGCGCGAGGTCCACGTCGGCTTCGGGCACGGCCTGCACTACTGCCTCGGCGCGGCGCTGGCCAGGCAGGAGGGCGAGGTCGCCTTCGCCGGGCTCCTCTCACGCTTCCCGAAGCTGCGCCTCGCCGTCGCATCCGAGGAGCTCGAACGGCAGCTCATGCCCGCCTCGTGGCGGCTCGCGAGCCTTCCCGTACTCCTGCGCTGACGGAGAACGGGGGTCGTGAGAGGCGCGTCAGGGCGCGCCGTACCTGACGATCCTGTAGGCGTCGGCCACCAGCTCGCCGATCTCCGCCCAGTCGACCCGCACATCGAGATAGACCCCGAGCCACCCCCTGTGCCCCACGTACGGCGGGCGGAAGAAGCGCGTGGGATCCTCCGCCACCAGCGCCTCCTGCGTTCCCGGCGCAGCCGCGCACCAGAAGGCGAGCCTGTCGTCGTGGTGGTGGTCGGCGAACATCACGAAGGTCTTCCTGCCCTTGACGAACCAGGTCGGCTCGCCGTGGCTGAGCCGCTCGGTCGCCTCGGGCTGCGCCAGGCACAGTCGGCGCAGCTCTTCCAGAGGGTCCATAATCACACGCTATGACAGACCCTCGGATCGATCCTCCCTTCATCGCCGGTGAGCGAGAGATGCTCGAGTCGTGGCTCGACTGGCACCGCGAGACGCTCGCGGTCAAGTGCGCGGGCCTGAGCGACGAGCAGCTGCGCGAGCGGTCCGCGCCGCCGTCGACGCTGTCGCTGCTCGGCCTGGTGCGGCACCTGGCCGACGTGGAGCGCGCCTGGTTCCGCGCGATTTTGATGGGACAGGACGCGCCGCCGCGCTACAAGAGCGCGGAAAGGCCCGACGACCAGTTCGAGGCCATCGCCACGACGACCGGCGAGGAGGCGTTCGCGGCCTGGCGGACCGAGGTCGCCAACGCCCGCGAGGTGTCGGCGGATCTGTCCCTCGACACGATCGGCAAGGGGCTGCGCCACGGCAGCGAGGTGTCGCTGCGCTGGATCATGGTGCACATGATCGAGGAGTACGCCCGTCACAACGGCCATGCCGACCTGCTGCGCGAGCGGATCGACGGGGTGAGGGGTGAGTGAGCCTCAGCCCGAGAGCCTGATCGGGTTGACCAGGTCGGCGTAGACGAGCAGGCCTGCCATCACGATCATGACCATGGCCAGGGCGTAGGTCAGCGGGAGCACCTTGGCGATGTCGACGTAGCTCGGCTCGGGGCGGCGCATGACGCGGGCGTAGGCGCGCTTGAGCCCTTCCCACAGGCCGCCCGCGATGTGCCCGCCGTCGAGCGGGAGCAGCGGGATCAGGTTGAACATGCCGATCGCCAGGTTGAACCCGGCCAGCAGGTTCAGGAAGATCATGATCTTCTCGCGGTCGGACAGCGCCTCGGAGGCGAGGATCTCCCCGCCCATCCTGCCTGCGCCCACGACACCGACGGGCCCTTCCCTGTCGCGCTCGTGCCCGGAGAAGGCGGCGTTCCACACGCCCACCATCTTCTGCGGCAGGTTGAGCATCGACTGCGCGACGCGGCCCGTCAGATCGCCCATGTAGCCCACGACGGCGCCCAGGCTCTGGGTCTCGTACACCTCGGTGGGGCCGACGCCGAGGAAGCCGACGTTCTTCTCGATGCGCTTGGGATCGTCGATGGCGGGACGGTCCTGGGAGATCAGCGTGACGTCGAGCGTCATCGGCTTGCCGTCGCGGACGATGCCGATCTTGACCGGGCCCGCGCCGTGCGACCTGATCTTCTTGGTCGTGTCGTCCCACGAGGTGATCTTCGCCCCGTTGAAGGTGACGAGCTGGTCGCCCACCTTCATCCCCGCCTTGGCCGCGGGGGTGGGCGGGTCGGTGGGCTTGCAGGCGCGGACCGGCTGGTTGGCCGGGATCACGCAGGTGGCGGTCAGCGGCGAGACGATCGGCTTGGGCGTGGGCAGGCCGAAGCCCATCAGCAGGACGGCGAACAGGATGAACGCCAGCACGAGGTTCATCAGCGGGCCGCCGGACATGATGATGACCTTCTGCCACCACTTCTTGCGATAGAAGACGCGGTCCTCGTCGCCCGGCCGCACCTCCTCCTGCGCCACGTCGCGCGCGGTGTCGATCAGGCCCTGGAACGGTCCGGTGGAGGCACGCCGCAGCTTGGTCGGATCATCGCCTGGACGGGGCGGCAGCATGCCGATCATCCGGATGTAGCCGCCGAACGGGATCCACTTGATCCCGTACTCCGTCTCGCCCTTCTTCTTGGACCACATGGTGCCGCCGAAGCCGACCATGTACTGCGTCACCCTGACGCCGAACAGCTTGGCGGGCACGAGGTGGCCGATCTCGTGCAGCGCGATGGAGGCCATCAGCCCCAGCACGAAGACGACGATCCCCGCGATGTAGAGCCAACTCATCTGTGCGCGCTCCAGGGCAGTGGTGAAGGTCCGACAAGGCCAGAGTAGTCGAACAATCAGATGCGGAACGGCTTGCGTGTCCTTTGCCCAGTGAGGAGACTGCGTTGACAGTGCGCAGTCACCCGATCACCCTAGGAGATGTGTTGCTTCGGATCCTGGTCGCCGAGCACCTGCCGCTGGTACGGCGGGGCCTGGTCGCCTCGCTCGCCGCTGAGGCCGATCTCGAGGTCGTCGCCGACGTCGGCCACGGCCAGGAGGTCGGCGTCGCGGCCATGGAGCACGAGCCCGACGCCGCCGTCATCGACCTCGACCTGCCCGACCTCGGCGGGCTGAACGCCGCCGCCCGCCTGCGCGAGGCGGCGCCGGGGTGCAGAGTGCTGATCCTGTCCGCCCAGCCCAACCCCGGTCAGGTGCGCAGGGCGTTCGAGGCGCACGCGGTGGGCTTCATGAGCCTCGAGGTGGCGCCCGAAAGCCTGGCCGAGGGCCTGCGGGCGATGGGCGCGGGCGGCAGGGCCGTCGACTCGGAGCTGGCACTGGCCGCGCTGGAGTCGGCCGCCAACCCGCTGACGCCGCGCGAGCGCGACGTGCTGCGCGTCGCGGCGGGCGGCGCCCGCTCCACGGAGATCGCCGGCGAGCTGTTCCTGTCGGTCGGCACGGTCCGCAACCACCTGTCGCGGATCATGTGCAAGACCGGCGCGCGCAACCGCATCGACGCGGTGCGCATCGCCAGCGACTCGGGCTGGCTGTAGGGCCGTCCAGCCCGCCTGCCCGCCGATCTCGCGGCGAGCAGGCGGTCTGACTCGGCCGAGCCCCGGTGGAACCGCGCCGCTCCTCCGGGACCCGGGCTCTTGGGGGTCAGCAGGGAGTCTCGCTCCCCAGGCCCTGCTGGTCGAGCAGTGTCAGATGGGGCTGCTCGCCCGCGGCCGACGAGCGCATGAACGGCAGCGTCACCGGGTCGTCGTGCAGCGCGGCGGCCACCGCGAACAGCACGCCTGCCGTGCCTGTGGCCAGGTCCATCGACAGGCGCAGCAGCCGCTCGCCGGGGAAGGCGAGATGGGCCTGGTAGCGCACCGCGTGGCAGCCGAGCCCGCGCAGCTGCGTCTCGACCTCGGGATCGTCGCCGCGCTCCCTGGCCAGGTAGGCGAGCAGTCCCGCCCGTCCGGTGAACAGGCCCGGCTGGAAGGAGAACGGCGTGCGGGCCGCCCTGTCGAGGGCGCCGTGCGCGAGCAGGAGGTCGTCGTCGTGGCGCCACCTGAGGTATTCGGCCAGCACCCAGGCCAGGCCCGCGCCTCCCCTGTCAAGGTGTGGCGAGGCGTCGCCCTGCGCCGCCCTGCGGCCGAGGTCCTGCCGCAGGGCGGCCTCGGCCAGGTCGAGCAGGCCCGGCTCGCCCGTGCGCTCGTGCATGCGCAGCAGGAACAGGGCCGGGCCCGCCGAGCCGTACATCAGGCCGGTGCGAGGGGCCGAGGGAGCGGGCTGCCTGCCGCTCAGCCGCGTGGCGACCAGGTCGGCGACGTCGTAGGCGCGCAGCAGCAGCTGCGACTCGCCGGTGAGGTCGGCCAGGTGGGCGAGATTGAGCCCGATGCCTGCCAGCCCACCGTGCAGGTCGAGGCCGAGCGACTCCCACCGCCGTCTGGAGGCGAGCTGCACCAGGTCGAGGGCGTCGGCCTGCCTGCCGAGGCGGGCCAGCGCGTGGGCGATGCCGTGCAGGCCGTCGTAGAAGCCGAGCCTTGCGCCCTCGGGCGGGCGCATGGCCCGCTCGAGCAGCCAGCGCTCGTGCTCGGGGAAGCGGCCTGAGCCCGCGGCCTCGAGGGCGAGCAGCACGCCGGCCGCGCCGTGGGCGAGGTTGAGCCCTCCGGTGGCGAACTGGGCGATGTCGCCGGGGAAGAGCCTGTCGTCGCGCTCGGGGGTGGCCGAGGACAGGATCGCCATCGTCATCGACCTGCGCAGCCGCTGCCAGCGCTCGGGGTCGGGCAGGGTGGCGGAGTACCAGGCGGGGATGTGCGCGCCGGGAACCCTCTTGGCGCGCCGTACCCCGGTGATGGTGCGCACCGCCTCGTCGAGGAAGGCGCGGGGGACGGGGTAGGACTCGCGGATGAGGTCGGCCAGTTCGGCCGCCTTGAACCTGTCGATGCGCAGCAACTCGGTCACCGGCAGGAAGAGCGCGAGGCGCAGGCGGGCCGTGGCGTGGTGGTCGACGTCGGCCCCCGTGACGCCGTCGGGGACGGCGAAGGCGCCGCCGCCCGCCTCGTCCAGGGGCACGCACCGCTCGTAGCCGACGAGCGCGACGCCGCCGTCGGGTCTGACGATGACGTTGCCGGGGTGGAGGTCGCCGAAGACCAGTCCGCGCGCGTGGACGGCGGCCACGGCCGCCTCCACCTTCGCGCACAGCTCGAGCGCCCACGCGGTGTGGTCGGCGGCGCCGCGGCCCTGCCTGCCGAGCCTGTCGAGCGGGGTGCCCTGGATGTGCTCCAGCACCAGGAAGCGATGCTCGCCGACGGTGTGCTCGCCCAGCAGGGCGGGGACCGCGTCGAGGCCCGCGAGCCTGGTCAGCGCCTCGCGCTCGCGTCCGAGTCTGGTCACCGCGTCGGCGCCGTCGGCGTCGAGCCCCGCGTGGGGCCTGGCCTCCTTGATGACCACCCGCGTGCCGGTGCGCTCGTCGCGCGCCAGGTGGACGCCTCCCCCACCGGTAAGGCGCAGAGCGGCCTCGACGGTGTACGGCAGGCGGTCGAGCGCGACGGCCCGCCCCGCCTTCAGGTGAGGCATGAGGAAGGCGGGCAGCCGTACCCACGCGGGGGTGGCGAACACCGGGCCGTGCCACTCGGGCACCAGCCTGCCGTCGTGGTCGGCGATGGCGGGTTCGAGCCTGCCGTCGGGCCCCGCGCAGTGGCGCTCGGCGAAGGCGCCGTAGCGGACGTGCAGCGGACCCCCGCCGATGCGCAGGCCGCCGGGGAGGGAGGGGCAGGGCCGGCCGTCGAGCAGCGCGCCGAGGTCGGTGAGCGCCCGCTCCAGCCTGGTCTCGTCGACGGGGTAGAGCGTGGCGAGCTCGCCGCCCGCGCCCCTGCCCGCGTGCTTGGCGTTGCGCAGGTGGAGGACGTGCTCGCCACGCAGGAACGTGAAGGCCAGGCCGGTCCGCACGCAGTAGGACCACACCGTGTCCATCACGAGGGCCGCGTCGCCAGGGCGGGCGGAGACCTGGATCTTCCAGCCCTGCTCGGGCAGCCCCGCCTCGACGGGGCGCAGGGCCACCAGCTCACCCTGCTCGGTCCGTGCCCAGCCGGTGGGCGCGGGCCTGCTGGCGTGGACGAAGTCGGCGGCGCCGTCGATCACCGGTGAGTCGTAGAACAGGGGGTCGACGAGGCAGTAGAGCTCATACCTGTTGTCCACGCCTTGAGAATCTCAAGCCTGATCCACCGCCAGACAGTGACTCAGCTCACGATCTGGTCGTGTCATTCGTCATGGTCGCCAGATGAGCACGAGCGCGCAGTCGTCGTTGTGACCCGAGGCCATCGAGTTGACCAGGGCTTTGGCTCCGTCGCGGAAGCCCTTGGGAAGCAGCCTGTCGGCCTCGCCCAGCAGCCTGTCGAGCCCCGCGTCGATGTCGCGGCCCGGTTGCTCGATCAGGCCGTCGGTGTAGAGCAGGAGCGCGTCGCCCTTGCGCAGCACTCCGCTGTCGGGCTCGCAGTGCAGGTCGGGCACCACGCCGAGGACCACTCCCTTGGCCGAGGCGATCTCCCAGTTGCCGGTGCCCGCGTCGAGCTTCACCACGGGCGGGTGCCCGGCCGAGGTGATCGTGTACTCGCCCGTGGCCAGGTCGAGGCGCAGGTGGACGGCGGTGACGAAGCCCTCGTCGCCGCGCTGGCGGTGGAGGTAGGCGTTACAGGCCTGCAGGAAGTCGTCGACCGAGCCGAGCAGCCCGCCGAACGTGCCCGACAGCAGCAGCGCCCTGGTGCCCGCGTCGACGCCCTTGCCGGAGACGTCGACCAGCGCCAGCTCCACCTGGTCGCCGTCGCGCATGGAGACCAGGAAGTCGCCGCCGAAGGAGGAGCCGCCCGCCTGCTTGAGCACGACCTTGGCGCCCCAGTCCTTGGGCAGCTGGGGCAGCTCGCTCTGGCTCTTGAGCCTGTCGCGCAGCTCCAGCAGCATCGCGTCGCCGCGCAGCCCCTGCACGCCCAGCTTGCCGCGGGTGCGCGCCATGAGCGCGGCCAGGACCGCGGTGAAACCGATGGTGACCATGAGGCCGAGACCGATCCTGTTGACCCCGAGGACCGCTCCAACGTATGCGAGCGAGGCCAGGACGCACATGAGCAGGACCGCGAGGCTGCGCAGCCGCAGCTGCAGCCCGCCGACGAGGGTGACGAGGATGAGCAGCGAGGGGGAGAACCACTCGGTGGACACCCGCGCCGCCAGCGCGCCGATCAGAAGGGTCAGCACGCCCAGGGTGATCAGCAGGTTGCGGTCTCTGGCCAGCGGCCCTCGCCGCATGAATCTGACAACGGGCACCAAACCCGGCACCTTGACGAGCAGCGCTCGGAGCCGTGGCGGGATGAGCGGCGCCGGACGTGACTTCATGATGCGCTCGACTGTATCGGTCTCTCCTCGATTTGGGCAGCCCACTTGACCAACGCCTTGATCATTAGGGACGGATATTGGGTGGCCCTCCCCCTTTGCCCGCTCCTACCGTGGACGGATGAGCTATCCGATCCGCCCCATCTCGGAAGACGAGTGGTCCTCCTTCAGCGGCGTGCTCGCCGAGGGCTTCAACTGGACGCCCCACCCGATCCAGTCCGAGCGCTGGAAGTCCAACACCGAGTTCGACAGGACGCTCGCCGCCCTCGACGGAGACGTCATCGCCGGGGTCACCGGCATCCACAGCTTCACGATGACCGTGCCGGGCGGGCAGCTGCCCGTGGCGGGTGTGACCGCGGTCAGCGTCCTTCCCTCCCACCGCCGCCGCGGCATCCTCTCCCAGCTCATGCGCCGCCAGCTGGCCGACGTGCGCGAGCGCGGCGAGGCCGTGGCCGCGCTCTACGCCTCGGAAGCCGTCATCTACGGCAGGTACGGCTACGGCAGGGCCTCCGACGGGCTGTCCCTGCGCATCCCCAAGCACGGCTCGGCCTTCGTCGCGGGCGCGCCCTCGGACCCGGCGCTGAGAATCACCGTGGCCAAGCCCGCCGAGGTCAGGGCCACGCTGGAGAGCGTCTACGAGTCGATCCTGGCCGAGCGGCCCGGCCAGTACCGGCGCAACGAGCACTTCTGGACGGCCGTCCTGGCCGACGAGGAGTTCGACCAGGACGGCGCGGGCGCCCTGCGGTGCGTGCTGGCCGAGGACTCCGACAGGGTGCGCGGCTACGCGCTGTTCAGGGTCAAGTCCCTGTGGGGCGACAACGGGCAGCCCGACGGCGAGCTGCTGCTGCGCGAGCTCTACGCGACGGACCCTGCGGCCCACGCGCTGCTGTGGCAGTCGTTGCTCAACCGCGACCTGGTCGGCAGGGTCAAGGCCACGCGCCCCGTGGACGACCCGATCACGCAGTGGCTGACCGACGTCCGCTACCTCAACGCCTCATGGGGCGACGAGCTGTGGGTGCGCCTGGTCTCGGTGGACGCGGCGCTGAGCTCCCGCGCCTACTCCGCGCCTGTGGACGTGGTGCTGGAGGTGGCCGACGACGTGTGCCCGTGGAACGCCGGCCGCTGGCGCCTGACCGCCGACACCGCCTCGGCCTCGTGCAAGCCGACCGGCGAGGCGCCCGACGTGTCGCTGCCGGTGGCCGTGCTCGGCGGCGCGTACCTGGGCGGGGGCTCGCTCGACGCGCAGCACGCCGCGGGGCTGCTGACCGAGCACAGCGCGGGCGCCGTGCGCGCGCTCGCCACCGCTCTGTCGTGGTCGCCCGCCCCTTGGGCGGGTCTCGTCTTCTGATCCCGTACGGCAGGCCTGTCCGGCGCCTCCGCGGTCACGTGGTCCCCTCCACCGCGGGCGCGCCGCCCAGCAGGACTTCGCCTCCCGCCGTCACGGCGTACAGTCGAAGGCATGGCACTGCAGAGCTTGCAGATCACGGCGATCACCGCGATGCGGGCGAGAGACGTGTCGAAACCCTCGCAGGAGCAGCAGGACGCCGCCGACCGACGGCCGCTGCGCGACGAGAGCCCGCGCCGTGAGGCGAAGGCGCGGGAGGAGCACCCTCGAGGGGAGGGCCGTTCGCGCGAGGAGAGCCCGCGCAAGGGCTTCCGCCGCAGGTCGTGACCCGCGGCGGCCGACATGGCGGAGGACGGAGCGGACAGGCAGAGCGGCGGGGGCAGGGCTGCGGGCAGGGCGCTACGGCAGCGCGGGCAGCTGGCCGATGGTCTCGTAGGACGACAGCTGCGCGATGCGGCGGCTGTGGCGGGCCGCGCCGGAGAAGGCGGTGGCGAGGAAGACCTCGACGAACCTGGTCGCCTCCTCCTGGGTGTGCATGCGCGCGCCCACGCTCACGACGTTGGCGTTGTTGTGCTCGCGCGCCAGCTGCGCCGTCTCCTCGCTCCAGGCCAGGGCGGCGCGGATGCCGCGCACCTTGTTGGCGGCGATCTGCTCGCCGTTGCCCGAGCCGCCGATGACGATGCCGAGGCTGCCCGGGTCTCCCGCGACTCCCTCCGCCGCGCGCAGCACGAAGGCGGGGTAGTCGTCCTCGGCGTCGTAGACGAACGGACCGCAGTCGGTCACCTCGTGCCCGTGGTCCTTCAACCAGGTGGCAAGGTGGTTCTTCAGCTCATAGCCGGCATGGTCGGCACCGATGTAGACACGCACCCGTCCAGTCTCTCAGGTTCCCTGGGCACGTTCGACGGCGGTCCCACGCTAGAGTAAGAGGCTGTTGACCTTCCCAGTCCTTACAGGAGAAGACGGCCCCATGCGCGAGATCCGGTACATCGGCGACCCAGTGCTGCGCACCCCCGCCGAGCCTGTCGTCGACTTCGACCGCGAGCTGCGCAAGCTGATCGACGAGATGTTCGAGGCGATGTACGCGGCCGACGGCGTGGGGCTGGCCGGGCCGCAGATCGGCGTGTCACGCAGGCTGTTCGTCTACGACTGCAGCGGGCGCAAGGGGCACCTGATCAACCCGGTGCTCACCGTCGACGATCCCGAGGTGGTGCTCGACGAGGAGGGCTGCCTCTCGGTCCCGGGACGCGACACGGGCAGGCCGCTCTACGCGCCCACCCCCAGGGCGGCGGGCGTGCGCATCGAGGGCGTGGACAGGCTCGGCAGGAAGGTGCGGCTGAGGGCCAGGGGCCTGCTGGCACGATGCTTCCAGCACGAGAGCGACCACCTCGAAGGCACGCTCTACGTCGACCGCCTGCCGAAGAGCGAGGCCAGGAAGATTCTCCAGCGCACCCCGTAGACCGCTCGCCGGGGTCGCCGCTCCCAGCGGCCGGGGAGTGGTGGGTGCCGCGGGATGATCCTTCGGCGCTCAGAGCTGGAGGGACTTGATCTCGAAGTACTCCTCGAGACCGTGCTCGCCCAGCTCCCTGCCGATGCCCGAGTGCTTGTAGCCGCCGAAGGGCGCCTGCGGGTTGAACTGGCCTCCGTTGATCGAGACCTGCCCCGTGCGCAGCCGTCTCGCCACCGCGACCGCCCGCTCCTGTGTGCCGGCCCACACGGCGCCCGCCAGCCCGTAGCGGGTGCCGTCGGCGATCTGCACCGCCTGCTCCTCGCTGGTGTAGGGGATGATCGACAGGACCGGCCCGAAGATCTCCTCCTGCTCGATCGTCATGCCGGGCTCCACGCCCGCGAAGATCGTGGGCTCGATGAAGTAGCCGCGCTCGGTCGAAGGCTCGGTGCCGCCGATGATGAGGCGCGCCCCCTCCTCCTGCCCGGTGTTGATGTAGCGGACCACCCTGTCGCGCTGCGCGGCCGAGACGAGCGGGCCCAGCCTGGTCGCCTCGTCGAAGGGGTCGCCGATGGTGTACTTGCGGGCCGCCTCGACCGCCATGCCGACCGCCTTGTCGTACTGGTCGCGGTGGACGATCATCCGCGACCAGGCCGAGCAGGTCTGGCCCGAGTTGACGAAGGCGTTGGCGACGCCCGCCTTCACCGCGCTCGCGAGGTCGGCGTCGGGCAGGATGAGGTTGGCCGACTTGCCGCCCAGCTCGAGCGCGACGCGCTTGACGCTCTCGGCGGCCAGGGCGGCCACGCGCCTGCCCGCCCTGGTCGAGCCGGTGAAGGAGACCATGTCGACCTCGGGGTGGGCGGCGAGCGCCTCGCCGACCACCGGCCCTGCCCCGCTGATCAGGTTGAACACGCCTCGCGGCAGGCCCACCTCGTGGAAGATCTCGGCCAGTTCGTAGGCGGCCAGCGGCGCGACCTCGCTGGGCTTGAGCACGACCGTGCACCCCGCGGCGAGCGCGGGAGCGACCTTGCAGATGATCTGGTGCAGCGGGTAGTTCCACGGCGTGATCGCGGCGACCACCCCCGCGGGCTCCTTCACCACGACGGAGTTGCCGACCCTGGCCTCGCGCGGGTAGGACTCGGCCAGCTGCGCGTAGAAGGCGAGCACCCCTGCGGGCATGAGCGTCTGCACCTTGAGCGCGAAGCCGTACGGCGCGCCCATGTCGGTCGCGATCGTCCTGGCGACGCTCTCGGCCCGCTCCTTCAGCAGGTCGGCGGCGGCGGCGAGCAGCTTGCTCCGCTCGGCGGGAGCCGTGGCTGCCCACGCGGGGAAGGCGGCGCGGGCGAACAGCACCGCCGCCTCTGCGTCATCGGGGGCTCCGGCCGGAACTCGGTCGATCGTCTCCTCGGTGGCCGGGTTGACCACGTCGATGCCCTCGCCCGAGACCGAGGCGGTCCACGCCCCGTTGATATAGAGATGACGCATGGTCCCCATCCTTGCGCGTCGAAGGTCACAAAGCGAGTGGTCGGCGCGTCACGCGGGGTGTCTGCGCCACCACCCGCCCCTCTGCCGCCTCCCAAGAGGGTACGGCGAAGCGCCGCGGTTAGGGGGAGATGTCCGAGATCGCGGCCAAGGGGGCCGTGGGGCCGATCGCCCCGGGGAGTCCAGGGCGATCGCCATGCGCAGGGGGTCAGTCGAAGACGGGGCGGCGGGTGCGCGAGCGCTTGAGCTCGAAGAAGTCGTCGAAGGCCGCCACGGTGCGCACGCCGTCCCAGAGGCGGCCCGCGTCCTCTCCCCTGGGGATCCTGGTCAGGACCGGGCCGAAGAAGGCGACGCCCTCGACCTGGATCACCGGGGTGCCGACCTCCTGGCCGACCAGGTCGATGCCGCGCGTGTGCGACTCCCTGACGGCCTCGTCGTAGTCGGTGGAGTCCATGGCGTCGGCCAGCTCCCTGTCGAGGCCCGCGGCCACCAGGGCGTCGCCGATCGTGTCCCTGAGCGTGGGGCCCTCCTTGGGCCTGCCCTCGTTGTGGAAGCGGGTGCCGAGCTCGGTGTAGAGCGGGCCGACGACGTGCTCGCCGTACTTGTCGGCCGCTGCGGCGACGACCCGCACGGGGCCGATCGCGGCGGCCAGCATCTCGCGGTAGGAGTCGGAGATCTCCTTGTCCTCGTTGAGGACGGTCAAGCTCATGATGTGCCAGCGGGGTTCGATCTGGCGCACCTGCTCGACCTCCACCAACCAGCGCGAGGTGATCCAGGCGAAGGGACAGAAGGGGTCGAACCAGAGATCTACGGGGGTTCGTTCGGCCATGGGTGCGGTTCCCTCGTTCGTGATGACCTGCCCGGGCAATAACCTGGGCCCTCGGCCATAACCTGAGTGACAGTCAGGACTATTCCTGGCATGGCAGGATTCAGACAAAACCCCAATGATGTGGTGAAGAGGAGCGGATCTTGGCAGGCAACCTGACCCGTGACGAAGCTCGCGAGCGGGCCCGGCTGTTGAAGGTCGAGTCGTACGACGTCAAGCTCGACCTGACGGAGGGTGAGGAGCGGTTCGAGAGTGTCACGACCGTTCGCTTCTCCGCCGCGGAGCCCGGCGCGACGACGTTCGTCGACCTGCACGGCGCGCACGTGCGCTCGGTGGAGCTGAACGGGGTCGCGCTCGACGTGGCCGCCTATGACGAGGACAAGGGCAGGTTCCCGCTGCCGGGGCTGGCGGCGGAGAACGAACTGGTCGTCGACGCCGACTGCGCCTACATGCGCACCGGCGAGGGCCTGCACAGGTTCGTCGATCCCGAGGACCAGAAGGTCTACCTGCACACGCAGTTCGAGACGGCCGACGCCCACCGCATGTACGCCTGTTTCGACCAGCCCGACCTGAAGGCGACCTTCGAGCTGACCGTGATCGCGCCGGCCGACTGGGAGGTCGTCTCCAACGCCGCCGCCGACGCGGTGGAGGAGCTGGCGGGCCACCAGGGCCGCCACGGCGTGATGCAGGCGGCCAGACGCCACCACTTCGCGCCCACCGCGCCCATCTCGACCTACATCACCGCGCTGGTGGCCGGCGGCTACCACAAGGTGACCTCCGAGCACGACGGCATCCCGCTGGGCATCTACTGCCGCGCCTCGCTGGCCGAGCACCTCGACGCCGACAACATCTTCGAGCTCACCCGCCAGGGCTTCGACTTCTTCCACAAGGTGTTCGGGGTCCGCTACCCGTTCGGCAAGTACGACCAGCTGTTCGTGCCGGAGTTCAACGCGGGCGCGATGGAGAACGCGGGCTGCGTGACCTTCCTGGAGGACTACGTCTTCCGCTCCAGGGTCACCGACGCCATGGTCGAGCGCCGCGCCGAGACCATCCTGCACGAGATGGCGCACATGTGGTTCGGCGACCTGGTCACCATGCGCTGGTGGGACGACCTGTGGCTGAACGAGTCGTTCGCCACCTACGCCTCCGTGCTGTGCCAGGCTGAGGCCACCCGCTGGGGCAAGGGCGCGTGGACCACGTTCGCGAACGTGGAGAAGGCGTGGGCCTACCGCCAGGACCAGCTGCCCTCGACCCACCCGATCGCCGCCGACATCCCCGACATGCAGGCGGTCGAGGTCAACTTCGACGGCATCACCTACGCCAAG
This sequence comes from Nonomuraea roseola, assembly GCF_039535395.1. Classification (NCBI taxonomy): domain Bacteria; kingdom Bacillati; phylum Actinomycetota; class Actinomycetes; order Streptosporangiales; family Streptosporangiaceae; genus Nonomuraea; species Nonomuraea roseola. The sequence continues at coordinate 190,171 of NZ_BAAAXC010000015.1, forward strand.
GGCGCCTCGGTGCTCAAGCAGCTGGTGGCCTACGTCGGCCTGGACAACTTCCTGGCGGGCGTGCGCGACTACTTCAACGAGCACGCCTGGGGCAACACCGAGCTCAAGGACCTGCTCACCGCGCTGGAGCGCACCAGCGGCCGCGACCTGTCGTCCTGGTCGAAGGAGTGGCTGGAGACCTCGTGGGTCAACACGCTGCGCCCGTCCTTCACCGTCGACGCCGAGGGCCGCTTCGAGAGCTTCGAGGTGCTGCAGGAGGCTCCCGCCGAGTACCCGACGCTGCGTTCGCACCGCGTCGCCATCGGCCTGTACTCCCTGGCCGACGGCGCGCTGACCAGGACCAAGCGGGTCGAGCTCGACGTGGTGGGCGCCCGTACGGCCGTGGCCGAGCTGGTCGGCGAGACCCAGCCCGACCTCGTGCTGATCAACGACGACGACCTGACCTACGCGAAGGTCCGCCTGGACGAGCGCTCGCTCGCCACGCTGGTGGGCGGCGGCATCTCGCAGTTCACCGAGTCGCTGCCGCGCGCCCTGTCCTGGTCGGCGGCGTGGGACATGACCCGCGACGCCGAGATGGCCACCCGCGACTACGTGCAGCTGGTCATCTCCGGCATCGAGACCGTCAAGGACATCACGGTCGTGCAGACCGTGCTGCGCCAGGCGCGCCAGGCCGTGCAGCAGTACGCGGACCCCGCATGGCGGGCCGAGGGCCTGGCCCAGCTGGCCGCCGCGCTCAAGTCGTGGATCGGCGCCGCCGAGGCGGGCTCTGACCACCAGCTCGCCTACGTCAACGCCTTCTGCGCGGTGGCCACCTCCTCCGAGGACCTCGCCTTCGTCAAGGGCATCCTCGACGGCACCTCGGCGCCGGAGGGGCTGGCCGTCGACGCCGACCTGCGCTGGACGCTGACCCACGCGCTGGTCTCCGGCGGGGTGCTCGGCGCCGCCGACATCGACGCCGAGCTCAAGCGCGACGCGACCGCCTCGGGCGAGCGTTCGGCCGCGCTGTGCAGGGCCGCCATCCCCACCGCCGAGGCCAAGGCTGAGGCGTGGGCGGCGATCACCGGCGGCAAGCTGGCCAACGCCGTCTTCCGCACGACGATCGCCGGGTTCCAGGACCCGCACCACGCCGATCTGCTCAGGCCGTACAAGGAGAAGTACTTCTCCGAGGTCGGGCGCGTCTACGAGGAGTGGACGTTCGACATGGCGCAGAGCTTCGCGGTGGGCTGCTTCCCCGCGCTGCTCATCGAGCAGGAGACGGTGGGGGCGGCCGAGGAGTACCTCGCGGCCTCCGGCGCCCCGCAGGCGCTGCGCAGGATGATCCTGGAGGGCGCCGACGGCGTGAGCCGCGCGCTGCGCGCCCGCGCCAAGGACGCTTCCTGATCTAGTTCGCGGCGAGGCCCCCACCCGGTTCCGGGTGGGGGCCTTGTTTGGTTTCAGGACGGTTTCGAACTCTTGACACCGAGACATACGGGGTCCCATATTTTCACCACTAACTTTATTTCTGAAGAAAGTCCGGTCCCTGTATGGCAGGCAGTGATCGCGGCGACCTGACCAGGACGGCGATACTCGCTCTCCTCGGGACGGTCGGTCCGCTCAGCCGTACCGAAATCGCCAGAGAGCTCGACCTCAGCCCCGCCTCCGTCACGCAGGTGACCCGCGAGCTGATGGGCCACGGCATGCTGGAGGAGCTCGATCTGAAGCCCTCGCGCGGCGGCCGTCCCGCTCAGCGCCTCGGGCTGGTGGGCAGCGCGGGGCGCGCTCTCGGGGTGAAGGTGACGGCCGACCACCTGGTGATCGTGGACGTGCGCCTGGACGGCGAGGTGCTCGGCTCGTGGGAGCGGCCCTTCGACCCTTCCTCTCCGCACGCGCTCGACGACCTCGTCAGGGCGGTGGCCGATGTGGTCGCCCAGGTCGAGGCGGCTCCCCCGCTCCTCGGCGTCGGCGTGGGCGTGCCTGGCAGCGTGGACGACCAGGCCGTGGGCACGGTCAACGCGCCCACGCTCGGCTGGCAGGCCATGCCGGTCGGCGAGCGGCTGCGCCGCAGCCTCAGCCTGCCCGTGCTGGTGGAGAACGACGTCAACGCCCTGGCCGCGGCCGAGCGCCTGTACGGCAGGGGCCGCACGCACCGCGACTTCCTGGTCCTGACGATCGGGCGGGGCGTCGGCGCCGCCATCGTGATGGACGGGCGCGTGTACAGGGGGGCGAGGGGCGGCGCCGGCGAGTTCGGCCACGTGCCCGTCGACCCCTCGGGCCCGATGTGCGGCTGCGGGACGGCCGGCTGTCTGGAGGCGTTCGTGGGGTCGGCGGGCCTGGTGACGGCCGCCAGGTCCAAGGGCCTGCTCGGCGAGGCTTCCGCCTCGGCGGAGGATCCCGACACGGGGGCCGCGACCGGCGACCCAGGAGCCCGCGCGGCCGTGGACGAGCTCGGCAGGGCGGCGGCCGCGGGCGACAGGGCCGCCCAGGACCTCTTCGACGAGGCGGGCAGGATCCTCGGCCGCTCCACCGCGGGGCTGATCAACGTGGTCGACCCCGAGGTGGTGGTGATCCTCGGCGAGGGCGTCGCGAACTGGCCGTTCTGGCAGGTCGGCTTCGACAGGGCGGTGCGCGCCCAGCTCATGCCGGGACGGCGTGACATCTCCATCGAGGTGGAGAGCTGGGACGAGACGAACTGGGCGCAGGGCGCCGCCGCGCTGGTGCTGGCCACGCCGTTCGACGCGGCCGGCGCGGCGGGCGAGCAGGGCAGGCTCGTGCGCGCCAGGCTGATCGGGGCGACGCCGTGACGCTCACCGCCGCCCCGCCCAGGACCACGCCCACCTCCGCGCCCAGGCCACCGCGCCGCAAACTGCGCTACGCGGGCACGGTCGCGGTCTTCCTGCTGCCGAGCCTGATCCCGCTGGTGCTGTTCACGCTGGTCCCGATGGCGGGCTCGCTGTGGGTCAGCCTGCACGAGTGGAACCTGATCGAGCCGATGCGATGGGTCGGGCTCGACAACTACGGCGAGGTGCTCGCCGACCCGAAGACGCGGGCCGCCTTCCTGCACACGCTCGCCTTCATCGCCGGCTACCTGCCGCTGGTCTACGCCGGAGGCCTCGGCCTGGCGATGCTGCTGAACAGGGCGATGGGAGGGCGCAACCTCTTCCGCGCGATCTACTTCCTGCCGGTGATCACCAGCTGGGTCGTGGTGGCGCTGATGTGGAAGTGGCTGCTCAACCCGGCCAGCGGCATCGTGAACTGGGCGCTCGGACTGCTCGGTGTCGAGGGCCCCGGCTGGTGGACCGACCCGACGTGGGCGATGCCGTCGATCATCCTCGCCTCGGCGTGGAAGGACCTCGGCTTCGTCATGATCATCCTGCTGGCGGGGCTGCAGGCGATCCCGAACGAGTACCACGAGGCGGCTCGGGTCGACGGCGCCTCGGCGTGGCAGCGCTTCCGGCGCATCACGCTGCCCCTGCTGTCGCCCTCGACGTTCTTCGTGGTCGTCATCTCGCTGATCAACGGCTTCCAGGTCTTCGACCAGGTGCACGTCATGACCGGCGGCGGTCCTGGCGGGGCCACCGAGGTCGTGGTCGAGCAGGTCTACAGGCTCACCTTCGAGTACGGCAGGGCGGGCGCCGCCTCGGCGCTGTCGTGGCTGCTGTTCGCCGTCGTCCTCCTGGTGACGCTGATCCAGGTCCGTGTCCAGCGCCGGTGGGTGAACTATGGGTAAGGCTCTGAAGTACCTGCTGGTCGTCGGCGGCGCGCTGGTGATGCTGTTCCCGTTCGCGTGGGCGGTGATCACCTCGATCACCCCCGGCGGCAGCGTGCTGGCCAGCCCTCCCGACTTCACCCCCGAGGGCGCCAACCTCGGCGCGTACGGCAAGCTGCTCGAGGTCACGCCGTTCTGGCGGATCCTGCTCAACAGCGCGTGGATCGGCGCGGCCTCGACCATCCTGCAACTCGTCACGAGCGCGATGGCCGCCTACGCCTTCGCCAGGCTGCCCTTCCCCGGCAGGGGCGCGCTGTTCGCCGTCTACCTGGCGACGCTGATGGTGCCGCTGCAGGTGCTGATCGTGCCGCTGTTCATCGAGATGCGGACCTTCAACCTCATCGACACCTACTTCGCGGTGCTCGCCCCCACCATCGCCTCGGCGTTCGGGGTCTTCCTCCTGCGGCAGGCGATCGCGCAGGTCCCGAAGGAGTTCGACGAGGCGGCGGTGCTGGACGGCGCCGGACATTTCAGGATTTTTGCGCTCATTGTGGTGCCTCTGATCAGGCCCGCTCTGGCGACCTTCGCCATCTTCGGCTTCATGGCCAGCTGGAACAGCTACCTGTGGCCGCTGGTGATCATCAAGTCGCCCGAGTTCATGACGCTCCCGCTCGGCCTGGCCGAACTGCACGGCCGCTTCACCACAGAGTGGAACGTCGTCATGGCCGGCTCGGTGGTCAGCGTGGTGCCCATCCTCATCCTCTATCTCTTCGCGCAGAAGCACGTCATCGCCTCAGTCGCCCAGTCCGGGCTCAAGTAAAGGATCACCCCCATGACCAAGAGCACAAGGCTCGCCGCCGCGGCCCTGGCCACCGCCGTCCTCGCCACCGCCTGCTCCCAGGGCTCGGCGACCAGGGACACCTCCGCCGACGGCGGCAAGGTGACGCTGCGCTACTTCACCTTCTCCGCCGCTCCCGACCACGTGAAGGACCTCGACACGATCGTGGCCGCCTTCGAGAAGGAGAACCCGAAGGTGGACGTGGTCGTCGAGACCGCGCCGTACGACCAGTACTTCACCAAGCTGCAGACCAGCATCGCCGGCGGCACCGCGCCCGACACCTTCGAGCTCAACTACGAGAACTTCGTCACCTACGCCAGCGCGGGCTCCCTGCTCGACCTGGGGTCGGTGGCGGGAGACTCGGCGCCCGCCGGCTATGCCAAGGAGTCGCTCGAGGCCTTCAGGCACGAGGGCAAGCAGTACGCGCTGCCCGCCTCCTTCTCCACCGTCGTGCTCTTCTACAACAAGGAGCTGTTCAAGAAGGCGGGGGTCGCCGAGCCGACCGCGTCGTGGACCTGGAAGGACGAGCAGGCCGCGGCCGAGAAGCTGACCGACAAGAAGGCAGGGGTGTTCGGCGACTTCCAGCCCGTGCAGTTCTTCGAGTTCTACAAGACGCTCAAGCAGGCGGGCGGCGAGTTCCTCTCGGCGGACGGCAAGAAGGCCACCTTCAACAGCCCCGAAGGCATCAAGGCGGCCACCTGGCTGGTCTCCAAGGTCGGCAAGACCATGCCCACGGAGGCGGAGATCGGCGGCACGGCCGACTACGACACCAACCTGTTCAAGTCGGGCAAGCTCGCGATGTGGCACAACGGCATCTGGCAGTTCTCCGGCCTCAAGGACGTGCCCTTCGAGTGGGACGTGGTCGTCGAGCCGGGTGACACCGCCAAGGCCAGCGCGGTCTTCCACAACTCCGTCGCCGCCTCCAAGACGACCAGGCACGGCAAGGAGGCCTACGCCTGGGCCAAGTTCCTGAGCTCGTCGAACGTCGCGGCCACCACGCGCATCCAGTCGTCGTGGGAGCTGCCGCCCGTCTCCGACCAGGCGGTGCTCGACGGATACCTGAAAGACCCCAAGCCCGCCAACAGGCAGGCCGTCTTCGACTCGCTGCAGTCGATCGCGCTGCCCCCGGTGATCAAGAGGCAGCAGGAGATGCAGGACGCGGTGACCCAGGAGCTCTCCAACGCGGCCGCCGGTCGCGTCTCCGTCGAGGAGGCGCTCAAGGCGGCCGCGGCCAAGGTCGACGAGCTACTCGGCTGACCCTGGCTCCCGCCGTACCGAAGAACCACCCACTTCACCAGGAGATCTGACCCAGTGATCGTAGGAAGCGACCTGGCGCGGGCGCGGCTCGTGTCGCGCAGCGTCGATGTGATCAGCACGCATCAGTCGCCCTCGGGGGCCTACCCGGCGTGTCCCACCTTCTCCGCCTACCGCGGCTACGCGTGGCTGCGCGACGGCGCGTTCATCGCCGAGGGGATGAGCCGCGCGGGCGAGATCGAAGGGGTGACCGCCTTCCACGAGTGGTGCGCCGAGGTGATCGGCGCACGGGAGGGCCAGGTTGAGTCCCTGGTCAGGAGGGCCGCGGACGGCGAGAGCGTCTCCCCCGCCGAGATGCTGCCCACCAGGTTCACCCTGGAGGGCGGCGACGGCACGGACGAGTGGTGGGACCACCAGCTCGACGGCTACGGCACGTGGCTGTGGGCGCTGGCCGAGCACACGGCACGGCACGGCGCCGCGGTCCGGGGCGCCGAGCGCGCGGTGAGGGTGGCCGCGACGTACCTGTCGTGGTTCTGGGACCAGCCCTGCTACGACTGGTGGGAGGAGCACGTCGACCAGCGCCACGTCTCGACGCTCGGCGCCATCCACGCGGGCCTGCGGGCCGCGATCGGCACCGGCCTGCTCGACGAGGCGGAGGCCAAGGCCGCCGCCGAGGCGGTCGAGGGCATCACCGCGCTGGTCGAGGCCGAGGGCGTGGCGCAGGGCGGTCACCTGCGCAAGTGGCTGGGCAGCGACGAGGTGGACGCGAGCCTGCTGTCGTGCGTGTACCCGTTCGGCCTCTACCCCGCCGACCACCCGGTCGCCGTGGCCACGGTGGCGGAGGTCGAGCGGCAGCTCGCGCACGAGGGCGGTGTCCACCGCTACCTCGCCGACACCTTCTACGGCGGCGGCCGCTGGGTGCTGCTGGCGGGCTTCATGGGGCTCAACCACGCGGCGGCGGGCCGGCGCGAGCAGGCGCTGCGCTACCTCGACTGGATGGGCGCGCAGGCCACCGACTCGGGCGAGCTGCCCGAGCAGGTGTCGGACGTGCTGCTCGCGCCGGGACGCTTCGAGGAGTGGCTGCAGCGGTGGGGGTCGGTGGCGACGCCGCTGCTGTGGTCGCACGGGATGTACCTGATGCTCGCCGACGCGCTGGAGGTGCGCTCGTGATCCGCCATCGTCCCCACGGCTCCGGCCATCCCTACGCCGACTCCGAGGACCAGCGGGTGCCCGTGCTGCCCATGGACGGCCAGAGCGTCGAGCTGCGGGTGCGGGCCTCGGCGAACGTCACGTCGGTGGTGTGCGACTGGCTCATGGTCGGCGCTCCCGTGATGGAGCTGCCGCTCAGCCGTCCCGCGGCCGAGGAGGAGGACACGAAGGTCGACGGCGGCCATCTGGCCGCGGCGCAGGCGAAGGCGGCCAGGGCCGCCTCGGGTTCGTGGTCGGTCGTGACCCCTCCGCTCGAGGCGGGACGCCGCTACTCCTACCGCTTCCGCGGAGGCGGCCGTACCACCAGGTGGTTCGAGGTGACGGCGGCGCAGTGGAGCCCGGACGGCGGGCGGCTGGTGGTCGAGGGCGGTGACCGGGTGGTGCCGGGCAGCGTCCGCTGGCTGGCCGACGGCGACGGCGTCCGCAGGGTGCGGTTCGAGCTGGAGCTGGAGCCCGGCGCGCACGTGGTCGGCTTCGGCGAGCGCTTCGACGCCGTCGACCAGCGCGGCAGGGCGCTCGACGCGGTCGTGTTCGAGCAGTACAAGTCGCAGGGCGCGCACGGCCGCACCTACCTGCCGATGCCGTTCGCCCTGGTCGTCGACGGGCCGCGCAGCTGGGGCCTCCACGTGGACACCTCCCGCAGGACCTGGTACGACCTCAGCGGCCCGCGCCTGGTCGTGGAGGCCGAGGTCGAGGACGAGCTGACGCTGAGGATCCACGAGGGCTCGCCCGCAGGGGTGCTCGACGCCTTCCTCGGCACCGTGGGCCGCCCGACCGAGCTGCCCGAGTGGGTGTTCAGGCTGTGGGCCAGCGGCAACGAGTGGAACACGCAGGAACGCGTGATGGCCGAGATGGACAGGCACCGCGAGAGCGACATCCCGGTGGGCGCCCTGGTCATCGAGGCCTGGAGCGACGAGACGACGTTCACCGCCTTCCGGGGCGCCGAGTACGAGCCCTCGGAGCAGCCGCACCGCCTGGCCGACTACCGCTTCCCCGAGGACGGCCCGTGGCCCGACCCCAAGGGCATGGTCGACGAGCTGCACGAACGCGACATCAAGGTGCTGCTGTGGCAGATCCCGCTGCAGAAGATGCGGCCCCACCCCAAGCACCAGGCGGCGGTGGACGCCCGGCAGATCCTCGACAGATGCGTCAGGGAGGCCGACGGCAGGCCGTACCGCAACCGCGGCTGGTGGTTCCCGCTGGCGCTCATGCCCGATCTGTCACGGCAGGACGTGCGCGACTGGTGGACGGCCAAGCGCCGCTACCTGGTCGACGAGGTCGGCGTCGACGGGTTCAAGACAGACGGCGGCGAGCACGCGTGGGGCCACGACCTGCGCTATGGCGACGGCCGCAGGGGCGACGACGGCAACGGGCTGTTCCCCGTGCACTACGCCCGCGCCTTCGGCGACCTGCTGAGAAGCGCGGGCAAGGCGCCCGTGACCTTCAGCAGGGCGGGGTTCGCGGGCTCGCAGCCGCACGGCGCGTTCTGGGCAGGTGACGAGGACTCCACGTGGGAGGCGTTCCGCTCCTCGATCAGGGCCGGGATCACCGCCTCGGCCTGCGGAATCGTCTACTGGGGATGGGACCTGGCCGGGTTCTCTGGCGACCTGCCCAGCGCGGAGCTGTACCTGCGGGCGGCGGGGACGTCGGCGTTCATGCCGATCATGCAGTACCACTCGGAGTTCAACCACCACCGCAGGCCGCTGCGCGACCGCACCCCGTGGAACATCGCCGAGCAGACCGGCGACTCCCGGGTGATCCCGGTCTTCAGGCGCTTCGCCCACCTGCGCGAGAGGCTCGTGCCGTACCTGGCGAGGGAGGCACGGCGGGCGATCGAGGGCGGCGCGCCGCTGATGCGCGGCCTGTTCTTCGACCACCCTGGCGACGAGGCCATCTGGTCCTATCCGTTGCAGTACAAGCTTGGCGACGCCCTGCTTGTCATCCCCGTGACCGAGCCGGACGCCGACAAGGTGGAGGCCTACCTGCCCGAGGGCGAGTGGGTCGACGTCTGGACCGGTCTGGCTCTGGACGGCGGGCAGGTGCTCACGCTGCCCGCCCCCATCGACAGGCCTCCGGTGCTCTGTACGGCGCAGCACTGGCAGGAACTCTCCGCCGTCTTCGCCCCCTGAAGGGAGTAACCCTGTGACCCGGTTACGGTCGGGCGTCATCGTCTCGGTGATCGTCCTGCTGGCCTCGCTCATCGCCGCCCCCGCGTACGCGCTGGACGGCGTCCACCACCATCCGACCGGCATCGACGACATCTACTCGACCGAGCCGACCGAACGCTCCCCCCGCGACCCCATGGCCGGGGAGAACGTCCAGATCAACGCCACGACCTGGCCGATCGAGCCGGGACAGACCGTCTGGGTCACGTGGACGAAGAACGGGGTGAACCAGACCCCCGTCGGCGCCGCATGGGACCACAACAGCGGCAACAACAGCTACTGGCGGATCGGCCTCGGCCCCTTCGCCAGGGGCGACAAGATCACCTACACCGTCAACGCGGACGTGAACGGTGGCGGGCAGAAGAGCACGGGCCCGTTCTCGTTCACGGTCACCTCGTGGAGCACGGTCACGAACGTGACGTCCTTCACCAACAACGGCACGTCGGTGGACGTCACGACCGGGGACAGCGCGGGCTCCTTCACGCCGAGGATCCGCTTCGCCTTCCCCGCGCTCGACCGCTTCAGGACCCAGATCGCCCCCAACGGCCAGGGGCTGAACATCTCGGGCGTCTCCGGCTACACGGTGACGGACTCGGCGAGCACGCTGACGATCTCCACCAGCTCGCTCGTGCTGAAGATCCAGAAGTCGCCGTACAGGCTGTCGGTCTACAAGGGCGACGGCACGACGCTGATCACCAGGCAGGACGCCTCCAACAACATCCGCTGGGCCAGCGACGGCTCCACCACGGTCACCAGGATCGAGGACAACTACCTGTCACCGGCGGGCGAGCGCTTCGAGGGGTACGGCGAGCGCTACGACCGGCTCGACCAGCGCGGCACCCAGGTGCACAACTACGTCTACAACCAGTACCGCGACCAGGGCGCGACCCGCCGTACCTACCTGTCGGTGCCGTTCTTCACCAACTCGGCCGGCTACGGCATCTACCTGCCGAGCACCCGCTATGCCCTGTTCACCCCCGGCGACAGGGCGGGGTTCGCCGTCGACACGGGCGGCGCGCTGAACTCCACGCTCGACTACCACTTCTTCGCCGGCACCCCCGCGAAGATCGTCAACGACTACACCGCCGTCACGGGCAGGCCGCAGCTGCCGCCCAAGTGGGCCTTCGGGGTGTGGATGTCGGCCAACGAGTGGAACACCCAGGCGGAGGTCAGCGCCGAGCTGGCCAACGCCACCACGCACAAGATCCCGCACACGGCCATGGTGCTGGAGCAATGGAGCGACGAGGCGACCTTCTACGTCTGGCACGGCGCCACCTACACCCCCACCCCGGGCAGCGGCAAGCTGGCGTACTCGAACCTCACCTTCCCCGCGGGCACGGCATGGCAGAACCCCAAGGCCATGGTCACCGACGCGCACAACAAGGGGATCAAGATGATCCTCTGGCAGATCCCGGTGCTGAAGGAGAACTTCGACTCCAACCCGCCGACCGCGCCCCAGCAGCACCTCAACGACAAGGCGTACGCCGAGGCGCAGGGCTACGTCGCCAAGAACGCCGTCAACGGGCCCTACCGCATCCCGACGGGCCAGTGGTTCGGCGACAGCATGGTCCCCGACTTCACCAGCACGGCGGCCACCAGCTGGTGGATGAGCAAGCGCGACTACCTCATGGACGAGGTCGGCATCGACGGCTTCAAGACCGACGGCAGCGAGGCGATCTTCGGCAGGAGCGTGAAGTTCGCCGACGGCCGCAAGGGCGACGAGATGCACAACGCCTACCCCAACAGCTACACCAAGGCCTACAACACCTACGTCAAGGGCAAGAACGCGCAGAACACGATCTTCAGCAGGGCGGGCACGTCCGGCGCCCAGACGACCTCCATCTTCTGGGCGGGCGACCAGAACTCCAGCTTCTCCGCCTTCCAGGAGGCGGTGCGGGCGCAGCTGTCGGCGGGCCAGTCGGGCGTGCCGTTCACGGCGTGGGACATGGCCGGCTTCACCGGCGACTTCCCCAGCGCCGAGCTGTACCTGCGCTCGGCCGCGCAGGCGACCTTCTCGCCGATCATGCAGTACCACTCGGAGAAGGCCAGCCCCTCCACCTCCGAGGCGCGCACGCCGTGGAACGTGCAGGCACGCACCGGCAACACCTCGGTGCTCCCCGCGTTCAGGAAGTTCGCCAACGTCAGGATGAACCTGATCCCCTACCTCTACACCGAGGCGAAGGCGAGCTCGACGACGGGCGTGCCGATGATGAGGGCGATGAGCTTCGCCTTCCCCGGTGACGCGACGGCGGCCGCGCTCGACCAGCAGTACCTGTTCGGATCGCAGCTGCTGGTGGCGCCGATCACCGCCCAGGGCGCCACGTCCAAGAACGTCTACCTGCCCGCGGGCGAGTGGTACGACCTGTGGAACGGAGGGCGCTTCACCGGTCCCGGCACGAAGACCTACAACGCGGGGCTCGACACGATCCCCGTCTACGCCAAGCCCGGCGCGATCATCCCGCTCAACCTCAACGCCGACTACCAGCTCGGCGGCGAGATCGGCAACAGCGTCACGGCCTACACCAACCTCGCCTTCAGGATCTATCCGGCGGGCAACAGCTCCTACGCCTACTTCGAGGACTCGGCGGGCGCCAGCCGTACCGTGAGCTCGGCGGAGAACTGGGGCGCGCACCAGGTGACGGTGACCGTGCCCGCGCTGACCACGACGGCGACGCTGCAGGTGGCCTCCACCAAGCCCGCCTCGGTGACAGGGGCCACGGCGCGGGCCACGCTCGCCGACCTGAAGGCCGCCGCCGAGGGCTGGTGGTGGGACCCCGTACAGCAGCTCACCCATGTGAAGCTGGCGAGCGCGGCGGCCAGCAGGACCGTCACGCTCAACGGCGTGGACAAGGCCGCCTACGAGGCCGAGTTCGCGGCGGGGACCGGAACCTCGACCAACACCGACCACCCCGGCTACACCGGCACCGGCTTCGTCGACGGCTTCTCCGCCGCGGGCGACGCCGTGACGTTCCAGGTCAAGGCGGACGCGGCGGGCAGCCACCAGCTGAAGTTCCGCTACGCCAACGGCGTGGCCACCGCCGCCTCGGCCACGATCCAGGTGGACGGCGTCACCGCGGGCACCCTGCCGATGCCCTCGACGTCGAACTGGGACACCTGGGGCAGCGCCTCCCTCGGCACGTCGCTGACGGCGGGGGCGCACACGGTCAAGATCATCTACGCCAGCGGCGGCGTCAACCTCGACAACCTGGTGGTGGCACGGCCATGAGACGTGCGTTCGTGATGCTCATCGCGCTGGTCGTCCCGCTGCTGGTCGCGCTGCCCGCGCAGGCCGCCGTGCAGCGGGTGCAGTTCACCAGCGGCTCGACCTACCTCATCGCGGAGTTCCTCGACGACGACCTGGTCCACTTCGAGCTGGCCGACGGCACCAGCCCTGGCACGGGCGCGGCGCTGTTCACCACGCCGCAGGTGGCCAAGAAGGACTACACGGGCCCGACCAGCTTCAACCAGTCGGGCAACACGCTGACCACGGCCTCGATGAAGGTCGAGGTCACGGCCGGCACGCTGTGTGTGAAGGTCTCCGACCCCACGCGACTGCTGTACGAGGCCTGCCCCCGCAACCTCTCGCAGGCGTGGAAGGGCCTGACGATCACCAAGGGCTCGATCCAGAACGCCTACGGCCTCGGCGAGCAGTTCTTCATGGGCGGCAGCGCCGACGGCGACTGGGTGGGCCGCAGCCGTACCCCCGGAGGCCAGTACGGCAACGCCATGGCCTACGACACCGACAACGGCCCCGTCGGCAACGCGCAGATCCCGATCCTGTTCGCCGTCGGCGCCGCCAACCTCAACTACGGCTTCTTCCTCGACCAGGTCTACAAGCAGGAGTGGAACCTCACGGGCGATCCGTGGACCGTCGACACCTGGGGCGACCAGGTCCGCTGGTACACGATGACCGGCGCCGACCTGCCCGACCTTCGCAAGGACTACATGGAGCTGACCGGCAGGCCGCCGGTGCCGCCGAAGAAGGCGTTCGGGATGTGGGTGTCGGAGTTCGGCTACGACAACTGGGCCGAGATCGACAACCGGCTGTCGGGGCTGCGCACCGCGAAGTTCCCCGTCGACGGCTTCGTGCTCGACCTGCCGTGGTTCGGCGGGGTGACGGCGGGCTCGGACAACACCCGCATGGGGTCGCTGTCGTGGGACACCGCCGCCTTCCCCAACCCCTCGACGAAGATCGCCTCCCTGTCCTCCAGCGAGGGGGTGGGGCTGATGACGATCGAGGAGTCCTACATCGGCAAGAACCGGCCCGAACACGCCGACATGGCCTCCCGCGGCTATCTCAACAGGGCCGGCTGCTCCACGTGCGCGCCCGTCTACCTGACCACCAACGACTGGTGGGGCCGCGGCGGCATGATCGACTGGACGCAGGACGCCGCCGCCGACCACTGGCACGCCACCAAGCGCAAGCCGCTGTCCGACCAGGGCGTCATGGGCCACTGGCTCGACCTGGGCGAGCCCGAGATGTACGACGCCGGCGACTGGACCGCGGGCGTGCTGCCCGGCAAGCACGCCCACGCCGACTACCACAACGTCTACAACCTCAAGTGGGCCGAGAGCATCGCCCGCGGCTACGCCTCCGGCACCAAGCGCCCGTTCATGCTGGCCCGCTCCGGCGCGGGCGGCATCCAGCGGCACGGCGTGGCGATGTGGTCGGCCGACATCGGCTCCAAGCTGACGGCGCTGGCCCAGCAGCAGAACGTCCAGATGCACATGTCGATGTCCGGCATCGACTACTTCGGCTCCGACATCGGCGGCTTCAGGCGCGAGATGCTCAACTCCGACCTGGACGAGCTCTACACACAGTGGTTCGCCGACGGAGCCTGGTTCGAGGTGCCGATCAGGCCGCACACCGAGAACCTGTGCAACTGCGCGCAGACCTCGCCCGACAAGATCGGCCACACCGCCAGCAACCTGGCCAACCTGCGGCAGCGCTACGAGCTGACGCCGTACTACTACTCGCTGGCGCACAGGGCGCACCGGTTCGGCGAGCCCGTGGTGCCCCCGCTGGCGTACCACTACCAGAACGACCTGAACGTGCGTGAGATGGGACACCAGAAGCTCGTCGGCAGGGATCTGCTGGTGGGCGTGGTGGCGGGTGCGGGCGAGCGCAAGCGGAACATGTACCTGCCCGCGGGCACCTGGTTCGACTACGCCACCAACGAGAAGCTCACCAGCACGGGACAGTGGTTCAACGACAGGCCGCTGTGGGTGAACGGCTCCTACCGGCTGCCCGCCTTCGCCAGGGCGGGAGCGATCATCCCCAAGATGTTCGTGGACGACAAGACCATGAACGTGCTGGGCAAGCGGACCGACGCGACCACCAGGAACGAGCTGGTGGCCAGGGTCTACGCCGCCCCCGCCGCCTCCAGCTTCACCCTCTACGAGGACGACGGCGCCTCCACCGGGTACCAGGGCGGCGCCGTCCGCACCACCCTGCTCAGCCAGCAGCTCAGCGGGTCCACGGCCACGGTCACCGTCGCGGCCTCCAGCGGCACCTACACCGGCGCGCCTGCCGGCCGCGCCAACGTGGTCGAGCTGGTGGCGGAGACGCAGGCCTCCGCCGTGACGCTGAACGGCTCCCCGCTCACCCAGCACGCGACCAAGGCGGCCTTCGACGCGGCGGCCAGCGGCTGGTACAACGCGGGCGGCAACCTGATCGTGGCCAAGTCCGCCTCCCTCGGGGTGGGCACGGCCAAGACGTTCGCCTTCACGCTCGGGCAGGCGCCGGTGTCGGTGACCTTCTCGTGCGCGAACGGGACGACCACCGCGGGTCAGTCCGTCTACGCCGTGGGCAGCGTGCCCCAGCTGGGCGGCTGGTCGGTGGCCAGCGCGGTGAAGCTGTCGCCGACCGCCTACCCGACCTGGACGGGGACGGTCGGCAAGCTCCCGCCGAACACCACGGTCGAGTGGAAGTGCGTCAAGCGGAAGGAGGCGAACTTCCCCGACACGGCCGACGCGTGGCAGCCGGGATCCAACAGCACGCTCACCACGCCGGCTTCCGGCAACGGCGGCACCACCACCGGATCCTTCTGAGTGATTCGCCCCTCCCGCCCGGATATGTCCAGGTGGGAGGGGCTCCTCCGGGACTTACCCGCTCCTCCGTTTACCCGGCCCGCCGAGACCTGCGGTGTTAGCCTCGACAGGTGCTCGGCTCGGGGACCACGCTCAATAATCGCTACCGCCTCACCACCAGACTGGGTGGTGGCGGCATGGGCGAGGTCTGGCGCGCCGACGACGCCGTGCTCGGTCGCGCCGTCGCGGTGAAGGTCCTCCTTCCCGCGCTCATGGAGGATCCGCGCTTCGCCCAGCGCTTCCAGAACGAGGCCAGGGCGATGGCCACCCTCGCCCACCCTGGCGTGGTCGACGTCTACGACTGCGGCACCTGCGAGCTGGGCGACGGGCGCAGGGTCAGCTTCCTGGTGATGGAGTTCATCGACGGCGAGTCGCTCGACCGGCTGCTGCGCCGCTCGGCGCTGACGCCCGAGGAGACGATGCGCCTGGTCGCCGAGGTCGCCGACGCGCTGGCCGCCGCCCACGAGCAGGGCATCGTGCACCGCGACGTCAAGCCGGCCAACCTCATGATCAGGCCCGACGGCAGCGTCACGCTCACCGACTTCGGCATCGCCCACTCGGCCTCGGGCGGGCAGCTCACCGCCACGGGCACCGTGCTGTGCTCGGCCGGATACTGCGCGCCCGAGCAGGCCTCGGCCGGCACGATCACGCCCGCCGTCGACGTCTACGCGCTCGGCGTGGTGGCCTACCAGTGCCTGACGGGCGAGCTGCCCTTCGACGGCGAGACGCCTGTCCAGATCATCTTCAAGCACCTCAGGGCCCCGGTGCCGCCGCTGCCCGACGACGTGCCCGCGGGCCCTCGCGTGCTGGTGGGCAGGGCGCTGGAGAAGGACCCCGAGCGGCGCTGGCCCTCGGCCTCCGACATGGCCGCCGCCGCCAGGCACGCCTCGGCCCATCCCAGCGCGAGCATCTGGTCGGCCGCGCCGTCCGCCGCCGAACCCGGCCACTCCCCCGTCAACCAGCGGCCCGCCGCCGATTCTCCCGAGGCCGACCTGCCCCTGGAGCAGGGAGCCGGTCAGGAACAGGGCTCCGCCCCCTCGACCGCGGGGCCGGCCACGAGGCCCGCGGTCCTCGAGCGGGGCGGGCGCAGGCGAGCGCTCGTCATGGCCGCGGCGATCGCGGCCGCTCTCGTCGCGACGGTGGCCGCCGTGGGGTGGACGTGGTTCAGGGAGCCCGAGCCCCTCCAGAGCGTACGGCGCGACCAGTCCGTGCCCCTGCCCGTCGGGGGACGCACGATCGAGGTCAGGCTGCCCGTCAAGCAGGGCCAGACCAGACCGCCGACCTCGACGATCAAGGACGGCAAGGTCGTGCCCAGCGCCCCCGTCCCGTCCGTGGGCCGCCCGACCACCCCTCCCAAGCCGAGCGCGCCCGTCACGCCGCCCGCCTCGCCCCCGCAGGAGCCGACCAAGGAGCCCACGCCCGAGCCCTCCCCCGAGCCGAGCACCCAGCCCAGCCCGCAGGAGCCGACGGCCGAGCCGACGACCGACCCGCCGACCCCCGACCCGCAGACCGGCCCAGGAGACGTCCAGTGCGTCAAGGCTCCCTGTCCGTGACGCGGCCGCTCCCTGCGGCGGGAGCGGGGGACGAATCCGTGACCACGGGCAGGTCATGAGAGAGTGATCGCGTGGAAACGACTCGTGATCTGCTCATCGCGCTGGCTCGCCGCTACGCGTTCGCCGATCTCGGTGCGCTGGCCCCTACCAAGGAGATCGCCGAGGTCTGCGAGTTCGGACAGCGGCTGCTGTCGCTGGACGCCGAGGACTTCGCGGTGGGGGCGCCTGCCGTACCCAGCGACCTGAGGCGCAGGGCGCGCGAGTGCCACATGCCGCAGACTCCGCGCGAGCAACCGCGCGGCGCCCTCGAGTCCCTGCGGCCCGCCTACGCCCTCCTGCTGGAGGTCATCGCGATCAGGTGGTTCCGCCGCGAGCTGAGCCCGATGATCGCCGCGGTGCACATCGCGAGCGAATACCTCCCGCTGCTGGCCTTCGAGCCGCACCTGGGGCACGCGGGCGACCCCGCCCGCTGGCCGGAGGGGCTGAGCGCGCCGGGCAGCAGGTTCGGCGTGATCGGCGACAGGGAGTGCGACCACACCAAGTCCGAGCAGTCGGCCACCAACCGCACCCTCCGCGTCGCCTCCGAGCCCCCCGAGGGATGGCGCGCCTACTTCGACAGGCAGCACAGCCAGGTCGCGGGCGCCATGGCGGTGTGCGTGGCGACCTGCCGCAACCCCTGCACGGCGATGGACTGGATCGCTCCAGGGGAGCGCGAAGACCTGCACGTGCGGGCGCGCACCTCGCTGGCCTTCGCCGAGACCCCTCTGGTGAAGCTGCGCCACGCCGCGCCCGTCGGTCACGGATTCGGCGTGCCCTCCCCCGAGGAGGTGCTCGACGCCTGGCAGCGCAGCAGGCTGGCGCTGGACAAGAACGACGTCGGCGCCAAGGCCATGGTCGACGACGGCTTCCCGATAGCGGGGCTGGCCTCGCTGGTCTCGGCCGTCGCGGGCGTGCGGGTCGAGCCTTCCACTCTGCTGCACGACGTCAGTGCGCACGTCGCGCGCCTGCTGGCCGACTGAGGGCGAGCGCCTCGAACGGGCGATCTGGCATCATCTCCGACCATGTGGATCTTCTCCTCGGACGTCGCGGAGTACGCCAAGCACGCCGAAGCCTTCCTGCGCCGTGAGCCCGTCGCCAACACCGTCGCCCTGACGCTCCTGGCGGGACTGCGCTCCGGCATGCCGGTCGCCGAGGGCTCCTTCTTCGGCTGGTGGAGCGAGGAGGGCGAGGTCTGCGGAGCGGTCTTCCGCACCCCTCCCCGCCCGCTCTACCTCGCGGGGATGCCGCCGTCCTCGCTCGTCCCGCTGGCCGGGGCGCTGCGCGAGCGCGGCCTCGACGTGCCGGAGGTCTCGGGACCGGTCGAGCTCGGTGACGCCTTCGTCGCCGCATGGGGCTCGACCTCGTCCAGGCGCAGGCCAGAACGCCTCTACCGGCTCGGCACGCTGGCCGTGCCCGAGGTGCCGGGCGCGGGACGCCGCGCGGACATGGGCGACTTCCCGCTGGTCATGAACTGGTTCCAGGCCTTCACCGACGAGGTGAGCCTGATCGACGGCGCCGACCTGGCCGAGCTGACCCAGCGGCGCATCGCCCACGGCGACGTCCATCTCTGGGTGGACGGCGACGCGCCGGTCTCCCTGGCGGGCGTCTCCCCCGAGGCGGCGGGGATGTGCAGGGTCGGCCCCGTCTACACGCCGCCGTCGTGCCGGCGCAGAGGCTACGGCGCGGCCGTCACCGCCTACGCCAGCCGGATGGCGCTGGCCGAGCGCTGCCAGGAGGTGGTGCTGTTCACCGACCTGAACAACCCCACCAGCAACGCCGTCTACCAGTCGATCGGCTACGAACCGGTGTCCGACTACGCCCACATCGCGCTCGACCCCGTACCCTAGGGCCATGCCGCGCTACGACTTCCGCTGCCGCGCCTGCGGATCCACCTTCGAGGTCACCCGTCCGATGGCGGCCTCCGGCGACCCCGCCGCCTGCCCCGAGGGCCACGACGACACGGTCAGGCTCCTGTCGACCGTGGCCGTGACCGGCAACGCCGGAGCTCCGGCGGGCGGTGGCGGCGGCGGGTGCTGTGGCGGCGGCTGCTGCGCCTAGGCACGCCCGGGCCGTGCAGCGCGCTAGCGATCCGCTCGGCTGCCAGGCGGCGCCGGTTGGTTCGTGTCGATGGGCCGGGCCTGGCATCCGGCCACCGGGCAGAGGTCACGGTCCGCCAGACGGACGCCGACGGTCGGAGGGCCAGGCAGGCGTTCTGACACCGGCCGTCGTGGGGTCAGGGGCGTTCTGACGCCGGTGAAGGCGTGCACGGCCGTCCTGGCCACGCGCTCGACCAGCGAGACGCCCGCGCTCATGTCCTGGCTGCGCTCCGACAGCACCGCGATGAGCAGTTCGTGTCCAGGCAGCGCGAGGCGTCCCACGCTGTTGATCGTCCACAGCCCGCCGTGCACCCGCGCGGGCAGCCAGCCGTTCTTCAGCGCGACACGCCCGCCCGAGGCCGCCGCGCTGACACCCCACGCCTGCGTCCTGTCGACCGACGACATCAGCGAGAGCGCGTAGCGCCGGTTGCGGGCCGAGACGGGGCCCGCGGGATCGGTCAGCTTCTCGAGGACCTTCACCTGGTCGGACGGACTGCTCCTGGTCAGGCCCCAGTACGAGCCAGGCCCCGGACTGGTGTGCGATATGCCCAGCCTCCGAAGGGTGTCGCTGAGACCCTGGTTCCCGCCGATGGCGGTGTAGAGCCTGTGCGCGCTGTAGTTGTCGCTCTGCCTGATCATCTGGCCGGCGAGCCGGCGTTCGCCGTCCGTCAGGCGACGCTCCTCGCGCTGGGCGAGCAGCAGCAGGGCCAGCAGGATGTCCACCTTCGCCACGCTGGCCAGCATGAACGGCGTGCTCTCGCGAAAGGCGTAGCGCACCGAGGTGGTCCTGTCGTAGACGGCCACGGAGAAGCGTCCAGGATGCCGGTCGAGGTGAGCGGCAAGCGAGCGGTTCAGGCCCCGCTGTACCGAGGGGGGCAGCCGTCCCTCCTCTTCGGTGGCCGCGCGGGCGCCGGTCTCGATCATGCGGGCGAGATGGAACCTCACCTGATCGCGGCCCGCCCCCTCAGGAACCTCCAGCGGCGCGACGGCGTGGCTGGGAGGTGGCGCGCCGGCCGCCTGGCCGCAGGCGCAGGTGACGATCGCCAGCACGACGACGAGTGAGATCCCCCGAAGACGCATGAAGCGGAGCCTGCCAGCCGCGCGGCAACCTCGAAGCCTGACGGAGGTCAAGCGTCCCTCAGTATTGGAGGTGAGGCCCAGGACCAGGGGCGCAGAAGCACCGGAATCGGGGTCCTCGCTCTCGAAGCACCGCGGGATCTCAGGATCGCCGCGCCGCCTACCTGGCGGTCACGGCGATCCTTCGCGCGGGCTACGGGATCAGGCGGCCCTCCTGCGCTGGAAGGGCAGGAAGCGGTCTGCCAGGTGGGGACGGGCAGGAGTCAGCGTCGGCTCCACCGCGATGACGCGGTCGAACCTGAACGCCCTGATGGCTCGCCGCATCCTGCAGACGCCGACGAGGTACCAGAACTCCCTGTGGACCAGGCAGGTCACCGGGTCGACGTCGCGGATCGTGACCTTGCCCGAGGCGTCGCGATAGTGGATGCGGACCACGAGCCTGCTGGTGATGGCGTCGGCGATGACCCTGGCCCTGGAGGCCACCTCCACGGGCAGCGGGTCGGTGAGGGTCGCGAGCGTGGTGCTGATGACGTCGTCGTCGAGCTCCAGGTGCTCGAAGGCGTGGCGCAGGCCGCGCCGGGCGGTGACGGCCTGCGGCCCCGCGCCCAGGTGGGCGAGGGAGAGGGCGAGGGCGGCGATCTCGGCGGTCGTCAGGGGTCGCGTGGAGGACTTCACGACTGTCGTCATACCCATAGAGTACGGGTCGGCACCGACATTTTTCGAAACTCTGTGCGCCTATCGGCGTGATTTGAGCGCCTCGGCCAGCGCGACCATCGCAGGTATCGCCGCCGTGAACGACTCGCGCTGCGAAGGGCTGAGGTCCGCCAGGGCCGCGGCGAAGATCTCGGCCCACGCCCCCTCGATCAGCGCCATGCCGTGCAGCGCGTGGACGGTCGGCTTCAGCCGTACGGACCTGCGGTCGGCGGGATCAGGCTCGCGCGTGACCAGGTCGCGGCCGACCAGCGAGCGCACGGTCGCGCTGACGTTGCTCGCCTGCATGCCGAGCGCCCTGGCCAGCGCCGTGAGACCCACGCCCGGCTCCTGGACGACGTAGCGCAGCACCTCCAGCTCCGAGGGGGGCAGCGCGTAGAGCCCCGCCTCTGCGACGCCGCTGAAGCGCAGCGCCCTGGCCAGGTCATAGAGGGGCGAGGTGAGCGCGCGCGCCTGAGCGAGAAGGTCTTCTGCCACCCGGCTATCCTACAGACACTTATATGTATATAACTATAAGCATGTTGCTGCTCGTCCTCGCCCTGCTCTCCCTGGTCGGTCCGCTGGCCACGGACATGTACCTGCCCGCCTTCCCCCGCATGACCGAGGAGTTCGGCGCGGGCGCCCCCGCGCTCCAGCTGACGCTCACCTCGATGGTGGCGGGCCTGGCCGTCGGCCAGCTGGTCCTCGGGCCCCTCTCCGACCGGTACGGCAGGCGCCTCCCCCTTCTCGCGGGCGCGGCCCTCGCCTGCGCCACCTCCGCCCTGTGCGCGCTCGCCCCCTCGCTCCCCGCGCTGACCGGGCTCCGCTTCCTGCAGGGCCTCAGCGTGGCGGCGGGCGTGGTCATCAGCCGCGCCGTCGTCTCCGACGTGGCCGACGGCGCGGCGGCGGCGCGGATGTTCGGCATCCTCATGGCGTTGACCGGCATCGGCCCCATCGTGGCCCCTCCCGCGGGCGCGCTGATCAGCGAGTTGTACGGCTGGCGCGGCGTGTACGTCGCGCTGGCCGTGCTCGCCGCCGTCTCCTTCCTCGGCGTGCTGCTCGCCGTACCCGAGAGCCTGCCGAGGCCGCGCAGGCAGGCGGGAGGGGTCGCGGGCAGCATGCGCTCGGCCCGCCGGATGCTCTCCGACAGGGGCTACCTCGGCTACACGCTGGCCTTCACCTTCGCTTTCGGCGCGCTGTTCTGCTACATCTCCGCCTCGCAGTTCGTGCTCCAGAACGTGCTGGGGTTGAGTGTGGGCGAGGCCTCCCTGGTGTTCGGCGGCGGCGCGGTGATCGTCACGCTGTCGGCGTCGGCCAACGCCGTCCTGGTCGCCAGGGTGAGCGCGGAGCGGCTGCTGGCGGCGGGCCTGACCGGGCTGATGGTGTCAACGGCCGCGCAGGCCGTGATCACGGTGGCGGGAGGGCTGAGCCTGCCCGTCGCGCTGACCGCCGTCCTGTGCTTCTCCGTCAGCCTGGGGCTGGTGTTCGCCAACGCCACCGCGCTGGCCATCGGGCGCGTGCCGTACGCGGCGGGCGCGGGTTCGGCGGTGCTCGGCACCCTGCAGCACGCGCTCGCCGCGGTCGTCGCGCCGCTGGTCGGGCTGGGCGGCGACCACGACGCGGTGGCGATGGCCGTGGGGATGGCGCTGATGTCCGCCCTGGCGCTGGCCGCGCTCGGCCTCGCCAGGAGTCGCAGACCCGACCTCGTCGCCGCCTGAGAGAGCCCGGTACGGCGACGGCCCGCGTCCCCGGCGAACCGGGAGGCGCGGGCCGTACGGACGGAACTCAGCGGGCGAGCTGGGACAGGTCCCTGGAGGCGCCCGTGGAGGCCGAGGTGGTCATGGCGGCGTAGGCCTGCAGGGCCACGCTCACCTGACGCTGGCGCTCACGGGGGCGGTAGCCGCCGAGGTCGGCCAGCAGCCTCTCGCGCCGCACCGCCAGCTCCTCCTCGGGCACCCGCAGCTCGAGCAGGCGGTTGGGGATGTCGATCTCGATGAGGTCGCCGTCCTCCACCAGCGCGATGGCCCCGCCCTCGGCAGCCTCGGGCGAGGCGTGGCCGATGGACAGACCCGAGGTGCCGCCGGAGAAGCGGCCGTCGGTGACCAGCGCGCAGGCCTTGCCCAGGCCCTTGCCCTTGAGGAAGGAGGTCGGGTAGAGCATCTCCTGCATGCCGGGGCCGCCCTTGGGGCCCTCGTAGCGGATGACGACGACGTCGCCCTCCTTCACCTTGCCGGCCAGGATGCCGTCGACGGCCTCCTCCTGCGACTCGAAGACCACCGCGGGCCCGGAGAACTTCCAGATCGACTCGTCGACGCCCGCGGTCTTCACCACCGCGCCGTCGCGGGAGATGTTGCCGTAGAGGACGGCAAGCCCGCCGTCCTTGCTGTAGGCGTGCTCACGGTCGCGGATGCAGCCCTCGGCGCGGTCGAGGTCGAGGTCGTCCCAGCGGTTGTCCTGGGAGTAGGGCCTGACCGTGCGGACGTTGCCTGGAGCGGCGTGCCAGAGCTCCACGGCCTCGGGCAGCACGGTCGGCGACGAGGGGTCCCATGCGGCGATGACCTCGCCGAGGGTGCCGCCGTTGACCGTGGGAACGTCCCGGTGCAGCAGCCCCGCCCTGTCGAGCTGGCCCAGGATGCCGGGGATGCCGCCGGCGCGGTGGACGTCCTCGATGTGGTACTTGTTCGTCGCGGGAGCGACCTTGCACAGGCACGGCACCCGCAGCGAGACCTCGTTGACCTCCTTGAGGCCGAAGTCGACCTCGGCCTCGCGGGCGGCGGCCAGGATGTGCAGGATCGTGTTGGTGGACCCGCCCATCGCCACGTCGAGGGTCATCGCGTTCTCGAAGGCGTCCTTGGAGGCGATCGAGCGCGGCAGCACCGACTCGTCGTCGTCCTCGTAGTAGCGCTTGGCGATGTCGACCACGCGGCGGCCCGCGTCCTCGAACAGCTTCTTGCGCGCCTTGTGCGTGGCCAGGATCGTGCCGTTGCCGGGCAGCGCCAGGCCGATCGCCTCGGCCAGGCAGTTCATGGAGTTGGCGGTGAACATGCCCGAGCAGGACCCGCAGGTCGGGCAGGCGTTCTCCTCCATCTCGAGGAGTTCCTCGTCGGTGACGGAGGCGTCGGCCGCGGCGACCATCGGGTCGACGAGGTCGAGCTTGCGGCCGGGCGTCTTGCCGGCCTCCATGGGGCCGCCCGAGACGAAGACGGTCGGGATGTTCAGCCTGAAGGCGGCCAGGAGCATGCCGGGGGTGATCTTGTCGCAGTTGGAGACGCAGATCAGGGCGTCGGCGCAGTGCGCGTTCACCATGTACTCGACCGCGTCGGCGATCAGCTCGCGGCTGGGCAGGGAGTAGAGCATGCCGCCGTGGCCCATCGCGATGCCGTCGTCGACGGCGATCGTGTTGAACTCGCGCGGGATCGCGCCCGCCTCCCTGATGGCGCCTGCGACCAGGTCGCCGACCTCGCGCAGGTGCACGTGGCCTGGCACGAACTGGGTGAAGCTGTTGGCCACGGCGATGATGGGCTTGCCGAAATCGCTCCCGGCTACGCCGGTCGCCCGGAGCAGGGCCCGGGCGCCGACCATGTTCCTGCCGTGCGTGACCGTACGAGACCTGAGGGCGGGCATTGGTGCGTCTCCCATCGCTAGCGAGTCATCACATGGTACGACCCCTCGCTCGCTGACTGAGACGCGCGTCCATGGATCGGACGCTCAGGTCACCCCTCGCCGTAGCGCGGAGGCAGCACCTGGCTGGCGATCTCGTAGATCCTGTCGATCTCGGCCTCGGTGAGCGCCCGCTCGCGCTTGGTGATCCACTTCCTGGCCCTGGCGCCCTCGTAGACGTCCACCTCGCGGATCGTCATGATCTTCCAGGGGACCGGCGGGCCGTAGATCGCCAGCGAAGCCACGACCGTGATCTCGCGGCCGTAGGCCTTGCTGATCAGCTCGCTCGCCTGGGTCGCCTCCCAGCGCGCCTCTGTCAGCCGCGGCTTCATGTCGAAGGGTCCGTGGAAGAGCTTCTTGCCCATCTGCACCCGCACCGGCAGGCGCTTGTCCCACTTCTCCGAGTCGACCGCGTAGACGCCCGTGGGGCCGATCACCAGGTGGTCGATCTGCGCCTCGCTGCCGGGGATCGCCCTGGCGTGGAGCGTGCGGTAGCCGCTGCGCTCGAGCCTCTTCAGCTGCGCCTCGGTCTTGCGCTCCGCCACGGACGAGCGCCGCCACGCGGGCACGCTCGAGTTGGACTTGGCGCGGTAGACCGTGTCGGCGATCGCGGCCACGACCGCGGCGCTGATGCCCACGCGCGGGTCGCCGACGAGGAAGCCCACGACGACGCCGGCCGCGACGGCGATGAGCGCGCGCGTGCGCAGATGGCGATAGCGGGGCTGTTGGAGCAGGCTGCGCAGGGAAGCGCGTTCGACGGGAGCGTACGTTGACGTGGGTGCCGAGTGTTTGGCGCCGGTGCCCTCTTCCTTGGCCGGCCTGTCACTCACCCAGATCGGTGACGTGTTGTTACCGTCTTCTCGCTGCTTAGCGGAGTCCACGCTACAAAAGGTAGCCGAGCCCCACCCCGGTTCCTACTGTTGACCCGTCCATAGTTTTATGGCCCAGGTCACCGCGTAGGGGGCCCGGTTTCCGGGTATCTAGTTCTTTTCTTCTCTAGATAACTCGGCCTACTCTGCGGTTCGTGGCGCACATCCATGATCTCACCGCACTTGAGCAGGCGGAAGCCGTCAGGCGCCGGGAAATCTCACCCATTGAGATCACCCGGCACTATCTCGACCGCATCGAACGGATCGATCCACAGGTCGGCGCGTTCGTCACCGTGACCGCCGAGCGGGCGCTCGCGCAGGCGCGCGACCTCACCGAGCCCAGCGGCCCCCTGTACGGCGTGCCGATCCCGGTCAAGGACCTCAACCTGGTCAAGGATGTGCCGATCAGCTTCGGCTCGGCCACCTACGCCGGCTTCGTCTCGCCCGTCGACGACACGGTCGTGGAGCGGCTGCGCGACGCGGGCACGGTCATGCTCGGCAAGACGGCCACGCCCGAGTTCGGCCTGCCGTGCTACACCGAGACCTCGGTGTCGCCGCCGAGCCGTACGCCGTGGGACCTCTCCCGCTCGGCGGGCGGGTCGAGCGGGGGCGCGGCGGCCGCGGTGGCGGCGGGGCTCGCGCCCGCCGCCCAGGGCAGCGACGGCGCGGGCTCCATCAGGATCCCCTCGTCCGTCTGCGGCCTGTTCGGCATCAAGCCGACCAGGGGGCGCATCAGCTTCGCCCCGATCATCCCCGACCTGGCCGGGTTGTCGACCAACGGCCCGATCGCCAGGACCGTCGCCGACGCCGCGGCGCTGCTCGACGTGATGAGCCACCACAACCCAGGCGACCTCTACCTCGCGCCCGCGCACGAGGGCACGTTCCTCGAGTGCGCCGCGAGGGAGCCAGGCCGTCTGCGCATCGCGCGCTACGCCGAGCCGGTCGTGCCGGGCGCCGCGGTCCACCCCGACGTGCTGACCGCCTACGAGGAGGCGTCCAAGACACTGGAGCTGCTGGGCCACGAGGTCGTCGACATCGCCCCTCCCTTCGGCCCCGACCTGGTACCGCAGTTCGTGACCCTGTGGTTCGCCTTCGCCTGCGTGCACCCCGTGGCCCTCGACAGGCAGGACCTGCTGCGGCCGCTCACCGCCTGGCTGCGCGAGCGCGGCTTCGCCACCTCCGCCCCCGACTTCCTGCAGGCGCAGTCGTCGTTGCAGATGGCCACGCGGCTGGCGCTGACGGTGACGGACGCCTACGACGCCGTGCTGACCCCGACGCTCACCCAGCCGCCCAGGCCCGTCGGCTGGTTCGAGGAGGGCGGCGACCCCGAGCAGACCTTCGAGCGGATGAAGCGGTTCGCGGCCTTCCCCGCGATCTACAACGTGAGCGGGCAGCCCGCCGTCAACCTGCCGTTGCACTGGAACGCCGAGGGCCTGCCGATCGGCGTCATGCTGGCGGGGCGCGTCGGCGGCGAGGGCACGCTCATCTCGCTGTCGGCACAGGTCGAGGCGGCCAGGGGCGGCTTCTGGGGCGACAGGAGGCCATCGGTCTGGTGATGGGGTCTGGCCGGGGCGTCCGCGCGGGATTACGGTCATGGTGTGGACAGCGCGCTGGAAATCCTCGGCTTCCTCATCGGCACCTCGACGGGGCTGTTCCTGCTGATCAGCCTCATGGTCCTGCTGCCAGGCGCGAGCAGGGACACGGAGGCGCCCTCCGACGTCGTGTGGCTGGGCGGTCCGCGCCACAGCGAGCACGGCGTCAGCACCGCCAACCTGGTCCTGGCCAACAGGAGGGCGCACTGGGCGCCGGTCCCGGAGGCCGACTGGCCGCGCATGGCCGAGACGGCCGAGCCCGGCGGGCAACTCGGCGGCGCCTCGGCGGGGTGGTGAGAGCGATGCGCGGGCTCACCGCCACCCAGGCCGACGACCTCCGCACGGCGCTGACCTCGGCCGAGCGGCGCACCGGCCTTCGCTTCGGCGCCTTCCTCGGCCCGCCGGTGGGCGCCCGCAGGCACTTCGCCGAACGGCTGCACGCCGCCATGGGCGAGGAGTCGCCCGACGCCGTGGTCGTCTTCGTCGACGTCGAGGGCCGCGCGCTGGAGATCGTCACAGGGGAGCACGCCAGACTTCGCCTGCCGGACGGCTCGTGCAGGCTGACGGCCATGTCGATGGCCACCGTCTTCAGCGCGGGTGACCTGGTCGGCGGCCTGCTCTACGGGATCAACGCTCTCGCGGAGCAGGCCGCGCGCCGTTAGGCCGCCGTCTCCGACAGGTAGGGCGCCCACTGGGGGTCGCCGACGAGCTGGGCGCCGATCAGCCGCCAGTGCGCTCCCCTCGGCACCGCGGGGGCGACGCGGAGCGTCCACCCCAGCTCCTCCAGGAACTTGTCCGCCTTCCTGTGGTTGCAGGGCATGCAGGAGGCCACGCAGTTCTCCCACGTGTGCGTGCCGCCCCGCGAACGGGGTACGACGTGGTCGATCGTCTCGGCCCGCTGCCCGCAGTAGGCGCAGCGGAAGTCGTCACGACGCATCAGCGCGGCGCGCGTCAGGGGGATGCGAGACCGGTAGGGAATACGGACATATCTTCGGAGCCTGATCACCGAAGGCACATCGACCGTGCAGGTCGCGGAGCGGAGCACCGCTCCCCTGCCGTCGCGGTGGACGACGTCGGCCTTCTCCCTGAGCACGAGCACGACGGCCCTGTGCAGCGAGAGCGTGGTCAGCGGCTCGTAGGTGGCGTTGAGCAGGAGTACTTGGCGCATCAGGGGGCCACCCCCCGACGCACGGGTATCAGAGGGGCCATGGCCCCTGTTGGCGGTCCCTCCTGGGACCCGGTTGCTTCCGTCACGTGGACCTCCGCCGGACGGTCCAACGGATGGTCACCACGGCACCGTCCTTTACCAAGTCTGGCGTCTCTCGCATGCCCCCGCCACCCAATAGAGATGACCAGAGGGACACACGATGTCATTTATGCCCGCCCCTCCTGGGCTTTACGCGTCCCCGGTAAGGTTCAGACATGTACCCAGCCGCACGCCGAGACGAGATCGTCGAGAACCTGCACGGCACCCCCGTGCCCGACCCCTACCGCTGGCTCGAGGACCCCGAAGAGCCTGAGGTGAAGGGCTGGTTGCTGGCTCAGGAAGAGCTGTTCAGGGCCCAGGCGGAGCCCGTCAGGTTCAAGGAGCGCATCGCGGAGCTGCTCCGGTCGGGCTCGGTCGGCGTTCCCGTCTGGCGGGGCGAGCGGCACTTCTTCTCCCGCCGCACCCCCGACCAGGAGCACGCGGTCTACTACGTGGTCGAGGCCGACGGCACCGAGCGGGCGCTCATCGACCCGATGGCGATCGACCCCTCGGGGCTGACCACGCTCGACGCCGTGCAGCCCGACAAGGAGGGGCGCCTGCTGGCGTACCAGATCTCTGTCGGCGGCGACGAGGAGTCCTCGCTCTACATCATCGACGTGAGCACCGGCGCCAGGGTCGAGGGCCCGATCGACAGGTGCCGCTACTCCCCCGTGGCGTGGCTGCCCGGCGGCGAGGCGTACTACTACGTGCGCCGCCTGCCGAGCACCGAGGTGCCCGAGGGCGAGTCGCAGTTCCACCGCCGTGTCTACCTGCACCGCGTCGGCACCTCCACCGAGGACGACGTCATGATCTTCGGCGACGGCCTGAAGATGACCAACTACTACGGCGTCTCGGTCTCCCGCGACGGCCGCTGGCTGCAGATCTCCGCCTCCGAGGGCACCGCGCCGCGCAACGACCTGTGGGTGGCCGACCTGTCCTCCTCCCCGGCCGAGCGGCCCGAGCTGACCGTGGTCCAGGAGGGCGTCGACGCGCAGACCGGGCTGGTCTTCGGCCGCGACGGGCGCATCTACGTCCACACCGACCGCGACGCGCCGCGAGCGAGGGTCTGCGTGGCCGACCCGGCCGACCCCTCCGTCTGGACCGACCTGATCCCCGAGGACCCCGAGGCGGTGCTGACCGACTTCGCCATCCTCGACGACCTCGAGCGCCCCGTCATGGTCGTCGGCTGGACCCGCCACGCGCTGAGCGAGATCAGCCTCCACTCCCTCGAGAGCGGCGAGCGGGTCGGCGAGGTGCCCACGCCTGGGCTCGGCACGATCGGCGGCATCTCCGAGCGGCCCGAGGGCGGCTACGAGGCGTGGTTCGGCTACACCGACAACACCACGCCGCCGACCATCCAGCGCTACGACGCCCGCACGGGCGAGACCTCGCTGTGGGCGGCCTCCCCCGGCGCGGTCGACGTGCCCGCCGTCCGCACCGAGCAGGTCACCTACCTGTCCAAGGACGGCACGCAGGTGCGCATGCTGGTGATCTCGCCGGTCTCCGGCGAGGGGCCAAGGCCCACCATCCTGAACGGCTACGGCGGCTTCGGCATCTCCATGACGCCCGGCTACTCCGCCTCCGTCCTCACCTGGGTCGAGGCGGGCGGCGTCTACGCGATCGCGGGGCTGCGCGGCGGCGGCGAGGAGGGCGAAGACTGGCACCGCGCCGGCATGCTCGGCAACAAGCAGAACGTCTTCGACGACTTCCACGCGGCGGCCGAGCACCTCATCGCCACCGGCGTCACCACCTCGGCCCAGCTGGCCGTCTCGGGCGGCTCCAACGGCGGCCTGCTGGTCGGCGCGGCCCTCACCCAGCGACCCGAGCTCTACGCGGCCGTCGCCTGCTCGGCGCCGCTGCTCGACATGATCCGCTACGAGCTGTTCGGCCTGGGCGCCACGTGGAACGTCGAGTACGGCTCGGCCGAGGACCCCTCCGAGTTCCCCTGGCTGTGGGCCTACTCTCCCTACCACCACGTACGCGAGGGCGTGTCCTACCCCGCGACGCTGTTCACGGTCTTCCAGTCCGACACGCGGGTGCATCCGCTGCACGCGTGGAAGATGTGCGCCGCGCTGCAGCACGCCACGTCGGGCTCCGCACCGATCCTGCTGCGCAACGAGGGCGAGGTCGGCCACGGCGCCCGCTCGGTGAGCCGCACCGTCGACCTGGCCGCCGACCAGCTCACCTTCCTGGCCAGGCACACCGGGCTGTGAGCACGCCCACAGGACCCTGCCCGGCGGCGGCCTCGACGGCCTGCGTCCGCCGTCGGGCCGCCTCCTCGCCGGCGTGCGGCGGGGCGGGCTGACGTTCGCCAAGATCCACGGCCGCTGACGTATCGTCTGCGGTATGGGCCTGACCATGGCCGAGGGCGTGCCCCGTGCCGCCCTTCGGCCCTACGTCACCCGGTTGTGCGCCTACAGGGAGCGCTACGACCGCCCCCTGACGCGCACCGAGGCCGCGGTGCCGGGGGCGGTGCTCATCCTCGCCTTCGGGGCTCCCATGGAGGTCGGCGGCGCCCGTCTCACCTCCTTCACCGGGGGGCTCGGCGACCGCTACACGGTCACCAGGATCTCCGGGCCCACCGAGGGCGTCGAGGTCGTGCTCACCCCCTTCGGCGCCCGCCGCCTGTTCGGCGTCCCGATGCGCGAGCTGACCAACCTGGTGCTGCCCGTCGACGACCTGCTGCCCGCATGGAGCCGTACGGCCGGCGAGAGACTCGCCGCGCTCGCCTCGTCCGCTGAGCGCCTGGCGCTGGCCGAGTCGCTGCTGGCCGCCCGCATCCTGACCGCTCCCCCGCCCGACCCGCCCGTGCTGTGGGCCTGGGAGCGCCTGGTCGCCTCGGGCGGCTCCGTCAGCGTGGCCTCGCTGGCGAGCTCCCTCGGCTGGAGCCACCGCCACCTCGTCGCTCGCTTCCACGACCAGGTCGGCCTCACCCCGAAGGCGTCGGCCAGGGTGATCCGCTTCGACCGCGCCATGGGCCTGCTGCGCGAGGGCCTTCCGCTCTCCGACGTGGCCGCCTCGTGCGGCTTCTACGACCAGCCGCACATGAACCGCGAGTTCCGCGCCATGGCGGGCGCCACGCCCGGTCAGATTCGTCCAAGACCGCAGCTCAGCAGGGGCGCAGACTTGGCCTCATGAAACGAACCGTCTTCGCGCTCGCCCGCTACCGGGACGTCCCCGCGGCCGCCGGCTTCCTGGGCACCGCCTTCGGCTTCATCCCGCACGAGGTGTCGAACAACCACGTCGAGATGCTGGTCGGCGATGACATGATCATGCTGGGCGAGGGCAAGCCCGGCGGTCCCGGCATCTACGTCGCCGTGGACGACCCCGACGCCCACCACGACCGCGCGCTGGCCGCCGGCGCCAGGATCACGATGGAGCTGGTGGAGCAGCCGTACGGCTCTCGTGAGTACGCCTGCGAGGACCCCGAGGGCAACGCCTGGTTCTTCGGCACCTACCGCCCCTGAGCCCGCACCGTCAGCGGGGGAAGACGATGGTCTTGTGGCCGTCGAGCAGGACGCGCTGTTCGGCGTGCCACCTCACCGCGCGGGCCAGGGCGACACACTCCACGTCGCGTCCGATCGCCACCAGGTCGGTGGGCGAGTGGCTGTGGTCGACGCGGGCGACCTCCTGCTCGATGATCGGCCCCTCGTCCAGGTCGGAGGTGACGTAGTGGGCGGTCGCGCCGATCAGCTTCACGCCGCGGTCGTGGGCCTGGTGATACGGCTTGGCCCCCTTGAACGACGGCAGGAACGAGTGGTGGATGTTGATCGCCCTGCCCGACAGCTTCTCGCACAGGTCCTCCGACAGGACCTGCATGTAGCGGGCCAGCACCACGAGTTCGACCTGGTAGTGCTCGACCAGCGCGAGGATCTCCGCCTCCTGGCGCGGCCTGGTCTCGCGGGTCACCGGCAGGTGGTGGTAGTCGATGCCGTACGACTGGGTGAGTGGCCGCAGGTCGGGGTGGTTGGAGGCGACCGCGACGATCTCGATGTCGAGCAGTCCGGACCTGACCCGGTAGAGCAGGTCGTTCAGGCAGTGGCCGAACTTGCTGACCAGGATCAGCACCTTCGGCTTGACCGACAGGTCGCGCAGCTTGAAGTCCATGCCGAACTCGGGGACCAGCCCCGCGAACGCGCTGGAGAGCTCGTCCTGCGGCAGCGCGGCGGTGAACTGCACCCGCATGAAGAAGCGCTTCGCGGCCTGGTCGCCGAACTGCTGGCTCTCGGTGATGTTGCAGCCGCGCGCCGCGAGCAGACCCGAGACGGCGGCGACGACGCCAGGGCGGTCGGGGCAGGACAGTGTCAGGACGTACTCGGCGTTCATCAGATCCCCCCGTGGGTACTCCGGCCGTCAGGCCGGAGAGAAGACGGGAGCGGGAAGGCCTCTCGGGCCTGAGCGTGCCTGCATTTGCACGCCCCACTCCATACCTTAACTGATCTAGCAGTAGAATGTGAGGCGTGGCACAGCCCGTGAAGCGGGCGTTCAAGTACCGCTTCTACCCCACCCCCGAACAAGCCGCAGAGCTTGCCCGGACGTTCGGCTGCGTCCGCCTGGTCTACAACAAGGCGCTGGAGGAACGCACCCGCGCCTACACTCAACAGCAGCGCCGGATCTCCTACGTGGAGTCGTCGGCCGCGCTGACCGAGTGGAAACGCACCGAGGAACTCTGCTTCCTTTCCGAGGTGTCCAGCGTTCCTCTGCAGCAGGCGCTGCGCCACCTTCAGGCGGCGTTCGCGAACTTCTTCGCCAAGCGGGCTAAGTATCCCAGCTTCAGGTCCCGTAAAAAGTCGCGGGCCTCGGCGGAGTACACCCGCTCGGCGTTCCGGTACTCGGGCGGCGCACTCACCCTGGCCAAGATGGACGCCCCGCTGAACATCGTGTGGTCGCGCCCCTTGCCGGAGGAGGCGGAGCCGTCCACGGTCACCGTGTCGCGTGACAGCGCGGGCCGCTGGTTCGTCTCCATCCTGTGCCAGAACACGGTCCAGCCATGGGAGCCAACCGAGAGCGCGGTCGGGCTGGACGCGGGCATCACCGCGCTGGCCACCCTGTCCACCGGCGAAAAGATCGTCAACCCCAAACACGAGAGGGCCGACCGTAAGAAACTGGCCAAGGCCCAACGAGCCCTGGTCCGCACACAGAAAGGCGGCAACAACCGGGCCAAGGCCCGGCTGAAGGTGGCTCGTGTGTATGCGCGGATCGCCGACCGCCGCCGCGACCACCTGCACAAGGTCACCACACGGCTTGTTCGCGAGAACCAAGTGATCGCCGTGGAAGACCTGACCGTCCGCAACATGGTCAAAAACCGCTCGCTGGCCCACGCCATCTCCGATGCCTCCTGGCGGGAACTGCGCGGCATGCTGGAGTACAAATGCGCCTGGTATGGGCGGGAGCTGCTGGTCGTGGACCGCTGGTTCCCCTCCTCCAAACTGTGCTCGGCCTGCGGCACCATCACCGACAAGATGCCGCTGAACGTCCGGACCTGGGAGTGCGCCTGCGGCGCGACCCATGACCGGGACGTGAACGCGGCCAAGAACATCCTCGCCGCCGGGCTGGCGGAGAGGTGAAACGCCTGCGGAGCTGACGTAAGACCTCAAAGGAGAGTCCTCTCCTGTAAGGCGGTCGGCCGTGAAACAGGAACCCCCACGGGCGACCGGGGGACTCCCCTCGTTGACGGGGGGAGGATGTCAAGCTTTCACTCTCGCGGAGGTGGGATCGTAGGGCGCCTTGCGGCTGATCTGGGCAGGGTACCTCTCCCCGGCCACCTGCACCTCCACCTTCTCCAGCCCCGCGCCGGAGACGAACGCCAGTCCGACCGTCCTGCCCAGCGTGGGGCTGTGGGCGGCCGAGGTCACGTGGCCGACCGGCGCGCCGTCGTGCAGCAGCGCCTCCCCGCCCCACAGGTGCTCGTCGAGGGTGATGGAGACGATCCTGCGCGCGGGCCCTGCCGCACTCAGGCGTTCGACCGCGTCGCGTCCTCGGTAGTCGCCGCTCTTCTTGCAGGTGAACAGCAGTCCGGCCTCGACCGGTGAAACGTCGGGGCCGAGCTCGCGGCCCCACGCTCTGTATCCCTTCTCCAGCCGCATGGCCTCGATGGCGTAGTAGCCGGCCTGGGTGATGCCGGTCGACAGCAGGCTCTCGTAGACCGTCACCGCGAACTCGGCGGGGACGTACAGCTCCCAGCCCAGCTCGCCGACATAGGTGACGCGGCTCGCCCTGACGGTGGCGTAGCCGAGATCCACCAGCTCGGACGTCCCGAAACCGCCTTCAAAAGCCGACTTGGAAACAGATTTCAAGATATTTCGTGATGAGGGGCCCATGACGCTGAAGACGGCGTACGCGCTGGTGACGTCCACGAGGACGGCACGGCGCTCGCCGATCCCCCGCGAGATGAGGTCGAAGTCGCGGGTGGCCTGCGCGGAGCCGGTGACCACGAGGTACTCCTCGCGCGCGACCCTGGTGACCGTCAGGTCGCTCTCGTACCCACCCCTGTCGTTGAGCATTCCGGTGTAGACGACCCGGCCCACCGGCACGTCCACGTCGGCCGTGCACAGCCACTGCAGCGCCTCGCACGCCTCGGGGCCCTTCAGCGTGAACTTCGAGAACGACGTCTGGTCGAACAGCGCGGCGCCGTTCCTGCAGGCGGCGATCTCCGCGTCGACCGTCTCCTGCCATCCCGGCCGCCCGAAGGTGTAGGGCGCCGCCGTACCGAAGTAGTTGACCCGCTCCCACCCCATCTTGGAGCCGAAGCTGGCCCCCGCCTCAGCAAGCAGGTGGTGGACGGGAGATCGGCGCAGCGGCCTGGCGCTCTCGAGCTCGCGATTGGGCCACGACATGGCGTAGTGCAGGCCGAGCGTCTCCTTGACGCGGTCGCGCAGCCAGGTGTCGTTGCCCGCCCACGGCGCGAAGCGGCGCAGGTCCGCGGGCCAGAGGTCGCTGGTCGGCTGGCCCTGCACGATCCACTCGGCCAGGGCCATGCCCGCCCCTCCGGCCGAGGCGATGCCCGCGGAGTTGAACCCGGCGGCCACGAAGTAGCCGCGCACCTCGGGCGCCTCGCCGAGCAGGAACATGTTGTCGGGGGTGAAGCTTTCGGGGCCGTTGTAGAACATCCTGATGCCGGTGCTCTCGAGGGCGGGCACCCGCTGGATCGCGTTCTCCATGATGATCGAGAACTGGTCCCAGTCCTCGTCGAGCAGCTGGAACTCGAAGGGGTGCGGGATGCCGTCCATGCCCCACGGTTTGGCGTCGGGCTCGAAGCCGCCGACCACCAGCCCGCCCACCTCCTCCTTGAAGTAGGCGTAGCCGTCGGGGTCGCGCAGCACGGGCAGGTGGGGGCTCACGCCCGTGACCTGCTCGGTGACCACGTAGAAGTGCTCGGCCGAGTGCAGCGGCACGGTCACGCCCGCCTGGCGGCCCAGCTCCTTGGCCCACTGTCCCGCGCAGTTGACCAGGATCTCGCACTCGACGAAACCCTCGGTCGTCTCGACGCCCGTCACCCGCCCGTCCTTGACGGCGGTGCCGGTGACCCTGACGCGCTCGACGACCTCCACGCCGTGCCGCTGCGCCCCGCGGGCCAGGGCCTGCGTGAGGTCGGAGGGGTTGGCCATTCCGTCGCCCGGCAGCCAGACACCCCCCACGAGGTCGTCGGTCCGCATGACCGGCCACAGCTCCCCCGCCTGCGCGGGGGTGATGAGCTCGGCCTCGATCCCGTAGGCGCGCGCCTGGGCGGCGGTCCTCTTCAGCTGGATCATGCGCTCGGGCGTACGGGCCACGCTGACGCTGCCGCACCGCTTCCAGCCGGTGCCGAAGCCCGTCTCCTTCTCCAGACGGGCGTACAGGTCGGTGCTGTAGCGGATCAGGCTGGTCATGCTCTCGGTACTGCGCAGCTGGCCGACCAGCCCCGCCGCGTGCCAGGTGGTGCCGCACGACAGCTGCCCCTGCTCCAGCACGACCACGTCGCTCCAGCCCAGCTCGGCCAGGTGGTAGGCCACGCTGCACCCGACGATGCCGCCGCCGACGATGACGACCCGCGCCCGGCTCCTCACGAAACGCTCCTCAGTCTCGGCCATGTGCGCACGGTGCGCAGCATGGCGATGAAAGCCTGTTCGGCGGGGCCCAGCAGCCGGTCGCGGCGGTGGGCCAGCACGATGGGACGGGGCTTGGGCGCGGGCGTGACCTCCACCGCCGCGAGCCTGCCGTCGGCCAGCTCCTGCTCCACGCAGTGCTCGGAGACCAGCGAGACGCCGAGCCCCGCCGCCACCGCCTGCTTGATCGTCTCGGGGCCCCAGATCTCGGTGCTCCTGTCCAGACCCCACGTCTCCATCGCCTGTTCCTGCAGCTCACGCGTGGATGAGCCAGGCTCGCGCAGCAGGAAGAGCTCCCCCGCCAGCTCGGACGGCTCGGCCGTATCCCTGGAGGAGAGGGAGTGTCCCGGCTGGGTGATCACGACCAGGCGGTCCTGCAGGATCGGCTCGCTGACCAGCTGGGGCGCCGACGGCTGGCCCGCGAGGACGGCGACGCCGATCTCACCGTCCACCAGGCCGCGCTCGACCTGCTGGCCGTTGCCGACGTGGATGCCGATCTCGATACCCGGATGGCGCTCGCGGAAGGCCGCCAGCAGCGGCGGCAGCAGGTAGGTGCCGACCGTGGTGGTTCCGCCCGCGACCAGCTTGCCCGTCTGCAGCCCCGAGACCTGCCTGATCGCCGCGACGGCCTCGTCGGCCAGCAGGAAGACGCGCTTGGCGTACTCCAGCATGACCTCGCCCTCGGGCGTGAGCCTGATGCGCGCCCCGCTGCGGTCGATCAGCGTGGCGCGCAGCGCCTGCTCAAGCTGCCTGACCTGGTGGGAGACCGACGGCTGGCTGAGGTAGAGCTTCTGCGCGGCGGCAGAGAACCCCCCGCACTCCACGACCGTCATGAAGATCCACAGTCGGTGCAGGTTGAGCTGCATGCGCGTTAACCCCTAGCTGCCTCGATCGACTCCCGGAGCGCCGCCTCGAGCTGCTCCAGCCGGTGCCAGGGGATCTCCCCCATCGTGCAGATGCGGAAGAAGTCGTTGGAGAGCTGTCCCTGACCGGCGTAGACAACGTAGCCACGCTTTTTGAGCTCGTCGTGAAGCGGCTGGTACGTCACGCCGTCCGGCAGGTGAAGCATGGTGACGGTGTTGGACCTGAACCGTTCATCGACGAGGATCTTCAGGCCGAGCCGCTCGAACTGGCCGCGCACCAGCGCGGCCCGCTCGCGGTACAGCTTGGTGCGCCCGGCGAACCCGCCGTTCTCCTCGTACTCCTTGATCGCCTCATCCAGTGCGTAGAGCACCTGTACGGCAGGCGTGAACGGCACGTCGCTCTTGAGGTAGCTCGCGGCGTTGAGGTAGAGGCTGCGCTCGGGCACCTCGTGGACACGCGCGATCGACGCCTCGCTGCACAGGATGAAGGCCATGCCGGGCAGGCCGTGCAGACCCTTGTTGGCCGTGCCGCAGACCACGTCGACCTTGACCTCGGCCAGGTCCTGGTCCTCGATCGCGGTGCCGGAGATCGCGTCGATCACGAAGAGGCTGCCCGAGGCCGCGACCACCTCGCCGATCTCCCTGATCGGGTTGATCAGGCCGGTGGTGGTCTCGTGGTGGACGCAGACCACCGCGTCCACGTCGTCGTGCTCGGCGAGCGCCGCTGCCACCGCGGCCGGGTCGGCGGGGACCGTCCAGTCGCTCCTGACCTCGTGAACGGTGATTCCGTGCGCCTTCGCGATCTTGATCATGCGGTCGCCGTACACGCCGTTGTTGACGACGAGCACCGCGCGGCCCTCGCGCACGGAGCTGATGACCGCCATCTCCATGGCCGCGGTGCCCGACCCCGTGACCAGCACCGCCTCGTGCGTGGCGCCGAGGTTCAGGCAGCGGGGCAGCGCCTCGCGGATCCTGAACAGCAGCTCGGTGAACTCCGGCTCGCGGTGGCACAGGTCTCCGCGCAGCAGGGCGTCCTTGACTCGCTGGGAGGTACAGGCGGGGCCGGGATTCAGCAGAATGAGCTCTTCGTCCATCATCCACTCGATCTTGGGGAGATATCGGGTGATATGGACGTTAGCCCGGTGGAGAGACGGCGAGACAGCCAGGATTTCGCTATGGCGGCCATAAGGCGATCCGGGGTTGCCCTCGAACCCGGTGAACGCCGATCCGTTGCGCCGCAGCTCTCTCGGGGAACGATCAGCCACGTGAAAGCTCGTTATGCCGGTCATCAACGATCGCGGGGTTCCCTGCCGGCCGGCGGTCGGATTGGCTGGGGCGCGTGCCTTTAGAGGTCGTGGTCGCCTGCCTGTTCGCCGTCGTGTCGGGGGTGAACGACGGCGGCACGCTGCTGGCGACCGGACTCAAGCTGCCCACCGTCAGGCCGATCGTCGGCGTGCTCACCCTGGTACTGCTGACCGCGCTCGTCCCCCTCGTCTCCCAGCAGGTCGCGCACACCTTCGTGACCAGGCTCGCCTCCTTCGAGGGCCCGGGGGCCACGCGCGCCATGACCATCGCCGTACTCTCAGCGATAGCCGTGGTCATGGCGCTCAGCCACCACGGACGCCCCACCAGCCTGACCCTCGCGATCGTCGGCGGACTCACGGGCGCGGGACTGGGCTGGGGGCTGGAGGTCTCGGCGGGCTCGGTGGCCCTCGTCCTGGCCGTCGGCCTGGCCGCGCCGTTCGCAGGCGCACTGGCAGCATGGGCGACGACCCGGCTGCTCGTCGCCATGACCACCAGCAGGGGGCTGCGGCGCTGGCACTGGGCGGGATTCGTCCTGCAGTGCGTGGCCTATGCCGCCAACGACGGGCAGAAGATGCTGGCCGTCTTCCTCGTCGCCGTCGGCTCCTCGGGCCCCTCGGTCTCCTTCGCGGCGGCCGCGCTGTTCGGTCTCGGCACGATGTACGGCATGCCGAGGGCGGGGCGCACCCTCGGCCGCGAGATCCTGGCCTCCCGACCGCTGCACGGCGTGGCGGCCGAACTCGCCTCGGGGACCACCGTGATCGGGTGCGCGGCGGTGGGCATGCCGGTGAGCATGACCCAGTCGATCGCAGGCAGCCTGATCGGGACGGGCGTGGCCTACGGGGGCGGAAGGGTGCGCTGGTACGCGGCGGTCAAGATCGTGATCGCCTGGGTCCTGACCCTACCGGCGGCTGGGCTCCTGGCAGCCGTGGCAGCGATCACGGTGAAAGGCATCTCATGAAACGACCCGCCTTCACCTGCGCCCCTGCTTGGGAGGACAGGTGACACCCACCGCCCCGACGCCACCCGAGACCGGCCGAACGAGCCACCCGACGCGCTCCTTCTTCATCGAAGGGCTGCTCTTCTCCCTCGCTTGGGTCGCATCACGTTGTGCGGGACGCGGCGGGGTGACGCCTCCCGTGACGCCACGTTGTGTCCCGTCGCGTCGCATCCCATCGCGGCGCGTGGTGGGGTGGCGCCCCGCGTGGCGTCCCGTCACGCCATGGGGCGGGGTGGGCTGGATGGCGGGGCCTCACCTGGGATCTCACCGCGCCCGCCTCGCGTCCCGCCCCCTGCCGTGTCACACCTCGTCTCGGCGCGTCGTGTGGCGTCCCGGCACAGCATGTAGCGAGGCGGGATGGGGTGGAACCTCACGTGGGATCTCGTCGCGTGGCGTCGCGTCGCGTCGCGTCGCGTGGCGTCGCGTCGCGTCGCGTCGCGTCGCGTCGGGCGTGGCGTGGCGTGGCCTCCTGCCCTGTCGCACACCGTCGCGGCGGGTCGCGTGGCGTCCCGTCACAGCATGTCGCGAGGCGGGATGGGTGGAGCCTGGCGCGGAATCTCGTCGTGTCGTGTGGTGGGGGGGGTGCCTCGCGTGGCGTCTCGTCGGGCCGCGGCGCGCCTCGTATCCCACCGCGCCTCGTATCCCACCGCGCCTCGTATCCCACCGCGCCTCGCGTCCCACCGTGTCGCACCCCGTCGCGGCTCACCCCGTCGCGGCGCGTCGTGTGGCGTCCCGTCACGTCGTGGGGTGGGGTGGGGTCTCGCGCGGCTTCTCGTCGCGTGGCGCCGCGTCCCATCCGTCGCGTCGTGGGGTGGGGTGGGCGCCTCGCCTCCCAACCTGTCGCACTCCGTTGTCCCGCCCCGTCGTCTCGCGTCTCGTGTCGCGTCGTCTCGTGTCGCGTCGTCTCGCGTCGTCTCGCGTCGTCTCGCGTCGTCTCGCGTCGTCTCGCGTCGTCTCGCGTCGCGTCATGGCGTCGCGCCCCGTTGTGGCGCTACCGGGTCCGTGTGTCCTCGTGGCGACAGGGGGTGTCGATCACGCGAGGCGTGTGCCTGTGCCGGCCCTGCCGGGTTTGCGTTGATAGGAGGTCGTGAAGGAGGTGGCCGTGGTGAGAGGGTTTCTGAGGCGGGTGAGCCGGATTCGTGACCTGCTGGCGGGCCGCATGGACGGCGCGCTGACCGAGGCCCTCGTGGGTCAGTTGAAGGCGACCAAGGAGGGCGCCTGGCTGGCGATGGCGATGATCGGCGGCGAGGTGGGCAGGACGGGCGCGCATGAGCAGATGCGCTCCATCGAGCATCTCGGCGACACCGAGCGCGCCAGGCTGGTCGAGGAGCTCAAGGGCGCGCTGGTCACACCGATCGACAGGGAGGACCTGTTCCGGCTGTCCCGCTCGATCGACGACGTGCTCGACTCGTTGCGCGACTTCGTCAGGGAGTCGCATCTGTACAGGGTGCCGGAGCAGATCAGGTTCGCTCCGCTGCTGGATCAGGTGATCGTCGGCATCGAGGCGCTGGAGCGCGCGGTGCGCGACCTGGCGTCTCGTCCGTCCGGGGTGGTGCAGGACGCGTTGGAGGCCAAGAAGGCGGGGGGTGCGGTGCGGCGTATGTACCAGTACGAGATCTCCAGGATCTTCTCCGGAGAGCTGACCGCGGAGGCGATGAAGGAGCGGGAGCTCGTTCGCCGCCTCGAGATCGTCGGCATGGCCATCGGTCACGCCGCCGACGCCATCGCCGACGGCGCGATGAAACGCTGAAGCGAACCCGCGAACCCGCGAACCCGCGAACCCGCGAACCCGCGAACCCGCGAACCCGCGAACCCGCGAACCCGCGAACCCGCGAACCCGCGAACCCGCGAACCCGCGAACCCGCGAACCCGCGAACCCGCGAACCCGCGAACCCGCGAACCCGCGAACCCGCGAACCCGCGAACCCGCGAACCCGCGAACCCGCGAACCCGCGAACCCGCGAACCCGCGAACCCGCGAACCCGCGAACCCGCGAACCCGCGAACCCGCGAACCCGCGAACCCGCGAACCCGCGAACCCGCGAACCCGCGAACCCGCGAACCCGCGAACCCGCGAACCCGCGAACCCGCGAACCCGCGAACCCGCGAACCCGCGAACCCGCGAACCCGCGAACCCGCGAACCCGCGAACCCGCGAACCCGCGAACCCGCGAACCCGCGAACCCGCGAACCCGCGAACCCGCGAACCCGCGAACCCGCGAACCCGCGAACCCGCGAACCCGCGAACCCGCGAACCCGCGAACCCGCGAACCCGCGAACCCGCGAACCCGCGAACCCGCGAACCCGCGAACCCGCGAACCCGCGAACCCGCGAACCCGCGAACCCGCGAACCCGCGAACCCGCGAACCCGCGAACCCGCGAACCCGCGAACCCGCGAACCCGCGAACCCGCGAACCCGCGAACCCGCGCCGAGGATGGTCGGGCCGCCTCAGGCGGGTGTCAAGAGGGGGACGAAACTGAGAGCAGGTCAGAGGTCCAGCGCCCGCGCGAGGCGTTCGAGCTGGGACATCCCGTCGGCCAGGTCGGCCCCGCCTGCCGTCAGCGGCTGGATGGCCACCTGGTCGGCGCCAGCGTCGAGGTGGGCGCGCACCCGTGCGACGACCGCCTCCTCGTCGCCCCAGCCCACGATGGCGTCGGCCAGCCGGTCGCTGCCGCCGTCGGCCAGGTCGTCGTCTGTGTAGCCGAGGTGGCGCAGGTTGTTCACGTAGTTGGGCAGTGTGAGGTAGTAGGACATGTGCTCGCGTGCGATCGCACGGGCCTTCGCCGGGTCGCGTTCGAGGACCACCCCCACCTCGGGCACCAGAAGCCGATCGCGCCCGAGGATGTCGCGGGCCATGACGGTGTGCTCGGCGGGGACGAGGTAGGAGTGCGCGCCGTCGGCCCTGTCGCGCGAGAGCTCCAGCATCTTGGGGCGCAGCGCGGCCAGCAGCAGGGGCGCGTCGCCGCCCTTGATGACGCTGTCGGCCGCTTGGTTCATGCCGTCGAGGTAGGCGCGCATGGCGGTGAGCGGCTTGCCGTACTCATGGCCGCGCCAGGAGACGAGCGAGCCGTGGCTGACGCCGATGCCCAGCAGGAACCTGCCGGGGTGGGCCTCACCGAGTGTGGAGCGCCCTGCCGCCATCGCGGTGGCGTCGCGGGCCCAGATGTTGGCGATGCCGGTGCCGATCTTGATCTTGCTGGTCGCCGCGAGCAGCATCGCGGCCGCGGCGAACGGCTCCCTGCTGCCAGGGCCCTCGTTGAGCCACAGGGTGGAGTAGCCGAGCTCGTCCAGCCTGGCGGCGGCTTCGCGCGCGAGGGGCGCGGGCGCCCTGCTGAACGAGGGGTGCCAGACACCGATTCGACCGTTGTCCATCGCTCTCGAGACCCCTCAGGTAGACTGTTTGATCGAGATGGAACACTACAGTAATGTTCGAGCGCCGTCGAACAGAACGCGCGGACTGACCCACGGCTCTCCCATGGAGGCCTCGCTCCAGGCCGCGCTCGAGGCGCTGTCCGACCCGATCAGGCGGCGCATCGTGCGCGAGCTCGCCCAGGTGCCCGACTGGTCACGGCCGTGCGGCACGTTCAACGAGCTGCCCGTGGCCAAGTCCACGCTCAGCCACCACTTCTCGGTGTTGCGCAACGTGGGCCTGCTGGAGCAGCGCGACGAGGGCGCCCGCCGCCTCAACCGGCTGCGCAAGCCGGAGTTCGACGAGCGCTTCCCCGGCCTGCTCGACCTCGTCCTGTCCGAACCCTGACCGACCTCATCCCGTACGGCCCGCCCCGGGGGGCGTCACGCATCCGCACGGCCCCGCCCGGGGGGCGTCACGTTCGCGACGGAGGCGAAGTCCTGCCGGAGTAGCGTGGCGGACGGACGATCACCGGTGACCACGGTGGCCCGTGGGGGGTGCCGGCCGTAACAGAAGGCCGCGCAGAGCGGAAGGCAACGCAGAGCGGAAGGCAACGCAGAGCGGAAGGCAACGCAGAGCGGAAGGCAACGCAGAGCGGAAGGCAACGCAGAGCGGAAGGCAACGCAGAGCGGAAGGCAACGCAGAGCGGAAGGCTGGGCAAGGCAGGAAGCAAGACAGGGCGGTCGAGGCGGGGCAGGAAGCAAGGCAGGGCGGTCGAGGCAAGGCGGAACGCCGGGCAGGGAGAGAAGCTCGGCAGCACCAGGAAAGGGTGGAGTGTGTGAGCGAGGCGCGGCCGGCGGCGCGGGTGGTGTGTCTGGATCGCGACGAGCGGGTGCTGCTGATGCACTGGCGCGACAAGGTCAGCCGTCAGGAGATCTGGGAGCCGCCAGGCGGCGGGCTCGACGCGGGTGAGACTTCGCTGGAGGCGGCCAGACGCGAGCTGACCGAGGAGACCGGCCTGCCGGGTGACGCGGTCCAGGACAGGTGGGTCGCGGTCGATCGGGACTTCACCTGGCTCGGCGTGCACTACGTGAAGGTCGAGCCGTTCTACGTGGCCCGCTTCGACGAGGCGCGTCCCGCGGTGGATCCCGGCGAGCTCACGGAGGAGGAGAGCGAGGCCTTCCTCGGCTACGGCTGGTTCGGCGCCGAGGAGCTTGGCTCGCTGCCGGGCCGTCTCGACCCGCCGGAGCTGCCCGAGGTGATCAGGAAACTGCGCTAGCGACGTAGGCCGCGGCCTCGTCGGCGTCGCGGAAGTCGGCCGTGCGGCCGTCCTCGCGCTCGACGTGGAAGCCGTCCTCGACGCTGATCCGCATCGAGCCCGCCATGAGCACCGGGCCCCGGTGTTCGGGCGGGTCGTACCTGTTCTGGAGGAGGGTCAGGCGCAGATGCCTGACGAGAAGGGCACGGATGCCCGATGCGG
Organism: Nonomuraea roseola; assembly: GCF_039535395.1. Taxonomy (NCBI): domain Bacteria; kingdom Bacillati; phylum Actinomycetota; class Actinomycetes; order Streptosporangiales; family Streptosporangiaceae; genus Nonomuraea; species Nonomuraea roseola. Next base: position 234,310 of record NZ_BAAAXC010000015.1, read on the forward strand.
CGAGCCGTTCCTGAACCCATTCCAACTGTTCGATCTGCTCTTCTTCCACCCGTTGGGTGTAGACGGCGCCCATTCGCACCTCACGTCCTTAGATCGGCGAGAATTCCCCTGTCGTGACCCCAGCCTGCATTCAAGTGACTACTCTAGGTACGGATTCGGGTCTCACACATGGACTGTGAGAGACCCGGCCGCATTTTGTAGAACCCGTGTAGAACCGGAGCCCCCCGATGCCTGCTGCACGTGAGCTCGATCCCAGCTCCAGTCCGCTGGCCTTCTTCGGAGCGGAGCTGAGGGAGTACCGCACCCGTGCGGGCCTGTCCCAGGAACAGCTGGCCGAGAGGCTGAGCTACTCCCTCTCGCTGGTGTGCGCGATCGAACTGGCCAGGCGCACCCCCTCGCGCGACTTCGCCGAGCGGGCCGACCAGGTGCTCGAGACCGGCGGTTCGCTGGTCCGGCTGTGGCCTCTGGTACGGCAGGCGGCCTACCCCGCCTGGTTCCGCCCGTGGTTGGAGATTGAGCAGACGGCGCGCACACTCCAGACGTGGCAGCCGTTGCTGGTCCCCGGCCTGCTGCAGACCGAGGACTACGCCCGCGAGGTCTTCCGAAGGGAGCCGGCGGCGACGGCGGAGCAGGCGGAGGAGGCGGTGTCGGCTCGCATGACCAGGCAGTCCATCCTGCATCGTCGTGACCCCCCGATGTACTGGGTGGTGCTCGACGAATGGGTGGTCCGCAGGCAGGTCGGCTCGGCCGCGACCATGCGCGGGCAGGTGCGCGCGCTGCTGGAGGCGTCCGAGCTGCCCAACGTCACCGTTCAGGTCGTCCCCGCGGACGCCCAGGCGGTGCCGGGGCTGACCGGCGCCTTCGTCATCGCGAAGGTGCAGGGTGAGCCCGATCTCGTCTATCTGGAATCGGCGGGAGCGGGATATGTCACCGATCGCCCGTCCGACGTCGAATCCATTGTCCGACGATATGACGTGATCAGGTCACTCGCCTTACCGGTTCACTCAAGTCTAAATTTGCTGTCGAAAGTGGAGGAGAGCATATGAACGACCTCACCTGGCACAAGGCGCGTCGTAGTGGTGGCAATGGCGGAGACTGCGTTGAAGTAGCCGTCCTCGACGCGCCCGGGGACACCGCCGCTCACAAGTCCGAGCAGGACAGGCTCTTCGTCCTGCGCGATTCCAAGGACCCTGACGGGCCCAGGCTGTTCTTCACCGAAGCCGAGTGGGAGGCCTTCCGCCTCGGCATGAAGGACGGCGAATTCGACGATCTGGTCTGATCGCCGATCCGGGCGCGCGTTGGCGCGGCGCGCGCCCGGTCTCCGTCAGGCTCCCGTCTCGGCGAGGGCTCTGGTCATCAGGCCGCGCAGCAGTGGTCCTCCGACCCGTTCGTGCTCGGCCTCCACCGGCAGTCCCTCGGCCACCCTCGCGTGGTAGATCTCGCGTTGCCGTTCGTCGGTGTAGAGCTGCGCGGTCATGCCCACGACGACGGTGACCCCGACGCCGCCGCGCGGGATGACCACGACGGCGTGCGTGCGCAGCCAGCTCTCGTCGGCGCCGCCGTACCAGCCGCACTTGATCGCCGCCTCGGGCACCCTGAGCACGTCGCGCACGCCGAAGGCCTGATCTGCCGGCACCTCGCGCATCCAGGAGAGCACGTCGGCGGCCACCGGGTCGCCCGCCAGCGCGGACTGGGAGAGGGCCGCGTAGGCGTCGGCCACCTCGGCGGCGGCCACCTCCACCGAGCCGAACCGCGAGGGGTCGCCGTTGGCGGGGCGCCAGCTGACGCCGCAGCGACGGCGGAGCTCGGCCAGGATCACCCGCGGCCCGACCGCCATCCACAGCGCCCGCGTGTCGCTGTTGGAGGAGGTGATCACGGCGGGTTCGGCGTGGCGGCGCCAGAAGCCCTGGTCGGCGACGTGCGCCGCGGCGGCCCAGCAGTAGAGCGGCTTGAGCAGCGAGGCGCAGCGCAGCCGGTCGAGGCCGTGGACCACGCTGACGGCCCGAGGTGGTGGCCCGCTCGCGCCACGGGTGATGGCGGCGGCCTGTGCGCTGCCTCCTTGACGGAGGTCGCGCAGCGACTCGGCGAAGCTCGTGCCCATCGGCCGATGCTATACCTGCCGATCAGCCGAGGGTTCTGTCTCCAGGGCCGTCGTAGTGGTCGGGCCCCTGCATGGACAGATCGAGCGGCTGCACCATCGGCGAGTTGGACGAGGCGCGCCAGCCCTTCTCGCGGGTCATCTCCTCGATGGAGTGCGCGCACAGCGACAGCGATCTGCACACGATGAACAGCGCCTTCAGCTGCAGCGGCTCGTAGCCCATGTCCAGGCCGATGCAGCCCATCGCGCCGGGGCCGTTGATCCAGATGCGGCGGCCGAAGACGTCCTCGGTGGCGTCCTCCATGGCGCGGGCGATGGCCACGTGCCGTCCGGAGATGCCGTAGGAGTCCGACAGTTCGAGCAGCCGGACGGTGCGCGGGTCGCGGATGTGCTGGGCGTGGTGGAATCCGGGCATCCGCTCGCGGCGCTCCCGCATCTCCGCGACGACCTTGGCCGCCGCCTCTTGGTCGCTCAGGCCGTCCGTGGCTGCCCTCGCGGCGACGGCGAGGAACATCTCGGCGGGCCGGTCGGCGGTGCCGTGCAGGCGGCCGATGCCCGCCACGCCCGCCGCGACGGCCGAGTTGAGCTCGGCGCCTCCGGAGGTGGCGAAGCGCACCGTGGCGGAGGAGGGCGACATGGCGTGCTCGGCCATGTTCACCATGATCGCCTCGGTCATCCTGCCCACCTCGGGTGTGGGCAGCTCGCCCTTGAGCACCAGGTGGAAGTGGTCGCCGAAGGAGATGTTCCCCGTCAGCTCGTTGACGTCGTAACCGCGGATGACGATGCGGTCCCTGTTCTTCCAGGCGATCGCCGTCTCCCAGGCGAAGGGCTTCTTCATCGGCTGATCCTTTCGGGGAAGTACACGCACGCGGGATCGATCTCCTCGCGCAGCAGGCGAAGCTCCTCGGGGTCCGGCGGCAGGACGGTGCCCAGCGGGTCGGCGAAGGCGGGAGTGAACCCCGTGTTCTCCAGTACGGCCTGAGCCGTGGCGCCCGGCATGAGCGCGGTGACGGTGAGGGCGCAGTCCTCGGCCTCCATGACGCAGAGGTCGGTGACGACCTTCACGCGCAGCGGCCCGAGCCCCGCCTTGGCCCGTTCGCCCGGCCCTCCGAGGAAGCCGGGGCTGGTGACGTAGGAGCAGCGGGCGGGGAAGCGCCGCTTCTCGTGGTCGGTCAGGATGACGACCTGCGAGCAGTGGCTGGCGATGTCGTTGGCCCCTCCGCTGCCCGGCAGGCGCTTGCCCGCGATCGTGGTGGAGTTGATGTTGGCGAACTGGTCGACCTCGGCCCCGCCGAGGAAGCCGGTGCGCACGAGTCCCCGCTGCACGAGCCCGCCGAGCGCCTCGAACAGCGAGCCGTGCCTGGAGGCTCCGCGCATGAGCCTGGGGTCGACGACGGAGACCGGCGTGGGCACCACCTGGGGGAACATCACACCCGACTCGATGACCAGCTTGGCTCCCGGGGCGTGGGTCTTCTGCGCGAGGGTGGCGGCCAGGAGGGGAAGCCCGGTGCCGACGATCACCAGGTCGCCGTCGCGGATCTGCCGCGCGCCCTCGACGACCAGCAGTTCCCTGGGCAACGCGGTCACACGAGACTCCTCATCCGCTCGACGAGCGACCCGCGCAGGGCGCCGTCACCGTCTCGGAGGGCTAGGTGGTCGTCGAAGGAGTCGCCGAGGTTCGCGGAGATCCACTCCCGCAGCTCGCCGTCGCCCGACCTGCCCAGCGCCTGGTACTCCTTGATCTCCGACTCGGCGAAGTCGTAGGCGCGGTAGACCGAGGTGGGGAAGGCCCCGAAGGGCTGCTCGACGACGGCCGTCACGTACGCCTCGGGGATCGTCACCCGCTCGGGCCTGTCGGCGAAGGCACCCGCGGGCAGGACCTCCTCGGCGGAGACGATGGTCACCTTCGCGGCGCGCACCATGTCCACTTCATGCGACGTAACCCCGTCGATCACGATATTTCCGGAAGTGTCGGCTCGGTTGGCGTGGATGAGTGCGACGTCCGGCGCCAGCGCCCTGACCAGCACGACAGGCCGCCCTTCGAAGGGATCGACCGACTCCACCGCGACGCCGTCCTGCACCATGTCCGCCAGCAGGTCCGTGCCCAGCAGGCTCCTGGTCGGCAGGTACGGCAGGCCGAGCGCCGCCGCCGCGAACCGCGACGCCATGGCCAGGTGGCTGTGGTCCCCCACGGTGAGCGAGCCCCGCTCCACCGCCCGCCGCCAGGCGAACAGCGTGCCGTACCGCTCGAGGTTGCCGGTGCCCTGTTCGGTCCTGACCACGAGCCCCGCGGCGACCAGCATGTCGAGCGGCAGGGAGAGGTTGCAGCCGACCACGGTCAGCCCGCCGACCGACTGCCTGATCACCTCGTGGACCAGGGCCATCGGGCAGCGGTTGATGTTCTGCCCGCCCATGCCGACCACCACGCCGGGGGTGACATACCGCCCGACCGCCTCCGAGGCGGTCAGTAGCTTATGCACGCCGACCGCCACTCGGTGTAGAAGTCCCAGACCTGCGGCGAGCACTCGGGCGGGCCGAACTGCGACAGCTTGGCGCCCATGTGCGGAAGGTGCGCATACGCTCCCACGCCCGGCCTGTTGACGTGCAGCATCCCGGCCTCGAAGCGCTCCAGCGCCTCGAAGATGGTCGAGGGGTCCTGGGTGAAGATCGTGCCGCTCATGCCGTACTTCACCGAGTTGGAGATGCGCATCGCGTCGTCGAACCCGTCGCAGTCGACCACCGACAGGACCGGACCGAAGATCTCCTCCTGGGCGATCTCGCTGTCCCACGGCACGTCACGCAGCACGGTCGGCTGGACGTACCAGCCGTTGCCGGGAGCGCGCCCTCCGCCTGCCGCGACCTTCGCGCCCGCCTCCTGGGCGGTCCTGATCGCGTCGAGGCACGCCTGCATCCTGGCCTCGCTCACCACCGGTCCTAGCTCCTCCAGAGCGGAGACCTCCTCGACCAGGCGGGAGAGGAACTCCTCCTTGACCGCGACGTCCACGACCACCCTGGAGGTGGCGCTGCAGCGCTGGCCCGACTGGCCGAACGCGCCGAAGACCGTGGCCTTGACGGCCTTGTCGAGGTCGGCGTCCTTGAGCACGAGCACGGCGTTCTTCCCACCGAGCTCCAGCTGCGTGCGCAGCAGCCTGGAGGCGCCTGCCTGGTGGATGGCCAGGCCCACGGGCAGCGAGCCGGTGAAGCTGATGCCCGCCACGCCCGGGTGGGCCACCAGCGCCTCGCCGGCGGCGATGTCGCCCTGCACCAGGTTCAGCACGCCCGCGGGCACGCCCGCGTCGGCGAAGACCTCGGTCAGCAGCGCGGCCGTCAGCGGCGTGAACGGCGACGGCTTGAGCACCGCCGCGCAGCCGGCCAGCAGCGCGGGCGCGACCTTCCACATCGGGATGGCCAGCGGGAAGTTCCACGGCGTGACCAGGCCGACGACGCCGATCGGCGAGCGGAAGGTGTAGGAGAAGGTGCGCGGCTCCTCGGCGGGCAATGTCTCGCCCTTGAGCCTGCGTCCCTCTCCCGCGGTGAAGTCGAGGATGGCCAGCGCGCGCTTGACCTCGCCGCGCGCCTCCTTCGGCAGCTTGCCCTGCTCGCGGGTGATGGCCTGGGCGAAGTCCTCGGCGCGCTCCTCCAGCAGCCGCTCGGCCGCGCGCAGGTACTCGGCCCGCTTGATCGGCCCGAGCGCCTTCCACGCCGGCATGGCCGCTGTGGCGGCCTCGACCGCCAGCTCCACGTCCGCCCCGCCGGACTCGGCGAAGTCCCCGAGGTGGTCGGAGAGGTCGCCGGGGTTGAGGTTGGGCCGGGTCTGCCCGCTCTCGGGGGCACGCCACTCGCCTCCGATGTGATTGAGCAGGTATCGACTCCCCATCGGGTTCCTTTCCAGTCTGCTTCTCGTACGGCACAGCCTCACGGCCCCACCGCGATCCGGACAAGGGGGATAACCCCGATGCCACCGATAGGCAGGCGTTATACGGCTCTCCCTATGGCCGCGATAGACAAATCGCGCATTGGCCACGCCGTACCACTGCACTAGACATTCCAGAAAAGCCCTGCCTGAAGGAGTTCACGCCGAATTCACTTGGCGGCCCGTGCGGATATACCCGACAAAGGCCATCATTCGGTGCGAAATAGGCTTAGAAGGGTAGACAGGTGATGAAACTCCGTATTGCATTGCTCGCGGCCGCCTCAGCGGTGGCGATGACCGCGTGCGGCGCCACCGGCTCCAGCTACGACTGGCAGGCGGCCCCGGACTCCAGCAAGATCGCCGAGCAGGGCAAGGACCTGCCGACCTATGGGCTGGCCCCCGACTGGGCCAACTACGGCGAGGTGGTCAAGGCCTTCTGCGCCAAGCACAACGGGACCTGCGCCCACAAGGACACCGACATGTCCTCCTCCGAGGAGATCGTCAAGTTCGACGCAGAGAAGGACAACCCGGTCGGCACGGCCAGCGACATCGGCCTGATGTGGGGCCCGATCGCCGAGGCCAAGGGCGTCGTGCCCGAGTACCTGCCGCCGGCGGCGAGCAGGCTCAAGGCCTGGCAGAAGGGCAAGGGAGGCTGGGTGGCGACGTTCGTCGGCGCGCCCGCCTTCGTCGTCAACGTCGACAAGGTGCCCAACCCGCCGAAGAGCTGGGCCGACCTGCTGAAGCCCGAGTACAAGGGCCAGGTCGCCATCAAGAACCCGACCTCCTCCGGCACCGGGCAGGCGATGGTGGTGGCCGCGGCGATCGCCAACGGCGGCTCCGTGGACGACCTCGCCCCCGCCTACGCCTACTTCAAGAAGCTCACCGACGCGGGCAACATCAGCGCCGTCAAGATGAGCGAGGAGACGCTGGAGAAGGGCGAGGCCCCCATCCAGATCAACTACGACTTCAACGGCCTGGCCCAGAAGGCGGCGCTGAAGGCGAAGAACGTCAACGTCGAGGTGATCGTGCCGAGCGACGGCTCTGTCTGGTCGCCGTCCGGCCTCATGATCAACAAGTACAACAGCGCCAAGGGGGACTTCCTCAAGGGCTTCATCGACTACGTGTTGTCCGACGAGGCGCAGATCATGTTCGCCAAGTTCGGCGCCAGGCCGATCAGGGCGCTCAACGGCGACCTGCGACTGCCCGAGGAGGCGAAGGCCAACTGGCTGCCCGAGTCGGCCTACGCTCCCGTCAAGGAGATCGAGATCACCAGGGTGAACCCCGAGACGATCGTCGCCGACTGGGAGTCGAAGGTTCTCGCGTGAGCCTGGGACAAGAAACGTCCGCCTCGGTGGTAACCCTGCCCGCCTCAGGTGGAGAATCCTCCTCCGGCCGGAGCGGTGGAAGATTCTCCACCCGGAGATTTCTCCCGCAGTGGGGTCCGGCGCTGCCGTTGCTGCTCTTCACCTTCGCGCTGCTGGTGCTGCCCGCGCTCCGCCTGGTGCACGACACCTTCGCGCTGCGCGGCGGCGGCTACGGACTGGCCAACATCGTCAAGGTCATCGAGAACCCGGTAGACCTGCGGGCCATCGGCGGTTCGCTGGCGCTCGGCTTCGTGCAGGCGACGCTGGCCACCGCGATCGGCGCTCCCGCGGCTTGGCTGATCACCAGGATGCGGCTGGGCGGCAAGGCCTTCTGGCTCTCGCTCATGAACGTGGCATCCAACTTCGCCGGCATCGGCCTGGCCTTCGGCTTCGTGGCGCTGATCGGGGCGACGGGCATGCTCACGCTGCTGCTCGGCGTCTCCTTCCCCTCGGTGGGCTCCTTCAGCGGGATGAACATCGTCTACCTCTACTTCAACGTCCCGATGTTCGTGCTGCTCACGCTGCCGGCGCTGAGCGTGCTGAAGGACGACTGGCAGGAGGCCGCCGAAGTCTGCCGCGCGACGCGGCTGCAGTTCTGGCGCCACGTCGGCATCCCGGTGCTCTCGCCGTTCGTCGTGGCGGGGTGGCTGCTCGTCTTCACCTGGACGATCGGCGTCTACGCGGTCGCCTACGCCCTGGCCTCCTCCCCCGGCGCGCAGAAGCTGATCACGCTGCAGATCGGCACCACGCTGGAGTCGTCGGTCTTCGGCTTCGAACGGGCGGCGGTGCTGTCGGTGCTGCTCATGCTGCTGGCCGTCGGAGCCACCGCGCTGTACCGGCTCTCACTCAGGCGCGCCGCGAGGTGGCTGTGACCAGACGGATCTTCCTCACGCTGCTGGGCGCCTACTTCGCGCTGCCGCTGCTGGCCGCGCTGCTGTACTCGCTCGCCACCAGGTGGACCGACACTCCCCTGCCCGACGGCTACACCCTGGAGCACTGGGCCAAACTCTTCACCGAGCCCGAGGTCGTCGGGGCGCTGGGCAGGTCGCTGCTGCTGTCGGCGGTCGTCGTGGCCGTCGACATCGTGCTGGTGGTGCCTGCGGCGTACTGGTCGGTGGTGCACAACCCGCGCATCGGCTCGCTCATCCAGACGATCGCGGTCATCCCCTTCGCCGTCCCGTGGGTGGTGGTCGGCGCCGGCATCCAGCTCGTGACGGCCTCCTTCGCCCCGCAGCTGTTCCACACCTTCTGGCTGCTGGCCGCGGCGACCGCGGCGATCTCCTTCCCCTTCATGTACTGGGCGGTGGAGAGCGCGCTGCTGGCGGCGGGCGCCGTCCAGCTCAGCGAGGCGGCGGCCACCTGCGGCGCCAACCCCGCGCAGACGCTCACCAGGGTCGTCCTGCCCGCCATCAAGGGCGGCGTGGTCTCGGGAGCGCTGCTGGTCGTGGCCACGGCGATGAACGAGTTCGCACTGGCCAAGATCCTGGTCGGGGTGAGCTACGAGACGCTGCCGCTGTGGTCGGCCCGCCAGTTCGTCTCCCGCACGCTGAGCGACCCCAACGCGCTCGCCGTCGTCACCGTCTTCACCTTCGGCTTCCTGTTCGCGCTGTCGGCCCTGGTCGTACGGCTGGGCAGGGGCCGTGTCACCACCATCGGAAGGACCCTTCGTTGAGCCACGTCGTCCTCGAAGGCATCACCAAGCGCTACGCGGGCCACACCGCACTCAACGGCGTGAACGTCAGCGTCGAGCAGGGCGAGCTGCTGGCCCTGCTCGGCCCGTCGGGCTGCGGCAAGACCACGCTCCTGCGCTGCGTGGCGGGGCTGACGACGTTCGACGGGGGACGGCTGCGCATCGGCGGCGCGGACATGACCGGCGTGCCCGCCCGCAAGCGCCCGATCGGGATGGTCTTCCAGTCCTACGCGCTGTTCCCCAACCTCACCGTGCGCGGCAACATCGCCTTCCCGCTGACCGTGCGCAAGGAGAAGAACGTCCAGGAGCGGGTGGAGGAGATGCTGGAGCTGGTCGGCCTCACCGAGCAGGGCGACCGGCTGCCCAACCAGCTGTCGGGCGGGCAGCAGCAGCGCGTCGCGCTGGCCCGCGCGCTCTCGCCGCGCCCCGAGGTGCTCCTGCTGGACGAGCCGCTGTCGGCGCTGGACGCCCAGGTGCGGCACCGGCTGCGCGACGAGGTCAGGCGCATCCAGCACCAGGTGGGGATCACCACCATCTTCGTCACCCACGACCAGGCCGAGGCACTGGCGATCTCCGACAGGGTGGCGGTGATGAACCACGGCGACATCGAGCAGTGCGCGCCGCCCGCCGAGATCTACAGCTCGCCCTCCACCAGGTTCGCCGCGGGCTTCGTCGGCAACAGGAACGCGCTGGAGCTGACCGCCGTGGGCGGGCGGGTGCTCGGCGTCCCCGCGCCTTCGGAGCGGGTGCTGTGCATGTTCCGCCCTGAGGACGTCTCCCTGTCGGCGGAGGGCACGAGGGCGACGGTCGACGTGAGCGTCTTCCTCGGCGCCACCACGCGCCTGTACCTGCGGGCCGAGATCCACGGGCAGCCGGTGACCGTCTTCGCCGACCTGCCCTCGCGGGCGGCGGCCTCACTCGCTCCCGGTTCCGAGGTCCGCTTCACGGTCGACCCCGACCACGTGCAGGTCTTCCCTCAGAACCCGTAGCGCGACCACACCAGCGCGATGCCCGCCACGGGCAACGCCAGGACGACGAGCCAGCCGAGCACCCGCCAGCGCGCGGCCAGCCCCGGCGCCGACAGCACGGCGCCGACCGTGCCCGCCACGGTGAACGCCAGGCCCGCGCGCACGACCTCCATCACCTGGGAGGGCGAGGCGGGCACCGCCTCGCCGAACCCTCTGATCGCCAGCAGCACGGCCGCCGCCGCCAGGGCCACGCGGCGGGCGGCGCCGACCTCGACCCGCCTGAGCAGGGGCACGGCCGCGGCCAGCGTCACCACCGTCACCACCAGGTAGGCGCCGAGCGTGGGGTAGAGGCAGGGCCAGTCGCCGCAGCGGGCCGCCGTCCTGGTGGCGTTGATCGCCACCCACCACAGCGCTCCCAGGCTCGCGTAGATGGCCGCCACCCGCCCGATCGTCGCCCACATACCGCCATTGTGCGCGATCACCGCCTGCCGAGCGCCGCAAGAACCACCGCCCTGTTGGCGAGGAGGTCGGGCTGGGGGTCCAGCTCGACGGCTCGGGTGAGATCGTCGAGCGCGGGCTCGAGCTGCCCGAGCTCGTAGCGCAACGCTCCCCTGTTCGCCCACGCCGCCGCCAGTGCGGGGGCCGCGGCGATGGCCGCATCCAGCGCCCTCGCCGCCTCCTCCGGACGTCCGGCCGCGGTCTCCAGCTGTCCGAGCACCGTGAGCAGATGCGGGTTGCCGGGGGCGAGGGCCAGCCCCGCGCGCACGTCCTCGAACGCCTCGCCGTCCCTCTCCATGCCGGCCAGCAGGCCCGCCCTGTTGATGTAGGCGTCGAGGAAGGCGGGGTCGAGCTCCAGCACGTACGCGAGGTCGGCAAGCGCGGTCTCCTGCTCCCCCAGCGCGATCCGCACCTCGGCCCTGTTGTAGTACGCCTCGGGCAGCGGCGGGCTCATCGCGATCGCGCTCTGGTAGTCGGCCAGCGCCTCCTCGTTCCTTCCCAGCGAGAACCAGAGGTTGCCGCGGTCGAGGTAGTGGTCGGGGAAGGCGGGGTCGATCGCGATCGCCGCGGAGTAGTCCTCGAGCGCCTCCTTGGTGTGGCCCAGCGCGACCAGCAACTGCGCCCTGTTGGCCAGCAGCACCATGCGATGGACGGGATGGCGGTCGGGCAGCTCGCGGGCGGCCAGGTCGATGGCCGACTCCACCAGGGCGAGAGCGGCCTCCTTGCGACCTTCGCGCAGCTCGATCAGGGCCAGGCCGTTGCGGTCGAAGCCCAGCTTGAAGGCGCGGTCGGGCACCAGGGTGGAGATGGCGATGGCCTGGTTGGCCCAGCCCCTCGCTCTGCCGAGGTCGCGCTGGGCGGGGTCGGGGTGGCGGGCGTCGAGCATCGCGGTGCCGTAGGCGGCCGCGGCGTGCATGGCGGGATCCTGACTGGCCCTGCGCACCTGCTCCCACAACGCTCTGGCCTCGTCATGGCGGCCGAGGCCACCGAGGGCGGTCGCCGTGCGCTGCGCGAAGCGCCACCACGCCTGGCCGCCCTGCTCCGTCGCCGCCAGCCCCCGGCGGCCCAGCTCGGCCACCGCGTGCAGGAAGCCCTCGCGGACGCAGTGGTCGACCAGCTCCCACAGCTGCCCCACCGTCCTGTCGTCCTCCGGCGGCCTGGGGCCATCGGCGTAGACCTCGATGCGCAGGTGCGAAGCGGGGATCCTGCGCGTCATGACCTCGAGCAGCTCGGCGTCGGTCGGGTCGGCCTCGTCGGCGTTGTGGACGACGAGCACGGCTCCAGGAGGAGCCACCGCGGCGACGAACTCCGCCAGCCCGTTGGCCAGCCGCAGCGTGCGGCGGGGTGCGGGGACGAGGATGCGCTCCTCGTCGGGCAGCCCCTCGTCGATCGTGACCCGCCTGGCGGGCACCCGCCCACGCAGGGCCGGCGCCGCCGCCCTGATCTCGATGTCGTACGCGGACACGAGATCAGGGGAACGTTCCAATGCGTCAGGAACCAGCCGGGCCAGCAACGCCGCCGCCACGGTGTAGGGACCGCGAGGGCGCCGATGCGCGTCTATCGGCGACATCAGCAGCGGAGTGGACGCCGGGTTCTCCTGGTACGCACCTTGGAGCCGCCGGTGCTGGGTCACCCCTTGTGGATGACGGAGGCGGTCCCTGTGAGCCGGGCGGTGCCGGGCTTGCGGACGACGATCCTCTTCATGCGTCCTTCTCCTTGCCTAGGTAAAGACACACTTAGTTGAGATGTCGACAAAGTTCAAGGCCTATGTGAAAGGGGTCTGGATCACCGCATCACACCGATATCTGGGGCCTCTTGAGGCTCACGCTCTCGCACAGGTTCGGGCCGCAACGCGCACAGGCAGCGCCCGCTGAGCGGGAAGGTGAGGCAGCCGTCCTGGCTCGCCGGCTCCTGCCTGGCCTTGACGATCTCGGTGGCGTGCTCGATGAGCCGCTCGATGCCCGGCTCGCCGCCGCCCTTGCTGGCCAGCGAGCACCAGGGCTCCACGTCGGGGTCGCGCTCGGCCGCCCTGATCCAGCACTCCCTGACCTGAGCGAGGTCGAAGGGGATCGGCGGGCGCACGGGAGCGGGCTCGGGAGCGCGCAGCGAGGCCAGCACCTCGGCCGCCCGCTTGGCAGCCCTGCGCAGCCCCTCGTCGGCCTCTGGCGCCTGGTGCACCCTGGCGGGAGGATCGCCGACCACCACGGCCGCGCCCTTCGACGGGACGGCCAGCAGCATCGCCGCCGCCATGAAGGGCCCGCCCACCAGCACGCTGGCCGCCACAGGCTCGTCGCACAGCAGCGCGATGAGCGCCACCCACAGCGGCTGGGACGCCAGCAGCACCGCGCTGGGCACCGCCTGCAGGTGCCGCTGGCCGAAGGAGCGGGCCAGGAAGCCCAGGGCGCAGGAGACGATCGCCAGGTGCGCGAGCTTGAGCCAGCCGTACGGTCCCGGCGGCGCCTCGAGCCCGTCGGGCACCGCCATCACCCCCGTGAGCAGCCCGATCGTCAGCAGCTGGATGACGGTGATGGCGTAGGCGTTGTAGTTGGCCCTGGAGAGGTTGCCCAGCACGAGCGTGTGACAGGCGTACAGCGCGGCCGCGCACAGCGTCAGGCCGAGCGCCACGGGGGCGAACCTCACCCCGTCGCCCTTCATCAGCGCGAAGATCGCCACGCCGCAGAGCGCCAGCGCCACGCCGAACCAGATGCGCTTGGGCACCCTGACGCGGAACAGGATCAGCGCCAGCACCGGAGTCATGACCACGTTGCAGCCGACGGCGAAGCCCGACACGGCCGAGGAGAGGTCGTCGAGGGCGAAGGCCTGCATGGTCTGGCCGACCCCGAACATGACGCCCAGGACGATGCCCCGCGACCAGGTGCCCCTCGCGAGGCCGCGCAGACTCCTGGGCCTGATGAGGAAGAGGACCACGGCCGCGATGGTGTAGCGCTCGGCCAGCAGGTCGGTCACCGACATGCTCAACGGCTCGTCGATGAGACTCTTCATCAGCGGGAAGGCCGACCCCCAAGCGGCGCTGACGAACAACAGAAGCACGGCTCCCAGGAGGGGTCGGGGAGCGGGCACCACTGCCATGCACCGCAGCATCTCACTAGGTCGCGCGCCTCCTCACGCGCTTGGAGCGACCGGAGGGGCTGCACTTACACGCAGGGGGAAGGGCATCACTCGCGGGCCCGCCAATACTCCCCCGAGCAATAACGGCAATCCGCCCATTAACCTCAGACCCTCACGCATCACCCACCCCGATTCGAGGATTCCTGTCGTCCCGTTCAGGGGCCGCCATGGAGATGACCACGTCGGCGCCGCTGATCGCGGACGGCCTGTGAGCGATCACGAAACAGGTGCGGCCCTCGCTGAGCTGTCTCATGGCCCTGAGCACCCGCGCCTCGGTCCTGGTGTCGACCGAGCTGGTCGCCTCGTCCAGCACCAGGACGGCGGGGTCGGCCAGGAACGCCCTGGCGATGGCGATGAGCTGGCGCTCGCCCGCGCTGAGCCCTCCGCCGTCCTCGCCGATCACGGTGTCGAGCGGCCTGTCCACGCAGGCCAGGCGGGCGGCCCTGGCGACCTGCTCCTCGGTGGGGCGGGTCGCGCCGTAGGCGATGTTGTCGGCGATCGTGCCGTCGAACAGCCACGTGTCCTGCGGCACCATGCCGACCACCGAGCGCAGGTCGGCCCTGGTCATGGCGGTCAGGTCGACGCCGTCGACGGTGATGCGGCCCCCCGTGACCTCGTGGAAGCGCATCAGCAGGTTGACCAGCGTGGTCTTGCCCGCTCCCGTCGGGCCGACGACGGCCGCCCGCTGACCCGGCCGGATCTCCAGCGACAGGTGCTCGATCACCGGTGGGCCCGTGGCGTAGCCGAAGCTCACGTCGTGGAAGGCGACATGGCCGCGCGCCGCCGGCCGTACCGGGTGGAGCGGGTCCGGCGTCTCCTCGGGGACGGCCAGCAGCTCCGCGACGCGCTCGGAGGAGGCGATTCCCGCCTGCACCAGCGCCGACAGGCTCCCCACGTTGGAGAGCGGGCCGCTGAAGGTGCGGGCGTACTGCACGAACGCCTGCACCTCCCCGATCGTCAGCGCGCCCGAGGCCACCCGCAGCCCGCCCGCCACGGCGACGACCACGTAGCCGAGGTTCGCGACGAACATCAGCGCGGGCTGGATCAGCCCGCTGACGAACTGGGCGCGCGAACCGGCCTCGAACAGCTCCTGGTTGCGCCGGTGGAAGACGGCCGCGGACTCGGCCTGACGGCCGAAGGCCCGCACGAGGGCGTGCCCGGTGTACATCTCCTCCACATGCGCGCTGAGCTCGCCCGTGACCCTCCCCTGCCGGGTGAAGTGCGGCCTCGCGCGCCTGCCGACGGCCGCGGACACGGCCACCGACACCGGTACGGTGACCACCGCGACGAGCGCCAGCAGCGGCGAGATGCCGACCATCATCGCCAGCGTGCCCGCCACGATGAGCGCGGAGTTGACGATCTGGCTGACCGACTGCTGCAGCGTCAGCGTGATGGCCTCGATGTCGTTGGTGGCCCTGCTGAGCAGCTCGCCGCGCGGCCTGCCGTCCACGTAGGCCATGGGGAGCCTGGCCAGCTTCGCCTCGACGTCCCGGCGCAGCCGCAGCGCCGCGCGCTGCACGACGAGGGTGGTCAGCCTGCCCTGCGCCATCCAGAACAGCCCCGACACGACATAGACCGCCAGCGTCACGCCCAGCGCGGGCGCCAGCCGCTCCAGCCGGCCCGCCACGACCAGGTCGGTGGCCGCGCCGAGCAGCCTCGGCCCCGCCACGACCAGCGCGACGCTGACGAGGCCGCACAGGGCGGAGGCCGCCAGCAACGGCCACTGCGCCACGAGCAGGCCTCTCACACCGTCTCCTGGGACAGCGCGATCTCCTGGTACGTGGGGCAGGTGCGCAGCAGTTCGGCGTGCGTGCCCGTGCCCACCACCAGGCCCGCCTCCATGACCACGACGCGGTCGGCGTCGCGGACCGCGTCGACCCGCTGGGCCACGATCACCACCGTCGCGCCCTCGGTCTCGACGGCGAGCGCGGCCCCCAGCGCGTCCGCCGTGTCCCTGTCCAGCGCGGAGAAGGGATCGTCGAACAGGTAGATCTCGGGCCGCCGCACCAGCGCCCTGGCGATCGACAGCCGCTGACGCTGACCGCCCGACAGGTTGGTGCCGCCCTGGCTCACCCGCTGGCCGAGGCTCCTGACGAAGTCGAGGGACTGGCTCACCTCCAGCGCCCGCCACAGCTCCTCGTCGGACGCCTGCGGCCTGCCGTACCTGAGGGTGTCGGCGACCGTGCCGGAGAACAGGTAGGGGCGCTGCGGCACCAGCCCGATCGCCGCCGTCAGCAGAGCGGGGTCGAGCTCGCGCACGTCCACGCCGCCGACCAGCACCTGGCCCTCCGAGACGTCGAACAGCCTGGGCACCAGCCCGAGCAGAGTCGACTTGCCGCTGCCGATGGAGCCGATCACCGCGGTGGTCCCCCCCGGCCTCGCCACCAGGTCGGCCCCGCGCAGCGCGAGCGTCGTCGCGCCCGGGTAGGCGAAGGTGGCCGCGCGCACCTCCACCTGCCCCCTGCGGCTCATCGTCCGCACGGGGCCCGCGGGCGGGGCCGGCTCCGGGTCGGCGCCGAGCACCTCCTGGATCCGCTCGGCGCAGACCTCGGCGCGCGGCATCGTCATGAGGACGAACGTCGCCGACATGACGGCGGCGACGATCTGGGTCAGGTAGGTGAGAAAGGCGATCAGCTCGCCGGCGCCCATCGCGCCGCCGCTCACCCTGGAGGCGCCGAGCCACACCACCGCCACGCTGAAGACGTTCACCACGGTGGTGCCCAGCGGGAGCATCAGCGTCTGCAGCCTGCCCGCCCGCACCGCGACCTCGGCCAGGTCGTGACTGGCGGCGGCGAATCGCCGCCTCTCGTGCTCGTCCTTCCCGAAGGCCCTGATGACGCGGAGGCCGGTGATCTGCTCGCGCAGGATTCTGTTGACGGCGTCGACCCGCCGCTGCATCCGCCTGAACAGCGGACGCATCCTGCGGACGACGACGGCGAGCGCGCCTGCCAGCACGGGGGTCATCACCAGCAGCGCGCCCGACAGCGGGACGTCCTGCCCGAGCGCGAGCGCCACCGCGCCGACGCACATGACGGGCACGGAGACGAGCACCGTGCAGGCCGCCAGCACGAACTGCTGGACCTGCTGGACGTCGCCGGTGGTGCGGGTGATGAGCGACGCCGTGCCGAAGTGGGCGAGCTGCCTGCCCGACATGCCCTGCACCCTGGTGAAGACCGCGGCCCTGAGGTCCCTGCCGAGCCTCGCCGCGACGCGGACGCCGAGATGGATCGCCGCTCCCGCGCACACCACCTGCGCCAGCGTGACCGCCACCATGACCCCTCCCAGGGTCAGGACGCGCCGGGTGTCGCCCTTGAGCACGCCGTCGTCGATGAGGGCGGCGTTGAGAGCCGGGAGGCAGAGCAGGGCGAGCGTCTGCGCGCCCTGCAGCAGGACGAGGGTGATGACGGCCGTGCGGGACGAGGTCAGACGCGTGCGCAGCAGTCGGATCAGCACACCAGCCGACGCTATAGCGGCCGGGGAGCCGCGCCCATGGCGTTACGCGGCGGGCGGAAGGCCGACCCGCCCCGCCGTCCGCGCTCTCAGGGAGCGAGGACGGAGGTGAGCGTCTTCTCTCCGTAGATCACGGTGTGGTCGCCCACCTGCTGTCTGGACAGCTCCCTCCACCCCTGCCGCTCGTAGAGCGCCAGGGCGGCGTCCTGGTTGATCGTGGTGTCACCGCGCAGCTTGGTGAAGCCCAGCATGGCCGCGCGCCCCTCCAGCGCCTGCAGCATCCGCGCGCCGAAGCCGCGACGCTGGAAGTCGGGATGGACGCGCAGCCTGCACACCTCCACGGTGTGCACGTCGATCGGGCGCAGCCCGCCCATGGCGGCGAGGCGGCTGTCCGCCTCGCCGACCAGGAACTCCCCGCCACTGCTGACGTAGATCTGGTGAATGCGCGGGAAGTCGTCGTCGTAGTAGACACCGTCGCCCGGCACGATCCCGACCTGCGCCAGACAGATCTGGTGCAGCGCGTAGATCCCGTCGAGATCGGACCAACGGTATCGCCGGATACGCAGGCTCATGCCTTCTTGCTCCCGATTCCCATCAACTCGTAGAACTCCTTGAGGCCGGGGTGGTCCTTCCACCCGCCGTCCTCGACGGCCTTACCGAACTCGATCGCCGGCCGGAGAATGAAGTCGGTGCGGTACTCGGGCTTCAGCAGGCGCGCCGCGTTGTTGGCGACCTCGAGCGCCTCGTCGATGTCGCCCTCGATGACCCTGCACTGGGCCATGTCGAGCCTGATCAGCGTCTGGTCGAGGATGTGGTCGGAGTACTTCTCCAGGGCCTGCTCCAGCACCATGTCGGCCTCGATCGTCTGCCCGAGCTTGGTGAGCACGTCACCCTGGTAGAAGAACAGCTGCCGCTCGGTGTAGCCGAAGGCGACGTCCTCCTGCTCGTTGGCCTTCATGTGGGAGAAGGCGTTGCGCGCCTTCTGCAGCGCCCGCTTGGCCTGGTCGACCACTTCCTTCTTGCCGCTGGTGCCGGCCAGCAGCGCGAGCGCGCGGGCCTCGACGACAGGAGCCATGGCCTGGGCGGCACAGGGTGTCTGGCCCGCCAGGTCGCGACTCTTCTTGGCGAGGTTGAGCGCCTCGCGCGCGTCGCCGTAGTAGAGCGGCACGAGCGACTCACGGGCGGTGACCCACGCGCGCAGCGCGCGGTCGCCCGTCTCGTCGGCCGCGGTGCGCCCGGTGCGGAAGAAGGAGCGGGCGAGCCTGTGGTCGCCGAGGTTGATCATGATCATGCCGCTCAGCCCTGACAGCTGGGCGGCCATCCGGCACAGCCGCTCCTGGAGGTCGGTCGGCTGGCGACGGCTCATCGCCGCGCGCACCGCGCTGAGCTCCAGCAGCACGTCGCACAGCAGCCGCAGCGGCGGCGTGCTGGTGTACTGACGGCCGAAGCTGAGCGTCGCCTCCTCCCACTGGTCGAGCATGGCCGGTGAGACCGTGGCCGTCACCAGCGTCTCGTCCATGCGCCTTCTGATGCCCTCGACGGCGGCGAGCACCTGCGGCTCGAGCTCTCTCAGGGTGCCGTTGGCCTTGTTGTCCAGAAGCATTAACAACGTCCTGCGAAGGACGTTCTCGTCGTCGTCGTTGTTGGGCTCGGAGTGGGGCTCCGCGCCGGACTGATTGATCAGCAGGTGGCGTGAGGCGAGTAGCTCGCCCCTGCTGTCCTGGGAGTCACCCCGCACGAGGCCGGGCATTCGGTGACCGTGGCCACAGATGCAAGGGCCGTCATAACCGAGTGAGACCGGCTCGACGCGATAGACAGTGCACAAATAGTGAAGATATTCAGGACCTGGGCGTTTCAGGCCGCTTTCGTAGGCCGACAACAGCGTCTCACCGATGCCGGGAGCGGGTTTCTCGTCCCTTTCGAACAGCGCTCGCACCTGTTCGATAACGTCGGCCAGCGCAATGCCGTGTGCCAGCCGATGACCCTTGATCTTCGTCGTGCCGAACTGAGGGCTGCATGTCTCGTGGATCTCTTCGGCTATCTGAGCACACGAGCGGCCACTGGCCAGACCCTTTGCCCGGATCCGCCTGGCGATCTCCGTTTCCCTGTGCTGCCTGCCGGACATCCCGGCCCCTCTCTCTGAGCCGCAAGGCACCGTCTACTGACGCAGAGTAGCGGGAGGGATGCACTCTGCCTCATGAAAACTATGAACCATTAGTGACAGGATGAAAATGCACCCTTGAAGCTTACGGATAAGGATCGTCCTCCAGGGGACTGTTTCTTACAACCCGCGAGGGTCAAGGACACTCCCCTGGAGCAGTTGCAGTGCGTTGACGCCTCGCATGGTCATGAGTCACCTTTCTCTCACCAGCAACGATTCGTTCGAGGGAGGGCGAGAGAGTGGGGGACGACTTCGGGCATCTGGAGCGCTTGGTTTCAGAGCTGGACGCTCGCGGACTGCTTGCGAGAGTGGTGCGAACGCATTCTGGCAAGGTCTTCGTCAGGGTGATCAATCCGAACGCGACCAGTTTGGCCGAGAACGTCACCTGCCGATCGGCGTCCGAGGTTCCTGACTGGTGGTACTGCTGGTCGTGGGGCGAGCGGATGCACCAGGCGGACGATCCTGCGGGGGCGGCGACCAAGGTCGCCCGCGTACTCGCCGCGGTAGGAGAATGACGATGGCGGTGATCCGGGTGGGGCGCAGCCACCGCGGCTCACCGCTCCGACCGCGGCCTCGCGGAGCCGACGGGGTGTCCGGTGCGGAGGGCCTCCGTTCACGGTGGTCCTGGACATCCCGTCGGTTCCCGCCACATGACTTGTACGGCACAGCCGCAGGCGCGGCGCGGGCCGTACGGAGAGAAGCGCCCTCCGGTTCCACCCGGAGGACGATCGGGGGGTCCCTCCCGGAAACGGAACGGAACATGCTTCCGGGTGTGTGTTCCTTCCGGGTCTACCGTCACCGGAGCGTCAGGTCCCGCCCTCCGCGGCCCCGGGCCCTGACAACCCCGTCTTCCCCGGCGTGATGTGACGGCGACCGGTTCGGTCGGCAGTATGTTTTGGGTCGTACTGGTCCAAACATTGCCGACCGAACCGCTTCCGGAGGGGGATTCACCTCGTGTTCCTGCTGGCCACGCCGAAACAACCGTCACCCATTCCTGATCTCGAGCAGTTGGCGAACGGGATGGCGAACGGATGCGGCACCGACCCGGTGTGCTCAGCCTTCGTCGGTCTCTTCCAGAAGGCGGCCTGGGCACCGCTCGTCGCCAGCGTGATCACGATCGTGCTCATCGTCGTGATCGCCATCGTGGTGCGCAAGCTGTCGCAACGGGTGATCACTCGTGTCGTCAACAGGGCCGCCAGCGGCACCTCCATCACCGGGCGTCTGCGCAGGACGCAGGCCACCGACGGCATCGACGCCCTCCTGCACGAGCGGCGCAAGCAGCGCGCCGAGACCATGGGCTCGGTCCTGCGGCACATCGCCTCGATCGTCATCATGGGCACCGCGATCCTGACCGTCCTCGACCGTCTGACGATCCCCATCGCCCCCCTGCTGACCAGCGTCGGCATCCTGGGCGTCGCGATCGGCTTCGGCGCGCAGGAACTCGTCAAGGACTTCATCGCCGGCATGTTCATGCTGCTCGAAGACCAGTACGGCGTCGGCGACGTGATCGACACCGGCGCGGCCATCGGCACGGTCGAGGCCGTCACGCTGCGGGTGACCAGGCTGCGTGACGCCGACGGCCGCGTCTGGTACATCCGCAACGGCACCATCACCCGCGTCGGCAACGAGTCCCAGGGCTGGTCGCGCGCCTACATCGACGTGCCCGTGGCCTACGACGCCGACGTGCCCGAGGTCCGCGAGCTGCTCAAGCGGGTGACCGAGGAGCTGTGGAGCGACCTCGACTACCGCGAGAGCGTGATCGTGGAGGAGCCCGCCGTCTACGGCATCGAGCAGATCTCCGACACCTCGGTCATCTTCCGCGTCTCCGCCAAGACGCTTCCCTCCAAGCAGGCCGAGGTGGCCCGCGAGCTCCGCCTGCGCGTCAAGGCCGCTCTCGACGGGGCGGGAATCGCGCTCGCCGCCTGAACGCTTAACGATGGGGGCGGCCAACGACCCTGACGTGACGGCGGGCTGCGAAGTCCGCTGGAGCACGCGTGGGAGACAGACGGTCAGCGGTGACCGCGGTGGCCGTCATTGTGCTTGCCGTAGAGAATGGATGACTGTGACTGAGGGTTCTTTCTACGATGCGGTCGGCGGCGAGGAGACCTTTCGCCGGCTCGTTCACCGCTTCTACGAGGGTGTCGCCGCCGACCCGCTGCTGCGGCCGCTCTACCCCGAGGAAGACCTCACGGGAGCCGAGGACCGGCTGCGCGGCTTCCTCGTCCAGTACTGGGGCGGCCCCAAGACCTACAGCGAGGAGCGCGGCCACCCCAGGCTGCGCATGCGCCACGTCCCCTTCGTCATCGGCGAGGCCGAGCGTGACGCGTGGCTCAGGCACATGCACGACGCGGTCGAGGACCTCCAACTGCCCGAAGAGCTGGAGAAGCGGCTCTGGGACTATCTGGTGATGGCCGCGCACAGCTTGGTGAATGCACCGGCGTAACGGGCAATATTCGCACCATGGATATCCCCTGGTGGCGTGACGCCGTCGTTTACGAGATCTACGTCCGCAGCTTCGCCGACGCTTCGGGAGACGGCGTCGGCGACCTGGTGGGGGTCAGGGAGCGCCTGCCGTACCTGGCCCAGCTGGGTGTGGACGCGATCTGGCTGACCCCCTTCTACCCGTCCCCCATGGCCGACGGCGGCTACGACGTGGCCGACTACCGCGGCGTCGACCCGCTGTTCGGCACGCTCGCCGACTTCGAGGCGCTGGTGGCCGACGCGCACACGCACGGCATGAAGGTGCTGGTCGACATCGTGCCCAACCACAGCTCCTCCGGGCATCCCTGGTTCCAGGAGGCGCTGGCCGGCCGGGGCCGCGACCGCTACGTCTTCCGCGACGAGCCCAACAACTGGCAGTCCACCTTCAGCGGGCCCGCCTGGACCCAGGTCGACGACGGGCAGTGGTACCTCCACCTGTTCGCGCCCGAACAGCCCGACTTCAACTGGCGCAACCCCGAGGTGCACGAGGAGTTCCTCGACGTGCTGCGGTTCTGGCTCGATCGCGGGGTCGACGGCTTCCGCATCGACGTGGCGATGGGCCTGTACAAGGCGGAGGGCCTGCCGGACGTCGGCGACCAGTCCTTCATGTCGGTCTCGCCGATCTGGGGCCAGCCCGAGGTGCACGAGGTCTACAGGCAGTGGCGCAAGCTGCTGGAGTCGTATCCCGGCGAGCGCATGGCCGTCGGCGAGGTCTGGACCGACAGCGCGGCCGACCTGGCGCTGTACGTCAGGCCCGACGAGCTGCACCAGAGCTTCAACTTCGCCTGGCTGCAGGCGCCGTGGTCGCCGACGGCGTTCAAGAAGGTCATCGACGACACGCTGGGCACCGTCCCGTTCGCGACCTGGGTGCTGTCCAACCACGACGTCGTACGGCACCGCACCCGCTACGACACCGCCGACCCCGGCACCGGTCTCGCCCGAGCCAAGGCCGCCCTCCTGGTCATGCTGGCGCTGCCCGGATCGGCCTATCTCTACCAGGGGGAGGAACTGGGCCTTCCCGAGGTGAAGGACATTCCACCCGAGGCCCGGCAGGACCCCATCTTCTTCCAGTCGAAGGGGACTCTTCCCGGGCGTGACGGCTGCCGCGTGCCGCTGCCCTGGTCCGGCGACGCGGCGCCGTTCGGCTTCTCACCCCAGGGCGTGGACCCGTGGCTGCCCCAGCCGGGGACGTTCGCCGCGCTGACCGCCGAGGCGCAGAGCGGCGACAGCGACTCGACCCTCGAGTTCTACCGCAGGGCGCTCGCCTGCCGCCGTGACCTGGTGCGATCGATCCCTTACCACTTGGAGTGGATGGATTCCCCCGAGGGTGCGCTTTTCTTCACCCGTGGCTCGCTGACCTGCGTCATCAACTGCGGCCCCGAGCCCGTACCGCTGCCGCCGTACGACCATCTGATCATGTCGAGCGGACCGATCACCGGCGACTCCCTGCCGCCCGACACCGCCGCCTGGTTGCAGGCGTAGAAGGCGGCCCCCCGCTCGGCGTCATGAGGCTCCTGATCATGACGCGCGCTGCCGCCCTGTCACTCATGGGAGCGTCCTTCCGGTCCCTGCGCGTGCACGGCCCCGACGCTGTGCACGCGGAGCGGACCGAGCTACACCGACTCGACGCGGAGCTCCATCGGGCTCGCGCCCGCATCCGGGGGGCATCGTCACTCCACTCCGCCCGTGCCCCTCACGAGCTCCCCCACCCGAGGTTCAGTAGGTTTCAGTGGTTCCCCGGCACCCCCCGGCTTCCGGGTCTGGTGCCTCCGTCGGCCTCTGCGGTTTCCCGCTCCAGGCCGGGAGGTCAGGCGAAGCGGCGGAGGTAGGTCAGTTCGTTCTGTGACAGGCGGCGGGGGGCGGCGTTCTCCACGTCGTAGGCGACGATCACCGACCGCGCCCTGACGAACACCTCCTCGTCGTCACGGATCTCGTAGTCGAGCGTGAACCGTACCGGCCTGATCTCGGTCACCCACGTCTCGACCAGCACGGGGTCGGCCCGGAAGGAGAGCGGACGCAGGTAGTCGATCTCGTGCCTGGCCACCACCAGACCCTTGAACGTCTCCTCGCCCTCCTTGTGGAGGTCGACGTGCAGCATCCCGAACCGCGCGTCCTCGAGGTAGTCGAGAAAGCGGACGTTGTTCACGTGCCCCTGGGAGTCGATGTCGGCGAACCGGACCGTGCGGGGGAAGACGTGCTTGCTGGCGCGTGCGAGGGATCGTTCAACCACGCCCACACCGTATCCATCCCCGCCCCACCACCCGACACCAGCACCCCGCTAACCCTCGCAGCTCGTTGAAGGGACCAGCGCTACGGGACAGGTCCGCGAAGACACCAGCGCCACTGGACGGGTTCGGGGAAGGACAGCGCTCCGTCACCGGTATGCGGGACATGGCACGGCACGGAGCGGGATCGAGCGGTTTATCACCCAGCCCCCGGACACGGTCCGAGCTCCGACAACGCGAGGCTCATGCGGCCCAAGCTCACGGCGAACCGGCAAAGCCGCGCAATACTCCAGACCCACAGGTCTCCCAAGGCTCGGATGGACTCCTCGACTCACGGGACCCCAGAATCCCACGACCAGACCCGCGAGGGCTCCTCAGATCAGGACTTCCCAGACGCATGGGACCTTAGAACCGCCGCGCCCCAGGCCCGCAAGGACTCCCGGCTCCAGGGTCATGCGGCGGGGTCGGGGTGGCGGGAGACCGGGTCCAGGCGTCTGATCAGGACCACGGCCGCCTCGATCACCTCGCAGGCGGCCTCCTCGGTGTCGCTGGTGGCCACCTCTCGTGCCGCCTCGCCGATCACCGTGGTCAGCACCGCGACCGTCAACCTGTCGATCGGCTCGGCCCCCGCCCCCAGCAGCGCCGCGTTCTGCCGGAGCCACTGCCTCCCCCTCGTACGGCGCAGCAGCTCGAACCCCGGTGGCCCGTCGCCGTCCATGAACAGCCTGACCAGGTCGCGCCTCTCCCACGCCCCCGTGAGGTAGGCGCGCGATCCGGTGATGAGCAGTTCGACCGGGTCGTCCACGCCGTCCTGCCTGGCCTTGGCGACGCTCGAGGCCGACGCCTGCTCCTGGGCGAGCTGATGGTCCTCCCACAGCGCCATGAACAGCTCGGCCTTGCCGCCGAAGTGGTGGTAGAGGCTGCCGACGCTCGACCCCGCGCGGGTGACGACGTCGGAGACGTTCGCCTCGGCGAAGCCGTGCTCGCCGAACACCTCACGAGCCGCCTGCAGCATGCTCTTGCGCGTCTGAGCCGTGCGGCTCCACTCCCACGCACCGGAGGACTTGCGTGCCATGCCCACCATGCTAGGGACGATCTGTCCTGGGGTCTTGGTCGCGGTGGAACACTTTCCACCGCGTAACGGCGACCGGCCCGCGCGCCCGAGGAGCGTCTCCCTGGACAGAGGGCTGCCGGAGGCTCCGGGTGGGGCTTGAGGGCTGGCCGTACGGGGAGGTGGGCGTGCAGACCCGCACCAAGGCCAGCCGCCCCGCAAGCCCACGGAGACGCGCTGTCCCATCCCGGAAGCCCCCAGCTCAAGGCAGAACCCATCGGGACGTAGCCCCGCACTGAACGCCTAGCGCAAGGCGCCCCCACAGAAACCCCCGCGGACGCGCAGGCCCCACTGAGAGCCCAGCTAGGCACGCCCGCAAACCCGCCGGGACGTACGCCCACGCTGAACGCCCAACGCAAGGCACGCCCGCAGAGCCCACCGGGACGTAGGCCCGCGCTGGAAGCCCACTCCAGGCACGCCCCCAGGGGCCGGAGACGTGCGGAAAGGGCGAGGCGATGACAGACCCGAAAAAGGGGCCGTGCCGAAGGGGCGCGGACGAGCCAGATCAGCGCTCAGGCCCGCACCGAGGGACTACCTCGAAGCGGGCCCGGAGAGAAGACCAAATGGGCGTCGGCCCGGGAAGGGGTGGCCTCCCCGGGGCGGCGGTTGTCAGTCGCGGCGGAGCTGGCGGTAGGTGACGCGGTGCGGGCGCGCCGCGTCGGCGCCGAGTCGCTCGACCTTGTTCTTCTCGTAGTCGGCGAAGTTGCCCTCGAACCAGAACCAGTTGGAGCCCTCTTCCCACGCCAGGATGTGCGTGGCGATGCGGTCGAGGAACCACCGGTCGTGGGAGGTGATCACGGCGCAACCCGGGAAGTCGAGCAGCGCGTTCTCCAGGCTGGACAGGGTCTCGGTGTCGAGGTCGTTGGTCGGCTCGTCGAGCAGGAGGACGTTGCCGCCCTGCTTGAGAGTGAGCGCCAGGTTGAGCCTGTTGCGCTCGCCGCCCGACAGGACACCGGCCTTCTTCTGCTGGTCGGGGCCCTTGAAGCCGAATGCGGCGATGTAGGCGCGGGACGGCATCTCGACGTTGCCGACCTTGATGTGGTCGAGCCCGTCGGAGACGACCTCCCAGACGTTCTTGTTCGGCTCGATGCCGCCGCGGCTCTGATCGGCGTAGGAGATCTTGACGGTGTCGCCGACGATGATCGAGCCGGTGTCGGCCGACTCGCTGCCGGTGATCATCCGGAACAGCGTGGTCTTGCCGACGCCGTTGGGGCCGATGACGCCGACGATGCCGTTGCGGGGCAGGTCGAAGGTCAGGTTCTCCATGAGGAGGCGGTCGCCGAAGCCCTTGGTGAGCTCCTCGGCCCTGATCACCGTGGTGCCCAGACGCGGGCCCGGCGGGATCTGGATCTCCTCGAAGTCAAGCTTGCGGTGCTTGTCGGCCTCGGCCGCCATCTCCTCGTAGCGCTGGAGACGGGCCTTGCTCTTGGTCTGGCGGGCCTTGGGGTTCGAGCGGACCCACTCGAGTTCGTCTTCGAGGCGCTTCTTGCGCTTGACGTCCTTCTGGCCCTCGACCTTGAGACGCTGCGCCTTGGCCTCCAGGTAGGTGGAGTAGTTGCCCTCGTAGGCGTAGCAGCGGCCGCGGTCGAGCTCGAGGATCCAGCCCGCGACGTTGTCGAGGAAGTAGCGGTCGTGGGTGACGGCCAGGACGGTGCCCGCGTACTTCTCCAGATGCGACTCGAGCCACTGGACGCTCTCCGCGTCGAGGTGGTTGGTCGGCTCGTCGAGCAGCAGCAGGTCGGGCGCCTCGAGCAGCAGCTTGCACAGCGCCACACGGCGGCGCTCACCACCGGACAGCGTGGTGACGTCGGCGTCGGGCGGCGGGCAGCGCAGGGCGTCCATCGCCTGCTCGAGCTGGGAGTCGAGGTCCCATGCGTTGCGGTGCTCGAGCTGGTCCTGCAGCTTGCCCATCTCCTCCAGCAGTTCGTCGCTGTAGTCGGTGGCCATCTGCTCGGCGATCTCGTTGTAGCGGTTGAGCATCGCCATCGTCTCGGCGACGCCTTCCTGCACGTTGCCGAGGACCGTCTTGGACTCGTTGAGCGGGGGCTCCTGCTGGAGCATGCCGACGGTGAACCCCGGCATGAGCTTGGCCTCGCCGTTTGACGGCTGCTCCAGGCCGGCCATCATCCGGAGCAGCGTCGACTTACCGGTGCCGTTCGGGCCCAGGACACCGATCTTGGCTCCGGGCAGGAACGACAGGGTGACGTCATCAAGGACAACCTTGTCGCCGTGCGCCTTGCGCACGCGCTGCAGCGTGTAGATGTACTCCGGCATGGTCTCTAGCTTAGGGGCTGCTGACGTGAGGCTGGACCGGGAAGCGGTGAGCGTGCTCAGGCGGTGGCGTCGTCGACTGTCTCCGGAGAGGAGGAAGGCACCGCCTGCACCGCCGGAATACAGATGCGATCGCGCCCGAGCTCCTTCGCCCTGTAGAGCGCGAGGTCGGCCGCGGCCAGCAGTTCGATGAGATCGTCGCCGTGGATGCTCATGATCGCCACACCCGCAGAGATGGTCACGGTGATCAGGGCGTCGTCGACGGGCACCGCCATGCGGCCGACGCGGCTGCGCAGACGTTCGGCGACCCTGCGGGCCTCGGAGACGTCGGCGCGGGGCAGGAGGACGACGAACTCCTCGCCGCCGAACCTGCCGACCACGTCGTAGTCGCGCAACTGGCTGCGCAGCGTCGCGGCCACCCCGACCAGAACCTGGTCGCCGACCAGGTGACCGTGGGCGTCGTTGACCCGTTTGAAATGGTCGATGTCGATGATCAGCAGCGCCAGCGTCTCGCCGGTGCGCCTGGCTCTGACGATCTCGGTGTCGGCCTCGCGCTGCCAGGCGGCGGCGTTCAGCAGGCCGGTCTTGGGATCGGTGCGGGCCGCCGCCTGCAACTGGGCGTGGAGCAGGCTGCGTTGCAGCAACACGACCGGAGGCAGCGCGAGAACGAGCAGCGCCAGGTTGAGCCCGCACACGATGGCCACGACCACGCCGAGGCACAGCTCGACGATGTCGAGGATCGCGCTCTCCCTGTCCCACAGGACGTCGCGCCAGTGGGTGTCGGGGTCGGCGGTGTGCGCGGCGACCGCGATCAGCGCGGTGTTGAGCACGGCGAACAGCGCCGCACACCCCACCGCCAGCATGATCGGGGTTCCCTCGCCTCTCGACAGCACGGAGACGTCGGGCACCAGGGTGTGGAAGACCACCGAGGCCGTCGCCCCCGCTAGCCCGATGGCCGCCGAGCTGAAGACCCTCCGGTAGACCACCGTGGCCCTGACCCGCACCTGGAGCAGTGCCTGCAACAGAATCGGCGCCAGCAGGGCGTAGATCGGCGGAAGCAGCAGCGCGACCGGCAGCCACCAGGCCGACAACAGGTCGCGTGAGACGCCCGCGGGCATGCCGAGGCGTCGCGTCGCCTCGATGCAGGCCGCGCCACACGCCATCAGGGCGGCGAACATCAGCGCATCGGGCCAGCGATAGGGGGCCGACGTCGCGAAGAACCCGATCGCCACGAGATCGAGCGCGACGATCCCGATGAGGTAGACGACGAGGGGCCGGCGTTGCGCGAGCAACGGCCACCGGCTGGCAAGTGTGGACACACTGTCACGAGGTCTGATCGAGGTGTGACTGGTCGCCGCCATCTCGTCTCCTCCCTGACTAACGATGTGTAACACAATAGTTGCAGAGTGTGCGTTGCGCGACGGGAACCGCTACCTTGGCACCATGGCCACCCACGTCTGGTGGCCTGGAAATGGAATACCGCTCACTCCGCGAGCGAGCCGTGCGGGAAAGGAGCAGCCATGGTGCGGGGCGTCACCTGGACCTGACAGGTGCTCTAGCCATCTGACACGGAAAACCATCGGCCGGCCCCTCCGGGCAGCCGGGCTCGGTGCCCGCGATCTCACCGCATGCGGCCGATGCCCCCTCCACCAGATTTCCGTGGTGCCGCACACCTTCCCCCTGAACAACCTCGCCGTGACCTGCCTCTGAACAACCTCGCCGTGACCTGCCCCTGAAACCTCGCCGTGACGTGCCCCTGAACAACCGCGCCGTGCCGTGTCGCAGCCGAGAGGCTTCCATTGACGCGCCGCAGCGTCAGGCCCGCGCCGGAAGCGTCCGATCAGCGCGGACCTGACACCGGGTCATCCTGTCAGGCGGCCTTCACGCGACGAGAGCGGCCGACCGTGCGAGACGCGTCATCGCCGGTCAGAACACGCACCCGGCCGGCACCACCGGGCTGCCCGCCGTCTCGACCAGCGCCGTCTCGACCAGCGCCGTCTCGACCAGCGCCGCTGACCTCCGAGCCGTCGTCCTGGCCGCCCTCACCGGCAGGCTCGGTCACGTCGCCGCCCGAGGATCTGGCCGCATCGACACCCGAGGAACCGGCCGCCTCGGAGGCGTCTCCCGAGGAAGCTCCCGTGGCCGCGTCCACGCGAGCTGCCGGGAAACCGCCCATGGCAGCTTCCGGGAAACCGTCCACCCTGTCTCCAGGGGAACCCTCCACGAGAGCATCAGCCGGGTCTCCGGGCGAGTCCGCGACGGAGCGGCCGGCGAATGCCGGGACGACGGCCGCCGTAACACCCTGGCCTGCGGACGGCGACCCGGCAGAGCGAGCGGCTGAGGCCCATTCCGGCGAGGCGGCCTCCTCCACGAGTGTCGCGTCGGACGGCGTGTGCCTGCCCGTGAACGGGTGGACGTTGCCTGAGCCCGACATCGCCCAGTCTTGGGTCGACTCGTCGAGGCTCTCGCGGGTCTCCCTGCTCAGGGTGCCGATGCCACCCGACCGTTCGGGCTTGGAGAAGGCGCCCACCCCCCAGCGCAGGTCGTGGCCGATCGAGCTGGCCTCCACCTCCGGCATGAAGCGGCGGTCGCCGTCGGGGCCGAACTCCCTGATGCGCAGCTTCCCGCAGACGACCACGGGGTGGCCGACCTGGAAGGACTGGGCCACGTTGTCGCCCAGCGTGCGCCAGCAGCGGACCGCGAAGAAGACGGTCTCGCCGTCGGACCACTCCTGGGTCTTCTTGTCGAAGAAGCGATGCCTGGTGGCCACCCTCAGCGAGGTGACCCGCGACCCGTCGGTGAAGGTGTGCTGGCGGGGCGGGGCTGCGACGTTGCCGGTGAGCGTGATGTAGATGTCGTTCATCGTGCCTCCCATGTGGCGGGCCGGGCGCCCGCTGCATGGGGAAACGTTGTCGTGCAGGGGCGTGGGGAGACTGAACCGAACCGCATTCTGTGGACGACGCCCCGAGACGCCACGACCCTGTGGACCGACCGTGGCGCGGGCCCAGCCCGACAGGACCGACCGAGGCGCGCGCTCAGCCCGACAGGGCCTTCATGGCCGTGTAGAACTCGTGATGGCGGGTCAGCTCCCGCTCCACCGGCTCCACCACCATGCTCTCCGCCACCGCGCCCACGCGCCTGCGCATCTCCCGCTCCAGCCTGTCGCGCTCCGACGCCGCCCCGAGCGCCACGAAGTTGCGTGAGGCGACCGCCGACAGCGCTCCCAGCCCGAGCAGGGAGGCGGTCATCAGGCCCACCCACGGCAGCGTCGCCGCGTCGCCGAACAGCGCCAGCGAGTCGGGAACCCTGCCCGCCCCGAAGACGCCGAAGACGAGCGCGAACCCGATCCAGGCCAGGCCCGCGACGAAGGCCAGCACCAGCAGGTACTGCCAGCCCTTGAGCAGGCGCCACCACAGCGGCACCCTGTCGAGCTGCGGCGCGACCTCGGACAGCTCGTCCGACAGCGCCTGCGGCAGCTGCCCCGCCCTCGAACGGGCCGCGTGGTGCACCGACGAGCGCCACACCTCGTTCATCCCGACTGTGAGGCCGTCACTCAGCGCCTGGACGGCGTTGTCGACCTCGGACGACTGCGCGGTGACCGCGCCGTCGGCCAGCGACCTGATCTCCTCGCGCAGGTCTCCGAGGCGCAGGCTCTTGAGCGGGTCGCCGCTCATGGCCGAGGCCATGCGGGCGAACGGCCAGGAGATCCAGGAGGCGGAGCGGGAGGCGTAGACGCTCTCCATGGCCTCGCCGACGGCGGGCACGCCGACCGCGTCGCACAGGGCGTCGGTCAGTCCGACCCTGCGCGCGGCGTCGACGGAGGAGGGCGCGGCCAGCGCGGCGCCGACGGGCATGGCCTGTTCGAGCCGGCGTTCGACACGGTCGACGTCGGCGTCCAGGCGCTGGATGGCTGCCCTGCGCTTGGAGACGGCGTCGGCGATCACGCCCTTGAGGCTGTCGATGCCGCGTCCGGTGACGGCCGAGGTCGGCACCACGGACGGCTGCGACACGCCCTCGCGGCGCAGCAGGTCGTTGAGGTCGATGACGAGCTCGGCGACCTCCTCGGTCGACAGCTTGTCCGACTGGTTGAGCGCGAAGACGGTGACCGCGTCGTGCCCTGCCAGCTCGGCGACGTAACGGCGGTGCGTGGAGGCGTCGGCGTACTTCTGCGGGTCGAGCACCCACACCACCATGTCGGCCAGGCCGATGAGGCGGTCGGCCTCGGGGTCGGTCAGCGCCCTGATGGAGTCGTGGTCGGGCAGGTCGAGCAGGACCAGGCCGTGGAGCTGGCTCTCGCCCTTGTCCAGCGCGCTGGCCCTGGCGAAGCGGTGGCGCCACTGGATCTGCAGCCAGTCGAGCAGCGGCCCCGCGCCCTCCAGCCCCCAGACGCAGGCGTGGGTGCGGGCGGTGGTCGGGCGGCGTACGCCCGTGGGGGACAGTTCCAGGCCGGAGATGGCGTTGAACAGCGACGACTTGCCGCTGCCCGTGCCGCCCGCCAGCGCGACGACGGTGTGGTCGGACGACAGCTTGAGCCGCTCGCCCGCACGGGTCAGCAGCTGGGAAGCGTCATCGAGCAGTTTGGCTTCCAGCCGTCCCTGGCCGAGCTCCACGACCTTGGAGAGCGCGGCGAGCCTGGCCCCGAGGCCGGGCTTGGTGACGGAGTAGATGCTCATCGAGCGACCTCGAGGTTGTACGTGGCCTGGTAGAGGCGGGTCGCGGCGGCTTCGTCGGGAATGCCCGCCGCGTCGAGCGCCCTGACGTAGCGCATGGCCTCCTCGTCGAACAGCATGACGATCCTCGCGCGCAGGTCGCTGAGGGCCTTGGCGCTGATGCTGCGCAGCGCCTCCGCGCCCAGCAGCCCCTTCAGCAGCTTCTGTGGCAGCTCGTCGGCGCTGAACAGGCCCACCATGAACAGCAGCGACAGCGACTCGGTGTCGAGCGACACCACCTTCGACAGCGAGCGCTTGGTCACCCCGTCGGTGCTCAGCAGCTCGATGACGTACTCCTGCCACGCGGCGACGGCCCTGCCCGTACGGCGGGCCAGGTCGTCGGAGGGCCTGTCGAGCCCCGCGGCCAGCTCCGAACGTCGCCGCCATCTGGCGGCGACCTCGTCGGCGGCCTGGTGCGCGGCCGAGGTGATCAGCGACTCCAGCGCGGTGCGCAGCGCTGCGCGGAAGGCGGTGATCCGCTCGGGCGGCACCGGCCTGCGCTTCTTGCGCAGCTGGAAGCTGCGGGTGAGGTCACCCGAGCCCGCGAAGTCCTGCCACCTGGCGCGCACCTCGCCGCGCAGCAGCGTCCCCCCGCGCACGGCGCTCTCGATGTGCGTCAGCGCGCCCGAGTAGGCGGCGTCGACGTCGGTGCGCAGCTCTCCGCGGAAGGCCACCTGGCCCTCCAGGTACCTGGCCAGCGCGGGCACGCGGGTGCGGAAGCTGTTCAGCACGCCGTTCAGGGTCTCCTGTACGGCCTGCGCGCGCCGCTCCTCGTCCACCGACAGCTCGGCCAGCCACATCCGCAGCTCGGTCATCTCGCCGTCGGGCAGCCTGCCGTCGGCGACGGCCGACTCCTCGATGACGAAGCGCTCGACCTCGCCGAGGCCGTACTCCGTGAGCATCCTGACGAAGTGCTTGACCACGACGTCCCTGGTCTTGGGCTGCACGCGCGACAGGACGATGGCGACCCTGGCGGCGCGCTCCTTGGCCAGCCTGAGCAGGTTCCATGCGGGGGCGTCGGCGTAGCGGCTGGCCGTGGTGACGAAGACCCACAGGTCGGCGGCGTCGAGCATGCGGCGCGCGATCTCGTGGTGCTCCTCGACGACGGAGTCGATGTCGGGGGTGTCGAGCAGCGCCACGCCCTGCGGAAGCCGTTCGGTGGTGACGAGGACCAGGCTGTCGGGCGCGGCCTCCCTGCTCTGCCGTTCGATCCGCTCGAGCCCGCCGAGCAGGTCGCTTCCGGCGAACCAGCCCCTGTCGTCGGGGTGGCAGGCCAGGACGGGGATGCCCGTGGTGGGACGGCGCACGCCCGTGCGGCTGACGTTCTTCTCGGCCAGGGTGTTGACCAGCGTGGACTTGCCCGCGCCCGTGGAGCCCGCGATGACGATCAGCGCGGGGGCGGCGCTCACGCGCACCCTCGGCAGCACGTAGTCGCGCAGCTGCGTGAGGATCTCCTCCTGCGCCTGCCTGGCCTCTTCCGATCCTGGCAGGTCGAGCCCGAACCTCAGGTCGGCCACGGCCTCCTTGAGAGCGTCGAGGGCGGCGGTGAGCGCCTGCGCGGCCGCGTCGGGCAGGTCCACCTCAACGAGCTGCTCGGGTACGGCGGGCTCGCCGGTCACGGCATCGCCGGCCTCGACCCCGCCACCCGCGCCCTCGAGCCCACGGCCGATCTCTAGGTCGTCGGCCTCCGGGTCGTCGGCCGTCACACCCTCGAGCCCGGCATCGGCCTCCGAACCGTCGGCCGTCGCGCCGTGGGGTGCCGAGCCGTGGGGCGCCGAGCCGTGGGGCGCCGAGCCGTGGGGCGCCGAGCCATCGGCTGCCGTGCCGCGAGTCGTCGCTCTCTCGATCGCCGAAACGTCGGGATCCGCGCTATTGGTTCCCGTGCTGTCGGGTTCCGCGCTGTCGGTCCCCGCGCTACCGGCTCCCGTGCCGTCGGCCTCCGCGCTGTCGGCCTCCGCGCTCTCGGTTCCCGTGCTGTCGGGTTCTACGCCGCCGGGCTCGGCGTCGTGGGAGAGATCCTCGAGGGCGTCACCCTCTGCGTCGTCGGTGTCGGCGTCGATCACCTCGAAGTCCACGACCGCCTCGGGATCGTCCGCCTCATCACCGCGGACGCCGGAGGTCGCCCAGGGAACGTCGGTGGCCGGCTCCTCGCGGGCGGGTGGCGCAGGCGAAGGGGCGGCGTCGGCGGGAGGGCGGAGCCCTGAGCTGCGGAACGGGGTGAAGTTGTCGACAGGTGGCTCCGCCGCCCGGTAAGGCGTGAAGCTGTCGCGAGCGGGCGCCGGTCCGCCGAAAGGCCTGAAGGTGTCGTCGGAACGACCGAAGGGAGCGAAGTCGTCAGAGGGCTCGGCCGAGGTGGGCTCGAGGGTCTCGAAGGCGGGCTCGGGGTCGAGGGTGTCGGAATCGTCGAGGTCGTCCTCGGTGTCCCCCGCCCGTGGACGGTCGTGCGAGGCGGGGCGGGCGAACGCGAAGAAGTCACCCGCCGGCTCGGCGTCAGGATCGCTGGAAGGGTCTGCCCTCCGGACCGCCTCGGGCTCGTCGGCGACGCGATCGGGATCGTCGTCGTCCCTGATCGCACGGAAGTTGAGGGTCTGTTCCCCCACCGACTCGGGGGCGTCACCAGCCGATCTCACGGCACGCGCTCCGCTCGAACCATCTCGACCTCCTGGCCCACCCGCACGACGTCGCCGACGATGACGATCGCCGGCGGCCGTATTCCGGCGGCGACCACTCGGTCGGCCACGGTGGACAGCGAGGCCGTGACGGCCCGCTGGGTCGGAAGAGTACCGTCCTGTACCACCATTACGGGAGTTTCCGGGGAACGTCCGTCGCGGATGAGCGTTTCAGCTATCGCGCCGATGCGTTCGACGGCCATCATGAGCACCAGCGTGCCTGCGGAACGGGCCAGTCCTGGCCAGTCCACGGTCGACTGCGGATGGTCCGGCGCGACGTGCACCGAGATCACGTGGAACTCCTGGCTGACACCGCGATGCGTCACGGGAACCCCCGCCGAGGCGGGGACGGCGACGGCGCTGGTGATGCCGGGGACCACGGTGACGGGGATGCCCGCACGGGCGCAGGCGAGCATCTCCTCGCCGCCCCTGCCGAAGACGTAGGGGTCGCCGCCCTTCAGCCTGACGACGAACTTGCCCTGGCGGGCGTGCGAGATCAGCAGCTCGTTGATCTTCTCCTGGGACAGCGACCTGCCGTACGGCACCTTGGCCGCGTCGACCAGTTCGACGTCGGGGGCAAGCTCGTCCAGCAGGGCGCGGGGGGCGAGTCTGTCGGCCACGACCACGTCGGCCTGGGCGAGCAGCTGGCGTCCGCGCACGGTGATCAGCCCGGGGTCGCCAGGGCCGCCGCCGACCAGCGCGACGCCGACCGGCTTGGTGCGGTTGCGGCGCGCGTCGACGGTGCCGTCGCGCAGCGCGCTGACCACGGCGTCCCTGATGCCCGCCGCCCTGCGCGGGTCGCCGCCCGCGGTGACGGCGATGCCGATCTCGTCGACCTTGCCGCTGGCGGGTGTCCAGGCGGCTGAGGCGTCCTTGTCGTCGGCGCGCACGCACCAGATCCGCTTGGCCTCGGCCTCGGCGGCGATGGCGGTGTTGACGGCCTTGTCGCTGGTGCAGGCCTGCACGAGCCAGGCGCCGTCACAGTCGTCCACCTGGTACGGCCTGGCCTCCCAGGTGACGCGTCCCGCGGCGATGAGGTCGTCGAGGGCGGGGGTGACGCTCGTCGACACGATGGTGATCTCGGCGCCCGCGTCCAGCAGTGCGGGAACGCGTCGCTGGGCGACCCGTCCGCCGCCCACGACGAGCACCCGGCGGCCCGAGAGGCGCAGGCCGAGAAGGTAGGGGCTCATGACGGCGGATCTCCCGTTCGCGATGATTGGTGTGTTAGGAGGCAAACCTACCGGGTCTACGTCACTACGACTGCTTCTCCGTGACACCCGCGGAGTCGAAGGTGGCCACGTCGTGCATCACCCGTACGGCGGCGCAGACGAGTGGGTGCGCGAGCAGGCCCCCCGTGCCCTCGCCCAGGCGGAGCTCCAGGTCCACGAGCGGGCGCAGCCCGAGGTGGTCGAGGGCTGCCGCGTGACCCGGCTCGGCCGAGCGGTGCCCCGCGACGCAGTGGTCGATCGCGGCGGGCGCGAGGGCCGCGGCGGCCAGGGCGGCGGAGCCGGCGATCACGCCGTCGAGGATCACGGGGACTCTCGCGGCGGCGCCGCCGAGGATGAAACCGGCGATGGCGGCGTGCTCGAACCCTCCCAGGGCGGCGAGGACCTCCAGCGGTTCCCGTCCGCCCGGGCTGCCCTGGCCGCTCTCCGCGGGTGCGGGGGTCGGGAGGCCCGTGGATGGCAGGCCGTTGGCGTGGAGGGCCTGGCGGACGATGGCGATCTTGTGGGCGTGGGTCGTGTCGTCGATGCCGGTGCCGCGTCCCGTGACCCGCGCCGCGTCCCTGCCGGTGAAGGCGCAGATGAGCGCCGCCGACGCCGTGGTGTTCGCGATGCCCATGTCGCCGGTGATCAGGCAGCGGGCGCCCGAGGCCACCAGGGAGGAGGCCACCTCGATGCCGGCCTCGAGGGCGGCGACGGCCTGCGGAACGGTCATCGCGGGGCCCTGGGACAGGTCCGCCGTGCCGTACGCGATCTTGCGGGAGAGCAGCCCCTCGGCGACGGGAAGCTCACCTGCGACCCCCACGTCGACGACGGTGACCGACGCGCCGACCTGAGCGGCGAAGGCGTTGGCCACCGCACCGCCCGCGAGGAAGTTGGCGACCATCTGCAGCGTGACCTCCTGCGGCCACGGCGAGACCCCCTGGGCGTGGACGCCGTGGTCGGCGGCGAAGATGGCCAGCGCGGCCGGCTCGGGCATGGGAGGCGGGCTGACGCCCGCCGCGCCCGCCAGGCGCACCGCGACCTCCTCCAGCGCGCCGAGCGAGCCCGGCGGCTTGGTGAGGCGGCCCTGGTGCGCCCT
Source organism: Nonomuraea roseola (assembly GCF_039535395.1). Taxonomy (NCBI): domain Bacteria; kingdom Bacillati; phylum Actinomycetota; class Actinomycetes; order Streptosporangiales; family Streptosporangiaceae; genus Nonomuraea; species Nonomuraea roseola. The sequence goes on from NZ_BAAAXC010000015.1 coordinate 271,351, forward strand.
GGCCTGCGCCATGGCGGACGGCGAGGCCGCCGCCACGCGGGCCAGGGTCTCCCGCAGCGTCATGCGGAGACCCCTTCGGCCAGCTGCAGCGCTTCCTCGTAGCGGTCGATCACGACGTCGGCCAGCACCTCGCAGTCGCCGATCACCTCGGCGCAGCGGATGTCGAGGTCGGGGTGTCCCGCGCCGTAGGCCAGGGCCTGGGCCCAGACGCGCTCCAGCATGCCGCCGGCGAACAGCAGGTACGGCACGACGATGACGCGCCGGGCGCCGAGGCGCCTGCAGCGCTCGAGCCCTCCTGGCACGCCAGGAGGGGTGACGGAGACGAACGCGGTCTCCACCGTCATGAAGTCGTAGGCGTGGGTCTCCCAGAACAGCCGCGAGACCCTGTGCACCTCGGCGTTGGCGGCAGGGTCGGTGGAGCCCTCGCCGACCAGCACGACGGCCGTCTCGCCCAGCTCGATGTGCTGCGCGGGCTCCTCGAAGGGCACCGAGGGCACCACCCTGAGCCGCGGCATGACCTCCTCGATCGGACGCAGCTTCGGCGCGTCGGCGGCGGCCTCCGCCAGCCGTTCGGCCAGCAGCGTCAGCACGCGGGGGTCGGGGCCGAGGGGACGGCCGTAGTCGTACATCAACGTGGGGTGCCGTTCCTGCTCCAACGCCATGGCGGCGGGGAACTCCTCCCCCATGCGGCTGAGGCTGAGCGGCAGGGCCACCAGACGATGGTGACCCCTGGCGACCAGGGAGGCGACGGACTCGCTGAGACGAGGTTTGGCTTTGGCCAGGTAGCCGCCCGAGACCTCGGCTGAGCTCTCCTCCAGGCGGCAACGCAACCTGTGGACGAACCTTCCGAACTCGGCGGCACCTGTGTCGTCGTGCGAGCCCTGCCCGATGAGCAGCAGCGGCGGCTTCATGAAGGGGATCTCCACGCCTGTGACCTGGGGGTACGTAGACAAGAAACGCGAGGATATCCGATTCGCAGAGCTCATGCCCAGGTCACTCTGCGTGCATGCACGACGAACACGGGGTCGGCGGCCGCCAGCGCGTGGGCGCCGTCAGGCTGTACGACCAGGCGTGATGCCTGGATCTGGGTGCCCTCGGCGCGGTAGCCGTGCTGCTTCAGCCGTTCGAGCACGGAGGGCACCTGCTCGACGGTCTTGAGGGTGCAGACCAGCCGGAAGGGAAGGCGGGCGGCGCAGGCGACGATCACGTCGGGGCCGCCGCCGCCGACGAAGACCGCGTCGGGGTCGGGCAGGGGTTCGAGGGCGGGTGGGGCCTGGCCTCGGGTGAGCGCGACCTTGACGCCGTGGCGGATGACGTTGGCGCGCAGCCTGGCGCAGGAGTCGTCGTCGCGTTCGACGGCGACGACGGCCGCGCCGAGCCTGGCGCACTCGACCGCGATGCCGCCCGAGCCCGCGCCGACGTCCCAGACCAGGTCGCCGAGACGGGGGCCGAGCTTGGCCAGCACGTACGCGCTGACCTCGGGCGGCAGATCGCCCTCGACGGCCCACTCGTCGGGGCCTGGACGCGCCCCCGCGACCCAGGCGGCCTCGGCGGCCTCGGCCGGGCGGTAGAGCGGGTCGATGACCAGCACCACGTCGGGGTCCTTCCATGGCCTGGTGGTGGCCTCGCCCATGCGGCTGTGGGTGACGCGCTCGTCGGGCCCTCCAAGGTCCTCGCAGACGATGAGCGCGCGAGGGGTGGTGGGCGCGAGCTCCCTGGCGATCTCGGCGGGGCCGACGCCGGGGGCGACGATGAGCGCGACCTTGTGGTGGGCGCGGCACGCGTTGACGACCCTGTTGAGCCGGCCGGGACCGTCGGGGGCGACCACGAGGGCGTCCTCCCAGTTGAGGCCGGCTCGGGCGAAGGCGCGCGTGACGAGCGAGGTGGCCGGGATCACTGCCGGTTTGAACCCGTGGCCGCGCAGCTCACGCACGACGCCGAAGAAGCCGGGATCGCCCTCCGTGAAGACGACGGCGGGTCCCTCGCCGTGTTCGAGGTGCTCGTCGAGGGTGGCGAGGAGCTCGCCGCCCGGCTCGGGGAGATCGAGGTGCCTGAGGATCCGTCCCGGTCCCGCGACGAGCGTGGCCTGTCGCAGACAGTCGCTCGCCCTGGTCGACAGTGGCGCTCCGTCCCAGCCGATCACCGTGATCATCCGACTCACCGTCCTCTGGACCCAGTGTGTACGGCAAGCCCGCCCACGCGCCATCCTCCGCGGGGCCCGGCGTCAGTCCAGGGACACGCTCCCCGGGCGCGCGGGGCCGGCCGCCGTCACGGAAGGTCCGAGGGGACGAGGCTGAAGATCACCAGGTCCTCGTCTCCCGTCCCGTTGCGCGCCACGCCCTCCCTGACGAAGCCCGCCTTCTCCGCCACCCGCTGGGAGGCGAGGTTGGAGACGGCGGCGCGCAGCTGGAGCCGCTGGAAGCCGTGCCCGCCGAACAGCCATCTGGCGATCCCCAGCACCGCCTCACCCGCGTACCCCTTGCCGCGCGCCCACGGCGCGGTCATGTACCCCACCTCGGTCGCGCGGTGTCCCCACTCGGTGCCCTTGAGGTCGACGCTGGCCACGAAGCGTCCCGTCTCCCTCTCGACGACCGCCCAGGCGATGCCCCCTCCGCTGAGGCGGTGCTGCTCGCTGATCAGCAGGGCGTAGGCGCGGCCGTGCCCCTCGGTGTAGTCGCGCGGCAGGCCCGTGCGCAGCTGGGTGAGCTCGTCGGCGGCGGTGGCGGTCAGGTCGGGCACGTCGTCGGGGGTGAAGCGGCGCAGCAGCAGGCGCGGCGTGAGGAGTTCCTCGTGGGGGAAGACGTTGGGCGCGCCGATGGCCCCGCGCAGCAGCCCGAAGACGACCAGGTCGTGCGGGCCGTCATCCTCGAGCTCCGCCCCTCGCAGCACGCCCTCGTAGGCGTAGCCGGCCTTCTCGGCGACTCTGAGCGAGGGGCCGTTGTCGAGGTTGGCACGCAGCTCGATCCTGCGCAGCTCGGTGGTGGCGAACACCCACGCCGACAGGCCGCGCACGGCCTCGGTGGCGAAGCCGCGGCCTCGGTGGAGGGGGTGCACGCCGTACCCGACCTCGGTGATGCCCGCGCCCCACTGCGTCCTGAACAGGCTGATGGCGCCGACCACGCGCTGCTCGGCGTCGATCATCGCCAGGTGCACGCCCTGGCCGGACCGCTGGAGCTCGTGCACGCCCGTGGACAGCCAGTGGGCGATGGCGGCCACGTGGCCGGGCGCTCCCGGCGGCAGGAACCGATGGCCCGCCTCGACGACGGCTCTGACCCTCCCCGCGTCGTCGGACTGGAAGAGCCGAAGGACCAACCGGTCGGTCGTGATCCGCAGGCGAGGGTCAAAAACGCTCACAGTTCCCCTAGGTGCTCCAAGCAGTGCGCAAACCATACAAGCCCGATGTTTGCCGGGGGGCGCGCGGGTAGGGGCGGATATTCGGGCAGTTGGAAAGGGGTGTATGAGGCATGAGCCGCGAGAGCGACAAGCACGGGCCCAGGCTGGACGACGACCAGAAGCAGGACGGCGTGAACTCCACCCACGTGGAGGAGTGGCGTCAGCAGGAGGATCCGCCGCCGCGGGGCTCCTATCCTCCGGGGCACGAGCCGGGCACACCTGAGGGCATCTCAGCCGAGGGCGTGGACCGGCGCAGTGAGCTGGCCAAGTGGCTGAGCGACGCCGACTACCCCGCCGACAGGGGAACGCTGAGGGCGCACGCCGAGCGTGCCTCGGCCCCCGACTTCGTGCTGGAGGCCGTGGACGGCCTGCCGGAAGGCACCAGGTTCGCCAACATCGCCGCGGTGGCCAAGGAGCTCGGACTGGGCATCGAGCGAAAGAGGTGGTGAGGTGAGGCTCGACTTCGCCCGCCCGATGTACGAGCGGCAGGGGCCTTACGCCTCGGTCTACCTCGCGGGGTTGAGCACCGAGGACAGACGACGACGCTGGCGCTCGCTGAGAGAGGGCATGGAGGAGGCGGACCAGACCACACTCGACGCGCTGGAGGAGGCCGCGACCGACCCCGCCCCCGGCCAGGCCATGTTCGCGGCGGGAGGCGAGCTGATGCTGGCCGAGACGCTTTCCGAGCCGCCGCCGCAGGAGCAGGCGCGCTGGTCGCCGCTGCCGCACGTGACACCGCTGCTGATGCTGCGCGGCGAGAACGTGCCGCACCTGCGCGTCATCGTGGACCACGCGGGCGCGGAGGTGACGGTGTTCGGCGGCGGGTCGCCGCGCAGGACGACCGCCGAGGCCGAGCGGTGGCCGCTGCAGAAGACGGCACAGGGCGGCTGGTCGCAGAAGAGGTACGAGCGGATGGTGGACGAGGGCTGGGAGCACAACGCCTCGGCCGTCGCCAGGGAGATCGACGAGCAGGTGCGCAGGATCGGCGCGGAGCTGGTCGTGGTGGCGGGCGAGCCGAAGTCGCGCTCGCTGGTCTGCGACCACCTGGGCACCAAGGCCTCTGACAGGGTGATGATGGTCGAGCACGGCAGCCGCGCCGACCACGGCCCCTACGAGAGCGACGCGGAGATCAGCCTCGACTCCTGGATCGAACGCCGCAGGAGCGAGCTGCTCGACAGGCACCGCGACGCGGAGGGGCCTGTCGGCATCGAGCAGGTGGCGCGCGCCCTCCGGGAGGGCAGGGCCCACGCGGTGCTGCTGCCGGGTGAGCTCCCCGAGCTGGTGTGGACGGGCATGGGGGGCACGCAGCTGTCGATCGAGGCCGACGAGCTGCGCAGGTGGGGGGTGGAGGCGCCGGTCCAGGACCGCGCGGACTCCGCGATCGCCAGGGCGGCCGCGATGACGGACACCGAGCTGTGGTTCTCACCCGAGGTGAAGGACGTCGCGGCGGTGATCAGGTACTGACGATCACCTCGAGGGTGCGGGGGCCGTGGACGCCCTCGACCCTGTTCAGCTCGATGTCGCTGGTGGCCGAGGGGCCGCTGATCCAGGTGAGCGGTCGCGCGGGGTCGAGCCTGGCCACCGCCTCGGGAACGCCGGAGACGATCTGGTCTGCCCGCACCACGCACAGGTGGTAGTCGGGCACCAGCGTCAGCGCCCTGCGCCCCTGGTCGGGACCCGCGTCGAGGACGATGGTGCCCGTCTCGGCGATGGCGACGGCGCAGCCAGTGACCACGCCGTCGGCGGTCAGCAGTTCGTCCTCTGGCACGGCCTGCCCGACGGCGAACGCGGCTCCCCCTGGCACGATCATGCGCTTTCCCTCGGTCACCTCGGCGACCAGCGCGGGCACCTCGGCGGCGGGGACCACATGGACGATCGCCCGGTAGTCGTCGACGCGCTCGGCGAAGTGGGCGACCAGGTCGTCGCGGGGGATGGTCATGCGGTAGTCGCGCGGGATCTCCACCTCGGCAGCCCCCTCGACCGCCTTCCGCACCCTGTCGAGAATCTCCTTACGAGCGCTGTGTCTGCCTGGTCGCTCGCTACGCTCGCTCATTGCGGGCCCACCACTCTCTGAAGGACTCCTTGGGGATCTCGGGCAGGTCTCTGGTGTCGGTCCAGGCCGACAGCGGACCGGGCAGGCGTTTGGGCACCAGCTTGCGGAAGCGCGAGGCCAGGCGCTGGGCCCTGGCCAGCCGTACCTCCTTGGCCAGCACCCATCCCGCCACCCGCATGCCCGCGCGCTCGGCGCGCGGGTGGGCCACCTTGGCGCGCAGGTCGACCAGCACCTCGGGGATGTCGATCGCCACGGGGCAGGCCTCGAAGCAGGCCCCGCACAGCGTGGAGGCGTAGGGCAGCGAGGCGTCGAGGTCGGAACCGAGGCCGCGCAGCTGCGGGGTGAGGATGGCGCCGATCGGCCCCGGATAGACCGAGCCGTAGGCGTGGCCGCCCGCCCGCTCGTAGACGGGGCAGACGTTGAGGCAGGCCGAGCAGCGGATGCAGCGCAACGCCTGGCGGCCGACCTCGTCGGCCAGGACGTTCGTGCGGCCGTTGTCGAGCAGCACCAGGTGGAAGGTCTGGCCCTCCGTCGCGCCGGTCCAGGTGGAGGTGTAGGGGTTCATCCGCTCGCCGGTGGAGCTGCGCGGCAGCAGCTGGAGGAAGACCTCCAGGTCGCGCCAGGTGGGCAGCAGCTTCTCGATGCCGACCACGCTGATCAGGGTCTCGGGCAGCGTCAGGCACATCCGGCCGTTGCCCTCGGACTCGAGCACCACGCAGGTGCCCGTCTCGGCGATCATGAAGTTGGCGCCCGAGATGGCGACCTTGCTGCGCAGGAAGCGCTCGCGCAGGTGGAGCCTGGCCGCCTCGGCCAGCGCGGCGGGCTCGTCGGTGAGGTCGGCGGGGGCGTCGCCCATCTTCGCCAGGAAGATCTCGCGGATCTCCGAGCGGTTGCGGTGGATGGCCGGCACCAGGATGTGGCTGGGGAAGTCGTCGCCGAGCTGGACGATCAGCTCGGCCAGGTCGGTCTCGTAGGCGGTGATGCCCTGCGCGGCCAGGTGCTCGTTGAGGCCGATCTCCTGGGTGGCCATCGACTTGACCTTGACGACCTCGCTCTCGCCGGTCTGCCTGACCAGGTCGGTGACGATGCGATTGGCCTCGTCGGCGTCGCGCGCCCAGTGGACCCGCCCGCCCGCCTTCTCGACCGCCTCCTCCATCTGCACGAGATAGCGGTCGAGGTGGCGCAGCGTGTGGTCCTTGATCGCCTTGCCCGCGGCCCGCAGCTCCGCCCAGTCGGGCAGCTCGCCGACCACCGAGGCCCGCTTGCCGCGGATCGTGTGGGTGGCCTTGCGCAGGTTGAAGCGCAGCTGGGAGTCCTGCACCGCCTTTGCGGAGTTGGCGGGGAAGTCTCCTGGCATGCCGATGAAGACGCTCATCGCGCGTCCAGGATCTCGGCCAGATGCATGATGCGCACTCCCGTCTTCTGGCGGCGCAGCGTGCCGCCGATGTGCATGAGGCAGGAGTTGTCGGCCGCGCAGAGCACCTCCGCCCCCGTGTCCATGACGTTGCGGACCTTGTCGGAGCACATCGCGGCCGAGATCGCGGGGTTCTTCACCGCGAACGTGCCGCCGAACCCGCAGCATTCGTCGGCCCCTTCGAGCGGCACCAGTTCGAGGCCGCGCACGTGGCTGAGCAGCCGCGTGGGCCTGTCGCCCAGATGCAGCCCTCTGAGCGAGTGGCAGGTGGGGTGGTAGGTCACCCTGTGCGGGAAGTACGCGCCGACGTCCTCCACCTCGAGCACGTCCACCAGGAACTCCGACAGGTCGTGCACCGGCGGGGCCTGCACGCCGAGCCTCGGGTACTGCTCGCGCACCATCGCCGCGCAGGAGCCAGAGGGCGCCACGACGGCGTCGTAGCCGTCGAACACCTCGGCGAAGTGCCTGGCCAGCCGTACCCCCTCCTCGCGGTAGCCGGTGTTGACGTGCATCTGCCCGCAGCAGGTCTGGGCCTTCGGGAAGTCGACGTCGCAGCCGAGGCGGCGCAGCAGCGACACCACCGCCTTCCCCGTGTCGGGGAAGAGTGTGTCGTTGACACACGTGATGAACAGGGCGACTCGCACGGCACTCCCTTCTGGGTATGGTCTGACCATAGTATGGTCTGACCATATGAGGAAGTCGCGGACGTTCGAAGATGTCATCGCCCAGATCGAGCGGCGCATCGCCGACGACGGCCTCACCGTCGGCGACCGCCTGCCCGGCGAGCGGCAACTGGCCGAGCAGCTTCAGGTGGGCCGCTCGTCGGTGCGCGAGGCCCTGCGGGTGCTCGAGACGCTCGGCGTGATCACCTCGCAGGCCGGCAGGGGGCCCGACGCGGGCGCCGTGCTCATCTCCAGGCCCGAGAGCGCGCTGGCCGACCTGCTGCGACTGCACCTCGGCACGGCCTCGCTCGCGCTGCCCGAGGTGATCGACACCCGGCTGATGATCGAGCAGTGGGCCGTCCAGCACGTCGACGCGCCCGAGGCCATGGAGGTCATGCGGTCGGCGCTCGACTCCATGGAGGCGGCGGCGTCCTTCGAGGAGTTCGTCGACCACGACGTCACCTTCCACATGGGGGTGGCGCTGCTGTCGGGCAACAGGCTCCTGGCCGCCACCATGCGAGCCCTGCGCCAGACGATCCACGCCTACTCCGTGTCGGCGGTGCGGGCCGCGGGCCGTACCGACGTGCTGATGGCCGATCACTGGCGCATCTACGAGCTGGTGGGGGCGAGGGACGGGCAGGGCGCGGCCCGCGCGGTGGCCGACCACCTCGCGCACGCCTATCCCTCGCTGGCCGGCGAAGGCCCCACGCAAGCAGGCGCCCCGGGATGATCAGGCGAAGGCGTCCTTGTGGTCGCGCGCCCAGTCGGCGAAGCTCCGGGGCGCGCGGCCGAGGACGGCCTCGACGTCGCCGCTGAGCACGGCCGCCCCGCCGCCCGCGACGAAGGCGGAGCCCGTCATGAACACCTCGACCATGAGCGGGTCCATCCCGGAGGCCAGCATCCCCTCCCTCGCCGCCTCCAGCGGCACCGGCACCGTCGCCACGTCACGGCCGAGCACCTCGCCGAGCGTCTCCGCCTGGCCCGGCACGCTGATCACCTCGGGCCCCGTGAGCGTGTAGGTCCTGCCGTCGTGCTCGCCCGTGAGCGCCTCCACCGCGACTGCCGCCACGTCGCGCGGATCGACCACGCCCTGCCCGCCGTCGCCCGTCATGTTCGGGATCGGCCGGCCCGCGCCGACGGCCTGCGCCCACATCAGCGCGTTGGAGGCGAAGCCCGCGGGCCGCAGGAGTGTCCATGCCATCCCGCTGTCGCGCACGGCCTGCTCGCCGGGGTGGTGCCAGGAGCGCACGTCGTTCTCCTCGGTGCTCTCGCCGGTGCCGACGGCCGAGATCTTCACCACCTTCCTGGTGCCCGCCCGCCTGGCCGCCTCGACGAGGGCGAGGTCGTGCCTGGCGAGGTCCCTGCCGAAGGCGGTCACCAGGAGCACGCTGTCGACGCCCTGCAGCGCCCGCTCCAGCGAGCCCGGGTCGGCGAAGTCGCCCCGCACCCCCTCGACGCTCAGCTTCGACAGGTCGCGCGCCATCGGGCGGACCCGCTCACCCCTGTCCGCCAGCTGACGGAGCACTTCACTGCCGATGGTGCCCGTGGCACCGGTAATCAGGATCATGTCTCCACGGTGGCGCCCGAGAGGGGTCGTCCTATAGGAATATTCGGCACAGCTCGCGCCTTGGTCCGAGTCATGAGCGTCTGGGTCGAGGAGATCAGCGAGAGCGCGGTCGACGACAAGAGCATCGTGCACGTGCGCGAGCCCGACCCCGCGACCGTGCTCGCCTTCCGGGCGTCCGAGGAAGGGCACGGCGACCTCATGGTGCTCGGTCCTCGCACCCGCGCCTCCTACCTGACGCCGAAGGCGCTCTCCCGGTGCGTCACCGTCCGGCTGCGACCCGGCTGGGCCAGGGCGGCGCTGGGCGTGCCGGTGAGCGAGCTCGTCGACCGCGTCGTGCCGCTGCGCGAGCTGTGGGGCGCGCGGGCCGACCTGCTGGCCGAGCGCATGAAGGACCGGCCGGGCGAGGAGTCCGCGCTGATCGAGGAGGCGCTGCTGGGCCGCCTGGCCTCGTGCTCGCCCGCCGACCTGTCGCAGGCGGGGCTGCTGGACGCCGCCGTCGGCAGGCTCTCCGCCTCGCGCCGCCCGCCGTACGCGACGAAGGAGGGGACGGCCCCGCGCGTGCCCGACGTGGCGCGCGACCTCGGCATCAGCGAGCGCCATCTGCGCACGCTGTTCACCGGCGCGGTCGGGGTGCCGCCCAAGCGCTTCGCCCGCATCGACAGGGTGCGCGACGTGCTGGCCAGGGCCAGCACCGGCAGCTGGGCGTCGCTGGCGGCCGAGTCGGGCTACTACGACCAGTCGCACCTGACCGCCGACTTCCGCTCGGTGATGGGCGTCTCCCCTGGCGCCTTCATGGCGGGCGAGCTGCCCGCCGCCGCCACCTGCTCCGCCTAGGGCCGCGGCTCGGCTATCCGCCGGAGACGTCGGCCGTACGGCACGTCGCGCCCGAGCACGCACGCATCATGTCGAGACGGGCCTGCAGGTTCGCCAGCAGGTCCGCGGGCGCGGTCCTGGCCAGGTTGTGAAGCTGGTAGGGGTCCTGGGTGAGGTCGTAGAGCTGAATCTCGCCCGTCTCGTACCTCACGTAGGTGTGGGTCTCGGTGCGCAGCGCCGAGTAGGCGGGCACGGGCGTCTGCCTGGCCGACCTCTTGTTGGCGGGACGGGTGAACTCGATCAGCGCGTTGCGCCGCCACGGCGTCGGCGTGAGGCCGCGCAGCAGCGGCACCAGCGAGCGCCCCTCGGCGAAGTCGGGAGTCCTCGCCCCTCCGAGCTCGGCGAAGGTGGGCGCGAGGTCGACGGTCTGCGCCATGGCGTGGATGGCCGAGCCGGGCTTCACCCCGGGCCCTCGCACCACCAGCGGCACCTTCACCGCCTCCTCGAACGGCGTGGTCTTGCCCTGCTGCAGGCGGTGGGTGCCGAGGTGGAAGCCGTTGTCCGAGGCGAAGAACAGGTAGGTGTTCTCGAGCTTGCCCGTCCTCCTCAGCGCCTCGACCAGGGTGGCGACCATGTCGTCCACGCCGAGCATGGCGCGCATCCTGCGCCCGTACCGCTCGTCGACGCGCGCCTCGGCCTCGGGGTCGAGCAGCGGCCTGCCGCGCAGCCACGCGGGCTCCTCCTCGACGTTCTGCTGGTTGAAGGACGGCGTGCGAGGCGCCTTCACGCCGGGGAACGCCGAGACGTGACGGCGCGCGGGGTTGGCCGGGTTGTGCGGGGCGACCGGCGCGAGGTAGAGGAAGAAGGGCTCGTCATCCGAGGTGACGAACTCCTCGGCCTCGCGCGTCAGGACGTCGGCCAGGTAGTCGTCCTCCTCCCATCCGTACTCCTCCAGGTCGCCGTTCTCGTTGAGCGTGTAGTCGTACTCCTCGTACAGCCGCTTGACCGGGACGTACCACTCGTCCCAGCCGGGCGGGACGTACTCGGCGGTCGCCGTCTTGCCTGGATAGTGATTGAGGAACTTGCCCATCAGCGCGGTGCGGTAGCCGGCGTCCTTCATCCAGGTGCCGATCGTGGAGCGTTCCAGACCTGCGGTGTGGAAGCGGTCGAAGCCCCCCTCGGGGGCGGTGTTGGTCCACACGGTGTGGCTGTGGACGTACTGCGAGCGCAGGATCGAGGCCCTCGAAGGGCAGCACCAGGAGTTCGTGACGAACATGTGGTCGAAGGAGGCGCCCTGCTGGACGAGCTGGCCGGTGATGTTGGGGAAGTTCTGCAGCACGCCGTACTCGAGGTCGTCGACGAGGACGAAGAGGATGTTCGGCCGCACCGGTGCCGTGGCTCCCGCCGGTACCGAGTTGCCCGGCACGGCGAGCAGTGGGTACAGCAGCAGCAGACAGGTCAGTCGGCGCAACCCCTTCATCAGCACAGGGCTGAACTTCCCGAAAGTCACGCATTGACACCCCTCACAGCGTTATTAGAACCTGTTCTCATTTACGGAGGTGTCGCATGAAGTTGGGGCTGAACCTGGGCTACTGGCAGCGCCACGCGGACGATGCGACCGAGGTCGTCCAGACCGCCGAGCGCCTCGGCTACGACTCGGTATGGACGGCCGAGGCCTACGGCAGCGACGCCTTCACCCCTCTCGCGTGGTACGGCGCGCGCACCAGGCGCATCAAGCTCGGCACCTCCGTCGCGCAGCTGTCGGCGCGCACGCCCGTCGCCACCGCGATGACCGCGATGACGCTCGACCACCTCACCGGCGGGCGGTTACTTCTCGGCGTCGGCGCGTCGGGCCCGCAGGTGGTGGAGGGCTGGTACGGCCAGCCGTTCCCCCGACCGCTGGCCAGGACCCGCGAGTACGTCGAGATCATGCGCAAGGTGTGGCGGCGGGAGGAGCCTGTCACCAACGAGGGCCCGCACTACCCTCTGCCGCTGCCCGGCGGCCTGGGCAAGCCGCTGAAGCTCATCACCCATCCCCTGCGCCCCGACATCCCCGTCTACATCGGCGCGGAGGGCCCCAAGAACGTCGCCATGGCCGCCGAGATCGCCCAGGGCTGGCTGCCCCTGTTCACCTTCCCCTCGAAGATCTCCGAGCTGTACGGCGACTTCCCCGAGGGCTTCGACGTCGCCGCCATGGTCATGGTCGCGATCACCGACGACGTCAGGAGCGCGCTCGACGGGGTCAAGATGATGCTCAGCCTCTACATCGGCGGCATGGGCGCCAAGTCGCGCAACTTCCACGCCGACATCGTCGGCAGGATGGGCTACGCCGAGGCCGCCTCCCGCATCCAGGCCCTCTACCTGGCAGGACGCAGGCAGGAGGCCTTCGACGCCATCCCCGACGAGCTGGCCGACGGCATCTCCCTGGTGGGCCCGCCCGGCAGGATCAAGGAGCGCCTGCAGCTGTGGCGCGACTCGCCCGTGACGAACCTGCTGGTCATGGGCCCGCGCGACGAACGCTCCCTGACCACCGTCCGCGACCTGGTGCTCGGCTAGTCAGGACGCGGAGCGGGGTCGTCCGTGACCGCGCGCAGCAGCGGACGGCTCAGCGCGCCGGCGCCGATCACGCCGGCGAACCCGACCACGACGCACACCGCCAGCATGATCGCCCCCGAGACGTTCGGCGACATCATCATGAAGGGCGAGGCGCAGAACACCCCGACCGCGATCGAGCCGCCGCCCATCACGACGAGCGGGATCAGCGTCTCCGACCTGCGCGCTCTGTCCAGCACCTCCAGCGGGGTGCCCGCCAGGCGCAGCAGCGCGTAGGTCTGGCGGCGGTCCAGTACCGAGGAGGCGGCGGTGATGCCCGAGCTGGCGATCGCCACCAGGAACGACACCGACAGCACGACGATCGTGCCGGTGGCGATGTCGTCGAGCAGCTGCCCCGTGAAGCGCTGGTCGTCGGCCTCGCTGGTGGCCGAGCGCCCGGGGACCAGCCCGTCGAGCGCCGTGCGCGCCCTGTCGAGGTCGGCCGTGCGCACGTCGGTGACGACCAGGTTCTTCTCGGTCTTCACCGTGGCCTTCACGCCCGCCTTCTCGAGCCGCTCCCGCGCCTGGTCCGCCACGACCGCGGTGTTCGGCGCGGTGAGCCTGAGCTGCTCGCTCGCGACGTGCCCCGCCAGAGCGTCGCCAGGGCTGAGCAGCCCGAGGAAGCCCGCGACGAACCCCGTCAGCGCCACGCCGCTGACCGTCCGCCACGCCGAGCGGGGGTCGTCCATCAGCCTGCGCCCCGCCAGCAGCTTGGCCGGCCTCCTGGCGCGCTTGGCGGTGATCCTGCCGATGAGGCCGACCGCCCAGGGGCCGACCAGGTTGATACAGAGGAAGGCCAGGCCGAGCACCACCGCGACCACGCCGACGCTCGCATTCGTGCCGAGCATGGGGACCACGGCCAGCACCGCGAGCAGCGCGACCAACCTGACGGCGCGTATGCCGGGCGGCGTCTCCCTCTTGGCCACGCCGAGGGGGCTGACCACGACCCTGCGCAGTCCCACGACCGCCGACAGCCCCACCAGCACGGGCACGGCCACCAGGACGCCGAGCACGACGAGCGGACCAGGCAGCAGGTCGCTGGCGAACCAGGGGCCTCCGCCGATCCTGATCCTGGTGAGCAGGGGGACCGCCAGGCCGTACAGCACGGTGCCGAGGACCGCTCCCGCGAACGCGACGATCATCGCCTCGGCCACGGTCATCCTGACCACCTGGCCAGGCGTGGCGCCGACCAGTCTGAGCGCGGCCAGTCGCTGGTCGCGGCGGGCCACGGTGAGCCGCGCCGCGGCCCCGCCGAAGACCAGCAGCGGCACCACCATGAGCACGCTGGCGATCAGGGCCAGGATCCGGTACCCCTCGGCGTCCTCGCTCGGGACGCCCGCCAGGGAGTCGACCTTGGTGGGCGAGATGTCGCCGCGCAGGGAATGGCCGCGCGAGGCGGTCATGGCGGGGGCGTCGCGCTCGTGACCCACGACCGCGACCAGCTCCTCGGGGTGGACGAGCGCGGCCTCGCCCAGCACGCCTGTGACGTCGGTGAAGCGTCCGGCGAGCTGGTCGCCTGGCAGCTTCCTGGCCAGCTCGGCCAGCGCTGGTGAGAGCCAGGTCTCCCCCGGCGCGGGAAAGCGCGCCATTCCGGGTGGCGGCTCCGCCTTCGGGCCGAGCGCGGCCAGGTCGACGACGGTGATCTGCCTGTCCCCCACCCAGTCGGTGCGCCCGGCCTCGATCGCGACCGGCTGCCCCGTGGCCTGGACCGGATTGCGCCAGGCTCCCCTGTCGGCGCGTCCTGAGAAGGCGACGTTGGCCGAGACCGCGAAGAGCAGCAGCCCCGTGGAGATCACCACCGCGCCCAGCGTCAGCCAGGTGCTCAGCATGCCCCTGCGTCCGCCGCCCCTGAGCAGGCGCCAGGTGAGGCTCATGAGCGTGCTCACTGGCTCACCGCGCTGTGCAGCAGGTTGCCGTCGCGGACCTCGACCGTGCGGTCGCACCACCCGGCCACACCGGGGTCGTGGGTGACCACGATGAGCGAGGCGCCGTTGTGCTTGGTCGCCTCCACCAGCAGGCGCATCGTCTCGTGGCCGGTGCTCTGGTCGAGCGCGCCCGTCGGCTCGTCGGCGAAGACCACGGCGGGCTTGGTCACCAGCGCCCTGGCGATCGCCACCCGCTGCGCCTGCCCGCCTGACAGCTCACCTGGCCTGCGCCCCTCCATGCCGCCCAGGCCCAGCGGGACGAACCACTGCCTGGCCTGCCGTACGGCGTCGGGCCTCGAGACGTTGCCGAGCATGAGGGGCAGCGCCACGTTCTCCTCCGCGGGCAGCTCGGGCAGCAGCTGGCCGAACTGGAAGACGAAGCCGAACCTGGTCCTGCGCAGAGCGCTGCGCTCGCGCTCCTTCATCGAGTCGATGCGCCTGCCGAGCAGGTGCACCTCCCCCGCGTCCGGCTTCATGATCCCGGCCAGGCAGTGCAGCAGCGTGGACTTGCCCGAACCGCTGGGGCCCATGATCGCCACCGCCTCCCCCGCCCTGATGGAGATGTCCACACCGTTCAGTGCCACTGTCTGGCCGAAGCGCTTGGCCAGGCCGTGTCCCGCGAGTACGTCGTTCATGGGAACGACCTTGTCGCGTGGGGCCATGGGGCCGGATCGGCCGTGCGTCCGATGGGCATCGGCCGATCGGACGATCTCCCGTGATTAGGCTTACCGCTGTGACGATTCGTGTGCTCATCGCCGACGACCAGGAACTGGTGCGGACGGGCTTCCAGATGATTCTCGACGCCCAGCCCGACATGGAGGTGGTCGCCGCCGTGGCCGACGGTGCCGACGCGGTGGAGGCGGCCAGGCGGCTGCGCCCCGACGTGTGCCTGCTCGACATCAGGATGCCCAAGCTCGACGGCCTGGAGGTGACCAGGATCCTGGCGGGTCCAGGCGTCGAGAACCCCATGCGCGTGGTGATCGTCACGACCTTCGACCTGGACGAGTACGTCTACGGCGCGCTGCGGTCCGGCGCCACCGGCTTCCTGCTCAAGGACAGCGGCCCGACCCTGCTGCTGGAGGCCATCAGGGCCGCCGCCGCCGGTGACGCGCTGGTCTCACCCTCGGTGACCGTACGCCTGCTGCAGCACCTGGCCCAGCCCGCCGCCGGCACCGTCAGGCCGTTGAAGGACCCGCTGACCGAGCGGGAGCTCGACGTCGCGCGCCTGGTCGCCAGGGGCAGAACCAACCAGGAGGTGGCAGCCGAGCTCTTTGTCTCCCTTTCCACCGTCAAGACCCATATCGGCAGCATCATGGCCAAACTCGGGGCGAGGAATCGGGTGGAAATCGCAGCATGGGCGTGGGAGTCCGGCGTGGTGAGCTGATTAACGGAGGGTCAGGCGGGATACATGTGAATCAGAACCTCAGCGCATGCCCGGGGGGAGAGATTCGTGCGCCTTACCCCTTCCGTAGCGAAACGGTCGGCTTCGACTGTTTACCTGGCTCTCGCGGCGCAGCTCGCCGCGATGACGGCCCTGGTGGCGTTCGAGGAGATACGCGGCAGGCGCCTGGCCGCCGAGATCGTCATCATGGGCGGCGACCCGCGCGCCCCCGGCGCGGAGGCCGTGGTCGGCGCGGTCACCCTGTTCGCCGTGCTGATGCTGGCCGCGGTGACCACCACGTTCGCGGCGGGCGCCGCCTACCTGACCTGGCTGGTCAGGGCGCGCCGCGCCAACAAGGCCGCCAACCCCTCCGGGCCCGTGCTGGCGGCCTGGCTGCTGCCGGGGATCAACCTGATCGCTCCCGTCATGCTGGTGGACGAGGTGTGGAGGGGCGCCCGCCCGCCGTTCGACCGCAGGGGCCGCTGGCTCGCGCTGGTCGGCGCGTGGTGGCTGAGCTGGCTGACGGCCGTGGCGCTGGTCGCGATCCGGCTGCCGCTGCGCGACTCGACGGGCGACCTGACGGGGCTGAGCGGGCTCGAACTGGGCGCGGCGGCGGTGGCGGCCCTGCTGTGCGCCTGCACGGTCCGCGAGATCACCCGCATCCAGACCGCCCCCGCCCGCCTTCCCCGCCTCACCCCCGCCATCCCCTGACCCGGGTCAGGCGGCTTGGGTGGGGCCTGAGCTGCCCTGGCTGGCGTGCCAGAGCCGGCGGGGCGGGGTGACGACGCCGGGTGTGGGGCCGATGTCGGAGTAGGGGGAGATGCGGAAGCCGTTGGCGTACTCGATGCGGCGGCCGCCCACACCCTCCGTTCGCGGCTCGCGGCGCTCGAGCAGGGCGAGGACCGCTTCCAGGCCGTCCTCGCGCCAGGCGGCGTCGAGGTCCACGAGGTTCCAGCAGTCGACGGCGCGCATGGAGACCGCGCGGGTGCCGGTGCGGCGGATCACCCCCCTGGCCACCATCAGCCACGATCCGAACACCGTCGAGGCGCACCTGCCCTGCACCGACTCGAAGAAGGTCAGGTCGACGGGGCCGGTGGAGTCGTCGAGGGTGGTGAAGATGACGCGCTGCCCCGAGCGGACCGCCGGGGTCTGGGTTGCCACCTTGACGCCCGCCACCAGCACCTCCGCGCCGTTGCGCTGGGCCAGGAGATCTCTGGAACGCACCACTCCGATGGCGTCGAGCAGGTCGTCGTGGAAGCTCATGACATGGCGGCTGATGTCGATGCCGAGGATCTCCAGCTCCGCCTCGACCATCTCGGTCTCGGTCATCTCGGGCAGCTCGCCGGGCTCGATCCGCTCGGCGAATCCCAGGGGCAGCTGCACGGCCGGCGGCTCGTCCACCGGCGCCCGCGAGCCGGGGTGGCGCTCTCCCGTGTAGCCCTTGCGGGCGCGGGATCCCGCCTTGACGCCCGAGGCCGAGGCCCGTTCGAGCACGCCGACCTGGGCGACCAGGTCGCGCCTGGTCAGCTCCCCCTCACGCCAGCGGGGTCCTCCCGGACGCAGCGAGTGGAGCGCGTCGAACCCGCCCACCTGGACCAGCCGTTCGATGATCGGACGGGACGGCCTGGCACGATCCCAGAAGTCGGCCAGCGAGGTGTAGGGCTGTCCCGCCACCATCCGGTCCACCTCCGCCTCGCTCACCCCCTTCACCGCGGAGAACGGCACGCGCAGGCCGTACCCCCGGCCGAGATCCTCCGCCCTGAAGTCGCGCACCCGCCGCCGGTAGCCGTTCTCCTCACCCGGAGAGTCCGGAGAGTCCGAAGAGGGAGGCGGCCCGAGGGAGGAGGGACGCACGCTGAGGCGCAGCGGCGCGGGGCCGACGCGCTCGACGGTCCAGTGCCTGGAGGACTTGTTCACGTCCAGGGGAAGGATGGTGACACCGCACTGCCGGGCCTCGTCAATGATCACCCGCTGCGGGTACATGCCGGGCTCGTGGGTGAGCACCCCCGCGAAGAAGGCGGCCGCGTGGTGCCGTTTGAGCCAGGCCGACTGGTAGGTGGGCAGCGCGAACGCCGCCGCGTGCGCCTTGCAGAAGCCGAACGCCCCGAAGGCGTCCAGGACCTGCCACGCGCGCGTGACCGTCGCCCGGTCATAGATCGGGCGCACGTTCGCGAAGAACCACTCCCGCGCGACCTCGCGCCCTGCGGGATCGCCAAGGCTGCGCCGCACCTTCTCCGCCTCGGACAGTCCCGCCTCCGTCATGATGTCGATGATCTTCAGGACCTGCTCGTGGAAGACGACCACCCCGTTGGTCTCGGTGAGGGCGGCGCGCAGGCTCGGGTGCGGGTAGGAGACGGCCCGCCAGCCGTGCCTGGACTCCAGGTACGGCGTGACCATGTCGGAGTTGACGGGTCCCGGCCTGAACAGCGAGATGTCGACGATCAGGTCGTCCATCGTGCGGGGCTCGAGCTTGGCGACCAGCTCGCGTTGACCCGGCGACTCGATCTGGAAGCACCCGAGCGTACGGCTGGCGCAGATCATGTCGTAGGTGTCGTCGTCGTCCTGGGCCACGGCGTCGAGTTCGACGTCGACGTCGTCGACCCGCTTGATCTCGGTCAGCGTGTAGGCCATCGCCGACTGCATGCGCACGCCGAGGACGTCGAGCTTGAGCAGCCCCGCCTCCTCGACGTCGTCCTTGTCGAACTGCGACATGGGGAAGTCGAGCGCGCTGCGCTCCACGGGGGTGCGGTCGCGCAGGCCCGAGTTGCCGACCAGCACCCCGCACGGGTGCAGCGCGATGTGCCTGGGCAGCCCGTCGAGCTTCTCGGCCAGCTGGAACACCCTGCCGAGCCCCGCGTCGTCGAGCCTGCTCTCGCGCAGCTCGGGCAGGTCCTTCAGCGAGGCGGTGATCTGGCGGGCGCGGATGTGCGGGAAGGTCTTGGCGATCGCGTCGACCTCGTGGGGCGGCAGGCCCATCGCGCCGCCCACGTCGCGCAGGGCGCTGCGGGCGCGGTAGGTCTCCATCATGGACACGCAGGCCACGCGCGCCTCGCCGTACATGTCGTAGATCGCCTTGTAGCAGTCGAGGCGGCGGGCGGATTCGACGTCGATGTCGATGTCGGGCAGGCCGATGCGGCCCTCGGACAGGAAGCGCTCCATGAGCAGGCCGTGGTGGAGCGGGTTCACCTCGCCGATGCCGATCAGGTAGTTGACCAGGCTGCCGGCGCCCGAGCCGCGGATGGCGCAGCGGATGCCCATGTGCCGGATCTTGTCGGTGATGCCGACGACGGCCATGAAATATCCGGACAGCTGCTTCTTCTCGATGATGTTCAGCTCGGACTCGAGCCGCTCGCGGGCGTCCCTGTCGCCGCGCAGGCCCCTGTCGTCGAGGCCGTCCTCGCAGCGGTGGCGCAGCAGCGGCACGGGGTCGCGGCCGATCTCGGGCAGGTGCAGGCCGGGCGGGTCGTTGCGGAGGGCGAGCAGGTCCTTCGGCTCGATCACGCACGCCTCGGCGAGGGCTCGCGTGGTGTGCAGCAGTCTGTTGACCCTCGCCTGGTCACCGCCGCAGACCTTGTGGGCGACCCTGCGCATCTCGTCGGTGCTCTTGAGATAGGCGTGGGAGGTGGCCCTGTCCAGGTGCCTGGGGTGCAGAGGGACCAACTGCCGGGCGGCGTCGAGCACGTCGCCGGTCTGGTGGTCGGCGGGGTCGAGGTACCTGGCGGCGTTGGTGAGGACGGCGGGCACGCCGGACTCCTCGGCGAGGGCGAGCATGCGGACGGCGGTGGTGGCGTCGCGGTAGCCGTACTGGTCGACCAGTTCGATGACGACGCCGCGCACGTGGGAGCGCCAGAGGTTCAGCAGTGTCCTGGCGTGCTCGTCACGTCTGGCCGCCACCGCGCGGCCGACGTCGGACCTCGGGCCGAGCAGCACGACGAGCCCGTCGTCGGGGCCGAACCCGCCCTCGGATCCTCGGGAGCCCCCGGGGCGCGTGGGGTCGCGTGAGAGGGAGGCGCCGGGCGCGGGGGCCGGACCCTGGTGACCGAAGGAGCTCGGGCCCGAGGAGCCCGCGGCCCATTCGGCGACCAGCTCGTGGGTGAGCGCGGGCTCTCCCCTGACGCCCGTGTGGTGGGCGGCGGTGACCAGGCGGCACAGCCGGGACCAGCCGCCGGAGCGGGCCAGCACGGTGACCCTGTCCTCGGCGTCGGGACCGGTCCGCGGGCGCGCCTCCCGCGGACCGGAAGCACCGGGGGCGCCGGAAGCCCGGGGAGCGCCCGCCCGGGAAGCGCCGGAGGCGGGAGCCGACCGGTTGGAGCCTGGGGCGGCCGAGCGCGAGCCCTGTGAGGCGGGCCTGGTGGAGCCGGAGAGCGGGCCGTGGTCCTCCTCCGAGGCGGCGGGTACGGCGCCCGCGAAGGGCGCGAGCGCGAAATCCACGCCGAACACCGGCGAGATCCTCGCGTCCGCGCACGCCTGGGCGTGCTTGAGCGCCCCGTAGAGCCCGTCGCGGTCGGTCAGCGCGAGGATGTCCATCCCGTGCTCGGCCGCCCGCCGTGCCAGGGCATGGGGGAAGGCGGTGCCGTAGCGCATCGAGTAGGCGGAGCTCACGTGCAGGTGAGGGAAGGAGGTCATCAGTCCCACGCCCTCAGCAGCAGCCAGCCCTCGCTGGCGGTGTCGAAGCGCAGCTCGTAGGAGCCGAGATCACGCCCGGGGCTGGCCTCGACGCGCCAGAACTGGCGCTCGCCGGGATCGCCCTCGCGGGTCTTCCACCATTCGCGGGCCACCACCCACTGGTCGAGGACGCGGCGGACGAGGTAGAGCCGGTCGCGCCAGACGAACTGGGTCGGCTGGCCCTCTCGGGTCCACACCTCTATGGGATCGCCGTAGAGTCTGCTCAAGACGCTTCTTCTCCCCGTGGCTCTGGGTCTGTTGCTGAGCCACCCGGGGGAAGTCGGGTGTTACTTCGAGCATATGTTCGAAGTCATGAGAGCGCAAGCCGGGTGAGCGGGTTCGCGCCGATCGAGTTGCGGATGCTGAAGGCGACACTGCCCGCCCGGTAGCGGTCGTCCGACCACTCCACGGGCCGCCCCTCCTGGGTGGTGGTGACCCTGCGCTGGCGCAGGAGCGGGCTGCCCCTCCGCACCCCCAGCAGGCGGGCGTCCTCGCTGCCCGCGGCCACCGCGTCGATGAGGTGCTCGCCGTACGCGAAGACGAGCCCCACGCTCTCGTAGAGCCCCTGGGTGACGGAGACGCAGTCGGGCGGCAGCGCCTCCACCGCGCCGGCGATCCACGAGGCGTAGACGGTCCGCTCCAGCAGCACGGGCTCGCCCTCCAGTGTGCGCAGTCGCAGCACCTCCAGGACCTCGGGGCTGCCGAGCCTGACCAGCTCGGCGGGCCCCGCCCTGCGGCGGCGCTGTCCGAGCACCTCGCCGCCCACCCTGTGTCCCTTGGACCTGGCCCACTGGGCGAAGCTGTGCAACTCGGCGAAACTCTGGCTGCGCTCGCCGCCCAGCACGATGCGCCTGGCTCCCTGCCGCGAGCCCACCAGGCCCTCCGCGGCCAGGACGGCCACCGCCTGCCGTACGGTGCCCCTGGCGGCGGAGTAGCGCGCAGCGAGCTCGGCCTCCGAGGGCAACTGCGACCCGACGGGATGGACCCCGGCGAGGATCTCGTCGCGCAGCTCAGCGGCGATGAGTTCATAGCGCGCGGCCATATGTGATCCCTCTCGTTCACGAAAAAGCAATGTTTATGCGACTAACTGGGTCTGGCCTTGTTTGTACAAGTTCCCCTAGGTTTTATCCACACCCCCGAGAGTGGAGGCGACGTGTCCGCACCTCGCATCGCAGGCTTGATCGCAGCTCTAACGGTAGTGACCGCGGCGTGCGGCGCAGCGCCGGCCACGGAGACCAAGACGGAAGGCGGGGTGAACGCCGCGACGGCGACCTCGGCCGCCGACTTCGGTGGTCTCGACAAGCTGGTCGAAGCGGCCAAGAAGGAGGGCAACCTCCACGTCATCGCACTCCCGCCGGATTGGGCCAACTACGGCGAGATAATCAAGAAGTTCCAGGAGAAGTACGGCATCGCCATCGAGAGCGAGAACCCCGACGCCTCCAGCGCCGACGAGATCAACGCGGTGAAGACCCGCAAGGGCCAGGATCGCGCGCCCGACGTGCTGGACGTCGGCCAGGCCTTCGCCTTCAGCGGCGCCAAGGAGGGCCTGTACGCCTCCTACAAGGTGCAGAGCTGGGACAAGATCCCCGAGGGCCAGAAGGACCCGAACGGCCTGTGGGTCAACGACTACGGCGGCTACGTCTCCATCGGCTGCGACGCCAAGAAGATCGGCACCTGCCCGCAGACCTTCGCCGACCTGCTGAAGCCCGAGTACAAGGGCAAGGTCGCGCTCAACGGCAACCCGAACAAGTCGGGCTCGGCCTTCGGCGGCGTCTGGGCGGCCTCGCTGGCCGAGGGCGGCTCGCTCGACGACATCGGCCCCGGCGTGCAGTTCTTCAAGAAGCTGAAGGACGTCGGCAACTACAACCCCGTCGAGTCCACGCCGGCGACGGTCGAGAAGGGCGAGACGCCCATCAGCATCGACTGGGACTACCTCAACGCCGGCTACCGCGAGCAGTTCCTGCCCAAGGGCCTCGACTTCCAGGTGGTCGTGCCGACGGACGGCGTCTACGCCCAGTACTACGCGCAGGCCATCAACAAGGACGCCCCGCACCCGGCCGCCGCGCGGCTGTGGATGGAGTTCCTCTACAGCGCCGAGGGCCAGAACCTGTGGCTCAAGGGCGGCGCCCGTCCGGTGCTGATGCCCTCGATGACCACCGATGGCACCATCGACAAGGCGCTGGCCGACAAGCTGCCGCCGGTCGAGGGTGAGGCCAAGTTCCCGACCGAGGACCAGGTCAACAAGGCCAAGGACGCCCTGGCCAAGACCTGGGACGCGGCCGTCGCCGGCTGATGCGGCGCTCACTCGGCGCGCTGCCGCTGCTCGTCTTCGTCGGGCTCGCCTTCGGGATCCCCGCCATCGCCATGGTGGCGGGGGCCTTCACCCCTGGGCTGGACAACCTGGCGCTGACCCTGCAGGGCGGCTACCTGCTCGCCCTCCTCAACAGCGTGAAGCTCTCGGCCGTGGTGGCGGTGCTGGGCGCGGTGCTCGGCACCTTCCTCGCCCAGGCCGTCGTCACCTCCCGCTCGACGGCGCTGCGCGAGGCCGTCCTGACCGCCTCGGGCGTGCTGGCCAACTTCGGCGGCGTGCCGCTGGCCTTCTTCTGGGTGGCCACGCTCGGCAACGCGGGTGTGGTCAGCGGCCTGCTCGGCCTGCCGTCAGGCTCGCTGTTCAGCTTCTGGGGCCTGGCCCTGGTCTACCTGTACTTCGCCGTGCCGCTCATGGTGCTGGTCATCGCGCCGGCCCTGGACGGCCTGCGCCCGCAGTGGCGCGAGGCCGCCGCGAACAACGGCGCCACCACCTGGCACTACTGGCGCCACGTCGGCCTGCCCGTGCTGACCCCAGGCCTGCTCGGCGGCGTGGTGCTGCTGTTCGGCTCGGCCTTCGCCGCCTACGCCACCGCCTCGGCGATGGGCGCGGGCACCGTGCTGCCGCTGGTCACGCTGAAGATCGCGGCGGCCCTTTCGGGCGACGTGCAGACCGGTTTCGAGAACGTGGGCCTCGCGCTCAGCCTGGACATGGTCCTGGTCGCCGCGCTGGTCATGGCGGTCTACCTGCCGCTGCAGAAGAGGAGCACCCGATGGCTGCAGTGAGGTGCGCGCCATGACCACGCTCGCGCCCGTCGCGCCGGTCCCCGAGTCCGTCCCCTCGGGGCAGGCCCGCACCGGCGGGTCCAGGCTCTGGCGCCGCTTCGTCCTGGCGCTGGCCGGCCTCTACTTCCTGGTCCCGCTCGGCGCGTCCTTCTGGTTCACGATCTACAACGAGACCACGGGCGTGTCGTTCGCGCCGTACGCGGAGCTGTGGACCGCCGAGGGCTTCCTGTCGAGCCTGCTGCTCTCCCTCGGGCTGGCCGTGGCCACCATCGTGCTGGTGCTCCTGCTCACCCTGCCCGCCATGATCACCGTACGGCTGGCCGCGCCGCGCCTGCGTCCCGTCATGGAGGTCGTCTGCACGCTGCCGCTGGTGGTGCCGCCGATCACCTTCGTCGCGGGCATCAGCAGGTCGCTCCAGGTGGGCGGCGAGGTGCTCGCGCCGACGCCGTTCTGGGCCACGCTGATCGCGATCCAGGACCAGGACTTCCCCCTGGTGCTGGTGTTCGTCTACGTCATCCTCGTGCTGCCGTTCGTCTACCGTTCGCTCGACGCGGGGCTGCGCACGATGGACGTGCGCACGCTGGTCGAGGCGGCGCGCAACCTGGGCGCGTCGTGGCCGTACGTGATGTTCAGGGTGATCGTCCCCAACCTGCGCTCGGCGCTGGCCAGCGCCTCCTTCCTCACCCTGGCCCTGGTGCTGGGCGAGTACACCGTGGCCAGCATCCTCGGCTACCAGCCGTTCGCGGTCTGGATCGTCACGATCTCGGGCTCCAAGGGCCAGCTGTCGGTCGCCGTCTCCGTGCTCAGCCTCCTGCTCACCTGGCTGCTGCTGCTCACTATCTCTGGAGGTACCCGTGGCCGCCGCTCGGCTTGAGTTCAAGGGCCTGCGCAGGGCCTTCGGCAGGACGGTCGCCCTCGACGGCTTCGACCTGACCATCGAGCCCGGCGAGCTCGTCGCCCTGCTCGGCCCCTCGGGCTGCGGCAAGACGACCGCGCTGCGCTGCGTGGCCGGCTTCGAACGCCCCGACGAGGGCGCGGTGCTGGTGGACGGCAAGGACATCACCGGCGTGCCCGCCAACAAGCGCGACGCGGGCATGGTCTTCCAGTCCTACTCCCTGTTCCCCAACCTCGACGCCGCGGAGAACGTCGCCTTCGGCCTGCGCGTCCGCAAGGCCCCGAAGGCCCAGCGGCGGGCCAGGGCGCTGGAGCTGCTGGAGCTGGTCGGCCTGCCCTCCCAGGCCGACCGCTACCCGCACCAGCTCTCGGGCGGCCAGCAGCAGCGCGTGGCCCTGGCCCGCGCGCTGGCGCTGTCGCCTCGCGTGCTGCTCCTGGACGAGCCGCTGTCGGCGTTGGACGCCAAGGTGCGCGTCTCGCTGCGCGAGGAGATCCGCCGCCTCCAGCTCGACCTGGGCATCACCACGATCTTCGTGACGCACGACCAGGAGGAGGCGCTGTCGATCGCCGACCGCGTCGCCGTCCTGCGCGACGGGCGGCTCGAGCAGTGCGGCACGCCCGCCGAGGTCTACGACCGCCCCTCCACCCCGTTCGTGGCCGAGTTCGTCGGCGCCATGAACCACCTGCCTGGACGGGTCTCCGGCGACCAGGTGACGGTGCTGGGTCAGCTCCTGCCCCTCGACGGCGCCTTCGCAGGACCCGACGTGGACGTCCTGATCAGGCCGGAGGCGGTCCTGGTCAGCCCTTCGCCCGAGGGGCGCGCCGAGGTCGTGGCCGCCTCGTTCCGAGGCGCGTCCGTCCGCCTGAGGCTCTCCCTCGAGGGCGGCGAGGTGCTGGCCGACGTGCCGGGCCACGAGGCCGTACGGCTGGCGCCCGGCACGCGCGTGTCCGTGCGCCTGGTCGAAAGGCCCGTCCTGGTGGCGCCGCGCACCTCCGCCGCCCCCGCGCCGTCGAAGGAGTCGGACCACGGGGCCGCGGAAGCCGCCTCAGGCACCCCTTCGGCGGCCTCCGATGCTCCGAAGGATCCCGCGGGTGCCTCCTGACCCCACCCGTTCCGCCCCCGCGCCCTTCGACGCGGTCCTGTTCGACATGGACGGCACCCTCGTGGACACCGAGGGGCTGTGGTGGGAGGCGACCGCCGACGTGGCCGCCGGCCTCGGCCGTGAGCTGGGCCCCTCCGACCTCCCCCACGTGCTCGGCCGCACGGTCCACGACACCGCGTGCCACCTCGCCCCCGACGACGTCGCCAGGGTGTCCGACCGGCTGACGGACTCCTTCGCCGACCGCATCAGGAAGGGCGTGCGGGTCGTGCCGGGGGCGAGGGAGCTTCTGCGCGCCCTCACCGCGAGCGCCGTTCCCACCGCGCTGGTCAGCGCCTCGCCCCGGTCGATCGTCGAGCTGGTGCTGCCCTCGCTCGGCCACCGCTTCGAGGTGGTGGTGGCCGCCGAGGACACCGCGCGAGGCAAGCCGTACCCCGATCCCTATCTGGAGGCCGCGCGCCTGCTGGAGACCGACCCGCGGCGGTGCGTGGCGCTGGAGGACAGCCCCACAGGCGTCGCCGCCGCCACTACCGCGGGATGCGACGTGCTGGTCGTGTCCGTCGAGGTGGGGCTGCCCGCGCTCGCCGACGTCATCCGGCGCAAGGGGAGGTCCTAAATGGCGTCGATGTCGCTAAGCTGACCCGTCGTGAACCAGATCGGACGCTACAGGCTGTTGCACGTGCTCGGCAGAGGGGGCATGGGCACCGTCCACCTGGCCGAGGATCCCACGGGGCAGCGCGTCGCGATCAAGGTGATCAATCCCGAACTCAGCCAGCACGAGCAGTTCAGGATGCGCTTCAGGAGAGAGGCCGACGCGGCGCTCAGGGTGCGCAGGTTCTGCACGGCCGCGGTGCTGGAGGCGGCCCTCGACGGCGACCAGCTGTACGTGGTGACCGAGTACGTGCCGGGGCCCAACCTGGAGGAGGCGGTCAGGCAGTCGGGGCCGCTCAGGGGCTCCAGCCTCGACGCGCTGGCCGTGAGCGTGGCCACCGCGCTGACCGCCATCCACGGCGCGGGCGTGGTGCACAGGGACCTGAAGCCGTCCAACGTGCTGCTGTCGCCCGTGGGCCCGAGGGTGATCGACTTCGGCATCGCCAGGGCGCTCGACGAGATCGGCGGGGTCACCGGCACCGGCGAGCTGATCGGCACGCCCCGCTACATGGCGCCGGAGGTGCTGAGGGGCGAGCCCGTCGCCGCCGCGTGCGACGTGTTCTCGTGGGGCTGCCTGCTGGCGTTCGCCGCGACGGGGAAGGCGCCCTTCCCCGGCGAGACGCTCCCCTCGATCATCTACCAGGTGCTCAACACCGAGCCCGTGCTCGAAGGGCTGGAGCCCCCGCTGCGCGAGCTGGTCGTGGCCTCGCTGGCCAAGGACCCGGCCTGGAGGCCGACCGCGCAGCAGCTCCTCGACCAGCTGATCGGCCGCCAGGCCGCGCCCGAGCAGGTGGCGCACACCGTCCAGGTGGCCTGGCAGGAGGGCACGACGCCCTACACGGCCGCCGCGCGGCGTCCGCCCGGCGGGCCGAGGGACGGCTCACGGAGCACGTCGCGGGGCAGGCTGCTGGCAGGGCTGGCGGTGGCGGCGGCGCTGCTGGTGGGCGGGGGCGTCGCGGTGTGGGCGATGCTGCCGAGCGGGCCGCCCAACCTGCCTCCGCTCTTCTCCGACGACTTCACCTCGACCTCCAGCGGGTGGAGCGGCACCTACGACCCCGACGCCACCGACAGCGAGGGCTACATCACCTCCGACTTCACCTACGGCATCGACGCGGGCGAGTACAACGAGGAGCGCCGGGCGCAGGCCCCCGTCCCCTACGCCACCGAGAAGAACCCCACGCCCGACCCCACGGCCACACCGACGCCGATGATCCCCTCGACGCTGGTCATCGGGGTGGCGGCCAAGGTCAGGTCGGGCAGCGGCGAGTTCGGCATGTGGTGCCGAGGCGACGACGCCGGCACCTACTACGAGTTCACCCTCGACACCTCGGGCAACGCCAGGATCCGCCGCATCCTGGAGAAGGCGGGCGGGAACCTGGCCGCTCCCGTCAAGGTCGACGGCTTCAATCCCAAGGAGCGCAACCAGATCCAGGTGGCCTGCGAGGAGAACGGCAGCGCCACCCGGCTGACCATGTGGATCAACGGCAAGCGGGTCCACAAGGTCGACGACCCCAACGGCCTGCCGACGGGCGACATCGGGCTGTTCGCCCGCATCCCCAAGGGCAGCGCCAACCCTCTCAAGGTGGTCTACGACGACTTCGAGATGCGCGGGGTCAAGCAGCAGCCCTAGAGGACCCCCGCCCTGGCGGCGGCCAGCGCGGTGGCGGCGGCCCTGTCGGCGTCCTTCTCCTCCACCCGCTCGTGGGCGATGAACAGGCGGTAGTACACCGGCGCGACCGCGGCCCTGACCACCTCCTCGGCGTCGGTGCCCGCCGGCAGCTCGCCGCGCTCGACGGCCCTGTGCACGATCACCGCCGATTGGGCGTGGCGGGCGGTGTAGAAGCCGTTCAGCGCCCTGGCCGCGGCCTCGTCCTGCATGCCTGCGGCGACGAAGGCCGTCGCGGTCGGGTCCATCCCCCTCCGCACCATCCTGGCCAGCTCCCGCAGGTCCCCCTCGATCGTGCCGGTGTCGGGCACCGGCCACGGCTCTTCGGCGGCCAGTTCGAGCGCGTCGGCGATCAGCCCCTCCACGCCCGTCCACCGCCGGTAGACGGTGGTCTTATGCACGCCCGAACGGGCGGCCACGTTCTCCACGGTCAGTCCCTGGTAGCCGTGCTCGGCCAGCTCGGCGAGCGTGGCCTGTCTCACGGCGTCGCGAACCCGGGAGCTGCGCCCTCCAGGACGTTCCAAAGTCTACTCCAGTTGCATTAGTGACGCTCTTAATGCAACTATAGTTGCGATGACTACTCAGCTCAGCCTTCATGGGATCAGCAAGTCGTACGGCGACCGCCTCGTCCTCGACCACGTCTCGCTCGCCGTACGGCCGGGAGAGCGCGCGGGCGTCGTGGGCGAGAACGGATCGGGCAAGTCCACGCTCCTGCGGATCATGGCGGGGCTCGAGCGCCCCGACGAGGGGTCGGTGATCAGCACGGGCGCCGGCTACCTGGGGCAGACGCTCGACCTGCCCGGCTCCCACACCGTCCGGCAGGCCGTCGATGCCGCGCTGTCGGAGCTGCGTGCGATGGAGCGGGCGATGCAGGCCGCCGCCGAGGCCGAGGACATGACGGCCTACGGCGACCTGCTCACCGTCTTCGAGGCGCGCGGCGGCTACGAGGCCGACGCGCGGGTCGACAAGTCCCTGCACGGGCTCGGCCTCGCGCACGTGGCCAAGGAGCGCAGGCTCGACTCGCTGTCGGGCGGGGAGCAGGCGCGGCTGGGCCTGGCCTGCCTGCTGGCGGCCGCGCCCGAGGTGATGCTGCTCGACGAGCCGACCAACCACCTGGACGACAGCTCGACGGCCTGGCTCGAGGAGCGACTGCGCGAGCACAGGGGCACGGTCGTCGCGGTCTCGCACGACCGCGCCTTCCTCGACGGCGTGGCCACCGCGATCATCGAGGTCGCAGAGGGCGGCGTGACCCGCTTCGGCGGCGGCTACAGCGGCTTCCTCGCCGAGAAGGCCGCGGCCAGGCAGCGATGGGAGCAGGCCCACCAGGACTGGCTCGACGAGGTCGAGGAGGTCAGGCGCTTCGCCGCCACCACCGCGCACAGGGTGGCGGCGGGCAGGGGGATGAAGGACAACAACAAGATGGCCTACGACCGCAACGCAGGCAGGGTGCAGAGCTCGGTGGCGAGCAGGGTCCGCAACGCCCAGGAGCGGCTGCGGCGCCTGGAGGAGAACCCGGTGCCGAGGCCGCCGAGGCCGCTGCGTTTCACGGGCGCCTTCGCCGCGGGGGGCTCGGCCCGCACGCTGGTCGAGCTGCCCGAGCTCACGATCGGGTCGGGCGACAGGCTGCTCATCACGGGTCCGAACGGCGCGGGCAAGTCCACGCTGCTCGGGAAGGTGGCCGCGGCGGCGGAGGGAGCCGTCAGCGTCGGCCACCTGCGGCAGGAGGACTCCTTCGAGCCGGGCGCCTCGCTCCTGGCCCGCTACGCCGAGGGGCTGCCCGGCCACCCCGACGAGCACCGCGCGAAGCTGCTGGCCACCGGGCTGTTCGCGCCCGAGTCGCTCGGCGTGAGGGTCGAGGCCCTGTCGGTCGGCCAGCGGCGGCGCCTGGCGCTGGCCAGGCTCCTGGCGGACGAGCACGATCTGCTGCTGCTCGACGAGCCCACCAACCACCTGTCGCTGACGCTGGTGGAGGAGCTGGAGCGGGCGCTGGACGCCTACAGGGGCGCGCTCGTGGTCGTCTCGCACGACAGGACCCTGCGCGAACGCTTCAGAGGGGCCAGGTGGAGACTGGAGCCATGCATGCCATTGTGATCAATGCCCAGGGCGGACCCGAGGTTCTCGAGTACGCCGAGCACCCCGACCCTGCGCCGGGCCCCGGCGAGGTGCTGATCGACGTCGCGGCCAGCGGCGTCAACTTCATCGACGTCTACCACCGCACCGGCACCTACCCCCTCGCCCTGCCCTCCCCCATCGGCTCCGAGGGGGCGGGGACCGTCGCCGCCGTGGGCGAAGGGGTGAGCGGAGTGAGCGTCGGTGACAGCGTGGCGTGGGTGAACGTGCTCGGCAGCTACGCCGAGAAGGCCGTCGTGCCGGCCGACAGGGTGGTGCCCGTGCCGGCCGGAGTCTCCTCCGAGCAGGCCGCCGCCTCGCTGTTGCAGGGCATGACCGCCCACTTCCTCACCCACTCCGTGCACGAGGTGAAGCAGGGCGAGGTCATGCTCGTGCACGCGGGGGCGGGCGGCATGGGCCAGATGCTCATCCAGCTCGGCAAGCTCAAGGGAGCCACGGTGCTCACCACCGTCTCCTCCGAGGCCAAGGAGAAGCTGGCCCGCGAGGCGGGCGCGGACGAGGTGTTCCGCTACGACGACTTCCCCGCCTCGGTGCGGAAGACGGTTCCCGGTGGCGTGGACGTCGTCTACGACGGCGTGGGCGCCGCCACCTTCGACGGAGGCCTGGCCTCCCTGCGAGCCCGAGGGCTCATGGTCCTGTACGGCGCCGCAAGCGGGCCCGTGCCGCCACTCGACCCCCAGGTGCTCAACAGGAGCGGCTCGCTCTACCTGACCAGGCCGTCGCTCGTGCACTTCATCGCCGAGCGCGACGAGCTCCTCTGGCGCGCGGCCGACCTGTTCGGCTGGCTGGCGTCGGGCGAACTGAAGATCACCGTCTCGGAGCGCTACCCGCTGGCCGACGCGGCACGGGCGCACGAGGATCTGCAGGGCCGCAGGACGACGGGCAAGCTCCTGCTCGTGCCGTGAGCGTCAACCGGTGAAGCCGCTCGGCGGCTTCACCGGTTATCCGAAATTCCGAATAATTGGATAAGCTGACGGCATGAGAATCCTCGCCACCGTCGTGAGCCTGTTCATCACCACAGCTCCTCCGCTGGACGACGTGGAAGCCGTGCTCGCCTACGTCAAGGCGCACCCCGGCGACGTCGCCCTGGTGACCTCCGGAATCAGCCACAACGCGGGAGCCTCCACCCCCTTCGCCTCGGCCATCAAGATCGTCCACCTCGAGGCGTACGCCAAGGCCGTGAAGACCGGCAAGCTGAAGCCCGGCGCCCAGATCCCCGTCGCCACCTGGAACGCCTACCACCTGCCCGGCACCGACGGCGGCGCGCACGAGGCGGCGCTCAAGCGGCTGAAGGTGGGCGCGACCGTCACCTTCGACCAGCTCGTCTCCGCCATGATCGAGGAGAGCGACAACGCCGCGGCCGACCTGCTGCGCGAGAAGCTGGGCCTGCACAAGAAGGTGTCGACGATCAACGGCGAGATCCTGCGCGCCTTCGGCGGATGCGCCACCGACGCCGACACCTGCATCAGGACGTACGCCGCCGCGGGCAAGCAGGTCCAGCTGCCGCTGCCCGGCTACGACAAGCAGGCCGCCTGGGCCGACACGGTCACGAGGAACCGGCCCGCCGTCCTGCACGCCACGCTGAGCAGGCTGGCCGGGGACAAGGTCGCCAGGAAGCACCTGGAGTGGCCGATGCGCCAGCCCGGCGCCTCCAAGGACCTGGTCATCGGCACCAAGGGCGGCGCTCTGCCCGGTGTGATCACCGAGGCGATGTACACGGTGACCCCCGGCCAGAAGCCGAAGGTCACGGTGTTCGCGCTGCGCCGCCTGCCCGAGCAGACCTGGTTCTCCGGTCTGGAAAGCTATGCTCATCAGCAGTTCATGCTGCGACTGGCCACTGACAGGGCCTTCCACGAAAGGGTGCGTGCCGCACTGAAGTGAGCGACGAGACCGACGACAGGCTCCTGGCGCTCGAAGCCAGGGTCGCCGCCCTGGAGGCCCAGCTCGCCGCGCCCGCACCGCGCGCCGACGACTCCGGCCTGTTCACCTACGGCGGCCAGGCCAGCCTCGGCGGCTACGAGTGGTCGTGGCAGGTCTCGCGCAGCCCCGAATGGCTGCTGGAGCAGCCGTCCGCCCAGCTGGCCGCGGTGCTCGCGGCCGCGGGGCATCCGGCCCGCTTCGAGATACTCAAGCTGCTGGTCACAGGGCCGAGGCCGATCACGGAGCTGCAGGCTGAGCTGGGGCTGGCCTCACCGGGCCAGCTCTACCACCACCTGAAGACCCTGACCGCCGCGGGGCTGGTCGACCAGCCGGAGCGCGGCGTCTACCGGGTGCCGCCGAAGGCCGTCTTCCCCGTGCTGGCGCTGGCAGCCGCCGCCGTGGATGTGGCTCACCAGTCCTGACCGAGGCCCGACATGCGTCTGAGGTACTCGTCTTCGTCAATCTCGCCCGCCGCGTAGCGGCGCTTGAGGATCTCGCGCGGGCTCTCCTGCTGAGGGGGCTGCTTCTTGGGCGGGGAGGGGCGCATCCTGATCATCATCAGCACGAGCACCACGATGACTATCACGAGAAGGATGACAAGCAGCCTGATCATTCGGTACTCCCTCTCGTCGTTCTGAGGCGATGATACGAGGTTGTGGAGACAGCGTTCGTGCTCGGTGGCGGTGGAGTGCTCGGAGCACACGAGGTGGGCATGCTGCGAGCGCTCGACGAGGTGGGGATCACGCCCGACCTGGTGCTCGGCACCTCCGTCGGCGCGCTGAACGGCGTGCTGCTGGCCGCCTCGCCCTCCGACGCGGTCAAGCGGCTGACCACGCTGTGGCGCTCCGACATCGTGCGCACCGCCTTCGCGGGCTCGTGGGTGAGGCGGCTTTCGACGCTGGCCAGGACCGGCACGCACCTGCATCCGATCGCGCCGCTGCGCCACCTGCTCGACGAGCTGGTGCCGGTGTCGCGCATCGAGGAGCTGCCCATTCCGTTCCAGTGTGTCGCGGCCTCGATCGAACGGGCAAGCGCTCACTGGTTCAGCGAGGGGCCGCTGGTGACCGCCGTGCTGGCCTCGTGCGCCGTGCCGGGGCTGCTGCCGCCCGTGCGCGTCGGCGACGAGCACTTCTTCGACGGCGGGCTGGTCCACAGCATCCCGGTCGGCAGGGCCGTCCAGCTGGGCGCCCGCAGGGTGTTCGTCCTGCAGGTGGGCAGGATCGAGCGGCCGCTGGCCGCGCCGAGGCGGCCGTGGGAGGTGGGCATGGTGGCCTTCGAGATCGCGCGCAGGCACCGCTTCGCCGAGGAGATGGCCGCGCTGCCCGGCTCCGTGGAGGTGCACGTGCTGCCCGCGGGGCTCGACGTGCCGGTGTCACCGCTGCGCTACAGGGACCTGTCGCAGATCTCGCGCTACATCGACAGGGCCTACGAAGCCTCTTCCCGCTATCTGGCTGACGTGATCCGATGAGGTGTGCCCCCTCGGATGGTCCGCCGGCTGGTTCTCGTCCCCCTGGTGATCGTGCTGGCCGTGGTCGCGGTGGTCACCCTGCCCCTGTGGCTGGTCGTGGTGACCGCCGCCTCGATGCGCCTGCCGCCGCCGCAGCGGCGCGGCGTCCGCTTCCTGTGGTTCGGGGTCGCCTGGCTGGCCCTGGAGTGCGGGGTGCTGGCCGCGTGCCTGGGGCTGTGGGTGGCCGGCGGCTTCGGCGGCCGCCTGCACCGTGACACGCACCAGGAGCGCCACTACCAGCTGATCAGATGGTTCCTGTCCAGGGTCTACCTCGTGGCCGTCAGGGTCTTCAGGCTGACCGTCGACATCCAGGAGCCGCGGGAGGACCCCTCGGCACGGCTGGCCCGCCCGGTGATCGTCCTGTCGAGGCACGCGGGTCCCGGCGACTCGTTCCTGCTGGTCTACCACCTGTTACAGCTCTACGACCGCAGGCCGAGGATCGTCATGAAGGCGGCCCTGCAGTTCGATCCCTCGCTGGACGTGGTCATCAACCGCCTGCCCAACGCGTTCGTCCCGCGCAAGGGCGGCGAGAGCGGGATCATCGAGGAGATCAGGCGCCTGTCGGCCACCATGGACGCCGACGACGCGCTGGTGATCTTCCCCGAGGGCGGCAACTTCACCCCGCGCCGCCGCAGGCTGGCCATCAGGCGCCTGGAGGAGAAGGGCCTGGCCGAGGAGGCGAAGCGGGCGGGGGCCATGGACCACCTGCTGCCGCCGAGGCCGGGAGGGGCGATCGCCGCGATCGAGGCGTGCCCCGCAGCCGATGTCGTCTTCGTCGCCCACACCGGCCTCGACGACCTCGTCACGATCGGCGACGTGTGGCGCAAGCTGCCGGTGAGCGCCAGGATCAGGGCGCAGTGGTGGCGGATCCCCGCCGCCCGGATCCCCGCCACGCGGGAGGAGCGCATCCGCTGGCTGTACGACCAGTGGGAGCTGATCGACGACTGGATTTCCGAGAACCGTGTCCCTTAGCGCTAAGTTACCCCCATACCGGGTGATCCTGGCCGGTACGGCCGTGGCCATGGCGTTGATGGCGACCGCCACGATGGGCACCGCCGTCCTCAGGGTGCGGGCGGGCGCGCTCCTGCTGGCCATCGCGCTGGCCGCCGCCGTCGTCACCGTGGCGGGGCCGCTGGCCTTCGTCGGGCTCATCGCCCCCGTCTCCGTCAGGCTGCTCGGTCTCGGCTGAAGGCCGTAGCAGGAGCGGCCCTGGCCGCGGCGGGGGTGGCGGTGCAGGCGGTGATCCGCAACCCGCTGGCCGAGCCCGGCCTGCTCGGCGTCGCGGGCGGGGCGGGCGTCGCCGCCGTCGGGCTGCTGATCCTGGTGCCGGCCGCCCCGCGCCCCCTGCTCCCGCTGGTCGCCTTCGCCGGAGCGCTGGCCGCGCTCGGCCTGCTGGTCGCGGTCGCCTACAGGAAGGGCGGCTTCGATCCCGTGCGGGTCGTGCTGGTCGGCATCGGGATCCTGGCCGCCGCGCAGGCCCTGGTGTACTTCGCCGCGCTCAAGGCGGGCATGGCGCTGGCCGCCGCCCTGACCTGGATGAGCGGCAGCACCTACGCCAGGTCGAGCGACGACCTGGTGTGGCTGGCGCTGCCCATGCTCGCCGCCGTGCTGCTCTGGCTGGCGGCCAGGCCGCTCGACCTGCTGGCGCTGGGCGAGGACCTGCCCCGCTCCCTCGGGCTGCCGCTCAACGGGGCCAGGATGGCCGTCCTGTCCGCCGGCGCGCTCCTGGCAGGGGTGCGGCCGCCGCGGTCGGCTCGGTGGGCTTCGTCGGCCTGGTGGCTCCGCACCTGGCCAGGCGCCTGGTCGGCCCTGGCCACCGGCGGCTGCTGCCCGCCGCGATGCTGCTCGGCGCGGCGCTCGTGGTGGCCGCCGACAGCCTCGGGCGGTGGCTGCTTGCCCCCAAGGAGCTGCCTTCGGGGCTGATCGTCGCGCTGGTCGGCACACCGTACCTGATCTGGCTGCTCAGACGGTCACGCTGAGACCGCTCGCACCACCTGCCCCTTGATCTCCTGGGGGTTGCGGATCAGGTTGAGGATGGGGCAGACCCGCTCGACCTCGGCGTGCAGCCTGGCAAGCTCCTCGTCGGAGGCGGGCGAGTCGATGCGCACCTCGTACCTGAAGTTCTGCGGGTACACCGGGATGTCGGTGTTGCCGGGGGCCTGGGCGCGCGGGTCGTACTCCGCCTCCACGTCCACGGTGAGCGAGTCGAGCGGGATCTCCAGCTCGGCCGCCTTGATCAGGAAGATGTGGGTGACGCAGCTGCCGAGCACGCCGGCCTGCAGCTCGGGCGAGCCGGGGCCGAGGTCGTAGCCTGCGAAGTCGGGCCCGCTGTCGCTGAGGATCTGGAAGTCCCTGATCCTGATCCTGCGCACCCCGCTTCGGCCTTCAGCCGTGACGCTCGCACGCAGCGGCACGGGCCCGCCGGTCTGGCTCTCACGCCTGGCCAGCAGCGCCGCCCGCTTCTGGGAGAGATACTCACGCAGACTGCTCATGCCAGCTCCACCTTTCCGTTCGGGGTGTCGAGGACGGCCCTCAGCACGACCTCGGGCCCCTCCTCGACGTCGAGTTCGGCGCCGACCGCGTCGAGGTCGGCGCGCAGTCCTTCGGCTTCGGGCGTGACGGCGGCGAAGGCGGCCAGGGTGAGCTGCGGCAGCCCCGAGGCGGCGGGGTGCGCGGTCGCGCCCCAGTCGATGAGGAAGGGCACCGGCCTGATCGCCGCGGGGTCGTGCCTGCGGGTCAGCCGCCATTCGAGAAGCGTGCCGTCAGGCGTGCGGCGCGACAGCGGATGCACCTCTCCAGGGTCGTAGCCCCGCTGGCGCGCCCGCTCGACGGTCGCGTCCAGGTCCTCGGGCCGGATCGCCCACGCCGCCAGGCGCGCCTCGGTCAGCGTCTCGAGACCGAACGCCCTCGGTCTGGCGCCCTCCACCTCGGGATCGGGCCCGATGATCTCCAGATAGGCGGTCGGGCCAAGGCCGACGAGGTAGTTGGCGGTCCCGCCGGGATGCGAGCCGCCCTTCACGGGGCGGACCCCCGTCCGCTCGGCGAACGCCGCCACCCCTTCCTCGAGGGCGGGAACGGCGTAGACGAGATGGTCAAGACTCATCGTGGTTCTCCCAGGGAAAGCATGAGCCTGTTGGCCCAGTTGAAGAAGGCGGCCGCGTGCAGCGCGTCGCTGATGGCCAGATCGTCGAGCCCCTGCCCGCGCAGCGCGGCGACGTCGGCCCTCGGAGGGGTCCGCGTCAGCGCCGAGGCGGCGTCGACGATCGCGCGCCACCTGTCGTCCTGCTCGGCCGCCGTTCCCTCGTCCAGCAGCCGCTGGACGTCCTCCTCCCGCTTGCTGTGGTGGGAGGCGAAGCGGGCGTGGACCGAGGCGCAGAAGACGCAGCCGTTGTCGCGGGAGACGGCCGTGGCCGCCAGCTCCCGCTCACCGCGCGGCAGGCCGTCCTCGGCGTTGTAGAAGATGTCGTTGTCGGTCTTGGTGCGGGCGTGCAGGACGGCCGGATCGCGGGCCAGCAGCCTGAAGTACGGCGAGGCGGCCCTGGCCCTGTCGACCAGCGCGTGCCTGTGCTCGTCGGTCAGCTCGTCCTCGGCCAGCGGCTCGATCCACGGCTCCCAGCCGAGCTGGTCCTGGGTGAACTTCATGCGAGTGCCTCCAGTGCGGTGACCACACGGATCTGGAAGGTGAGGAAGGCGACCAGTTGTGAGAGCGTGACGATGCCGGTGACGGACCAGCCCGCCTCGCGCAGCCGCCCCAGGTCCTCGGGCGCGGCCTCTCTCGGACGGAACACCAGCAGGTGCGCGTGCTCCAGCGCCGCGGCCAGCCTGCCGTCGATCGCCTCGGCGCCGAAGCGCGGTCCCTCCACGCTCTCGTGGGCCAGCTCGGGGTCGCGGTAGCGGCCGTAGGGGCCCTGCGCCCTTCCCGCCGCCGCCTGCACGGCGACCTGCTTGGCCAGATCGGGGTCGAGACCTTCGGCGTAGAGGGCGGTGGTCTTGTCGTGCCCGTGCAGGTCGGCGACGAAGGCGGCGACCGCGTGCCGTTCGGCCTGGGTCACCTCCTCGAGCCCCACCTCGCTGA
Organism: Nonomuraea roseola; assembly: GCF_039535395.1. NCBI lineage: Bacteria > Bacillati > Actinomycetota > Actinomycetes > Streptosporangiales > Streptosporangiaceae > Nonomuraea > Nonomuraea roseola. The sequence continues at coordinate 308,852 of NZ_BAAAXC010000015.1, forward strand.
CGCCGCCCTCGTGGAGGGCGTCCCTCGGCACGAAGAGCGCCTCGTAGGCGCGCTGCGCGTGCTCTCTCGCGTCGGGCCGCCGCCTGCGCAGCACGTCGAGAGGCGAGCCGGGGCTGACTCCCGCCAGGTGGTCGATGATGTCGCTCACGCGTGCTCCGAAGGGGTCCAGCCGAGCGCCGGCGCCACCTTGGTGGCCAGCAGCTCGATCGAGCGGAGGATGAGAGGGTGCGGCGGGTCCACCGAGTGCACCTGGAAGACCAGGTCGGTGACCCTGTCGAGGGTGGGGTCCGCGCGCAGGCTCGCGACCACCTCGTCGGGCGTGCCGACGTGGGTGTCGGCCTGGAGGAAGGCCGCCAGCTCGGGTGACTGGCGGGATGCGCGCGCGATGCCCGCCCGCGCGTACCTCTGCGCCTCCTCGCGGGAGTCGGCGACGAAGGCTGTGCGGGAGGCGACGATGCGCGGTGCCGTACCCGCGGGCAGGTGTTCGTGGTAGGCGTCCACGATCGGCTTCTGCACCTCGGCCAGGGTGACGCCCTCGGCGCGCGGCTGGGTGCGGGAGAGCATCAGGCCGTTGCCCGCCCGCCCCGCCCGCTCGCCGCCGCTGACCGAGAACGTCGCCTCCCACACCGCGCCGAGCAGCCTGGGCGCGGCGGGGTAGAGGTGGTTGCCGCCACCCAGGTCGCCGCCCGACCAGGCGTTCACCAGGATCGCCAGGTGCTCGGCGTAGATCGCCGACCTGGCGGCGCTGTCGTGGCCGAAGGCGGCGAAGGAGGAGGCGGTGCCGCCGCTGCCGACGCCGACCTCCAGCCGCCCGCCCGACAGCAGGTCGAGAACGGCGCTGTCCTCGGCGACCCGGACGGGGTGCTCGAGGGGAAGGGTGATGATGCCGGTGCCGAGCCTGATGCGGCTCGTCCTCGCGGCGACGGCCGCCAGGAACACCAGCGGCGCCGGCAGCCCTCCCTCGCTCTCGCCGAAGTGGTGCTGGGCCACCCACGCCGAGTCGAAGCCGTGCGCCTCGGCGTGCGCGATCTGCTCGGCGGCCAGCTCGTAGCGTTCGCCCGCGGAGGCCTGGTCGAGCAGCCTGGTGAAGAAGCCCAGTCTCCTGCGCGTCATCGGACCGGCTCGGGGATGGCGGCGAGCAGCTCGCGGGTGTACTCGTGCTGCGGGTCGGTGAAGACGTCCCTGGTGGTTCCCGATTCCACGATCTTTCCCTTGTTCATGACGGACACGGTGTGGGAGATCTGCCGCACGACCTTCAGGTCGTGGGAGATGAACAGGTAGGTGATGCCCAGCTCGCGCTGGAGCGTCCCCAGCAGCTCGAGGATCTGCTCCTGGGAGCCGACGTCCAGCGCGGAGACGGCCTCGTCGAGCACGAGCAGCCTGGGTGAGACGGCCAGCGCCCTGGCGATCGCCACCCGCTGCCGCTGGCCTCCCGACAGCTCGCGGGGCCTGCGGGTGAGCAGGTCGGCGGGCAGGCCGACCCGCTCGAGCAGCTCGGCGGCCGAGCCTTCCAGCCGGAAGTTGCGCAGCGGCTCCTCGACGATCCGCCGTACGCTCTGGCGGGGGTCGAGCGAGCCGTACGGGTTCTGGTAGACGAGCTGCACGTGCCTCCTGAAGTCGCGCCCGCCCGCCGCGCCGCCGACCTCGACCTCGCCCGAGGTGGGCGCGACGAATCTGGCGATCATGCGGGCGGTGGTGGTCTTGCCCGAGCCCGACTCCCCCACCACCGCGTGGGTGGTGCCCTGCCGTACCTCGAAGGAGACCTGGTCCACGGCGCGGAACGCGCCGTAGTCCTTCACCAGCTCGCGTACGGCAAGCGCGACGGGCGCCTCGGGGGCGGGAGCGCGGAAGGCCTCCTGCTCGGGCCGTCTGGCGTAGGCCACGGCGGAGGCGGGGCCCTGCTCCTCGACGCGGCCCTCCTTCATCACCACGATCCTGTCGGCCCGTCCCGCGGCCACGCCGAGATCGTGGGTCACCATCAGCAGCGCCGTGCCGAACTCCGAGCGCAGGTCGTCGATGAGGTCCAGGATGCGCCGCTGGACGGTCACGTCGAGTGCGCTGGTGGGCTCGTCGGCGATGATCAGCTGCGGGCGCAGCACGATCGCGGCGGCGATCAGCACCCGCTGGCGCATGCCTCCTGACAGCTCGTGCGGGTAGCGGGTGGCGTGCTCCTCGGTCAGGCCGACCCGCACCAGCAGCTCGGCGACCCGGTCCCTGACGTGGCGGCGGTCGCCCTTCCTGTGGATGCGCAGCGTCTCACCGATCTGCGCGCCGACGGTCTTGACCGGGTTGAGCGAGTTGCCGGGATCCTGCGGCACGAGCCCGATCTGGGCGCCGCGCACCGACTCCATCCTGCGGGAGGACCAGCGCGCGATGTCAGTGCCGTTGAGGAGGATCTGGCCGCCGTCGGCCCTGTGCAGGCCCATGATGGCGTGGGCGGTCGTGGTCTTGCCCGAGCCGGACTCGCCGACCAGCGCGACGGCCTCGCCCTGGTCGAGGGAGAAGGAGACCCCGTGGACCACGCGGCGCCCACCATATGAGACGGTCAGGTCACGCACGTCGAGCAAGCTCATCGATCCTCCTGCTGATACGGCCCGCGGCGAGCACCACGGCCACGACGACGGCTCCGGGCAGCGTGGTCAGCCACCAGGCGGTCGCCAGGTAGTTGCGTCCCTCGGCGATGAGCAGTCCCCATTCGGGGGTGGGCGGCTCGGCGCCGTAGCCGAGGAAGCCGAGCGTGGAGACGGCCAGGATGGCCGCGCCGAACTGCAGGGCGGCCAGCGCGATGACGGGTCCGAGCGAGTTGGGCAGCACGTGCCGCCACAGCACGCCCGCGAAGCCGCCGCCGCTGCCGAACGCGGCCTCCACGTAGTCGCTGCGCCGTACCTTCACCACCTCGGAGCGGGCCAGCCGGGTGAAGGTCGCCACCGAGCCGATGCCGACGGCGAGGGCCACGTTCACCGTGCCTGGACCCAGCAGGATGATCACGGTGAGCGCGAGCAGCAGACCCGGCACCGACAGCAGCACGTCCACCACGCGCATGACCAGCGTGTCGACCAGACCGCCCAGCGAGCCGGCCAGCAGCCCCAGCAGGGTCCCGAGCACCAGCCCGACCCCCACGGCGACGAAGGCGCCCGACAGCGAGTGGACCGCCCCGTGGACGACGCGGGCGAACAGGTCGCGGCCGACGGCGTCGGTGCCGAACAGGTGCTCGGTGCTCGGCGGCAGCAGCTTGTCGGCGGGCACGCCCGCGATCGGGTCGTATCCGGTGAACAGCGCGGGCACCGCCGCCCAGAGCAGCACCAGCGCGACGACGATCCACTTCATGATCTGAGCCTCGGGTCCAGGATCGGGAACAGCAGGTCCACGATGAGGTTGACCAGCACGAACACGGTCGCGGCCAGCACCACCACGGCCAGCAGCACGGGCGTGTCCTGGCTGCTGACGGCCTGCTCGGTGAGGCGGCCGACGCCGTTCCTGCCGAACACCGTCTCGGTCACGACCGATCCGGCGATCAGCTCGCCGAAGGTGAGGCCGGCCATGGTCAGGGCGGGCAGCATGGCGTTGCGCGCCACGTGCCGCCACAGGATCCACCGGCGCGAGGCCCCCTTGGCCGCCACCACCTGGACGAACGGCTGGGTGGCCGCGTGGTCGATGCCGCGCGCCAGTACCTGGGCGATCGGCGCGCAGATGGGGACGGCGAGCGTCAGCACCGGCAGGATCAGCTGCTGCCACTCGCTGCCGCCGATCACGGGGACGAGCTTCAGCCTGAAGGAGAACAGCTGGATCAGCAGGATGCCGACCCAGAAGACCGGGATCGCCACGAACAGCGACGGCAGCTCCCTCAGCCACGGGGTGAAGGCGATGCCCACCGCGAGCACGATCGCCACGGCGAACCCGAGCCCCGCCAGCTTCGCCGTCTCGGGCAGCGCCTCGGCCAGCCGCTCGACGACAGGGGTGCCGGTGTCGATGGAGTAGCCGAAGTCGCCGCGCAGGAAGCCGAGCAGGGTGTGCAGGTAGGCGGCAGGTCCGTCGGAGCCGTAGGCCTGCCTGATCTGCGCGATCTGCTCGGGCGACAGGCCGAGCTCGGGGTTCTGGAACTTGATCAGGATCGCGTCGCCGGGCAGGAGGTGCAGCAGCACGTAGCTCGCGGTGAAGGCGGCCCACAGGACCAGGAGCGCCTGCCCCGCCCTCCTCATGACTTCCAGACCGAGTAGAAGCTCGGCCTTCCCACCGCCTCGAAGCTCACCCCGTGGACGGTGGGCGCGCCGCCGTACACCTGGGGCTCCTCGAACAGCGGGATCGCGTAGCCCCGCTCGACGACGTAGCGCTGGATCTCGGCGACCTTCTCGTTGCGCCTGGCGACGTCGGCCAGCGCGGACTGCTCCTCGAGGAGCCTGTCGAGCTGCTCGTCCTCGGAGAGGATGACGTCGCGGTTCTTGCTGTGGAAGTGGCTCTTGATGACGTCCTGGTCGGCGCGGCCGACCATGCCGTGGCTGACCGCCGTCCTCTCCGCGTTCTTGATGTCGACCGCGAGGGTGCCCGCGTCGCCAGGACGGACCTCCAGCTTCACGCCGAGCTTGGCCCACTGCTGGGCGACGAGTTCGAGGGTCTGCTTGGACAGCGGCTGGGGCAGCGAGACGAACACTCCCAGCTCCAGCTTCTTGCCGTCCTTCTCGCGTACGCCGTCGGCGCCGCGCTTCCATCCGGCCTCGTCGAGCAGCGTGTTGGCCTGGTCGGGGTCGAAGACCAGCTCCTTGGACAGGTCGGTGTAGCCCTGGGCGAGGTGGCTGAGCACGGAGGTGGCCACCGGGTAGCTCGGCGTGAACAGGGTGTCCACGACCTCCTTGATGTTCGTGCCCTTCTGCAGCGCCCTGCGCACCTTGACGTCGCTCAGGATGCTGTTGGAGGGGCGCAGGTAGAGGCCGTTGTTGACGCCTCTGGTCGGCTCGGCGTAGAGGGTGAAGCCCGCGCTCTTGACCGTCTGCTCGTCGTAGGCCTGCACGTAGCGGACGAAGTCGGCCTGTCCGCTGGTGAGCGCGCCCACGCGGACGTTGTCCTCGGGCGTGACGATGATCTTGATTTCGTCGAGGTAGGCACGACCCTGATGCTTCGACGACGGCGGCGCCCAGTTGTAGTCCTTGCGCGCCTTCAGGTCGATCTGCTTGTCCACGATCTGGTCGGCGACGGTGAACGGTCCAGAGCCGACCACGTTCTTCAGCTGGCACTGCTGCTCGTACGGCAGGCTGATCGTCTTCTTCGACACCAGCCCCGCTCCGATCACCGAGGTGCCCTGCAGGAAGCCGGGCGACGGCTTGTCGAAGAAGAAACGCACGGTCCTGGCGTCGACGACCTCGCTGCGCTCGTAGTTGTTGACGAACTCGGCAGGAGGGAGCTTGAGCTCGGTGCTGCCCTTGCCGTACACGTCGAAGTTGGCCGCCACCGCGGAGGCGTCGAGCGGGCTGCCGTCACTGAAGGTCACGCCGTCGCGCAGGTGGAAGGTGTACTCGGTGGCGTCCTTGTTGACCTCCCACCTGGTGGCGATCCACGGCTCGATCGCGAGCGTCTCGGGGTTCTGCCAGGTCAGCTTGTCGGTGAGCTGGTTGAGCAGGCCGCCGTTGGGATAGAAGCCCGCCGCGGGCAGGTAGAGGCAGGACGGCGGCTGATGCTCCAGGTAGGTGAGCGTGCCGCCGTACACCGGCCGGCCTGCCGCCACGGCCTTGGCGGCCGGCTCTCCCCCGCCACAGGCGGCGAGGAGTCCCGTGACGGCGAGGAGCACGGCCGCTGTGACGCGTCTAGACATGGGGAGATCGCCCTTCGATGCGGGGGTTCGGGTAAACCCATAATAACCTACTGGAATTGTAGGTATCCCCGTGGTCAAGGCTCATCGGGGTTCCCACGCGGCGGCATGAGCTGATGGCACGGTGTCGCGCCACACGATGACCACCACCGTGGCGGGAATTTCGGCAAGGGCGGCAGTTTTCCTGCTCCTGGCATCGACACGGTGAATGTCAGCATGAGGAACGCTTGCCAATCACACGGGAGGAAATATGCGACGCATCATCGCAACGCTGGTCGCGTCAGGAGTGGTCGCCATCGGGTTCACCGCTGTCAGCGCCCTGCCGAGCGCGGCCGACAGCGTGCGCATCACCAGCGTCCCCGTCGACGGCGGCACCGGGACGGACAACCGCGAGTGGTGACGCCTGAGCGGCGCACGTGAGAACCCGCCCTGACCGGGCGTGGACGCGCGAGCCTCGCCGTCCACGCCCGGTCAGGGCTTGTCTGTCCCGCCGCCTGCCTGCCCGCGTCCCCGCGCGTCCTGCTCGTCGAGGGCGACTGGACGTCCCGCCCGGAAGACGGCTCGGACGTCCAGCAGCGCCGCGGGGTCGGCCAGGGGGTCGCCCTCCACGCCGATGAGGTCGGCGTCGAAGCCCGCGGCCACCCTTCCCTTGCGCTCGCCGACTCCGCACGCCCGCGCCGCCACCGAGGTGGCCGAGCGGAGCGCGTCCAGCGGCGTGAGCCCCGCCATGTCCACCATGGCAGCGACGCTGTGGGCCAGACCGCCGTGCGGTTTGACGGCGAAGATGCCCGAGTCGCTGCCGCACACGAGGGTGACACCCGCCTCCCGCATCATGTGGAGGCCCGCGACGAAGGCCGGCAGCTGCTTGGCCTGCTCTGGAGTGAGCGGCGGGCCGCCGGGAAGCGCGCCGAGGGTGAGCGAGACCGCGATCCCTCTCTCCGCCAGCTCCCTGACCAGCCCCTCGTCGGCCCTGACGCCGTCCTCGGCGTAGAACGTGCAGTGCTCGATCCCGTCGAAACCCGCCGCCACGACGTCGGCGATGCCCTCGGGCGAGTGCGCGTGGGCGGTGATGGGCAGGCCCAGCCGATGCGCCTCCTCGGCGGCGGCCCTGAGCTCGGCCCGGCCGTACTGCCGCTCGTGCATGGCCGAGCCCGCGGTGATCCCTCCGCCGGTGGCCATCACCTTGACCACGTCGGCCCCGCGCTCCGCCCGCTCCCTGACCGCCGCCCTGACGCCGTCGACGCCGCTGGTCTCCCCTCCGAGGAACCAGCAGTGTCCTCCGGGCGTGGTGAGCGGAGGGCCGGAGGCGAGGATGGTAGGTCCTGCCGTGGGGTCGGCCGCCGTCTCCTCGCGCAGCCGTAACGAGAGATAGTCGCGGTCACCGAGGTCGCGGACGGTGGTGACGCCGGCCGCCAGCGTGCGCGCGGCGGCCGCCCTCATGGACACGAGCAGCGCGGCCTCGTCGGCGTGCGTGACATGGTCCACGGCCTCGTCCGTAGCGTTCAGCGCCAGGTGGACGTGGCTGTCGACCAGCCCGGGCAGCAGGGTGAGCCCGAGGAGATCCACGACCTCGACCCCCGGCGGCGGCTCGAGGCCGGACCCGGCCTCGACGACCCGGCCCCCTTCGACGAGCACCAGCGGATCGAGCAGGTAGCCGGGCCCATGGCCGTCGAACAGTCTGGCGGCACGTATCGCGATCCGCTCCGGACGGCGATCCAGAAATCCGCTTCTCACGCGGCAGGCCCCCATTCGGCCGAGGGAACGGCCTCCCGCAGCTCGGACAGGCGGCGCAGCAGTTCGTCGGCCGTGGTGGAGGCGGTGTCGGCGAACAGGACGTGGTCGAGGCCGACCGCCTCCTCCAGCGCCTCGCCCCTGGCGCGTTGCGAGACGCCGACCGCCTCGAACTCCTGGTCCATCCAGCCCAGCCCCAGCCCCGCGATGGCGCGCCCACCGCTGAACCGATCGAGAGTGGCGAAGCGGCGGGCGAGCACGACAGGGCTGTGGAAGACCGCGTCGACGACGCTGGTTCCCAGCCTGACGCGGTCGGTGCACGCCGCCACGTGGCTCAGCGTCTCGATCGGCTCGAACGTCGAGGCATAGAAGTCGGGCAGCGGCTGGGGCCTGCCGCCCGCGGTGGCTCCGCCGGTGGGATACAGCAGGCGCTCGTAGGTCCAGACCGCTCCATAGCCCAGGCGCTCGGCGCCCTGCGCCACCCGCACGATCGCCTCCGCCGACGCGTACGCGCCGGACGTGGGCAGGGCCACTCCAAGATCCATCCCTCGCTCCTTCCACACGGCCTCGGCAACCGGGTCATCCTCGCTGACTCGGGGCGTCGGCCCCAGCCGGACGACTGTCATCTTTCGTCGCTTTGCTGCCAACGCGCAACGGCGTGAAGGGTTTGACCTTGACGTAACGTCAACGTGTGTAATGAGCCCATGAGGATCGGCGAGCTCGCCGCGCTGGTCGGGGTGTCCACCCGGACCGTGCGCCACTACCACCACCTGGGGCTGCTCCCCGAGCCCGAACGGCTGCCCAACGGCTACCGGGAGTACCGGCTGCGCGACGCGGTGCTGCTGTCGCGCGTCAGGCAGCTGGCCGCGCTCGGCCTGTCGCTGGACGAGCTGCGCGACGTGCTGGCCGACGACGCGGGCAAGGAGCTGCGCGAGGTCCTGGAGGAGCTCGACGCCGACCTGGCCAGGCAGCAGGCGGTGATCAGGCTCAGGCGCGAGAAGCTGGCCGAGCTCCTCCGCCTGGTGGACCTCAACCCCGACTCGCTGATCTCCCCCGACCTCACCACGGCGCTGCGCGACCTGTCATCGGGCGGCTCCAGGTTCGCCGCGCTCGACAGGGAGCTGCTGACCCTGGTCGGCACCATGGCGGGCGAGGAGGAGGTGCGCGCCCTGCTGGCCCCGCTCACCTCGCCCGAGGCCCTCGCCAAGGCCCACGAGCTCTACGCCCGGCTCGACGCGCTCGACGACGCCGAGCCGGGCGACCCCAGGATCGCGGCTCTCGCCGCCGATCTCGCCGACTACCTGCCCGCCGAGATGACCTCGGCGATGGCGGCCCACTCGGGGCCGGGGTCGGCGTGGCTGGAGGCGCTGACCGACGAGCTCAACCCGGCCCAGACCGAGGTGTTCAAGCTGTTGTTGCTCACCCTGAAGGAAGGAGTGTGATGCTCAGGTTCGCGCGCGCCGCGCTGTACACCGTCATCCCCGCCGAGCTGGTCCTCATGACCCTGCTCATCGCGGGCGTACCGCTGCCGACGCCCGTCCTGGTGGCCGGGGAGACCATCGTGATGCTCGTGCTCGCGCTGGAGGCGGTGACCGCCTACCGGCTGTTCAGCGCCTCGCGCAGAGCAGGGCTCGGACGGCGGGCCGCGCTCTCGGCTACCTACGAGCAGCTGGTGCCCGCGAAGGTGCGCAGGCTGCTGGAGTTCGAGCTGAAGGGCATGGCCAGCCTGGGCCTGTGGGTGGCCAGGCGGCGCCACGGGGTGCCGCCCGGCGCGACCGCGCTCTCCTACTCCAAGGAGCAGAGCACGACCATCCTGCTCGTGCTGTTCATGATGATCGTCGAGCTGGTGGCGGTGGACCTGCTGATGGTCGCCTTCGACGTGCCGGCCCCCATCCGCGTCGCCGTCCTCGTGATCGACCTGTACGGCGTGCTGTTCGGGCTGGCCTTCGGCGCGGCCTGCGTCACCAGGCCGCACGTCCTGACCGAGGACGAGCTGCGCGTCCGCTGCGGCGCCTACTTCGACCTGCGCATCCCCCGCGAGCTCATCACCTCGATGCGCGTCTCGCGCACCTACAACGAGAACGGCATGGTCACGGTCGCCGACGGACGGCTCAGCGTGGCGGTCTCCTCGCAGACCAACGTGATCGTCCAGCTGGCCGAGCCCATCACCGTGACCCGCCCGCTCGGCGCCAGGGAGTCGGTCACCACCGTCCGCTTCTTCGCCGACACGCCCGGCGCCGTCCTTCAGCAGACGGCCGCCTGAGCCGTCACGACGGCGGGCGGGTGGATCGGGCGGCGCGCTGCGCGTCCAGGCGCGCGGCGCGCTGCTCGCCCTCGTCGAGGTTGGAGTTGATCACGATGACAGGCTCGCCGTCGACCCACGTGATCAGCCACGCCTGGGGCCGCGGCAGCGGCCGGTAGACAGTGGGCGCGATCACGGGAGCCGCCCGCTCCGCACCCGCCTGACGAGATCGACCGTTCTGCGCCAGTCGTCTGCCTCGTGTCCCCACGAGGAGCGGGCCTGGCTCAGACCTATCAGGCAGGCAGAGCCGTCGATCACCACCGTCACCTGCTGGAACGGCCTGCGCGTGGGCGAGCGGACGGCGGTGAGGTACTCGGGAGGCGGCGGCTCGGCGGCCGACAGCTCCTCGATGAGACGCGTGGCGCGCCGCAGCTTCTGCCGGGTGAGCTCGAGATCGCGCACGAGCCTGTTGTGCCATTCGATGCGCTTGCTCGCCCTGACCGCACGCCGTGCCAGCTGGGCGATCGTGTCGCTGTCGTTCATGGGGGCCTGCCTGTCCTGGACAACGAGTGTCAGCGGGCGCCCCACATGCCCGTCAGGTGATTGAAGCACACGGTTTCCGTAGACTCCAGGGATGCGGCGGGTGAGCAGCACGGTGGTCGTGGTGACGGGAGAGCGGGCGACCGAGGTGGTCACGGGGCTCGAGGGGCTGCACAACGTGCGGACCCTGACGACGGGCGAACTCCTGCCCGAGCAGGTGACGGAGGCGGTGACCAGAGCCAGGGCCACCTACGTGGTCCACGACGCCGATCCGCTGGCCGAGGTCGGGCGCGCGTGGGCGGGTTTCTTCGACGGCACCGAGCCCGTCGGAGGGCTGGAGGTCGCTGTCGAGGAGACGCTCGCGGCGCTGCGCGAGGAGCGGAGGGTGCTGCCCGACTACTACGTCGTGCTGGAGCCCGAGGAGCTTCCCGCCACGAAGCGGCACTGGTGGCTCGGGGTGCTGGCGGGAGCGGCCCCTGCGCGGGTCGTGCCCTCCCCCTCGTCGGCGGCCAGCGTGGCGGGCACGCTCGGCAGGCTGGCGGCGGGGCGATGGTGGCCGCGCGACCTCGACGCCTGGCTGCGGGCGCTGCCCCGCACGATCCCCGACCGCATCCACTGACCGCCTCTCGGGGGCGGCGGCCGCGCTTACGCGCCCGGCGGCAGGAACGGCACAGGCCCTGTGCCGTTCTCGATCAGCCTGAGCAGCGCGTCGGTGTCGAGATGGCGCTCGACCAGGTCACCGAGGGCGTCGAGCCGCGCCTCCCTGAGCGCGGCGAAGCTCGTGGCCGGCGCGGGCACGAAGTCGCGGCCGGCGCGCGCGGCCACGTCCGTCAGGAACGCGCGGCGGAAGCCGTCGTTCTCCAGCGCGCCGTGCCACGTCGTGCCGTACACCGCGCCGACCCTGCACCCGTCGAGGAACGGCTCGCCGCCCTCCACCGTGGCGACGCCGTGGTGGATCTCGTAGGCGGAGACCGGGTGCCCGTACTCCTCGCCGGTGGGCCTGGCCAGGCGCTTGTCCCTGGCGAACGTGACGTGCACCGGCAGCAGTCCCAGCCCCTTCACCAGGCCCGCGCCCGACTCCACCTCGTCGACGATCTCGCGGGCCAGCATCTGGTAGCCGCCGCAGATGCCCAGGACCGGCAGCTCGCGCGCGACCAGGGCGTCGGCCAGGCCCGTCGAGCGCAGCCACGCCAGGTCGGCGATCGTGGCCCTTGAGCCCGGCAGGACCACCAGATCGGCGTCGTCCAGCTCGGCGGGGGTGGTGACGAAGCGCACCACCACGCCGGGCTCGCCGGCCAGCGCGTCGAGGTCGGTGAAGTTCGAGACGCGAGGCAGCCTGACGACGGCGACGCGGAGCGTCTGCCTGCCGTACGGCGTGCCGGTGACGGCGGGACGGTTGTCGAGGGCCAGGGAGTCCTCGACGTCCAGCCACAGCCCTTCGAGCCAGGGCAGCACGCCGTACACCTCGCGGCCGGTCAGCCCGCGCAGCGTGTCGAGGCCGGGCTCGAGCAGCTCGACCGCTCCCCTGAACTTGTTCACGACGAACCCGGCGATGTGCGCCTGGTCCTCCCTGTCGAGGAGGGCGACGGTCCCGTAGAAGGCGGCGAAGACGCCGCCCCTGTCGATGTCGCCGACCACGACGACCGGCAGACCCGCGGCGCGGGCCAGGCCCATGTTGGCGATGTCGCCGCGCCTGAGGTTGATCTCGGCGGGACTGCCCGCGCCCTCGCAGATCACCACGTCGTAGGCGGACCTCAGCCGCTCGAAGGACTCCAGGGCCTTCTCGCGCAGGAAGTCCTTGAGTGCGCCGTACTCCATGGCGTCGACGTCGGTCAGTGGCCTGCCCATGAGCACCACCTGGCTGCGGCGGTCGCTGCCCGGCTTGAGCAGGATCGGGTTCATGTCGGCGAGCGGCTCCAGCCCGGCCGCCTGCGCCTGCATCGCCTGCGCGCGGCCGATCTCGGCGCCGTCGGCGGTGACAAAGGAGTTGAGCGACATGTTCTGCGCCTTGTACGGCGCGACCCGCACCCCCTGCCTGGCCAGCCAGCGGCAGATGCCCGCCGTCACCACGCTCTTCCCCGCATCCGACGTGGTCCCGGCCACCAGCAGCGCACCCTTCACGCGGCCACGGTAGCGGTCCGTCTCCCGATACCTCTTGGCGCAGGCTGTGACTTCTGCCACTCTGTCTAGAACAAACTCCTAGAATACAATTCTGGAAAGGATGGGGCATGGTCGCGACCCGCCTGTTCGGCAGCCCTCCTCCGGCAGGGATCGACGCCGCCTCCCGCGCGCCCTACGGCTGGGCTCCGCTGATCGTGTTGTTCGTCGTCGGCCTGGTCGACCGCGTGGAGCACAACCTCCTGTCCGGCGTGCTGCCGCACGTGCAGGCCGAATGGGGCTTCAGCGACACCGCCGCGGGCTCGATCCCCACGGCCTCCGCGCTGGCCGCCGCCCTCGTCGCCATCCCCGCCGGCTAGCTCGCCGACCGCGTCAACAGGACCCGCATCCTCGCGGTCGTCGTGCTGCTGTGGGCGGTGGCCACACTCGGCTCCGGCCTGGCCGCCGGTTTCGCGATGTTTTACGCGATGCGCGTCTTCCTGGCCGCCGCCGAGTGCATCGACAACCCCGCCTCCGGCTCCCTGACCGCCGACTACTACCCGCCGGTCTCCAGGGCCAAGGCGTACGGCCTGACCAGGGTCACCACCTATCTCGGCGGCATCGGCACGCTGATCGGCGGCGTCCTGGCCCAGGCGTACGGCTGGCGGACCGCCTTCCTCGTCATGGTCGTGCCCGGCCTGATCGCGGCGTGGCTGTGCTGGCGCCTGCGCGAACCGGCCAGAGGACACCTGGACTCGCTCGTCGCGGGCGGCTCCACCCAGCCGGGCGAGCCCGCCGGAGTCGCAGAGGCCGCCGTGCCCGCCGAACTCAAGGACAGGCGCGCGGGACGCTTCCTCGAGGTCCTGCGCATCCCCACGCTGGCCATCGTCTGCGTCGGGCTGGCCCTGCTGACACTCGGCCTGGCCGGCATCTTCTACTGGATGCCCTCGCTCATGGTCCGTACGTTCGGCGTCGGCACCGGCGCGGCGGGCTCGGTCAGCGGCCTCATCACGATCGCGGGACCCGTGCTCGGCACGTTGATCGGCTCCAGGCTCGGCTCCAAGTGGCACGGCACCGTCAGGGGCGGCCGCCTGCTCGCGGGCGGCGGCGGCATCACCGCGGGCTCCGCGGTGCTCGCGGGGGCCCTGGCCATGGACTCCATGCTCTGGCTCAGCGTCCTGACCCTGGTGGCCAGCACGCTGATGTCGATCGCGATCCCGAACATGACCGCCTGCCTGGCCGACGTGGTCGGCGCGCACGCCCGCGGGCTCGGCTTCGCCGTCCTGCAGTTGCTGACGACGTTCGGCGGCGCGTTCGGCTCGCTGGTCGTCGGACGGATCTCCGACACCAGCGGCTCGCTCACCACCGGCATGTACGCGCTGATCCCCTTCATGGTGGTCGGCGGCGTGATCACGCTCCTGGCGCGGGGCTTCTACGAGCGCGACGCGGCCAGAGTGCTGGAGCAAGCACGGCGATAGCGGCGGCCGCGAGACTCACCGTCCTGGTGAGCCGCACCGCCCTGCGGATGTCGCGCACCTCCGGCCTGGACCCCTCCCCCATCTCCGGACGGTGCTCGACCCTGCTGCCGTAGACGTTGACGCCGCCCAGCGTGACGTCGAGCGCGCCCGCGAACGCGGCCTCGCACCTGCCCGCGTTGGGGCTGGGGTGACGGTGACCGTCCCTCCTGAGCACCCGCAGGGCGCGCCTGCTGTCAGGAGCGGCCAGGACGGCCAGCAGCCCGGTGATCCTCGCGGGGACGTAGTTGGCGACGTCGTCGAGCCTGGCGGCGGCCCAGCCGAAGCGTTCGTAGCGCGGGGAGCGGTGGCCGACCATCGCGTCGAGGGTGTTGACGGCGCGGTAGGCGAGCAGCCCCGGAACCCCCGCGATCGCGCCCCAGAACAGCGGGGCGACGACGGCGTCGGAGGTGTTCTCCGCCAGCGACTCGACCGTGGCCCTGGCCAGTTCGGGCGCTTCCAGCGTGCGGGGATCCCTGCCGCACAGGTGCGGCAGGCGCTTCCTGGCGGCCTCGATGTCCTTGGCCTCGAGGGCCTCGGCCATGTGGACGCCTTCACGGGCCAGCGTGGTGCCGCCCAGGACCGCCCACGTGGCGGCTGCGGTCAACCCGGTCTCCACCACCGCCCTGACCACGCCCGCCCTGCCCGATGCCGGACGCGCTGCGGGACCACCGAGTCGCGCAGGGGAGCCGCTCAGTACGCGTTCGGGCGCCAGGCTCGCCAGTGCGCCCAGGCCGGCCGCGGCGCCCACGCAGATCGCGACGTGCGCGACGCCGTTGGGGCGGGCGTCGCCGTACAGGCGCCGCTCCAGCGCCGCCGCCGCCCGCCCGAACAGCGCGACGGGATGCCCGCGCCTGGGGTCGCCGACGACGGCGTCCACGAGAACTCCGAGTGCGATTCCCGCGGACCTAGACGAGATGTGCATGAAGCTCATCTTCGTGGGTGTCGAGCCATGCCGCGGCCCGCCGGATGCGCTCGCCCGCGCCGTCCTCCCACAACCTCGCCCAGCCGCCGCCCTCGGCCGCCCTGGCCCTCATCACCTCGTAGGAACGGCCGAAGCGCAGCCTGGCCAGCGGAAGCAGGCGGCGGCGCGTGCGCGGCGGCAGGTCGTACGCCTCGCAGAACAGCCGCAGCCGCGCGCCGACGTCGACGTGGCGCAGCAGCGGATGCCTGTCGACGGGATCGGCGATCGGCGCCCAGTGACGCAGCGTGGTGACCACGTCGAACGCCCTCGTCGTGGGCCGCGCCAGATCGAAGTCGATGAGCGCGACGGGCTCGGCGCCCTGGAAGATCACGTTCTCGGGGGTCAGGTCGCAGTGCCCGATCACCTCGGGGACGTCGTCGTCGTTCGACCCGCCCTCCCACCGATGCCCGGCCAGCGGAAAGCCCTCGGTCGCGTCATGGAAACGCCGCAGCAGGACGGCCAGGGACCCGAGCGCCTCGTCCGTGACGCTGTGGACGGTCAGGCCCGCCGTGCCCGGAACGAAGGTGATGATCTCGCGACCGGTGGCGTCCATGCCTACGAGCCGCGGCGCCCCGTCGAAGCCGACCGCCTCGAGGTGGCGGAGCAGAGCGTGCACGGCGGGGCTGGAACGGCAGATGGGCCTACGCACCGTGTCGGCGATCCGCACCACTCCGTCCGTCACGTCCCCGCCCTGCAGAGGAATCTCGTGCAGGACCGTCGCGACCATGCCACGACACCTTAGCCCTATATGTGCGCCCCCCGCCTGGGGTTTTCGGACATTCCCGCTCACGTTGTGGATCGTTCCCGGCGCCTTGGCCGCTTCCACCGACGTTCGTCCGGGGCAGGGGAACCCGCGTCCACCCGGCCGGCAACCGGTCCCGCTCCGGTACCGCCATGGGCGAGGGGCGAGGCTTCGGCGGCATGACCGGCTTCGAGGTGTCCGAGACCACAACCCTCACGAAAGCCCAGTTCGGGGTGGGGTCGGTGTTCGGGGAGCAGCAGGGCGAGTGGTCGCTGAGCTGAGGGAGCGGCGTGACACGCAGAATCGAGTACGTACGAGCTCCCAGGATCATGCACAATTAGGCGGGAGCGCCCTTAGCTCAGCTGGATAGAGCACCGGACTTCTAATCCGACGGTCGCAGGTTCGAATCCTGCAGGGCGCGCTTTGATCATGGCGCTGACCTGCGGAGATGCATGTCGCACCAGCGATGCGGAACATAGTTCTAGCCGATCCGTGCTCGCGCGGTGCTCGCCCGTACCAACCCCGTACACACCATGATCATGATGCCATCTCACGCGTCGCTCAGCGGCGCAGCGTCAAGACGAACAGCCCCGTTCCGCCGTGAATCCGGCGAGACGAGGCCGTTCTCCCACTTCGGTTATGCGCGGAGATGCCTCAGCGCGCCCC
The DNA here is from genome assembly GCF_039535395.1 of Nonomuraea roseola. Taxonomy (NCBI): domain Bacteria; kingdom Bacillati; phylum Actinomycetota; class Actinomycetes; order Streptosporangiales; family Streptosporangiaceae; genus Nonomuraea; species Nonomuraea roseola. The sequence goes on from NZ_BAAAXC010000015.1 coordinate 325,148, forward strand.
GCTCCTCCTGATCGTCATCTCCCAGCAACAGCGCCGCGGTCTTCTCCGCCGCCGCCATCGCCACCTGCGGAAAGACCGAGGTGTAGGTATCGGCGGTGAAAGCACTGGAGGTGTGCCCGAGCGTCTCCTGGACCACTTTGATCGCCACGCCTGCGGCCAGCATCAACGAGGCCGCGCCATGCCGTAGATCATGAAGCCGGATCGGTGGTAGTCCCGCCAGGTAGGCCAGCCACAGGAACTGGTCGGACACGTGTTGCGGGTGCAGCCGATCCCCGTCGGACTGGGTGAACACGAAGCCGGTGCCTTTCCAGGCCTCCCCCGCCGCGAGCCGTTCTTCGCGCTGGCGCCGCTGGTGGGCACGCAGGATCGCGATCGTTTCGGCATCCAGGGCGATGGTGCGCATGGAGGCGTCGGTCTTGGGCCTGCCCTCGTGGATCTGTCCGGCCAGTTGCACGAGTTGCCAGGTGATGTTCGCGGTTCCGGTGTCGAGATCGACGTCCTTCCAGCGCAGCCCGCACGCCTCGCCTCGTCGTAGCCCTCGAAGCGTGATCAGCCGGTACAGGGCGAACAGCCGATGCCGGCTGGCTCCTTCCAGGAACAGCCGGGTCTGCTCAGGTGTCCACACCATCACCGGCGAAGGGCGCGGTACGCGGATGTAGGCGTCGATCGGATCGACCCGCCGCCCTCCACGCCGGAGCTTCTCCGCCCTGCGGTAGTCCTGGAACTCCTGATGCCAGTCGTTGACCCGGTCCCTGGTCCACACCAGCGCCTTGGGGCGGGTCTTGGCCGGCTGTAGCGCATCAAAACCCACGCGTACGGTCTGAGCGGGGGTTTCCCAGACCGAGTTATGCGGCTCGGCGGTACTCGCTGATCGCTCCGCCGAGTACCTTGCGGCGTTCGATCCGGCCTCCCATCGGTACCACAACGTATTCATCTTGATTGGGTGGTCGTTGCCCACGCGCTTGGTGAGGCCGATGCCGGTTGTAGTGATCGATGTACTCATCCAGGACCGTGCGCAGGTGCCGTTCACCGTAGATGAGCAGGCGGTCGGTGCATTCGGCGCGCACGGTACGGATCCATCGCTCGGCGTAGCAATTCGCCCTCGGTGTCCGCGGCGGCGTCTTCAACACCGTGATGCCCGCGGCGGCGAAGATCTCATCGAAGACGGCGGTGAACTTGGCGTCCCGATCGCGGATAAGAAAGCGGAACGACTCCGCTCGCTCGCCAAGGTCGATCAGGAGGTTGCGGGCCTGCTGAGCGGTCCACGCGCCGGTCGGATGGGAGGTCACACCCAGAATGTGCACGCGCCGCGTATGGACCTCCATCACGAACAACACGTACAGGCGCTTCAGAAAGATCGTGTCAACGTGCAAGAAATCGCAGGCAACAAGCCCCTTGGCCTGTGACCGCAGAAAGGCCCGCCAGGAGGTGTCGAGATTCCGGGGTGCCGGGCCGAAGCGACATAAGCGCAGGATGCGCCGCACGGTCGCCTCACTGACCTGGTAGCCAAGCCGCACCAGTTCCCCATGCACCCGTCGATATCCCCACCCCGGGTTCTCCCTCGCGAGACGGACGATCAAGTCCCGGATCTCCGGGCCCGTTCTCGGCCGTCCGCCACGATGCGGATAGGTCCAGGCCACTCGGAGCAGACGCCGATGCCACGCCAGCAAGGTCGCCGGAGTAACGAGCCGATGACCGCGTAAGACGGCCGGCAGCCACCGGGCCAACGCCGCGAAAACGGCCCGATCGGCCCAGTCCGGCTTCGGGCGGGCGACCTGACGCCGTAGCACCGCCACCTCTTGACGCAGCACCATGATCTCCACGTTCTTCGAAGCCTGGCTGCGGCCCAGCAACATCAGCCAGCCGAACACCCGAACCATGGTGAGGTAGAGCAGGCGAACAAGCACAAGCCGTGATCTTGTCTATACCGGCGAACTCAGTCAAACCGCAGCTCAGAGCCGTAACGACGGAGTTTTGACGCGGTACAGGCCCTTCCATGTGTTCAGGCTACGACGTGGGCCAACAGCCACCCACCAAGATCTCGAATTTTGTTCCGTTCGGAGTGAGGAGAGATCGTCCCTGTGGGGATTCTGTCTGCCTCTGGAAGAGAGAATCGCCTCACGGTGGAATGCCTATCACCCCACCAAGATCATCCGACTCTTGCGTCGGAAGCGGCGTCGTGAGCGGGTGCTACCGCCCCTCCGTGTCCATCTCCGTCACGACGGAGCTCCCACCCCGCACATAGGCGGGCCTGATGAATAGTCGTCGCGTGCGGCACCCAGGACCCACGACAATGTCGCCGATCTCCGTACCCTTGATCCAGGAAGGGGGCGCCATGTCCAAGACCCGAGGCGGCGACGGCCAGTTCACCCGCGACCCCGACACCGCGGCCCGCGACGCCGAAGCGTGCCGCCTCCGCACCCAGAACCTCAGCTACCAGGACATCGCCGACCAGCTCGGCTACGCGTCCAAGAGCAGCGCCTACGACGCCGTCCAACGCGCCCTCAAGGCCACGGTCCAGGAGCCGGCCGAGGAGCTCCGGCAACTGGAGCTGATGCAGCTCGACGAGCTCGCCCGCAAGGCCCGCGAGGTCCTGGAGCGCAGGCACGTCACCGTGTCCCAAGGCCGGGTCGTACGACTCGGCCAGCCGTTCATCGACGACGACGGGAACGCCGCGGTCGACGACGGCCGCGGCGACCCGATCGAGGACGACGCGCCGGTGCTGGCGGCGATTGACCGCATGCTGAAGATTCAGGAGCGGCGGGCGAAGCTGCTCGGGTTGGACATCCCCGTCAAGCAGCTGGTGGGCGGCGACGTCACGGTGACGTACAGCTTCGAGGGAATCTCGCTCGACGACCTGAGGTAGCTCCCCTCGGTTAGTGGTCCAGGTGTCCCCGGCGACACCTCCCGCTAGCAGGCAGGGGATCCGCTTACGCTACGGCGCTCATGTATGCGGAGGATCTCCCCACAGACCAGGTAGGTGTTGAGGGCGCACCACTCTGCCTCTTCGAGAGCCAGCTCGGCGTGGACACCCTTACTGGAAAGCCGATCGAGCGTGGCGAAGCGGTCATAAACCCCGGCAATCATGGCCTCGACGGTCGCGGCAACACTGCCGCTGTCGATGGCCTGCTTGGTGTACTCCCTGAGCCGATTCCTGTACGCAGGGTCGTCAAGTTTGGCCCCGGTTTCCGTTGTTGCGCCCGGAGTTGGTGGATAGACATGATCGGCAACGGCCTTCAGGATCCTCCGGCACGAGGTGATGGCCTGGGAAAGCTCCTCAGCGACCGCAACGCCTGGCTGCCCGCCCGCTGCTTCGGCTAGCCGCCGAAACGCAACGTTGAACATGTCCATGAGGTGAGGCGCTTCCTGGGCAAGGAGCTGATCAACTCGCGCCCGCTGTGCCGAGAAGATCCGCTCACGGACGCCCTGGTAGCTCAATTGGCGCTCCCAGCCGCAGAGCGCCATGAACACCCTGTAGCGGACCGTGCTCCGTATCTCGTTGAACCTGCTGTCGATCCCGAGCTGTTCTGTCCACTGCCGATCACTGATCTTCTCGTCACCTATCTCGGCGAAGACGCGATCGAGAAAGTCCATGTGGTCGAGCGAGTGCGCGAGAATCGTGTCATCGCGAGTGCCCGGGCTTCTGCGGCGATCGGCGAGGTAGCCCTCAAGCGCCATAGAGGCGGGCCCTGAAGGGTCGTGCCAGGTGCCCGGGTCCGCCATGAGGCGTTGGACATCACGAATATTGCTTGTCTTGTCGCCACCGATATCTCTGAGCTCGTAGGAGAGCCGGATCGCAGTCTGCGTATCACCCACCAGGTTGGCGATGCGGATAGCCCTCCGCACATTGGCCGTAAGGGGACGGTCGTCGAATTCCTGAAGCGCCGTGCTGATCAGATCGCGCACGTAAGCGGTTGACGTCACGGGGTGATCTTAGGACTCGGCAAAGATCGGGGCGCATCCTTCACAATCTCTCCCATGGCCATAGCGCTCCAGCACCGCTACCTGCCGCGCGGCGCGGTGGCCGAGATTTTCCGCCGCAGCGACCCTGAGGTGCTCTTGTCTGGCCCCGCCGGGACCGGCAAATCCCGCACGGCGCTGGAGAAGTTGCACGCGATGATGCTCGCCAACCCTGGCGCCCGCGGCCTGATCGTCCGCAAGACGGACGGCGCTCTTCGAGCTGCTCCAGATTCGCCGGTTCCTCTGAGCTGGACCGCTACGCCCCGCCACGGGCCTCCGTACCCTGAGGTCAGGAAGGGAAGCCCCCATGACCAAACCCCGAGGCGGCAACGGCCGCTACACCGCAGCCCCGACACCGCCGAACGCGACGCCGAAGCCTGCCCCTCCGCGCCCAGAACCTCACCTACGGCGACATCGCCGAACGGCTCGGCTTCGCGTCCAAGAGCAGCGCCTACGACGCCGTACAGCGCGCGCTGAAGGACACCGTGCGGGAGCTGGCCGGAGAGGTTCGCCAGCTCATGTGGATGCAGCTCGACGAGCTCGCCCGGCGGGCCCGCGCGGTGGCCGACACGACGCACTACCTCGTGGACAAGGGCAGGGTCGTCATGTGGGACGGCGTGCCCATCCAAGATGACGGCCCGATCCTCGCCGCGATTGACCGGCTCGTGAAGATCCAGGAGTCGCAGCGCAAGCTCGACGGCCTGGACATCCCCGTCAAGCAGCTGGTGGGCGGCGACATCACGGTCACGTACCAGTTCGAGGGCGTGGACGTGGCGGCACTTCGGTAGTGCGGGATAGCTGACGAATGCCGCTAGCCTGGTTAACCGTGATCAATGCGAGCGTTCTGACTGAAGCGGCCGTGCTCGCCGAGGTCAACAAAGGCATCGGCGTCCTTATCGCTGTGGTCGGCGCGATCATCACAGCACCTGCCGGCTGGCGGGAGCTCCTTACGTCCTCCACCAACTGGGCCCGAACACAGGCCAACCGGATTCTGAACCTGCCGCCGCAGACCATCAACCTCAGCGGATCAGGGTCCAGCGAGTCGTTCGGCAATGCGGTGCTCACGAACAGACCCCCGCCCCTGAACGCCGACCAGCCGCTCGCAGACCAGGTCGCGATGGTGCATGCCTACGTGCGCAGCGTTGAAAGCCGTCTCAACCAGGTCACCACGAGGCTGGCCGAGGACAAAAGCGCTAGGGACAAGCAGTTGGCGGATCTGACCACAAGCCTCGAGACGGGCTTGGGCCAGTTGGACGAGCGGATAAGCGAGCAGGAACGGCAGGCTGGCCGGATCGATGCCCGCGGTCTCCCCGTCATCGCCGCTGGCGTCGTGCTCAGCGGCATCCCCGAGTGGCTGGCCGCGCTTCCGTTGCACCTGGGCTGGATTCTGCCGTTCGCTGGCTTCGGTCTCATGGTCAGAGCGTTGGGATTTTTTAGGTCCCCTTCTGCATGATGGGCGTATGTTCACCGCGCTCCGCTACTCCTACCAGCCCCACGGCGCCGCTGCTGACCTGATCGCCTGCACAGCGACGGACGATAAGTCATAGAGGCGGGGCACGCTCATGGGACGTCGATGTAGCCCTCGACGATCATCTATGTGTTTTCTATGCGCAACGGTCTCGGCCGCATGTCCACCGACACTTTCGCGCGAGCAGACTGCTGCGCCGACAGCCGCCGTGCCAGGCCTTGGCAGCAAGAAGATGATCTACGATGGCGCTCACCCGTCCGCTGTGATCCCTGAAGGTGACATGCCCGCTTTACGTCCGCTGAGCTGGGAGTGCGCGAGGGGAAACGGCGCCCGAGCGTGCTTCTGCTCTTGGCTGGCTTGATTCGCGAGGCAGCCGGGGCAGTTATGGCGAGGACCCACCCCGGCACCGTGACCCGCCACGCTGTGCCGCGACCCACCCGATCTGGTCGTCGCCAGGTCGAGGCGTGGCCGGGCGTCAGGTCGTGGGGCGTTCCGGAGGGAGGCGGGGGATGTCGGCGCGGTAGAGGCTGAGGAGCAGGCCGTAGGCCTCGGTGCCCTGCTCGGGGTCCAGCCGCTGGCCGTGGTCGTAGTTTTCGACGCGTTCCGCCAGGGCGCGGGCCTCCTCCGGAGTGAGCCACACGTGGTGCAGCACGGTGTGGCCGGGGTCGCCCGGCCGTACGGGGGACATCTCGGCCAGGGCCGCGTCGTGCAGGAACCTGGCCCCGGTCTCCTCGTCGAGCTGGAATCCGCGGTTGACGAGCTCGAAGCGCTGCTCGGTGCCGCCGCGCACCTGCCGAGTGCTCGCCAGGCGGACCAGCCCGGCCTCGCGCAGGATCCGCACGTGGTAGCCGACCGTGCCCTTGGTGGAGTCGAGCGCGGCGGTCAGCTCGCCGAGGGTGGCGGGGCGCTGGCGCAAGAGGTTCACCATGCGGTGGCGCATCGGGTGCCCGAGCGCTTTGTACTGCGCGGATGAGCGCAGAGAGAGGAGCTGCTCATCGGCCATGGAACAAGTGTCTAGGACCGTCGACGCTTTTGACAAATCGCGGACGTCGTTGACAGACTGCCGAGCGCTGAAAGCGTCTACAGATCTAAACACTTGGAGGGCGCATGCTCCTGTCCACGGCACACGTCGCGACCGACCGCCCCGAGCGCTACGCCAAACAGCTCGTCTCCCACCTGGGCCACAAGGCCAGCGCCGAGCACACCGGCCCCGGATGCGCGACGATCACCTTCCGGTCCGGCACCTGCTCGCTGCGGTCGGCCGAGGGAGGGCTCGTCCTGGTCGCAGAGGCTGCCGACCTCGACGCGCTGGGCGGCGTCCAGGACGTCGTCACCCGGCATCTCCTGCGCTTCGCCACGCAGGAGGACCTGCACGTCGACTGGACCGAGAGCCGACGATGACCAAGGCCGCCCACGACCCCGACTTCCCGCCCAGGCTCCTGGAGTTCATGCGCGCGGGCTGGCTCGACCAGCCGCTCGACGTGCGACCCCAACCGGCCGTGCCGCACTACGCGCGCCGCCGTGCCGAGCTGACGCGGGCCTTTCCCGGGGAGACGCTGGTCATCCCCACCGGACCCGCCAAGATCCGCGCCAACGCCACCCTCTACCGCTTCCGCCCGGGCAGCGACTTCTCCTACCTCACCGGCGACCACGACCCCGACAGCGTGCTGTTCCTGCGGCCGGGCGGTGACGCCGTGCTCTACACCCACCAGCGCTCGTCGCGGGAGACGGACGAGTTCTTCCGCGACCGGGCCGGAGAGCTGTGGGCCGGGCGCCGCCGTACGCTGGGGGAAAAGACGACCGAGCTCGGCGTCGACACCGCTCCGCTCGCGGACCTCGACGCCGCTCTGGCCCGCTGCGCGCGGGGCCGCACCCGGGTGCTGCGCGGGCTCGACGCCCGGGTCGACGCGGCCGTGCCCGCCGACGGCGTCCGTGACCGGGCGCTCGCGGCGGCGATCGCCGAGCTCAAGCTCGTCAAGGACGAGTGGGAGATCGCCCAGCTCCAGGAGGCGGTCGACGCCACCATCCGGGGCTTCGAGGACGTCGCCCGGGCGCTGCCCGCCGACCGGGGCGTGTCCGAGCGGCTGGTCGAAGGCGTCTTCGGGCTGCGTGCTCGCCACGACGGCAACGACGTCGGGTACGGTTCGATCGTCTGCGCGGGGGCGCATGCCACGATCCTGTGCTGGAAGCGCAACGACGGCTTCACCGCGCCCGGGCAGTTGCTGCTCATGGACATGGGCGTGGAAGGTCATCAGCTCTACACCGCCGACCTCACCCGCACGCTGCCCGTCTCCGGTGTCTTCACCCCGCTCCAGCGCGAGGTCTACGACATCGTCCACGCGGCCCAGCAGGCCGGGATCGCGGCGGTCAAACCGGGGGTGAAGTTCGCCGACGTCCATCTGACCTGCATGCGGGCGCTCGCCGAGGGGCTGGTCGAGCTCGGGGTGCTCAAGGTGAGCGCCGACGAGGCGATGGACCCCTCCTCGATGCACTACTGGCGGTGGACGCTGCACGGGTTCGGTCACATGCTCGGCACCGACGTGCACGACTGCGCCACCGCCCGACCCGAGCGCTATCGCGGGGGCGAGCTCAGCGCGGGCAACGTGCTGACCGTCGAGCCCGGGCTGTACTTCCAGCCGGAGGACGACCTGGTTCCCGCCGAGCTTCGCGGGATCGGGATCCGGGTGGAGGACGACATCCTGGTCACCGCGGAAGGCGCGGTCAACCTGTCCGGCGCGCTGCCCAGCCGGGCCGACGAGGTGGAGAGCTGGCTCGCCGCCCAGCGCGAGGCCGGACCGCGACTGCCATGACCCTCTTGGACGTGGCCCGTGCCCGCCACGACACCCCGGGATGCGCCGAGGTGGTGCACCTCAACAACGCCGGTGCGGCACTTCCTCCGGCCCCGGTGCTCGACGCTGTCATCGGACACCTGCGGCTGGAGGCGCGGCTCGGCGGATACGAAGCCGCCGCGGCCGCGGCTGTGAAGGTGGACGCGGTCTACGAGGCGATCGCCCGGCTGATCGGCTGCCTGCCGGGCGAGATCGCCGTCGTCGAGAACGCCACCCGCGCCTGGGACATGGCCTTCTACGCGCTGCGCTTCAAGCCGGGGGACAGGATCCTGACCTCCCGCGCCGAGTACGCCAGCAACGTCATCGCCTTCCTCCAGGTCGCGCGCCGTACCGGCCTCCGGGTCGAGGTGGTCGACGACGACGAGCACGGCCAGCTGTCGGTGCGCGACCTGGAGCGGCGGCTCGACGGCGACGTCAAGCTCGTCGCCGTCACCCACGTCCCGACCCAGAGCGGACTGGTCAACCCCGCGGCAGAGATCGGCCGGCTGACCCGCGCCGCAGGCGTCCCGTTCCTGCTCGACGCCTGCCAGTCCGTCGGGCAACTCCCCGTCGACGTGCGGGAGCTCGGCTGCGACCTGCTGTCGGCCACCGGCCGCAAGTTCCTGCGCGGGCCGCGCGGCACCGGGTTCCTCTACGTCTCCGAGCGGCTCGCCGACACCCTGGAGCCGCCCTTCCTCGACCTGCACGCCGCCATCTGGACAAGCCACGACGCCTACGAGATCCGTCCCGGAGCGCGCCGGTTCGAGAACTGGGAGACCAACTACGCGGCCAAGATCGGCCTCGGTGTCGCGGTGGACTACGCCCTGAGCTGGGGCGTCGAGGCCATCGAGGAGCGCGTCACCGCGCTGGCCGCCCGGCTGCGGCGGCGGCTGGGGGAGCTGCCCAGGGTGACCGTCCAGGACCGCGGGCAGCGGCTGTGCGGGATCGTCACCTTCACCGTGGACGGCGAGTCCGCCGCCGACGTGCATCACCGCCTGGGCGCGGCCGGGATCAACACCAGCGTGTCCGCGGTCACCTCCGCCCGCTACGACCTGGGCGGCCGTGGTCTGGCGGCTGTGGTGCGGGCGTCGGTGCACTACTACAACACCGACGAGGAGATCGACGCGCTCTGCGCCATTTTGCAGTATTAGAACAGAATATTCCCTTCCGCATTCTGGAGTGCTCATGTACCTCGTCACCGGCGCCACCGCCCACTTCGGCCGTCAGGCCGTCGAAGCCCTGCACGCCGCGGGCCACCCCGTCCGCGCTCTGACCCGCACGCCCGAACGAGCCGCCCTGCCGCAGGGCGTCGAGCTGGCCCAGGCCGACCTAACCAAGCCGGAAACCCTCCCGGCCGCGCTCGACGGAGTGAGCGCCGTCCTGCTGGTCCTGCAGTACGGCATGGACCCGGCGCCGCTGCTGGCCGCCGCCCGCGAAGCCGGGGTGAGCCGGATCGTCTTCCTGTCCTCGGGTGCGGTGGTCGACGGAGCCGACCCGCAGCCGGATGTGATCGCCCAGTACCACGGCGACGTGGAGCGGGCCGTGCGCGAGTCCGGCCTGGAGTGGACGACCCTGCGCCTGCTCTTCCCGGCGATCAACTCGCTGACCTTCGCGATGCAGCTCGCCGGAGGCGACGTGATCCGCGCGCCGTACACCAAGGCCGCCTTCAGCGCCGTCCACGAGCTCGACGTCGCCGACGTCGCGGTCACGACGCTGACCCAGCCCGTTCACGCCGGGCGGACCTACCGCCTGACCGGGCCGGAGTCGCTCACCCAGGCCGACCAGGTCGCCATCCTCGGCCAGGCGCTCGGCCGCCCGCTCACCGTCGAGGACCTCGACCCCGCGCCGGTGCTGGAGCAGATGAGCGCCTTCATGGACCCGGCCTTCCTCGGCGCCCTGTTCGACCTGATGGCGGCCTGCGTCGGCAAGCCCGCCGAGGTCAACGACACCGTCGAGCGGATCACCGGCCACCCCGCCCGCACCTACGCGCAGTGGGCCGCCGACCACGCCACCGATTTCTGACCCAAGGATCCTCCCCTCATGCTGTTCACCAAGACCATCGCCGCGCTCACCCTCGCCCTCACCGCCGTTCCCGCCCAAGCGGCTACGGCGCAGCCCCGCTGGACGGGCGCCTGGGCGGCAGCCGTCCAGCAGCCCTCACCCGGCGGGCTGCCGTGGTCGTCCAACTGGTCGGAGCAGGGCTTCGAACGCCAGTCCGTCCGTCAGGTGCTCCGCGTCACCGGATCGGGAGCCGCCCTCCGCATCACGATCTCCAACAGGTACGGCACGGCGCCCCTCACCGTGAACGGGGCGACGATCGCCAAGGCCGCCGCCGGCGCGGCCGTACGTCCTGGCACGCTGCGCGCCGTGACCTTCTCCCGGCGCGCGGACGCCGTGGTCAAGGCCGGGCAGGAGCTGGTGAGCGACCCGATCCCGCTCCCGGTCCAGGCGCTCGACCGGCTGGCCGTCACCCTCTACTTCCGCGGCAAGACCGGACCCTCCACCTTCCACGACGTCTCCTCGGCCACCAGCTACCGGGCGTCAGGCGACCACCGGTTCGACCCGCGTGGCACCGCCTTCACCGACACCACCCAGTCGTGGTACTACCTGAGCGGCGTGGACGTGCTCGGCGGCCCCGCCCGCGGCGCGGTGGTGACCTTCGGCGACTCGGTCACCGACGGCACCGGCTCCACCCCCGACGCCGACAACCGCTACCCCGACCAGCTCGCCGAGCGCCTCGTCGCCTCCGGAACCCGGCTGACCGTCCTGAACAGCGGCATCTCCGGCAACCGGGTCCTGTACGACCACCCGCTCTTCGGCGAACGCGCCCTCGCCCGCTTCCAGCGGGACGTGCTCGACAAGCCGGGCGTGCGGACGGTGATCGTGATGGAGGGCATCAACGACATCACCTACCGCGACCCCGACGTCACCGCCGAGCAGCTCATCGCGGGACACCGCGAGCTCATCCGGCGCGCCCACGCGCGCGGGATCCGCGTCGTCGGCGGCACCATCATGCCGTTCAAGGGCAACCCGTGGCTCTACCCCGACGGCACGGCTGAGCCGTACGGGCTGGAGCAGATCCGCGACCAGGTCAACACCTGGATCAGGACCAGCGGCGAGTACGACGCCGTGGCCAACTTCGAACGCGCCCTCGTCTCCCCGGACGACCCCGACCGGCTGCGGCCGGAGTTCAACGTCCGCGAAGGCCAGGAGGGCGACTGGCTCCACCCGAACGACGCGGGCCTGAACGCGATGGCCGAGGCCATCGACCTGAGCATCCTGTAGGACACCGGCCAGGCCGCCCACGCGCGGCCGGGTCGATCGGCCCGAGAACCCGATCGTGGACTTCGGGGGAAAGGATGTGGCCGCCCCGACGAACGGAGTCGCCCTTGATCATCCCCACCCGAGACGACGCGGAGGTGATCGAGCGCGCCCGGCGAGAGCCCTCGGCCTTCGCGGAGCTCTTCGATCGGCACGCGCCCGCGCTCCACCGCTATGTAACCAGGAGGCTGGGCGACTCGCTGGCCGACGACGTCGTCGCCGGGACGTTCCTGGTGGCCTTCCGCAAGGTGCGCCGCTACGACACCGCCCAGCGCGACGCCCGCCCCTGGTTGTACGGCATCGCGGCAACCTGATCGCCAAGCACCGGCGGGCCGAGGTGCGGGCCTACACCGCGCTGGCCAGAACCGGCGTGGACGAGGTGGCCGACGGGTACGCCGACCGGGTCGCGGCGCGCGTCTCGACGGGCGCCGGGCCGAGGCGTTGCGCCAGCTGCGCACGGCCAGGACAGCAGGGGCTTGAGGGACTCACCAGGGTGGGGTGAAAGGGGCTGCACGGCGGGTGTGCCTCGGTTACCTTCGTGCTATGAACCAGCCCTCACCCGCGCGAGTCCCGGCATGATCCAGCCGATCCCGTCCGCTCCGGTCGCGGACACGCTCGTCCTCACCTGATCGTGCCGGAACGCGCCCTCGCCCCATCAGTAGGAGGTTTGCCTAGCTTGACGACCCGGCCCACGCCACTGACGATCGCCGACGCCCTCAGGCAGCGTTCCCATGAGCAGGAACGCCGGGAGCTGCGTGGCTGTGACGCGGCCGCGTTCCGTCGGCTGGACGACCGGCAGTTCAGCCGCAACGCTGGTTGGTCATGAAACCCCCCGATGCACATCGACGAGTTGGTTGAGCACTGGACGATCCTGGACGAAGAGCGCGACCTGATCGCCGGAAAGCGTGATGCCACTCGACTCGGATTCGCGATCTTGCTGAAGTTCTACACGCAGCACGGCCGGTTCCCGCGCGCCGTTCAGAGCTGCCGAACGACGTGGTTGAGCACGTGGCCAAGCAGGTCCAGGTTCCTGCTGTGCCGCTCGAATATTGAGTTTCGTGGGCTGAGCTGCGGTTAAGCGGCGTGGTGGTATTCGCTGATCACGCCTGCGACGACGGGTCTTCGGCGGATGGACCGCAGGTCGTTGAGTTCGGTCACGTCGCGGGCGAACTGCGTTGCGGTGTCCGGGGGCCGTTGGTGCCGGGACTGGTGCGGCCGATGGCCGTTGTAGTGGATCAGGTACTCGCGAAGCACCAGGGCCAGATGGCGTTCACTGAGGATCAGGATCCGGTCCAACAGTTCGCGGCGCAGGGTGCCGATGATCCGCTCGCAGATGGCGTTCATCCTCCCTTCGGTTGTGAAGACCTCCCGAAGGGCGACGGTGAAGAGCGGGTCCCGATCGTGGATCAAGAACCGCAGCCCGGCGATGCGCTCCCCCAGGTCCATCGCCAGGTTGCGGGCCTGCTGCACCGTGTCCGGCATCTGGTGGATCTGCGATGACGTGCTGCCCGACCCGTCCGACGTCGTGGCCGCCGTCCGGAAGTGCATCGCAGGCGACCACTCGCAGGCGACCCTCGACCACGGCTACTACCGGGACATCGACGACGAAGACGACGACGGGTTCGAGGAGCGGCTCCTCGCCTATGCGGGAGGCTCCGATGCCTGACCCCATCGCAGCGGAAGCTGCCCGGACCTGCCAGGCGTGGGATCTCGGCTACCCGGCCGAGTGCGCTCGCCGTGCTTGCTGGAAGGCAGACAAGCATCAGGCACTCTCGTTCGTGCTCTGTAGCCGCCACCTCTACCGGGCGCGACGTGCGCACTACGACGTGGTCCAGATCGGAGACGCCGGCGCCAAGTGACCCCCTGCATGACGCCATCTACCTCATGATCGAGCAGACGATCGAAGACAACTACCGAGGCGCTGACGGCTCCTACCCTGTGAGCCCGTCCGCTGTCACGCGGCTCGCTTCACACGCTGGTCGGCTGCGGTGGCGCGGATGAATAGCACCAGGAGTTGCCGTAGAAGGTGTCGCCGGTGTCGCCGTCCGACCCGCCGTCGTTGTCGGCCATCCAGAACCATTTGTGCAATCCCCGAGCGGCGTCGTAGAGGGAGCCGTTGACGTAGTGGTTACCGGTGTTGTGGGAGTGACCGTACGCCCGCTGCTTGGGGTCTCCGCCGGGACTGTCGTTGATAAAGATCGAATTCGTGTAGCACGAGGTGCCCGCGTGCGCCGCTGTGGCGCCGCCCGCGACGACCATGGCCCCTGCCAGGGAAACGGCCGCGGTGCCGAGGGCACCCCATCGCCTGAGATTTCTTTTCATTTCCTGTCCTTTACTGAGAATCCTTTGGAAATTTATGGCGTCAAACCCCGTTCGGCGGATCCGACCTGCGCAGCGTACTTACGGTCGATCACGGAAGTCGTTAGCACAGCGCGCAGTGTTCCTTCGCAACGGGCGCACAGACACAGCTCGCAACCGTCTGGCTACCGTCTCGGGTTCAGCCGAAATACGGGCAGAAGCGGCCAGTGATCCACTTGCGTCGTCATCTCGGAAGTGGGATCCGGTCCTTCCGAGAGCGTGAACAGCGCAATCTCGGAAGTCCGCCCTGGAGACCACTTCCGAGATTGGCTCATCTGGGAAGTACGGCTAGCGCGAGCCGTACGGCGGAGCTCGGACACGGCTGATCACCTGCGAGTAACTCAACGAAGTTGGAATGCCAACGCTAAAGACATGGACTAGGACTCACATATAGGGATAGGCGAGCTATAACACCGGGCATTGTAGAACATGGCATATACGTCATGCCGCCCTGAGTCTAACTGTGCGCACGGGGCAGGGTCAGTTTGCGATGCCGGATGCGGCGAGGGGCGGGAGAGTAATCGTGGCCAGGGAACTTATTTGCTACGCCAGCCACGTTGGTTTCGGCGATATCGCGACCTCCAGACTCGAAACCAACGGTGTCTACACAGAGCTGATCACCGGAAAGGTTGAGGAGAGTTGGTCCCACGTCGTAGCGGTAGGCCGAGAACTACTCTTCTACAACTGGACCAACGGCGGGATCTCGACCGGTAGGGTCGATACCAACGGCATCTTCACGCACCTGGCCAACGGACAACTTGCCGGGGGCTGGACCCACATCACAGCCATAGGCCGAGAACTACTCTTCTACAAAAAGAGCAACGGCGCAATCTCGACCGGCAGAATCGACACCAACGGCATCTTCACGAACCTGGCCAACGGACAACTTGCCGGGAGCTGGACCCACATCACAGCCATAGGCCGAGAACTACTCTTCTACGACGGCACCAACGGCGCGATCTCGACCGGCAGGATCGACACCAACGGCATCTTCACGCACCTGGCCAACGGACAGCTCGTCAAACACTGGCACCGCATCATCGCCACAGACCGAGAAGTGCTCTTCTATCATCACCAGGGCTTCACCTCGACCGGCAGAATCGACACAAACGGCATCTTCACGCACCTGGCCAACAGACAACTTGCCGGGGGCTGGACCCACATGACAGCCATAGGCCGAGAAGTGCTCTTCTACAGCGAACACACCGGCGCGGTCTCGGCCGGCAGAGTCGATACCAACGGCATCTACACGGATCTGGCCAACGGACAAACTTTCGTCGGCTGGAAGTGCGTTACACCCCTGACCGGCAACTAGCGGGAGCGGCTGCTGCGCTGGCTGCTCGACAGGGCCCGACGAGCCGTTAGGCCGTGTTGCTAAAGGGAAGCTGGTGAGCCGGGTGCACCCCAGACTTCGCCGTCGAGCAGCGCCATTCCCAGTACGGGCCACGCCTCCCGCCTACGACGGTGCAGCCGCGTGGTGTCCATCTCGCTGCGTAACTGTTGCCTCGTGTGCCTGTTTGTGGTGTCAACGTGCACACTGACGGTTTCCCGTTCGACCGAAGGACTGAGCCGTGCCCCGGCGTGGATGGCGCTGCTGAAGGCGGCCAAGGCCTGACCCTGCCGTCGTATCTTTCCCGTCACGGCGCTGTCACGCCCGCAGCACGAAGGTAGGAGCACCATGAGGGGAGATACGAGCCCCCTGTAGAGGGGAGACCAGTCATGCGCCGTGCCTCGCTTCAACGAGGGGCTATCGCCGTAGCTAGCGCTGTCAGCATGGTCCTGCCAGTCACCGAATCTCCTGTGCAGCCCGCAGTGCCGACCGTTCCTGTGGCTACGAAGCACTCCGGAAGTGAAGCTTGCCCGAATGAGCACATGATCCTCCGGCCTAGATCCGAGTTCCCCGCTACCCCCATGGGACACGTCGCCTTTCGGAAGCAGGACCGGCTTATCGAAGATGCGATCTTGTGCATGGTCAACCAAACACGGCACTACTGGAGCAATGATCTCCTGCCCCGGCCGCCTAAGCCTCCTTGGTGGCCACCGGGCGAATGGGGGTCCGGTTTGCCTCAGTGGCCGCCAGCGACGCGAGCGCGGCCAAAGGGCATTGGACGCGGCGCTGCGCCCGGGCTCCCCGGGGCCGCCTACCGCCACGTCCAAGACGCGGTCAAGCTCCGCTGGTGGGGCAAGGTCGAGCCAGGCAAGAACTGCGTCCCCCAGCAGAACAAACCTGAGTGGTGCGACTCGCATATCAATCCACAGACCAAGTCGACGCCGCACCTTCGCGCCCAGGAGATGGGCTACCCGCGTGGTTGCACGAAGGGGTGGTCCTCGGCTGAAAACACCTACGTGGGCTGGGGGCCGGATCGCGTGACGCCCCGCGCCGCTTTCGACGCTTGGTATGAAAGTCCGCCCCACTTCCTCAACCTCCTTGGCGGAGGAACGGAGATGACGGTTCAGGTGGCTTTGGGGAGCGCAGATCCGGCTGCAGGATCCGCTCTCCCCGCCGTGACGTATGTGCAGATGTTCGGGAACTGCCTACGGTGAAATCCTGCCCCCGTCCGTCTGACGGCGATACCACCGAGCCCGCCCCCAATCGTCAGCGACTACGTCGCAAACCAAACTGGGGAGGAACAAATGATAGAAAACCGCATCTACGTGAACTCCGCCCTGGAGAACCAACCATTCGGCGGCTGGCAAGAAGTCCAAGGAGGCGGCCTCACCCACCACCCGGTCGCCGCCGCATCGTTCGGCAACCGGCTCTACGTCTTCGCCACGGGAACCGACCAACGCATCTACGTGAACTCCGCCCGGGACGGCCAACCATTCGGCGGCTGGCAACAAGTCCAAGGAGGCGGCATCAGCCCCTTCTCGCTCGCCGCCGCATCGTTCGGCGATCGGCTCTACGTCTTCGCCAAGGGCACCGACAAACGCATCTACGTGAACTCCGCCCGGGACGGCCAACCGTTCGGCGCCTGGCAAGAAGTCCAAGGAGGCGGCATCAGCGGCATCAGACTCTTCTCGCTCGCCGCCGCATCGTTCGGCAACCGGCTCTACGTCTTCGCCACGGAAACCGACCAACGCATCCACGTGAACTCCGCCCTGGAGAACCAACCATTCGGCGGCTGGCAAGAAGTCCAAGGAGGCGGCCGTACCCAGCGCGCGGTCGCCGCCGCATCGTTCGGCAACCGGCTCTACGTCTTCGGCAAGGGAAACGACAACCGCATCTACGTGAACTCCGCCCTGGAGAACCAACCATTCGGCGGCTGGCAAGAAGTCCAAGGAGGCGGCCTCACCCAGCGCGCGGTCGCCGCCGCATCGTTCGGCAACCGGCTCTACGTCTTCGCCACGGGAATAAACGACAACCGCATCTACGTGAACTCCGCCCTGGAGAACCAACCATTCGGCGGCTGGCAAGAAGTCCAAGGAGGCGGCCACACCCAAGACCCGGTCGCCGCCGCATCGTTCGGCAACCGGCTCTACGTCTTCGGCAAGGGCGTGAGGGTATCAGCTCACGTGTAGGCGTACGTGCAAGGTGTCCAGTTGACGTCCTGGCGACAAGTCGCTGATCGATTCGCCAGGTCGTTGCCGACTCTGATACCACGGCGATCCGTAGACCCAAAGATCGATGAGGTCGTCAGGTAAGTGTTCCGGCTGTATACCCAGTCCTCAAGCATCAGGTCCGCTTTGCCCTAATCTGCGCGAGGTCGACGACCTCGACAAGGCTGGCCAGGTCCACGTGCATGCCGACTTTGGCCGGGCTCCAGCAGTCGGCGACGTGGTAGAGGGCGCCGTTGACGCGATGGGACACACGGAGGCAGGAGCGCCCCTCTCGGATGATGTGCTCGACCTCGATCCCATCTGGAGAGAGCCTGTGGGTGCCGAAAATGGTGTCCCCCTAAGCGACCTGCGCGTACTCATGGATCAGGCCACCGAGGCGGTCTCTGCGAACCAGCCGAGTGCGGCCCGTCAGTGGGGCGGATCGGACCGCCCGTTCGGCGATGTCTGGTTCAGAGTCCGGTGAGGTCGATGGCGGTTGTAGTAATCGGTGTACTCCGCCAGGACGTGTCGCAGATGCCGCTCACCGGTGATCAGCATACGGTCCAGGCATTCGCGGCGTACGCTACCGATCCACCGCTCCGCAATCGCGTTGGCCCGCGGCGCTCGCACCGGCGTCGTGATGACCTTCACCCCGATCGAGGCGAACACCGCATCGAACATCGTCGTGAACTTCGCATCTCGATCCCGGATCAGAAACCGTACACCACCGGCGCTTTCCTGGAGATCCATGAGCAGGTTGCGGGCCTGCTGCACGACCCACGTACCGGTCGGATTCGCCGTCACGCCGGCCAGATGCACCCGGCGAGTGCCGTGCTCGATGAAGAACAGCACATACAAGCGGCGCAGGAACGCGGTGTCAACGTGGAAGAAGTCCATGGCCACAATCGTCTTGGCCCGGGCGGCGAGGAACGCGCGCCATGTCGGCCCCGCACGCTTTGGGGACGGCTCCATCCCCGCGGCCTTGAGGATCGCCCACACCGTCGACGGGGCGACCCCGTAGCCCAGGCCGATCAGTTCACCGTGAATGCGTCGATATCCCCAGGTCACGTTCTCTCGAGCCAATCTCACCACCAGCCGCTGGAGGGTCATGCCCGTTCGCGGCCTGCCCGAGCGGCGGCGCGGAAACGTCCAGCGGCGCTTGACCAGATCGGCGTGCCAGCGCAGGAGTGTGCGTGGGGAGACGATCAACCTCAGCTGGCTACGTCGCCCCGTCGGCAGCGCCCTCGTCAAGGCCGACAGGATCACCCGGTCCGCCCACGACAGCCGCGGCCGCTTCACCTGCCGCTCAAGGACAGCCACCTGGTGGCGTAGTACCAAGATCTCGGCATCCTTGGCTCCAGCAGACCTGCCGAGCAGAAGGAGCCAGCCACACAGCCGAGCAAAGATCAGATAAGGCAGACGGAAGACCACGGCGATCAAGCATGCCGGACGGGAATCGACAGCACCTCGTGTACCGCCGCTGCCTGAGGGACGCATGCCAGGTCAGAGCAGGTGACGCAGTTCTCGGCACCCACACGGTTCAGCTTGGCCCGGGCGCCTTCGACCTGACCCGGTTCGGTGGACAGGTGAAGACCAAGATGGCCAGGGCGTTGACGAAGCCGACCATGACGCTGCGCGGGACGAAGCGCATCAGCTCGGCTTCCCGACGTGGCCCAGCATCTGCGGGCCACGCTGGAGGAGTGGGACAGCCGCGCCGCCGGAAAGGCGCATGACCCGATTCTGGTGATGATCACGCCGATACGGTGACCGTCGTGGGCGCCGCAGGCACCGTTCACCAGATCAAGGTCACCCTGCGCGTGGTTCACCCTGGTTACGGCGATGTCTTCGCTTTCGCGCGCCTGCGCCGTATCAGGCTCACCACCACGACGAGCACCGCCAGGGCGCCGAGCAGGATCCATGACGCGCGTCCCAGCAGCCGCTCCAGGTGGGCGGCGGAGGCACCCGCGAACGCGCCCAGGCTCACGTATAACGCCGACCACAGCAGCGATCCCGCCAGCGAAGCGGGCAGGAAGCGCCCGTACCGCACCTGGGCGGCGCCGGCCGCGGCCGGCGTGAGTGTGCGCACTATGGGGATCAGCCGGGTGATGAACACGGCCGCCGCGCCGTACCGGTGCAGTGCCGCTGTGGCGCGGTCCCAGTGCCGCACACCGAGCCGCCGCACCACCGCCAGCTCGCGCATCCGCTCGCCGTAGCGGCGGCCCAGCAGGTAGCCGACGTGATCACCTGCTGTGACGCCCAGGGCGACGAGTAGGAGCATGACGGCGAACCGCACGGGCGTGGCGGCGGCGGCTCCGAGTAGCAGCACGCCCGTTTCTCCGGGAAAGATCGACCCGACGCCCAGGCCGGACTCGGCGAACGCCATGAGCCCGGCCACCACCCCCACCACAGGGAAGGGTAAATCGCTGATCGCCCGAACGACCTCCGTAATGAAGTCCACCCCGCCACCCCCGTTGATTCGTCGAACATCCTTGATCGCCGCTGTCGGGCACCACTCGAGCCAGGCTGCGATCAAGAAATGGCTGCTGGCGCACCCGTGTTTCCACCTTCACTTCACCCCGACCGCCTGAACCTGGTGGAACGGTGGTTCACCGAGCTGACGACCAAGCAGATACGACGCGGAGTCCACAAGACGGTACACGCGCTAGAAAAGGACATCCGTGCCTGGATCGCCTCTTGAAAGGGGGACCCAAGCCCTTCGTCTGGACAAAGACCGCCGAAGAGGTCCTCGACGCTCTCGCCTCTTATGTCGATGTATTTCCGACTAAAGGACACAAGCAGCCCGGCGAACGTCGGCGTCAGCGTCCCTCACTCTGCCGGGAGTGCCCGTCGCAGCGGCTCGTCCGGCAGCTGCGCGTGCCGATTAATCATCCGGCCAAGTCAAGCCGCGTGTCGGTATTCCTTCAGGACACCTCCGAGCCGATCACGTCGGCGAATCTCGAACGAGGCGATCGAGGCCGAGTCGACGCGGGGATCAACGAGTGGTCGAAGCGGAGCAGCCTGCCGGAGAGCCCGATGAGGCCGGTGTTCGTTATAGGAGGTCTCGAACTCGCGCAGCGCATACAGAAGGTGGCGCTGATTCCAGATCAAGGTTCGATCCAGCAGCTCGCGTCGACAGGTCTGAATCCAGCGCTCCATGACGGATTCATCCGCGGCATACGTACGCCGCTCTTGATCGAGAGTACTCCGGCACCGGCCAGCACGGCGTCGAAGGCCGCGGGGAACTTGGCGTCTCGGTCACGGATGAGGAACTTCGCTGAACTGCCCGCATCCTGCAGGTCCATGACGAGGTTACGGCCGAGCTGGGTGACCCACTGCCCGGTGGGGTGCGCGCTGACACCGAGGATCCGCACCCGGCGGGTGGCGTGCTCGACGACCGCCAAGACGTACAGTCGTGCCCCCATCAGCGTGCGGACTTCAAAGAAATCACAGGCCAACAGGGCATCGGCCTGACTGCGTAAGAAATCGGACCAGGCGGTGTGCTCCCGTTCCGGAGACGGATCGATGCCATGGGCTTTGAGGATCTCCCGCACCGTGGAAGCCGCGACCTTGATACCGAGTGCAGCCAGTTCGCCGTGGATACGCCGGTAGCCCCACGAGAAGTTCTCCCGGGCCAGCCGCAGCACCAGGACGCGGATGGATCGGACGGTGCGCGGGCGTCCCCGCCGCCGATGAGCACTGGCTGCGGCGTGCTGGCGCCGAAGCAGATCACGATGCCAGCGCAGGATCGTGTCAGGGCGGATCGACAACGTGAGGCGCCGCAGTGTGTCCATCGGCAGACGATGGAGCAGCCCCGCGAGGAGGAACCGATCTTCCCGAGTGAACGCGGGCTTGCTCACCTGCCGTTGGAGCACGGTCAACTGATGCCGGAGCACCAGGATCACGATGTCCTTGGCACGATCGCCGGTGGACAGCAATCGCAGGAGCGAGAAGACGGTCGTCACCATGAGATAGGCCAAGCGCAGCAACACGACCGACCATCCTGCCGTTACCTGGCGCGGCGCTCGAGGCGCTCGCCCGAAAGGATGGATCGTCCACCACGCCTCTAACCTGCACGGATGAATATTCGGCACCCGCAATCCACATCGATCGGGTGGAGATCAAGGACGTCCAGCTGCCCGAGGCTATGAAGCGCTCGATGTCACGGCAGGCGGAGGCGGAGAGGGAGCGCCGGGCGCGCGTGATCGTGGCGGACGGCGAACTGCAGGCGGCTCAGAAACTCGCCGACGCATCCGGGATCATGGCCCAGACGCCGGGCGCTCTGCAGCTACGGCTGTTGCAGACGGTGGTGGAGGTCGCGGCGGAGAAGAACTCCACCTTGGTCATGCCGCTGCCGGTGGAGTTGCTGCGCTTCTTCGACCGCGCGACGCAGAACTCGGCGGACGGCCAGGCCCCGGAGACCGCCACGCCCCAGCAGGAACTGCCCGGCGCCACGCATTCAGAGCTCCCGTCGGCCGGCCGCGGCAAGGAGCCTGACGGCTTCCCAGGGGGGCCCGCTCCTGCGGGCGAAGAGCCTGCCCTCGCCGTTCTCCAGCATTCCAACAGCGAGCAGTCGGACGACTGAAGCTGGCCAGATGAAGCCGGCCCAGCTCGCGAAAGCCGCGACAGCGGCCAGCATCGCCAGCACCCACACCCCACCCGCTGGCAGTGGCGACGACGGACCGAACAGGCCAGGACCGACACGGGAGCTTGCGCAGGGCCTCGGGCAGCGCCTTCCAGAGCTGCCTGGGGCAGCCCTGGCGTCGCCGCCCCGACAGGAGAGGACGTCAGCTCCGTCATCGACGCGGCAGGCAGGCTGCGCGTGCACACGAGCATCGATGTCTCCCGCGCCAACCGGACGATCAGACTGCGGATCTCTTCGGAGATTGGGGGCCGGCCCTGCTTGGCGGGGTAGGTCCACTTCTTCTTGACCAGCCGGCGGTGCCAGGCGAGCAGCGTGCCGGGTGTCACGATGCGATGCAGTCGAAGGCGAGCGGGTAACGGCCTTGCCAGCGCGGCCAGCAGCGCCCGATCGGCCCAGTCCGGGCTGGGCTGGGCGACCTGGCGACGCAGCACCGCGACCTCATGCCGCAACACCAAGATCTCCACCTCTTTGGAAGCGCTGCCCCGTGTGAGCAGCACCTGCCAGCCGAACACCCTGACCACCAGCAGATACAGCAGTCGAAACAGCACGAGAGCCGCGCCTAGAAGACCAGGTCAGAACCTCGTTACCAGTTTCTAGCACCGGACAGGCCCTGGACGTCGCGGACACGGGCGACACGCTCGCCGAACGCGAGCATGGTCGGGCGGGTCACCACACGCGCGCCAGCAGTGACGGCTCGCTCGACGGCCGCAGCAACGTCATCGACATAAACTCGGAGGTGAGCGGGGGTAGACGGCAGCCTGGCTTGGCGGCGAACAACATGATGACGCTGTCGTAGCCGGTATCCCGTTGCGGGATACCGGCTACGAGAGATGTATTCTACTGGGGAACCGTCGGCTGATAAGTCAGGTGGACGACGCCGGTCTTGAAGACCTCAGAGTCGGCCAGGCGTAGTGACTTGTTCAAGTTGTCCTCCTCGAAAAGGCGCCGGCCGTGGCCGAGAACCACCGGGTGAACCAGCAGCTGGAGTTCGTCCAGGACGTCGTCATGCAGCAGTGAGCGGACCAAGGTGGGGCTGCCTGCGATGGTGATGTTGCGGCCGGGTTGCTGCTTGAGCTTGGTGAGCTCGTCGGCGACGGTGCCGCTGATCAGGGTGCTGTTCTGCCACACCACGGTGTTCAGGGTGGTGGAGGCGACCAGCTTGGGCATCGTGTTGATCCGGTCCGCGAGCGGCACTTCGCTGCCGTGTTCTGGCCAGGAGCCGGCGAACACCTGGTAGGTGGTCCGACCCAGAAGCAGGATGTCGGACTGGTGGAACTGCTCGGCGACCACTTCGGCCATCCGCTCGTCGTAGTAGGGAAGGTGCCAGTTCTCAGGCGCTTGCATGACACCGTCGACGGACACAAAGAGCTGCGCGACGATCTTCCTCATCGGTTCGATCCGAAGAACTCGGCGACGGCGGGGGCGATGGCCGCCGCGTCGACGTTGTGGGGTTGGCCGTGCAGCGTGGTGCGGTGGGCGTCGGGCAGAGCATCGGCGATCGCCTCGGCCGCGGCGGTGATCCAGGGCGTCGTCGCGCCGTCTATGACGACGGTGGGGATGGTGATTGACTTCAGCACCTCGCAGGGCAGGGCGAAGTCTGCGGCGACGTCGGCGTCGTAGGCCAGGCAGCTCGCCCCGGCCGCCATCGCCTCCCAGACCGGAGCGGCCTTCATGCCTTCGACGAACTCGGCGGGCATGAGTACGGCCTTGACCATGAATAGTTCCATCATGTCGCCGAAGCGGCCTTCTGCGCGTAGGGCGTATTGCTGGTCGCGGTAGTCGGCGGGGACGGGCTCGCGTGTACCGGGCTGGATGTAAGGGACCTCCCATAGGGCCAGCTTGGTGATGGGCAGGCCGCGGGCGGCGGCCTGGATCGCGATCATTCCGCCGCCGGAGGTGCCGTAGACCATCGCGGACCCGCCAGCCTGGGTGATCAGGGCCTGGAGGTCGTCGAACTCGCGGTCGACCGAGTACGGAGCGGTGTCTACGGTCTCACCGCGGCCGCGCCGGTCGTAGCTGTAGACGGTGAAGTGTTCGGACAGCAGTGTGGCCAGCGGCGACTCGGCTGTCCGGTCGACTGGCCCGCCGCCGATCACGATGACCGCCGGGCCTGAACCGATGCTGTCGTAGGCGATGCGAGTGCCGTCCTGGGAGGTGACGAAGCTCATGATGATCTCTTCCGATTCGTTTGGCAGTGCTGGACGGGGCCATGCGGGTGGGATTGGGCTGGTTAGCGGATGTTCCCGGCGGCCAGCGTGGAGACGGATTTGTCGATGCGCCGCTGGCGGGTGGCGTCGGTCTTGGCGCCCTCGATCGAAAAGACGTGGGCGCGGCGGTTGCTGTAGGACAGCCGGTCGAATTTGTTCCAGGCTTCCGGTTCGCGGTCGAGGGCCGCTGCGCAGTCAGCCGGAACGGTGACCTCTCGCGGTTCGGTGTCGACCTGCAGGTCGATCTCGATGGTGTCGCCGGCCGCCACGCCGGTCTGCTGCCGGACGTCGGCGCTCAGGCCGAGCATATGGGCGCCGTTCATCGGTGCCACCGAGCTGCGAAAGGTGTGGCCGGCGATGGTGACGCGGACTTTGGCCGACGGCCGGAGCCGAGGGCTTCGACGATCTCGGCTGGCACTTCGATCCCGGTGGCGGTCTTGCCGATGCTCAGGACGATGGTGCGGAATCGCATGACCTAGGCCGCCTGTCGCATCAGGTGGGCGGAGGTGGCGCAGATCCAGGCCCAGCCGAGCACCACAGCCGCGGTGAAGGCGAGGTTGATGACGGCGTTCCCGGGGCCGGAGGCGATCCCGGCGAAGGCGGCGAAGAAGACGATCCCGGTAGCCCCGCTGTAGATCGCCCATCCACGGCGACCGAGGGCGGCGTAGGCGCGGGCGAACACCAGGCAGGCGCCGATCAACCCGAGGAAGCCGATCCCGCCGCAGACGAAGTGCAGCAGACCGTGCCAGCTGACCGGCCCGGGCCCGTCGGGCGTTCCGACCGGGAATCCGAAAGCCGGGTCGGCACGGAAGATCCCGCCGAAGATCAGGCCCGCGCCGTACAGGGCGACCAGCCGCGGCCCCCAGACGCGGCCCCTGCCTGCCCGCACTGCCCGCCGCATTCCGACCGCGGCGGCGACGGTCATCAGACCGGCCAGGATGAGGTTGGCGATCTGGACCCAGCCGAGGCCGCCGTTGGCCAGCAGGCTGGCCGGGTGCCGGGTGAGGTCGAACCCGTCGCGGGTCAGTGCCTGCACGCCGGTCACGACCACATACAGCGGACCTGCGAGCACCCCCCAGCCCAGCAGGGACTTGGTGATTCGGGCCTGAGGAGAACAGTCGGTACGGAGGGCGGTTGCGGTGATGGCGGTCATCTCGGGGTTCCTTCCGTCTCTCTTGCTGATGTCCACAGCTTGTCGGCGGAGGCTTCAGAACGGCTTCAGAACTACTTCCGGTGACCTTGAGCCACTAGCCTGAGGCATGCGATTCGGCGTGCTTGGTCCGCTTGCCGTCTGGACAGATGACGGTGTCCTGGTTCGGGTTCCCGACACGAAGGTCCGCGCCCTGCTGGCTGGCCTGCTCCTAGGAGAGGGCCGCCCGGTGTCGATCAGCGCCCTGATCGACGATCTGTGGGGCGATGACCTTCCGGTCAATCCCACCAGCACCCTGCAGACCCGCGTCTCCCAGTTACGGCGGGCGCTGGAGGAGGCGGAGCCGGGAAGCCGAGACCTGGTGGTGACCCAGCCGCCGGGCTACGTGCTGGGAGTAGCCGCCGACGCGGTGGACGTGGGCCGGTTCCGGGGGCTGGCCCAGCGTGCGCGGACAGTCGCCGAGCCGCGTACCCGCGGGTCGCTTCTCGCCGACGCGCTGGCGCTGTGGCGGGGCCCGGCCTTCGCCGACGTATCCGAGGCGCCCTTCGCCCGCGCGGCCATCGACCGGCTCGAAGAGGAACGGATGGTCGTCATCGAGGAGCACGCCGAGGCCCGCCTGGAGCTGGGTGAGCACCACCTGCTGTCGGCCGAGCTCGCCGAGGTCGTGGCCGGACATCCGTTACGGCAGCGCCTGCGCGCGGTCTACATGCGCGTGTTGTACCGGTCAGGACGGCACAGCCAGGCGCTGGACACCTACCATGACCTCCGCACCCGCCTGGCCGACGAGCTGGGCCTGGACCCCGCCGCCGACCTCGTCAGCCTCCACCAGGCGATTCTCAGCCAGGATCC
This sequence comes from Nonomuraea roseola, assembly GCF_039535395.1. Classification (NCBI taxonomy): domain Bacteria; kingdom Bacillati; phylum Actinomycetota; class Actinomycetes; order Streptosporangiales; family Streptosporangiaceae; genus Nonomuraea; species Nonomuraea roseola. The sequence continues at coordinate 351,468 of NZ_BAAAXC010000015.1, forward strand.
CGCGCTGGCCGCAGTACCGGCCGAAGCGTCGGCTCAGACGAATTTGCCCGCCGCCATTACCGAGTTGATCGGCCGGGCCGCGGCAGTGGAGCATGTTCGGGCCCGCCTGCGCAGCGGCAGGCTCGTGACGCTCACCGGGCCGGGTGGCGTGGGCAAGACCAGCCTGGCCCTGGAGGTCGCCCGGGATCTGGACGACGCCTGGCTGGTGGAATTGGCCGCCCTCGACGCCTCCGCCGGTGAGCAGGACCTCCTCCAGGCGATCCGGAACCTCACCCAGCCCGACGGGGAGCGCGTGCTGGTCCTGGACAACTGCGAGCACGTGGTAGAGCAGGTGGCCGCAGTGGCCGACAAGCTGCTGCGGGCCGCTCCGCATCTGCGGATCCTGGCCACCAGCCGCGAACCCCTTGGCATCCTCGGCGAGCAGGTGTGGCCGGTGCCGCCGCTCGGCCTGCCGTCCTCGGCCACTGACTCCGGCGCCGTGGCGCGATCCAGCGCCATCCAGCTGTTCGTGGCCAGGGCCACCGCTGCCAAGCCCGACTTCCAGCTCACTCCCGCCAACACCCCGGCCGTGGTGGAGATCTGCCGCAGACTCGACGGCCTGCCCCTCGCGCTCGAACTGGCGGCGACCCGCGTCCGCGCCCTGGAGATCCACGATCTCGCCACGCGTCTTGACGATCGTTTCCGGGTGCTTGCCACCGGCCGTCGCGGCGCGCCGGACCGGCAGCGGACGTTGCAGGCCATGATTGAATGGAGCTGGGACCTGCTCACCGAGCCAGAACGAACCGTGCTGCGCCGACTGGCCATCCACCCCGACGCGTGGAGCCTGCAGGCGGCGGAGGCGATCTGCCCCGGCGACGTCGCCGACCTACTCACCCGCCTCGTCGACCGTTCCCTGGTCTCGCCGCTGACCGGGACGACCGGCTCGCGGTACCGGCTCCTGGAAACCGTACGGGCCTTCTGCCTGGACCGCCTGCTCGACTCGGGCGAGTTCGAGGAGACCCGCAGGCAGTACGTCGCCTATTACGAGGAACTGACACACCGTAACGAGCCACGGCTTTACGGGCACGGCGGCCTGCTCATCCAGGCCAGCGACCTCTACCGTGAGCCGCGCCCTGCGACGTGCACCCCGCATGGCGGAGCGAAGGCCACCGTCACCTCGCTCGACGGCACGATTATTGCCGTCGAGCGATGGGGCCAAGGCCCACCACTCATCCTGGTCGGCGGCGCACTGAACGAGCGGACGGACTTCACCCCGCTGGCCGTACGGCTAGCTCCGCGGTTCACCGTGATCACCTATGATCGGCGCGGCCGCGGCGGGAGCGGGGACGCCAGGCCGTACACGGTCGTCCGGGAGATCGAGGACCTGACAGCCGTCCTCGGCCAGGCCGGTGAGGCCGCGTTCGCCCTCGGCGTCTCCTCAGGCGCCGTCCTTGTCGCCGACGCGGCTGCGCGCGGCGTGCCGATCACCGGGCTGGTGTTGATCGAGCCGCCCTTCATCCTCGACGGCGCCCGCACAGCCATGCCCCTGGACTTCAGCGCACAGCTCGACAAGCTCGTGCGGGCAGATCGCCGAGGCGACGCGGTCGAACTCTTCCTGACCACCGCTGTGGAGATGCCAGCCGAGGTCATCGCCGCGATGCGCTCGGCTCCCCAGTGGCGAAACCTCGAAGCCATGGCCCACACCCTGGCCTATGACATGGCCGTGATGGGCGACTTCTCCCTGCCCGTGCACTGGACCGCCGCCATCACCGTCCCCACCTTGGTCATCGACGGCACGCACAGCGCCGCCTGGCGACGGGACGCCGCAAAAGCGGTCACCGACCTGCTGACTCACGGACGGCGCCACAGCGTGGACGCACCACACGACATAGCACCCGACGTCCTGGCGCCACTGCTGGAGCAGTTCCTCCTCTGAGACCCGCCCACGACCGGAACGCCCGATCCGGCCATGACGCCCACCGCGCCGCACACGCCGACGCCACCCTGCTCAACGCGGTGCGCCTGGCGGCCGTGCTCGAAACTGCTGCCGCCCGGCTCTTCGAGGCGGGTACTACAGCCGGCGTGTGCGTGGCCAAGGCCTACGGTGGCGCAAGAAGTACGCCGCCTCCTACGCGTTCGCGGTCGCCTGTACCGCGTCAAAACCCATCGCGCAGGGGCTGAGCTGCATTTCTTCGAAGCGGCTATGCGGCTCGGTGGTACTCGTTGATAACTCCGCCGTGCACTTGCCTACGCTTGATCGAGCCTTCCAACGGAACGACGGTCCGCTCATCGTGATCGGGTGGATGCGGCCGATGGCCGTTGTAGGGATCGGCATACTCAACCCGTACCGTGTAGAGCGTCGAAACTCATCGCACAGAGCTGACTTCTGGTTCACCGCGTTGACCATGTGGCTCACACATCCCCGAGTCATGGATGCGTGGTGCGCACCGGCGGGTCCGCCGTGCTCGGTCCGTGCTCGTCCGCCCCGGACCGTACCGACAGAACCCGTCACGGCCTGACACCGAAATCAACCCCGCACGGGACAGACAGACACCAGCTGACACCACCCAACAGCAAACGATCTTTCTTCTAATCCGACGGTCGCAGGTTCGAATCCTGCAGGGCGCGCTTTGATCATGGCACTGACCTGCAGAAACATGCACCGCCGCACTCGTGCGGAACATAGTTCTAGCCGATCCGTGCTCCTGCCGTGCTCGCCCGCACCAACCCTGTACACACCGTGATCATCATGCCGTCCATCACCGTGTTCATCGCTTCCGCCACATGACGAACGGCCCCGTTCCGCCGCGATTTCAGCGGAACGAAGCCGTCATCTCACCCGGCCGACTCTCTCCTTCCGGGTTATGCGCGGAGTTGCCGCAGAACGCCTCCATCGTGATCTTGCCCGCCGCGCCCACCTCACCCACAGTCGCCTGGTCATCGACCTGTGCGGCGGGACCGGCGCGACCGCAGAGGCGATCCTCGCCGTGACCCCGGCCCAGACCCGTGTCATCTCCCTCGACAACGCCGCCGCCATGCAGCGCATCGGCCGCCGCACACTGACCGACCCACGCCTGTCCTGGGTCACCGCCCGGCTGAGAACCTGGCCGAGCACGTCCCGGCTGCGGGCGTCGACGCCGTGGTGTGCAACTCGGCGATCTGGAAGACCGACGTCCCCGCCGTTTTCACGGCGGTCCACCGCGTCCTGCGGCCCGGCGGACGGTTCGTGTTCAACATCGGCGGCGGCTTCGCCGGCGTTACCCACCCCGACGAGCAGACAGTACGTACCGGGCCTTCGCTGAATGCGCTGATTCGCCAGATCGCCACCCGCAACTACGACTACACCCCACCGCCGGCGGTCGGCGACCAGCGCCCCAAACTGCCGCTGGACACCGTCCTCAACCACCTGACCGGCCCTGGGCTGACCCTGGTGAACGCCGAGGTCACCGCCCAGCAAAGCACCATGGCAGAGAAGAAGGCGTGGCTGTCCATCCCGGTGTTCGCCCGCCCGGACGGTGACTTCACCCACGAACAGCGCATGGAGATCCTGGCCAAGGCCTACGCCCAGACCACCCCCGACGCGCCGATCGTGACGAGCTGGCTCGTCGTCGTCGCCCAACGCGCCGGGGAACAGTCTTGACCGCCTCGATCCCCTCCGGCGATACGCCGTGCGATCACACCAGCGTCGGGGTGCTCATCTCCAGCATGGCTGGGCTCCTCGTCTTCGAGCGGGCTACACCCCCGGCTGGGATCGCGCCCGTCGCCGGTCACATCGACCAGCATGGCAGCCCGGAGCAGGCCGCCGCCAAGGAGGTCGCCGAAGAAGTCGGCCTGACCGTCACCGGCCTTCATCTGTTGCACCAGGGATCGCGGCCCAACCGGTGCCGCCGCCCAGCCAACGGCAATGTCGGTCACCAGTGGTGGGTCTACGAGGCCCAGACATCCGGTCCGCTCCGCCCATCCGCCCGAGAAGTGAGGGTCCCCCGATGGATACGCCCCGCCCCTCCAGCAGCACGCGCACCGCACCGCCGCGTACGCCGCCGGTCAGATCAGCGAGGCCGAGTTCACGGCGCACCCCAGGCTTGCCCTCCGCGCGATGGTCGGCCAGGCAGCACCCGGCCTCGTGCCGCTGTGCTACCTGGCTGAGGACCCCGGCGGCTACTACGCCTACGCGCAGATCCGGTTCTACGCCGAGGACGCCTGCTTCGTCCGGATCACCAGTGAGCCCGTCGGCGGGGGACCGGTGGAGGCGCTGCGCTGGCTGGAGCCCGCACTCGCTGTGCACACTGCCTCGGCGCTCCGCCTCAACAACCACAAAAGGTACTTCCACACCCACTTCGCCGGGACCGAGCTGGAGTTCAAGTACAACCTGACGCCGGGAACGGACATCTGGGCAGCTGCCATGGAGCTGCTGAAGACTCTGCGTCACGGCGTCCTGGACGGCTGCCGGCCGGAGTACCGGGATGAATTCCAGATCTACTTCACCGAGAACCACCTCTTCGACGTCACCGGACCTGAGGAAGAACTCGGCTACGCCTCCTTCATCCGGACGGTGGACGGCGGTCATGTGCTGAAGCGGAAGTGGTATTCGGAGGACACCTTCGCGCGCCGCGAGCAGCTCTCTCGCGTGGATGTCCCCCCGGGCGGCTTCGAGGAGTATCTACGCGAGGAGATGGGCCTTCAGGTGCGGGCCATGCCACTTCCGCCGCGTCCGCTACGACATCCAGTGCGAATCCATGGTCACCGGCCACATCTACGGCATCTTCCTCGACCACTGTTCGCTCCTTGCCGCACCGGACGCGGTGCTCGCGCAATGCGAGCTGGAGTACCGGCGCTCGCGCAGCCTCCTGGACGACGATCAAGACGAGGTGCTGGCGGAGATGGAACGCATCAGCCACTGGCTCCAGGGCTACCTCACCGCGCGCGGTCTGACGCAGGGGCGCACCTACTACTCCAAGCGCACCTTCCTCCGCGACGCAGTCGCCGCCCGGCCTGACCTCGCCCCGGCCCGCACCACCTCATGAACGATCTCCTGTCCGCGGTTGCTTTGGTCAAGGGCCACCTCTTTCCCCTGGAGAGACCGAGTTAGCCGACTCCGGCAGGCCATGAGCGAGGCTCTCCGCGCTTGCCAGGTTCCCGAAACTGTCCCCGAGCGAAAGTACCGTTGTCTGATGACCATTGACACCCTGCCCTCCGAGTCCTCTGAGCGCCTGCGTGCCGACATGGTCGCGACGCTGACTGAGCAGGGCTACATCCGTTCCCCGGAGGTCGCAGTGGCCTTCGCGAAGGTCGCGAGAGAGCGGTTCGCCCCTGAAGCGGCCCTTACCGCCGCCTACTCGCCCAGAGATGTGGTCGTCACCAAGCGCAACGCCACGGGCCGGGCGACGAGCTCGGTCTCCGCGGCGTGGCTTCAGGCCGACATGTTGGAGGCCGCCCACCTCTTCCGCGGAGCCAAGGTTCTCGAGGTGGGAAGCGGCGGGTACAACGCGGCCCTGATCGCCGAGATCGTCGGCGATGAGGGCTTGACGGTCACCGTGGATATCGATCCGTGGGTTACCGAGCGCGCAGCCCGGTTCCTGGCCGCGACCGGCTACCCGCAGGTGAGGGTCGTCCTGGGCGATGCCGAGCACATCGCTGAGGAGCACGCTCCTGAGGGCGGATATGACGCCATCATCGTCACCGTGGGGGCCTGGGACTGCCCGTGGGGGCACCTTCTTGCCGAGGGCGGCCGTCTGGTCATCCCGCTCCGTTTCTCGACGATCACCCGCTCGTTCACCTTCGTCCGAGACGGCGACCGGCTGCGCGGCCTCGACCCGACCGTGTGCGGGTTCGTCGCGATCCAGGGTGCCGGCGCTTATCTCGACCAGGAGGCCTCTCTCGCGGATGGCGCCGTGAGACTGACGATCGAGAGCGGCCCCCCGCTGGACGTCTCCGCGCTCGACCAGGCGCTGGCCGGGGAGCGAGCTGAGCTGTGGACCGGCGTGACGGCCGCTCACGCGGAGTCGTTCGACTCGATGCACCTGCGGATCGCGACGGTCGACGACAGGTTCGGCATGATCTGGGCGGACCCTGAACGGGGCAAGGATCTCGTCACCTTGGCGATGCGCTGGTACTGCCCGGTCCTCATCACCCCAGACTCGTTCGCTTACCTCACCATCCGCGAAGTTCAACGGACCAACGAGGCCGAGGAGCGGCGCTGGGAGTTCGGTATCCACAGTCACGGCCCCCACCGCGCCGAGCTCGCCCAGCAGCTCTGCGATCACCTGCAGAACTGGGACCGCGACTGGCGCAACCACTCCGGCCCGGACTTCACGCTTCATTCCGCCGATGCCACCGTGCCTGAACCCGCTGACGGCCGGATCTTCCGCAAGCGTCACACCCAACTGGTCATGACCTGGGTGTGATGGTCGCATAGAACCGCCCCCTTACTCGTAACAGGAGCGGTGACAACCAACCTCTGGAAGGCCCTGCCTATGACCTCCTCGCACGGCTGTCTATGCTCCGGCCGATCGAGCGTCCTGACCCGAATCCTCACCCGAGCGGCACTCGCTGGAGGCGCCGTGACACTGGCCAGCGCCACCTACCAAACCTGGGCCTCGTGCCGTGACCGGCGCGGTTTACGCCACCCGGCACACTCGTTGACGTTGACGGTCGCCGCATCCACCTCTGGACCACGGCGTCGGCAGCCCCACCGTGGTGGTCGTCCCTGCGCTCGGGGAGCCCGCGTTGAACTGGGCAGGCGTGCTCCCCGAGCCCGCCACCGAGACGACGACGATCCTGTTCGACGAGGCGCATCTGGGGTGGAGTGATCCGGCTTGGGGTGCTGGCTCCGCCCGCCGACATGCCGACGACCTCCGGCGGGCGCTGCAGCAAGCGGGATCGGCCCGCCGTACATCCTGGTCGGACACTCCGCCGGCGGTTACATCGTCCGGCTGTTCTGCGCCGCGCACCCCGAGCAGGTTGCCGGGGTGGTCCTGGTCGACGCCACCACCCGGAACAAGGCCGCCACTTCCCATGGACCAGGACCAAGATGCTCTGGCGCATCGTGCGGTGGCGGCTGACCCCGCTGGTCTGCGGCGCCTGGCCACCGAGCTCGGATGGAACGGCGCGGCCATGCGCGAGGTCGCCGCGCGGCGGCTCCCGTCCGAGTGGAGCCGGGCCAGGGTGGCGCTGGACTTCAGCGACCGGCAGCGGCGCGGCGAGCTCCGTGAAATGCTGGCCACCATCACCATCAACCCGCCCCGGGGCTCCGTGCCGCACCCACCCTGGGCTCGATCCCCCTTACAGTCGTCAGCTCGAGCCGCACCGACCCCGATCTTACGGACCCAGCAGCCGTCGCAAGGCGGTCGGCGTTCTACGACATCTGGGAGCCGCAGCAAAAAGACCTGGCGAATCTGTCATCCAACACCCGTTACGTCGTGGCCGACCCAGCCGGACATCATGTGCACCGCCATCAGCCGGAGACGGTCGTCGCCGAAGTGCTCACCCACGTGCGGCGAGTCCGTGCTCACGCGTAGACCGAGCCGACCCAACCGTAGACGACCTTCCGGAGACAGCAGCCGCGCCAGCGCGCTGCGCTCGATCCGCCCACGACGGCTGAGGCCTTGCCACCTACCGACGCAACACCGCGAGCTGATGACGCAAAACGAGGATCTCCCGCCAGGGCGGCTCCCGGGTGACGGTCATGACACCTCATGGAAGTAGCCACGTCTCCGCTATCTGTGGCGGGGCTCGGCCGGAGTATGGCAGATGTGTCGAACAGTGGCCAAGTGGGGACACTGAGTAATATTCCGAGCGTGTGCGCCTTATGGCCATGTGCGCGGCCATGCATCACAGTTTCAAACTGTACCGGAGGGTTCCGATCATGCCCAAGACCGCACCTTTTCCTGTCGCGTTCAACGGTCCCGTGGACAGGTTCGTGGTCACGAGTCACGTGTTCGGCAGGCAGATCTTTGTCATTACGCAAAGCGGCGACGTCTGGGGCCATGAGATCACCGGCAACAACATCGGACCAGGCTTCAAGCTCGGCGGAGCGAAGGTCGCCTTCAACGGTCCCGTTGACAGGTTCGTGGTCGTGAAGGACGACCGCATGTTCGTCATTACGCAAAGCGGCGACGTCTGGGGTCACGAGTTCACCGGCAACAACGTCGGACCAGGCATTAAGCTCGGCGGTGCCAAGGTCGCGTTCAACGGTCCCGTGGACAGGTTCGTGGTCGCGAGTGGCCTCATGAATCACGACCGCATCTACGTCTTTACGCAAAGCGGCGACGTCTGGGGCCATGAGATCACCGGCAACAACGTCGGACCAGGCATTAAGCTCGGCGGAGCCAAGGTCGCGTTCAACGGTCCCGTGGACAGGTTCGTGGTCACGATGGGCACGCGCATCATTGTCGTTACGCAAAGCGGCGACGTCTGGGGCCATGAGATCGATCAGGGTGGCACCGGCAACACCATCAAACCAGGCTTCAAGTTCGGCGGAGCGAAGGTCGCGTTCAACGGTCCCGTCGACAGGTTCGTGGTCACGAGCGACAACCGCATCGTCGTCATCAGGGAAGACGGCGACGTCTGGGGCCATGAGATCACCGGCAACACCATCGGACCAGGTTTCCCGATGAACTTTCGCCTCTTGCACTTTACTTTCGCGAACGATATCTCCGTGGCGAACCGGAACAGGACGATCGACCGACACAGATTCGTGCTGAGGCGCATCCTAGGATGTAACAACCTGTCGGCGGAGGAGAAGCGGCGTCTCCTCGACGTAGCCTACGACCGCGCGATTCATCACACGACGCTCAACGAGCCCGGAGTGAACGCCAGCGCGCCCCTCAATGGAACACAGGTGAATATCAACTTCGGAGTCCTTTTCCCGCAGGGTGATGAGGAGATCTCCCAAACGCTCATTCACGAGATGATGCATATCGCAGGTTTCACGCATCCCGCCAGGCGTGACCCTCCCGCGGGGACCCCCTGTGCAGCGCCGTTCGACTGCCCCGGCGACAATGGCGTGTACTATGGCACGCCTCCGCTACGAGCCGAGTTTTGCATTGCGGGCGACCAGAGTGACGTACGCTCCCGACTAGAAACCAAGGCTCTTCACGAAAGTTGCGTAATTGATGAGCAGGGCGTGGCCACGCTCTACACCGATGCTGGCAGCTGGTCTTCGGACTCAAAGGGCGGCCCATTCGTCACGGCTGATACCCCAGGCGACTCGGCGTCGTCCACGACTAAGGATTAGCGCTTCGCCCGCCGACCGCACCGCCCCGCCTCCGCGACGGAGGCGGGGCCTCGCAGCATGAGCACGGACCGCCATCCCGAAGAGGGCGGGAGCTGCGGTGGTAGGCCGTGGCCTCGGCTGCGACGCTGGCTGAGAGGCGAGGCGTAGAGGTAGCTCACGCGCTCCCGGAGCCGAGGCCCGACCTAGTGGCGATCCATTCGCTGTAGCCCTGCATGTCTCTGCGGGTGCCGAAAATTCATCCGTTCAGGTCAAGCGGCATGTCGGTACGCCCTGGGGACACCGCCCAGACGATCATGTCGACGGACGTCGAGCTGAGCGATCTGGGCTCGGTCGGCGCCCGGGCCGGGGAGCGGTCGGAGCGGGGCGGCCTGCCGGAGGGTCCGGTGTGGCCGGTGACCGTTGTAGAACGTCTCGAACTCGCGTAGAGCATGAAGTAGGTGGCGCTGGTTCCCGATCAAGGTGCGGTCCAGCAGTTCACGCCGGCAGGTCTGGATCCACCGCTCCATGATGGCGTTCATCCGGGGAAGCCGGCTACCAGTCGTGACGACTCGAATCCCGGCATCAGCCAGCACGGCGTCGAAGGCCGTAGAGAACTTCGCATCGCGGTCACGGATGAGGAACCTGGCCGCGCTGCCCGCCTCTTGCAGGTCCATGATGAGGTTCCGTCCGAGCTGGGTGACCCACTGGCCGGTGGGGAGCACGGTGGTGCCGAGGATCCGGACACGCCGAGTGGCGTGCTCAATGACGGCCGTGACGTACAGCCGTGCCCCGGTCAAAGGTGCGGACCTCGAAGAAGTCACAAGCCAGCAACGCATCCGCCTGGCTGCGCAGGAAGCCGGACCAGATGGTGTGCTGCCGCTCGGGGGCTGGGTCGATGCCGTGAACCTTCAAGGTTTCCCACACGGTGGAGGCGGCGACCGTGATGCCGAGCGCGGCTAGCTCACCGTGGATGCGCCGGGTACCCCCAGAAGGGGTTCTCCCGAGCCAGGCGCAGCACCAGCAGGCGGATGGCGGAGATGGTGCGCGGGCGTCCTCGGCGCCGGAGCGTGCAGGCTGCGGAGTGGCGGCGTCTGAGCAGATCGCGGTGCCAGCGCAGGATGGTCTCCGGGTGTACCAGCAGCGTGAGGTGGCGCAGTTTGTCCATCGACAGGTGGCCAAGCAGTCCGGCGAGCAGGAAGCGGTCGCCGAGCGTGAGGGCGGGCTTGGCCACCTGACGCCGCAGCACCGCCACCTGGCGCCGCATCAGCGTCATGTACGGCGCGAGCCGCCGAGGAGGCCACCGGTGCTGCCCGCGCCGATTCCCGCCTGGTGCAGGGCCAGCAGGCACAGGCCGAGCAGCATGAACGTCACACCGCTGATCCCGCCAGGGATCTCGAAGGCCAGCAGTTCGAGCAGGAAGCCCAGCCCGAAGATGATCGCTGCCACGATGGCGAGCATGTCACCTCACCTCATTTCCGAGGGCCGGACAGCGCGAGCAGTTGTTCGAGCATGGCCCCGTAGTCGCGAAGAGCCAGCCTGAGCTGCTCGGTGTCGCCCTGGTCGGTGTTCTTCCACCGACCGCCCAGCTCGCTCGTGCGCGTGGTCAGCGAACTGGTGAGCGCGTTGACGACCTCGTCGACCAGCTGGTCCGCCTGCTCCACCGCCTGGCGCGGGTCGTCCACGAATGTGGCCTGCAGGTCGTGCCAGCGCGTGTGGGCCTGGTCGACGTCCTGGTCGAACAGGGCAGCTCTCTGCGGTGGTACGGCCTGCGCCCGGGCCGGGGCGGGTTCGGACTCGACCGGCACGTCGCCGGTGGCGGCGTCGGTGTCCGTGAACCCCCTGTCCTGAACCCCGACGTCGGGGCCGGTTGCCCTCTGGGCTTCGCGGCCTGTCGGTTCCACCCCCGGAGCATCCCGGCTGGCCTCTTCCCTGTGCACAGGGCCAGGGCCTGCCACTGGTCCGCCGGTCTCGTTCACGGTGTCGTCGTACTGCCTCGGCGATTGCAGTCCTTCGTCTTCGTGCTTGCGCGGGTCCATGCCGTCACCATCCTCCAGAATCGCGACGGGAGGTGCCTTCGTCATGGTCATCGCGGTTCGCCGCCGGATCGCGGCGGGACGCGCGGCCGTCCGACGGCGACTCCCCGAGGAGCTCTTGGAACAGGAAGCGGTAGTGCACCATCGCCTGGCGCAACTCCTCCGTCGAGGCCCTCTTGGCGGCCTCACGGCCGCTGATCTCATGGGCTTGCCGGTAGTGGTCAAGAGCGGCGCCGTGTCCTACCGAAAGGTCGGACACCCGCTGGTCGAAGTCCTCGATCGGGTAGCCGCGCTCGGCCATGACCTCCGTCACCAGCTGGTCGGCCTCCGTCACCGCGAAACCGGGAGCGTTGACGAACCGCTCCTGCACCTCCGTCCAGCGGACGGCATAGGTCCGCCGGCGCTCCGGGTCCAGCGGACGGATGTCGAGCTCGGCGACGCGCTCCTCACGGGCGAGCAGCTCCTGCTCGCCCGCGCCTCTGTCCTCCTGCTCGGCCAGCGTGCGGTCGTACTCAGGGCCGAACCGTTCGCGGAGACGGCCACGGCGCTGATGCCGCAGCACGAGGAACGCGACTGCGGCGAGGGCCACCACCACTACCACGACGACGGCCACCCAGATCAGAGTCTCGGTGGTCATGTGACGCCTCCGAATCTGCTTGCTAGAACCACGGCTGCCCCGCAGAAGACACCAGAAACGCCCAGGTCGGACCACATTTATGGCTCGTTCTCGCCATGGCTGATGACCGTCGACACCCCCGGCCCCGAAGCCGGGTCGGCGGTTTCCAACCAGCCAAGCTCGTAGGCGAGTTGCCTGGCGCTGTCGATGACACCGGCGACGTGGACGGAAGGAGTGCCGGAGTGCCGCAGGAGCGACCACTGATAGTGGGTCGTGGGTTCGATCAGGGGTCGCCACACGGTGCCCGGCCGGTTGGATGTGCGGAAGGATGAGGGGACACAGAGCACGCAGCGGTGCTGGAGCACGAGGTCGGCTGCAGCGCGGGTGCTCTCCACCGTTCCCTCATAGACAGTGGGCGCGAATCCGACCGAGCGACACAGCGCGATGACGAACTGGTTGAGCTCAGGTGTCTGGGAGTCCTCCCCCATCAGAAGCAATTCATCAGCGAGGGCAGCGACGGGCACGCCGACCAGAGCGGCGAAACGGTGGTCGTCGGGAACCAGTACACCAAGCGGATCGAGCCGGATCAGCTCAGAATCCACGCCCGCCGGCGTCTGCGAAGCCCGACCGATCCCGATGTCCATGCGGCCATCGGCCAATTGCCGGTACTGCTCGGGAGTACTGGCTTCAACCTGGTGGATCGTCAGATCAGGATGGCGCTTCTGAACCTCGCGCAGGATCTGCGGCATGGAGTCATAACCGGCGTCGATGATGCCGACGCGCACCGTCGGCGCGGCCACGGCGGCGCTCCGTGCGGCCTTGGCAGCCCGGCCTACGTGGTCGAGGATCTGGCGCGCTTCGACGAGGAAAGCGGTGCCGGCAGGGGTGAGCTCGACGTGGTGAGTGCTGCGATCCATCAACCGCACCCCGAGTTCGCGTTCAAGTCGCTGGATCTGCTGGCTCAAGGCCGACTGCACGATGTGCTCACGGGCCGCCGCCCGGCCGAAGTGCAGTTCCTCGGCCAGGGTCACGAAGTAGCGAAGTTGGCGCAACTCCATGGCCGCCACCCCTTTCCAGCCGGGCGGCGCAAATGCGGACCGTCTTTCCTCACTTTAGGTCCTCGCAGTGGTGGCAGCCATACGGGAACCAGAGTGGAACAGACAGTAGGCACGTCCTCAGGGAATCCTTGGTCTCGGTGGAGCGGAGTGCGGATGTGGCGAATCTCCGGGTTCAGCCCAGGAGCCGGTCGGCGCACAGTGGGGTGCGGTTGCAGCCGCAGGCGGACCGGCTTGCGGCCCGGACTCCACCTGAGCGAGCGCGGTCAGCGCTTGAAGACGTCCTTGACCTTCTCACCGGACAGTCTCAGGTTGCCCATGAACCGGTCGGTCCTGCCTTCGTTCTCCAGCCGCCGGTTTCGGGTGGCGCCGCCGAAGCGCTGCGCGACCCGACCCTTGATGGCCTGTACCTTTGCGCTGATCTTCCTTTTGAGACTCATGGTGATTCCCTTCTCCGGCCCTTCGGACCAGTGCCCGCATGAAGCGTGGATCTGCGGACCGGCCGTGCCCCTTACAGCGGGCCAGTTGCTCTCACCAGACAGCGTCCGGCGTCAGCAGCAGTACGGCGGCCTGGAGCTCACTGTCCTCCTTCTCACGAGATGGCGAAACGAGCAAGCACCAGGCCGGTTATCACCAGAACCGATCAGCGCCCGGCCTCGGTGAAGGAACGTGGGAAGGAACGGCCGCTGTGGAGAGGCGCTGTGCCCCGATACGACGATCCCGCGAGAAGCGACACTGACCAGGTGATCGGAGAGCATCACCACAACCCCAAGCGACAGCGACGCCGATGGCGAGGACTAGCCAACAAGCTCGACAGCAAACGTCCTCGTCAAACACTCGACCTACGATCGGCGCCTTGTTGAGAACGCCCATATCCCTTTGCCTATGAACGGGCCCCAGCTGCAACCGCGGCCGCCGACCGAAGGATGTGCGCAGGCTGCAGTACCGAATAGGAGTCAGTCATCTCCACCGAGACCATGACCAAGGGTGGGTGGCTGAGAATTCCCCCTGGATGAACTGGACCGAAGGGAGGCTGAGCACAGGAGTGGCGAGTCCGTGCCGGGCGTGGCCTGCCGCCTTGGCCAGCGCCTTCCGGATCGGATCGGTGACCTCATGACTGCAGCCCCCACCGGTCGCGGCCCCCTGAACGAAGCCGGTTAGTCGCATCTGCCAATAGATAGGAGCCGACATGCCTGCCAACGGCAACCCCGACGAAAACCCAAAGGAACGCGTCGACCGCGAACTGTCCGAACTCCTCCAGGGCCTGCGAGTCATGGTGACCGGGGTGCAGGTGCTGTTCGCCTTCCTGTTCGCGATGCCGTTCCAGGCCGGCTTCGCCAAGGTGGACACCTCGGGCCATTGGCTGTTCTTCATCGCGCTCACCAGCTCCGCCGCCGCCTCCGTCTGCTTCATCACACCCGCGGTCCAGCATCGACTGCTGTTCCGCACCGGCCTGAAAGAGAAGATGTTGCACCGCGCGAACGAACTGGGCGTTGCCGGCGCCATATCGCTGGCGATCGCGATGACCACCGCGGTAGCCCTGGTGGCCGAGGTCGTCCTCGGCAACTGGCTCGCCATCCTGTTCGGAGCGGCGGTGGCGCTGGCGACCAGCTGGCTCTGGATCCTCCAGCCGATCGTCGACCTGTACCGCCTGCGTGACCGAGAGGAACACTAGATGAGGTCCTTGGCCATCGCGGCCCGATCTGGGAGAGCGCCATGGCGACCGATCAGGCCACCACGAACGCAGCGCACGCATCTGCTCTAACCGGCGGCATGGTGCTGACGGACATGCCGCGCCGTTGCCCTCGCCAGTTCTCTCCCACATGGCCCATCATCGGTGCCTAAGCTGCCCAACGGCGACACCGCAAGGGATACCGGTCAGCCTCCGGCCGGGCGCGGGCTTGTGGCGGGATGCCGGTGCGGCGGCGTTGGATGCGATCGTGGTCGGGCCAGTGCACGTCGGTGGCCCAGCCCAGCCGCTCGAACAGGCGGATCAAGCCGGCAGAAGGGTCGATCTGGCCGCGGTCGAGGCCGTGGCGGGCGCAGGTGGGTTCGCTGTGGTGGCCGTTGTGCCAGCTCTCCCCGAATGACAGCAGGGCCAGCGGCCACAGGTTGGTCGACCGGTCGTGGCGGCGGGTCTTGAACGGCCTGCTGCCGACCATGTGGCACAGGGAGTTGACGCTCCAGGTGACGTGCTGCAACAGTGCGACGCGGACCAGTCCAGCCCATAGGAAAGCGGTCAGCCCGCCGTACAGGCTGCCGCTGATCGCCCAGCCGGCCAGGAACGGCAGCACCAGCGAGACCACGCACAGCGCGGGGAAGGCGCGCGCCACCCGCACCATCGCCGGATCGTCCAGCAGGTCAGGAGCGTAGCGTTCGGCCGAGGTCCGATCGCTGGTGAACATCCAGCCCAGATGGGCGTGGGCAAGCCCCCGAAGCTGCCCTCGCACGCTGGTGCCGTACCGGTAGGGAGAGTGTGGATCGCCCGGACGGTCGGTGAAGGCGTGATGGCGACGATGGACCGCCACCCAGTCGATGAGGTTGCCCTGGAAACTCATCGACCCGGCCACCCCCAGGACCACCCGCAACCATGGCCGAGCGGTGAAGGACCCGTGGGTGAGCAGCCGGTGGAACCCGACGGTGACCCCGAGCCCGGTCACCACATAGAAGGCCGCTGCCAGCAGCAGATCGGCAAGCGCGATACCCTGCCCCCAGGCCAGGAAGATCGCGACACCCAGCGCGATGAACGGCAGCACCACGATCGTCCCAGTCAGCCCCACCTGCGCCCTGCCCGCCGGAGCATGCTCTGCTCCACCAGGGAACGGTGACGCACCGTCGTAGTCTTGCCGGGCTTTCACCGTTCGTTCAGACATAGTCATGAGCTTCTTCTCGTCTCGCTCACACGGTCCGCCCGTGTACGTAGCACCATCGCCAGGCCGACCCGGGTTCCAAATCTGCGACCACCGGATGGTCGGTTTCCCGGTAATGCGCCTGAGCGTGGCCGCCCGGTGAGCCGTCGGAACAGGCCACCCACCCGCAGGTCAGGCACACCAGCAGCCGCTTCCAGGCCCAGCCAACGGCCAGACACTCCTTACATTCGGGTAGTCCGCGCTCCACTGCCGGGAGCAGGTCGAGGTGGTCGCAGCGCGGCGCCTGACCATTCAGACCGGCGCGCGCGGTCACGTTCATGCCTTCAGCGTCCAGGGTCATCACGACCCCCTTACGGTGACAGCGACGCCAGATGCGTCGACTGGTCACCTACCAGTCAAGGTGAACGGCGAGCCAACGGCAACGTCCAATCCCAGCAAGCCCCATCACCAGCAGCGATAGCGAGCCGAATGTGTGCCAGACCCTGTCGAGTGACAACGTTCATCGTTCAGTTTGAGCAGCGCTCAGAGGCTGGCCGGCGCACAGAATGTCGATGAGAAGTGACAGCGCTGCAGTGTTGATCAGCGGCGGTGATGGGCTTTGGCGGGAATACCGGTATCCGCATCACGGTGGCTGGCGTTGACTGGAAGTGCCCGGCCACCCGCCTTCATCGAGGCGGCTGTGCCGGTAAATGTCCGGGGACACGTGACGCTGGGTCGCCTTCAGCCACGTGTCCCCGGATCCAGAGGACATCATGGCGACCGTTCAGGCCAGCATCGACAGCGGCGCCCGTCGGGTCGACGCAGGCCCGGTGCGGGTGTCGTTCCCCAGCGCCAGGACGCTGACCAGACAGGTAGTGCCTCGGCTTTGCGAGGGTGTGGTCGTTCCTCTGGCGGTGTTCTACGCAGGATTGACCCTCTTCGGCCTGACCGGCGCCCTGGCCGCGGTGCTCGCGTGGGTGTATGGCAGCGTGGCCGGGCGGCTTCTTTTGCGCCGCCCGATCTCCGGCACCATGATCCTGGCCATGGTCGCGATCACTGTCCGGTCCGCGCTGGCGTTGTGGAGCGGCAGCGCAGTTGTCTACTTCCTGCAGCCCGAGCTGGGCACCATCTGCATCAGCCTGGTGTTCTTGGCCTCGGTGCGGCTTCGCCGCCCGCTGGTGGGCAAGCTGATCCTTGACTACGTCCGCCTGCCCGCGGTCATCGCGAAGCATGAGCGCGTCCGGCGGTGTTTCGTCCGGCTGACCGTGTTGTGGGCGTTGGTCCTGCTGGTCAACGCCACCTTGAGCATCTGGCTGCTGCTGAGCCAGTCGATCGAGGTCTACTTGCTGGTGCGTCCCGTTGCTGTGGCGTGCATCAGCGGGCTGGCTTTCCTCGGCTCGATCTTGGCCTTCCTGCGAGTTCTGCGCCGTCTTGGTAGCGAAGTCGTGCCGCCGACCTGAAGTCATGCACTCACCTTTGGTGGTCTGCCCGGGGCGGACCTGCCCGTCGGAGGGCCCTTCGGGTGGAAGGGCGCGGGGTGATCAAGCGAGCGATGCTGGCCGCCGGAAGCCCCAGATCTGCTGGAGCCGGCGCAGCGGAGCAACGGCCAGCGGCGGGTTCCGCAGCCGAAGCTGCGGCGTCTCGTGCCAGCTGGTGATCTCCAGAAGGCGGCGCAGTTGTGACGGCGCAGACCGCAGCGTCAGCGCGTGGCCGTCGTCCAGACCGGCGGCGGTGGTGAGCAGGGCTCGCAGACAGCCGACGTCAATGAAAGTCAGACCCGCCAGGTCGAGGCAGATGTCGCCGTCGCCGGTGATCGCGGCCAGCGCCCAGGTCAGGGCGGGCAGCGTGGCGACGTCGAGTTCTCCCTCGATCCGCAGCCCGGGAGGGTCGAGGATCTGGGCGATGCATAGATGCCGGTAGTTGATCGTGAAGGGTTCGACAGCGAGATCGTGAGGGGTGCTGGGGCTGACGGTGGCGTTCATGCCGATTCCTCCTGGGGGCGTACCGGACAGGGTGGTCGCGAGGTCCAGGTGCCATGAGGACGTTCTCGATCGTGTCGACCTGATCGTTGCGGTGGTCCCATCATTCATCAGACCCGCCAGTGCGGAAGCCGCTGGTTTCGACTTGGTTTATCACTGCTGGAGATGACTGAAAGGGATCATCCTCGATCAGCACGATCTCGCTGACCGCACGCGGGTAGCACGTGACCTTGACGCCATCGCCGGCGCCGATCTCCAGGACCTGGCCAGACAGGCCCTTGAGCAGTCGCTCACGTTCGGGTGTGGGGCGATCTCCGCGGCGTACCGGTCGTGGATGGCGGAACTGTTTCCCTCCCACGTCCCAAGGACGTCCGCGTATCAGCAGGGGATTCCGTGCCAGCAATGCCATGACTCCTCCTGAATGTTGCGGCATTCCCACTATCAGGCGATACCGCCGGCGGCATCGCCGATCCCCAGGTGATCCTGACGCGCGAGGCGGCGATCCATACGCCTTCTTGTCAGGGCCCGCCTCAGATCGGCGAGCGACGGCGCCGCCAACCGCGGACGCGTCAAGTACGCGTAGCCTTTGGCCGGGTTGCCGTCCAAATGGCGTATGGAACCGCTCCTACGGCAACGACAGGCGGGACCATGGCGGCATGCGGAGAACGGACGAGGAGCCCCAGTGGCCACCGTGCTACTGACGGACACGTCGCGAACGTGGGTCTCTCCGCTCGCCAAGGCGCTAGGAGAGCGCGGGTACACGGTGGACACCACCACAGGAGCGTGTGGGTGCCAAGAACTCGGCTACCCTATGCGACCCGCCCGTATTCGTGGATCAGCACGCCGAAGCGGTCACGCCGGATGACCTTGATTTCGCCCTCCGCAGGGTCGGGAAGGGCTCGCAGCGGAGCTGCCTGGCCCAGGGAACGATGCGGGCGATGCTCATTGAAGTGGGCCTCGTAGATGGCCAGCACGCGTCGCAAGTGACCGGCGTTGACGATGAGGATCCGATCAAAGAGTTCTCGGCGCAAGCCACCGATCCAGCGTTCGGCGAACGCGTTGGCCCGCGGAGCCCGAGGTGGCGTCTTGATGATGCCGACGCCCTCAGCCGTGAAGACTTCGTCGAACATCGTGGTGAACTTCGTATCCCGATCGCGGATGAGGAATCTGAACCCCTCCGCCCTGTCCCCCAGCTCGATCATCAGGTTCCTGGCCTGCTGCGCAACCCACGGCCCGGTCGGATGCGCGGTGACGCCGAGAGCATGCACGCGGCGGGTACCGATCTCCATGACAACCAAGCAATAGAGGCGTTTGAACAGCACGGTGCCGCAGTGGAAGAAGTCGCACGCCAAGATCCCGTAGCTTGAAGCACGCAGGAACTCACTCCAGGACGGTCCCGCGCGTCGTGGCGCTGGGTCGATGCCAGCCCTCTTCAAGATCAGCCACACCGTGGAGGCCCCAACCCGGTAGCCCACACCGGCGAGCTCCCCGGCGATCCGCCGGTAACCCCACAGCGAATTCTCCCGGCCAGACGAAGTGCCAAGGTCCGGATGAAGGCGCGGGTGGGAGGCAGGCCGGCCCTGGGCGCGGCGCTTGAATGTCCAGCGCCGCCGGACCAGATCGGCGTGCCAGCGCAGCAGCGTGCCCGGCGTCACAAACAACTGCCGACGACCGGCTGGAGACAGCAGGCGCGCCAGCGCGCTGATCACCGCTCGATCCGCCCACGATGGCCGAGGCCTTGCGACCTGACGGCGCAACACCGCGAGCTGATGACGCAGGACCAGAATCTCCGCGTCCTTCGCCCCTCTGCGAGCGACCCAGTAGCACCACCCATCCTGTGAGCCGAACGAAGATCAGATACGCCAGCCGCAGCGCCACAGACGCGATCATGCCTGCCAGCGCTGAAACGCCGAACCCCAGGTCAGCCTCACGACCGAGTTTCCGGCACCCACACGCTGGAGGGTCATGCCCGTTCCCTGCCTGCCTGGGCGGCGGCGTGGAAACGTCTTGCGGCGCTTGACCAGATCGGCGTGCCAGCGCAGGAGCGTGCGCGGAGACGATCAACCTCAGCTGGCTCCGTCGCCCCCTCGGCAACGCCCTCGTCTAGGCCGACAGGATCGCCCGGTCCGCCCAGGCCGCTTCACCTGCCGCTCAAGGACAGCCACCTGGTGGCGTAGCACCAAGATCTCGACATCCTTAGCTGCAGCAGATCTGCCGAGCAGAACGAGCCAGCCACACAGCCGAGCGAAGATCAGATAGATCGGACGGAAGGCCACGACGATCAAGCATGCCGGACGGGAATTGACAGCACCTCGCATACCGCCGCTGTCCGAGGGACGCATGCCAGGTCAGAGCAGGTGACGCAGTTCTCGGCACCCACAGGATCACCCATCGAGACCGGATTCGGCTGGCTTGTCCTGACCCATGGCGTCGGCCCCACGCGCGACTACGCCATGGGCGCCCTGCTGCTCTACTCCCACCAGCCGTACCGCGTCATCGCCGAACTCCCCGGCACGCTCCTCACCGCCAGCGGCACCGAACGCGAAGGCTACGTCCCCGTGTCGTGTACTCCTGTGAAGCCCTGCTACACGCCGATGCCGTATGGCTGCCCTACGGGGCGAGCGACACCCGCGTCGGATTCGCCCGTGCGCCGGTCACCACCCTCATCGAGGGCATGCGTCCACCACGCTAGAGGCTCTCGCCGCGCATGACGGCGTCGAGGAGGTGCGCCCCCGCATCGTGCAGGGTGATGCCGTAGCCGTCCGGCACACCATCGGCCGGCATCCCCTCGCTGGCGGCGACGATCGCCTTGAAACGAGTATCGCGGGTCGGGCCGTTGCCGACGAGGTGACCGCACAGATGACCGGCGCGGTCGTACACGGCCCATCGGCCCGCGCTCACCTGCGGCATCGCGGCCGGGTTGTCCTTGAGCCACTGCGCGTTGGCCGCATGCTCGGCCCGTTCATCGGCCTCGTTCCTCTGGCCGGGCCCCGTGGCGTGTTGATCGTCGTTCTTGCGAGCACTACTCATGTCGCGTCTCGCTCTCAGATAGTGGCTGACGCCCTCGAAGGGAAACACTCAGCACCTGAGTCGCATCGTAACGGAACACATCGCGCACCCAGACGCCTCCGGCCGGCTACGACTAAGGACGCGGCGCATCGTCAAGACGAACAGCCCCGTTCCGCCTTGAATCCGGCGAGACGAGGCCGCTCGTCCACTCCGGTTATGCACGGAGATGCCTCAGCGCGCCCCTCTCCTCCTGATCGTCGTCTCCCAGCAACAGCGCCGGGTCTTCTCCGCCGCCGCGATCGCCACCTGCGGAAAGACCGAGGTGTAGGTGTCAGCGGTGAAAGCACTGGACGTGTGCCCCAGCGTCTCCTGGACCACCTTGATCTCCACGCCCGCGGCCAGCATCAACGAGGCCGCGCCATGCCGTAGATCATGAAGCCGGATCGGCGGCAGTCCCGCCAGATAGGCCAGCCACAGGAACTGGTCGGACACGTGTTGCGGGTGCAGCCGATCCCCGTCGGACTGGATGAACCAAACCGGTGCCCTTCCACGCCTCCCTGTAGTGCGTCAAAACTCGCGCGCAGAGTCTGATCTGGGGTTCCTTCGCCCGGGTTATGCGGCTCGGCGATACTCGTTAATCGCTCCTCCGAGTACCTTCCGGCGTTCGATCCGGCCTTTCATCGACATAACCACCTGCTCGTCTTGATCGGGTGGTTGTTGCCCGCGCGCTTGGTGAGGCCGATGCCCGTTGTAATGATCGATGTACTCGCCCAGGACCGCGCGCAGGTGTCGTTCGCCATAGATCAGCAGGCGGTCGGTGCACTCGGCTCGCACCGTACGGATCCACCGCTCGGCATAGCAGTTCGCCCGAGGTGTGCGCGGCGGCGTCTTCAGCACCGCGATACCCACGGCGGCGAAAATGTGATCGAACACGGCGGTGAACTTGGTGTCCCGATCGCGGTTGAGAAAGCGGAACGATGCCGCTCGCTTGTCACCACCGCCGGTTACTCTCCGGCAGCCGGGCGGGAGCTGTGTTTCGCGCACCTGCCCAGACATGTGCGACCTGGCGGTAGCGTGATCTTCGACGACGGCACGCTGTGGCGCGAGATCGCGCACCCCGTCCTCCCGAACCTGACGCGCCAACTCTCGTCTGATACGTCGGTGTAGGGCTGTTACAGAAAGTGAGGTAAGTGCCGATGACAAGTCGTCTGGCCGACGATCTGCGGGACGGCTCCGATGACACCGACAGCGACTACGCCCTGCGTTTTCGTCTTCATGCTGACCGAGAAGGACGTGTGCTCGATGCCGAGGCCGTGGCCAACTCGGCCCCCACCCACCCCGAGGCTGACCGGCGCGCGTTCAGTCCGCTCTTCTGGGCACACGCCAGCCTGTAGGCACGATCCAGATCAACATGGACACCCACCTGGACCTGGGGCTTGTGGCGTCATGTCGCGAACACCGGTTCAACCTGGCGTTCAGGCGGCCGATCATGTGAGAAATGGCTGCCGAAGCCAAGCGTGTGAGCCATCGCATCCCCTGGGCTGGGGCGTTGCGACGACCTCTAGGACTTGCACCCACCCCCGGGGCCCGGGTCCGCTCACGCGAGGCTAGGTGTGAGATCGGGAACAGATATGCCGCGATCTCACTTCTTGACGGGCTGGAGCATGCCCCAGTAACGGTGACCGTACTCGTTTCTTTCAGTCGACTCGGTGGCCTTGGCGAGCTGTGCCATGGTGATGACGTACTTGCCGCCTCCACCTGCGAAGGGGTTGGGATCCCAGACGAGGATGGTCTTCCTTTCCTTGTCATAGCCGTAGGCGACGACGAAGTGACCGACGTCTGTCGCGCCGAAGTCGACGCCCCTGTACCAGGGAAGCCGGTCGATGAAGAGCTGGATCGGAACGGTCTTGCGCAGGACGCCGACGCTGTAGGCGATCCGCTCGCCGAGACGCTTGGCGTTGTACACGTCCCATGCGGGCGCATAGGTGTATCTGGTCTTCTTGGAATATGCGTTCAGCACCCGCAGCATGTCTTCGGCGGACGTGCCGTCCTTGGTGGTGCCCATCTTCTTGGCCAAGGTGGCCTGGCCGACCTTGATACCGAGCGTGCGCAGAGCGATCTCAGCCGCCGCCGGGACGCACCAGTAGTCCGTGGCCTGGAAGACCCCCTTGATAGCGAGCTTGGCCCGGACAGGTGACGTTGACCCGGCGGGCAAGGTCGCTTGCGCGACGGCGCTGCTCGCCCGGAGCTGGGTACTGATCGCGGGGGTGGCCTGCGCGCTGCCTGGCTGGAGGGCGACGAAGGCTGAGACCAGGACGGTGCTCAGCGCGGTACCGGCCAGAAACGTCTTCACGCGAGATCTCCGGGGGAAGTCGGGACAATCGTGAACAATCGTGGCTGGACTCTACATGATCCGCTTTTCTGTCTTGTCTGATTCACGACTGCATTCGAGCCCTGAGATCGACCTGTGGGTGCCAGGAACTCGGCCCCCTACGCGACCTGCGCATACTCGTGGATCAGCCCATCGAGACGATCGCGGCGGTTGACCTCGATATCGGCTCCGACCGAGGCGGACAAGGCTCGCAAAGGAGCAGCCTGCCCCAGGGGCCGGTGCGGACAGTACTGGTTGAAATGAGCCTCGTACGCGGGCAGCACCCGGCGCAGATGGCGAGCGTTGACATCAGCATCCGGTCGAGAACCTCCCGGCGCAGGCCGCCGATCCATCGCTCGACGTAAGCGTTCGCCCGCGGAGCCCCAGGCGGCGTTTTCACGACCCGAACGCCCGCGCCGATGAACACCTCATCGAACACGGCGGTGAACTTCGCATCCCGATCACGGATGAGGAACCTGAACTGCTCGGCCCGATCCCCCAGCTCGATCACCAGCTTCCTGGCCCGCTGAGCGATCCACTGCCCAGTGGGGTGATCAGTGACGCCGAGCAGGTGCACTCTCCGAGTGGAGATCTCCATGACGACCAGGCAGTACAGGCGTTTGAGCAGCACCGTGTCGCAGTGGAGGAAGTCGCACGCCAGGATCCCGGGGGCTTGAGCACGCAGAAACTCACTCCAGGTCGGCCCCGTGCGTCGCGGCGCTGGGTCGAGGCCGGCCTTCTTCAGGATGAGCCACACGGTGGAGGCACCAACGCGGTATCCCAGACCGGCGAGTTCGCCGGCGATACGGCGATATCCCCACAGCGGGTTCTCCCGGGCCATCCGGAGGACCAGTGATCGTACGAGGCCCGTGTGGGAGGACGGCCCTGCCTGCGGCGTTTGAACGTCCAGCGGCGCCGTACCAAGTCAGCGTGCCAGCGCAGCAGCGTGCCCGGCGTCACGAACAACCGCAGCCGACCGGCTGTGGGCAGTAGCCGCGCAAGCGCGGTGATCATCGCCCGGTCCGCCCACGACAGTCGCGGTCGGACCACCCTGACGACGCAGCACCGCGAGTTGTTGGCGCAGCATCAGGATCTCGACGTCCTTCGACGTCTCGGAACGGACCAGCAGCGCCAGCCAGCCCCCGAGTCTGAGGAAGATCAGTTAGAGCAGTTGCAGCGCCATGAGCAACGATCATGCACAGTGAACGAGCGAGCGTCGAGCCGCAGATCAGCCGGGCCGAGTTTCTGGCACCCACACGGCCGAGTCTCTCAATGCCGCGTTGAAGCGCGAGACACTCCGAGGCAGGACCAACTGGCCGACCGCCCGCCACGCCCGCCTGGAGGTGTTCCGCTGGGTCAGCCGCTACAACACCCGACGCCGCCACTCCACGCTCGGGCACCGCACGCCACAGGCCTACGAAGCGATCCTTCAACCAACAACAGCACGCTGGCACCCGCCACATGAGCCGTGTCCAGTCCTCAGGTGGAAGCCCCCTCCTCCTCCGGAGTACTGCTCGGTGTGCGCCCGGCGAGGTTGGCTCGGATAGCGGTGAATCCTTTCGCGGTGTGGTGGCCTCTTATGTGGTGATGGCCACACCGGAAGGAGATGAGTATGGATGACGTTGTGATGTCGGCTGTCCAGCGGGTACTTTTCACGATCTCGTTCCGACCGCAAGGGCGTGGACGTGGCTGACGGCTCGTGGGCGAGCGCGCAGCTCGTTGAGGCCGCGCAGGCTGGTGGTCGCGAGTCGATCACAGCGGTGATCTGTGGTGCTCATTCTCGCCTGGGCTACCCGGGCCGAAGGACCGCGGAGGCACTCGGCTTGAACAACTTGAACAACGCCGCGACGGATCCCAGCTACACGGACCCGCAACAGGCTCCGGCACAGCTCGGGCGGCATGACCAGCCCAACCGGCGTCCGCAGGACCCCGGAACCACCAGCGCCTGACCTGAGCCGACCGCATTTCCACAACCCGAGTTCGAAGAGGAGTTCCACCATGCTCACAACCGGATCGCCCGCGCCCGACGTAGTGCTGGAGGACACCGACGGCCGGACCGTCCACCTGTCCGACTACCGGGGCAGTCATGCCGTGCTGATCTATTTCATGCGGTCGACGTCGTGCCCGATCTGCAACAGGCACGTCCAAGATCTCATCCGGTGCCGCGAGGAGCTCGCGGCTGACAACGTCCAGGTATTTGTCGCAGTTCCTGAGGACCGCCAGGAAGCGGCCGCGTGGAAGGCCAAGCGCCAGGTCCCGTTCCCCGTCCTCACAGGGCGCCGCGGCACCCCGCACGAGATGATCGGCCTGAGCAGAAAGGTTTTCGGCTCGATGCAGCAGTCAGGCGACATCCTCATCGATTCCCAGGGCATCATCCGCCATGCTCACGGCGCCACCATGCCCACCAGCAGCTACGACAAGAAAGGGATCATGGCTGCTGTCCAGGGTCTCCGCGCTCACGCATGATCTAGAAGAGAACCTGGACCAGCCGCGACATCTCGCGCGTGGTGCACTGTTTCATCCAAGTTCCAACCGCCCTCGACGGCCGCGTCGCTGGTGACGGTCCGTCTGCGATAGGCCATGCAAGTGCACCGCGCGTCAGCGGTTTGTGAGTGTCTCCAGTCAACGACGGGCCTCAAGAGGACGCGTCAATAGGCTTCGGGCGATGTCGGGGTATTCGATCGCCGTCCGCGAGCTTTCGAACGCCGGCAAAATTTCGCCGATACTATCGGGACCCCCTCTTGGGCGGCGCTCACCCGCTCGTCGGTGCCGCGCTGCGCGAGCGCGGCACCCAGAACTGTCGGTGCCGGGTGCTTGGGTGGGGGCATGCGTTACGGCATCGACGTCGCGATTCTCGGTGACCTCGTGGAGCCGGCACACCTGGTCACCCTCGCCCGGGAGGCCGAGGCCGCCGGGTGGGACGCCGTACTGGTGTGGGACCACTTGGCCTTCACCTGGGGCATGCCATCGGCCGACCCATGGGTGACGCTGGCCGCGGCGGCGCAGGCGACCTCGCACATCAGGCTGGGCACGGCGGTGACGGCCGTGGCCCGGCACCGCCCGGAAAGTCTGGCCCAGACGGTGGCGACGCTCGACAGGCTGAGCGGCGGTCGCGCGATCCTGGGCGCAGGGCTGGGTGGCGTGAGGCAGGAGTTCACCGCCTTCGGCTCAATGCGTCCTGGCGGGGTCGTGCTCGACGAGGCACTCGACGTGATGGTCTCGCTCTGGTCCGGCGAGGAGGTGCACCACCGGGGCGCTCATTACACCGTCGACGGGGTGCGGCTCGCGCCGCTGCCCCTCCAGCGGCCCCGGGTGCCGGTGTGGGTCGGCGGCACGGCTCCGGGTGCCCTTCGGCGTGCCGCCCGCTGGGACGGCTGGATCGTCGTCGGCGACGACCGGGAGGGCCGCATGACGCTTTCACCCGACTCCCTGGCCGCCCAGGTCAGTGAGCTGCGCCGGCACCGGGCAAACGCGGGCGACCTCGACGTGGCGGTCATCGGGGTGAGCGAGCCAGGCTCGTCGGTCCGGGCCTACGCCGACGCGGGCGCCACGTGGTGGCTGGAACACCTCCACAGCTACCGGGGGTCGATGGAACGACTGGTGCGGCGCGTCAAGGCGGGCCCGCCCGTGTGAAGCACCTGCGGTGCGCGCGTGGCTCAGGACAGCTCGATGCACAGGCTCACAGTGTCCCCGCGTGCCAAGGCGGCTTGCGAGATCGCCTCGGCGTCCGCCGGAACGCTGCCCGCGGCCAGCTCGACTATGGCTGCTCACCAGCGGCTCAGCTCCTCACCGCCCTGGGCACGTCGGCCGGGCGGCAATCACCCGGGCGCGCACCGCGCTCTACCGCGACGGCGACCTGGTCGCCGAACAGCCCACGCTCGGGGGGAAGGGTTTCCCCGTCCCGCCCGGCGCCGCGGACTACCGGCTGGTCGTGGAGGCCGAACGGGACGCCCCCGCCACCCTGTCGACCCGCACTTCCACTGCCTGGAGGTTCCGCTCCGAGCACGCCGAGGGTGACAACCCGCTGCCGCTGCCGGTCTCCGTTATCCGCTTCTCCCCCAAGCTGGACGCCCGCAACACCGCACCCAGCGGTGGGACCTACCGGATACCGGTCCGCGTGGAACGACAGCCTGGCTCGAGCGCCGGCGGGGTGCGCCGCCTCACCGTGGAGACTTCTTTCGACGTCGACGATCCCCATCTGCTCAGCCACGTACTCGACCACCACCTGCGGTCGCGCTGGAAGGCCCTCCGCTCGGGTCCGTGTCACCAGCCGCAAAGTGGAGCGTTTCTGCAGGTGACCGCGGTGACGATTGATCGCACCGTTCCTGTGTTTCGGTTCGGGCACTCGGGGATGAGTCCGACGCCCGACACCGACGCCTGCTAAGGACTCTTATGTCAAACCGTCCGAGAGTTTCCGGCTACAAAGAGCTACTTTGCCCCTGGTGACACCGACCCGGGTGGAGGGCCTATGAGCGATGCTATCGGGGGCCGCAGATGCCGAGGGCCTTGCCGATCAAGGCGGGATCCTCGACGGTGTCGAGCAGCGCCATTGCGTAGTCGGCGCGCGAGAGCTGCATCGCGCCGCCCGTGGCGTTGGCCTCGAAGTCGATGTGCACGCGCCCGGCGGGCGGCTTGTCGTTGAGCATCGTGGCGCGGGCGATGCTCCAGTCGAGCCCGCTGACCTGCAGCATGCCCTCGGCGCGCGCGAGGTCCACGTACGCCTCGCGGAAGAGCAGCCACGCCAGGGAGACCGCGAGGCGGGGCCGGGTGGCGGGCACGGAGCGGCTGCTGGTCATCACCACCCGCCGTACGCCGTGCTCGTGCATGGCGGTGATAAGGGTGGCGGCGATCCGGCTGCCGCCGACTGCGGCGATGACGGCGTCCTGCCCCTGTACGACCCGGCGTACGGCCTCGAGGTCGTGCGCGTCGCCCTGGTGCACGCCTGCCAGCCCGGCGCGGCCGGCGAGCAGTTCCGGCCGGCGGGCGAAGGCGGTGATCTCGTGTCCTCGCTTGACGCCTTGCGTCAGGACGTGCTTTCCGGTCCGGCCGGTCGGTCCGATGACCATGATCTTCATGCTAGCGCCTCCTTCAATATGGCAGTTTGCACTATAGCAATATTCTTAAGCTATAGTGCAAACTGCACTAAGAAAGGAGAGTCATGGCACGACGTCCCGACCTGGTCGGCCTGACCGTGCTGGCCATGCTGTCGGTACGTCCCGGCCACCCGTACGAGCTGCACCGCTTCATCGTCCACACGCACAAGGACTACGTGACGGGGCTGCCGAGAAGCCTCTACCACGCGGTCGACAAGCTGGCCGGCGAGGAGCTGATCGTCCCCGTCGAGACCAGCCGGGAAGGCCGCCGGCCCGAACGCACGATCTATGAGATCACTGACGAGGGCCGCCACGAACTGGCGACCAGGCTCCGGGCGCTTCTGGAGAACCCGGGCGGCGAGCGCCGCGTCTTCACCGCGGCCGTCTCGCTCATCGGCGTCCTCCCGATGCCCGACGCGTTGCAGTCCCTGCGCACCAGGGAGGCGGCACTCGAAGGGAACGTCGCCGGGCTGAACGGACACCTGAAAGCCCTGCGCGACAGTGGCCTGCCCGACGTCCTGACGATCGAGCTCGACTACGAGCGGGCCTTGACCGAGACCGAGCTGGCCTGGATCCGGCAGCTCATCGCCCGCCTGGAGTCGGGCGAACTCGACTGGTCGGGCACCTTCAACCGCGACCAGCTGGAAAACGTGCTCGACGAATCATGAGAAGCGGCTGTCAGGGTGCGCCAACACCCTGACAGCCGGACATCCGAACAAGGCGCCTGCCCTGCCTGGAGTCGCAACCTCAGGATAGGCGCCGCGACCACAAGGAGTTGCGCCATGTCCGCCAACGCGGAGATCATCACCATGCTCACCTGCCTCGCCGAGGCGTGGAACGCAGGTGACGCCACTGCCTACGCCGCGCGGTTCACCGAAGACGCCGACTACATCTCCTTCGACGGCACGCACACCCGTGGGCGACAGGCCATCGAATCCTCGCACCGATGGCTGTTCGAGGGGCCGCTCAGGAGCTCCACCATGTCCGCCCCCGACAGCGACGTCCAGGTCAAGCCGCTGGCCGACGGCGCCGCGCTGGTGATCTCCCAGGGCGGCACCGCCGTGGACGGCCGCCGACGCGACTCGATCGTCACCTTCACCGCCGTACGCACCCCCGAAGGCTGGCGCTTCGCCTCCTTCCAGAACACCAGGGTGACGTCGTGACGAAGAAGAAGCTGCTCGCCGAGGTGGCCGGGGTCATCGAGGCGCCGGTCGCCAAGGCCTGGGTCGCCGTGACCGACGAATTGCTGCCCGGTAGCAGGTGCTCCGGCCGCTTCACCATCGAAGACGTCCCCGGCCACACCTCCACGGTGGAGGTGGCCGGTCACACCATCTCCTTGCAGGGCGGCTGGTGGTACCGGGGCGAGTGGAGCGTCGAACCGCATCCCGAGGGGACGCTGCTCGTGCATCGCGTCTTCAACGTGGCGCGGTGGGCGCGCTGGGGCGTGCCGCTCGCCAACCGCATGTTCGTCGGTTTCGCCGACAGTACACGTGCGGCCTTCATGGAGAAGCTCGCCCGGATGGGACATCGTCTGGGGTGTCCCACCCGTCCGGCCTGAAGATCATCGGTAAGCGCGGTGAAGCCGGACGGCCCAACCACGCCCAACGAAGGTCACTAGAGAGCGGTGTGACGGGAAACTGTCACGCATCGTTCGGGAAGAGACCGATGGAGAAGGGCCCTGTCCAGGGGCACCTCGCCAGCGTCGACTTCACTCTGAGGGGCCTCGGTGCAGCAATGCACCGGGGCTACCCGGCGAGTGGAGGGCCCGGTCGCAAGGCGCCCCGTCCGCACCGCTTCCCGCAGCGCCCGTCCACGGACGCTCATGTGGGCGGCCGGTTGTGCTTTCCATCGAGCCAGAGCGTGTCGGACTCGTCGCGGTGTGAGCCTGAGGTTCCGACGTGCTTGGCGTCGATCTTCGCGCCCTTCTGGATGACGTGCACCAGGGCCATCGCGTGCCCGCGACCCAGGCCGTATTCGGGGGTGGACCTGCAATGGAACCGAAACGCACGCTAAGCCGGTTCCAAGAGGTCAGCAGGGGTAAGGCGCCCGAGGACGTTAGCGCACGTTCCGTGCCCGGCGCCGCAGCGGGGTGTTCTCCCAGGACGGCGCTGACCATGATCATCGCTACGGCTAATTTCTGCACTCATCCTCCTCGGAGGCCTAACGACCCCGGTGCACGCTGCTGGCGGCGTTGCGCTGGACGCGGCAGGCCGAGCTGGTCGACGGAGGGTGTCGGAGGCGGGGTGGCTAACTTAGCGGGGGTGGGAGGTGGTGAAGGCAAGGGCGGCGAGGGCCAAGAGGGCGGCGGTGCCGTACATCCAGGAAGCCCCCGAGGTGAGGGTCAGGCCGCCGAGGACGGTGCCCAGCCCGATTCCTGCGTAGATCGCGGAGGAGTTCAGGGAGACCAGCAGCGCGGCCTCGCCCGGGGAGGCGGAGATGAGGCGGTGCTGCTGAGGCGGGGTCTGGCACCAACTGCTCGCCCCCCACACCACCATGAGCGCGCCCACCCCGACAGGGATCACCGCGCCCGACGCCGCGAGCCAGGCCAGCACGCCCATGGTGAGCGCCATGAGTGCGTAGCCGATCGTGAGGACCCGGCGGGCGCCCCACCGGTCGGTCGCGTAGCCGGACAGCAGGTTACCCGTGACGGCGCCGACGCCGTACAGGAAGAGCATCAGCCCGATCGCCGAGACCCCGACGCCCTCCAAGGCAGGAACGCTGTAGGCGTAGGCCGTGTATGCGGCCCCCATGCCCAGCACGGTCAGCGGCAGCACGCGCACCACGGCCGGATGGCGCAGCACCGCGAGCCGGGTCCGCAACGGGACCCGCGGGCCACCCGGCAGCCAAGGCATGATCGCGAAGACCCCGGCGGCCACCACCACGCTGAGCACGGCGACCAGCCCCAGCGCGCTGCGCCAGCCGAGCCACTGGGCGGCCACGTTGCCCAGTGGCACCCCGAGCGCCGTCGCGATCGTCAGCCCGCCGACCACCACGGCCAGCGCCCGCGCCCGCGACTCCGGCCGGACCAGGGAGGCGGCCACCGCGCCCGCGTTCGGCGTGTAGGCGGCGGCGCCCAGCGCGGCCAGCACCCGGGTCGCGATCAGGACCGGCAGGCTGGGCGCCAGCGCCGATCCCAGGTTCGCCAGCCCGAGCACGACCAGCGCCCCCACGAGCAGCCATCGTCGCGGCAGCCGGGCCGTCAACGTGGCCAGCACCGGCGACCCGATGGCGTAGGCCGCCGCGAACACGGTCACCGACTGCCCGGCGGCCGCCTCGGAGACATGCAACGACGCCGCCATCTCAGGCAGGAACCCGGCCACCACGAAGGCGTCGGTCCCCACCGCGAACGTGCCCAACGCCAGCACCAGCGCCAAACTCGACCAACTCTTAACCGGGACATTCAACATCCCCATTCTCCTTACGTGAATGCGGCACCCGGAGGAGGGCGCCGCGAGTTTTCAGAGGTACGGCAGGACGGCGCCGACCAAAGGGCGGGGCCCTCTTTGAGAGGCCCGCTAAGGGGCGAGGCGGGCGTACCGCTGCCGCATCCGGGCCGCCGCCCCGGCCGGAGCCGTGGCCACCAGGTCGGCCACCGTCTGCCCTGCCAACTCCCGCCGCCAGGCCAGCTCCGCCTTGCGCATGGCCGTGGCCACCCCGCACGGCCAGGCGAACTCCGGCGAGGACTCCACCCCGCGCTGCCGGATCTCGGTGCACCGGAACGCCTCGTCCGGCCCCTCCAGCGCCGTCACCACATCCATCAACGTGATCCGCTCCGGCGGCCGGGCCAGCAGGAACCCGCCCCTGGCCCCAGGCGCCGAGGCGAGGATCCCGGCCCTGACCAGCACCTGCAGCCGCTTCTTCAGATACGCGGGCGGCAGCTCGAACAGCGTCGCGAACTTCGCCGTGGACACCGGCTGCTCACCGAGCCACGCCAGCGTGAGGCAGCAGTGCAGCCCCCACTCGACTCCTTCACCGATCCGCATATCGGGATACTATACGTCCCGATTAGTGGCACTCCGCCGGGCGACGTAGCCGCGGTCATCCAGCCTGGTTCCCCATACACCCCCGGCGTAGACCTCAGCGCCGCCAACCCCTTCGGCGTACTTGGTCTGTCTCGGCTCACCACTCGATTCCTCTAGATGATCAATGGCGTGGTGGCTCGCCGTAGCTACGGGAGTTCCAGGCCAACACGGGAGCGACCACCCCACGCACCAGCACACCTACGCCGCACATCACCAGATGGTCTGCACACTGCGGGCGTGCAGACCACTTCGCGCATTCGTGCAGACGACTCCGGAAACCGACAGTCGTCCCGAAACCACCTTCCCGCTTCTTAAGTTTCGGGACGGTTTTAGGGACGATGGGCGAGTGACCCCCCACCGTCACCGCCACTACGGCGCACAGCTCGGCCAACGCGATCCGGATCGGCTACGCCCGCGTCTCCACCCGCGCCCAAGACAAGATCTCGGCGGCACGTCGGTAGGACAGGCGGGCACGGCCGGTGATCGGGCACAGGTCCAGGGAGGCGACCGGGCGAGTGGACTTGCGGTCGGTCAGGAAGAGCGGGCCATGGGCGCGCCCGGCCAGGAGGCGGGGCAGCAGCGCAGCGCGGCGATCAGCCGCTCCAGGGTGGTGACACCGGGAAGCAGGATCTTGGCCTCCACCAGACGGGTGGCCAGGTCGAACAGCGCGGCCAGCAGCGCCCGATCGGCCCAGTTCGGCCGGGGCTGGGCGGCCTGCCGACGCAGCACCGCGACCTCATGCCGCAACACCAAGATCTCCACCTCTTTGGAAGTGCTGCCCCGTGTGAGCAGCACCAAGCCGAACACCCTGACCACCAGCAGATACAGAAGTCGAAACAGCACGAGAGCCGCGCCTAGAAGTCCAGGTCAGAACCTCGTTACCAGGTCTGGCACCGAACAGGCAGGCGCCGTTCTGATCGCGCAGCAAAATCCCAGCCCATAGCCCGAAACCGTGTTTCCGAGCGGGACACGGTGGACGGGGCGACCTTGATGCCGAGGGTGGCGAGCTCGCCGTGCACCCGCCGATATCCCCATGCCGGATTCTCGCGAACCAGGGCGCAAGGTGCGAGTGCGGATGGATCGCACGGTAGGCGGGCACCCAGGCCGCTTCGGCCGGCAGGTACGGGCACGGCGCCGCTAGATCTGATGACGCAGGGCAAGTATCTCGATGTCCTTGTCCCGATCGCTCATCGGCAGCAGCCGCAGCGCGGCGAAGGCGTTCGTAACGGTCAGGTAGGCCAGACGAAGGAGCACGGCTGATCATCATGCCGCACCGTTTCCTTTCCCTCATGGCTGGAGCTCGCTCAGCCTAGGCGAAGCCCTACAAGGCCATGACCTGGGCGGATGAATTATCGGCAGGCGCAGTGTTGACTATGTACGAGACCCGCTTCAACGAGCATCGCCGACATCACTCCCCGGGCCAGGCCGCCCCGCTACGAGCCCTTCCCGACCCGGCTGAGGACGATATCAAGGTCATCCGACGTGACCGCCTCGGCGGACTGATCCACGAATACGCGCAGGTTGCATAGGGCGGCCGAGTTCTTGGCACCCACAGGCGAACGCTCAGAACGGCGGTGCCTGGGGTAGACGCAGGCAAAAGCAAGCGCCTCCTTGTTCGCCCGGTTCGAAGTAGGTGTCGCCACCGTTGGCCCGGGCCAGGCTTTGGACGATCCACAGACCCAGCCCCGAGCCCTCGGTCGCCCGCTTGGTGCGCGATTCACGGCTGAACCTCTCGAACAGGCTCGGCCGGAACGCTTCGGGCACGCCGGGCCCGTTGTCGCACACCCGGATCTCCACGTCATCGGGCTGCTCGGCCACCCGTACCTCGAACGGCGGGGCTCCGTATCGGAAGGCGTTCTCCAGATAGTTGATCAACATCTCTGACAACTCGCTACGATCCACCAGAGCCCGGACTTGGGGATCGCACGACACGTACACGTCCTTGGGCCGATCGGCGAACTCGGCCAGCCGTTCGAGGATCACCTCCAGCACCGGCACCGGCTCCACAGAGACACGCACGGCGTTCGCATCGATCTTCGCCACGGTGAGCAGCTTTTTGACTAGTGCCTGGAGATTCGCCGTGCGAACCGCGATGCGGTCGAGGACGTCGGCACGCTCCTCGTCGGAAAAGCTCTCCTCGGGCTCACGCAGCATGTCCACCAGCAGGCCGATCCCCGCCAGCGGGTTGCGAACTTCATGGGCGACCACGGCGATCACCATGCTGTGGCGTTCGAGTTCTGCTTCGAGCTGCTGTTCGGCCTCGCGCCGGAGGGTGACGTCGCGCAGCGCGGCGACGTACAGGTGTTCTCCTGCCACCGTCGCGGTGGTGGCGCGCATCTCGACCACTCGCGTCTGGCCGCCGGGCAGCATCAGGTCGATCTCAGTCGATTCGCCGTTGACGACCGGGTAGCCGAACGGGGTGCCGATGAGTTCGTCCGACGGCCGGCCGAGCAGTTCCTCGGCGGCGGGGTTGCAGATCCGGATCACACCGTCCTCGTCGACCGCGACGATCCCGTCCGCCAGCGCCGCCATGACCATATGTCCGGCGTCGCGCCCGGGATCGGAGAGCCGCGTCGGTTCTGTGTTCGGCCTGTCCGCGCTGTCGCGGGGCTCACCCATCAGCTCTTATCCTGGTCCCCGGCCGTTGCGCGGTCTGGGTCGGTCGGCCACTCCGGGTGGCGGGGCAGTACGGCGGCGTCGGAGAGCATGTGGAAGGCTTCGGTATAGGGGTCACCGATGTGCATGCCGGCACCGTCGATGGCGACCTGGCGGATGGTGTGGTCATGTGCCGAGCCGCGCGTCTGCAGGACGGCGATGGCACGCCGGACCACACCCGCCCCTTCGATGTAGGGCAGCAGAATCGTCACGTCGGCGATGCTGGCGACCTCCATGATCGGCGCTGTGAACATCGACGTTCCCCCGCCGGTCGGTGCGGAGGTGAACAGGGTCGTGATCTCGTGCTGCCGCACGACCCCGCCCAGTGCGATGACGAAATCCAGCAGTGTCCGCGGCGTCGCTCTCCGCTCAAGGGCGGAGAGACCGTCGATGATGAGCCGAGCGGGGGCAAAGTCCGCGATGTCTCTCCTGATACGCAGGAAATGATCCTCCACTGAGGCCATTTCCGGGTACGTGGCAGTTACTCGGAGCAGTCCCGACGCCTCCATGACGTCCAAGTCCAGACCCCAGCCAGCGGCGTTGCGGCCGAGTTGCCCGCGAGTCTCGTCGAAGGCATGGAAAAGGCAGCGTTCGCCCGCCCGGAACGCGGCATCGGCGAACTGCAGAGCCGCCAGGGTCTTTCCGCCGCCGTACGACCCGATGAGCAGGACGACCGCGTCCCGGAAGACACCACCGCCCACCATGGCGTCCAGCTCGATGTTCCCGATGGAGACCCGCTCCTGCGATGCCCGGTCACGTGGCACGAGGAACGCGACCGGGATGATGACCAGCCCGTCTTTCGGGTCGATGGTGAACAACCACTCCCCGGTGCGGTGAGTGGTGCCGCGGAACTTGACAATCTCGATCGTCCGGTGTCGTCTTTCGTTCCGCATGACGTTCCGCATGATCATGACGTTATCGAATACGAACTCCTCGACGCCTTGCCGGGTAATGTGGTTGTATTCCGCGTCGCGTTCGGCGGTCAGGACCGAAGTGACCTCGAGCGACTCCAAGACCCGGGCGAGCCGATACAACTCACGGCGAATGAGTTCCCGATCGTCGAAACGCATGAAGACCGCGCCAAGCGAATCCAAGGAGACCCGTTTGGCGCCGATCTGACGCACGGCGCGATCGACGCGGGCCATCAGCGCGCCCAGATCGTACGTCCCCACGGTGGGCGTCTGCTCACCGGCCTCCGGGGAGGCGTCGACGAACGTCCACTTTCCTTCGGCCTCCCAGCGTGCGATGTCGAAGCCCAGGGAGCCGACGTTGCGGCGGAGATTCTCGGGTGTCTCGTCGAAGGCGACGAACACGCCGGGGTCGCCGAAACCGGCAATGCCCCGGGCGAGAAACTCCAGGCAGAACAGCGTCTTCCCGGTGCCGGTCGTGCCGGCCACGAGCGTGGACCGGCCGGCAGGAAGCCCCCCGATGGCGATGTCGTCGAAACCGCTGATACCGGTCGGTGTCCGCCCGACCGCGGCACTGCCCGTCATTGTGCCTGCCCTTCTGGGGACGATCTGCCCACCTCAGGAAGGCCAAGCAAAGCTGCAGCCCGAGCCCGATCGGACAGATCTCCGATAACCCGGAAACTTGGGAGCGGCTTGGTTCTGATCACGATCGGGATGGCCAGAATCCGCTCCTCCTCCGCGAGATCCGGTTGTTCGGCGGCATCGATGACCTCGATCTCATGGCAGCCGGGAAGATAGGTGTCACACAGGGCCCGCAGATTCGCCACCGCGGCCAGCGACCTCGGTGTCTGTCCTGCCACGTACAACCTGAACGAGTAGGTCGCCATCGGCGTCAACACCGCCGTGCCGTCAGGAACTCGTGTTCCGACCCGGCGAGATTCCCTTTCATGACGTCCCCCTCGCCACGCCGACCCGTGGCGGCCGACACGCTCATCACGGCCCTGGCCGCTTGCGCCCGGTGCCTATGCGGCCGGTCGCCCCCCCCCGCCGGCGCCAATCGGCCCCCTTCAACCCCGGTATACCCCCGCTGACCGCCCCGCTATCTGCCCGTCGATGTCGACCGGCGCTGTTCGAAGCCCTGCGGGAGCAACCGGCGAAGGTGCCGGCCATCGCCGCCCACACCGGGACCAGCCGTACCAGCCGCCGCTGACCCACGACCGCTTTCCTCACGGTCTCAACCGCCCAAGCCCGCTCTGGCCGCCGTTGATGTCCCGTCCCAGCGAACCTGACGTAGCTCCGATGCTCTGAGTCACATCCAGCGAAGTGGCGTATGAGTTGACCTTCGCGTGATCCTCTTTCCGCAGGTTAAGCGGTAAGTATCTGAGAGATGGGATTGTGCTGCGGTGTGTCGCGGTGATCACCCGCATGCGGGTCTTGGCCAGGATGTCCAGCCCCACGCACCGACGAGCCGGGCGAGGTCAGCGGCATCCTCAGCCCAGCCCGCCGCATCCACTGCACCGACACACCACCCTTGCGACGCCCTCACATCAGAGCAGGTCCGGGGTATATCCGATGGCTCTCCGTGCATGCGCCGGTATCCCCACGAGGGATTCTCCCGGACCAGCCGCACGATGAGAGCCCGGATGGAGCGGACGGTGGGCGGGCGCGCGGCGCGGCAAAGGCGTTAGAATCGGGCGCACGCCAGGAGGAGCTGGGCAAGCGGGATTACCTGCGCGGATGACATTATCGGCAGGCACAGTGCCCGTCGCTTCCCTGGCCGACGAACGGCTCCTGCTCGGCGAGGAACCCGCACGCCGGAATTCAACCAGTTCGTCATCGAGCTGTGCCGCTCGGCCGGATTCTCGCCCATCGTCTACGAGGGAACCGTCGAGAGCACCCGTGCCGCCGCCGACCTTGTCCTCCAGCACCGCTGCGTGCTTTGCGTGCCCTCCTCCTCCCGCACTTCCGACCGGCCGGGCACCTGTACCGCATCAAAACTCATCGCACAGAGCTGACCTGGTGGTTCACCGCGTTGGCCATGCGGCTCGCACACCCCGAGTCATGGATCCGTGGTGCGCATCGGGGGGTCGGACGTGCTCGGCCGTGCTCGTCCGCCCCGGAACGTACTGACAGGTCCCGTCACGGCCCAAACACCGAAGCCACCCCAGCACGGGATGAACCGACACTAAATGACACCACTGAACAGCAAACAATCATTCTTCTAATCCGACGGTCGCTCACGTGATCGCCACAGCCGCGGTAGCGATGCCTCGAACAGGACGGACGGTAAGCCGCGCATTGCCGGATTGCTCGCGGTAAGGATCTAGGGCCTGTACGGAGTTCGGATCTTCAGATCGGTCGAAGGCTTCGGGCCCACCCGCGTGGATGAAGACTCGCCCGATAGCTATCGGGGGTCTTATCGAAGCGGAAAGCCGGTTCACGCCACTCCTTGATCCGTTTGATGCATCGTCCTGAACCGTCCCTGATGAGTGACGCGGGTGGGCCGCCAGACGAGAGGATGATCGACACTGAGGCGTAGCATTGGTACAGGAACGAGGCCGCGTAAGCGTCACATCCGAGCCCTTACAGGGAAGCGCTGAAGGGCACGAGAAACGAGAGGAATCCCAGCGCGGCCGCCCCTCCCGTTCGCGCAACATCGTCCTGCGGCCAAGACGGGGCCTTCCTCGTCACCTTGGCAGCGGGGGACTTTCCAGGCGTCACCGCCTGAAAGGAGACGTTCATGCGCGGAAAGCGAATCACGGAATCGGTCGCGAGCTCACTCGTCCTCGCGACCGTCATCGCAATTCCGCCGGCTCAAGCCCAGGAGGCCGCCGCCTTGCAGACGGAAGCGGCTACAGCGTCCGAAGCCCTGGGCCGGCAGACCTGTGCGACTCAAGCGATCGACCGGGCCCTCACGGCCAGGGTGTGCATCACCCCGCTTCGGGGCGAGCGATACCAGGTGACCGGAACGGTCCTCAACACTTCGCCAGAACGGCACTCCGCAGCCATGGTCGTCTACGTAAGGGTCGGCGGCCGGCAGAGACTGGTGGCTCAATGCGGAATGAGCGTCGAGCCGAGAAGGGGCGCCGCTTGTCCCGGACGCCGGGTACGGGCCCCACTGGATCTCATCAATGCTCCTAAGCAGGGGGGTCTGCACGCGACCCACGTCGACGACAACACGGATACGTGGGTGTGGACTGCCACCATCACGTGAACACGGCGCCAGACGTCCCGGACCACGTTCGGTCCGGGACGGTCCGCGCACTGCAGCCTCGATCTTCGCGTCGGCAAGGATGACGCCTCACCGACAAGGCGAAGGCTGAGGCGCTTCGGAAGCTGGGAGACACGCTCGGAGGATAGGCAACGTGGCAGCGGCAGACCGGCCGCGAGACTCGCCTGCCGTCGCACTCTGCCGCTACGCGGGCCATCTTGTGGGTCCGAAGCCTTCAACCGATTTAAGATCCGAACTCCGTACAGGCCCTAGGAGCCTGCTGGCAAAGGCCTTTGGTCGCTGAGTGCGGGGTCTGGGATGGTCCGGGCGGAGCCTCTTCAGGTGATGTGGCCGCGGACAGGAGCGGGCCTGTGGTTCCACCGCACCGGCGACCCGTTCGAGCTGATGACCTCCGGCGACCTGGGCGGCCATCGGCGAACCGCTCGCCGCGGCGGGTGGGAGCTGCCGCAGCGCGATCTCGGCGGGCTCCTGCCCACTTGGGACGACCTGCAGGACCAGATCACGCTCGCCCGGGCCACCGGAGCTGCCGTGCCGGACATGATGGACACCCATGTGAGAGCTCAATATGACGATCGCGTTGGTCGAGCAGATCACCCGGCGGATCTCGGTGTCGAAGTTGAGGAAGGGCACGAACGCGGCTCAGGCGTCCTCCTACAACTTCACGATCGCCAGATACTTACCGCTCCAGACCTCGGCGAATTCGTAGAACCGCTCGAGCACGGCGGCCTCGGTCGCGCGGTGTAGACCGGCTTGCGTGATCTGGCACGCCGAGCACAACCACCAGGTGAAGCTGGTCCGTTGCGGGCGTCAGGGCCGAAAGTGGGCAACCTATTCCCAGTCAAGGACTGGACGGGGTCACTGCAGTGGATCCCGTCCAACCCCGGCCACGATGCCGCCCGCCGCTCGCGCCCCGTCGCTTCGCAGTCACGTCCGGCAGCCCGTGCGGCACTCGGTGGGGTTGACTCCGTGGAAGCGCTTGAAGGCCGTGCTGAACCCGAACGCGTCGGCGTACCCGACCTGGTGGGCGACCGCGGCGACGGTCGATGTCGACTCGGCCAGCAGATCGGCGGCCAACGTCATCCGCCAGTCCTTCAGGTACGTCAGCGGCGGCTTGCCGACCACCTTGACGAACCGTTCGGCGAGGGTGGTCCGCGACACGCCCGCCTTGTCGGCCAGCGCGGCCAGCGTCCACGGCCTGCCGGGCGCCGCGTGCATCGCACGCAGCACCGGGCCCAGCGTCTCGTCGTGCCATCCGACGGGGGCTGCGGGCTGCTGGTCGAACCAGGCACGCAGCGTGCACACCAGCAGCCACTCGAGCAGCCGGTCCAGAACGACCTGCTGACCGGACGCGCACGAGGCCGATTGCGACGCCAGGAAGTCTCGCATCGCCGTGCAGTCGTCGCTGTCCGGCAGCACCAGCATCGGCGGCAGTATGTCCAGCAGCCGGTGTGCCACGGCCCCGCGCACGTTGTACGCCGCGACGAGTAGGACAGTGTGTTCGTGCGAGTGGGCGGTGAACGGTCCGCGCACGATCGCCGTCTCGCCGACGCGCACAACGCTGTCTGCCAGCTCAGTCACGCCTTGAATCGGTGCGAGCAAGGTCAGGGCCGCGTCGCCGGTGACGCGCCGGGGTGGCGTCAACTCCTCGATGCTGACTCCGGCGCCTTCCGACCGGATAGCGCGCAGCAGGTCATCGACCGGATCCATGCATCCAAGTCTACGGACGATCGGACATGCGCTCCGGACGCTGAACCATGTCCGTGACCGTGCCGAACCGCTTGACTCGTCGGCATGACGATTGTGGTGTTGGGCGGAACGGGCAAGACCGGGCGCCGCCTGGTGGACACGTTGCGTGGGCGCGGCGAGGACGTCCGCGTCGCGACCCGGTCGAGCGGAACGCGGTTCGACTGGTCCGATCAGAACACGTGGACGGCCGCGGTAGCGGGCGCGTCAGCGCTCTACCTGGTCGCGCCACAGGAACCGGAATCCGCCGAGGTGTTCGTGAAGCAGGCGACCGAGGCGGGTGTGCGCCGGTTCGTGGCGTTGTCCGGTCGCGAGATCGACAAGTTTCCCAAGGATTTGCTCGGCATGGCCGCGGCGGAACGGGCCGTGCGCGACTCCGGCGCGGAGTGGACGATCATCCGCTCGAACAATTTCAACCAGAACTTCGACGACCCGCAGATCTGGCTGGCCCCGCTGCGCGAGGGACGGCTGGCCCTGCCCATCGGGGACACGCCGGAGCCGTTCATCGACACTCAGGACATTGCCGACGTCGCCGCGGCGGCGCTCACCGAGGAAGGCCATCACGAGCGGGTGTACACCCTGTCCGGGCCCCGGGCGCTGACCTTCGGCGCGGCTGTGGCGGCCATCGCCAAGGCGTCGGGACGGTCCATCCGGTACGAGGAGCTCACTCCGGAGCAGTACCGGGACGAACTCCTGGCGCAGGGAGCTTCCGAGGAAGCCGCGGCGGAGCTCAACGCGCTGTTCGCTGTGATGCGCGAGGGCCTCTACGCCGAGCCGTGTGACGACGTGCAGCGTGTGCTCGGACGCGCCCCGATCGACTTCGACACCTATGTCGCTCGGGCCGCGTCCGCATGGCGCTAGATCGTGCCGAAATCTCCGAGTGATCTCCAAGAGCCTGCTGACGAAGGCTTAAGTGCTCGTGGGGATGGTGCCGTGGAGGGCTGGTCCGATCTTGTAGATGTAGCCCTGGTGAGACCATTGGGACAGTCGGACGCGGAAGCTGTTGATGTTGTCGATACCGAGGATGGCGGCCAGTTCGGTTCCTTTCCAGGCGCGCCAGGGCTGGCCGGCCAGGAGTTCCAGGATCTTGCCGCGCCGGTCGGGTGAGAGGTGACGCCCAGCACGCGAACGCGCCTGGTGGCATGCTCGATGACCGCCAAGATGTACTGGCGCTGCCCGCCGAGAGTGACGGTCTCGATGAAGTCGCAGGCCAGCAGAGCGTCGGCCTGCGAACGCAAGAAACCGGTCCACGTCACCGATGTCCGCTCAGGGGATGGATCTCCGCCTTCCCGCTTGAAGATCTCCCACACGGTGGAAGGCGCGACCTTGATGCCCAGGGTGGCGAGCTCGCCGTGCACGCGCCGGTAACCCCACGCGGGGTTCTCTCGGACCAGCCGCAGAATG
This sequence comes from Nonomuraea roseola, assembly GCF_039535395.1. NCBI lineage: Bacteria > Bacillati > Actinomycetota > Actinomycetes > Streptosporangiales > Streptosporangiaceae > Nonomuraea > Nonomuraea roseola. Next base: position 393,630 of record NZ_BAAAXC010000015.1, read on the forward strand.
AGCGCGCGGATGGAGCGCACGGTGGGTGGACGGCCCGCCGTTTCCTCTGACAGGTACGGGCGTGACGCTGCCCAACCCCTTCTCCTGGGTGCATCTCGGCTGGATCGGACAACGTCTGCGCCCTCGGCAGGGCGGTCACCTTCAGATCTGGCACAACGGGATGACCGGCGGGTTCTCCTCTTTCGTCGGCTTCGCCCCCGAGAAGGGCGTGGGTGTCGCCGTCCTCAGCAACACGCGACGCTCTGTGGACCGCCCTGCATACGGAGCACTCCTGAGCCGTCATCCCGACCCGTCAGAAGGTGCACAACGCGGGAGGCCGGCGTCCGTCACCAGCGCAGCGTGGGGCTGAGGACCTCGCCGATGAAGCCCGGGCCGTCCTCGATCTTCCAGGAGCTCCTCGCGGCGTAGTCACGCCCCGAGAGGGTCCGGACGGCGAAGTACCCGCATGACTGCACCTGCCCCGGCACGGTGATGTACATTTTGTGGCACTTGAGCTGCTGAGAGACCGGCAACTCGGTCATCGGGTCGTACAGCTGGACGGCCATGTCGGTCTTGATCCCGACGGGTCCGCGGAGCCGCGTCCGTACCATCAGGGTCTCGTCACTGACCTTGATGCAGGGCTGCAACTGCACACCCTGGCTGGCGTGCGTCCACGCGCCGCAGCGTTCGGTGCCCTCGCCGGCGCGATGGTCGGTCCCGCCGAAGACCGTGCCGCCGTAGAACGCCAGCCCCGCGAGTACGGCGGCGGCCAGCGCGGCGTGTGTCAGCGGTACCATCCGGCGGACCTTACCCCGGGCCCCGGTTTCGCCGCCGTGTCCGCGCTCGGGCTCGCCTGCGACGCTGGCTTCTCGCATGTCAACGGCTACGGCGTGCGCATCCCCAACGGCTGGCGGCGACATCTCGGCAGTGCGGGCCAGTGCGGCAGAGGGGGATGCCGTCACGGACACCGCGGTGCCGTTCGGCGACGCCGCAACGGATGGCGGCGCTGCGGAGGCCGCCCCCGGATCGGGCGGAGGCATGGGTGAGTCGACCGTTGAGCTCACCGTGGCTGTCGTCGTGGGCTCCGGCGAAGCAGGCAGCGGCGTGTCAGGGGATACCGGTGCGGCCGGGATCGATGCGGTGGCAACGCCAGCGGCCGATGGCGAGCCCCCTGATGCCTCGGGGAAATCGGATACAGCGGCACCGGACACCGGCGGGGCAGCCGAGGCCGGCGTTGGGGCCGAGCCGTCCGGCGCGACCACGGCCGATGTGGAGGATGCCGACTCCGGCTCAGGGCGCACCCCCGAAGGCGATGCCGCCGATGTCGGGGCCGGCGGAGTCTCCGTCGAGGCGATGGCGGCGATGCGACCGGCGGCGTTCTGGCGCCATCCGCGTCCGGTCTTCTCCAGGGTGCCGCGAAGTTCGTCGATCCGCCCGCCGATGGCCAGCAGGCGGTCGGCACGATCGCCAGACACACCCAGCGCGGTGGCGACATCGCGCATGTCGTCGACGCCCGGCAGCCTGGTGCCCTTGTTGAGCTGGCGGTGACCGGACAACCAGTTCGACACCATCGAGGGTGTGGTGTTCCTGACGTGGTTGACCAGGTACTTCTGCTGTTTCCCTGCAGATTCCAGCGCTTCGCGTAAGCCCGTGGCGGCCTCGTCCAGCGCGCAGCCGAGCGCGTCGGCGGTTTCATCTACGTTCATCCAGTTCCCCGTGTAACTGTTGCAGTCCGCTGAAACGGCAGCTCAGGGCGCTGTATCAGCGGTGAGAGAGTTCAACTCTCAAGATCCTTCCATCCCTGTCGGTTCGTGGCCAACCTGTCAGGCATGCCAACGAAACGAGGAGGGCTCATGCGTGCCGCGTTCATAGGTCTGCTAACCGCCGGACTGCTGGCCTCACCGGCGGCGGCCTCGGCGCAGTCGGCGCCGTTGCCAAGCTGCGATGGTGTGCGGATCCTGCACACGCCCGTGCGCATCCAGAGCGGGGACACCGCCGCCTACGTCCACGTCTTCTACGACTCGCGGACGGCCATCGCCTGCGCGTACCTCAACTCCAGCAACCAGACGTGGGGCTACTCCAAGCACATGACCATCCAGCTCAAGCACTGTCAGCGGCCCAGCAGTACGCGCGGCGTGTGCAACGGTCAGTTGCAGTCGACGGCGGTCGGCGGGTGGAGCAGCGGGCGCAGCAACAAGGTCACTCTGCGGATCACGGACGGCTACATCATGGGCGTCGGCCGGATCTGGTGGAACGACAACTACGGGATCAACCAGTCCCGGGCGATCGCCAGGGTGAGCAGCGCCCGTGTCGCCCAGCGCGACGTCGAAGAGGCCACGAGGGAGGCCACCGAAGCCACCCGCTGACCCTCCCACCAATCTGCCCAAGACGACTCGACGCCGATCCGCCTGAACCAAGGATTCACGGGGGCGCAGTGGACGTCGCAGCTCGACCGCCCGTCATGAGGCCGCATGGCTCGACGGATCGTCCCTTGGCCTGACCGAGGCCGGCCTGCACGGGGAACGGCCCAGGGGACGCACGGCGCCTCTCCTGGTGCGGGAGCGAGCCAGCCGGCCACCCCGAGCCCGCACGATCACTGCGTCCGCAAGAGACGACGCGCACCCCCCACAAACCCACGCGCGCAAGAACACGCGGCCCCAACACACAGCCCAGAAGCGGGGTAGACGCACCTGCCCCAACACCCCCGAAGAGGACCCACATGTACGAACCCGGCTGGCGCCAAGACCCTCAGGGCAAGACCCGGTGGAGCGAGAACGGTCAATGGGGAGACCAGGTACGCGACTCGTCCGGTGGCGTCTACCGCGACCACCACATCCCCGGCACCCCGCCCCAGATGTCCGCCCCCAGGCTGCCCAACGCCGCCTCGCCACCCCGCGGCGGGTCGAGCGTCATCGATGAGCTGGCGGAAAAGAACCGCCAGGTCTGGAGCGATAAGGGCGCCGGGGCGGTGCAGCAGGCGCTGGGCGGGATGGGGACGGGCGGGTTCGTCGCGATCCTGGCCGGACTGGCCGCCATGGTGTTCCTGTTCACCATCGGCAGCTTCGTCGGAGCGGTGGCTCTGCCGATCGTCGCGTTCGTTCTCTATCGGAAGGGAACGCTGCGCGGAGTCAAGCTGGCGGTCCTGGGAATCGTCTGGTTCTTGTGCCTGGCCACGACGCTGACCACTGTGGACCGGTTCTCTGGCAGCGGCCTGCCGAAGGAGGTCGAGCAGGCGCAGGCGTTCCTCGGGCTCATGGGCAGCGACTCCATCTCAAGAATCTGCGATGAGCCGTACATGACCGAGCAGGCCAAGTCCGCGATGGCGGCCAAGGAGCAGGCGTCCGATTGCGCCGAGGCCGTGGGCAAGATCAAGCAGCGGCTCGACGAGTCGGCCTTCGAGGATCTGAGCCATCTGAACATGACGAAGACCGATCGCGGCACCTACCTGCTTGACGACAATCCGCTGGGCTGGCGGGAGATCACCATCAGCACCCAGGAGACCTACGGCATCCTCTTCCACGCGATCAGCTGACACCGGTGGATGCCGACAGGAAAGGCGGGCGGCCGGCCGGCTCCGGCCCAGACGCCAGGGCAGCAGGCCGTGACCAGCGCCCGGACCTGCTGCCGACCCGACGATCGAGACGCACGCTGGGTCGGGGCAGTTGCCCTCATCGCGCCTTACCCGGATGATCTAGAGCCCCACCACCCACGGGAAAAGTGATGATGCCGCAGGTTCAGCCATTACGCCCCGGCGATCCACCCGCTCTCGGCCCGTACCGCTTGGCCGGATTCCTCGCCCGCGGCGGCCAGGGCACCGTCTACCTGGCGCACGGCCCCGACGGCCTGCCGGTGGCCATCAAGATGCCGCACGCCCAGGTGGCCGCAGACGCGGAGGAGATGCAGCTGTTCTTGAAGGAGGCCGAGATCGCCTCTCGCGTGGCGCAGTTCTGCACGGCTCGTGTCCTGGATGCCGGGCTCAGCGCGGAGTGCCTGCCGTACGTGGTGAACGAGTACATCGACGGCCCGTCCCTTGCCCAGCAGGTGCAGGAGCGGGGCCCGTTGACCGTCGACGAGCTGACCCGCCTGGCCCTGACGACCGCGACCGGGCTGACCGCCGTGCATCAGGCCGGAATCGTGCATCGCGACCTCAAACCATCCAACATCCTGATGGCAACCGACGGGCCCCGCATCATCGACTTCGGCATCGCCCGCGTCCTGGACACCACCTCCACCACCGCCAGCGGCGTCATTGGCACGCCCGCGTACATGGCGCCCGAGCAGTTCGAGGGCAAGCGCATCAGTTCAGCGACCGACATGTTCGGCTGGGCCGCCACCCTGGTGTTCGCCGCCACCGGGGCGCCCCCGTTCGGTTCTGGCAGCCCCGTGGCCATCCTGAACCGGGTCCTGCATCACGCGCCTGACCTGAGCGGGGTCCCGGCCGCGCTGCGGCCGGCTCTGGCGGCGTGCCTGGCGAAGGATCCCGACGCGCGGCCCTCCGCGCACGAGGCGTACACCTTGGTGCTCCGGCCGCAGCGAACGGCGGTTGCCGGCACCGCCGTCCCGCCGATTGCCGCCGGGCACATGAAGGCGGACCGCGCGGAAGGCCACTTCCTCACGACCTCGCCACATCCGCAGGACACCGCTGTCAAAAGATCACGCAGGACGGCCGTCCTTGTCGGCGCGGCGGCCCTGGGAGCCACCGTTGCGGCGGGGATCGTTCTCGCTCTCCCGCATCTGGGCGACGGCAGCCCCCTGCCCGGGCCCTCCGGTGGTCCGCGGGCACAGACCCCGCCGACAACCGCGCAGGCAGAACCCGCAGCGGCCTGGGGCCGGAAGCTGGGCTCGTGGCAGGTGGCCGACACGACCGCTGCCCTCGCCGAGCCTGAGCGGCGCGCCCAAGTGAACCGGCTCTTCAGGAAGGAGCAATTGCCCCGAGGGGACTACTCCGTGTCTGTGCAGGTGCAGATGGTGTACCTGTTCGCCGATGACGCCGACTGCAGGTACGGCCTGCTCATCGAGCAGGCCGTACCTCCCGGTGCCGGCGGCAGGCCCGGCTCGATGGCCGGTCTCATGCTGAACCCCTCCGAGGACGACGTCATCATCCAGGGCTCTCCCGACCCGTGGCTGGACAACGATGACGGCATGGGCGAGGACCGCGGGCACCTGACCGAGGCGTGGGACTTCACCAAGATCCACCGTATGGAGATCATCAAGCGGGGCGAACGGTTCGAGTACCGGCTGAACGGCGTGAGCATGGGCACGCGGACACTCAAGCACGGGCGTACCCCCATGACGGTCAGCCTGTACGCCAAGGGCGGGAAGATCGATTTTGCCAACTTCCGGGTCTCTTGACATCCGGGCCGGATAGGGCACTGTCGGCAGGGCTCGCTCATACCGGCGCCGCATCCGATCGGAAACCGTCCCGCAGGATGGGCAGAACTTCTGCGCCAGTCGCGCCGATGACGCTGTTGGGGCCGTACCGGGCGGCGGTCCAGGTCAGATACTCGGCCTGCCGGGAACTGAACGGCGACAGGTGGCCGACGGCTGCGGCCAGGGGTTGGGCAAGGCCGGGGACATGCCAGGCCGTGCGTGGTCTTGTCGGCGAAGTCGGTGTTGAAGTCAATGTTCACGAGTACGGCTGAGCAGTGACAATGCCGCCGCCAGAAAGATCGCTTCCTGGATTTCCGGTGATCGTTTCCCAGGTGCAGGGGCGGCCAAGGAGCCCTGGATACGGGTTCAGCGCGTGGCGTCGGACACGCGAACCGTGACGAACTCGACACGGGCAACCGCGTAGTCACTGAGCCAGTCACCCCGAAGATCAACGGCATTCTCGTCGGACGGCACGCCAGCTGCACTTCTTCCTGTTCAAGAAGTTCGCCCGGAAATCTTGCGGCGGAGATCCTGGCGCGAGCTCACGCCGAGCTTGGGATAGGCGCGGTAGAGGTGATACTCCACCGTGCGAGGGCTGAGGAAGAGCTGCGCGGCGATCTCGCGGTTGCTGGCGCCTTCCGCGGCCAGCCGGATGATCCGGCGCTCTTGCGGGCTCAGCCCGCCAAGCGGGTCCTCGGGCGCAGCGGCGGCGTTCACAACAGGCGCCCCTGCCGCGCGCAACTCGCCGTGGGCCCGTTCGGCCCACGGCGCGGCGCCCAACCGGTCGAACTGCTCCGCGGCCAGTTGCAGCGGCTGCCTCGACTCGGCCTTGCGCCCCGCTCGGCGCAGCCACTGGCCGAACTGCAGCGCCGTACGCGCCTGCTCGAAGGGGCGGCCCGCCCCTTCATGCAGGTGGACGGCTCTCGCCAGGAGTTCCCCCGCCTCCTCGGTGGGGGCGAGGAAGGCGCGGGCGCGAAGCGCGACCGCCTGGCACCAGGGGTGGCCAGCCGCCTGGGCCCAGGCGGTGAGCCGCTCCAGCGGTTCGGCGGCGAGATCCGGACGGCCCGCCCTGGCCGTGGCCTCCACCAGGTCGGCGGCGACGGTCATCACCTCCGGCCGCGCCCGCCAGTCAGCCTGCAGGTGCGGGATCGCCTCCTCGTAGCGGCCCTGCCCGAGCGCCAGGAGCCCCGGCCGGCCCGAGGCGTCTCCCTGGATGGCGGCGATCTCCGCCAGCAGCTCGGCGGGCGGTTCGCTCCCTCCGGTGGCGGCGGCGATCTCGGCCGCCTCGTCGAGGGCGGCCCGGGCCTCGCCGTACTGGCCGGCCGTGATCTGGGCCTCCGCGTACAACCCCAGCATGCCTGGCAGCTCGCCCGGCGTGCCGCGTTCGCGCAGTTCGTCGATCTGCTTGGTCGCCAGGGTCAGGGCGGCCTGCTCGTCTCCGGCGAGTAGGGTGTCGCGGACGCTGGCGTGCCCGGCCAGGCGCGGCAACGCGCGCTCGTAGTCGTCGGTGCGCAGCAGGTTCCGCGCCGCCTCGCTGCTGCGCCGGGCCCGTTCGGCCGGGATCGGGGTGATCTGGGCTGCGTGGTCGAGCATGCAGGCCGCGAGGGCCGGATCGGCCCGCCGGGCGAGATCCTCCAGCTCGGCCGCGACGTGCTCGTCGGGGGTGAGCGTGGCCGCGGCGAGGTGTCCGAGGCGGCGGATCGGGTCCGCGCTCGCCTCCGCCAGCACGCGATGGACCCGCAGCCGGTCGGTCAGCGGGACGAGGTAGTAGGCCGCGCTGCGCTCCAGGGGATGGCGGAAGGCGAGCCGCATCCCGCTCACCCGCAACACCCCCTCGGCGCCGGCCAGGTCGCCTTCGGACAGACCGAGCGCCGCCGCGGCGGACATCACGATCGCCAGGTCGCCGTCCCGCTCGGCGGCGGCGAGGGTCAGCAACAGCCGGCTCCCGTACGGCACGGCCATGGCGAGGCGATGCCCGAACCTGGCCAGTACAGCGTTGCCCGCGGGCAGCACGGACACGGGCAGGACCTGACCGAGCCGCTGCTCGGGGGTGAGCGCGCGGGCGAACTCCAGCAGCGCCAGCGGATTGCCCTCCGCCTCCTGTGCGATCCTGTCCCGGACCTGCGGGTTCAGCTCGATGCCGTCCAGCAGGCCGGCCGCGTCAGCCGAGCGGTCCAGGGCGAGCGTGCGCAGGCCGGACGCGTCGAAACCGGGTTCCGCGGCGAAGATCATGGCGATGCCGTCGGCGTCCAGCCGTCTCGCGGTGAACAGCAGCGCCTCGGCCGACTGCCGGTCCAGCCAGTGCGCGTCGTCGATCACGACCGTCACGGGGGCCAGATCCGACAGCAGGGTGAGGACCGCGAGGCCGACCAGGAACGGATCCTCCTGCGGCCGGGTCACCAGATCACGCAGGGCAGGCGGCAGGCCGTCGATCAACGCGGCCGCGGAGCGCAGCAACCGATCCACGGCCGCGTACGGCAGAGCCGCCTCGGCCTCGATCCCGCTGATCCGGATCGTCGCCCGCACCCCGTCCAGCAGCGTGGTCTTGCCGATGCCCGGCTCGCCGAACACGACCACGGCGGTGCTGATACCGCCTGCCGTACGATCGACGGCGGCCAGGACCTCCGCCCTTTCCCCCTCATACATACCGGTAACGCTATCCAGTGGCGCTACGGAATCGGCCCCAGTAGTCCCGTCCGTAGCGTCGGCGCCATGACGAAGAGCCTTTTCGACAGCGTCACCGTGGGCAAGCTGGACCTGCCCAACCGCCTGGCCATGTCGCCCATGACCCGCAGCCGCGCCTACGACGGCCTGGCCTCCGACCTGATGGTGGAGTACTACGCCCAGCGCGCGACCGCCGGATTGATCATCACCGAGGGCATCCAGCCGTCGGTCATCGGCCAGGGCTCCATCAACACGCCCGGCCTGTACATCGACGAGCAGGTCACCTCGTGGCAGCGAGTGACCGACGCCGTGCACGAGCGTGGCGGACACATCTTCGCGCAGCTCTGGCACAGCGGCCGGGTGGCCCACTCCAGCCTCTACCCCGACGGGCGGCTGCCCGTGGCCCCGTCCGCCGTGCCCTCCGGCGGCCACATGATCAGCCACACCGGGGAGCGGCTCGACCACCCCGTCCCACAGGCGCTGACGCTGGAGGAGATCGCCGAGACGATCGCCGACTTCGTCGCCGCCGCGCGCAACGCGATCGCCGCCGGGTTCGACGGGGTCGAACTGCACGCCGCCAACGGCTACCTGATCCACCAGTTCCTGTCCGACAACGTCAACCTGCGTGACGACGCGTACGGCGAACGGACCCGCTTCGCTCTCGACGTCACTCACGCGGTGGCCGAGGCCATCGGCCCCGAGCGGACCGGCATCCATCTGTCGCCTGGCAACCCCTACAACGGCATCGAGGAAGGCGATCCCTCGGCGCTGTACACCTCGCTGCTCGGCGTCTTGCGGCCCGACCTGGCCTACGTCCATCTGCTGGAGATCGGCAACCGGCCCGTGACCGAGCACCTGCGGTCGGTCTGGCCGGGCACGCTCGTGCTCAATCCGCACACCGGGATCAACCCCGTGGCGGGCATGTTCGCCTCCGCCGAGGAGGCCGAGGCGGCACTGCCGGTCGCCGACGTCGTCGCGCTCGGCGGGCTGTGGCTCGCCAATCCCGACCTGCCCGACCGGATCCGGAACGGCGGGCCGTACAACGAACCGGACCACGAGACGTTCTACGGCGGCGACCACCGCGGCTACACCGACTACCCGACTTCGGCCCGCTAGCGTGGCCGACGACCTCCGGCGTGCCCTCGCCGTGGGCAACGAGCTGATCGCCATCCACGCCCGCTTCCGTGACCAGCTCGCCACCTTGCGCACCCAGGCCGCCGCCCACCCGCCGCGGTTGGAGCTGGACCTCAGAACCCACTGCCTGACCTTCTGCGAAGCCCTCCACGAGCACCACCAGGGCGAGGACCACATCGGCTTCCCCCTGCTCGAACAGCACTTTCCCGCGCTGCGGCCGGTGCTGGAGAAGCTGAGACAGGAGCATGTCGTGGTGGCACGGATCTACCGCGACCTGAACGAGGCCCTCAGGCAGGACGATCTCGGGCAGCTCCGGGCCGACCTCGACCGTCTGGCGGCCGAGTTGGAAAGCCACTTCGACTATGAGGAGGAGCAGCTTGTGGCCGCGCTCAACCAACTGCCCGCCCCGGCCTGACGTGACGTGGGAATCCCTGAAAATGATCTGTCGCAACGAGGGTTGAGCGCCCAACCACGCGAGTCCGGATGAGTGGATCCGCGCGACGCCCTCGCATCGCACACGGCACCCGCTGTGCCTGCCCGCTGACCTGCTCTGACCGGTCCACTCAACCTTCACCAAACCCGCCAGCCAGGCGTAACGCTACAGATCGACTCGATCACACTACGACATGGCTGACATCAACTCTCGAACCGCCCTCTCACCGGAAAATGGGGGCGTGAGGGCAGTCACGTGGGCGGCTCCAGCCGGCCTTACCCTTGCAGGGCGGGCGTACGTGCGCCCGCCCTGCGCCATCTGAAGAGTGGCCCTGTGGGCGGGTCCCGGGCCGCCGACGGGCTCGGCGCCTGGCGCGACAAGCAGCCGATCCGCGCCGCCCACACCCAGGAGCTGGCCGATGCCGTAGTGGCCTTCGGCGACTACGGCATCGGAGAGGGCACCGCCGAGCGCAACCACGCCGTGCTCGCCCTCCACGCCCAGCTCGCCCCCACCGTTCAGCGGGTCCGCATGCTCGGGTCGGCTGCCGTCGACCTCGCTCTCGTCGCCGAAGCGTCTTGGATACGGATGCCACGCCGCCGTACTCGAGGTGAGGTCTTGGCTGGTCATGTAGAGCGCCGGGACGGAGTGGAGGTGCTGGTCAGCTGCCGTGCCATCACGTCGGTCATCGCCCAGTCACGCGCGATTCGGAGCTGGCGGTCCGGTGTTCGTAGTCGCGGATCAGGCGGCGGCCACGCGAGGATTCCGCACGTCTACTCGACCACCCACCTCTTGGGCTGGGGGACGAAGCCTTGTCGGCGGGGTTGCGCTCGACGATCTGCACGTCGATGCCGAGGGCGGCGCCGTGGGTGACGACCGTGCTCTTGAACCCCTGGTCGACCAGCGCCGTGCCTACGGTTTCGGTCTGTGCGGCGACCCGGTCCAGCAGGGCGACGATCTCCCAGCTCGACGCCGGCAGGCGGGTCCATGGCCTCGCGGGCGTCTCCCGTCAGGGTCAATGGACGACAAAATTACGTTGCCGGCCCGCAGCGCGTCCATGAGCGCGGCTTCGAAGCTTGGACAGCCACCCATGCGACTGACGTGCGGCGAGGGCATGGTCGCCTGTGCGCCTGGTTGCGGATCGTCAGACTTCAGCGGGACTGCCCTTCGCAACTCCACGCGCACAATCGGTGCGACCCCCCTGGCGATGCGCGGAATGTCGGCGTAATGTCCGAATTTGGGTCAGATAGTCCTCGGGGGAGGAATCATGACTAGGACACCTCGGTATGAGCTTGGCTACAGGCAAGACCACTGGTGGCGCCGTCGTCGCTGGTGGCGCGGTCGTCGCTGGTGGGGCGGCGGCTGCCGCCGTCGCTGGTGGGGCGGCTGGGGCGGCGGCTGGTGGTAGACCAGCCCCGCCAGAAGCTGGCGGCACAGCCGCCAACCCTTGATTGATCGCCTTCGGCCCGAACTTGCGCCGACGAGTTCCGCTCATCGACCCGCAAGTTCGGGCCGGATCAGCCTTCATCGTCCGCAGGGCTGGCTGTCTCGGGCGTGTCGTCGAGAGCGGTGATGTCGGCCTCGATGTGAGTGACGGCATCATGGCGCCGTAGGTGGCTATGAAGGTGGATCCGAGAGCCATGTGTCGGTCGGCTTGAGAGCCACTTGCTGATCAACTGCCTTGGAGTGTTAGTGAAAAAGAGAGCCATGCCCGTGGGGCTGGGGCATGGCTCTCGTGACGCTGTGTGAGTGTTGTCGGCGCACACCTCCCGCTGCGGAGGCGAGTACGCGTAAACGTGCACAGTCCGATGGCGGTTAGCCGGTGGCGGTGATGTGGCTTTGACTGCGGCCAGGGTTCGTGAGGCGGCAGCAGGGGTGCGACGTACGCGCATGTTCGACCAGGTTCAGGGGAGTTCCTGGCGTTCTGCGGTTTCGCCCAGACGATGGAGCAGGTGCGTCCAGCCGTCGCTGGTCTCCTCTTCGAGTACGGCCGGCAGACCGCTGTGGCGCAGGGTGAGCTCGGTACCGTCACCGTCCGGGGCCAGGGTGACTTCGACTCGGGATGCCTCTGGTGCCATGTCGGGCGCTCCCGGTGTGGCCTCCCAGTCCGAAGGTGAAGACGAGACGTTCATACGGCACGAACTCCACGAACCGTCCGCGCATCACCGGGCGTGGGCCTTCATGCATCGCAACCTGCAAGGTGCCGCCGGGGCGGGCGTCCAGCTCGGCCGTTCCCCACCATCGCGCCAGGCGTGCCGGGTCGGTGAAGAACCGCCAGACCGTCTCGGGACGCGCACGAATGTGCAACGTCTGCTCAATCGTCCTGCTCACGGTGTTTGGCGCGGTGGTCGCACAGCTGGCGGCCGAGAGTGCGGGCGGTGCGAAAGTCACCGGCGGCGCCGAGATACGTGGAGATTTCGAGCAGAGCGTCGGAGCCGGGCGGCAAGACGGTGAGGGCGTGCGGCAGCAACAGTCGATAGCCAGGCCAGGCTCCGGGTGCGCGGGGTGTGCCGGGAAGGGCCTGTTGCAGGATGCTGTCTGCGGCAGCGGCCCAGGCGGTGCGCTGGCCGGAGGTGACCCGGTCCAGGGTGACGGCCTGAACCAGGCGGTGCACCGAGACCAGCCCGTTTTGCGGCCGGCTGATCAGGCAGTAGCGACGGAGCGCGGTCACTGCGGTGTTGACCTGCAGGCGTCCGGTGGGAAGCAGACCTAGCTGCTTCTTCGCGCCCTTGCCGGTGCCGAGGTGGACGAGCGCGTCGACATCGAGGTCGTCGAGCAGAAGCTGGTAGGGAATGTCCTCAGGCGCGTAGCAGGCCAGTAGCCGCAGCAGGGCGATCGCCTGCGGGTTGGTGTCGTCGAGCTGTTGGAAGGCCATGTGCCAGGTTGAGGTGACCTTCTCGGCGTAGCCCCGTGGCTTGCCCTCGGCTAGCAGGTCGGTTCGGTGGCGGGTCAGCAAGGTGAGGTAGCCGCCCGGGTCGGTACCAGTTTCGGCCATGTAGGCGCCGGCCTGGTCCAGTGCCAGCGGCAGGGCGCCGAGCTCGGTCACCACGGCGGCTACCGCCGGTGTGTCATCGTGGCCGCTGCGCTGGAGCAGGAAGGCGGTGGCCGGTTCTGGATCCAGGGTCGGCAACTCCATCCCGCGCTGGAGTGGCCAACTGCCCGACCGGCTGGTGATCAGGACGTGCCCGGATCCGGCTGGTGGAAGGAAAGCCTGCACGGCGTCGGCATCGGGCGCGTTGTCGAAGATCAGCAACCATCGGCCAGGGTAGGCGGCGAGCGCGGCGTGGACCTGATGGACCGGATCGGCGGCGTCGGCCTGGTGCCGAGCTCCCAGCTGGGCGGCCAGATCGGCGAAGGCGGCCGACAGCAGGGTGGGTTCTTCTGCGGGCAGGTGCCAGGCCAGCTGGTATTCGTGCAGGTAGCGGTGGCCGTATTCGGTCACCAGGCTGGTCTTGCCGACGCCGCCCAGGCCGTGGACCGCTACCACCCACGGCAGCGTCAGGGCCGCGCTGAGGCGGTCGTGCAGGCCGGCCAGCGCTTCATCGCGCCCGGCTAGTTGGAGCGGGCGTGGCATCAGATGCACCGACCAGGAGGGCGCCCGCAGCGGCGGCACGTGTAGCGCGACCTGTCCGACCAGCATGCCGCCCGACATCATGCCCACCGCCGGCGAGCCCGACCCCGTCGAGGAGGCCGCGACCGGAGGCGAAGACGGGGCGGGCAGACGCAGCTGCAGCCATACCCCAACCCCGCCGAACAGCAGCCCGGCCACCATGCTGATCACACTGGCCCGCTTGTCGAGCACCTCCAGCAGTTCCCCGGGAAGATAGAGCGGATCGGCCAGGAAGAACCCGGCCGCTCCCCCCACCAGCGTCACCAGCGCCGCCGACCAGGCCAGCACGCGCGGCCATCGGCGGCGCCGCGCTGGATCGGGTGTCTGCCGAGGGGAAAGGAGCGTCACTCCCCCATAGTGATCCGATCACCACCAAAAGCACGCACCCGTTCGCAAACCGCTACCCCCGCCTGGCACTCGGCCGACCGGGAGGTCACCCCATCGGGCTTGATCCTGCCTCCTAGCTTCTGCCCGGCGTATGCGCCGCTACGGTGGCGCATATCGTCGGCGGACACACCGAGGCATGGCCACCGTGGGCACTGCCGTGAGCACCGTCACCGTGAGTGCCGTCCACCAGCTGAAGGTCATCTTGCGCGGGGTTCAGCCGCCGGTCTGGCAGCGCGTCCACGTGCCGTCGATCGCAACCCTGGACCAGCTACACGAGGCAGGTCGCGATGGGCTGGCAGCAGCACCATCTGCACCTGCTCTGCAGCAGGCCCCTGCGTCATCTCTTCCCGGGCCAGCTGTCTGTGCGGGTTACCCGACGACTTGCAATGACGAACGGGTCTAGTCCACATAAGGTCAAACCCGCATTCAGCGGATCACGAACGACTGTTGTTCCTGATGAAACGCGAAATTTCAGGCGTCAGTGAGGTAGGCCAGGATGCGTTGGGCGGGGTGGCGGTCCAGCTGGTAGCGGGAGCGCGGCACTGGGTCCGGGGGCGTGGGCGGAGCAATGATCGAAACCTGTGGATCTGCCGGGAAGGGGTGTACCTTCCCGGATCATCCGATGATGGTTTCGAGATAAGGCCGACGCGCCAACGTCGGTCGGGAAGGCACACCCGTGCCGCTCACCGTAGTGCCCGAGCTGCCCGCTGACGACCACGACCATACGGCGAGCGCCGTCTCGCCCTCGCTGATCGACCAACTCGTCCGCGAGGGTGCCCGCAAGATGCTGGCCGCCGCGTTGCAGGCTGAAGTCGAGGCCTACATCGCCGCCTCCGCCGACGAGCGCGACGAGAACGGCCGCCGCCTGGTCGTGCGTAACGGCTCTCACCAGCCGCGCGAGATCCTCACCGCGGCCGGCGCGATCGAGGTGGTCGCCCCGCGGGTCAACGACAAGCGCACCGACGAGCAGACGGGCGAGCGGCGGCGGTTCTCCTCGGCGATCTTGCCCGCCTGGGCGCGTAAGACACCACAGGTCAACGAGGTGTTGCCGCTGCTGTACCTGCACGGCCTGTCCTCCAGCGACTTCGTGCCCGCGCTGGGTCAGTTCCTCGGCTCGAGCTCGGGCCTGTCGGCCTCGGTCATCACCAAGCTCACCGAGACCTGGAAGGGCGAGCAGCGCGCTTTCGCCGCCCGCGACCTGGGAAGCGTCGACTACGTCTACCTGTGGGTCGATGGCATCCACGTCAATATTCGGCTGGAGGAACACAAGCTGTGCCTGCTAGTGATGATCGGCGTGCGCGCCGACGGCCGCAAGGAACTCGTCGCCCTGTCCGACGGCTATCGCGAGTCCACCGAGTCGTGGGCCGACCTGCTGCGCGATGCCAAGCGGCGTGGCATGTGTGCTCCGGTGCTGGCCATCGGGGACGGCGCGCTCGGCTTCTGGTCGGCGCTGCGCGAGGTATTTCCGCAGGCCAGAGAGCAGCGGTGCTGGTTTCACAAGATCGCGAATGTGCTCGGGGCGCTACCGAAGTCCGCCCATCCTGGCGCGAAGAAGGCCATGGCCGAGATCTGGAACGCCGAGGACAAGACCCACGCCCAGGCCGCGGTCAAGGACTTCGCCGCCGCCTACGGCGCCAAATATCCCAAGGCCGTCGCCAAGGTCGTCGACGACCTCGATGAGCTGCTGGCCTTCTACGATTTCCCGGCCGAGCACTGGGTGCATCTGCGCACGACCAACCCCATCGAGAGCACCTTCGCCACCGTCCGACACCGGACCAAGGTCACCAAGGGGCCGGGCTCCCGCGCCGCCGGGCTGGCGATGGCCTTCAAACTGATCGAGTCGGCCCAGGCCCGCCGGCGCGCCGTGAGCGCACCTCACCTGGTCGCCCTCGTCCGTGCGGGCGCCCGCTTCGAACGAGGCGTTCTGCTGGAACGTCACGAGGGGAAAGACGCCGCATGACCAGCCCCGACCGCTACGACTACTGCGGGCTCTACCTACGCGGCGCAAGCGAAGAGGCTGCGATCGAGCTGACCGCTCGTGCCCTGGGCGCGATACGTGATGGCCGCCTGCTGCGCGTCGGCACCATAGAGATCGAGATCCGGCGCAATGACAACTGCACTCACGATGGGGCCGACTTCCCCATCTGGCCGATCAAGATGGAGATAGAAAGAGGGAACGCTACCAGCCATTGATCTTGGTGTGGCGGGTCATCACCGCGGCGAAGCGGAGGTTGGCGCGGATGACGGTAAAGCTGTTGTCGCGGCTGTGGCGCACACGCTTGAATCAGCAGGCCACCACGGCCAACTGCGGATGAGTCGGAAGGAGGAGGCGCTTCATGAGTGAAGCGTTCTACTCGCACGCGAGGCTGTACGACCTCATGTTCCCGGGCGGCGGGCCCGCAGTCGACTTCTACCGGGCCGACGCCAATCGGCAAGGCGGGCGCGTATTGGAACTCGGGTGCGGCACCGGGCACAAGCTGATCCCCATCGCATCTGACGGGCATCCGTGCGTCGGCGTGGACTTCTCATCAGACATGCTGGCTGAGGCTCAGCGTAAGGCGAACGAGCGCGGTGTGGCGGTGGAATGGGTGCAGGGCGACATGCGGGCCTTCGATCTGGGCCGCACATTCGACTTCGTGTTCATCACAGCCAATTCCCTCCTGCATCTGCATGATGCTGAGGATCTGGTGAGCTGCTTCCGGTCGGTTCGACGACACCTGGCGCCTGGAGCACGGTTCGTCTTCGATGTGTTCAACCCGAGCGTGCGCCTCCTTGCCGAAGCCGATGGCGTGCGGCGCACCCGGGAGTCGTTGTCGTTCATGGATCCTGACCGTGGCAACGTCAGCGTCGATGTCGCTGAGATCTACGATGCGCCCGCGCAAGTCACACGCGGGACGTGGCACCTCTCGACCGACTCCGAACCCGACTTCGTCGTCGCACCGCTCGAAATCAGGAGCATCTTCCCGCAGGAGCTGCCGCTGCTCGTCTCGCTCGGCGGCCTTCGGCTCGTCGAGCGCTTCGGCGACTGGTCCGGTCGGCCATTTGCCGTGGATACGCCGCTTCAACTCTGCATCTGCGAGTCCGCGTGACTGAAGGCGAGAGCACAGTCTCGGTCAAGCAAAACTCGCCCTGGCGAACGACACGCATCCCGCACCGTCGACAGGCACTTCTACAGCCCGCGTCGTACCGGGGGTGCCGGTAACGTGCGGAAGTGCGCCCGGCTACCGTGATCGGTATGGGGCTCTCCTCAGCCGTCAGACTGGGGATTTCGCTGTCCAGTGGCGGCTGACCCTGCTCGAGAGGACTGCGTTCAGGGGAAGAGATTCGGCCAGTTGCCGCCGCGAGCCCGTACGTCCGCGGCCACCTCTTTCACCGACCGACCGTCGGTGTCCACGCGCAGATCCCCTGCCCCGGCGCTGTCGAGCGCCTTGGCCTCGAACGCCGCTCGTTCGGCGATACGGTGCAGGGCGTCCGAGCCCAACCCCCGTAGCTCATCACCCGGTGTGGCCGGCCCGCCTCCCCGGCCACGCTGCGCGACGCGCTCGGCCAGCGTTTCTGGCCCCGCATGCAAGCGGGACACAGTCAAGGCCGTTCCGGGCAGCAACTCGGCGTAGCCGCGGACAATGTCGTCGGAGTCGGCCTCCCCGGAGACGACCAGGCACTGGGCGCCAGCCGCGCGGTGCCCTGCCCAGATGGCCGCGAGGTTGCGGGCCTTCAGGCGATGGCTGTCCACGTCGTCGTCCGCGGCGGGACGCAGCGCCCCGATCTGTTTCACATCGACGTCAGAGGTAGAGAAACGTTGGTCATCCGCGCGACACTAGCGGGCTCCCGGTGCAGCGATCGAGTTCATTTTTGCCGCCGTCAGGGGGCGGGTGAGGCGCCGAATAGGACGCGCGGTTCCAGGTCCAGCCGGGTGGCGGGTGCCTGGTCGGGCGGGCTGAGGTTGAGGGTCCAGTTGCCGAACCTGCGGATGGTGTGTGTGATGTAGGGCGAGATGGTGGCCAGGTCGTCCAGGTCGACGGGGTGGCCTTCGGCGGCCCCGCGATCTTCGGGAAGTACCCCAGCCGCTGGTAGGACTTCAGCCACACCGCCAGCGCCAGCGCCAGCAGATGATGCTCGTCCTGAGTACGGCCCCGTGCCCACTCCACCTCTGCATCAGTCGGGGTGAACACCTCGGCCAGCTCACGCGCCGACACCACCCGCCCAAACCGCGGATACGCGGTCCGATCGATCGAGGTCACGCACAACCCCCGAGACCGTCACCAACACGATGACGACCACCTTAACGATCAACCTTCAGCCCGCGGTGTCTTTCTCCCGTATTCCGGCTGCCCCCCGCTGGTACGGGGGGCTGCCGCGCATGTTGTCATACTGTGCGACACACACTATTGTGACACACATGCCAAGCGATGAGCTCCTCTCGGCGCACCTGCAGGAACTGCGCAGAGGAACTGTCGTGCTCGCCTGCCTGCTCATCCTCAAGCAGCCCAACTACGGGTACGCGCTGCTCGACCTGCTCGACCGGCGCGGCTTCGCCGTCGACGCCAACACGCTGTACCCCCTCCTGCGCCGCCTCGAGAAGCAGGGGCTCCTGACGAGCGACTGGAACACCGAGGACTCCAGGCCGCGCAAGTTCTACCGGACGAGCGCCGAGGGCGTCGCGCTCGCCGACACCCTGAGCCGCGACTGGGACGCGCTCCACACCGCGTTCCGCACGCTGAAAGGCGAGTCATGACCACCTCGCGCACCCTCACCGACCGCTACGTCGAGGCGACCCTGCGCCGCGTGCCGGGAAGGCAGCGCCCCGACATCGAGAGGGAGTTACGCGCCTCGATCGCCGACGCCGTCGACGACCACCTGGCGGCGGGCAGCGACCCGGCGGAGGCGGAGCTCGCGGTCCTCACCGAGCTCGGCGACCCCGCGCGGCTGGCCGCGGGCTACGCCGACCGCCCGCTCCATCTCATCGGCCCAGGCCTCTACCTCGACTACGTGCGCGTGCTGACGGCCCTGCTCGCGACGGTCGTGCCCGCGGTCGCCGCCGTCGTCGGGCTCATGCGGGGCCTCCATGGCGCCCCGGCCCCGAGCGTGGCAGGCGACACTCTCAGCGCGGCTCTCACGGCCGGTCTCCACATCGCGTTCTGGACGACGCTCGTCTTCGTGATCATCGAACGCACCGCCGCCTCGCGCGGGACCCCCGCACGGCCATGGACTCCTGCCGCGCTACCCGATCCGCCGCCCAGCCGCCGCGCCAGGTACGGCGAGCTGATCGCCCTGACCGTGGTGACGGTCCTGTTCACCACCTTCATCCTGCTCTCGCCCGTGGTGAGCACCGAGACGGATGCGGATGGCGACGCCATCGGCCTGTTCTCGCCCCGGCTGTGGGAGACGGGCGAAGTCCACCTCTTCATCGCCCTGGTGATCGCCAGTCTCGCCTTCGCCTACGCCAGGCACCACGTCCGCTGGAGCGTTCCCTTCGCCGTCGCGGGCTCGCTGGTCGACCTCACCTGCCCGCTCATGCTGATCTGGCTGGCGGCGAACGACAGGCTACTCAACCCCGCCTTCGTCCAGGCGGCAGGCTGGCCGCCGAGCGTTCCGCAGTGGATCACCACGGGACTCGTCGTGCTCTCCATCGGCACGCTCGTCCACACCGTCCTCGACGGTCTCGCCCGCGCGCGCCGCCGCTGAGCCACGTCCCCTGCGCTGGCCTCTCCTGCCCTGGAACCGCCCAACGAAATCCCGAACTGCCCACCGGAATCTCGAACCGCCCACCGAAATGAGGAACAGCCGTGAAAGCGATCGTCTACGAGAAGTACGGCTCGGCCGACGTCCTACGCTACACCGACGCCGACAAGCCCGCCGTCGGCGACGACGAGGTGCTCGTACGGGTCAGCGCGGCCTCGATCAACCACGGCGACCTGTTCGCCATGCGCGGCTCCCCCCGCCTGGGGCGCCTGGCGTTCGGGATCGGCCGGCCCAGGCAGAACGTCCTGGGCCGGGCCGTCGCGGGGACGGTGGACGCGGCCGGCCGCGACGTGACGCGGTTCAAGGTCGGCGACGAGGTGTTCGGCGAGGTGAACCAGCGGGGCTTCGCCGAGTACGTCGCGGCGAAGCAGACCCTTCTGGCCGCCAAGCCTGCGGAGGTCACCTTCGAGCAGGCGGCCACCCTCCCCGTGGCGGCCGAGACCGCCCTGAAGGCGTTACGGCTCGGCGCGGTCGCGCCCGGCGGGAAAGTGCTCGTCAACGGGGCCTCCGGCGGGGTCGGCACCTTCGCCGTGCAACTGGCGAAGACGCTCGGCGCGCAGGTGACCGGCGTCTGCAGCACCCGCAACGTGGATCTGGTGCGCTCCATCGGCGCCGACCACGTGATCGACTACACCCGCGAGGACGTCACCCGGGGGAAGGTCCTGTTCGACGCCGTCATCGACCTCGTGGGCAACCACCGGCTCTCGGCGTTCCGCAGGGTGCTCACGCCGAAGGGCGTCTACGTCTCCTCCAGCGGCAGCGGCGGCCCGGTGCTCGGCCCCATCCCGCGGCTGGTCGCCGCCACCCTCGTCTCGCCCTTCGTGAGCCAGCGGCTCCGCGGCCTGTTCGCCACACTCGACGTCGAGGACCTGGCCCATCTCGCCGCGCTCGTCGTGGCGGGGCGGATCACCCCGGTGATCGAGCGGACGTATCCGCTGTGCGAGACCCCCGACGCCATCCGCTCCCTGGAGGCCGAACACGCGCGCGGCAAGATCGTGCTCACCGTGTGACGGCGCTCAGCTGGGGCGCGCCGGGAGCCGGTCGAGCGTGACCCCGAAATAGGTCCGGTGCTGCACTCGGACGAGGCCGGCGAGCTCAGGCAGGCGTTGACCGGGTGGGCGGAGATGATCGTCCAGAACTAGAGGAGCGGCCCCCCGATGAAGCAGGGGGCCTCCGCTCGATCGACCTACGGAGAGATCGCACCGTCGAGATCCTCTGCGGTGAGGGGATATGGGAACGCTCCATGTGACGGCTGGCGACTGTGGATGGTTGTCGGTGAATGACTTTCTGTTGGGGCTCCTGATCCGAGATAGCCAAGCGCCGCTCACTCTTTCTGAGAGGGCGATCGCGAGTCGTTTCACGATTCGGTGAGGTAGGCCAGGATGCGTTGGGCGGGGTGGCGGTCCAGCTGGTAGCGGGAGCGGTCGTAGCGGCGGGTGGTGCGCGGGTCGGCGTGGCCCATCGCGTCCTGGACGTCGCGCAACGCGGTGCCGGCGTCCAGGGTCAGGGTGGCGAAGCTGTGGCGCAGGCTGTGCGGGGACAGCTGGGCGGCTGCGGGGATGCGGGCCTGGCGGGCGATGCGGCGGATCAGCTTGGTGATCCCCCAGCGGTCCAGCCGTTTGCCGCCCGGGTGCGGGCCGGACGGCTCGGTGACGAACAGCGGCCCGGCCAGCCTCTCCCGCGGCGTGCCGTCGCGCGCCGCGCGGTCGTCCAGGTAGTCGTCGACGGCCAGGGCGATCGGCGGGGCCAGCGGGTAGGCGCGGGTTTTGCCGCCCTTGCGGCGCACGGTCAGCGTGCGGTAGCCGCGGTGGTGGCCCAGATCGGCGATGTCGGCGCCGCACACCTCGGCCACCCGCAGGCCCTCGGTGAGCATCAGGCCGAGCAGGGCCGCGGTGCGCAGCGCGCGCGGGCGGGCGTCGGCGCCGGCGGCGGCCAGGAAGGCGGCGGCCTCGGCGCGCGACAGGCTGACGGTGGCCGAGGCGTCGCGATCGAGGGCGGGGCGGTCCAGGCCGGCCAGCGGGTTGCGGGTGGCCACCTCGTGCGCGAGCAGGTAGCCGTACCAGGAGGAGACGACGGCCAGCTTGCGGGCGACGGTGGCCGGGGCGTACCGCTCGGCCAGCGTGGTCGCCCACAGGGTCCACATCGGCGCGGTAGGCGCGCAGCGGGTCCAGCCGCTGGCCGGCGCACCAGCGCAGGTAGCCGGTCAGGTCCGCGAGGTAGGCGGCGGTGGTGGCCGGCGAGGGCCGGGTGTGCAGCCAGACGGCGGTCAGCCGGTGCAGCCCGTAGCGGTCGGCCAGCCGGAGCGGGCCGAGGCCGGGCAGCGCGGCGACCGCGGCGGTGACCGCCTCGCGCCGGTCGGCGGCCGGCAGGCGGGCCAGCGCGGCGGCGCTCAGCGCGGCCGCGGCCGGGACGACGGCGTCGTCAGTGTCGTCGGTGCCGCTCTGGAGTGCACCGGCGGACGGCGGGAGCGCCGCGGGCGGCGCCGGGGCGTCCTTTGCAAGTTGGTCGTACTCCATAACTGATCCAGATGATGGCCGCCTGCACCCAGCAGGAGAGCCTCAAGCCACCTGAGGCCGTGATCATGGAACGCCGTGACTCATGCTCGTGAGCCGGCCAAGAGGAGGAACAGGGGAACGCGCTGGCGACGCGCGAATTCGGCCGTGTCGCCGTCGAAGCGATCGTGGCGAGGGGCGCACTCACGCAGCGAGGTGAGGGCAAAGTCCGCGCGGGTCAGGGCGGTGACGTAGTCCTCGATAGTCCGGTGATACCAGGTGACGCGGTTGCCCAACCAGTTGCGCTGACGTGCTCCGGGGTGGAAATAGTTGTCAACGACCCAGTTGGTGCGTGCCTCTTTCGTGCTCTGGCGAGCTTCGTGGGAGGTGATGACAGGGTGGACGACCGTGATCAGCAATCGCCCGCCTGGTGATAGGGAACTCCAGCAGGCCGACAGAACAGCGTCGAGGTCGTCGACGTAGTGCAGCGCCAGGCGGGAGATGATCAAATCGAACGTGTGCGGTGGGGCGGAAAACTTTTCGATGTCCATCCTCTCCACGCGGCCTGAGGTGCCTGCGAGGCTGGCCGTAGCCGCTCGGGTCATCTCGGTCGAGCCGTCGATTCCGAGGTAGCTGCGACAGCCAGCGGCGAGCAGGGTTCTGCCGATGACGGCGTCCCCGCAACCGAGGTCCAGCACGCGGAGGCCGGCGACTGGACCCAGTTCATCGAGGAGTACCGGTTCCTCCATGACGTGGTTTGGGCTGTGCACCCCGCTGTGGCGGTGCTGTAGGTAGCGTTCCATGACCTGTGGTGCGTCGTAGAAGGCGCCTCCTCGACCGGGGCCAGGTTCTCGAGGCGTATTCGATGTGATCACGATGCGAAGAATATGCGGGTCTGGTTCGCTGGGTTGATGCGACGAATCGTGGGATGACGCCTTGAAGGAAGCCCGTGCGGACGGTCAAGTGGACTCTTGCTCCGGACGACATCGGCATGAACTGTCGGCCACTTTCGTAACGGGCCAGGGAAGAACGGCGTGACGCCGCGATCCCCACCGTTGGCGTCGACCAGGATGCCGACGCGGGATCGCCGACCGGGTGGGAGAGCCAACTCGCCGAGCTGACAGGCCGCCTGACCAGGCTGATCGGCGTCATCGTCGCAGGTGTCCGTGACCACCAGGCCCCCGCGGCCGACTGAGGCCACGCCGCCGCCCGTGTCGTGGGATGGAAAACCCAGTCGCTGTTGATCAAGATCCCTGGAACCCTTCCGACATGAACGCGGACCCCATCGACCAGGCGCGACGTCTCGCCTGTGACCGTTTCCCCGATGCCCTCGCCGTGACCCTTGCCGGGTCGGCGGCTGCCGGGCGGGCCACTGCCCGCAGTGACCTGGACATCGCGGTGCTCGTCGAGGACGGCGGCGAGACCGGCCGAGAGACGATCCGGTTCGAAGGACGTGCCGTGGAGCTCTTCGTCCACACCCGTGCCGGTCTCGCGGACCTCTTCGCCGCCGACGTTGCCGCACGCTGGCTATGAACGCGGGAACGAGCACCAGTTCGTCACGGGTTTGAGCACCACCGACTGATCGTTGGGGTGCGCCGTGGTCACGAGTTTGGGCACCACTTCTGGATCTTGCCGTGGCTGGCGTGGGCTCGTAGGGTCGTCTCACGATGGTGGATGAAGGTGACCCGAAAGACGTCGTTGAGATCTTGCGGTCCTTCGAGCTGGGGCAGGTCTGCAGGGGCGTGGTGAGCTCTATCAAGCCGTTCGGCGTGTTCGTGGATCTGGGCGACGTCGATGGCATGGTGAACATGGCCGAACTGTCCTGGCGGCGGTTCGATGATCCGTCTGAGGTCGTCGAGGTCGGCCAGGAGATCGTGGTCATGGTCCTTGATGTCGATCTCGAGCGTGAGCGCATGTCGTTGTCGTTGAAGGCGCTGCAGGACGACCCTCTGGTCGAGCTGACTCGAACGCGCCTGGGCGCGGTGTTGAGAGCGCCTGTGACCAAGGTGATCCCGTTCGGGGTGTTCGTCGAGATCGGCGATGGGATCGAAGGTCTGGTCCATATCTCGGAGTTCCCCGATGGTGAGCTGCCTTCCGAGGGCCACGAATTGCTGGTCCGGATCGCTGATATCAACCTGGGGCGTCACCGGACCCGCCTTGAGCTCGCCTGATGGTCACGCTTCGGCGCGGGCTCGGGTTTGGGCGAGCCGGTAGGAGTCGGTGCCGGTCTCGATGATGTTGCCGCCGAAGGTGAGGCGATCGACGATCGCGGCGCAAAGACGCGGGTCAGTGAAGGTGCGGGTCCAGCCCGAGAACGACTCGCTGGACGCGACGGCGACGCTGTTCTTCTCCTCCCGCTCGGTCAGAACCTGGAAGAGGAGCTCGGCGCCGTGCCGGTCCAGCTCCATATATCCCAGCTCGTCGATGCAGAGAAGGTCGAGTCGTCCGTAGCGGGCGATGGTCTTGGTGAGGACCTTCTCGTCGGCGGCCTCGACGAGCTCGTTCACGAGTTTGGTGGCCAGCGTGTAGCGGACCCGGTGGCCTTTCATCGCGGCCTCGGTGCCCAGCGCGATGAGCAGGTGCGACTTGCCGGTTCCGGAGTCACCGATGAGGCAGAGCGGCTGGCCTTTGTCGACCCACTCGCAGGTAGCGAGGGTATGGATGACGGCGGGATCAACGTTGGGGTTGGCGTCGAAGTCGAAGGCCCGCAGGGACTTGTCGCGCGGGAACTGGGCGGCCTTGATGCGGCGTTCGGAGCGGCGGCGCGCGCGGTCGTCGCACTCAGCCATGAGGAGTTCGGCGAGGAACCCCAGACAGGACATCTGGTCGCGGGCGGCGGTTTCGGCCAGGTCGGGGAACTGGTTGCGGATGGTGGGCAGGCGCAGCATCCGGCAGGCCTGGTCGATAGAGGCCTGGGCGGCCTGCTCGGTCATGCCGCGGCGGCGGGGCGTGGTCACGGTGTTCCTCCCTGGGCAGGACGCTCGCCGGCCGGTCGAGCGTGGCGGAGTAGCTGGTAATAGACCGCCACCGAAGGCAGAGGCCTGCGATCAAGGGGCAGCTGGATCAGCCGCCGCTCGGTCAGGGACGCGACCCGCTCGCGGCGCCCCAGCACGACAGCGTCTTGCGCGGGTCGGGTCCTCTCCTCGTCCTCGCCGGCCTTGCGGGCCTCCAACGCGACCGCGTCAAAGCCGCAGATCAAGCACCCTGCGATGAGTCATGAAGCGGTGCAGGCTCATCACATGTTGTGGGCAGGCGCCGACCTCAGAGCCTGACCGGGCGAGGGCACATGATGCCCATCCCCAGACCGGCCTCAGCCGGCGCCTGCTTTGTCTGTCGATCGGCCGTAGTCGCGACCGGTGGATGCTGGGCTGATGAGCCTGACTTTTGGGAGGGTCTTCGAGACCTGGCCTCAGACCGGGCCCTCCTGGCGTGAACGGGGTGTTCGTGCTTCGAGCCCGTCCGCAGGGCCGGCCTCGGCGCCCGCTGCCGTCTGGTCAGGTCAGCGTCTTCAGGATCCGCCCACGGCCGGTACCCACATCTCGGCTGGAACCAGTACTGTTCCGGCAAACGGGGGAAGGGTATGCATTGACTAGTAGGTATGCTCTCGCACTGGAATCCGTGACGAAAATCTACGGTTCCGGTCGTAATGCGGTCACAGCCTTGAACGACGTGACGATGGGCGTGCCGCACGGGTCATTCATCGCGATCATGGGTCCCTCCGGCTCGGGTAAGAGCACGTTCCTGCACTGCTCGGCGGGTCTCGACAAACCCACGAAGGGTGGCGTGATCCTCGGCGACACCCGCCTGGCCGGCCTGAACGAGGAGCAGCTCACCGAGATCCGCCGGGAACGGGTCGGGTTCGTCTTCCAGGCGTACAACCTGCTCGACTCGCTCACCGTCGCCGACAACGTGGGCCTGCCGTTCCGGCTGGCCGGCGCTCCGGTCCCCGCCGACCGGGTGCGCGCCGAGCTGACGAACGTCGGGCTCGCCGACATGGGCGACCGCTACCCCGGGCAGCTCTCCGGCGGTCAGCGGCAGCGCGTGGCCATCGCCCGCGCCCTCATCACCGGACCCGACGTGATCTTCGCCGACGAGCCGACGGGCGCGCTCGACACACGTACCGGCAGGCAGGTGCTGCACCTGCTGCGGGAGGTCGTCGACCGGACCGGCCAGACCGTGGTGATGGTGACCCACGACCCGGTCGCCGCCTCGCACGCGGACTCGGTGACCTTCCTGGCCGACGGCCGGCTGGCCGGCGAACTCATCGGGCCGACTCCGGAGAAGGTGGCCGACCGGATGACCAGGCTGGGTGAGTGGTGAGCCGCAAGAGCGGGCCCAAGGCGGCAGATCCGCCGGCGGCCAAGAAGGCCAAGAAGAAGATCCGTACGCTCTCGCGCCAGAACCTTTCGTTGGCCTGGAGCACGATTCGCGGCCGCAAGGGCGGCTTCGCGGCGGTGCTGATCGCCGTCGCGGTCGGCTCCGCCGTGATCACCGCCTGCGGTGTGTTGCTGGAGACCGGTATCGGCTCGGGAGTCCCGGCCGAGCGGTACCACCGGGCGGCCGTGGTCGTCGGCGGCTACCAGGCCATGTCCGTCGAGGGCGATACGGACCCGCGGCTCTCCGAGCGGGTCCGGCTGCCCGCCGACACAGTCGCGAAGGTCGCCGCGGTCAAGGGAGTCGAGTCCGCGGTCGGGGACGTCAGCGTCCGTATGACCGTCCTCAGGAAGGACTCCGTCCTCGACGGCCCGTCCGTGTACGGGCACGGCTGGTCCGCCTCGGTGCTGGCGCCGTTCACGCTGCGCTCGGGCACCCAGCCACGAGCGGCCGACGACGTCGTGCTCGACAGCGACCTCGCCCAGCGGGCCGGGCTCGTCCCAGGAGACACGGTCACGCTGGTGACCGGGTCGAAACCGGGGTCGTACCGGGTCAGCGGCGTCGCCGAGCCCGCGGCCTCGCTCGACCGGCAGTCCGCGGTCTTCTTCACCGACGACCAGGCGGCGCTGCTCTACGGCACGTCCGGCAAGATCGACGCGGTCGGTGTGCTGGCCGCGAAGGGGACCGACGCGGGCGACCTCGCCGACCGGATCGAGAAGGCCGTGCCCGGCGTGGTCACGTACACCGGCGACGACCGCAGCGACGTCGAGACGCTCGACGTCGGGCAGATGCGGTCGTTCGTCATCGAGGTGGCCAGTGCGTTCGGCGCCACCATGATCCTGCTCGTGATCATCGTGGTCGCCGGCACGCTGGCCTTGTCGGTGCAGCAGCGCCGCCGCGAGTTGGCCCTGCTGCGGGCCGTCGGTGCCACCCCCCGGCAGGTGCTGCGCATGATCGGCAGTGAGGCCGTGCTCGTTGGCGGGATCGGCGCTGTGCTCGGCGCCGTCCCCGGCATCTTACTCGCCATGCTGCTGCACACCGTGTTCACGGCGGCCGGCGCGCTTCCGTCCGGCTTCTCGCTGGTGATCACGCCGCTGCCCGTGCTGTTCGCCCTGCTGATCTGCGTCCTCGCGGCCCGGATCGGCGGCTGGCTCGCGGCCCGGCGCGCCGCGAAGGTCAGTGCCGTCGAAGCGCTCGGCGACGTGGCCGTGGAACCGAAGAAGCTCGGCTGGTTCCGGCTCTCGCTCGGCGTGCTGCTCGTGCCCGCGGGCCTGGCCGTCGCGATCGTGCTGCCGATCGCGCTGCCCGGTGAGTCGGCCATCGAGGGCGCCGCCGGCTCCGCCCTGATCCTGGTGATCGCTGTCGGCCTGCTCGGACCGAGGTTGTTCGGCGGCATCGCGACGCTGATCGGCCGTCGCCCGGGCGGCGTCACCCGGTTCCTCGCCATCGCCAACTCCCGGGCCCGCGCCCGCCGGCTCAGCGCCGCCACAACCCCGCTGATCATGGGCGTGACCATGGCGTCCGCACAGCTGTTCAGCGGCACAACTCTCGCCGCGACCGCGCACGACCAGGTCGCCGACGGCTTGATCGCCGACTACGTGGTCACCTCCGACAGCGCGGGGATCTCACCCGACCTGGCCGAGGAGCTTCGAAGCGTTCCCGGCGTCCGCACGGTCGGCCCGGTCGCCCGGACCTCGACGATCCTCACCTGGCCCGATGGCGACAGCATCCAGTACCGGGTCTCCACGGCGCAGGGCGTCGACCCTGCGGCCGTACCGGACACCATGAACCTGGACGTGCTGCGCGGCGACCTGAGCGGTCTCACCGGGTCCACGGTCGCACTCAGCCGCCTCGTCGCCGGCACGGTCGGCGTCGACGTGGGCGGCCGCGTCGACGTGCACCTGGGCGACGGCACCGTCAAGAAGGCCATGGTGGTCGCGATCTACGAGAACGGGCTCGGCTTCGGCGACGTCACGCTGCCCCACGACATGGTCCTCGCACACACCACCGACCACCTCGACCAGTGGCTGCTGGTGAACTCCGACCGGGAGGCGGACCTGAGCGCGGCGCTGAAGGCGTACCCGACGATGAGCGCGCGTGACGCCGGGGCGGTCACCGCCGCACCGACCGCTGACGCGGGCGACAGCGGGATCAGCCTCGTGCTCAACGCCATACTGCTCGGCTATCTCGCCATCGCCGTCGTCAATACGCTGGTCATGGCGACGATCTCACGGCGACGCGAGTTCGCCCTGCTGCGCCTTGTCGGCACCCGCACCAGCCAGGTCCGGTCGATGATGCGCCAGGAGGCGGGCATCATCGTGCTCTGCGCGGTCATCGTCGGCACGATCGCCGCACTGCCGTCACTGATCGGGATGAGCTACGCGATACGCCACTCGGTGTTCCCCTCCATCCCTCCCCTGACCTACCTCGGCATCGTGATCGCGGCCGCGGTGATCGCCTGGCCCGCTGTGATGCTGCCGGCCCGGCTCGTACTGCGGCCCCCGGCCATCGAGGCGATCGCGCGGCCCGAGTGACGTACGACCGCTGTCGCAGGTGAGGCGTGGCTTCGGTCACGCCTCACCTGTTTCGCCGAGCATGGCGAACCGTGGGTGGGCGTTGCTGGCGGGACTGGTGCGGGCGATGCCCGTTGTAGTGCTCGGCGTACTCCTCCAGCACCGATCGCCGGTGGCGTTGGTCGTAGATCAGCATCCGGTCGGCGCATTCGGCTCGTACGGTGCGCACCCGGCGTTCGCGTAGCGATTGGCTCGAGGCGTCCGCGGCGGCATCTTCATCACCGTGACACCCTCGCCGGCGAAGATCTCATCGAAGAAGGCGGTGAACTCGGCATCCCGGTCACGGATGAGGAACCGGAACGAGCTGGCCCTCTGCGCGCGGTTCATGAGCAGATTGCGGGCCTGCTGGGCCGTCCAGGCGCCCGTTGGATGGGCGGTCACACCCAGGACGTGCCCGCGCCGCGTCTCCACCTCCATGACGAACAACACGTACAGACGCTTCGAGAAGACCGTGTCGACATGGAAGAAATCGCAGGCCAACAACCCTTTCGCCTGTAGACGCAGGAACGTCCGCCAGGAGGTGTCGAAGCTTCGGGGAGCCGGATCGGCGCGAGCGCAGAATCCGTCTCACCGTCGCTTCACTGACCTGCAAGCCGAGCCGAACCAGCTCACCGTGCACCCGGCGATATCCCCAGGGCGGGTTCCCCCGCGCCAGGCGCAGCACCAGGTCTCGAACCTCCTTGCTCATCCGGCGGCGGCCGACCCGGCTCGGATACGTCCATCGGCGTCGGACCAAGCGACGGTGCCAGGCCAGCAGGGTGCCCGGCTTAACCAGCCGATGAGCGCGCCTGGCAGATGGCGATAGCCGCGCCAGGGATCAAAGCGACGCCTCGTGGTACCTGCCACGACCAAACCTCTCCCCGGCTCGGTCTCCACGCTACGAGGGGGAGCTCAGTGCCGGTCCCGTCAGAGTGGCGTTTCCGGTCCGGGGATGAAAGCGGGGCCGTGGCCGGGCACGATGATGTCCGCGACGGACACCACCCGCTTGCGTGCGGTGCGGAGCGCGTCCATGTCGACGGCGTGCCTGTCTCCCTGCGAGGTGGCGTCGTTCCAGGCATGCGTGAACGCGACGATGCCTTCGCGCGTTCCGACAAGGGTGGTGATGTCCTCGAAGGTGTGTCCCGGCGTGCGGATCAACATGATCCCTGGGCTGAGCCGGTAGCCCTCGGCGTCCCTCCAGATCCACTCATCGTCGCGGTAGATCGCCCAGTGGTCATGGAACCTGGCGTTGGGGAACAGAGCCGCGTTGAGAGTGTGGTCGGGGTGGTGGTGACTGAACACCACGTCGGTGACCTGATCCGGTGCCACTCCCCGAGCCGTCAGCGGGTCGAGGATCAACGACCGGCTACGCACCATGCCGGGATCGATCACCAGCCGGACATCGCCGTCTTCTACATAGCCGACCGTGCTGGCCACCCCTGCGCTGCCGTACCCCTCATGCAGTACGGCCTGAACCGCGCTGGCCGTCAAATCCGTCATTTCACCTCTTTTCTGTGTTTCATGATGAGTGTGGAGCGGCCGGTCCACGGCCGGAAGTGGCAAGACTGCAGACGTTCGCCGGATTTCTGCCATGATGCGGTAGTGCGCCCTTTCCGTTCGATCGCTGCCTTCGCGATGCAAGGAGTGAGCGCCTTCAGCCTCGGGCTGGTGGGCAAGGTCTTCGCTGACCGCGCGCGACTGGGCCTGCCCGCCTTCGAGTTCTTCGTGTGTGCGGAGCGGCCCGGCGATGTGCGTACCGACCTCGGCCTTCCGCTCCATGTCGAGTTCGGGTTGAACCATCTCGCTCGAGCGGATCTGATCATCTTGATCCCCCCGGACGATGCGGTTCCGCCCGATGCACCCTCATCCGCCGTGGTGGGCGCGATTCGCGCCGCCAGCGAGCGGGGTTCGATCGTCGCGAGTTTCTGTACGGGGTCCTTCGTCCTGGCGGCCACAGGTCTGCTCGACGGTCGCCGCGCCACCACCCACTGGAGCCTGGCCGGCGACTTGGCCGCTCGCCACCCGACCGTCACCGTCATGCCAGAGGTCCTCTACGTGGACGAGGGCACCGTCGTCACCGGGGCCGGCGCGGCCGCCGGGATCGACCTCTGCCTCCACCTGCTGCGCCGCGAACACGGCGCGGCGATCGCCAACGTCATCGCCCGCGAGATCGTCGTCGCCCCCCACCGCGACGGAGGCCAGGCCCAGTACATCCCCGTCCCCGTGCCGACCGACGGTTGTGACGAACGGCTCGCGGGCGTGCTGGACTGGGCGCGGCGGAACCTGGACAAGCCGCTGTCGGTCAACGACCTCGCGGCGCAGGCGCTCATGAGCCCCCGCACGTTCGCCCGGCGTTTCAGGATGGCGACAGGAACCACACCGTACGCATGGCTGCGCACACGACGGCTTGATCGCGCCGAGGAACTGCTCGAGATCACCGACCTGCAGGTCGAACAGATCGCACACCAGGTCGGCATCGGCTCGGTCTCCGTGCTCCGCGAGTTGTTCATTCAGCGCCGTGGTGTGTCGCCTCGCGCATATCGGCGAGCCTTCAGCCAGTTGTGAAGACGCCACCGCCGCCTCAATGGCATCGGACTCCTAGTTCTCCGCTCCTCAAAGGAGGGAGGTGCAGCGGTGTCCACGTTGACGAGTCTTGTGAGCTGGGTCATCGCCACGGCGGTGGCGTCGGCGATCTCGCTGGGGTCGGCGAAGGTCTGCTCTGCCAGGGCCCGGCGTCGAAACAGGCGCCTGTACCGCATCAAAACGCATCGCACAGAGCTGACCTGATACTTCATGGCGTTGGCCATGCGGCTCGTACACCTCGGTGACACTGACGCGTGATGCGACATCGGCGGGTCAGCCGTCCTCGGTCCGTGCTCGTCCACCCCGGAACGCGCCGACAGGTCACGGCACGGCCGGACACTGAAGCGTCCCCGCCGCCGCTGGCGCCTCCTTTCACAGGTTGCGGCGCATGCACACGCGGGGCCATCGATCCAGGCCATGTGCGGCCTCACGCCGGCGGACGGCGCGTAGGCCGGGTGTCAGGTCGTTGTCGTTGAGGGTTACGAACCCACAGCGGGTGTAGTAGGGAGCGTTCCACGGCACGTCGGTGAACGTGGTGAGGGTGAGGGCCGGTATCCCGGTGGCCGTCGCCTGGTCGGCCAGGTGGTCGATGAGCCGGCGTCCCACCCGGCGGCGTGCGCTGCGGGGATGTACCGAGACCTGCTCGATGTGGAGATTGCCGTCGACGAGGTCTGCGATGAGGTAGGCGACCGGCACGTCCGCGGGGTCGGTGGCGGCCCAGGCCATGTCGGCGCTGAGGTAGCGGGCGAATGCCTCGAGGGGCAGCGGCTCGTCCTGGGCGATCTCTGGCATGCCGATGTCGAAAAAGCAACGTCCTGCGGCGCGCTCGATGTCTTGAAGGAGGGCGAACTCGGCCGGGCGGACCGCTCTGATCCGGATCGGGTCATCGTAGCCGCTGCCCTCGGAAGCCTGGCGGTGGTGGTGCGGGTTCATGGGGGAATTCATGGGCGGAACCAATCCGGGTGGCGGGACGGTGAGCGGCCTGTACTCATGCGGTGGGGTGCGCTCAGCCACGAGGGCCCCGCGCGGCGACGGTGTCCGGCACCGAGGCTTGCTCGGATGGGGCAGGCGAGCGGCGAACCAGGGCCAGCACGGCGCCCCCTGCGATCAAGGCGAGGATGCCGCTCAGCAGGAATATCGAGTCGAGTCCTGCGGCGTAGGCGCTGCGAAGAACGTCTTCCACGGCCGCTCGCGTGCCGGTGGATGCCTGAGCGAGCAGTTCCGGGTACGCGCCGCCGGTCAGTTCCATTGCCGCAGCACCGGGGTCGGCGAATGAGCCGCTGCCGGCCAGCACGCCTTCGGCCTGCCCCGCCGATACCGTGGCCAGGAGCGGGAGGGCGATGGCGTAGCCGAGCTGCCGGAAGGTGTTCATGGCTGCGTTGGCCATTCCGGTGCGGTGAGGCGGTGCGGCGGTCAAGGCCGCGGACGCGAGCACGGGGGAGGCCAATCCCACCCCGAGGCCGGTGAGGCACAGCGAGGGAATCAGCACGCTCCAGCCGGAGTCCGGGCCCAGGAGCATGCCCAGCAAAGTGCCGGTGCCGACCAGCAGCAGCCCCCAGCCGATGGAATGCCGCGGCGCGACGTTGTGCAGCAGCCGGCCACCGGCACCGGCTACCACGAAGGCGACGGCGGCCAGCGGGGTCAGCGCCAGCCCCGCCATCATGGGGCTGAGGCCGAGAATCGACTGTGCCCACAGCGAGACGAACACGAGATGGGCGAACGCGGACGCGGTCAGCGCCGCCCCGGCGAACATGAGGGTTGAGAAGGACGGCTGCCGAAACAGCGACAAATCGATCATGGGATTGGTGCGGCCTCGCTCCAGCAGCACGAAAGCCGCTGCGGCTGCCGCTCCGGCGACCAAGACGCCAACTGTGGCCGGATCTGTCCATCCGTGCTCTCCGGCGCGGATGAGGCCATAGACCATCAAGGTGGCGGCGAGAGTGAAGGCGGCGGTGCCGGGCAGGTCGACCCGGCCGCCGCTCGAGCCGCGTGATTCAGCGATCGCGCGCATGGCGATCAACACGGCGACGGCGGCGACCGGCAGATTGACCAGGAAGATCGCTCGCCAGCCCGCGTGCTCGGTCAGCAGCCCTCCGAGAATGGGTCCGGCCGCGGCGGCTGCCCCGTTGGCCGCCCCCCACACGCCGAAGGCCACCGATCGGTCCCGGCCGGTGTAGGTGCTGCCCAACAGCGCCGCGTTGGTGGCGTACATGGCCGCGGCGCCAAGACCTTGCACGCCCCGGGCAGCGATCAGTGCGGCAGTGTTCGGCGCCATTCCACAGGCCAGCGAGGCGACCGCGAAGACCACCAGGCCGGCCACGAAGACCCGGCGCTGCCCGAGCAGGTCCGAGATCGACCCGGCCGCCATCATGAGGGCGGCCAGCACCAGCACATAGAGGTCAACGCTCCACTGCAGCGCTGCGAACGAGGAGTGCAGTGCGCCGGCTATGGCGGGCGCCGCGACGCTGACGATGGTCAGGTCCACCAGCAGCATGAACGTACTCAACGAGATCGCCAGCAACGGCAACCACCTGCGCATGATTCCTTACCTCTCCACGATTGCGGACATGCCGCGCAGAGATTTCCAGACATCCCTCAGCGGCAGGCGCTCAGGCGCCGGATACGGCGCT
This sequence comes from Nonomuraea roseola, assembly GCF_039535395.1. NCBI lineage: Bacteria > Bacillati > Actinomycetota > Actinomycetes > Streptosporangiales > Streptosporangiaceae > Nonomuraea > Nonomuraea roseola. The sequence continues at coordinate 427,577 of NZ_BAAAXC010000015.1, forward strand.
ATCCGACACGCTGCTACGGTCCTGCGGTGGATCCACTCACACTCGACGAACTCGACCGGCGGCTGGTGCACGCCCTACAGATCGACGGCCGCGCGGCGTTCAGCCACATCGCCGCCGTGCTGGGCACCTCCGATCGCACGATCGCCCGCCGGTATCGACGGCTGCGCTCAGCAGGCGCCGTACGAGTGGTGGGCCTGCCCAACGGCCGGCACCTCGGTCAGGTCGACTGGCTGGTCCGCCTACGGTGCACCCCCGACTCCGCCACCGCCGTGGCAGCCGCACTGGCGCGCCGCCAGGACACCTCATGGGTCAGCCTCATCTCCGGCGGCACCGAGATCACCTGCATCACCCGGACCAGCGGCAGAGCCAAGGACAGCGAGTTGCTGCTGCAGAAACTGCCGCGCACACCGCGCATCACGGCCGTCACCGCGCACTGCCTGCTCCGCGCCGTGGCCGGGACCGGCGGCTGGCCGGGCCGTACAGCCGCACTCAACCGGCAACAGATCGACGACCTGCGGCCCGCGTCAACACCGACTCCCCGGACCGACCACAACGTCGAACTCACCGACGCCGACAACAGACTCCTCACCGAACTCGCCAAGGACGGCCGCACCAGCTACCCGCACCTGGCCGGTGCCACAGGCTGGTCGGAAACCACCGTCCGACGCCGCCTGGACCAGCTACGCCGCACCAACGTCCTGTACTTCGCCGTCGAGGCCGACCCTCTGCTGTTCGACCACACCACCGAAGCCATGTTGTGGCTCACGATCGCCCCAGCCGCACTGACCACCGTCACCCAAGCCCTGTCCACACACCCCGAGATCGGCTTCGCCGCCGCCACCACCGGACCGGCCAACGTGGTCGCCTTCGTCGTCTGCCGCGATGCCGACGCGCTCTACGACTACCTGGCCACCCGCATCGGCACCCTTGACGGCATACTGCAGGCCGAAACCGCACCCGTCGTCCGCCGAGTCAAAGGAGCTGGCACACTCCTCATACCATCCGCAGGCTGAGAGGGCACCCGCAGCCTCATCGACCGCCTGTAGCTCGTCCCTGAAACGCGTTTCAGGGACGGCCGACGACGGCGTGATCATGTTTCCGCAGGAACGATCGTCCCGAAACCCGTACATCTTCATTGCTACCGGGCCTGCTGCGAGCCCCAGTTCCGGACGATCGACTTCGGCGACCCCTTCGGCCCCCTGCGCGAGGGCAGGGTCGACGTGGCGATCCTGTGGCTGCCGGTTCTGGAGCCCGACCTCACCGTCGGCCCCGTCGCCTACATCGACTCCGTCGTGCTCGCCATGGCAGCCACCCACCGCCTCGCCGGCCATACGTCGGTCTCGCTGGAGGACCTCGGCGACGAGGTCGTCATGGGCGGCGCCAAGCCCGCCTACTGGCCTGGTGAACCCGTGGAACTACGCGATATCGAGATCTTCTTGACGTAGAGGTCGTCGTCGGGCTTATCGGGGCACGCTGGGCGACAGCTCATACATCGATTGGTGTACCCGCAGGTGTCTGCGAACGGACGACGCCGGGACCACGCTCGGTCTCTAGCGTCGGAGCCATGAAGAAGATGGTTCTTGCCGGCGTCGGTGTCGGCGCTGCGGCTTTCACGATCTCGGATGTGGTCAACAGGGAGATGAGCCCCGTTGGCGAGACGGTCAGCAGGTTCGTCAACACGGGCGCAGGATGGCTGGTCCCGCTCGGGCTGGCCGCCGTCGCGCTCGCCGCGGCAGCCCTCACGGTGGCGGCGGCTCACACCGGCGCCAGCCGTGCGGGGACCTGGCTGCTCGGTATCTGGTCGGCGGGTGTCCTCGTGGCCGCGATCTTCCCCGCCGACCCGCCGGGGCGCTGGGACAACCCCTCGGTCTCCGAGACCGTCCACGGCTTGGCCGCATGGGCGGCCTTCTTGGCCTTCATGATCGCCGCTGTGCTCCTCACCAAAACGTGGCCGCGGGACGCCCTGCTCACCGGTACCACCATTGTCGTGGTGGCTGGGATGATCCTGTTTGTGGTCACCCTCGTCGACGTCATGATCGCCCGTTCTCTGCCGCCGGTGGTGGGGCTGACAGAACGCATCGCCATCGCCGCCAACCTCGCCTGGATGGCACTGGCCGCCGTCCGCCTGCCCCGCAACAGCCAATGACCTTCACCCTGCTTCCCGCGGTCCTCACGACGGTCGCTGTCTTGACCGGGCTGGCGGCGGTCGGGGCCCCGATCGGCTGGCCGGTGGTCACGCTGGGGCTCCTGCTCGGCGGGCTGCTGGTGGTGCGGCGGCGATGGCCGGTTGGCGTTCTGCTGGCCTCGGCGGTCGTGCTGATCGCCTTTCAGGGGGCGGGACTGTTCGAGGGCGGCTGGGTGTGGCCGCTGACGGTGGCCTGCTACACCGTCGCCGCGGCGGGCCGTACCCGCTGGGCGGTCGGTGTGGGACTGTTCCTGCTGGTCTACGCGCTGGTTTGGGATTGGGCCGTCACGGACGGTCCCCCGGCCCGCGCGCTCGCGGCGAGTGGGGCCGAGGCGCTCTGGCTGGCGCTCGTGCTGGCGATCGGCAACGGCCGCGACCTCCAGGCGCGCTGGCGAGCCCAGATGGAGGAGACGCGCGAGGCCGACGCTCGCCGCCGCCTTGCCGAACAGCGGCTGGAGATCTCCCGCGAGCTGCACGACATCGTCGCCCACACGCTGGCAGTGGTCGGCGTGCACCTGAACGTGGCCGCCGACGCGCTCGATGAGTCCCCCCAGGATGCGCGCCAGGCGCTGCGCACCGCGATGGACGTGCGCGGCAAGGCCATGGCCGACCTGCGCTCCCTCATCGGCGTGCTGCGCATCGACGGCGACCCGGCCCCTCAGCCGGACCTGGGCGCCATCGCCGACCTCGTCACCGCCGCCAGAGGGGCCGGACTGGACGTCACCCTGCACGAGGAGGGCGACCCCACGACCGTCACTGGACCCCAGGCCGTCGCGGCCCACCGGGTCGTCCAGGAGGCACTGACCAACACCATCAAGCACGCCAACGCCACCCACGTATCGGTACGGCTGCGCTACACGAGCACCGAGGTGGCCGTGGAGGTCGTCGACGACGGCTACGGGGCGGCAGCTCCCACCGAGGGGCACGGCCTGACCGGCATGCGCGAGCGTGTCACTACCCTGGGCGGCATCATGAGCATCGAAGGGAACGGGGGCTTCACCGTACGGGCGAGCATCCCCCTGCAGACATGACGATCAAAGTACTGCTCGCCGACGACCAAGCCCTCGTTCGGGCGGGCTTTCGCAGCCTGCTCGCCCGGTCTAAGGAGCTCACCGTGGTCGGCGAGGCGGCCACGGGTGACGACGCGGTACGGCAGGCCCGCGCCGCCGAGCCCGATGTGATCCTCATGGACATCCGCATGCCCGGCATGGACGGCATCGAGGCAACGCGTCGGGTCCTCGCCGAACGTCCGGCGACCAAGGTCATCATCCTGACCACGTTCGACACCGACGAACACGTCTTCGCCGCGCTGCGCGCCGGCGCCAGCGGCTTCCTCACCAAGGAGGTCGAACCGGCCGAGTTGCGCCGGGCCGTCGCCGTGGTGGCAGCGGGAGAGTCGCTGCTGTCACCGAGCGTCACCCGACGGGTCGTCGAGCAGTTCGCTCAGCGGCCCGCCCCGGTATGCGGCGACGGGCTCGCAGTGCTCACCACCCGCGAACGCGAGGTCGTCCGCCTGGTGGCCGAGGGTCTGTCCAACGATCAGATCGCCGCAAAGCTCGTGATCAGCCCGCTAACCGCCAAAACACACATCGCCCGAGCCTTGATGAAGCTGAATGTCCGCGACCGGGTACAGCTGGTGATCCTCGCCTACGAGACCGGTCTGGTACAGCCGGGCTACTGAGAGGGGGAGGGCCCGGCTTGTCGGCGAAGATGCGGATGCAGCCGGCGGCTTCGAGCGCGCGGGTCTGCCGGGTGGGCTTCGGCTCCACAGTCTGGTCCCGGCGCAAGGGCGAGACCGAATACGGCATCAAATGGATTCCGCTCGGCGGCTACATCCGCATGATCGGCATGCTGCCGCCGCGTCCCTGAGCGGATCCCGCCAAGGTCGGAGCACGGCGACAGGATCGTTCCAGGGGCTGATCGAGTCCGCCCGCGAGGCCGCGCCGGAAGAGGTGCGTCCGGGCGACGAGAACCGCGTCTTCCACCGCAAGAAGTGGTGGCAGAAGGTCATCATGTCCGGCGGCCCGGCGATGAACTTCGTGCTCGCGTTCGTCTTCTCCGCCATCCTGCTGGTCGGCATCGGGCTGCCCGCCGAGGCCCCGATGGTCTCGCCCGCCACCCACGCGTGCGTGATCCCCGTCTCCGAGCAGCGCGCCGCCTGCAAGCCCGGCGACCAGCCCACCCCGGCCGCGCAGGCGGGCCTCAAGCCGGGCGACCACATGGTCTCCTTCAACCGCGCCACGATCGGCTCCTGGGACGACGCCATCAGCCTGGTCCGCTCCCACGGCGCATCTCGCCGTCACGAATGCGCTCGCTTCGCTGCGGCTGTTGCCGATGCTCAACGAACGGGCCGACAGATGGCCTGCCCTTGCCTGCCAAATGGTTGACCATGCCGGATTCCATCCATACCGTCCGATTCATGAACCCTGCTGCCGACGAACAGCGCGAGACGATCCTGCAGATCGCGACCCGCATGTTCGCGGCTCTCGGATACGACGGGACTTCCCTTCAGCAGATAGCGGAGGCCGCTGGATTCGACGTCGCCGCGGTGACCTCCTTGTTGGGGAGCAAGCGGGACCTCTACCTCACCATCATGGAGCGTGCCCACGAGGCTGATCGCGCCGCGATCGAGGCGGTCATGGCCCGGTTCACTCCGCTGTCTCCCGCCGACGCCCCCAAGATGATCCACGCGCTGGCCGACGACTATCTGGACTTCTGCCTGTCCAACCCGCAGATCCCCGCGCTCTGGGCGCACCGCAGCCTCTTCGACGCCCAGGACATCACCGACCTCGAGCGTCGCTACGTCTGGCCGTTGCACGCCCAGATCCACAAGAGCATCCAGCCCGCCCTCCAGGCCGGGCACATCGACGACGCCCCCGGCTTCAGGTACGTCCTGTGGACGATGATCTGGTGCGTCGAAGGCTTCTGCTGCGGCGACGTACTCGACGACGAGGGCAACCGCCTCGGCCCCGATGATCAGCAAGCCCGTATGGACTTCCGCAGGTACCTCCACCTTCTGCTCGACCGTCTGCTCACCCCGCCGCAGAAGACCCCCTGACGCAGGCGGACGCTTGAGAATGCCCGACAACGGCGGGACCGCTCCACAGCGCGGGACCAGGCGCGGCCGGCCGAGTCGGTGCTACGCAACCCGACGCTGAGACGATCACCTTCACGCGCCCCCACACGGTCGCCCGGACAGCGGATCAATGCTCCTGCCGTTGGAGGAACACCGACAGGCTGCTCGGCTCGGCTGGAGCGATCGGCGTGAAGACGGGACACATCCGCGACGTGGGCTACACGCTCGCTTTCGCCGCCGAGCGCAACGGCCACAGGTACATCGGCGTGATCCTCGGCGAGACGAATTCCAGCCGACGCTTCCAAACCGCCCAGGCGCTCCCGGACTGGGCGGACAGCCAACCGCCAACCGCAGCGGCAATGCCTGGACCGGGGCACTTGCCCGCCTGGTCGTCAAGCACCTGTCCACCCGTGCAGAGGTGATCGCCGTGGTGCGCGACCCCCTGCAGGCGTCCAGAGACCGGCGACTTGGTCGCTCGCTGACTTCCATGATCGCCGTGCAACGAGCGCGTCCCCTGCCACGCCCGGGCATCGCGCTCGACTGGTATCAGCTGGTACTGATACCAGTCGAGTGCCTGCCTGCCGTACCGTGCGGTCAGTTCTCCCAGGCGGCGGCGCCCCGCAGGAGGTGATGGTCGGACATGCCTGGGGTGCAGGCGGCCGCGTCACCGCGCACGGTGGTGAACCAGTAGTGGCTCAGGAAGATGTAGTCGATCTTTCCGGGCTCGCCGACCTTGGGCGAGCATCCCGGTTCTGCGGTCGCCTCACCGCTGCGGCAGCGGTCCTGGTCCTGGCCGCACTCAGTCCCGGTGAAGTAGCTCTTGTCATTCTCGTCGACCTCCTGGAACACGCCATGACCGCCGGTGTGGTCATACAGCGGGTCGAGGACGTCGTCCTTGGGCAGCACGTTGAAGTCCCCGCCCAGCACCACCGGGTCGCCTTGGGCGGCGAAGGTTTCGGTGAGGGAGGCGACGCGTTCCACCTGGGCCACGGCGGTCGAGCGGTGGTAGTCGATGTGCGTGTTGCAGGCACGGACCGCCCGGCCGGTGACCGACGCCCTCGCGCACAGCATGATCCGGTTCTCGACCGGCTCGACCTCGGGCAGCGCGTGGACGCTACGGGAGCCGTTGTTGATGGTCCCCGCCTCCCCCTTGGCGAAGATCACCAGGCCGAAGCGGTGATCCGTACCCCATCGCGAGCAGCCCGAGGCCGACGGCAGAGCCGCCGCCCAGACGGAGTCGTACCTCGGTCCGCCGGAGCGGCTCTGCAGGTGGTCGCGCAGGAGCGTCCACTGGCCGTAGCAGACCTCCTGGAGCATCACGAGGTCCGCGCCCCAGTAGTCGATGGCGTGCACGAGCTGGTCACGCCAGGCGGCCGGCGAGTCGCCATAGATGTTCGCGCACTGAGCCGCGGCGCCGCAGACGTTGTAGGAGATGAAGCGCGGCCGCGGCCAGTTGTCAGCGTCGGGGGTGTCCGCGTGGGCGGACCCGGTGGCGAGGACCAGGGGTAAGGAGAAGAGCGTGGCGAGGAACGTTCTGAGTGCTGCCCGCATCGGCGAGTTCCTTTCGTGATCGGTTTCGGGTGGTGGCTCACTCCACGGTGATGATCCGGTCGGTGAGCCTGGCTCTCTCGGCGGCGAAGACGGCGAGATGGGAGGCGAGGGATTCGGCGGGCCCGGAGCGGATCCGGTCGCGCTCGCCGTTGGAGACCGCGGCGACGAACGCCGCCATCAGGCGTCCGTCGCCGCCCGCGTGGCCGCCGCCCGCCGTCGCGTCCCCGTCCATCGTCACGGCGACGGCCGTGGAGAGGCCGGTGCGGAAATCGTGGACCCGCACGCTCTGGCCGTCGCACGACAGCTCGCCGTGCGTTCCGAAGATCCGGGTACGGCGGTGCCCACCGGTGGTGAAGGCCGTCATGGTGAACGTCCCGCTGGCCCCGCCGTCGAACTCCATGGCGACGACCTGGTGATCGACGACGTCGTTGTCACAGTCGTAGACGCATCTGCCGTACGGGCCGTGCCTGAGGGCGCTGGTGAGGGCCTCCTCGGTGAAGGTGGGTGTGACCACGCTCAGCGGCCACCCGTGCCGCCCTTCGCGCAGGCGGCCGAAGTACAGGCGGGTGGCCGAGTAGGGGCAGTCAGGCTCGACCGCGCAGTCCAGGCACCTCGCGGCGGCCCCCTCCGGACGATTCTCGGGGCGGAAGTGCTTGAGCCCGCCGAAGCTGGAAACCCGCCGGATGCGACGGCCCACGACGTACTGGAGCCAGTCGAGGTCGTGGGACGACTTGGCCAGCAGCATGAACGCCGACTGGTCCGAGCGGCGCCAGTTGCCGCGTACGTAGGAGTGCGCCTGGTGCCAGAAGCCCACGGGTTCGAGATGCTGGATGGACACGATCTCCCCGATCTGCCCGGATTCCAGCACAGATCTGACGGTGTCGGTGTAGGGCGCGTACCGCAGGACGTGGCAGACGGCGAAGATCACTCCGGCTTTCTCCACGGCCGCGACGATTTCACGGCACTCGGCCTCGGTCGGCGCCAGTGGTTTCTCCACCAGGATGTGGTAACCGAGCTCGGCGAAGGCCTTGGCGGGCTCGGCATGCTCGCCGTCCTGGGTGGCGATCACGACGGCGTCGGCGATCCTGCCCATCTCGGCCAACTGCTTCCAACCGGTGAAGCGCGGGGCGCCGCTCTCGGCGGCCAGGGGCAGCGCCCGTTCCGCGGATGGGTCGGCGACGGCCACGATCCGCGCCTGCTCCGGATGTGCCAGCGCCCACCGGGCGTATCCGGTGCCGCGGTCTCCGGCTCCGACGATGGCCAAGGACACGGGTGACATGCTTCTCCACTCAGGTGTTCAGGTCGTCCAGCAGGGAACTTTCGACGGCGTCCAGCGCGGTCCGCAGCGCTCCGACGGTGACCGCCCGGTCGCCCAGCAGCGACACCTGCAGTTGGGGCGTAAGGGAGGTCATCTGCGGCAGCCTGCGCCGGATCGGCTCGGCGATCTGCTCGCCGGCCGCCGCCACGCCGCCCCCAATGACGATCAGCTCGGGGTTCAGGAGCAGGGCCAGGGTGCCGACCGCCCTGGCCATGCGGGCGAGGATCTGTTCGAGCACCTGCTGGGCCTCGGCGTCGCCGTCACGGGCGGCGGCCAGCAGGAGCGCGGCGTCGCCTGTCAGCTCGTGGGTGTGCTCGCGCAGCCTGGCCACGACCTCCTTGCCGACGTTGGCGGCCAGCGCGCCGATGCCCTCGGCGCCGGGGGTGTGCTCCAGCAGGCTGAGGAAGGCCATTTCCCCCGCGCCCCCGTCGTGGCCGCGGAAGACCTGTCCGCCCGAGACGATCCCCGCGCCAAGCCGTTCACCGGCCAGCACGTAGATGACGTCCTGACTCGCGGCGGCCACGCCACGCCAGCGCTCGCCGACCACGGCGAGGTTGGCGTCGTTGTCGGCCAGGACGGGCGCGTTGAAGGAGCGGCCCAGCTCGGTTCGCAGGTTCAGGCCCGTCCAGTCGGGCAGGACATCGCAAATCAGCACCACCCCGGTGCGGGGGTCGACGATGCCGGGCGTCGCCGTGCAGGCCGCCAGCACGGCCGAGCGCTCGACCCTGGCCCGCTTCAGGGTGTCACGGACAGCGCGGCGGACCCCATCCAGCCGCGCCTTGCGGCCGAGTTCCTGTCCGAGTGTGCGCACCTCGGTCGCCAGTACGGTCCCGCGCAGGTCCGCCACCGAGACCATGCACTTGTGCACCCCGATGTCGATGCCGACGACATGCCCCTTCTCCGCCTTCAGCCGGACGAGCCGGGCGGGGCGGCCGCGACGTCCGGGAGTGTCGTCCTCCACCTCGGCGATCAGCCCGATCCGCCGCAGATCCTCGATCACCGCGTCGACCGTCGGCCTGGACAGGCCCGCGGCGTCGGCGAGTTCGGTGTGCCGGATCGTGTCGACCTCCCGGAGCACGTCGAGGACCCGTTCGGCGTTGAGGCGGCGAAGCAGAGGAGCGGTCGCGGAAGCGGTCATGGAAACACCCTCATGGAGACACCGGGATCGGTCCCGGTGATTCTGGCAAGATCGGCGAAGTCACGCATGAGGTCATCCCTTCACGGCGCCGGAGGTGAGCCCGGCGACGATGCGGCGCTGGCTGAGCAGCACGAGGATCACGACGGGCACCGTCACCAGCAGGGCGGCCGCGGCGATGGCGCCGTACGGCTGCTGGAACTCCGAATCCCCTGTGAAGAAGGCCAGGGCGGCGGGCACCGTACGAGAAGACTCCGTCGAGGTGAGCGAGATCGCGAACAGGAACTCGCCCCAGCAGGCCAGGAACGTGAGCAGGAACGTGGTGACCACCCCCGGCGCAGCGACGGGGAGGATCACCCTGACCAGGGCCTGGAGGCGGGTGGCCCCGTCCATCTGCGCGGATTCCTCCAGATCCCACGGGATGGTGCGGAAGAAGGCGGTCATCAACCAGATCGCCAGTGGCAGCGAGAACGACACGTACGGGATGACGAGGCCGAGCCAGGTGTCGAACAGGCCGACCTCCGTCCACAGCGTGAACAGCGGGCCCACCAGCGCGATCGCCGGGAACATGGTCAGGCACAGGGCGACGCCGAGCACCAGGCGGCTCCCGCGGAAGCGCAGGCGGGCGATCGCGTACGCCGCGAGGACGGCGACGAGCACCGAGGCGGTCGTGGCGATCAGCGAGATGCCCACGGAGTTGCCCAGCGCGCTGGTGAACACCGGCTTGGTGAACAGCCCGGTGTAGTTGTCCAGCGTGGGAGAGGCGGGCAGGAAGCGGCCGTCGTTCTGCAGGGTGGGCGGCTTCAGCGACAGGCTCACCACCCACACCAGCGGGGCCAGCGTCCAGACCGCGACAATGGCGGTGACCAGCAGGTCGCCGATCCGGCGGCTCATCGCCCACCTCCCAGCTCGGACCTGAACGCCCTGACGAATCCGCTCGCGATCAGCGCGACGCAGGCGAACAGCAGCACCGACACGGCCGAGCCCAGGCCGACCTCCAAGTCCCTGATCAGGAAGCGGTAGCTCAGGAACGACAGCGTCTCGGTGCCGACCGCGCCCTGCGTCTGGATGTAGACCGTGTCGAAGATCCGAAAGGCGTCCATGGTGCGGAACAGAAGGGCGACCATGATCGCCGGGCGCACGCACGGGACCGTCACGCGCCAGAAGCGCTGCCAGGCGCCCGCCCCGTCCACCTTGGCGGCCTCGTACACCTCACCGGGGACGGTGACCAGCCCGGCCAGCAGCATCAGCGCCATGAACGGCGTGGTCTTCCAGACCTCGGTCAGCACGATCACGAAGTAGGCCGACCAGGTCTCGCCGAGCCAGTTGAAGTCGCCGCCGACGAACCCCACCGACGGCTGGAAGGCGAAGCGGAAGGCGAACGCGGACACCACCGTGAGCACCGCGTACGGCACGAGCACGACGGTGCGCAGCAGCCGCCTGCCCCACAGGACCTTGTGCATCGCCATCGCCAGGGCGAAGCCCAGCACGAACTCGACGCCCACGCTGGTCACCGTCAGGACGATCGTGGCGGCGAGGTCCTGCCACCAGTCCTGGCCGGTGAGGATCTCACGGAAGTTGCCCAGCCCCGCGAACCCCCGCTCGTCCGGCGCGCTCAGCGAGTAGCGCTCCAGCGACAGCCCGGCGGTGCGCAGGATCGGCACGACCGTCACCGCCATCATGAGCAGCAGCGCCGGGCCGGCCATGAGCCAGCCCAGCCGCTGCTCCCTGCGGGTCCGGTTCAGCGCCCCACCGTTCACGGCCCCACTGCCTCGGCGACGGCCGCGTGCGCCTTCGCCGCGGTCTCCGGCGACACCGACGCGGGCGGGTGGAAGGCCGTCTGGATCGCGGTGGACAGGGCGTTGTACTTGCGGACCATCGGCCGGGGCGCCGCCTCGGCGATCGAGTCGCGCATGACGTCGGCGAAGGGGAACTTGGCGCGGACCTCCGCGTCGTCGTAGACCGACGCGCGGGCAGCCGGGATGCCTGCCTGCGTCATGAAGCCCTTCTGCGCCTGCTCCGAGGTCAGGCAGGCCAGGGCGGCGAAGGCGCTGTCACGCTGGTCCTCGGGCGTACCGGCTCCCACGGCGATGTTGGAGCCGCCGAGCGGAGGAGCGCTGGCACGGTCGGCCGTGACCTTCGGGTAGCGGGCCCAGCCGTAGTCGTCGAAGACCTTCTTGAACGCGGGCTCCTTCTGGGCGCGTTCGGCGGCGGCGGCGTAGACGTAGCCCCAGTTCGTCATGAACGACGCCTCGCCCTGCTCGAAAGCCGCGCGCATGGTCTCCTCATCGAGCGTGCTCATCCCCTTCAACGCGGCAGGGCCGGAGGCCAGCGAGCCGATGACGGACGCCGCCGCCCGCCCGGCGTCGCCGTCGAGGCCGGGCCTGCCCTCGGCGTCGACGATCTGACCGCCCGCCGAGGCGACGAGCGCGTTGACGAAGACCGTGTAGCCCTCGTAGCGATTGCCGGGCGTGGCCACGCCGCGCTCGCCCTCGGGCATACGGCCGGCGGCCGCGAGCAGCTGTTCCCAGGTCAGCTCGCCCTTGGCCGGGTCGATGCCCGCCTGCTGGGCTCGCGACTTGCGGTACCAGAGCAGTTGCGAGCCGGACAGCAGCGGCGCGGCGTACAGCTTGTCCTTCCATGTCGCGGACTTGAGCGCGCCGTCCAGCGTGCCCTGCGTGACGGTGGCGGCGGTGGCGGCGGGCAGGGGCAGGATCCAGCCGGCCTCGGCGAACTCGGCCGTCCAGACGACGTCCATGGTGACGAGGTTCACCGCCCGGTCCTTGGCCGACAACCGCCGGACGAGCTGTTCGCGTTGCTTGTCGGAGCCGTCGGGCAGGGTCTCGACCTTGATCGTGTACTTGCCGTCGCGGGTGCAGGCGGCCACGGCGGCCTGGGTGGGGGTTTCCGCGTTGGGGCCCTGCCACCAGGTGAGCGCGACAGGGCCCTCGCTCTCGGCGGCGCACGCGGCGAGCGGCAGCGCGGTGAGCGCGGCGGCGGCCAGCCGGAGCAGATTCTTCATGGGGATCCTCGGGGGGTGTGGTTTTTTTAATGATATTTATTAATTGACTCGGAAGAATAAGAGGGCAGGGCGCTGCCGTCAAGGCTCGGTGAGTGCGCAGGTCAAGGGGGATGACCGCCAGGTGTACGCGGGTTGTCCAGCCGGCGGCGGTACGGCATAGCCCTCGGACGTCGTCTTGACGGAGGCGCTGAGGGACCGGTAGTCAATGAGGCACCGCCCTGCTTCGTCACCGGGCTGTCGCCTGTTCGGAGGGCGTCCGATCCGACCCCACCCGTGAGCAAAGGACGCACATGCGCCACAGAGCTACACCGTCCGTGAAGGCTTTATCGTCCCTGGTGGCGGCGCTGGCCGTCCTGCTTCCCACCGCCACAGCCGCTCCAGCGGCGGCGACCGAGGCGGAGCTCCCTCCGGGCGTGACGCTGAGCACGCACTCGCTGGGCGCGCAGGACGCCGACGACTTCTGGACGGTGCACGTCTACCTCCCCGCGACCGTCGACGGCCCGCTGAACACGGCGGGAACGGCCCTCGGGCCGAAGGAGATCGCCGACCGGGTCGCCGGAGCTCTGCGGGAGAAGGGTTTCGAGCCCCGCCTCGAGCAGGTCGACCTGCCCGGCTTCGCCGACCGTCCCGCGGGTGTTCTCGGCTGGATCGTACGGCTGGGCAGCTACCCCGCCAGCGGTGAGGCGGCGGCGGCTCTGACCCGGGTCAAGGCGGCCGGCTTCGCGGGAGGGACCCGCTACACCGCGCAGGACGGGATCGACCCGGGCGCGCCGCAGAAGGTCCACGTGCTGCGCGTCGACTTCCGCCAGTTCCGCGGCACCGTGGACACCGACTTCGGCCCGGTGCTGAACGGCACGGAGACCTTGACCGACCTGGTCGCCGCGACCGGCGCCGCAGCCGGGATCAACGCCCAGTGGTTCTACAACCGCGCCCCGGGCGGCCTGTATGTCAAGGACGGCAAGCTCCTCGGCTCCGCCACCCAGGGCCGCGGCGGCATCAAGATCACTCATGGTGGCCGCCGGGTCGACGTCGACGCCTATACCGCGCACGTGACCCTGCGAGCCGGTCGCGCGTCGATCGAGATCGACGGGGTCAACCGGCTGCCGGGCGAGATCTGGAACTGCGGCGGCGTCGGCGGCGACCAGCCCACGGAGAAGCCGCAGCACGACCTGAAGTGCACCGACTCCAGCGAGCTTGTGCGCTTCACCCCCGAATGGGGCGTGCCTCCGCAGGGCGAAGGAGCCGAGGCCCTGCTCGACGCGCGTGGCACTGTCCTCGCGGTCAACACCACGCGCGGTGCGAGCATCCCGCCTGGCGGATCGAGCATCCAGGCGATCGGCGACAGCGCCGCCTGGCTCCTCGCCCACGCCGAGCCCGGAGGACGGCTGACCGTCTCCGAACGCGTCGAGGACAGCAGGGGACACCGTGTCCCCCTCACCCCCGGCACCACGATCCTGCAGGTCGGGCCCACGCTGGTCCGCGACGGGCAGGTGTCGGTCAACGCCGGCGCCGACGGCCTGATCCGCGAAGGCACCGATCAGACGTTCACCTACAACTGGACCCTGCGCGCCAACCCGCGATCCATGATCGGCGTCGACGATCGCGGCCGGCTGATGCTCGTCGTGGTTGACGGCCGGCAGGCCGGATACAGCGAAGGGCTCGGCATCGCACAGACGGCTGAACTGATGAAGCGGCTCGGCGCGGTTGAGGCGATGAACCTCGACGGCGGCGGATCGAGCGTCATGGCCACTGCCGGCACGGGCATCGTCAACCGGCCGTCGGACGCCACGGGCCAGCGCTCGCTCGGCAACGTCATCCTGGTCAGGCCGTAGCGGACCGTGGATCGGGTGGGCGGCGCGCTGCTCACGCTCGGGCTGTCCATGCGCTGGGAGCACGGTCCTGCCGGGAGGGGTGCCTTTCTTGGAAGATCGGCGCGTGCCCGTGGCGCTGGCCGTGGCCCCCGCTCGCCCATACCCGGCGCAGGCGCGAGACCTGCTCCGGGTGCTGGCCGGCGGCCGGGCGGGTGCGGCTCCACCCGGCGGCTGAGGCTTCCGTCCGGCGCCCTCTGGCAGGAGTCGAGCGCGCCTCGGTTCCCCTCGCTCGATGCGGCGCTGCATGGACCAGGCCAACGAGGTCGTAACGGCAGCATCGCGGCCGGCTCGTCCTTCAGCGTCTTGGCCCCAGCGGGCTCACCCGGCGGGCAGACGCTCTCAACCGAAGTCTCCGGATTCGTCGCCTGGCCGCACAGTGCCGTGCCACGCGGCCAGCTCGCGCCTGGGCTACGACGCGTCCTGATCGGCCAAGCCGCCGTCTTCTCACGCCCGTTCTCAGTGGGAGAGGGCGGTGAGGCGGTTGCTGAAGCGGGCGAGCATCGCGCTCTGGGACGTCTCGGAGAACATCCGGCCGATGAGCGGGGGGATCCTCCAGTTGGCGGGGCTGTGCCTGGCCAGCCTGGACACCAGGTTGACGTGCGGGTAGCGGGCCTGCTCGTAGGCGCGTAGCCGTTGCGCCGGGTCGCCGCCCTTGGCGAGCTCGCGCCCGAGCACCCACACGTCCTCCAGGGTCTGGTTGGCGCCCTGGCCGAGGGTGGGCGGCATGAGGTGGGCGGCGTCGCCGAGCAGGGTGACGCGGCCCTTGCCCCACTCCCTGCGCACCTTCTGCCAGTGGTGGCCGAAGAAGTCGAGGCCGTCCTCGGAGGCCTGGGCGAGCAGCTCGGGGACGGGGGGCCCAGTGGCCGAAGCGGCGCCTCAGCTCGGCCAAGGGCGCGGCGGGACGCGGCTCGCCGGGGGACCAGCGCACGTCGAACCACCACTGGAGGTTGCCGTCCCCGGCGGGGATGATCCCGCACGCACCCTCCCTTCCGGTGATCATGAGGTGGAGGTGGGTGCGGGTGAGGTCGATGTCGATCCGGCTCAGGGCCTGCCAGGTGCCGAAGGTGGCCGTCCGGATGGGGACGTCGCCCCACAGCTCGCGCCGGACGACCGAGTGGTGGCCGTCGGCTCCGATGAGCAGGTCCCCTGTGATCGTCGAGCCGTCGTCGAAGGTCGCCGTGACCCCGTCGCCGTCCTGGGTCACTTTCCGGCAGCCCGTGCCGTAGCTGATCAGGTCGCCAGGCAGCCCCTCGGACAGCCGCTCCAGCAGAAGGCGGCGGGAGATCGACTTGTTCGGGAAACCGTAACGTGTGGCCGCGTGGGCCATGTCGGAGCTGAGCCGCAAGCGGCCGTCCTCCGTCAGCGCGTCGATCCGGTCGAACCGGCCGCCGACACCGTCAAGGCTGACACCGAGATCGTGCAGCACGGCTGCGCGGCCCGCTCCCCGTGGGGGGCATCTCCGAGGAGCTGGGGCTGCCGTCCGCCTCCGCGACCCGGCTCATCGACCGCTTGGAGAAGGCCGGCTATGTGCGGCGGGTGCGCGGCGAGCGCGACCGGCGCATGGTCACCGTGGAGCTGGTAGAAGGTGGCATGGCCGGCTGAAGCGCCTGAACACCCTCTTCATGGCTCTGTCAGTGTGAGGTTTCCGCTCATCACGGCGTGTCGTCGGCGTGGCCGGTGCGGTCGATCTCGTCGACAAAGGCGAGGACCCGGGCGTTGACGCGCTCGGGGAACTCGCCGTTGATGGCGTGGGAGGCGTCCGGCCACAGCTCGACGACGCCGCGGGCGAGCAGGCGGCGGGCACGCAGGGCGGCCTTGCGCGGATCGTGGATGATGCTGCGCCCGGCGATCAGGGCGAGCACCGGCACGTCGACTCCGGCCACCTGGTCGTCCGTGGGGTACGTCGGTGGCGGCAGGAAAGCGGTGAAGTCTCGCATCCCGGCCGATATCAGGTTGGCGACGGGTTCGTCGTCGGAGGCGTCGGCTCCGCCGGAGATCCAGCTCAGCAGCCTCCGGCGCCACGACTCGGGAAAGAACGGCACCACCGAGCCCAGCGAAACGACGACGACCTTCCAGGTGATCCGGCCGAAAAGCATGGCGGGATCGAGCAGGCTCACTGAGGCGATCTTCTTTGGGACATGCAGGGCGAGGTGAAAAGCGCTCCACCCGCCGATGGACACTCCGACGAGGTGCACCCGGTCATGGCCAAGCCGGGCCAGCAGCTCCGCCAGCCAGCCTGCCTGGTCGGCCGCGCTCGCGAACGCCCGGGTCTGTACCGAGAGGCCAGGCTCGCCGAGCAGGTCGACCGTGTAAACCGGCCGATGGGCGGTGAGGCCGGCCAGGTTCGCCTCCCACATCGGGGTGGACGCGGTGCGTCCCGGCAGCAGCAGAAGCGGTATGCCGTCGCCGGTGCCGAAGCGATAGACCCGGACGGTCCCAAAGCGAGTCGTTACGTCCTGGATCTGATCGGGTTCGGGAAGCTCGGCCATGGCCCGGTCGTAGGCGTTCCGGTAGCGCGCGAAGGCGGACGCGTCGCGGAAGTGGCCGAGCCGCCGCCGACGGAACGCGGCTCCGATGTGGGGTTCCACGAGGTCGTTCACGTAGGGGATCCTCCGTTCGCCTTTCGCAATACGATCGTATCGCGTCAAGGTCACGATACACTCATATCGCAAAGAAAGGAGGCCGGGCCGTGCCGAAGCAGGTGGACCACGCGGCGCGGCGGGCGGAGATCGCCCATGCCGCCCTCAGGCTGTGCGCTCGGGACGGCCTGGGCGGTGTGAGCATCGGGCGGGTCGCCCAGGAGGCCGGCGTCTCCAAAGGGCTCGTGCAGCACTATTTCGCGGCGAAGGCCGACCTGCTGCGCGCGAGCGCGCACCTGCTCAGGCAGGAGATCGAGCGCCATGTTCGCGCGGCGCTGCTGAACGCCGACAGCCCGGCCGACACGCTGCGGCGCACGCTGCTCGCCGTCGTCGAGCTGGGCGCGCGCGCTCCGGTGCTCCTGCTCGCCGGACACGCGTTCCTGGCCAGGGCCGTCGCCGACCCTGATGTACGCGAGCTGTACCGCGCAGGCGGCGACGCGGTCCACCGCGAAATCGCCGCGCTCGTGGCCGCCACCGCTTCGGAACCCGGCGTCGAGGCCGACGCCGAGGCCCACGTGCTTCTCGGGCTCGCGCGCGGCCTGGCCGACGGGGTGCTGGTCGGGGAACTGGGCGTCGCGGAGGCGGCCGCGGTCCTCGACCACCAGCTCGGCCGGATCGGCTTGTCAGTGGACTTGTGACGGGAAGGCGGGTTCCCGACACACGCCGCCAGCGGGGAATGAGCCGGTGGCTCATTCCATTTGCTCGTAGACGGCCATGGTCAGCGTGCCCGGGCGGCGCTCGTACGCGGTGATCCCCCCGGCCGAGGCGCTGAGTCGGATGGTCACCTTGCCGTCGTCCCCGGGCTCACCATGCCGAGGTTGCCGACGCTGAAGCTACCCCCGAAGGTGGCTCCCAGCACCTGGACGAGCCCTTCGGCCGACGCCCGTTGACGCTGATCTCGCCGTGCAGCCGGCCGACGTTCCCCCCGTGCGGTAGGCGACCACCGTCAGCGGCCGGTCCACGGGCGGGAACGTGAGCGTCACCCCGCGACTCTCCGGCCAGGTGACCGTCTTCGTGGTAGATCCGGTCTTGCGGCACGCCGAGCGCCACGAGCTGCTCGATACGCGCGTAGCCGACCCGGGTCCCGCTCACACGTTCAAGTGTTCCGGGTAGGGAGCCCTTCGCCGGAACAGTCCGCGGAACACCTATACGGAACACCCGACCTGGGTGTCCATCCGGCCCGGGTGGTGTTCCGTTGAGGGGTCCCCTTACGGAACGCCGCCATGACCACGCGGCCGTCAACCTGTGGCACCTCGTCCCTTGCCACCGTCTTGAGCCGGGCCGCGGTGGCCGGCGCCGCCAGGACGCGGACGTCCTCGTGCAGGTGCCCGACCGGCCGGCCGCCGCGGATGGTCCGGCCGACGCGCTCGGCCGGCCTGCGCGACAGGTATGCCTGGCGGGCGTGATCCGCCTCGACCGGGAACAGCAGGAATCGGCGCCGCTCCACCCAGGCCTCCTTGATGCCGGGGATTTCGTGTATCGCGGGCGTATCGAAAAACGCATACGTCACGGCAACAGTCTTCCGTCTTCAGTGGAGGCATGGACCACAGCGCATCACTGTCGGCGCCAGCCCGTCGTACGCGCAGGATGTGCTCGTCAGGCCGGCGATCCTACGTCGTGAAGCAGCCTGAGGAGGCAGTCATGCGCACAGGCGTGGCAGCCGCCGCCGTGGTCGCGGCCGTGGCGGCGGCCGGGTCCGCCGGCGCCCTCAGCACTGCGGGCACCGCGAGCGCGGCACCGTCGGCTGGAAACCGTGTCCGGACAAGCCCGAGGTGGACTGCGGCACGGTGACCGTACCGGTCGGCTGGTCGAAGCGGAACGGGCCGACCATCCAGGTGGCTGCTGTGACCGTCCGTGGACAGAAAGTTCCGGCGAAGTGATCACGAGAGGAGAAGGCGTTGGTAAATGACGGAGAATGGGACCGGCGTTCGGTGTTGCGAGGCGCCGCGGTGCTGGCCGGTGCGGCCGCGACGGCGCCACTGTTGGGCGAGGCGGCCACGGCGCTGGCCGACAGCGGTGACGCGGACGCGCTGTTCAAGGCCGGGAAGTTCGAGCAGGCCGGCCGCGCGTACGAGGAGATCCTCAAAAAGGACCCCAAGAACCTGCACGCGGCCCGCCAGCGCGGCTTTGTAGCGCTGCTGGCCAATCGGTTCGCCGTCGCCGAAAAATACCTCAAGATGGCCCTCCAGTTGGCGCCCGACGACAAGGACGCCAACCACTTCCTGGCCGACTGCTACATCCGGCAGGACAGATTCGGCCTGTCCGCACCCCACTGGAAAGCGGCCGGCGAGGACAGCTACGCCAAGTGGTTCGCGGCAGTCCGCGGCGAGGCGTATCAGGTCCACGGCCAGACCGCGCGGGTGCCATGGAAGCAGACGGACCCGATGCCGCTGGTGGAGGCCTCGGTCAACGGCGGACCGACGAAGCGCTTCACGTTCTACACCGGCGCCCCGAATCTGAGCATGCGCGCGTCGGTGGCCAAGGAGGCTGGGCTGAGCCCCGTCGCCAGTCAGAAGATCGATTTCGAGGGCGGCACCATATGGGCGTACTACGGGATACTGGACTCCTTCAAGCTGGGCGGCATCGAACTGCGCAACGTCCCGGTGGGCTGGTCGGCGACGGAGTCGGGCGAAGATGTCGACACCGACAGCGACGGCCTGATCGGCACGTGGGTCTTCTACCACTTGCTGACCACCTTCGACTACGCGGGTCGGCAACTGATCCTGCGCCGCCGCACCCCCGAAACGGCCAGGAAGGCACGCGCCGCCGCCACACGGGCGGGCGCCGAACCCCTGCCGCTGTGGCTGGCCCGTGAGCAATACCTGCACAGCACGGGCAGCTTCGCCGGCGTCGCCGGCTCCCGCACAGGGGTGGTGGGCGTGAACTTCGGCGGAGGCAGCGAGATCGCCGCGGGCATGCGCGGGGAAACGGCCGAGCAGTTGGAGATCCGCACCGACTACGACCGCCAGGTCGGGACTTTCGCCCAAAGCCACCCGGCCGTCGTCTACCCCTGCTACCCGAAGGAGATCCGCCTCGGCAACGCCGTCGCCAAGGAGGTCTACTCCTACACGAACCCAAACCAGCCGGTCAACGTGCCCTGGCCCTATGGGACAGGGTTCGACACGATGGGCTGGTTTTCCCACTGCTTCTGGAAGCCCTACAACATCACCGTCGACTTCACCGACATGAACCTCTACATCGCCCGCGGCGAGGCCGCCTGATCACCGCGACTGCACGGGCGTCATGGGAGCTACCTGGAACTGCCGGCTCCCACGGTCGAGGGGGTGAGGGGCGGACCAGGCGCCCTTACCCGGTCCGACCCTCCTCTTGGGCCAATCCTCTCCCAGCCGCGTGATCACGACTCCCAAACGGGCCCGTGCGGTTGCCGGGCGAATCCGGCCTGGCGGCCCGGCTGGTCCCGGGCCACGGTCGACGGTCTGATCCTGGCCGCCCCCGAGGCAGACCGGACCTCGGCGGGCCCACGCCCAGGTCATCGCCGCAAGCCACCCAACCTTCACCGGGTAGATGCCGCACCCGAGCCGCTCGCGGTAGAACTCGACGGCACCACGATACGCGCCCGACTCCCGGCCGCCTCCTGGTCCGTCATCGTCGTCACCTAATGGCCCGGCAGCGGCTTCTGCTCCCCGTAACCGATGACTTCCGTGTCGAACTCTCCCAAGAGGTCCAGTGAACCTGCCAGACCCATGGCGATACTTGCGGACAAGAACACCCCCTTCACCCTCTTCCCGAATTCGGCGAACGACGCAGCGAGTTGCGCGGCCGATGCCTCCTTCGCCGCAATAAGCGTCGGGTTGTATGTCGAGAGAGCGAAGAGGACCAAGATTCGCAGGACCTGGGCGCCCACCACTCCGAGCATCACGGCATACGCCGTGTCCAGCGCCTTGACCGTAACGTGGAGAGTCTCGGTGCGCATGATCAGATATGCCTCATACCTCTTGAGCGCCTCGTTGAAGTCCTCCAGACGATTTCCGGCCGCCTTGCTGGCCGGCCCCTTCCACGTCTTGAATCGGTCAGGAATCACCGAAGCGGCATCCCTGAGATCCTTGACCTTGGATTGCGCATCGCCGTAGGCGTAGAGTGCCTTGTCGATCGCCTCGTCGGAGGGGATGACAAAGAGACCGGCCAGCACCATGACCATGAGGCCTTGCACGGACATCCTCGAGGCGAGTGTGCCCAATGCGTACATTCCAGCGCTCGATTTGGCCAGCTGTGACACCGGTCCCTTGATCTTGCGCCAGTCCATTGCGGTGAGCGATACGGCGGATATGGCCATGGTGCGAAGGGGGTTTCTTCCCCCAAAGTGACCCTCGTGACGGTTCGACTCAATCCACGAAGGCTCAGCGGGCTGATATGTGGCGGACGGGTTCGTTTCGAACAGTTCGCCGATATCGCGCTTGAGATTGGCTACCTGAGCGCTGGCGATCTCCTCGACGTCTACATAGTTGACGCCGTTGTTGTAGAACGCGACACCCATTTGGTGGGCCGCTTTCAACCCACGTAAGGCGTTATCGAAGTCCGATTCGACAGCCTCGTTGTATTTCCAGCGGAACAGCTCACCGACCACCCCCATCCCCACTACGGGTAGCTTGGCGACGGATAGGTCGTCGGCGGCCAGCTTGAATCCCATCCGCATGGATGCCGAATCTTCGGCGGCGCCCATAGGTGCCGAGAAATTCACGTCGATCCCATCGAACTCGCCCATGCCAGCCCTCCCTGCCGCAGCCACGTAGGTCCGAGGCAGGATATACCTACATATTAGGCAATGGGGCATAAATCGTGCCGGTGCCGCCGCAGGTCCCGAAGGTCGCCATGGGTTGCGGCAAACCCGCGACTTCACCGGCGTCAAGCGACGTTGTACGGTCGGTTGGTGGACGCCAGCGCCAGACGCCGCCTGGAGATCGCCGAGCAGCAGCGCCAAAGCAGGCAAAGCCGAATGGAGCCCCCGGCAACTCGCTTGAGCCATCCACGACCTGGCCGAGACCCCCATTCTGCTGATGGCCTGGCGGCTCGCTCTCAGAGGGCGGTTCGTGAGTTGATGCCCTCGCGGGCTCGCATGGGCTGGCCGGTGTCAGCGAAGGCAGTGATCCCGATCGCGGATAAGAAAGCGGAAAGACTCCGCTCGCCCGCCAAGGTCGATGAGGAGGTTACGGGCCTTCTGAGCGGTCCGCGCGCCGGTCGGATGGGAGGTCACACCCGGAATGTGCACGCGCCGCGTATGGACCTCCAACACGAACAACACGTACAGACGCTTCAGAAAGATCGTGTCAATCGATGGCCCCACCCCGGGTTCTCCCTCGCAAGACGGACGATCAACCGGATCTCCGGGCCCGTTCTCGGCCGTCCGTCACGATGCGGGTAGGTCCAGGCCCGTCGGAGCAGACGCCGATGCCACGCCAGCAAGGTCGCCGGAGTAGCGAACCGATGCCCGCATAAGACGGTCGGCAGCCACCGGGCCAACGCCGCGAGAACGGCCCGACCGTGGATCGTCCCGATCCCAGGAACACACGGCGGTCGGGCTGTCTACGGACGCAGGCGCGATTCCTGTCGCGCCGTCTCCCCTGATCAAACTCCGCCTCAGGAGTACAGGGCTGATCCGAGCGCCTGGGCGCTCGTCTCAAGTGCGCGTACCGCGACGTCGAGGTCGGCCGTGGCGCCGGGTGCGGACGCCTCGCGGGTCAGGGCATGGCGCACACGAGCTTGAGCTGTCCGGGCCTCCGTGATGATGGCTGCGGGGATCCGGTCGCCACCGATGCCGATGACCTCGTCCACGCGGTCGACGAGAGCGCTCGCACGGACGCGTAGTTCGGAGGCCTCGCGCGCCGTTCGATCCCGATCGGCGTGCTCCTCGGCCTCGCGGATCATCCGGTCGATCTCCTCGGGCGGCAGCGACGATCCACCCGTCATGATGACCGATTTCTCCCGGCCCGTTCCGAGGTCCTTGGCGCTGATGTTGACCATGCCGTTGGCATCGATGTCGAAGGTGACCTCGATCTGTGGGACGCCCTTTGGCGCGGGAGGCAGCCCGGCCAGTTCGAACACGCCCAGCCGCTTGTTGTAGGCAGCGATCTCCCGCTCCCCCTGGAACACCTGGATCCGTACCGACGCCTGATTGTTCTCCGCGGTGGTGAAGATCTCCGAACGTCTGGTGGGGATCGTCGTGTTCCGCTCAATGATCTTCGTGAAGACACCTCCCGCGGTCTCGATACCCAGCGACAGCGGCGTGACCTCCAAGACGAGGATCGAATCGGACGCTCCACCGAGCAGGGCCGCCCCCTTCGCCGCCGCGTACTCGGGCGCAAGCCTCGTCTGGACACCCGGAGCGGCCATTGATCTCACCATGTCCGCGAAGCCGGGCATCCTGCTGCCTCCACCTGCCAGGACCACGCGGTCGATCTTGCCTCCGAGGTCGGTCAGCACAGCATCGGCGTCTGCGAACGCCACTTTGACCACGCCACGACAGCGGTCGAGCAGGCCCTTGGTGAGCTGTTCGAAACGAGCGCGGCTGAGTGTCTCGGTGAGATGGAGTGGCACCTGGCCAGAAGTTGCGAGATAGGGCAGGTCGATCGTGGTCTCGGACGCCGAAGAGAGTTCGAGCTTCGCCTGTTCGACCGCCTCTCGCAGCCGTTCGGCCGCCAGCGGGTCCAGCGAAAGGTCAATGCCGTGGCCTCTGCGGAACTTCTGGACGAGCCAGTCGATGATCACGGTGTTCCAGTCCTCGGCGCCCAGAAGATCGTCGCCGCTGGTCACCTTCACCTCGATGACGCCGTCCTCCAGCGCCATCAACGAGACGTCGAACGCGCCGCCACCGAGATTCACCACGAGCACGTAGGTGGCCCCCTCCGCGGCGATCTGCTCGCCGAAGACCGCAGCGATCGCCGTGGGCTCGTGGACCATGCGCAGGACCTGGAGGCCTGCGATCTGCGCCGCCTCGGACGTGGCCTGGCGCCGACGTTCCGAATAGAGAGCAGGGACCGTGATCACGGCCTTGCTGACCGTTTCGTCGAGGAATTCCTCCGCATCGCGCTTCAGCTTCTGGAACACGAACGCTCCGAACTGCTGTGGCGTCAGCGTCTTCCCATCCACAGTCGGACTCCAGGCTGTCCCTAAGGTCCGTTTGATTCCCCGGAAGGCCCGATCGGGATGGCTGCGGCTATACCGCTGGGCTGCTTCACCGACGAGTACCTCACCGTTGCTCGCGAAGGCCACGATCGATGGTGTGACGTTCGCGCCCCCGGGGGTGGGGACCATCACTGGGCGACCGTCGCGCAGCACGGACACGGTACAGTCCGTCATCCCGAAGTCGATCGCCACGATCGTCCCGCGATCCGGCCTCTCCTTGGTCGCCCGCCGATCTGGGCCTGCCGCATCGCCCCTCGGCTCCACCATTTCCCGCGGTTCGTCCAGGCGACCGAAACGCGGTGCCGCACCGTCCCGCGACTGGGGGCGGCCGCTCGGCTCAGATTCGGGACGAGACCGAGGCTGCTGCTCACGGTTCGGCGGTTCGGGCCGCCGGGGTGCCGACTGGGCCCTGGGGCGCACCCTGAATGGGACAGTCTGCTCTCCGAACGGGTCGGGAGCGAGGGCGGCGTTCTGGGTGAAGGCGAACTCGGACACCGTCTCGGTGCCGCGCTGGTTCGGCAGCGGCAACCCGCGCTCGGCCAGACGGCGACGCAGATGTATGTAGAGGGTGCGCAGCGTCAGGAAGGGAGCACCGGAAGGCAACCCCTCGCGGATGAGGTCGATGAGTTCGGCGGTGAACGAGGTGGCCCGGTCGGTCTGCTGCGCGAACGGGACGACGTGGGCGGCGTGCTCGCTGGCCGTAAGGGTGAAGACTCCGCGGGTCGCCGTGGCATCGGCAATGACGTTCACCGAGTCGGCGAGCGCCTCGATGGCCCGGCCCGAGTAGCAGCAGTCCAGAATCGCCACCTTGATCCGGGCCGGACTGTCCAACAGCGCGTTCTTGATGTGCCGGTGCTCCAAGCCGGTGAGGTCCGGATCGTCGGAGTCCGTATCTGGCAGCGTGAGACACAGTTCCCCGCCGGGAGTGATCGTCCCGTGTCCGACGTAGTAGACCAGCAGAACGTCTTCGGTCTCACGGGCGAGCCGCCGCAACCGCTGCGCGAGCAGCATGGGGCTCTCTGGATTGTGCATGATCGTGAGTCGATCGCGCGGCCATCCACAGAGTTGTTCGTCCACCAGGACTTCCTCGAACCTGCGCACGCTGTTGTACGCGGCGGGAAGTTGCCCGAAAGAAGGATCGGAATAGGACGACACTCCGATGAGAATCGCTCTTGACCTGCTGAAATCAGGAGGCTCAGGGTTCGTCAGCGGCATTTCTCAGCACTTCTTGAAGCAAAGGAAGCGCATCCCTGACGCCCTTGGCATCGACGCGGACGGTTCCGTTGTCGGTCTTCACGGTGATTGAAACATCTCCTCGACCCCGGCTGGAAAGCCATGTCCCCAGAGCGGTGACGAGGGCGGTGGCCATACCCCCGCTGCCGACGGCGACAACCAGCGCCTCAAGCGCGGGACCGAGGTCTTCCTCTCCCGGGGTTCCCCGTATGACATCGACCCGTCCCCGCAGTTCCCGCTCCGACCGCAGCCATTCCCAGAGTGATGGGATCAGAATCTTCTCATTCCCACCGATCAGACGGATCTCAGCGTCCACGTACACCTCTTAATGCAGGAGACCAGACCCCAGCGAGCGATCAGCGACCGCTTCCTGCTTATATCATCGCAGGCGTCTGCCTGTCTTTTAAACCCTTGCGATCTTCGCGGTCGAGGTTATTTTCAGATAGATGCGTAGCGTAGCCAGGTCAGGTCGAAAGCTGGGCGTTTGTAAGCCTCGCCGGTGGCCAGGACGCGATCTGCGGAAACCGTGAAGATCGCGTTATCGCGCCGGGCTCATCCCGCCATGTTCGAGCCGAAATCAGTCCCCGTCCCGGTCGCGTCCCTCGCCCTCGGGTTCACTCTCGCCGACGAACTTGCACCGCGCGCCTCCAGGCTCGGCGGCAGAGGAGGTGGATCCAGCAGCCGATGCCACCCTCGCCTGGTCCAAACCCTGATGGGTTCGCGCTGATGATCAGACGATCGCGCCCCGGCCAGGAAGCGCCGAGGCGGCGGGCGAGAGCAACCCGCTGGGGATGCAGCGGCTGCTGAAGCCGGCCCGGTGGGACGCCGACGCGGTACGCGATGACCTGCGCACATGTGGTTGAGCATCTGGGTGCACGTGATGGCGTGTTGATCGTGGACGAGACCAGGCTTGTGAGGAAGGGCGACAAGTCCGCCGGGGTGCAGCGCCAGTACTCCGGGACGGCCGGCCGGATCGAGAACTGTCAGCTGGGGTGTCCCTGGCTTATGCCACCAGCGCCGGCCGCACCCTCTTGGATCGGGACCTGTATCTGCCCAAGTCGTGGATCGGTGATCGCGACCGGTGCGCCGAGGCGGGGATCGGGGCCGAGGTGGAGTTCGCCGCCAAACAGGTGCTGGCGCGTCGGATTGACCCGGGCGATCGAGGCGGGGTGCCGGCCCCGCCACGCCCGACCACCGTCCACGAGTCCGGCATCTCGTTCATGCTCCACCCATGGCCGCAGGCCCCGCACTGTGGCATTCAGGGGCCGGGGCCCGAGCCATGCGGCCCCCACGTCGCCCTGAAGGATGTCGGTGGCATCCGATTTGCGCAGCTGATCACAAGGTCAGTGCCTACGAGCGGCAGGATCACGTCCGGCCTGCCAGCGCGCGAGCATCGTCCCCATGGCGAAAGCGCTCAGCACGCAGCCGATCTGCGCAAGGGCCACGGAGGTGGGCAGGGAAGGGAGTTTCCCGAGGTCGCCCAGCGCCGCCACGGGCAGCGACAGCAGCAGTGCCGCGCGCCGTCCCACCACGGACCGTGCCGCGTATCCCGCTGCCGCTGCCATGATGATGAGCCACGGCACAGGTTTCCAGAGTGCGATCTCATGGTTGGTGGCCGCGTCGAGCACACCCCTGCCGACCTTGCTGGCGACCAACCCGATCAGGCCGAACAGCATCCAGAGCATGAGTGTGCGCCGGTAGATGAGCGACATCCCGTTGCGGGCCGGACGGGTGAAGGCGGCGGCGACCGCCACCACTTGCGCCAAGAGAGGCAGGCCGACGTTCGGCAGCGCCAGGGGCAGAGTTAAGGGCGATCTGCCCGATAGGTACAGCACGAAAGCGAGTGCGCCCAGTGTGGCGATCCCCCGATGGCGGAGCACGACCGCGAGCACGGGCAGCGCGAAGACGATGATCGGTCGAGCCCAGTGCAGGAGCGACCACGGTTCTTGCATCCAGTAGCTCAGTAGGTCAGGGCCGCTCTGCGCCAGCGACAGGACCTGGCGGGCCAGCGTGTCGGTCAGGATGAGAAGAGGCCACAGCGCCATGCCCGCGGCCATGGCGTCCCGCCAGGCGGGCGCCGACACCGTGCCGAAGGCCCGCCTGCAGTGTATGCGAACCGCGCCTGCCAGCAGATCGGCCGTGTCGGCGAGGTGCGGGCGGGTCTGGCCGGGCCGTGATCCGGCCAGCAGTACGCCGATCATGTCTTCCTCGTGCCGCGTGCGGTGATCAAAGGGATAGCAGGCCACGAGCCGCCGATATCGGGCTTCGAGGGAGCTCACGCCGTTCCTCCGAGGCCGGCAGCGCGCAGCCGCGTGGAAGCCGCTCGCGCGTGACGGCGCATCCGCTCGGCCTCCGCTGCCAGCCGGGTCGCCCCGTCATCGGTCAGCTTGTAGTACCGCCGGACTCTGCCGTCCACGATCTCTTCGCGATCCTCGGCGATGAGGCCCTCTCCCTGCAGTCGGTCGAAGGCGGCGTAGAGGGTTCCGGCGCGCAACCGTACCCGGCCCTCGGAGATCTGTTCGACGTCGGTGATGACGCCATACCCATGTTGAGGGCCGGCGGAGAGCGCGGTAAGGATCAGGAAGGTGGGTTCCTGCATGGATCTCATTCGATCATCATATACCGATGATCTTTCTATTGAGGGTGAGCCTTGGTCGGCGAAACCCCTGCTCCCGCTATCGGTGCTGGACCCGATCGGCAACACCTTCCGTCGCACCCCTCGGCCGCCAGCCATCCATCCAGGAGTCGCGTCACCGAGTGGCCCGCAAGATCTGCCACGGCGACGGCAAGATCCGCCGGACATGCCGGGAAGGGCGGGAAGACCCGTTGCCAGAAAGCGCCCGCACCCGCGGCAAGAGCGTCGGCGGCGCCAGTGTCACCGACGACGCCATGCTGTCGATGGCTCTCCACCTGCGGACACGTGACCAGGACCTCCGCCTGCGTGACATCGCTTCGCGACCCGCCATCACCCAGGGCACGAAGCAAAGCTGGCACCCATCCCCGGCAGCCCGCCTGATCAAGCTGCGCGAACATGACGACTCAGGCACCCAGCCGCCAGCGGTGATGAAGCCCTGACCAGGCCGTTTCGCCGACCTCACGGTCGTGGGCGTTGCTCAGCCGGTGGTGGTGCCGAGGTCGTGGACGGTCTGGGCGAGGGCGCGGATGAGGTCGTTTTCGGCTTCGGTTTGCCACACCAGGGCGTACACCAGGGACGGCATGTCGGGGATGGGCAGCCATCGGAGGTGGGGCATTGACCAATACCGGGTGACGTGGGCGGGAAAGTTGTGGACGATCTCGCCGGTGCTGACGAGGTTGATCAGGTCGTCGGCGTTGGTGATGGGTTCGATGCGTTCGATCGTCTGGCCGCGCGGGGTGCGGAAGGGCAGGTAGCTGTCCTCCCAGTAGTCCGGCATGTGGGCTGCGGTGGCGTGCTGGAAGTCACCGAGCGCTTCCAATTGTACTGAGGACCGTCCGGCCAGTTCGTGATCGGCGGAGACGGCGAGCACCCGGGGGTCGGTGAACAGGGGCGGGCCCACGGTCAGGTCGGGTTCTTCCACGGGTAGCCAGGCGATCAGGACGTCCATGTCGCCGTCGCGGAGCCTGGCGAACGGGTCGGTGTAGGGAGCGCGGCGCAGCTGCAGTTCCCATTGCGGGTGCCGGACGCGGAATGCCTGCCAGTAGGGATGCAGGTCGTGGACGTTGAAGGGCAGCATGCCCACCCGCAGCCGCGCGGTGATGCCGCGGGTGGCCATCCGGGCGCGTTCGAGGCTTTCGCGCAGGCCGGCGTAGACCGGTCGCAGGTCGTCGCGCAACTGCCGTCCGATCGGGGTCAGGCGGACCTGACGGCGGTTGGAGCGGTCGAACAACGGGCTCCCGATGCGGCGTTCCTGCTGGCTGATCGCCTGGCTGACCCGCGCCTGGGACACGTAGAGCCGGGCGGCGGTCCGGCCGAAGTGCAGCTCCTCGGCCAGAGTCAGAAAGATCTCGATGTCCCGAAGTTCCATTTTGTTCCTATTCGCGTGATAACCCCCAAGTTATCGGACCACACGGAATCTCACGTTGATGCGGACGCGCCACCGCCCCAAGGTGGGAGACGTCCAAAACCGCACGTTGGGGCACTGGCGGTCGATCGGGGTGGTCGGCGCCCTGCGAGGAGAGTGATAGAGAAGCCCACCGCGAACCCGGCCGGTCGGGGGCGCGGTGAGGCCGAACTACGGGGCCAGGTCGCCGACCACTACGAGGAGATCCAACTGGTGGCGCTGATCCTGCTGATCTCTCTCACGAACCTGTGCAACCGGCTCACCGCCACCATCCAGGAACCCGCGGGCACCAGCCGGCGCAGACCCGCCCGAAGGAGAAAACCGTGAGCAATACGCTCGACATGACGGCGATGTATGCGATGCATGATGCGCTGCGTCGGGAAGCCGAGCACCTGGCCAGGGTCACCGCCCGGGTCGACCGCGACCCCCGCACCGTCTTGCGCACCGCCGCAGGCTGGGAGCTGTTCAAGACGTCCCTGCACGTCCACCACACCGCCGAGGACGACGCGTTGTGGCCCGTGCTGCGCCGGACCCTGGCCGACCGCCCCGCCGACCTAACCCTGCTGGAGGCGATGGAGGCCGAGCACGCCGGCATCAACCAGGTCATCGAGGCGATCGACGCGGCACTGGCCGAACCCGAGTTCAGACTGGACCGGCTCGGCGACCTCACCGACTCCCTGGTCACCGGCCTCACCGGACACCTCGGGCACGAGGAGGACCAGGCGCTGCCGCTGATCCAAGCGGTCACCACCCAGGAGCAGTGGGCGCACTTCGGGCAGATCCACGCTCAGCGGATCGGCCCCGACGTGCCCCGAATCCTGCCGTGGCTCCTGGATGGCGCGAGCGACCAGGCCATCACCACGATGCTGGCTCCACTCCCCGAACCGGCGCGCCAGGCCTACCAGAACCAGTGGCGACCCGCCTACGTGGCCCTCGACCGCTGGAGTGCCGTAACCGTGGCCTGACTTCCGCCGCGACGGCAATCCGTCGACCCGTACATATCCATGAAACGAAACGCTACGTTCCATTACTCGAAAGGGACGATCATGACGACCAACGTGGAGACCCCGCACCCTGGGAATGACACCATCGCCAGGCCGACCTCGGCGTTGATCACCGGAGGCAACAAAGGACTCGGCTTCGAGGCGGCCCGGCGGCTCGGGGAACAGGGCTGGACGATCTTTCTCGGCTCGCGCGACGAAGCTCGAGGACGGGCAGCGGCCGACAAGCTGACTGACGCTGGCGCGAACGTGATCATGGTCCCGCTGGACGTGACCTCGGACGAGTCGGTGACCGACGCCGTACGGCTGGTCCGGGAGCACACCGACCGGCTGGATGTGCTGATCAACAACGCCGGCGCGCCAGGAAGGGGCATTACCCCTGCAGACGCGACCGTTGACGAGATTCATTCCGTCTACGACACCAACGTGTACGGACCGATCAGGGTCACGCACGCGTTCCTTCCCTTGCTGCAGGCGGCGGACCATCCGCGGGTGGTGATGGTGTCCAGCGGTGGCGGTTCCTTCACGGTCGTAACCGATCCGGAGCAGCCCTTCTCGAAGTTCCACGAGCTCGCCTACAGCTCGTCGAAGGCGGCGCTGAACATGATCACCGTCCGGTACGCCCAGGCGCTCCCGGAGATCAAATTCAACATCGCCACCCCCGGAGAAATCGCCAATCGCAAATTCGCCGCCACCGACATGAACCATCACACCGGCGAGCTGACGGTCACCGAAGGCACCGACTCGATCGTCAAACTCGCGATGATCGACGCCGACGGGCCGACCGGTACCTTCATCGACCGCCTTGGCCTTGTTGCCTGGTGACCGCCGCGCAACCAACCGTGGGGGCAACAGGCAACAACGGCAACAAGGTGTCCACATGGCCGAAGCCAACCCGAGGTTGCAACACGCCGAAGTGGTCGCCAAGGACATCACGCCCAACTGCACGGTGAGCAGCCCACGGCCACCTACCAGCCCATGCCCTTCCCCATGATCCTGCTCCCGCTCGGCCCGAACGGCGGTGGCGGACAACTGCCCTCCCTGAGGGCCATTCGTCGCCCGGATCTGTTCGCCGGCCGCTTCACCGAGCAGTTCAGCCCCACCGCCTGAAAGGTTTTGAACATGCAGTACACCCACCATGGCCGTGGCGGCCTTTCGGTGTCCCGGCTCGCGCTCGGCACCACCTCCCCCGCTCACCACCTGGCCGGCCACCGCAACCGGATCAGGGGCGCCGCTGACTGGGCGCTGGACGCCATGCTGCCGCGTGTGCAGCTCGGGCTGGTCCGGGGAGATGCAGGGCCGCTGGACAGCGCTGAGCCCGAGCTACCTCGCTCGGTCTCCTCGTGAAGGGCCTGCAGGTACGCCTCGCGCACGTGGTGGGCACGCGGCAGCGAAGCCGTAGCGACCATTGGTCGTTCCTGTTCGGCCAGATCGCGGTCTACAGCCTGGTGGTGCTCGTCGTCACCGGAGCCTTCCTGACCTTCTTCTACGACCCGGACATGACCCAGGTGATCTACCAAGGCGGCTACACCCCGCTGCGTGGCGTGCCGGTCAGCCGCGCCTTCGCCTCCACCTTGGAGGTCAGCCTGGAGGTGCGCGGCGGTCTGCTGATGCGGCAGGTCCACCACTGGGCCACGCTGATCTTCATCGGCGCGGTCTGCCTGCACCTGCTACGCCTGTTCTTCACCGGCGCCTTCCGCCGGCCACGCGGCCCGAACTGGCTGATCTGGGTCGGCCAGTTCGTCCTGGGCATCGTCGCCGGCGTCACCGGCGGCATCCTGCCCGACGACATGCTCTCCGGTGGCAGCCTCAGCCTGATTCAGGGCGTCACCCAGTCCATCCCGCTCGTCGGCACCTACCTGACCGGCCTGCTGTTCGGCGGAGCCGTCCCCGGCGACCAGGTCATCCCGCTGTTCTACCGGCTGCACGTGCTGCTCATCCCGGTGATCATGGTCGAGCTGCTCGTCGTCAGGCGCTGGCTGCTCCAGCGGCACGGCCGCAGCCACTACCCGGGCACGACCCACGTGCCGCCGCTCAGCTCGCTGGCGTTGTTCTTCGCCACCTGCGGCGTGCTCACCCTGCTGGGCACCGTCGCGCAGATCAACCCCATCTGGCAGTACGGCCCCGCCCGGCCAGGCACCACCGGCGCCGGAGCCGTGCCCGACTGGTATATGGGCTTCCTCGACGGCGCCATCCGCATCATGCCGGCCTGGGAGCCCATCGTCGCCGGTCACCCGCTCCCCCTGTCGGTCCTCATTCCCGCCCTGGTCGTCCCGGGCGCCTTCTTCACCGTCCTGGCCGCCTACCCGCTCATCGAACGCCGGCTCAGCGGCGACAGCAGGATCCACCACACGCTGGATCGGCCCCGCGATGCCGCCGTCCGCACCGCCGTGGGCGCGGCCGGCATGACGTTCTACGGCCTGCTGTGGGTGGCGGCCGCCAATGACCAGCTCGCCCACCACTTCAGCCTGTCCTTGTTCGCCGTCACCTGGTTCTTCCGCATCGCGGTCGTCGCCGGGCCTGTCGTGGTCTTCGAGCTCACCCGCCGGATCTGCCTGGCACTACAGGAGCAGGACAGGGAACGGCTCGCGCACGGCGTCGAGACCGGCAGCCTTCGCCGTTCGCCCCGTGGCGAATACACCGAGGCCACCACGTCCCCCGCACAGAGAGGTATCCATGCCGATCAACACTGATATCGAGATCCACGCGGCGAACGTCCTGGTCATCGGCTCCGGCGCGACCGGGCTGCGGGCGGCGATCGCCGCCGCGGAGGCGGGCTGCGAGGCGCTCATCGTCGGCAAGCGGGCCAGGACGGACGCCCACACCGCGCTCGCCGCCGGTGGCATCAACGCCGTGCTCGGCACCCGGATCTTCGCCGACACCTGCAAGGAGGGCTACGGCCTCGGCGACCCTGGTCCGTCGGGGTGCCTTCCCGGGCGGGCTGGAAGTTGATCCTCAAGAACCGGCGCCTCGACGGACAGTGCCCCGCCGTGCGTGTCGAGAAGAATCCGGTGTCAGGGGGACGTCTGGAACTGTTCTGGTTCTGGCTTGAGCTGGAGGACGGCGCCGATCGTCTGGCTGGCGGTGATGAAGGTGATCCAGGCGAGAAGCTCGCTGATCTCGGCATCGGTGAACTCGGTCCGCAGGACGTCGAACTGCGCGTCGATGATGTCGTTCGGCCCCTGCAGCATGAATTCGGCGAACGCCACCGCGAGCGATTCCTTGGGATCGGGATGCGAGTCCGCGGCGCTTCCCCACGCCTGGCAGTACTCGCAGCCGTTGCCGAACGCGAGCACACGCCGCACCTGCTCCTTCAGTTCCGGGGTGAGCGTGCCCTTGACGATCAGTGTTTCTTCCAGGTGCTCCCAGGCGGCGAGGATGGCGGCGTTGTGCCCGAGCAATCGTTGAAATCCGGTGGTCCCGTGGGTTCCATCCGTGATGCGCGGCATGCTGGCTCCTTACGTCGTAACCGTGGTGATGGATCTCTGACGGCCTGTCATCGTCGGCCGGCAGCGTGCCGCCCGGCCAGGTGGCCGAACGCTTCTTCGCTGTCGAACCGTTGCTCGGCGAACCCGTCCCAGCCGCAGTCCGCTGACGGTGCGCCGGCGAGGGTGTCGGTGTCGCCATCGCGCGCGGAGATCCGGTTCTTGCGGCGTGGCGGCTGCTGCCTGCCGGCGACCAGAGGGGCATGCTCCTCGATCCACCACCGCCGGAACTCCTCGAGCGTGAGAAGAGGCGCTCGCTTGAGCAGCCAGACAAGCTTGATCACGAATCTCCTCGGGTCAGAGGGACAGCCAGCCACCGTCGACCGGAAGGAACGCTCCAGTGATGTACGAGGCGGCATCGCTGAGCAGGAACCTCGCCACGGCGGCGACCTCCGCAGGCTCGGCGAAGCGTCCGATCGGGACCCGCTCGAGAATGCGCGGCGCACGCTGCGGATCGTCGATCGTCGCCTGACTCATCGGGGTGGCGACGATGCCAGGGCCGATCACGTTGACGCGGATGCCGGTGTCGGCCAACTCGACCGCGAAGCCGCGGCCAAGCTGCAGGACGCCACCTTTGCTGGCCGTGTAGGCGAGGTTCCCACCCCAGGCGACCTGGGACAGGATGCTGCCGATCAGTACCAGGGATCCCGGTCTCCCGGTAGATCGCAGGTGGGCGGCGACCGCGCGGCAGACGAGAAAGCTGCCGTACAGGTTGACGTCGACAGTGTGCCGGAACACCTCGGCGGGCATGTCGATCGCGGGCACCGCCGCCTCCTCGATCCCCGCGCAGTGGACGAGGCCGTCAACGCCGCCGAACTCGGCGACCGCGGTATCCACGACCCGCTGGACCTGCTGCTCGTCGGTTACGTCAGCAACCACGAGCACCCGTGCGGCGGTCGAGGCCGCGGCGCCGAGCGCGGACTCGTCGGAGTCCACGGCGACGACGCGGTGGTCGCTCGCGAGGTCCGCGGCGACGGCGTGGCCGATGCCCGACGCGGCGCCGGTGACAATGACGACCTTCAATACATGTCTCCAGGCGAGAGGACTTAAGGGGTTACCAGGATATAAGTGAGGAACTTCTGATGTGTCAAGTAATGACTACTGATATATTAGCGCTCATGCCCTCCATAGACGTCGCCGAGTTCGCCGACTCCCTCGTCGCCTCCGTCTACAACCAGGTACGGGAGGACATACTTCTCGCCCGGCTCGCCCCCGGGGCCCTGGTGTTCGAAGCCGACGTCGCGCGCCGCTTCGAGGTCTCGAAGACACCCGCGCGCGAGGCGCTGCGCCTGCTCGTGGGAGACGGGATCCTGCAGGTCATGCCCCGCCGCGGATACGTCGTCCGCCCGGTCGGCCTCGGCGACCTGGTTGAGGTGTTCCGGTTGCGCCTGTTCCTGGAGCCGGGACTGGCGGCCGATGCCGCCGGCCGGGCCACGGAGGAACAGGCACACGCCCTGGAGGAACTCGTCGCGCGCTACGTTGCCGAGCAAGACTGGCAGCGCCAGGTCCGGCTCGCCATGCGGATCCACCACGACATCGTCCTCGCCACGGGCAACAAGCGAGCTGTGCCCATCGTCGACAGCCTGGTGTTCGAGGCACACCGCGTTTGGATGAGCCTCAGCGCCAGCCCGCCGCGGGCCGCCTACGAGCATGCGCGAGACCGCTACCAGGACATCGCGACCGCCGTACGCGATCGTGATCCGGACACCGCCTCCGCACGGATGAGAGACATGCTCACAGCGGCGCAACGGCACCTGATCTCTATCGCCGGCGGCATCCCGCTCGACGATGCGGCCCTGAGCTGGTCCACCGGGAACCACTGATCCGGCCTTGGTAGATCTCCTGAGGCTCCAGCACGCAGAACACGTTGCCCTCCGGGTCGGCCAGGACCGTCCACGGGACGTCGCCCTGGCCCACATCGGCGGGCGTCGCACCGAGCTCCTTCAGACTCGCGACCAACTCCGTCTGATGAGCCGCAGAGGTGGTGGCGAGATCGAGGTGCACGCGGTACTTCACCGTTTCGGGGTCCGGGACGGTGACGAGATCGATGGAGAAGGCCGCAGGGTCCGGCCAGACGAAGCCCTCGGGCCAGAGGTTGGTCACGCCGGGCCCCTCGCTGGAAACACCCCAACCGAGCGCCTCCGCCCAGAACGGCCTGTCGTTGACGAAGCTGTCACCAGGTACACGCCCTGGTCATCGCATGTGGTGTGGACGGGCCGCTGCGGTTGAACGCCCAGCAACGCTGCAGCGATGCGTCCCTGCGACGTCGCCTCCAAGCGGCCAACCGCCGCAGCCGACAGCTCGCCGAGGCCCTCTTCGTGTTCCATGCGTGCTGGCTGGGTGACATTGGTTGCGTTCGCCGTTGACGTCACGAGCCGAGTTCGATGACTCCCGCCAAAGCGGACCATGGGGAACGAGCCTGTCCCAGCCGTGGTGGATGTCCCAGGACCCGTGCACGAGGATCATGGGCTGTCCGTGCGCAGTGCGCTGGTGGTGCAAGCGGAGGCCGTCGACGAGTACATGGGGCATGCGACGTGTCTTCCGGGGTTCGGCGGGGGATTCAGGCGTGGCGGTCCGTCGTGGTGAGCAGGCGGGTGAGCGCGTCGACGGCCCAGTCCTGCCACCGCTGGTGGGCCCAGCCGCGGTCGTTGACGAGCAGGTTGTAGGTCTCTGGGGAGAGTACGGCCAGGGCGATGTCGGCGGCGGCCTCGGCGATGAGTCCGTCGCGCAAGGCGGTCTTGCGGGCCAGGGCGTCGGCGAAGACGCGTTGCACGGTGAGCCGCTGCTGGAGGTTGGCGGCCCAGACCTCGGCCAGGTCGGGGTCGGTGGTGGCGGCGCTGCGCACGACGTCCAGCAGGGGTGCGGCGCGCAGGTAGATGTCTGCGGCTCCGACGACCTGGCTGTGCAACTGTCCCAGCGGGTCGGGGTCGGTGAGCGCGTCGCGCACCCACTGCCGCTGCAGGGTGGGGATGGGCTCGTCGTCACCGGCGACGGCCAGGTCGAGGGCGGTGGTGAGGATGGCCCGCTTGGTGCCGAAGGAGTAGTAGACGGTCGGCTCGCTCACCCCGGCTTTGGCCGCGATCGCGGTGATGCTCGTGGTGGTGTAGCCGGCCGTCGTGAACAGCTCGGCGGCCGCGGTCACGATGCGGGCGCGGGTGGACCGGGCCCGCGCGGCCCGCCCGTCCTCCCGCCCATCCTCCCTGCCGGATGCGCGCCGGGTCTGGGGTCGTGGTGTTTCGCTCACAACTTGACTATAGCGCCACTATGAAAACATTCTTATAGCGTGACTATGAAAACTTGGGGGGCAGTGGGGCGTTTCGGGATGCGCGCGGTGCTGGCGGCGGGCATGGGCCTGCTCGGATTCGCCCGCACCGGCTATGCGCTCGGCCTGACCGGCGTGCTGCTGGCCGCGGCGACGCGGACCGGCCCGAGAGGAGACGTCGCCGGCGGGCTCAGGGCGGGCTTCGCGATCGCGGCCGGCCTGGCCGTCCTCGGGATCGTCCGCGCTCTGGTCATGTTCACCCGCCCGGGCGTAGACCCGGCCACAACCACCGCACAACCGCAAGGAGCCAACCGCCGATGACCACGATCCTCATCCTGGGCGGCTACGGCGCGGTCGGTCGCGAGGCCGCGCAGGCGCTCACCAGCCACCCCGGCACGAACGTCATCGTGGCCGGACGCAATCCCGACAAGGTCCCGCCCATCCCCGCCACCACGGCGATGCGCGTGGACGCCGCCGACCCCGCCGATCTGGCCAAAGCGTTGGACGGGGTCGACACCGTGCTCATGTGCGCCGAGATCGACAACGCCCGGGTGGCCCGCGCCTGCGTGGAGCGCGGCATCCACTACGTGGACGTGACCGCCTCCCCCGCCTGGTCGCCGGCCTCCAGGCCCTGGACGGACCGGCCAGGGAACACGGCGCGACGCTCGCGCTCAGCGTCGGCCTGATCCCCGGCGTCACCAACCTGCTGGCACGCTTCTGCGCCGAACACTCGGCGGCGGACTACCTGCTCATCGGCGCGCTGCTCGGCTCAGGCGAAGCGCACGGACCCGCCGCACTCGCCTGGACGCTGGACGGCCTGGGACAGCTCGAGGGCTCGTGGACGATGCGCTTCCCGGAACCGTATGGCGAGCGCACCGTGCACCGCTTCCCATTCTCCGACCAATACACCCTGACCGGCACCCTCGGCGTCACCTCGGCCCGTACGGGTCTGTGCCTGGACTCCCGCCTCGTCACCCGGCTGCTGTCGGTGGCTGGACGGCCGGCCGTCGCCCGCCTGCTCCACCGCCCCCGGGTCCGTCGCCTGCTGCTCAGCGCGCTGAGCACGGCCCACGTCGGCGGGGACGGATTCGCCGTGACGGTGCGTTGCGGCACGGTCCAGGCATCCTTCACCGGGCGGCGGCAAAGCCGCGCCACCGGACGTACCGCCGCCCTGCTCATCTGCCACCTCCCCGGCCTGCCGCCCGGGGCCGCCCACATCGAGCAGCTCGTGGACCCTGAACGGTTCCTGACCGAGCTGGCCACCGATGGATTCGCCCTCGACTTCGGCGACGACCCGCAGGGCACGCTCGCATGACCGTCACCCGGGCCGCCCCCGGCACGCGGGTGCTGGCACCCGATCTCGCCAGGGGCGGCATGCTCTTGCTCATCGCCGTGGCCCATGTTGGGCATCGCCGGCTTCGCCGTCGTCACCACCGTGGGCGTCGCCCTGCTGGCCGGGGCTCGGTTCGGCCGGTGATTCTGGCTCGGCTTTCAGGCTGGCGTCACCTCAGGCGTCGTCCTCGGCCGACTACCACACGCTGGCCCTGACCCTCTGGTTCCTCGGTATCGCTACCTTGATCGCTCATCGGTTCTGGGCTGGAGCACTCTGGTCTGAGCCGGCGAGGCCCTGGAGGCGCTGTTGGGCGGCGCGACGGTCAGCACCTGGAACGCCTGCCGCGCCGCCGTGCTGTGCCGAAGATGACGCCGCATGCGCTTGGTCGGCAGACCTGTCAACGGCACGGCGGCTGGAACTCCGTCCTCGTGCTCGTGCTCGCGACCACCCGCCCGCCGACGACGACGTGGCGCGGCGCGGCGTGCAGGGTGAGGGCCTCCCTGACCGTCCGACCCTCCAGGACGACCAGATCGGCGGGCGCGCCGGGGACGAGGCGGCGCGCCGGGCGGCCGAGCACGCGGGCCGCGTCCACCGTCACCATGTCGAACAGCCGGTCGAGGTGGGCGTCGGCGCGCGCCTCCAGCAGGTGCGCCGCCAGGAACGCCACCTCCAGCAGGTTGTGGCGGCCGAAAGGGTAGTAGGCGTCCTCGATGTCGTCCTGCCCGAGCGCCACCGGCAGCCCGGCGTCGGCGAGGGTGAAGACCGGCAGGTGCAGCGGGCCCGTGTGCGGATCGCTGACGAACCCCAGGCCCGCCCTACGGCACAGCCCGATCAGCCTGCGCAGGTAGGGCTCGGGGTAGAGCGCCATCGCGCGGGCATGCTGGGCGCTGCCGCGCACACCGGTGGCCAGCAGCGCGCAGGCGAGCATCTCGGTGGTGCGCAGCCCGGGATCGCCCGCGTCGTCGACCAGCATCGCCACCCGCCTTCCCGTACGGCGGGCGAGATCGACCATACGGCGCACGTGCTCGGCCGCGTCGGCGTCGGTGTACTCGATCCACGGGATGCCGCCCACGACGTCGGCGCCCAGCCGTACCGCCTCGGCGATCAGTTCCTCGGTGCCAGGACGGCGCAGCAGGCCGTCCTGAGGGAAGGCGACGACGCGCACCTCGACCAGATCACGGAACTCATCGCGCAGCGCCAGCAGTGCCTCCACCCCGGTGAGCCCGGCGTCAGGGTCCACGTCGGCGAACGCCTGGACGACGCGGACGCCATGCCGTACCGACTCGGTCAGCGCCCGCCTGGCGCGCTCGAGGACGGCGGCGGTGGTCTGCTCGCGCTTGACGGCGGCGGCGGTCTCGATCGCGTCCATCGCCGCGCCCATCGTGCCCTCGGTGTAGGCCTCGAGCGCGTGCGAGCCTGCCAGGTCGAGCGTGTGGACCTTGCACAGGTGCAGATGGGCGTCGGCGAACGGCTCGGTGACCAGGTGCCCTTCGGCGTCGATCACCTGGACGGCATCGCCAGGCGCGTCACGGTCCTCAGGGGTCACCGCGGTCAGGACGCCGGCGTCGGCGGTGAGCATCCAGCGGCCAGGACGGGCTCGCAGGGTCGCGTCGCGGATGAGCAGGTCCACGCTGCCGACCCTACGGCGTTCAGGTCGATGCCGTCCCACCAGGCAGCCGCGCCCGGTACTCGGCGTCGACCGCTGCGGCCGCGTGCCGTACCTCGTCAAGGGCGGCGTCGCCCACGCCCTCCCGCCACTGGCGCGCGACCTCCGAGGCCCACGCCTCATCCAGCGGGGAGAGGAACTCCAGGACGGCCCGCGTGCCGCCCCCGTCCAGCGGCGTGCCGAAGGCGACGATGCCCCATGGTGTCGCAGTACGTGGCATCCGGTCATTCTCGTGTGAGACTGGCCATATACGCAGGATGTCGGTGAAGTACACAGGCCGGCCGTATCCGCGGGATGAGGAGCGCGTGGTGTTCCTGGTCGACGTGGAGCACAGCGTCACCATGAAGTTCGGCTGACGGGTCACCCGCTCCCCTCACCATGTCGTGCAGAACAACGGGGAGGAATCATGCCACTCATCAACGTCAAGATCATCGAGGACGTCTTCACCGAGGCCCAGAAGGCCGAGATGGTCACGAAACTGACCGACGCCATGGTCAGCATCGAGGGCGAGAACATGCGTTCGGTGACCTGGGTCGTCATCGAGGAGGTCAAGAGCGGTGACTGGGGTATCGGGGGGAAGACCCTGACCACCGCGGACGTGAAGGCTCTGGCCGCGGGCTGACCCGCGGACGGGGTGACGTGGTGCGGGCGATCCCGCCGCCGGGACCGCCCGCCATCGCACGGGACCTGAGGACCCCCCGAGCGCGTCACCGTCGCTTTCCCCGTCGCGGCCTGCGCGGCCGAGCCGGGTGCCCAATCCGCGGGTCTCGCCCCGCAGGTGTCGTTCATGGACTGCACCGGCCTGAACGTGCTGATCAGGACGCAGCCTTTCAGTCGCAAGCACGGCGGCAGCATGCGCCTGGCCGCTCACAGGCCCGGCGTCCGTAGATCAGGGCTTGGCTTCTGCAGTTCGGGGCGCGGCGTCTGTGGGTCGGACCGCGTACTCGAATACCCGCTCGAGCGTCCGCGGCGTCAGGACGGACTCGGGCGGGCCCTCCGCGACCAGCCGGCCCCCGTCGAGGAGGAGGCAGTGGTCGGCGCGCATGGCAGCGGTCAGGTCGTGCGTGGCGTGCACGATCGTGACGCCGCGCGCCTTCTCCCGGTCGAGGACGGACGTGATGTGGTGCTTGGCGTTCATGTCCAGGCCGGTCGTGGGCTCGTCCAGCAGGAGCAGGGCGGGCTCCTGGGCGAGCCCCTGCGCCAGCAGGACACGCTGGCGCTGGCCGCCTGACAGCGTGCTCAGGTGGCGGGCGGCCAGCGGGGTGACGTCCAGCATGGCCATACAGGCGTCGACGATCGACCAGTCCTGCGCCGTGAGTCGCCGCCACGGGCCGCGCAGCGCCCAGCGGCCCATGGCCACCGTGTCGCGCACGGTGATCGGCATGGCGTCGGAGACCGCGTCGCGCTGGACCACGTAGCCGGGGCGGCCGGGGGCGGCGTGCTCGACGGTGCCCCGCGACGGGCGTACGGTGCCGGCCAGCACGCCCAGCAGCGTCGACTTGCCCGAGCCGTTCGGGCCTACGACGGCGGTCACGCCGCAGCGGGGCAACCGGGCCGAGAGCCCGCGCAGGACCGTTGTGCGGCCATAACCCGCCGTGACCTCGCTGATCACGACCGCGTTCCCGCTCACTGTTTCACCCGTCATCTCGCCCAACGTCTCGCCCGTCATGAAGCCTCCCTTGAAAATGACAACGGTTTTCATTGTAGAGTCCTGAGTCATGGATTGGTTGCTTGATCCCTTTCAGGTGTCATTTGTCCGGCAAGCGCTATGGGCCGGAATCCTGGTGTCGCTGCTCTGCGCGCTGGCCGGGACGTGGGTCGTGCTGCGCGGCATGGCCTTCCTGGGCGACGCGATGTCGCACGGGATGCTGCTGGGAGTGGCGCTCGCGTCGCTGGCCGGAGTGAACGTGCTGATCGGCGCGCTGCTGAGCGCGGGCGGGATGGCGTTCGGGGTGAGCGTGCTCAGCCGGTCCGCCCGGTTGACGCAGGACACCAGCATCGGTCTGCTCTTCGCCGGGATGTTGTCCCTGGGCGTGATCGTGGTCTCGCACTCCCAGTCCTTCGCGGTGGACCTGACCGCGTTCCTGTTCGGCGACGTACTCGCGGTCGGCGGGCGCGACCTGGCCGGGCTCGGCCTGGCGCTCGCCGTCACGGCCGGGGTGGCGGTGCTCGGGCACCGGCTGTTCGTCGCGCTCGCCTTCGACCCGCGCAAGGCGCACACGCTGGGGATGCGTCCCCGGGTGGCCCATGTGCTGCTGCTCGCGCTGGTCACGCTGGCGATCGTGGCCTCGTTCCACATCGTCGGCACGCTGCTGGTGTTCGGGCTGCTGATCGGGCCGCCCGCCGCCGCGGCACTGTGGTCCCGCCGCATCCCGACGATCATGCTCGGCGCGGCGCTGATCGGGATCGCCTCGACCGTGATCGGGCTGATCGTGTCGTGGCACGCGGCCACGGCGGCGGGCGCCACCATCGCGGCCGTGGCCGTGGGGGCGTTCTTCCTGTCCGCCCTGGGCGACCTGCTGCGTCGGCGGCCGGTCCGGCTCGAGGGGGCGGCGAGTTGAGGGCGTACCGGATGGTCGCGGGGGTTTTGGCGGGGGTCCTCCTCGCGGGCTGCGCCCCACGTGAAGGCGGCACGGACGAGGCGGTCGCGTCCGGCGGCACCGAGCAGGAGGCGGCCGTGTCGGGGGGTGCCGAGCGGGAGGCTGTCCCGCACGGGTACGTCGAGGGCGCCGAGGAGACGGCCGAGCCGCAGTACCGCCTCGTCCTGGCCGACGGGGCGCAGGCGCACGTGTTCGACCTGCTCACCGAGCGGGCCACCGCGGTCGCCGACGTCGCCGGCGTGCGGGAGGCCACCGGCGACGGCCGGTTCGCCTACCTCACCACGGGCGCGGGCGGGCTGAGGGTCGTCGACAGCGGCGGCTGGACCGTCGATCACGGTGACCACATGCACTACTACCGGGCCGCGACGCGCGATCTCGGCGTGATCGCCGGGACGGCGCCGTACGAGGTGGCCGCGGATCCGGCGGTCACCGCCGTCCGGTCCGCCGACGGCACGGTCACGCTCTACGACCGCGCCCGCATGGAGAAGGGCGAACTGGCCGAGATGGGCCGGATCGCCGGGGCCGCGGCCGCGGTGCCGTACCGGGACCGCCTGCTGGTCGCCGAGGACGGCGGCGGCGTGCGCGTCAGAACGCGGACCGGCGAGGCGGGAGCCGCCGTCGGGAACTGCCCGGATGCGGCGGGAACGGCGGTGACCCGGCGCGGCGTGGTCTTCGGGTGCGCCGACGGCGCCCTGCTGGTCGCCGAGAAGGAAGGGGAGTTCGAGGGCGTGAAGATCCGATACCCGCGCAAGACGGCGGCCGGCGAGCGCGTGACGGCGTTCCGGCACCGTCCCGGGAGCTCGACGCTGGCCGCGAAGGCCGGCGACGCCGGGGTCTGGGTGCTGGACGTCGCCGACAGGGTGTGGCGGAGGCTGCGGACCGGTCCCGTGGTGGCGGTGAGCGCCACCGGAGAGGACACGCCGGTGGTGTCACTGGGCGCGGACGGCGTACTGCGCGCCCACGACTCCGTCACCGGAAAGCAGACCGCCGAGACCAGGCTCTTCGAGACCCCGCCGACGGGCTCGCCGACCATCCAGACGGACACCGCCCGCGCCTACGTCAACGACCCGGCGGGCCAGGTGATCCACGAGATCGACTACAACGACGCCCTGCGCCGCGCACGCACGTTCCGCCCCGGCTTCGTCCCCGCCCACATGACGGAGACCGGCCGATGACCGCGCTGTTCCGGATCGCGGCGGCAATCGTGCTCGTGGCGGTGGCCGGATGCGCCAGCGCCGCGGACCGCGGGCCCACGGTGGTCGTCACCACCAACATCCTCGGCGACGTCACGAAAGCGGTCGTCGGCGGGGAGGCCGAGGTGACCGTGCTCATGAAGCCGGATTCCGACCCGCATTCGTTCGGCGTCTCCGCCAAGGAGGCGGCGCTCATTGAGGACGCCGACCTGCTCGTCTACAACGGGCTCGGCCTGGAAGAAGGCGTCCTGCGCAACGTCGAGGCCGCCAAGCGGTCCGGGGTACCCGCGCTGGCGGTCGGGGAGGGCGTCGATCCGATCCGGTTCGCCGCATCCTCCGGTGAGACGGCGGGCCGGCCCGACCCCCATTTCTGGACCGATCCGCAGCGCGTGGCCAAGGCCGTGAACCTGATCGCGGAGCAGGTCGTGGCACACGTGGACGGTGTGGACGCCACCGCCGTACGGTCGGGCGCCGCGAAGTACCGGGACCAGGTCGAGCAAGTGGACTCCTGGGTCGAGGAGCAGGTCGCCACCATCCCGCCCGAGTCCCGCCACCTGGTCACCAACCATCACGTCTTCGGCTACTTCGCCCAGCGGTACGGCTTCGAGGTCGTCGGAGCCGTGATCCCCAGCGGCACCACGCTGGCCTCCCCGAGCGCCTCGGACCTGAAGTCGCTCAGGGACGCGATCCGCCGTACCGGCGTCAAGGCGATCTTCGCCGACTCCTCCCAGCCCGACCGGCTCGCCCAGGTGCTCGCCTCCGAGGCGGGCGTGGACGTCAAGGTCGTCCCCCTGTTCTCGGAATCGCTGAGCCGCAGGTCGCCGGGCGCGGCCACGTACCTCGAGATGGTCCGCACCAACACCAAGGCCATGACCGACGGCCTGCGCTGAACCCCCTCGACAGACCTGCACTGAACCGCTTGTCAGCTATCAGAAAGGCGCATGACACATGAGCGTCCGGTCCCGGACAACCGCACTCCTCGCAGCAGGCCTCCTGCTCACCGCCTGCGGAGCGCAGCAGCCCGCGGCGGCCCCCGCCACCG
This sequence comes from Nonomuraea roseola, assembly GCF_039535395.1. Classification (NCBI taxonomy): domain Bacteria; kingdom Bacillati; phylum Actinomycetota; class Actinomycetes; order Streptosporangiales; family Streptosporangiaceae; genus Nonomuraea; species Nonomuraea roseola. The sequence continues at coordinate 472,369 of NZ_BAAAXC010000015.1, forward strand.
CGGAGCCCGCGGCGGCCCCCTCCACCCAGGCCGCACAGAAAGCAGTGACGAACCCCGTCGTCATGACCTACGACGGCGGCCTGTACGTCCTCGACGGCCAGAGCCTCGAACTCGTCCAGGACATCCCCCTCACCGGATACAACCGCGTCAATCCGGCGGGCGACGAGCGGCACGTCCTGGTGTCGACCTCCACCGGGTTCCGCGTCCTCGACGCCGCCTCGGCCACGCTGAAGGCCGACGAGTTCAAGGGTGCCAAGCCGGGCCACGTGGTCCGGCACGGCGGCGTCACCGTCCTGTTCTCCGACGGCACCGGCGAGGTCGTCGTCTTCGACCCGGACGAGCTGGCCGCCGGGCTGCCCAAGGGCGAGACGTACCGGGCGGCCTCGCCGCACCATGGGGTCGCGATCCAGCTCGAGAACGGCGAACTCGTCGTCACCCTCGGCACCGAGGAGAAGCGCACGGGCATCTTCGTCCTCGACAGGGACCGCAAGGAGATCACCCGCAGCGAGGACTGCCCCGGCGTCCACGGCGAGGCCACGGCCAAGGACGAGGCCGTCGTGATCGGCTGCGAGAACGGCGTGCTCGTCTACAAGGACGGCAAGATCACCAAGATCGACAGTCCCGACGAGTACGGCCGCATCGGCAACCAGTCCGGCTCCGGCGTGTCGCCGATCGTCCTGGGCGACTACAAGAAGGACAAGGACGCCGAACTGGAACGCCCCACCCAGATCTCCCTCATCAACACGGAGACCGGCAAGCTCACACTGGTCGACCTAGGCGCCAGCTACACCTTCCGCTCATTGGCCCGCGGCCCTCAAGGCGAAGCCCTCGTCCTCGGCACGGACGGCGCCATCCACGTGATCGACCCCTCCGAGGGCAAGGTCACCCGAACCATCAAGGTGCTCGAGGAATGGAAGGAGCCGCTGGACTGGCAGCAGCCCCGCCCCAACATCTTCGTCCGCGACCAGGTCGTTTATGTGAGCGATCCGGCGGCCAAGCAGGTCCACGCGATCGACTTCACCACCGGCACAATCACCAAGAGCGCTTCGCTGCCGCACCCCCCGAACGAGTTGACCGGCGTCGTCACCGGCTGACCCCAAAAAGACTTCAACCCCAAAAGGACTTCGTGACGAGGCGCTCCGCGCTCAGGGACTCAGACGCCCTTCTCGAGGCGCCCAGTTCCATCAGCAGGTTGCGCGCCTGCTGCGCCGTCCAGGCACCGGTCGGATGAGCGGTGACGATGAGGAACTGGCGCCAGGTCAACTCCGGCGCATCCCACCCGGGCGATCCGGGAGAGGCGTTCGTGAAGCGGCAGGGCGGGCGGGCGAGAAGGCCGCAGTGCACGCGGAGCGTCTAGAGGCCGTCCTGGTCGTGCCAGTGGTTCTGCCAGCGGGCGTCGATCGGTTCGGAGGCGGTCTGGTAGCGGATGTCGGTCGACAGCCGAAAGGCGCCGTCGGGGTCCTGGTTGTCCAGGGAGGCGTGGATGATGAACGGGCTGTGCACCATGAGGTCGCCTGCGGCGAAGTCGGTGACGAGCCAGCGGGAGTCGTATTCCTCAGCGAGCGCGGGCAGGTTCGCGGTCATCGACGCGGCGGGACGGCGCAGCCTGCCTTCGGCCTCGTCGGCCAGGACGCGGTGATGGCTGCCCTCAAGGTAGATCAGCGGTCCGCGGACGACGGGGCAGTCGCCCAAGGGGATCCAGGAGGAGAGGACCCGGTCGGTGCCCTCGCGCAGGTAGACGAGGTCGTAGTGGGCCTGAGTGGCGGTCCCGATGCCCGATTCGCCGGGACCGACATGACGGATGATCTTCCGTCGGTGCAGGTGGACCTCGTCGGAGCCGAGCAGCCACTGGTAGAAGGCCACCAGCGCGGGGTTCCGGCACAGTGCCTCGTACTCCCTGCCGGGAACGATCTGTTGGAACAGCAGCGACCGGAACCGGGCGCGGTCCAGGCCAGAGGCCGAGGCGGCCAGGCCGTCGATGGGATCGGTGCCCGGAAGGGTCAGCCCACTCTCGGCGAGCGTGGCGAAGTAGTAGCGGCGAAAGTCCTCGATCATGGCGCGCTCGAAGAAGCCGGGCAAGTACAGGTAGCCGTCGCGGGTGAGCCGGCCTCGCAGGGCGTCCCTGTCGTGGCGCTCAGCGTCCGGGACGGGCAGCAGGCGGCCAAGTCGATGGGCGCCGTCGTCCAGCCGGTAGCCGTTGGAGGCGAGGACCCCCGACGGAGTTTCCTGGAGTTGTCCGATGCTCATATCGGAATACTCCGGTCTGTCCCGGCGTGCGACAATGCACGGATTCCGGAGGAACTTGGACTATTGTCGACGGAGCGATGACGTGGAGTCAGCGGCCTATTACCGCACGCCTCCTGGCGCGGTGCGGGCGCTGGGAATCGCCGTGACCGGCGCAGGTCGCATCCTGGGCCAGCCCGAGCCCCTCGGCGACCGGGTCCTGAACTGCTACGCGGGGGTCTTCGTCATTCAGGGGTCGGGATTTCTGGAACTGCACGGCGGTACCGGCAGGCACGAGGTACAGCCGGGAACGTTCTTCTGGCTGCCTCCCGGCGTCCGCCACTCCTACGGCCCCTCGGCGGGCGGCTGGGACGAATACTGGGTCCTGTTCGAGGGGGCTGCCGCGGCGAGATACGCCGAGCTCGGCTATCTGGGTACGGCTCGGCCCGTCGTCGAGCCGACCGAGCCGGCCGAGACCCACACCCTCTGCATCCGCCTCCTGGAACTGCTCGCCCGGCCAGAATCGCTGGACTGCCATGTCGCGGCCGCGAGCTCCCTCCACGCGCTGATCACTGCGGTCGGGACGGGCAGGCGGAGGTCGACCGATCCAGGGCGGGCCCGGAACGATCTGGGAAAACGTGCTCTGGAGCTGCTGGACGGCGCTGAAGGCCCGGTCCGGATCAGCGAGATCGCTCACCAACTGGCGGTCTCCCGCGACAGCCTCGCCGTCGCCGTTCGCCGGGTGACCGGGTCCACACCCACGGTCTACCTCATGCGCCGCCGCCTCGACCGCGCGAAGGCACTGCTGGCCGACACCGATCTGCCCGTAGCACTCATCGCCAGGAAGGTCGGCTATCCCGATCCCGCCTATTTCACCCGGCTGTTCACCCGGCACGTGGGTGTCGCGCCATCAGCCTTCCGCGGCCAGCAGAAGCGCTGAGAGGTCGCCGCTACTGGGCCGGCCCTGCTTGGCGGGGTAGGTCCACTTCTTCTTGACCAGCTGCGGCGCCAGGCGAGCAGCGCGCCGGGGGTCACGATGCGATGCAGTCGAGGGCGAGCGGGTAACAGCCTGGCCAGCGCGGCCAGCAGCGCCCGATCGGCCGCCTGACCACCAGCAGATCCAGAAGTCGAAACAGCACGAGAGCCGAACCTGGAAGTCCAGGTCAGAACCTCGCTACCAGTTCTGGCACCGCCGGCCGCAAACGCAGCATCGTCACCGACGCCCTCGGCCTGCTGATAGCAGTCCTGCTCACCGCCGCCAGCCTCTCCGGCGGCGCCGCTGATGCTCCACCGCGACTACGAGACTCGGCACGAACGCTCCACAGCCATGATCCACATCGCCATGATCGACCTCATGACCCGACGCCTCACCGGCGAATCCACCCGGCGAGGCGCCTGAAACCACGAAGAGAGATCAAACGCCCACTTAAGGCATCGGGCTAAGTCAACGGCAGTGGTAAGCACCGCTACCTGGGGGCTTATAGCGCCGATAACCGAAACAGGGGTTCCTCCCCGACGGAGCTGACACGCACTCTCGTGCTTACAGCAGAAGTCATTCACACGCACCAAGGAGCCCTTGTGACAACGGGGACGTTCAGCGTCAACGGCAGGACATATGCGAAGCCCGTAAGCCCCGTCGTGGTGATCTGTATTGACGGCAGCGAGCCGGACTACCACGTCGAGGCCATGGCGGCCGGCCGGATGCCCTGGCTGAGCAAGGTCCTTGAGTGGGAGGGAAGCTCATGGCCCGCGCACTGCGCGATGCCTGCGCTCACCAACCCGAACAACGTGTCCATCGCGACGGGCCGCCCGCCGAGCGTGCACGGCATCAGCGGCAACTACATCTTCGACACCGAGCTCGGCGAAGAAGTGCTGATGAACGACAAGCGCTTCCTGCGGGCGCCCACCATCTTCGCCGCGGCGAACGAGGCCGGTCTTGACGTCGTCGTCGTGACCGCCAAGGACAAGCTCCGCAGGTTGCTGGGGGCAGGCCTCGTCGAGGAGGGACCCGCCCTGGACGGCTCTGGTGAGTTCGTCGCACCGTCTCGGCGCGGCATCTGTTTCTCGGCGGAGAAGGCCGACCAGGCCACCGTCGAGGAGAACGGCATCGGCGACGTCCTGGCCCTGGCCGGCAGGCCGCTGCCGGACGTCTACTCGGCCGATCTCAGTGAGTTCGCGCTCGCCGCGGGCGTGGAGATCCTGGCGACGCGTGGCGCGGACCTGATGTACCTGTCGTTGACCGATTACATCCAGCACAAGAACGCGCCCGGTACCGAGACCGCGAACGCGTTCTACGAGATGATCGACCACTACGCCGGCAGGCTGGCCGAGCTCGGTGCGATCGTCGTGCTCACGGCCGACCATGGCATGAGCGCCAAGTCGGACGACGTCGGCCTCCCGCGCGTGGTCTACGTCGAGGACGAAGTCTGCCGCATCCTCGGCATCCCCGACGACGCGCAGGCGAACGGCCTGCGGGTGATCCTGCCGATCACCGACCCGTACACCGTGCACCACGGTGCTCTGGGTTCCTTCGCGAGCGTCTACCTGCCGGAGGGCGCCGACCATGAGGCCACCATCGCGGCCCTCAGGGACATCGAGGGGATCCAGGAGGTGCACGGCCGTGAGGCGGCAGTCGAGCGTTACTCTCTGCCGGCCGACCGCATCGGGCACATCGTGGTCCTGGCCGAGGCCGGCACCGCTCTCGGCCGCTTCGCCGCCTGGCACGACCTCAGCGGGCTCGACGCGCCGCTGCGGTCACACGGAGCCCTGGGCGAGCTGCGGATCCCCTTCCTGATCAACCGGCGCCTGCCTACGCCGGACCTGCTGGACACCCCGTTCGGTGACCCAGCCCGCATCCACAACTACGACGCCTTCTGGGTGGCCACGACGCTGGTCGCCGAGGAGGAGAGCGCGTCCTGACGGGACGCCCCCGGCGGCCTGCCGCCACCAGACCCGCCCCACCTGCGGCGAAACCGACACCTTTTAAGGTGGTTGAGAGACCATGTCGAACGTCGGAAACGTGATATCCGGGACTCGTAGTCCCGAGCCTCTGCCGGAGCACGAGTACGCGCGACTCAAGTGGCGCATGCTCCTGGCCGCCATGTTCTGCTACTTCTTCTTCTACACGGGCAGGCAGACGTTCGGTTTCGCCATCCCGGGCATCGAGGAGGACCTCGGCCTCAGCAAGGCCACGCTGGGTGCGATCAGCGGAATCCTGTTGTGGTCCTACGCCGCGGGTCAGATGATCAACGGCAACCTCGCCGACAAGTGGGGCGGCCGCCGCATGATGGCGGGCGGCGCCATTCTCTCCACCATCCTCAACTGGTTCACCAGCTTCTCCACAGGTCCGAAGACGCTGGGCCTGTTCTGGGGCTTGAACGGCTACGCGCAGTCCCTCGGCTGGCCCTCCGGCGGGCGGGTCATCTCCAACTGGTGGGCCCCGCACGAGCGCGGTAGGAGCTTCGGCTTCTACACCTTCGCCGCCGGCATGGCCTCGGTGCTGGCCTTCGTCACCTCGACCATCGTCGTGGACACCCTCGACCTGGACTGGCAGTGGATCTTCCGCGTGCCGGTCCTGCTCATGCTCGTCGGCGGTGTCACCTTCTATCTGATCGCCAGGGACAGTCCCGCGCACGCCGGTGTCACCCAGCCTGTCGGCTACTTCGCCACCGCTGCCGACAGGGCGGCGGAATCCGCCGACCAGGTCGCCGGTGAGACCTCGTTCCAGCGCTACAAGGCCGTCCTGCGGAACCCCAAGATCTGGTCGGCCGGCATCGCCATCGGATTCCAGAACACCGCGCGTTACGGCCTGCTGATCTGGGTCCCCGTCTACTTCCTCGGAGAGGACTGGAAGGAGGGCGTCGGCGGCATCAGCCCGCTCTGGATCTCGGTCGCCCTGCCCGTGGGCATGGCGGTGGGCGCCCTGGTCAACGGTCAGATCTCCGACCGGTTGTTCGGGGCACGGCGGGACCGCCCCATCATCCTGTTCATGCTGCTGGGCGCGGTGATGGCGCTCATCATGTACCTCGCACCGCTCGGCACGACGTTCGGCATCGTCGTCCTCTTCCTCACCGGCTTCTTCGTGTACGGCCCGCAGTCCTCCTTTTGGGCTCTGTGCCCGGACATCGCAGGCAAGCGCATGGCCGGCACCGCGACCGGCGCGGTCAACTGCTTCGCCTACATCTTCGCCGGTGCGGCCGAGCCGATGATCGGCGCTCTCATGGACCGGACCGGCGACACCAGTCTCATCTTCCCCGTCGTGGCTGTGGCCTGCGGATGCAGCGCCCTGGTCGCCCTCACCATCCGACGCTAGGAGGCGGACATGACTGAACTCAGCAGCGGAGCTCTCGGACTACGTGAGGCCCCAGCCGCGACGGCAGCCGTCTGGGACGGGCCCGGACGCGGCTTCACCGTGGAGCCCCAGCCGTTGCCGCGGCTGCTGCCGGGCGAGGTGCTCGTCCGGATCGAGCTGGCCACCATCTGCGGCAGTGACCTGCACACCGTCGCAGGTGACCGGCCGACCCCGCTCCCCACGGTGCTCGGGCACGAGGCCGTCGGCACCGTCGAGGCCGTCGGCGGCAACGTCCTCACCTCCCTGGGGGAGCCGCTGCGTCCCGGACAGCGCATCACCTGGACGATCGGCACGTCGTGCGGCTTGTGCCGGCGCTGCACCCGCGGCGTTCCCCAGAAGTGCGAGGGCGTCCGCAAGTACGGCCACGAGGCCATCACGGACCAGTGGCGGCTCAACGGCGGCCTCGCGACCCACTGCCACCTCGTCGCGGGCACCGGGCTGGTGCCCGTGCCCACCTCGCTGCCCGCGGAGGTGGCGGCGCCGGCGAACTGCGCCACGGCCACGGTCGTGTCCGCGGCCCGACGCGCCGAGCTCGCGGCAGGCGACTCGGTGGTCGTGATCGGCTGCGGAATGCTGGGGCTCACAGCCGTGGCGTTCGCGCGTGACCTCGGGGCCGAGCACGTCATCGCGTGCGACGTCGACGCCGGCCGTAGGGACCTCGCGCTGAAGTTCGGAGCCACCGTGGCCTGCTCCCCAGACGCGCTGGAGGCCGCAGCGAAGGACCTCGGCGCGGATGTCGTCTTCGAGCTGTCAGGCAACAGCCGGGCGGTGCAGTCGGCCTTGGACATCGTCGGGCTGGACGGGCGCGTGGCACTCGTCGGCTCCGTGTCACCGGGACCGAAGGTCAGCTTCGAGCCGAACGCCTTCGTGCGCAACCTGTCCCGCGTGATCGGCAGCCACAACTACGCCGTCCACGACCTGGCCGAAGCCGTCGACTTCCTCATGCGCACCTCGAAGCAGGACCTGTTCGCCACGCTCGTACCCGAGTCGTTCCCGCTCTCGGACATCGACGCCGCGGTCGCCATGGCGAGAACCGGGACTGCTCCCCGGATCGCCGTGCGCATGAACTGAAGCCGCGAACCTCACCTCTGACGGAGTCCACCATGGCCCAGCCCAGTCCCGACCACCTGCTCAACCACATCGGCGGCCGATGGCTGCCGTCCCAGACCGGTGCCGTCCGGCCGAACCTCAACCCCGCGAACACCGACGACATCATCGGGGAGTTCACCGAGTCAGGCGCGAAGGACGCCACCGCCGCCGTCGACGCCGCGACCGCAGCGCATTCCGAGTGGGACGCGATCGGCCCGATCGAGCGGGCCAAAGTCCTCACCGTCGCCGCGCGGCTGATCGAGCAGCGAGGCGACACGTTCGCCGAGGCGATCACGCGAGAGCAGGGCAAACGCCTGTCCGAGAGCAAGGGCGAGGTATCCCGCTCGCTGGCCATCCTCGACTTCACGATCGGCGAGGCCCGCCGGATCAACGGTGTCACGACTCCGGCGGAGGAGCCCCGCACGCTGGCGATGACCTTCCGGCGTCCGCTCGGGGTCGTCGGTCTCATCACGCCATGGAACTTCCCTCTGGCCATCCCCATGTGGAAGGTCGCCCCTGCCCTGGTGGCCGGCTGTACGGCAGTGCTCAAGCCGTCGCCGCTGACCCCGTGGACCTCCGCCTTGCTGGTGCAGGCCTTCGCCGACGCGGGAGTGCCGTCTGGCGTCCTCAATCTGGTGCAGGGCGACCGTGACCCAGGCGAGGCGCTGGTCGCCGACCCGCGCGTCGCCGGCATCTCCTTCACCGGCTCCCTGCCCGTAGGCCAGGCGATCAACCGGGCCGGCGCAGGACGGCTGATGCGCACCCAACTCGAACTGGGCGGCAAGAACGCGCTGATCGTCCTGGCCGACGCCGATCTCGACGCGGCTGCCGACGCCATCGTTCACGGCGCGTTCGGGCAGAGCGGCCAGCGCTGCAGCGCCACCAGCCGGATCATCGTGGAGAGGTCAGTACGGAACAAACTCCTCGACCTCCTGGTTCCGCGGGTCCAGGCCATGCGGGTCGGGCGCGGCGACCAGGAATGGGCCGACATCGGCCCGGTGGTCAACGACGAGCGGCAGCGCGCCTGCCTGACGGCGGTGGAGGGCGCGGTCGCCGCGGGTGCGCGGGTCGCCTGCGGCGGGCACGAGGCCACGCTCGACACCCCCGGCTACTTCGTCGAGCCGACCGTCCTGACCGATGTCGCCTGGGACAGCGAGATCGCCCAGGAGGAGGTCTTCGGGCCGGTGCTCTCCGTCATCGACTGCGACGGTTACGAGGACGCCATGCGCATCTCGAACTCGGTGCGATACGGCATGTCGGGCACGATCTTCACCCAGAACCCGTCCCTGATGTTCCAGGCCCTGCACGACTTCCAGGCGGGCATGCTGCACGTGAACCGTCCTGGTGTGGGCGCGTACTCGCACCTGCCGCACATGGGAGCGAAGGCATCCCAGCTCGGCGCTCCCGAATGCTCGCCGGACGTCTGGGACTTCTACACCGACCTCCGGTCCGCCTGCATCAGGTACTGAAAGCCATCACGCGGGCCACTCCGCGACGGTTCTCACGAGTTCCACGAACGCCTCCTCCGGCGGCGTGAGGACACGGTCGATCCGTCTGACCAGGGAAACCGTGCGGGTCGGAGGAGCCGGGATGACGGTCAGCGCGGCCAGATTCCCTGACTCCGTCTCCTGCCGGACGGCGTGTTCGGACAGGAGCGAGATGCCGAGTCCCTGGCCTACTGCCTGCTTGAGCGTGTCGGGGCCCCACATGTCCCACTGCTCGGCGCTCTCCAGTCCCCATGTCCGCAACGCGGACTCCTGGAGCCGCCGGCTCGCCGACCCGCTCTCGCGCATGAGGAAGCGCTGATCGGCCAGGTCGGCGGGGGTCAGAGCCCGTCCCACGAGGGGAGAGCCAGGTTCGGCCACGAGCACCATGGACTCCACGAACATCTCCTGCGCCATCAGCTGATCATCGCGCGGAGTGTCGACGCACAGGCCCAACGCGACCTCTCCGCGCAGCAGCCAGGATTCGACCGCCTCTTCGTTGCCTACGCGGATCTGGCAGCTGACCTTGGGCGCTCGGTGAGAGAAGTCGGAAAGGAGGCGAGGCAGGAGGTAGGTGCCGAGAGTGGTCGTGCCTGCCAGCACCAGTTGGCCGCCTTCCAGCCCGCGGTAGTCGGCAACGACGCGCTCCAAGGAGTCCAGGATCTCGAACACCCTGTGCGCGTGCTCGACCACGACCTCCCCTGCGGGAGTGGGACGGGCGCCATGGCTTGTCCGGTGGACGAGCTGGACCCCGAGGGACCTCTCCAGGTTCCTGATGTGGTTCGACACGGCAGGCTGGCTCATGTAGAGAGACTTCGCCGCCCCTGAGAAGCCCTTGGACTCGACTACCTTCACCAAGACTTCCAGCTGGTTCAAGGTCACCATGCTGCGAACCTCCCACTGTTCAGAGCTCGCCGCTCGTTCTAGGTGTACTCCATCGCACACCAGAGGTCATATCTCGCCCGGAGAAACCGCGGTTCGGCGACTTCGCTCCGGGCCGGCAGCATCAGCCGGCCGATCAGACGAACAAAGATCAGATACAACAGCCGGGGGAACACGAGCTTCGAGAGTAGATGACCAGTTCAACCGCCCTGCACGACTTCTGGCACGCGTCGCCGACACCGCCCCCGACAGGTCGGGAACCGCAGGCAGCCGCCCCTTTTCCTCTCACGCACTGGTCGGGTCAGCGGCACGAGCGGATGCTGTCGTCAGCACCGTTCGATCAGGCCGGCATCGGTTGAACAGGGCGGCTTAGGCGTCCTTTGTGGATGGCCGACTGGCGGAATCAGCCCGCGTTGCCGGGGTTCTCCGGTTCACGCCGGGTGAGCACCAAGGGGGCGTCCTCGGTGATGGCGACCGTGTGCTCGGAGTGGGCTGTGCGTGAGCCGTCGGCCGACCGGATGGTCCAGCCGTCGGCGTCGTAGACGATCCGGCCGGTCGTACGCGCGAACCAGGGTTCGAGCGCGAGGGTCAGCCCCGGCCGGAGCGTAAGGCCACGCCCTGCCCGGCCCGTGTTGGAAACGTGGGGCCCCTCGTGCATGGTGCGGCCGATACCGTGGCCACCGAACTCGGTGTTGACCGGGTAGCCGTAGTCACGGGCCACCGACCCGATGGCCGCCGAGATGTCACCCAGGCGGTTGCCCGGACGTGCCACCTCGATCGCCGCCTCCAACGCTTCCTCGGTGGCACGGATGATCCGCAGGTCCTCCTCAGCAGCAGTGCCGACGACGACCGTGCGCGCCGAGTCGGCCACCCAGCCATCGACGCTGACCGCGAGGTCCGCGCTGAGCACGTCGCCGTCACGCAGTGTGTAGTTGTGGGGTAGACCGTGCAGGACGGCGTCGTTGACCGACAGGCAGATGACGTTGCGGAACGGGCCGCGTCCGAAAGACGGCGCGTAGTCCCAGTAGCACGACTCCGCCCCGCGCCGTTTGATCATGCCGCGCACGTGGCGCTCCAGGTCCAACAGGTTGACGCCCACGTCAGCGAGCCGGCCGACCTCGGAGAGCACCTCGGCGACGAAACGCCCGGCCACATGCATGCGTTGGATCTCCGCAGGCGTCTTCAGTTCAATCACGAAATACCTCGCATCACGGGTGTTGGTATAGTTATACCGGCACCTTAACACTTGCCGGTATAGTAATACCAGCCCTATCCTGGGAGCATGGTCCGCCAACCGCTCACACCTGATCAGATCGAAGCCGGCAGGCGTCTCGGCGCCCTGCTGCGCCACGCGCGAGCGGGACGCGACCTGGTGGAAGTCGCGCACGCGGCCGGCATCTCGCCGGAAACCCTGCGCAAGATCGAGACCGGACGACTGCCCTCTCCCGGATTCGGCACGATCGTCTGCCTCGGCGAGGCACTCAACGTGCCGATTCAGGAGTTGGCAGCTATCTGGCGCGGCAACGACCTACCGCTGGAAGCCGTCTCCTAGCCGCTGTCGCGCCCGCCCACGAAGTCCCGGTGGACACCGGCCGGCCCCTCATCCAGCGCCTGTGCCTGTTGATCCAGCCACTGCTGGTCGAGCCAGCATCGCGACCCGCCCGGTCCACGGGACACCGCGCGGCCCGACGGCCGGCGCGCCACCCGTACACCGAGTTGGTCGCCGCCCACCGCTGGCGGACCGGCACGTCCCGGAGGGCTTACGCCGCCCGTCGTCCCCTCTTGCAATCGCCCCATGCGGGAGACGGTGTGGAGGCTGTCGCAGGGACGATCAGCGGCGGCGCAGTGACGGGTCGAGCAGAGCGGGCGGGGTGTCGTACTTCTCGTGTGCGGCGAGGTCGATGCCGGGGGCGACGATGGCGTCGATGGCGTCGAGTACGTCGGCGGAGAGCGTGGTGTCTGCGGCGGCGAGTTGCGAGTGCAGGTGGTCCAGCGTGCGGGGGCCGATGAGCGCGCTGGTCACGGCGGGGTGCGCTGTCACGAAGCCGAGCGCGAGCTGGATCATCGTCAGGCCGGCCTCGTCGGCGATTTCGGCCAGCTGCTCGACGGCGTCAAGCCTGGCCTGGTTGGAGGGGATGGTGGTGTCGAAGCGTTGCGGCATGAACGTTGAGCGGCTGGTGGTGATCGCCCGGCCCTCGCGGATCGCGCCCGACAGCCAGCCCGAGGCCAACGGGCTCCATGCCAGCACGCCGAGCCCGTACTGCTGGGTCACGGGCAGGACGTGGGTCTCGATCCCGCGCTGCAGGATCGAGTAGCTGGGCTGTTCGGTGACGTAGCGGCTCAGGCGGTGCTCGTGGGCGGCCCACTGGGCCTGCACGATGCGGTAGGCGGGGAAGGTCGAGGAGCCGAAGTAGCGGATCTTTCCCGCGCGTTGCAGGTCGGTCAGGGCCGACAGGGTCTCCTCGTCGCTGGTGCTCGGGTCCCATCGGTGGATCTGATAGAGGTCGACGCAGTCGATGCCGAGGCGGCGCAGGCTGTCCTCCAGCGCGGTGACCAGCCAGCGGCGCGAACTGCCCTGATGGTTGCGCTCGTCGCTCATCGGCATGGTCGCCTTCGTGGCCAGCACGATGTCGTCGCGGCGGCCCGCGATGGCTTTGCCGACCATCTCCTCCGACTGGCCGCCGCTGTAGATGTCGGCGGTGTCGATGAGGTTGATCCCGGCCTCCAGGGCGGCGTCGACGATGGCTGTGGCCTCGTCCTGGGTGGTGCGCCCGATCTTTCCGAAGTTCATGGCGCCGAGCGCGAGAGCGCTGACCTGCACACCTGTGCGACCCAAAGTGCGGTACTGCATGACCGTGTCTCCTCATTGCGGGTGAAGCGTGGTGCATGGCATGGCTTGGCTACCAGGCCCCGCTCTGACATCATGACCAAAGCGGAACCTCGTTCCGAAACAATACGGAACACAGTTCCGTTTTTGCAAGCGGTGGCGGAGGGAGCGACGCGGTGAACGACAGAAACGAGGTCACAGGGCAGGCGGGCGCGTCCAAGCGGAAGGACGCCCGGCGTAACCAGGAAACCCTGCTCGAGACGGCCGCCGCGGTCTTCGTCACGTCAGGCGTTAACGCCCCCGTACGCGACATCGCGGCCAAGGCCGGCGTCGGGCTGGGCACGATCTACCGCCACTTCCCGACGCGAGCGGACCTCATCATCGCCGTCTACCGGCACCAGGTCGACGCCTGCGCCGAGGCCGGGCCAACCCTGCTGGCGACCAGCCCTTCACCGCACGCCGCACTAGGGCAGTGGATCAACCTCTTCGTCGATTTCCTGGTCACCAAGCACGGACTCGCTGCCGTGCTGCGATCCGACAACTCCGACTTCGAGGCGCTGCACGCCTACTTCCTCGACCGCCTCCTACCCGTCTGCACCGAACTGCTCGAAGCCGCAACCGTCGCCGGCGAGATCCGCCCCGACATCGATGCGTACGAGCTCATGCGCGGCGTCGGCAACCTCTGCATCGGCGCGGACAGCGACCCCCGCTACGACGCACGCCACATGGTCGAACTCCTCATCGCAGGGCTGTGCCGACCACATCACTGACCTCGTCTTGCAGGGTGACATCGGGATGTAGTGACAGCCGTGCGTGGCCGCCGGGGCAGCAGGTGGCGCCTGCAGGACAGGAGCCCCACGGGGTCCTGGCGATTCGGCGGCTCGGCCCTTTCCTCCCGGCAGCGGGTCAACAACGTGGCGCGCAGCCGCTCCTCGCGACGTCTCCACCGGGCAGATCCTGTCGGCCAGAGAGCTACTTGAGGCTCCGTCCCGGCCTTCTCCAACCGCCGCCGGCGGGAGATCGCGGAGGCCCGCCGAACCATCGAATGGCGTCTGCGGCGGCGCACCGTTACGGCCCTCCCGCCGGGTCCGTGCGTACGGGGAAAAGTAACCGTGAGTGACAGAGGTTACGTTGGGTGGTGCCGCATGGAGCTCACCGCCGGCTCCCGCCGTGAGACGGCCGATGGGGGTCGGCGTGTATGTGCGTGCGCATCCCTTGCGGGTCGAACAGGATAAGAAGCTCGACAACGCCGCCGTCGGCGCTGCCCAGCCAGTGTGGCAAGGACGTGTCGAACTCGGCTGCCTCACCGGCCGGCAACGTCAGGTCGCGCTCGCCGAGGATGAGCCGCAGGCGTCCGTTGAGCACGTACAGCCATTCGAAGCCGTCGTGGGTCTGCGGGGTCGGTACGAGCGGTTCCAGCTGGGCAGGGATGATCATTTTGAACGCCTGCACCCCGCCCGGTCGCCGGGACAGCGGCACGAAGGTCATCCCGAACCTCCGGATCGGCGTGAGGTGGATCCGGGGGTCGCCGGTGCGCGGGGCGCCTACGAGGTCGTCCAGCGGAACGTTGTAAGTACGGGCCAGCGGCAGCAGCAACTCCAAGGTCGCCCGGCGCTGCCCGCTCTCAAGCCGGGACAGTGTGCTCTCCGACACGCCGGTTGTCGTGGCGAGGTCGGCGAGGGTGATGCCGCGGTGACGACGCAGCGCACGAAGTCGCGGCCCCACTGCGGCGAGCGCCTCGTCCATTTCGTGGTCCACGAGGCCATCTTGCCAGAACCGCAAGATTTCGTGCCAGATCGGGGCGCGTCTGGTGAGACTGAGCGGACACCGACGGAAGGAGTCTTGATGAAGGCCAGCGATGCGGTCATGTTCTGGGACGGCGTGTACGCGGCGCGACCGGCGGCCACCGATCCGCGGCCGAATGTTCCTCTCACCGAGACGGTCACGACCCTGCCGCCCGGCGACGCGCTGGACCTCGGATGCGGCGCCGGCGGTGACGCGCTGTGGCTCGCCGGACAGGGGTGGCACGTCACCGCCGCCGACATCTCGGCCGTGGCGGTCGAGCGGCTCGCGGCACTCGCCTGCGCACACGGCCTGGGCGATCGCGTGACCGCCGTGCGGCACGACCTACGCAGGTCTTTCCCGCACGGCGAGTTCGACCTGATCTGCGCCCACTATCTGCACACCCCCTTCGACCTGGACAGGGCGGCCGTCCTGCGCTCGGCCGCGCACGCGTTGCGCCCGGATGGGCGGCTGCTGATTGTCGACCACGGTTCGACCGCGCCGTGGTCGTGGAACCAGGATCCCGACGTCCGGTATCTGAGCCCGCGGGAGGTCGCGGCGGGTATCGATCTGGACGCGGCGACGTGGACGGTCGAGCGGGCCGACGCACCCCGCAGGATCGCGGCCGGGCCGGGCGGGCGCACCGCCGAGGTCACCGACCACGTGCTGCTCATCCGCCGAAGCGCCTGACACGGCGAACAGCGCCGCCCCCACCCCACGAAGAGAGGAGACCACTATGCCGGACACCGTGCGCCGCCGCCGCGACACTCCGCCGCCCTCGACCGGGAGCAGCGAGGCTGAAATCCTGCGCCGATTCCTCGGCTACCTCCGGGCCTCGGTCGCCGCGAAGGTCGAGAGTGCGCCCGAACCGGAGGTGCGAACGGCCGCGGTCCCGTCGGGCACGAACCTGCTCGGCCTGCTCAACCACCTGACTTTCGTCGAACGCTCGATGTTCCTCGGGGACGACGTCACCGACTGGCAGGCGACGTTCCATGCCGCACCAGAGGACAGCGTGGCCGATGTCGTCGCCCGCTACCGCGAGACGGTCGAGCGTGCGAACGACGTGCTCGACGGGTGCACCGATCTCGGCGCGCCGGTCCCTCGACCGCGGTCGAACCGCCCCGCTCCCAGCATCCGCTGGGCACTCACCCACATGATCGAGGAGACCGGCCGCCACGCGGGCCACGCGGACATCCTCCGCGAACTGATCGACGGCACGACCGGACGCTGACCCCACCACCTTCTCCAGGACAGGAACACATGAAGACCACAACCCGGCCGTTGTCGCGCCAGTTCCTCCGATCCGCGCGCACGGTGGCGACCATCATGATCACCCTCCTGCTCACGATGGGCACCGCAGCCTGTTCCACGCCGACCGCGTCGAACGTTGCCCCCTACGCCGTCGCCACCCAGGACGACCCGGAGTTCAAGAACACCTTCCGACACGAGTTCGCCGATGTCGACGGCGTCCGCATGCACTACGTGACTGGCGGCAGCGGCACACCGGTGGTGCTGATCCACGGGTGGCCCCAGACTTGGTACGGCTGGTGGCCGATCATGCCGGCACTCGCCGAACACCACACCGTCTACGCTGTCGACCTTCCGGGACTGGGCGACAGCAACGGCTCACCGACCGGCTACGACAAGGCCACCCTGGCGCGGTACGTGCACACGTTGATCGCCGACTGGCTCAAGATCCGGGACGCCGCCGTCGTCGGCCACGATTTCGGCGCCGCAGTAGCATTCCAGTACGCCAGCCAATTCCCCGACGACACCGCACGCCTCGGCTACTTCGACCTGCCGCTTCCTGGGCCCGCGATCGATGCATCCACCTACCGCTCACTGAGCTGGCACATCGCCTTCCACTCCCAGCGACGGGTCCCCGAGGCGGTCGTAGGCGACGACGTCCGCGAGTACCTGGAGCTGTTCTATCCCCAGGTCTCGTTCGGCGGAACGGCGTTCGGTGGCACCTCAGATCGGTCCCCGTTCACCGACACCGAGATCAACGAGTACGCACGGACCTACAGCCGGCCAGAGGTCCTGTCGGGCGGCTTCGAGCTCTATCGCGCCCTCGGCAAAGACGTCCGCGACACCGCGGCAGCGGCGCCGGTACATGTCCCGACGCTGCTCATGACCGCCCAGGGGCAGCTCGACGCGATCCGAGCCACAGTGGCCCCGCGCATGACCAAGATCGTACGCGCGGTGGACGTGCCGCATGCAGGGCACTGGCTCGTCGAGGAGAACCCTCGGTTCGTCACTGCGGAGCTGGTGCGTTTCCTTGACGGGAACAGTTGACAGAGGAGTGTGCCCGGCTCGGCGCCGATCAGCTGACCTTTCGCCGCCCTCGCCGACCGAGGCAGGAAGCCCGTAGGTGCCGAGAACGGTGTCACCCCAAGTGGTCGCGAGCGCTGGTTCTTCGGGGATTGACGTTGGTTCCGAGGTAGAGGTCACAGGCGCAGTCGAGGGCCTCATGGCCCGGATCAAGCGGCACAGCACCGGGAAACGGGCGAACCCGAAATCCGCTCATCCGTGGGGTGTTGTACAGCCGAGCTACTCCTGGTGTCGTAGATCGGCCCATTGGGTGGTCCTGGTGTCGTAGGGACAGAAGAGCCCCTGGTGGGACGCCCTGGGCCCCGCACCTGGACGACGATATCGGCTCATGAGAACCCCCAGCCAGGTACATCCATGGCGCCGCGTCGCTGGCCACCCGGCTGCTGGCGGGCGCGTTCGGATACGGCGCGGCCAACGTGATCCCCACATTCGGGGCCGTCCCGCTGGATGTGCGCCTGACCTTCCACACCACGATGAAGAAGGCCAACGAGCCGGTCATGCAGAGCGCGATGGCCCTGGTCATCCTCACCTCGTTCGGCCTGGCGATCGCCGGTCGCGGCAGGCCGCGGCGGTTGGCGCTCGGCGCGGGCGTCCTGGCACTGACCTCTCTGCTGATCACGGTGTTCGGCAACATCCCGCTGCACGCGCACTTCCGGCGGTGGGCCGCCGGCCCGGTCCCGGCCGGACACGCCGAGATCCTGCAGCGGTGGGAACCGTTCCACACTCTTCGCACCCAGTCCGCACTGACCGCGTTCCTATTGATCATCTCCATCGCCGTCGTTGCCCAGCCCCCGGCCCGTTGAGGAAGTCACCCATGTTCACGCGTATCGCGATCACCCTGCAGACCGTTGCCCTGCTGCTCCAGGCGGTCACCGCCGGGCTGCTGCTCTCCTCTCCCAACGGGCGGACGATGCACAGCGCCTCGGCGATCGCCGTGGTGGTCACCGTGCTGCTGCACCTGGTCGCCGCGCTGGTGGCACGGCGCTTGAGCGCCATCCTGCCCGCGGTCGGCATGCTGGTGATGACGTTGGCTCAGATGGCGCTGGGCATGGCCCACCTGAAGACTCTGCACGTCCCGCTCGGCGTGCTGATGTTCGGCGTGAGCCTGCTCCAGCTGGTTCCCGCGTGGTCGGACCGCCGTGCTGCCGCGGTGCCGGCATGACGATGACAAGGCGGCAGGCGCTGCGCCTGCTCGGCCTGGGCGCGACGCTGAGCGTCACCGGCTGCTCGCTGATCGGCAGCACCCCGCTGCCCAGGCTGCTGGCGAGCAGCGCGCCGCTGCCGACGCCTTTCACGGTGCCGCTGCCCATACCCGCGCTCGCGAAGCCGTACAGGTCCGATGCCTCAGCCGACTACTACGAGCTCGTCCAGCGCGCGGCCGAGGTGGAGATCCTGCCCGGCCTCCGTACCCCGATCTGGGGGTACGGCGGGCAGTTCCCCGGACCGACCATCAGAGCGCGCGCCGGGCGCAGGACCGTCGTGCGCGTCGCCAACCACCTGGGCGCGCCGACCGTCACCCATCTGCACGGCGGGCACACCCCGCCCGAGTCCGACGGCTATCCCACCGACCTGGTCCAGCCTGGCGCGCGACGCGACTACGTGTTCCCGCTGGAGCAGCGGGCGGCCACGCTGTGGTACCACGACCACCGCATGGACTACACCGGGCCGCAGGTGTGGCGGGGGCTGGCCGGGTTCTTCCTGGTCGGCGACGCGGAGGAGTCGGCGCTGCCGCTGCCGTCGGGTGAGCGGGACGTGCCGCTGATGATCTGCGACCGCTCCTTCGCCGCCGACGGGACCATGCCGTACCCCGCGCGCGACGGCGGGCCCGGCGCCCGGGAGGCGTTCATGGGCGGCGTGCTGGGCGATGTCATCCTGGTCAACGGCGCGCCCTGGCCGCAGTTGGGGGTCGATCGGGCCCGCTACCGGCTGCGGCTGCTCAACGGCTCCAACGCCCGTACCTACGAGCTGGCCCTGCCGCCTGGCGGCACGCTGACCCAGATCGGCAGTGACGGCGGCCTGCTGGCCGCCCCGAGAACCCTGGAGCGGGTACGGCTGGCGCCGGGCGAACGCGCCGACGTGGTGGTCGACTTCGCCGCCTACCGTGTGGGCGACCATGTCGAGCTGCGCAACCTCTTGGACGAGGGAGCGCAGGCCAGGGTGATGCGGTTCACCGTCGAGCGTGACGTCCGCGACGACTCGGCGATCCCCAAGACGCTGTCGCGCGTGGAGCAGCTCGACCCGGCCAAGGCCACGGTGACCCGCGACTTCCAGTTCACCAGCGGCGATCTGCACGGCCACACGGGCTGGATGATCAACGGCAAGCCGTTCGACGCTCGCAGGGTCGACGCCAAGCCGCGGCTGGGTGATATCGAGATCTGGCGGCTGACCAGCGATGTCGCCCATCCCGTCCACCTGCACCTGGCCGGCTTCCAGGTGCTGTCGGTCGGTGGCGAGCGGCCGAGCGGGCCGCCGGAGTGGAAGGACACCGTCGAGCTGCGGGAGGCGCAGACCGTGGAGATCATCACCCGCTTCACCGGCTACCGGGGCCGGTACGTCCTGCACTGCCACAACCTCGAACACGAGGACATGGCCATGATGAGCACCTTCGAGGTGGTCTGATGCACCACGTCGCGGCCGAGGCACTGCGGCACCAAGCCGCGCGCGCCGGCGCGGGCGGACGCGCAGTTTCCCTCTTGGTCCTCGCCCCGGGCCGGAGCGTGAACCGCGTGAGCGTCGACGTCTGCCGACCCCGAACCCCTATCGCCGAAGGAGCATCATGGCCGAGCTGACCCGGCGCGCCAGCCTGCGTGCTGCCGTGATAGTCGTTGCCGCAGGAGCTGCGGCAACGACCCAGTCGAGCCGTCCAGCCATGGCGGCCACACCCGCGCAAACCGTTGCACTGACCCACGCCACGGTCATCGACGCCACCGGAGCCCCACCGCGACCCGACACGACCGTCCTCATCACGGGAGAACGGATCAGCATGATCGGGCCCTCCGACCGGGTCCCCCTCCCCGCCGGGGCAACCGTGCTCGACCTGACCGGAAAGCACGTGATCCCCGGACTGTGTGACATGCACGTCCACAGCATCCCCTCGGAGGAGATAGCACCACCGCTCTACCTCGCCAACGGCATCACCACCGTCCGCGAGATGTCCGGCTCTCCCCTCCTGCACCAGTGGCGCGACCGAATCGAAGCCGAAACGATGCTCGGCCCGCGCATGGTCATCGGCAGCCGGATCGTCGACGGAGAACCCACCATCGGAGATCCCGCCTCATTCACCGTGGTCGACACGGAAACCCAAGCGCGGCAGGCCGTACGCCAGGCCAAGGCGGAGGGCGCCGACTTCGTCAAGGTGTACTCCAGGCTCGGCGACCGCGCCTACCGCGCGGTCGCCGACGAGGCGCGCCGTCTCCGGATCCCGTTCGCCGGACACTGCCCCGACGCCGTTCCTCTCACCACCGCCAGCCGCGCGGGACAGCGCAGCATCGAGCACCTGTACTCCACCTGGTACGCCACCTCCACCCAGGAGGCCGAGATCCGCCACCGGCTCGCCCGGCTGACGATCGCCCAGGGCGACTACGTCACCTGGCTGCACGAGATCCACCGGCTGGAGTGGCTGGCGGCCACCACCTACAGCCGCCGCAAGGCCGGCAAGGTGTTCGCCGCCCTGGCGCGCGACCACACCCACGTCGTCCCCACGCTCAGCGTGTACCAGGTGCTGGACCGACCCGACGAGGTCGATCTGACCGACGAACGACTGCGGTACGTTCCGGCCCCGCTCGTCGCCGCCTGGTCGTGGGCGTTGGAGAACATCATCCGGGCCGGCCGTACCTCTCAGGAGAGCGCGCAAAGAGAGCAGCTCTTCGAGCGTCGGCTCGCCTTCGCCGATGCCCTGCGCTCCAGCGGGGTTCCCGTTCTGGCCGGTACCGACGGCGGCGACCTGCCCTACGTCATCCCCGGCTTCGGCCTGCACGACGAACTCGCCCTGCTGGTACGGTCCGGTTTCACCCCCATGCAGGCACTCCAGGCCGCAACCAGCCGGCCCGCGCGACTCCTCGGCCTGCACCACTCCCAGGGCACCGTGGGGCTCGGCAAGAGCGCCGATCTGGTGATTCTGAACGCCGACCCGCTGGCCGACATCCGCAACACCATGAACATCCATGCCGTTGTGACGCGCGGACGCGTCATCTCCGCCGAGCAGCGCACCCGCCTGCTCGCCGACGTAGCCCGCGCGGCAGCGGAGCAGCCTGAGGCGCACCCCGCCGCCGCGCCACGTTCTCACGGTTGCTGCCCCGGCCTCACGCTCAGCTGATCAGCGACTTTGGGGGGCGCGGCCTGTCAAGGTGACCGCAGCTCCATCGCGTGCCAGGAGCGCTTTGACAGGCCGTAGGACCCTGGCCGCTTTCCTGCCAGGTCGTCGCCCCGGCGCGTCCGCATGCCACGATCGTCAACGTACAGAGCCCGACCGACCGAAAGGACACCATGTCCGCCTACGTCATCGCAAACCTGCACGAGGCCGCCCCGCACCCGGAGATCGCTGAGTACATCGAGCGCATCACCGCCACCTTCGAGCCATACGGCGGCCGCTTCCTCGTGCACGTGACGCAGCACGAGGTGAAGGAGGGCACCTGGCCAGGGAACGTCGTGATGATCGGCTTCCCGGGGATCGCCGAGGCGCGGGCATGGTGGGACTCACCCGCATACCAGGAGATCGCACCGCTGCGCTCGCGACACATCAAGGGCGACATCATCCTGATCGAAGGCGTCCCCGAGGGCTACGACCCCACCGCCACCGCGAAGGCGATGCGGGAGGCCATGCCTGCCGAGTAGCCCTCGAGTTCTGGCCGGCTCAGCAGCGTCCGGCCCTTCTACCAGGGGAGCCATGCGATGGTGGTCAACCAGCGCACGGACTCCTTCGTCGAGCTCGGTCCGCCACTTCCCGCCCGGCAGGTCGAAATGGAACCGCATCGAGCACCGGTTGTTCTGCCACAGATGAGGGGCCTTCCACCTGTGTCGCGTGCCCGGCAGCCACGGCGGGCACGCGACGGGTTCCGGAGGTCACACTGACCATCCGGACGGGGGTGGATCAGGCGTCGTCGTCGGACACGCGCGAGGCCCCCTGACAGGAGATGGTCGCGCTGCTGAACAGCGGAAGCGGGCCGCCACAGGTGCTCACCGGCGCTGACACGGGTTCGACGATCTCGTCGTTGAAGACGATCACGTCGCCGATCAGGGGGCGAGCAGCGGTGGGAGCGGGCTCCTGGTGGTGGACGCGGGCCGTACCAGAGACGGCGGCGTGAGCGGGAGCGCCCGGCGCCGGCCCCACCAGCGCGTAGCCCAGCGTGGCGGCCGTGATCACCCACGCCGCCGTCACCGGCCCCTTCCCCGGTACGGCCCGCGCGATCATGTCTAGGCGGCCACGCGTTCCTGCGTCAGGTCCGTCTGGCCCGGGCCGTGAACGTCCCGGGTGGCGTTCTGATCGGGACGGCCGCCTTCCATGATCCGATCGATGAGGGCGAGCGCGACCGCGGAGACGATGAAGGTCAAATGGATCAGTGTCTTCCATAGAAGTTCCCTGTCGGTGATGGTGGGCCTGGCTGCGTTGATGAAGATCTGGAGGAGGTGGATGGAGGAGATACCGATGATCGCCATGGCCAGTTTGACCTTGAGCACATTGGCGTTGACGTGGGAGAGCCATTGGGGCTGGTCGGGATGTCCCTCGATGCGCAACCGTGAGACGAAGGTCTCGTAGCCGCCGATGATCACCATGATCAGCAGGTTCGAGATCATCACCACGTCTACCAGCCCGAGGACGATCAGCATGATGGTGGTCTCCGCTGGCGTGCCGCCGAATCCGAGCGTGACCAGGTGCATCAGCTCGGCCATGAACCGCCACACGTAGACGACTTGGGCCACGATGAGCCCCAGGTAGAGCGGAGTCTGTATCCAGCGACTGACGAACATGACGTAGCTCAGCCGCTTGAGCACGCCGTTCCGCTGGGCCGGCGCTGCGGCTACGTGGAGGAGTGGTCCCATCGCTACGACGTGAGGACGTAGAGGTTCACCCTGTCGACGATGGCCTGGACGTTGACGCCCGCTGGGTCACCGCTTCCCACCATGACGGGAGGGACGGCGACCGCCGTCGCCAGCGCGAGGGCCGACCCCGCGGCCAGAGCTCGGATCTTCAACATGATCTCCTTCGAAGACGTCGCGGGTGCTTCCGCTTTCGATGCACGTCAGGCGGGGGGACGGCGCGGCAGGGCCTGCCGCGCCGTCGTGAGCATCGGCTACAGGGTCAGGGCTGGAGGCAGTGAACCGCGGGCGCCTCGGCGGGCGCGGCCACGGCGGCCGGATCGACCAGGGCGGTCACGTCGGCCGCCGTCTCGGTGAGGCAGCTGATCGTCGTGATGGGATCGATGATGGCGTGGGCGGGTTGAGCGGTGAACAGTAGGAGGCCGCCTGCGGTGAGCGTGGCGGCGGTGAGGAGACGGGCAGTCGGGCGCATGAAACCTCCTGCTGGCGGTAACGGGGGATGACCAACTCATCACACAAAGTAGTCGATCAGTTACGCTGTGTTCCAGGGGTGGCGACGACCTGGCCATACGCGGGTAGGTAAACCTCACCTCAGGGCTCGGTCCGCCCAAGGAAAGCACGGGAGGGCGCACCGCCTAGTCGACCGCCTGCGTCGCAGCCACACCAGCGTTGAGCCAGGTCGAGACAGGCGTGGCGGAGGTCGCGGGCCGCCTGCGCCGTGGCCGATGGCCCATACGCCAATCTGTCCCACTATCGTCGTACTAGATCGACAACGCCAAGGACACGACGCCGATGGCACGCCGCACAGACAAGGAAACCTTATGACCACCACCGCGCTCATCGTCGGCGACCTGCAGGCGGGCATCGTGGACAACTACCCCTTCGCCGCCGGCGTGCTTCCCGTCATGGAGAAAGTTCTCCCCGCGGCCAGAGCCGCCGGAATCCCGGTGATCTTCATCCGTTTCGGGCTCCGGGCCTCAGGCCTTGATGTGGCAGCAAGCAACCAGTTGATCAGTACCCTGCACGGGGTGGGGACACTGTTCCACGAAGAATCCCCCGAGACGCTCGTGCACCCGCGCATCCAACCGTTGCCGGGCGAGGCCGTCGTCCTCAAGCACCGCGCCAGCGCGTTCGCGGCCACCGACCTCGATCTGCTCCTGCGCGCCCAGCGCATCGACTCGATCGTGCTGACCGGTGTCGCGACCGGGGCGATGGTCGCCGCCACGCTCTACGACGCCGCCGACCGCGACTACCGCGTGACCGTCCTCAGCGACGCCTGCGCCGATGAGGAACCGGACGTGCACGACTTCCTGATCAACCGCGTCTTCCCTGCCAGGGGTGCTGAGGTTCTCACGAGCCACGAGTGGACCGCACGCCTGTGAGCAGCCGTCAGCACTGAAGACTGGGTCATGCCCTTGGCGAGACGGCGCACTTGACCGCTGCCGTGGACTCCTCGCAGATCAGGGCGTTAAAAGGGGGGCGCAGACCGGCCCCTCCCCGGTCGATCGAGAGATACGACGGTGTCTGAGCGGTCGTTCAGCCGAGCTGCCGGATGATCGTCGGGTCGGTGATCGCCGTGTCGTTGGCCAGGAGGCACGCCTTCGAAAGGATCACCGACAGAGTCCCCCCGTCGTCCTCGAACGGCAGGAACACCGATCCGGCCGCGCGCCCGCTCGCCGGGACGATGCACAGGTACGCGTCGTTGGGCTCCATCAGGATGTTCGTCGACCCCAGATGGATCTTGTACGTCTTCAGATCACCCCGTACAAGAAGGAATCTGTCGGTCAGCTCCACACGGGAGGCGATCTTCAGTTTCGGCAGCAGCCGCGCCAGCACCTCGCGCCGGGTCTTGGCCGTCTCCGTCAGCTCGCCGAAGCCGTGGGAGCGCCAATAGCGTTCGTGGCCGATCAGCGCCTGGTCGTCGCGGGCGACCGTGGCCACGCCCACGGCGAGGTCGGCCTCGCGGAGGATCTCCGACAGCACCAGCGGCGGCAGATCGGCCATCGACGCCGGTTGCCCGTCGCGGTGGAAGGTGATGCCCTCGGTGGCGCACAGCATGGTGGTCTCGGCCCCGGGGGCGGAGACGATGTGCATGGCCCAGCGGGCCTGCCAGCCCGCCAGGTCGCGCACCACCTCGCCCTGGTCGCCGCCGTTCTCGTAGTCCCAGTTGCCGATCGACCGGCCGGTCCAGCCGCGCTGGCCCAGCAGGGTCCGGGCCTGGCCGTAGCGCAGAATGTGGCCGGCGAAGCGGTTGGAGAAGGTGCCGGTCCGCTCCTCGGCGGGGGTCAGCAGGTAGAGCTCGCGGAAGACCTGCTTGAACGGCTGGCGTACACCACCCTCGAGAAGATGGTCGCGCCACGTCGCCACCTCGTCGGCGGTCGCGTGGATCGGGTGCCACAGGCCTGCCACGGCGTCGGGTGCGGGGCGGTGGCCGGCCAGTTCCCAGCCGTCGGCGGTCTTGACCGGCAGGGCCGCCGGGCCGCCGGCGATCTGCCAGACCAGGGTGCGGGCGTAGGGGCCGGTGACGGGATGGTCGAGGAAGTACTCGGTCACCTCGCGCCAGTGCCACGTCCGCTCATGGACGATCGCCTGTTCCAAGCGGGACCGCTCGGCCGCCTGCGCCAGCTTGAGCTCCTTCAGGATGGCCCGCAGATCGGACAGCTCCGCGCGCAGATCCTTCGGCAGCGACTTGACGGTCTTGCCGGCGGCGTTCACGTAGCGCAGGGCGGGCACGTCGGCGCACAACCTGACCCGGTAGTCGCCGATCTTCTCCTCGCGGACGCCGTCGGCGTCCAGGCCGAAGGTGGGGACCGTCCGGTCGAGCAGCTGCTCGCGGGTCAGCCCGTTCTCGACGGCCACCGCGTCGAGGGCGAGGCTCAGATTCCTCTGTACGGACCTCGCGCGCACCTTCGCCTGGATTCTGGACAGCGGGACGATCATGTCGAGGCCGCCCCTGCGGGCCAGGACGCCGACGGCGGCGTTGGTGACGGGTTCGCAGCGGCACGTGGAGCCCATCCCGTTGCTGCCGGTGCCGCAGGTCATCGCGACGTCGGTGACGAGCGAGGTCACCCAGCGCTCGTCGATGACCTGGCAGGTCCACAGGATGCCGCGCACCACGACGATGGTGTGCTCCTTGAGGAAGACCTTGTCCCACCACTCCTCGTCGTCATAGCGGACGACCCAGTCTCCGCCCCGGTAGGCCACCAGCCGCGTGAGCAGCTCACGGACCAGGGCGACCGCGCCGGGGGTGAGCATCCGCGCGGCGTTCCTGAGCCACCGGGCGCTGGGTTTGGTCGAGCGGGCGGTGTTCCAGTGGCGGAACAGCGGCAGCACCTCGACCAGGCGCGGGCCGTATTCCTCGGCCAGCATGCGGGCGAAGTGGTCGGTGTCCCCGATCTCGGTCCGGACCACCCCGGCCGGGCCGTGCTCGGCGGGTTCGGTGAGCAGCTCGGTCACCTGCTCGGCCAGGAGCGCCCGCGCGTCCTTCAGCCACGGTCCCGATGTCAGCCAGCGCAGCAGGTCTCGGCGCAGCTGGTAGTCGAACCGGCGGGTGGCCGCAAGCGGGATCCGGAACAGCTCCTCGTAGCGGGTGTGCCCCTGCCGCACCCAGTACTCCGCCCGGCCCATGAGGTGGTGCGCTTCCCGGTAGGTGAAGTCGATGTCACGCTCGGCCACCGACCGGACCACGCGCAGCACCCGCTCGTCGTAGTCGTGGCCGCCTTCCGGCCCCAGCCAGAGCTTCATCTGCGCGTAGGTGCCGTAGACCCGCCAGTCGACGCCGGGGCCGGGGTCGAGTCCCTGCTCGGTGAGCTCGTCGAACCGCTGGTAGGCGGCCCTCGTGGCCGGGTCCATGTGGTCCCATCTGCCCGCTGACGTCATGACACGGCTCCACTGATGATCGGAAACGCTGGGTGATCATGGATATCAGCCGGAACCGACAGATTCCCCCTGCCATGATTCAGACATGTCTCCACGAAAGCCGCTTCCGCCTCCTCGTCCGATTCAGACCGGGGACGTCGTGGCCGCTCACTGATGCGGGTGAGGTATTGGCCCCGAACCTTTTCACGTCGCATCCGCCAGCGCAGCCACAAACCCAGCAGGCCGCACATCGGGGCCATGATGATCGAGATGACGGCAACCACAACCGTGACCGTGTCCATGGGAAACTCCTCCTAGAGGGACGGGCCGACAGTGGGCCCTTCATGAAGTAAGAGGTCCTAACGCAATGAGTTGAGGCGTCGCCAGCAGGTCAGCGCGCAGGCCAGACTGAGAAATGCCTCGTGGATCTCGGCGCGGACCTCCCAGCGGATGCGCAGGCGTCGGAAGGCGTGCAGCAGGGCGAAGGTCTGCTCGACGACGTAGCGATGTTTGCCCAGGCCGGAGCCGTGTGCGGTGCCGCGGCGGGCGATCAGGGGTCGGATCTGCAGTTCGCGGACCAAGCGGCGGTACGTGTCGTGGTCGTAACCGCGGTCGGCGAGCACCACGTCGGGGCGTTGCCGGGGGCGGCCGCGCTTGCCGCGCATCTTCGGGATGGCATGCAGGAGCGGGATGAGCTGGGTCACGTCGTTGCGGTTGGCACCGGTCAGGATCACCGCGAGCGGGATGCCGGTGGCCTCGGTGATCAGGTGGTGTTTGCTGCCGGCCCGTCCTCGATCGACCGGGGAGGGGCCGGCCTGCGCCCCCCTTTTAACGCTCTGATCTGCGAGGAGTCCACGGCAGAACGAGAGAAGTCCAGTGCGTCGGCCGCCCGTAACCGGTCCAGCAGCACCTCGTGCAGACGCTGCCAGGTGCCGGAGGCGTTCCACTCGGCCAGGCGTCGCCAGCAGGTCATGCCCGAGCCGTAGCCCAGTTCCTGCGGCAGGTGCTCCCAGGCGATCCCGGTGTGCAGCACGAACAAGATGCCCTGCAACGCCAGCCGATCATCGAGCCGTTTACGTCCCGGATGACGGAAGCGCCGCTGACGCTGGGGCAGCAACGGCTCGATCACCGCCCACAGCTCGTCGCTGACCTCCCACGGCTTCAGCTTGGCCACTCATGCTCCCATCGCTCGGCTACAGCGAGAGATCAAAGCACAGCAGAGATCATTCTGTTAGGACCTCCAAGAGGGCATCTGATCTAGATGTTGAGCTACATGTCCGTTCTAAGGTGTTTGATGCACCAGGTTTGGGTGGATTCTCCGTGTCCGTGGCGATGTGCCGTTTCCGGCCCTTGATCTTCTTGCCGGCGTCGATGCCCTGACTGGATTCACCGACGTTGCCGGAGGTCTTCACACTCTGCGCATCAATGATCGCTGCAGTCGGAGCGGGAGTACGCCCCTTGGTCACTCTGACCTGCTGTCGCAGCAGGTCATGCAGCGTCCGGGTGGTCCCGTCGGACTCCCATTGGCGTAGTAGTCATAGACCGTCTTGTACGGCGGGAAGTCGTGCGGCAGGTATTCCCAGGCGATCCCGGTCCGACATACATACAAGATTGCGTTGACGATCTCCCGCAGGTCATGGATGCGAGCCGCCACGCCCGGTCCCTGCCGGGCCGCTCGCCACGCCGTCAACGTCGGCTCGATCAACACCCACCGGGCATCGGACAGGTCACTGCGATAGGCACGCCGAGAAACCGGCTGCGGTTCGTCCCCGACACCTGTCCGGCGCCTTAGGGCGTGTTGGTCGGCTGGGGTGAGGGCATGAACGGGGCCAAGAGAAGGTCTGTGAGGCCCTGTTTGGCGTGTTCGTCGCCGCCGAGGTTCAGCGAGCCCGAGTCCAGTGCCGCCGCCAGGGTGATCTGGTGGTCGCAGATGGCGCGGAGGGTGTCGAGGTCGGTGGTGAGGGTGGCGTGGGGGGGCGTGGGTGCGCTGTCGCGGCTGATGTGGAGCGAGTCGTCGGTGACCTCGATGAAGTAGGTGTCGGCGTCGATGTGCAGTTCGTAGATGCCATGGAGATACGCGGCCCGGGTCGGGTCGAAGCCTGCCTTGATGCTGAGCAGGATCGAGTCGACGCCGAGAAGGCCGTCGGGGGCGGCCGCGGTCTGGCTGCCCCAGCGGCCGAGGTAGAGGACGAGCGGTTCCAGCGCGCGGCCCCAGTCGGTGAGTTCGTAGAGGCGGACGCGGGTCGGGGGTGGCAGGTCACGGCGTTGCACGACGCCGTGCTCGGTCAGGTCGCGTAGCCGCTGGGTGAGCACGTTCGGGCTGACGCCCGGCAGGCCGGCGTGCAGGTCGTTGAAGCGTTTGGGGCCCAGCAGGAGGTCGCGTACCACCAGCAGGGCCCAGCGTTCGCCAATGACGTCCAGTCCGCGGGCCACACCGCACGGGTCTCCATAGCTGCGCATGCCGCTCATAGTCTTCAGACTACGGCAGAAATCCTAGTTTAGGAGCATCACTTGTTCTTTAGGAGTTACCTCGCTAACTTGAAGCCTCATGAGCCTTTCTGACACCCAGGCGGCGGGCCCACCGCAGGGCGACGTGCGACTGCTGGGCACCCCCACCGCGCAGCGCCTGCTCAACGACTCGACTCTGGTGGCGCGGCTGGCCTACATCAGTAAGGACGGGACACCGCGGCTGATCCCGGTCAACTTCCTCTGGAACGGCGATGAGGTCGTCATCGGCGCGTTCGCCAGCACCTACAAGATCCGCGACCTGCGCGCCCGCCGTGACGTGGCGATCTGCATCGACACCGCCGACGCTCCCCCACAGGCCCTCATGCTGCGCGGGAAGGTCACCCTCACCGAGGTGGAAGGAGTGCTTCCCGAGTACGCCACGATACAGCGCGCGGTGATGGGCGAGGAGGCCGGAACCGCCTACCTGACGGCGATCGACCAGCCGGGCCTCCGGATGGTCCGGATCGCACTGCGCCCCACCCGGGTCGGCGTCCTGGACTTCCAGAAGCGCTTTCCAGAGCGGACTCCCGAACCCGTCCTGGCCGCCTTCGGCGCCAACCGATAACAACCCGCACCCCCAAGACCGCAGACGCGACTGGGCAAGGACATCTGAGAATGGGCAAGATTGTTGTGACGGCGTTCGTCACCCTCGACGGCGTGATCCAGGCACCCGGCCTCCCGGACGAAGACCGCGACGGCGGGTTCAGGTCCGGCGGCTGGACCCAGCCCTACGCCGACCCGGTGGTGGACCAGCGCACCACCAAATCGGTGCTGGACGCCGACGCGCTGCTGATCGGCAGGCGAACCTATGAGCTGTTCGCCAGTTACTGGCCCGGCGCCGATCCAGCAGACCCGCGGACCGTCCAGCTCAACAGCCAGCCCAAGTACGTGGCCTCCCGCACCCTGCAGACCGTCGACTGGAACAACTCCACCCTGCTGCGCGGAGACGTCACCGAGCAGGTCACCCAGCTGAAACAGCGGCACGACCACATCAGCATCTGGGGCAGCAGCCAGCTGATCACCACGCTGCTGCCCGCCGGACTCATCGACGAATTCGTACTGCTGACCTACCCCACCGTGATCGGTGGCGGCAAGCGGCTATTCAACGCCGACACCCCGCTGGACCTGGAACTGACCGACACCACCACGGCATGGACCGGAGTGGTCATCTCCACCTATCGACGGACCTGATCGACGCCGCCTCCCTGGTGCCTCAAGAGGGATCACGTCGCAGTCGCCAGCCCCAGCCCGCCTGTGTGCACGGGACTACGGTCACCCATGCAGACGACTTCGGAGATCAACACCGGCCCGGCAAGACGCCAAGTTCAACGCACCGCGATGGAGAATGAAAGATGCGCAAGATCATTGTGTCGATGTGGACGACGCTCGACGGATTCGTCGCCGGTCCGCGAGACGAGATGGACTGGTTGCAGATCGACGAGCAGGTGCTCAGGTATGAGCGGGAGTTGGTGGAGGGATCCGGTGGCCTGCTGCTGGGGCGGATCACGCACGCCGACTTCGCCGGCCATTGGCCGCGGGCCGCACAGGACCCTGACGAAGCGGAGGAGGTGCGGAGATACGCCCGACGGGTCGACACCATGGAGAAAATCGTCATCTCCGCTTCGGGAAACATCGCGGCGTGGCAGAACACCCGCAGACACGAACGCGTCGACCCGGACGAGATCATCGAACTCAAGCGCGGCCACGGCGGGGACATCGTGGTCTACGGCAGCCTCGGAGTGATCTGGTCTCTCGTTGAGCTCACGCTCGTCGACGAGTTCCACCTGCTGGTACATCCCGTGTTCCTGCGCGACGGCAAGGCTCTGTTTGAGGGCGGCCGACCACCGCAACGGCTGGAGCTGATCTCCGCCGAGCCGTTCACCTCAGGTGTCGTCCTGATGAAGTACCGGCCGGTCGACCGCTCCCCCGCCGCCTCCTGAATCCCGACGCGGCTGGCGATACGGCATCGTCGGGCGCGCTCGGCCCGGGCGGCCATGCGCGTTGGCGGGCCTACCAGGCGGACAGCACACGAATCTGATCTTGTCGATAATCGCGGCCATTGCCGGGAGTCAGGCGGAGCACTTCGTAGATTTCCGGCAGGACATCGATCTCGGGGTCGGATAGGGCGTCGATCTGGGCTTTGGCGACGTCGCTACCCATGCGGATGGTGTACACCTACGGCTGGGCTCCGCGCCGGGCCAGCACCTCGGCCAACGTGGGGCCTGCCGTACGCGCGCTGGATTGAAGCTGCTCGGCCTCTTCGTGCATGCGCCTGCCAGCCGGCCGGGTCGGCGGCGGCGGCGCGGGAGGCGATGCGTCACCAACCGGATAGGAAGTCGTCCAGCGCCGCCAGGTCGACGACCGGCTCGTGGGTGATCGCTTCGAGTTCGGCCGCGGTGACCGCCGAGGGCGTGCCCGCCCACATCGTCGAGTTGCGCGGCTACCCGTTCACCACCGTCATGGACGGCCGCAGCGCCCACCTCGGCGACGGAGTGCACGCGCACTGGGCCGCACCCCCGCGACTTCGCCGACTTCGCCCGCGAGAGCGCCGCCACCGGCACCTGGAACCCCAAGGACAACGGGTGAAACTCCTGCAGACCGCCATACCGGTCACAGCAAGCTTCGGATCCAACCTTGCAATGCTAAGTTAGAATGCTAAGTTATAGGACGTGGAACGCAACCTCAGCCTCAACCTGCACGTGCTCGTCGCCCGCCTTGACCGGGCGGCCGACCGGATCCTGCGGGCCGAGCACAACATCTCCTACAGCCGCTTTCTTGCGCTGGCCCTGGTAGGCGAGCTGGGCGTCTCAACGCAACGCGCCCTTGCCGACGGCCTGGGTGTGACCGAGCCGTCGGTGAGCCGCATGACCGCCGTACTTGCCGCCGAGGGGCTTCTCGATGTCCAGCCCGACCCTGCGGGTGGGAACCGCCGGCAGCTCAGCCTCACCGACGAGGGAAAGCAAGTCGCGGCCTCGCTCCGGCAGGAGTTCGAGGAAAGGCTGGCCGCCCTGGTCGCACACAGCGGTGTGCCCTACGCCGAGTTCGCCGAGCACACCGCGACGCTGCTCGCGACGTTGGACCGCGTGGAACGGGAGTCAACCAAATGAAGCAGTCCAACCAGATCCCGCAGACGCATCAGCGCACAGTCTCCTCAACCGACGGCACGCCGATCAGCTATCAAACGATAGGCGCAGGGTCGGGCCTCATCGTGCTCGGCGGCGCTCTGCGAACCTCGCAGGACTACCTGCCGCTGGCCTCCGCTCTGGCTCGCTCCTTCACTGTGCACGTCGTCGACCGGCGAGGACGCGGTGCCAGCGGCCCTCAGGGGCCCCAGTACACCCTGGGCAAGGAAGTGGAAGACCTGCTGGCCGTCCAGGCGGAGACCGGCGCGCGGCTGGCGTTCGGCCACAGCTACGGCGGCCTTGTCATCCTTGAGACCGCACGGTCGTTCCAGGTGTTCGAGCGCATCGCGGTCTACGAGCCCGGAGTTCCCGTCGGCCCCCTTTCCACAGACTGGATGGCCCCTTACCGGGAACGGCTGGCCGCAGGCGATCCCTATGGCGCGTTCGTCCATTTCATAAAAGGCTCGGGCGGCGCGCCCGCCTTCCTGTCCAAGCTGCCGTACTGGTATCTGCGGATGGCGTTGCGCATCGGGTTCCGCGGGCCGAGTTGGCAGCGGATGCGGCCGCTTCTGGAGGCCAACCTGGCCGAGCACGAGCAGATGGCGGACCAGCAGGGCCGGCTTGCCGCGTTCGCGGCCGTCACCGCTCCGGTGCTGCTGCTGTGCGGGGGTCGTACGCCGCGCGCGACCAGAGCGGAGTTCGATGCTGTACGCGACACCCTTCCCCAGGTCACACTCGAAAGTGTGCCCGGCCTTAACCATTTCGGGCCGGAAGGGAAAACGGCCCCGGTTGTGGCCGAGCGCACCCTGCAGTTCCTCCTTTGACGTTCAGCCGGAAGACACGCCCCGCCCTGTCCAGACCTTTCCCCTCCAGCTGTGGTGATGCACAGCTGCCCGGGCATCGAAGCGCCGGTGCCCGACGCCGACCACAACCTGCGGCCGAGTAGCGACGGGTTCGCCGGCGGCGACGGATTAGCGGGGGCTACGTCGAGCCACCTCGTGGGTCAAGAGTCTCGCCTCAGGCGCACCGGACCCAGGAGATGTCGAGGCGCTGCTGTGGCGCCTGAACGACGCGCTTGAACTCCTCTACGAGGCCCTCACAGAAGCGGTGATCGGCTGGGAGCCTGTCATTCAGGCGGGGGACGATCCTGTTGCCTTCTTCCACCGGACGCGCAGGCTGCTGGCCGTGGCCGCGCCGAGTGCGCGCCGGACAGTCCTATCGCGATCGGTGACCACTACCTGCCCCGGGGTCTCCTTCTTGCCGCGTGCACGGTGTAGATCACCGTCTACGCCTGGGACGTCGGCTGGGCCTGTAGACGCGACCGGGCCGTTCCGCCGCCGCTGGCCGCCGGTGTCCTGGAGCTCCTCCCTCTAGTCTTGACCACAGGTACCAGCCACTTGCAGCATGGCCCGCCCTTACCTGTTCCCGATGGAGCCGGCCCAGGCAACCGGCTCATGGCGCGGTTCGGACGGCGCGTCTCGTCGTGACCTCACAACAGTGCGCTCGGTATGCCGAACGAAGGAAGCAAGTCTTCCTTACCGAAAACGGTGATCCGGCTGATGCCGCCCGGCGTGACGGTGAGGACAGCGAGGCCGAAGGCGTCGTAGGTGCCGTTCTCCCCGCGTAGGTAGGCGGCAGCGGCGGGCTGCCCGTTGGCCTGGACGGGAACCATCCGCCAGGTTCCGGGAGAGCCCAGCGCCCGGGCGAGGTGACGCAGGCAGGTGTCCAGCCCGGAGAACCACGTGGAGTAGCCGACCATCTCCAGCGCGGCGTCCTTGCGCAGGGCCCGTTCCAGAGCCGCCAGATCCGCCTTCTCGAAGGCGGTCATGTACTGCTCCAGCAGGTCCTGGACATCATGCTCGGTGAGTTTCTCGTGCGTGGTGTCGAGGTCGGTCAGGGCCGCGCGAGCGCGCTGCAGCGAGCTCTTGACCGCGGCCACGGAGGTCTCCAGCATGGCCGCCACGTTCGCGGCAGGGAATTCCAGCACCTCGCGCAGCAGGTAGACCGCCCGCTGCCGCGGCGTCAGCTTCTGGAGGCTGGCAATGAGGGCGAGACGCAGTTGTTCGCGCGAGGTGACGATGGAGGCGGGGTCGCCCGGGCCGGGCGTGACCATCGTGTCGGGGATCGGCTGCAGCCAGAGCACGTCTCCGCGCGCCGCTTCGGGCGGGGCATCGGGGTCACCGAACGCCGGCCCGAGGCCGGAGGGCAGCTCACGCCGGCTGCGTTGCTTGCGCTCGTTCAGGCAGGCGTTGGTGGCGATCGTGTAGAGCCAGGTGCGCAGAGACGAGCGGCCCTCGAACTTCTCAAAGCCGCGCCAGGCACGCAGGTAGGTCTCCTGCACCAGGTCTTCGGCTTCGTGCACCGAGCCCATCATGCGGTAGCAGTGCGCCAGCAGTTCGCGACGGTATGGCTCCGCGAGCGCGGCGAACTCCTCGAGCGTGCTCACCGTGGTCCTCTCCCGCCTGTTGTGTCGACTCTCGCTGAGCCTCACCAATGAGGACCATCCAGGGCGGCAAAAGGAATCGCCGCCGAGCGGTCCAGGCCGCGCCGGGCTCGGCAGACAAGGGCAGGCGGAGGAATCGGCCGATCCCGCCGGCAGCTACGACACCTGGGTCCTCTCCCGAAACGACGGCTAGTGGCAGGTCCATGCCTTCCACACCAGCCCTGGGTAGGGGATTGAGACGGCGCACGCGCCTGGCCCTTGCGTGCCGAAGCCGCTCTGAGCTTCTCACGGGAGCAGCGATTCCTTCTCAGCGTGAGGCTTGTCTCTATGGGTGAAAGCCTCGCCGAAACAGCGCTCGTCTCCGGCGAGAAGCACTGCACACCTATACCTGTGTCGCCTACGGCATGGGTATCGCTTGCCTGCTGCAGGCAGGCGACCGCTCAAGGAAACCGACGCCGTCCCCTCCCACGCATTCACGGTGTGACGGCGTATACCGCAAAGGAACTCTGCACATGACAGGCAAGACCGATTGGCTGACCGAGCACTACCGGCAGGTCAACGCGGCGTTCGCGCAGAATCCGCCGATCCCGCTGGAAGAGTCCCGCGACCTCAATGACCACTGGAGCGACGCGACCACCGAACCTGGTGGGGTCGACTATGTCGAGGTGGACGCCGGCGGCGTGCCGGCCATGTGGGTGACGCCGAAGGCCAGTGTGGAAGATCGGGTGCTTTTGTGCCTGCACGGAGGTGGGTTCATCGGCGGTTCGATGTACACCCATCGCAAGATGTTCGCGCATCTCGCCAAGGCCGTCGGTGCCAGGGCCCTCATCGTCGACTACCGCCTGACGCCCGAGCACCAGCACCCCGCCCAGATCAACGACACCGCCGCAGCCTACCGTTGGCTGCTCGATCAGGGCATCAAGGCAGAGCACGTCGCCGTCACCGGCGACTCGGCAGGCGGGGGGCTCAGCGTGCTGACGATGCTGCACGCCCGCGACAGCGGGCTGCCCGTCGCGGCGGCCGTGATGCCGCTGTCGCCCTGGTTCGACATCGAGAACGGTGGCCAGACCCGCACGACCAACCGGATGACGGACGTCCTCTTCGGCGGCGAGACACCGATGAATCTGGAATTCCTGGTACAGATCCTGCTGGGCGAGCACGGCGACCCCAAGAACCCGGCCATCAACGCTCTCTACGCCGACCTGGCCGGCCTGCCCCCGCTGTACATCCAGGCCAGCAGCACCGAGATGATCCTCGATGACAGCCACCGGCTCGCCACACTCGCCGAAAAGGAGGGCGTGGAGGTCAAGGTAGAGATCTTCGAAGACCAGCAGCACACCTGGCACATGGGCGCCGGCCGCGCCCCGGCCGCCGACGAGGCGATCAGGAAGCTGGCGCAATGGGTGCGCCCCCGGCTCGGCCTCGCCTGACGCCATAGACCTGAAAGCCCTCGGGCGGGTGTTTCGGCTGTCTTCGCCGACCGGGACACCCACCCAGGCTCCCTCCCTTCCCCGTGAACCGTCCACCCGTACGACCTGTTCAGTCGACCACGCCCTACTCACTCGTTCATAAGAGGCTCCGATGACGATCCACACGCATGACACCTCGATAGCCGAGCAGGCGCAGGAACTGACTGCGACCATGATGAGCCAGGCACCCGCCGGCGCGCTCAGCCCGTTCACCGCCGAACAGGCTGCACTGCGAGCCGCAGGGGTCCCGGTCGGGCTCGCCACGCTGGGACTCACGGTGCCCGACATGCCCCTCGTCGATGTCAACGGCCACTCGACGTCGCTGTATGCGATTACGGGCGGCCGGACGACTGTGCTGGTGTTCTACCGGGGGGTGTGGGGACCGTACTGCAACCTAGCGCTGCGGACGTACCAGAAGCGGCTACTGCCGCAGTTGGCCAACCGTGGCGTGGAACTGGCGGGTATCAGCCCACAGACCTTCCAGGGTTCGCTGGCCATGCGACAGAAGAATGAGCTGACGTTCCCGGTCTTTTCTGACGTGGGGAACCGGCTGGCCGCCGGTCTCGGCATTCTCACGCAGCCTACGCCGGACGCCCTGGCATCACTGGCCCGGCTGGGCATCGACGTGGCCGCCGCCAATGCCGATGGCACGGTGACGGTGCCGATGCCCACTGTCGCCATCATCGACGGCGCTCATGTCCTCCGATGGATCAGTGTCCACCCCGACTACACTTCGCGAACCGAGGTTCCGGACATCATCGCCGGCCTCGACGCCTTGGCCTAGCCGAGTAAGTCCTATCTCCGGTTAGTGGTCGTAGGCGATCAGTGACCGGGTGATCGGCTGGCCGGTGGCGCGGTTGTGCCAGATCGTGGCGGTCAACGCCAAGATGCGCTGAGCGATGCGCGCGCCGACCCCCTCCGGGCTACGTCCTCCGGGCTACGTCCGGCGTGAAGCTCGAGATCGAGTTGACCCTTCAGGGTGTCGTTGACCGATTCGATGAGCTGACGAATGGGTTTGAGGTACTGCTCGCCGGGCGGGGTGTGCGGTTGCAGTAGGAAGGCCGCAGCACGCCTCGTTCAGTCAGGTAGCGGTCCAGTTCAGCCGACACGTGGCCCTTGTCCGCGATCAGCAATCCTGGCCGGTCGACGAGCAGGTCAGGATGGTGATCGAGGACGGCCATCAGCACCTGCCGTTCGTCGATCTTCGGGGTGGCCAGGGCCGAGGTGACCGGCCGTCCGGCCGGAGTGCAGATCAGGTGTAGTCGCAGGCCCCAGAACCAGCGGGAGTGGGAGCGGCGGTAGCCGTAGCCGGCCCAGCCGGCCAAGTCCGAGCGCTGGGTGGTGGGGGGAACGGCCGCACGGTGAGGGTGTCTGATCCGTCACCCACCGCGAGGGGCCCGGATTGTGGGCATCAAACACCGCACCTCGTTCGCTGACCCGCACCTGTGGATGGCGGCTCCCTTCCCGGCTTCTGCGAACTCGCCGTCGACGTCCGATCAGCTCTGGTGCATAAGAGCAGCGGGACGGCGGGAGGTGAGCGTGGCGGCGCCTCCTACCTGGACCTCGCCGCGGTGGCCCTTGATGATGGTCAGGATCGCGGTGCGTCCCTGCTGGGAGTACTGAGCGATCTGCACTTGCTGGCCTGGTTGGACGTACGGGTCGGCGCTGACTTGTGCGGCGTTCGACACCCCGGTGGCGCGGTCGATCATCAGGTCTTCGCCGAGGTAGGCGTTCACCTGGATCGACTGAGCAGGCAGAAGGGTCTGGGGGGCGCGGCAGAACAGGTGTACTCCGTTGATCTCTGCGGTGCGTTGCAGGTGCAGCAGGCGGTCGAAGTCGAGCCTGTGCAGCTGAGTGCGGAGCAGGGTGAAGGTCTCGGGCGTCACTTCGACGGTCAGCTTGGGCGAGCCGACGGACAGGATCTGCAGGGTGGAGCCTGGCCTCTGTACGGGGAGCGGGAAGATGCCGGTCAGGGCGGGGCCGAGGTCGTCGGCGCGTCTCGGTGGTCGGGACACGAATCGCAGCATGACGACATCGCCGGGCCTCACCGAGGCAACGGCTGCGGCCGTGGCGGACGTTCTGATCTCCACTTCGTCGCCGGAGGCGAGGGCTCCGTTCTCGGCCAGGGTGTGCACGGCGCCGATGAAGCCATGTGCGCAGGCGCCGAGCTCTTGTCCCGTGGGCGTCAGCACGGTGACCTCGAGCTGTGAGCCGCGCAGGGCGTTGACGAAGACGGTCTCGGGGGCGCCTGACCGCCTGGCCACCGTACGACGTCGCTCGAGATCCCACGCCGGCACGTCGTCGCCCAGCACGACGGCGAAAGGATTACCCAGGCCGCTGCCGGGGTCGGCCACGTCGACGAAGGCTGAACCGGTTACCAGGCAGGCAGTCTGAGGCATGGGGTCAGCTGTCCCGGCGGCAGATGATGAAGTCGGCGAAGGCGTGAGAGCCGGATCGCTCGCCGACCTCCTCAATGGCGCTGCGGATCTGCCGCAGGTGGCCGACGGTCAGCTCAAGGGGTGGCTCGTCGGGCTGATAGGTGGTGCGGACCGGGTAGTCGACGCCTGGCCTGGTGGTCATTTCGATGTGGCAGCCGACCACGTGGGTGACAGGGCGGGTGGCGGTGAAGTCGATCAACCGATCGACGGTGGCGATGAAAGCGGGCCAGTCCTGGACGTAGAGCCTGCCAGGGTAGATCGTGTCGCCGGTGAGCAGGAAGCCGGTGTGGGGGTCGTAGAACGTGACGGCCGCTTCGTGGTGGCCAGGGGTTGCCAGGCACTCCAGCACTCTGCCGCCCAGGTCGACATGGGCGATGCGCGAAGGATCCTCGTCGAAGCCGAAGAACTTCCAGGCGTTGCCCAGGCGTGCGTCCACGATGAGAGTGTCGGGACGATCGACGAACTGGGGGTCGCCGGCGATGTGGTCGCCGTGCGCATGCGTGTGGAGGACGAGCAAGCGGTAGCCGTCTGCTGGGTGGCGGGTGAGCCAGTCGTCGACCAGTTCGTCGACCACCTTGCGCAAAGGGAAGAACTCGGCGGATTCGGTCGCACCGGTGTCGAGGAGGACGGCCTGGTCGTTGCCGAACAGCAGGAAGAGAAAGGGCGCCTCGTAGTTGATCGCCATGTTCTGCCGCAAGACGAACGTGTGCTCGTCATAGGCGTACACCTGGATGTCGGGGTCGGTGTTGTGCTTGGCCGACGGCGATCCATGGATCCAGTCGACGTCGAAGGCGCGCGGTCGTGGCGATCTGGACGCGAAGTTGATCAACGGGAGGGTTCCTTAGAAAGGCTTCTCTACGTCACTCATGATGTCTCAATTGACATACTGTGCGCCTACCCATACCCGCGCACCTGGCCAACCTCGGCACTCAGCAGGGCCTGACACCGAACCGCTGGGCGAGAAGACGCGGACCATGCTCGCTGCCGCTCGCGCCTACGCTGACCAGCATGACGAGCGCTCAGAACGTGCCGAACCGCTGTGGTCCGGGCCTCCACCGGCGGGTGACCCAGGCCTGACCGGATCGGCCCGAAGCCTGACCAGGTGATGCCTTCAGCTTGCAGCCCCGTCTCACCAGGCTGAAGGGCATGACCCGCGCCCTCATCGTCATCGACGTCCAGAACTCCTTCCTGGAGCTCCCAGACTGGCGGCACACCTCGCAGCCGGACATCGTCTCCCAGGTCAACCGCCTGGCCGCGGCCGCCAGGAACGCGGGCGACGCGGTCGTGTGGGTGCTCGGCTCGCGCCCGGGATCAGGCTCGGTCTTCGACCCGGCCCGCGGGTTCGTCCGCCTGATGGACGGCATCCAGCCCCTCGACGGCGAGCCGATCCTCACCAAGACCGCCCACAACGCCTTCACCACCACCAACCTCCACCAGTACCTCACCCAGCGCGCCGTCACGAAGCTGACCATCTGCGGCATCCGCACCGAACAGTGCTGCGAGACCACCACCCGCCTCGCTTCCGACCTCGGATTCGAGGTCGACTTCGCCATCGACGCCACCGCGACCACACCCATCCCGCACCGCAACGCACCAGACGACCTGCCCTTCTCCGAACTCCTCCAAGACCCGCGCACCCTCGGCGTGGACGAGATCATCGCCCGCACCGAATACGCTCTGTCAGGCCGTTTCGCCACCATCAAGACCGTGGACGAGCTCACCAGGAACTAGGAGGCACCGGCCATGTCCCGAGTCGTCTTCCTGCTCATCCCGCAGGTGCACCTCCTCGACGTGGCCGGACCCGCCCAGGTCTTCTCCACCGCCAACGACCTCGGCTGGCCGTACACCCCCGCCTACGTCGCCGAGGCCGGCGAGGTCGCCACCGTACAAGGGCTGCCCCTGCAAGCGGAGATCACCTGGCCGCCGCTGACCCCCGACGACCTGATCATCGTGCCCGGCTGGCGCGGCCCCACCCGCCCGGCAGGCAAGCAGACACTGCGCCGCCTGCGCGAGCATCACGAATCGGGCGGCACGGTCGCCAGTGTGTGCGCGGGCGCCGACGCGCTGGGCCGCGCCGGACTGCTCGACGGTCGCCGCTGCACGACCCACCACACCGTCCAGGACGAGCTCGCGCGCCTCTACCCGCAGGCGAAGGTCGTCAAAGACGCGCTGTACGTCGAAGACGACAGGGTCGTCACCTCCGCGGGCGTGGCCAGTGGGATCGACGTCGCGCTGCACCTGGTGACCACCCGCCACGGCCCCTACACGGCAGGGCAGGTGGCCCGTGCCCTGCTCGTCCACACCCACCGCGACGGTACGGCGGAGCAGATCAGCCCCATGGTGCGATGGCGCTCACACGTGGACGAGACGGTCCACCGCATCCAGGATCTGATCGAGACCCGTTTCACCGAGCGGCTGCCCCTGAGTCTGCTGGCC
The DNA here is from genome assembly GCF_039535395.1 of Nonomuraea roseola. Classification (NCBI taxonomy): domain Bacteria; kingdom Bacillati; phylum Actinomycetota; class Actinomycetes; order Streptosporangiales; family Streptosporangiaceae; genus Nonomuraea; species Nonomuraea roseola. Next base: position 513,648 of record NZ_BAAAXC010000015.1, read on the forward strand.
GAGGCCACCGGCTGCAGCGAGCGGACCGTGACCCGGCTGTTCACCCGGGCGACTGGCCTCACTCCCCTGGCCTACCAGACCGCTCTGCGACTGGAACGCGCCGAACACCTCCTCGGACGGGGCGCCACCGCCGAGGTCGCGGCCCGCGAGGTGGGCTTCGAAGACACCCGGATGCTGCGCAGACTCCGCGCCCGCACGGTGCCGCCGGCCGATCGATGAGGCACCCGCATGAGTGGAGCCTCAGCCCGGTGGTGCCAAGGACTCGGCCTGCCAGCCCGGACAGGCTCCTCGTGCCATGCGCCGATGCCCCGCCGATTGACATCCATAGGAGCATCGGGATGATCGCGCGAGCGCGATGTGTACGCTCGCCCGAGCTATGACCAGAAGATCAAAAGTGAGAAACTTCCCCCGTGCCTGGGTCGCTGTACGCCTTGCTGATGATCGTTATTCTGGTGCTGAGCGTCCTCGGCCCCTGGTTGGCTTATCGCAAAGGGCATAACTGGCTTGCCTGGGTGTTCATCTGCTTGGTGTTCGGACCTGGCGGCACGCTCTTCGCGCTCCTCCTGCCGAGACTGCCGAAGCCCGATCACTGGGTTACCGAGCCGTTCAGGGTGGCCGGCAGCGGTCAGTCAGGGACGCTGGCGGGGAGCCCGCCGCCCGGCTCATGACCAGTACGGCACGAGATCGGACCGGCTCGCAAGCACGCGATCCATCAGCCTTCTGAAGCCACCTTGGGAGCCACCCAGGCGGACGATCATGAACGTGAAGATCGTGAGCGCGTCGAACTTCCGGTGGTTGATCTCGACTTGTTCGCCCTCGAAGTCGAGGAGGACCGGACAGTCGGCGAACCCCTCGTCCTCGTCGAGATCCCAGACCACGAGCGTGCAGGTCAACCGAGCTGTGCGCCGAGGCCATCCGGCTGGGCCGCCTGCTGGCCGAGCTCATCGGCAGTCCCTCGTCCCGTTCCGTGAGTTCGGCGACCGCGCCGGCGAAGCCAGCACCCTGACCAACCTCGGCATCGTCCATGAGCACCAAGGACGCTACGAAGACGCCCACGACCACCATCGCCGGGCGCTGCACCTGTATCGCGAGACCGGATCCCGCATCGGCGAAACCGTCGTCCTGAACAACCTCGGGCTGGTGTGCCAACGGCAGGGCCGCTATGACCAGGCCCGCCGCCATCATCGCGACGCCCTGCACCTGTGCCGCACGTTCGGCTTTCCCGGAGACGAAGCCGAGTCGCTCAACGGCCTGGCGGAGACCGCCCGTCTCGCCCAGGCCGTGGACGACCACGACAGCGCGCTGGCCCTCGCCCGCGAGGTGAGCGAGCTATCCCCTCGAGCAGGCTCGCGCCCACGACGGCCTGGCGCACGTCCACCGCGACCTCGGCCATGTCGACCTCGCCCGCGACCACGCCCTCCAGGCCCTTGACCTGTACACCGCCCTGGACGTCCCCGAGGCCGGCGAGACCCGCAACTAACTCAGCGATCTCCATCAGCCATGACACACGGTTGAGATCGCCCTTTCGAGCCGCCAACGCGCCGGGCAGGAACCTCGAGGCCCTCGGTGTCGCCCGTGCTCACCCTCTGTCGTAAGTACGGCTAGATGCCCTTACGCCAGGTCCACCGGCCCGCGAGCATCGTGGCGGTGACCGGCATCGACCGCAGAGCCCTGCCCTCAAATGGGTTGTCGTCGATGACCATCAGGTCGGCCTCGTCGCCTTCGGCCAGGCTCGCCCGCCCGTTACGGACGACGATCGACAACGCCTCGTGGCGGCCCGGATCACACAGCTCGTCGTCGGGCCGCCTCAGATGACGGCGATCGCCTACTCGAAGAGGGACGAGTCTCCGGCGCCTCGGCGGAGGATCTCCGGCTCGCCCTGCGAGAAGTCGACGACCGTCGTCGGGGTGGCGCCGCACTCGCCGGCGTCGATGACGGCGTCCACCTCGTGGTCGAGCCTCTCCTTGATCTCCCAGCCCTGCGTCAAGGGCTCGGTCTCATCGGGCAGCAGCAGGGTGCTCGACACCAGCGGTTCGCCGAGCTCGGCCAGCAGCGCCTGCGTGACGACGTGATCGGGGATCCGGACGCCGACCGTCTTCTTCCGGGGGTGCAGCAGCCGCCGCGGCACCTCCTTGGTCGCGGGCAGGATGAACGTGTAACCGCCGGGGGTCGCCGCCTTGACCGAGCGGAACAGCGCATTGCTGACGTGGACGAACTGGCCGAACTGGGAGAAATCCCTGCAGACCAGGGTGAAATGATGGTCGCTGCCGAGGCTGCGGATCTCCCTGATGCGCTCGATGCCCTCCTTGTTGCCCAGCCGGCACCCCAGCGCGTAGCAGGAGTCCGTCGGGTACGCGATCAGCCCGTCCGCATGCAGAAGCTCGACCACCTGACTGATCAGCCGGGGCTGCGGACTGTCCGGATGCACATCGAAATATCTGGCCACACCCCAGAGCTTAGAAGCGGAGACTTCACGGCATGACACACGTGGCCCCTCCAGCACTTCGGCGTACCTGCTGTCAGGCTTGCAGGAACGGCGCCAGCTTCTCCTCGCACGGCGCGTGGCCGATCTCCCGGCACAGCCGGAGGGCCTGCGTGGCCATGCGCGCCGCCGCCTCGTCCTCACCTCGTCGCCGTTCCAGGACCGCCAGCTCTGTGAGCGCCGCCAGCTCCGGCAGCCGGTACGAAGCCTCGATCGACACGTCACGACCCTTCAGCGCGTGGCGGACAGCGCCCTCGTGGTCGCCCACGGCGGAGCGCAGCCGGGCACGGGCGATCGACGAGTACGCCGAGTGCCAGCGCAGGCCACTCGCGGCGATGAGCTCGTCGGCCAGGTTGAGGCTGTCCTCTGCCTCGGCGGTCAGACCGAGGTGGAGCCCTGCGTCGGCCAGGAGCACCGCACCGGCCGGGGGCAGGAGCGGCAGGACCTGGGCCGCGGAGCGGGCGTTGTCCAGGAACAGCAGGACCGAGCGCCTCGCCAGCAGGGAGCGGTAGAGACCGAGCCTGTCCTCGAAACCGCCAGGCGCCTGGTCGGGATCGACACCGAGCGAGGCCAGCAGCCGGGTCAGCGCGACGGCTGCGGTCAGCGGCTCGTGGTCGGAATCGTAGCCGCGAAGATCGATGTAGAGCTGGCCGTCGGGGAAACGGTCCGCGGCCTGGTGCGCCCAGTGCAGCGCGAGCGCCGTCTTGCCCATGCCGGCCGTCCCGCTGAGCACGCACACGCCGTCGCCGCCGCCCAGGCACTCCTCCAGCCACGCCAGCTCGGCTTCGCGGGCGACGAACCCGCGCACGTCCCTGGGCAACTCCGCCGGCCGCGCGGCCACCGGCGCCGCCAGGGGTGCCGCTGACTCGCGCGGCGGCGGAGGGGACGGCCGCGCGGGAGGAGAGTCCGGCCCCGCGCTGCGCACCGGGCTGTCCGGTTCGTCGGCGAGAAGCTGCTGGTGCAGCCGGCGCAGTGCCTGCCCGGGCTCGATTTCCAGCTCATCCACCAGCCGCTGCCGCACATCGCGGTAGACGGCGCGGCGCCCGCACCGATGCAAGGCAAGCATGAGTTGTCCCAGTAGCCGTTCGTGCAGCGGGTGCTCGATCACCGCGCTCCTCCGACTGGCCCACCGGGCAGCGGTCGTCGTTGACCGCGTGCACCAGCAGGGTCGGCGTACGCACCTGCCGTACGCGCTCGATCGGAGACTGGGCGCGCAGCAGCACGCCGCCCGCGTAGGAATCGCCGCCGAACTCCAGGGAGGCGAAAACGTGGCTGTGAGGTGCTCGGCGTCGACCTGGCCGACGCCGACACCCGCTTCGCACTGCAGATGGCCTGCCGCGTCAGGCTGCTGGGCTAGACACCCTTGCGCCAGGTCCACCGGCCCGCGAGCATCGTGGCGGTGACCGGCATCGACCGCAGAGCCCTGCCCTCAAATGGGTTGTCGTCGATGACCACCAGGTCGGCCTCGTCGCCTTCGGCCAGGCTCGCCCGCCCGTTACGGGTCGAGGCCGCGATCGCTTCATCGATCGGGATCGCGTGCTCAGGATGCCAGGGCTCGCGGCCATCCCGGCTGCGGTCGACGGCGGCGGCGATCGTGACCCACGGATCCAGCGGAGACACCGGGGCGTCGGAGCCCAGCACCAGCCGTGCGCCGGCCGACAGCAGCGCGCCGAAGGCGAAGGCCCGCCCCGTACGGCCGGCCCAGTGGTGGTCGGCCACGTCCCTGTCATCCATCGCGTGCTCCGGCTGCACGCTGGCCACCACTCCAAGCGCGGCGAAGCGGCCGAGGTCGGCCTCGTCCAGGAGTTGCGCGTGCTCGATCGTGCCCCGCGCGCCGACGCGCTCGAAAGCATCGAGCGCGAGGCTGTTGGCCCGGTCGCCGATGGCGTGCACCGCCGGGCGCAGCCCCGACCCCCACGCACGCTCCATGAGCGGGACCAGTTCCTCCGGCGGCACCAGCAGCATGCCGTGAGGGTGCGCGTCGCCCTCGAGGCCCGGGTACGGGTCGTGGCAGTAGGCCGTGCGGGTGTTCAGTGAGCCGTCGGTGATGACCTTGAACGGTCCCATCTCGACCAACCCGCCGGTGTCGGGGATCACCTCGCCAGAGCGCAGGCCCCGCTCGATCGCCTCCTCCAGGTGCGAGGGCCACACCCCGCACGCCACCCGCAGCGCCCTGTTGCCGTCGCGGACGCGGCGGACCCAGGCGTCCAGCGGCCAGGGCGCCTCCAACTCGACCACACCGACAACACCCCGCGCGGCCGCCGCCGCCGCGGTCTTCGCCGCCCACGCGTCGAGCAGCTCAGGCGGCAGCTTGTTGACCTCGGCGAGGATCGGCTGCCATTCGGACTCACGCAGGACGCCGGAGGCGTGCTCGGTCCAGCCGTACCTGCGGGCGGCGGCTGAGTTCAGCCAGCACGAGTGCAGGTCGCCGCTGATCAGCACGACGGGAATGTGCGCGACGTCGGGAGCGGCGGCGTCCAGCAGATCGCGATGGGGGCGGTCGGCCCACATCGCGTCGCGGAAGCCGTAGCCCACCAGCGGCAACTCCCCCTCCGGCGGCCTGGTGCGCAACCGCTCCGCCACCAGGCGAGCGGTCGCCGCCGCCGACTCCGCCCCGGACAGGTCCACACGCTCGCGGGCGAGCGTCCACTGGTCGAAGTGCACGTGGTGATCCCAGAGGCCCGGCAGCACGAAACGGCCGTCGAGATCGACGACCTCCCAGCCGGGCTCGGCGGTGATGCTCTCACGGACCCGCGCCACGCGGCCGGCCGAGACCAGCACATCGTACGGCGCGGCGTTCCGGCCCAGCCGGGCCGAGCGCAGCAGGGTGTTCATACCGTCTCCTCAGAGGTCCAGACCCGGCGCGTCTCCCGCGCGAGCGCGGCGTCGGCGTACTGTTCGTCGGTTTCGAGCGCGTGGATGATGTTGCGGGCGATGGCGGCGGGTTTGTCCTGGCTGAGCTTGGCCTTGGCGCTCCAGTGCGTCACCCGCAGGCGGAAGCCCGCCACGCCGTGCGCGATGCCGCGCGCGTGCCCTTCATCGATTCTGTACGGCCACGGCCGCACTCGCTCGAAGCGGTCGACCGTGGCCGACAGCACGTCGAAGGTCTCCTCCGGCCCCAGCAGCTCGGGGTATCCGTACAGGTGGGCGGCCACGTAGTTCCACGTGGGGACAGCGAGGGCGGCGCCGTCACCGTACCAGCCGGGGGAGACATAGCCGCCCGGCCCTTCGACGATCAGCAGCACCGCGTGACGGCCCAGCTCGTGCAGCTCGTCATCGGGCCGACCGAGATGGCTCACCACCGACAGTTCGGGGCCGTCCTCCAGCAGGACCGGAAGATGTGAGGCTACGCTGCCGCACGTGGTGCCGCTCACCAGGGTGGCCCAGGGATGGTCCGCGACGAGAGCACGCACGCGCGCCTCGTCGTCCAGCAGATAGTCAGGATTGTGGCGCACAGGCACGACTGTCGCCTGCTGCACCGCCGTGACCTAGAGGGTGTCGGCACAAGAAGTGCGGCCTCATTGTGGCCACACAAAGGATGACAGCCCAGCTCGTCGCAGCCCCCAGCGACCGCCCCGTCCTCCTCCGCCTCCACATCCATCTGCTTGACCAGCACGTAGGTGGGCGGCAGGGTGGGGTGCGGTCGCCTGCGATGGTGCGGCGTTCTGGGTGCGAGCCGGACAAAGCGGCGCCTCGAACGCATGAACGTGATCCGGCACATCGGCGTCGGCCAGGACGCGTCCATGAGAGTCGGGAACTTGGCATCTCGATCGGCCCCGCACACCGCGGAGAAGGCCCATCCCTGCAGCCTTGGGGTCGGCCAGACCGTCGATGGGGCCTGGACCGCAGGGTTGGGAACGCCAAACCACGGGCCAGACGTACTGGCCGAGTTCAGGCGCAGGGTTCGATCGGCACCAGCCCAACCAGACCGGCCAGTGGGCCTCCTGCCGGGCTGTCACGGTTTACGGGCGATGCCGCAGACGGCGCTCACGACAGCCGTCGGCTCATCCCACCGATCAGGTTCGGGCCGCCATTGCGGCGTCGGCACCACGCCCGGCTCCACCAGGTCGAGGCCGGCGAAGAACGCCGCGATCTGTGCCGGGCTGCGTAGTTGGTAGGTGTTGGCCGCGGTGCGGTTGTAGTTCGTCACAGCCCGGACCAGTGCCGGATTGGTGTCGGTGCCGTCGCTCAGCGCCAGATAGCTGCCCGAAGGCAGGCGTTCCAGCAGCTGACCGATGATGGCCGCGGGGTTGTCATCGTCGGTGAGCTGGCCGGCGATGCTCAGCATCATCACGGCGACGGGCCGGGTGAAGTCGAGAGTCTTGGCCGCTCCGTTGAGGATCACGTCGGGGTGACGGACGTCGGCATCGATGTAGTCGGTGACGCCTGGCTCCGCGCTGGTGAGGAGCGCGCGAGCATGCGCCAGGACAATGGGGTCGTTGTCCACGTACACGACGCGGGTCTCGGGTGCGATGCTCTGGGCGACCTCATGGGTGTTGTTGGCAGTAGGCAGGCCGGTGCCGATGTCCAGGAACTGGCGCACTCCCGCCTCGCTCACCAGGTACCGGACAGCGCGCATGAGGAACTCGCGCTGGAGCCGGGCGACCATCGCGAAGTCGGGGAACAACTTCAGCAGGGTCTCGCCGACCTCGCGGTCAACGGCGTAGTGATCCTTGCCACCCAACAGGAAGTCCCACACGCGGGCGGAGTGCGGGATGGTCGTGTCCACGCGCTCCCATGCCGCCTGCGCGGCGGAGCTCTCGTCGCTCATTGTTCATCCTTGAAGATGGAGGGCTTCCGACCGTACAACGTGCTACCCGGGCTCACCATTCTTGGAGCCCGGCGAGGCGAACCGGCCATTCTGGGCGCGCCGAGGATGTGCGGCCGACGATCCGGCCGCACCCGAAACCGATGGGTTCGGCTGTTCTGCCACCGCCAGCCCAGCGCGGAACGAAATATCACCAACCGACATGCCTTAACACTAAAAGATCTTACTTCTCATCCGACGGTCGCAGGTTCGAATCCCGCAGAAAGCATTTCGATCATGGCCCTGACCTGTGGAAATACACGAAGGCACGAGAAACGGCCCCGGTCCCCCGCTTCGACGCGACGGACACGAGGCCGGTCCCCCGACTGCGATCAGGCGCGCATCCCCTGCCGGAACTCGGCGGGAAAGCTGTCCAGCGACGACTGCGGCACGCCCAGGGCCCGCAGCCCGGAATGGCTGAGCGCGACGCTGGACCACGCCCGGTCCGGCGGCTCCCACCATCTGGCGCTGGAGGCGACGCGGGGCGCCAGGTGGGCCAGCATCCCGGCGCTGCGTGGCTCCCAGTGCTCCTGCTGGTTGAGCCGGTGACGCTGGAGGGAGGAGCGGCGGTAGACCTCCTTGCGCGCCCGCATGATGTCGCCGAGGGGCGCGTGTTCGGCCGTCACCCGCCACGGGGTGAAGGAGAGCGCGTCCATCTAGATGCCCTGCGCGTACTCGGCGGGCAGCTCGTCGAGGATCTCGACCTCTCCCCTGAGGAGCCCGTACCCCTTGGCGTGCGCGTCACGGACCGCCAGGCCGGTGCCCTCAGCGGTGACCGATTCGGCGATGAACCGCTCGGTCTTGGCGATCGCGGTCCGCAGCATCTCGTCGGAATCGGGGACGGCGGCTTCGACGTCCGGGGTGTAAGGAATGAATCGCGATGGCATGAGCTCGACCATCTCCCCTGTCCGCAGCTCGACTGCGAGGTGACCTCTGATCCTCACCCACCGTAGGTACGCGGGCAGGCCGAGCGCGTGGTGACGGCGGCCATCTGACAGTCAGATCGCCGAAAAGTGCCCATTCATGCGCTGCGTCGGTCCACGCCGAATCGGGGACTCCGGCAGGGCGTCGCCGGCTCCGTGGATGCCCTGGTCATCCGTACGGCGCGACTCGTCACCCTCCCTGTGGCCCCGGATCAGGACTTCTGCCCGACCTGACACCCTCCACGGCTGCTTCGTTGGAGTCGAAATGTGTGAGGTTGAACTCGTAGTGTGTCAGCAGGTCGCGCAGGCCCCCCGTGGCACGTGCCACGACGAGGCGTCGTCCTGCCGCAGTCAGCTGCGCCTCCACCTGACGTAGCGCCTCCGCTCCCGTGGTGTCCACGTCCGAGATCGCTTCGGCGTCAAGGACCACGTCGGTCGTCTCCAACGCGAGGATCTCCGTCTTGAAGGTGTCGGCGTTGGCGAAGAAGAGCGGTCCCTCGAATCGGTATACCGCCGGTCCCGGGCCAGGCTCGTGGGCACGGATGTAGCGCCCGGCCGGGCCCGGCTTGAGTATGGCCGTGCTCGGCTTGGACGCCCGCCGTACCATGTCGACGGCTGACAGCAGGAAGGCGATCACCACCGCCGACAGTGACCCCAGCACCGGCACGCCGAGCAGGCAGACCACGGCGATCCAGAATTCGGAGCGGCGCAGCCGCCACAGCTCGGCCAGCTTGCGCACGTCGATCAGCTTGATCACCGCGACGGCGACGATGCCGGCCAGCGCGGCGTTGGGCAGATAGGCCAGCAGATCGCTGAAGAAGGCCAGCAGGATCGCGACAACCACGGCGCAGACAAGGCTGGGGATCTGCGAGCGGGAGCCGACCGAGTCCATGGCCGCCGTGCGCGACGCGCTTGAGCCGATCGTCATCGATCCGGTCAGGCCCGCCGCGATGTTGCTGGCACCGAACGCCCTCAGTTCCTGGTTGCCGTCGATACGGTAGTCATGCTGCTCGGCGTAACGCCGCGCGGTCAGCAACCCGTCGGCCAGCGTCACGGCGCAGATCGCGATGGCGCCGGGGATCAGCGAGGCCCACTGGCCCAGCGTGACCCCGCTCGGGAAATGGGGCGTGGGCAGGCCGGAGGGCACGGAGCCGAGGACCGACACACCCTTGCTGTTCAGCCCGGTGGCGGCTACGGCCGCCGTGGCCGCGACCAGCGCGATCAGCGGTCCTGGCAGCATCGGCGCCAGGCGGCGCAGCACCAGGATCACCGCCATCGTGGCCACACCGATCAGGACGTTCCACCAATGCGCCTGAGGAATCTTGGTGACGATCTCCCACACCTCGGGGAAGAACTCCTCGGACGTGGTGGTGATGCCGAGGATCTTCTTCACCTGGCTGGTGAGGATCTCGACCGCCAGGCCGGCGATGAAGCCGACCAGCACGGGCTCGGACAGGAAGTTGGCCAGGAAACCGAGCTTGAAGACGTAGAACAGCAGAAACACGGCCGCGCACACCAGCGATTGGGCGTAGGCGAGCTCCACGTAGTTCTCGCTGCCCGCGACGGCGAGCGCGCCCAGCAGTGAGGCGATCAGGGCCGCGATCGGGGCATCGGGGCTCGCCACGAGCTGACGTGAGGAGGAGAGCAGCGCGAACACCAGCATCGGTGCGATCGCCGCGTAGAGGCCCACCACCGCCGGGAGGCCGGCGATCTGCGCATAACCGATGTTGAGCGGAATCGCCAGCGCGGCCAGCGTGATCCCAGCGACGATCTCCCTCGGCAGATCCGCTCGTGGTACCCCTCGCAGCCCCGCGAACATCACGGCCGCTCGCGCCCTGCCGTCGGATCATCGACCATATGTGGGAGTTACCCGGTCGTCAGCCTGCAGGGGCTTGGGGGCGGGCAAAACATCAGCATGTGTCATCGTCGTCGCCAGGAATCGGGGGCTGCGGCCGGCTTGTATCCGGTGAGGCGGTGCGTCCAGCGTGTGGCGAGTCCGTGCAGCGTGGCGGGCCCCGTACGGAGGGTGCGTCGGCGAGCGGGCGCGGGCCGTACGGAAGGCGTCAGGTCAGTCGTCCTCGCTGCGGACCATCATCAACTGTTGGCTCGTTTCTGACATTGCCCGCGACGGGGCTCGGGTAGGGCCCAGGCAATGCGCAGTCATTCATCGATCGGGCCCGACTCCGAATGCGTCTACTCCGCCTCATGAACGAAAGTGGTTCGCCGACGCTGTTCCGGCGGCCTCGGCGGCGCCTGCGTGCCGAACTGGCCCAGATCCTCTGCGCGGTGGTCGGCCTGGTGGGAGGGCTGGCCCTGCCCGCGCTGCCGCCCTCGCCCGCCGTTTTGAGCAAGGACATCATCGGGGCGCTCTTCACCATCGGGTTCGGCGTCATCGGCCTGGCCAGCGTCGTCTTCTCCCTGCTGTTCCTGGTCGTGCAGTTCACCTCCGGCACCTTCACTCCGCGGCTGAACCTGTTCAGTGACGATCCGATCGTCTGGCGGACCTTCGCCTTCGCCGTCGGCGTCTTCATCTACACGATCACCGCGGCGCTCGCCGTCGCTCATCGCGGACGTGTCTCCGTCGTCGTTCCGGTGGTGGCGCTGCTCCTGGCGCTCGTCGCGGCGCTGCTCATGCGTACCGTCCAGCTGCACGCCTTCGTCTTCATCCGGCTCACCCCATGTCTGGACGAGATCAACCAGCGCACCCGCAGAGTCCACGACGCCGTCTACAGCGCGCCCTACCGGGACACCCCCGGCGAACCGGTCGACCTGCCCGCGCCTGTCATGCCGATTCGCTGGTCCGGCCGGCCCGTCGTGCTCCAGCAGATCAACGTGCCCGCGCTTCTCACCGCGGCGACCGATCACGACGTCGTCATCGCCCTGCGCGTCCCCATCGGGGGGCAGCTTTTCGAAGGTGACCTGCTCGCCGAGGTCCACCAGCACGCCATCCCCGACCAACTCCTCCTGCGCAACACCCTCACGGGAAGGGAGCGCACCTTCGACCAGGATGTGACGTTCGGGCTCCGCCTGTTGGCGGACATCGCGCTCAGAGCCCTCTCCACGGCCGTCAACGACCCCGCCACCGCTGTCCAGTCGCTGGAGCAGATCCACGACCTCCTGCGTCGCCTGGCCGGGAAGGAGCTCGACATCGGCTACGTGGCCGACGCCCGCGCCAGGGTCCGGCTCGTCATTCCCCTCCCGACCTGGGACGACTATCTGCGCCTCGCGCTCGACGAGGTCATCGTCGCCGCCTCTCACAGCCCCATGGTCCTGGTACGGCTGCGCGATCTGCTGCTGGGGCTGTACGACGAGGTGCCTCGCCCCCGCAGCAGTTCGGTCGCCGACCGCCTGCGACTCGTCGAGGATCGCCTGCGGTCCGACTTCCCCCGGGAGATCTCCGCGTGACCTGCGCTGCCATCCTGATCCCCCAGGGCTGCGCGCCGGTGGCCTCGCCGGTGGAGCTGCCCGACGGCACGGTGGTCGCCGAATGGCGACTCACCGCGCGGCACACCGGGAGCCTGAAGTTGGACGACGACGTCGTCATTCCGGCGACCGGACGGTCTCTGGACCTGCGGGGTGCGCTGTTCGCCAGGGTCGACCAGGGCCGGATCAGCGAGTTCCGCCAGTACTGGGACGAGGCTGATCTGTTCGAACAGCTCGGCCTGCTCCCGGCCTGACGTCGTCGAGGCAGGTGGTCGAGGCAGGTGGTCGAGGCAGGTGAAGGCGCGCCGCGTCAGATCAGCCGCGTCAGACGCGGATGAAAAGGCCGAGGGCCCAGCTCACGACGCTGATGATGAGCGCGCCCCACACGGCCGGCCAGAAGCCGGCCACGTGGAACGGCAGGCGCAGCAACCCGGACAACCAGCCCGTCAGGAGCAGCAGCCCGCCGTTGACCACCAGGGCGAACAGGCCGAGCGTGAGAATGTAGAACGCGCAGCCCAGAACGTGGATGATCGGCTTGAGGACCACGTTGACGATGCCGAAGATCAACCCGACGCAGACGAAGGTCAGAAGCCTCTCGATCAGGGAGTCGGCCTGCACGTAGATGCCGTCGACGACCAGCGTCGTCACCCACAGCGCGGCGCCGACGATCAGGATCTTCAGCAGAGCTCTCAAGTCATCGCCCCTCGTGGCACAGGACGTCGATGCACACGGCGGTGGCGAGCAGGAAAGGAATGTCCTGGCCTTCGACGATCGAGATCGCGTAGGTGTCGCGGACGCTCAACCATCGCTTGGAGACCTCGGCGACGATGGAGTCGTCACGGCTGATGGTGTACTCGTGGTCGAGGAAGTTACCCCGTGTGTGCAGCTCGCCACCGTCGGCCAGGTCGATGGTGAAGCGGTCGCGCAGGCCGATGAGGTGCTTGTGCACGGTCGCCACGGTCTGGTCGCCATGCTGCATGACCATGGTCTCCCGGAGACGGAGCAGCTTGCGCTGGAGGTGGAGCAGCTCGTTGTCCGAGGTGTCCTTGAGTACGAAGGTCTGGCGCAGGCGCAGCGCCTTGCCGTCGACGCGGTAGGCGTGCTGGCCGAGGCCGTTGTCGATCCAGTAGTCCTCGCCGACGGACGCGAGGCGCTGCCGGAGCTGGTACATCGTGGTGGCCGGCGGCGCCGGATCATCACCCCTTCTGAAGATCATTATTCACCCCCACATGCCGAAGCCGCCTCGATGGAAACGTCCTGCCCTGAAGCCGGCAAAGACAGGGCCGGACAACCGGCAAGTCTCCCCTCCCGGAGGTCCTGCGGACGATGGTCGTCTCACCGAGGTCGGCGTCACCCGGGAGGCCTCAGGAGCCCATGCGTCCAACAGTGATCAGGCGGCCCTGGGTGGTCCGCACGACGACCGAGAGGCGGCGGGGATGACGCCGTGGAGGCGGGCGAGCAGATCAGAAACCGGTGGCGGGTCGGCGGGCGTACGGACGGCGATCCGGAAGGTCATCGCCCGCCGCGACCTGCCGGCCGACGGGAGCCCCGCGTATCCGAGGGCGGCGAACACGAGCGACAGCATGTTGGACAGGAAGAGCATCGGCGCGCCGCTCCCAAGGCGCACTCCCACCACGACGAGCGGGGGCACGAGCGGGATCGAGATGGCCACGCCCGGCAGTACCGCGGCCACATCGCGGCGGGCGAGCGCGAGGCGGCGACGGGCCCCGCCATGGTGTCGCCGCTCCCGCCCCTGATCCGACTCCCGATCTGAAGTCCGGCCGCTGGGTCGACTCACCCGCCTGTCACGGCGTGACGATGTCGAAATCGCGATCGTCGTCGTCCAGAAGCCCGATCAGCGTTTCGAGCGCCTGGCGGTCGCCGTCCATCTGGATGCCGTCGAGGCTCTGCGACGCCACCAGGCCGAGCAGTTGCGGCTTGGTGAGGGTCACGGTGAGGTCGGCGGGGGCACCGTCGCGGTTATGGGTCTGGGTGAGCACGCCGTTGGCGAGGCTGAGCCTGATCTCCTCGTCGAGATCGGTGAACTTCCAGTCGATCGTCAGGCGGGTGTCCCAGGCACGCGGACCGTTGACGCGGATGGCGATCGAGTCGAAGACCTGACTGAGGCTCAGGGCGCTCACCACGTCCGGGGTGGCGCTGTCGAGGGTGTTCTCGGGCTTGCGGCCGCGTAGCTCGGCCGCGCCCTGCAGATAGAAGTTCCGCCAGGTGCCGTTCTCGCTGCCGTATCCGAGATGGTCGTAGACCTCGGCGAGTAGGTCGCGGGCGGCGCTCTCGTCAGGATCGGCGAAGACGGCATAGTTGAGAATCTGTGCGGCCCAGCGCCACTCCCCGGCCTCGACGGCGGCCCTGGCCTTGGAGAGGACGCTGTCGATCCCGCCCATGCACTCGACGTGCTTCTTCGCCGACTCCTCGGGGGGCAGCTCCCACAGATGAGCGGGATTGCCGTCGAACCATCCCATGTAGCGCTGGTAGATGGCCTTGACGTTGTGGGAGACCGAGCCGTAGTAGCCGTGCGTGTGCCAGGCCCGCTCCAGCGCCGGCGGCATCTGGATCATCTCGGCGATCTCCGTGCCGGTGTAGCCCTGATTGAGCATCCGCAGGGTCTGGTCGTGCAGGTAGGCGTACAGGTCCCGCTGCTGGGACAGGAACTCGGTGAGTTCTCGGGTGCCCCAGGTCGGCCAGTGATGCGAGGCGAACAGCACATCGGACTCGCCGGAGAACAGCTCGATCGCCTCGGTGAGATAGCGGGCCCAGACGCGCGGGTCACGGACGAGCGCGCCACGCAGCGTCAGCACGTTGTGGAGATTGTGGGTGGCGTTCTCCGCCATGCACAGGGTGCGCCGGTCGGGCAGGAAGAAGTTCATCTCGGCCGGCGCCTCGGTGCCCGGCGTGAGCTGGAACACGATCCGCACGCCGTCGATCACCTCCTGCTGCCCCGTCCCGGTGATCGTCAGTGTCGGCGCGATCAAGGAGATCGTGCCGGTGGAGGTGGTCTGGCCGAGTCCCGCGCCGATCTGGCCGGTCGGATTCCGGGGAAGCTCCGCCCCGTACATGAAGATGGACCGCCGGTTCATGGCGGTGCCGGCATACACGTTCTCGGAGACGGCATGCTCCAGGAAGCCCGCCGGAGCGATGATCGGAACCTCCTCCCCGCGCGCCACCACTCCGCGGACACCGCCGAAGTGGTCGGCGTGAGAGTGGGTGTAGATGACCGCGGTCACCGGGCGATCACCCCGATGCTCCCGGTAGAGCGCCAACGCCGCCGCCGCGGGCTCGACGGACAGCAGGGGATCGACGACGATGACGCCCCGGTCCCCCTCGATGAAGGAGATATTGGACAGGTCGAACCCACGCACCTGGAAGACGCCGTCGGTCACCTGGTAGAGGCCGTGCCTGGCGGTGAGCTGGGACTGGCGCCACAGGCTCGGATTCGCCGTGTCAGGGCATTTCGCCGTGAGGAAGGCGTAGGCGTCCAGGTCCCAGACGACCCGGCCCGACGCATCTGTGATCTCCGTTTGGGACACCGACCCCATGAAACCCCTGTCGGCTTTCTCGAAGTCGGCCCGGTCTTCGAGCGACGGCATGACGTCCACAGGACCCCCCTGAAACAAGACAAATGCTGCCGCCTTATTCCCCGGACTTTCCCGGCTCAGCACAACGGAACGGGCAAAAGACCGCATGTACGGCACGCACGGCGATCACGGGGACCGCCACGCTGCACGCGGCCAGCACCGTGCTGACGGCTGCCCTCTCGCGGACGCCAGTCCGATCGCGTTGGCCGGCACGATCGGCACGCCCGTCACGACCACGATGCCCGCCACCCAGCCGACCAGGGACCCGGTGCTGGCGCCGCCCGCCTCCGGCCATCAGAAGGACCGGCTGGAACAGGACGGCGTGCACTCCTTCGCAACGACGGAGGGGTTCAAGGGGAGCGGATGAGGCCCTTCCTGGTGGCCGTGGCGACGGCCGCGGTGCGGGAGTCGACGCCGAGCTTGGCGTAGATGTGCACGAGGTGGGTTTTCACCGTGGTCTCGCTCAGGAACATGCGCTTGCTGATCTGCCGGTTCGACAGGCCGGCGGCGACGTGGCCGAGGACTTCCAGCTCCCGCGCGCTGAGGGTGGCCTCGGGGGTGCGCACCCGGCCCAGCAGGCGGGAGGCGACGCTGGGAGCGAGCGCGCTGGCGCCGCTCGCGGCGGAGCGGATGGCGGCGTGCAGGTCGTCCGAGGGAGCGTCTTTGAGCAGGTAGCCGGTGGCGCCCGCGTCGATCGCGGCCACGATGTCGGCGTCGGTGTCGAAGGTGGTGAGCACCAGGACGCGTGGCCCGTTGGGCGTCACGATCTGCCGGGTGGCTTCGCTGCCGTGAATGCCCGGTCCGAGCTGCAGGTCCATCAGGACGACGTCGGGGGCGAGCTCCCTGGCCGCCTCGACGCCCTCCTCGCCGGTGGCGGCCTCGCCGACCAGTTCGAGGTCGGGCTGCCCTGCGAGCATGGCGCGCAGGCCCGAGCGCACCACGGGATGGTCGTCCACGAGGAGGATCCGGATCGGCGTCATGGCTTGAGGGGAAGAGTGGCGGCGACAGCCGTACCCTCTCCGGGTGAGGACTCGACGGTGAGGGTCCCGCCCAGGGCGGTCACGCGATCACGCATGGCGCGCAGGCCGTAGCCCGTTACGGTGGCGTCGAAGCCTCGACCGTCGTCGTAGACGTCCAGCGCGATCATGTCCTCCAGGTAGGTGAGGGTCACGTTGGCGTGCTCGGCCGCCGAGTGGCGGCTGACGTTGCCCAGCGCGCCCTGGGCGATGCGCAGCAGCGCCAGATCGTATTCGGCGGGCAGCGGCACCGCGGCGCCTGAGACCTCGAAGCGGACCTGTGTGCCGGTGCTGGCCGCGGCCGTGTCGCTGATCCTGCGCAGCGCGGTGGTCAGAGACGCGTGCTGCAGGGCGGGTGGGGCCAGCGCGCGTACGAAGTTGCGTGCCTCCTCGAGGTTGTCCTGCGCGGCCCGCTCGGCCTCGGTGATGTGCCGTTCAGCGTCGTACGGAAGGTCGGACAGGTCGCGGCGGGCGGCGCGCAACAGCAGGATGATGCTGGACATGCCCTGGGCGAGGGTGTCATGGATCTCCCTGGCGAGGCGTTCCCGCTCGGCCAGGCGGGCTGACTCGCCCTCCATCCGCAGCAGCCTGCTCCTCGTGCTGACGACGTCCTCGATGAGCAGGCGGCGCTGCTCGCTCTCCGAGTAGAGCGCTTTGTAGACCAGCGCCATCAGCGTGGCCACCACCGCGCCGATCGTGGGCCCGATCACCTGCGGTGGGGTGACGGCTCCCGCATGCCAGCCGGTCGCGGCGATGGCGGCGGCGGTGAGGAGCACGACGCCCGGCAACGCGACGCGCAGGGGCAGCAGGTGGAGGCAGGCGAAGAACAGCGGGAAGGCGAGCCAGGTGAACTGCGGCGAACCCACCACGAGTACGGCCCAGCCGAGCGTCACGACGGCGAGCCAGACGCCCCCCAGCACAAGGTGGACGGGGCCGCCGAAGTGGGGCAACCGGCCCTCGATGAGGATCCCCACGGCGTAGAGCACGCCGAGTAGCAGGCCGCCGATCATCAGCGGCATCCGGCCCTCGTGCCCGACCGCGGCGACCGCGAGCACGAGCAGCACCGCGAAGGTGCCGTGAATGGCCCACCGGAGCAGCCTGAGTGCTGGGGGGAAGGGAAAGTCCATCATTTTCCCCCAGGGTAGGTGAGCCCTTCCGCTGCCCGGATCGTACAAATGATGTATTTGCGAGCGACCGAATGAGGGAAGCCGCGCGGGGATTCCCTGCAGCAGGCTGGACCGCGTTCGCGTCCACAGCTATGCATCGGGGGTTCGCGCCGTGTTCGTGGCGCTCAGAGATCTACGTTTCGCCAAGGGAAGATTCGCCCTGATGGGCGTGGTGGTCCTGCTCATCACGCTCCTGGTGACGATGCTGTCCGGCCTCACCGCCGGACTGGCGCGGGAGAACATCTCCGCGATCATCGGCCTGCCGGCCGACAGGATCGTCTTCTCGGGTGACGGGAAGCCCGCCTTCTCCGACAGCCGCATCACCGACAGGGTCTGGCGTGAGTGGCGGTCGGTCTCCGCCGTGGAGCGGCTCGGCATCACCATGGGCCGTATCACGCACGGGGCCCGCGGGAACGCCGCCGCGATCTTCGGCGTCGAGCCGGGCGGCCGACTGGCCGCGGCGGCCGGGCCCGTGGGCAGCGGCGACGTCGTGCTGTCCGCCACTCTGGCCGAGGAGAGCTCGCTGGCCGTGGGAGACCGGGTACGGCTCTTCGGCCGCGACTTCACCGTCTCCGGCACCAGCGCCGCGGCCTCCTACAGCCACACCCCCGTCGCCTGGATCGGCGTCGACGACTGGCAGCGGATCGGCCGCCAGAGCGAGCCCGACACCGTGGCCACGGTCCTGGCCGTGCGCGGCGGGCAGGACCGGGATGTCGCAGCCGACGACAACCGGCTGGGAACCACGACCGTGCCGCTGGCCGACGCGCCCGCCGCGATCGGCTCGTTCTCCTCGGAGAACGGCTCGCTCCAGCTCATGCGGGCATTCCTGTTCGCGATCTCCGCGCTGGTCATCGGCGCCTTCTTCACGGTGTGGACGATCCAGCGTCGCGGGGACGTCGCGGTGCTGAAGGCACTGGGCGCGAGCACCGGCTACCTGCTGCGCGATGCGCTCGCCCAGGCCGTACTGGTGCTGCTGCTTGGCGCCGGGATCGGAGGGGCGCTCGGCGCGGCCATGGGCGCGCTGGCCGAGGGCACGGTCCCGTTCGTCCTTTCGGTCACCACCACCGTCCTTCCCGTCGCCGTGATGATCCTGCTCGGCGCCGCCGGCGCGGTGCTGGCGATCCGCAAGATCACCTCCGTCGATCCGCTGACCGCGCTGGGAGCGTCCCGATGACCCTGAAGCTCTCCGACGTCGTGCTGACCTACCCCGACGGCGACAGCATGATGACAGCGCTCGACCACGTCGAGCTGGCCGTGGCGCCGGGTGAGTTCACCGCGGTCGTCGGCCCGTCCGGCTCGGGCAAGTCCAGCCTGCTGGCCGTCGCCGCCACCCTGGTCACCCCCGCCTCCGGGAGCGTGATGGTGGCCGGGCAGGAGGTGTCAGGTGCGAGCCGGGAGGCGAGAACCCGCATCAGGCGTGAGCACATCGGCATCGTGTTCCAGCAGTCCAACCTGCTGGCCTCGCTCACCGCGCTCGACCAGCTGCTGGTCATGGCCGACCTGTCAGGCCACTCGACGAAGGGGGCGGCCTCCAGGGCCCGCGAGTTGCTGCTGGCCGTGGGCCTGGAGGACAGGCAGAATCGGCGGCCGCACCAGCTGTCCGGTGGCGAGCGACAGCGGGTCAACATCGCCCGCGCGCTGATGAACCGGCCCGAAGTGCTCCTGGTCGACGAGCCCACGAGCGCGCTCGATCACCAGCGCGGCGCCCAGATCGTGTCGCTGCTGGCCGATCTGACCCGGCGGGAAGGCCTCGCGACCGTGCTGGTCACGCACGACCTGGCCACCCTGAGCATGGTGGACACCGTACTGAGGATGACCGACGGCAGGTTGACCGGTTGAGCGGCGTCAGACGCGAAGCCGAGCCCGGCCGCTCCGCCGTTTCAACGCGCCGGACACGAATGCCGACCTCTCGACTCTGATCAGGTGCGGAAGGAAACGAGCTCGGACGCGGGTGCGGGTGATACGAGCTCGGACGCGGGTGCGGTGATCGGGCGGGCGTCCATCCGTGGATCGCGAGCGAGGTCGATCTCCTGACGGATTCGGCAGAGGTGACCCGGTCGTCGTCGTGCTGCCCTCGGGTGAGCAGTTCCGGGGAAGCGAAGTGGCCGAGAACCTCGACTTGATCTCCAGGTCTCACTTCAATCTCGAACGTGATGCCGGTAAGCCCCAGTCGAGGGAGCGGAAGAAGCTATGCGGGCACATCGCCGGCTGGATTGTGGACGAGGACAAGCCTCTGCGATTGCCGGTGGCGTCGATGGGCGAGCCCCTGCGGCTCCCGGAAGGGCCGAAGGCATTCCTGGACGCCTGTTTGGCCGCTGACTAGTGGCTGTTGTCATCGCGCTCTTGTGGAGAACGGCCCCGCGTCTGGCGAAGACCAGGTAACCGGAACGCGGGTCCATCATCTGTTCACGTCTTCTCCGGAGAGCGCCAAGATCCCGGTCTCTCGCCAGGCCGCTGAAGCGGCTTCCGCTGCTGCCGTCTCTGCTCAGTGCGCCAGCAGGTCGTCCAGTTCGGCCGCGAAGAGCAGGGCGGGGTCGAACCCCATGCCGGTGAAGTGGCCGGCGAGCTCCAGGGACAGGACGCCGTGCAGCCGGGTCCAGAAGCTCAAGGCGCGGTGCAGGACCTCGGGCCGGGCGGGGTGGCCGTTCGCCCATTCGCGGTGGTCCGCCAGGTGTGCGTCGAACGGCGTCGCGGGACTGTCCGTGGGCAGCGCCGAGCAGGCGTCGAGCAGGATCGCCATGGTCTCGGAGGAGATGAGCGTGATGTCGTCGGGCGCGTGGTAGCCGGGGACGGGGGTGCCGTAGATGAGGAGGTACCTCTGGGGATCCTCCAGGGCCCAGGCGCGCAGGGTGTGCGCCAGCACGCTTAGGTCGGCGCCGGTTGTGGCGGCCGCCCGGAGAGTGTCGGCCAGGCTTCGGTAGGCGTCCCTGACCAGCTCGGTGATCAGTTCGTCGCGGCTGGCGTAGTAGCGGTAGAGCGCGGGCCCGCTCATGCCCATCTGCTTGGCGATCCCGTTGAGGGAGAGCGCGGACGCCCCCGTCGTGGCGAGCTGCTCCCACGCGTGTTTCTTGATCTCCGCGCGCACCTGGGTGCGGTAGCGCTCACGTGGGGTCTTCGTGCCCGTCCCCGCCATGACCTGCCCCCCTCGCTACAGCTTGAAGATTTAGTTAGAGGCTATCACGAACCTTATTGACGCCCCCTTACATGTCTGGTTATAACTTCTAACGTACGCATCAGGCTCTAACTGCCCTGAGTGCGCGGCGCGGATACGCGGCGGCGCACTCGGCAGACGAAGGGAAAC
The DNA here is from genome assembly GCF_039535395.1 of Nonomuraea roseola. Taxonomy (NCBI): domain Bacteria; kingdom Bacillati; phylum Actinomycetota; class Actinomycetes; order Streptosporangiales; family Streptosporangiaceae; genus Nonomuraea; species Nonomuraea roseola. The sequence continues at coordinate 534,359 of NZ_BAAAXC010000015.1, forward strand.
ACCATGACGACCGCGTCCCCCTCACTCGCCCCCACCGGCCGGTCCACTCCGCTGGCGGTGACCGTCTCCTCCTGGGCCGTCCCCGTCATGGTGCTGGGTCAGTTCGCCATGCTGGCGATCGTCCCGGTCGCGATCGCGATGGTCGGCGCTCTCCGCAACGGCCGCGACCGCGCGGTCCGCTGGGCGGCCGCGCTGCTGACCATCTCGTACGCGGTCCCGCTCGTCATATGGCTGACGCGGCCCGACGGCGCGCCGAGCCTGTCCAAGGACATGCACCCCGGGTTCGTCGCTTTGATCGTCGCCGCGTCCGCCGTACTCATCGGGTCCATCCTCCGAGCCCGCCGGCACTGAAGGAGTCTGCCCCCGGCGGCACTCCTGTCCCCCTACGGCCGCGCGCCGAACGGCCCGCCCTCGAGCGCGGCGGCATCGCCTACGAGCGTTCACTCCCGGTCCTCCCAACCGAAAGGAACACCATGACGGACAACGGCCCCTCGACCCTCTCCGGTCAGCAGTCCCGCCCCACGGACGAACGAACTGTCCGCCCCCGGACCCGCGCCCGGCTCACCGCGCTCACGGTCTCACTCGCCATCGCCGGCACCCTCGCAGGCAACCTCCCTGCCGCACAGGCCGCCACCGGCCGGCCCCTGGCCACCCACCACGGTGGTGGACTCCAGTGCCGTGGGGAGGGCGTCGACACCACCGCCAAGATCCGGTACCGGACCGAGACGTTGATCAAGGCGCCGCTGAGCACCATCTGGAAACTGCAGACCGACGTGGAACGCTGGCCCTCGTGGCAGAAGCCCGTCACCAGCGTGAAGCGCCTGGATCCGGGCCCGCTGCGCAAGCACTCGCGGTTCCGGTGGACCACCCCGGTGCCCGCCACCCCCGTCAGCCCGCCCACCACGCTGGTCATCACCTCCACCGTCCGGCAACTGCAGCACCACACGTGCATCCGCTGGACCGGGCCCGCGATCGGCGAAGGGCTGCGCATCGACCGGGGCGTCCACGTCTGGACCTTCACCAAGGTCAGGGGCGGTGTCCTCGTACGCACCGAGGAGACCCACGCCGGCGACCAGATCGAGACCGACGTTCCCCTCGCCACCCACTTTCTCGGAAAAGGTCTCGAAGCCTGGCTGCGCGACCTGAAGACCACCGCCGAAGCCCGCACCCAGTCGCGCAGGCGCTGAAGTACGGAGCGCTGCGGCCCTCCAGGAGACGTGGCGCCAAGAACGGCCCTGCCGATGGCCTCGCGAGCCTGAGGCAGGGTCCTGTCCACCCCTCCCACCACCTTGACCACCCGCGCCGGCCCGCTCCCGCCGACGCCGCCTCCACGATGCGCCCAGGCCGGCCCGAGATCGCGGTCGGCCTGCTCGCTTTGACGGCCGCCGTGGCCGCAGTCCTGCCCGTCGGCCGGCTGGAGCTGGATCCGGTGGTGTACGGGCTGCTCGTCGAGGGCGTGATGCTGCGGATCCGGCGTCATACAGGTGTACGGCGGGCCCGATCCGACACCGGCCACACGTACGGCAGGTCCATCGGCACACCGGTGAACCACCTCTGGTAGTGCTCGGGATCCTTGCGTAGCAACGCTGACCGGTGGCTGCGGTGGAAGTCCTCCTCCCCCAGCCACGGCGGCAACTCCCCCGCCGTGGCGAGCGCGTCCTGCGAACGCACCGTTTCGACGGCGAGCGCGCGCCGGAAGTCAGCCAACAGGGTGGTCGCGCAGGTGTCGGCATATCCGATCTCACACCAGGCGCGGCACATCTCCATGCCGTATCTGGTGAGCGCTTCCTCGTAGCCCGCCCACATGGCGACCGCAGGATGGTGGCGCCAGCCGTACCCGGCAACGGTCAGCCCGCGCAGCACCTGTATCGCCTCGACACGCTGTTTGCCGAGCCGCCGTGGGTCCAAGATCAGCGACGTGGCCACGAAGTCGGGATAGGGCAAGAACGTCTGCACCCACGGTGACTACCCTGCATGCCGTACCAACTCACGCACACGGCTGGGCGCGAGGCTGCGGCGCGAGATGTGCATCCGCTCTCGAAGCGCCTGGCTGGAACGCCCGCATACGAACACGGGGGATCGCGTGGCGGTCCTGCCCCGCCAACCGCCCCGGGTCGCACCAGGTCAGCCGTTCAAAGACCTGGTCAACGCAGCGTAGAGGTGCGCTTCTGGCCTGATGTGAAGCGGTGTCGCCGCTGAACCGCGATGCCGCAGGCCACGCGGGACCGTCTCGGCGTCACCGTAGGACCGCCGCGAGCTGAGGAACCGTAAGGTGCTCTGTACCAGTTTGAGATATTTCGTCCCAATTTGGCGGGTAGGTCGGGTAACGACCGACACCAAGGAGAAGGGGGAAAGCGAATGATCACGCAGGAGCAGATCCCCGCGGTTCTGGACCATGACGTCTACGACGCCAACGGAGCCAAGATCGGCGAGGTCAAGCACCTCTTCCTCGACGAGGCCACCGGGCGGCCCGAGTGGCTGTGCATCAAGACCGGCCTGTTCGGCACCAAGGAGTCCTTCGTCCCGATGCGGGATGCGGAGCTGGTCACCGACCACGTCGAGGTGCCCTACGACAAGGACCGCGTCAAGGACGCCCCGAACGTCGACGTGGACGCCGGCGGGTACCTGTCGGCCGAGGAGGAGCGCGAGCTGTACCGGTACTACGGGATGGACTGGGAGTCCTCCTGGCAGCAGGCCAACCGGCCCGGCGAAGGCTGGGCCCACGAGGGCGGAATGCGCGAGCGCGAGCGCCTCGGCCACACCGACACCGGAGACATGGACATCCAGAACGGCTACGCCGACACCGGGGACACGGGTATCCAGAACGGCTACGCCGACACCGGGGACATGGGTACCGAAACGGGCTACGCCGACACCGGCATGGGCCGTCGCGGCGACCCGATGGCACGCGGGGAGGATCGGCCGGATGTCGGCGCCGGGACCCCCGAGCGCCGAGCCCGGTTGCGCAAGTACATCGTCACCGACGAGTAGCACGCCAACGTTCCGCTCACCCGCTACGAGGTGCGGGTGGAGCGGGAACCGACCACCGAGGCCGACCGAGACGCGGCGCCTGGCGGGCCGGACATCACCGAGTCCGAGCACGAGCGTCACCCCGCACGAGAAATGGCCGAAGGTGGAGGAGACCGTCCCGTAGGAGCCGGGTCCGCATGACCAAGGACCAGGTCGCCGACGAGGAGACCGTCTCCCACGAGACGGGCCGCACCTACTGAGGGCGGACACCCGGCATACCAGGACACCACATTCCATGACATCGTCGGTGTCCTGATCCCACAGGCTGTTCGCCACGCCTGGTTCCTGCCATTCCTGTCCGCGGAACGGCGGGGACCCCTTCCATCGCTCGACGTCCCTGATGAGGCACGACCTCGCAAGGTGGCGGGACGCTTCGTGTCGAAGCCAGTCGGCCATCGTAGGGGTTTCGCGCAGCAGGGAATCCGGCGTTCTCCCCTTCCGGGAAGACTCTCGGTACATCGTCCGGAGGGGGCAACAGGCGGTCTCCGAACGCGAGACCGCCAGATCGGGGGAATTCAATGCGTACGATCCTCACGAGCCTGGGGCTGGTCTTCCTGCTCACGCTCGCCCCGGCCGCGGCCGTCACGGCGGAGGCTGCCGCCGTCCCGGCCGCGCACAGCCAGATCACCCCATCGCCGCAACCCACCGAGAACAGAGACGAGGGCGGCAACGGGGGCATGTGGGGGCTGCTGGGCCTGCTCGGTCTGCTCGGCCTCGCCGGCCTACGCAAGCAGAAGGCCCGCGTCGGCACGGCCGAGCACATGCCCAACCGCCCGAGGCCGTAAGGCGGAGGCGGGGCGGCCGCATGCCGCAGAAGCCGGGGCGGCGGGAACCGTCGCCCCGAGCGCCTTGCGAAGGCGGGTCTAGGCTGCACACGAACATCATCCTGCTGGGGCTTGTGGTGGAGAAGGTCGGCGGCCTGCCCCTGCCCGAGTTCATCCAGCAGAACGTCCTGGAGCCGGCCGCCTACGGCACACCGCCCTCCCGACCGGCGCCGCCTTCTCGAAGCCCCACGCCCACGGCTACACCGACCAGACCGCCTCGGGCGCGGTCGAGGACGCCACCGACTGGAATCCCTCCTGGGGCTGGGCCGCGGGAGCGATGATCTCCAACCTTCAGGACCTGCGCACGTGGGCCCGCGTCCTCGCCACCGGCACCCTGCTGACCCCCAAGACGCAGGCCGAACGCCTCAAGACGCGCCCGGCGACCATCCCGGGCACCGGGTACGGACTTGGCGTCTTCGACGTGCGGGGCTGGATCGGACACAACGGCTCGCTGCCCGGCTACCAGTCGCTGACGGTGTACCTGCCCGAGGCGCAGGCGACGCTGGTGATCCTGATCAACACGGATATCTCGCACGACGGTGCGCAGCCCAGCACTCTCTTCGGTCAGGCCATCACGCGCATCGTGACCCCGGACCACGTGTTCGACCTGCCCGAGCAGGCGCCGTCGCCGAGACCGCAGCCATCCGGGTCACGGACCGGCGAAGGCGACTGAGCGCGCGCATCACGTCAGGGGTGAGGGGGTGGAAACAGGGAACGGAAGTTGCCGACCATCGGGTTCGGGTCGCCGGTGCGCCAGGTCAGATCCAGTGTGACCGCGCGGACCGGTGGCGACAGGGGGCGGAAGGCGACGTCGCGGCGCCGCAGCCGGGTCACGGACTCCGGCACGATGGACACGCCGATCCCTGCTGCCACCAGGCCCACGATGGTCTGCATCTGCACGGCCTCCTGCACGACGTCGGGTTCGAATCCGGCCGTACGTGCCACCGAGGTGATCCGGTCGTGCAGCGCCGGCCCGTATCTCCGCGGGAACATGACGAACGGCTGCCCCGCGAGTGCCGTCGCCGGCAGGGACGTGCGCGAGGCCAGTGGATGATCGGCCGGCAGGGCGGCCAGCAACAGCTCACGGGAGACGGTCTGCGTGGTGAGCACCTCGGCGGCGGGCCCGGCCAGCGGCGCGTGCAGCAGGCCGACGTCGAGCAGGCCCTGACGCAGTTCCTCTGCCTGCTGGGCGGTGGGCAGTTCCCGCAACTCAACCTGGACACCTGGGTAGCGGGCGCGGAAGCGGCGCAATACCCGGGGCAGCGTGAGGTTGGTCGCCGACCCGACGAACCCGATCACCAGTCGGCCCGTCTGTCCCCTGCCGACCCGGCGGGCCGTCTCGACGGCGAGCGCGGCATGGGCCAGGCTGGCGCGGGCCTCGGCCACGAAAGCTTCACCGGCGGGCGTGAGGCGTACCTGACGGGTCGTGCGTTCGAACAGTCGCACGCCCAGTTCCTCTTCCAGTTTGGCGATCTGCTGGCTGAACGGCGGCTGCCGCACGCCCTCGCGAAGCGCGGCCCGGCCGAAGCTGAGCTCTTCGGCCAGCGCGACGGCGTAGCGCAGCTGCTGGAGATTCATAGGCGGAGGATATCAATGGGGGCGTATATCCCTTTTAGTGCGGTGTAATCGGGCAGGCTCGCTGAAGCTGGGCGATATGAAATCGATGATTGTCGCCCTCTCCCTTCTGAGCAGCACGTTTCATCACGGGTGGGAGGACTTCAGGACCGACCGGCCGCTGTACCTGTCCGGGACGGTGACGCAGGTCCGGTGGGGAAACCCTCATCCAGAGGTGCGTGTGCGGGTGGCCGCCCCCGCGCGTCTGCCGTCCGGGCTCGCCGAGCGTTCCATCCCCGCCGAGCTGGAGCAACTGGGCGGGCGGGACGTGCTGCGGCGTACCCAGGCCTTCGATGGGCGGGAGGAGGAGGTGGTGCTGATCCTCGCGCCCGTGGAGCGGCTGACGGCATGGGGGATGCCGGATCGGGTGACCGAGGGTGAGCGGGTGGAGGCGGTCGGGTACGTGCACCGTGAGCACGCCGAAGAGTTCCGGCCTGAGCTGCTGGTCCGGCAGGACGGGCAGGCCGTCCGGCAGCGTTCGGTTCCTTTGCCGCAAAGCCCGCCCCCCGTTTCGCCGGGCGATCCCGCCGAACAGCCTGCCGGGCAGGGCTCCACCACCGCGGCCTCCGGCTCCGACCAAGGCCCTGTCGTTCTGCCGTGGCTGATCGGTGGCGCCCTTCTGATCGGCGGTGGCACCGTGGCGCTGACGATCCGGGCCAGGCGGACCGGAGGGAAAGCCTCATGACAGCGGCCTTCCCGCAGCGCCACACCGCGCAGGCGGAGGCAGCCGGTGAGGCAGGGGCACTGCAGGGGTACCACGCCGCGCGGTCGGACCCTCAGTCAGCGGGGTGGCTCGACGCGCTTACCTGGCTCCAGGAGACGTGGGTGGCGGAGTTCGTGCGGGTGACGCCGTGGGTGTACTCGTCGCTGGAGATCGTGCACTTGATGGGGCTGGCGTTACTGGTCGGACCGGCCCTGCTTTTCGACCTGCGGCTGCTCGGCGCGGGAGCGGACGTGATCTCGGTGTCGGCGGCGGCGCGGCGGTTGCTCCCGGTGGCCAGGGCGGGGTTGGCGCTTGCCGCGCTGTCCGGAGCGGCGATGTTCACGGCCGGTGCCCGGGAGATCGCAGGCACCGGCGCGGCACCGGTCAAGGCGGGTCTGCTCGCCGTGGCCGGCCTCAATGTGGCGCTGTTCCATCTCGGCGTCTATCGCCGGGTGGAGGCGTGGGGCGACGATCGCCGAGCGCCTCCGGCGGCCAGGGCGGCGGGCGCCGTCTCGCTGGCGACGTGGACGGGAGTGGTCGCCTGTGGGCGGCTGATCGCCTACACCTGACCGGCGCGCGGGAACGCCGGGTCAGCCGTCCGTGCAGCTGAGAAAGGGGCTGAGCGACATGAGGATGTGTTCCCGCGGCTCTACGACGTCCCGCGCCTGCCATGGACTGGCCTGGGAAATACGATTACCCAGGGTTGACCTTCGACTCCTCTGCGTTACCCTTGTGTAGGGATCTTCCCACCCCTCCCCCGATCACGGAGTGCCGCATGGAGCGAACCGTTCTGGCCGCCGTCACCGAACGTCCCGACGCCGATTCGGCGCTCGCCGAGCAGATCCGCCGGGTGTGCGCGGCGATGGATGAGCACGGGCTGCAGGTGCGCTGGACCCACCGGGCCGCGGACGCCATGGCGGTGGTGGGGTCGGACGCGTCGCTGACGGCGGTCCTGGCAGCGTGGGACGCTCCCGGGGCCGAGGAACTGCTGGGCGCGGTGGGCAGGCGGTTCCGCGGCCTGCCCGTCTTCCTGATGACGCAGGAGCAGGAGCTTCCGCTGTGGGTGTACGAGGTCATCCAGGGCTACGTCTTCCCGCTGGAGGACACCCCGCAGTTCATCGCCGGGCGCATCGCCCACGCGGCCGACGAGTACGCCGAGAAGATTCTTCCGCCGTTCTTCGGCGCGCTGCGCCGCCTGCAGGATCACCATCGCTACTCCTGGCACACCCCGGCGCACGCCGGCGGCGTGGCGTTCCTCAAGTCACCGGTCGGGCGGGCGTTCTTCGACTTCTACGGCGAGCGGCTCCTACGGACGGATCTGTCCATCTCCGTCACCGAACTGGGGTCGCCGCTCGACCACACCGGCCCGATCGGAGAGGCTGAGCGCAACGCCGCCCGCATTTTCGGCGCCGACCGCACGTTCTTCGTGGTCAACGGCAACTCCACCGCCAACCGCATCGTCGGTCACCATGCGATCGCCCGCGACGACACCGTCCTGGTGGACCGCAACTGCCACAAGTCGGTCCAGCACGCGCTGGCCATCAGCGGCGCCCGCCCGGTCTATCTGGTGCCCGAGCGCAACGGGCTCGGGCTGGCGGGCCCGATCCCCTCCGCGACGCTGGAGGCGGACGCGGTCCGGGCTCGGGTGGCCGCCCATCCCCTTGCCGCCGGAGAGCCGACGTACGCGGTGATCACCAACTCGACGTACGACGGGGTGTGCTACGACGCGGTGCGGGTCGGCGAGTTGCTCGGCGCCAGCGTGCCACGGCTGCACTTCGACGAGGCGTGGTTCGCCTACGCCCGATTCAATCCGCTCTACGCCCGCCGGTACGGCATGGCGATCGACGAGCGCACGCTGCCGGGCCCCGACCGTCCCACCGTGTTCGCCACCCAGTCGACGCACAAGCTGCTGGCGGCGCTGTCGCAGGCGGCGATGGTGCACCTCCGCCCCGCGGAGCGGGCGGAGGTCGACTACGACGCGTTCAACGAGACGTACCTCATGCACGCCTCCACGTCGCCGCTCTACCCGTTGATCGCCTCGCTGGACGTCGCGGCGGCGATGATGGACGGCCCGTCGGGGCCGTTCCTCACCGGGGAGGCGATCGTCGAGGCGGTCCGGTTCCGGCAGGCGATGGTACGGCTGGCCGCCCGCATCCGCGAGGACGGCCTGCGGTCCGACTGGTTCTTCGGCGTCTGGCAGCCCGCTGAGGTCACCGACCCGCGCACCGGCCAGGTCTTCTCCTTCGCCGACGCCGATCCGGCGCTGCTGTGCGCCGAGCCGCGGTGCTGGACCATGGAGGCGGGGGCCGCGTGGCACGGGTTCGACGGGATGTCCGAGGGCTACTGCCTGCTCGACCCCGTCAAGGTGACGATCACCTGCCCGGGCGCCGACGCCGTCACGGGCACGCTCGACTGGGGCATCCCGGCCCGCGTCGTGGCCGCCCACCTGGAGCGGCGCGGCATCGTGGTGGAGAAGACCGGCGATCACACGTTGCTGGTGCTGTTCTCCATGGGGATCACCAAGGGCAAGTGGGGCACGCTCATCGACGCGCTCACCGACTTCAAGAACGCCTACGACGACGACCTGTCCCTGGCGGAGGTGTTGCCCGGCTTCGGGCCGCCCGCGATCTCGCTACAGAAGTACTGCACCCTGGTCCACGAGAAACTACGCGACTCCGGCGTGGGGAAGCTGCTGGACCAGGTGTTCACCAGCCTGCCCGAACCGGTGTCAACCCCCGCCGACTGCTACCAGGCCATGATCCGGGCCCGCACCGAGTCTGTCCCTCTGGACGATCTGCCGGGCCGGGTCGCCGCGGCCACGGTGGTGGTCACCCCGCCGGGAATTCCCATGCTGATGCCCGGCGAGGCGACCGGTCCGGCCGATGGCCCGCTGCTGACGTATCTGCGAGCCTTGGAGGACTTCGACCGGACCTTCCCCGACCTGGCCACTGACATCCACGGCGCCCACCGCGACGGCGAAGGCCGCTACTGGGTGGAAGTCGTCAAGGACTGAGCTCGGCGTCTACGCGCGCTCTAGGGGACAGACGGAGTGGGGGCGGCCTGCTGGTCGCGGTGATGCTCACTCGGCGAGGTACGGCACTCCGGCGACGCCACGTGAAGTCAGGTCAGTGCCATGAGTGGCAGTGCTCACCGCTTGGTCAGTCCACGTCCGCGGAGTGTGAGCCCGGCATGCCGGGGCCGTGTACGACGTGGATCTGCTTGAGGTCGGTGACCGGCCCACAGCTGGAGCAGGTCGTCTGCTCGGCGATCGCCCCGCCGCAACCGATGTGCCGATACAGGATGGGCGGGCCGTCTGGCGCCGCCCATCGATCGCCCCACTGCGTCAGTGTGATGATCACGGGCGCCAGGTCGAGCCCCTTCTGCGTCACGACGTAGCCGGCCCGATCGGGCTGCTCCTCGCTCGACCGCCGCTCGAGAATGCCTGAGTCGACAAGGCTGTCGAGGCGTTTCGCCAGGATGTTGGTCGCGATGCCCAAGCGCTGGAAGTCGGCGAAACGGGTCGCGCCGGCGAAGAGCGCGTCGCGCACGATCAGCAGGCTCCACCGCTCACCGATGACCTCGAGCGCCCTGGCGGCAGAGCACACCTGCGTGTCGTATGTCCTGCCCAGCATGACGGCCACCTCCCGGATAGACACTTGCGTCAAGCAAGTGTACGGCCCTAGCCTCACTTGCATCACGCAAGTGTTCTCCGAGGGCCCAGGAAAGAGAGAAGACCATGGACGCCACCCGCCCAGCAACGCCTGACCCGCACACCGGGACGCTGCTGTCACAGCGGCCGACTCCGGCGGCACGAGCCCTGTCCCGCCGGCCGGCTGGGACACCGACCAGGTTGCGGCGCACGTAAGCATCGTCGCTGCCGTCCCGTCGTCGCCGGCCACGCCTCGGCCGGGACCGCTCGGGAAGTCCCGGACGGCAACGATCCGCGCATCCGTCCCTACTCCAACGGCCTGCTGCCCGGCACCTGGACCGACGGCCCAGGCTCCGGCCTCCCACCGGACGAACGCGCCGGAGCGCATGCGGCCGCGCCCCCGTCGACGTGATCCAGTCCACCGCCACCGCACACCATCGGCCACTTCATTCGACCTCCTCACCGGCCGCGACCACGACCAACCGCCCGACTCCGAGGCCACCGGCATCTTCGAGGGCTTGCTACGGGACCGCGAGTGAGCAGGGCGCGGACGTCGGCGGCGAACGCGGCCCAGGTCGGTAACCGACCGCGTTTCACCGAACCGGGACGATCCGGTCGCCATCCGGCACAGGCACACCCACCCACCGAGGCCACACCCCGACCAACCCGAGGCCATCCGGTCGCCATCCAGCACAGGCACACCCCGACCAACCCGAGGCCATCCGGTCGCCATCCAGCACAGGCGCACCCGACCGACCGGGGCGCCGTGTCGGCGGGCCACCCGTACAGGCGAGGTTTCGGAGACGTCGTGATGAGTCCCGCTGCCCACAGCCCCTGCACCGCGGCGCCCGCTGCGGTCACGAAAGAGGAGAACGCCCAGTGGATCTGCACCTGACAGGCAAGACCGCGGTCGTCACCGGCGGCAGCAAGGGAATCGGCCTGGCTCTCGTCCGCACCCTGCTCGCCGAGGGGATGCACGTGGTCACCGGCTCACGCACCATCACAGCGGAGCTGAAGGAGACCGGGGCCGTGCCCGTGACCGTCGACCTCTCCACGGCCGAGGGCCCGGCCCGGCTCATCGACAGAGCCATCGACGAGCTCGGCGGCATCGACCTGCTGGTCAACAACGTGGGCGTCGGCGACACCGACGACTTCGCCAAGGGGGCCAGGCTCAATCTGCTGGAGCTGCCGGATGACGCCTGGGAGCACACCTTCAACCTGCACTTCTACAGCGCGCTGCGTGTCAGCCGCGCCGCGCTTCCCAGCCTGATCGAGCGCCGGGGCACGATCATCAACGTCTCCTCGGTCGGGGCGCGGACCGTCGCCGCCGGGCCCGCTGACTACAACGTCTCCAAGGCCGCGCTCAACGCTCTCACCAAGGTGATCGCCGAGCAGTTCGGGGGGCAGGGCGTGCGCGCCGTCACCGTGTCGCCGGGACCGGTGAGCACCGCGGTATGGGCCGACCCGGACGGCTTCGTCGGCCGCCTCGCGAAGGAGCAGGGCGTGTCCCACGAATCGTTCGTGGAGCAGGCGATCATCGGGCTCGGCGTGACGACCGGCCGCATCAGCACGCCGGAGGAGGTGGCGCGGCTCATCGCCTTCCTGGCCTCGCCCAACAACATCACCGGCAACGAGTACCTCATCGACGGGGGCATGATCAAGAACGTGTGACCTCCGCGGGGCCGCGTGCTGCCCGCCTTTCATCGTGACCCTGGCGGCGTCGTCGGGGGGTGGATAAAGGCCTCCTGGAAGACGTACGCGGCTTCTTCCGGCGTTTCCGCTGGACGAGCCCGCGCGTCGTCGTGCCCGCGGTTGGTGAGAAAGCCGTGGTGACAAAGACGTGGTGACAAAGCCGTGGTGACAAAGCCGTGGTGACAAAGCCGTGGTGAGAAAGCCGTTCCCTGGGAGCGTTCGCTCCTCAGGGAACCCGGCCGGTCACCAGCCGCCCTGATAAGGAGAGCGTCGTCGCGGGCCAGGCTGACCGCCCTCGCCTTCGGCGAGCACCTGACCTTCGAGCCGTTCTCCCCTCCCTGCCGTCGGCGACGCAAGGGCCCCTCATCCATGACGTCGGCGAGGGATGCCTCACGCTGCGGCGTGCCGTGGTCGGTCACCCTGACTTTGCCAGCGGTTCTCTATGCTTTCCGTACAGCTCGGGGGAACTGATGAGATCTGCAACAGGCTCGCGACGCCGGATGCTCTAGCGTGACGTGGTCGCCGGCACACATGCCCATCAAAGTCAGGATGTCGGTCGCCGCGGTACTGGTGACCGGCCTGCTGGTCGGTGCGCTGTACGCGGTCGTGCTGGTGCTGCTCAGGCAGGAGGCGGTGGACGAGGCCCAGCTGCACGCGTCACGGGCCGCTCAGCGCCTGGTCTTCGACGCCGAGGCCGACAAGCTGTCGAGCCCGCTCATCACCTCGAGCCGGGACGAGCTCGCGCAGATTCTCGGCCGCAAGGGACAGGTCGTCAAGGCCAGCGCCACGATCCTCGGGGAGCCGTCGATCCCCGCGACGCTACCCGCACCGCAGGAGCTTCGCAGCGACAGTTCGGTGTGCGGCTACCCGCGGCCGGACAGCCCCTGCCTGCTGGCCACGGCGCACCGGTTCTTCCTCGACAACAAGCCCTTCATCGCCATCGCCGCCACACCGGAACCCGGCCTGCTGCCTCGGCCGATGTGGGCGCTGTTGTTCGGGGTCGTCGCGATCGTCACCTTGATCTTGCGGGGTGTCTCCATGTGGTGGGCGGTGGGCCGTACGCTGGCGCCGGTGGAGGCGATCAGGGCCGAGATGGACCGGATCATCACCGCGACGGACCTGCATCGCCGAGTGCCTCTTCCTGAGAGGCGAGATGAGATCCAGCGGCTGGCCATGAGCGTCAACGCGACGCTGGACCGGCTGGAGCGCGCCGTCGAGCAGCAGCGCAGGTTCGTCTCCGACGTCTCCCACGAGCTGCGCAGCCCCATCACTGGCCTGCGGACGGGACTGGAGGCCGCCGCGCTGCTGCCTGACGAGATCGACAGGGCCGAGGTCGTGGAGTCGGCGCTGACGGCCACCGAACGGCTGGAGAACATCGTCGCCGACCTGCTGGTCCTGGCGCGGCGCGACGCCGGCATCGCCGAAAGTACCGAGCCGGTCGATCTGGCCGCGCTCGTCAGGCAGGAGGTGGACCGCCGTCCGCGACGGGTGCCGGTCACGGTCACGGCCGATCCGCGGGTGATGGTGGAGGCCAGCACGCTCGGGATCAGCAGGGTTCTCACCAACCTGCTCGACAACGGCGCACGCCATGCCCGCGCCGCCGTTCAGGTGAGAGTGTTCAGAGACGGCGAGGACGCCGTCGTCTCCGTCCATGACGACGGCCACGGCGTCCCCGCCGGCAGCAGGGAGCGCGTCTTCGAGCGGTTCGTACGGCTCGGCGAGGGCCGCCGGCGCGATCCGCGCGGGAGCGGCCTCGGACTGGCCATCTCCAGGGAGATCGTGCGCGATCATCACGGATCCCTGACGATCGTCGACAGTCCCGTCGGCGCGTGTTTCGTCCTGCGCCTTCCCGCCCCTGCGCCGGCCCCCGCGCCCCGTCCTGCCTAGTCACCGACCTGCCAGAGACTCGGCACGTGCGTGCCGGCGCGGTGTTCGAAGCGGGTCGGCGAGTTCTCCCTCTCGCTACCATTGCCGAGCCCGTCCAGAGCCCGCTGGTCCGCGTCTCCCGCCGGGTGAAGGGGCCAGGATGACCGCGACGCCGCCGGCGGCTCGATCTGCCTGCGGCTTCGCCGACTCGTGGAGGGATCGCCATGCCGGATGGATGGCAGTGGGACAGCACCCTGTTCCAGGGAAGTGCCGCCTACTACGAGCGCGGCCGGCTGCCGTACGCTCCGGGCTTCGCCGAAACGATGGCCGCGGCGCTCGCCCTGGACGGCCGGGGCCGGCTCCTCGACGTCGGCTGCGGGCCTGGCATCGTGACGCTGGCCATGGCGCGGTTCTTCGCCGAGGCGGTCGGCGTCGACCCAGATGAGGACATGCTGGCCGAGGCCGAGCGGCAGGCCACGCGTCGCGGGGTGACCAACGCGCGGTGGGTGGCTGCGCGCGCCGAGGACCTACCGGCCGGTCTGGGCGAGTTCCGGGTCGCGGTGTTCGCCCAGTCCTTCCACTGGACGGATCGGGACCGTGTCGCCGCGACCGTGCTGGAGATGCTGGAGCCGGGAGGCACGTTCGTTCACATGAGCGACCTCAAGAGTCCGCCGCCCGAACCGGTGCCGCCGCCGCTGCCCGCTCCGCCGTACGCGCAGATCAGCGACTTGGTCCGTCGCCACCTGGGCCCGGTACGCCGCGCGGGTCAGGGAACGCTCGTCAACGGCACGCCGGGCCGGGAGGACCTCGTCCTGGCGCGGGCCGGGTTCGAGAACTTCCAACGGCATGTCGTGCCGGCAGGGGAAGTGGTCGACCGCACCGCGGACGACATCGTGGCGTGGGTGTTCTCCCGATCCGACTCCGCCCCTCACCTGTTCGACGGCAGGCTGGAGGACTTCGAGCGGGACCTGCGCGCGGTGCTGCAGCGAGCGGCGCCCGACGACCGCTTCGCTGAGCGTCTTCCGGCAACCGAGATCATGAGCTGGCGCAAGCCGCGTCGTGAGCGGTGACGGCGACGCCGCGACGGCCCGCAGCCCGTCCGTGATCGAAGGTCCGTCCATCCCGACGGTGTGCAAGGCTCCCAGATCTTCAGGAGGTGGCGGCTGAGCTTCTGGGGTTGGTTCCGTCCCACTCCTCCAGGGGAGCGCAGTGCCATTTCCACCCCACCTGCCGCTCCTGGCCAGGCAGGTCCGCACGACCGTTGGCCCATAGCAGGGTCAGCCAGGGGTCCGTGTCCGTCGGCGCCCATGGGAACAGGCGCCGCAGTGTGGCGGCCGCGACCTCCCCAGAGGGAACAAAGGGCTGATTGACGCCTGTCCCGACATCAGCGGTATGCACGAGCATCTCGTCGCAGGCCATGGCCGCGAAGCCGGTCGCGTCGGCTCTGCCGTCGGGGTGCCATCCTCGGGCCTCGGGCGAGGTTCCGTTGACAACATGCGCGAGGACGGTGGCGAAGGCGTCCATCGTGGCGATCAGGTCCTCCGGCTCGGATTCCGGGCGAACGCGCATCTCCATGGTGCTGAGTTCCCTGTCGCCGGCGACAAGGTCAGTGGCGTACCAGATCAGGCAGTCACCGATGTGGGCCACGATGCCCGCCGCGGTCCGGTCCATCCCCGGGATCTGCGTTTCCGCCCACTTCTGATCTGCCACTGAACGCAGGTAAGACCCGCATTCCTTAGCCGTGCGAAGAATGATAGCCGCATCCATATGCGAATCTTTGCACGAAAAGATGGCCTTCGACCGCCAGGGCTCTCGATCAGCGAGGCGGCCGGGCCCGGCGGGACGAACACCCCCGCCGGGACGAAGATCCACCGGCGTGAGCACGCCTGAGGATGCGAGCCGGGACTGTCGCGGGGAGACGCCAGCCGGATGCAAGATCTCTCCAAGTCGCGTCTCCTACCGTCCTGGCCATGGGAAAGACACATGTCATCGGTGGAGTCCTCGCCCTCGTGATCGGCACAGGCGTCCCGGCCTCGGCGCAGGCGGCCGCGGCCTCCCCCATCCATTGGGGCCCCGTCAGATCGTCAGCGGGACACGCCGGCCACGCCAAGGCCGACGTCTGGATCACCGACTTCAGCGCCGAGACATTCACCGTGCACGG
Organism: Nonomuraea roseola; assembly: GCF_039535395.1. NCBI lineage: Bacteria > Bacillati > Actinomycetota > Actinomycetes > Streptosporangiales > Streptosporangiaceae > Nonomuraea > Nonomuraea roseola. The sequence continues at coordinate 549,898 of NZ_BAAAXC010000015.1, forward strand.
CACGCTCCACGACCGCGACACACATCGCGGCCACTGTGCCTCCATCCGTGCCCGCTTCCACTACGTGGGCGGCGGCACCGGATGGAGCCGGCCCCGCTCGACCTGTTCGGCCAGGAGCTCCTTCCGGCTCACCTCGGACGGAGAGATCAAGCGGGTGGACGTCAGGGTCTGCCTCTACGACCTTGCTTCGCGCAAGACCTTCACCTGCCACTCCGACGCCATCACGCCCGAGATCATCGCGAACTGGCCCCAGTGACCCCCCACGGGGTGAGCGGCGCGTCACTCACCGGCGAGCCCTCCGGTCTCCAGCAGCCGCCCGCCGGACAGCTCCAGCCAGCGGTCCACCCCGATCTCCGTGAGGAACCGTTCGTCATGGCTGACCACCACGAACGCCCCCTCGTACGCTCCGAGCGCGCTCTCCAGCTGTCCCACGCTGGTCAGGTCGAGGTTGTTGGTGGGCTCGTCCAGCAGCAGGAGCTGGGGCGCGGGTTCGGCGCAGAGCACGCAGGCCAGCGTGGCGCGCAGCCGTTCGCCGCCCGACAGCACGCCGACCGGCAGGTGCGCACGCGCGCCCCTGAACAGGAAGCGGGCCAGCAGGTTCATCCGCTCCGCCTCCGGCATGCCGGGAGCGAACGCGGCCAGGTTCTCCGCCACGGTGCGCTCGACGTCGAGCAGGTCGAGCCGCTGTGAGAGGGAGGCGATCCGGCCGTCGGCCCGCCTGGCACTGCCGCCGTCGGGTTCCAGCTCGCCGCTGACCAGGCGCAGCAGGGTTGACTTGCCCGCGCCGTTGGGGCCGGTCAGCGCGATGCGCTCGGGTCCGCGGATCGTCAGGTCGATGCCGGGCTCGGCGAACAGGCCGCGGGCCTGCAGGTGTTCGCCGAGGAAGACCGTGCGCCCCGCGGGGACGTTGGTCCCGGGCAGTCGCAGCGCGATCCTCTGGTCGTCGCGCAGGGTGCGCCCGGCCTCGTCGAGCCTGGCCTTGGCGTCGCCGACACGGGCGGCGTGCGTCTGGCCCGCCCGCCCGGCCGACTCCTGGGCGCCACGCTTCATGTTCCCCGCGAAGATCCGCGGCAGACCGGCGTTCTTGAGGTTGCGGGCGGCGTTGCTCGCCCGGCGCTCGGCCCGCTCGCGGGCCTGCTGCATCTCCCGCTTCTCGCGCTTGAGCTCCTGCTCGGCGCTGCGCACGTTCCGCTCGGCGGCCTCCTGCTCCGTCCGTACGGCCTGCTCGTAGGCCGTGAAGTCGCCGCCGTAGAAGCGGACCTCGCCCCTGTCCAGCTCGGCGATGCGGTCCATGCAGTCGAGCAGGGCCCGGTCGTGGCCGACCACGAGCAGGCAGCCGGTCCAGTCGCCGAGCACGGCGTAGAGTTTGCGGCGCGCGTCGAGGTCGAGGTTGTTCGTCGGCTCGTCGAGCAGCAGCACGTCGGGACGCCTGAGCAGCTGCGCGGCCAGGCCGAGCGAGACGACCTGGCCGCCGCTCAGCGTGCGCAGCGTACGCGCCAACTCGAGGTCGCCGAGCCCGAGCCGGTCGAGCTGGGCTCGGGTGCGCTCCTCGATGTCCCAGTCGTTGCCGATCGTGGTGAAGTGCTCCTCGCTCGCGTCCCCCGACTCGATGGCGTCCAGCGCGGCGACCACGGGGGCGATGCCCAGGACCTCGGCCACGGTCAGGTCGCCGGCGAGCGGCAGGCTCTGCGGCAGGTACCCGAGCACGCCGTTGACGGACACGCTCCCGCCACCGGGCCGGTACTCGCCGGCGATCAGCTTGAGCAGCGTGCTCTTGCCCGCGCCGTTCGGGGCGACGAGGCCCGTACGGCCGGCACCCACGGTGAAGGACAGGTCACTGAAGACCGGCGTGTCGTCAGGCCAGGAGAAGGACAGGTTGGAGCAGATGATGAACGCATCGGACATGTGGAAGACCTCGTACGTACGTGATCCGGGCGCGCCGAAGCCGCCCGGCAAAGGGGACAGGGATTCGGGTACGACGACGGGGGCCACATCGGCGGCGGTCATGCGCGCCTGCCGGGGCCGGTCAACCTCCGGTATCACCCGGAGATGTCGTCGTCACCTGCCACGTCTGGTCTCCTAGTTTCCGTACGAGCGTCTTTCACCATAGCAGCCGTCGAGATCAGCGCGCGTCGGCCGTCCGGGCCTCCTCCTGCCGCGACCGGTAGGCAGTTGCCCTGAGCAGCGACGGCTTCAGCTCCGCCACGGTCGAAGCCCGATCAGAGCGGGTGCTGTCCGCGGGTGCCGATGAGTGCGCCGAGTCCGTCCATGAGCATGCCGAGCCCGAATCGGAACGCCCCCTCCGGGTCAGTCGCCAGGCCGGTGGCCTCGCCGAGACTCGCCGCCACCCGCCTGGCGACGGGATAGGAGGCGCCCGCCATCGCCTTGCCCAGGCTCGGCCCGACGCTCTCCCACCACTGGGTGTCCGTCAGAGAGCTCTCCTGCCTGACGCGCCGCAACGAGATCGTCTCGCGCGCCGCGTTGGAGACCAGGCCGAGGATCGCCGTCAGGGTCTGGTCCATCTCGATGTCGCTCAGGCCCAGCCCGTCGAGGGCGGAGAGCTCGATCTCGTACTTGCCCGAGATGCCGGGTCCGGGGACCGGGCGGCCCGCCGCGATGTCGACGGTCCACGGATGGGCCATGTGATGGTCCCAGTTGGCCTGGGCGATGTGCTCGATCCTGGCCCGCCACTGCCCCGCCTGTGCCGGTGGGGTGGTGTGGGCGTAGACCTCTGTGGCCACGGCGTCGAGCATGAGCTCGACGAGCTCGGACCGTCCGGCGATGTAGGGATAGAGAGCCATCGTGCTGACGCCGAGGTCGCCTGCCACGCGGCGGATGGTGAGCGCGTCGAGCCCCTCCTGGTCGGCCAGGGCGATCGCCGCCCGGGTGATGACCTTCGGCGTCAGCCCCGACCGGCTCACGGCCTCCGTGGGCCGCCACAGCAGCCCGATCAACTTGGCCGGATCGCCCGGACGCTCCGCTCTCTTGGCCACCGAGGACTCCTCTCTGGTTTCTTACAATGTATTGTACTGCGTAAGAAGTATGGCGAGGCAGGAGGCAGGCTGCGTGACCTCGAATTCGGTAGAAAGCCCCACGACGGCCCCGATCGTCGCTCGTGGCATTCGCAAGCACTTCCGCGGCAACGTGCGCCCGACGCTCGACGGCGTCAACCTTACGGTCGAGGCGGGGCGGGTCTGCGCGTTACTCGGCGGCAACGGCGCCGGTAAGACCACGATGGTCCGGATCTTGACGACGCTGACCCTCCCCGACGAGGGCACGGCCCGCGTCGCGGGCCGTGATGTCGTACGTGAGGCGACGCAGGTGCGGGCCTCTGTCGGGCTGGTCGGGCAGTACGCCGCACTGGACGAGCTGCTGAGCGCGCGCGAGAACCTCGAGCTGTTCGGCAGGTTGTCGGGCCTGACCCGGCGCAGCGCGCGTGACCGGGCCGGCGAGCTGCTCGAAACGGCAGGGCTGGCCGATGTGGGCAGGCGTCCGGTAAGCGCGTTCTCCGGCGGGATGCGCCGTCGTCTCGATCTGGCGACCTCTCTGATCACCACACCCGGCGTGCTGTTCATCGACGAGCCCACCACGGGACTCGATCCCGAGGCGCGGCACGGTCTGTGGGACTCGGTGCGCGCCCTGGCCGACGCCGGGACCACTGTCCTGCTGACCACCCAGTACCTGGAGGAGGCGGACGCGCTCGCGGACGACGTGGTGATCCTGCGCGAGGGCGCCGTCATCGCTCAGGGGACGCCGGACGACCTCAAGAAACTCGTCGGGGAGCCTCGCCTGGTGCTGCGCCGGCCCACCCTCGAAGACGTCTACCTCCACCTGCACGCGACAGAGCCCGAAGGAGCGCCCGCCCCATGAGCACCTCGACCCTGTCCGGCCCGGTACGTTCGCGTCTCTGGAGAGACGCGGCGATCATCACCGGGCGCACCATGCGGCACTGGCGGGCCCGGCCCGGAGTCTTCGCGATCCAGCTCCTGTTCCCCGTCCTCATCATCCTCATGATGGGCGGCCTCCTCGGAGGCGCGATCGCGGGAAGCACGGGAGACTACATCCTGTTCGTCATCCCGGGCGTCCTGGCGTTCACGATGCTGTTCGGCGTGGAGACGACCATGATCGCGGTCACCACCGACGCGGCGAAGACCGTCACCGACCGGTTCCGCTCGCTGCCGATCGCACCCGGTGCGGTGCTCCTCGGCCGCGTCATGGCCGACATGCTGACCTCGGCCCTGGAGATCACCATCATCACAGTGGCCGGTCTCGCCCTGGGCTGGCGGTGGGAGAACGGGCTGTTCGCAGCGCTGCCGGCCTACGGGCTGTTGCTGTGGCTGCGCTTCGGCCTTCTCTGGGTCGGTGTCTGGGCAGGCCTGAAGGCGGGCTCGCCCGAGGCCGTGAGCGCCGCGCAGCTCCTGGCCTGGCCGATCGGGTTCCTGTCGACCGTGTTCGTCGACCCGGCCACCATGCCCCGCTGGCTCGGCGTGGCCGCCGAGTGGAACCCGCTCTCGGCGACGGCCACCGCCGTCCGCGAGCTGTTCACCGGCGCCTATGCAGGGGGACAGACCTGGGCCGCGCAGCACGCGCTCACCACCGCCATGATCGCGCCGCTCCTGCTCACCCTGATCTTCGCTCCCCTCGCTGTCCGTACCTTCCAAGGACTCAACCGATGACCGATGTGATCCGGATCCGCGGCGCGCGGGAGAACTCCCTCAAGAACGTCGATCTCGACATCCCCAAGCGCTGCCTGAGCGTCGTCACCGGCGTGTCAGGCTCGGGCAAGTCCTCCCTGGTCTTTGACACGCTCGCGGCGGAGTCGGGGCGGCAGCTCAACGAGACGTTCTCGGCCTTCGCGCAGGGGCGCCTGCCCAGCTACGGGCAGCCCGACGTCGACCACCTGGAGAACCTGTCAGCGGTGATCATCGTGGACCAGAGGCGCCTGTCGGGCGGCCCGCGCTCCACCGTGGGCACCGCGACGGACATCGGGGCGCGCCTGCGGCTGCTGTTCTCGCGCGTCGGCACGCCCTCCGCCGGCTACTCCAACGCCTACAGCTTCAACGACCCCGCCGGAATGTGCCCGAACTGCCAGGGCCTGGGGGTCTCCGCCACTGTCGACGTGGGCGAACTCCTCGACGAGGACAGGTCGCTGGCCGAGGGCGCGATCACCTTCCCGCCCTTCGCGCCGGGACAGTGGATGTGGAAGGCGTACGCGCGCTCCGGCTTCTTCGACGTCGACAAGAAGATCCGTGACTACACCTCCGAGGAGCGTGACATCCTCCTGCACACACCTGCCGACACCCTCAGCCCACCCGCCGGCATGGACGCGGTCGGCACCGCGTACGAGGGCCTGATCCCCCGCTTCACCCGCATCTACCTCCAGCGGGAACCGGAGTCGTTCAAGGGCAGGCAGCGTGAGGCGTTCGAGCGGATCGTCGCCCGGCGCCGCTGCCCCCAGTGCGGCGGCTCACGACTGGCCGAGCCCGCGCGCAACAGCCTGATAGCAGGGCGCTCCATCGCCGACTGCAACGCGATGCAGGTGGACGAGCTCCTCGCCGTCATCGACGCCCTCGACCATCCGGAGGTCGCGCCTCTGCTCGGCAGGCTCCGCGAGCACCTGCAGCGCCTGGTCACCCTGGGCCTGGGCTACCTGAGCCTCGACCGCGCGACCTCCACCCTGTCGGGCGGCGAGTCGCAGCGCATCAAGATGGTGCGCCACCTCGGCAGCGCCCTCACCGACATGCTCTACGTCTTCGACGAACCCACCGTCGGCCTGCACCCCCGCGACGTCCACACGCTCGGGCAGATGCTGCTCGCCCTCCGCGACCGCGGCAACACGGTCATCGTGGTCGAGCACGACCCGGAGATCATGGCCATCGCCGACCACTGCATCGACATGGGGCCGGGGGCCGGAGCAGCCGGCGGTCACGTCGTCTTCCAGGGCACCTACGCCGAACTCCAGCGGGCCGACACCCCGACCGGCGCGGGGCTGCGGGCGGAGCGGACCGAGCGCGCGGATCCGAGGCCCGCGAGCGCGTGGATGCTGATCGAGCGTGCCGGCACCCACAACCTCCGCGACGTCACGGTACGCATCCCGCGCGACGTCATGACCGTGGTCACCGGCGTCGCCGGATCCGGCAAGAGCAGCCTCGTCCTCGGCCACCTGCCGGCCGTCGAACCCGACGCCGTCGTGATCGACCAGCGGCCCATCCGCGGCTCCAGGAGGTCCAACCCCGCGACCTTCACCGGCCTGCTCGACCTCATCAGGCAGATCTTCGCCCGAGCGACCCGGCAGCCGGCCGGGCTGTTCACACCGAACTCCTCCGGTGGCTGCCCCGCCTGCGAAGGCACCGGCCTCATCTACACCGACCTGGCGTTCATGGAGGGCGTCACCACCCGCTGCGAGTCGTGCAAGGGCAGGCGCTTCACCCCTGAGGCGCAGCGCTACGAGGTCGACGGGCGCACCATCGCCGACGTCTTCGAGATGAGTGTCGACGACGCCCGGCGTTTCTTCTCCCAGAAGCCCGTCCTGTCCGTTCTCGAGCGTCTCGCCGACGTCGGTCTCGGCTACCTCACCCTGGGCCAGTCGCTCGACTCCCTGTCCGGAGGCGAGCGCCAGCGGCTCAAGCTGGCCGCCGAGCTGGCCACCCCCGGCCGGACGATCGTGCTCGACGAGCCCACCACCGGCCTGCACATCGCCGACATCGATCGGCTCATCGGCCTGATCGACCGGCTCGTGGACTCCGGCTCGACCGTCATCGTCATCGAGCACAACCTTGACGTCATCCTCGCCGCCGACTGGGCCATCGACCTCGGGCCCGACGCGGGACGGGACGGCGGTCACGTCGTCTTCGAGGGCACCCCGCACCAGATGATCGCCACCTCCGCCACCCACACCGCCCATCACCTCCGTCGCCACCTCGCCGCCCGCTCCCGGAGGTAGCCGGCCGCCCGAGCACCGGGAGCCGAACCGGATGCCGGCGGGTCTCCGTGCCGAAGACGTCGGTGGGCAGGGTTCGCGAGCTGTGAGACGTCAGAGAGCCGGTCCCAGGTGCCGGCTCAGCACCTCGGCCTCCGCCCTGAGCCGCTCGGCGTGGTCGTCGCGGCCGATGCGCTCGTGCTCCTCCGCGGCGACCGAGCGCTCCCGGAGCTCGTTCTCGACGATCGACCGTAGATCGGCCTCGGTGAGATGGCGACGTTCCGCCTCCGTAGCGCCCAGGCCCCTCGCCGATCCCGCAAGGTGTTCGTCCCCCGTGACTCGCGCATCTGCGCCCCGCCGCCCGCCGCTGATTCCTCCCGCGGCTGCTCCTCGATCCCGCCCCACACCCCGTTCTGCGCCGTGTCGCGCCCGCCCTGCACGGAGAAGGCGGAGACGTAGACGACCCCGGTGCGCGTGCCGGGCGATCGCCTCGACGACGGCCTGCGCCCCGGCTGCCGAGAAGAACGGCCACAGCAGGAACACCGCGCCCACGCTCTCCAGAGCCGCCTCCAGGGTCTCCGGCTCGGTCAGGTCCCCGCGCACTACCTCGACGCCGCCGGGCAGGCCGGTCCGCCCCGGATCGCGGGTCACCGCAACGCCCGCCTCGGCGAGCAGGGGCACCAGGTGCCTGCCGATGTTCCCGTCGCACTGATCACCAAGATCTTGTCTGAGGTGATCATGCGACCATGCTCGCACGTGAACCAATGTTGAAGTCAAGCCAGGCCGGCGGACATGGCCGGCGCCTCCCCCCGCACGGCGACCGCCCCGAACCGGCCGCCCTGACGCGGACACGTTGGTGGCGGGTCGCCTAGCTCCTCCTGACCGGCTTCCAGCGGTAGGCGTCCGTCCAGAAGACACACCTGAGCCTGCGACTGTGCGGCGCGTGGTTCATCGAGTAGCCGTACGCCCCGCGCTGCTCCTTGGAGCAGGTGAGGTGCTCGCCGACACAGTCCCAGTGGTTCTTGTGCTTGAAGTAGTACCGGTTCTTGGGCGGATGCCTCTCGTTGCAGTACGGCCGCGCGGTCGTGGCCTCGGAGGCGGTGGGGGGAAGCGTGACCAGCAGAAGGGAGATGGCGACGATCGCCGCGAAGATGACTCTCATGATTCCTTGACCAAAGGGACGCGGGAGGGAGCATGATCAGCTCGTCGCAGGAGTGTAGAACGTTCCAGCCCCCATGTCCCACTTGCCCCGCTCCAGTCGGCAGGTGAGCCAGGGCCGTACGCCGCTCTCGAACGGGCCGGCCGGCTCCGCCGCTGAGACCACGGGGGCCACCCTCATGACATAAGGACACATCGGGTGTTCCGCGAACTTCTGCCCACCCTGCGGCATCCAATGAATCATGAAAAAGCTGCAGAAGACGCTCGCTCTGACCGCGTTGTCCCTTGTCTCGGCCACCGTCCTCGTCGCCTCGCCGGCGCACGCCGCGCCCACCGGTACGGCCGGCTGTCCCACCCCCACCAAGGCGGAGGCCCGCCGATCCGCTGACGGGAAGGAGGACCGGCCGGCCAAGGGAGCCACCGCCCTGAAGGGCGTGCGCGTCGGCCATCTGCCGAAGGGCTTCCTCGCGGGTCAGGTCGTGGTGAACAAGCTGCGCGGAGCCGTCGAGTACGGCTACCAGTGGTACGACGACCGCGACGAGATCGACAGGAAGCACCGGTCGCTGTGGGTGCGCGTGGTGTGCTGGCCGGCGGCGGGCAAGCTGTCCCACCTGAAGAAGGCCCCGCTCGTCCTCGGCACCTTCTCCCGCGACGACAAGAGCGCCAGGATCGGCGGGCGCACGGTGCTCACCAAGGAGGGCGACGGAGCTCTCGGGCACGGGCGCTACGTCGGCTGGGTCGAGCGCGAGGGTGTGATCGTCACCGTGATGGCCAGCGAGCCGCTCGTCCCCGAGCTCGACGAGATCGTCAAGAAGATCCGGCTGTGAGCGAAGAGCCACGCCCGGGGCGGGCCGTGAGCTCTCGTCAGTCGCGGGCGGCGATGGCGTGGAAGACCGCCTTGGGCTCCCACCGGGTCGCGTCCAGCATCCTGACGGCCCCGTAGGAGCCGACGTCGGCGCCGCCGGGGAGGGAGTATCCGGCGAAGGTGAACCAGAAGGCCGCGGCCACACCCTCCTTCTCGAACAGGTCCATCAGTTCACCGAAGTAGCGCACCTGCTCCCCCTCGTCCGGCACCGCTCCCTCCGGCACCAGGTACGCCGCGCCGCCCAGGTCGGCGGCGCCCAGGTAGGCGCAGGTGCCGAACTCGGTGACCGCCACGGGCTTGCCGTGGGCGAAGTGCGCGCGCACCTCCTCCGCGAAGTGGCCGGCGTTCCAGGCCGCTCGGTAGGCGTCCACGCCCACCAGGTCGAACGGGCTCCAGTCGACCGTCTCCCATGGAGCCGAGGCGTAGGTGATCCTGCCGCCGAACAACGGGCGCACGGTCGCGGCGGCCTCGGAGAGAAAGGCGTTGAAGCGGCCAGAGGCGGCGCCCAGCGTCTCCAGCCAGGAAAGGTCGGCGGTCATCGCCGCCATGCGCTCGGTGTAGGTGTCACCGGGCAGGTAGCCCAGGCCGAAGGTGGTGTACTCACAGCCGGTCACGAGCACCACCTCGGCTCCGCCCCGCTGTAGCGCCTCGGCGCGCTCGGCGCAGTCGGCGAAGAGGTCCAGCGTGTCCCGTACGTCCAGGTCCACGGGGAAGGGGGCGAACCAGACCTCCAGCCCCGCGGCGGCGGCCTCCTGCGCGGCGACGCTCAGCCGCGCAGGGTCGCCGCCGGACACGCGGACGGCCTGGCAGCGCAGGTCGCCGGCGATGACCCGCATCTCACGCCGCACGGTCGCGACGTCGAAGACCTCGCGAGTGTGGTGGTCTCCCGGCAGGAACCCGGTGTCGTAGTTGATGCCCTTCTTCATGACGTTTCCTCTCGCGACAGGGCGGACGTTCAGCGGAACAGGTGGGCGTTCTCGACCGCCCAGTCGTCGAAGCCGCGCAGCGGGCGGCCGATGATCTCGCGTACGGCGGGCCGCTGGTCGAGCGTCCACTGGGTGAGCTCGGCGAGCCGCGCGCCGTACTCCTCCAGGGCGTACAGCGTCACGTCGATGCCGCTGTCGGGCCAGCCGTGACGCCGCCAGTTCGCGCGGCTGTCGTCGGGTTTCACCTCGACGGTCGCGATGTCGCCGCCGATGGCTCCGGCGATGCTCGCCACGCGCGATCGGGTGCTGATCGGCGGTCCGACCGCCTCGAGGACGGCCCCGGCACAGTCGTCGGCACGCAGCGCCGCCACCGCCACGGCGGCGAGGTCCTCCTCGTGGATGAAGGGATAGTGGCCGCCGTCCAGGAAGGCCTCCCGCACGACGCGCTCGCCGCTGATCGTCTGCGGCCAGTCCGAGCCCGTGGCGGGATAGGTGCCCTCGATCATCGCCCCCATCACCGCTGACGGGCGGATGTGCGTCCACTCCATTCCGGAGCGTTCGACGGCCCGCTCGATGGCCAGCCAGAACCACGTCTCCGGCGGATAGGCCTCCTCGTACTCCGGCCCGTGGGAGGACAGCACGACGATCCGCCGCACACCGGCGCCCCGGGCGATCTCCAGGGCGTCCCGCACCGTCGTGGGCACGGCTCCGGCGAGGAAGACGCCGTCGACGCCGGCGAAGACCTCGGCGTACTCCAGCGGCCGGGTGATGGACCCCTCGACGACCTCGACCTCGTCAGGCCAGCCGTCCGCCTGGGCGGGCTCGGCGAGAACGCGCACGCGATCCCCTGCGTCCAGCAGTTGCCGCGCCAGGCTCCGCCCGACGATCCCCGTGGGGCTGCTGCCCGCGTCTTTTCTGGCGCTGACGGCAGTGAGCAGGCGCAGACCGGCCTGCGGGGCATTCGTGACCTGTTTGATTCCGCCCATGGCAAGAGCCTCCAACACGAGAGTGGAGATCTTGCGCCGCCCCGGTGGCCGGGGGAGGTTGCGGATCCGAGTTCGCCGACCCTACCACCCGCGCAGACCGCCCGCATGTCCGCACGGCAGCCCGCGCCGAGCGGGTCGACGCCGCCCTCGACGCCGCGCTCCGCGCTCAGCAGGAGGTTCGCGCGCCGAACCCGCCGCGCCATACCACCCGGCTGAGGGGGTACGGCTGAGGTTGTACGACCCGGTGAGGAAAGGCGTGGCTCATGTGCCGATGGCTCGTTTACTCGGGGACGCCCGTGCTGCTGTGCGACGTGATGTACCGTCCGGTGCCGTCGCTGATCGACCAGAGCCTGCGCTCCCGGATGGGTGTGGAGACGACGAACGGCGACGGGTTCGGCATCGGCTGGTACACCGATGACGTGGCCACCCCGGCGATCTTCAGGGACACCGGTCCCGCGTGGAACAACCGCAACCTGCGGGAGATCGCCGACCATGTGCGCTCGCCGCTGTTCTTCGCCCACATCCGCTCGTCGACCGGCACGGCGGTGCAGCAGACCAACTGCCACCCGTTCCGTCACGGACGCTGGATGTGGATGCACAACGGCGTGGTCGCGGGCTTCGACCGGCTCCGCCGGGAGCTGTGCATGGCCGTCGACCCCGCGCTGTTCTCCCGCATCGAGGGCACGACGGACTCGGAGGTGATGTTCTACCTGGCGCTGACGTTCGGCCTGGACGACGATCCGCCGGGGGCCGTGGCCCGCATGGCCGGTCTGGTCGAACGGCTCGGCCACGACCACGGCATCGAGTTCCCGCTGCAGATGACGGTCGCGACGTCGAACGGCGAACGGGTCTGGGTCTTCCGCTACTCCAGCCGGCGCGAGTCGCGCACCCTGTTCTACAGCTCCAGCGTCGAGTCCCTGCGCGCGCTGCACCCCGATGTCGCGTGGCTGCGCGGGCTGTCCGCCGACACCCGTCTGGTGGTGTCCGAGCCGCTCGGCGATCTGCCGGGAGCCTGGAACGAGCTGCCTGAGAGCAGCTACGGCGTCATCCCGCCCGACGGCGAGCTGCTGGCAGGCTTCGATGTGGCGGTGACGGCTCGCTGACCTACGCGCGGTCCTCGGCGACAGCGAGCTCGCCGAGGAGCGACCAGTCCTGCTGCGGCACCTCCGCGTTCACGATCCGCGGCGTCTCCGCCAGATACCCGGGCAGCTCCTGCTGCGCCTTCCTGAAGTGCTCGGACTGGACGTGGGCGGCGCCTGCCTCGCCGTCGCGGAACGCCTCGACCAGGACGTACTCGTCGGGCCTGTCGACGCTGCGCGACCAGTCGAACCACAGGCAGCCGGGCTCGCCGCGGGTGGCCCTGGTGAACTCGTCCGTGATTTCGGGCCACCTGTCGGCGTGCTCGGGCCGTACGCGGAACTTCGCGGTGATGAAGATCATTGTTGCTCGCTCCTTCAAGCTCGGAACCCGGCCCACGACACCCGGCGAGACGAGGCTAGCGCCCGCCCCATCATGATCGTCGACGGCTCGCTCGGCGAGCGGTATGTCCGCTACAGTCATCCCGGGCGGACCCCCCATCCCCTCACGTTGGGAGCGCATGATGGACGTACTCTCGACGCTGGCACTGATCGCCGCGACGCTGTCCATGGGAATGGTCTCCAGCGTGTTCGCCCTCTACGCGCACACTGTCATGCCGGGCCTCAGACGGACCGACGATCGCACCTTCGTCGGGGCGTTCCAGGCGCTCGACCGGGCGATCATCAATCCGTGGTTCATCGGCGGCGGCTTCCTCGGCGCGCTGCTGTTCACCATCGCCGCCGCCGCGACACAGCTCGGCAGGCCCGCCTTCCCGTGGATCGTCATCGCACTCGTGCTGTACGCCGTCACCTTCGTCATCACGATCGCGGTCAACGTGCCGCGCAACGACGCGATCAAGGCGGCGGGGGACCCTGACCGGATGGACGTGGCCGCCGTCCGCCGGCAGTTCGACGAGGCCAGGTGGGCCAGGTTCAACCTGGTCCGCGTGTTCACCAGCGTCCCCGCCTTCGCGCTGCTGGTCTGGGCTCTCGTGCTGCACGGCCAGTCGTCGGCCTGACGGCCGCCCTCGGGTGGACGGCCGCGGCGTCCTCGACCGTCCACCCTGGTGTCACGGCGCGCCGGCGAGATCGTCGGCGGCGATGTAGCCGAAGGTCATCGCGGGACCGAGCGTCGAGCCCGCTCCCGCGTAGCTGTGGCCCATCACCGCCCCGCTCGCGTTGCCCGCGGCGTACAGGCCGGGGATGACGGATCCGTCCGCGCGGAGCACGCGCGCCCGCGCGTCCGTGCGCATCCCGCCCTTGGTGCCGAGATCCCCTGGGACGATCTTGAGGGCGTAGTACGGCGGCAGCCACAGCGGCGCCAGGCAGGAGTTCGGGCGGACGGCGGGGTCGGTGTAGTAGTGGTCGTAGACGCTGTCGCCGCGATGGAAGTCCAGGTCCTTGCCCGTCCGCGCGAAGCCGTTGAACCTGGTGACCGTCTGCCGCAGCGCCGCGGAGGGGACGCCGATCTTCGCCGCCAGGTCGCCGATCGTCCAGGCCTTGTGGACGGCGCCCGCGGCGTACCAGGAGTCGGGGAACGGCAGCGTCGGCGCGAGGTCCTTGAACAGGTACCTGTTGCGGTAGTTCTGGTCCACGATCAGCCAGCAGGGAATGTGCGGCCCGCTGGCGTTGCGGTCGTACATGACGTGCACGACGTCGCTGTACGGCGCGCCCTCGTTGACGAACCGCACGCCGTCCCCGTTGACCAGGATGCCGCCCGGCAGCGTGCGCTCGGCCAGGCAGAAGTACGGCTCGCCCGGCAGCGGGATCGCCGGGCCCCACCAGGCGTCGTCCATCAGGTCGAGGGCGGCTCCGGCGCGGCGGCCCGCCCTGATGCCGTCTCCGGTGTTCTCCTGGGCGCCGACCGTCCAGTCCGTCCCGATGGGCTGCCGCTGGAACTCCGTGCGCATGGCCAGGTCGTGCTCGAAGCCGCCCGAGCCGACGATGACGCCGCGCGCGGCCCTGACCAGCACCTGCCCCCCGTTCTGCGACACGACCACGCCCGTGGCCCTGCCGTCCCCGTCGAACCGCAGGTCCAGCAGCGGCGTGTTCAGCCGCACCGGCACCCCGGCGGCCAGCAGACCCGCGCGCAGCCCGCCCGCCAGCGCCTGGCCCATCGTCAGGGGGATCTCCCCGCGCAGCGCGGCGGCCGTGTACCTGGCCACGCACTCGGCGGAGACGGCCGCCCCCTTGAGGTTGACGGCGGCGAGGTTGAGCCACTTGTAGTCGGCGCTGAACACGACGAGCCCTGCGGGCGTGGGGATGTAGGCGGGGTTCAGACGGGCCAGTTCGGCGCCGAGGACCCTGCCGTCGAGCTGGTCGGGCTCGATGGAGCGGCCGTTCGGCATCCCGCCCTGCAGCTCCGGATAGTAGTCGGAGTAGCCCTCCATCCAGCGGAAGCGCAGGGGGCTGTTCCGCATCACGAACGAGATCATGGCGGGGCCGTGGGCCAGGAACGCGGCCTGCCGGTCGGCGGGCACCCCGCCGCCCACGACCGCCGCGAGGTAGGCGGCCGCCTTCGCGGGCGTGTCGGGGACGCCCGCGGCCAGGATGACCTCGTTGTTCGGGATCCAGATGCCCGCTCCCGAGCGGGCCGCCGAACCCCCGAACGTGGGCGCCTTCTCGATCACCACGGTCCGCAGCCCGCGCCTGGCCGCCCGCAGCGCCGCCGTCATACCCGCCGCGCCCGAGCCCACCACGACGACGTCGTAGTCCTCGACGGCCGCGTAGGCGGTGCCGCCGAGGCCGCCCAGGACGCCGGTGGTGAGGACGGCTCCCGCCGCCCCGCGTAACACCTGCCGCCTGGTGTGCCTTGGGAGGGGCGTCGGCTGGGGGTTCTGGTCCGTGGGCATGGCGCATCCCTTCGACATGAGGCTGACCTGTGGCCGGCACTTCGCGCCTGGCGCTGACGAAGCATGCGCTTGGTTGGTAGGCCTGTCAACGGGTGGCCGAGCCTGACCAGGAGCGGGCGCGGTGCCCGCTGCCGTCCGGCTCTCCGCCTGCTTTCAGTCTTCGCCGTGATAGGCGCGCAGCTCGCGGCGCGCCCGTTGACGGCTGCGGCGATGCTCTTCGCGTCGGAAGTAGTAACCCGTGCACTCCCTGCACCCGTCGCTGCTGCCGCAGGCGAACAGGTAGAAGGCGGTGGCGCCCCAGTAACAGCCGCTCGTGCGGCGGCTCAGGGACGCGCTGTCGGCGGTGATCTCGTCCGGCAGCGTGCACGGCCCGAACCGATGATCGTGCACGGGCAGGTAGGTCCTCATCGGCGCGTCGGCCATCCGCACCCACCAGGGCCGGGTCTTGTCGGTCTTGCTCATACGGTCACCTTTCGGCTCCGTGACACCCCGGGATGGGGCTGTCATGAGACCGGATGCACCGTGATCACCTCCGACTTCGCACCGCCGCTGGAGAACCTGATCCCTACGCTACCGGGGTCGAGGAGGCGGCGGACGGCCGCTCTCCAGGGCTACAGCTGACGCAGCACCTGCATGGCCTCCCTCTCGATGCGCGAAAGGTCGTGGAGGATGACGCCGGCCTGCTGGAGGTGCGCGGCGTCACCGCTCTGCCCGGCTTCGGCGATCAAGCCGGCCACGTCCGTCCACATGGTGGCGGCCTCGCCGTACAGCCTGTGGCCGGTACGGAGGCCGCCGTCGTCGATCAGCCCGGCGCACTCTTCGAGGAAGTCACGGTAGAGGGCGCGGAACAGGGCGCCGCCGGTGCCGGCCTTCTCCATGAGGAGGGCCGCCTGCGGCAGGTCCCGCTCCGGCCGCTCCGCGCGCAGCAGCCACCTGGGCACCTGTCCGGCGGCCTTCTCGATGCCGCGATGACCCACGTTCGCGATGGGGGCGGCGAGGAAGGCGTCAGCGCAGGCTTTGATCGCGGGGATGAGCTGGTCCTGCCAGCGGGGCGGGTGCGCCGGCAGAGAGATGGCGAAGGACCGGTTCCTGGCGGTCATCGGGCCGCGTTCGGCCCTCGCCAAGGCCAGGCCGGCCCGGCTGGTGCGCACCGCTCCGCCCTGCTGCTCGGTGTCCACCAGGTAGGCATGGTGTTCGTCGTAGCCGTACATCGCGACGACATGACCGCCGAAGCGCACCTTGGACCGGAAGTAGTCGAGGTGGTAGCAGTCGAGCTGGAGGCCGACCGGACGGCCGGCGTCGAGCTGAGCCGCCACGTTCTCCCACGCCTTGCGCGGTGAGGTGGTCTCCTCGACCCGCAGGGTCAGCCCCAGCCTCGCGGCCAGATTCCGGGTGAGCTCGAACGGCTTGACACGGCCTCCGAGGAAGGGGAACGCCATGGCCTTGCTGTCCCAGTAGATGAAGGACAGGCCCGAGCCGAGCCCGAACAGCATAGGCTCGGACAGATCAAGCCCCTCGTGCCGCAGCAGCACCCCGAGCGCCGTCGTCTCGCAGTGCTGCATGCCCCGGGCCTCGATGTCCTCCACGATCGTCATGTGTCGCTCTCCTCGGTGACTGGGCGATCAGCGTGTGCGGAGCCGCTGTCCGGGCCGACGCGGGATGGTCGGCACGCCGGGTCCCCAGCGGCTCCAGTGGAAACAGCATGAAGTCTCCCTCAGGGGGAGAGTCCAGCCGCCGTGCTGTCGTGGAGCATGAGGAACAGGGCGTCGCAGCGGTCTTGAGCATCCCGCGGAAGTCGCCATGCGGTCCCGGGCCGTGTGGTTCGATGATCATCCATGAACGCAGGTTCAACGGGCGGGCGCGAGTCCGGGTGGAGAAGACGGCTCGTGCTGGTCGCGGCCCTCCTCGCGGTCCTCCTCCTGGTGGCGGCGGGCCTCTACCGGCTGATGAACGCGCGGACCTTCCAGCTGGCGGGGCAGCTGACCCACCGGGTGCCGACCACCGAGAAGGTCGTCGCCCTGACCTTCGACGACGGCCCCGACGAGCACACCGGCCAGATCATCGACGTCCTCGCCGAGCAGCGGGTCCGCGCGACGTTCTTCGTCATCGGCTCCCAGGTGGAGGCCAGGCCGCAGGACGCGAAGGCGCTCGTGGCCGCGGGGCACCAGCTCGCCAACCACACCTACACCCACCAGCGCATGGTCTTCGTCTCCCCCTCCACCGTGGCAGAGGAGGTCGAGAGGACCGACGCGGCCATCCGCGTGGCGGGCCAGCGCGGCGAGATCCCGTTCCGTCCGCCGACGGGCAAGAAGTTGCTGATGCTGCCGCTGTACCTGGCCGAGCACCAGCGGCACACGGTCATGTGGGACGTGGAGCCGGACTCCGGCAAGACCCCCGGGCCCGCCGAGATCGTCGCCGCGGTACGGGAGCAGACCAGGCCGGGGTCGATCATCTTGCTGCACCCGTGGTACGCCGGCGGGGCGAGCACCCGCCAGGCCGTCGAAGGCGTGATCACCGGCCTCCGCGAGCAGGGCTACAGGTTCGTCACGGTCTCCGAGCTGCTCGCCCTGCAGCGCGGGTGAGCGGCCGGAAGGGACTTCAAGCAGGCTCGTCCTCGCTGAACTTGCGGGTGTCGCGGGGCTCGACGTAGGGCTCCCGGCCGGCGGGGTGTCCGTCCCTGATGGCGCGTTCGCGGGCGAGTTCGGCGTCGAGCTCCACCCCGAGCAGCACGGCGATGTTGGAGATCCACAGCCAGATCAGGAAGACGATGACACCGGCCAGGGCGGCGTAGGTCTTGCTGTAGGAGCCGAAGTTGGCCACGTAGAAACCGAACGCGGCGGACGCGATGATCCACACCACGACGGCGAGCATGCTGCCGGGGGTGAGCCAGCGGAAGCCGGGATGCTCGACGTTGGGCGCGGCCCAGTACAGCAGGGCCAGGACCAGCGCCACCATGATCACCAGGATCGGCCACTTGACGATGCCCCAGATCACCAGCGCGGTCTCGCCGATGCCGAGGACCTTTCCCACCTGATCGGCCAGCCCGCCGGTGAACACGACCGCGACCGAGCCGATCGCCGTCAGGATCACCAGAACCGTGGTGATGGCCAGGCGCAACGGCAGGGTCTTCCAGATGGGCCGGCCCTCGGGCATCTCGTACACGATGTTGGCGGCCCGCATGAATCCCCCGACATAGCCGGAGGCGGACCACAGCGCGACGGCGATACCCAGGATCGCGGCGATGCCGGCGGCACGCTGGTTGCCCTGCAGGGCCTGCAGCACGGTGTTGAGAGTCTGCCTGGCGGGCCCCGGCGCCATGGCGCCCAGGTTGTCGATGAGCGACTGGGTGGTCGACTGACCGAACAGGCCGAGCACCGAGACCACGGCCAGCAGCGCGGGAAAGATCGACAAGGTCGCGTAGTAGGTCAGAGCCGCGGCCCAGTCGGTGAGGTGGTCCCCCTGGAACTCCTTGACGGTGCGTTTGAGTACCTCCCACCACGACCTCTTGGGCAGCTCGGTCGGCTTGTCCGGGGTGTCACCGCCGACCGGTTCCCCTGGCCGGTCGGCGGCGGCGCGTCTACTCATGACCGTGAGCCTTCGAGGGTTTGCGTCGGTCGTCGCCGGGCCAGTGCCCGGTCGTCCTGCGGACACCCTGTGCGCCGGCGCGTTGAATGGCCGCCTTCACCAGGCCGAAGATGGCTCCCTGCACCATGGCGGCCACGAGCACCTCCCGCCAGGTGTAGTCCTGATCGTCGGCGTCAGGTGCGTCGTCCTGCCCGGCGACGACCTTCCACACCTGCTTGAACAGCGCGCCCGCGATCATCCCGCCCAGCACGCTGATCAGCAGTGACAGTGGCTTGTAGATCAGGGCCATCGCACCTCACCCCATTTCGACGTGCCGGCGGGCCCGGCGGCGGCGCAGCCACACGAACGTGAGCAGGCCGATCGCCGCGGCGGCTGCGCCACGCGTCCCTGGCGTGGCCGCCGGTGACGTGGCGGCGTGGCGCACCTGTACCCCGCTGCGCCGAGCGGTCCGCAGTGCTCGCTGCCAGGTGGTCTGCCTGGCGGCGTTGCGGCGGCGCAGCCACGCCGTCACGGCGACGGCCCCACCGCCCGCCGTCGCGACCGCGGCGGTGGCGACCGCACCGCGACGCACCGCCGGCATGGTGTTGTCCTTCGCGGCGATCTCCCGCGCCTTGGTGGTGACCTCGGTGGCCATGGTCCGGACGTGGGCTTCTGCCTGGTGCGCATGAGCGGCCAGGTTCGCCTTGACGTGCTCGGTCTTGTCCTTGGCCCCGGCCTTCGCGCGAGCCTTGACGTCGGCCTTGGCGGCCAGCGCCTCCACGATGTCCCCCAGGTCCTCGCGCATCTGGGCGATGTCGGCACGCAGCCGCTCGGCGGAGTCGGCCTTGTCATCCCCCTGGGGCGACCCGACCTGGGTCGAGTTCGTACTGTGAGATCCGCTGATGGTCATCGTCGTACTCTTTCTTGATCTCGGTCACGTCTTGTCGGGTGCTGTCGATCGCCCGCCAGGGAGGTGCGGCGCATCGCGTAGGCGACCCGTTCGCGGCCTGTCAGGCCCACCGGCAGGCGGTTGCGCTCATTGCCGTTCGTCTCCTCGCCTGCCGCGCGCGGCCTGCGATGTTCCTCCCCTAGCTGCACCGCTACCCCTCGATGGCCCTCACCATGTGTCATCAGGGCAGGCTCCCTCCTCGGGGGCAGGTACAAGAGCCAGGATCACTCGATCGCCTGACGGGATGACGAGCTCGCGGTCCGGGCCCGGGACGGTGACGTTCGGGGGCGGGAGGAATGAGACGCTCGCTTATGCGCCTGCGCGTCTCGACGATGTTCAGTCTTACCGCCGGCTGATGGACTAGAGCCATGACAAACAACAGCAACACCACCACCCTGGTTCTCGGAGCTACCGGCAAGACCGGCCGCCGCGTGGCGGACCGCCTGAAGGCGATGGGCCGCGACGTGCGCGCCGGCTCCCGCCCCGCTTTCGACTGGGAGGACAGCGCCACCTGGGCGCCGATCGTGCGCGACGTCGATGCCGTCTACATCACCTACTACCCCGACCTGGCCTTCCCCGGCGCTCTGGACCGCATCCGCCAGTTCACCGCGCTGGCCGTCCAGGCCGGAGTGCGCCGCCTGGTGCTGTTGTCGGGGCGCAACGAGGAGCTGGCCCAGCAGGCCGAGCAGGCCGTGCTCAGCTCCGGCGTCGAGGCCACGATCGTGCGCTGCAGCTGGTTCATGCAGAACTTCAGCGAGGGCTGGCTGCTCGACCCGGTGCTGAGCGGCACGATCGCGCTGCCCGCAGGGGACGTGACCGAGCCCTTCGTGGACGTCGAGGACATCGCCGACGTGGCCACCGCCGCCCTCACCGAGGACGGGCACGCGGGGAAGGTGTACGAGCTCACGGGGCCGCGCCTGCTCTCCTTCGCCGAGGCCGCGGCGGACATCTCCGCCGCCAGCGGCCGCGAGGTCGCCTACGTGCCGGTCACCCCCGAGGAGTTCGCCGAGGGCGCGCGCGCGGCTGGCCTGCCCGAGGACGAGATCGCGGGCCTCAACGCGCTGTTCGCCGAGGTGCTCGACGGCCGCAACGAGAGCCTCGCCGACGGGGTACGGCAGGCGCTGGGCCGACCGGCCCGCGACTTCACCCAGTACGCCAAGGACGCCGCCGACGCCTGGCGCGCCTGAAACGCGAGGTCGCCGTCTCGGCCGGGGCATACCGGCAGGGCTTCGTGATCGCGTCGTTGCGACTCCAGGTGGACCCGCCGTACTGCGCGAGTCGCACGTGAAGCTGGACATTCGTCCGAAGCGCGGGCCTCGGGGGGATCGAGAGCATGGGCGTCATGAAAATCAAGATCATGCGCGGTGCCCGCGTCGCGGGCGCCGTCACGGCGGGCCCGCTCGCCCTCCTCGCGGTCGTGCCGGCGCAGGCCGCGAGTCTGACACGAACCGAGCCCGTCCAGGACAAGAGCCTGGCGCTGCCGGCGCCCACCGGAGCCCAGCCGGTGGGGACGGTCAGCCTGCACCTGGTCGACCGCAGTCGCCCCGATCCCTGGGTGCCTTCGGAGAAGGCCAGGGAGCTCATGGTTGGGGGTACGTGGTCGTCGGCATCGACCACGTGCACGAGTCGTACGGCACAACTCTGCCCGGAGACCGGCTGGCCGGCTGCGCGGCCTGCGAGGAGCAGCAGGCCGACGCCTGGGCCTTCGGCGCCAAGGCGGTCAAGGGACGGCAGGCGGACGTGTCGTTCGTGCTCGACCGGCTGCTCGGGCGGCACCCGGTGTGGAAGGGCGCCAGGCTCATCGACCGCTCGCGCATCGGCATGGCCGGGCACTCGCTGGGCGGCTCGAGCGCGTCGTGGACGCTGCTGAAGGACTCGCGTGTGCGGGCCGGAGTCAACATGGACGGCACCTTCTTCGTGCCCATCGCTGACAAGAATCTGGCCAGGCCGTTCATGCTGATGGGCGCGGGCGAGGTGCACGAGCCGGGCGGCAAGGACTTCACCTGGGGCCGCGACTGGGCGCGCATGACGGATTGGAAGCGCTGGATCACGGTGGAGGGCGGCGACCATGCCTCCTTCACGGACTACCCGCTGCTGACCAAGCAGTCGGCCAGGGAGCTGGAGATCACCCGAGCCTACGTGGTCGCCTTCATGGACCGGCACCTGCGCGGGCGCGAGCAGCGGCTGCTGGACGGGCCCTCAGCGACCTTCCCCGAGGCCAGGTTCTGGAAGTGAGGCCCGCGCCGCCTGGCCGGGCCGCTCCGCCGGTGAGCGGGCCTCAGCACACGGGCCGGAAGTCCTCCCGCGAGGCGTAGCGGTCCCATTCGGCGCGGGTGAGCGAACGGCCGGCGACAGCGCAGACGGCGGCCACGAGTTCGTCGGGCCGCCTCATGTTCCACAGCCTGACGATCGAGTCGGTACCGGCGGTGGCCAGGCTCTCGCCGTCCGGGCTGAAGGCCACGCCCAGCACCGTTCCGGTGTGGCCGACCAGTGGCGCGCCGAGCTGACGGCGGGTGCCGACGTCCCACAGCCGGATCGTCTGGTCGGCGCTGGCGAACGTCCTGCCGTCCGGGCTGAACGCCACCGCGATGGCGGCTTCCGTGTGACCGGTGAGCGGCGCGCCGAGCGGGCCGTCGGGGCCCACGTTCCACAGGCGATGCGGGCGTGGCCTGGCGCGATGGTCAGGCCGAGCCCGCCGGACGGGCGCCGAGCCTCAGGTGATGTCTCTGCGCAGCGGTGCCAGGACCGCGATGGCGGCCGCGACCAGCGCGTAGCCGACCAGCACCGCGCCACCGGCCGGCGCGGACAGGAGCGGGACGGCCGGCTCGCCCGTCTGGCCGGCGACGGCGTCGGCCAGGTAGGTGAACCCCGTCAACGCGGCCGTGGCTCCGCCGGGCAGGAGGGGATACAGAGCCTTCACCCCTGGGATCATCGTCAACGCGGTCTCGACCGCGTAGAGATACCCGCCGACGACCGCCATCGCCGCGACCTGATTGCGCAGGAGCGCGCCGATCGCCACGCCCAGGAGGGTGTAGACGGCCATGGTCAGCGCCACCCGGCCCAGCAGCGACAGCACGACACCCACCGGCAGACCGAGCGTGACGCCGTCGATCGCGGCCGCGGAGAAGAGGGCCGCTGCCGCCACAGCCGCGGCCAGGAATCCGTAGACGAGGCCGGCCGCCGTGTAGGCCAGCAGTTTGGCGGTGAGCCAGGTCCAGCGCCTGGGCGCGAAGAGGCTCGTGGTGGTGACCGTCCCGTGCCGGTATTCCGAGGCCACGGCGGCGGTGCCGAACAGGGCGGGAAGGCAGGCGAGGAAGCCGAGCAGGCCCAGCAGCACCCGAGTGCCCGCAGCGGTTTCCAGTGGAGGCAGCGGAGGGTCGAAGTTCTCCGGGCCCACCAGAGCCAGCAGCCCGATGAGGGCGCCGCTGGCGAGCGCGGCGACCCCACCCCACAGCCAGATTCTGCTGCTGGTCAGGCGGATCCACTCGGCGGAGATGAGTGTGGTCACGGGGTGCCTCCTGTCAGGTGGAGAAATGCCTGCTCCAGGGTGGGCCGCTCGGAGGTGATCTCGTGCAGCGGGATGCCGTTCGCGGCGGCCACCGAGGCGATCTCGGCGGCGCTCAGGTCGTGGACCCGCAGAACCTCGGAGCTCAGGATCTCCATCGGCGCCGCGAGCATCGTGCGCAGCCGGTCCGCCTGCGGCGAGCGGACCAGGACCGAGGCGGAGCCGTACAGCTCGCTGAGAGGGCCCGCGGTGACCAGGCGCCCTTCGCGGATGACCACGACCTGGTCGGCCGTCTGCTCGATCTCGCCGAGCACGTGGCTGGAGACCAGGATCGTGCGGCCCTGCGCGGCCAGGTCGCGCAGGAACCGGCGAAGCCAGGCGATGCCCTCCGGGTCCAGCCCGTTGCTCGGCTCGTCGAGCAACAACACCCGCGGGTCGCCGAGCAGGGCGGTGGCCAGGTTGAGCCGCTGCCGCATGCCGGTGGACAGGCCACGGGTCCGCCGGTGGGCGAAAGCGGAGACCCCGGTCAGCTCGGCCACGCGGGCGACGCGGTCGCTGCCGTACCGGCCCATGCGAGCGTACAGACGCAGGTGGTCGCGGGCGGTGTGCGCGGGGTGGAAGCCGGAGCTGTCGAGTACGGCGCCGACGACGGAGGTGGGGTCCTGCAGTTCGCGGTACGGCCTGCCGTCGATGGTGACGCTGCCCGAGCCTGGCGCCACCAGGCCCAGCATCATCCGCATGGTGGTGGTCTTGCCTGCTCCGTTGGGGCCGAGGAAGCCTGTCACGGTGCCGGGTCCGACGTCGAAGGTGAGGTCGGTGACGGCGGCCACCGGGCCGAAGGTCTTGGTCAGACCGCGCACCTCGATCATCGGCGCACCTCAGCCAAGGCCGGCGCGGGAGCGCTGAGGATCAGTTCGTCGTATCCCGACGAACGGTCGGCGAGGACGATCCGCACGCCAGGCTCGCCCCGCCTGGCGGCGACCAGGCGCTTGACGCCCCGCAGGGAGGTCCAGGCGCCGACCTTGGCGACGCCGCTCATGCGCAGTCCGGCATGCAGGCCGGTGGCGGCGCGGAGCGGGTGGTCGAGGTGCTCGATCTCGCGGATGGACGCCAGCGGCACGGTCATGGAGCTCCTGCGGGTGAACAGCCGGGCCCACGGGTCGAACAGCACGGTCAGGGCTTGGTCACGAATCTCGATCTTGATCACGTTGATCTCCTAGATCTATCTGTTCTATTAGTTATACATCAGATAAGATGGCCTGGTGAATCTGAGTCTCGATCTGGACAGCGAGGTCCCGATCTACCAGCAGATCCGTGACCGGATCGTGGAGGCCATCGCCTGCGGCGAGGCGCGGGAAGGCGATCCGCTCCCCTCCACGCGGCAGCTGGCGGCCGACTTCGGCATCAACTTCCACACCGTGAACAAGGCCTACGACCTGCTGCGGCATCAGGGTGTGATCCGGATCAACCGCAAGAGCGGCGCGGTCATCCGGCGAGACGCCGCCTCCGGCCCACCGGAGGCCGGCTTTACCGACGACTGGGAGGAACGCATGCGCGTACTGCTGGCCGAAGCCACCGTCCACGGCCTCGACCGTGACGAGGTGCTTCGCCGCTGCGAGACACTGCTGGAGGGATTTCGCTCGTGATCGCCATGAACCTGGCCACCGTCGCGCTGATCACCATCGTGATGGCCGCGCTTCCGGCGCTGTCCCGTCCGACGCTGCCGTTCGGGGTGCGGGTCCCGGCGGAGCGGGCCTCCGATCCGGTGATCATCGCCGAGCGGCGGGTCTACGCCCGCCTGGTCGTGGCAGCGGGCGTGGTCGCCGCGGCCCTCTCCTTCGAGGTGCTCGCCGTCGCCGTTCTGGTGCCCGTCGACCTGCTGCTGTTCTACCGCGCCCATCGCAGGGTCGCGCGTGCGAAGCAGGACGGGCGGTGGCAGGCCGGATACCGTCAGGGCGTCACCGTGGACACCAGCTTCCGCACCGATCCGGTCCGCGTCCCATGGCGCTGGGCCCTGCCGGCACTGGCTGTCCTGCTGTCCACCGCCGCCCTCGGCTGGTCACGGTACGGCGGGCTGCCGGCCACCCTCCCGGCGTTCGGCGGCTACGGCGTCGACCCCTCGCGCCGCGTGGCCACCACGATGCCGAGCGCCTTCCAGCCCGTGATCCTTCAGGCCGCGATCACCGTGCTGACCCTCGCGCTCATGCTGG
The DNA here is from genome assembly GCF_039535395.1 of Nonomuraea roseola. Taxonomy (NCBI): domain Bacteria; kingdom Bacillati; phylum Actinomycetota; class Actinomycetes; order Streptosporangiales; family Streptosporangiaceae; genus Nonomuraea; species Nonomuraea roseola. Next base: position 574,908 of record NZ_BAAAXC010000015.1, read on the forward strand.
TGATCCTGCGCGCACGCCCCGACCTTGACGCGGCCAGACCTCGGGGCTCGGCCCGCCGATACCGGACCTACCTGCGCGGCATCGCCGTACTGTCGCTGCTGGCCGCCGCCTGCCTGAACGTGGGCCTGCTGATCTCGGCCCTGCAGCTCTGGGGTGTCGCCGAGCCGTCCGGCGGCTGGCGGGTGGCCACGTACCTGCCGCTGGCCGCGCTGGTGGTCGGGGCCCTGGCCTGGGAGCGCCGGGTGGGGTCGGCGGGGCACCGCCTGCCCGCCCTGCCCGGCGAGGAGCGGGAGGATTCCGGGGTCGTGCAGCGCGATGACGACCGGCACTGGTTCCTGGCAGGCACGGTGTACGTCAACCGCCGCGACCCTGCCCTGCTCGTCCACGCCCGCATCGGTCACACCTGGACGCTCAACCTCGGGCACCCGGTGGCCTGGGTCATCGTGGCCCTCCTGGTCGCGCTGATCCTGCTCGCCCTGACCGGCGTCGTCGATCTGCCCATGAGGGAGAGCGCCTTCTAGCCGCCTCTGGAGGCATGACCCGCTTGCGTTAGTCACACTAACGATATACATTCGTTCGTGTCATAAACGTTTTTCGCACTAACAGATTGTCGGATCATGCCCTCCATTGATGTCCTGGACTCCTCCATCCACTACGAAGACAGCGGAAGCGGCGCCCCGATCGTCTTCCTCCACGGCAACCCCTCCTCCTCCCACGCCTGGCGCAAGATCCTGCCCGCGATCGGCGCACCGGCCCGGTTGCTGGCGCCCGACCTGATCGGCATGGGCCGCTCCGGCAAGCCCGACATCGCCTACACCTTCGCCGACCACGCCCGCTACCTCGACGCCTGGTTCGACGCCCTCGACCTGCGGGACGTCGTCCTCGTGGGCCACGACTGGGGCGGCGCCCTGGCCTTCGACCTGGCCGCCCGCCACCCCGGACGGGTGCGGGGCATCGCCTTCTTCGAAACCATCGTCCGCCCCATGTCCTGGAACGACCTGGGTGAAGCCCCCCGCTCCCGTGCTGAGACGATGCGCTCGCCGAAGGGCGAAGAGCTGGTCCTCGACCAGAACTTCTTCATCGAGACCGCCTACACCGGCGGCGTCCTCACCCCGCTGACCCCGGACGAGATGGCCCCCTACCTCGACCCCTACCCCACCCGCGACAGCCGCCGTCCCATCCTGCAGTGGGCCCGCTCGCTGCCGCTCGACGGCGACCCCGCCGACGTGGCCGAACGCGTGGCGGCCTACGACACCTGGCTGGCCGCCAGCCCCGACGTCCCCAAGCTGCTGCTCACCTTCGACTCCTCCCCGACCCTGCTCATCACCCAGGAAACGGCGGCCTGGTGCAAGGACAACATCGCCGGCCTGAGGGTCGAACACATCGGCCCGTCCGGCCACCACGCCACGGAGGACCAGCCCGAGGCGATCGCGGCAGCGATCACCGCCTGGATCATCGAGAGCACAGCGGTTGACCCTCGTGCCGCCGGTTCCGCCGGCTGAAAGAAGAACAGGGGTGTCGCCGCTCGGCTCGGAAGGAGCCGGGGCGACACCCCTGTTCCCTGTCACCGCACCAGCGCCTGCCGATCGGCCTCTTCCTGGAGTTCGTCCAGGTCGGTGCTGATCACCGCCGACGGCAGGACGTCCGGCAGCTCGTCCTCGATGAGGCGCAGCCTCCTGATCCGCAACCCGGCGACGCCCCACAGCGTCAGCAGCACGCCGGACACGCCCAAGAGCACACCGATCGACGGGCCCGTCGCGACTCCTGTCAGCGACTCCGACCACGAGGTGAGCGGTGCCGCTGTGAGGTAGCCGATCGGGGTCATCGTGGTGGCCAGCATCTGGTTGGTGGACAGCACTCTGCCCTGCAGCTCGATCCTGACCTTGAGCTGGATGATCGACAGCCAGTGAGCGTTGATCACACTGCTCGCGCCCCACCGCAGCGCCAGCCCGACGGCGATCAGCGGGATCGCCGCCACTGCGCCGGCCAGCCCGACCAGCACGGTCGCCAGGCCGGCGAGAGCCACGAACCCGACCATCCCGTCGGCCAGGCGCCGGGTGCCGCCCCAGATCATCATGACGACGCTGCCGAGCACCGCGCCGAGCCCGCCCACGGCCGTCACCACGCCGAGGTCGGTGGCGTCCCCGAGCGACAGCACCATCGGCGAGACCACGGCGAGCGTCAGGGCGGTGAAGTAGTTGACGACCATGAAGTATCCGGCCATCACCATCAGCGGGGGCCGCCGCGTGAAGAAGCGCCAGCCACCGGCCACCGAGGCGCGGAACGACTCCTCCCTGCGCCGGAACCCCCTGTCGGGAATCCGTACGGCGAGCAGCGAGAAGAACGCGATCGCGAACGTCACCACGTCGGCGCCGACCACGATCGGCAGCCCGGCCAGCGCGACGAGCGCGCCGCCCGCCAGCGGGGCGACCAGGTTGCCGAGGCCCAGGCCCGCCTGGGCCAGCGCGTTCGCCTGCGGCAGGTACGGCTTGGGCACCAGCTGGGCGATCGCCGCCAGGTAGGCCGGCCGATGGAAGGCCGTCACCACCGACGTGAGCGTCACGATCGCGCAGACGGCGACGAAGTCCAGCCGGTCCAGCCACAGCAGCAGCGCCACGGCGGCCATGCCGAGCCCGTTCAGCGCGTCGCAGACCAGCATGATCCGCCGTCGGTCGTACCGGTCGGCGACCGCGCCGCCCACCGGCCCCGCCAGCACGGACGGCAACAGCGCCAGCATCGTGACCAGCGCGAAGTCGAAGACCGCGCCGCTGCGCTGGAAGGTCCACACGCCGAGGCCGAACGAGCTGAGGGAGCTGCCGACCATCGACACGAGCTGGCCGAACGCCACGGTGTAGAAACCGCGCAGGGCACGAGGTTCGGGCGCGGCCGGCGCGGCGGCGGCCGCCGAGGGGGCGGCGCCCCGCTCCCCTTCCGGTAGCGCCCAGCGCCGTAGCGCCGCGGCCAGGTGGTCGGCGAGCTGGTCGGCCTGGTGCCGCAGGAAGTAGTGCCCGGCGTTCGGGATCACGGCGAGCTCCACCTGGTCGGCGAACGCCGTCCACTCGCGGTAGCGCTCCTCGTACAGCTCCGTGGCACGGTCGGCGCCGCCGATGACGACCAGCACCGGCGCGCGCAGCCTGCCTCGCGCGGGGTCGGCGAGCCTGCGGGTGAACCATGACTGCGCCTGGCGGGCGTCGTGCCTGAGCGCGTTGACGGCGGTCTCGACCGCCGCGCCCTCCAGGTCCTCTGGCAGGCCGCCCATCGCCCGCAGGACGTCACGGTAGGCGCGGTCGGACAGCCAGCGGTCGGCGGGCAGGTGCCGGTTGAACCACGCCGACAGCTTTCCCGGCAGCCGCGCCGTGGGGAAGCTGCCGCCCAGGAAGACGCCGGTGACCTGTACACCTGCCTCCTCCAGGCCCAGGGCCAGTGCGGTGGCGAGCGCGGTGCCGACGCAGTGGCCGTACACGGAGATGGGCCCGCTCTCCCGCGCGGCGAGCTCGGCCACGCATCGCTCGACCACCTCCTCGAGGGGCCGCGGTTCCTCGTCGGGCCTGGCGGGATCGTGGCCGGGCAGCTCGAGCGCGAGCAGCTCCACCCCGTCGGGCAGCGCCTCGGCGAGCGGCCGGTAGACGGCCGCCGAGCCGCCGCCGTACGGCACGCAGACCACGGTGGCGGTCGCCTTCGCGCCCGCCTTCGGCCCGCCGAGCCGGTGCAGCAGCCCGCCCTGGCCGCCGGAACGGCCGTCGAGGTGGGCGCCGAGCTCGCGCACGGTCGGGTTGGTGAACAGGTCGATGACCCGCAGTCCCTCGTCGATCTCGTGCACGGCCTTGACCGCGATGAAGGAGTCACCGCCGAGCGCGAAGAAGTCGTCGGTCGCCCCGACGGACCCCACGCCGAGCAGCCGCGCCCAGATCTCCGCGATCCGCCGCTCGGTGTCCGTCGCGGGCGCCACCTGCTCGCCCGCGCTCACCGCGCCCAGCTCGGCGACCAGCCGGGTGCGGTCCACCTTGCCGTTGGCGTTCAGCGGGAAGGCGTCCACCAGCGTGATCACCGACGGCACCATGTAGTCGGGGAGGGCGTCCCGCAGCGCCGCGCGGACCTCGTCCACGGTCGGCGCCGCGCTCGACGGGGTGGCCGGGACCAGCCAGGCCGCCAGTCGCCGTCCCGTGCCCTCACCCACAGGGAGGACCACCGCCTCCGCGACGCCGGGCAGCGCCCGGCAGGTGGCGGCGACCTCGCCCGGCTCGACCCGGTATCCCCGGATCTTCACCTGGTCGTCGATCCGGCCGAGGAATTCGACGAATCCCTCGGAGGTGACCCTGGCCCGGTCGCCCGAACGGTACCAGCGACCGTCGTCCCTGGTCACGTAGCGCGGGTCCGCCGGATGCCCCAGATAGCCCCGCGCCACCTGCGGGCCGCCGATCCACAGCTCGCCCGCCACGCCGTACGGCAGGGCCCGCCCTGCCTGGTCGGCCACGAAGCAGCGCGCCCGCGGCAGCGGAAGGCCCAGCGGGACGTTGGCGGTCGCGCGCGGCGCCGCCTTGGCCGAGCAGCCGAGGACGGCGACGGTGGTCTCGGTCGGGCCGTAGTGGACCTGCACCTCCAGGTCGGGCCGCACCTCCGCGATCCGGTCCACCAGCGTCCACGGGACGGCCTCGCCCGCCAGGACGAGCACGCGGCGCGGCAGCACCGCCGACAGGTCTCCGTGAGAGGCCAGCAGCTCCAGGTGGCTGGGCACGCACTTGAGGAAGTCGACGGCGTGCCCTGTCATGTGCGCGGCGAAGGCCGGCGGGTCGGTCGCCGTGTCCCTGTCGAGCAGGTGGAGCGCCGCTCCCGTGGTCAGCGCGCCGAAGACGTTGAGTACGCCCAGGTCAGCGGCGGCCGTGGAGGCCAGCGCCCACGATCCGAACGGCCCCGCGGGCTCGAGACGGGACAGGATCCCGTCGAGGTAGGCGGTGATGTTGCGGTGCTCGACCGCCACGCCCTTCGGCGTGCCTGTCGAGCCGGATGTGAAGATGACATAGGCGAGGTCCTCCGGCTCGACCGCCACGGCCTCCCCCTGCGAAGGGGCCGCCTCAGGTGACCAGGGCAGAAGGGCGGTGACGTCCTCGGGCACCCTGGCGGCCAGTTCGGGCGCGCAGACCGCGACGCGCGCCCCCGCGGTGGCCAGCACCGCCGCGATCCGGTCGGTGGGCGCCGCGTCGTCGATCGGGACGTAGCCCGCTCCCGCCTTCAGCACGCCCAGCATGGCAACGGGAAGGTCCTTGGTCCGCTCCATCAGGACGGCGACCCGGTCCCCTCGCTCGACTCCCGCCTGGCGCAGCCGGTGGGCGAGCAGGTTGGCTCGCTCCTCCAGCTCCGCGTAGGTGAGCGTGCCGTCCGAGGCGACGACGGCGGGCGCCGACGGGGTGCGGACCGCGTGGGCGGAGATCCGCCCATGCAGCGTCGGCCCGCCGGCGGGCGCGCCCTCAGGCCCGGTCAGGAGCGCGTCCTTGCCGGGATCGAGGTCCAGGTCGCCGAGCCGGCGGTCGGGATCGGCGGTGAGCTGGTCGAGGACCGCCACGAAGAACCCGGCGACGCGACGCGCCGTCGCCTCGTCGAACAGCTCGGGGCGGTAGGCGAGAGCGCCCCACAGGCCGGTGCGGGTGTCCTGCACGGTCCAGCTCAGGTCGAACTTCGCCGTGACGGGCTTCATCTCCACGGCGTGGGCCTCGAGACCGGGGAAGCCGGTGATCGGGCCCGGCGCGTCGTAGACGTTGAGCAGGACCTGGGGAGAGGCCGACCCCATCGGCTCGCCCGCGTGCGCGAAGGCGTCCAGCGCCTCCGCGCGGGCCCGCTCGACCAGGTCCCTTCCCGTGAGGTCGTCCTCCACCTCGGTCCTGATGACCAGGGTCTGGAGAAAACAGCCGATGAGGCGCTCGGCCTCGGGGTGACGGCGGCCTGACTCCGGCACGCCCACGGCGATGTCGGAGCCGCCCGACACCCGCGCGAGCATGGCCTGCAACGCGGCCAGCAGGACCATGAACACCGTCGCGCCTGTCGCGGCGGCGAGCGCCCGCACCCGCGTGGCCAGCTCGTCCGGCAGGTCCAGGTCGAGCAGGCCCACTCCGGACCCGGGTGTCGCCGGCCTCACCCGGTCGGCGGGAAGCGCGATCTCGGCCGGCATCCCGTCCAGCTTCGCCGCCCACCAGCCGGGATCCGCCGCCGCGGCGGCCAGCCGCTGCCATTCCGCGACGTCCGCGAACTGCCGGTCGAGCGGCGTGGGCGCGGGCCCCGCCCCCGTCCGTGCCGCGTACAGGCAGGCGAGGTCCTCCAGGAGGACGCCGCGGGACCAGGCGTCGCTGGCCAGGTGGTGGAGCACGAGCGCGAGCACGTGCTCGCGCGGGCCGGTGGAGAGGATCGCCGCGCGCAGCGGATAGTCCCGCGCCAGCAGGAACGGCCTGGTCGCCAGCTCGGCGATCCGATCGTCCAGCGCCTCGCGACCGCCCTCCAGCTCCGTGACCACGTCCACGACGATCCCGGACGAAGGTCCTGCCACCGTGTACGGCTCCGCGTCGCGGACCACGACCGTCGAGCGCAGCACCTCGTGCCGCTCGGCCAGATCCACGACGGCCAGCCGCAGCGCCTCCACATCGAGCTCGCCGTCGAGCCGGATCACCATCGGCACGTTGTAGGCCGCGCTGTCCGGATCCACCTCCCCCGCCAGCCACATCTGGCGCTGGACGGGGGACAGCGGCACCGGGCCCGTGCCCGCCCGACGGGGAATCGCGACGGTCGCGGGAGCGCTCGCGTCGCCTGGCAGCGCGTCCAGCTCGGCGGCCAGCCCGGAGAGCACGGGATGCTCGAAGAGCAGCCGCAGCGGGACGGTGGCCCCGAGCCCGACGGCGAGCCGCCCGGCCACGCGCACGGCGGTGAAGGAGTCACCGCCCAGCGCGAAGAAATCGCTGTTCACCCCGATCGTGTCGGCTTCGAGCAGCTCCGCCCAGATCTCCGCGATCAGCCGCTCGGTGTCCGTCGCAGGCGCGGGCCCCTCACCATCGGAGGCGACGCCGCCTGACGGGTCGGCGGCGAGCAGGCCGAGCAGCCTGGCCCTGTCCACCTTGCCGTTGGCGTTCAGCGGCAGCGCGTCCACCAGTGTGATCGTCGAAGGCACCATGTAGTCGGGCAGCGTGCGCCGCAGGGCCGCGCGGACGCCGTCCACGGTGAGGGTGACGGGGGCCTCGTCGGCGCCGTTCCCCGCCGCTTGCCCTTGAGCCCTGGCGACCAGCCACGCGGCCAGCCGCCGGGCCGTGCCCTCGCCCACCGGGAGGACCACCGCCTCGGCGACACCCGCCAGCTCCCTGCAGGCGGCGGCCACCTCACCCGGCTCGACCCGGTATCCCCTGATCTTGACCTGGTCGTCGACGCGGCCGAGGAACTCCACGAACCCGTCGCGGGTGATCCGGACGCGGTCTCCCGAACGGTAGTGGCGACCGTCGGCACGCTCCACGTACCGCGCGTCGTCGGGTGCGCCCAGATATCCCCTGGCGACCTGCGGGCCGCCGATCCACAGCTCGCCCGCCACGCCGTGCGGCAGAGGACGTCCCGCGGGGTCGGCGACGAAACAGCGCACCCCGGGGAAGGGCGTGCCGAGCGGCACGCCGGGTCCCGTCCTCGGGGTCGATCGGGCCACGCATCCGAGCACCGAGACCGTGGTCTCCGTCGGACCGTAGTGGATCTGGACCTCCAGGTCGGGACGGACGTCCGCGATCCTGTCGACCAGGGTCCAGGGCGTGGCCTCGCCCGCGAGCACGAGCAGGCGACGGGGCAGCACCGCCGAGAGATCGCCGTGCGACGCCAGGAGCTCGAGCTGGCTGGGCACGCACTTCACCGCGTCCACCTCGTGCCGGCGCAGCCAGTCGGCGTACGCCACGGGGTCGACCGCCGTCTCCCTGCCGAGCAGGTGCAGCGCCGCGCCGGTGGTCAGCGCGCCGAAGACGTTCAGCAGGCCGAGGTCGGCGGCGATCGTCGACACCAGCGCGTACGAGCGGGGCGCCGCCGCGTCCGCTCCGACCCTGGTGAGCACCGCGTCGAGGTACGCGGTCACCTGGCGATGCTCGACCGCCACGCCCTTCGGCGTACCCGTCGAACCGGAGGTGAAGATCACGTAGGCGAGATCCCCTGGCTCGACCGTCACCGCCTCCGCCGGCGGGGCGGCGGCATCCGGCGACCAGGGCAGAAGGGCGGTGACGTCCTCCGGCACCCTGGCGGCCAGTTCCGGCGCGCAGATCGCGACGCGGACCCCGCCACCGGCCATGACGGCGGCGATCCTGTCGGCGGGCGCGGCGTCGTCGATCGGGACGTAGGCGGCCCCCGCCTTCAGCACGCCCAAAAGGGCCACGGGCAGGTCCAGGGTCCGCTCCATGAGCAGGGCGACCCTGTCCCCCCGGTCGACTCCTGCCTCGCGCAGGCGGTGGGCGAGCAGGTTGGCGCGCTCCTCCAGCTCCGCGTAGGTGAGCGTGCCGTCCGCCGCCACGACGGCCGTGGCCGAGGGGGTCAGAGCCGCCTGGGCGCTGATCCGCCCGTGCAGGATCGGCTCGCCGAGGACAGGCGGCTCGGGCTCGGTGAGGACGGGGTCGGCGCCTGGCTCCAGGGCCAGCTCGCCGACCGGGCGGTCGGGCTCGGCCACGAGCTGGGCGAGCAGGGTGCCGAACCAGCCGGCCAGGCGTGCCGCCGTGTCGGGCTCGTACAGATCGGCCCGGTAGGTCAGCTCGCCGTGCAGAGCGGTGCCGTCGTCGCGGAAGGCCCAGGTCTGGTCGAACTTCGCGGCGAACGGCGGCACCTCGACCGTCTCGGCAGTCAGCCCGGGGAAACCGGTGACCTCCGCGGGGCCGTCGTAGACGTTGAGCAGCACGTCGAACAGCGGCGCCGCCGTACCGGAGCGGTGCGGGCGGACCCGCTCCACCACGCGGTCGAACGGCACGTCGGCGTGGCCGAAGACGTCCAGGGCCAGGGCGCGAGCCCGCTCCACCAGCTCCCTGCCGGTGCGCCCGCCGTCGACAGAGCCGCGCATGACCAGGGTCTCGACCAGGCAGCCGACCATGGACTCGGTGTCCTGGTGCGTCCGGCCCGACTCCGGCACGCCCACGGCCACGTCGCCGCCGTCGCCGCCCGACACGCGCGCCAGCGTCGCCTGGAGCGCGGCCAGCAGCACCATGAACACGGTCGCGCCGCTCTCGGCGGCCAGCGCGCGCACGCGGGCGACGGTCTCGGGGGCGAGGGCGACGTCCACCGCGGCGCCGCGCCACCCCGGTGCCGCGGCGGACGCAGGACGGTCAGGCGGCAGGCCTGGCGCGGGTTCCAGCCCGGCCAGCCGCTCCTCCCACCAGTCGAGCGCCTGGTCGGTCCGCGCGGACGTGGCGCGGGCGTTCGCCCACGCGGCCACGTCGGAGTAGCGCAGGGACGGCGGAGCGGGCTCAGGCCCGATCCCGAGACGGAAGCGGTACAGCGCCGCGAGGTCGTCGAGGAGCAGCGGCTGCGCCCACGCGTCGATCGCGATGTGGTGGATGAGCAGGACCAGCACGTGATCGTCAGGGCCGGCCGCGAGGACGGCCGCGCGCAGCGGATACTCCTGCGCCAGCCGGAACGGCCGCAGCGCCAGCTCGGCGATCCGGTCCTCCAGCGCCTCGGGGGCGACCTCCTCCACCGTGACGGCGATCGGCTCCGCTCCGCCCGTGACCGCGTACGGCTCGCCGTCGCGGACCTCCACGGTCGAACGGAGCACCTCGTGCCGCTGCGCCACGTCGACCACGGCCTGCCGCAGCGCGGCCAGGTCCAGTTCGCCGCGCAGGCGCAGCACGAGCGGCACGTTGTAGGCGGGGCTCTCGCCGTCCACCTCGGAGGCGAGCCACATCCGCCGCTGCACGGGAGACAGACGCCAGGGGCCGTCGTCCGCACGGCGCGGGATGGCCTCGGGCGCCGTCTTGCGCGCCTGTTCGATGCGCCGGCTGAGCAGTTCGCGCAGCCGGTCGTCGCCGGATACGACGGTCATGAGTGATTCTCCTGCCCGGCCATCTCGGCGATGGCCAGTCGTTCCGCCTCGGCGGCGTAGTCGGCGAGTACGGGATGGTCGAACAGCAGGCGCACCGGCAGGTCGCAGGCGAGCGCCTCGCGCAGCCGGACCGTCAGCCGGGTGGCCAGCAGCGAGGTGCCGCCGAGCGCGAAGAAGTCGTCACGCGCGCCGACCAGCGGGACCCGCAGCACCTCCTGCCAGAGCTCGGCCGTGAACTCCTGCATGGGGCCTTCCGGCGGGGTGTGCGGCGCGCTCGCCGGCTCGACGCTCTCCAGGGCCCGCCGGTCGAGCTTGCCGCTCACCGTTCGAGGGAGCGCGTCGTGCGCGGCCCAGCGGCGCGGCACCATGTAGCCGGGCAGCCGCTCCCCCGCGTGGTCCTCCAGCTCGGAGGTCCGCTCCTCGCCCCGCCAGACGACGTGCCCGATCAGGTGGGCGTCGGGACCTGTCGTGGCGACGACCGCGACATCGGCGACGGCGGGGTGGGCGCGCAGCACTCCGTCGATCTCGCCGAGCTCGACGCGGTAGCCGCGCACCTTCACCTGGCCGTCCCTGCGGCCGACGAAGTCGAGCACCAGCCCGCCCATGCCGTCAGGGACCCAGCGCACGATGTCGCCGGAGCGGTAGCGGCGCGCAGGAGCCGCGACGGCGCCGGTCTCGTGGCCGGGGCCCGCGCCCTCGGGGTCGAGGCTCGCGGCCTCAGGGCCGGAGTTCACGGCCTCGGGGTCGGGGACGAACGCGGCCGCGGACAGGTCGGGTCGCCCGCGGTATCCCCGTGCCACGCCGTGGCCGCCCAGCCACAGCTCACCGGGCACGCCGGGCGGGAGCAGCCGGCCGAGCGGATCGACGACGTAGAAGCGCTCGCCGGGGATCGGGTGGCCGATGGGGACGGTGTCCCCGACCGGCCCGGTCACCGGATGGACGCTGGAGGCCACGGTCGCCTCGGCCGGGCCGTAGGCGTTCCAGAGCGTCGCGACCCGCGTCTGGAGCTCGCGCGCCAGCGCGGGATCGAGCGGCTCGCCGCCGACCATGAGCCGCATCCCCTGGCGGCCCCGCCAGCCCGCCTCCACCATGAGCCGCATCCGGCTCGGCGTGGTGAGCGCCAGCGTGACGCCCGCGCTGTCGCAGAGCTCGACGAGGGCGTGGCCGTCGAAGGCCGTCGCGGTGTCGGCCATGACCACGCGCGCCCCCGCCGTCAGCGTGGCCCACAGGTCGAACGCGGAGACGTCGAACACCATCGGGGAGACGGCGAGCACGGCGTCGTCCCTGACCAGCCCCGGATCGGCCTGGATGGAGGCGACGAACGCGGCCAGCCCGCGATGACCGATCTCGATGCCCTTGGGGCGCCCTGTCGAGCCCGACGTGAAGATCACGTAGGCGAGTCCCTCGGGGTCGGCCTCCGGGATCTCGCCCCGCGGCACCGCCATCAGCGCCGCGGCGTCCAGGACCGTCACGCCGCCGATCGGCGCGACCGCTACGTGCGCCTGCTCGCCGAGCGCGAGCACCCGCCGTACACCGCCGTCCTCGGCGATCGCCGCCAGCCGCCCGGCCGGCAGGTCGGGGTCCATCGGCACGTAGGCGCCGCCCGCCCTGAGCACGCCGAGCAGGACGGCAGGCAGGTGATGGTCGCGGGGCAGGCTCACCCCGACCGGCTCGTCGGCTGTGACGCCCTCGGCGAGCAGTCCCGTGGCGACCCTGGCGGAGAGCTCCTCCAGCTCGCCGTAGGTCAGCCGGCTCCCTGCCGCCTCGACCGCGATCCGGTTGCCGTCGTGGGCGAGGATCGCGTCGACGATCGTGGCGGGCGGCTGGATCTCGGCTCCTGTCCCCGCCGTGAGGAGCGCCTTGCGCTCCTCCTCCGAGACCAGCCCCAGCGCCGAGACCGGGGCGCTTGGGTCGTCCAGGCCGCGTTCGAGCGTGCGGATCAGCGCGTCGGCGACCCGTTCGGCGTCCGCCGCGGCGAAACGAGAGGTGGCGTACTCGACCAGCAGCTCGGGCCCGTCGGCCCCGGAGTTCACCAGGACCGACAGATCAGCCATCGCGCCGCCGCAGTCCAGCTCGCCGACCAGCTCGATCCTGACCTTGCCGCCTTCGCCTGCCTCGTGACCGGCTTGCCGTCCTGGTTCCCTCTCGACCTCCAGGACCGCGGGCACGTCCTCGGGCTGCACCGACAGCACGACGGGCGTGGGCGCCGCCCCCAGCGGGCGGGGCAGCACGCCGGCGACCGCCGACCCGGCCAGCTCCTGGTGGGCGAGAGCGCCGGTGATCGCCGCGCCGGCCGCGGCCACCAGCTCCCCGAACGCAGGATCGTCGCCGAAGCGCAGCGGGATCGGGAGCACGCCGAGCAGCGGCCCCATGACCCTGTCGAGGCCGGGCCTGTCACGCTCGGCCGCGGCCAGCCCGATCATCGTCTCGGCGCGCGCGGACAGGCCGCCCGTGACGGTGGCGAGCGCGGCGAGGTGAACCGCCGCGGGGGTGACGCCATGGCGGGCGGCGAGCCGCCTGATCCCCGTTTCGAGCGCGGGGTCGATCGGCCGCCTGAGCCTGCGTCCTTCGTGCGTCGCAGGCCGCTCCGCGCCCAGGAGGTCGTCGGGCACGGCGGCGCCGGCCAGCGCCTCCCGCCAGTGGGCGCCCTCGCGCTCCAGCGCCGCCGCCCTGCGCTGCTCCTCGTCCAGCGCGACGTCGCCGAGCTGGAGGGCGGGATCGGGCACCGGCAGCCCGGCGAGCCCGGCCGCGAGCTCGTCGATCAGGATCCGTGACGACCAGCCGTCGGAGGCGATGTGGTCGGTGACGACGACCAGGTCGGCCGCCGCCGTACCCGTCCAGGCGAGAACGGCCCGCAGCAGCGGCGCGTCCGCGGTGAGGTCGAACGGCGTCGCCGCGCGGCCGGCGAGGCGCAGGATCTCGCTCTCGCGCGCTCCCGGCTCCAGGTCCCGAAGGTCGTGCTCGTCCACGCGCACCGGCACGGCGGCGCGCACGCGGACCACCGGCTCCCCTTCGTGCTGCTCGATCACGCCGCGCAGCGACTCGTGGCGGCGGACGATGTCGTCGAGGGCGGACCTGAAACGGTCGGCGCTCACGACGCCGCGCACACGCAGCCGCAGGGCGATCGTCGTGGCGCGCGTCCCAGGCTCGATCTGCCGCAGGGCCCAGAGCTGCCTTTGCATGTCGGTGATCGGGTAGCCGTCGCGACCGGCGTGCCGGACCAGCGGCGCGCGTCCAGAGGATCCGGAGCGTACCCGCAGGGCCAGGGCCGCCACCGTGGGCTCGGTGAGGAACTCGTGCAGCGGAACCTCGGTGCCGAGGGCGGCGGCCGCCATCGCCACGACGCGGGCCGCCGCGAGGGAGTGCCCGCCGAGATCGGGGAAGCGATCCTCCACGCCGACCTGCGCGCTGTCGATACGCAGCACCTCCGCCACGATCGCGGCCAGCCGGCGTTCGACGTCGTCGCGAGGCGCCACCGTGGCCTCGCGCGCGGCGGCCCGAACAGCGCTGAGGGCCTGGCGGTCGATCTTGCCGTTCGGGCTCAGCGGGAGGCGGTCGAGCAGGGCCAGCCGGTCGGGCACCATGTACCCGGGCAGCCGCTCGCGCAGGAAGTCCAGCAGCGCGCGCTCGTCCACGTCGCCGGCCTGGGCGTAGGCGGCCAGCCGCCGCGTGCCGTCCGCGTCGGGCAGGGCCAGGACGGCCGCGGCCGTCACGCGGGGGTGGGAGGCGAGAACGCGCTCGATCTCGCCCAGCTCCACCCGGTGGCCGCGGATCTTGACCTGGTCGTCGGCCCGCCCCGCGAAGTGGTAGACCTCGCCGTCGAATCTGACCAGGTCACCGGTCCTGTAGGTCCGCCCGGCCCCTGGGCGTTCGACGAACCGGTCCTCTGCGGGCCTGTTCAGGTAGCCGCGCGCCACCACGGGGCCGCTCACCCACAGCTCGCCGATCTCTCCTTCGGCGACCTCGGCGCCGTCGCCGTCCCTGACGCTCAGCATGGCGCCCGCGATGGGCAGCCCGATCGGCGGGACGCCGCTCGCCCCACGCGGGATCTCGTGCGCGAGGCACTGGATCGTGCACTCGGTCGGCCCGTACAGGTTGAAGACCCGCTCCACCTGCGGGTTGCGGTAGATCTCGGCGATCAGTTCGGCCGAAGCGGCCTCCGCGCCCGAGTGCACCAGGCGCGTACGGCGGGGCAGCGGACCTGAACGCACCAGCGCGGCCAGCACGGAGGGCGGGCCGCCGAGTGTCGTGACCTCGTCGCGCGCGGGCAGGTGCGGCAGCGCGAGCAGGTTGTCGGCCAGGATGACCGTGCCGCCCGTCAGCAACGGCGCGAAGATCTCCATCACCGAGGGGTCGAAGCAGATCGACGCGGCGGCCAGCATGCCGCTCAGCGCTTCGGGCCGCCACGTCTCGATGATCCAGTTCAGCTGGTTCAGCACGCTGCGGTGTTCGACGGCCACGCCCTTGGGCCTGCCGGTCGAGCCCGAGGTGTAGATGACGTAGGCCAGGTCGTCGGGGGTCACCGCCATATCCGGGTCGGTCTCGGGGGCCGCCGCGTCGTCCGTCCCCGCGAGGATCGGGCGCGCCTCCAGCACGCGGTCGAGTCCGGGAAGCGTGATCACTGTCTTCAGGCCGCTGTCGGCGGCGAGGAGCTTGATCCGGTCCGGAGGGTAGGCGGGGTCCAGCGGCACGTAGGCCGCTCCCGCCTTCAGAACGCCGAGCAATGACGGGATCAGGTGTTCGCCCCGATCCAGGAGCACCCCGACGGGCTCCTCAGGCGCCACGCCGCCGCGTAACAGAGTGTGCGCGATCCGGTTCGCGCGCCGTTCCATCTCCTGGTAGGAGATCCGCAGTTCACCGGCCACATAGGCGGTCGCGTCGGGTGTGCGCGTCGCCTGGGCCGTCACCGCCGCATGAATGGTCACGGCCGCTGACACTAGACAGCAATGATCATCTGACGGACGGCGTGTCACACATTCGCGGCCAAAACGGTATAAAACCGCTTGTTTTCCAATATTGCGGACAGGTCATGGCTCTCCCGCCGCAGTCGGCGAGCCCGGAAGGCCGGACTTCGAACGGCGCCCGGTAAGGCGCCCGGTAAGGCGCCCGGTAAGGCGCCCGGTAAGGCGCCCGGTAAGGCGCCCGAGGGCTTCAACCGGCTCGGCGCACAGGTGGAAACGACAGGATCCCGCCCGAACATCGAGATCGGACGAGATCCTGTCAGCCGTCAAAGAACGGGCGACCGGGGAGTGCGGGCTCGCGCCGGTCGCGCTCGTCAGACGATCAGCAGTACTTGGCCTTCCTGACGCTGCCGACGGCGGTGGGGGCGGTGATCCTCGCGTTGACTCCGTGACGGATCTCGCGGCACAACGGATCCGGCCCGTACGCGATGTCGAGCGTCACGAGGTCCGTGCTGCCGCAGTTGAGGACATCCGCCCAGGCCTTTCCGCTGGTCTCGCCCTTGGCCGTGATGTGCAGGCCGCTCTTGCCCGAGCACGGGGCGCCGCTCGCGCCCGCCGAGGCCGCGGTGGTTCCCGCTCCCAGTCCCACGATGGTGAGAGCTCCGACGAGAAGCGCGCCCGCCGTACGCCTGTGGATCGACATCTGTCCCCTTTTCTGACTTGGAGGCAAAGATCACGTTCGGCCGCATTGTAAAGGTTTGTCCGCCAACGGTGCGGACGAACGCGGAGCGCGGGCCGGCCCCGGCACACCGACCTTCTCGAAGCGGATGCCGACCCCCGCCGAGGGTCAGGGCCGCCATGACAGGAGAGCGGTCGTGGCGGTCGGCAGGATCCCCGCGACGGCGGTCGCGGGTCCGCGCCCCGGTGAGGCAGGTCAGACAGGCCGGCGAGACGCCGCACTCCGTGTCCATGGGAAGATCATTAGCGGTGGGCGATGGGCGAGCCGTACGCCAAGCGCGGCCGCCGCGCCACCGGCGACCGTTCCCTGCCCGAGCCTGCGGCGCGGCAGCTCGGGCAGGGAACGGCCGCACCGACCACACACGCCCCCGTCCGGCTCAGGCGCGCCTTCCGGCCGGCCCTCGGGATGCGTGGCGCGGGAGCGCGGCAAGGACACTTGCGTGACCATCTTGATCAGATATGGATGATCATGTGATACTTCGCGCAAAGAGTGACATATGTCGGAAGAGCGACTCTTTGGGCATGTGATGCCCGAGGCGTTTGAAGTGGGGATCGACGCATGCCGTTCGACGCGGACACCGCTGCCTCTGGACTGCGCGTCCTTCCCTTCTACCGTGCCGTCCCCCGGCTCGTGAAGGATCCGGTCACCGAGCTGGCCAAGATAGGCACCGAGACCGACGGTCGGATCGTCCGGTTGGACATCGGTCCTTTCCGCCCGTACCTGGTCTCCCACCCCGACCACGTCCAACAGGTACTGAAGACGGACTGGTCCAACTTCGTGCGCGAGGGAATGTTCTGGCGGCCGCTCCAACGGGTGATCGGCCAGAGCATCCTCGGGGAGGGCGAGGGCTGGGAGTCCAGCAGGAGGATCCTCCAGCCGCTGTTCACCGCGAGATACACCGCCTCGCTGGGCGAGGACATGGCCGACATCATCGCCGACTGCATCCTGGAGCTGGACAAGTACGCGCTGAGCGGCCAGCCCGTCGACGGCGGCTATCAGATGACGACGATCGTCAACCAGGCCGTCATCAAGGTGCTGTTCGGTGGGCGAATCTCCCGCGACGTCGCCGAGCGGCTCTCGCCGGAGTTCGCCACGTGCGCGACCTCGATCGCCTTCCGGCTGCTGTTCCCCTTCGCGCCCTACTCCATCAAGGTGCCGGGGGACCGTGCCTTTCTCGCGGCCGCCAAGAAGATCGACGAGATCGTCTATCCCCTGATCGAGCAGGCGCGCGCCGAGGGCACCGGCTCCAAGGAGGTGGTCTCTGCGCTGATCGGCGCCAGGATCCAGCAGGACGGTGAAGCCGACCTCAAGCAGGTCCGCGACGACCTGGTCAGCATCTACGGGGCCGCGTCGGAGACCACCGCGATGTCGCTGACCTGGCTGTGGTCCGTCCTGCATGATCATCCTGACGTCTACGCCCGCCTGCAGGCGGAGGTCGACGAGGTGGTCGGGGAAGGTCCGGTCCGATCGGAGCACGTCCCCAGGCTCGGCTACCTCCGCATGGTCCTGCAGGAGCTGTTGCGCGTCTACCCGTCGGCGTGGATCATCCCTCGCCAGACGGTGGCGGACACGGAGATCGGTGGCGTCCCGATCGAGGCGGGCTCGCAGGTGCTGGTCAGCCCCTACACCACCCACCGGTTGGCGGAGTTCTGGGAGCGACCACTCGTCTTCGACCCCGAGCGCTGGGCGCCGGAGCGGAACGAGCGGCGGCATCGCTACGCCTTCATCCCCTTCGGCGCCGGCCCGCACGTCTGCCTCGGCCAGCACCTGTTCTACCTCGAGGCCCCGCTCGTGATCGCCAACCTGCTCAGCAGGTATCACCTGACGCTGACCAACCCGCAGCGCCTGACGCCGGTGCCCGGAGCGTCAGTGCGGCCCAAGGAGAAGCTCATGCTAAGACTCGAGCTCAAGTCGGGCCGCCGGGCGTGAGCGTGTGGCCCCGCCAAGACGGCCGGCGGGGCTCGCTTGCCGCGCGCGTCGACAGGCATGTCGGAGGTGTCCAGGTGAGCATCGGCCTGACCGCCGTTGATCGCTACCGGAAGCCCATGACCGCCGCTCAGGGGCGGGGGACGGCGACGGCGGTGTACGGGGTGGTGGGGGTCGGGCTGGTGTCGAAGCGGGCGTTGGGCAGGTACAGAACCCAGCCCACTGGAAGCAAGACAGTCGGGTCGGCCAGGGCTTGTTCCTTGGACCTCTAGCCCTGGTGGAGGTCGGCCTCGCCTGCCAGTTCCTGCACGGTGTAGGCGTGGGTGTCCCTGGCCATGTACCAGCGGCCGTTGAAGGAGACGCTCCTGAGCTGCCCTTCCGCGATCTCCGCCAGTTCACCGCCCACCTGGGCGACCTCGCCGCGGAAAGCCGCGTTGATCTCGTCGATGTGGGCCGCGACCCGCCGTACCGCAGCGGCCGCGCCGACGCCTGAGGCCTGCAGGATGCTGATGGAGTTGGGCTTGCCCTCGCTCTTCTCGCGTTCGAACGACCGGATGTCGTTGGCCAGCCGCAGGGACGATGCGCCCAGATGCGTCATGGGCTCGATCATCGGCCAGTGCGCCGCGACGGCCGGGGAGGGTCCGCACATGGCCAGGGCCGCCGCCCACCAGGTGTGGTAGAGGATGGTGAGCATCCCGTTCGCGAGATAGCCGTCATAGGACGGCCACGGCTCGACCCCCGTCGTCCAGGCGCGCTCGTGCGCCATGGCCGTGAAAGCGATCTCCATCTGCCGTGCCAGGTTCGGCGAGTGGACCGCGGCACCCGCATATGTGTGGAAGCGGGCGCACCACAGGGTCCACGCGGCCAGCACCTGCCCGACAGGCTCCCCGGACGGATCCGCTTCGGCGGTGCCGGACAGGATCGCGGGGAACTGCGCGAAGAACGCCGCGACCTCCCGCTCGGACCACTGGCCGGCGATGCTGTCGGCGATGTCGTCGACGCCGAACAGGATCGTGGTCAACGCTCCGAGCTCGGCCAGCCGGCCACGGGTCGCGCGCGGAAACGTGGCGGCGGCCGACAGGCAGCTGAAGGCCAGCCTGCTGGCCGAGCTCCCGCCGTCGGCGAACAGCACAGGAAAAGGACGCAGCATCGCGGACGCCTCGGGCACGGCATCCAGTGCCGCGCGCAGGACGGTCGCCCGATCCGTCTCGGGCACACCCGCGAGTTGGTGCGACCCCTTGAGCAAGCCGTCTGCCAGGTCGTTACGGATCTCGAAATAAGCCTCAGGGTCAGGTCCGCTCACGAGCCGACCATACCCATTAACGATCTTGGTTGACAAAAAGAAAAACCAGGCGGAAAACACTGCTTGATCAAGATCACGATTCTTTGCTAGGGTGCCCGGGTCGTCGGCGCCGTTATGCCGCTGTCTCCCGGCAGTCAGCCCCTCACATGACTTCGCAGAGTAGGTACCATGCGCCTCCGCAATACACGTCTGCGGACCAAAGTCACGGCTTTGCTCCTCTCCCTGGCGGCTCTGTGGTCCTTCGCCGCCTGGGTCACCCTGCGCGAGGGCGTCAACCTTCTCTGGGTCGCCCAGCTCGACAGCAGCGTGGTCGGGCCGAGCGAGCCGCTCCTGGTCGAGCTCCAGCGTGAACGCAGGGCATCGATGATCCAGCTGGGTGAGCGGTCCCCCCGCTCCCGCAAGGAGCTGCAGGATCAGCGACAGCGCGCCAATCGCGCCAAAGCCGACTTCGAGACGTCAGCCCGCGCGGGAATCGTCGAGTGGGCGGCCGATGACGTGGGCGAGAGACGACTGGCCACCATGTTCGCCAAGCTCGACGACCTCGCGAGCGTCCGGCAGGCCGTCGACGCCGGACGCGTGACCCGCATCGAGGCGAGCGCGGCGTACGCCGGCGTCATCGACTCCTTCTATCGGATGTACGGCGCGATGGCGACCCTCGACGACAAGACCCTCGCCGGGGACGCCCGCACCCTCATGGCGCTCAGCAACGCTCGAGAGATCCTCGCCAGAGAGGACGCTCTGCTGGCCGGAGCGCTGGCCGAAGGACGGCTGGACGCACAGGAGCACGAGCAGTTCACCAAGACGGTGGGCGCCTGGCACATCGTCGCCGAGCAAGCCGCATCGGAGCTGCCCGATGCCGATCGAGCGGCCTACGACAAGCTGATCAAGGGCAGGTCGTTCACCCGGCTGCACGACCTCGAGACTCTTCTCGCGCGGCAGGGAAGTGTCGTCGAGACCATTCCTTTCAGCGCCGAGCAGTGGAGGTCCACGACCGAGCAGGCCCTGGCCGACTTCAACGGCATGGTGCTCGGCGCGGGCGACCGTGTCGTGGAGCGCGCGACGCCCGTCGCCGTGGGCGTCGTCGTGCGGCTGGCCCTGGCAGGAGGTCTTGGCCTCATCGCCGTCGTCGCGTCGATCGTCCTGTCCATCACCACCGCTCGGGCCCTCTTCGCCCAGCTGCAGAAACTGCGCGACGCGGCGCACGAGCTCTCTGACGAACGGCTGCCTCGGGTGGTCGAGCGCATCGGCAACGGCGAGCGGGTCGACGTCGCCGTCGAGGCGCCGCCGCTGCAGTTCGGCACCGGCGAGATCGGGCAGGTCGGTCAGGCGTTCAACACCGTGCAGGAGACCGCCATCCGGATCGCCGCCGAGCAGGCGGCGCTGCGGCAGAGCATCCGCGACATCCTGATCAGCATGGCCCGCAGAACCCAGGGCCTCGTGCAAAGGCAGCTCAACGTGCTGGACGTGATGGAGCGGCGCGAGACCGACCCCGTGGAGCTGGAGGACCTCTTCCGCCTGGACCACCTGGCCGTCCGCACGCGGCGCAACGCGGAGAACCTCATCGTGCTCTCCGGCTCCTCTCCCGCGCGTACCTGGCGCCGCTCGGTGCCCATGGTCGACGTGGTCCGCGGCGCGCTGGCCGAGGTCGAGGACTACACACGCGTCTCGCTCATGCCCATGGGCGATGTCGTCCTGGTCGGCCGCGCCGTCGGAGACGTCGTCCACCTGCTGGCCGAGCTGATCGAGAACGCGGTCTCCTTCTCCCCGCCCTACACCAACGTCCAGGTCAGCGGGCAGCTCGTGGCCAATGGCTACGTGGTGGAGATCGAGGATCGCGGTCTGGGCATGAAGCCGGAAGACCTGGCCGCCGCCAACGAGCGCATCGCCGACCCGCCGGAGTTCCGCATCACCGGCGCCACGGCGAGGCTGGGCCTCTACGTCGTCAGTCGCCTGGCCGCACGTCACCAGATCCAGGTCGTGCTGAAGGCCTCCCCCTACGGCGGAACCACCGTCGTCGTGATGCTGCCCCAGGAGCTCGTCGAAACCGGCCCCGTCCAGCCGCTCGAGGACGAGCCTCGGACGAGCCTGCCGATCAGGCAGACGACTGCCACCGCCACGCGTGCGACGGCCACGCGCGCCACAGTCACGCGTCAGCCTGCCCGTGCGGCCTCGCCCCAGGCCGGCCTCACAGCGCTGCCACACCGTACGGCACCGCCCGCCGCCGACAGCGAACCGGCCGAGGAAGCCGCGCCCGCCGCGTCGACGCCCACCGGGTTCACCCCGTCGGGGCTGCCGTTCAGGGTGCCGCAGGCCAACCTCGTGCCCGCTCTGCGCGAGGAGGCCGTGCCCACACCGCCCAGCCTCATCGGGCCGCCGCCGGATGAGCAGGACGACGACCTGCGCTCGCCGGAAGAGATCCGCGCGATGATGCAGTCCCTGCAGTCCGGTAACCGGCGCGGCAGGTCCGCGGCCGAGAAGCTCATACAGGACCACCAGTCTGGAGACGACGCGTGACATCCAGTGCGAGCCCAGATCTGAACTGGCTGCTCGACGATCTGGTCAATCGGGTCAACGACACCGACCACGCCATCGTGTTCTCCTCTGACGGCCTGCTGATGGCATCCTCAGCAGACCTGCAGCGCACCGACGGAGAGCATCTGTCGGCCGTGGCGGCCGGACTGCAGAGCCTGGCCAGAGGCGTCGCCGATCACGTCAGCGGCGGCAAGGTCCGGCAGACGGTGGTGGAGTGGAAGTCCGGGTTCCTCATCGTCAGCGTGGCAGGGCAAGG
Source organism: Nonomuraea roseola (assembly GCF_039535395.1). Lineage (NCBI taxonomy): Bacteria > Bacillati > Actinomycetota > Actinomycetes > Streptosporangiales > Streptosporangiaceae > Nonomuraea > Nonomuraea roseola. The sequence continues at coordinate 596,592 of NZ_BAAAXC010000015.1, forward strand.
GGCCTGCCTGGCCGTACTGTGCGGTCACGAGGCCGACATCGGCCTGGTGGTCTTCGAGATGGCCACGCTCGTCACTCGTGTCGGCCACTACCTCACTTCAGACGCCCGCACTGCAGAGATGCACGCCCGGAGCCAACAGTGAACGAACTCTCAGGTGACGGATGGGTCGAACCGGAGATCATCCGGCCCTATGTGGTGACACGTGGGCGGGCGCGACCCGCCAACGGTAAGTTCGACCTGATCTCCATGGCGCTCACGGTGGAGACACCGCCCGAAACCGAGACAGGGCTCGACCCCGAACACCTGTCGATCCTGCGGCTCTGCCGGGCGCCCAGATCCGTCGCCGAGCTCGCCGCCGATCTGAATCTCCCCGTCGGCATCATCCGCGTGCTGCTGGCAGACCTCTACGACCGCAATCTCATCTCCGCACGAGAACCGCAATTCGAGGCGGACATGGCCGACATGAACATGTACAAGGCGGTGCTCGATGGCCTTCGATCGCTCTAACCACCTACGACTGCCCACTGCTATCAAAATCGTCGTCGCGGGCGGCTTCGGCGCGGGCAAGACCACCATGGTCGGCGCCGTGTCCGAGATCAGGCCGCTGCGAACCGAGGAGATCCTCACCGACCGCAGCGTCGGCGTCGACGACATCTCAGGAGTGGCCGCCAAGGGCACGACCACCGTCGCGATGGACTTCGGACGCATCACTCTCGGCCAGGACTACGTGCTCTACCTGTTCGGCACACCGGGCCAGGAGCGGTTCTGGTTCGTCTGGGACGAACTGGCCAAGGGCTCCCTCGGTGCTGTCGTCCTCGCCGACACCCGGCGCCTGGCCGACTGCTTCCACTCGATCGACTACTTCGAACGGCGCGGAACGCCGTTCGTGGTCGCGGTCAACGCCTTCGAAGGCGCGCCCACCTACGATCTCGACGAGGTACGGCTGGCGCTCCAGCTCAAGCCCTCGATCCCGATCGTCATGTGCGACGCACGCAAGCGCAACTCGACCAGGGACGTGCTCGTCACACTGGTGCAGCACTCCGCCGAGTCCCGCATGATGGCGCTGCCGTAGGGAAGCGGCGCCACGACCGGCGCTCACACGGAGAACGGGATCGCGAGGCCGGTCTTCACCGTGTCGAACACGACCAGCGTCTCGTAGCGCTGGACGTTGTCGTCGCTCTTGAACAGCCGGTTCCCGAGCATCCCGCACTCGAGGATGCTCGGAGCCGCCAGGATGACGACGTAGTCCCACGGGCCCGCGACGTTGTAGCACTGCTGCACCTGCGGCGTCTCCCGCATCCTGTCGGCGAAGGCGCGGTGGTGCTCGAACGTCTCGTGAACCAGCGTCACCAGGACGGTGGCCAGGACCACGGGACCGAGACGCCGAGGATCCAGGACGGCGACCTCCTTGAGCAGCACCCCGTCGGCGCGGTATCGGGCGATACGACGCTGCACGGCGCTCGGAGAGAGGCCGACCAGCTCCCCGAGCTCGAACAAGGTACGGCCGGCGTCGTCCTGCAGAAGACCCAGCAGGCGGTGGTCGATCTCGTCCATGCAAAATTATTGCGCCTGGACGCGAAAAATCTCAATCGCATCGATCACCCGTTCGCCTAGCGTCTGACACGAAACCCCTGGCGAAAGGCGACCACCATGGATCTCGACCTGGCTCGGATCGAGAAGGCCTCGCGGGTGATCGACCCGCAGTTCCTCGACACCCCGCAGTACGTCGACGAGATACTGGACCGCACCGTCACGGTGAAACTGGAGACCGCCAACCCCATACGCAGCTTCAAGGGCAGAGGCGCCGACTTCGCGCTGAGCACCCTCGACCCCGGCACCCGGGTGGTCTGCGCGTCCTCGGGGAACTTCGGGCAGGCCGTCGCCTACGCGGGGCGGGCTCGCGGCATGCGGGTCCAGGTGTTCGTCCCTCGGACGATCAATCCAGGCAAGCAGGCCAGGATGGAGGCCTTCGGCGCCCGCGTCAGCCCGGCCGGCGCGGACGGCTCGGCCGCCCGCGCCGCCGCGGCCGCCTACGCCGCCGAGCATCCCGACGTCGTCTTCCTCAGGGACGGCCTCCATCCGGCGATCGCGGAGGGAGCGGGCACCATCGGCGTGGAGCTGGCCGCGGGCCAGGCGTTCGACGCCATCGTGCTCCCCGTCGGAGACGGCGCCCTCATCAGCGGCGTGGCGCGCTGGATCAAGGCGCACTCCTCCGCCACCCGCGTCGTGGGCGTCAACGCCGCGGGCGCGCCCTCGATGCTGCGCAGCCTGGAGGCAGGGCACGCGGTCGCCATCGAGCGGGCCGACACCTTCGCCGAAGGGATCTCGGTGTGCCTCCCCATCGAGGAGTCCGTGCAGCGGGCGCGCGAACTCGTCGACGAGATGGTGCTGGTGACCGACGAGGCCATCGCCGCCGCCATGGAGCGAGCGGCGCGGACGCTGGGAGTGCTCCTCGAGCCCGCGGGCGCGGCAGGTCTGGCCGCGATCGAAACGGGTCAGGTCGCCGGCGACCGGCTGGCCACCGTGCTGACCGGCGCGAACCCCCGGCCCGAGCAGCTCGGAGAGCTCCTCGCCCGGCTCGCGCGCTGAGCACGACGGAGCCTGCCGACGTCAGATCCACCCAGGACGAGGGCGCGCGCCCGCGAGCGCACGCAAGATCCGATCTGTACCGCTCGCCGGGCACGAGCCGCCCCGCCCGGGGCGCCGGCGCCGAGACTCCGTGTCAGCGCGGTGTCAGCGGCGGCGGCCATTGTCTGAGTCACGCCAGAGGTTCGGGGCAGCCGATCCACAGACCTCGGCGTCACCCACACAGAGAAGCGAAAAGGGGAACGACATGTCGCACGACACGCTGTGCGAGCTGGTCGACGCCCGCATCGAGCGAGCCCGGTCGAAGGCGGAGCTGGCCGTGACCGCGGCGGGCGAGACCTGCGAGCGGTCGGCCGTCAGGGCGGCCGAGGCCGAGCGCCTCGCCGCCGCCACGCCGGGCAAGGCCGACACCCGAGCGATGATCGAGCAGGCGCGAGCCCACGCGCTCGCGCAGGGCCAGGAGCTCGCCGACGCCCTCGCCGCCAAGGGGGCGGCGCTCAAGGCCGGGGCCGCCGACGCAGGGAACTAGGCCGGCCCGGCCTCTCGGTTCGGTAGCTCACGGGCCAGCACTCCACCCCACCATCGCTCGACCCGATCGGGTGACCACCCGCGTCTACCCCGTGTTCCCGAAGGAGGCCCTCCGCATCGGCGCGCGACCGGCGTGATCGCCGCGGCCTCCCCGCACGACCGCGCCTACGTGGCGTGGTGCTGGACCAGCCGGGTCAGCAGCCCGACCAGCTGCTCCCGTTCCGCCGACGACAGCGGGGCGAGCACGTCGTCCTGGAGGGCCGACACGAGATGGTCGAGCCGGCTCAACTGCTCCCGCCCTTCCGCGGTCAGGGTGATGATGTTGCGCCTGCGGTCGGACAGGTCGTGCTCGCGTCGCACCAGCCCACGTCCGGCCAGTTCGTTGATGACCGAGACCAGGTCACTGCGGTAGATGCCGGTGCGGCGGCTCAGCGTGGCCTGGCTGGCCTGGCCGGAGTCGTCCAGGGCGGCCAGGACGGCGTAGTGCCACTTGTGCGCGTCGGCGGCGGCCAGCCCTGCGCTCACCGACCGGTCGGCCTGCGCCGCCGCGATCGACAGCAGCCTGCTCGGGATCTGCCTCAGCCGTGCCGGAGTGGCCGGATCATCGCCGAGGTGCCGCATGTCGCCAGTGCTCATGCCGTCGATCGTAGCGACTTGCGTTAGTCGCCCTAACGATACTGACGCCGCGCCGACGTCCGGGGCCATGACGATCCGCGGGTCGCCACCGATCTCGCTTGACCCTCCGTTGGCGTCTTCCAGAAGAGCACCTGGGACGCCGTCGCGCGGAGGAACGCTCAGCGGACGGGTTGACCCAGCCGTCCATCGCACCAGCCATGCGCCACGTCCCCGCTGAAGCGCGCCCATCCACCGGGCTCGTCACCAAAGTTCCAGGTCAGTCGGGGTAACGTCCTATATGTAGGACCCTGGAATGAGGTGGTGGCTTTGGGGCGACAGTTCCCACCCAGCGAGACGATCTCTGCCTCGAATGAGGGAGACGACCAGGACGCGCTGCACAAGGTCCTGACCGACATGCTGGAGGAGATCGGCGCCCATACCGGCGCCATCTACCGCCTCTCTCCCGACGGCCAGGTGCTGGAGCTGGCGATGATGGAGGGGTTGCCGCGGGAGTTCGTCCAGCCGTGGGAGCGGGTGAGCCTGACCGCGCCGATCCCCGTGGCCGACGCGTTGCGGGACAAGCGGCTGGTGTGGGTGGGCAACGAGGAGGACATGGTCCGCTGCTACCCGACGATCGCCGTCGCCCTGCCCTACGAGTTCTCCCTCGCGGCGGTCCCGCTGTCCACCCCCGCGGGCGACTACGGGGCGATGTTCATCGTCTGGTCCGGCTCCTATCCTCCGCCGCCCGCCCACACGCGTGAGCGCCTCACCGCCGCCGCGGCCGAACTGGCGGAGAAGCTGCAGGTCCTGGCCAGGAAGAGTCCGTCGAGGCGGCGCACCGGCTGGCACGAGGCGGTGCCCCTCACCGATCCGGCGGAGGTACTCGGGGCGATGGTGGCACGCCTGCCCGAGGGGATCTGCACGCTGGACGTCAAAGGCCGCCTCACCTACATCAGCCCCAGGGGAGCCGCCCTGCTCGGCGAGTCACCGCTGCGACTGATCGGCGCCCAGCCCTGGACCGTGCTGCCGTGGCTGGACGACCCGGTGTACGAGGACCGCTACCGCAGAGCGATGATCAGCCAGCAGCCGTCCTCGTTCGTGGCGCTGTGCCCACCGGAGCGGTGGCTGGCCTTCGACCTGTACCCCTCGATCTCCGGCATCACCGTACGCATCAGCCCGGCTCCCGTGGAGACGGAGGCCGCTCCGGCCCGCACGCTTCCGATCGACGTGGCGCTTCCCATCAGGACGGGGGCCATCTACCACGTCCTCCATCTGGCGAGCACGCTGACACAGGCCGCCGGCGTCCAGGATGTGGTGACCCTGGTCGCCGACCAGATCATGCCCGCGTTCGGCGCCCAGGCCGTGGCTCTGCTGGCGGCCGAGGAGGGACTGCTGCGCGTCGTCGGCCATCGGGGTTTCCCGCCCCACATCATCGAGCAGTACGGCCGGCTCACCCTGACCTCACCCACTCCGAGCATCCGGGCGATGGTCACCGGAGTGCCCAACTTCTTCGAATCGCATGACGAGCTGTACCAGATCTACCCGTCCGCCGTCGCCCCTGACGACGGCATGGCCGCATGGGCGCTGCTGCCCCTGATCGCCTCCGGCCGCCCCGTCGGCACGTGTGTGCTCGCCTTCCGCGAGCCGCACCCCTTCACCGTCGAGGACCGAGCCGTCCTGACCTCGCTGGGCGGCCTGATCGCCCAGGCGATGGAGCGCGCCCGGCTGTACGACGCCAAGTCGGAGCTCGCTCGCGGCCTGCAGGAGGGCCTGCTCCCCCACGCCCTTCCCCGCATACCGGGGCTCGACGCGGCGGCCCGCTACCTGCCGGGCACCGAGGGCATGGACATCGGGGGCGACTTCTACGACCTCATCCGCCTGCCCGACGGCGCGGCCGCCGCCATCATCGGCGACGTCCAGGGGCACAACGTCACCGCCGCCGCCCTCATGGGCCAGATCCGTACGGCGGTGCGCGCCTACGCCGCGGCCGGCGCCGATCCCGGCGAGGTGATGTACCGGACGAACCAGATGCTCACCGACCTCGATCCCGGCCTGTTCGCCAGTTGTGTCTACGTTCATCTCGACCGCCGGCACTGCGAGGCGCGTCTCGCCCGAGCGGGTCATCCCGAGCCTCTCGTCCGGCATCCCAACGGCGACGTCGAGGTGATACACGTCCCTGGGGGCCTCCTGCTCGGTATCGAACCCGAGACGGAGTACCCGTGCACGAACGTGCCTCTGGAGGTCGGCAGCCTCCTGGCGCTCTATACCGACGGCCTGATCGAGGTGCCGGGCATCGACATCGACGACGGCCTGGCGGCTCTTGGCGCCAGGCTCGCGAGCGACGGCGACCAGCCGCTGAACGAGCTGGCGGAGAGCCTGATCAGGAACGTCGAGGGGGTCGGCCGCCGCAGCGACGACGTCGCCCTGCTCCTGCTGCGCCTGGCCGCCGAGCCTGTCCCGTAGGGCTGGCCTTTACAAAGTATGTCGCGCTCAGAATGCCGTCCCGGAAGGCGGGGTCCGTCCGCCAGGCCGCCGCGGCGCCGCCCATCAGCTCGAGATCTGGCGAAATCTGTCGCAGGTCTGGATATTGAACTGCCTTTACGTCTGCGCGGTGAACGCGATGGAACGATGGCCTATGTGCCGTCATGACCTTTACGGGGCAGATCTGGCTTTCCCGTCCTCTTCACGGGCCACTGCTTCGACACAGCGGGAATCGGGGGATTCCATGAGCAATCTGATAGCCATCGCCTATCCGGACGTCGCCACGGCGACCCGGGTGCGCGACCGACTGCTGGAGTTGCAGCGCGAAAGGCTCATCATTCTGGCCGACGCCGCGGTGGCGGAGAAGAAGCCGGACGGCAAGATCAAGTTGCACCAGCTCAACAGCACGACCGGCGGCGGCGCGGCGGCGGGCACCCTGTGGGGCGGGCTGATCGGCATGCTGTTCCTGGCGCCGCTGCTGGGGATGGCGGTGGGAGCGGCGACGGGCGCGGCCGCGGGGGCGGCGACGGACGTCGGCGTCAACGACGCCTTCATGCGGGATCTGGGGCAGCGGCTCCAGCCCGGCGGGGCCGCGCTGTTCCTGCTGGTCACCCAGAGCACGCCGGACAAGGTGATCGTGGAGGTCGCCCCCTTCGGCGGGGAGATCATCCAGACCTCGCTGACCGAGGAGGCGGAGGCCGACCTGCGGGAGGCCGTCCGCCACGTCCAGGCCGTCGCCGAACAGTAGCGCGGGCGCGCGACATCCATCTCCATTCCTGATCGACCCGCCTGGGAGGCGTCGTGAGTACCAAGTACGGAGTCCACTCCGAGGTGGGCACGCTGCGGCAGGTGATCGTACACCGGCCCGATCTCAGCCTGAAGAGGCTCACCCCTGCCAACAAGGACGAGCTGCTCTACGACGACGTGCTGTGGGTGCGTCGCGCCCAGATCGAGCACGACGAGTTCGTGGAGATGATGCGCGGCCGCGGCATCGAGGTGTTCCACCACCAGCAACTGCTCGCCGAGGCGCTGGAGGCCGCGCCCGAGGCCAAGAGGCACGCGGTCGAGCGGACGGTCACCCATCTGACGGTGGGACCGTCACTCGTCGACGAGGTCCGCGCCGAGCTCGCGTCATGGAGCGGGGACAAACTGGCCGAGCATCTGATCGGCGGGCTCACCAAGGAGGAGTTCGTCGCGGAGGCCCGAGCCAGCCGCGAGAACTTCGACGCCCGATCCCTGGTCACCGCGATGGCCACGACCGGATCGTTCATCCTGCCGCCGCTCCCGAACTCGCTCTACCAGCGCGACCCTTCCGCCTGGCTGTACGGCGGGGTCTCACTCAACCCGCTCTACTACCACGCCCGCCGCCTGGAGACGATCAACCAGAGCATCATCTACCACTTCCATCCGATGTTCGCTGACGACGGCTTCGCCTACTGGTATCCGCCCATGGGCGACGACGGCACCTTCGACGAGGAGGACTTCGGCCGTGCCTCGCTGGAGGGCGGCGACATGATGCCCATCGGAAAGGGCGCCGTCGCCATCGGCGTCAGCGAGCGCACCAGCCCCATCATGATCGAGCACCTCGCCGGAGAGCTGTTCGCCGCGGGGGCGGCCACCAGGGTGCTGGCGGTCAACATCCCTCCGCACCGCTCCTACATGCACCTCGACACCGTGTTCACCCTGCTGGACGTGGACAAGGCCACCGGATACCCACCCGTGGTGGAGAACGCGGCGGTCTACTCGCTGCGGCCCGGCGACAAGGAGGGCACCGTGGACGTGCACCGCGAGCCGAGCCTGGCCGCCGCCTTCGAAGACGCGCTCGGCATCGGCAAGCTCGACATCATCCCCACCGGCGGGGACGACTACCAGCGGGCCAGGGAGCAGTGGGACAGCGGCAGCAACTTCGTCGCCCTGGAACCTGGTGTCGTGGTGGGCTACCACAAGAACGAGTTCACCAACAGGAAGCTGCGCGAGCACGGCGTGGACGTCGTCGAGATCGAGGGCTTCGAGCTGGGCAAGGGTCGAGGCGGCGGGCACTGCATGACCTGCCCGATCCTGCGCGACCCCGTCTGAGGCCCGCCGTCCCGTCCATCGCGTGAAACTCCCCTCTGTGACCAGCCGCCAGGCGTCCATCCGGGAGCACCACGATGACCCACCCAGCACTGATCCTGTTCTTGGCGCTGTTCGGGCTCTACAGTCCGGTCGCCGCGCTGGCCTCCTACCTGCCGATCGTCCGCCCGTACGAGCACAGGGACGTCAACCGGCTGGCACTGGGGCTGGCGCTCAACGTCGCGGTCTTCGTGCTCGTCGCGCTCTGGGTGGGTGAGCCGTTGCTCAAGCTGCTCGGGATCAGCACCGCGGCTCTCACCGCCACCGGCGGCATCGCGCTCGCCTACGCCGCCATCCCGCTCATGCGCGGTCAGGCGGGGGCGGTCGAAGAGCTGGAGAAGCTCCAACGCCAGGAGGAGCAGAGGGAACAGGGGGTCGCGGCGCCGCCCGAGCCCGTCGCCGACGTCAAGTCGATCCTGTTCACCCCGCTCACCTTTCCCCTGACCGTCGGCGGCACCACCTTCGCCTTCTGCGTCGCCGCCTCGGCGGCGGCGACAAGCATGCGGGAGAAGCTCGCCCTGTCCCTCGCGGTCGTGTGCTTCGCGGCGCTCACCGGCCTGACCCTGTACCTGTCCGGGCACGTCAAACGCCGCATCTCGCTGAAGGGGGCCATGCTCCTCGACCGCGTGGCCGGCATCCTCCTCACCGCCATCGCCGTCATCCTGCTGGCCAACGGTTTCACCGACCTGGTCACCGCGCGGCTCAACCAGTGAGGGGTCTAGTTCGCGATGGACACCAGCACGGCGCCGAGCAGGCCGAGGATGAGGATCAGCGGGATGAGCAGGGCGCCCAGCAGCGCCAGCTGGTAGGCCAGTCCGTTCCACGGCTGCGGGGCAGGCCCGAGCGTGCCGGGCGAGAAGGACCACACCGGCGCGCGGTACTCCACGGCCACCGACTGCCCCTGCGCGACCCACACCTGGAGATCGGCGTTGCCGACCCGGGGCGGCAGGATGCCGGGGACGTGCACGTGGAGGTGGTAGGCGCCGGGCGCCACAGGGATCACGTTCTGCCCCCACCTGACCGGCACCGGGTATCCGTTCAGCGTGACCACGGGCTTGAAGACGGCGAGGCCGAAGACGGCCCAGTGGTACTTCAGATCGAGCAGGAGGTGGTTCATGCCGGGGTCCTTCAGGGCTGGGCGACTGATTCGAACGGAGAACATTCTGGCCGCAGTCCGTGAGGGACGAGGCCCGGGCCCTTCCTGACGTCGGCTCGCCTGCCCGTCGTCATGGGGAGCGGCCGACCGACCACGCGCTGTTCGCCAAGGCTGTCGCGACGCTGGACCAGCTCGCGAGGCCAGGCCGCCCGCACAGGTGGACCTGCCTGCCGACGCGATCGGTGTCCAGGGCGAGGGTCCGATCGCGTGCGAGCGGCATCGTCGAGCTGACGTAAGATCCCCGCCATGGATCGCCCAAGCCTGCCCGGCAGCCTCCAGCTGCTGCTCTCCGACGACCCCGTCCTGGACCTGTACTCCTACGGCCCCTGGCGAGTCCCGGACGGCCTGTACGAGCAGGTGCGGGCGCGCGCCGTCGCGCTGAACGGCGATCCCGCGGCCGAGGCGCTCGCGGTCGAGCTTCCCGGCTTCTTCGCCGAGGACACCACCGTGATCGGCGCGGAGCTGTGGCACCTGCTGCAGTTCCTCGTCGGCTCGGTCGCGCTGTGCGGGGGCTCGGCCTGCGACCTCGCCTACGAGACGTTGAGCGACTTCGTGGCCGAGCCGCGGCAGCCGAACCGCAGCTGGACGTGGTCGTCGGGCGACACGCCCTTCCTTCCGCCCGCGTACTGGCTGATGGACGGCACCGGCGACGACCCGGAGCTGCGCGAGCTCGCGTTGGGGCTCGCGCGCCGGTGCCTGGACGTCTTCGCGGGCATCGAGCCGCTCGAGCCCCGGCGCAGGGCGCTGATCGCGCTGCACGACCTGCGCGCCGCGGATCCCGCCCTGGCCAAGGAGGATCGGGTCGCGCCGCTGGAGGCGCTGCCAGGGCTGTGGGCCGAGCGAGCCGAGCCCGAGCTGCTCGCCGTACTGCCCGAGCTCCTGGGACCCGCCGGCTATCTGGACTGGGCCTGTTCGGGCTTCCTCGCCGCGCACACCCGTCTCATCGAGCACGTGCCCGGCGCGACGAGTGCGGGACCGTTGCCTGGCACCGCCCTCACGTTCGAACACGAGGTGACGCTGGCCTGCCTGCTCGCGCAGGCCGAGGTCAGCGAGGTCCCCGCCGAGCTGGCGATGAGCCTGGGCCTGTCGAGGTACACCCAGGTGCAGGCGGTCTTCTCCCGGCTGCGCGAGGGCTTCGACGCCGACTCCTGGCACTCGATGGTGCGGTCGTGGCTGGCGCGCGGGGTGCTGGCGGGCGAGGCCGAGGCCTGCCGTGCCTGGCTCGACATGGCGATCAGGGTCTCCGGCGCCGTCCAGGGGTTGCCAGGTCCGGCGGTGAATCCGGAAAGCTCGCTGCCGGTCACCGCGTTCCAGCGGGATCTGCGCGTGCTGTGCGCGCCGCGCAGGGCCGTCAACCCGCTGCTGGCGAGGTACGTCGCCGATCAGCGCCCCCACACCGACCCCGCCGCCGAGCTGGTCGGTCAGCCGGAGCTGGCCGAGGCGCTCCGTGCCGTGGTCGAGGCCAGGTGGCGCGGCGGCAGGAGACCGGCGCGGCTGCTGCTGGCGGGGCCTGACAGCACGGGACGGATGACGGCGGCCGACATCCTGCGGCGCGCGTTGGCGGGGGCCGACGGCCCTCCCGAGGTGGTCCACATCTCCGACCAGGTCTTCGCCAGCATGAACGCCAGCGAGGCGGCGCTGCACGTGCTGTCGAGAACGAGGGATCTGGCGGACGGCGACCTGCTGGTGTTGCAGGGGCTGGACCGGATCGGCGAGTACGGCCGCTGCGGGGCCGTGGCCCTCGAAGAGCTGCGGCGGGTGCTGCGGCAGCAACGACACCTGCACGTGGTCGCGACCTGCGCGGTGGGTGGCGACCTCGGGCTCGCGCAGGCCAACCCTGCGCTGCTCCACGAGTTCCGCGTCGCGCGCACCCGCGAGTTCACCGAGAACGAGCGGGCGGAGCTGTTCAGGCGGGCCGTCGCCCGTCGGGACGCGGTGGCCTTCGACGACGCGGCGGAGACCGCGGCCCGCCTGGTGGGCCATCTCAACCTGCGCGGCGCCCGCCTCATGGAACACCTCGCGGAGCCGGCCGTCGCCTCGGCGCGCGGCCGGGGCTCCGTCAGGGTGAGCGTCGCCGACCTGCCCGCCGCCCCCTCCCCGCAGGGGACCGGGCTGGACGCCTGCCTCGGGCTCGAGCCGGTCAAGGCGGAGCTCGCCCTCGTCATCGCCGAGGCGCGGGCGGCGAGGCTGCGGCGTGAGGCGGGGATGCCCTCACCCCTGCGGGCGCCGCACCTGGTCTTCACCGGCCGTCCCGGCACCGGCAAGACCATGGTGGCGGGCCTTGCCGGCCGGATGTTCGCCGAGCTCGGGCTGCTCTCCTCCGGTCACCTGGTCACCGTCGACCGCGCCGACCTGGCGGGGCAGCACATCGGGGACGCCACGGTGAACGTACGGCGTGCCGTCGACCGCGCCCTCGGCGGCGTGCTGTGCGTCGAGGACGCGGGCAACCTCGCCCGTCCCGGCATCGACGTCGACAGGGCCCGCAGCCGCGACGTCGTCGACGCCCTGCTCGCGGGGGTCCAGGCGCACCGCGAGGACCTGGTGGTCGTCCTGTGCGGACCCGATGGAGCGGTCAACGGTCTGCTGAAGTCCTCGCCGGAGCTGGCGGAGTACTTCCCGAAGGTCGTGCGCTTCCCCGACCTCACCGGCGACCAGGTGGTCGCCCTCTACGAGATCAAGGCGGCCGAGGCCGGATTCACCCTTCGCGAGGGGGTTCTGGCCAAGGTGGGGAACATCGTCCGATCGGCGCGGCCGGAGGCGGCGGGCGCCCGCCTCGCGCTGCGCCTGCTGGAGCGGTCGGTGGCCATGCAGTCACGCCGGGTGCTGGCCGACGGGGTGATCGACGGGGACGAGTCGCTGCACGAGATCCTCGCCGAGGACGTCCCCGGCACCGCCGCCGCCCGCGTGAGCACCGGTCCCTCCGACGACCCGCTCGCCGCGATCGACGCGCTGATCGGCCTCGAGCCGGTCAAGCGCGAGGTGCGGCTGCTGGCCGCCGAGGTCGAGGCCGACCGCCTGCGCAGGTCGGCGGGCCTGCCGATCACCTCCCCCACCAGGCACCTGGTGTTCACGGGCAACCCCGGCACGGCCAAGACGACCGTCGCCAGGCTCGTCGCCTCGGCGTACGCGCGGCTGGGCCTGCTGTCGTCCGGCCATCTGGTCGAGGTCTCCCACGCCGACCTGATCGCCGAGTACCTCGGCCAGACCGCGCCCAAGGTGCGCGCGGCGGTCGAAAGCGCGCTGGGCGGCGTGCTCTTCATCGACGAGGCGTACGCGCTCACGCCAGGCGGCTCGCACAACTCCTACGGCCCTGAGGCGATCGCCGAACTGCTGCGCCTGATGGAGGAGCACCGAGACGACCTGGTCGTGATCGCCGCCGGTTACGACAACAGGATGAAGGACTTCCTCGCGGCCAATCCAGGGCTGGCCTCGCGTTTCCCCACCACGGTGCGGTTCCCCGACTACTCCGAGGACGAGCTCGTCGCGATCTTCGAGTCCATGGCCTCGGACGCGGGTCTCGTCCTGTACGGCGACGCGCGCGACGAGGTCCGCCGCGCGCTGCGGGCGATCCCACGGGGGGAGTCCTTCGGCAACGGCCGCGTCGTGCGCAACCTGCTCGACCGCGCGACGGCGCTCCAGGCCGAGCGCATCCTGGCGCTGCCGAACCCGACGAGCGAGGAGGTCAGGGCGCTGCTGGCCTCGGACATCGTGGCGAGCCCCTCGCACACCCCCGAGGAGGGCAGGACCGGCCAGTACCTGTGACCGCCACCCCGGGCCGCGGGGCGGCGGTTCCCTGTGAACCTCGGCAGGGTCGCTCACGTCGTCAGGCAGAGAGGAGTTTCGATGACGCGAGCATGGGTCGCCGTCCTGTCGGTCGCCAGCGCGCTGGCGGCAGGGTGCGGTGCCGTCGGGACACCGGGGCTGTCGATGGAGGCGGCCCATGCCTGTCATGGCGAGGACGTCCCGTTGGACGTCCTGAAGAGGGGACGGCCGGCGACAGAGCTCGGGCAGGACGGGCGCGAGGCGTTGAAGGGCACAGGCGTGGGACCGGTCGGCGACCTGGCCGCCTGGCGGATCGTCGAGGACGGCACCGACCGGCTGACGCTCGTCCGTCAGCTCGAACGGCCCGACGTGCGCGAGCAGGGCACGACGTTCACCCACGCTCTGCTGAAGGTCGAGCGGTTCGGCCCGAGGGGAGCCGACGGCCGCCCAGGCTGGCACCTGCGCACCTCCACGCGCTGCGACCTGCGGAGGAAGATGGACGCGCTGGGCGTGGCCGACCTCACGCTGGACCCGGCCAGGCCCTTGGCCAGGACGCAGGGCACGGTCCACCTGCTGGTCACCGAGCGCGCGTGCGCGAGCGGGCGCGCGGCCGAGGGCCGGGTGCGGGTGTTCTCGCGGGAGGAGACCCCGCAGGAGGTGCGCCTGATCATCGGGGTGGAGCCGCAGGGCGGAGCGCAGACGTGCCAGGGCAGTCCGGCCACCCCGTTCGCCGTCGAGCTCGACGCGCCGCTCGGTGACCGGGTGCTCAAGGACGTCGGCGTGTATCCGGCGCGGGAGATCGGGCCCTGACCCCTGGCTCAGCGGACGCAGGCGCCCGCGCCTTCCCGCAGGTCGCGCCGCAGCGTATGGGCGTGGTGCAGGTACTCCTGGGCGAGAGTCGTGCGGCCTGCCGAGCGGTACAGCTCGCCGAGCGTCTGGAACGTGGCGGCCTCTCCGCTCCTGTCACCGAGCTGCTGGAAGATCGCCAATGACCGCTCCAGCTGGTCGGAGCCGTGGGACCGGTCGCCGTTGACCGCCCGCAGGCCGCCGAGGTTCTGCATGGCGTAGGCGCCGCAGTGCCTGTCGCCGAGTGTCTCGAAGATGCCGAGCGCGTGCTCGTGGACGCGCATCGCCCTGTCGGATTCGGCGGCCAGGCCGTACAGGCGCCCCAGCTGCATGGACACGCAACCTTCACGATGGGCGTCGCCGAGCTCCTCGGCCAGCCGAAGCGCCTGCCCCAGCCATCTCGAGGCCTGGCCGAGATCCTGCAGGGTCAGGTACACCCGTCCGATCGCCTGCCGCGCGTAGGCCTCGCCGCTCGGGTCGTCCATGGCGAGGAACATCGACAGCGCCTGCCTGAAGTAGCCGAGCGCCTTGAGCCGGTCGCCGGAGAACTGGCTGGCGGCTCCCAGCCCGCAGATCGAGATGGCCTCGCCGCGTCTGTCACCCAGCTCGTGGAAGATCGCGCGCGATCTCCTGAGCATCTCCTCCGCCTCGGCGTACCGGTCCTGGTACAGGCAGACCTGGGCCAGTCCCCGGAGCATGGCGGCCTCGCCGTTGAGGTCCTCTGCCGTGCGCGCGGACTCCAGGGCGATCTGATGGGTGTGCCGCCACTCCTCGTACCGGCAGTGAAGGTCGAAGTAGGGGACGAGCGCCGCGGCCAGGCCCCATGAGGCCTGCGTCAGTCCGGCGTCGGCGGCCAGCCGTACGGCACCGACCAGCGACTCCCGCTCGGCGTCGAGCCACGAGAGAGGGTCGGCGGTCAGGAGTCCGAAGGTGTCTCCCTCGGGGTTCCACCGGGGCGCCGTCGGGGAGGTCAGGCTGAAGAGCGTGGTCGGCAGCCGTGCGGAGGCCTGCTCGGTGGCGCTCATCCACGCCCCGAGCACCCGGGTCAGCGCGTGACGCTCGACGTCGCCTCCGGCCTTCTCCCTGGCGTTGCAGCGGGCCAGGTCGTGCAGCTGGTAGCGAAGCTGGCCGATGGCGTCCGTGCCCGCCAGCCGCACGAGGTTCACGTCCACGAGCGCGTCCACCACGGTCTCGGTCCTGTGACGGTCCAGGACCGCGTCGACCACCCAGCCGGGCATGGACCGCGGGCCGAGCAAACCCAGCGTCCTGTAGGCCGTGGCCACGTCGTCGGGCAGCTGCCGGTAGGTGCGGTCGAAGGAGTCGCGTACCTCCAGGTCGCCGGCTCTCAGCTCGTCGAGCCTGTTCGCCTCGTCCTCCAGCCGCTGCCGCAGCGCGCTCAGCGGCCAGTCCGGCCGTCCCGCGAGCCTGGCTCCCGCGATCCTGACGGCGAGCGGCAGACAGCCGCAGGAGCGCACGATCGTCGCGGCGGCCTCCCTCTCCTCTCGCAGCCGTTCGACGCCCACGATCTTCTCCAGGAGCTCCTCGGCCTCCGCGGGTGACAGGACGTCCAGGTCGAGCTGGAGCGCGCCGGGCAGCTCGGTGATCCGCCGCCTGCTCGTCACGAGCACCGCGCAACCGTTGCCGGGCAGCAGCGTCCGCACCTGGGCGGCGTCGGCGGCGTCGTCGAGGAAGACGAGCATGGGGCGTTCCGCCAGCAAGGAGCGGTACAGGGCCGAGCGTTCGTGCGTCGTGGGCGGCAGGTCCTTCTCGTCCGTCCCCAGCGCGCGTAACGCCTCCGCCAGGAGTTCGGCGGGGTCGGCGGGGGCATCCGCCGTACCGCCGAGGCTGAGGTAGAGCTGCCCCGCCGCATAGTCGGCCCGTACGGCGCGCGCGCAGTGCACGGCGAGCGCCGACTTGCCCACGCCGGGCGGCCCCACGACCACGGCGATCGCCGGCGGTCCCTCCGGCCGCCGTCCCGCCTCCGCCAGGGCCCGCGTCAGCGTGGCGACGGCGTCGGCTCGCCCTGTGAAGTCAGGGATGTCCGGCGGGAGCTGCTGGGGCGCGACGACGCTTCGTGCGGAACGCGGCGGTGACTGCTGGAGCGCGTTCGCGGCGGGCGCGACGGGAGGCGACTCTCCCGCGAGGACGGCGGCGTGCACCATGCGCAGGTCAGGCCCCGGCTCGACGCCGAGTTCGTCGACCAGCTGCCGCCTGACGGTCTTGTAGGCCTGCAGCGCCTCGGCCTGCCGTCCGCTGCCGTGCAGGGCGAGCATCAGCTGCCGCCAGAGATCCTCTCTGAAGGGATGGACCGCGACCAGCTCCTTCAGGTCGCCGATCGCGGCCGCGTACTCCCCTCTCGCCATTCTCATGGCGGCCAGCTCCTCGGTGGCGCCGAACCGCGCCTCCGTGAGCGAGAGCAGCCTTTCGTCCCACAACGGGCTGGCCGGCAGATCGCCCAACGGCGTGCCCCGCCAGAGCGCGAGGGCCCCGCGCAGGTGCTCGGAGGCCTCCTCGTCGTCGCCCGCCGCCCTCGCCCTGGCGATCAGGTCCTCGAACAGCAGCGCGTCGAGCTGCTCTGCCTCCAGCTCGATCGCGTAGCCGGACGGCCTGGCCAGGATCTGCGCGCCGACCGCTGCGAGGGTTCCCCGTAAGGAGCTGACGTAGGTACGGAGGTTGGCCAGCGCGGACTGCGGGCGGCGCTGCGGCCACAGCACCTCCACGAGCAGATCCGAGCTGACCACCCGGTTCGCGTCGAGCAGCAGCGAGGCCAGCAGGACCCGCGGCTTGGTGCCCGCGACGGGAAGTCTCCCCTCCGGCATCCGGACCAGCAAAGAACCGAGAACGCTGAAGACAGGCTGATCAACCACCATGACGCAGGTACTCCTCAATGGAGGCTTGCAACTGGTTGCTGTGCGTACTGGAAGCTCTTTATACCGATTTCGGATGTTCTTTGTATGGATTCCTCGCACTCTTGAGCCGCAACAAGAGCCTTTCGACAGCTCCACGGACAGCACATGGCGCGAGCCGGGTCTTCGCCTCTCGCGCCGCAGAAAGGATCCGCATGAGACTCAACGGGGTGCTCACAGCAGGATTGGTCCTGCTACCCGGCCTGCTCGGGTTCACCGGAGCGACGGCCGCTGCCGCCGCGAACCCACCGGCCAGCCCCACGCCGAGTCCCACGGCCGCGCAGCCGAACTCCACGGCCACGCCGGCCCCCGCGGCCGACGAGGACAACGACCCGCCGAACGAGGCCACCGTGGCCGAGCGATCGGCCACGGTCATGGCGAGCACCAACTTCCAGCTCCCCTTCCCCTGCGGCCAGACCTGGGTCGGCAACAACAGCGGGAGCAGCGCCCACAGGGCCTATGAGATCGACTTCAACCGGGGCAGCACGGCCGAGGCCGACCGCGGAGACCCCGTCGTGGCCGCCGCCGCCGGCACGGTGGTCATCTCCTCCCACCAGGGCTCGGCCAACGGCTTCGGCAACCTCGTCAAGATCGACCACGGCGGCGGCTGGACGACCTTCTACGCGCACCTGACCGTCCGTAGCGTCAGCGCGGGCGCCCGCGTCACCCAGGGCCAGCAGATCGGCACGGTCGGCAGGACCAGCAAGCCGGGCAACAACATCTCGTCCCACCTGCACTACGAGGTCCGTCAGGGCGAGGGCTACCCCGGCAACATCCGCAGGGCCGTCTTCAACGGAGCCACGTTCGGCTACCCGATCCAGACCCTCACGTCCAAGAACAAGTGCGGCAGCGGAGGCGGCGGCGCCACCAACCCGCACACCGCGCAGTCGGTCTGCGGCAGCGGCTACAAGGTGGTCGACTCCGCGGCGCTGGGCACAGCGGGCACCGTCCACCTGCTGTACAGCGCGGGCAGCGGCAAGAACTGCGTCGCCACGATCAAGAAGACCTCACTCGGCAAGGCCACCGCCACCAGCGCCTATCTGGAGGTGCAGGGCAAGAGTCGCGTCACCGACAGCGGCAACTTCGCCTACTTCGCCGGCCCCGTACAGGCCAGCGCGCCGGGCAAGTGCGTCAAGTGGGGCGGCAAGGCAGGCTCCGACGTCTACAACAGCCCCTTCGAGCACTGCGGCTGACGCGTGAGAACCCCCCAACCCTTCGAGGAGAACCTGTGAAGGCTCGACTCCGCCGTTCGGCTGCTCTGCTGGCCGGCTCACTCATCCCCCTCTCCCTCCTGACGGGACAGCCGGCCAACGCCGTCTCCGCTGATCCCATGACCGACGCGTTCGCCCGCGCGGCCGCCACCTACGAGGTGCCGCGCGACCTGCTGGTCACGCTCGCCTTCGCCGAGACCCATCTCGACGGGCACGAAGGCGAGCCCAGCGCCAGCGGCGGCTACGGCGTCATGCACCTGGTCAGCAACCCCACCGCGCACACGCTGGAGCGGGCGGCCAAGCTGACGAACCAGCCGGTCTCCGCGCTGAAGTCCGACGACGCGGCCAACATCGCGGGCGGCGCGGCCGTCCTGCGCGCCTACGCCGACGACCTCGGCCTCGACGCGGCGGCCCGCAAGGACCCGGCCAAGTGGTACCCCGTGGTCGCCAAGTACGGCAACGCCGCCTCGCCCGACGTCGCCAGGCTGTACGCCGACACCGTCTACGACCTGCTGGCCGAGGGCGTCGACGCCGACACGGCGGACGGCGAGAGCGTCACCGTGCGGCCGCAGGCCGTCGAGCCCGACCGCGGGGCCTACGCCAGGGCGCGCGACCTGAACACCAGCGCCGCGGCCGCGGCCGTGGACTACCCCTCGGCTCACTGGGTGCCGGCGCACAGCAGCAACTACGCCGTCTCCAGCCGTCCCACCAGCGACGCGATCGACCGCATCGTCATCCACGTGGCGCAGGGCTCCTACGCGGGGACCATCTCCTGGTTCCAGCAGGGACCGAGGCCCAACCCCACCTCCGCGCACTACGTCATCCGCTCCTCCGACGGTGACATCACCCAGATGGTGCGGGAGAAGGACAGGGCCTTCCACGCGGGCGACTACAACAGGCGCTCGGTGGGCATCGAGCACGAGGGCTACGTCAACAACGCCTCCTGGTTCACCGACACCATGTACCGGGCCTCGGCGGCGCTGACCCGCAGCATCGCCGACAGGTACGGCATCCCCAAGGACCGCACCCACATCGTCGGGCACCACCAGGTTCCCGGCGCCGACCACACCGACCCTGGCCCGTACTGGGACTGGACCAAGTACATGCAGTACGTCACCGGCGGCAGCGGCGGCAGCAACCCGCACACCGCCGAGTCGGTGTGCGGCAGCGGGTACAAGGTGATCGACTCGGCGGCCCTCGGCACGGCGGGCACCGTCTACCTGCTGTACAACTCGGCCAACGGCTACAACTGCGTGGCCACCATCAAGAAGACCTCGCTCGGCACGGCCACCGCCACCAGCGCCTACCTGGAGGTGCAGGGCAGGACGCGAGTCACCGACTCGGGCAACTTCGCCTACTACGCCGGTCCTGTGCGCGCGAGCGCGGCCGACAAGTGCGTCAGGTGGGGCGGCAAGGCAGGCTCGGCGGTCTACGACAGCCCCTTCGAGCACTGCGGCTAGCACCGGCTCCCGACCAGCGCTGATCCGCATGGCGTGCGCCCGCTCTCCCCTGGTGGAGGGCGGGCGCTCGTCCGCTGTGAGGCATAGGCTGGTCGATCATCGCCGGAGGGGGAGCCGTGCTGTTCAGGCAGACAATCCTGGAAGGCATCGCGGACGGGAGCGTCACCCTTGCCTTCCGCCGCTGGAAGCGCTGCGGCGTACGCGGGGGAAGCCGGTTGCGCACCCCTGTCGGCGTCGTGGAGATCGACGGGGTCGAGGAGTACGCCGCGGACGACGTGACACCGCAGGACGCCGCGAGCGCGGGCTACGCCTCACTGGACGACCTGTGGAAGGACCTGGCCCCCGACGGCACCCTCTTCAGGATCGCCCTCCACCTGAGCGGTCCCGATCCCCGAACCGAGCTGCGCGAGCGGGGCGACCTCGACGCCGAGGAGATCGCCGAGGTCCGTCTGGCGCTGGACCGCATCGACAGGGCCAGCCGCCGGACTCCCTGGACCGTGGATCTGCTCCTGCTCATCCAGGAGCGGCCCATGACCCCTGCCGCCGTTCTGGCCGAGCGGCTCGGCAGGCGGACAGCGGCGCTGAAAAGCGACGTCCGAAGGCTCAAGGAGCTGGGCCTGACCGAGAGCCTGGACGTCGGGTACCGGCTGTCCGCGCGGGGCGAGACGGTCGCGAGGGCACTCGCCCCCACGGTGAAGAAGGGCGAGATCCCAGGTGGCCGTGACACCCTGAACGCGTCGGGGTGACCGGACGTTCTGGCACGGGGCCCGCACGCTGCCTGCCGGTCTCGCTGGAGCCGGAGGGTGGTCGGCGGTGCTGACGGCCTGACGATCAGGGCGTGGAGCGGGTGGCGTAGTAGCGTCGGGCCTTGTCGCGGCTGCCGCAGGAGGCCATGCTGCACCACCGGCGTCTGCCGTTCTTGCTGGTGTCGAGGAACAGCCAGCAGCACGAGGGGCATGCTCCCAGCCGCTCCAGCTGCCCGTGGGTGAGGAGTTCGACAGCCGAGGCCGCGACCTCCCAGAGGAGGATCTCCGCCGTCCGTGGCGCCTCCCATGCCAGCCGGTACCCCGCGCCGTGCGCCTCGAGGTGGCTGCGGGCGACGCCCTCGGCGTACAGGACGGCGATGGCGTCGAGGTCCTGCCGCGGCGGACCGTCCTCGTGCGCCAGCGCCTCGAACACCCTGAAGACGGCTTCGCGTAGCTCGCGGGCGGCGGGCAGCGCGGCGGCGAGGCCGCGCGGGTCCTCGATCGGACGGCCCGCGGCCTCCGCCCAGGTCGTCGCCTCCTCGGGGGTGGCCATCCAGTCCCGCCGCGCCACCGGCCTGCTGTTGACGGTGTTCGCGAAGTCAAGGCAGAGCGCGTTGCCGACCAGCTCGACAGGGGTCATGCGGCCATTCTCTCACCCTCTATCGGCTATTGACAGGTGAGATAGCCTGAGGCCGATATTACCGATCAAATGGCTTTGACAGGTGAGACTCCATGCGCGTTCTACCCGCCTCACTGGGCCGATCGTTCAACGGGCTGTGGTTCGGCACCGGGGCGGCGAACCTGGGTGACGGCATGGCCCTGTTCGTCCTGCCGCTGCTCGCCCTCGCCGTCGACGCCACACCCGGCGGCGTGGCGGCCGTGACGACGGCGCTCACCCTGGCCTGGCCGATCTTCGGGCTGCACGCCGGCTGGATCGTCGACAGGGTCGACCGCCGCGCCCTGCTGAGCGGCGTCAACATCGTCAGGGGGCTCGTGCTGGCGGGGCTCACGGCCGGCCACCTCACCGGCACGCTGTCGCTGCCGCTGCTCCTGGCCGCGGCCGTGCTGCTCGGCGTCGGCGAGACCCTGGTCGACACCGCGCTGACCTCGACCATCCCCTCGGTCGTCGAACCGGCCGGTCGTGGCAGGGCGAACGCGCGGATCGAGGCGACCATCAACGTCACCAACCAGCTGGTGGGGCCGCCGCTCGCGGGGCTGCTGGCGGGCCTCACCCTGGCCCTGGCCACGGGCGTGAGCGCGGGCCTGTACGTCCTGGCGGTCGCCGGGATCGCGGCGATGACGCTGCGCCGCCCGCCGGTCGAGCCCCTGTCACAGGAGGGCGGCCCACGGGCCGCGGGGAGCGGCGGGGTCGTCGCGGGATTCCTCCACCTGTGGCGGCAGCCGGTGGTGCGGGCGCTCACGCTGTTCACCGCCGCGATGAACGTGGTCTGGGCGGCCGCGACCGCGCTGCTCGTCGTCTACGCCGTGCGTCCAGGCCCGCTCGGTCTCACCGCCGCCCAGTACGGCCTGCTGCTGACCGCGATGGCCGTCGGAGGACTGCTCGCCTCGATGGTGGTCGAGCGGCTGTGGCGGCGGTTCGGCGTGACCACGCTGCTGATCGCGGACGCCGTCGGCACCGTCCTGCTGGTGGCGCCGGTGGCCTTCGACGCTCCGGTGTGGGCCGTGGCAGCGGGTGCGGTGGTCGCGGGAGCCGGCTCGAGCATCTGGCGGATCCTGGTCGCCACGATCCGGCAGAACCTGTCACCGCCGGATCTGTTGGGGCGCATCTACTCGGCGTCGCGGGTGCTCAGCTGGGGCGTCATCCCGGTCAGCGCCGCTTTGGCCGGGGTGGGCGCGGAGCTGTTCGACGTGCGGACGGTGTTCGCCGTCGCCACCGGGCTGGCGCTGCTCATCCTGGCCGTCTTCGTGCCGTTCGCCCGCCGTACGGACCTGTCGGCCGCCATGGAAGCGGGCCAGGAGCACCGGGCCCTCGCCTGAGGCGGGAGCGAGTGATCGCCTTCGTGAGGGGTAGGCCAGACTCGGGATCGGGCCTCGGGGGAAGGACCATCACGATCGTGGGTGTGCCGCGCTCTTCGCCGCAGTCCGGGCGGTCGACGGCGGCCGCGGCGTTGATCGGGGTGGCGGTGATGGCGGCGGTCGACGAGATCGTCTTCCACCAGCTCCTGGGCTGGCATCACTTCTACGACCGCTCCACCCCCGCGGTCGGACTGCTGTCGGACGGCCTGCTGCACACCGCCGAACTGCTCGCCCTGGTGGCCGGGTTCGTGATGTGGGCCGATCTGCGTCGCCGCCGCGCGCTGTCACCGGGCCACGCCTGGGCCGGGCTGCTGCTGGGGCTGGGCGGTTTCCAACTGTTCGACGGCCTGGTCGACCACAAGGTGCTGCGGGTGCACCAGATCCGGTACGGGGTCGAGCTGTTGCCGTACGACCTGGCATGGAACGCCGCGGGCGCGGTCCTGCTGCTCATCGGCGCCGGGCTGGCTCTCAGGGCCCGGCGCGCGCCGGGCCCGAAGGACACCGAGGGGTGACGGCGCACGAGCACGCCTCCGCCTGGCTGGACGCCTGGCAGGTGGCGGCAGCGGTCACCGGCCTGCTGGCGGTCGCCCTCTACCTGGCGGCGGCGCGACGGCTGCGCCGCAGGGGCGACGCCTGGTCGTGGCGGCGAACCGCCTGGTTCACCGCCGGCGGCCTGTCCCTGGTGGCCGCCGCCACGCTGGAACCGCCAGGGGAGCCGTTCACCGCTCACATGGCCCAGCACCTGGTCGCGGGGATGGCCGCTCCGCTGCTGATGGCGCTGGGACGCCCGTTGACGCTGGCGCTGCGGGCGCTGCGGCCCGGTGCCCCGCGGCGCGGGCTGCTGGCGATGGCGCATTCACGTCCGGCGTCGTGGCTGGTCTTCCCGCCGACGGCGGCGGTGCTGGATCTGGGCGGGCTGTGGATGCTGTACCGCACGCCGCTGCTCGCCGCCGCCCACGAGCGGCCATGGCTGCACGCCGCCGTCCACGTCCACGTCGTGGCGGCCGGCTTCCTGCTGGCCTTCTCCGTCTGTCAGCTCGACCCGCTGCGCAGGCGCTGGAGCCTGCCGTGGCGCGCGGCCACGCTGCTCGCGGCGGGGGCCGCTCACGCCGTCCTGGCCAAGACCCTGTACGCCGCTCCCCCGCCCGGCACCGGCTTCGCCGTCCCCGATCTGCGCACCGGCGCCCAGCTGATGTACTACGGCGGCGATCTGGTCGAACTCGGCCTGGCCGCCGTGCTGGCCGTCCAGTGGTACACCGTCACAGGGCGTGCCCGCGCCCGCGCCCTCCGCCGGGCTCGACTCCTCGAAGCGCCTGTCACCCCGCCTTTCACGAGTCGCTGAAGGCGGGCTCAGGGCGGCGGCGTCGGCCCGTGCGGTCAGCCGCACACCTCGACCGCGGGGACGTCCGGCAGGTGGGCCGCCCACTCCTGCTCGGTGAGCGTTCTGCCGGATCGGCCGCAGAGGGCGTCGGCGACGGCCGACGCCGCGACGGGGTATTCGTGCCGCCCACCGTACTGGTCGAAGGTGATCAACCTGGCGCCGTCGGAGGTGAAGGCCGCCCGCTGGACGGTCCCCCGATCGTCGTCCACCACCGCGCCGACCGGCTGTCCCAGCGCCAGGTCGTAGAGACGGAGCCGGCCGTCACCGCCGACGACGGCGGCCAGGTCCTCGGTCGGTGACACCGCGATCGGCGCCGTGGGGGCGCCGGAGGCGCCCCTGATGACCGTCCGGGGCGAGCCCTCGTGGTTCCAGACCGTGAGACGTCCTCTGCTGTCCGCGGTGACGAGATCTCCCGCGCGGGTGAACACGGCGAAGACGAGGCTGGTCGCCCTGCCGGTGGCGACCAGCGCGCTCCCTGTGGGCTTGCCCGTCGCGGCGTCCAGCAGGCCTGAGCGCTGCGCCAGCACCGCGAGCCTGGACCCGTCGCGGGCGAAGGCGACGTCCTTCAGCTCGTTCAGCTTGGCCGACCACAGCGCGCGGCCTGCCTTCCAGTCCCAGAGCTGGAGCGTGGACTTCGTCGAGTCGTCCGACAGCTGCAGATGCACCGCGACCTTGCCGCCGTCAGGGCTGAAGCCGAGCAGGAAGGCCTGGCCGCTCTCGCTCAGGGTGAGCCGCTTGATCTCCTTACCGCTCGCGGTGTCGTAGACCCGGAGGCGGGTGGTGTTCTCCACGTCGTCGGACAAGGCGCCGGAGATCTCGAAGGTGGCCAGGGCGACCTGCTTTCCGTCAGGGCTGAAGGCCGCGCCGAGGTAGTCGAGCTCGCCGGTGGGCCCGCCGCGCAGCAGCGGTCTGCGTCTGCCCGCACCGTTGAGGTAGGCGGCGTCGGCGGCGGTGTCGCTGCTGCGCAGCTCAAGGCTCTGGGCGCCGTCCTGGCTGATCGCCGCAGTGGTCGACTCGGGGTCGGCCGGGGTGGTGAGCGCCGAGTAGTCGAGGAAGAACACGCGGTCCTCGCTGAGGTAGCGCAGCGTCTTCCCGTCGGGGTCGAATCGCGGCTGCGGTGACATCGCACTGGCCGCCCACTGGTTGGGGTCGGGGGCGGAGCTGACGGTGAGCGTGGTGAGAAGCATGCCCTCACCCCAGAGCTGGATCTCGTCGTCCGTCGCCGAAGCGAACAGCTTCTCGTCAGGGCTGAAGACCAGGCTTCCCTGGTTCCATCGGTCGACGCCGCTGTCGATCAAGGAGTCGATCGTGAACACCGTCGGGTCCGACAGGTCCGCCGTGCCGAGCCGCCCTCCGGGCAGCACCTCGACCAGCCAGCCCTTCTTGGTGACGGCCGGCGGGTCGGGGCAGTGCTTGCACGCTTCCTGCGCGGGCCTGGTCCCGGTGCGTCTCAGGCTGGGCAGCGCGAACCTGGCGATCGTCCTGTCGTCGTGGCGCAGGTAGAGCGCGGACCCGTCCGGAGTCATCGCGCCGCTGCCCACGCCGGGATAGGCCGCGGTCCTGCCCGTCTCGAGGTCCCAGAGCGTGAGGGTCTCCCGCTCGAGCAGCACGTAGCGGTCGACCGTGCCGAACATGACGGCGGCCAGGTCGAACTGGTCGCCTCCGAGGGCGGTGCGGAACGGCCACGCGCGTCTGACCTTGCCCGTCTTGACCTCCCACGCATGGACGCCCCTGCTGGTCAGGACCACCAGCACCTGGCCCGACGGGCTCAGCGCCACGTCGATCGGCGTGCCCTTGACGCCGAGCTTCACGCTTCCGACCTGACGGCGGCCGACCACGTCCCACAGGCGCGCCTCGTTCGCGCTGACGCTGACCAGGGTCCTGCTGTCGGCGCTGAGCGTGCGGATCGTCTCGGGTTCGGTCGCGGGGTCCTGGAACATGGCGGTCTCGCGCTTGGCGAGGGAGTCGTTCATGGCCTTGCGGGTCTGAGGGGTCGGGTGGAGCCGCCAGGCCGCGACGCTCAGCAGCCCGCCGAGCCCTGGATCGGTGGCGCGGATCGTCCCCGCGGCCGCCGCGATCCTGGCCGCCTCCGCGGCCCTGAACCGGTCGTCGGCCACCTTGCCCTGCCAGAGCGCCACCCCTGTGGCGGCCAGCGAGACCACCAACAGGACGGCCAGGCTCATCGACAGCAGCCTGGTCCTGCGCGCCCTGCGGCGGCCCAGCGCGGCCCCCGCGTCGAGGAAGTCCCGCTCGAACCTGGCCAGCGTGATGTCCTTGCGGCCGGTGGCCGCCCACTGCAGCGCGTTCTCCAGCGAGTGCCCCGCGAACAGGTCGCCGTCGCGCCTGCCGCGGTCGTCCCACCGCCTGGCGGCGGCCAGGATGTCGCGGTGGGCGGCGAGGCCGTCCCTGTTCATCTCGATCCAGCGGCGGAACCTGGGCCAGGCGTGCGGCAGCGCGGGCCTGGCCAGCCGTACCTCGTCGCCGCTGGTCTCCAGGAGGTAGCCGAACACCCGCAGGACGCCCTGCGCCTCGGCGAACTCGCTCAGACGCGCGCGCCGTACGGACAGCTCGCCCTCCTCGTCCACCGTGACCAGCCGCAGGAAGACCTGCGCGGCCAGTTCGCGGTCGGCGGGGCTCAGCATGCCGTACGCCTCCTCCGCGAGCGGGCCGAGGCCGGGATCACGGGCGTCCGTGGTGAGCTGTGCGGCCCTGCCGCCTTCGGCCAGCAGCCTGGCGGTGTCGAGCTGGCCGTCGCCGCTGATCAGGGCGAGCAGCAGGGCGCGGGCCGTGGGCCGCAGCAGCGGGTCCTTGCGCAGCGCGGCGTGGACCAGCGGCCTGAGCGACTCGGGCAGGCAGGTGAGGTCGGGCTCGACCGACATGACCTGGTGCATGACGGCACCGAGCGTCTCGGCCTTGAACGGATCCCTGCCCGTCGCGGCGAAGAGCATGATCCCGCCCCACGCGAACACGTCGGCGGGCGCCCCCGCCCGCTCGCCCGTGAACACCTCGGGCGCCATGTAGGTGGGTGTCCCTGAGATCAGGCCTGTCGCGGTCAGCGACATCTCCAGCGTGCGCGCCAGCCCGAAGTCGATCACCCTCGGACCGTCGGGACCGAGCAGCACGTTGTCGGGCTTCATGTCCCGATGGATCACGCCCGCGTCATGGATGGCGGTCAGCGCGGTGGCGATGCCGGTCGCGAGCCTGTGCAGGTCTCCCGCGGTGAAGACCCTGCCGCCTCGTACCGCGCCGCCCAGGCTGGGACCTTCCACGTACTCACTGACCAGGTACGGCCTGGGCCCGGTGAGGTCGGCCTCGATCACGCCCGCCGTGCAGAAGGAGGAGACCCTGCGGGCCGCGGTGACCTCGCGCTGCAGCAGGCTCACGTCGACGCCGTGCAGCATCTTGACCGCCACCCGGCGCCCATCCTGGTCGTACGCCTCGTAGACCACGCCTTGACCGCCCGCGCCCAGCCGCCCGGCGAGCCAGTAGTCCCCGATTCGCAGCGGATCTCCCGCAACAAGTGTCACAGGATCTTGGATGGAAAGCATCGCGACAAAGTTCGCGTATCACCCGTATTGCTGGGTCTGCCGTGGTTGATGGTGTCAGGTGACGCCGAGGCCCGCCGACGACGCCGACCCGGTCGTACCAGAACTCTCCCCCGCGAGAGGGAGCCTCGTCGCTCACGATGGGGAGGCCCCATGAGGGCGCGGCTGCCAGCCTTGACGGCATGACGATGTGGATCGGGCGACGGGCGGGATGGGCGGCGATCGGCTGGACGCTGCTCTACGTGGTGTCGAAGGCGCTCTTCGCGCTCGACGGGCGTCTCGGCGTCACCGGCGGGCCTCGGGTGCTCCCCGACGCCTACCGCGACTACGGGCCGGGCGCGGTCGCGCAGGCTCAGTGGGCCAACGCCGCGTCAGGAGCGCTCATCATCGGGCTGCTGCTGGCGTCCTTCCTGCCGATCCGTCGTCCGCTGCCGCGACGGGCGCTGATCGTGATGCTGTGGGTCTGCGTCGCCATGGCCGCGGCGGGCGCGGTCGGCATGCTGGGCGGGGCCGTGCTGACCGGCAGAGGCGGCGCCGTCTTCGGCGGCTACTGCGCGGTCTGGGCGCTCCTCCTGACGACCGCGACCCTCGCCTTCCACCGCCGTACAGCCGTGCCCCGGCGGGCGGACGCGTCGTGAAGAAGCGACGCATGGCCGGATATGCAATCTTCGTGTCATTGACGCCATAGCGCCTTGCTGACCAGCATGAAAGACATGCAGCGACGTGTCGTCATGGTGATCTTCGAAGGGTTCCAGCTGCTCGACATGGCCGGGCCCGCCGACGTGTTCGCCATGGCGGCGCTGCTGAGCGGCGAAGGCGATTATCAGGTCGAGGTGACCTCCCTGCGGGAGGGGAACGTCCGCGCGGTCAACGGGATCGCCGTCGCCGTCGACACGCCGCTCGCCCACGTCACGGGGCCCATCGACACGCTCGTGGTCGTCGGCGGATGGGCCGCCATGGAGCTCCTCGCGGACAGGGAGCTCGTCGACGGCATCGCGCGCCTGGCCGGTTCGTCCCGCCGGGTCACGTCCGTGTGCAGCGGGGCCCTGTTGCTGGCCGAGGCGGGGCTGCTGGACGGCATGCGCGCGACCACCCACTGGCTGGCCGCCGACGAGCTGCGCGGCAGGTATCCGCGCGTCGAGGTGGACTCCGACCCCATCTACGTCAAGGAGGGTCAGGTCTGGACCTCGGCCGGCGTGACCGCGGGCATCGACCTGGCCCTCGCGCTCGTGGCCGAGGACCACGGGCACGCGCTCGCCAGGGACGTGGCCTGCGCGCTGGTCGTCTACCTGCACAGGCCAGGCGGGCAGAGCCAGTTCAGCGTGCCGATGAACGCGCTGCCCCCGCGCAGCGAGCCGTTGCGCGAGCTGCAGGCGTTCATCGACGCCAACCCCGCCGACGACCTGAGCGTGCCCGCGCTCGCCCGGCACGCGGGGATGAGCGAGCGGCACTTCTCCCGCGTCTTCACCGAGCAGTCCGGCGTGTCTCCTGGCCGCTACGTCGAGCTCAGCAGGGCCGACGCGGCCAGGCGGCTGCTGGAGACGACCGACCACCCGCTCGAACGCGTGGCGAGGGAGGCGGGCCTCGGCACGCCGGAGACCCTCTATCGCGTCTTCCGCCGCCACTGGCGGATCTCACCGGGCGACTACCGTCGCCGATTCCAGGCAAAGGAGAGCTGACCATGCAGGTCGCCATCCCGCTGTATCCGCGTTTCACCGCGCTCGACGCTGTCGGGCCGTACACCGTGCTGGCCTTCGCCCCCGGCTTCACCGTCACGTTCGTCGCCGCCGAGCCAGGGCCCGTCACCGATGACAAGGGCGGCCTCACCCTCGAGGCGACGGCGAGCTACGCGAGCATTCCCAGGCCCGACGTGATCCTGGTGCCGGGCGGCATCGGGACCTTCGACGCGCTCGCCGACCAGGCGCTGCTCGACTGGATCACCCAGGCGCACCCGCACAGCCGGTGGACGACCTCGGTCTGCAGCGGAGCCCTCCTGCTGGGCGCCGCCGGGCTGCTCGACGGCAGGAAGGCCACCACGCACTGGGCCCTGCTCGAGCACCTGGCCACGTACGGCGCCGAGCCGGTGAGCGAGCGGACGGTGGTGGAGGGCAAGATCGTGACGGCGGCCGGGGTCTCGGCGGGGATCGACATGGCGCTCACCCTGCTCGCCCAGGCCAGTGACGTGGAGACGGCGCAGGCCGTCCAGCTGGCCATCGAGTACGACCCGCAGCCGCCGTTCAACGCCGGCTCGCCCAGGACCGCCCCCGCGGGGCTGGCCGAGCGGGCCATCCAACTGATCGTCTAGGAGGCGCCCTGATCGAGGAGCGCGATGCCGCGCTCCGCCCAGAGCGCCCGCGAGGCCGCCTCAGGGTCGGAGACGTCCGAGGGCTCCAGGTCGAACAGGTGGGTGGTGGCCGTCAGCGAGTCGTAGGCGGGCCAGCCCGGGTCGCCGGTGGCGGCGAAGCGGGTCCACGCCGTGCGGAACTGCCTGGACAGACGCCCTTGAACGCGGTGACGCCGTCGTCGTGCAGGCCCCGGATCTTCCCTGTCGTGATCATCGTCATGCGGCCGAACGCACCATACGGCATGGCATGCACCCGAGGCGGGATCACTGTGGCATTATGGAACCGCCGGTTCCGATACATTCAGTTCCGTAAGGAGCGCACATGGCCGCCCCCGCCCTCTCCCCGCTACGCCACGTCGTCCTCGCCGGTCGGATCATCGCCTTTCTGGGCCTGCTGCACCTGGTCATGACCCTGGCCTTCAACCTCCACCGCCTGCCCGCCTGGCTCACCCTGGGGCTGTGGTTTCCCGCCAACGGCCTGAGCGAGCTCCCTCCGGACGCGGGCGCCTTCTGGCTGACGATCGGCTCCTTCGGCCTGCCGCTGCTCCTGCTGGGACTGCTGATCACCTGGCTCGGCCGCAGGGACGTCACTCCCCCTGCGTTCGCGGCATGGGCGCTCGGCGCGTGGGGCACGCTCCTCGCGGTCCTGTTCGAGCCTTCGCCGGCGATCCTCCTCTGGCTGCCCGCGGCCCTCCTCCTCGTCGCCGCCAGGAGGCAGGCATGACCATGACCTCCGTACGGCAGGGCGCGCCATGAGCGCCGAAGGCCAGCGCGCAGGGCGGCCGAGGGACAGCAGGGTCGACGCGTCCATCCTGGCGGCCACGAGGGAGGTCCTCGCCGAGACCGGGTACGCCCGCCTCACGGTGGACGCCGTCGCCGGCAGGGCCGGCGTCGGAAAGGCCGCCATCTACCGCCGCCACGCCACCAAGCAGGAGATGGTGTTCGCCGCCACCGTCCACACCATGGCGCTGCCCGCTCCCGCCGACACGGGCGCCTTCACCACCGACATGGCCGCGCTGATCGACGACGTGCTCGCCACGCTCGGCAATCCCGTCGCCCTCGTCACGGTTCCCGGCCTGCTCGCCGAGATCACCGCGGACGCCGACCTGACGGTCAGGTTCCAGCAGACCTTCATGGAGCGGCAGCGCGACTGCGTCAGGGCGGTGCTGGACCGCGCCGTCCAGCGGGGCGAGCTGGACGAGCCGCCCGAGCTGGACCTGGTGCACGCCATGCTGGTCGGCCCCGTCTTCGCCTGGCTGTTCATGATCCGCGGCCAGAGTCCCGAGGTCTTCGCCCGCGATCTGGCCGCCCGGCTGACGTCGGCGTTCACCGGGCCTTCGCCGTCAAGCCCTGCTCTGGTCCATCTGAAATCACGGTAAATACGCTCAATGCCAGAAAAAGGCGTTTTATGGTGCTAAGAGCGGGATCAGGGCTGGCGAGGAGTCCGAAGTGCTCTGTCGCGGTCCCTGGTGCCGGGCGACATCAGCTCGAAGCGAAAGTCGGTGACCATGGCCACCACGCTGAGCAGGGCCGACGACTACAGGGCCCTGGTGGAGAAGTTGCGGGACGTCTACCCGGCCGTCGAGAGCCGGCTGGTGTCGACGTCGGTGGCGATCGCCGCCGACTGCGCCAGGCATGTGGGCTGCACGCCGACCGAGGAGATCGTGGAGCGCCTGGCGGTCGAGTACCTGCGCGCCAGGGTCGCCACGCTCGCGACCCTGCCAGCCGGGCGACCGCGTCACCAGCTCCACAGGCCGACCCGTACGGGCACCCCCGGCGAGGCGTGCAGAAGAGGGGCCTGATCGGGGGCGGGCAGCCCCGCCACCCGGACCAGGTCCTGGTCCAGGCCGGCCAGACGGGCGTGCCGCAGCGGCCACGGGGGGTGTTCGACCTCGGCGGAGGCCGGCCGGCCCGCCACGACCGTGAACAGCCGAAAGCGGGCGGTCAGGAAGTGCGCGAGTTCGTCGAGCTCGCCCTCCGCCAGGTCAGGGCCCGTTTCGACGTCCACGTCGCAGCGCGCGCCGCTGGGTCCTGGCCAGCGCCTTCTCGATCTGTACCGCCGGAGTGAGCCGTCCGTCCGCACGGACATGTCCGACCAGAAGTAGGGCAGCCAGTAGCCGGCGCGTCCGCCGAGGGCGGCGGGCAGCCGCCCCGCCTCCATCGACAGGAACCAGATCCCGCTGCGTCCGCGAGCGTCGCGGACGTAGGTGCGCAGGTTCGTCTCGGGGAAGCGCGACAGCCATGGCAGGGCGGGCGTGCCCGGCACCCTCACGCCCTCCATGAGGAGGGGCGTCAGCCCGACCCAGGCGGTGCCGTCGAAGGTCTCGACCGTCAGGCAGCCGGGCACCAGGGCCTGGACGACATCGGCGGGAAAGCGCCAGTGGACGAAGGTGATGTCCGACCAGCGGTGGTACATCACCGGCCTGGCGACTCTCGGGGAGGCGGGTGCTCGCATCAGGTGCTCCTGTCCTCGGGGGGCCTGACCTGCTCCTACGAACGCCCTTCCGCGCCCGTCTCGGTGAGGAGGCGCTGCTCGAGCACCGCCTCGAGCGACAGCTCCCGGTAGCCGGCCTCCTGGAAGAGCACCGTCAGCCTGTCCTCGCCGCGCTGGATGACCTGGCCGTGGCCCCAGGTCTCGTGCTCCACCTGGGCGTGCACGCGGAAGGGGCCCTCCCCGTTCGCCGGCTGGTCGGCGGTCCCTGCCCGGCACGTGTCGCAGTTGCCGCAGGGTTCGGCGAGCTCCTCGCCGAAGTACCCGAGCAGGAAGCGGCGGCGGCATTCCTCGGTCTCGGCGTAGCGGCGCATCATCTCCAGCCGGGTCCTTTCGACGTCGCGACGGCGCTCGGCCAGCCGCATGGCCAGCTCCGCGGCGGCGTGCGGGTCAGGCGCTCCAGGGACGGGAGACACCCTGCGCGTGCCCAGCCGTACGGCGCCGGCCCTTTCCAGCAGGTCGAGCAGTGAGGTCAGCCGCCGTGGCGACAGCTCGGTCCGCTCCCGCAGCTGCTTGCGGTCGGTGCAGGGGCCCGACGCCGCGACGGCCTCGGCCAGCCGCTCGAGCGTCTCGGGATCGGGCAGGGCGCCGGTGAAGAAGCGGTGCAGACCGAGATCCTCAGGCCGGTAGAACAGCACCGCCCTGGCCGCCTCGCCGTCCCTGCCCGCCCTGCCGATCTCCTGGTAGTAGGAGTCGGGCGAGCCCGGAACCTCCGCGTGATGGACGAACCGCACGTCCGGCTTGTCGATGCCCATGCCGAACGCGTTGGTCGAGACCACGACGTCCAGCTCGCCGCTCATGAACCTGCCGTGCACCTCGTCACGCTCGGCCCGCCGCAACCCCGCGTGGTAGGCCTCGGCCCTGAGGCCCGCCTCGGTCAGCATCCCCGCCAGACGGCCCGTCTGCCTGCGCGAGGCCGTGTAGACGATGCCGGGGAGCGCCTCCTGCGCGACCGCCGCGACGAGCTCGGCTGCGGGGTCGTCGAGCATCCTGCGCACCGTGAGCGAGATGTTGGGGCGGTCGAAGCCCTGCACGATCTCCAGAGGCTCGCGCATGCCGAGCCTGTCGACGATCTCCGCGCGCACGGGCGGCGCCGCGGTGGCCGTCAGAGCGGCGATCACCGGACGGCCCAGCGCCTCGGCCACCGCCCCAAGCCGCAGGTAGTCGGGGCGGAAGTCGTGACCCCACGAGGAGACGCAGTGCGCCTCGTCCACCACCATCAGCGAGGGGGAGGCCGCCGCCAGTTCGCGCACAACGTCGGGGCGGGCCAGCTGCTCCGGCGCGCAGAACAGGAACTCCGTCTCCCCCGCGCGCAGCGCCTCGAAGGCCTCCGACCGCCTGCGCGCGGGCGTGCCCGCGTCCAGGCTCACCGCCTCCTCGTCACGGCGGCGCAGGCTCTCCACCTGGTCGCGTTGCAGGGCGATCAGCGGTGAGACCACGAGCGTGGGCCCCGGCAGCAGCAGCGCGGGCACCTGATAGATCGCCGACTTGCCGGCCCCCGTCGGCATCACCACCAGCGTGTCCCTGCCCTCGGCCAGCGCCGTCATGGCCGCCAGCTGGCCAGGACGCAGATCGGTCAGGCCGAGGACGCGCCTGGCCGCCCGTTCGCACTTCGCACCCGCATCCCGCATCGAACCTCCTCGTCAGAGAGGTCCTTCCTGCCCAGGCAGCCACCCGGCATGTCAGCCGCTCTCCCACTCCTCCGCCTCCAGCGCACGGCGGACCTTCGCCGCCCTGTCGTCGTCCCACTCGATGCCGGGGTCGGGTTCGAGGAAGGCGAAGAGGGTGGTGGCGATGCCGAGGGAGGGCAGCGACCACTCGGCCGCCTCTGCGCCGCCGAAGGGAGCGGCGCTCACGCGGCGGGTCGCCACGTCGGGGGTGCTGAGCGCGGTCGTGACGAGCCCCCGCAGGGTGGCGCCCGTCAGCAGCGCCACCGTCTCGAACGTGACTCCCGCGTCCGGTCGCAACCGGTAGCCCAGCAGCGCGGTGAGCCGCTCGTAGGCAGCCGCGATCCCGGCGACGAAGTTCTGCTCGGAACGGGCGAGGACCTCGCCCACCTCCTCGCGCAGCTCTCCGTCGGGCAGGCCCTGGAAGGTGGCGTGCAGGGCCAGGTAGGTGCGCCACTCCGTCGAACCGTGGATGCTCAGGAAGTCCTGGAGGGCTCCCTCGCGCACCAGCTCAAAGGAAGCGCACAGCATGTCGCGGTTCTTCGCCCTGGTTTTCGCGCTGGCCGTCCCGTTCTGGGTCGTGGGAGCGTTCGCGGGGAACCTGCCAGGCACTCCCATGAACCTGCCGGTGGGCGCGCTGATGTTTGCGTGCCCGCTCGTCGCGGCGGCGATCCTCCTGCGGCGGCGGGACGGGCCAGGCTCGACGCGCCGGCTGCTGAGGAGGGCCTTCGCCGTGAGGGGCATGCGGCGCACGCGCTGGCCCGCCGCAGCCTTCCTGCTGGTGCCCGCCATCGAACTGCCCGCCTACGGGCTGGCCCTGGCAGGAGGCCCGCTCGAAGGGGAGCACGTGTCACCGCTGGCCACTCCGTTGCTGTTCGCGGTGTTCTTCGTGGCCGCCGCCTGTGAGGAGGCGGGCTGGATGGGCTATGCCGCCGGCCCTCTGCAGGCGCGGTGGGGCGCGCTCGGCGCGGGCCTGGTTCTCGGCATGGTGTGGGGAATCTGGCACGTGGTTCCGCTGCTGCAGGCCGGCCGCTCTCCCGCCTGGATCGCCTCGTGGTTCGTCGGCACGGTGGCGGCGCGCGTCATCATGGTCTGGCTCTACAACGGCACAGGCGCGAGCGTACTGTCGGCGATCGTCTTCCACGCGATGCTCAACGTGGTGCCGTCGCTGCTGCCCGGCTACGCCACCGGCGAGACCCTCATCGCCTGCTCCGCCCTGGTCACCGCGCTCGTCGCCACGGCGTTGACCACCCTGGCCCCACCGGCGCGGGCGAGCGCGCTCACCTCGACCCGTCGAGATAGGCCAGGACGGCCAGCACGCGGCGGTTGTGGTCGTCGGAGGCCGCCAGGCCGAGCTGCCTTCCTGACCTCGAACGCCTTCACCGTCTACGTCATCCACGCGCCCGTGCTCGTCGCCGTCTCCGTGGCGCCGGCCAACCTGCGCGTCGACCCGGTCGCCAAGTTCGCCGTCGTCTCGGTCATCGCGCTGCCCGCCTGCTGGGGCCTGGCCCATCTGCTCCGCAAGGCGCTTCCCCGCCGCGCGGACCGGCCATAACCAATGGTTATGACAAGGGGTCTTGGACAGCGCCGCCGAGACCGGCCGAGCATGAACGCATGCAGCGCCTCCGCCTCGCCCTCTGTGTTCTGGTCCTCCTCCTCAGCGCCTGCTCCACCGCGCCTCCCGTCGCCTCGACTGCTCCCACCTCAGCGCCCGCCACCTCCGCGTCCGCCGCGTCCACGCCCGCGACGACCGGGCCCGCGACGACCGGGCCCGCCGGCTCCGTGCCCGCCGGCTCCGTGCCCGCCGATCACCGCGCGCTGGTCGATCGGTTCGTCGCGGCGATCAACGCGGGTGACGCGGGACAGGTGGCCGAGACCTTCACCAAGGACGCCAGGTTCGACAGCGTGGGCAGGATCTACGACGGCCGGGCGCAGATCATGGACCGGTTCCTCGTCCCCGAGGTCATCGAGGCGGGTGGCGCCTACACCCTGCGCGGGGTGAGCGCCGGAGCGGGCGGCCGGGTGATCGCCGAGTACGACTTCGCCACCGGCCACGGCGGATCCGAGCACTTCACCTATGACTGCGCGGTCGAAGGCGCGAGGTTCGCCGACTGCGTGGGCCGCTACGTCGGCTAGTGCGGTGTCCACTAACGTGCACCGGCTCGGGGCTTGAGGAGCGCCGAGGTTGACGACCCACACCGACTCGGCGAAGGTTCGTGGACACCGCACTAGCCGCGCGCTCCGGCGGGTCAGGACGTCCAGAGCTGCGGGTAGTAGCGGGGGCAGACACAGTTGCGGTCGTCCTGGGGCGGGTCGATGACGTGGTGCCCGACGGGGACGAGCAGGTCCTCGATCGCCCTCGCGCTCTCGACCGCGGCGTCCGTGACGCTGTAGACGTCCCGCCGGTCGTTGACGCTCAGGGTCAGCGAGCCGGTGTCGGCCCAGACATGGGCCGCCGCGCCCGCGATCCGCACCGCACCGGGCTGCCTGACGTGGGGGAAGCGCGGCATGGGGAGGCGGAAGCCGCCGAACTCGGCAGCCGTGTACGCCATGCCCGCCACCGGCCGCGGATCGTCGGGCGGGAGCCGTTCGATCGGCAGGCCGAGGGCGGACATCACCGCCGGCAGGTCGCTCTCGGTCTCGACGCGCAGCCTGACCAGCAGCCGGTCGCCGTCGTTGGAGTGTCCGCCGTAGGCGCGGCAGAAGCGGAAGTACGTCAGCGACCTCGCCCAGGCGCGCAGCAGGCCGGGCGAGTGCCGTTCGTGGAGATAGTCGTGCCAGCGATCCCGCTTCATCACCGGATCGTATGCCGCTAAAGGGCGTGGATCTCCCCCACGGGCACGCCGCCGCCGAGCACCTGGACCACGGAGAAGGCGTCGGCGCCCGACACGTCGCAGCCCATGCGGCGCAGCACCGACAGCGCGATGGCCGTCGTCGCCCTGGGGCTGCCGTCGATGACCTTGACGGCCGCCGTGTGGCCAGACTCCAGCGCCGCGACCAGCACGCCCTCCGCGCCGCCCTTCACGACCGCGCCGGGGAGCGCCCTCATGAGCTCGGTGTTCTGGTGCCCGGTGCCGCCGACGTACTCGGGATGCTCGCGCATGGCGTCGGCGACCTGCCTCGGCGCGCTGCCCGGCGTGGCCAGGACGAGCGCCTGCACGGCCCTGGCCAGCCCCGTGAGGGAGAGCCCGAACAGCGGCGCGCCGCACCCGTCGACCGCCACGGCGGCGGCCTTCTCCCCCGACAGCTCCTCCACGGCGGCCCTGACCTGGCGCTGCAGCGGGTGGTCCTGGTCCAGATAGGAGGTGACGTCCCAGCCGTTGGCGACCGAGGCGGCGAGCATCGCGGCGTGCTTGCCCGAGCAGTTCATGCGCTCGCGGGTCTTGGCGAGCCCTTCGCGGATCAGCCGCTGACGGGTGCTCTCGTCCTCAGGCCAGTCCTCGGGGCAGCGCAGAGCGTCGAGGCCGAGACCGTACTCCTCGAGCAATTCGGCGACCAGCCGTACGTGGAAGTCCTCGCCCGTGTGACTGCCCGCGGCGATGGCCAGGCGGGCGCCCGGCAGCGCCGCGCCGGTGACCAGGCAGGCCAGCGCCTGGAAGGGCTTGGCGGAGGAGCGCGGAAGGACGGGGGCGTCCACGGGGCCGAGCGCGACCTCCGCGCGGCCGTCGGGGGTGAGGCCGACGGCGCTGCCGTAGTGGACGCTCTCGGCGAACCCCGAGCGGACGACCTCGGCGAGGGCGGCGAATTCAGGCACGGGCTCTGCTCCTTTGCTCCAGGACTCTGGCGAGCTTGGACAGTGAGGCGTTGACCACGAGGTAGACGAGTGCCACCACCACGTAGGTCTGGATGACCAGGCCGTTGTAGGAGGCCAGGACCTTGCCCGAGTACAGGAGCTCGCCGTAGCTGACCACGAAGCCGAGCGAGGTGTCCTTGAGCAGGCCGACGGACTGGCTGACGATCGAGGGCAGCACCCTGCGGGCGGCCTGCGGCAGCACGATCATCCGCATGGTCTGGCCACGGCTGAGACCGACCGCCAGGCCAGCCTCGGTCTGGCCGCGTTCGATCGACAGGATGCCGGCGCGGAAGATCTCGGCGAAGGCCGCCGCGTTCGACACGGTCAGCGGCACCACGAGCTTCCAGAACAGCGGAAGGTCGAGCCCGTACTTGGGCAGCGCGAACAGCACCACGTAGACCAGCAGCAGCGCGGGGATGACCCGTACGACCTCGACGTAGGCGGCCGAGGGGGCGCGCAGCCAGCGTCGCTCCGACAGCCTGCCGAGAGCGAGCACCAGGCCGAGGGCCATGGACAGCGCCGCCGACACGACGGCGGCCAGCGCGGTGGACCACAGCCCGTCGAGCAGGTAGCGCCACATGGGCCAGGTGGCGTACGGCTGCCAGCGCTCGGGAGCCAGCTGCCCGTTGGCGGCGAACTGGCGGATCGCGAGCGCGACGAGCGCCACGGCGGCCAGCACACCGAGGACGGTGGCGATGCGGATCCTGCGCCTGGCGCGCGGGCCAGGCTCGTCGAACAGCACGCTCATCGCACCATCACCAGCCGCCGTTCGAGGCGTCCTGTCACGTAGCCGATGACGGAGGCGAGGAGCGCGTACATCACGCCGACGCCGACGAAGATCGCGATGGGCTGGGCCTCGACCAGGTTCACCCTCTTGGCCTCATCCGTCAGGTCGACCACGCTGATCGCGCCCGCCAGCGTGGTGTTCATGAGAAGCGCGATGACGATGTTGCCGAGCGGCTGCACGACGGTGCGCAGCGCCTGAGGCAGGATGACGTGCCACAGCGACTGCCTGAACGTCAGCCCGAGCGCCCTTGCCGCCTCACCCTGTCCCTTGCCGACCGCGTTGACGCCCGAGCGCAGCGCCTCGGCGATGTAGGCGGCCGTGTAGACCGAGATCACCACGATGGCGGTCACCAGCGCGTCCGCCTTGATCCCGATCTCGGGCAGAGCGAAGAAGGCCAGCGTGAGCAGCACCAGCAACGGAATGTTCTGGAAGGTCTCGACGTAGGCGGTGCCCATGGCGCGCAGCACGCCGACCGGGCTCACCCGCATCGCGGTGATCAGCACCCCGAGCACCGCCGCGCCGAGGAACGACGCGACGGTGAGCTGGAGCGTCACGACCAGTCCCTGCCAGATCACAGGCAGGTGGTCCAGCAGGACGGACATCAGGAACCCGGCACCGAGCCGATCTGCGGCGGGGCGGGGGCCTCACCCTGGACGACCGTGCCGATGGAGTTCTTCCACACCTGCTGCCAGACGCCGGCGCTCTGCGTCTTCTTCAGCCAGTCGTTGACGAACGTCTTGAACTGCTCGTCGCCGTGCTTGAGGCCGATGCCGTAGGGGTCCTGGGTGAAGGGGTTGCCGATCACCTCGATGGACGGGTCCTTCTTGGCGTTGGCGATCAGCAGCGTCTCGTCCTGGACGTAGGCGACGCCCCGGTCCTGCTTGAGCGCCTGCATGCACTCGGGGTCGCTGCCGAAGGTGACGATCTCGGCCTTCGGGGCCAGCTTCTTGATCGCGGCGATGGCCGGGGTGTTGGCGCCCGCGATGACCTTCTTGCCGTTGAGGTCCTCGGGCTTGGCGATGCCCGTGGTGCCCTTCTTGACGGCGATCGTGAGGCCGGAGGTGTAGTACGGGCCGGCGAAGGCGACCTGCTCGGCCCGCTCGGGGGTGATCGTGTACGTCTGGAAGACGACGTCCACGGTGCCGTTGCCGAGCAGCGCCTCGCGCGTCTCCGAGGCCGAGTTGACGATCTTCACCTTCGGCTCGCCGATGATGTACTTCGCCAGCGCCTTGCCCATGTCGGCGTCGAAACCCTCGATCTCGCCGCTGACCGGGTTCTGCTGGGACAGCAGCGGTGCGTCGAGCGAGCCGCCGACGATGAGCTCGCCGCGCTTCTTGATCTTTTCCATCGTCGAGCCCGGCAGGATCGCGGCAGCGTCGGCGACGGGCGCCTTGGCGAGCCACTCGGCGGCGGCGGGCTTCGCCTCTCCTGGTACGGCGGGGCTGCCTGAGGTGTTCGTGCTGGAACAGGCGGCGAGGCCGAGGAGCGACACGGCGACGACAGCGACCATCTTCTTCATGGGCACCATCCCTTGCTTTCAGTGAGTGAGCACCTTGGCCAGGAAGTCCCTGGCCCGGTCCGTCTGGGGTCGGTCGAAGAAGGCGGCGGGCGCGCCCTGCTCGACGATCTGGCCGTCGGCCATGAACACCACGCGGTCGGCGGCCCTGCGGGCGAAGCCCATCTCGTGGGTGACGACGACCATGGTCATGCCGTCGGCCGCGAGGCCGGTCATGACGTCGAGCACCTCCCCCACCATCTCGGGGTCGAGGGCGGAGGTGGGCTCGTCGAAGAGCATCACCTTGGGCCGCATGGCCAGCGCGCGGGCGATGGCCGCGCGCTGCTGCTGGCCGCCCGACAGCTGTCCGGGCAGCTTGCCCGCCTGCTCGCCGATGCCGACCCTGGTGAGCAGCTCGCGAGCGGTCTGCTCGGCCTCGGGACGGCTGACGCCGCGCACCTTCATCGGGGCGAGCGTGATGTTCTCCAGCACCGTCTTGTGCTGGAAGAGGTTGAAGGACTGGAAGACCATGCCGACGTCGGCGCGCAGCCTGGCCAGCTCGCGGCCTTCCAGAGGGGCGGGCACGCCGTCGATGACGACCTCGCCCTGCTGTGCCGTCTCCAGTCTGTTGAGGCAGCGGCACAGCGTCGACTTGCCCGAACCCGAGGGGCCGATCACGACGACGACCTCGCCGCGCGCCACGTGCAGGTCGATGTCGCGCAGCACGTGGTGCGCGCCGAACCACTTGTTCAGCCCGCGTACCCGAATCATCCGACCTCCACCCGTAACGCTCGTACTTCCTTCGATATCGAAGTCAAAGGGGACCGTATTGGATGATTTCGAGATAAGTCAACACATTGTCGTACGAAGGTAAAGCGTGGTATTCATCTGCTCATGTCTGGCAAAGAGCGGCTACCCGTGACCGGGGCGCAGGGGGGACTGCTGCGGCTCGTCGCCACCGGCCAGGCCGAGTCCCGCGCCGAACTGGCGCGGCTTTCCGGCCTGGCCGCCTCGAGCGTGTCGCTGCGCGTGGAGGAGCTGCTCGAGGCCAGGCTGCTGGTGGAGGAGGGGTCCGGCACCTCGCGAGGAGGGCGAAGGCCGCGCAGGCTGCGGCTGGCGCCGAGCGCCGGCCTGCTGGCCGTCGCCGACCTCGGCGCCCACCACGTACGGCTCGGCCTGCTCGACCTCAGCGGGAGGCCGCTCGCCGTGGAGGAGAGGGCCTGTGACATAACGGCCGGCCCTGAGACGGTGCTCGACTGGATGGCCGACGCCTTCGACGACCTCCTGCGTACGCACGCTCCCCCTGGGGTGCCGCTGCGCGGCGTGGGGACCGGCATCCCAGGGCCCGTCGATCCCGCCTCGGGCCGCGTGGTCGGTCCCTCCCGCATGCCGGGGTGGAACAACTACCCGGTCGCCGACCAGCTGGGCGCCCGCTACGACCTGCCGGTGCTCGTGGAGAACGACGCCAACCTCATGGCCGTCGGCGAGGCCCGCTCGTGGCCGGGCTCGGACAACCTCATGGTGCTCAAGGCGGGCACCGGCATAGGGTGCGGCGTGATCGTCAACGGCCGCCTGCACAGGGGAAGGGGCGCGGCGGGGGACATCAGCCACGTCAGGGTCCGCACCGACTCCTCGATCATGTGCGCGTGCGGCCATCCCGACTGCCTGGAGGCGTACGCCAGCGGCGCCGCCCTCATGGCGGCGCTGGCCGAGGTTGGCGTCGCGGTGGACAGGCCCGCCGACATCGTCGGCCTGGTCAACGACGCGGTGCCGGAGGCGACCAGCCAGGTGCGCAACGCCGGGCGGCTGATCGGCGAGGTCCTCACCGTCCTCGTCAACTTCTTCAACCCCGACGTCATCGCGGTCGGGGGCAGCCTGTCGGCGGCCGAGCCGCTGATCGCGGCGATCAGGGCGGCGGTGTACGAGCGCTGCCTGCCGCTGGCCACCCGCGACCTGGAGATCGCCGCGGCCCGCGCGGGCCAGGACTCCGCGCTGCTGGGAGCGGGCGCCCTCCTGCTCGACGCGGTGCTCTGACGCCCTCGTCGACCGGTCAGACGTTCAGCGGCACCTTGTGGATCTCGTCGGCCGGGTGTCCGGCCCGCTGGTGGATGCGCTGGACGGCCTCCGCGTCGGGCGCCTCCGACAGGCAGTAGACCACGCCCTGCTCAGGGTCGGCCCACGCGTGCTCGAAGGCCACCCCCTCCTCGCTCTGTATCGCGAGGTCGGCGTCGTGCGCCTGCCTGAGCTGCTCGTCGGTGATGCCCATCATGCCGTGATGGACGTCCATGAACTTCGCCATGGCTTCCTCCCCAGAGGGCTGTGCCGATCATTCTCAGCGTAGGTCGCTCCCTGACCGCCGACCCCCAAAACTTCGCCAAATAGGATGCCCCTTCGAGAGGGCGCGACTGCGGGAGAGGTTCGGAACCCCGGCCGGTCACCAGAGATCGCCGCCGTGTATAGTCCTTTACTGTTGATCTACGCGAGGAGGTGAGCCCCATGTCGATGTTCCGGTCCGCACGGGCGCTCCTCGCCGCTGTGTCTGTCTGACCAGCGGTTCAGGAGCGTCGAACACTCCTGAATGAAGGAATCATGACAGTCAACGCTTTTCGCATCTCCGTGTCCGACGACGTGCTCGCCGACCTGCGTGCCCGTCTGGAGCGCACCCTTTTCACCACCGCGTCCGACTCCGCCTCCTGGGCGGCGGGAGTCGACCCCGGCTACCTGCGCGAGCTGGTCGCCTACTGGGCAGACGGCTTCGACTGGCGCAAGGCCGAGGCGTCGCTCAACGCCTTCCCTCATTTCGTGGCCGAGGTGGCGGGGCGGCAGGTGCACTTCGTCCACCTGCGCGGCAGCCGTACCGAAGGCGGGCCCGCGCCGCTGCCGCTGGTGCTGACCCATGGCTGGCCCAGCAGCTTCGTCGAGATGCTGCGCGTCGCGCCGCTGCTGGCCGACCCCGACGATCCCGCGGACGCCTTCGACGTGGTCATCCCCTCGCTGCCCGGCTTCCTGTTCTCCGAGCTGCCTCGGGAGCCGTTCACCCGCAGGGGCGTCGCGGAGATCTGGCACTCGCTCATGACCGAGACCCTCGGCTACGAGCGCTTCGGCGCGTTCGGCGGGGACATCGGCGGCGGCGTGACGCAGTGGCTCGGCGCCCTGTATCCGGGCGAGGTGGCCGGGGTGCACGTCACCTCGGCCGTGCTCACGACCGACTTCAGCCAGTCGCCCGCCACCCCCGAGGAGCAGGCCTACCTCGACGGCCTCGCCGCCTACGACCTCAGGGACCAGGGCTACAGCGAGATCATGTGGACCAGGCCCGACACGATCGCCGCCGCCCTGATGGACTCACCGGCCGGGCTGGTCGCCTGGATCATCGACAAGTACCGCGACTGGAGCGACTGCGACGGCGACCTGGAGACCCGCTGGGACAAGGACACGATCCTGACCGTCGCCACGCTCTACTGGGCCACCGGCACGATCGGCTCGTCCTTCCGCCAGTACTAC
The DNA here is from genome assembly GCF_039535395.1 of Nonomuraea roseola. Lineage (NCBI taxonomy): Bacteria > Bacillati > Actinomycetota > Actinomycetes > Streptosporangiales > Streptosporangiaceae > Nonomuraea > Nonomuraea roseola. The sequence goes on from NZ_BAAAXC010000015.1 coordinate 640,042, forward strand.
GACTACCCGCACAACAAGCCCGTCCCGCCCATCACCGTGCCCTCGGCGATCACCCTGAGCAACGAGCCCGCCTACGCGAACCTGCCCAGGAGCCTGCCCGAGCGCGTCTGCACCGACCTGCGCCACTGGAGCACGCCGGGGCGCGGCGGCCACTTCATGTCGCATGAGGAGCCCGAACAGGTCGCCCGCGAGCTCAGGACGTTCTTCGGCCCGCTGAGGCGCCAAGGCTGATCGCTCCCCCGCCGGGCGGCCTTACCTCTGGCCGCCCGGCGCTTCGCCGACCACCCGGCGTCAGGCCGGGCGGCCGGCCGCCCGGAGGGTCGCCGGCCACCCGGCCCCCACGCCCTGACGCGCGCCCGCTGACGCGGTAGCCCTACGGGGTCGAGGGCCAGGCGTCAGGCGAGCGGTAGTGGTTGCGGTGGCCGGCCTCCAGGACAGCGCGCAGGGAGGCGAGGTGCGTGGTGTCCTGCGGAAGGTCCAGCCGCCGCAGGAGGGCGAGGGCGGCCTCGGGCTCGAGACTGCCGTAGACGTCGTGGTAGCTGCCGAGCAGTCCTTTGAACAGCGCGGGGTGGAGCTCGGGCAGCGTGGCCACCGCCTGGTAGACGGGGTGCTTGGTCTCCCACGGCACGGGGCCGGAGATCTCCAGGACACGCCGCGCCCTGCGGAACAGCGGGTCCGCGGTCAGCTCGCGGAGCCTGCCATGGGCCCGCAGTGTCTCGACCTCGTCACCCAGCACCTCACCGAACGCGGCCGCCGCCGTGGCGCGGTCCTCGAACCAGTCGACCCACAGCGAATAGGTGATGGGCGCGGCCGGTCGGGAGGCCTCCAGCCGGCGGCGGTAGGCGGCCCACAGCGGCCCCGCCTCCCTCGGATCGCGCCCCTCCAGGACGAAGCCGATCTCGCACGTCACCCAGTAGTCGTCGAGAAGGTCGAGGAGGCCGAGGGCCAGGCGCAGCCTGCCGTCCTGGTCGAGGTCGGGGTCCTCCAGCGCCAGGCGCGTCCAGGTGTGAGCCACCTCGTTGGCCGTCAGCCGCTCCTGCGGCTCCTCACCGCTGGTCCAGGAGCCGTCGCCGACCTGGACGACTCCGTCCTCGGCCAGCCAGCGCCGCGCGTACTCCACCATCTCCTCGTTCACACCGCACAGTGTGGGTCATTGAGGAACGCTTCCACAAACGCGACTATCCCGATATTTCCCTGCCAATCGAACGGCGAACGCAGAGTGGAGCGCCCATCCGGCTGACATTCTTCTGAATCTGCGATCTCATATTCCCGCCGGCCCCTCAGGGATCTTCACGGGAACAAGGAGAGCCATATGGCAAATTCGCGGAGAATCGCGGGAATCGCCGTCGCCTTGACGGCGGCGACCAGTCTCGGAGTCGTCGGCGCAGCTCCTGCGGGGGCCGCGCCACCTCAAGACCCACGAGAGGTGCAGATCACCCGCTTCCTCGGCGAGCAGCGCCTGCCGCACAGGATGCCATTCGAGGGAACCACCGTCGGCGGCCTTTCCGGTATCGACAGGGATCCCCGTACGAATACCTGGTATTTCATCTCCGACGACCGCTGGCGATACAATCCTGCCCGTTTCTACACCGGCCGCCTCGATATCGACGGGGCGACCGGAGAATTCACCGGAGTGAGCATCACAGGGGTCACCACTCTGCTGCGTCCCGACTCCACCCCCTATCCCGGCTACGGCCAGCCCGAGTCGGCCGATCCCGAGACGATCCGCTTCGACCGGCGCAGCGGGCAGCTGCTGTGGGGCCACGAGGGCGACCGGCCCGACGCGAACAACCCCACGGTTCCGGTGTCGCAGCTGTTCGTCCGCAGGATCGACCGTCAGGGCAGGCACCTCGGCGAGCTCCCCCTTCCCCGCAACCTCAGGATGACCGAGACCACCAGCGGCCCCCGGCGCAACTTCGGGTTCGAGGGCCTGGCCATCGCGCCACGGACCGTCGCCGCCGTCGCGGAGGGCCCGCGCTACGAGGACGGCGAGCCGCCGACCGTCCGGCACGGCGCGCCCGCGCGCATCACCGTCTGGAGCCGCTCGGGCCGGACCCTCGGGCAGTTCGTCTACCCGCTCGACCGACTGCCCGCCGAGCCGGTCCCGCAGGGCGGCCACTCCGACAGCGGCGTCTCCGAGATCCTCGCGATCGACGACGACCGCCACCTGGCCCTCGAACGCTCCTGGATCGAGGGCGTCGGCTACCGGGTCAAGCTGTACGAGATCGACCTGCGCGGCGCCACGAACGTGCTCGGCAGGGACAGCCTGCTGACCCGCAGGCCGTACCGGCCGGTGGCCAAGCGCCTGGTCACCGACCTCAGCACGCTGCGTCCGCCGGTGCAGAACCTGGAGAGCCTGGCATGGGGGCCGCGCCTGGACACGGGCGAGTGCACGCTCGTGATCGGCTCCGACGACAACTTCGACAGCGCGGAGGCCACCCAGTTCCTGGCGTTCGCCGCCCGGGGCTGCTGACGGCTGCCCTGACACGGGAAAGCGCTGGAGCCGGGCCCGCCGTCCCGGCTCCAGCGCCTCGCTCGGCCAGGGCGAGGATCGACCCAGCGATCACCACACCGTGCCGGATGCTCTGGAGGATGGGCATCACCCAGGCGGGGAAGCCGTTCCCGGCGGCGCGGAGCAGGGCGGGCACGCCTTCGCGTCGGCGCCGCAGGCGGTGGCGCACCAGGGGGCTGCCCAGGAAGGCGGGGCCACCCGCTCCAGGGGTCCGCGGCAGCCTCATGACGGTGTTTACCCATGGCTACCCTGCAATTTATACATCCCTTATGTCCGCCGCATTTCTGCACCTCTTTGGGAAGGTGGTGAGGCAGACATATGGGGTGCGCTCAGGTTGTCACTTCGATGGTATCCACGCGACTATTCCGGCTGTTTTTCAGGTGCCCGTTACGTCCGCCCGCAGGAAGGTGTCGGCCACCGTGCGCGTCCTGGCAGAGGAAACCTTGCGGCTGCTCAGCAGGCAGCGCGCCTTCATCGGATCGGTGAGCTGACACAGGAGCCGCTCCGCGGCCACGGCGAGGGTCCCACCGACGCGTGCGGTCGGACGGCGAGAGCCGCGCCTGGCCTCCGCCGGCGCTTCGCCGAGCCGGTTCGACGTGCGCCCCCTGGACGGCCTCGACCAGGTCGAAGAAGCAGTTGACCTGGGCATACGTCAGCCGGCGCAGCGCGCGGGAGCCTCACCGCAGCCGACCTGGACCATCCGGCAGGCAAGAAGGTCACGAGGTGTCCGACCTGGGACAGGCTCCTCGAAGCCATCCCCTGCAGGCGCTCCCGACCAGCGTCTGACCAGGCTCGGAGCGGCCCGGCCCACGATCGTTAGCACTCTCTGACGACCATGACAACTGCACATATAACCAGCCACCCACCAACAACACGCCCACACCAGAGCCCTCCCGTCAAAACTGCCCCAACAAAGGAACTGCACGGACAAAGACCCGATTTTGGGTGCTAGCGTCCCATTTCAGAGAGCGAAAAGGAAAGGGGGCAACAATCATGATTCCTATGAAGCTCTTGCCGGTCCGCACCGACCATTGGTGGGGCGGAGGTTGGGGAGGCGGCTGTGGCCGTCGTCGCTGGTGGGGTGGCGGTCGCCGCTTCTGGGGTGGCGGCTGCGGCTGCCGCAGGCGGCGGTGGTGGTGGTAGCAACGCCGCGTGAGAGTCGGCGGGCTTCCCGCCGGCTCTCATTCCAACCGGGGGCGAGCGGTGAACCGCTCGCCCCCTCCACGTCCATCCGTAAGACGTTCGCCGAGTTCTGGCCGAACACCAAGGGTCTGCGCTGGCTGTTCGTCAGCGGCATGATCCTCGCGATCGTGGCGGCGCTGTGCGAGGTCGCGGTGATCGCGCTGTTCGGCTACATCACCGACAAGGTACTCACCACGGGCGATCTGAGCGCGTTCTGGGCTCCGGCGCTGAGCTGGCTGGGGCTGACCGCCGTGGCGGGCGGTGTCGCCTTCGCCGGCACCATGACGACGGCCCTTGGTTCCGAACGATTCCTGCTGCGGCTGCGCGACCGGGTCTTCGGCCACGTCCAGCGGCTCACACCCGACTATGTCGACAACCGGCGCCTGGGCGACCTCATGGCCAGGCTCACCGACGACATCGAGGCCATCGAGCAACTGGTCGGCTCCGGGCTGGTCAAGGTCTTCACCACGGTGGCCACCGTCATCTTCTTCTCCGCGGCGGCCTTCTTCATCAGGTGGGATCTGGCGCTGGTCACCATGGCGCTGATCCCTGCCTTCCTGCTGGTCTCCAAGGTGTTCGCCTCCAGGTTCAGGACGGCGGCGGCGCGCGAGCGGCTCAGCAACGGCATGATGAACAGCGTCATCGAGGAGGGCCTGTCCAACCAGGCCCTGGTCCAGGCCTACAACCGGCAGGAGGCGGAGGCACGCCACCTGCACAGGGAGGGGCGCACGTGGCTGCGGGCCAACATGACGCAGGCCCGGCTGTCGGGTCTGTACGGGCCCGCCGTACAGGTGCTGGAGACGGTCTGCCTGATCGTCATCATCGGCTTCGGCGCGTGGGAGATCGCACAGGGCAAGCTCACCCTGGGCGGGCTGCTGGCCTTCGCCGCCTACCTGGCCTACCTCTATCCGGCGGTGCAGTCTCTCGGTGAGATCGCGCTCACGGTGTCGGAGGCGGCCGCGGGCTCCGACCGCGTCATGGAGGTCCTGGGCACCAAGCCCACGGTCACCGACCGGCCCGGCGCGGTCGACCTGAAGGAGCGGGGTCCTGGGCGGGTGGAGTTCGCCTCGGTGGGCTTCACCTATCCCGCGCGCAGGCAGCCGGTTCTGCGCGGGCTGTCCTTCACCGTCGAGCCCGGTGAGGTGCTGGTGTGCACGGGGGCGAGCGGCTCGGGCAAGTCGACGATCACGAAGTTGCTCATGCGCTTCTACGATCCCGACTCTGGCGCCATCCTGCTGGACGGCACCGACATCCGCGACCTGACCAGGCACTCGCTGCGCGACCACGTCACACTCCTGCAACAGGAGAACCTGCTGTTCTCAGGAACGGTCAGGGACAACATCGCCTACGGCCGCCCCGACGCCTCGCAGGAGGACGTGGTCCGCGCCGCCACCCTGGCGGGGGTGCACGACTTCGTGATGGCGCTGCCCAAGAGGTACGACACGCGGATCGGGGCGAGGGGACGGCTGCTGTCCGGCGGCCAGCGCCAGCGCCTCGCGATCGCGAGGGCGATTCTGCGGGACACGCCCGTGCTGGTGCTCGACGAGCCGATGACCGGGCTGGACGAGAAGACGGCGGCCCAGATCATGGAGCCGCTGCGGGTGCTCATGGCGGGCAGGACCACCATTCTCATCACCCACGACCTCAGGCACGTGCCCGTGGACGCCCGGGTGATCGCACTCGAGCCCCTCACGCGCGCCGCTCCTCTGCGGATCCGGCACGCGCAGGGTCTCAGGCGGGGAAGGGGGTCGATCACGAGGGCATGACCCGCGCGGCCGCGCAGCTCCGCTCAGTTCCCAGGCGGTCTGCGCGGCCGCGCGCTGAACGGCGGTGGAAGGGCAGCGTGCCGGGCCGAATCGCAACTCACTCTCACTAGATGCAACTCATTGCGAAATGACGCAAGCATCATCCATGATGCGAGAAGTCACGGTGCTGAGTGTGCGAAAGTGAGGACGAGGCGATGGCTGGATTACGGGCACGCGCGCGGCGGGCGGTCGCCAAGGTGGTCGCGGGCATGGTGGCAGGCGTGGTGGCGGGCGCGGCGCTCGCCCTGCCGTCCGCGCCACCGGCGGCCGCCCGGGGCGAGGAGCTCCTGCGCGCGGACTTCACCGGCGGCATGGCGGGATGGCGGGCCGTGACCGGCTCGCTGTCGGAGTGGACGACCGCCGAGGGGCGCGCGACCGTGGACACCAGAGGGCAGACCTCCGGCCGCTACCTGACCCTCGACCCCAGGCTCGACCTGCCCGAGAACTACGAGGTCACCGCCCGCGTCAGGGTCGAGGCGACAGGCGGGGCGAGCAGCAGGCCCTTCAACCTCATCACCGACTGGGCCGACCCCTCCGACGTGCGCGCCGCCAACCTCGCCGCCCAGGTGATGCCCGGTGGCGGGATCACGGTGGCCAGGCCGCTGGCCACCACCACCGTCTGCTCCGGCCCCGGGCCGCTGGTCGTGCAGGGCGACTGGTTCGACCTCACCGTACGCAGGGCTCGCGGCGTCGTCGTGGTGGAGATCGCGGGCGAGCGCGTGGCGAGCGTGGCGGCGCGTGAAGGGTCGGGAACGATCGGCATCGGCGTCTACCTGGCCAAGATCTCGATCGACTCCCTCGTCGCGCGCACGCTGCCGCAGATCCCACCCGACCACCCCGCCCAGCCCGGCGGATGCTCGTGGAGCGCGGCCGCCAAGCTCGTGATGGTCAACCAGAGCGGCTACGACCTCGAGGGGCCGAAGCGGTTCACCGCTCCGAAGGCGGCCGACGGCACCGCCTTCACCGTCGTCGACGAGGGCGGCGCGGTCCGCTTCTCCGGGGCCGTGAGGGGCGGGGTCGGCGACTTCACCGCCTTCCGCCCGGCGGGCGCGGGGCCGTACAGGGTGGTGGTGGAAGGCAGCGGGAGCTCCTTCGACTTCGGCATCGGGCCCGCGTGGACCTTCCGCGTCGCCTACCGGCGGGCCATCGAGTTCATGAGCGGCACCCGCTGCTACTTCGGCGACGCGGGTGTGTCGTGGGCCGGCTTCAACGCCTCGCAGTGCGGCTGGAGCGTGATGTGGCGCGACGGCGACACCTACTCCTTCGAGATCCCCACGCTCGTCGACCTGTACGCGGCCAACCCCTCGGCCTTCGAGGGTCTGCGTCTCGACGCCGCCGTGTACAAGGGCCTGCGCCATCCGCTGCCGGCCGACGCCCCCGAGATCGTACGGCTGATCGCCTGGGGCACCGAGATGCTGCTCGACGCCAGGGTCAACACCACCCTGTGGAAGGAGCAGCTCGCCTCCTTCCTGGCCGCCTACCCCGACCTGTCGCCCTGGGTGCCACGAGCCCTCTACGAGGAGGTTCGCGACTACCTGTTCCCGATCTGGGGTCAGCAGGAGCGCGGCAGGTTCAACTCCGCCTACGACTACACCGCGCACACCGGCGACCTGTTCCAGACCTACACCCAGCTCGGCACCGGCAAGGGCGAGTTCCCTCCGGGCCACTCCATCAGGCCGAACCTCGACATGTACGAGGTGGCGCTGCGCGAGGGCCGGGCGGACGCGGGCCGCTACCTGGCCGCCGCCACGGCCAACGCGCGCTGGATCGTGGACAACCTCGACTGGGCCGACCCGCGCACGACGAAGGGGCAGCGGCAGTCGGAGTACGTCACCATCCCGTCCCTGGCGCGCTTCCTGACCGAGTATCCGGGGCACGCCCCCTCGGGTCTCCTGGCGAAGATCGAGGCATGGGCGCGCACCGCCGTCGACCGCTCGGGCAACCTCTGGGACTTCAGGAAGTACTCCGCCGACCGGTGGACGATCCCGTCGTTCAGCGGCGGCGGCACGGGCAGCGACCCGAACGAGACGGGCAACGTCGCCGGGTTCGCCGCTCCGGCGCTCGCCGCGGCAGGGGTCGTGCGCGACCCGGGCCTGGCCGCCAGGCTGCGCGAGGTGGCGGCGGCCCACGTGGACAACATCTTCGGGCGCAACCCCACCGGCAGGCACGCGACCTACCGCGCGACCACGGAGCGGTGGGGCTTCGAGGGGGCCGACCTCGGCTGGTTCAGCGAGTACCAGGGCGGCGTCGGCATGCTGCAGGGCGTGCCAGGGGTGCTCGACGGCTCGCCGAAGAACGGGCACTACCCCTTCAACCCCACCGTCGGCAACATCGGCCACACCGAGGGCTGGGTCTCGTTCAACACCGCGTGGAACGCCTCCCTGGCCTGGCTGGCCGCCGACCGTACGGCGGTGCGCCTGCTCGACCCCGACGGCGCGCCGGTCACCAGGGTGCAGCCGGACTCCCCCGTCACCGTCGAGCTCACCGCGCCGCTCAACCTCACCGCGGGAGCCTTCGACAGCGCCGAGGTCGAGGTGCGCGTCGGCGACGAGGTGGTCGAGGTGACGGTGAGGGAGAGCGCCCCCGACGCCACCACCCTGCGCGGCGAGATCACGCCCTCGCAGCTGGGCGCCTCGCCTGGCGAGGTGCTCGTCGCCTCATACGGTCACGGCGACTTCGCCCGCTCGGTCCGCGCCCCCGTCACCGCGTGCGCGCGGGACTCCGCGCCGACGGTCGTCGTCGGGGACGCCGACTCTGGCGTGCCCAACACGGAGGACCCACAGGGGTGCTCGCTGGCCCAGCGGCTCGGGCTCGACAGGGGCTGGCCCGACCACGGGAGCCTGGTCTCCTATGTCGCCCGCGAGTCGCGAGCGCTGGCCGCGGAGGGGCTCCTCACGGCGGCGCACCGCGCCAGGCTGATCTCGACGGTCGCGGGGAGCTGACCGCGTCTCCTGTCACCGCTCTCGCCGGGCCAGCGGCTGCCAGCCGAGGCCGGCGAGAGCGGGCGACCAGTCCAGCACCCGCCGTTCGTGGTCGCCGGTGATCGTGTAGGCGGCGTGGCCGGGCTCCGCGCGTTCGAGCGCCGCGAGGAAGGCGGCGGCCACGTCGCTTCCCGCGGTGACCACGTCGCGGTGGTCGCCCCCGTAGACGTGCCACTCCTCGTCGGGCATGGGCCCGACCAGCCGCAGGACGGTGACCGCGAGCCCGTGCTCGGCCGCTGCCGCCTCGCACACCTGCTCGCCGAGCCGCTTGGTGAGCCCGTAGGCGTCGGTCGCGTCGGGTTCGGGGCGGGCGGTGTAGTCGCGTGCGGTGTAGTCGGTGAAGACCGACATGCTGCCGGCGTAGACCGCGCGCCGTACCCCTGCCGCGGCGCAGCCCTGCAGGGTCACGTAGGTCCCCGTCACGTTGGCCGCGAAGTGGCTGGCCACCCACTCGGGCCCCTCGCGCCAGCCGGTCTTGCGCCCCATGGCCAGGTAGACGACGGCGTCCTGGCCCTCGGCCGCGCGCTCGACCGCGCCTGGATCGGTGACGCTTCCGTGGAAGAACTCGCTCCCGTGGAAGGGCTCGTCGCGGGGAGGGCTGAGGTCCATGACGCGGACCGTGTGACGGGTGGCGAGCACGGGCACCACGAGCCTGCCCACGGCTCCCGACCCGCCCGCCACGAGCACCCTCACCTCACGCCTCCGCTTCGGCGGCGAAGGCGCGGGCGAACTCCAGCGCTCTGCCGTACGCCGTCGCGACGATCTTCTCCCCCAGCTCCAGGCCCGCCAGGCGGGCGTCGCCGAGCGCGCCGCCCGCCGACAGCGCGTCGTAGGCGAGCGGCAGGTCCACCCTCGACGCGGGCGGCGCGGCGTGCGGCAGGACAGGGAGCGCAGGGTCGGGCGGCCCGATCCGGTCCGCGCGGACGACCTGCGGCGCCAGCGCCATCGCCACCGACGTCTCGCCCTCGCAGGCGTGGCCGTATCGCTCGCTGCCCATCAGGTCCTGGATGAGATCGCCCGCCAGCGTCGCCCACATGACGTGGGCCATGATCACCCCGTGGTCACGCCGCAGCTCGCGTCCCGCGAGCCTGACCGCGTCCACGTTGCCGCCGTGGCCGTTGACCACGAGGATCCTGCGCAGCCCCGCCGCCGCGAGCGACTCGGCCACGTCGCGCAACACGCCCAGCAGGGTCGCGGGCCTGAGGGTGAGAGTGCCCGCGAACGGCAGGTGATGCTCCGACAGCCCGTACGGCAGGCCGGGGCAGAGGACCGCCTCATGGCCGAGGTCGGCGGCGAGCCTGCGGGCGAAGGCGTCGGCGATGGCGAAGTCGGTGTCGTAGGTGAGGTGCCTGCCGTGCTGCTCGGTCGAGCCGATGGGCAGGATGGCGATCCTCGCCCTGGTGAGGGCCTCGCCGATCTCATCGGTGACCATCCGCGCGAGTTCGTTCACCTGGTTCCTCCGTGTGTTCTGACAGGGTGCCGGTTCATGGCGCGCTCTGGGCGAGGCCGTCGAGCACCCGCATCGCGGGCAGGATGTCGTCGACCGTGCAGGCGGGCCGCCGCCCCCGCGTGATCGCGGTGACGAAGTCGCGGTCCTGGCGGGCGAGCCCTTCGCGCTCCATGCGGTCGCCGTCGCCGCGGTCGACGAGCACGCCGTCGTGGTCGCGCAGCACTCCTCCCGACAGCCGCAGGGTGCGGTCCTCCGCGATGATCGTCAGGTCTCGCACGGCCAGGCGCGAGTGATAGGAGAGGGCGATCGTGGCCAGTCCGCCCCCGGGCGCGCGGAGCACGGCCGCCACGTCCATCGGCTTCCCGCTGCCCTGCCACGGCTCGCCGCGCGCCCCTCGCACGACGACCGCCCCCGAGGCGTCGCCCCCGCACTCGCGGGCGGACTCGGCGCCGAGGAACCACAGGGCCGCGTCGACGGTGTGCGCCCCGTGGTGCCACAGGACGTCGTCGGTCCAGTCCCTGGGGCGGCCCTCCATCCCGAGATCGCGCTGGCGCAGCATCAGCGTGCGGGCCACGACGTGCGTCACGCGCAGCTCGCCCGCCTCGACCAGCTCACGGACGGCGAGGTAGGGCGCGCAGTGGCGCAGCGTGTGGGCGACGGCCAGCTGCCTGCCGGTCCGCGCGGCGGTCCTGGCCAGCGACTCGGCCTCGCCCAGGCTGAGCGCCACGGGGATCTCGCACAGCGTGTGGAGCCCGGCGCGCAGGGCGGCCTCCGCCTGTGCGGCGTGGTGGGCGTGCGGTGAGGCGATGACCACGGCGTCGAGCCCCGGGTGGGCGTACAGGTCGCCGGCGGTGGCGTGGACGGCGGGCGGGCCGTGGCCGGGGGTGGCGTGAGCCTCGGCGAACGCCGTGGCCTGCTCGCGGTCGGGCCCCGCGACGGCCGCCAGCACCGCGCCCGCCTCCGCCAGCGCGTCCGCGTGCCGTCCGGCGATGCCGCCGGGGCCGACGATGCCCACGCGCACGCTCATGGGGCCAGCCCGAACAGCTCCCTGGCCGCGCCGCCCAGGATCTGCCGCTGGTCGTCCTCGGTGAGGTAGGGCCGCTCGAGGACGTGCCTGACGGCGGCGGCGTAGTCGCCGGGTGCGGGGTCGGGCCTGTTCCAGTCGCCGCTCCAGGTGATCCTGCGCGCGCCGTACGCGGCGACCGTCTCGCGCAGGTACGGGTCGGCGTCGGGATACGGGTACGGCGTGCCGCTGTTGGCGTGGAAACCGCCCCACATGGTGTAGGTCAGGGGGCGGGCCGCGAGGGCCAGGAAGCGGTCGAAGGCGGCGCGGTCGGCGTCGGGGTAGGTGGTGAAGCCGACGTGCTCCAGCCGTACGCGCAGGTCCGGCAGTTCGGCGAGCAGGGCGGCGAAGCGCGGGCTCGCGATGTCCTCCAGCGGTCCCCTCACGCTGGCGACCAGCCCCTCGGCGGCGATCGCCCGCCAGAGCGCCAGCGGGTCGGGGCCGGGCGAGCGGGTCTCGGCCCACAGCCTGACGCCCCTGACCAGGCCGGTCGCGGCCAGCCGCGCGACGTGCGCGGGGGCGCCGTGGGTGTCGGCCTCGACCATCGCGACGGCGGCGAACCTGCCGGGGCGCGCGGCGACGAGGCCGGTGAGGTAGGAGTTGTCGGCGTTGCCGATGAACTGGACGAGGACGGCGCCCTCCACTCCGGTCTGCGCCATGGCGGGCAGGTAGTCCTCGATCGGCGGGTACTTCCACCTGCCGACGTGCACGTGCGAGTCGACGATCACCGGTCGGCCACCCTGACCATGGCCTGGGTGCCGCGCTCGCCGCCGTGCGCGGCGCGCACCCGCTCGGCCAGCTCGGCGACCCGGTCGGTGCCGGGCATCGGCAGCTCGCCCGCCGCCTCGCGGATCAGGCGCAGATCCTTCGTGAAGTGGTCGAGCTTGAAGCCGGGCTCAAGGTCGCCTTCGGCCAGGCGTGACCACAGGAAGTCCAGCAGAGGGGAGCCCGCCACGCCCGGTCTGACCGACTCGCGGACCCTGTCGACGTCGAGCCCGCCGTGCACCGCCAGCGCGTACGCCTCGCAGGCGGCCAGCGTCGCCCCCGCCACGAGCGTCTGGTTGACCAGCTTGGCCAGCTGTCCCGAGCCCGGCGGCCCGTGGTGGACGACGGTCGATCCCATGAGCTCCAGCAGCGGCCTGACGCGCTCGAAGGCGGCAGGGTCGCCGCCCACCATGATCGACAGCGTGCCCGCACCCGCACCCGCGGGGCCGCCGCTCACCGGAGCGTCCAGCACGGCCACGCCTCTGCGCTCCCCCTGCGCCGCCCACGTCCTGGCCAGGGCGGGGGCGGTGGTGGAGCAGTCGACGACGACAGTGCCGGGAGCCGCGCACTCCAGCACCTCGGCCATGACCTCGGCGGGGAAGGGCAGCATCGTGATCACCACCTCCCCCTTCACCTCAGCGACCGTCGCCGCCGCGCTCGCGCCCAGCTCCACCAGCGGGCCCGTACGGCCGGCCGTGCGGTTGTGCGCCGTCACCCGATGCCCCGCCCCGAGGAGGCGGCGGGCCATCGGCTCGCCCATCAGGCCGGTACCGATCCATCCCACATGCATGGTCAACGACTCTACGGTCCGAACGGCGCAAAGAAAAGACATAGGTCAGAGGATTCCGGGACGCGCCGGGCCCGGCACGATGTGTCCCTGACGCACCTGGACGAGGTGGCCGGGCAGGCCGTCGTTGGCGCGCGGAGCGTACTGGCGGCTGTTGTACTCGAAGGCGGGCCAGTCGAGCGGCAGGGCCGCGGCCAGCCTGGCCGAGTGCGCCAGCGCCACGTCCACGGCGGTGAGGTCCTGGACGGTGACACGCAGGCCGTGGCCGCGGGCGTGGGCCAGGCTCCTCATCGCCAGACTCTGCCCCCTGGCGGCCTTGACCACCAGGCCGCTCCAGCCCTCCTCGGCGAGGCGGGACAGGTCCCGCTCGGCGGCCAGGCTCTCGTCGGCGAGCACGGGCAGCCTGTCGGCGATCCTCCTCATGCCGTCGGGGTCGGGCGGCGCGTCCCTGGGAACGGGCTGCTCCAGGTAGGCGAGGGCGTCCCACGCCGGGCTCGCGCGCAGGATGTCGAGCAACTCCACGACGGCCGCGGTCTCGGCGTAGCCCTCGTTGGGGTCGAGCGAGATCGTGTGGTGGCCGCCGGGGCTCTTGCGCAGGACGCGGTGGACGTCGGCGACCCTGCGGGCGTCCGCGACCGGGTCCTGCCCCGTGAGCTTGACCTTGACGTGGGTGATGCCCTCGGCGCGCAGCCACGCCCGCAGCGGCCTGACGGGCCAGGCCGTCCCTCCATGGTCGCGGCCTTCACGGCCCCTGACCGATGGCTCGGTCCTGGCGCGCCGCCCTGGCGACTCCAGCGGATCGCCCACCCCCACGACGTGCTGGACGGGGAGCAGGTGGCGTGGGCGGCCGAGGGCGAAGCCCTCGTAGAGCGAGGTGGCCGGACGCCTCGCCGCGCGCGCCCAGCCGTCGTGGACGGCGTTGTCGACCGCGCCCAGGGCGAGGGCCGCCGCCAGTGCGGGCATCGGCTCGCCGTCACCTCCGCCCTGCGCGCCTTCCCCGTTCGACGTCAGGCCGGCCGCGAGCTCCGCGCAGATCGCGAAGGGATCGCCTGGCCCCGCCGTGAGCGCGGCGGCCGCGAGGCGCTCGGCCAGGGCGCGCATCGCCAGGTCGCGGGCGGCCCACGACAGCCGCGACACCGGCCACGACCAGGGAACCGACAGAACGCTCGCGCCCTCTCCGCACGCCAGGCGGCCGGCGCGGTCCTCGACGGTCACCCTGACGATCGCCAGGGTGAACCTGTCGACCGTCGCGCCCGCGAGGCGTAAGGGGTGGTCGAGCTCGATGTCGCGGAAGGTGGCCGCCGCCTCGCGGATCGCTATGTCTGTCGAACGCATCTCGCCAACCTAGGACCTAGGATCTATCTTCGGAGCTACCATTCCACCACACGCAGGGAGCGCCGTGAAGATCGTGAGTTTGCCGTACGACTCGATTCCCTCCGAGCGACGCGGCCTCGACCTGCTGGAACCGGCGCGGGTGCGCGCGCCGTACGCCCTCTGCTTCGTGCACGGCGGCGGCTGGACAGGCGGCGCCAGGGAGCAGTGGCACGAGCAGATGCGCGCGGCGGCAGGAAGGGGCACGGTGAGCGCGTCGCTCGGCTACCGGGTGGGCGGGCGGCTGGCGGAGATGACGGCCGACGTGGCCGACGGCTACCACCGCCTGCGGGGGCTGCTCGGCGAGTTGCCCGTCGCCCTGGTCGGCAGCTCGGCGGGCGCGCATCTGGCCACGCTGCTCGCCCTTGACGGCCACCGCGAGGGCGAGGCGCCGCTGGCGTGCGTGAGCCTCAACGGGCCCGGCACGCCGTTCTCCTGGCAGGGCATGCACCCGGAGATCGGGCCGGCCGTCCAGCGGCTCGCGGAGGAGGGGGGCGACGCGGCCGACCCCGGGGCGCTCGCCCACGCGGGAGCGCCGCCCTTCCTGTTCGTCGTGGTCGGCAAGGAGCGCTTCTTCCCGCATGCCCACGTCCACGCCCTGGCCGCCCTGCTGCCCTCCGCCAGGGTCGTGACCCTGCCCGGCGCCGAGCACGGCTTCTTCTACCGCACCGGCTCCGAGGGCTCGGCTGCCGCTCAGGCGGAGATCGACGCGTTCCTCACAGCCTCGGTGACCGATTCCAGCACGCGGATCGGCGCCAGCAGGTCGTCGGCTCCGAGCGGCCACTCCCCCGTGTCCACCATGTCGGCGAAGCGGCGCAGCGAGGGCAGCGTGTAGTCCTTGCCGAGCAGCAGCCGATCGGCGGCAACCGCCTTCGCCCCGACCACCTGGAGGTGGAAGGGCACGGCGGTCGAGGCGTCGCGTTCGACCAGGTTGATCACGGCGTGCGCGTCCCCCGCCCGCACGGTGGCGAGGACCACGCCCTCCAGCACCGACACGACGGGCGCGGCGGTGGGCGCGGGCAGCAGGTGCAGGGCCAGCTCGACCGCGTGCACGCCGTAGAAGCCGACCCCGCCGAACGGGCTGTCGCGCTGGACGGGCCCGGTGGCGACCACCGCGCGCAGCTCGCCCACGTCGGACGACAGCTCCTCCAGCGCCGCGTTCCAGCGCAGCGCGCTGAAGGAGGTGACGGGCGCGCCCCCGGCGCGGGCCGCCTCCAGGATCGCCTCCGCGTCGGCGACCGTCGTCGCCAGCGGCTTGTCGACGAAGACCGGGATGCCCGCCTTGAGCAGAGGCTCAGCGTGCCTCCTGTGCAGGGAGCCGTCCCTGTCCATCACGATCACCGCGTCGACCAGGCCGATCAGCTCCTCAGGGCGCTCCACACGCGTGGGAACCCCGAGCTGCTCGGCCCGCTCCCGTGTGCCGCCGTGAACCGCGACGACGCGCGCGGCCCCGAGCGCGCGCTCCTCGTTCAGGTGCCTGACGGCGTGATCGGCATGGGTGTTGTCGGTGCCGATGATGCCCACTCGCATGGCTGCTCCGTTCTCCGATGTCCGGGCGATCATATGACATAGGTCAGTTGCAGGCCATTCTGCCCGTCTTATTGACCCTTTTCCGGCGTAGAACTAGAGTCCTAGGTCATATCTATGGAGGGAGAGCCGTGCGATTCGGGATCGTTGGATGCGGGGTCATCGGGGCGTTGCACGCGAGGTTGATCGCCGCCATGGACGGTACGGCCGAGCTGGTCGCCGTGGCCGACACCGACCTGGAACGGGCCTCGCGGCTGGCCGCCGAGCACGGCGTGGACGCGCACGGCGACCTCGCCGAGCTCTACGCCAGGCAGGACGTCGACGCGGTCGTCGTCTGCGTGCCGAGCGGCCTGCACGCCGAGGCCGCGGTGCCGGCGCTTCGGGCGGGCAAGCACGTGGTCATCGAGAAGCCGATCGACATCACGCTGGAGGCCGCGGACCGGATCATCGCGGCCGAGCGCGAGTCGGGCAGGACCGTCACGGTGATCAGCCAGCGCCGGTTCGAGCCGTCCTTCCGGCGGCTCAAGGCGGCGATCGAGGCGGGCGAGCTCGGCCGCCTCACCTCCGGCGCGGCCGAGGTGACGCTGTGGCGCCCGCAGTCCTACTACGACTCGGGCGGCTGGCGCGGCACCTGGGCGCTGGACGGCGGCGGCGCGCTGATGAACCAGGGCGTGCACGTCGTCGACCTGATGCTGGCCCTGCTCGGGCCCGCTGCGGAGGTGTCGGCGTACGCGGGGCTGCTCGCGCACGAGGGCATCGAGGTGGAGGACACCGCGGTCGCGGCCGTGCGGTTCGCGGGAGGCGCCCTGGGACGGCTGTTCGCCACCACCGCCGCGCACGGCGGCGCCAGCGTGCGGGTGTCGGTGCACGGCGACAGGGGGTACGCCGTCGTGGAGAACGAGGTGTTCGCCTCCTTCAAGGTGGGCGAGGAGGACAGAACCGAGCCAGGGGAGCGGCTGGGAGCGCAGGCGCATCACCTGCAGCTGGCCGACTTCGTCTCCGCCGTGGCGGAGGGCAGGGCCCCCGAGGTCACCTCTGCCGACGGCCGCGCCGCGCTGGCGCTGGTGCTGGCCGTCTACGAGTCCGCCCGCTCGGGTGGCCCGGTCAAGCCGGGCTGACCAGCGGGTACGGCCTCCGCCCTCCCTCCCCTTCCGGTCCTGGGGAGGGAGGGCCGAGGTCATGCGGGGTGGCCGAAGCGGTAGGAGGCGTCGAGCCGCCAGGTCGTACCGGGCGTGACCACCTCCTGCTGTCCCGGATACACCCTGGTCGGATAGGCCTTGTTGTAGACGCCCGTGTAGACCCAGATGCCGTGGCCCGCCGACCTGGCGTACCCGCCGAAGAAGTCGGGCCCGACCTCCACCGAGAGGGTCGCGCCGTTGAGCGCGTTGAACAGCCGCACACCGGGAGCGTCGGCGTGCGCGCCGGGCCCCGGCGCCTGCGTGCGGGCCCTGTCGGTGAACCTGCACGCGCTGCTCACGTCGGGCTCGTTCACCGCGGGCAGCATCGCCCCGTAGGCGGCGTCCACCGTCCGCTCCGCCCGCCAGCCGAGATCCCAGCGCAGGCGCAGCCCCTCGGGGGTGATCACGTGTCTGACGCGCACCTCCGCGACCTCGGCCTTCGACCTGTCGTAGACGATGTTCTCCTGGGCCAGCTCGAACTCCTCTCCAGGGGTGTACTCGGCGCTCGGGGCGGGCCTGCCGTCGAGGAGGGGAAGGAACTCCCGCAGCTGCTCGTAGCCGTGGGAGCCCGTCACGTGCGCCCCGCCGACGAACTTGATCGCGTACTCGTAGTTGGCGCCGGTGGTGAGCCTGCGCGTGCCGATCTCGGTCACGCCGGGACCCGGGGCGTCGGCCGACAGCAGCACCGCCGCCACCTCCTGCACCCTCCAGGCGTCCAGGTGGATCGAGGTGTCGACGAAACGCTTCAGGTCGTAGCGGATCCAGCGATGGCCGGGCCTTCGCGTCCAGATCCGCAGCTCGGCGGGGCTACGCCGGTGCAGGTACAGGTTCGAGACAGCCGTGGCCTCGGCCCGCGACCGTCCTGCCGTGAGCGCGCCTGCCACCGCCGCCGCGCCGACCACCAGCATCGATCGACGTTCCACTCGGCCGTCCTTCCGTCGCGGGGCGGTGGTCAGGCGGGCAGGTCGGCGACCTTGCGCCAGTCGGCGGCCGAGGCGGTGCCGGTGGCGACGTAGAGCGCGGCGCCCTGCAGGGCCAGCTGCCCCTGGTAGGAGGGGACGGCCGTGATGGAGGCGGGCACGCCCTGGGCCGCCTCGGGACGCCAGGTGCCCGGCGTGTCCGCCACGACGCACACCCAACGCAGCGGCTGCCCCGGGGCCGGGTCGCGCAACTGGACGACCATGCCCTTCTCCCAGTAGCCCGTGGTGGGCAGCGCGTCCAGCGTCACGACGAAGGAGTAGGTGATGTTCTCCTTCGACCCCGTCTTGAACATGCCCTCCTTGTTGCCGGTGAGCGTGTTGGCGCCGATGTCCACCCCCTTGGTGCGCTCATGGATGAAGATGCCGTAGTCCTGGGTCTTGGTCTGCTGGTCGTCGAAGCAGCGGTTGCCGGTGATGACCACGTTCTCCGCCTTGAAGCCCGCGCGCGCGTAGGTCCTGATCCCCCCGCGCGCCTCGACGCTCAGGCCGCCGCCGTAGTTCTGGTAGTTGTTGTAGACCACGTTGCCGACGACGGTGACGTCGTTGCTCTGCCAGACGTTGATGCCGACGGTGTTGCAGTACCCGACGATGTTGTTGGCGATCACCAGCTTGCGGCAGCGGTCGGTCGACAGTCCCGCGTCGCCGCCGTAGAAGAGCACGTTGCGCTCGAAGACGCCGTCGAAGATGTCGTAGACGGCCAGCAGGTCGGCGTTGCCGCCCTTGCCGTAGGCCTTGCGGTTGCCGACGACGCTGTTGTCCATCGCGCGGACGTAGCGGTGCTTGTGCAGGCTCTGCTTGTTGCCGCCCGCGGTGATGTAGATCGGGTAGCCGACCTGCGGGAAGGTGCCGCCGATCCGCTCCAGGCGGCACCTGCTGACGGTCAGGTGCTCGGTGTGGCTGGTCGCGTTGCCGAGCACGTGCACGCCGAACTGCGTGACGTCGTGGACGTCGCAGTCGTCGATGGTGACGTGGCTGGAGTTGCCCGCGATGTTGATCCCGACGTACGCCTTGGTCACCCTGCAGCCGGTGATCTGGACGCGGCGGGAGTTCAGGAACCTGATGAGCGCGCTGGAGGCCTCGCCGGACTCGATGTCGTAGGTGCCCGCGCTGATGCCCTCCACGTGCACGTTGTCCACGAGCACGTCGGTGCCCCCGGTGACCAGGACACCGGCCACGAGCGAGGGCCGCTCGTCGCACATGATCTTCAGGTTGCGCAGGGCCACGGTCGAGACGCCCGTGGCGGAGATCACCTGCGGCTCGCCGTACCCGGCGGTCAGCACGATCGACGCCCTCGACCTGTCCGAGACGAGCGCGACCCCGCTCTTGAGCTTCAGCGACGTGCCGATCAGGTAACGGTGGCCCGCGGCCAGGTGGACGGTGCCGCCGCCCGCCGCAGCCGCCGCGTCGATGGCGCGCTGCAGGGCGGCGGCGTCGTCGGCCACGCCGTCGGCGATCGCGCCGTAGGCGATGGCGGGGTAGGCGTTGAGGTCGTTGGGCTTGGTGAGGGACGCCTCGGCCGGCGTGGCCGCCGCCAGAGGGACCGTGACGGCCGCGCCGAGCAGGCCGAGTCCCGCGAGCACGCGGCGGCGGGGGGTTTCCTGAGCAGTCACCGCAGGGACCTTTCGTTAGGACCTAGGACAGAAGGGTTGGCCGGAATGTAACCGCCGCGACAGCCCCCGTCAAGGAATCGGCCCCACCGGAACGCCTCTTGACCGCACGCCGATGCGCTGTACGGTGGGCACACACATCTGTCCTATGTCTTAGTTAAGAGAGGGCGGTGCCCATGGTGATCAGCCGAGGCGGAACCGCGATCATCGCCGCCGTCTGCCTGCTGACCGCGTGCGGCGGTCAGCCGGGTGGCACGGGCAAGGAGATCACGATCTGGAGCATGTGGTCGGAGGGCGAGCCCAACCAGAAGGTGCTGGCCGAGGCCGCCAAGGACTTCGAGAAGGAGACCGGGGTCAGGGTCAGGACCCAGTGGAAGGGCCGCACCGCGGTCAAGACGTTCCTGCCGAGCCTGAACACCGACAACGTGCCCGCCGACCTGGTGGAGGGCAACAACAGGGAGCTGACCAGGCAGTTCGCCGCCACCAAGGCGGCTCTCGACCTGTCCGACGTCTACGGCGTGAAGGTCCACGGCGAGCAGGCCACCGTCGCCGACACCGTGGGCGAGGCCTACAGGCGGATGGCCACCTCGGCCGACGGGGTGGTGACCCAGCTGCCCTACCAGGTCTCGACCTACGGCTGGTTCTTCAACGGCAAGACCTTCCCCGAACTGGTCACCGCCCCGCCGAAGACCTGGGAGGACTTCACCGCCGTGCTGAGGGCGCAGAAGGCCAAGGGCCGCAGCCCGCTCGGGCAGGACGGCAGCATCCCCAACTACAACGTGCGCTACCTGGAGCACTTCGCCCGCGCGCTCATGGGCGACGAGGGCTGGCACGCGCTCGCCCCCGACCGGACGGGGCAGGGCTGGCTCAGGCCCGAGGTGCTGAAGGCCGCCACGATGGTCGAGTCGCTGGCCAAGGGCGGCTACTTCCCCGCCGGGTTCAACGCCACCAAGTTCCCCGCCATGCAGCAGAAGTGGGCGGGCGGGGAGTCCGACTTCCTCTACCAGGGCACCTACCTGCCCAAGGAGGTCGCGCCCTACGCCGACCCCGGCTTCGAGTTCCGCGCCTTCCGCTTCCCCTCGGTGGAGGGCAGGACCCCCACGATGAACGTCACCACCACCGGGTTCGGCATTCCCAAGAAGGCCCGCAACGCCGCCGACGCCAAGCGCTTCCTGGCCTTCTTCCTGCAGAAGAAGTACCAGGAGAAGGTGTCGAGCGTGGCGCTGGAGATGTCGGTGCGAAAGGACGTCCCCGCCGCCGCGCAGGTCGCCGACCTGAAGCGGGCGCTCGACAGCGGGGAGATCAACAAGGCGGACGTGGTCGACGTCGGCGACTTCAACGCCAAGGTGCTGCTGCCGCTCAGCGACGAACTGCTCTTCGGGAAGATCACCGCGGTCGGGTTCACCCAGAAGATGGCCGAGAACGCCGCCGCGTACTGGAAGTCGAAGGGCTGATGGCCACTCCCGTCCTGGAGCGTACGGCGGCGCGGCCCGCCGTACGGGTGGAGGGCATCGGGCCCTTCGAGGCGGCCAGGCGGCGGATGATCGGCCCCTTCCTGCTGCCCGCGCTGCTCGTCTACGCGCTCGTCATGATCGTGCCGAGCGTCTTCACCGTCTGGATCAGCTTCAACGACTGGGCGGGCGCGGGGCCGATGGAGTGGGCGGGGCTCGGCAACTACACCGAGATGATCGCCGACCCGGCCTTCGGCCAGTCGTTCGTGAACACGATGAAGATCCTCTTCGGTGTGGGCGGCGCCGTCTTCCTCATCTCCTTCGTGCTGACCATGCTCCTGCAGGACATGGTCGGCAGGAAGTTCGTGCGCGCCGTGGTGTTCTTCCCGAGTCTGGTGCCGGGGCTGGTGATCGCCATCCTGTGGGGGTTCATGCTCGACCCCGACGGGCTGGCCAACTCGGTGCTCGAGGCGCTGGGCGTGGCAGAGCCGCCGCTGTGGCTGGCGCCGGAGAACATGTTCACCACCGTGATGGCGGGCATGACGTGGCTGGCGGCGGGGACCTACACAGTGATCTTCATGGCCGCCGCCGACCGCATCCCCCGCGCCTTCTACGAGGCGGCCGAGCTCGACGGCGCGTCGGCGGTGCGCAGGTTCTGGCACATCACCATGCCGCTGATGTGGGACGTCATCGGGGTGTGCGCGGTGCTGTGGGCGATCGGCGCGCTGAAGACCTTCGAGTTCGTGCTCGTCTTCGCCGGAGCCACCGGCAGCCTGCCGCCCACGGGCCTCTGGACCTTCTCCGTCTACGCCTACGCCGGCGCCTTCCCCTCCGACGGCGTCCCGAGGTACGGCATCGCCTCGGCGGCCGCCGTCCTCACCATGGTCCTCACCGTCGTGCTGACCCTGTTGGTCCGCAGGGTGATGGGCCGCCGCGAGCGGACCGACTACTGAGGAGCCGCATGACCACCCGCACCGTACGGCGCAGCCGCGGCCCGCTGTTCCTCCTGGCGATGCCGCTGGCCTGGTCGCTGGCCGTCTTCGACCTGTTCGTGGTCGGCTGGATGGCGCTGTCGTCGCTCAAGACCACCAGGGAGGTCGTCCACGACCCGTGGGGCCTGCCGTCCGAGCTCCAGTGGGGCAACTACGGCGAGGCCTGGACCTCCGCCGCCTTCGGCGACGGCGTGCTCAACTCGCTGCTGCTGGTGACGGGCAGCGGTCTCGGCACGATCCTGCTGGCCGCGCCCGCCGCCTACGTGCTGTCGCGCTTCCGCTGGCGGCTGTCCGGCCCCGTCACCGTCTTCTTCGCGATGGGGCTCGGCATCCCGGGACCCGCCATCATGATCCCGATCTACCTCGGCCTCGACCGGATGGGGCTGATCGACTCGCTGGCGGGCCTGCTGATCGTCTACATCGCCACGAACCTGCCCTTCTCGGTCTTCTTCCTCACGGCCTTCTTCGCCTCGCTGCCCCGTGAGCTCGAGGAGGCCGCCGCGCTGGACGGCTCCAGCCCGTACCACACCTACTGGCGCGTCATGCTGCCGCTGACCAGGTCGGGGCTGATCGCGCTGTTCATCCTGCAGGCCATCGGCGACTGGGGTGAGACGTTCTTCGCCCTGTCGTTCCTGCGGGAGCAGAAGACGATCTCCCTGACGCTGCTGAACTTCATCCAGACGATGCAGTACACCGGCGCCCGCTGGTCGGTGCTGTTCGCGGGGATCTGCATCGTCGTCATCCCCCTGCTGCTGCTCTACCTGTGGATGAGCAGCCGCCTCATCGAGGGCATCGCCGCCGGATACGGGAAGTGACAGAAATGATCTTCCTGGTCGACGGCGCCGCCGACATCACGGTGGACCTCGACGACGTCGCTCTCTTCACCATCGGCAAGGAGCAGTCATGAGCCTGCGTGTGACCGCTGTCGAGCGCATCACCCTGCACGTCCCCTTCAGGGAGCGCTCACGGCCGTGGAACGACATCCTGGTCTCGGAGTTCGGCGTGGTGGAGGTGGTGCGGGTCCGCACGAACTCCCCCGGCCTGATCGGGTACGGCGAGAGCCTGCCGCACTACACCTGGGCCAGGACCACCGACGAGAGCGCCGCCCGCGTGGTGGACCGCCACCCTGCCGAGCTGATGGCCGACGACTCCCTCGGCGCCGGCCTGCAGATGGCGCTCCACGACGTGGTCGGCAGGGCCCTCGGCGTGCCCGTGCACCGACTGCTCGGCCAGCCGATGGTGCGCCAGTGGTGCCCGCTGGCCTGGTGGAGCACCAAGATGCCGCCCTCCGTGCTGGCGCAGGAGGCCAAGGACGCGCTCGCCGAGGGCTACCTCGCCCACAAGCTCAAGGCCAGGCCATGGTTCGACGTCCACGAGCAGGTGGCCGCGCTCTCGGCCGTCACGCCCGAGACCTACGTGCTCGACCTCGACTGGAACGGCATGCTGCGCACGCCGGGGGAGGCTATCGAGGTGCTGCGCGAGCTGGACCGGCAGCCGCGCGTGGGCATGTACGAGTCTCCGGTGCTGCAGTCGGACGTGGCGGGGCAGAAGGCCGTCCGCGCCAGGGTGAACAGGCCGGTCGCCGAGCACTACAACAAGGCGCTGTTCCCCGTGTGGATGAGGGAGGACGCCGTCGACGGCTTCGTGTCGTGCAACGCGGGCGTGGCCGGCACCCTGGCCCAGGGGCTGCAGGCGGCGGCCTTCAACAAGGACCTGTTCCTGCAGATCGTCGGGCCAGGGCTGACCACGGCGTGGACACTGCACCTCGGCGCGGTGCTCACCCATGCCCGCTGGCCCGCCGTCACCTGCCTCAACGTCTACGCCGACGACCTGATCACCGAGCCGATCGAGATCCGCGGCGGCTACGCCAGGGTCCCCGAGGGGCCCGGCCTCGGCGTCACCCTCGACGAGGACGCGCTGGAACGCTGGCGGGTGCCCGACGGGTTCACCCCCACGCCGCCCAGACGGCTGCTCGGCTTCCACCTCGGCGACGGTCGGGTGCGCCGCTACGCGGGCATCAAGCAGCTGTTCGAGGAGTGCAGGTATGTCGGCAACCTGCCGGTCCAGCCGCGCGGCGCCAGCCTGGACGTGCGCGAGGACGACGGCACGGCGGAGTTCGACGCGCTCTACCGGCAGGCGGAGCGCGCCCCTGTCTGGGAGTAGCTCACTCCGGGCCGTCGCCGCGGAAGGTGCGCTGGACACGCTCCAGGTGGGTGCGCATCTGCTGCTCGGCCAGCGCCGCGTCACCGGTGCCGAGGCCGAGCAGCAGGGCCCTGTGCTCGGCGTCGCTCTCCGCGTGCGACTCTCCGAGGATCTCCGTCAGCTCCTTGCCGCGCTCGCGCTCGGTGGCCAGCACGTCGGACAGCGCCTCGATCACCCCGCTGAAGAAGCGGTTGCGGGCCGCCTTGACGATGCCGATGTGGAAGGTCAGATCGAGCTCGACCCGCCTGCGCAGGTCGTCGCCCGCCTGCTCGGCCTCGTCGAGCAGGCTCCGCAGCCGCTCGAGCTCCTCAGGCGAGATCCTGGTGGCGGCCAGCCCCGCCGCCTTGGTCTCGAGAGCGAGGCGCAGTTCGATGAGCTCGTCGATGGCCGAGCCGTCGGCCTCCATGGCGAGCTTGAAGTAGCTGTGCACGGCCACCGGGCGCAGCTCGCTGACCACGGCGCGCTTGCCCTGGCGGGTGCGGATGACCCCCTGCTGGCTGAGCGCGCGCAGCGCGTCGCGCACGATGCGCTGGCTCACGCCGTACTCCTCGGCGAGCTTCGCCTCGGAGGGGAGCTCGTCGCCGTCGGCGAGCCCGTGACGTCCGATGTGCTCGGTGATCAGAGCGGCGACGCGGGTGCCGAGAGGCTCGCGGTCGCGTGGGAGCGCACCGGTGGGCCCGGATGACTCTGGCACGACACCTCCACTAAAGACCTATGTTCCACGTCATCGTAGACCATGGAACCGCTTCGTCAGGCCCTCTCTTGTGCGGTCGCCCAACCACGGCGACTGCAGCGAACTTCGGACTCTTGACTTAGGTCCTTTCTCTTCGGAGGATGAGGGCACCCCACCTGAGGAGCCAGCGCATGCGCGTGACCGCCGTCCGGCAGTGGATCGTCGAGTTCGGTTACTACAACGCCATCTACGTCCGCATCGAGACCGACGACGGTGTGGAGGGCGTGGCCGAGGTCGCCATGCGCCGCCGCACCAGGACGGTCTCCGCGATCGTCGAGGAGCTCGGCGAGTACCTCGTCGGCAAGGATCCCACCCGCATCGAGCAGCACTCCGAGCGGATGTACCGCGACTCCTTCCTCGGCGGCACGCTGCTGACGATCGGGATGTCGGCCATCGACGTGGCGTTGTGGGACCTCAACGCGCGTGCGCTCGGCGTGCCCGTCCACCGCCTGCTCGGCGGGAAGTTCCGCGACAGCGTGCCGGTCTACACTCACGCCAGGGCGACGGAGACCCCGGAGACGTTCGCCCGGGAGGTGGCCGACCGCATCGCGATGGGCTTCACCGCCATCAAGACCACGCTGCCCGGCTTCTACACCAAGGTCTCCAGCGTCCACCACGAGACCCCTGCGGCCATCCCCGCCAGGCAGACCGAGACCGAGCTGCTGCCCAACTGGATCTGGCCGCTGCTCGCCGAGTACTTCGCCGCCGCGCGCGAGGTGGCGGGCCCCGACGTGCACCTGATGCTCGACTGCCACGGCAGGCTGAACGTCGCCAACGCGGTACGGCTGTGCGAGGTGCTGGAGCCGTACCACCTGACCTTCATCGAGGAGCCGGTGCCGCCGGAGCGCCCCGAGTGGCTGGCCGAGGTCTCCAGGCGCTCGACCACGCCGATCGCCTCGGGCGAGCGGTGGGCGGGCCCCTACGCCGCCGCGCCCTTCCTCGAACAGCGCGCGGTCGCGGTGGCCCAGCCCGACGTCATCTTCTGCGGCGGGATCACCGCCGCCAAGCGCATCGCCACCCTCGCCGAGGCGAACGCCGTCTCCATCGCCTTCCACAACCCGTTCGGGCCGCTGGCCAGCGCGGCCACGTGGCACCTGGCCGCCACGCTGCCCAACCTCCTCATCTCCGAGTCGATGCTGACGCCCGAGCAGCTCGTCTTCTGGGACCGCTACACCGACGACCCCCCGCAGGTGAGCGGCGGCGAGTGGCTGGTCTCCGACAAGCCCGGCCTCGGCCCCCGCCTGCGGATCGAGGAGCTCGTCAAGCACCCGTTCAGGCCCGAGTACGACCGCGGAGGCACCAGGTGAGAGGCGTCTGGCCGGCCGCGCTGACCATGTTCGACGCCGAAGGGCGACTCGACGAGGACGCAACCGCCGCGCACCTCGACCTGCTCGTCACCGAGGGCGTCCACGGCCTGGTCGTGGGCGGGACCAGCGGCGAGTTCGTCGCCCTCACCGACGCCGAGCGGCGGCGGCTGCTCGAGGTGGCGGTCGAGGCCGTGGCGGGCAGGGTGGCGATCCTCGCCGGGACCGGGACCTACGCGACCTCCGCGACGATCGAGCTGACCAGGCACGCCGAGGAGGCGGGGGCGGCGGCCGCGCTCGTCGTCCTGCCGTACTTCCAGCGACCCTCGCGCGAGGAGGTCCTCGGCCACTACCGCCGTGTCGCGGCCGCCACGGACCTGCCTCTGTGGGTCTACAACATCCCCGCCAACGCCGCGACCGACCCGCTGACCACGGCCGACCTCGCGGGGCTCTACCACGAGGGCGTGGTGAGCGGGGTCAAGAGCACGCTGCCGACCGTGCACCAGATCCACGAGTTGCGCGCGGCCACCGACGAGGGGTTCCGCGCGTTCTACGGCGGTTTCACCGCCCCGCTCGAGGCGATGGCGGGCGGTGCCCACGGCTGGATCAGCGGGCTGCTGAACGTCGCGCCCGCCACGGCCGTCGAGTTGTGGGAGGCCGTGGGCGCGGGCGACCTGCCGCGGGCCCGCGCCGTCTGGGCCCGCCTGCTGCCCCTGCGCCGCCTGGTCACCGATCCCGCGGTGCGGGGCGTGAGCGACCTGGCCCTCTACCGGGGGTTGCTGCGGATATGGGGACGGCCCGCGGGCTTCTGCCGCCCTCCGCTGCGCGACCTCGACCCCACCGAACTGAGCATGCTGGAGAAGACGCTGCAGGCCGCACCATGGTGGTCTGGCTTCGATCGGCCATCCGCATCCAACGTCTGAGGAACGCCCGGCTCCCCGTTCGGCGTCGCCTTGCTCGTCAACCCGGCCTGCGGGCGACGCCGCCGCCGTCCACAAGACCTCGATGGCCCCCGCTGGACGGCGCTGGTGGTCAGGCAGGGGCACCGGCGTCGCGCGCCTGCTTGTTGATCGCCTGACTGACGCGCACCACCGGCATGTGGGGCCGTTGCGGCGTACGGCCGACGCGCAGCTCCCCGGCCAGGTCAGGAAGATCTCGATGCCCTGCGCGGCCGCAAGACCGGCGCCCACACCGCCCCCCTCGACCCGGCAGCAGACCCCGGTCACCGTCGCTCACTGAGGCCGCCCTCCGCGGCCCTCACTGGAGCCGATCACCGGAGTGGCCTGGCGCCAGTGCTCGGTGGGTTGACCAGCCCTCGCGCTCGCCACCGACCATGCGATGTGTCGTGTCAGCGGCCGTGTCAGGACGGTAGCGGCCCGGTATCAGACAGAACCGCGATGGTGGATCCATGAACGGTTCAGGGATGGCGAACTGATCACCAGCAGGACCCCATTCCACCATCGTCCTTTCCATCGAATTCCGTATTGAAGGAGCACACCACCATGTCCCTCACCCTTACCGACCAGGACAAGGCCACCCTGCGCACCGCCGCCTACGGCGCCGTCTCACTCATGGCCGCCGCCGACGCCACCGGCTCACCCCACAAGAGCGCCACCGAGGGTTCCATCGCCCTGTCCTCCGCCACCGGCCTGGTCGGTCACATCCTCGCCGCCAAGTCCAAGGACATCCACCTGTACGGCAAGACCACCGCCGCACTCGCCGACCACGTCCTCCCGGCCCTGACCGAAGCCATGAGCCTGCTCAAGCAGCACAACCCCGCCGAAGCCGACAACTTCCGCAACACCGTCATCCTCGCCACCGAAGCAGCCGCCCGGACTCACCAGGGCCCGCTCAGCCCCACCCTGGCCGCGATGACCCGCAAGATCACCGAGGCCCTCGACGCCGCCTGACGGCACGTCGTCCAGCGGCTCGCTCGGCCTGGCCGACGCCGCAGGCATGGACGACCAGGTCCGCCTGGAACACACGCGACAGCTGGCCGGCCGGCCCATCGCCGCCGACAGGATGTCGAGCTGCTCATCGTGCCCGGGGCCTGGCCCCCATCCCCCATCGACCCCGAGTCGCTCGGCGAGCCCTTCGCCTGAGCGCGACACCAGAGACGAGGAACAATGAGAACCCAGTCCCCATCAGCGATCACGACGACCAGGCTCCGCGGCAGGGTCTCGCGGCGAGTGGCGGTCAGCGCGCTGGCGGCGGCGCTGCTGGCCGGGGCGGCCACCACCGGGACGGCCGCAGCCGACAGCGGGGCCGGGTCGAAGGCCGGTGCCGGGCAGGATCGCCCGGAGCTGCACAAGGCCATGCAGGCGTTCGTCGATGCCGGTTTCGCCGGGGTGCAGCTGCGCGTGAACGATCAGCGGGGCGAGTGGGCCGGCAGCGCCGGGGTGCGCAAGCTGGGCCAGGCCGCCAGGCCGCCGACGAACGGGCGGTTCTGGACGGGCAGCGTCATCAAGCCTTTCACCGCGACCCTGGTGTTGCAGCTGGTGGCCGAGGGCAAGATCGGGCTGGACGCCCCGGTGGCCGGCTACCTGCCCGAGCTCGGTTTGGACCGGCGGATCACCGTGCGGATGCTGCTGCGGCACACCAGCGGGTTGTTCAACTACACCGGCGAATACTACGACAACGGAACGTTCGTGCCGGGGATCCCCGCCACCGGTGACGAATGGCTGGACAACAGGTTCAAGACCTACCGGCCACAGGAGCTGGTACGGCTGGCGCTGTCCAAGCCGGCGCGGTTCGAGCCGGGGACGGACCAGAACTACTCCAACACCAACTACACGCTGGCCTTGCTGCTGATCGAGAAGGTCACCGGCCACTCCTACGCCGAGGAGATGCAGCGGCGCATCCTGCGGCCGCTCGGGATGCGGGGCACCGCGGTGCCGGGCGCCCGGACCCAGCTCCCCGGGCCGCACGCTCACGGCTACTACCGCTACCAGGAAGCCGGCCAGTGGAAGACGGTCGACATCTCCCGGCAGAACCTCTCGCTGCTGGCCGGCGCCGGGGACCTGATCTCGACCACCCAGGATCTCCAGACGTTCTTCTCGGCGCTGAACGGCGGCAAGCTCCTGCCGGCCGAGTTGCTGGCCGAGATGCGCAAGCCGTACGGGAAGCTCGGCTACGGTCTCGGGCTGTTCGTGCAGGACCTGGGCCCGAACTGCGGGACCGTCTTCCAGCACAACGGCAGCCCCCCGCACGGCTACGGCGCGCTGATGTACAGCTCACCCGACGGCAAGAGGACCCTGACCGCCTCGGTGACCTGGGTGGACGAGGTCACGAGAGGTCCGGCGAAGGACTTCCAGAAGCTGGTGGACGGGCTCGTCCAGGAAGTGTTCTGCGACGGGCGCCGGATCGGCTGACGCGGCGGCCGGGATGGCCCAGCCGACGGACCGGGTACGCGTTTCGTCGGCTCGGCCCGGCGACGCCGTACCTGACCAAGTAGACAGGCGGCCGGGCTCCTGCGGGGGCCCGGCCGTTTGTTCGTCAGAGGGTGCCGAGGTCGCGGACGACCTGGGCGAAGGCGCGGATCATGTCGTTCTCCGCCTCCCCTCGCCAGGCCAGTCCGTAGTCCAGCGCGGCCATGTCGTGGATGGGCAGCCAGTCGATGTCCGGCCGGTTCCAGTAGCGGCTGGCGTGCACGGGGAAGACGTTGACGATCTCACCGGCGCTGACGAGGGTGAAGATGTCGTCGACGTTCTCGAGCTCCGCGCTCCGCTCGATGATGTTGCCCCTGGGCGTGTGCCACGGCGTGTAGCTCTCGGCCCAGTAGTCGGGGAGAGGCTTGCCGTGCGCGACCTGGAAGTCGCCGAGCATCTCCACGGAGGCCGAAGTACGGCCGGCCAGCTCGTGATCGATGGACACGGCCAGCACCCGGCGCTCGGCGAACATCGTCGGCCCCACGACGAGGTCGGGTTCCTGAACGGGCAGCCAGGTGACCAGCATGTCGACCTCTCCCCGGCGCAGCCCGCGGAAGGGCTCGACGAACGGGGCGTGCCGCAGGCGCAGGCCCCACTGCGGATGGCGGGTCCGGAAGGCCTCCCAGTAGCGGCGCAGGTCGTGGGCGTTGCCCGGGATCATGCCGATGCGCAGCACGTCGATCTTGCCCTGGGCAGCCAGCCTGGCGCGCTCCATGCTGTCCTTCAGCCCCTGGTAGATCGGGGCCAGATCCCGCCGGAGCTGCTCTCCCGCGGGCGTCAGCCGGACTTTGCGGCTGTCGCGGTAGAACAGCTGGGCGCCGATGCCGCGTTCCTGCTTCTTGATCGCCTGGCTGACTCTGGCCACCGACACGTACAGCCGTTCGGCGGTGCGTCCGAAATGCAGCAGGTCGGCCAGCGTCAGGAAGATCTCGATATCGCGTAGTTCCACGGGTTCACCAGGTCACGGGGACAGCGGGCCCAGGTCGCGGACGGCCTCGGTGAAGGCGCGGGTGACCTCGTTCTCGGCGCCGGTGCGCCAGACGAGCGCCATCTGGGCGGGCGGCGCGTCATGGATGGGCACGTAGGCGATGTCCGGTCGCGTGTAGTAGCGCATGGCGTGGCCGTGCCCTGGGGAGACCGCCTCGCCGGTGGACAGGATGGGGAGCATCTCCTCGTTGGAGGACACGATCGGCCCGATCCGGATCAGCCGCCCGCTGGGCGTCCTGAGCGGCACGAGCGCCTCACGCCAGTAGGCGGGCTTGGCGCCGCCCATGACGACCTCGTCGCCGAGGTCCTCCAGCGAGACCGACGTACGGCCGGCGAGGCGGTGGGTGGCTGCCATGGCGAGCACGACGGAGTCGATGTAGGCGACGGGGCCGACGGTGAGGTCGGGCTCCAGAACCGGCAGCCACAGGATCGCCACGTCGACCCTGCCCTCGCGCAGGGGGCCGAAGGGGTCGCCGAAGTCGATCGTCCGGAACTGGGGCTCGCAGCCGGGATGGCGGGCCGCGAACTCGTCCATGATCGGGCGCAGGTCCTGGGCGTTGCTGCTCAGCATGCCGATGCGCAGCACGTCGGTCTTGCCGCGGGCGGCCAGCCTGGCCCGCTCCATGCTGGCCTGCAGGTCCCGGTAGACGGGTGTCAGGTCGTCGCGCAGCCGTATCCCCGCAGGCGTCAGCCTCACCTTGCGGCTGTCACGATGGAACAGCTCGGCGCCGATGGCGCGTTCCTGCTTCTTGATCGCCTGACTGACCCGGGCGGCCGACACGTGGAGCTGTTCGGCGGTACGGCCGAAATGAAGCTCCTTGGCCAGCGTCAGAAAGATCTCGATATCACGAAGCTCCACGTTTCCTCCTCTCGTCAACGAGAGGAGAAGAGTGGCATATGCGCATTATCCACCGCAAAACAGACGCCTCCCGGAGTAGGCCGCTTCGGGAGGCGAATGGCCAGGCCATCGAGCGTGACCGGGTGGTGCGCATGTCCAGATCGGTCCGGAGGTTGACCGGAACGGCGCTGCTTCTCGACGCGGAACGTCCGGGGGCTGCTTCTTGGCGCGGAACATGGCCTGCCAGCCCTCACCGGCTTGCGGCCCTTGCGCGGGCGCGCAGCCTGCGCAGCGTCCGAGCATCCCTGAAGCCTGCCTCCCTGGCGGCGGCCTCGATGGTGGCGCCCTGGCGCAGGAGGTGCTCGGCCCGCTCCAGGCGTAGCGTGCTCGGATACGCCAAGGGGGTGAGCCCGGTCGCCTGGCGGAACAGCCGGGTCACGGTGCGTTCGCTGCAACCGGCCGCCTTGGCCAGCAGGCGCAGCGGCAGCCGTTCGGTGAAGCGGGACTCGATCAGGTCCTGGATCCGGTGCACGGTCTCGTCCACGTGCGAGCGCCGGCGCAGCATCGGGCTGACCTGCGCCGCGATGCCGTCACGATGGGCGTGCGACCTGGCTGTCCTCTGCGACATAGGCGAAGGTGCACGCGTAGCCGAGGTCATCGGCGGTGGAGACGACCTCGGCGGGACCGGCCACATCCGAGCTGAGCCAGGCCACCATACCATTTAGTATGGTACGGTGATGGCATGGCAAGTAAACGTGACTGGCTGGAAGCGGGCCTGGAGGTTCTGAGCGAGGAGGGCGCGCCCTCGCTGACCATCGAGCGGCTGTGCGCCCACCTCAACCTGACCAAGGGCTCCTTCTACCATCACTTCGGGGGCATGGCCAGATACAAGAGTGACCTGCTCGAGCACTTCGAGACCGAGCACACCGGCCGCTACATCGACGGCGCGGAAAGCGCGGGAGACAGCGCCCAGGCCAAGCTGTACCACCTGCTCAACCTGGTGCTCGACGACAAGGACACCGACCACGACCTGGAGATCGCGGTACGCGCGTGGGCCCTGCAGGACGCGGAGGCCCAGGCGCTGCAGCGGCGCGTCGACCAGTTGCGCGTCGACTATCTGCGCTCGCTGTGGCGGGAGCTCGGCGGCTCCGAGGACGACGCGGACCCCATGGGGCGCCTGCTCTACCTGGTGCTCGTGGGGGCGCAGCAGGTGGTTCCTCCCGTGTCCGCCGACGAGCTGAAGGAGATCTACACGCTGGCCCTGCGCCTGGCGCCGCAGGAGAAGAAAACGAGCGAGTGAACGCGCTGGCCGATGGGCGCCCCGGCTGATCACCAGCGACTGTCATCAGCACCCTCTTCTTCGCCGCCGCCCCCGGCACCGTCGCCGTCCTCGTCCTGTGGTGGATCACCGGACGGGAGTCGCGTACCCCGCTGCCCGGGTGGGAGATGACCCCGCTCAGGGCGCTCGGGGTGCTCCTTGTCCTGGCGGGCGGCGGTCATCGTCAACGCGTTCGCGCGGTTCATGGTCGAGGGGCTCGGCACGCCGCTCCCCGCCGCCCCGCCCGAACGGCTGGTGGTCGGTGGTCTCTACCGGTACGTGCGCAACCCCATGTACGTGGCGGTCTTCTCGGCGGTCATCGGGCAGGCGCTGCTGCTCGGGCAGCCCTCGCTGCTGCTCTACGTCGCGGTGGTGGCCGTCCCCGTCGTCGCGTTCGTCCGCTGGTACGAGGAGCCGACGCTGCGGGCGAAGTTCGGCGCCGACTACGACAGCTACCGCTCGAAGGTGCCCGGCTGGTGGCCGCGCCTGCGTCCCTACCGGCCATGACCGCGTGACCGAACTCGCCATCAATACCTAAATAAGCTGACAAATCATCACAGGTGAGAGCGGCCGAGACCGCACCGTGGGGAGGACCCGAGGCGAGCATTCTCGTCTCACTCGTCCACGATACGGAGCAGCACATCCATGGCTGAGAACAAGGTGGTCCTGGAAGAGGCGGCCCAGCGGTTCGCCGACGCCAACTCCAACGAGCCGTACATCTACCAGCTTCCTCCCGAGCAGGGCCGCCAGATCCTGGAGGACCTCCAGTCCGACGCCAGCGTGCCCAAGCCCGAGGTCGGCGACGAGTGGATCACGGTCGAGGGCGGGCCCACCGGCAGCGTGCGGGTGCGCATCGTCAAGCCCCCTGGCGTCACCGGCACCCTCCCGGTGATCTTCTACATCCACGGCGCGGGCTGGGTCTTCGGCAGCGCCAACACCCATGACAGGCTCGTGCGCGAACTGGCCGTACGCAGCAGGGCCGCGGTGGTCTTCCCCGAGTACGACCGCTCGCCTGAGGCGAAGTACCCGACGGCGATCGAGCAGAACTACGCCGCCGCCCAGTGGGTGGTGAACAAGGGCGCGGAGAAGGGCATGGACGCCTCCCGCATGGTGGTCGCGGGCGACTCCGTCGGCGGCAACATGGCCGCCGTCCTGGCGATCATGGCGAAGGAGCGCGGCGACGTCGGCCTGAAGGGCCAGGTCCTGTTCTACCCGGTCACCGACGCCTCCTTCGACACCGGCTCCTACCAGCAGTTCGCGCTGGGCTACTTCCTCAACCGCGACGGCATGAAGTGGTTCTGGGACCAGTACACGACCGATCCCGCGCAGCGCGCCGAGATCCACGCCTCACCGCTGCGCGCCGGCCTGGACGATCTCCGGGGGTTGCCGCCCGCGATGGTCCTGAACGGCGAGGCCGACGTGCTGCGCGACGAGGGCGAGGCCTACGCCAACAAGCTGCGTGAGGCGGGCGTCCCCGTCACCGCGATCCGCTTCCAGGGGATGGTCCACGACTTCGTCATGGTCGACCTGCTGCGTGACACCCACGCCAACCAGGCGGCGCTGGAGGTCTCCACCGCCTTCATCCGCAAACTCCTCGGCACTGACTCCTGACAGGACAGAGCGACCGTCCTCTCGGCCGGGACGACATCACGCGGCGTTCCGGACGCGGGCGGCCGCCGGGCGAGGTGGTCCGCGCGCCCGGCCGGTGCGAGCAGCCGGCCGTGGAGCACCTCGCGGTCGCGCTACGTCACAGAGTGACCGAGACGGCTACTGAGGGTCATTCTCGTTTACGTTGGGCGAAATAGTGTGACTCGTGACAACCAGAACCCCGGGTGAGACCGTCGAACCATTGAGCACGCGCGCGCATGGGGGCTGGATTGGTTCCGGGTTACCGCGAAGTACGTCAGCTGGGCGCCGGCCGTACCGGCCGGGTGTTCCTCGCCACCTACCAGTCCACGGGCGCATACGTGGCGATCAAGTACCTGAACGCGACGCTGCGCAGGGACGACGAGTTCATGTCCCGGTACGGGGCCGAGACGCCCGGCCTCGTGGAGATCGACGATCCCAACGTCGTGCGCTTCTACGAGTACGTCGAGACCCCGACCAGGACCGCCGTGGTGATGGAGCTGGTCGACGGCGTGTCGCTGCGGGCGATCCTGTCCGAGCACAGGAGGACCAGCCCCGAAGCCGCCCTGGTGGTGCTGAAGGGGACGCTGCTCGGGCTGGCCGCCGCCCACGAGCGGGGCATCGCGCACAGGGACGTCAAGCCGGAGAACGTGCTGGTCCAGGCCGACGGGACCAGCAAGCTGGCCGACTTCGGCCTCGTGGTGCACGTGGAGGAGCCGGGGGTGCCCGCGGGCAGCCCGCCGTACATGGCGCCTGAGTTGTGGACCCAGGGGGCGGCCGGCGTGCTGGCCGATCTGTACGCGGCGGCGTGCGTGCTGTTCGAGTGCGTCACGGGGCGGCAGCCGTACCGGGCGCCCGATGTGGCGGCGCTGCGCGACAAGCATCTGGTGGAGCCCGTGCCCGTGGAGGTGGTGCCCGAGGCGGTGCGCGAGCTGTTAAGGCGCGGGCTGGCCAAGGACCCCGCAGGCCGGCCCCGCTCGGCCAGGGAGTTCGCCGCCGAGCTCGAGGTGGCCGCCGTGACGGGGTTCGGCGCGGAGTGGGAGAAGCGGGGACGCAGGCACCTGGGCGAGCTGGCGACGCTGCTCGCGCTGCACTACCCGCTGGCCAACCCGGGCTCGCCGCAGGAGGCGCCGGTCAAGGGCGCGCTGGTCAGGCAGTGGCGGATGCCGAGGCTGCCGCCCCACCTCTGGATCGCGGGCGGCGCGCTGGCCGCGACGCTGATCGCGCTGCTGCTCAGCGGCGGACGGCTGCCCGACCCCGGCACCTTCCTCGCCCCTCCTCCCCGGTCGCCCTTCGAGCTGGGGGCCACCCCCGTCGACTCCGAACCGGCGGCGACGAGACGCTCCACCCCCAAGGCGTCGAGAAGCGCCGCTCCGACGCCTGCCAGGACGCCCGCTCCGACGACGGCGGCGCCCAGGACGACGACGCCGAGGAGCACGGCGCCCGCCGCCCCTCCCACGCCGCCGCCCTCGCCGCCGCCGTCCTCCAGCGCGCCCTCCCCCACCGGGACGACGGGCAGAGCGGCGGCGCTGTCGCCCGCGGTCAAGTCGGCCGACATCGTCACCTGGAGCGGGTCCGCGGGCGCGGTGCGGATCGCCGCCGAGGGAACCGGCCCGGTACGGCTGCGCGTCAGCTACACCCGCAGGGACGGCGAAGGCCCGTCGCGCACCCTTCACGAGGAGGTCAAGCAGCTGTCGGGCAAGACCTCCTACACCGTCGCGCTGCTGCGCGACCTCGGCACGGTGGCGTGCGGGAAGCGCGCCCACTTCGGGTTGATCGTGCAGACCGAGCGGGCCGCGGCCAACGGACCGCAGATCTCCGAGGTGCCGGTGGACGGCCCGCCGTGCGAGAGCCCGTCGAACCGCGCGTCGGCTCCCACATCCTCCTCCACGACCGCCGGCGTCTCCCCTCCCGCCTCCTCCTCTTCGACCACCGCGCCCGCCACGGTCCCCGATCCGCCCTCGACGGCGCCCGCGCCGAGGATCACCTCCGAGCCGCCCACGCAGGAGCCCGAGCCCGACGGGAACCCGACCGGCGAGCAAGCCTCGGAGGGCGACCTGCCCCGCCAGGAGGACTCCTAGCCCGCTCTTGTGACCCAACCAAGCGTGCGCTAGCTTGGCAGGCGATGGACGCCTACTGGGCCGCCTGCGCGCGCGGCGAGTTGGTCATTCAGCGATGTACGGCCTGCGGGCGACGAGTCCACCTGCCCGCTTCCGAGTGCCCCTGGTGCGGCGGCGGCGACCTCCCCTTCGAACCGGTCGGCGGCGAGGGCGTCGTGCACACCTTCACCGTCGTCCACCGCTCGTTCGTCGGGGAGTTCATGGGGCGGGAGCCGTACGTGCTGGCCTGGGTGGACCTGCCCGAAGGGGCGCGCGTGCTCGGCCAGGTGGTGGAGTGCCCACCCGAGCGGGTGCGCGTCGGCATGCCGGTACGGGTGACGTTCCGCGACG
Organism: Nonomuraea roseola; assembly: GCF_039535395.1. Lineage (NCBI taxonomy): Bacteria > Bacillati > Actinomycetota > Actinomycetes > Streptosporangiales > Streptosporangiaceae > Nonomuraea > Nonomuraea roseola. The sequence continues at coordinate 676,579 of NZ_BAAAXC010000015.1, forward strand.
AACTACCGCAATGGAGGCCCGCATGAACGTATTCATCCCCGTGGAGGACGTCGGCAAGGCGATCGAGTTCTACGGGCTGCCCGTGAAGTTCAGGGACGGCGACAGGTTCGCGCTGCTGGAGGGCGGCATCGGGCTGGCGGGACCCGACGAGCACCTGACCGGCTCCACGGCCGTCTGCCTCAAGGCGGAGGACCTGGCGCGGGCCGTACAGGACCTCCTGGACAGGGGCGGCGCGCTGGTGCGCGGCCCCGAGGCCGGCCCGCACGAGACGCGCGCGGTCCTGCGCGACCCCTCAGGAAACCTCTTCGTGCTCTACTCCCCAGGAGGTTCTCAGTGACGCCCTACGGCAACTACGGCCACGCGCTCCTGACGTCGGGGGCGGCGCGAACCCCCGACCAGGTCGCGCTCACCTACTGCGGCGAGCAGAGCTTCACCTACGACGAGCTGAACAGGCTCGTCAACCGGCGGGCGCACGCGCTGCTCGCGGCGGGCGTACGGCCGGGCCAGCGCGTCGCCGCGCTGCTGAACGAGACGCTGAGGGTGGCGGAGGTCTACCTCGCGCAGGCCAAGATCGGGGCGATCACCGCCGCGCTCAACCCGTACTGGCCGGTGGAGACGCTGCGTGCGGTGGTCGCCTCCTCCGGGTGCACGGCCTTCGTCCACGACGCCACCGTGGCCCACGTCGTCGAGGAGATCAGACCCTCGCTGCCGGAGATCACCACGTGGATCTCCGCCGAGGACCTCGACTCCGGCGAGGAGGCCGAACCCCCTCTCGGCGCCTTCTTCGACGACCCGCTGGCGCTCTACTACACCTCGGGCACGACGGGGCTGCCCAAGCCCGTCGTCCACACGCACGCCTCGTCGCTGGCCACCGCGCAGATCTGGCTGGACGTGCCGCGCGCCACCGGCTCGGTCTTCGGCACCGGCGCGATCATCTGGGGCATCGGCTTCCCCGCGATCGTCGGGCCCGCGCTCTACGCGGGGATGCGGCTGGTCCTCGAGCAGGACTGGGGCCCGGCCAACTTCCTGAAGGTCGTCCCGCGCGAGAAGGTCACCCACGTCTCGCAGATCCCCTCCTTCTACGCCGCGCTGCTCGGCGACTCCGCGCACGAACCGGTGGACCTGTCGTCGATCAGGGTCATCATGCTCGGCGGCGAGCCGCTGACCGCCTCACTGCTGGCCCGGATCAAGCAGCGCCTGCCCGAGGCGGGCGTCTTCTCCTACTACGGGCAGACCGAGGCCCCCTACACCTGCATGGGCAGGGTGGACGACGGCTCCACGCCGCTCGGCTCCTCGGGGAGGGCCCGCACGGGCTGCGCGGTCGCCGTCACCGACCCCTCGGGCGCGCGCGTCGTCGACACGATCGGTGAGATCAACCTGGCAGGGCCGCACCGGATGTCGGGCTACGACCTGCTGCCCGACAGGACCGCCGAGGTGCTGCGCGGGGAGTGGTACGTCGGCGGCGACCTCGGCACCGTGTCGGCGGACGGGGTGCTGCGCGTGCTCGGGCGGCGAGAGGACGCGATACTCAAGGGCGGAGTGTGGACCCAGCCGGCCGCCGTCGAGGAGGCGGCCACCGCGCTCGACTCCGTGGCCGAGGCGGGCGCGGTGGGGATCGGCGACGGCAGAATCCTGCTGGCGGTGGTGCCGAGGGCGGGACAGACGCTCGACTCCTCCAAGATCTCACTCGAGCTCGCCGACACGCTGCCGCCGCACCAGCGGCCCGACGTGATTGTGGTCGCCGAGTCGCTGCCGCACGTCGAGGACGCCTCAGGCGGCCCCGGCAAGCTGCTGCGGCGCGAGATCCGAGAGAAGTACCAGCACCTTGTGGACTGAACACGAGGTCAAGGAGCTGCTCAGGCAGGCGGGCATCCCGGTGCCCCGCGGCGTCCGCGACCCCGCGCTCGCCGGCACGCTGCGAGCGCCGCTGGTGCTGAAGGCGGCGGGGCTGCTGCACAAGTCCGACGCGGGAGGGGTCAGGCTCGGCCTGACCCACGACACACTGGGCGCCGCCGTCGCCGAGATGCGCGAACGGCTGGGCGACGGCTTCCTGGTGGAGGAGCAGGCCCCCGAGGGGGTGGAGCTGATCGCCGGGCTGATCCGCGATCCCGCCTTCGGGCCCGTCCTGCTGGCGGGCCTGGGCGGCGTGTGGACCGAGGCGCTGCGCGACACCGCCCTGCGCCTGTGCCCGATCTCCGAGAGCGACGCCCGGCGCATGCTGGCCTCGCTGCGCGGCTCCTCCCTCCTGTACGGCTACCGCGGCCGGCCCGCCGTCGACGTGGACGCCGTGGTGAAGCTGCTGATGACGCTCGGCGGCCCCGGCGGGCTGTGGGAGCGGCTGGAGCTGGGCGAGTTCGAGCTCAACCCGGTGATCGCCACACCGTCCGGGGTGATCGCGGTGGACGCGCGCTACCTCCCCTCCCCCTGCCCTCCCTCGGCCGCCCCGCGCGCCGCGGCCGACTTCACCCCGCTGTTCGAGCCGCGAGCGGTGGCCGTGGTGGGCGCCTCCGCGAGCAAGCCCGCCTTCGGGAACATGTTCCTCGACTTCTACCGCGCCGCAGGGACGCCCGTGGTGGCCGTCCACCCCACGGCCGCCTCGATCGGCGGGGTGCCCGCGGTGCCCACCCTCGCAGCGGCCGAGGTGGACTACGCGCTGGTCGCGGTGCCCGCCGCCGCCTGCGCCGAGGTCGTAAGGCAGGCGCGCGGCGTGCCGTACACGCAGGTCATGAGCGGCGGCTTCGGCGAGGCGGGGCGCGCCGACCTGGAGGAGGCGCTGGTGGCGGCGGCCCGTGAGGCGGGCACGCGCCTGCTCGGACCGAACTGCATGGGCGTCTACTGCCCGAAGGGGCGGCAGACGTTCGTGGGCGGCGGCGTCGGGCCCGAGGGGAGCGTCGCGCTGATCTCGCAGAGCGGCGGGCTGGCGGGCGAGGTGATCAAGGTGGGTGAGCGTCGCGGGCTGGCCTTCAGCAGGGTCGCCACCCTGGGGAACGCGGCCGACGTCACGCCCGCCGAACTGCTCGGGTGGCTCTCCCTCGACCCTTCGACCTCGGCGGTCGGGCTGTACCTGGAGGACCCCCGTGACGGCCTCGCCCTCTTCTCGGCGCTGTCGTCCTGCCCGCTGCCCGTGGTGCTGCTGGTGGGCGGACGCAGCGGACAGGGGCGCAGGGCGGCCGCGTCCCACACGGGCGGGATGGTGAGCGACGCGCGGATCTGGCAGGCCCTCGCCGACCAGACCGGCGCGACCCTCGTCACCACCCAGGACGCCCTCATCGGCGCCCTCGCCTACTTCCAGGCCCACACCCCCCGCCCGCTCGCGAACCCCGCCCCCGGCTCGCAGGGCCTTCGTTCGGGGGAGCGCCGGACGGCCGGGGTGTTGGTGGTCGGGCCCAGCGGGGGCGCCGGCGTGCTCGCCGCCGACGCCTTCGACGAGGCGGGGCTCACCCTCGACCCGCTCCCCGACGACGTGCTCGACGACCTCAGGGCGCTCGGCCTGGGCGCCGGCAGCTCGCTGGCCAACCCCCTGGAGGTCCCCGTGGGCCCCAGAGGCAGGCCCGACCTCGTCAAAGAGGTGATCACCGCCATCACCGGGCGCCTGCCGTACCGGGATGTGGTCGCGCACGTGAACGTGCAGAGCTTCTTCACCTACGGCACGACCGCCGACCCCCTGCTCGCCTACGCCCGCCACCTCGGCGAGGTCCGCGGCGTCAGGGTCACGCTGGTCACCAGGAACGGCGAGTTCGCCCCGCCCGGCGTCGAGGACGAACTCATGGCCATCGCCGCCGGAGCCGGGATACCTGTCTACCGATCCATGGAGGCGGCCGCGATCGCCGTCGCCGCCGGACAACGTTTCTGCGGAGGCACCGATGGGACTGCTTGACGGCAAGGTCGCGCTGATCACCGGCGGGGCGCGGGGCATGGGCGAGGCGCATGTGCGGCTGTTCCTGGAGGAGGGCGCGAGGGTCGTCTTCGGGGACGTGCTCGACGACGAGGGCAAGGCGCTGGCCGAGGAGACCGGCGCGACCTACGTGCGCCACGACGTCAGGAGCGAGGCCGAGTGGGGGCGCGCGGTCGCGACCGCCGTCGAGACGTACGGCAAGCTCGACGTCCTGGTCAACAACGCGGGGATCATCAGGTTCCGCAGGATCGCCGAGATGCCGCTGGAGGACTTCGGCCAGGTCATCGACGTGAACCTCAAGGGCACCTGGCTGGGTGTGAAGTCGGTCATCGAGCCGATGAAGGCCGCTGGACGCGGCGCGATCGTCAACATCTCCTCCATCGAGGGCTTCATCGGCGCGGCGGGGCTGTCGGCCTACGCGGCCTCGAAGTTCGGCGTGCGAGGAGTCACCAAGGCGGCCGCCCGCGAGCTGGCGCCCTTCAAGATCCGGGTCAACTCGGTGCATCCCGGCGCGATCAACACCTCGATGGTGACCGACCCCGACCTCATGGCCGAGGTCGACGGAGAGGCGTTCATCAACTCGATGGTGATCAAGCGGTTCGCGAAGCCCGTCGAGGTCTCGCACGTGGTGGCGTTCCTGGCCTCCGACCGGTCGAGCTACTGCACGGGCAGTGAGTTCACCGTGGACGGAGGCCTGCTGACCGGGGCGGGCTACTGACGCGAGGCAGGAAGGCCGGGGCCGTCCTGGACTCTGACCGCCAGGCCTTCCCGTCCTCCTTCGGCGAGCAGGAGGTGACACCTGCCCGTCGAGGCGATGCCGTCATGGGCCGGCGGCGGAGCCGGCCATGCGACCTCGACGGGCGCGGCGCGGCCCACGAGGCCACCGGAGAGCGCCTGGGTCAGCACGATGAGCGCGAGTGTGCCGTAGAGGATCTTCACTTCGGGTTAGACCCACAGAACACGCCAACGGTTGGTAACGATAAGGCAACGGTGCGTGACGGCCTTCCTATGGAGGCTCAGGCTCCGATCCACGCGGACGGGGTGATGAACAACCCCGTCGCCTCCACCAGCGACTCGCCGTCCGGCAGCGAGATCCTGCCCTCCGCCCAGGTCTTGCGGCCCTCGGTGCGGGTGTACTCCGCGGTCGCCACCAGCGGCGTGCCGTACGACACGGGCCTGCGGTAGCGGACGGTCAGCGTCCCGGTCATGCCCGCCGAGCCGGCGGCGGCGACGGCCTGGCCGAGCAGGTGGTCGAGGATCATGGCGCTGATGCCGCCGTGGACCGCGCCAGGCGGGCCCTCGTGCAGCGGCCTGAACACCACCTCGGCGCGCACCCCTCCGTCGCGCACCTCGATGAGCAGAGGCAGGGCGTGCGGGTTGGCGCCGCCGGTGACGGCGTTGCCGAGGTGCCTGAGCGTGCCGTCAGGACCGATCTCGAAGGGCTGGGGGGTCTGGCGCAGGACCGAGCGCAGCCGCTCGTTGACGGCGGTCAGAGCCGCGTGCGCGGCGGTGAGGTCGTCCTCTCCGACGTCGGTCAGCGCGACCGCGTCCATCAGCTCACGGGTCTGCTGGGCAAGAGCGCAGAGGGCGGCGAGGCGGGATTCCTCGGTGCCGAGTTCGACCGACATGCGGGACACCATAGCGAACCCATAAGGTAGATCTTTTACACATTTGTCGGGATTTGGGAGATATTTCTGGAAGCCTCTTGACCTGCAGTTTCATCACGCGCACCCCCTTGAGGCTCCCTTGGTACTGTCTTGACCTGCCCTTTCCCCAGGGTAGCCTCCCTCCTCACGAGTCCCGTCGTGCACGGAAGGGTTCCCCCGCAACTTCCATGACCCCAGAGACACAGAAGCTCATCGAGCTCCTGGAGAGCCATCTCGGCTACTCCGAGGGCAAGGGCGCGTACACCAAGTTCGGCGACTGGTACGGCAGGACGGTCGAGTTCGACGCCGACTACAGCGGCGCGCCGTGGTGCGACATGTTCCTGTCCTGGGCGGCGCACAAGCTGGGCTACGAGGAGTGGGTCGGGCAGTTCGCCTACACCGTCGCACACGCGGAGTGGTTCAAGAAGAACGACGCCTGGGGGCACAAGCCGAAACCCGGCGCGCTGGTCTTCTACGACTGGGGCGGCTCCAACGACATCGACAACATCGACCACGTCGGGATCGTCACGAAGGTCGTCGGGGACACGATCTTCACGATCGAGGGCAACATCGACGGGGGCGTCGCCAAGCGCAAGGAGCGCGACCAGAGCAAGGTCGCCGGCTACGGGTACCCGGAGAAGATCAAGGAGCGGCTGGAGGCGGCGCGGCTGAAGGAGGCCGAGGTCGAGGGCTCTCTCCCGCCCGACACCGAGCAGGGCCAGGCCGACAGGCTCCAGCTGCCCGTCCCCGCCGAGACCACCACCGTCACCTCGCTCATCCCCTCGCGGATCCCCTCCGCGGAGCCGTCCTCGCCGACGATGGCGGCGGGCGCCGAGGACGCGGTCACGCCCAAGGCCGCCACCGCGCCGAAGAGCACCTCCCCCTCGCCGAGCGCGTCCTCGCCCCGCTCGCCCGCGACCACCGCCACGGACAGGCCCGTCGCGAAGAAGGCCAAGCACGCCAAGCCCGCGACCGCCGACACCGAGGCCGCCACCCGCGAGCCCGTCACCGCCTTCAAGGACGCCTCGGCCGCGACCCCGGTGCCCAGCCTCGGCTCTCCCGCGCTGATCGGCCCGGTGCTGCTGGCCGCCCTCGGCGTGCTGGCCGTCGCCCGCACCCGCCAGCTGAGAGTACGGCTGTCGCCCGCCGCCGCCGCTGCCGCGACGGCCTCGACGTCGCGCTCGGCGTCGGCGCCGACCCTGGGATCGGCGGCGGCCTCGCGGCCGGCCGTGGCGTCGGCGTCGGCCCGTCCCTCCCGGCAGCCTGGCCGCCGTCGCGCCTCGGGCTCCCGCCGCGGCAGGCCCGTGTCGGCCCGTCCTGCCGAGCACCCGGCGACCTCCCCCCTGACGGCCACGGCGCTGACCATCTCGGCCCCCGTCGCCCTGCCCGACCCCGTCACCACCGCCGACCCCACGCTCGCCTTCGCCGCGACGGCCGCCGCCGAGCACGCCATCGCCTCGACCGCCTCCGAAGCCTCGGCCGCCGCCGCCTCGACGACCGCCTCCGAGGCCGTGGGCGCCTTCGACGCGTCGCTCACCTCCAAGGCGGTGAGCTCCCTGCAGACGCCGACCACCTCCGAGGCGACGGCCTTCGACGCCATGGCCGCCACCGGCACGAGGGCCGGATCCGTGCGGGCCTCCGCTCTCGCGTCCGACCCCGCCGCAGCGCTCGCGGCCGGGCTGGAGACCTCGAGCGCGATCCTGGCGCAGTTGGAGGCGTTCTCGTCGGCACCGTTCGACGCGTTCTCCTCGGCTCCCTTCGACGCGTTCGCCGAGGCGACCGCCCCCTCGGGCGACGGCTACAGGGGCAGGCGCAGGCGCAGAGAGCACCTCGCGGAGGAGAGTGCCGCCTTCTCCTCCGACGCGCCGATCCGCGGACGACGGCACCGCTCGCAGGCCCCTGCCTTCACCCGAGGCCAGGACATCCGAGCCCATCGCGCCACCTCCACGGGCTCCCCCGCCCGGCTCACCCGGCCCGCGCGGCTCAGCCGCCCGACGCGTCCTGCCCGCCCCGAGCAGCCGGCCCGCGGCGCGACGACGGCCCCCCACGCCGACGTCCTCGTCCACAGCGCCAGGACCACCGACACCCTCGTCCACAGCGCCATCACTGGACCGCACGCGGACACCCTCGTCCACAGCGGCGCCCCGCGGGCGGGCGCCCTCCCCCGCGACGCCGCGACAGGCCGTCAGCGCGAGAGCCTCGTCACAGGGCCGCACGCCGACCAACTGGTCCACAGCGGCGCCGCCGACGGTTTCGGCCGCGGCGCCACGGACACCTTCTCCGCCGCCGTCCCTCTCCGTGGCCGCCGCCACAGGGACTCATCCGAGCCCCGCGACGCGGCTCCCGCACCCCACCCGTTCCCCTCTCCCGAGCCCGCCACCACCCCGCCGGCCCGCGTCGTTTCTCTGCAGGCTCCGCCGGACCAGGCCCCGGCGCACGTGCCCGCGGCCTTCACCCCGCCGTCCCAGACGTCTCAGGTTCCGTCCGGCCGCCGGCAGGAGCCGGTGCTCGTGGGAGCCTCCGGCGGGTCGGGGGGCCGTAGCGGCAGAGGACGCGGAGGGCGTCACCGCGCCTGACCCCGTACGCCCCGGTTGGATACGATCTCGCGGTGACCGTCGTGCGCATCCCCGGCTCCAAGTCCGTCATGGCGCGAGCCCTGTTCATGGCCGCCGCCTCCGACGGGATCACCACGCTGGAGCGGCCGCTCCGGTCCGACGACACCGAGGGATTCGCCCAGGGCCTGCGCGACCTCGGCTATCAGGTGACCCAGGACGCCGACCGGTGGAGCGTGCACGGCCGTCCCGACGGCCCGCCCGCCGACCGCGCCGAGGTCTACTGCCGCGACGCCGCCACCGCGTCCAGATTCCTGCCCGCCCTGGTCGCCGCCGGTCACGGCACCTTCGCCTTCGACGCCTCCGCCCAGATGCGCCGCCGTCCCGTCGGCCCGCTCACCGCCGCGCTGAGAGAGCTGGGCGTACGGCTGTCCGACGCCGACGGCCATCTCCCCCTCACCGTCGAGGCGTCCGGCGTCAAGGGCGGCGACCTGCGCCTCGACGCGGGCCTGTCCTCGCAGTTCCTCACCGCCCTGCTGCTGCTCGGCCCGCTGACCGCCGAAGGCCTGCGGATCACGGTGACCGACCTGGTGTCGGCGCCGTACGTCGAGATGACGCTCGCGATGATGCGCCGCTTCGGGATCACGGTGGCGAGGGAGGGCGACACGTTCGCGGTGCCGCCCGGCACCTACCGCGCCCACGCCTACGAGGTCGAGCCCGACGCCTCCAGCGCCAGCTACTTCTTCGCCGCCGCCGCGCTCACCGGCCGTACGGTCACCGTCCCCGGCCTGACCCGCGACAGCCTCCAGGGCGACCTGCGCTTCGTCGAAGTCCTGGAGCGCATGGGCGCTGCCGTCGAGATCACCACCGAGGCCACCACGGTCACGGGCCCCGAGCGGCTGTCGGGCGTCACGGTGAACATGCGCGACATCTCCGACACCGTGCCGACCCTCGCCGCCATCGCCCCGTTCGCCGCGGGCCCCGTCCGCATCGAGGACGTCTACAACACCCGTGTGAAGGAGTGCGACCGCCTGGCGGCCTGCGAGGAGAACCTGCGCAGGCTGGGCGTCGGCGTGCGCAGCGGACGCGACTGGATCGAGATCCAGCCGGGGACGCCGGAGGCGGCCGAGATCGCCTGCCACGGCGACCATCGCATCGCCATGGCCTTCAGCGTCACGGGGCTGCGCACCTCCGGCGTCACCCTGGACGACCCTGGCTGTGTCAGGAAGACCTTCCCGACCTTCCACGAGGTGCTCGCCGCCTGGGTCTGACGGCCTCGGAAGCGGCGTGGGCCCGACGGACTCGGGAAGCGACGTGGGCCCGACGGACTCGGGAAGCGGCCTCAGCCCTACGACCTCGCTGAAGGGCGCTCACGGTCTGGCGTGACGCCGTAGTCCGAGGCGAAGGCGGTCAGCTTCGCGACCGCGTCGCTGGTGCCCTTCCACGGGCGGACGATCAGCCGGTCGACGCCCAGCGCCTCCCACGCGGCGATCTCCTCGGGCGAGGCCAGAGAGGAGGCGTGGACGGTCACCGAGAACCTGCGTCCGTCGCGCAGCGCGGCCAGCCGTTCGAGCTGCGGCCGCACCGACTCCAGCGTGTGCGGCATGCTGATCCAGCCGTCGCACAGCGTGGCCGCCCTCCGCAGCGCCGCGGCCGACTCGCCGCCCGCCAGGACGGGAAGCGTGTGCTGGATCGGCTTGGGCTCGAAGGCGACCTCGGGGAAGGAGAAGAAGCGGCCCGTGTGGGCGACCGTCTCCTCCGACCACAGCCGCTTGGCGACCGTGATCGCCTCGTCGAGGCGGGGGCCCCTGGTCGCGAAGTCGACGCCCGCCGCGGCCCACTCCCCCGAGTACCACCCCGCGCCCACTCCGCAGACGGCTCGCCCTCCCGACACGATGTCGAGGGTGGCGAAGGCGCGGGCGGAGACGAAGGGATGCCTGAGCGCGAACAGGTGCACCGCCGTACCGAGCCTGACGCGGGTGGTGAGCCCCGCCAGCCAGCACAGGTAGGCGGGCGCGTCGAAGAGCGGGGTGTGCGGCCTGATGCCGGGTGTCGAGGTGCCCGGATAGGTGGCCAGCGACAGGTCGGTGGTGAAGACGAGATGCTCGGGGACCCACAGCGACTCGAAGCCGAGGGAGTCGGCGGCGACGGCGACGTCCTTCCACGCGGCGGGGTGGAGCAGGCCCAGGGGGACACCGAACTTCACGCTCCGAACACCGCCTCACGCACGCGGGTCCTGTGCTCGGCGCTGGTGCCGTAGGCGGCGCCGAGCGACCAGGTCCTGGCCAGCCAGAAGCGCAGGTCCAGCTCGCTGGTGTAGCCGATCGCGCCGTGCACCTGCAGCGCGGTGCGGGCGGCCAGCGAGGCGGCCTCTCCCGCGGCCGCCTTCGCCGCGCTGACGTCCCGGTCGGGCCAGGGGGCCTCCCGCCCGTCCACGGAGAGCGCGGCGCGGTGGACCAGCGGCGCGGCGAACTCCACCGCGATCGCCACGTCGGCGAGCTGGTGCTTGACCGCCTGGAAGGCCCCGATCGGCCGTCCGAACTGGGTGCGCGCCCTGGCATACCCCACCGACCTGGCGAGCAGTTGCCTGGCGACCCCGACGAGCTGCGCCGCCGTCCCGACGGTCGCCCTTCTCAGCAGCGCTTCGGCCGAGCCGGGCAGGCGCTCGGGCTCGCCCGCCACCGTCACCCCGTACGGCTGCCGCCCTGGATCGAGCGCCCTGCGCGGCTCCAGCCGTACCGGCACGGCGGAGGGTCCCGTGACATCCACGACCAGGTCGGCCAGGTCGGCGTCCAGCGCGACGCCGTCCACGAGCAGGCTCACGCGCGTCACTCCCTCCGGGGCGTACGGCGCGGCGACCAGCGTCTCCACGACGGGCCCCGGCATGGCGGCGCGTCCGGTCTCCTCGAGCGCGGGGACGACGTCGATCAGTGAGAGGCCGAGCCCGCCCGCCTCCTCCGGCGCGAGCGCCCCGAAGAAGCCGAGCTCGGCCAGCTCCTTCCAGCACGACAGGCGGTCGGAGGGGTCGCAGCGGTCGCGCAGCACCTCCCGCACGGCGGCGGCGAAGGCGAGCTGCTCGGAGGTGAAGGCGAAGTTCATCGGGGCAGCCCCAGGACGCGTTCGGCGATGATGTTGCGCTGGATCTCGTTCGTGCCCGCGTAGATCGGCCCCGCGAGCGAGAACAGGTAGCCGTCGAACCACGGCGTCTCGGCCGCGCAGGGGCCGAGCAGGTCCATGGCGACGGCGTGCATGCGCAGGTCGAGCTCGGACCAGAAGACCTTGCCCATGCTGGTGGTGGCTCCGAGCTCGCCCTTCACGGCGCCGAAGGTGTGCAGGCGGTAGGCCTCTGCGTCGACGAGGCAGCGGGCCGCCCTGTCCTGCAGCGCGGGATCGGCCGTCCGTGCCAGCGCGACCAGCCGCTCGGCCGTGGCGAGGAAGCGTCCGGGGCTGCGCAGCGTGAGGCCGCGTTCGGAGGAGGTGGTGGCCATGGCGATCTTCCAGCCCTGCCCCGGCTCTCCCAGGACCATGGCGTCGGGGACGAAGACGCCGTCGAAGAGCAGTTCGGCGAATCCGGGCGTTCCGTCCAGCTGGGCGATGGGCCTGACGGCGACGTCCTCCAGCGAGAAGAGGAAGTACGTGAGCCCGTGGTGCCGCGAGCCCGAGGTCCTGAACAGGCCGAAACCGTGCGAGGCGAAGGCGGCGCGGGAGCTCCAGGTCTTCCTGCCGTGCAGGAGCCAGCCGCCCTCCACCTTGACCGCGCGGGAGGACAGGGCCGCCAGGTCGCTGCCCGCCTCGGGCTCGGACCAGGCCTGCGCCCACACGTCCTCGGCCTTCGCCATCCTGCCCAGGAACGCGGCCTGCTGCGAGGGGGTGCCGAAGGTGAAGAGGGTGGGGGCGAGCAGGAAGATGCCGTTCTGGCTGACCCTGGCGGGAGCGCCCGAGGCCCAGTACTCCTCCTCGAAGATCAGCCACTCGATCGGGGAGGCGGAGCGGCCGCCGTACTCCTCCGGCCACGAGACCACCGACAGGCGGGCCTCGGCCAGCCGCGCCTCCCACGCGCGGTGCGCCTCGAAGCCCTCGCGGGTGTCCATGGACGGCAGCCGCGAGGGCACATGCGCGGCCAGCCAGTCCCGAACCTCGGCGCGGAAGGCCTGTTCGGCCGGGGTGAAGTCGAGATCCACTCACCCAACCTAGCGCACGCTTGGTTACTTGAGAAGCTCGACGATCCGCTCGGCCAGCGGCGCGGCGCTCGCCGGGTTCTGCCCAGTGGCCAGACGGCCGTCGACGACGACCTGGGGCTGCCAGTCGGCGGCGGGCTCGTGCGTCGCCCCCTTGCCCACCAGCGCGTCGGCCAGCAGGAACGGCACGATCTCGGCCACGCCCGCGGCCTTCTCCTCCGCGTTGGTGAAGGCGGCCACGCGCCTGCCCGCCACGAGCGGGGCGCCGTCGGACAGGGTCAGGTTGACCAGCGCCGAGGGTCCGTGGCAGACGGCGGCCACCACGCCGCCGCTCTCGTAGACCTCGCGGCCGAGGCGCGCGACGTCGGGGTCGCCGGGGAAGTCCCACATGGTGCCGTGGCCACCGGCGTACAGCACCGCGTCGAAGGAGCGGCCTTCGAGGTCGGCCAGCCTGCCCGCCTCCCGCAGTTCGGCGGAGTCGAGGAAGGCGGTCTGCGTGTCGTCGGAGGGGTCGAAACCGTCCTGTGGCGGCTGCCCGCCCTTGACGCTGGCCACCACGACCTCGAAGCCCGCCTCGCGGAAGACGTGCCACGGGTGGGCCGCCTCCGAGACGTAGTATCCGGTGCTCCGCACGCCGCCGAGGTCGTCATGGCTGGTCAGTGCGATCAGAATGCGCTTGCTCATGTCTCGATGATGCGCCGCGTCAGCCATCAGTCACAAATAGCTTCATCGCCCCTCAGCCATCACAATTCTGATATGTCACTCTCGCTCGACCTGCTCAGGACGTTTCTCGCCGTGCACCGCACCGGCTCGATCACGGCCGCCGCGCAGACGCTCGGGCTGTCGCAGCCCGCGGTGACGGCGCAGGTCAGGGCGCTGGAGGCGGCGCTCGACCGGCCGCTGTTCGACCGGCTGCCGCGCGGCGTCGCGCCCACGGCGGCGGCCGACGAGCTGGCCAGGCGGGTGGCGGGCTCGCTCGACGCGCTGGCCGAGGTGGTCGGCGCCGAACTGCCGTCAGGGCGGAGCGTGCATCTGGGCGGCCCTGCGGAGTTCCTGTGCGAGCAGGTGATGCCCGTGCTCGCGCCGCTGGTGGCCGACGGGCTGAGGCTGCGCACCACGTTCGGGCTGACCGACGACCTGCTGGCCGAACTGGCGGCCGGACGGCTCGACCTCGTGGTCGCCACGGTACGGCCGCGCCTGCGCGGCGTGCGCGCCGAGCCGCTCTACGACGAGGAGTTCGTCCTGGTGGCGGCGCCGGGCGTGACGATGGACGCGCCGGTCGTCGCCTACGCCGAGGACCTGCCGATCATCAGGCGCTACTGGCGGACCGTCTTCGGCCGCCGCGCGACGATGACCGCGGGGGCGATCGTCCCCGATCTGCGGGGGGTGCTGGCAGCCGTACGGGCGGGGGCCGGGATCTCCGTGCTGCCCGCCTATCTCTGCGCAGGCGACCTCGCTGCGGGCAGGCTGGTGGCGCTGACCGCGCCCGAGGTGCCGCCGCTCAACACCGGCTATCTCGCGGTCAGGGCGGGAGGGCTGGCCGTCCCCGCGGTCGCCACGGTGCACCGCCATCTCAGCGAGGAGTTCCGCAGGCGGCTGGGGAGCGGTCCGCTAGCCGTTGAGCCGGTCGGCGAAGGCGTCGAGCTCGGCGACCACCTCGGGCAGGACCCGGCGCCTGGACAGGCGTGAGGCGATGGCAGTGCCGAGACCCGCCATCCAGACCGTGTCGTCGATGAAGGCGTCGAGATCATCGGGCCAGGGGAAGGACGGCTGGCTGATCAGCAGCGACGCGCAGCCGTGCGCGGCCGACCACAGGCCGAGGGCGAGCGTCTGCGGGTCGCCGCGCAGGGTGCCTGAGGCGACGCAGGCCGAGACCGCCTCCACCATGTAGCCGAAGCATGCCGTCGCCGCCGAGCCCGACCCCTGCCGCATCATCAGCACCCGGTACTGCACGGGATGGTCGAGCGCGAATCTGACGTACACGTGCCCGCACCTGCCCAGGGCCCAGAACGGGTCGTCGATGCCCTGCGCGGCCTCGCGCATCCTGCGCTCGAGCTCGTCCCACGCACGCAGGCAGACCGCCTCGATCAGCTGCTCCTTGTCGGCGAAGTGCAGGTAGACCGAGGGGGTGGACACACCCGTACGGCCGGCGACCGCGCGCAGCGTCAGCGCCTCCTCGCTCCCCCGCTCCACCAGCAGCGCCTCTGCCGCCGCGAGGATCTCCTCCCGCAGCCGCGTCCCTTCGCCAGGATTGGCCCTCACCCGTTTCATGGGATCAGGTTGACACCGTCAGGTTAACGCCGTCAATCTGACCATATGACGACATTTCGGGATGCCACGGCGATCACGGCAGGCGCGGACGGCGATTTCCACGCCACCCTGGACGAACAGTGGAGCGTGGGCGGCAGGGCGCACGGCGGCTACCTCCTCGCGATCATGGGCAGGGCGGCCATCGAGAGCGCGGGCGCCGACCACCCCCACGTGACGGCGGTCAGCGGCTCCTTCCTGGCGCCTCCCGCCTTCGGCCCCGTGCGGGTCGCGGTCGAGACGCTACGACAGGGCCGCGCCCTCACCCAGGTGCGCGCCCGCCTCTCGCAGGACGGCGCGCCGCTCGTCGAGGCGCTCATCACCCTTGGCCGCCTGTCGGAGGGTGACCCGTGGTGGTCGGACACCGAGCCGGTGGAGCTGCCCGACGAACAGGAGTGCTTCCTGACCCCCGCCGAGGCGCCGGGCGCCGGGTTCAGGGTGCCGCTCATGGACGTCGTCGAGCAGCGGCTCAACCCCGCCCACCTGGGCTTCGCCTTCGGCACCCCCGCGCGCGAGGGCGTCATCGCGGGCTGGCAGCGCCTGGCCGACGGCTCCGAGTGGGACCCGCTGTCGCTGCTCGTCGCGATCGACGCGGTGCCGCCGGTCTCCTACGACCTCGGCGCTCCCGGCTGGGCCCCGACCATCCAGCTGTCGGCCTACATCAGGCGGCTGCCCGCCCCCGGCCCCGTCAGGGTGCGCGTGAAGGCGGCCGACGTCACCGGCGACCGCATGGACGAGACCGCCCACGCGTGGGACGCCAAGGGCCACCTCGTCGCCCAGGCCACGCAGCTGGCCGCGGTCCGCACGGCTCAGGCGTAGATCGCCCGAGTGATCACCACGGCGCAGGTCTCGATGGCCTGCGCCGACTGGTCCTCGGCCAGCACCGCGAACTTCATCCGCACCAGCGCCCTGGCCAGGCCGTCCTGCGGCGGCCCCTCGGGGGCACGCCCCTCGGCCCGCTCCCTGCCGATCCTTGCGGCCGCCTGCCCGATGTAGCCCTCGACCACTCTCGACCTGAAGCCGGCGAACTCCTCGTCCTCGCCCAGCAGGGCGGGGCGCAGCAGGGTCCCGTGCTCGCGCCACAGCCGCGCGCTCACCCCGAGCGCTTTCCTCAGCGCGGCGGGATCGTCGCCCGCGCCGTCGAGCCAGCCCCTGGCCGCCTCCTCCATCTCCTGGGCGATCTCCTCCAGCAGCGCCTCGAGCACCGCGCTCTTGGAGTCGAAGTAGAAGTAGAAGCTCGAGCGCGAGATGCCCGCCCCCGCCGCCAGCCTGTCGACCGTGATCTGCCCTGGTGGCACGGACTGCAGCAGCTCCTTCGCCGTCTCGACGATGGCCCGCTCACGGCGGTCTCCCTTGGTCATCCCCCTGCGCCGGTTCATGTCTCAACACTACGCCGGGAATAATCGACATAGCGTCGATTATTGTGATGAGTATGAACATCCTCTACACCGCCATCGCCACCGCCTCGGGCCGAGAGGGCCGCGCGGCCACCAACGACGGCAGGCTGGCCGTCACCCTCGCCCACCCCGTCGAGCTCGGCGGATCCGGCCAGGGCACCAACCCCGAGCAGCTGTTCGCCACCGGTTATGCCGCCTGCTTCGCCAGCGCCATGCAGAACGTGGGCCGCAGGATGAAGCTGGACGTCTCCGACGCGTCGGTCACGGCGGAGGTCGGCCTCGGAGGCATCGGTGAGGGCAGGTTCGGCCTGGAGGTGACGCTGCGGGTGGAGCTGCCCGACGAGCTCCAGGGCGAGGCGGGGCAGCGCCTCGTCGAGGCCACCCACCAGGTCTGCCCCTACTCCAACGCCACCAGGGGCAACATCGCGGTGAACCTGGTGATCGAGTAGCCCGGCGGTGGTCAGCCGAGGTAGGCCGCTCTGACGACAGGGTCGGTCCTGATCTCGGAGGGCGGCCCTGCGGCGATGACCTTGCCGAGGTCGAGGACGACGAGGTGGTCGCAGGTGTCCATGACGAAGCCCATGTCGTGCTCCACCAGCAGCACCGTGGTCTCCAGCGCGGCGATGACCTCGCGCAGCCGTACCGTCTGGTCGGCGTCCAGGCCCGAGGTGGGCTCGTCGAGCAGGAGCAGCGAGGGGCGGTCGGCCAGCGCGCGGGCCAGCTCCACCAGCCGCCGCTGCCCGACGGGGAGCGCGGCAGCGTAGGCGTCGCGCAGCGGGAGCAGCCCGCACAGCTCCAGCACCTCGTTCACCCGCTCCCTGCGCGCGGCCTCCAGGCGGCGCCTGGCGGGCAGGGCGGTCAGGTCGGCGAGCAGGCCGCCTCCGCCGCCGCGCCACTCCAGGGCGGACAGCACGTTGTCGGCGACGGTGAGGCGGCCGAAGACCTGCGTGCGCTGGAAGGTACGGCGCAGCCCCGCCCGCGCCCGCCGTACGGGGGAGTCGCCCGTGACGTCGGCCCCGGCGACCAGCACCCGGCCCGACCTGGGCCTGCGCAGCCCTGACACGACGTCGAACAGGGTGGTCTTGCCCGCGCCGTTCGGCCCGATCACCCCGCAGACCTGGCCCTCCGGCACGGTGAAGGAGACCTCCGACAGCGCCATCACCCCGCCGAAGGAGACGGAGACGCCCTCCACGGCCAGCGCGGTCATGACGAGACCCCCAGGTAGGCGGCGGTCAGGCGGTCGGCGTCGACCTCGGAGCGGGGCCCTGTCCAGGTGATGCGGCCCAGCCGCATGAAGGCCACCCTGTCGGCGACGGCCAGCGCCTCCGTGGCCTTCTCCTCCACCAGCAGCAGCGCCACCCCTCGCTGTCGCAGCTCGGCGAAGAGGGCGAAGATCTGCTCGACGACCAGCGGGGCCAGGCCGAGGGAGGGCTCGTCGGCGATCAGCACCCTGGGCGGCCTGACGAGTGCGGGCGCGAGCGTCAGCAGCTGCTGCTCACCGCCCGACAGCGCGCCCGCGAGCACCGTACGGCGGGCGGCCAGCTGCGGCAGCCTCTCGTAGACGGGATCGGGCGACTCCAGCCACGTCCGCAGGTTCTCCTCCACGGTCAGACCGGGGAAGACGCCTCGCCCCTCGGGTGCCAGCAGCACTCCCGCGCGGGCGCGCCGGTGGGCGGGCCGGCCGGTGACGTCATCGCCGTCGAGCAGGACCGCGCCCGCGGTGACGGGCAGGTCTCCCGCGGCGACGGCGCAGGTGGTGGACTTGCCCGCCCCGTTGGCGCCGAGCAGCGCGACCACCTCTCCCTGGTGGATGGCCAGGTCGACGCCGCGCAGGACGGTCACGTCGCCGTATCCCGCGACGACGCCCTCGAGCCTGAGCACCGGCTCGGCCCTGCCGGGTTCGGCGAGGTTCTCAGGGGCGGCGCCAAGGGCCGCGTGGCCCCGAGGGGAGAGCGCGTCGGTGGCCGGGGACGGGGCTGTGGCCTGGCGGCGGGCGCGGCGGCGGTGGCGGGCCTCGGCGAGCTGGGCGAGCACCCCGTCGGGATGCTTGGCCAGGATCATGCCGCCGGTGCCGAACAGGATCGCGCCGACGTGCGCGGAGACGCCCCATCCTGCCAGCAGCTCGGGGAAGACGGCGGCGATCAGCCCGCCCAGCACCGCCCCTCCGATCCTGCGCACCCCCTGCAGCACGACCACGGCCAGCCAGACGAACCCGGCGAAGGCGGGCAGGTCCGTCGCCGTGATCGACCCCTTCGACGTGGCGTACAGCACCCCGCCGAGCCCGGCGATCGCCGACGCCAGCGCGAACAGCATGATCTTCGTGCGTGGCCCCGAGACGCCCACGGTCGCCGCCGCGGCCGGGGCCGACCTGACGGCGAGGATCGCCCTGCCCGACACCGACCGCTCCAGGTTGCGCACCAGCAGCCCGACCAGCCCGATCAGGACCAGCAACAGCACCACCCGCACGCGGGGGTCGGTGGTGTCGGCCACCCCGAAGGAGATCGCCGGCAGCGGCCAGCCGATGGTGCCGTTGCTGAAGGCGTCGACCTGGAAGAGCACCTGGTCGGCGAGGAGCGCGAGCGCCAGCGTGGCCAGCGTGAGGATCCGGCCGCCGAGCCGCAGCGCGGGCATCGCCACCAGCACGCCGACCGCCGCGGCCGCCAGCACGCCCACCAGGATCGCCACGGGCAGCGGCCATCCGGAGGCGAACGCCCAGCCGCACGTCAGCGCCGCCATCGCGGCGAAGGCGGCCTGTGCCAGGTTGACCATGCCGCCGATCCCCGTCACCACCACGAACGAGCAGAAGATCAGCGCGAGCACCAGCCCCTGCGCCACCACGCCCACGTAGTAGTCGTCGGCGGGCCGGGTGAAGGTCCAGACCAGCAGCGCGGCCAGTGAGACGAGCCAGGGCAGGCGGCGCCGCCACACCGGCAGGTCGGCCAGGTAGTCGGGGGGCGGCGCGTCCTCGGCCGCGCTACCGGCCACCCGCTCCCTCGACCTGTTGAGCAGGACCAGCCCCGCGAACAGCAGGAGCACGGGCACCGCGGTGCGCAGCCCGGTGATGTCCGCGGCGAAGTCGGCGTAGCCCGCCACCAGGTTCTGCACGACCCCGAGCCCGAGCCCCGCCGCGAACGTCCAGGGGATCGAGCGCAGCCGCCCGAACACCGACGCCGTCGCCGAGGCGAACAGCAGCACGGTGAACGCCCCCGAGTCCAGGCCCACCACCGGAACGGCCAACACGCCCGCGAGACCCGCGAGAGCCGAGCTGAGCGTCCAGGCCAGCGCGGAGCTCGCGTCGGCGTCGATGCCCCTGAGCGTGGCCAGCCTGCGCCTGTCGACCGAGGCCCGCATCCGCAGGCCGTACGGCGTGTGCCGCATGAACAGCCAGAGCCCCGCCGCCACGAGGATCGCGACGCAGAAGGTGATCACCTGGTCGGAGTCGAAGCCGAAGGCCACCTCGACCGCGGGGTAGGGCCCCACGCCGTGCGGCAGCGCCGTGGCGTCGGCAGGCGGCAGCCCGAAGGGCTCCTCCACCAGGTCGGCGATCAGCAGCCCGAGCGCGGGCAGCGCGATCGTCAACCCGATCGTCGCCACGATCTGCGCGGTCTCCCCCGCATGGGCCAGGCCCCTGAACATCGCCCTGTGCAGGCCGTACCCGAGCAGGGGGGCGAAGCCCAGCACCGCGACCAGCCCCGCGGCCCATCCCGGCCAGCCGAGACCCACGTTGAGCTCGAAGAAGACCAGCGCGGTCAGGAAGCCGACCGCGCCGTGGGCGAAGTTGAACACGCCCGTGGCCGCGTACGACAGGGTCAGGCCCGACGCCATCACCGCGAAGACGGCGCCGGTGACCAGCCCGCTGAGGATGTAGGCCAGCATCTACTTGAGCGGCACGTTGTCGAAGCACTTCATGCTCTTGGCCACCCGGTAGGCGCCGCCTTCGAGCTTGACCAGCGCCCCGCAGCCGTTGGGTTCGGCGTGGTCCTTGGGGTACTGGATCTTCCCGAACCCCGCGTTCTCGTAGAGGAAGGAGCCGTTGCCCGTGGCCAGGAACTTCTCGCGGGTCAGGTCGCGGCCCGTCTGCTCCAGCATCTTCAGGAAGATGTCGGCCGACCAGTAGCCGATCGCCAGGTGCTGGGTGAGCGTCGCGCCCGGGGAGACCTTGTCCACGTCCTGTCTGAGCTGGGCGATCTCGGGCGCGCTCGACTCGAAGGGCTCGAACATCGGCGCGGCGACCACCCCCTCGAGCGCCCTCGCCGTGGCGGGGTCCTTCAGTATGGCGGCGTCGTAGCTGGTCGCGTCGCTGAGCACGCCCTTGTAGCCGGCCTTCTTCAGCGCGGAGTAGAGGCCGACGTTGAACTTGGTGCCCGCGATGATCGAGACGACGATGTCGGGAGGCGCTCCGCCGTCCGAGGTCATGATCTTGTTGACGTAGGGCAGCCAGTCGGCGGGCGGCGCGGCGCCCGGCAGCGCCGAGTTGAGCCCGACCAGCGTGAACCCCGCCGCCTGGAAGGACTGCGAGATGGTCTTGCCGCCGTACTTGCTGCCGCTGGAGTCGGAGGTCTGCACGTAGACGGTCTTGCCGCTCGCGCCGCCGAGCAGGTCGGCCATCTGGTTGCCCCACCAGGTCTGCGAGCCGGCGCCCGGCTTGGGCGCCAGGCAGCCGTTGTAGCCGAAGCCGGTTCTGGTGCCGCACCACTGCGGGCCCGTCGCCCAGCCGAACCACGGCACGCCCTGCTGCTCGAGGAAGACCGCGCCGCCGAAGTTGGGGGCGTGCACGGGGACCAGCGCGAACACCTTGTCCTTCTGGACCAGCTTCTTGGCCGCGGCGTCGCCCTTGGCGGCGTCCTGGGTGTCGTCCTCCGCCCCGACGAACTCGATCTTCCTGCCGTGCACGCCGCCCGCCGCGTTGGCTCTTTCGAACCTGGCCCTGGCGCCGAGCTCGGCGTCCTTGGTGGAGTAGCCGCTCGCGCTGGTCTTGGTGAGGACCCCGCCCACCTTGACCGTCGTGTCGGTCACCCCCGGCGTCTGCGCGCCCGGAGCCGCCTTCTGCTGCGCCGCGCATCCCGCGAGCGCCACCACCACCGCCAGCACCACGAGTTCTCGCCGCAACCCAGCCTCCGCCTTTTGGCCTAGCGCTCGCTTG
Organism: Nonomuraea roseola; assembly: GCF_039535395.1. NCBI lineage: Bacteria > Bacillati > Actinomycetota > Actinomycetes > Streptosporangiales > Streptosporangiaceae > Nonomuraea > Nonomuraea roseola. The sequence goes on from NZ_BAAAXC010000015.1 coordinate 697,697, forward strand.
GTTTTGGGTCAGCGTAGGTTCGGGCCGCGGGGGTGTCAACGCTTCTCTACCAAGCATTTGCTTGCTAGCGTGTGGCGCATGCTGATGCGCGCCGCCGTCCTCACCGGATTCCGCGAGCCGATGGAGATCCGCGAGGTCGAGATCGCCGACCCGGGACCGGGCGAGGTGCGGGTGCGGATCAAGGCGTCGGGGGTGTGCGGGTCCGACCTGAAGGCCATCGACGGCAAGAGCCCCGTCGTACGGCGGCTGCCGTACATCTTGGGGCACGAGAGCGCGGGCGTCGTCGAGAGCGTCGGCGAGGGCGTGACAGGAGTCAGGCCCGGCGACCACGTCATCATCGCGATGAGCGGCGCCTGCGGGAGGTGCCGCCAGTGCGGCGCCGGCCGCTTCCACCTGTGCTCGGGCCCCGCGAGGATGACCGCGATCATGGGAGGCGCGCCGCGCGTCACGCTCGAGGGGCAGGAGACCCGCAGGTTCATCGGCATCGGCTCCTTCGCCGAGTACGCGCTCGTCAGCGAGGCGATGTGCGTCAAGATCGCCACCGATGCGCCCTTCGACGCCATGTGCCTGCTGGCCTGCGGCGTCGTCACCGGCGTGGGCGCGGTGCTGAACGTCGCTCGCGTGAGCCCCGGCTCCAGCGTGCTGGTCGTGGGCTGCGGCGGCGTCGGGCTCAACGTCGTCCAGGGGGCGGTGCTGGCGGGGGCGACCACGATCATCGCCGCCGACGTCGCCGAGCAGAAGCTCAAGCTCGCCTCCCGCTTCGGCGCCACCCACACCCTGCTCGCGGGCGATCTCCCCGCACAGGTCGGCGAGATCACGCGTGGCGGCGTCGACTACGCCTTCGACGCCACGGGGGTGGCCGACGTCCTCGGCCAGGCCTTCGCCGCCACCCAGCCAGGCGGCACCACGGTCATGGTCGGCAGCCCGCCCTCGGGCGCTGCCCTGACCATCGAGCCGGGGCTGCTCTTCGCCTCCCGCAGGCTCATGGGGACCCAGGGCGGCGACGCCGCCCCCCTGCGCGACCTGCCGATGCTCGCGGCGCAGTACCTGCGGGGCCGCCTCGACCTCGACGGCCTCGTCACCGAACGGCTGCCGCTGTCCGACGTCAACCAGGCCGTCGCCCACGTGCGCGAGGGCTCCGTCGCGCGCACGGTGATCGTCTTCTAGCCGCCACGGGGAACGTCTCCCCACCTGCGTCCTGTACGTCCGTACAGAGCCCTACGATGGGCACACTGGACGTGGAGCCTCTGGTGGAAAGAGACGATGACCACACTCGAGCAGGGTCACGACACCCGCACGCGCATCCTCGCGGCGGCCAGGAAGCTGTTCGCCGAGCGTGGGTACGCCGCGACCTCGCTGGCCGACATCGCCGCCGCCGTCGGGCTCACCAAGACGGCCGTCGCCTACCACTTCCACCCCAAGGACCGGCTGGCCGCCGAGCTGATCGCGCCGTGCGCCGACGACATGCTCGACCTGCTGGGCGCGCAGTTCACCGACCGGGCGGCGTTCGTGACGGCGCTGGTGGAGTTCACCGTACGGCACCGTGCGGTGACCAGGCTGGTCATGGAGGATCTCGGCGGCGCCGACGAGGCCCCTCCAGGATCGCCAGGCGAGGCGATCAGGACCTTCCGCGACGAGATCTTCGCCAAGCTCGTCGGGGCCGAGCCGTCGGCGCAGGACCGGTTGCGCGGGTGGGCGGTGCTCGGCGCGCTCCAGTGGGGCGTCGTCCACACGATGGACCTGCCTGAGGAGACCGTCCGCGCCACCCTGACCACCGCCGCTCTCGCCATCTGACCCGCCCGAGGCCGACTCCCGACCCGCGCCTCTTCCTCCGGCTGCCCCGCCGTACGCGCGCGCGTGCTCATGGCCGGACTTTCTGCGGTGACCTCTGCCGCCGTGCCGCAGGGGAGGCTGATGTCACCTCCCCTCATGTCACAGCTCGCCGGGCTATTCCGTCGTAGGTGTGTAAGCACCTAGGAACCGCGGAGGAGTCCACCATGGTGGAACCCACGATCGCGCTGGTGACGGGGGCACACCACGTGTCCGCTTCCCAGCCCCTGACTGACACTCCATGTCGCCGCCACGTGTCGTGATCGTCGGAGCCGGCCTCGCCGGATATCACGCCGCCTCCGCTCTCTCTCGCCGCATGCGGGACAGGGCCGAGGTGGTGCTGGTGAACCCGACCGGCTTCACGCTCTACCTGCCCCTGCTGCTCGACGTGGCAGCAGGGAAGCTCGATCCGAGCCGGGTCACGGTCCCGCTCGCCAGAGCGCTGCCCGACGTTCGGGTCGTCCTCGGCACCGTCGACCGCATAGACACCGGCTCCCGGCGCGTCCACTATGTCGACGCCGACCGAACCACGGGCCTGCTCGCCTACGACCGGCTCATCGTCACCGTCGGCGGCGTCACCAAGGTCCGGCCGGTCTCGGCGGTCTCGGCGCACAGCTTCGGCTTCCACGACGTCGCCGAGGCCCTCCACCTGCGCGACCACATCCTGCGCCAGCTCTACCTGGCCGCCACCAGCGACAACACCACCGAACGCGCCGCACGCTGCACCTTCGTCGTGCTCGGCGCGGGACACACCGGCACAGAGGTGGCCGCCGCCGGACAGCTCATGTCCAAGGAGATCGCACGCCGCTACCCCCGGCTGCGAGAACAGCCGATCCGCTGGATCCTGGCCGAGCCCGCCGAGCAGCTGCTGCCCGACATGCATCCCCGCCTGTCCGAAACCGCGACGCGAGTGCTGCGGCGACGCGGCGTGGACGTGCGGACTCAGACCTCGGTGGGGCAGGTCACCTCCGGAGGGCTGCGGCTGACCGACGGCGAGTTCGTCCCCACGCGGACGATCGTCTGGAGCTTCGGGGTTCGCCCCGATCCCCTGATCAACGGGCTCCGGCTCCCGGTCGAGCAGGGGCGGATCAGGGTCGACGAGTACCTCTCCGTGCCCGGTCATCCCGAGATCTACGTCTGCGGGGACGCCGCAGCCGTCCCCGACCTCACCCGACCCGGCAAGATCACCCCGATGAGCGGACGGCACGCCGTACGCCAGGGCAGGCTGGCAGGCCGCAACGTCGCCGCCTCCCTCGGATCCGGCAGGCGCAGGCCGTACCGGCACGGCAACCGCGGCGCCACCGTGGACCTGGGCGGCCGGCAGGCGGCGGCCGACCCGCTGGGCATCCCGTTCTCCGGCATCGCGGCCAAGGCGGCGACTCTCGCCTACCGCCTGTTCACCATCCCGGCCAACCGCATGGGAATCGTCAACGACTGGCTGGTCGACGCGCTGCTGCCGGGCCGGCGCACCCCGCGCCACCGGGCTCCCGTGTCGATGACGCCGCTGAATCTCACCCAGGAGAAACGATGAAGGCAAGTGGGCTGGCCAAGGCCCTGGACGAGCGGGTCGGCGGCGGGGCCTGGCTGAACAAGGCGATGCGGAAGGTCTTCCCCGATCACTGGACGTTCCTGCTCGGCGAGATCGCCCTGTATGCCTTCGTCATCGTCTTGCTGACCGGCGTCTTCCTCACCTTCTTCTTCAAGCCCAGCATGACCGAGGTGATCTACGACGGCTCCTACGTGCCGCTGCGCGGGGTCGTCATGAGCGAGGCCTACGCCTCGAGCCTGGAGATCAGCTTCGACGTGCGCGGCGGGCTGCTGATGCGCCAGCTGCACCACTGGTCCACGTTGGTCTTCCTGGCCGCGATCTGTGTCCACATGCTGCGCAACTTCTTCACCGGCGCCTTCCGTAAGCCACGCGACCTGAACTGGCTGATCGGTGTCCTGCTGTTCATACTGGTGCTGCTCAACGGGCTGTTCGGCTACTCGCTCCCCGATGACGCGCTGTCGGGCGCGGGGCTGCGCATCCTGCACGCGGTCATCCTGTCGATCCCACTGGTGGGCACCCACACCGCGATGTTCCTGTTCGGCGGCGAGTACCCGAGCGACGACATCATCTCGCGCCTGTTCAGCATCCACACGCTGCTGATCCCCGGCCTGCTGCTGGCGCTCATCCCGCTGCACGCGGTGGTGCTGACCTGGCGGCAGACGCACACGCAGTTCAGGGCCAAGGGCCTGTCGAACCGGGTGGTCAGGGGGGCGCCGTTCTTCCCCGCCTTCCTGGCGAAGACGACGGCGTTCTTCCTGTTCACGTTCGCGGTCGTCTCCCTGCTGGCCACGCTGTTCCAGATCAACCCGATCTGGCTGTACGGCCCCGCTCGTCCCAGCGTGGTCAGTTCAGGCTCGCAGCCCGACTGGTACATGGGCTTCCTGGAGGGCGCGCTGCGCATCATGCCCGGCTGGGAGATGACCGTCTTCGGGCACACGCTGACGCTCAGCCTCATCATCCCCGCGTTGATAGCTCCCGGCCTGCTGTTCACCGGCCTCGCCGTCTACCCGATGCTGGAGCGTCGCTTCACCAGGGACACCCGTGTGCACAACCTGCTCGACCGGCCACGGGACGTACCCTGGCGCACCGGCCTCGGCGTCGCCGGCATCGTGTACTACGGCATCCTCTGGGCGGCCGGCGGCAACGACGTCCTGGCCACCGCCTTCGGCGTCTCGCTGTACGCCACCACGTGGTTCTTCCGCGTCGCGATCTTCGCGGGTCCGGTGCTGGGCTACCTGATCACCTACCGGATCTGCCTGGGCCTCCAGGAGCGCGACCGGCACACCGTCACGCACGGGGTGGAGACCGGCGTCATCCTCCGCGGCGCGGACGGCAGCTATGCCGAGATCGACCGTCCCGTCACCGAGGAGGAAGCCGCGCTGCTGCTCGCTCCTGGTGCCGTCGAACGCCGTGAACTGGAACGCCGCCCATGACCACAGCCAGGGTCCGACGCCGATGACCGCGTGCGAGCAGTGATCAGTTCTCGGGCGGGCTCTCCTCGTCGGTCGGGGTCGGCCTCGGGGTGGGTTCGGCGCCGGCAGGCGGTTCGGCGCTGTCGGGAGGCAGGGTCGGTTCGGAGGGGTCGGGGAAGGACTGGCCTGCCACCCCCACCGTGATCACCACGGTCCGTCCAGGCGTGGCGCACGTTCCCGGCGACACGCTCTGTCCCAGGACGGAGTTCACGACGTCGGGGTCGTCCACGATCTGCGCCTTCTGCCGTACCGCGAAGCCCGCCGCCTTCAGCGAACCCCGCGCCTCGGCGCGGGAGAGCCCCACGACCGGCGGAACCCGCGCGCCCTGCTGGGCCACCAGCAGCGACACCGTCCTGCCCGGCGCGAGTCTGGCGCCCGCCCCCGGCTTGCTGCTGATCACCTGACCGCTGGGCAGCTCGGAGCAGCTCCGCGTGATCTTCCCCGTCCTCAGCCCCGCGGCGGCCAGCGCGGACGAGGCGGCCTCACGGGTGAGCCCGGCCAGCGCCGGCACCCTCGGACCCGCCGCCACCTCCAGGTCGACGCGGGTGCCTCTGGCGACCCTGGTCCCGCCCCCCCGGCGTGCTCCCGAGCACCTCACCCGGCGAGCGCGCCGAGTCGCGCTCGGACACCGACCCCGCCACGAGCCCCGCGTCCTTGATCGCGCGGACGGCGGCGGAACGATCCATGCCCACGAGCGAGGGCACGGAATAGGTCACGGGGGCGACCGGCGGCGGCGGGGAGGGCTGGCGCTTGATCGAGGTGGGGGTGTCCTTGATCTTTCCGGAGCCCTGCTGGTCCGGCGGCGACGCGGCGACCGAGGAGGTCACCCGCGTGGGCTCGGCGACGGACACGGGAGGCGCCTCGCTGCTCTGGAGCGCGGGCACCAGCACCGCCACCAGCACCGCGGCGCTGACCAGCAGCGCGCCGGACACGGCCAGCGACGCCCTGTTCGCGGCCGGCCCCACCCACCTGCCGGGGTGCGTGGCCTCGGGCGTCCGCCCGTCTCCCCCCGGCCACGAGGGGTGCCCTCCGTCGTCGCCCGGCACCCGTGGCCACGGCACGACCGACCCCCTCGGATCGCTCCGGACGGCGGGCGAGCCCGGACCGCCCGCCGATCGCGAGGCCCTGGCCAGCGACGCGCCCGACGACACCCTGCCGCGCGACTCGGGCAGCAGGTAGCCCTCCGCCGCCCCCGTCGCCTCGGGCTCGGCCAGCGGGTAGGGATCGACCCTGAGGATGTGCGGCGGAGGCGAGCGCAGCACCTCCGCCGGAATCTCGTCACCGGCTCCCAGCAGCGCGAGCAGCAACTCCCTGCTGGTCGGCCGGTTGCGCGGGTCCTTGTCGAGGCAGTGCTCGACAAGGGCGCCGAGCCGGCCGTCGAGACGGCCGAGTTCGGGCTCCGCGGTCAGGATGCGGTGCAGCACCGGCGCCACCGAGTCCTGCCCGAACGGCGCGGAGGCGTTGGCCGCGAAGCACATGGTGGCGCCCCAGGAGAACACGTCCACCGCGCCGGTTATCGCTGAGGCGGTGATCTGCTCCGGCGCCATGTAGGCCGGCGTTCCCACGCCCCTGCCGCTGACGGTGGCCGCCGCGTCCAGCGCCTTGGCCAGGCCGAAGTCGATCACGCGAGGCCCGTCGGGGCCGAGCAGCACGTTCTGCGGCTTGAAGTCGCGGTGCACGATCCCGGCCCTGTGGATGGCGGCCAGCGCGGTCGCGGTGCCGACGGCCAGCCGTTCGAGGGCGCCGCCGCTGCGCGGCCCCGCCAGCGCCACCTCCCTGCTCAGGGAGGGGCCGTCGACGTACTCGCTGACGATGTACGGCCTGCCGTCGTCGAACCCCGCGTCCACCACCTGCGCGGTGCAGAACCTGGCGACGTGCTTGGCCAGCTCGACCTCACGCAGGAAAGCCGCCTGCTCGTCCCCCACAGGTCCGTGAAGCAACTTGACCGCGAACGATTCTTCCCCCAGAGTGCCCAAGTAGACGACGCCCTGGCCGCCCTCCCCCAGGCGTCCGGACAGCTCGTAGTCTCCCAGTCTCTTCGGGTCCCCCATCTTGAGCGGTACAGGCACGGGCGCCTCCCCTCGCTGCCACCCGTCACCTCTCTACTGAAGTCGAGGGATCGCGGCGCGTCAACGGACCGTAACTCCGTTGTGATGTCCCTATTTCTGCACACTTGCGGTAGGGCGAGCGGCGGTCTCACCCGCCCTGATCACCCGAAACGCGCGCTTAGCCGGAAAGGCCGCCTCTGACCTGGGACAGGTCGAAACCAGGTGGCGAGCGCGGCCGTACGGGCAGGCGGCGCGGGCGCCGGGGGACGGATGCGAGCCGTACCGGGAAGGTGACCTTCGCGTTAGGGTGCCGCGGCTAGAGAAATGTCGCGTACTGGTCCAGAACGGGCAGCACCTCGTCGCCTGGCCCGCTGGGCAGCGACAGCACGACCTCCTCGATGCCGAGTGAGGCGTAGTAGTCGAGCTTGCCCTGTGTGGGCAGCGTGCCGAACGGGATGACCCTGGCCGTGGCCGCCACCTCGCGCAGCGCGGGCAGCGCGGCCTTGATCCCCTTGCCCCCGATCGGCATCCATCCGTCGGCGTACTGCGCGACGTGCTCGAACAGCCTGGGCCCCGCCGCGCCGCCGACGTAGACCGGCGGACCCGACAGCGGCTTGGGCCACGACCACGAGGGCTCGACGCCCTCGAAGGCCGCCACCTCCTGGCTCCACAGCGCCTTCATCGCCAGCACGTTGCGCCTGGCCACCTCTCTCCTGTCCCTGTACGGCACACCGTGGTTCTCGATCTCCTCGACGTTCCAGCCGAAACCCACGCCGACCGCCACGCGCCCGCCCGACAGGTGGTCGAGCGTGGCGATCGCCTTGGCCGTGACGATCGGCTCGCGCTGGGCGGCCAGCAGGATGCCGGTCCCGAGCGTGATCGTCGAGGTCACGGTGGCGGCCGAGGCCAGCGCGACCAGCGGGTCGAGCGTGCGCCTGTACTCCTCGGCCAGCTGCGGCGTGCCCGTCGGCGGCGGCGTGCGGCGGGAGACGGGGATGTGGGTGTGCTCGGGAAGGTAGAGCGAGGAGAAGCCGCGCTCCTCCGCCGCCCTGGCCAGATCGGCGACCGGCATCGCCAGGTCGGTGCTGAACATCGTGACGCCAAGCCGCATGACCGACTCCTTAACCAAGCGATTGCTCGGGACCGTTTCTTAGAGTAGCTTGCCGCTCATGGGATTCGCTGCGGCCGGGGATGTGCGGCTGTTCTACACCGACGACGGCTCAGGCGACACGACGCTGCTGCTCGTGCACGGCTGGGGCGCGGACTCCCACCAGTGGGTCCACCACATCCCCTCCTTCGCCGCGAGATTCCGGGTCATCGCCGTGGACCTTCGCGGACACGGCTACTCGTCGGCTCCGCCGAGCGGCAACAACCCGCCCACCATGGCCGAGGACCTCCTCGCCCTGCTCGACCTGCTCGGCGTCGAGCGCTGCGTGGCGATCGGGCACTCCATGGGCGGCGTGGTCGCCTCCAGACTCGCCGTCGAACACCCCTCGCGGATCGAGGCCGTGGTCGGAGTCGACCCGGGCTACGGAAGGCCCGACGAGGTCGTCGCCATGGCGGTCGCGATGCGCGAGACGCCCGCCGTGCGCATCGACGAGTGGTGCTACACGCCCGCCTCGCCCACCTGGCTGCGCGAGTGGCACAGGCGGCGGCTGCTCGCCACACCCCCGCACGTGCTGACCGAGGCGTACGACGCGCTGTGGTCGGGACCCGAGGCGATCGGCTCGCGGGCCGCCGCCGAGCCCTACCTCTCCCGCCGCGAATGCCCCGTGCTCACCTTCTGGACCGACCCCGCGCAGGCGGCGTGGGAGTCGGACCTGTTCAAGCATCCCGCCTCGCGCACGGTCTGCTGGCAGGGCAGCGGCCACCGGCTGCACGAGGAGCGGCCCGCCGAGTTCACGCTCGTGGTCAACCAATGGCTGAAGGAGATCTCCCGGTGAAGTTCGCGATCTTTCTCAACCCCCAGATCCCCGGTTCCGGGTACGCGGCCGAGGAGAACGCCCGCGCCAGGCGCCCGATCGGGCGGGACACCGAGTCGTACCAGAGGCTGCTGCACGAGGTGCGGGAGATCGCGGTGCACGCCGACAGGATCGGCTTCGACGCGCTGATGATGACCGAGCACCACTTCCATTCGGAGGGGATGGAGTTCTCCGTCAACCCGCTGATGTTCCTGACCGACCTTGCGGCGCGGACGGAGCGGATCCTGCTGGCCCCGCTCGGCCTGGTGCTGCCCGCCTGGGACCCGATCAGGGCGGCGGAGGACGTGGCGCTGCTCGACCAGTTCTCCAAGGGGCGGCTGCGGCTCGGCGTGGCGCGCGGCTACCAGAACAGGTGGATGAACGTGCTGGGCCAGCGCTGGCAGGCGGCGGCCGCCAGGTCGGACGGCTCCTCCAGCGACAACCGCAACTTCGACGTCTTCGGCGAGGTCCTGAAGATCATGAAGATGGCGTGGACGCAGGAGACGCTCCGCTACAAGTCCGACGTCCTCGACTATCAGGTGCCCTATCCCTTCGAGGGCATCGAGGGATGGCCGGCCACCGAGTGGACGCGGACCTTCGGCGCGCCCGACGAGCTCGACGACGAGGGCAGGGTCCAGGCGGTCAGCGTGTGCCCGAGGCCGTACCAGAACCCGCACCCCGAGCTGTGGCAGCCGTTCACGATCTCCGACCGCTCGGTCATCAGGGCCGCGCAGGAGGACATCATGCCGTGGATGTTCACGCCGAACCCCGACGACCACGCCGCGAAGGCCAAGCTCTACCAGGAGGAGTCGGCCAAGCAGGGCCGCAACTACAAGCTGGGTGAGCACACCGGCATCCTCAAGATCGTCGGAATCGCCGACACCACGGAAGAGGCGATCAACACCTACGGCAAGAAGATCCCCAAGGACTTCGCCGCCTTCTTCGGCCCCTTCGGCTACCTGGAGGTGCTGCGCAAGAAGGAGGACGACAGGCATGAACCGATCTCACCGGAGAAGGGCGACGTGCGGCGCATGAACGACGTCGAGATGGCGCTGTTCGGCTCACCCGACGACGTCAAGCGCGGCATCCAGCGCATGCTCGACCGCATGCCCGACCTGGAGTGGTTCGGCCTGTACATGCAGGGCCAGCAGGGCGTGCTGCCCCTCGACACCGTCAAACGCAACCTCGAACTGTTCGCCACCAAGGTCATCCCGGAGTTCCAGTCAACTACCTTCGGTTGATCTCGAAGGCTCGCTCTCACGGTCCCGTCTGGCGGAAGGGAGGCCGGTAGCGTGTGGGCGATTGACTGCGCCCCAACTCGCAACGGCGCGCTGGGCGATGTCGCGGGCTGCGATGTGATCGGCGCGCCCAGCGAGGCGGCACCTGGTGCAGAGGAACCGGCCGCGTACCGGCCGGTTGGCCTTCGCGACACAACCGCATTCCGGGCAGCGCTGGCTCGTGTAGGCCGGATCCACGAGCACGAAGGCGATCCCGAGCCGTGCGGCCTTGTAGCGCGTGAACGCGATCTGCTGAGCGAAGGCCCAGGAGTGCAAGGTGCGCCGCTGGGACCGATGAGCCCTTGCCCGCCCGGCCCCTGACTGACGAAACGCCAATGCGATCACCCGCCTCCTCCACGCATCGCACACACTACCGAACGCATTGAGCTCATTGCACAGAGTTATCGACATAAGGAGCGAATCATGAGGCACAGCCGATGAGGTTCTGGCTCGGCGCCTCGTTCTGCGACACGAACGAGTTCGTCGAGCTGGCCGTGGCGGCCGAGCGGTGCGGGTTCGACACCTTCACGCTGTCGGACCACCTGTTCTTCGCCGACTTCAGCACGCCGTACCCCTACGGCAGGATGCGCTGGACCGCCGAGACGCACTGGCCGGACGTATGGGTGACGATCGGCGCGATGTCGGCGGTCACGACGCGGCTGCGTTTCTCCCCCAACGTCTACATCGCCCCCGCCCGCGACCTGATCACCGTGGCCAAGCAGGTGTCGACCGCCGCCGTGCTGTCGGGCGACAGGGTGAGCTTCGGGGTGGGCGTGGGCTGGTGCAAGGAGGAGTTCGCCGCCACCGGGCAGGACTTCCACACACGTGGGCGCAGGCTCGACGAGATGCTCCCGCGCCTGCGCGAGCTCTGGTCGGGCGCCCAGGTCGAGTTGCCGGGACTGCCGCCGCTGTCGATGTCGCCGGTGCCGGCCGCGCCGATCCCGATCTATGTGGGCGGCGACAGCGAGGCGGCGCTGCGCAGGGCGGCCAGGGCGGGAGACGGCTGGATCGGCAACCGGATCTACACCGAGGAGCAGATCGACGCGGTCCTCGCCGACCTGCGCCGCTATCTGAAGGAGTACGGCAGGCCCGAGGACGCGCTCGAGATCGTCGCCCCGCTGGCCGTGCTCCCCGACGCCGCCACCTACCGGCGTTTCGCCGACAAGGGCATCACGGCCACGATGGCCGCGCCCTGGTGGCTGTCGCCAGGCGAGCCCAAGGTCGCGACGATGGAGCGCTTCGCCGAGGAGGTCATCTCGAAGATGTGATCTCGGGAGGGTCCACGCCCAGCTCGGCCAGCGCCTGGGCCACGACGTCGCGCGGGGCCGCCTCCACCACGCCGATCCTGGTCAGCGCGGCGATCCCGAGATAGCTGCTGTATCCGGCGACCACCCTGTCCCTGGCCGCGGGGGCGGGCTGGCCCAGCTCCTCCAGCGCCGCCTGCATGACCTCGAGCCTGCGGGTGCTGACCCTGCGCGCCACGCCTGCGACGAAGGGGTCGTCGGCCGCGCTGATCAGCCTGAAGGAGATCGCCGCGTCGGCGGGGTCGGCGAAGGCCAGCTCCAGCAGCGCGCGCATGCGCGCGCCCGGTTCCTCGATCGTCTCGAGTTCGGCGATCACCTGCTCGGTGCGCGACTCCCAGAGCGCGAGAGCCGCCGCCACCAGTGCCTGCCTGTTGGCGAAGTGCCAGTAGAAGCTGCCCTTCGACACGCCCAGCCTGGCCGCCACCGGTTCCACCGCGACGGCCGCCAGGCCGCCCTCCACGAGTGCGTCCAGCGCTGCCTTCGCCCAGTCGTCCGCCGTCAACCGACCCATCCGGCCAGCCTTCCATACGATGCCGTATAGTCTGACCATACGCCACCGTATGGAAGGTCGCCATGCCCACGCTCGCTGACCGCTACATCCCCGTCCCCGAACTCGCCGAGCGGCACTCGATCGTCATCCGCGCCCCGCGGGAACGGGTCTGGGCCGCCGTCCAGGACCTGCGCCCGAGCGACATCAAGGCGGCCAGGCCGCTCTTCGCCGCTCGCGATCTCATCTCCCGCCTGCTCCACGGGCACGCCCAGACCGACCTGCCGAGCTTGGCCGTCCTGGCCGAGGAGCCCGGCAGAGAGGTCGTGCACGGGGTGGTCGGGCAGTGGTGGCGGCTGGGCGCCGCCGCCAACCTCACCGTCGCCGACTTCGAGACCTTCGACAGCCCCGGGTACGGCAAGGCCACCTTCGGCTTCCTGCTGACCGACCTCGGCGGCGGGCAGACCCGGCTGACCACGGAGACCAGGATCGTGACCACCAGCCCCGACGCGCGCCGCGCCATGGCCCGCTACTGGCTGGTGATCAGGCTGGGCAGCGGCCTGGTCCGCAGGGCGATGCTGGGGGCGGTGAAGCGCAGGGCGGCGGGCCGATAGCCTCGTCCCATGCTGGAAGAGATCACGGCGACCCGCTACGTGACACCGTTGCGCGAGGGCGGGTCGCTGCCAGGCGTGGTGGAGGCCGACGACCTCGGCACCTACGCCGTGAAGTTCCGGGGCGCGGGTCAGGGGCCCAAGGTGCTGGTCGCGGAGGTCATCTGCGCCGAGCTGGCCAGGGCGCTCGGGCTGCGCACCCCCGAGCTCAAGCTCATCGACCTCGATCCCCAGATCGGCCTGCGCGAGCCCGACTTCGAGATCCAGGCCCTGCTCCAGGCGAGCGAGGGGCTCAACCTCGCCGTCGACTTCCTGCCGGGCGCGCTGGGGTTCGACCCGCTCTCGTGGCAGCCCGACGCCACGTTCGCCGCCGAGGTGGTGTGGTTCGACGGCCTCATCCACAACGTCGACCGCAGCTGGCGCAACCCCAACCTGCTGGTCTGGCACCACGACACCTGGCTCATCGACCACGGCGCCGCGCTGTGGTTCCACTACAGCTGGAAGAGCGCCGACCCGCAGCGGCCCTTCGACGCCGGCGACCACGTCCTCGCGCCTTTCGCCACCGACGTCTCCGCGGCGGGCGACAGGTTGGCCGAGAGGGTCACCAGGGAGCTCCTCTCGTCGATCACCGCTCTGGTGCCTGACGAGTGGCTGGAGGACGACGTGTTCGACTCGGCGCAGGCCGCGCGCGAGGCCTACGTCGAGCACCTGCTCGCGCGCGCCCACGGCCCTCGGGCCTGGCTGCGCATGGCGGGCGAGACGCCCGCGAGGCCGAAGAGCGGCCCGAGCTCGGTCGGCGCGTTCTGGAAGCAGGGAGACAAGTGATGCAGCGCGACGTCTACGAGTACGCCGTCATCCGCGTCATCCCGCAGATGGAGCGCGGGGAGCAGATCAACGTCGGGATCCTGCTCTACTGCCAGCCGCGCGCGTACCTGTGCGCTCGCGTCGAGCTCGACGAGGCCCGCCTGCGCGCCCTCGACCCCGCCGCCGACGCCGCCCAGGTACGGCAGGCGCTGTCGGCCTACGAGCTGGCGTGCGGCGACGAGGCGGGCCCGCTGGTGCGCGAGTCCCTCGGCAGCAGGTTCCGCTGGCTGACCGCCCCTCGCAGCACGGTGGTGCAGACCTCGGCCGTGCACGCCGGCCTCACCTCCGACCCCGACGCCGAGCTGGACAGGCTCTTCGACCGCCTGGTCCGCCTCTGACCGAGCGGCTCACACCTCGACGCTCATGCCGCCCACCGCGACCGCGATCTCGTCGCGGAAGCTCCTGCCCGCGGCCTCCACGGCGGCCCCGGGGTCCGTGCCCGGCCACAGATGCGTCAGCAGCAGCCGTCCCACCGCCGCATCGGCGGCCTGCTGGCCGGCCTGGAAGGCGCTGGTGAGGTAGCCCGCGTCGTCGGGCGGCATCTGGTCGGGATAGGTCGCCTCGGCGATCAGGAGGTCGCTGTCGCGGGCCAGCGCGACCAGGTCGGGGCTTGGGCCGCCGTCCCCTGTGTAGGTGACCGACGTGCCGCCCGCCCGCACCCGCACGGCGGCGTTGGGCACCCAGTGCGGCAGCAGCGCCGTGTCGACCGTGAAGGGGCCGAAGGCCAGCCGGTCACCGGCCTCGAACTCACGCACCTGGTAGGCCTCCTCCAGCATGCCCGGCCGGTCCAGGGACAGGACCGCCGACAGCGCACCGGGCAGGGCGTGGATCGGCAGCGGCGGCGGCCTGTGCCCGCCCAGCGCCCTTGCCCTCAGCAGCGGGTTGAGGTCCGCGCAGTGGTCGGGATGTCCGTGGCTGATGACGACCGCGTCGACCTGCTCGGCGGTCGTCGTCTCCAGCAGGCGTGGCAGCGCCGCGTAGCCCAGGTCGAGCAGCAGTCTGAAGCCGTCGTGCTCCACCAGGAATCCGCTGCAGGCCTGTCCCGCGGTCGGCCAGGCGCCGCACCCTCCCAGCACAGTGATCCTCATAAGCTCGATGATGCCATCGAGCGCGGGGAGCCGGCGCGCCCCTCGGCGTCGCCGGCTCCCTCAGGGCCGTCCTGTCATGTGCCGCTCTCCGGCCGTTCAGAGCCTGACCAGCATCTTGCCGACGTTGCCTCCTCGCATCATGTCGAGGAAGGCCGAGGGGGCCTGGGCGATGCCCTCCGCCACGGTCAGCTCGGTGTGCAGCGAGCCGTCCGCCAGCCAGCCCGCCGCCTTGCCGATCCACTCGGGGAACAGGTGGAAGTAGCTGTTGATCAGCATGCCGCGCAGGTTGGCGTCCTTGGCCGCCAGCGAGAACAGGTTGGAGGGGCCGGGGACGGGCGAGGTGGCGTTGTAGGTGCTGATCGCGCCGACCAGCGCGATCCTGCCACCGTGCCGCAGGGCGTCGATGGCGGCCACCAGGTGGTCGCCGCCGACGTGGTCGACGTAGACGTCGACGCCGTCGGGCGCGGCCTCGGCCAGCTGGGCGGCGAGCGAGCCCGCCCGGTAGTCGATGGCCGCGTCGTAGCCGAACTCCTCGACCAGCTTCTTGGCCTTCAGCGGTCCACCCGCCGAGCCGATGACCCTGGCGGCGCCCAGCTTGCGGGCCAGCTGACCCGCGATGCTGCCCACCGCTCCTGCCGCCGCCGAGACCAGGACGACGTCGCCCTGCCGTACGGGGGCGACCTCGGTCAGCGCGGCGTAGGCGGTCAGGCCCGTGGTGCCGAGCGCGCCCAGGTAGGCCTCGGCGGGGGCCAGAGCGGTGTCGACCACGGTGGCGGCGGCCGCGTCCATGACGGCGTACTCGCGCCAGCCGAGGAAGTGCACGACGGTCGCGCCGACGGGGACGGCGGCCGAGCGGGAGGCGACGACCTCGCCGACCGCCGAGCCGTCCATGGGGGCGCCGAGCTGGAACGGCGGCAGGTACGACTCGACGTCGTCCATCCGCTCGCGCATGTAGGGGTCCACGGACATCCAGGTGTTGCGGACCACGATCTGGCCCTCTTCGGGCTCGGGGACGGTGGTCTCCACCAGTTCGAAGTGCTGAGGAGTGGGCTCGCCGACAGGGCGGGAGGCCAGGCGGATCTCACGGCTTGCGGTCATGGTGTCTCTCCTTGTTCGGCCGGTCTCGCCGACCGGTGGGACCACTGTGCCGAGCACCGCGCACGATCGGCTGGGGGTCGGCTGGGGGTCGGCTGGGGGTCGGCTGGGGGTCGGCTGGGGGTACGGCCGGGGCGCCTCGGGAGCTCGGCGATCCGCCCGCCGGGCAGGGCGTCGTCGAGGGATCGCCGCCGGGTCCCGGGGCTTGCGAGGGTGGCCACTCAGGGGTGTTTCAGGGTGGTCCCTGAAGGCGTCGCTCCCTGCCTGTAGGAGAGTTGGCTCTCGTGAAGACGAAGAGGACGATCGTGATCGTGGGCCTGGTCGGGCTCGGGGCGGCCCTGACGGGGTGCGGCGGGCTGGGCGCGAAGGAGCGGGAGAGCGTCAGCTACGACGTCACCGACAAGGTGGCGGCGCTGAGGGTGGAGGCCGACTCGGGCACCGTCGAGGTGGTGGAGTCCGACCGCCAGGGGATCCACGTGACCGAGACCCTCGTCTGGAGGAAGAACAAGCCCGCCGCCAGCCACGTGGTGAAGGGCGACACGCTGACGCTGACGTTCACCTGCCCGGTCTCGGTGGGGATCAACTCGAGCTGCGACGTGAGCTACGTGGTCGAGGTGCCGAAGGGCCTGCGGGTGGACGCCGAGACCGACTCCGGCCGGATGACACTGACCGGCCTGTCGGGCGAGGTGAAGGCCAAGAGCGACTCGGGCGCGATCGAGGCCGACCGGCTGACCGCCAAGAAGGTCGTGGCGGAGACCGACTCGGGCGACACGAAGCTGGTGTTCACCACGCCGCCCGACAAGGTGGAGACCAGAAGCGACTCCGGCTCAAGCGAGGTGCGCGTGCCGAAGGGGCCCTACCACGTCACGGCCGAGACCGACTCGGGCGACAAGGAGATCGCGGCGATCCACGACGACTCCGCCGCCAGGACGATCGAGATGAGCAGCGACTCGGGCCGCCTGGAGGTCGCCGCCTCCTAGCTGGTACACCTAGACGTCCGACCGGCGGAAGGCCGCGGTGTTGGCTGCGGCCCACTCCGCGAAGGGCCTGGGCGGACGGCCGGTGACCTGCTCGACGGTGGGCAGCACGGTCGACTCGTCGAGGTTGCCCTCGGCGAAGAAGTCGAAAAAGGCGTCGACGTACATCTGCGGCATGGCGGCGCTCATCTGGGCCCTGGCCTCCTCGTCGGAGAGCCCGACGAAGGTGAGGTCGCGTCCCAGCGCCTCGCCGAGCAGGCGCACCCTGTCGGCGGGCGACAGCGACTGCGGCCCCGTGAGCGGGTAGACCTGCCCCTCGTGCCCGTCGGTCAGGAAGGCCGTGGCGGCGACCGCGCCGATGTCGAGGGGGTCGATCGCGGCCACCCGCACGTCGGGGAAGGCGTCCTTCACCACGTCGCCCGCCCTCAGCTGTTCGAGCCAGCGGAAGGTGTTGGCGAAGAAGGTGCGCGGGCGCAGGATCGTCCACGGCACGCCCGACTCGCGGACCATCGCCTCCGACTCGATGTGGTAGCGAGAGACGGCGTTGGCCGGGTTGCCCGTCTCGGCGGCGCTCGCCGACAGCAGCACGACGCGCTCCACGCCCGCCTTGGCGATCTCCGCCAGCGTCGCGGCCATGTTGTCGTAGCCGCTGAGCAGGAAGACCCCCCGCACCCCCTCCAGCGCCGCCACGACGGAGGCGGGGTCGTTGAGGTCGCCCGTGGCGAGCTCGGCCGGCAGGTCGGCCTGCCGCCTGACCAGTGCGCGGACCGGCTCGCCCGCCTCGGCGAGCGCGCCTACGACGGCCCTGCCCGCGTTTCCTGTGGCCCCAGTGACGAGGATCATGAAAAGAGCCTAGAACAGGACAGACATGAACGTGTCGACCTCGTGGAAGCCGACCCTCCTGTAGACGGCCCTGGCCGGGTGGTTGAAGTCGTTGACGTACAGCGAGACGACTGGAGCGAAGCAGGAGAGCGCCGCCTCCACCACCGCCGCCATGCCCGCCACCGCGTGACCGTGGCCGCGCAGCGCGGGGTCGACCCAGACGCCCTGGATCTGGCAGGCCTGCGGGGTGACGGCGCCGACCTCGGCCTTGAACACGACCTTGCCGTCGTCGATGCGCGCGTAGGAGCGGCCGATGCGGATCAGCTCGGCCACCCGCGTGCGGTAGAGCGCGCCGCCGTCGCCTCCGTTGGGCGAGATGCCCACCTCTTCGGTGAACATCGCCACGCAGGCGGGCAGGAGGATGTCGAACTCCTCGGGACGCACCCGCCGTACGAGCGGGTCGGCGGGATAAGGGGACTTCTGGGTGGTCGCCATGACCGGCTGCGACCAGCGGATGGCCCTGGCCCGCCCCCAGTGCGGCTCCAGCCGCTCCCACAGCAGCTCGACCGCGGGGGCGGGGCCGACGATGGACGAGCATCGGCGGCCCTGCTTGCGCGCGCGGTCGGCGAAGGCGTGCACGGCCTCGGGCCCGGCGTTGACCGGCACCAGATTTGCTCCGGCGTAGCAGAGCGAGGTGAGCGCGCCGCGCGGCCCGAACCCCCACATCTGCCCGCCCAGGCGCGTCGGGTGCAAGCCGACGCTCCTGACCCGTGAGGCGACGAAGACGTTGGCGACAGGGTTGGTGTCGAGAAGTGCGAGCACTTCGTCCCTGTCGCTGTCGTCGAGCACGCGCGACGCCGATGTACGCAGCATCACACCGGCCAGCCTACGCGACCTGCCCCGTTTTGACATGAACCACGCCCAGCTATCGACGGCCGAGCGCCTCCATCAGGCGCAGGTGCGGCGCGTCCCCCGCCGCCATCCGCGCCGTCGGCGTCGGATCCGGCACGCCGGGGCAGTTCGCCCGCGTGGAGGGCAGCGAGCCGTCCTCGAGGTAGCGGAACAGGTGCTGGTCCACGCATCTGTCGCCGCCCAGCGCGACGCCGTGGTTGCCGCCAGGCACGACGAGCATGCGGGCGCTCGGGAACAGCCTGCGCATGTTCACCGCCCCCTCGTACGGCGTGGCGGCGTCGCGCCGCGACTGGATCATCAGGATCGGCGGCAGCTCACGGGCCGCCCTGAGCGTCACGGGCGTCCCTGCCCGTGTGGTCCAGAACGCGCACGGCGCGTTGTACCAGGCATTGGGCCAGGTCAGGAAGGGCGCGACGCGGTGCAGCCTGGCCATGTCGGTCCGCCAGGTCGTCCAGGTGCGCGGCCACGTGGCGTCGGTGCACTGCACGCCCAGGTAGACCGCGTAGCCGTTCTCGTCCTCCGCGCTGCTCTGGCCGTGCTGCTTCCACGCCTCCACCAGGCCCTGCACGTCACCCTGGCGCACGTACCTCGACCAGGCGCCCGCCAGCCTCGGCCAGATCTCGTTGGCGTACCCGCCGAGGGTGAACAGGTCGTCGAGCTCGCTCGCCCCCACCAGTCCGCCCGCCGGCCTGGCGGCCAGGCGCTGGCGCATGGAGTAGTAGGCGAAGGAGGTCTCCTTCGCCGTACGGCCCAGCCGGTAGACCGCGTTGTGCTTGGCCGTCCAGGCGAGGAAGTCGCGGTGACGCCGTTCGAAGGCGAGGTTCTGGGCGAGGTTGGCCTTGTACCAGACGCCCTTGGGGTCGACCGTGCTGTCGAGCACGAGGCGCTTGAGCCTGCCGGGGAAGAGCGAGGCGTAGACGGCGCCGAGGTAGGTGCCGTAGGAGTAGCCGAAGTAGCTGATGCGCTCCTCCCCGAGCGCGGCCCTGATGGCGTCCATGTCGCGGACGGTGTTCTCGGAGGTCAGATGCGGCAGCATCCACGCCCACAGGTTGCCGCAGCGGGCCGCGTACTCCTGGGCCCTGCCGAGCAGCACCCTTTCGGCCGCGAAGCTTCTCGGCACCTGGTCGGGGCGGGGCGCCGTGAAGTACTTGGCAGGATCGACGCAGCGCAGGGCCGGCTCGCTCTTGCCGACCCCGCGCGGGTCGAAGCCGACCACGTCGTAGCGGGCCGCCAGGCCTGGCGGCAGCGCCGAGGCGACGTACGTGGCCAGGTCGAGCCCCGAGGCGCCCGGGCCGCCGGGGTTGACCAGCAGCGTGCCCAGGTGGTTGGCGTCGCGGGAGACCGATCCCTTCACCCTGTTGAGCGCCAGCTTGATCTTCTGGCCGTAGGGATCACGGTGGTCGAGAGGCACCCGCAGGGTGGCGCACTCCACCCCCGGCTGCTCCGGCTCGACCGCCGGCTGATCGATGATCCCGAGACTGCCCAGGACCCGGGCGGCGAGCGAAGGCTGCTTCACACACGGTCCCCAGATCACCCCGGAGCCCGCGTTCGCCTCGGCGCTTCCCGCCCCGCCCAGCCCGGCGACCAGCAGCGCCAGTCCGGCGCCAATCCCGACAAACCGCTTCACCCTGCTGTCTCCTCTGCTCATAGGACAGGGAGATACTCCCCTGCGCTGTCATTTGACTACTGTGCGCATGGGTGATTGCTTGCCAACGTGTAATGCTCTCATTGCTCTGCGTAGCCATGGTGATGTGTCCCTCGGGCCATGACGAGGACGCAGACCGTGGCGACGGCGGCGAGAGCGGCCAGGGCGAGGCACACCGCGCGAAGGGCGGAGGTGAAGGCCGCGCCTTCCATGCTGCCTCCGCTGAGCGCGGCCAGCATCGCGCCCACGGCCGCCAGCGCCACGGTCTCGCTGGTCAGACGCGCGGTGTTGAACAGACCTGAGGCGGCCCCCGCCCGCTCAGGCGGAAGGCTGCCGATGGCCAGCCCGTCGAGCACCCCGTTGGACAGTCCCACGCCGATGCCGACCAGCGCGAACGGCGCCAGCAGCGTCATGAGCGTGCTGTCGGGCCCGATGGTGGCCAGAAGCAGCGCTCCCGACCCGCTCACCGCCACACAGCCGGCCACGGTCGCCACGGGACGCCGCCTGGCCAGCGCCGCCCCTGCCGGGGGAAGGACGACCGAGGGGACGGTCAGCATGAGCAGCCAGAGCCCCGCCTGCGCGGGCTGGAGGCCGACGACCGAGATCAGGTACGAGGGGAGGTAGACCACCAGCGGCACGAGGATGCCCATGAGCGCCCCCGCCGCCACCGCGAACGCCAGGAACCTCCTGTCGGCGACGAGACCGGTCTCGATCATCGGAAAGGCCACGCGGCGCTCCACGACGACGAAGGCCGCGGCCAGCACGAGCGCCGCGGCGAACGAGCCGACGATGAGCGGGCTGCCGAAGCCCAAGGCGGGGCCCTCGTCCAGGGCGAAGATCAGTACCAGCAGGGCAGAGGTGAACAGGGCCGCGCCCGCCCGGTCGATCCCGCGTCCACGCGCCCCGCGCATGGCGGGCAGCGCGGGCACGAGCGCCAGGGCCAGCGCGGAGATCGCCGCGGGCACGGCGAACACCGCCCGCCAGCCCAGCCACTCCACCAGCAGGCCGCCCGCCGTGGGGCCGAGGGCGAGCCCCGCCCCGAGCGCCGCGCCGAGCAGGCCGAAGGCGCGCGCTCTGGCCTGGCCGTGGAAGGTCTCGGCGAGGATCGACGTCCCGCCGGTGGTCGCCGCCGCCGCGCCGATCCCGCCGACTGCCCGCACGAGGTCGAGCAGCAGGATGTCGGTCGCGGCCGCGCCGGCCACGCCGCTCGCGCAGAACAACGCCACGCCCCAGGCGAAGACCCGCCTGCGGCCCAGAACGTCGGTCAGCGAGCCCGCGAACACCAGGAAGGCGGCGAAGCAGGCGTTGTAGCTGTTGACCACCCACTGGGTCGCGGCCAGGCCCGCGTCCAGGTCGGCCCTGATGCCGGGCAGCGCGACAGAGGCGCCCGTGATGGACAGGGGAAGGGTGATGAGGGCAAGAAGAATGATGACGAGTGTTCGTCGCACCGCGCGCTCCGTGTGTCGAGCATGGAGCCGGGCAGCGGTAAAGGCCGCACCGGCGACTGACGCTGATGCGGCGGCTCAGAGTGGGATCACGCCGCCGCTAGGGGCGGCGCACTCTGTCCGACTCGGGCATGTCTGCCTTTCACTGGCACGATGAACGCTCGGTTTTCTACCGGACGAGGTTCCCGGCCGTCAACTTCTCTGCGCCATGACGGCCTTTGCACCACGACGGCCCTGCGCCATGACGACCGGAACGCGGCCAGGTTCCCCGGCGCTCCGTGACGACGGGAGCGACGGGAGCGACGGGGGGCGGGGGCGGCGGGGGGCGGGGGCGGCGGGGGCCACGGGGCCCCTGCGGGTCTCAGCCGACGACGACCTGCGGGCCTGAGACCTCGTCGTCGAGGTCGACCTCGACGCCCATCTGCTCGGCGATGCGCAGCGCCTCCTCGATCAGCGTCTCGACGATCTGCGACTCGGGGACGGTCTTGATGACCTCGCCCTTCACGAAGATCTGCCCCTTGCCGTTGCCCGAGGCGACCCCGAGGTCGGCCTCACGCGCCTCGCCCGGGCCGTTGACGACGCAGCCCATGACCGCGACGCGCAGCGGCACCTTCATGCCCTCCAGGCCCGCCTGGACCTGCTCGGCGAGGGTGTAGACATCGACCTGGGCGCGCCCGCACGAGGGGCAGGAGACGATCTCGAGACCGCGCTCGCGCAGCCCGAGAGACTCGAGGATCTGGGCGCCGACCTTGACCTCCTCGACGGGAGGCGCCGACAGCGAGACGCGGATGGTGTCGCCGATGCCCTCGGCCAGCAGCGCGCCGAACGCGACGGCTGACTTGATCGTGCCCTGGAAGGCGGGGCCTGCCTCGGTGACGCCGAGGTGCAGCGGGTAGTCGCACTGCCTGGCCAGCTGCCGGTAGGCGTTGATCATGACGACGGGGTCGTTGTGCTTGACCGAGATCTTGATGTCGCGGAAGCCGTGCTCCTCGAACAGCGAGCACTCCCACAGCGCTGACTCCACCAGCGCCTCGGGCGTGGCCTTGCCGTACTTCTGCAGGAGCCTGGGGTCGAGCGAGCCCGCGTTGACGCCGATGCGGATCGGCACGCCGGCGTCGGCGGCGGCCTTGGCGATCTCACCGACCTTGTCGTCGAACTTCTTGATGTTGCCGGGGTTGACGCGGACGGCCGCGCAGCCCGCCTCGATGGCGGCGAAGACGTACTTCGGCTGGAAGTGGATGTCCGCGATGACGGGGATCTGGGACTTCTTCGCGATGATCGGCAGCGCGTCGGCGTCGTCCTGCGAAGGGACGGCGACGCGCACGATCTGGCAGCCCGAGGCGGTGAGCTCGGCGATCTGCTGGAGAGTCGCGTTGATGTCGGCGGTGACCGTGGTGGTCATCGACTGGACCGAGACCGGAGCGTCGCCTCCCACCGGCACGCTGCCGACCATGATCTGACGGGAGTGGCGCCGCTCGGCCAACGGCTTCGGACGGACCGACGGGATGCCCAGTGCTACGGAAGTCACGTCCTCCAGTCTAGGCAGCGATAGGGACCGTCCGGTTACGCCGTTTAGAACATCCGCTTCGCCGCCTCCCGGGCCCATGCGTCAGCCGCTAGGACCTCTTCCACCGATTCGGCCGGAGTTGCCCTGTGCTGTTCGACGACCTTGGCGACAGTGTCGACGATTCCCAGGAAGGGAAGTCTGCCTTGCTGGAAAGCCTCGACGCACACCTCGTTCGCCGCGTTGTAGACGGCCGGAGCGGTGCCGCCCTCCTCGCCGACGTGCCTGGCGAGCGCGACGGCGGGGAAGGCCTCGTCGTCGAGCGGCTCGAAGGTCCAGGTGTGCGCCGTGGTCCAGTCGACGGCGTGGGCGGCGCCTGCGACCCTACGGGGATGGCCGAGCGCGAGCGCGATCGGCAGGCGCATGTCAGGCGGGCTGGCCTGGGCGATGGTGGAGCCGTCGACGAACTCCACCATCGAGTGGATGATCGACTGCGGGTGCACCACCACCTGGATCCTGTCGAAGCCGATGTCGAAGAGCAGGTGCGCCTCGATCACCTCCAGGCCCTTGTTGACCAGCGTGGCCGAGTTGATCGTGATGACCGGCCCCATCGACCAGGTGGGGTGCGCCATCGCCATCTCGGGCGTCACGTCGGCCAGCTCCGAGCGCCTGCGCCCGCGGAAGGGCCCGCCGCTGGCGGTGACGACGAGCCTGCGCACCGCCTCGGGGTCGTGGCCCGACGGGCCTGCCGCCCACAGCGACTGCTGCAGCGCGGAGTGCTCGGAGTCGACGGGCAGGATCTGGCCCGGCTTGGCCAGCCGTTTGACCAGCGGCCCTCCGATGATCAGCGACTCCTTGTTGGCCAGCGCGAGCGTGTGGCCCGCCTCCAGCGTGGCCAGGGTGGAGGTGAGCCCGAGCGCGCCGGTGATGCCGTTGAGCACGACGTCGGCCGGCATGGCCGCCACCTCGGCGACCCCCTCGGGACCTCCCAGCACGGTGACCCCCGGCAGCGCCTCCCTCAGCGCGGGCACGGCCGCCGCGTCGGCCACCGCCACCACCTTCGCGCCCGTCTCGACGGCCTGCCTGGCGAGCAGATCGGTCCTGCCTCCGCCCGCGGCGAGGGCGGCGACGGCGAACCGCCCCGGGTTTCGGGCGATGACGTCGAGGGCCTGGGTGCCGATGGAACCGGTCGATCCGAGCACGGTCACGGAGCGGGAGAGGTCTGAGTCCACGGCTCCATTGTTCCGCATCCGCCGCAACGCCTGTTAATCAGGTGAATCGAAGTAAATAAATGTCCGAATAACGCTATATCGTTCTACGCAATTAGCGAGAAATCTGGATATTGGTGCCGCTAGCTTCCAACCTCAGTTCCGGTCAATGGAGGTACGCATGCACCGCAGACTCGCTCTGCTTTCCATCCTCACCCTCGCCACCGGCGCCGCCGCGCTCCCAGCGGCGGCGGCTCAGGCGGGAGCGGGACCGAAGCCGGTCGCCGAGGAGGCCGCCGACACCAAGACCGAGCAGAAGGCGGTCACGCAGTACTGGACGCCGGAGAAGATGGAGGAGGCCCAGCCGCTCACGCCTCCCGCGCCCAAGTCCGGCGGCAAGTACGGCGCTCCGGGCGAGCCCACCACCGGCATCCCGTGGGAGGCCCCGCCGACCAGCTCGGCGCCCGGCCAGCCGCAGGCGGCCAAGGCCAGCTCGGGCACCGCGTGGACGGGCGGCGGCGCGATCACCAAGACCGCGGGCCGCGTCTTCTTCACCTACCAGGGCCGCAACGCCTCCTGCTCGGGCAACGCGGTGACCAGCGCGAACAAGAGCGTCGTCATGACCGCGGGGCACTGCGTCAAGATGGGCGGCGCCTTCCACACCAACTGGGTCTTCGTCCCCGGCTACGACAAGGGCGCGAGGCCGCACGGCACCTGGGTGGCCAGCAAGCTGCTCACCACCCCGCAGTGGGACGCGCGCGAGGACATCAACCACGACGTCGCCGCCGTGGTCGTGGCCCCGCTGCAGGGCAAGGCGCTGACCGACGTCGTCGGCGGCCAGGGCGTGGCCTTCAACCAGGGCAGGCGCCAGCAGATGCACTCCTTCGGCTACCCGGCCGCCGCGCCGTACGACGGGTCGAAGCTGATCTACTGCAGCGGCAGGGCCTTCGACGACTTCCTGATGTCGAAGGACCACGGGCTCACCTGCAACATGACGGGCGGCTCCAGCGGCGGGCCCTGGTTCGTGAGCTTCGACGAGAAGACCGGGCTCGGCACGCAGAATTCGGTGAACAGTTTCAAGTACAACTTCGCGCCCAACTGGATGTTCGGCCCGTATTTCGGCGCCGAGGCCCAGGCTGTCTACAACGCCGCGCAGAACACGAACGCACTCTGAGCTGATTTACCGAAAGTAGTCACAAGAACACACCTAGTAGTGCAGACTCGTGGGTCATGACCTCGAGCCTCCCCCTGCTTGCGTCCGTTCCACTCGTCGCAGGCATGATGGGCGCGGCACTGATCGGCGCCACGCCCGTCCAGCACGCATCGAAGCCGGTCGCGCCGGTTCCTGCCCCGCAGGAGGACGTCGTCGAGCACGTGGCGGCTCGCAGTTCTGACGAGCAGCGCCGCGTGCTCGACTACTGGACCCCCACCAGGATGTCGAAGGCGCTGCCGATCGACCTGCTCGACACGATGGCCAAGGCCGCCCTCCCCAAGGACGGTGGCCTGCTGAGCGGCCTGTCCAACAGGGCGGGCCTCGCCACCGCGCCCGAGCTCTCGGGAGCCGCAGGCAGGATCGTCACCCCCCGCCGGCAGTCCGCCAGGCCCACCGCCACGACCAGCGGCTCGCGCTGGGGCACGGGCGGCCTCGTCACCCGCACCACCGGCAGGGTCTTCCTCACCATGGACGGCGTCGACTTCGTCTGCTCGGCCAGCACCGTCAAGAGCGCCAGCAAGGACGTCGTCGTCACCGCGGGCCACTGCGTCAAGGACGGCAAGGGCGCGTGGGCCGGCAACTGGACCTTCGTGCCCGGCTACGAGCCCGGTGGCGGCAAGCCGTACGGCTCCTACACCGCCCGCAGGATGTTCGTCGCGGGGCCGTGGTCCCGCTCGGCCGACGACAGCTACGACGTCGGCATGGTGGCGCTCAACACCTCGGGCGGCCGCCACGTCGCCGACGTGGTCGGCACGCAGGAGATCGCCTTCAACTCCTCGCGCGGCGGCCAGGTCTACGGCTTCGGCTTCCCCGCCGACCCGCCGTTCGACGGCGAGAACCTCATCTACTGCTCGGGGCAGGTCCGCGACGATCCCTACGGCCAGACGCGCGACCAGGGCCTGCGCTGCGACATGACCGCGGGCTCCAGCGGCGGCCCCTGGCTGTCCTCCTTCGACGCCACCACCGGGCGCGGCAAACTCACCTCGGTCAGCAGCTTCAAGTACAGCAACGACCGCGGCACCATGTACGGCCCCTACTTGGGCGACTCGGCCAAGGCGCTGTTCGCCACCGCAGAGCGGGCCTGACCGTCGCGTCACACGTTCGAAACACGGAGGTCGTTATCCTGCCGCGCATGCGGATAACGTCTGAGAACTCCGAGTCGCCGCAGGTCGTGGAGCTGTGCGCGGAGCAGCAGGCCGAGCTGGCCTGGCGTCAGCGCGACGTCGTCGACGACACACCCAAGCACCTCGACCCCCGCATCTCCTTCCTGCTGTTGCGCTCGGACGAGCTGGCGGCGGGGTGCGTGGGGCTCCAGCCGCTGGAGCCCGGCGTGGGCGAGGTCAAGCGGATGTACGTAAGGCCCGCCTTCCGCGGTCGCGGCCTGTCCAGGGCGCTGCTGGCGGAGGTGGAGAGGCTCGCCGCCGAGCGCGGCATGCACACGCTCAGGCTCGAGACGGGCCGCCTGTTCGAGGAGGCGATCGGCCTCTACACCTCCACCGGCTACGCCTCGATCCCGCGCTTCGGCGACTACGCCGACTGCGCCGAGAGCGTCTGCTTCGAAAAGCGCCTCGATCAGCTGGCACCTGTCGAACCGCGGACGACCAGGGTGGGCGTGAACACGTGGTCCACATGAGCGGTGTGGTAGCCCTGCAACCGCTCACCCAGCGCCGTCGCGACGGCTCCGGCCATCTCCTCCACCGGCTGCCTCACGGTGGTCAGCGCGCTGTGGGCGGCCAGGTAGGAGTCGTCGTAACCGATCACCGACACGTCGCGGGGCACCGACAGCCCCGCCTCCCTCACGGCCTCCATCACGCCCAGCGCCATCAGGTCGCTGCCCGCGATGATCGCGGTGGCGCCCGCTGTGAGCAGGATCCTGGCGGCGGCCTGCCCGCCGGTGATCGAGTAGTCCGTCTCGGCGTAGAGCGCGTCGTCCACGCCGCCGAACAGCCTGCGCATCTCCCTGCGGTATCCCCTCAGCCGGTTGCGCGAGGGCCGCAGATAGCCCTGCCCTCCGGCCAGGCCGATCCTGGTGTGACCGAGGGAGTGCAGGTGGGCGACGGCCATCGCCGCTCCCGCGGCCTCGTCCGTGGTCACCGTGGGAACCGGCAGGTCCTTGACCTGGCCGCCGACCAGCACCATCGGCAGGTGCCTGCGATGCAGTTGCCAGTAGAAGCCGTGGTCGGCCGAGGGGTTGGCGTGCCGTCCTGAGATCAGCACCAGACCCTGGATGTGCTGCCTGAGCAGCGTCGCGATGTAGTCGAGCTCGGTCGGCCCCTTCCTGGTGGAGCTGCCGATCATCGCTGTGACGCCCTGGCCGCCGAGCTTGGCCTCGATCGCCCCCGCCAGCAGCGGGAAGACCGGGTTGTCCAGCTCGGGGACGATGATGCCGACGAACGGCTCGGACTCGGGGGCGGGCGCGGCCATGCCCTGCTCGTGCATCTCTCTCAGCACCCTGGCGCGGGTAGCCTCTGCCACGCCGGGGCGGTCGTTGAGCACGCGGCTGACCGTCGCGGCGCTCACCCCGATCCGCTTGGCGATCGTCCGCACGGACAGTCGCGTCACGCGATCCTCCCTCTCCGAGAAATCACCGAAACATGTTGCAACGTGTTGCCTCCGACAAATCGTCGCTCTTAGGCTCGCCGAGCGTAAGGCCAGGTAAACACTGCATTTCGGAGCGGCAACAGCATGGGGCAGCCAGAAACACTTTGCAACACCGGGGCGCATCACGACGGGTCGCCGCTGTACGTGGCCGACCAGGCGCCCGCCCTCGGCGAACGGGTCGAGGTGTTCCTGCGCACCGCCAACGCGCTCGGCGTCCGCCGCGCCTTCGTGCGCACCGCGCCCGACGGTGAGCCGAGGTTCGCCGAGGCGCTCGTGGACCGCGCGGACGACAGCGAGACCTGGTGGCGGGCGAGCGTCGAGATCGTCAATCCCGAGTGCGGCTACCGCTTCCTGCTGCACACCGCTGGGGGCCAGCTCTGGCTGACCGCCGCCGGCCTGTCACGCGTCGAGGTCACCGACGCGGCCGATTTCACGCTCACCGCCTATCCCCCGCCGCCCGCGTGGGCCGCCGACGCGGTGATCTACCAGATCTTCCCCGACAGGTTCGCCCGCTCGTCCCGGCCGCCCGCGGCGCTGCCCTCGTGGGCCAGGCGGGCGGAATGGCACGATCCCATCCCGTACGGCACGCCAGGCGCCCTCCAGCAGCTCTACGGCGGAGACCTGTGGGGTGTGGCGGAGCGGCTCGACCACATCGAGCGGCTCGGCGCCAACCTGATCTACCTCACGCCGTTCTTCCCCGCCAGGTCCAACCACCGCTACGACGCCACGAGCTTCGACCGCGTGGACCCGCTGCTCGGCGGCGACGAGGCGCTCAGGGCGCTCACCGCGGCCGCGCACGCCCGGGGCATGCGGGTGATCGGCGACATCACGCTCAACCACTCCGGCGACGGCCACGAGTGGTTCCTGCGCGGCAGGGCCGAGGAGTCCAGCCCCGAGCGCGGCTTCTACTACTTGCACGGCGACGACTACGCCACGTTCGCGGGCGTGAAGACGCTGCCCAAGTTCGACCACCGCTCGGAGGAACTGCGCCGCCGCCTGTCACGGGTGGTCACCCGCTACCTGGAGGAGTTCGGCCTGGACGGCTGGCGGGTGGACGTCGCCCAGTCGGCGGGCCGTCACGGCGGCATCGAGCTCAACGCCCAGGTCGCAGGAGACGCGCGAGCCGCCGTGGGAGACCGCCTGCTCCTGGCCGAGCACCAGTTCGACGCCTCCGCCGCGCTGAGGGGCGACGGCTGGCACGGCACGATGTCCTACGCGGGCTTCGCCCGTCCCGTCTGGTCGTGGCTGGCAAGGGAACGTTCCACTGAGTTCTGGGGCACACCAGGACCCATCCCCCTGTACGGCGGGCACGACGTGGCCGAGGTGATGCGCCGCCACTCCAGCCGCGTCCCCTGGCGCTCGCTCACCCACAGCATGACGCTGCTCGACTCGCACGACACCGCCAGGTTCCGTTCGATCGCCGGCAGGGACCATCAGCACCTGGGCGCCGCGCTGCTGTTCACGCTGCCTGGCCTGCCGATGGTCTTCGCGGGCGACGAGGTCGGCGTCGAGGGCGTCCACCTGGAGGACGGCCGGCGGCCCTTCCCGTGGGACGGCCCTCAGGACGAGGGGACCCACCGGATCTACCGCGACCTCATCGGGCTGCGCAGGACCAGGCCCGCGCTGCGCAGCGGCGGCCTGCGCTGGCTTCGGGCCGAGGAGGACGTGCTGCTGTTCGAGCGGGCGCTGCCAGGAGAGACGCTGCTGGTCCAGGTCAGCCGCCGTGACCACGCCCCCGTGCTCGCTCCCGCCGCCATGGCCTGCCTCACCGGCGGCCCCGACCTGCGGCCAGGCGAGCCGATGCCCGCCGATGGGCCCGCTTTCCACATCTGGGAGTTCTCCGCGTGATCGACATCCTGAAGGGCGTCGCCTCACGGGCGCTCGGCAACTCCCGTGACGTCTTCGTCTACCTCCCGCCCGGCTACGACGCCTCGGCGGGGCCCCACCCTGTCGTGATCCTGCACGACGGCCAGCACGTGTTCGCCGGCGCCGGCCTGTCGCCGAGCTGGCGGCTGGACGAGACGCTCGACGACCTGATCGGCAGGGGGCTGCTGCCGCCGCTGGTGGCGGTGGGCGTCTCCAACGCCGGTGACCAGCGCGGCGCCGAGTACTCCCACGAGGTGGCCTATCCCCGTGACCCGCATGCCAGTCCGCGCGGCGAGCTGTACGAGCGCTTCCTCATCGAGGAGCTGCTTCCGCTGCTCCGCTCCCGTTACGCGCTGACCGACGATCCAGGGGCCACGGCGGTGATGGGGTCGTCGATGGGCGGGCTGGTCAGCTACCACCTGGCCTTCCGCCGCCCCGACGTCTTCGGCCTGGCCGCTGTGCTTTCGCCGTTCCTGGTCTTCGTGGATCCCGAGACGCTGGCCGAGACGCCCGTCTTCAGGCGCTTCGACGAGCGCGGCCCGCGCAGGCTGTGGCTCGACATCGGCGGCATGGAGGGCCTGATCATGGTCAGGCCCGTCCGCGAGCTGGCCGGTCACCTCGTCGAGGTGGCCGGCTACGCCCCCGACGACGAGCTGCGCTACCACCACGACCCGCTGGCCCCGCACCACGAGGACGCGTGGGCGCGCCGCGCGGGCAGCGCGCTGCTGCACCTGTTCGGCCGGCCCAGCCCTCTGGTCTCGGTGACCGCGCCGGACGGCAGCACCGCGGTCGGCCAGGTCTTCGACGCCGCTCCGATCGGCGAGCGGGCCGACGGCTCGCGCTCCTCGGTGCTCGGCGGCCCCCTCACATGGACGCCAGAGGATCTCCTGGAGCGGGTGGGGCCCGCCCTGCTCGCCGGCGCGCGCCCCGGCACCGCCGAGGTCGTCACGCGGGCGGGGACGAGCCTCGTCACGGTCGTCGAGGGTGAGGCCGACGCGCTCCTCGAGGTCACGATCGAGGTGCCGCGGGGAACCCCGCCCGACGACACGGTCTACTTCTCCGGGCTGGTCACCGGCGAGAAGGCGCCCGGCGTGCGCCACGGCAGCTGGCGGCTGCCGCGCGGCATCGGGCTCAACGGCACCGTCGGCAGAGGCTGGCGCTGCGACGGCCTGGACGCCGACGGCGCGGTGATCCGTGCCCCCTTCATCCACGAGGACGACCGGCACCTGCGGGTGCGGGTCGCGGGCTGGAGCGACCCCGCCCATGACGATCCGCACAAGGGAGCCTGACATGCGCAAACTACTCGCCCTCTGCCTCCTGCTGGCCGCCGGGTGCGCCACTGCCCCCGAGGAGAAGGCCTCCGGGGAGAAGACCTCCGCCGAAACACCGACTCTCACCGTGTGGGCCGACGACGACAGGGCCGCCGCGCTCCAGCCGATCATCGCCGCCTTCGAGAAGGACAGGGGTGTCCGCGTCAAGATCGTGCAGAAGCCCATGGGCAACCTGCGTGACGACTTCGTCTCCCAGGCGCCCTCCGGTCAGGGACCCGACGTCATCGTCGGCCCGCACGACTGGCTGGGCAAGCTCGTGCAGAACGGCGTGCTCGCCCCGATCGACCTGTCGGCCGCGGCCTCGCTGTTCTCCCCCGTGGCGGTGCGGGCGATGACCTACGAGGGCCAGACGTACGGCGTGCCGTACGCGATCGAGAGTGTGGCGTTGCTGCGCAATCCGACGCTTGCCCCTTCGCGGCCCACGACGTTCGACGAGGTGGTGAAGGCGGGCAGGGCGCTGGTGAAGGCGGGCAAAGCGAAGTATCCGGTGGGGCTGCCGATCGACCCGAAGGCGGGCTCGCCCTTCCACCTGTACCCGCTGCAGACCTCCTTCGGCTCCCGCGTCTTCGGCGAGGGCAGGAAGCTGGAGCTGGACGGGCCTGGCGGCCTGACGTTCGCCGCCTACCTCGCGGACCTGGCCAGGGAGAAGGTCCTGTCCACGTCGCTGACGGGCGACATCGCCACCAGCGCCTTCCTCAAGGGCGAGACCCCCTTCCTGGTGACCGGGCCGTGGGACGCGCCCGCGCTGGTCAAGTCGGGGGTGTCGTTCTCCGTCGAGCCCGTCCCCCCTGCGGGCAGGGAGGCGGCCAGGCCGTTCGTCGGGGTGCAGGGCTTCTACGTCAGCGCCAAGAGCGCCAACCCGATCCTGGCCAACGACCTCCTGCTCAACTACCTCGCCACCGCAGGCGCGCAGACGGCGCTGTACGACGCGGGCGGGCGGCCGCCTGCGATGACGTCGGTGCGCGAGGAGCGGCGCGGCGACCTGGTGATGACCGGGTTCGCCAAGGCGGCCGCCCAGGGCGAGCCGACGCCGAACATCCCCGAGATGGACGCGGTCTGGGCCGACTGGGGACTGTCGCAACTGGCGGTCATCAGCAGACAGGGCGATCCCGCGGAGCTGACTAGGAAGGCCGCGGACCGGATCCGCGCGAAGATCGGGAACTGACCATGCGTTACGTGAAGTACGTGGTGCTCGGGGTCGTGGACGCGCTCGCGGTCCACGGGCTCGTGGTGCTCGGCGGGCAACGGTCGTGGTGGATGTTCGCCGCGCTGCTGCTCGGCACCGTCGCGGTCAACGCGGTCTACCTCAGCAGGCGGGCGGTGCCCGCCAAGTACCTCGCACCTGGAGTGGTGCTGCTGCTGGTCTACCAGGTCTATGTCGTGCTCTACACCGGGTACGCGGCCTTCACCAACTACGGCGACGGGCACAACGGGACCAAGCAGGACGCGGTCAGCGCCATCCTGGCGGGCAGCGAGGTCAGGGTGCCCGGCGTGCCGTCCAGGCCGATCAAGGTGATCGAGAAGGACGGCAGGCTCGGGTTCCAGGTCGGCGCGGCCGTCCAGGAGGGATGGCGGCCCCTCGCCTACGCGGAGATCGTCGCCAGGCAGAGGGAGGTCACCGCTCTGCGCGTGCCGTCCGCGGGCGGCAGCCTCAGGACCGCCGACGGGATGACGGCGGCGCTGTACCGCTCGACGCTCAGGCACGACGCCCGCACGGACACCATCACCGACACCGCCACGGGGACCGTCTACCGCGACAGCGGGCGGGGGACGTTCGCCGCCGGAGAGCGCGAGCTCAGCCCTGGATGGAAGGTGTTCGTCGGGCCCGAGAACTTCACCGCGGTGCTCACCAACGCCGACATCCGCGGGCCCTTCCTCGGGGTGCTGGCCTGGACGTTCGTCTTCGCGGGCCTGTCGGTGGCGCTCAGCTTCGGCTTCGGGCTGGTGCTGGCGCTGGTGCTGGACGGCTACCGCGTCTACAGGACGCTGCTGGTCTTCCCCTACGCCTTCCCCGCCTTCATGGCGGCGCTGCTGTGGCAAGGGCTGCTCAACCCCGACCACGGCTTCGTCAACGAGGTGCTGCTCGGCGGCGCGCACGTCCCGTGGCTGTCGGACCCATGGCTGGCCAAGGTCAGCGTGCTGGCCGTGAACGTGTGGATCGGCTTCCCCTACATGTTCCTCATCTGCACGGGCGCGCTCCAGGCGATACCGCCCGCGCTGTCGGAGGCCGCCCAGGTGGACGGCGCGGGCCCCTGGAGGGTGCTGCGCAGGATCAAGCTGCCGCTGCTGCTGGCCTCGACCGCGCCGGTGCTGGTGGCGACGTTCGCCTTCAACTTCAACAACTTCAACGTCATCTACATGCTGACGGGCGGCGGCCCCCGCGACCCGCGGGCGCCCATCGACGTGGGCTCCACCGACCTGCTGATCTCGCTGGTCTACAAGCTGGCCTTCGGCGGCTCCAGCAGGAACTACGGTCTGGCCTGCGCGGTCTCCATCCTGATCTTCGCGGTGATCGCGGCGGTCTCGCTGGCGGGCTTCCGCAGGACCCGCAGGCTGGAGGCCGCGGCATGAGGCTCTGGAGGCACGTGGTCGGCATGGCCGCGGCCGTCGTCGCCCTGTTCCCCCTGGTGTTCGTCGTGGCCGCCTCCCTCAACCCCAGCGGCACGCTGACCGGCTCGAACGACCTGTTCGCCGACGTCACCCTCGACCACTACGCCACGCTGTTCCGCGACGCGCTGCACCCCTTCTCCCTGTGGTTCGGCAACTCGATGGCGATCGGGCTGACCACGGCAGCGGGCTCGGTCTTCCTCGGCGCCTGCGCGGCCTACGCCTTCTCCCGCTTCAGGTTCACCGGCCGTACGGCGGGCCTGACCGGGCTGGTGTTCGTGCAGCTCTTCCCGCAGGTGCTCGCCTACGTGGCGATCTTCCTGCTGCTGTCGGCGCTGAAGGAGGTCTACCCGCCCCTCGGGCTGGGCAGCAGGCTCGGGCTGGTCATGGTCTACCTCGGCGGAGCGCTCGGCGTGAACACCTACCTCATGAAGGGGTTCTTCGACTCGGTCCCCCTGGAGCTGGACGAGTCGGCGAAGATCGACGGAGCCTCGCACGCTCAGGTCTTCTTCAGGGTGCTGCTCCCCCTGACCGCCCCGATCCTGGTCGTGGTGGCGCTGTTCTCCTTCGTCGCCACGCTGAACGACTTCGTCATCGCCGGGCTGGTGCTGACCGATCCCGACCAGCAGACGCTCGCGGTCGGCCTCTATCAGCTCGTCTCCTACCAGCTCGGGCAGAACTGGGGGGTGTTCGCGGCGGGAGCGCTTCTCGGCGCGCTGCCGGTGCTGGTCCTGTTCCAGTTCCTCCAGCGGTTCATCGTCGGCGGCCTGTCCAGCGGCGCGGTGAAGGGCTGAGACACCGATTGGCTGAATGACCAGTCAGTGGGTAGTGTTCCCGCATGAGAATCCTCCTTGTGGGAGCCGGCGGCGTCGGCTCCGCCGTGGTCCCCATCGCCGCCCGCCGAGATTTCTTCGAACACATCGTGGTCGCCGACTCGAAACAGGACCGGGCGGCCGAGGCCGCCGCCAAGGCCGGCGACGCCCGGTTCAGCGCCATCCAGCTCGACGCCTCCGACCGGGCCGCCGTGGTCGCCGCGTTGCGCGAGCACCGGTGCGACGTGCTGTTCAACGCCGTCGACCCGCGCTTCACCATGCCCCTGTTCGAGGCGGCGCTTGAGGCGGGGGCGCACTACCTCGACATGGCGATGTCCCTGTCCAGGCCGCATCCGCGCGCGCCGTACGAGCTGACGGGCGTGAAGCTCGGCGACGAGCAGTTCGCGAAGGACGCCGAGTGGCGCGCCGGCGGAAAGCTGGCGCTGGTCGGGATGGGCGTCGAGCCCGGCCTGGCCGACGTGTTCGCCAGGTACGCCGCCGACCACCTGTTCGAGAGCATCGAGGAGCTGGGCGTCAGGGACGGCTCGAACCTGGTCGTCGAGGGCTACGACTTCGCGCCCACCTTCTCCATCTGGACGACGATCGAGGAGTGCCTCAACCCGCCGGTGGTGTGGGAGGACGGCGGGTGGCGCACGACCGAGCCGTTCAGCGAACCCGAGGTGTTCGACTTCCCCGAGGGCATCGGCCCCGTGGAGTGCGTGAACGTCGAGCACGAGGAGGTGCTCCTGGTCCCGAGGTGGATCGACGCCAAGCGGGTGACGTTCAAGTACGGCCTGGGCGAGGAGTTCATCGGCGTCCTCAAGACCCTTCACAAGCTCGGCCTCGACGGTACCGACAAGGTGCGGGTGGGCGACGAGGAGGTGGCGCCGCGCGACGTGGTCGCCGCGAGCCTGCCCGACCCCGCCACGCTGGGCGAGCGCATGCGCGGCAAGACCTGCGCGGGCACGTGGGTGAAGGGCACCGGCAAGGACGGCAGGCCGCGCGAGGTCTACCTGTACCACGTGGTCGACAACGCCTGGTCGATGAGGGAGTACGGCGCGCAGGCCGTGGTGTGGCAGACCGCCATCCACCCGGTGGTGGCGCTGGAGCTGGTGGCCAGGGGCGTGTGGAGGGGCGAGGGCGTGCTGGGCCCCGAGGCGTTCGACGCGGTGCCCTTCCTCGACCTGCTCACCGAGTACGGCTCGCCGTGGGGCCTGCGCGAGCAGACGGCGAGCCGGGCCGCCTAACGCGAGGGAAGGCCCACGACGGTGGCGGACATGGCAGGAAGCAGCGCCTCGGCGCAGTCGGGGCAGGCCAGCACACGGGAGCTGTCGGGCAGGCGCCCGACGTGCACCCTGGGCCTCGGCCACCGTTTGTGGCACACCACGCAGGCGTCGCCGTCGCGCTGCGCGAAGCTCAGCCCCTCAGGGTCGAACGTCGCCATGCCGAGCCAGTCCATCACGCTCCTCGCAGTCACCGCTCGTGGTCATACCGGAACCGTTATAGCCGGATGATCGTTGAGCGCACTGCCAAGCGATGGTGAAAACTCGGCGATGGCGATACGCAAAAACGGGCATCCAGCCGCAAGCCGGATGCCCGATTTTCGCGAGGTTAGGCCGACAGCGCCTTCTCGAGGATGGCCAGGCCCTCTTCGAGCAGGTGCTCGGGCATCACGAGCGGCGGCAGGAAACGCAGCACGTTGCCGTAGGTGCCGGCGGTCAGCACGAGCAGGCCCTCGGCGTGGCATCTGCGGACGATCTCCGCCACGACCTCGGGGTTGGGCTCCTTGGTGCCGGGCTTGACCAGCTCGATCGCGATCATCGCACCGCGCCCGCGGACGTCGCCGATGACGTCGAAGCGCTCCTGCATCGCGCGCAGCCTCGGCAGCATGATCTCGCCGATGCGGCGCGCCCTGGCGACCAGGTCCTCCGACTCGATGGTCTCCAGCACGCCCAGCGCGGCCTCGCAGGCCAGCGGATTGCCGCCGTAGGTGCCGCCCAGGCCGCCCGCGTGCACCTTGTCGAGCAGGTCGGCGCGGCCGGTGACGGCGGCCAGCGGCAGACCGCCCGCGATGCCCTTGGCGGTGGTGATGATGTCGGGGACGATGCCCTCGTCCTCACAGGCGAACAGCTGCCCGGTGCGGGCGAAGCCGGTCTGCACCTCGTCGGCGATGAAGACGATGCCGTTCTCGCGGCAGTACTCCGCGATGCGCGGCAGGAAGCCCTTGGCGGGCTCGATGAAGCCCCCCTCGCCCGCGATCGGCTCGATCACGACGGCGGCCACGTTGCCCGCGCCGATCTGCTTGTTGATCGCGTCGATGGCCTGGGCGGCGGCCTCCTCGGCGCAGTTCTCGGGACCCGTCGGCCAGCGGTAGGGGTAGGCCAGCGGCACCCTGTACACCTCGGGCGCGAAGGGACCGAAGCCCTGCTTGTAGGGCATGTTCTTGGCGGTCAGCGTCATGGTGAGCAGCGTGCGCCCGTGGTAGCCGTGGTCGAAGACCACGACGGCCTGCCTGCCGGTGGCAAGGCGCGCCACCTTGACCGCGTTCTCCACGGCCTCGGCGCCGCTGTTCACCAGGAACGTGCGCTTCTCGTGGTCGCCGGGGGTGAGCTCGTTGAGCTTCTCGCACACCTCGACGTACGACTCGTACGGCGTGACCATGAAACAGGTGTGCGTGAAGTCGGCCACCTGCCTGCTGACCCGCTCGACCACGCGGGGAGCGGCGTTGCCCACGCTGGTGACGGCGATGCCGGAGCCGAAGTCGATCAGGGAGTTGCCGTCGATGTCGACGACCACGCCGCCACCGGCCCTCGTCACGAAGACGGGCAGCGTGGTGCCGATGCCGGGCGGCACCGCCGCCTGCTTGCGCGCGAGCAGCTCCCGCGACTTCGGCCCTGGGATCTCGGTGACGAGGCGACGCTCCTGCGGAAGCGCCGGGCCTCCCTGATATGTGCTCATACCGTGACGGTACGGCGGGCGGCGCCCAACGCCGATGTGTCGCGATGGCACAATGGGCACAGCTCGCTTTGCCGGAATGGACAAACACCCGATGCCGCCTTCTCTGCAGACCGTGGTGCGCCGCATGCGGCTGCGCCCGCTGGCCGGTTCGCTCGACCGTCCCGTTCGCTGGGTCGCGGTCAGCGAGCTCGAGGATCCCACGCCGTTCCTCGAGGGCGGCGAGCTGGTGCTGACCACCGGCATGCGGCTGACCTCGGGCTTCTCTGCCTACGTGGGCAGGCTGGTCGAGCGCGGGGTGGCGGGGCTCGGGTTCGGTGTCGGCCTGACCCACGACGACGTGCCCGCCGAGCTGGTCGAGGCGGCCATGGCGGCGGGCCTGCCGCTGCTCGAGGTGCCGCGCGAGACCCCGTTCATCGCGATCGGCAAGACGGTCAGCGAGCTGCTGGCGGCCGAGCAGTACGACGAGATCAGCAGGGCGTTCGCCGCGCAGGGCAGGCTCACGCGGGCGGCGCTGCGGCCCGAGGGCACGCACGCGGTCATCGACAGACTGGCCAAGGAGGTGGGCGGCTGGGCCGCCCTGATCGGCGAGTCGGGCGAGGTCGCGCACGCCACCCCTGACGCCCGCCTCGACACCGTGCTGCCCGCGCTCGACCGGTTGCGCCGCGGCTCTCACCGGCAGGAGCCCGCCGAACGCCCGCTGTCCAGCGTGGCGCTGTCGTCGCCGGGCGAGCACGTGATCGTGCAGCCGCTCAGCGGCACCTCCAGGCGCATCAGGGGATTCTTCGCCGTCGGCGCTCCGCACCCCTTCTCCCCCGTCGCGCACACCGTCGTCAACGCCGCGGGCTCGCTGCTCACCCTCGCGCTGGAGCAGGGCAGGTCGCAGCTGGCGGCGGAGAGAGGGGTGCGCACGGCCGTCCTGACCCTGCTGCTGGCGGGAGAGGTGGAGCGGGCGCGCGCGGCGCTGGCCCCGATGGGAGGGCGGCTGCCCGCCGAGCCCGTCACCGTGCTGGCGGCCGACGGCGAGACGCTGGAGGCCATGGATCCGCGCACGTTCACCACCGAGGGTCTCGCGCTGGTCGAGGAGGTGCCGCCAGGGCTCGAGGGGCCCGTCGGGGTGAGCTCGCCCGTGCCGTACGGCGAGCTCGACAGCGCGATCGAGCAGGCGGGCCGCGCGCTCGAGGCGGCGCGCAAGGCCGAAGGCGGCACGGTGAGGTTCGCCGACCTGGCGGGCCAGGGCCTGCTGGCCCTGCTCGACCCCGCGGCCGCGCACGCCTTCTCCTCGGCGCTGCTCGCGCCGCTCAACGAGTACGGCTCGCGCGCCGATCTCGTCGAGTCGCTGCGCGCCTACCTCGGCGCCAACGGCCACTGGGACGCGGCCGCCCAGCGCCTCGGCGTGCACAGGCACACGCTGCGCTACCGGATGAAGCGCGTCTCCGAACTGCTCGGCCGCGACCTCGACGATCCAGGGGTGCGCGCCGAGCTGTGGATCGCGCTCAGCTCTTGCCCGCCAGGTAACAGCAGATCGTCGCGGTCGTGACCGCCTCGTAGGTGCGGCCGTCGCGCAGGTGCCCGGCCCGTTCGAGGCTGATCGCGCCCTGCGCCGCCGCCCACAGCGCGTCGGCGATCTTGCGAGGCTGCGTGGGCACGAGGTAGCCGGCCGAGATGCAGTCGGAGATCACCCTGTCGAGGATGTTGAGCGCGGCGCGGGCCAGGGTGCGCGCCCGCTCGCTCGGCTCGAAGCCGGGGATGGCCCGCTCGAACATCAGCGTGTAGAAGCCGGGCTCGGCCAGGCACGCCTCGCGGTAGGCGGGGCCGAGCGCGGTGAGGTACTCGAAGGGGTCCTTCCTGGCGGGCACCGCCTCGAGGAAGCGGCGGAAGCGCTCGAAGCCCTCCAGGTAGAGCGCCTCGGCCAGGCCCTCCCTGCTGCCGAACATCGTGTAGATGACCGTGGTGGAGCAGCCCGCCTCTGTCGCGATCCTGCGCATGGACAGGCTGTCGGGCCCTTCGCGGGTGAGCAGGGTCACCGCCACCTCGAGGGTGCGGCCGCGCAGCCGGTCGTGGGAGGTCCGTTCACCCAGCAGGTAGGCACCTTGAAGCCCCAGCGGCGCAGACGTGGTCATGGGGCCATGCCTTTCATGCTCGGGGGAACCGCACCAGGAGGACTTAGCCAGTAAGGAGATCGCTCAAACCACTCGACAAGCTAAACATCCCGAAATAGCACTACATCTGTTACAGACGGCTTTGTTCGGAACGGCCTGCTGGCCCCCCAGCTGTTGTGCAACGTGGAGAACTTACCCGTCGCCGGATGTGGCATACCGTCGGGGTATGGACGTGCGCAGCTTCTGGCTCGCAGGTCGGCCCGCCACGGGCGACCGCGAGCTCACCGTTACCAACTCCCACGACGGTCGTGTGGTCGGCACCTACTCGGTGCCCACCGACGCGCAGGTCGAGGAGGCTGTCGCCGCGGCCGCGGCCGTACAGAAGGAGGCCGCCGCACTGCCCGTGCACGTGCGCGCCGAGGCGCTGGCCCACGTGGCCAAGCGGCTGGCCGAGCGGCACGAGGAGATCGCGCAGCTGATCACCGGCGAGAACGGCAAGCCGATCTTCTGGGCGCGCGGCGAGGTCAACAGGGCCATCTCCACCTTCCGCTTCGCCGCGGAGGAGACCAGGCGCTGGTCGGGCGGCGTGCAGCGGCTCGACACCGAGCCCGCCGCGGCAGGACGGCTGGCCTACGTCAGCCGCCAGCCCAAGGGCCCCGTGCTGGCGATCACGCCCTTCAACTTCCCGCTCAACCTCGTCGCCCACAAGGTCGCCCCCGCGATCGCGGTCGGGGCGCCCGTCATCGTGAAGCCCGCGCCCGCCACGCCGCTGTCGTCGCTGGTGCTCGGCGAGATCCTGGCCGAGACCGACCTGCCCGCTGGGATGTTCTCGGTCCTGCCCGTCGAGAACGAGCGCGCCTCCGCCCTGGTCCAGGACCCCCGCCTGCCGGTGGTCTCCTTCACGGGATCGGGCCCGGTCGGCTACGCGATCATGGACCAGGTGCCGCGCAAGCACGTCACGCTGGAGCTGGGCGGCAACGCCGCGGCCGTCGTGCTGGCCGACGCCGACCTCGACTGGGCGGCCTCGCGCGTCGCCCTGTTCTCCAACTACCAGGCGGGGCAGAGCTGCATCGCCGTGCAGCGGGTCATCGTCGAGGAGTCGGTGCGGGCGGCCTTCGAGGAGAAGCTGGTCGAGGCCGTCGCCGGCCTGGTCACCGGCGACCCGCTCGATGAGAAGACGCAGGTGGGCCCGCTGGTCTCGGTGGCCGCCGCCGAGCGCGTGGCGGCATGGGTGGACGAGGCCGTCGCCTCGGGCGCCCGCGTGCTGGCCGGCGGCACCCGCGACGGCGCCACCGTCGCGCCCACGGTGCTCACCGACGTCCCCGCCGACGCCAAGGTCTCCTGCGAGGAGGTCTTCGGCCCCGTCATGATCGTCAAGCCGGTCGCCTCGGTCGACGAGGCCTTCGCCGAGGTCAACTCCTCCAAGTACGGCCTGCAGGCGGGCGTCTTCACCCGCTCGCTCGACGTGGCGTTCAAGGCCAACCGCGAGCTGGAGGTCGGTGGCGTGATCATCGGCGACGTGCCGTCGTACCGCGCCGACCAGATGCCCTACGGCGGCGTCAAGGAGTCGGGGGTCGGCCGCGAGGGCGTCCACTCGGCCATGGAGGACCTCACCTACGAGAAGGTCATGGTCCTCACGGGCCTGTCGCTCTGATCGCACGGGGCGGGGAGCGGCGTTCAGGAACGCCGCTCCCCGCCCTGTCCCGCGCTCACGGCCTGAGCGCCGCGAGCTGCTGCTCGAACGGGACGACCTCGTCAACCTGGGCCCTGACCGGCTGCTCCTTGCCCATCAGCCCCGCCAGCTCGGAGG
Source organism: Nonomuraea roseola (assembly GCF_039535395.1). NCBI lineage: Bacteria > Bacillati > Actinomycetota > Actinomycetes > Streptosporangiales > Streptosporangiaceae > Nonomuraea > Nonomuraea roseola. The sequence goes on from NZ_BAAAXC010000015.1 coordinate 739,093, forward strand.
CCGCGCGCTCGATGCGCTCCGACAGGCCCTCCGCTCCCCAGTCCTCCGAGGCCGCGTAGACCGCGGTCGGGGCCACGATCGCCCTCAGGTAGGCGAACATCGGCCGCAGCGCGTGCTCCAGCGCCAGCGAGTGCCGCGCCGTGCCTCCCGTCGCCGCGATCAGCACCGGCTTGCCCGCGAGGGCGTCGTGGTCGATCACGTCGAAGAAGGACTTGAACAGCCCGCTGTAGGACGCGGTGAAGATCGGCGAGACGGCGATCAGGCCGTCGGCCGAGGTCACCGCGTCGATCGCGGCGCGCAGCCGGGTCGCGGGGAACCCGGTCACCAGGTTGTTGGCGATGTCGACGGCCAGGTCACGCAGTTCGATGATCTCGACCTCCACCTCGGGCGCCCGATCCACCAGCGCCGACGTCAGCCGATCGGCCAGCAGGCGGGTGGAGGACGGCAGGCTGAGACCGGCCGAGACGACGGCGAGCTTCATGATGGATCAACCCTTCTGCGCGAGCAGCGACTGGTGGGTGGGGGCGTCGGGCACGTTGGCGGGCCGCCCGATCGCGAACTCCTTGCGGAGCACGGGCACGACCTCCTCGCCGAGGATGTCGAGCTGCTCCAGGACCGTCTTCAGCGGCAGTCCCGCGTGGTCCATGAGGAACAGCTGGCGCTGGTAGTCGCCGAAGTACTCCCTGAACTTGAGCGTCCGCTCGATGACCTGGTCGGGGCTGCCGACCGTGAGCGGGGTCTCGGCCATGAACTCCTCGAGCGAGGGGCCGTGGCCGTAGACGGGGGCGTTGTCGAAGTAGGGGCGGAACTCGCGGATGGCGTCCTGGGAGTTCCTCCGCATGAACACCTGGCCGCCGAGGCCGACGATGGCCTGCTCGGGAAGGCCGTGACCGTAGTGGGCGTACCGCCTCCTGTAGAGGCTGACCAGCTGCTGGTAGTGCTCCTTCGGCCAGAAGATGTTGTTGGCGAAGAACCCGTCGCCGTAGTAGGCGGCCTGCTCGGCGATCTCGGGGCTGCGGATCGAGCCGTGCCAGACGAACGGCGGCACGCCGTCGAGGGGCGCGGGCGTCGAGGTGTAGCCCTGCAGCGGGGTGCGGAAGCGGCCCTCCCAGTCGACCACGGGCTCGCGCCACAGCCTGTGCAGCAGCGCGTAGTTCTCGATGGCCAGCGGGATGCCGTCGCGGATGTCCTTGCCGAACCAGGGGTAGACGGGACCCGTGTTGCCGCGGCCCATCATCAGATCCACCCTGCCGTCGGCCAGGTGCTGCAGCATCGCGAAGTCCTCGGCGATCTTCACGGGGTCGTTCGTGGTGATCAGCGTGGTCGAGGTCGACAGGATCAGGCGCTCGGTCCTGGCCGCGATGTAGCCGAGCATCGTCGTCGGCGAGGAGGCGACGAAGGGCGGGTTGTGGTGCTCACCTGTCGCGAACACGTCGAGGCCCACCTCTTCGGCCTTGAGCGCGATCGTGACCATCGCCTTGATCCGCTCGGCCTCCGTCGGCGTCCTGCCGGTGGTCGGGTCGGTCGTGACGTCGCTGACGGTGAAGATTCCGAACTGCATGGCGATCGCCGCCCTTCATGTTGAAGTTTCAATCGTCATGAACAGTGACCATTGACAGGATATTCCACACATGAAGAAGGAGCGCCCCGGGGTCGGGGGGAACACCCGGGACGCCCCTTGGCGGACGTCACCCAGCGGGGGGGACGGGCGCGCCCGCGGCATGGTCAAGCGGTGGCTGGCAGGCCCCCGATCAGCTCACAAGTCCTCGCCACCGCTCGGTCCAGGCGGCATAGTCAGTGCATTCCCCCTCAGGGGGTGTGCAATCCCCCGGTGGGCGTACGGCAAAGACCACCTTTGCCGGCTTGGCCGTCTTGTCCGGCTTGGCCGTCTTGGTGACGCCGTAGGCGGCGCAGACCGCCGTGGCCCTGCCTCTGCAGGCCTTGGAGGTGGCGGGGGCCAGCCCCACCCACGCGGCGGCGTCACGCTGGGTCTCGGCCATCGCGGTCCAGCTGAGCCAGCGGTAGGCGCAGTCGAGGCTGGGCGTGCTCGCGTTCAGCATCCAGGAGTCGACCCAGCCCGTGGTCTCGGACGTGTCGAGCGCCTTGACGTTCCTGCCCGCCTTCTGCAGCAGCATCCTGAAGTACGGCGTGGCCTGCGCGATGTCGACCTTGCCCGTGGCGAACGCGCGCACCAGGGTGATCGGGTCCTTCCAGTACAGCCGGTTCTTGTTCTTGCCCAGCAGCGTCATGGCCTGGTCGAGCTGGCCCGCGGTGAGCTCGTACGGGTCGTCGGCCCCGCCGGCGAGCGCGGCGTCGGCGATGGAGAGAGGGCTGTCGGGCAGCGCGGCCGTCTGGCTGTCGTACAGCGCCGAGGCGTCACGCGGTTTGGTCTTCGAGGCGTCGTAGATGATCTCGTGGGTGCCCCACAGGTACGGCACGCCGTACACCTTGCCGTCGACCTCGCTCTGGTCGCGCAGCCGCTTGGTCAGCTCGTCGTACCCCGTGACCCTGGCGGTGTCGATGGGCTGCACCTGCTGGGCCGCGATCAGGCCCGCGGCCACCTCGGGCCCCGCCGAGATCACGTCGTAGGCCCGCTCACCCACCCTGGCCTGCATCTCCTGGGCGGTCTGCACGGTGTCGAGCCTGGCGATGCGGCAGCCCGTCGTGCTCTCGAAGTCGGCCACCCAGTTCGTCGTGGCGCCGCCCGACTCCGCGTACCCCTTGTAGGTGAGGATCTGCAGGGTGCCGTCGCTCTGCGTGGGGCTCGTGGTCGGCGTCGGGCTCGGCACCGGTGTCCGCGAGGGAGTGGGACTGGTCTTGGGAGCGGGGGTCACGGGCCTGGCCGTCGCGGTCGCCGTCGCGCATCCGGCCATCGCCGTACACGCCGCAACGGCGACAGCCATGGCAGATATGTGGTGTTTCACGAAGTCCCCCTTGTCCAGGCTGGAGCTTACCGGGGACCGCGTGGGGCAGGGGTGCGCGCCGCCACGGCCCGCACCCCTTGCTGACTACTTGTTGGTGGGGAACCCGAGGTTCACGCCGCCGTGCGAAGGGTCGAGCCACCGCGAGGTGACGACCTTGCCCCGCGTGTAGAAGTGCACGCCCTCCGCGCCGTGGACATGCGTGTCGCCGAAGAGCGAGGCCTTCCATCCGCCGAAGCTGTAGAAGGCCATCGGCACGGGGATCGGCACGTTGATGCCGATCATGCCGACCTCGACCTCGTTCTGGAAGCGCCTGGCGGCGCCCCCGTCGTTGGTGAAGATCGCGGTGCCGTTGCCGAACTCGCCGCCGTTGATGAGCTCCAGGCCCTCCTCGTAGGAGGAGATCCGCACCACCGACAGCACCGGGCCGAAGATCTCCTCGGTGTGCACGCGAGAACCCGCGGGCACGTGGTCGAGGAGGGTGGGACCGAGCCAGAAGCCCGGCGTCTCCACCGCCTTGCCGCCGCCGAGCACCGCGGTCTCGCGCCCGTCGATCACCAGCTTCGCGCCCTCGGAGACGCCCAGGTCGAGGTAGGAGGCGACCTTGTCGCGGTGCACCTCGGTGACCAGCGGCCCCATCTGGGAGCGCTCGTCGTCGCCCGGGCCGATGGTCAGCTTGGCGACCCTCTCCTCGATCTTGGAGACGAGCTCGTCGCCGACGGGGTCCACGGCCAGCACGACCGAGATCGCCATGCACCGCTCGCCGGCCGAGCCGAAGCCCGCCGAGACCGCCGCGTCGGCGACCAGGTCGAGGTCGGCGTCGGGCAGCACCAGCATGTGGTTCTTCGCGCCGCCGAGCGCCTGGACCCGCTTGCCGTTCGCGGTGCCGGTCTCGTAGACGTAGCGGGCGATCGGGGTGGAGCCGACGAAGGAGACGGCCCTGACGTCCTCGTGGGCCAGCAGCCTGTCGACGGCCACCTTGTCGCCCTGGACGACGTTGAAGACGCCGTCGGGCAGCCCTGCCTCCTTCCAGAGCCGCGCCATGAGCAGCGAGGCCGAGGGGTCCTTCTCCGAGGGCTTGAGGATGAAGGCGTTGCCGCAGGCGATCGCGATGGGATACATCCACATCGGCACCATCGCGGGGAAGTTGAACGGCGTGATGCCCGCCACGACCCCGACAGGCTGCCGGATGGAGTAGGAGTCGACCCTGGTCGAGACGCCCTCGGAGAAGCCGCCCTTCAGCAGGTGCGGGATGCCGCAGGCGAACTCCACGACCTCCAGGCCCCTGGCCACCTCGCCGAGCGCGTCGGAGTGCACCTTGCCGTGCTCGGCGGAGATCAGCGCGGCCAGCTCGTCGCGGTGGGCGTACATCAACTCGCGGAAGCGGAAGAGCACCTGCGCCCGCTTGACCAGCGACGCGTCGCGCCAGGCGGGGAAGGCCGCGACCGCGGCCGCGACGGCCGCGTCGACGTCGGCGACCGACGCCAGCGACACGTGCCCGCTGACCTCTCCGGTGGCGGGGTTGAAGATCTCGGCGGTACGGCTGTCGCCGTCCACCAGGGATCCGTTGATCCAGTGCTTAACGAGCTTCATCGTTGATGGTCTCCAGAGCGTTGACGATGATGCCGAGCCCCTCAGCGGCCTCGTCCATCGTCAGGGTGAGCGGCGGCGCCATGCGGATGACGTTGCCGTGGAGGCCGCCCTTGCCCGCGAGCAGGCCCGCCTTCTTGGACTCCTCCATGAACCTGGCGGCCAGCGCGCCGTCGGCCAGCTCCACCGCGAACATCAGGCCCTTGCCGCGGACGCCGGTGACGATCGGCAGCCGCTCGGCGGCCTCGCGCAGTCCGTTGATGATCAGCGTGCCGGTGCGCTGGGCATTGGCCTGCAGGTCGTGGTCGAGTACGTAGTCGAGCGTGGCGTTGGCGGCGGCCATCGAGATCGGGTTGCCGCCGAAGGTGGCCAGGCCCACCGCGTGCAGGTTGTCGAGCAGGTCTCCGCGGGCCACGATGCCGCCGACCGCGAAGCCGTTGCCCAGGCCCTTGGCGAAGGTCATCATGTCGGGGGTCACACCGTGGTTCTGGATCCCGAAGAAGGCCGAGCCCGTACGGCCCCAGCCCGTCTGCACCTCGTCGGAGATGAACAGGATGCCCTCTTCGTCGAGCACCTCCTTGTAGGCGGCGAACAGCCCGTCGGGGGCCATCGTGAAGCCGCCCACGCCCTGGATCGGCTCGGCGATCAGCGCCGCCACGTCGTTGGACACGGAGGTGGCCAGCACGTGGCGCAGGTCCTCGACGCAGACCTTGATGTAGTCGGCGTCGGACAGGCCCGCGAACTGGGGCAGGTGGCGGTCGGCGCCGTGCAGGAACGTCGCGTTGACCGGCGAGTAGGAGTTGTTCTTCCACGCGCGGTTGGAGGTGACGCCGATCGCGCCGAAGGAGCGGCCATGGTAGCTCTGCCGCATGGCGAGCACCTGGTCGGACTTGCGCGCGTAGGTGGCCAGCAGCAGGGCCGTCTCGTTGGCCTCGGTGCCCGAGTTGGTGAAGAACACCTTCGCGTCGGGGATGCCCGAGAGCCTTGCGATCTTCTCGGCCAGCTCGATCTGGCCGCGCAGCAGGTAGACCGTACTGGTGTGCACCACTCCGGTGGCCAGCTGACGCTCGACGGCCTCACGCACCTCGGGCACGTCGTACCCGATCATGTTGGTGAGGATCCCGGCGAAGAAGTCGAGATAGCTCTTGCCCGAGGCGTCGACGACACGGTTGCCCTTGCCGCTGACGATCTCGATGGGCTCGTTGTAGTAGAGGGCCACCCAGTTGGGGATTACCGCCCTGTGGCGCGCGAGAAGGTCCGACATGCTACGAGTATCCCGGTTATCCACCACGCATCCCACCTCCAAACTGTCGGCATGACGCGACATCGGCTTACACGTTGTCCTCACAGAATATGTCTGGACATAACGACGTCCAACGGAGGGTCTCGAACGCCCCTCCCCTAGGGGATGTCCCGTGCACCTGGCGACGTACGCCGGAGAGTCTCGCTACATCGCGAGAGGCATGCCGATTGCCCTCCGTCGGCGGACGCCGGGGCACCCTGCCTTCGAGCACGATCAGGTCATCGAAACGAAGGAGACAGAGATGACCATCACGATCGACCGCCCCGAGGCCCCCGCGGGACCGCCCAAGCTCGACCGCGACGCCCTTCGCCGCGCGCAGGCCGAGACTCTGGACACGCCGCGTATGGACTACAGCCTGCTGGCCAAGATGATGTTCAAGCCCGTCGACCTCATGTACGGCAAGCAGGGGTCGTTCACCAAGTTCGCCATGCTCGAGGTCATCGCCCGCGTGCCGTACCAGGCGTGGGAGCGGATGGGTTACTGGGCGGTGCACCGTTACTCGGGCAGGTCTGCCCTGGCCAAGAGGGTGTTCGAGCGGATCGTCGAGGCCCGCGCCGACCAGGACAACGAGCAGTGGCACCTGCTGATCATGCAGGACCTCATCCAGCGCAACGGGATGAAGCAGAACTGGCTGCTGCACAAGGTGGCGCCGTGGTTCATCTCGTTCTTCTACTACCACGTCTCGTGGGTGCTGTTCCTGGTCAGGCCCGAGGCCTCGTACCGGCTGAACGCGGAGTTCGAGGACCATGCCGAGCACGAGTACATGACCTTCGTGGCCGACAACCCCGACCTGGAGTTCATGCCCGACCCCGGGACGTACGCCGACGAGTACGGGCGCTACCGGTCGGTGGCCGACCTGATGCGGCAGATCGGCCACGACGAGCGCGTTCACAAGCTGGACAGCCTGGAGAACGTCAAGGACCCCCACTGGGCCCCCACCCGGTGACCCCCGACCGCCCCTCTCCCCGACCACGGAGCCGAGGTTCCTCGGGGAGGAGACTCACCGAAGTCACGGGCCGGAGGTCCTACGGGCAGAGCCCCTCGGAGAGGGCCGAGCATCCGTCCGGCCCTCTCCCCCATCAGCAGGCCGCAACTCCCCGAGGCGCGCCTCTCTTCGGCTCGTTCGCGAACGCCGCGAGCGGCACACCGAACGGCCGGGGTCACACCTCGGCCGGCACCGGGGCCGCGGGGGCCTTCGGGCGCAGGACGGCCATCGCCAGGCACGCCGCCGCCACGCACGACACCGCCCCGATCCACGACCCCGTCGCCATCGCCGTGCCGAACGCCTCCCTGCCGGCCGCCGCCACCTCGGGCCCGAGCAGCACGGCGTTCGCGATCGACTCCTGGGCCGCCTCGGGCGCGGTCGAGGGCATCGCCGAGGTGTACACCCCCGCCAGCACGCTGCCGAGCGCCGCGATGCTGAGGGCCATGCCAACCTGCTGGATGGTGTCGTTGAGCGCCGACCCGACACCGGCGTGCTCCATCGGCACCGCCCCCATGAGCGTCGCGTACGCCGCGGGCCCCGCGATCCCGCCACCCGCCCCCATGACGAGGAAGGCCACGAACAGCGACCAGTAACCGCTGCTCATGGCCATCACTACGAACGACACACCCATGATCAGCATGCCCGCGACGATCAGCGTCTTGTTGCTGGCCTTCTGTCCGAGCGCGGCCCCCACGCCGTTGAAGATCGCCGCCGAGACCGCGTACGGCAGCAGCGCGAGCCCCGCCTGCGCCGCGCCGTAGCCGAGCACGAACTGCAGGTACTGCGTCAGCATCAGCATCACCGCGCCCGACCCGAACGACATCAGCAGGATCGAGAACGACGACCCGCTGAAGTTGCGGTTCCTGAACAGGCCGAGCGGCAGCATCGGGCTGGCCGACCTGCGCTCCCACACCAGGAAACCGCCCAGGGCCAGCACGGCCACGGCGATCATGACGGGGTTCCACGTCCGCTCGATGACCACGTAGACCAGCGAGACCAGGCCGACGATCGAGAGCACCACGCCCAGCGGGTCGAGGCTGCGGGCCGGCCCCTTGGTCTCGGGCATCAGCACAAGGGCGGCGATGACGCCGACCACCGCGATGGGGACGTTGAGCAGGAAGACCGAGCCCCACCAGTAGTGCTCGATGAGCAGGCCGCCCACGATGGGCCCGGCGATCACGCCGATCATCGCGACGGCGCTCCACGCGGCCATGGCCTTGCGCCGCTCGTCGTCGTCGAAGGTCGTGATCAGGATGGACAGGGTCGAGGGCATGAGGATCGCCCCTCCCACGCCCATCAGCCCTCTGGCGGCGATGAGCTGCCAGGGTTCGACGGCCAGCACGGCCACCAGGGAGGCGCCGCCGAACAGGGCGAGGCCGATGACGAGGAAGCGGCGCCTGCCGTACCGGTCGGAGAGACTGCCCGCGGTGAGCAGCAGGCCCGCGAAGACCAGCACGTAGGAGTCGAGGATCCACTGGATCTCGGAGGGGCTGGCGCCCAGGTCCTGCATGAGGGTGGGGATCGCCACGTTGAGGACGGTGCTGTCCACCACGAGCGGCATCAACGCCAGGCAGAGGACGACGAGAGACCACCAACGACGAGGGTCTCGTACAGCGTTCGAGTTCACTCGCACACTGTACGACACACTCGCACACTGTGCGAGCGGATTTATGCTGGTCCTGTGACCGCCAAGCAGTTCGCCTCCGTCTGGACTCGTGAACCCCGCCAGGGGAAAGCGCAGGGTCTGACCCGCGACCAGATCGTCAGGGCCGCGATCGAGATCCTGGACGCCGAGGGCCTCGCCGCGCTGAGCATGCGCAAGCTCGGCGCCAGGCTCGGCGCCGGCGCCACGAGCCTCTACTGGCACGTGGCCAACAAGGACGAGCTGCTGGAGCTGGTCTACGACGAGGTCTGGGGCGAGATGTCGGTCCCCGACCCCGACTCGGCCGGCTGGCGCGACACCGGGTGGGCCTTCGCGCACGGCATGCGCAAGGTGATCCTGCGTCATCCATGGCTCGCCGGACTCCTCGGCAAGTTGCCCGCCATCGGCCCCAACGCGCTGCGCGCGGCCGAACTGCTGCGCAAGGGTCTGCACCAGGCGGGCTTCCGCGGCCTCGAGGAGGACTACGCGGGGGCGGCGATCACCGCTTTCGTCTTCGGCTCGGTCATCCCCGAGGTCGTGTGGACGAGCGCGGCCGCGGAGAAGAACTACGACACCGCGAGCATGCGCGAGGCCGTCAAGACAGCCGCGGCCGACTACCCCGACCTCATCGCCCGCGCGGAGGAGTACGCCGCCCACGAACCCGCGGCGGTCCGCGAGATGAACTTCGCCTTCGGACTCGCCTGCGTGCTCGATGGCCTTGAGAGGCGGCTGGTCACGTAGCAGGATCGCCAGCATGAGCGATTTCCGCGCCGCCAGAGACTTCCTGCTGCAGGCCGACTACGCCACCGCCCGCCGCGACTTCCGCTGGCCCAGGCCCGCGGAGTTCAACTGGGCGCTCGACTGGTTCGACGGCGTGCTGGCCGCGGAGACCCCCGACGCCGTCGCGCTCAAGATCGTGGGCAGGGTCTCCTACACCTTCGCCGAGCTGTCCAGACGCTCAGGCCAGGTCGCCAACCGGCTGCGCGAGCAGGGCGTACGGCGCGGCGACCGCATCCTGCTCATGCTCGGCAACCAGGCCGAGCTGTGGGAGGCGTTGCTGGCGGCGATGAAGCTCGGCGCGGTGGTCATCCCCGCCACGACGCTGCTGTCGGCCAAGGACGTGGCCGACAGGGTCGAGCGCGGCGCGGTCGCGCACGTCATCGCCAACGCGGCGGACGCGGCCAAGTTCACCGGCGGGCCGTACACGAAGATCTCCGTGGGCGAGGCGGAGGGCTGGCTGCCGTTCTCCTACGGGGAGGAGGGCTTCACGCCCGACGGCGTCACCCGCGCGGACGACACGCTGCTGCTCTACTTCACCTCGGGCACGACCTCCCAGCCCAAGCTGGTCGAGCACACGCACCTGTCCTACCCCGTCGGCCACCTGTCGACGATGTACTGGATCGGCGTACGGCCGGGGGAGGTGCACCTCAACGTCTCCTCCCCCGGCTGGGCCAAGCACGCGTGGAGCAACGTCTTCGCCCCGTGGAACGCGGGCGCGACCGTGCTCGTCCACGACTACCAGCGCTTCTCCGCCGCCGAGCTGCTCGAGGTGCTCAGGACGGAGAACGTCGCCACCTTCTGCGCGCCGCCGACGGTGTGGCGGATGCTCATCCAGGAGGACCTCGGCGCGTGGCGGCTCCCGCTGCGCACCGCGGTCGCCGCGGGCGAGCCGCTCAACCCCGAGATCATCGACCAGGTCGACAAGGCGTGGGGCATCACCATCCGCGACGGCTACGGCCAGACGGAGACGACCGCGCAGATCGGCAACGTTCCCGGCCTGCCCGTCAAGCCCGGCTCGATGGGCCTGCCGCTGCCCGGCTACGACATCGCCCTGCTCGACCCGGTGACCGGTGAGCCTGGCGACGACGGCGAGATCTGCCTCCCGCTGGACGACCGCCGCCCCCTCGGCCTGATGTCCGGATATGTCGGGCGGGAGAGCGACCAGGCCGGCTACTACCACACCGGCGACGTGGCCAGCCGCGACGCCGACGGCTACATCACCTACGTCGGCCGCACCGACGACGTCTTCAAGGCCTCCGACTACCGCATCTCGCCGTTCGAGCTGGAGAGCGTGCTGCTGGAGCACGAGGCGGTGGCCGAGGCCGCGGTCGTCCCCGCCCCCGATCCGGTACGGCTGGCCGTACCGAAGGCCTATGTCACGCTGGCCCCCGGCTTCGAGCCGACGGCCGAGACGGCCCGCTCGATCCTGTCGTACGCCCGCGAGCACCTGGCCCCCTACAAGCGCGTGCGCCGCCTGGAGTTCGGCGACCTCCCCAAGACGATCTCCGGCAAGATCCGCCGCGTTGAGCTGCGGGAACAGGCGCCCGCCCACGAGTACACCGACGATGATCTGAGGGCGTGAGCCGGTACGCGGACATAGAATGGTTCGCGCGACATCGTGTAAATGTCGTGGTAGCCATAGTTACATCCTGATCGGATAGGCTCCACACGTGCTGCCCACCATCTCCGACGTTCTGTCCCTGGAGACCGTTCGCAGGGGCAATCCCCGCGTGGTCGCAGGCGCGGATCGGCTCGACAGCCGGGTGCGGTGGGTGCACGTGGGCGAGATCGCCGACATCGCACACCTGCTGCGCGGCGGCGAGCTGGTCCTGACCACCGGCGTCGCCCTGCCTGAAGATCCCGAGAAGCTGGCCGCCTACATCGGCGAGCTGTCGGCCGTCGGCGCCGCCGGGCTGGTCGTGGAGCTGGGCCGCAGATTCGTCCGCGAGCTGCCGCGCGCGGTGGTCAAGGCGGCGGAGGAGCACGGCCTGCCGCTGATCGTGCTGGCCCGCGAGACCCCTTTCGTGCAGATCACCGAGTCGGTCCACGCCAGGATCATCGACATCCAGCTGGAGGAGCTGCGCGCCTCCGAGCAACTGCACGAGGTCTTCACCGAGCTGTCGGTGGAGGGCGCCTCGCCCGCCGAGGTGCTCGCCCAGGTCTCCAGGCTGTCCGGCCGGCCCGTGCTGCTGGAGAACCTCGCCCACCAGGTACTGGCCTGCGAGTCGGCGGGCCGCGACACCGGTGTGCTGCTGGCCGGATGGGAGTCGAGGTCGCGCGCGGTCGCCCCGCAGGAGCGCACCTCCTACGACGCCTCCTCGGGCTGGCTGGTCACCACCGTCGGCGCCCGCGGCCAGGACTGGGGACGGCTCATCCTGCTCTGCGACGCCCCGCCGGGCCCCCGCGAGATGGTGCTGGCCGAGCGCGCCGCCACCACGCTGGCGCTGGGCCGCCTGCTGGAGCGCCACCAGGAGTCGCTCGAACGCCAGGCGCACGGCACGATCATCACCGGCATCCTCACCCACGCCTACGCCGACCCCGACGAGGCCGCCGCCCGCGCCCGCGCGGTGGGCGTGCCGCTCACCGGACGCAAGCTCGTCAGCGTGGTCCTGCGCCTGGTCGACCCCGTCGACCAGGCCCTCGACGGCCAGGCACTGCTCGGCGAGCTGGCCGAGGCCACCGCCTCGGTCTGCCGCGACGCCAAGCTGCCCGCCCTCGTCGGCGCGCTCGACCAGGACCGCGTCGGTGTGCTGCTCCCGCTGCCGCCGCGCACGCAGGTCGAGCCGGCGCTGACCGCGCTGGCCGAGCGCCTGCGCGCGCTGTGGAAGCCTGGCTCGACGTTCGTGCTGGCCGCGGGCTCGGCGGTCGAGTCCATCCGCGACGTGCGGCGCAGCTTCCTCGAGGCCGAGCAGGTCGCCGACGTGGCCGTCCGCCAGCCCGACGGCAGGCCCTACTACCGCCTGCCCGACCTGCGCCTGCGCGGCCTGCTCCACCTGCTGCGCGACGACGCCAGGATCCAGACGTTCGCCGAACGCGAGCTGGGGCCGCTGCTCGCGCACGACGCCCAACGCGGCGGCGACCTCACCCGCATCCTGCGCATCTACCTCGACGCCGGACGCAACAAGGCGGTCGCCGCCCAGAAGGCGCACCTGTCGCGCCCCGCCTTCTACGACCGGCTGCGCCGCCTCGAGCGCATCCTCGACACCGACCTCGACGACGTGGAGTCGTGCCTGTCGCTCCACGTCGCCCTCCTGGCCCTCGAATCCTTCCGCAGGGAGAACCGTTGATCCGCGTCATGCACGTCGCCGACGTCCGGCTCGAACCCGATCCGCTCGACCCGTCCCAGATCGTCTCCGGCACCCCCGTCACCTCGGTCGCCGAGCTCGACGAGGGGCGTGGCATCTGGGAGATCACCCCTGGCGTGGTGACCGACGTGGAGCGCGACGAGATCTTCGTCGTCCTGTCGGGGCGGGCCACGATCGAGACCGACGACGGGCAGCGCGTGGAGGTCGGCCCGGGCGACGTGTGCCTCCTGCCCGAGGGCGCGAAGACCACGTGGACGGTGCACGAGACCCTGCGCAAGGTCTACCAGGCCCACTGAGCAGTCCCTGCCCTGGTTGATCGCCGGCCTATGTTCGACATGTGGCCACCGAGGCGTCTCGGACAGCGAGCCGATCGCCACCAGCGCCGGCTAGAACCCCATGGCCTGCCTGACCTCCTCCAGCGTCAGCACAGCCCGCTCCCTCGCCCTGGCGTTGCCGGCCGTCAGCACCTCGCGCGCGTCGGCGGCGTCCAGCGAGGACCTCAGCTTCCTCATCGGGTGGAGGAACTCGTTGACCGCCTCGGTGAGCAGCCGCTTGAGCCGCGCGGCTCCACCGTCCCCGATCTCCTCGGCGATCTCCTCTGGCGCGCGGCCGAGGCAGAGCCCGGCCAGCGTGAGCAGGTTGGCCACCTCGGGCCTGCGCTCAGGGTCGTAGGAGATGTGCCGGTCGGCGTCGGTGCGGGCGGCCCTGATCACGGCCGCGGTCTCGTCCGCTGTGGCCTTCAGCGCGATCGCGTTGCCCCTGCTCTTGCTCATCTTGCCGCCGTCGAGGCCCCTGAGCAGCGGAGCCGAGCCCATCATGGCCTCCGGCAGCGGGAAGACCGGGGCGTAGCGCTCGTTAAAGCGGCGCGCGACCAACCTGGTCACCTCGACGTGCGGCAGCTGGTCCTTGCCGACGGGCACCAGCGTGCCCTTGCAGAACAGGATGTCGGCCGCCTGGTGCACAGGGTAGGTGAACATCAGCCCGCTGACCGCGCTCTGCGAACTGTGCGCGATCTCGTCCTTGACGGTCGGGTTGCGCTTCAGCTCCGCCACGCTGACCAGCGAGAGGAACGGCAGCAGCAGCTGGTTGAGCTCGGGTACGGCGCTGTGCTGGAAGATCGTCACCTTGGCCGGGTCGAGTCCGATCGCTAGGTAGTCGAGCAGCAGCTCGGTGATGTTGTGCTGGATCCGGCCAGGCACGTCCCTGTCGGTGATCACCTGGTAGTCGGCGACCAGGACGTACATCTGGTGGAGCTCCTGCAGCCGCACCCGGTTGGCCAGCGTGCCGAAATAGTGGCCCAGGTGGAGCGGGCCCGTCGGGCGGTCACCTGTGAGCACGATGTGGTTCATTCTGGGGTCCTTTCGCAAGCGTCCCCAGAGACCACGAAAGGCCGTCCGGAGACGGCCTTCACGCATGTGGAAGTCAGGGGCCGTCGGGCGGCCACCACCACATGCCGATAGTCATGAACCCATTATAGGGCGCAAGCCGCACTGGACCCAGATTCCGTACGGCTTGCGCCCGGCTAGTTGTTCACCTGCGCTGATCCCGCGTCGCGTCGGCGTGGATCGTGTCGTCCGCGCAGATGTACATGTCCCACCGCCGGGGACGCGCCACGAACGCGCCAAGAATGAATCCCAGGACAACGCTCGCGATGATCACAAGGAGGATGCTCAGCCCCATGTCGGCTGCCTCTCGGGATGATGTGCCGCTCGAACTCATTGGAAAGCGGCTTACCGAAAGGTAACCCCGGATGGTCACCCACCGCAGCTGAATCCCGGCATTGTCGTGTCAATTAGGTAACTGTCTTACCTGGTCTGCGTGTTCGGCTGACTGGGCGCTGTTGATCTCGCCAGTATGGATCGGTTGCCGTCCTTCTGGGGAGTTTTTCATGTCTCGACGCGCCCTCGTCGGCCTTGCCATGGCCGCCGCTCTCACGGTCACCGTTGCGGTGCCCGCCACGGCAGAGGAGGTGTCGGCCCCCTTCCCCTCAGCGAGGTTCCCCCTCGGCGAGCGCGGGCTGCCGGCGAAGACGCACAAGAGCGTCGGCGGCGGCATCGACCTCTACAGCGTCGCGACCGGCACCGCCAACGACGGCTACACCGTCACCGTGCTGATGCCCAGCGGGCGCGACTACGGCAGACGCGAGACCGCCGAGGCGAAGGCCGCCGAGGTGGAGGCGGCGGGCCAGACGGCCAGCGTGCAGCGCGTGGTCCGTCCCGCCGTCTCGGACGACCCGTCCGAGGAGATCTTCATGGTCCGCGTCGGGCTCTGGCCGCTGAAGGACAAGGACAAGGCCGTCAAAGCGGCCAAGGAGCTGTCCGACGCGGGGGTGAAGGCCCGCGCCGACTACCTCGGCGACGACGGGGTGAAGACGACGGGCCCCTGGCAGATGCAGGTCCTCACCGTCGACCCGCGCAGGTTCCGGGGTTCCTACGCCGCGAGCCTCGGCACGAGCGTCGCCAAGCGCGAGACCACCTCCTCGATGGCCGGCGCGCGTAAGGCGATCGCCGCCGTCAACGGTGGCTTCTTCAACATCCACACCTCTCCGGCCCTGCGCGGCGAGCCCGTCGGCATCTCCGTGGTCGGCGGCAGGCTGCTCAGCGAGGCCGTCCCCGGCCGCTCGGCCGTCGTCCTCAAGGGCCGTACGGCCCGCATCACCGAGCTCACCACCAAGATGTCCGCCATCTCCCAGGACGGCACCCGCCTCGACATCAACGGCGTCAACCGGCTCGGCACCACGGACGAGCTGATCCTCTACACCGAGGAGTACGGCGCCAAGACCCCGGCCAACGGCGGCGCCGAGGCCGTCCTCGACGCCTCTGGCAAGGTCATCGCCCTGCGGACGGCGGGCGGCGCCGTGCCCAAGGGCGCGCGGGTCCTGCACGGCGCGGGCGCGGCGGCCGACTGGCTGTGGGAGCACGCGTGGGAGAAGTGGAGCGTGACCGTCGACACCAAGGTCATCGACGAGCGCACGGGGCGCAGGGTCGCCCTCACCCCCGACGTCAGCGTGATCGGCGGCGGCGTCGGGCTCATCCGCAACGGCCGCATCAAGGTGACCGCCAAGCGCGACGGCCACGACTCGGTCAACATGATCCTCCGCCGCCACCCCCGCACCCTCCTCGGCGTGACGAGGTCGGGCGGGCTGGTGCTCGCCACGGTCGACGGACGCAAGCCGGGCATCACGGTGGGCGCGAACATGATCGAGGCGGCGCAGCTGATGAAGTGGCTGGGCGCGGTGCAGGCGATCAACCTGGACGGCGGCGGCTCGACCGCGATGGTCGTCGGCGGCAAGGTCGTCAACCAGCCCTCCGACGGAGGAGAGCGCGCGGTGGGCGACGCCCTCCTGGTCCTCCCCTGACCCGCTCCACCGGGGTCGGTTCCTGAGTATCCGCCGGCGCCTCCCTCAAGGCGCCGGCGGCTTCCGGGCAACCTCCGCGAGGTTCCGCCGATCTCCGGGAGATACCTGAAATCCCACCTAGTCTCGTGAGCTCAGCGCGTCTCCGGGAATCCTCGTTGAGGTCACCGATCTTCGGAGAATCCCCCTTGAGACCCTAGTCTCGTGAGCTCAGCGCGTCTCCGGGAATCCTCGTTGAGGTCACCGATCTTCGGAGAATCCCCCTTGAGACCCCGCCGATCTCCGGGAGATGCCGCAGCCTCTCTTAGATACCGCATGACCCCGTGGGCTCAGCCTGTCTCCAAGGATCCTCGTCGAGGCGTCACCGATCCTTGGGGGACTCCTCTTTAGACCCCGCCGATCTCCGTAGGGAATGCCGCCGGCCTCCCCTGAAATACCACCAGGCCCCGTGAGCTCAGCCGACCTCCGGGGATCCTCCTTGAGTCGTCACCGATCTTCGAAGGATCCCCCTTGAGACGCCGCCGATCTCCATAGGGAATGCCGCCAGCTTCCCTGAAATACCACCAGGCCCCCGCGAGCTCAGTCTGTCTCCAGGGATCCCCGTTGGGGCGTCACCGATCCTTGGGGATTCCTCTGGGAATCCCGCCGACCCTCCGGGAATCCTGCTTGAGGCGTCACCGATCTTCGAAGGATCCTCCTTGAGACCCCGCCGATCTTCATGGGATTGCCGCCGCTCTCCCTGTGATGCCGCAAAGCCCGCGGGCCGCCGGTGTTGCAGGGAGAGCGGCGGCGAGATCGGCGGGTCCCGAGGGATCCTCGCAGAACGGTGACGCCCCAGGGGATCTTGTGGAGACCGGCGGAGCGCCGTGGGGTTCCCGGCGGTCTCCTCAGGGGTTGGTCGACAGCCCCGGGGTTCAGGAGATATGCCGACCTGGGTATCTCGGCGGGACGGTTTCGGCTTGGCTCAGCGGCGATCTCAGCCCAGTTGCCTGAGCCAGCGCGGCCACTTCAGCGGGATGACTTCAGCTCGGTGATGAAGGCGCCGACATACGGGTGCGCGGGGTACAGCTCTCGCACCCGGTAGAACCTCTCCAGCGCCCGGCCGTTCCGCCCGGCAAAGTAGTCGTCGAGCGCCGCGTCGTACACCTTGGATGTCTCCGACATCACCGGCGCCACCCCCGCCGCCGCCAGCCGCTTCCTGATGACGCCCACAGGAAGCACGAAGCTCGCGTTCTCCGTGTCCGCGCCGTCCACCTGCCGGGCACCCGCGATCAGCGTGCCGACGACCTTCCCCTCCTTGCTGAACACCGGCCCACCTGAGTTCCCTCCGTAGGACGGCGCCTGCGCCTGCAGGTACGGCACGCCGCTCACCGTCGTACGCTTCACGTTGTACGCGCCCTCGGTGAGCGACGGATACATCCTCGACCGCTCGTCCAGCGTCGCGTTGAACACCGTGATGCCGGGGAACCCGCTGATGTAGAGGTAGTCGCCCACCCTGACATCGCCGTCCCGCCCGAGCGAAAGCGTCGGGAGGTTACGCGCACCCTTCATCCGCAGCAGCGCGAAGTCCACCCCCGGGTAATCGCTGCCCTTGGCGACCAGCCCGAGAGCGCGAACGCTGATCCTGCCCTTCCCGTCGTGCATCTTGACGGCGAGCCGCTTCCGCACGCCCGTCACCCGCATCACCTTCAGGTCGTATGCCGTGAACAGCGTTTTGGCCAACTTCGCCATGCCGTCGTCGGGCTGGGCGAATCCCGCCACGCTCTTGAGGAAGCCGCGCACGTCAGCCTCGATGACCTTGGGGAGCGCCAGCTCGGCGAACCGCTGGCGGAGAAGGGTGTTGTTCGTGGCCACGCAGTGCGCCCCGGTCACCATGTAACCGTCGGGCGTGATCCACCAGCCCGTGCAGATGGAGCTGACCTCGGTGGCCGCCTTCCTGGCGGGCTTACTCGGCACGAGATACTTTCCCACGTTCCGCGACGCCGTCCTGAGCACCCACTTGACCTGGCTCTGATGGTCAGCCGGGATGCGACCCGCCTTCGCGTGCTTCTTCGCCTTGGCGAACAGCGCGGTGAAAGCCGCGGTGGGAACGGGTGAGGGAACCATGACCGTCCCGCTGTAGGACATGCCGATCAGTTGGACGGCCGGATTGGTCCTGGCCGCGAGCCGGGTGCCCACGGCGATGTCTCGCGGGCGCGGGTCGGCATGCGCGATCCCCTGCGCGAGTGTCGCTGCTGAGAGTGCCATGGCGATGGCTGCTGCTGGTACACGTCGACTGCGCATGGTCCCGCCCCTTGGATACGTCGTTGGAGCGAGCGTGCGGCGAGGAGCTTACAGACGACCGACGTCCGGTTTCGAACGCCTTGCGAAGCACTTCACCCCCACACTTCGCGCCTTCGCCCTCAGGACCAGCCACCTCGGGCCGGCCATCCAACGACCTGGAGGATGACGCACGAGTCCTGGACGTGGCGAAGCACCTCACCACACCCCTGCCCTCGCCGCCTTAATCAGCCGTGTGGGGGGCCAGCCGTCCGACGACCTGGGGATCACGCGCGAGTCCTGGACCTCGCGAAGCGCTTCACCATATCTGTGCCCTCGCCGCCATCTGTGCCCTCGCCGCCCTGATCAGCCGCGTGGGGCCAGCCGCCCGACGGCCTGCGGGGATCACGTGCAAGCTCTGGCGCCTCGGGAGGCATTTCACCACACCTGACCTCGGGACCAGCCGTTTCGGACCAGCCGCCCAGCGGCCTGCCGGGGAATCACGAGCCTGGAATTTGAGTGGAGAAGCGCGCATGAATCCCACGTCCGCTTGGACAACAGAAGAGACCCCGGAAATGCAGAAAGGGCCCCACCCAACGGGTGAAGCCCTTCCATACAAAGATTGCGCGGCGGCGACCTACTCTCCCACACCCTCCCGAGTGCAGTACCATCGGCGCTGCAGAGCTTAACTTCCGGGTTCGGAATGTAACCGGGTGTTTCCTCTACGCTATAACCGCCGCAACCCTGTGAAACTAACAAACACAGACGTGCTTGTTGTCTCAGAATTGCCTAGTGGACGCGAGCAAAAGCTTTGTGGTCAAGTCCTCGGCCTATTAGTACCGGTCAGCTCCACACGTTACCGTGCTTCCACCTCCGGCCTATCAACCCGGTCGTCTACCGGGAGCCTTACCCACACAACGTGGTGGGAGACCTCATCTCAAGGCGAGCTTCCCGCTTAGATGCTTTCAGCGGTTATCCCTTCCGAACGTAGCCAACCAGCCGTGCACCTGGCGGTACAACTGGCACACCAGAGGTTCGTCCGTCCCGGTCCTCTCGTACTAGGGACAGCCCCTTTCAAGTCTCCTGCGCGCGCAGCGGATAGGGACCGAACTGTCTCGCGACGTTCTAAACCCAGCTCGCGTACCGCTTTAATGGGCGAACAGCCCAACCCTTGGGACCTACTCCAGCCCCAGGATGCGACGAGCCGACATCGAGGTGCCAAACCATCCCGTCGATATGGACTCTTGGGGAAGATCAGCCTGTTATCCCCGGGGTACCTTTTAGCCGTTGAGCGACGGCGCTTCCACATGCCACCGCCGGATCACTAGTCCCAGCTTTCGCTCCTGCTCGACCCGTCAGTCTCACAGTCAAGCTCCCTTGTGCACTTACACTCAACACCTGATTGCCAACCAGGCTGAGGGAACCTTTGGGCGCCTCCGTTACTCTTTAGGAGGCAACCGCCCCAGTTAAACTACCCACCAGACACTGTCCCCGATCCGGATCACGGACCAGAGTTAGACGTTCAAAACGACCAGAGTGGTATTTCACCAATGACTCCACCCGAACTAGCGTCCGAGCTTCACAGTCTCCCACCTATCCTACACAAGACGTTCCAAACGCCAATGTCAAGCTGTAGTGAAGGTCCCGGGGTCTTTCCGTCCTGCTGCGCGTAACGAGCATCTTTACTCGTAGTGCAATTTCGCCGGGTCTGCGGTTGAGACAGCGGGGAAGTCGTTACGCCATTCGTGCAGGTCGGAACTTACCCGACAAGGAATTTCGCTACCTTAGGATGGTTATAGTTACCACCGCCGTTTACCGGCGCTTAAGTTCTCACCTTCGCCACTTGCGTGGCTAAGCGGTCCCCTTAACGTTCCGGCACCGGGCAGGCGTCAGTCCGTATACATCGTCTTACGACTTCGCACGGACCTGTGTTTTTAGTAAACAGTCGCTTCCCCCTGGCCACTGCGACCCCCACCAGCTCAGAAAGCTAGTTTCGTCACCAGCAGAGGTCCCCCTTCTCCCGAAGTTACGGGGGCAATTTGCCGAGTTCCTTAACCACAGTTCACCCGATCGCCTTGGTATTCTCTACCTGACCACCTGAGTCGGTTTAGGGTACGGGCCGCCACAACACTCGCTAGAGGCTTTTCTCGGCAGCATAGGATCATCCACTTCGCCACAATCGGCTCGGCATCACATCTCAGGATCAATGCGTCGCGGATTTGCCTACGACACTCCCTACATGCTTACCCCAGGAACAACCATCGCCTGGGTTGGACTACCTTCCTGCGTCACCCCATCGCTTACCTACTACCCGATCGGATCGAGCGTTCAGCCTCACCACTTGTCCCGAAGGACGCTGCGGGGCTTAAGGACTCTTAGCATCACGAGGTTCGATATGGGCGTGTTAAAGCGGGTACGGGAATATCAACCCGTTGTCCATCGACTACGCCTGTCGGCCTCGCCTTAGGTCCCGACTTACCCTGGGCGGATTAGCCTGGCCCAGGAACCCTTGGTCATTCGGCGGCAGGGTTTCTCACCCTGCATTCGCTACTCATGCCTGCATTCTCACTCGCACAGCCTCCACAACTAGATCACTCTGCTGCTTCGCCGGCTGCACGACGCTCCCCTACCCATCAACCCCGCATGGGGGTCAATGCCACGACTTCGGCGGTGTACTTGAGCCCCGCTACATTGTCGGCGCGGAATCACTTGACCAGTGAGCTATTACGCACTCTTTCAAGGGTGGCTGCTTCTAAGCCAACCTCCTGGTTGTCTCTGCGACTCCACATCCTTTCCCACTTAGCACACGCTTAGGGGCCTTAGTCGGTGATCTGGGCTGTTTCCCTCTCGACTACGGAGCTTATCCCCCGCAGTCTCACTGCCACGCTCTCACTTACCGGCATTCGGAGTTTGGCTGACGTCAGTAACCTTGTCGGGCCCATCGGCCATCCAGTGCTCTACCTCCGGCAAGAAACACGTGACGCTGCACCTAAATGCATTTCGGGGAGAACCAGCTATCACGGAGTTTGATTGGCCTTTCACCCCTACACACAGGTCATCCCCCAGGTTTTCAACCCTGGTGGGTTCGGTCCTCCACGAGGTCTTACCCTCGCTTCAACCTGCCCATGCGTAGATCACTCCGCTTCGGGTCTACAGCATGCGACTCAAACGCCCTATTCAGACTCGCTTTCGCTACGGCTCCCCCACACGGGTTAACCTCGCCACACACCATAACTCGCAGGCTCATTCTTCAAAAGGCACGCAGTCACATCACACACCAGCAAGCTGATGTAAGCTCCTACGGCTTGTAGGCACACGGTTTCAGGTACTATTTCACGACCCCTCACCGGGGCACTTTTCACCTTTCCCTCACGGTACTAGTGCACTATCGGTCATCAGGGAGTATTTAGGCTTACCAGGTGGTCCTGGCAGATTCACACAGGATTTCTCGGGCCCCGTGCTACTTGGGATCCCCTCAAACAGCCCATCCGATTTCGCCTACCCGGCTCTCACGGTCTACGGCGCCCCTTCCCAGAGGCTTCAACTATCAGACAGGTTTCTCACTGTTCGACCGATCGGCAGATCAGTCAAGAGGGTCCCACGACCCCGAACATGCAACGCCTGCCGGCTATCACACATGCCCGGTTTAGCCTCATCCGCTTTCGCTCACCACTACTCACGGAATCACTGTTGTTTTCTCTTCCTACGGGTACTGAGATGTTTCACTTCCCCGCGTTACCACCAACCGCCCTATACATTCAGGCGGAGGCAACACCACATGACTGGTGCTAGGTTTCCCCATTCGGACATCCCCGGATCAACGTCTGGTTGGCGACTCCCCGAGGCTTAACGCAGCCTCCCACGTCCTTCATCGGCTCCTGATGCCAAGGCATCCACCGTGTGCCCTAAAAAACTTGGCCACAAAGATGCTCGCGTCCACTATGCAAATCTCAAACAACAAACAGCAACCAACTCCAAACCACACAATGATGGTTCTTCGCTGGCCCTGTATGAGGCGGAACAGACGGATCAGGCCACCATGCGAAACCCGCAGCGGGTGGCCCCTACGATCCGGTCCGTTTCCTCAGGACCCAACAGTGTGTCCGGAACCTCGTAACCCCTGTCACCCTCGTTCCCACTCCCGGCAAGCCGGGCGGTACTAGACGGGCAGCAGTCACGCTGAACCGAGTAGCCAGTGCTCCACTAATGAGCTGCCGAGCATCAGACGTTCGCTGATGACCTCGACGTAGGCCGGAGGCTCGCGCCTTCGACCAGCTGCTCCTTAGAAAGGAGGTGATCCAGCCGCACCTTCCGGTACGGCTACCTTGTTACGACTTCGTCCCAATCGCCAGCCCCACCTTCGACCGCTCCCCCCAGCAAGCTGGTTGGGCCACGGGCTTCGGGTGTTGCCGACTTTCGTGACGTGACGGGCGGTGTGTACAAGGCCCGGGAACGTATTCACCGCAGCGTTGCTGATCTGCGATTACTAGCGACTCCGACTTCATGGGGTCGAGTTGCAGACCCCAATCCGAACTGAGACCGGCTTTTAGGGATTCGCTCCACCTCACGGTATCGCAACCCTCTGTACCGGCCATTGTAGCATGTTTGCAGCCCAAGACATAAGGGGCATGATGACTTGACGTCATCCCCACCTTCCTCCGAGTTGACCCCGGCAGTCCCCCATGAGTCCCCAGCACGCCGAAGCGCCTGCTGGCAACATGGAGCAAGGGTTGCGCTCGTTGCGGGACTTAACCCAACATCTCACGACACGAGCTGACGACAGCCATGCACCACCTGTCACCCAGTCCGAAGAGGGCCGCATCTCTGCAGCTTTCCGGGCGATGTCAAGCCTTGGTAAGGTTCTTCGCGTTGCGTCGAATTAAGCAACATGCTCCGCCGCTTGTGCGGGCCCCCGTCAATTCCTTTGAGTTTTAGCCTTGCGGCCGTACTCCCCAGGCGGGGCGCTTAATGCGTTAGCTCCGGCACGGAGATCGTGGAAGATCCCCACACCTAGCGCCCAACGTTTACAGCGTGGACTACCAGGGTATCTAATCCTGTTCGCTCCCCACGCTTTCGCTCCTCAGCGTCAGGTAAGGCCCAGAGAACCGCCTTCGCCACCGGTGTTCCTCCTGATATCTGCGCATTTCACCGCTACACCAGGAATTCCGTTCTCCCCTACCTACCTCTAGCCAGCCCGTATCCACCGCAGACCCGCAGTTAAGCTGCGAGCTTTCACGGCAGACGCGACAAGCCACCTACGAGCTCTTTACGCCCAATAATTCCGGACAACGCTTGCGCCCTACGTATTACCGCGGCTGCTGGCACGTAGTTAGCCGGCGCTTCTTCTGCAGGTACACGTCAACTTCGTCCCTGCTGAAAGAGGTTTACAACCCGAAGGCCGTCATCCCCCACGCGGCGTCGCTGCGTCAGGCTTTCGCCCATTGCGCAATATTCCCCACTGCTGCCTCCCGTAGGAGTCTGGGCCGTGTCTCAGTCCCAGTGTGGCCGGTCGCCCTCTCAGGCCGGCTACCCGTCGTCGCCTTGGTAGGCCACTACCCCACCAACAAGCTGATAGGCCGCGAGCCCATCCCCAACCGAAAAAACTTTCCACCACCACCCGATGCCGGGGGCGGTCGTATCCGGTATTAGACCCAGTTTCCCGGGCTTATCCCAGAGTCAGGGGCAGGTTGCTCACGTGTTACTCACCCGTTCGCCGCTCGAGTACCCCGAAGGGCCTTTCCGCTCGACTTGCATGTGTTAAGCACGCCGCCAGCGTTCGTCCTGAGCCAGGATCAAACTCTCCAAACAATGTTTGAGAATTTCTCCCGGCTGAAACATGAATGTTCCAACCAAAGGAATCCGTCCAATGGACGGGGTTGTGCATCATGCACTGGCTTTTAACACACTGTTGAGTTCTCAAGAAACGGACGCATTCACCGTCACCTACCCGGTGGCACTCGCTTCGTTATGTCTTTATTCTTTCAGCCCTTCCGATTCGTGTCAAATTCAGTGATTTGACTTTCATCGGATTGACCTGCGGAAATCCAGACCACCCCGCTTCCGGGGCAACCCCTCTAACTTACGCCGACATCTGATTCCTGTCGAATCAGACTCACCCGCGAACATGACGATCGAAGGTGCGGAGTTGGTCAAGGAAGTTTCCCTGGATGGTCGGCGATCATCGCCGACCGGTTGGGACTGGTGAACTCTATGTACGACCCCGCCAACCGTCAAATCGACGTTCCGCCGTACAGAAAGAGGGGGTTCAGCTACCTGTCGTAGTGGATCGGGCACTTTGGGCGGTGTTCGCATGGGATGCCGGGGTATGTAGGCGAAATGAACGATCACTCGGCCCCGCGGGCGCTGATCGTCCTGCTCACGGCGGCCGGGGCGGTCGTCACGCTGTTCGGGCTGCGCGAGGTCGCCTCGATCGTCGGCCCCCTGGTCCTGGCGCTCGTGCTCGTGATCGCCGTCTCTCCCGTACGGGGGTGGCTCGGCTCGCGCGGCGCTCCCATCTGGGCACAGGTGGCGGTGCCGTTCCTGATTGTGGTGTTCGTCCTGCTCGGGATGGTCGGGGTGCTGACGATCTCGATGGCCCAGCTCGCCGGGATCCTCCCCACCTACGCCCCGGAGTTCCAGCAACTACTCGCGGACGCTCAACGTTTCGCCACCGAGCATGGCATCAGCAACGCGCAGCTCAACCAGGCGATCCAGTCCTTCGACCCGGGCAAGGTGCTGAGTCTCGCCCAGTCGTTGCTGGCGAGTCTGCTGGCCGTCCTGTCGGGTTTGTTCCTGATGGTGGTGCTCCTGCTGGCGATGTCCCTCGACGCGCCGGTGATGGCGAAGATCCTTGATTCGGGCAGGGAGCACAGGCCCGCCCTGGTCTCCTCACTTGCCACCTTCGCCGGAAAGACCAGGCGTTATCTGCTGGTCTCCACGGTTTTCGGGATCATCTGCGCCGCATTCGACGTGGCGGCGTTGGCGCTGCTGGGCGTCCCCTTGCCACTGCTCTGGGGCGTGCTGGCGCTCATCACGACCTATATCCCGAACATCGGCTTCGTGCTCGGTCTGATCCCACCCGCGATGCTCGCCCTGCTCGATGGTGGTGTGCGGCAGATGATCCTGGTCATCGCCGCCTACTGCGCCATCAACGTGGTGTTCCAGTCGTTCATCCTGCCGAAGTTCCTCGGCGACGCGGTGGGGCTTTCGACCACGATGACCCTGTTGTCGCTCATCGTGTGGACGTTCGTGCTGGGGCCGCTCGGGGCGGTGCTCGCGATCCCGCTCAGCCTGCTGGCGCGCGCCCTGCTCATCGACAGCGACCCCAGCGCCCGCTGGGCCGCCGCCCTCGTCTCCGGCGACCCGTCCCCTCGTCCGACCGGCTCTCCGTAGTCTTTCCGTTCACGCATCTTCTGGTACGGCGAAGCCACCCCCAGCCCACCGCGGTCACGTGGCGGGCGCCCGTCCATCACGCGTACTCCAGCGGGACTCCGGCTGGCCACCGTCACGTGGACCCTCCCCTGGCTGCGGGACATCAGCAGCGACAGGACGCTTCGGCGAAGTGTCGGTGGCGGGTCGTAGCGTGGAAGGCATGTACGCGGAATGGAGCCCTGGTGCGTCGCTCGTCGATCGGGTGGCCTGCCTGTGGAAGCAGGACTGCGCGGAGGAAGGCACCCAGATCGTGGTGCCCGACGCCTGCGTCGACCTGATCTGGGGGCCGGAAGGACCCCACGTGGCGGGTCCGGACACAGGGCCCGTGCCGGTGCGCATGCGCGCGGGCGACGTGTACAGAGGCATCCGGTTCAGGCCTGGCGCACTGGGCGGGCTGCTCGGCGTGCCGACCGGCGAGCTGCGCGACGAACGCGTTTCGTTCGCCGAGCTCGGGCTTCCCTCGGATCTGACGCTCGAGGCCCTGGCCGAACGGTTGCGAAGGAGCGCCGCGCCGGACCCCGCGGCCCCCGCCATCGCCGCCGCGCTGCGAAGTGGGTCGTCGGTGCGAGAGGTGGCGTGGGATCTCGGACTGAGTGAGCGGCACCTGCACCGGAGGGCTGTGGCGGCATTCGGCTACTCGCCGAAGACCTTGCAGCGGATCGTGCGGTTCCAGCGGGCGCTCAGCCTGGCCCGATCGGGGGTGCCGCTGGCCACGGTCGCCGTGGAGAGCGGCTACACCGACCAGGCTCATCTCTCCCACGAGGTGAAACGTTTGAGCGGCGTCCCTATGAGCGGCCTCCTCGTCGCGGCCTGACCCGCCTCGCGTCTCGCTGCGACGGCGGCTCGAGTCAGCAGGAAGAGTCCATGCAACCCGCGTGGTCTTCCCGGGGGCTGACCCGAATCGCTGATGGAGGCTCAGCCGGGGACCGGGCAGCGCGGAGGATCTGCCTAGGGGATCGGCGAGGGCGGGGAGGCTCAGCCAGGGACTCGGGAGGCCGGTGGATGGTCCTCGTTGGAAAGGCTGCCGCGGTGAGATCAGGTCGTCGGGCGGCCGTACGCGCGGAAGGTCTTGAGGGTGGCCACGGTCAGGTAGCCGCCCCATTCGTGGCGGACCAGCGGCGTCCACATCGGGAAGTTGGGCTCCCAGCCGCCCTCGGGTGTCTGCAGCCGGACCAGCGCGTCGAGGTGCTCCGCGAGAGTCTCATCCGAGAACAGAGAGAGGTGGCGCAGCGGCGCGGGCGCGAGGTCCAGGGGGAAGTGCGCCTCGCCCTCCGCGAAGGGATCCATCGTGACCGTCGCGAGAATCGCCTCCTTGAGCCTGGCGAACTCCGCGTCCGCCCGGTCCCTGTCGTCGACCAGGTCGAGGAAGGTGACGATGGCGCGGGCGTGGTACGGCGTGGTCCCCTCGATCCTGGCGATGGCGCTCCAGCAGAACGAGGTGGCGGACTCGAGCCACGGGTGCCGCACACCGTGCTTGTGGAGGAGTCCGGCGATGGAGGCGGTGGGGATGAGACTGCCGGGCGGGTCGTCCTCGGGCTCCCACCAGGGCGCGTGCGGCGCCTCGCTGACGCTGGGCAGGACGAAGGGCACGCCGCCGTCCTTCGTGGTGATGGAGACCAGATAGTCGCAGGCCGCGGCGACCATCGGGTCGTCGAA
This sequence comes from Nonomuraea roseola, assembly GCF_039535395.1. NCBI lineage: Bacteria > Bacillati > Actinomycetota > Actinomycetes > Streptosporangiales > Streptosporangiaceae > Nonomuraea > Nonomuraea roseola. Next base: position 766,320 of record NZ_BAAAXC010000015.1, read on the forward strand.
GGCGTCGAGCTCGTCCAGGATCCAGAACGCCACTTCGACGGGTTCCGGCTGGCTGGACGGGCCGCGAAGGTCGGGTTCCATGGCGTGGCCGAAACCGCCGTCGGGGTTCTGGTATCCGCGCAGGACCTGAAGCACGCGCTCCTTCGAACCGCCCCTGTACAACGCCTCGAATCTGAGCCTTTCGATGAGCCTGGCATTCAGCTGGAGGTATCGCTCTGCTTCCCGTTCCATGCTCCCCAACGTACGACGGGGACGTGGTCGCTGCCTTGTAGAAATCAGCCATCCTCTGGCCTGGCAGCTCTGGGGGCACGCCGTCAGAGTGTCGCGGAGGCGCGGTGTGCCCGGCCGGGGTTGGGCCACGCATTCGCTGGCGAGCAGCGGAACGGTCTCGTGTAGCCGGCGGCTGAAGGGGCTCGACACCGCGGGCGACATCCGATGCCATCCTGCGCGCCCGGGGCAGTCAGGCGGCGGTCCCGCACCCAAGGCGCCCTCCCTCGGTGAGAAAAGGATCGCGAGACCGAAGACTCAGACCCAGCTCAGGCTCTGGAATGGGGCTGCGGGAGGTAGGGACCCGGGAGACCGGGACCAGGACCAGGAGTCCCCGGGGCGCGGGGCGCGGATCCCCGGCACCGCCCCGGGCCCCGGGGCACCGCGTACCGGAGAAGGCCGAAAGGGGGTTAACCGAAGGAGTGGACCGAAGGGTGAGGTCGAGGCGGTGGGGCAGGTGGCGGCGAAGCAGATGGCTGTGAGGGTGAGGGAGATGGCGGCGAGAACGAAGCAGAGACAGAGGGCGGGAGAAGGGGTCTTGCGATAGCGGGAGTCGGTCATCCGGTCACAAGGGCGGCCCTGGTTGTCACAATCGAGGGCATGGAACAGCGGCGTTGGGACACAGACGAACGGTTTTCCGGGATCAGCGACGGCAGCTCGATCCTGCCCGCCCTTCACGCGCTCACCGAGGCCGCCTCCAGGCCCGGATGGGTGGCCGAGGATCCGCACGCCCACCTGCTGCCCCACCTGCGCCGAGCCCGGGGCTGGCAGGTGCTGGGCGAACGGCTGCAGGAGGACGGTGTGTACGAGGTGACCGTACGTCCCGACGAGCCGCTCGAGGGGATCAAGGTGTACAGGGCCGTCATCAGGCTCCTGGCCGCGATCGCCGAGCCCTCCTTCTTCGTACGGCAGAGCGCCCCGGCCACCTTCGACTGCGTGACCGGCGTGATGCCGGGCGACCCTCCCGGTTACGCCACGCACGGTCACCTCGTACGGCTGGTCGTCACGGAATAGCCAGCGCCCCTGTCGGCGACACGCGAGCCGCTCTGAAGGCGGAACAGACCCAGCGGGGCCTGCGAGGAAAGCGCGGCACGGAAGAACCCTGCGGGGCAGAACCCGGCAGGACACGACCCTGCGGGGAGGAACCCGGCAGGGCAGAGTCTGGCAGCGCAGAGGCCGGCGGGGCTGCCAATGACTGCTGTCACCACCACGCCGCCCGCGATCCCCCACGCGGGAACGATGGGAGGCCAGCCATGCCATGAGGCGCAAACGACGGCCCCCAACGCCGAAGCACGTCGGCGAGAAGAGTGGCGACGCCGCCAGAGAGAACGACGCCGGAAGGCAGGCGACACCGTTAAAGAGGCGACGCCAGCGAAGAAGAGGCAACGCCCCAAGACACGCGACACCCCAAGACACGCGACACCCCAAGACACGCGGCGCCGGAAGACACGCGACGCCGGAAGACTGTCGACGCGAAGACAGGCGACGCGAAGACAGGCGAGGCGAAGGCAGGCGATTCCGGTGCAGAGGCGTCTCTGGAGAGGCGGTCGCCGATGAGCGCGGGGCCGCTTGCCGTACAACATGTTGGTTGTCGAGGTGGGCAGCGTATGGCCAGGGGCTCGCGGCAGACCACCAGCCCACCCGTCTCACGCCGCTACAGGTTCACTTCATCGCGAAGACCGGCCCGCGCGGTCTGAAAGGCAGCCTGGCGCTCTGCGGGACGAGGAAGGCATGCTCCCTCCTGATCCTCAGCACGTCGCAGTCCCCGTCGGTGATCACCAGGATCGGCCCGTCCCGGGGGAAGTCCTCGGCCCGCTCGAGCAGGTTGACCCCCGGCTGCAGCACGGTGCCTCCGCGTCCGCGCACCCGCACTCTGGTCGCGATGTCCTCCACCGGCAGGTAACCGGCGTCGTAGGCCGCGGCGTCGCAGAAGATCACGCGGGCGCGCGGCACGTCGCGGGCGGTGGCGTAGGAGGCGATCGCGCCCAGCGCCTTGCCGAGCAGTTTGGTGTCCATCGAGCCCGAGGTATCGAGGACGACGCCGAAGGTGGCCTGCCGTACGACCTCTTCGGGGCGGACCCAGCCGGGGCGCGGGATGCCGGGGCTGGCGGCCTGGCGGCGGGAGGCGCGGGCGTAGGAGCGGCGCTTCTCGACGGCGGGCACGTGCTCGTCGAACCAGCGGGCGAGCCTGGCGTCCCATGGCAGCGGCGGCTGGTCGAGCGCGCGGATCTCCTGCTCCAGCCCGTACGGCACCAGCCCCCGCCCGCTGCTCTGGTGGTAGACCAGCCCCTGGCTGAGCGCGTTGCGGTAGTAGTCGTCGAGGTCGAGATAGCCCTTGCCGCCACCGATGGGCCTGTCGAGCACGTCGCCGAGGCCGCGCCCTCGCAGGGTGGCGAGCCTGCGCAGGCGGCGCAGGTCGGTGACGATCCTGTCGTAGACGGCCTCGGCCGACAGGCCCGCCAGCGAGGGGTCGTGCAGCAGCCCTTCGGGCAGCTCGCCGACGCCCATCTCGACCAGCCAGCCGTTGATCACGTAGTCGCAGGCGACGTTCCACACGAACGGGTCACGCCCGCCGATGCGCTCGCCGTGCCTGAGCGCGGCGTGCAGCATCTCGTGGGCCAGCACGAAGCGCCACTCCTCGGTCTTGAGCCCTGCCAGCGGGTTGACGTAGATCTCGGCCGCCTCGGCGCTGACGGCGGCGATCGAGATGTCCCAGCCTCTGGCGAGTTCGGCGTCGGCGACGACCGTCATGCCCGCCGCCAGCGCGCCGAGCAGGGGGTAGGAGGAGACGAACCAGCTCAGCGCCCTGTCCCAGGGGCCTTCCTGCCGGGTTTTGGAGGTGCCCGCCAGGTCGAGTGCCGAGGTGGCGGTCCTGGCGACGCCGATGGCGAAGGAGCGCGGGTAGTCGTAGGCGGTGGCCTGCTCGCGCGAGCCGATGCGGAAGTCGGCGGGGCCGAGCGGGGCGTGTTCGGCCGGCACGCCGGTTCTGCGCCAGCGTTCCGACAGCGTGAACTCGTCCTCGGTGGGGAGTGCGGCGGGCAGCGGCGCGGGGTTGCGGCCGAGCTTGAGCGTCGTGAGGAAACGGTCGACGGTCACGCAGCAGGCCGCCAGGTAGGCAGGGTCGGGCAGGTGGCAGGTGTCCGACACCTTGGGCCCGAGGTCGCCGGGGGCGCAGGTGCCGGGGTCGGCGTGGCCGAAGCCGAGGTGCAGCATGAGGTGTGCGAACGTCCACGCCCACTCGGCGGCGTCGGCGCGGGTGGCGGTGTCGTAGTGGACGTCGCCGTGGGCGGTGACGTAGGTCTGCCGGTCCTCCACCAGCTCGCGGTGGTAGTGGCCGAACAGCGGGTGCCCGCTCGCGAGCTGCCAGCCCTTGAGCGCCTCCAGGCGCCACGGGTCGGCCTTCTTGTCGCGGCCTGCGGCTCTCCTGCTCATGAGCGGGCGGCGATCAGGCGGGGCAGGTCGCGGCCGACCTCCACCAGGAACCAGGTGGGCAGGGCGGGCGCGCCGTTCTCGTCGTTGGCGATGACCAGCTGCGCGCACTCCAGCGAGATCTCCGCCAGCTCCACCAGCAGCGTCTTGGCGCGGAAGCCCAGGTCCCTGCCTCGGGCCGACGCGCCGCGCTTGTCGGCGGGCAGCTCCTTGACCAGCCTGGCGCGGAAGGTCTCCGAAAGGAAGTAGAGCAGGTCGCGGTCCTCGGGACGGCGCGGCCACGACACCTCGCCCTTGATGACGGCGTCGAGGTCGTAGGCGTGCCGCACGGTCTTGACGTAGGCGCGGAAGGCCGAGGCGTGCGAGGTGGTGAGCGTGCCGAAGGCCAGCACGGCGAGGGTGTCGTCGTCGAGCGACTCCGAGGGGCCGAAGGAGTGCATGACGTCGGAGAGCATGTGCCAGGCGCGCGGCGAGGAGAAGGGCTCCTCCGTCTTGGGCGGCGCGCTCCAGAGGTGGTCGGGCCGCTGGATGAGGTAGTCGACGATCCACGGGTGGACGCCGTTGGCCGCCGCCCACTTCAGCCAGTCGTCGGCGGAGACGCGCAGGTGGACGTGGACCAGGCGGTTGACCAGCGCCGAGGCCATCGGGCGGGCGAGGGCGTTGTCGCTGGCCCTGTTGCCCGCGCCGATCACGACCGAGCCCTCGGGCAGCTCGTAGGAGCCGATCCTGCGGTCGAGGATCAGCGAGTAGAACGCCTTCTGCACCTCGGGCGCGCTGGCGTTCAGCTCGTCGAGGAACAGGCAGTACGGCTCGTCCCTGGCGATCGACTCGGGCGGCGCGAACCTGCTGCGCCCGCCGACGAGCTCGGGCACGCCGATGAGGTCCTCGGGCGCGAGCTGCGTGCCGAGGAGCGTGACGCACTCGAGCCCGAGGGAGTCGGCGAACTGCCTGACCAGCGAGCTCTTGCCGATGCCTGGCGCGCCCCAGAGGAAGACGGGACGCACCACGGCGACGTGGAGCAGCACCTCGGGCAGGCGGGAGGGAGTGACGGTGACCGTTGCCTGCATGCCACCAGGGTGACGATCTCCGCCGGAAAACGCATCGCATTTACCGGCGGCCTTCCGTAGGCTCGCCGCCATGACCTGTAACTCATGCGTCTACTACATCCGCATGCGCGGCAGCCGGGCTCTGGCTCGCTAGCTTCGCATGTTCGCGAGCCCAGGGCCCGTCGAGATCCCATTCGTCTCGAGGACCCGAAAGGGCTTTTGCTGTGGCGCAGAACTTCGCGCACGGAAATTATTCGCACACCCAGAAGAAGGCCAGGAACAGCGGTGGCGGTCACTCGCCCAGAGATCGGGCTCGGCGGGAGCTCTCGCAGAACTTCCTGGTCGATCGGCATGCCGTCGAGCTGATGGTGAAGGCGGCCAGGCCCAGCGGCCTGGTCCTCGAACCTGGCGCCGGTGAGGGTGCCCTGACCGTCGCGCTCGCGGCGACGGGCGCCGAGGTCGTCGGCTACGAGATCGACCCGCTGCTGGCGGTCAAGCTCAAGGCCAGGACGGGGCTGAGGATCGTCAAGGGCGACTTCACCTCCGTACGGCCGCCGGCCGAGCCGTTCGCGGTCGTGGGGAACATCCCCTACTCGATCACCTCGAAGATCGTCGACTGGTGCCTGCGCGCGCCGGCGCTCACGTCGGCGACGCTGCTCACCCAGCTGGAGTACGCGCGCAAGCGCAGCGGTGACTTCGGCAGGTGGAGCCTGCTCACCGTGGAGAGCTGGCCGTGGTTCACGTGGGAACTGGTCGGCAGGGTGGGCAGGGAGAGCTTCAGGCCCGTGCCCTCTGTCGACTCGGGCATCCTGCGCATCGAACGGCGTCCCGAGCCGCTGCTCGACGACGCCGACGGCTTCGCCGAGCTGGTCAGGCTGGGCTTCGGGGGTGTCGGCGGCTCGCTGTACGCCTCGTTGCGCCCGCACTACGGCGGGGTGGACGCGGCGTTCGCCCGTGCGGGCATCGCCCGTGACACGGTCGTCGCGTTCGTCCACCCCGACCAGTGGATCACGCTGTTCGGGAACCTGTCGCGCTAGCGGCGAGGGGTCGCGGTGCTACCGCGGCCCCTCCAGCGGGGCGGTGGGGGCGGCGAAGACCCGCCTCCCCCACGGCATCGCCAGGGCGAGCACCGGCAGCAGCACGATCGAGGCCATCGCCCAGCCGGGGTGCCAGTCCTGCCAGATCTTCCAGTGCTGTGTCATCCACAGATAGCCGATCGAGGCCCACAGCGCCGTGCCGAGCAGGGCGGGCCAGGCGAAGCGGGTGGGCCTGGCGATCAGGAACGGCACGAACCACAGCAGGTACTGCGCGCCCAGGCGCGGCGTGACGACCATGAACACCAGCAGGATCGCGGTGGTCAGGTCGACGGGGTCGGCTCTGCGCCACACCCAGCAGACGGCCAGCACGCTGGCGTAGATGAGGTACGTGCCGATCTTGGCGTAGGCGGAGTGGAGCGTCCAGTCGCCGCCGACCAGGACCGCGGTCCAGCCCCACTCACCTACGATCGGGCGGATGTCGCTCATGACGTCCATCACCTTGGGGATGTCCGACAGCGAGGTGCCCGCGAAGATCGGCAGTGTCACCAGGAAGAAGATCGGTGGGATGCCGGTGGCGATCAGCCCGATCAGCCTGGGCCTGAAGCCGCGCAGCAGCAGGAGCATGCCGGGGATGAGCCAGATCGGCCAGCTCTTCGCGCACAGCGCCAGGCCCATCAGCAGCCCGGCCCACAGGGCCCTGCGGTAGGCGGGCCGTTCGTCGGCGTGGAAGGTGAAGGCGGGCCTGGCCAGGCTCGCGAGGTGGGTGGCCGACTGCCTGACGGCCGGGCCGAGACCGCGCCATCCGCCGCCGAGACCGAGCATCTCGCGCACGGTCATCGTGACACCCGGCCGGTGCGGATCGCCGGGGCCGCGGGCGACGACGAAGGCGGCGACGCCGAAGACCAGCGCGACGGGCTCGACCTGGCCGTGCACGGAGGCGACCAGCAGGGCGAGCGGGCTGAGCGCGTACTGGAAGGCGCGCAGCGAGGCGCGGGGGCCGCCCGCCAGCTTGCCGACCAGCGGGATCAGCACGATGTCGGCGACCACGGTGACCAGGCGGCCGGCGTACTCCCACGGGATGCCCAGCCAGAGCAGGATCCCGTAGACGTAGGGGATGGTCGGCAGGAAGTGCCAGCCGCCGTTGCTTCCCAGGACGGGGTCCTGCCGGTTGAGCACCGCCTCGCCCGCCGGTTTGAAGCTGTTGACGAAGTCGACGGGCTGCCAGGTGTCGATGGCGGAGGTGTACATGATGAGCACGCGGACCCCCACGCCCACCGCTATGGCGAGCCAGAGGGGAGGCCGCCAATCGCGCCATTGCGCGACGAGGGCGAGCACGACACCTGAGACGAGGACGATCCCCGTGAGCACTGCGTAGTCCATGGCGGTCCTAGCCTGCCGCACGTTTGGAGGTACTGCCACCTGTTGCGCGGGTCGCTCCGGCCCGGATCGTCACTCTGTGTGTTCAATTAGGAGCATGGGGGGATCACGGGGCAACGCGCGGCTGGTCGGCTTCTATCGAGAGGCACGCAGCAGGCTTCATGATCCGGTCGCGGCCTGGGCCGAACTCACAGCCAACCCACAGGCGAGAAGGGCCTACCAGATGGCCCGCGGCCAGGAGGTCTCGCCCGTCGGCGACGCCGAGGTGATCGAGATCGCCGCGGCCGCCCACGTGCACACGATCGCCGTCCACGGCCCCGACAGGGTGGCGGCCCACTCCACCTCCACGCTCTCCCGCTTCGTCGGGCTGATCGGCGGCGCGGTGCTGGTGGACCAGCCGCTCGCCGCCGACCAGGTCTTCGGCCCCTGCGCCGAGGTGCCCGAGCCTGCCGACTGGGCGCACGCCGCCCTCGCGATCGTGTGGGGCGAGAACGACCGCGCGGTCCGCTCCCCCGACACGCACTGGCTGGTCGCGGGCCGCTACAGGGGCCAGAAGGTGGTGGCGATCGGGCGGCATCCGACGCGGCTGTCCGACGAGACGGTCGTGGTGCGCGCGGGCACCGACGCGGCGCTGGCCATGGCGATGGGGCACGTGCTGCTGAAGGAGTTCCACGTGGAGGCGCCCGCCTTCGCCGAGCACGCCAAGCACCGCACCGACCTGCCCTTCCTGGTGCGCCTGCGCGAGCGCGCCGGCGGGTACGTGCCGCACCGCTTCCTGACCGCCGCCGACCTGGGCGACCACTCGCCCACCGCGCACCTGAAGACCGTCCTGCTCGGCAGGGGCGGCAGGCCCGTGGTGCCGAACGGCTCGCTGGGCTTCCGCCGCGACCACGCCCACTGGAACCTGACGCTGGAGACCGACCCCGCCCTCACCATGTACGGCAAGGGCGGCGGCGCGGCCGAGGTGCTGCTCGCCCGCTTCGACGAGGGGTCGGCGCTGCTGCGTCGCGGCGTGCCGGTGGTGCGGGTGGGCGAGCACGTGGTGACGACCGTCTACGACCTGCTGCTCGCGCAGTACGGCGTGGCGCGCGACGGGCTGCCGGGCACGTGGCCGACCGGGTACGACGACGCGCTCGAGCCGTACACGCCTGGCTGGCAGGAGCCGATCACCGGGGTCCAGGCGGCGCGGGCGGTCAGGCTCGCCCGCGAGCTGGGTGAGACCGCGCTGCGCACCGGCGGCAGGTGCATGATCATGCCGGGACGGCTGGGCACCGAGCACGCCGACACCGCGCACAGGGCGATGCTGCCGCTGCTGGTGCTCACCGGGTGCGCGGGGGTGCAGGGCGGCGGCTGGGTCAGGCCGAGGGCCGAGGGCGAGCGGGTGGTGGAGGCCGGCGCCTACTTCTACCTGCATGGCGACAGATGGCGCTACGACGGCACCGATGTGGGGATGCTGTCGTGGGTGCTGGGCGAGGGGCTGTTCAACGACAGGGTGCCCGCCTCCGTGCTGGTCGAGGCCGTACGGGAGGGCTGGCTGCCGATGGCGCCCGAGTACGACCGCAATCCGCTCGACACGGTGGCCGAGCCGTCCAGGCACGCCTGCGACGATCCCGACCACCCGGCGAACTGGCCCAGGGTGCTCACGCTGGCGCACAGCGACCAGGTCGACGACTGCTTCCTGCACCACCTGATCGGGGCGGCGCCAGGGCTGCCGTGCGCCGACCAGAGCGCTCCCGCGGGCAAGCTGGACCTGCTGCTCGGCGCCTCGGAGTACGCCGACTTCCCGCTGCCCGATGTGCGGCAGCTGGCGGAGGCCTTCGCCAAGCTCGCGGTGGACCATCTCGGCACGCGCAGGGACTTCGTGCGCGGCGTGCTCGTCGAGCGGAACTACCCGGAGACCGCGGCGCTGCTGGCCGCGGTGCCAGGGCCCGCCGTACGGCCCGAGGGGATGCCCTGGCGGACCCTCTCGGGCCGCATGCACACCTTCGTCGACCACGACTGGATGCACGAGTACGGCGAGGCGCTGCCCACCTACCGGCCGCCGGGAACCGGCCAGCCGGTGAAGCCGACGCTGATGGTCAGGCACAGGGGGCAGCAGGGCTGAAGGGGGAGGGAGCGCCTGGCACCTGGCGGTCCCTCCCCCGGCGAGCGGGATCAGAACCCTGCGGTGATCCTGGTGAACTCCCACTCGGTCTGCGCGATGCCGCTGCAGTGGGAGACCACGCCGCCGCCCGGGCAGGGACGGTCACGGTTGACCGCCCAGTACGCCAGCCTGGTCAGCCCCTTGGACTTGGCCCAGTCGGTGATCTGGGTCCAGGTCGCCGGGGTGGTGAGCTCCTGCTGGTCGGACAGGCCGTTCATGCCGGAGATGCCCATCTTGGCGTAGGCCTGGGCGTCGCTCCAGCCGAAGGCGTTCTTCAGCGCGTTCTTCAGCCCCTCCGAGGCGTTGACGGTGTCGTTGTAGATGTTGGAGCCGCCGAAGTCGAACGGCATGATCGTGTAGTTGTCGATCGGCACCGCGAGCTCCTTGGAGCGGTTGATCAGGCGGATGCCGTGGGCGTTCGGGCCCGTCGTGGTGGTGCCGAAGGTGACGACCACCTTGACGTTCGGGTTGTTGGACTTGACGATCTTCAGGCCGTTCAGGATGCGGTCCTGCACGGTGTAGTTCTCGAACTCGTCGCTGTTCTCGATGTCGAAGTCGACGACGGCGGGGCCGACGGCGTTGATGACCTGCTGGACGGCGCCGGCGAAGGCCTCGGGAGAGGAGCAGTTCGGGCCGAGCTTGTTGCCCGACCAGCCGCCGAAGGAGATCTGGACGCTGCCGCCCTTCGACTTGATCGTGGAGATGGCCTGGGCGTCGGCGCCGCCGGTCAGCGGGCGGTTGCCGTCCCACGCGGGGTTGCAGCCGCCGCCGGACAGGATGAAGGCCATGGTGAAGGACTTCACGCCGGTGGCGTCCATGACGGTGCCGGGGTTGGGCGGGCTGCCCCAGCCCATGTAGAGGTACGGCGCGCCCGGCATGCGCGCGCCGGTCGGGCAGCCGGTCGTGGAGCCGGTGACGGAGGCGCTGGAGGCCGACTCGCCCGCGGAGTTGTAGGCCCTGACGGTGTAGGTGTGCGAGGTGCAGACGCCGAGGCCTGAGACCGTGGCCGAGGCGCCCGTGACCTGAGCGCGCTGGGTCGAGCCCTCGTAGACGCGGTAGCCGGTGACGGTGCCGCTCGACGCGCCCCACGACAGCGAGATCGAGCTGTTGGTGGCGCCTGTGACGCTCGGCGCGCCCGGCTGCCCGGGCGCGCCCGTGCCGCCCGAGGTGGAGGCGGTGACGGCGTTGCTCGCGGCCGACAGGTTGCCGGCCGCGTCGCGGGCGCGGACGGTGTAGGTGTGGCTCGTGCCCGACGCAAGACCGGTGTCGGTGTGGGTGGTGCCGGTGACGGTGGTCACCAGCGTCGAGCCCCTGTAGACGTTGTAGCCGGTGACGCCGACGTTGTCGGTGGAGGCGTTCCACGCCAGCGCGATGCTGCTGGACGTGCTGCCCGTGGAGCGCAGGTTGCCGGGCACCGAGGGCGCGGTGGTGTCGCCGCCGCCGCCCGAGACCGTCTTCCACAGCGCGGGCACGTTGGAAGGCTCCCAGCCCGGCTGCGAGGTGTGCGCCTGGATGCACTCGTAGTCGACGCCGTTGTGGGTGACGCGGGTGCCGATCGCATAGGACGTCCAGGCCTGCCACGCGGGGTAGGCGGCCACCGTGACGCTGTGCGCGGCGGCGGGGGTGGTCGTGGCCAGGCCCGTGCCCGCGAGGGCGAAGGCGGCCAGTAAGGCGAGCGTGATGCGTCTCATGGCATTCCCTGGAGGTGCGGCTTGACGGTCTTGGAGAAGTTCCAGTTGTGGCTGGCGTCCCAGTTGATGGACCAGGTCATCGCGCCCCTGATGTCGGGGTATGCGCGGGGCGGGACGAAGCTTCCGCAGCTCGTGCGCTTGGCCAGGCAGTCGAGCGCCTGGTTGACCAGGGCGGGCGAGACGACGCCGCCGCCTGCCGCGCCGGCTCCCGCGGGCAGGCCGAGGGCGACCTGGTCGGGGCGCAGGCCGTTCTCGAGCTGGATGCAGGCCAGCGCGACCATGAAGTTGACGGTGCCCTGGGAGTAGGCCGCGTTCTGGTCGCAGCCGAGCATCGAGCCCGAGTTGTAGAACTGCGTGTGGACGACGGTGAGGATGTCCTTGATGGACAGGGCGAGCTTGAAGTACTCCGCGCTGGTCGACTGCATGTCGATGGTCTGCGGCGCCATCGTGATGATCAGCCCCGAGCCCGCCTTGGCGCGCAGCGACCGCAGCGCCTGGGCCATGTAGGTGGCGTTGAGCCCGTTCTCCAGGTCGATGTCGACGCCGTCGAAGCCGTAGCTCTGCATCAGGGCGTGGACGGAGTCGGCGAACTTCGTGGCCGCCGCCGCACTGGCGACCTGGACGCGTCCCGCCTCTCCGCCGACCGACAGGATGACCTTCTTGCCGCGCTGGTGCAGGGCGGCGACGTCGGCCTTGAACTGGGCGTCGGTATAGCCGCCCACCGCGGTGGCCAGGCCCTGGTCGACGCCGAAGACGACCTCGCCAGGGGTCGAGGTGGCCTCGCCGAAGGCGATCGCGACCAAGTCGTACTCGGCGGGCACGGCCGAGAGCTTGAGCTCCACGGCGGGGTTGACGAAGTTGTGCCAGTAGCCGGTGAGGAAGTGCCTGGGCAGTGGGCCCGTGGTGCAGCCCGCGGTGGTGGCGGTGGCGTCGCGGCCTGCCGATTCGCCGACGGTGTTGTAGGCCTTGACGGTGTAGGTGTGGGTCTCGCACGCGCCGAGGCCGGAGATGGTGGCGCTCGTGGCGGTCACGGTGGTCTTGAGCGTCGAGCCCTCGTAGACGCGGTAGCCGGTGACGGTGCCGCCGGCCGTACCCCATGACAGGGAGACGGCGCCGGGGGTGGAGGTGGCGCTCACCGCGCCCGGCTGTCCCGGCACGCCGGGCTGGGGCTCGCCGCCTCCGCAGGAGGCGCCGTTGACGGTGCAGCCGGTGATGCCGGGGAAGTTGCCAGGGCTGCCGTTGAAGCCGAAGCTGGCGCTTGCGCCAGCCGCGAGCTGTCCTGCCCAGCTCGGAGGGGTGAAGGTGTAGTGCTGGCCGCTGCGGACCATGACGGCGTCCCACGCGGAGGGGATGGTGTGCCCTGCGGGCAGGTCGAACTGGACGTTCCAGCTGACGGGGGCGGCGGTGCCGTTGGTGACGGTCACCCTTCCCTCGAAGCCCGAGCCCCAGTCCGCGGCCTTGGTGAAGGTGGCGGTGAGGCCTGCGGCCTGTGCGGGCAGGGCGACCAGGGTGAGGGCGAGGGTGATCAGGGCGACCACTGATGCGCGTAATCTCACGCTGTTCCTTCTTTTCGGGGGGTGCGCTCCCTTTGCAGGGGCTGTCAGAGTGAGTCAGGCGGGGGTGCGCCGCCTTCACGCGCCCATGGCGGTGAGACTCGCGGCGCAGGGTGCTCCCTCGACCGGACCGGCCGAGGGACGACGTGTCTTCGCAGGTCGGACGTTGGTCATGATTTCTTTTAGGAAAGTTTCCTAAGAGTTGTCGCGATCGTAGCCTTGACACCGACCCCTTACAAGACCCAAAAAACCCGCCCCTCCCGGTCCGCGAAGAGACCTGGAGAGGCGGGTCGTGGGTGGAGCGCAGGGGCCGGGGTCGCCGGCTCCCGGCGCCCCCTGTCAGGGTTGGTGGGTGATCTTGACGTCGTCGACGGCGGCCTCGACCAGTGAGGCGGTGGAGGCGTCCGCCGCGTCGATGACAATCCTCACCGTCTGCCCCGCGTGCGAGCTCAGGTTCGCCGTCGCCACCGTCCACGAGCCGTTCCTGTTGGAGGCGGCCCCCTGCTGGTTGACGACGGTGCTCGTGGTGGATCCGACGACCCGCACCCTGAAGTAGTCGGCGCTGGAGGAGTTCGAGCCGTGCGCCAGATACCACGACAGCGACAGGTTGAGGGTGCCCGAGGCCGGCAGAGTGATCGGCGGGGACTGGATGGTGGTGACGCCGCCGTCGATGTCGTACGCGCCGGCGGAGGAGCCCGCGAGGCGTCCGGTCACCAGGTCGTTGACGCCGCTGACCGTGGTGCCGAGCTGCTTGGTCCCCGAGGAGGTGGTGGCGGCGGGGTCGCCCCGCTCCCACTGGCCGAGCGTGGCGGTGTCGGTGCCACCCGGGTTGACGGTCCAGCCGGTGGCGGTCTCGAAGGTGTCGGAGTAGACGGTGGTCCCTCCGCCGGTCCCGCAGTACTGCGCCTCCTTGCCGATGATGCGGTAGACGCAGTCGGAGTACTCGAGGAAGCGGAGCACGGCCTCCTTGTTGCGGGTGGTCTGCGGGACGATCTGCTCGTCCGGCGGGTAGAAGCCTGGGCTGGAGCCCGTCGGGTACATCTCGAACGTGAAGCTGAAGATCTTGTGGACGCCCCACAGCCAGTCGTCGATGGTGCCGTCGGTGATGTAGAGGTCGCTGGCCTGTTCGGGGGTGTACCCGTTGGTGGAGGCCATGTTCTGGCCGAGGGTGGCGTGGGCGTCCCTGTCGTCCTGGGTCAGGCCTGGCGCGGTGTCGTTGAAGGTGTAGCCGTACGGCCAGAGGATCAGCTCGCTGTAGGTGTGCCAGTCGATGTGCGACTTGATCTGCTGCACGCCGCCGACGACGCGGCCGCGCACCCAGTCGGCCACGGCCTTGACCTCGGGGGCCGACTCTGCCGATGGACCGCGGTAGGTGTCACTGGAGGGAGTGCCTGAGGAGCCGCCGCAGCAGCCCCAGTTGTAGCCCCAGTTGCGGTTCATGTCGGTGCCGACGGCGGAGGAGCCCGCGTTGGGCTGGCGGTTCTTGCGCCACGAGCGGTAGGAGCCCGTGGCGATGTCGTACTCTCCGCCGTCGGGGTTGAGGTCCGGCATGATCCAGATCTCGCGCGTGTTGACGAGGTTGGTGATGCGGGCGTCGCTGCCGTAGCCCTCGGCGAGCAGGTGCATGATGTACAGCGCCATCTCGACCGTGAGGTGCTCGCGGGCGTGCTGGTGGGCGGTGAAGAGCACCTCGGGCTCGGCCTCGTCGGAGCCGACGTTGTCACTGATCTTGACGCCGATCAGCTGCCTGCCCTCGTAGGAGTTGCCGTAGACGAACTTGCTGGCGATCGCGGGGTAGGCGGCCACCAACGCGTTCACGTTCGCGGTCATCTCCGCGTAGTTGTGGTAGCCGGAGTCCGATGGCGGGAAGTCAAGAGTCCTCGCATCGGACGGGGGTAACGGGGACGGCAGCTCCACGACGCGGTAGCCGAGCCGTTTGATCGCGGCGACCTCGTCCGTGGTGGCGGTGACCACCACGGAGTCGGACGCCACCTCGTCGATCGCCGCGCCGGTGGCGGCGACGGCGCTGCGCTGCCTGGCGTCTGCGGGTCCCTGCACCTTGTACTGCTTGTTGCGCGGCGGTTCGGCGGACGCGCCCGCCCCTGTCATGCCGGTCAGGCAGATCAGGGCCAGGACGGAGAGCAGGACGACTAATCGGCTTTTCACCTTCAGCCTCCTCGGGCTTGACGAGCGTCTGCACTGAGAGTGGAGAAGGATGAACAACCGTAATAGGCCCAAATTTCAGAAATCCACCAGAGCCTCGCTCAGGGGCTTCCTCGTCAGGTCGGGGACCTCCGCGCCGGGGGCCGCGTAGCCGACGGGGAAGAGGATGTAGGGCCGCTCGTTGCCAGGCCGGGAGCAGATCTCGCTGAGGAAGGCCATGGGGTTGGGGGTGTGCGTGAGCGTCGACAGGCCCATCGTGTGCAGCGCGGTGATGAACAGCCCGCACGCGATGCCCACGCTCTCGTTGACGTAGTAGTGCTTGACCCTGCCGCCGTCGGGGCGCAGGCCGTATTTCTCCGCGAAGCACACCACGATCCACGGGACCACCTCGAGGTAGCCCTTGTCGGAGGTGGTCTCCAGCGGGGCCAGCGCCTGCCGCCACTCGGGGGTCAGCCGCCCTCCCTCGTAGTTCTGGCGCTCCTCCTCCTCGGCCGCCAGCCTGATCCGCCGCCTGGTCGCGGCGTCGCCGATCAGCACGAACTTCCACGGCTGCTGGTGCGCGCCGGAGGGCGCGGTGTTGGCCGCCATGACGGCCAGCTCCACGCATTCGCGCGGCACGGGCTCGTCGCTGAAGAAGCGGACGCTGCGCCGCCTGTCGACGTGCTCGAAGAACTCCCTGCCTCTGCGGATCATGTCCGCCTCGTCGTAACGGTCGGGCGCGTAGGGGACGAACGGATACGTGTGCTCCATGGAACCCGCAGTCTCGGCACACCTGGCGATCGTGACAACACCGGCGTGGCTATCCTGACGAACTGACAGTCGAAGCCACTTTCGGGAGGCGAATTGCCAGCACGCCGCAAGGGACTGGACGCGCTCGACCTCGAGATCCTGCGCCTGGTGCGCGAGCGCCCTCGCACCGGCCTGCTGGAGATCGCCCGCCTGCTCGGCGTCGCGCGCGGCACCGTGCAGGCCAGGCTCGACCGGATGAGCGCCGACGGCGTGATCACCGGCTTCGGCCCCGTGCTCTCCCCCGCCGCGCTGGGCTACCCGGTGCAGGCGTTCGCCACCCTGGAGGTGGAGCAGGCCTCCCGCGAGCACATCTCCGCCGCCCTGCACGCCATCCCCGAGCTGCTCGAGGCCCACATCGTCACCGGTCAGGGCGACGTGTGGTGCCGCCTGGCCGGCCGCGACAACGAGCACATCCAGCGGGTGATCGACGGCATGCTGACCATCCCCGGCGTACGGCGCAGCACGACCGTCATCACGCTGTCCGAGGTCGTCGCCCACCGGGTGCACCCGCTGGCGGAGCTGCGCGGGTAGGCGGGACGGGCGACCGGCGGACCGCCCCTGCGAGCCGGCAGCCCGGCAGACGGCCGGCCCCCAGGAGACGGGTTCCCGCGGAGGCGGGTTCACGGGACGCGAGCGAGCCCGCGCGGTCGTCCGGGCCGCGCGGGCTGCCTCACACGTCTCCTGTCAGTCGGCGCGGACGCGGTCGCGGATCCAGACGCCGGCCGGCTTGAGCCGCGAGGTGCCGGCGAAGGGGCCGTTCGGGCAGGTGCCGGTGGTGAAGACGGCGCCCGAGCGGAAGTCGTCGGAGTAGTTCCAGTTCACCCAGCTGATCTTCTTCTGCGCCATCAGGTCGATGTACTGCTGCGACCTGGTGAAGTTGTTCGGCCCGTCACCCGTGGCCTCCTGGGTGCCGAACTCGGTGACGAAGACCGGGATCCTGTCGGCCGCCCGCGACAGCGTGTTCAGGTAGTCGCTGCCGTGGGAGGCGGCGTAGAAGTGGAAGGTGTACATGATGTTGGTCGCGTTGACCGGGTTGGCGACGACCTCGTTCTCGTCGGACCCCTCGGAGACGCCCAGCGACGACCAGGCGCGGGTGCCGACGAGGATCGGGGTGTCGGGGTCGTTCTGCCTGATCACCGGGATGAGCTGGTGGGCGTAGTTCCTGATCGTGGACCACGAGACGCCGCTCGGCTCGTTGGCGATCTCGTACAGCAGGTTGTTCTTGCCGTTGTGCCGCTGGGCGATCTCGGCGAAGAACGTCTTGGCCCTGCTGAGGTTGTACATCGGGTCGCCGGGGTCGAGCATGTGCCAGTCGACGATGGCGTACATGCCGCGCGCGGTGGCCATCTCGATCAGGTTGTGGACCCTGTCGGTGAACTGCCGGGGGTTGCTCTCGTAGCCGCCGTCCTGGATGTACATCGAGACCCGGAGGATGTCGGACTTCCAGTCGGTGGCCAGCGCGTCGAGTGAGGCGGTGTTGAGGCACTGGGAGTACCACTGCAGGCCGTGCGTGCTCATGCCGCGCAGCTGGATCTGCTCGCCGCGCTCATTGCACAGCCGTACGCCGCAGACCTTGAGCTGGCCGTTGGCCTGCACCGGGGTGCCGGTGCCGCCCGCCTGGGTGGTGGCCGTGACGGAGGCGCTCCTGTCGGACTCGTTGTCCGAGGGGTCGCGCGCGGTCACGGTGTAGGTGTGGGTCGAGGAGGGGGCCAGGCCGGTGATCGTGGCCGAGGTGCCGCTCACGGTGGCCTTCAGCGACGTGCCCTCGTAGACCCGGTAGTCCTTGATCGTGCCGCTGTTGTCCGTCGAGGCGTTCCAGGCCAGGGAGATGGAGCTGGAGGTGGTGGCGGTGGATCGCAGCCCGCCTGGCGCCGTCGGCTTCTCGGTGTCGGAGGGGCCTCCCGCCGAGACCGTCAGGCGGTCGAGGTTGGGCCCGCCGTTCGCGGTGGTGGCGGTGGCGCGGACGGTGTTGGGGCCCGCCCTCAGCGCCGCGTTGACCGTGGTCTCGGCCCAGGTGCTCCACGCGCCGGTGCCGGGGAAGTCGCGGTTCACGCTCGTGCCGTTGACCGCGACGGCAAGGGGCCTGTTGACGGTCGTGCCGTTGGCGTAGCGGAAGGTCAGCGCCGCGTTCCCCGCGGCGGCGGCGTCGACGGTGAACTCGACGTAGGAGCCCTCGACGTTGGCGTAGTCCACGAAGCCGCTGCCGGTGTAGCCGGCGTGCTTGGTGTCGACGATGCCCTGCGAGATCACCGCGTTCTCCGCCTGGTACTCACTGGCGGGGGCGGCCACGTCGACCTCGGCGTAGTCGAGGTTCGGCCCGCCGCCCGCGGTGGTGGCGGTGGCGCGGATGGTGTTGGCGCCCGCGTTGACCGGTGCGGTGATCGTGGTGGAGGCCCAGGTGGACCAGGCTCCCGTGCCGGGGAAGTCACGGGTGACGCTCGTGCCGTTGACCGCGATGGTCATCGGCCTGTTGGTCGTCGTGCCGTTGGCGTAGCGAAGGACGATCGAGGCGGTCCCCGCCGACGGCGCGTTCACGGCGAACTCGACGTAGCCGCCTGCGACGTTGTCGTAGTTGACGAAGCCTGTCCCGCTGTACCCCGCGTGGTTGGACTCGACCGTTCCCTGGGAGACGGCGGCGTTCTCCGCTTCGTGTCGGGTGGGCGCCTGCGCCATGGCGGGGGTCATGGCGGGAACCGCTAAGGCGGTGGTGAGGACGGCGGTCAGGGCGAGGAAACGAATGGGTCGGAGCATCGCCTCTCCGGTTTATTAGGAAAGTTAACTAACGAACAATCGGAGGATAGGTCCGACACCTGGCCGACACAAGGCCCAAAAGTCGGGAGTCAGTCCTTTGACGTCAGATAGTTTGATATCTTACTATCAGGGCGCATGCGTACCGTGATTCGAAACGTCCGCGTCTTCGACGGCGTCCTGACCGTCCCCCCCCACCGAGGTCCTGATCGAGGACGACAGGCTCGCCGCCTACGACGGCGGCCGCGCCGACCTCGAGATCGACGGCACCGGAGCGACCCTGCTGCCCGGCCTGATCGACGCCCACACCCACACCTTCGACGGCGACCTCGCCCAGGCGCTGAGGTTCGGGGTGACGACCGAGCTCGACATGTTCTGCCTGCCGGGGAACCTGGCCCGTCAGCGCCGCCTGGCCGCCGAGCGCGACGACGTGGCCGACCTGCGCAGCTCGGGGATCCTCGCCACCGCGCCCGGCGGGCATCCCAGCCAGATCATGGAGGCGACCTCGGGACAGGACCTCGGCGACGCGGTCGGGGCGTTCGACACGGTGGCCGACGCTGGACAGGCCAAGGCGTTCGTCGAGGCGCGGCTGGCCGAGGGCGCCGACTACCTCAAGATCGTGATCGACAGCGGGCACGTGTCGGGCCTCGACCTGCCCGTCCTCGCCCCCGACGTGGTCGCCGCCCTCGTCGAGGCCGGGCACGCCGCCGGGCTCATGGCCGTCGCGCACGCGGTCACCACCGAGGACGCCGTCGTCGCACTGGACGCGGGCGTCGACGGCCTGGCCCACCTCGTCACCGATCCGCTCCCCGAGGAGGTCGCCGCCAGGATCGCCGCCCAGGACGTGTTCGTGGTCAGCACGCTCACCTACTTCGAGGCGGTCACCGGCGACCCGAGCGGCGCCGAGCTGGTGCGCGACGGGCGCATCGGCTCGCTGCTTCCCGCCCAGGCCATGGCGGCCCTCGACCGTGATCCGAGCGTCGTGCCCGTCCACCCCGACGGGGTTCGCAACGCCGTACAGGCGGCCGCGACGCTGCACGGGGCAGGGGTGGCGCTGCTCGCGGGCACCGACGCCAACCCGTGGGCGCCGTTGCACGGCGCCAGCATGCACCGCGAGGTGCTGCTGCTGACGGAGGCCGGGCTGAGCCCCGCCGAGGCGCTCGCGGCCGCCACCAGCGTGCCCGCCCGCAGGTTCGGGCTGGCCGATCGCGGCAGGATCGCGCCCGGCTTCCGCGCCGACCTGCTGCTGGTCGAGGGCGACCCGACCACCGACATCACCGCCACCCGCGCCATCAGGGAGATCTGGCGCCGAGGGGTACGGCAGGCGCGCTAGCGCGCCAGCATGCCGCGCAGGACGGTGTCGAGCGTGGCCGCCTCCTGCTCGGTCAGGCGGGCGGCCAGCGTGGCCAGGTTGGCCGCGTGCTCGGTGAGGGTGGCGTCGATGACCTCGCGCCCCTCCTGCGTCAGCGCGACGCGGAAGCTGCGGCGGTCGGCGGGGTCGAGGCTGCGCTCCACCAGCCCCGCCGCCTCCAGCCTGTCGATGCGGTTGGTCATGCCCGCCCGCGACATCATCAGCACGTCGGACAGCTCGGAGGGGATCAGCGTGTACGGCGGGCCCGACCTGCGCAGCGCCGCCAGCACGTCGAACTCTCCAGGGCGCAGGCCGTGCCGCCTGAAGACCTGCTCCACGGCCGACTCGACGAGCCGTGACGCCTGGGCCAGCCTGCTGAAGACCCCCATCGCCGACAGGTCGAGATCGGGCCGCTCCCGCCGCCACTGCTCGAGGATGACGTCGATCGGGTCCTGCTCGCTGTTCATGCTCAGACCTTAGGGGACCGGAGGCGGCCGCCCAGGATTCGTCGGATCTCACCGGGCGGCTCCGCTGGTGGACGCGGAGTGAGATTCGTGGTGAATTCAGGCAATGACGGTACAAGGCGCCTGCGACCCTCGATTCGCCACGGTCGCCGAGGAGTTCGAGCGCAACCTCACCGAGCGCGGCGAGGTGGGCGCGTCGGTCTGCGTCGTCGTCGACGGGGAGACGGTCGTCGACCTCTGGGGTGGCGACGCTGCCCCCGGCCTCCCCTGGCTGCACGACACCATCGGCCACGTCTGGTCGTGCACCAAGGGGGCCACCGCGCTGTGCGCGCACATGCTCGCCGCCCGAGGAGAGCTCGACCTCGACGCGCCGGTCGTGCGCCACTGGCCCGAGTACGGCGCCCGCGGCAAGGACGGCACGCTGGTGCGGCACCTGCTGACCCACCAGGCGGGGCTGCCCGCCCTGCGCGAGCCGCTGCCGAGCGGGGCGTTCTACGACTGGAAGCTGATGGCCGACAGGCTCGCGGGCGAGGAGCCGTTCTGGGAGCCCGGCACCAGGCACGGCTACCACGCTCTCACCTTCGGGTTCCTGGTCGGGGAGGTCGTGCGCAGGGTGAGCGGCCGCTCGCTCGGCGCCTTCTTCCGCGAGGAGGTGGCCGAGCCGCTCGACCTCGACTTCTGGCTGGGGCTGCCCGAGGAGCAGGAGGGACGCGTCGCGCCGACGATCCCCGCCGAGCCTCCCGCGCGGCTGCCCAGCTTCTACGCCGCGGCGTTCGCCGACCCGGACTCGATTCCCGCCCTGGTGCTGGGCAACGACGGCGGGTACATGAAGGCCCCCGGCGAGTCCGACACCAGGACCGCGCACGCGGCGGAGTTCGGGGCGGTCGGGGCCATCACCAACGCCCGGGGTCTGGCCGGGATGTACCGGCCGCTGTCGCTCGGCGGGGGGCGAGCTGGTCGGCGAGGAGCAGCTGGCGATCATGTCGCCCGCGCAGTCCGCCTCCTCCGTGGACGCGGTGCTGCTCGTGCCGACCAGGTTCTCGCTCGGCTTCATGAAGGCCGTCGACAACCGGCACCTGCCCGCCGCCGACAGCGAGGGGGCGCTGCTGACCGAGACGGCGTTCGGCCACGCGGGCATGGGCGGCTCGGTCGGCTTCTGCGACCCGCCCGCCCGCCTGGCCTTCGGCTACACGATGAACCGCCAGGGCACCGGCCTCGGCATCAACCCGAGGGGACAGGCGCTGGTGGACGCCGTCTACCGGTCGCTCGGCCACCGGCGGGCGCGCGGCGGCCTGTGGTACCGCCCGACCTGACATGTCCGTCAAAAGGGCACGCTAATGTGAAAGGCATGTTCTTCGGGGTGACCGACATCTGGACGTACATGGTCGGTGCGTTCTTCATCATCCTGCTGCCCGGCCCCAACTCGCTCTACGTGCTGGCGCTCGCCGCCCAGCGAGGCGTGCGCCAGGGCTATCGGGCGGCGGCGGGCGTGTTCGTCGGCGACACGATCCTCATGGTGCTGGCCTCCGCCGGCGCCGCGTCGCTGCTGCGCTCGGCCCCGCTGGTGTTCATGATCGTCAAGGTCGCGGGCGCCGCCTACCTGGGGTGGATCGGCTTCCAGATGATCAGGGGAGCGTGGAGAGCCTGGCGCTCCCCCTCCACCGCGCAGGCCCCTGCCAGCGCCCTGGTGAGCGAGCGTGACGTGCGCCCCTTCACCAAGGCCCTGACGATCAGCCTGCTCAACCCGAAGGCGATCCTGTTCTTCGTCTCCTACTTCATCCTGTTCGTGGACCCCTCCTACGCGACCCCCGCCGTGTCGTTCCTCATCCTCGGCGCGATCATCCAGGTCTTCAGCGCGCTCTACCTGTCGGCGCTGATCTTCGGGGGCAACTTCCTCGCCGGGCAGTTCAGGTCCAGGCGCAGGCTGTCGGCCACGCTCACCGCGGGCGTCGGCGCCCTCTTCCTCGGATTCGGGGCCAAGCTCGCCACCGCGGGCCTGGGCTGATCCCGCCCTCTACGCGGGGGCGACGCGCTCGGCCCTGAGCAGCTCCACGATGAGCCAGAGCCGCACGGCGAGCCCCACGAACGCCAGCGGCCAGGCCCCCGCGAACGCCGCCAGCCACCCGCATCCCGCCGCGGCCACCGTCGCCCAGCGCAGCAGGCCGAACACCTTCGCGGTGCGGGGGTCCGGATGGGAGACCATGATCCCCGTCGCGATCATCCACACCGCCAGGACCTCCGCGAGGCCGAGCATCAGGGTCAGTGAGGACGGCAGCGGCATGAGCTCCGTCACTGAGACGACGGCGGCCGCCACCACCGCCACCCTGGCTCCGTGGAACGCCGGATGCCCCACCCGTCCGAGCGCCGCCACGACGACGACCCACCCGATCACGTCCATGAGCAGGTCGAACCCGTTTAATCGGAGGTCGATGGCGACGATCAGCAGTCCGAGCGCGACGGACTTGTAAGGACGCATGTCACGGATCATGACATTCGTCCTGGACAAGATCAACAAGTGCTGAGTGTGCACAATCTGACGGTGGCACTCGGAGGGCTCAGGTACGGTAAGCCACCGGCGCGCCCCTCGCGTGCCGGGGTAACCGTGCCGTCACCCCGGTGGCAGCGTCCGCCGATGCCTGGTCCAGCGAAGCCTGGGTAGACGCTGAACGCCGGCCGACCTACGGAGCAGAGTTGAGTCATCCCCCTGTCGTGCTGCCCCGCCTGACCGCCATGGCCAAGCAGGCGGCCCCCCGCCTGCTCGAAGGCGTCGTCGCGCCGCTGGCCGTCTTCTACACCGCCCTCATGATCCTGGGCGAGACGGGCGCGCTGATCGCGGCGGTGTCGTGGGTCTACCTCGGGGTGGGATGGCGGCTCGTCAGAAGGGTCAGGGTGCCCGCGACGATGTTCCTCGCCGCGGTGGCGATCACCGCCCGCACCCTGATCGCGCTGGTCACCGGCAACAACGCCGTCTTCTTCCTCACGCCCGAGTTCGGCACGATCTGCATCAGCATGATCTTCCTCGCCTCGGTCAGGCTGAACGCGCCCATGGTCCAGAAGCTCACGCTCGACTACATCCACCTGCCGCAGGCGGTGCTCAGGCACGAGCGGATGCGCAGGTTCTTCGCCAGGATCACCCTGCTGTGGGCCTTCGTGCTGCTGGCCAACTCCACGGTGAGCATCCTGCTCTACATCCACGAGTCGGCGATGATCGGCGTCTACATGCTGCTGCGCACCTCAGCGGTGGCCGCTATCAGCGGTCTCGCGATCGCCTTCTCGCTGTGGGCCTTCAAGCGGGTCCTTCGCCGCCTGCACACCCCCGCCTGACTTCTCGATCAGCAGGAACGCGCCCGCCATCCCCATCACCAGCCCGGTCAGGAGCGAGAACAGGTCCACGAGGTCGGTGGCGACCATCGGGACGTTCGCGCGCAGCGGCCCCGCGGTCACGAGGACGATCATCTTGTAGAGGCCCCAGCCGAACAGCGAGCCGCTGCCCAGCCAGCTCAGCGCCACCGCCCAGGGCGCGTGGCCGCGTAGCAGGTACAGATAGGCGAGCGCGGCCCCGATCGCCACCGCACCGCTGAAGGCCAGCGCGACACCACTCGCCGCGGTCTTCGCCGCCACCACCGCCGGGTCGAGGCCGGCCGTGCCGCCGAGTGCCCAGTAGAGGTTCGCGCCGCCGACGACCATGGTGACCAGCAGGCTGCCGCGCCCCACGACGTGCTGGAACGGCACGGCGGTCCGCCTGCCGCCCGAGACGAAGATCCACGGCCAGCGGTCGCGGGCGTAGAGCACGAAGGCGACGATCAGCCCGAGTCCCTGCAGCGAGAAGCCGCCGTAGACGGCCAGGTACACCCAGGCGGCGAGGAAGTCCTCGCCGAAGGCCCCTGGCCCTTCCAGCAGCAGCGTGGCCGGCAGGCTCACCAGGATCTGCGACAGCAGCCCGATGCCCACCCAGATCGGCAGGAGCACCAGCCAGGCGGGCAGGCGCATCCCCCACCGCATCGTGAAGGCCAGCGCGAGCAGGAGGCCGACCAGGTCCATGCCGAAGGTCATGGCGTTGAGCCCGACCATCGTGGCGGAGTCCATGAGGGACGGAGCCGTCACGCCGACCATGTCGCCGGTCAGCCAAAGGATCTTGATCGTCAGGTAGGGCAGGATGGCGGCCATCGCGACCACCGCGGCGGTGATCCGGCCGATGCCGGCTCGGGGAACGTCCATGCTCCCGAACCTGCCTGGTCCGCGCCGCCGCTCCCTCACGCCCCGAGGGGATCCTCCTCCCCCTGGAGGGGGAGAACGACGAGCTCGAAGCCGTCGTCCACGGGCCCGGCCGTCATCGTGCCGCCCGCCAGCCGTACGCGCTCGCGCAGGCCGGTGAGGCCCATGCCGCCGGGAAGCGCGGTGGGCCTGCCGCGGGCGGGGCCGTTGCGCACCCAGATCCTCGCGGGCGAGACCGAGACGCGCACCCACGCGCCGGGCGCGTGCTTGGCTGCGTTGGTCAGCCCTTCCTGGACCGCGCGGTAGGCCAGCGAGGGCACGGACCCCTCCGCCACCTCCAGCGAGACCTCCATGCCGGAGTCGCGGGCGCGTTCCACCAGGTCGGTGACGTCGGAGGCGACCGGTACGAGGGGGGCGGGGTCGATGTCGTCGCGCAGCAGCCCGACGATCTCGCGTAGCCGCTCGGTCGCCTCCGAGGCGGCCACCCGCAGCTCGCCCGCGGCCTTCGCCTGCGCGGGAGCGAGCCCTGGAGCGATCTCGAGGCCCGCCGCCCGCACCGCGATCAGAGCCAGGTCATGACCGAGGGAGTCGTGCATGTCGTGCGCGATGCGGGTGCGCTCGCGCAGCCTGGCCTGCGCGGCCACCGACAGCTGGGTCCGCTCGCGCTGCTGGAGCAGCAGCCGCCTGAGCGTGCCCAGCAGGTACGGCACGACGTAGCAGCCGATGAGACCGCTCACCATGGTCACCCAGTAGCGCAGGAGGCCACCCTGGGCCAGCACGACGCCCGAGCCGATGACGGCCGCCGCGCCGAACAGAGCCGTCGCGGGCCAGGTCCTCGAGGCGCGCAGGCCCGTCCGGTAGGCATACCAGACCACGGCGAGCGTGGTCACCGTCAGCGGGAAGATCTTCACGCTGACCAACGACAACGGCCACAGCTGGTCGGTCGTGGCGACGCCGCCGGTGAAGTCCCATGTGGTGGTGGCCAGGCCCTCGCCGAAGTCCCACGGGCCGAGCGGCAGCAGGATCACCGACGCGGCCAGCGGCCACGCCCTGCCCACCAGGACGGCCAGCCCGAGCAGCAGCACGCGCCCACCGGTCACGACCGCGAACACTCCTGGCTCGGCGAAAGGGTCGGGGCCGGCCGCCGCGGCAAGAACGGACAGCCCGAGCCAGGCGAGGACGTCGTAGAGGACCTGGCGAGGTGTGCGGCGCATGCCCGAAACGTTAGCCGGAGAGGTCGGCCGCCACCCCTGCCGAAAGTAAGGGGTACGGCCTGGCCCACCGCGAAAGGTGGTGCCAGGCCTACCGCCGATCTCCATCCTCGCCCCAGTGTGTCCGGGCTCCGCCCCAGGTTGGATCGACGTACCTGACGAAAGTAGGGGGTCGCGGGTGCCGTTCGTCCGATGTGCCGCCGAGTGGCCGATCCCTAGGTTCGAGGAGCTGGATCCCTGACTTTTCCAGGGGACGGCAAGGGTGCGGGCAAGGGGCCATCCCCGATGCCGCACGCACCTCCCGCCGCCACTCTGGGAGAACTCCTCCACAGACCGGAGCGCAATCCCATGTCTCACGCCATTCTCGACCTGCTCAACCAGGTGATGTCGTCACCGTGGTTGTATCCCGCGCTGTTCGCGCTGGCGTTGCTCGACGGGTTCTTCCCCATCGTCCCCGCCGAGACGTCAGTGATCACCGCGGGCGTCTTCGCGGCCTCGACGGGCGAGCCGGCCCTCTGGCTGGTGATGGTCGTCGCCGCGCTCGGGGCGTTCGCAGGTGACCACATCTCCTACGCCATCGGCGGCAAGGCCGGCGAGCGGCTGCGCGGCAAGAAGACCTACGCCTGGGCGCAGCAGGCGCTCGCCGAGCGCGGCGGGCTGCTGCTCGTCGTGGCGCGCTACATCCCTGGCGGCAGGACGGCGGCGACCCTGACCATGGGTGCCGTCCGCTATCCGCGCAGGTCGTTCGCCTTCTTCGACGCGATCGCGGCGGGCTCCTGGGCGGTCTACTCCGCGCTGATCGGCTTCTTCGGCGGCATGGCCTTCGAGAACGACCCGATCAGGGGCCTGCTGCTCGGCCTGGGCATCGCCGTGTCCATCACGGTGCTCGTCGAGGTCGTCCGCTGGGTGCGCAAGAGGCGCTCACAGGGTTCTCACAGAGCGCTCGTCGCGGCCGCACAGGGCGCGCAAGGAGACTCCTGACTGTTCGCCCCCCGTGCCCCTGGGTGTCCATGAACGGACACCTCCATATGGCTTCATCCAGGTGAAAGGAGAGCGTCCATGACTGTGCTGGCCGCGGCGGTAGCCCTGTTCGGCTCGTTGTTCTTCGCACTCGGCGCCGCTCTCCAGCAGTTCGAGGCGGCGGACTCGGCCAAGCCCGGCCTGCTTGCCCTGCTGAGGAAGCCCCGCTGGCTGATCGGCGGGGTGTCCATCACCGTGGGCGGCGGGCTGCACATCGTCGCGCTCGGCCTCGGCCCGCTGACCGTCGTCCAGCCCATGGGCGTGGCCAGCCTGCTGTTCGCCCTGCCGATCGCCGCCGGCCTGCACGGACGCAGGCCCTCCCGCAGGGAGCTGGCCGCGGCTGCGACCGTCGCCATCGGGCTGATCGGCCTGGTCCTGCTCGTGCCCGCCCACGACGGCCCCACCTACCTCAGCTCCAACGGCGCGGCCACGCTGCTCGCCGTCGCCGGCATCGCGGCGGTCCTGCTGTGGGCAGGGGCGAAGGTGGCCTCGCCCGCCGGGCGGGCGGCGCTGCTGGCCACCAGCGCGGGCGTGCTGTACGGCGCCACCGCGACCCTCATGCGCGTCCTCGTCGACGGCGCGTGGAACTGGTGGTACCTGCTGGCGCTGCCGGTTCCCGCCCTGCTCGCCCTCGTGCTCCTGCAGCGCGCCTACGCCGTCGGCCACTTCGGCGTGTCGTTCGCCTCGCTGCAGATCGCCGACCCCCTGACCGCTGTCGCCTTCGGCGCCCTCCTGCTCGGCGAGCCCCTCCCCCAGGGCATCGCCCCGATCGCCGCCGCCGCCCTCACCGCCGTGGGCACGGTGGCGCTCGCCCGCACCACCCCGCTCGAAGCACGTACCTAGCTGAACCACTTTCCTGGCTCAACCACGTAGGAGTCCCCCATGGCCATGCCGCTCATCTCACCCCAGGCCTCCCGCCCGACCCTCGTGCCGGTGCCGACCAGGCCCCGCCGCGTGCTGATCTCGACCGACACCTACCCGCCCGACGTGAACGGCGCCGCCGTCTTCACCCACCGCCTGGCCACGGGCCTGGCCGAGCGCGGCAACGACGTCCACGTGATCTGCCAGTCGGAGGACGGCCCCGCCAAGGCCACGGTGGAGGACGGTGTGATCGTGCACCGGTTGCGCTCGGCTCCGCTGCTGGTCCACCCGACGATGCGGGTGACGGTGCCCGCCAGGCTCGACCGCCTGGTGAACGCGATCCAGCCCGACGTGCTGCACACCCAGGGGCACTTCGTCGTCGGCAGGGCCGCGATGGCCGCGGCGCGAAGGAACGGCGTGCCGATCGTGGCCACCAACCACTTCATGCCCGACAACCTCTTCCAGTTCGCGCACATCCCGGCGAAGCTCAGGGAGAAGGCGGGCAGGCTGGCCTGGCGCGACTTCAGCCGCGTCTTCTCCCACGCCAACCACATCACCACCCCCACGCCGCTGGCCGCCGGTCTGCTGTCCGAGCAGGGATTCGAGCGCGAGGTGGAGGCGGTCTCCTGCGGGATCGACCTGACCAGGTTCCACCCTCGCTCGGAGCCGAAGGCCTGGGCCCGCAAGGCGTTCGGGCTGCCCGACCGCGAGACGGTGCTGTTCGTGGGCCGCCTCGACGAGGAGAAGCGGCTGGACGAGCTGGTGCGGGCGCTGCCGTACATCGTGAACGAGACCGACGCCCAGGTCGCGCTGGTGGGCAAGGGCAACCAGCGGGAGCCGCTGGAGCGGCTGGCCAGGAGGATCGGCGTCGGCGACCGGGTGTTCTTCCTCGGGTTCGTGCCCGACGAGGCGATGCCGCAGGCGTTCGCGGCGGCCGACGCGTTCGCCATGCCCGGCATCGCCGAGCTGCAGAGCATCGCGACGCTGGAGGCCATGGCCAGCGGCCTGCCCGTCGTCGCGGCCAACGCGATGGCGCTGCCGCACCTGGTCGAGGAGAACGGCTTCCTGTACGAGCCTGGCGACGTGATCGAGCTGGCCCGGCACCTGACCGCGCTGCTGACCGACACGGGCCTGCGCGACAGGGCGGGCAAGGCCAGCCGCGAGCTGGCGCTCACCCACGACCACCAGGCCTCGCTGGCCCGTTTCGAGGAGATCTACGCCGAGGTCGGCCGATGATCCTGCTGGCTCCCCTGATGGCCGCGCTCGTGTGCGCCGCCGCGCTGACCTACGCGCATCTGGCGCTGCCCCAGCAGACCCTCATCAGCGACTACGCGCTCGTGCCCGGCGGGGTGGCGCCCGTCATGATCGGCACGCTGGCGCTGGCCGCGGGCTGTGTCTTCCTCGCCTACGG
Organism: Nonomuraea roseola; assembly: GCF_039535395.1. Lineage (NCBI taxonomy): Bacteria > Bacillati > Actinomycetota > Actinomycetes > Streptosporangiales > Streptosporangiaceae > Nonomuraea > Nonomuraea roseola. Next base: position 795,096 of record NZ_BAAAXC010000015.1, read on the forward strand.
CCTGACCGTACGCGAGCCGGGACGCACCGCCGCGACCAGGCTGCTGCTGATCGCGGCGGTGGGCGGGCTCATGCTGAGCGCGCTGTTCCCCACCGATCCAGGCCCTGCCACCTCCCTGTCGGGCGAGGTGCACCGATGGGCCGCGGCCGTGGTGTTCACCTCGCTTCCCGTCGCCGGCTGGACGCTGGCCAGAGGCAGGGCCCCGCTCCCCCGATGGAACCTGGTCAGGTCGCTCGTCGTCACCGCCGTCGTCACGCTGGCCGTCTACCTCGCCGCGCACCCCGCGGCCCTCACCTCGCCGTTCATCGGCGGAGAGGCCTACTACGGCCTGCTGGAGCGGGCGGTGGTCATGGCCGACGTCGCCCTGGTGGTCGCGATGGGTCTGGCCGCCTCCCTCGACAACCGCCTTCCCACGCAGATCCCTGTGATGACGCGCGAGAGCCACCCAGCGCCCGCCGCGCCCGCCGACCGGGCCAAGGCGGCCTGACGGTTCGGCGCAGGCCGAACCGTCAGGGCCCTAACGTGGAGACATGTCAGCACAAGGCCTCGCCTCCTTCGCCGCGCTGCTCGCCGACCCGACCAGGGCGGCGTTCTGCCTGGCCCTGCTCGACGGCCGGGCCTGGACCGCGGGCGAGCTCGCGAGGACCGCGGGGGTCGCGGCCTCCACCGCCAGCGAGCACCTCAGCAAGATGGTCGAAGGCGGCCTGCTCGCCGAGGAACGGCAGGGCAGGCACCGCTACGTCCGGTTGCGCGACGCGGCCACCGCGCAGCTGGTCGAGGATCTGGCCGCGCGGGTCAGCCCCTCCGCCGCCACGCACACGACCCTGAGGGCCGCCAGCGCGGCCAGTGCCCTGGCCAGGGCGCGCACCTGCTACGACCACCTCGCGGGACGCCTCGGCGTCTCCGTCACCGACGCCCTTCTCTCCCACGGCCTGCTCGACCCCGGTTTCTCGCTGAGCGCGCCGGGCGCGGCATGGTTCGAGAAGCTCGGCATCGCGCTGACGGCCAGCCGTACGCGGCCGATGGCCAGGCCGTGCCTCGACTGGACCGAGCGCCGTCCCCACCTGGCCGGTACGGCCGGCGCCGCGCTGTGCCGCCACGCCCTCGAGGCGGGCTGGGTCACCAGGATCGGCGGCCAGCGGGCGCTCAAGGTGACCGACTCGGGCCTGAGCAGCCTCGCCCTGTTGCTGGACATTCCCTCCGACACGCTTCGGCCGTCGCCGAACTGACCAGGACCTAACGTCGTTGCCATGCGCATCACCGACCACGCGGCGGCCCGTGCCGTCCTGTCCGATCCTTCGTGCGTCCCGCCGCCCGTGCCCTCAGGCGCTCCCTTCGGCACGCTGGCCTGGCTGCGCTCGCAGGTCTCCCGCTTCGCCTCCGGCGCCGAGCACGCCGAGCGCCGCGCCCTGGTGGAGGAGTGCCTGGCCGCTCTCGACCCCTCGGCCCTGCGCTCGGCCGCCGCGACCCGCGCGGCGCGCGGAGCCGAGATCATGGAGATCCCCGCCGGGGTCCTGGGCGAGGCGCTCGGGATCGACGACACCGGCGCGCTCGTCCGCGCCGTCGACGCGGCGGCCACCGGCTATCTCTCGGGCGACGGCACCCCCGAGGCGGACGCCGCGGTCGCGACCCTGCTCGGCCTCGTCGGCCCCGCCGGGGACCTGCCGCGCGCCGTCGCCCGGATCACCGTCCTGCTGCAGGCCCACGGCGCCACCACCGGCCTCCTGCGCAACGCCGTCGCCCGTCTCGCCGGCGAGAGCGCTCCTACCACCGCCGGACGGCTGCTGCTGGAGACCCTTCGCCGTGACCCGCCGCTGCTGGTCACCAAGCGGGTCGACGCCCACGGCACGCCGATCGAGATCGACCTCGTGGCCGCGAACGACGGGCACGACGAGCACCTGACCTTCGGTCACGGCGTGCGCCCCTGTCCAGGAGCCGAGCACGCCATGGCCATCGCCACAGGCGTCCTAGAAACGAACATGGAGTTGCGATGACCTTCCACGACCTGCACAGGCCCGGCGACCCGCTCCTGCTGCCCAACGCATGGGACTACGGCTCGGCCTCGCTGCTCGCCTCCCGCGGCTACCCCGCCATCGGCACCACCAGCCTCGGGGTGGCCGCCGTCCACGGCAAGCCCGACGCGGCCGCCGCCACCAGGGCGGAGACCCTCGACCTCGTCCTGCTCGTGAAGGACCTGCCCGCCTACCTCACCGTCGACGTCGAGAACGGCTTCAGCGACGACCCCGCCGCCGTCGCCGACCTGGTCGACCTGCTCGCGGGACTGGGCGTGGCGGGGATCAACCTCGAAGACGGCAGGGCCGACGGCACGCTGCGCCCTGTCGGCGAGCAGACCCGCATCCTGGAGGCCGTCGCGGGCAGGGGCGTGTTCGTCAACGCGCGCACCGACACCCACTGGCTCGGCACGGGCGAGTCCGCCACCGAGCGGATCCGCGCCTACGCCGACGCGGGCGCCGACGGCGTCTTCGTCCCGGGCGTGGCCGACCTGGCGGAGATCGCGGAGCTGGCGCGCGCCACCGCGCTGCCGCTCAACGTCCTCTACAGCCACAGCCACAGCGTCGAGGAGCTCGCGGGCGCGGGCGTGGCCAGGGTCAGCACCGGCTCGCTGCTCTACAGGGCCGCGCTCCAGGGCGCCCTCGCCGTCCTGGAGAAGGATGCGGCGATGCCCGCCTATGCGGAGATCGTCGGGCTGCTGCCGGAACCACGATAATCGCCACCATGCGTGTCGACATCCTCGGTCCCGTCCGGGTCCTCGACGGGGAAGGGCGTCCCGTCGCGCTCGGCGGGCCACGGGTGCGAGCGCTGCTGGTCCTGCTGGCGGCCGAGGCCGGCAGGGTCATCACCCAGGAGCAGCTGATCGACGGCCTCTACGGGGCCGATCCGCCCGAGGGGGCGGCCAACGCGCTGCAGTCGCAGGTCTCCAGGTTGCGCCGAGCCCTCGGCAGACAGCTGGTGGAGTTCCATCCTGCGGGCTACCGCCTGGCGATCGACCCGCAGGACGTCGACGCGCACCGCTTCGAGCGGCTGGCCGCCGAAGGTCGCGAGACGCTGCGCGCGGGCGATCCCGCGCGGGCGACTGGCTCGCTCAGGCAGGCGCTCGGGCTGTGGCGCGGCGCGGCACTGGCCGACGCGCCGCTCGCACGGGCGGCCGCCACCCGCCTCGCCGAGCTCAGGCTCGCCGCCACCGAGGACAGGACACAGGCCGAGCTGGAGCTCGGCGCGCACCGCGAGCTGGTCGGCGAGCTGCGCGCGCTGGTCGCGGCCCATCCGCTGCGCGAGCGGCTGAGAGTGCAGCTGATGCGCGCCCTCTACGGCAGCGGCCGCCAGGCCGAGGCCCTGGCCACCTACGAGGAGGGTCGCAGGCTCCTCGACGAGGAGCTCGGCGTCGAACCCGGAGCCGAGCTGGCTGCCACCCACCTCGCCGTGCTGCGCGCCGACCCTTCACTCGACCCCGCGCCCCGCACCGGCGCCGAGCCGTCCAGGCAGGGCCTGCGCGCCCCGCTCACCAGCTTCGTCGGCAGGACAGAAGACCTCGGACGGGTGCGCAGGCTGCTGGAGGAGGCCAGGCTGGTCACCCTGATCGGGCCTGGAGGGGCGGGCAAGTCGAGGCTGGCAGCCGAGGCGGCCGCGCCGGCGCCGCTCGACGTCTGCTTCGTCGAGCTCGCCCCGCTCACCGACGGCGCCGACGTCGCCCAGGCGGTGGTCGACGCCCTCGACCTGCGCGACACGATGCTGCCCAGCCCCGACCGCCCGGCCACCAACCCCGCCGCGAGGCTGGTCACCGCGCTGGCCGACCGCACGCTCCTGCTCATCCTCGACAACTGCGAGCACCTCATCGGCGCGGCCGCCGCCCTGGCCGACCGGCTGCTGGCGGCCTGCCCGCACCTTCGGCTGATGGCCACCAGCCGTGAGGCGCTCGGCATCACCGGCGAGGCGATCTACCCCGTGCAACCGCTGCGGCTGCCGCCTCCCGGCGCGACCGACGCGCCGGGCTACCCGGCGGTCAGGCTCTTCGCCGACCGCGCGGCGGCCGTGCTGCCGGGCTTCACGGTCGAGGAGGGCGTCCTCGACCACGTGATCCACATCTGCAGGGCGCTCGACGGGCTGCCGCTGGCGATCGAGCTGGCCGCCGCCAGGCTGCGGGCCATGCCGGTGAGGGAGGTGGCCGCCCGGCTCGACGACAGGTTCAGGTTGCTGGCGCGCGGCAGCCGTACGGCCCTGCCACGCCACCAGACGCTGCGCGCGGTGGTCGCGTGGAGCTGGGACCTGCTCGACGAGGACGAGCAGGCGATGGCCAGGCGGCTGACGGTGTTCGCGGGAGGAGCGACCCTCGAGGCGGCCGAGCGGGTCTGCGGCCTGCCCGAGGAGCTGCTCACCTCGCTGGTGGAGAAGTCGCTGGTCGAGGTGGTGGGCGGGCGCTACCGCATGCTGGAGACGATCAGGGCCTTCTGCGCCGAACGGCTCTCGGAGGCGGGTGAGGTAGAGACGTACCGGCGGGCGCACGCCGCCTACTACGGCGACCTGGCCGACGCCGCCGATCCGCACCTGCGCCAGGCCGAGCAGCTGGAGTGGCTGGCGATGCTCGACAAGGAGCGCGACAACCTCAACGCGGCGCTGCGCTGGGCGGTGGACGAGGGCGCGGCGGCCGACGGGCTGCGGCTGGTCGGCGCGCTGTCCTGCTACTGGTGGATCAGGGGCAGGCGGGCGGAGAGCGCGGCCATGGCCGCCGAGCTGCTGGCCGTGGTCGGCCCCGAGCCCGAGGAGGGGCTCGAGGAGGAGTACGCCATGTGCGTGCTCGCGTCGGCGTGGGCCGAGCAGCGGCAGCCCGCCGATCTCGGGCCGCTGATGTACGACGGGTCCAGGGCCTTTCGCAGGGAGTTCCTCAACGTGATGCTCCCGATGTTCCAGGGTCCCCCCGACGACTACGACATGATCGCGACCATGCAGGCCGCCGCGATCGACCAGCTGAGCCCGTGGCTGCGGGGTCTCAGCCATGCGGGGCTCGCCTTCATGCAGCAGAACCTCGGCAGGCACCGGCAGGCATGGGCCCACTTCGAGCAGTCACTCGACCACTTCCGCCGGCTCGGCGAGCGGTGGGGCAGCACGATCGCCCTGTCGGGCATGGCCGACCTCGCCTACCAGCAGGGCGACTACCCCGCCTCGGCCGAGCTGCTCGGCCGGACACTGTCACTGGCCGAGCAGCTGGGCGCGGTCGAGGACATCGCCGACTACAGCTGCCGCATGGCCGACAGCGTCGTGCGGATGGGCGACCTGGCCGAGGCCGAGCGGCAGTACCTGCGCGTGGTCGAGCTGGCGGGGCGCTCGGGCGCGCGCGAGACCCTGGCCAGGGCCCATCTGGGCCTCGGCGAGGTGGCCAGGCGGCGCGGCGACGCGGCCGTGGCCATGGCGCTCATGAGGCAGGCCCTGGCCGAGTGCCCCTCCGACTGGTACAGCGCGGAGGACACCCGGCTGCAGATCATGCTGGGCCTGGCCGCCGCCGAGCTGCTGGCAGGTGACCGCGAAGCGGCCCGCGACTGGTACACCCGCGTCCTGGCGAGCACCGAGGGCGTCAACCTGCCCCTGCACGCACGCGCGCAGGAGGGGCTGTCAGCGCTTGGTGAGTGAACGGTCAGCGCCACTCGCCACGCTGCCTCCATGAACACGAAATGGGGCAGCCTCGCCATCGCCTGCCTTGCCCAGCTCCTGCTGGCCATCGACCTGACGGTCCTCCACCTCGCCCTGCCCAAGCTGACCGCCGACCTGAGCCCGACCGCCACGCAGCAGCTCTGGATCGGCGACATGTACGGCTTCGCGCTGGCCGGCCTGCTGATCACCATGGGCAACCTGGGCGACAGGATCGGCCGCAAGAAGCTCCTGCTGATCGGCGCCTTCGGCTTCGGCGTCGCCTCGGTCGTCACCGCCTACGCGCCCAGCGCCGAACTGCTCGTCGCGGCGAGGGCGCTGCTCGGTGTCGCGGGCGCCACGATCATGCCCTCCACACTGTCCATCATCCGCAACGTCTTCACCGACCCCGCCGAGCGCACCATGGCGGTGGGCATCTGGAGCGGCATGGGCGCGGCGGGCTTCGCGCTCGGCCCCATCGTGGGCGGCCTGCTGCTGAACTCGTTCTGGTGGGGATCGGTCTTCTTGATCAACCTGCCGGTGATGGCGCTGGTGCTGATCGGCGGAGCCCTGGTGCTGCCCGAGTCGCGCAACCCCCACGCCGCGAGGATCGACCCCGCGAGCGTGGTGCTGTCGGTCGTCGGCGTGGTGTCGGCGGTCTACACGATCAAGAGCTGGGTCATCGACGGCTTCGCGGCCAACGTGGCGATCGCAGCCCTGCTGGCGGTGCTCGCCCTGCTGTCCTTCGGGTGGCGGCAGACACGGCTGGCCGTCCCGCTGGTGGACCTGCGCCTCTTCCGCTACCGCGCGTTCTCGGGCGCGGTCGGCGCCAACCTGTTCGCCATCTTCGGGATGATCGCGCTCAGCCTGATCTTCGCTCAGTACATGCAGCTCGTGCTGGGCTGGACGCCGCTGCAGGCGGGCCTCGCCTCGCTGCCCGGCGGTCTGGCGGGAGCGGTCGGCGGCGCGCTGGCGGCCAAGCTGGTCATGCGGTGGGGGCGCAACACCGTCGTGGCGCTCGGCCTGCTGATGTCGGCCTGTTCCTTCGCCGTCTACACCCAGGCCGACACCACCACGACCTTCTCCTACCTGCTGATCGGCATGATCATCGGTGGGCTGGGAGTCGGCTTCACCTTCGCCGTCACCAACGACACCATCCTGGCCGCCGTGCCGAGGGAGCGGGCGGGTGCCGCGGCCGCGCTCTCGGAGACCGCCTTCGAACTGGGCGGCTCCCTCGGCATCGCCGTTCTCGGCAGCATCCTGGCCGGCGCCTACCGCGACAATCTCGTGCTGCCCCCCGGGCTGCCGCCGCAGGTGACCGACAGCCTCGGCGCCGCCCTCAGCGTGGCCGACCAGGTGCCGCCCCCGGTGATCGAGGCGGCCAGGCTCGCCTTCGTCGAGGCGCTCCAGGTGACCGCCCTCACCACCACCGGGCTGCTCGCGGTGCTGGCCGTGGTCGCCTTCCTCACTCTGCGCGGCGTGCCCAAGGTGATCCCCGACGACGTCCTCTCACACGCGTGACCGTCAGCGGCGGCCCGCGGCCTGCTGAGGGGCGGCGGGCTCCGGGAGGGGACGCAGGCTCCTCAGGCGGGTGACGATGAGCACGGCGGCGAGGCCGGTCATCAGGGGCGGCACCACGAAGGCGACCGAGGGGCCGAAGCGGTCGACGAGCTGTCCCGCGATCGAGGCGCCGGTGGCCAGCCCGAGTCCGATCCCGCCGGTCAGCCAGGTGAAGGCCTCGGTCCGCACCTCGGCGGGGGTCAGCCTCTCGATGATCGTGTAACCGGTGATGACGACGGGGGCGATCACCAGGCCGGCCAGGCCCGCCGCGCCGTACAGGAGGGGGACCGACCCGGCGAACATCAGCGCGCTGGTCGCCGCGGCGAGCAGCGCGAGCCCCCAGGCCAGACGGGCGGGAGCCGAGACGCGCCAGCGGATCGCGCCGTAGAGCAGCCCGCCCACCACGCTGGCCCCTGAGAAGGTGGCGTAGATCGGCCCCGCGACGGCGGGGACGCCGAGCTGGGCGGTGTAGGAGGTGATGCCGACCTGCATGCTGCCGAAGACCGAGCCCATCGCGAGGAAGCCGAGCGCGAGCAGCGCGACGCCGCGCAGCCGCAGCACCCCCTTGCTCGACCGCACCTTCACCGGCATCGGCTCGGGGGCGCCGACGCGGGTCAGCGCGAAGACGACGGTGCCCGTGACGATGAGCGTGAGCGCGACGGCCAGCGCCACGACGGGAGAGAAGAGGGTCGAGAGCGTCACCAGCAGCACGGGCGCCAGCGTGAACGTGAGCTCGTCGGTGATCGACTCGACGGCGAAGGCGGTGCCGAGCTTGCCCGAGCCGCCGAGCGTGTGCGACCAGCGGGCCCTGACCATCGCGCCCACCTGCGGCAGCGAGGCCCCTGCCAGCGCGGCGGTGAGCACGAGCAGCGCGAGGGAAGCGTGCGAGGCGGCCAGCGCGAGCAGCGCTCCAAGGGCGAGCGCGTGCACCGTGACCTGCGGGAGGAGCACGCGTGGCTGGCCGTACCTGTCGGCCAGGCGTCCGGTCTGCGGGCCGATGACGGCCTGCGAGACGGCGGCGGCCGCCGAGGCCACCCCTGCCGCGCCGTACGAGCCGGTGGACCACTGCACCAGCAGCAGGATGCCCATCTGCAGCATCGCGTACGGCAGGCGGGCCACGAGCGCGGGCGCCAGGAAGCGCCACGCGCCAGGTGTGGCGAGAACGTCGAGATAGGACTTCACAGCTGGGGACCCCCGGGAGCGCCATCGAGATGGGCTTCGTCGACCGGGGTAGATACCGCGCTGCGGCCGCCGTGCGGTCTGCCAATAGAACCAGTTGTCCATTTTAGTCGATGGATGGCGGGGATGAGGACGCTCAGGACCTCCGGGGCCCCCGCAGCCGTTCACGCTCTTTGACGCAGGGCCGCGTCCGCGTCGGGTCGAGCGCGCCCACCCGCGTCCCGATCAGCCTGGACAGGCCCTCGATGGCCCTGATGCCGGTGCCGTGGCCGGGCTGCTGGTCGGTCTGTACGGCAAGCAGCAGGTCCCTGCCGGGCCCGTGCACCCACCCGTAGCTGGTCACCGCCCAGGTGTTCCTGACGAAGGGCCTGGGCGTCCACCCGTTCTTCAGCGCGACCTTGTCCCCAGGCCTGGCCGCCGCGCTGATCCCCCACGCCTGCTCGGGCTGCACCCGCTCCATCAGCGCCAGCACCTGGGCCCTGTCGCCGTCGCGCAGCCCCCTTCCGCCGCGCACCAGCAGCTCCATGAGCCTGATCCGGTCGGCGGGGCTGGTGTGGGTGCCGCCCCAGTACTTGCTGGGCCCCGGGGTCGTCTCGCGCAGGCCGAGGCGGCCGTAGAGGCGGCTCATGCCCTCGCCGCCGCCCACCTTCCACCACAGCGAGTCGGCCGCGGAGTTGTCGCTCTCCGTGATCATGCGCGTGGCCAGGTCCTTCTCTCCCTCGGACAGCCGGTGACGGCGGTCGAGAAGGGCGGTGAGGATGTCGACCTTGGCGCCGCTGGCGGTGATCATGTCGTGCTCGTGCTCGCCCTGCCCCACGGTGGCGCCGGTGCGCAGGTCGCGAGCCATGTAGACGACCCTGCCAGGCTGCCTGGCGAGGTAGCGCCTGGCCTCGGCCCTGAGCGCGGTCCCGGCCCTGGCGGCGGCGGGCTTGTCCTGGTAGGTCTCCGTGCAGGGGCCCGGCAGGACCAGCTTCACCTTCGCCAGCTTGGGAGCAGGCTCCTGCGGCGCACCACAGGCCGCGACCATGACCGCGAGCACCACCGCCCACATCGCCGACCGCATATTCCACCCCCGTGCTCAATGCGGGGGAATGTCCGGTCTTTTCCCGGAAGATCACACCACTACACGTGCGCTCCCAAGAACTCGGCGGTCGCCTCCACCGCCTGGGTGACGTACGGCTCGGCGTCGTAGAGGTCGATGTGCCTCCTGGCGTCCAGCCAGACGAGCTTCTTCGGCCGGCCCATCCGCTTGTAGGCCTCCTCCGCGCCCTCGGGCGAGCAGAATTTGTCGATCACCCCGTGCACGATCAGGCCCGGCGTGGGCGACAGGAAGTCGGCGCCCATCATGTTGTCCATCGTGACCAGCTCGCGGATGCTCGCCCTCGTCACCTCGTTCCTCCAGGTCGGCGAGGCGGTCGAGCCGTAGTAGGCGTAGGGCTCGTCGCCCGGCATGGCGGCCTCGCCCTCCTCCGAGACGGCGGGCAGGTACTCCACCGCCCCTCCCTGGTCCTGCCGCTCCAGCACCTGGGTGAGGTCGGCGAGGATGGTCTCGTAGTGCCTGCCGTACGGGTGGTTGTAGGCGCCCGCGATGCCCGCGAACGCCTTCACCCTCGGGTCGAAGGCGGCGAACCTGAGCGCGTAGCCGCCGCCCAGGCAGATGCCGACCGCGCCGATGCGCTCGGGGTCGGCCTCGGGCCTGCCGCGCAGCAGGGACACCGCGGCCCTGAGGTCGTTCAGCTTGCCCTGCGGATCCTCGTGCCCGCGGGGCAGGCCGCCCGACTCTCCCCAGTTGCGGTGGTCGAAGGCCAGCGTGACGTAGCCCTTGGCGGTCAGCCGCTCCGCGTACAGCCCCGCGACCTGGTCGCGGACGCCGGTGAAGGGCCCGGTGAAGACCAGCGCGGGATGCGGCCCCTCACCGTCGGGGATCCTCAGGTCGCCGACGAGCGTGATCCCGTCGACCTCGAACTCGACTCTCATGTGATCCAGTGTGTCGCCTCCGGCCGTCGCCGTGGAGGGCCGGAGGCGACGGATCAGGAGTCGAAGCCCAGGCCCATCCTGTCGAGCGTGCGCAGCCAGAGGTTACGCCTGCCCTGGTGCTGGTCGGCCTGGGCGATCGACCAACGGGTGAACTGGATCACCCCCGACCGCACGGGCTCGGGCGGGAACGGGATCGGCTTCTCGCGCACCATGGCCAGCTCGGTCCGTTCGGTGCGCTCGCCCGAGAGCAGGTCGAGCATCACGTTGGCGCCGAACCTCGTCGCGCCGACCCCCATGCCGGTGTAGCCGACCGCGTAGGCGAGGCGGCCGCCGTGCGCCTGTCCGTAGAAGGCGCTGAAGCGGCTGCAGGTGTCGATGACGCCGCCCCACCTGTGCGTGAAGCTCAGCTCCGACAACTGGGGGAAGGTGTCGTAGAAGTGTCCCGCCAGCTTGACGAAGGTCTCGTCGCGCTGCTCGTACTCCTGCTTGACCTGGCCCCCGTTGTAGTAGACGGCGTCGTAGCCGCCCCACAGGATGCGGTTGTCGTCGGTGAGCCTGTAGTAGTGGAACTGGTTGCCCGAGTCTCCCACGCCCTGCCTGTTGTGCCACCCGACGGAGGCCAGCTGCGCCTCCGACATCGGCTCGGTCATCAGCGCGTAGTCGTAGACGGGCACCAGGAAGTGCTTGAGCCGCTTCAGCAGCGGCGGGAAGACGCCGGTGCCGAGGGCCACCCTGGCCGCCCTGGCCACGCCGTACGGCGTGCGCAGGTCGATCGTGACGCCGTTGTCGTCCAGCGACCTGACGGGGCTGCGCTCGTAGATGCGCACCCCCACCTTGAGGCAGGCCTCGCGCAGTCCCCACGCCAGGCGGGCGGGGTCGACCATCGCGCAGCCGCTGCGCTCCCACAGTCCTCCGAGGTAGGTGGGCGAGTTGACCTCGGCCCGCACCTGCTCCTGGTCCATGGGGACGTAGTCGAGCCCGAGATCCCGGATCAGATCGAGGTGCCCGGACAGGTCGTCGAGCTGCCACGGCTCGGTGGCGACGTGCAGTTCGCCCGTCCGCTCGAAAGAGCAGTCGACGTCGTAGCGCCGCAGCGTCTGCTCGATCTCGTCGAGGTTCTCGACGCCCATGCGCTCGAGCCTGCCGATGTCCTGCGGCCATCTGTCGATGCCGTTGGGCAGGCCGTGCGTCAGTGTCGCCATGCAGAACCCGCCGTTGCGGCCGGTGGCCGCCCAGCCGATCCTGCGTCCCTCCAGCAGGACGACGTCCTGCCCAGGGTCTCTCTCCTTGGCCATCAGGGCCGTCCACAGCCCCGAGAAGCCGCCGCCCACCACGACGAGATCGGCTCGCGTGTTCCCGATGAGCCGCTTGAGCGGCTCGGGCCTGGCCGGGGTGTCCAGCCAGTACGGCTTGCGCTCCGCGTCAGCAAGAGCCTTCAGCGGATCCACAAATCTCACATCCCTACGTGAGTGCATCTCTGAATGAATTGATTGCCCGATCAGTCAGTTGACCGCGCGCGGGTTCCCCCCGCCTGAATCCGATCTCGCCTCCCTGTTCCTTGCCAAGGTTCCACGCGATCCACGGGCTCCCGATTCCACCGAGAGCCCAGGACCTCGCATTATGCCGAAATCCCCCGCCGAAGCGGGGGATCACGGTCGCTTCTAGGGGCGCCGTCGCGCGGTGACCGAGTTGGCCACCGCGATCACGACACCCACCGCGAAGATGAGTGTTCCCAGGATATTCACCTGGGGTGGGACGCCGATGCGGGTGGCCCCCCCAGATCCACAGCGGGAAGGTCTGCATCGCGCCGCTGGTGAACTGGGTGATGACGAAGTCGTCGATGGACAGGGCGAAGGCCAGCAGCGCCCCCGCCACGACTCCTGGCAGGATCATCGGGAAGGTGATCCGCCAGAACGTCGTCCACGACGAGGCGCCCAGGTCGCGGGCGGCCTCCTCGAGCGAGGGGTCGAGCCCGACCACGCGGGCCCGCACCGTGATCGCCACGAACGACAGCGAGAACAGCACGTGGGCGATGAGCGCGGTGGGGAAGCCCATGTCCACGCCCACGCTGATGAACAGCGACAGCAGCGAGGCGCCCATGACCAGTTCGGGCGAGGAGATCGCGGCGAACATGACCAGGTTCGTCGGGCCCTGCCCCTTGAACCTGTAGCGCCCGAGCGCGAGGCCCATGAGCGTGCCGAGCACCGTGGTGATCACCACGGAGAGCACGGCGAGCTTGATCGAGTTCATGACCGCGATGGTCAGGTCGGGATACTCGTCTAGCCGTCCCCACCACTTGAGCGTGAAGCCCTGCCAGGAGACGTTCGACTTGCTCCGCGTGTCGTTGAAACCGAAGGCGATCATGACGGCGATCGGCAGGAACAGCCAGGCGATGATCAACCAGACGTAGCCGAACAGCAGCCGGTCGGCGAGTTTGCGCTTCCTCATCGGGCCGCCGCCTCCAGCACGTTCTCGGTGCCCAGCGCCTTGGCGTAGGCGAAGATGCCCACGAGCATCGCGGCCATCAGCGTGAACGACAGCGCCGCCGCGGACGGGTAGTCGTTGTTGACCAGGTACTTCGTCTGGATGATGTTGCCGATCATCGTGTTCTGCGGACCGCCGAGGATGCCGGCGTTCACGTAGTCGGCCGTCATCGGGACGAAGGTCATCAGCACGCCCGCGAACACGCCGGGCAGCGACAGCGGCAGCACGATCTTGCGGAAGGCGTCCCTCCTGGTCGCGTAGAGGTCCTGCGCGGCCTCGACGACCCGCGGATCCACCCGCTCCAGTGCCACGTAGATCGGCAGGATCATGAACGGCAGGTAGTTGTAGACCAGCCCGCCGACCACGGCGACCGTCGTCTGCAGCACGTGGAAGTCCTCGGGCAGCACGCCGAGCGACTTGAGTGGCGCCAGCACGATGCCCTCGTCGGCCAGCAGGAACTTCCACGACACCGTGCGCAGCACGAAGGAGACGAAGAAGGGCAGCAGGACGAGCAGCAGGTAGGTGGACTTCCTCGCGCCGCCCTTGAAGGCGATCCAGTAGGCGATCGGATAGGCGAGCGCGATCGCGATGAGCGTGCCCGCCAGGCCGTACCCGACCGAGCGCAGGAACTGGGTCTGGAACAGCGCCAGGGTGTTGGTGTAGTTGGCGAAGTTGAAGGTCTGGGCGAACCCGTCGACCACGTTGCCCTCCTGGGTGGACACCGAGGCCATGAAGACCATCGGCACCACCAGGAAGATCGCCAGCCACAGCCCACCCGGCAGGATCAGCAGGTAGGGGGTGAGCCGCTTCATGCCACTAGCCCTGTGTGATGGGCTGGAAGATGCTCTCGAAGAGCTGGTCGGTCTTGCTGTCCAGCATCAGGTACCCCCGCATCTTGGCCAGGTCGGCCTCGGAGGGATAGATCAGCGGGCTGCCTGCCAGCTGCTCCAGGAACTCCTTGTCCTCCCCCTCGGCCTTGGCCGCGTTGGCGAGCACGAGGTCCTTGGTGGCGGGCACGGGAGTGATGTAGTTGATGTACTCCACGAGCATCGTGGCGATCTTCGGCTGGTAGACGTAGTCCATCAGCGCCAGCGCGTCGACCGGGTTCTGCGCGGTCTTCGGGATGCACATGTTGTCCGACCAGATCGTCGCGCCCTCCTGCGGCACCACGAACTTGAGGTTCTTGCCCTCGGTGATCTGCTGGAACACGTCACCCGACCAGGCCATGGTGATCCAGATGTCGCCGCGCACGAGCGCGTCGATGTAGTCGTTCTCGTAGTACTTGCGCACGAGCCCCGCGTCACGCTGCTCCTGCAGCTTGGCGGCGGCCTTGCGCCAGTCGGCCTCCTTCGACTTCTCCGGGTCGATGCCCAGGGCGAACATCCCGAAGTTGGCGATCTCCTGGGCGTCGATCATCATGCCGACCTTGCCCTTGTACTTCGGGTTCCAGAGGTCGTTCATGCTGGTGACCTCGTCGACGAACTCCGGGTTGTAGGCGATGCCGGTGACGCCCAGCGTCCACGGGATGGTGAAGGTGTTGTTGGGGTCCCAAGCCGGGTTCTTCACCTTCTGCGCCGCGTTGGCGGCGAAGTTGGGCAGCTTGGAGTGGTCGAGCGGGGCCAGATAGCCCAGGCTCAGTGCTCGCTGGAGCTGGTTGCCGTTGGTCATGACCATCAGGTCGAAGCCGATGTCGGTGCCGGCGGCGAGCTGCGGCTGGATCTTGCCGAACCAGGAGCCGTTGTCCTGGATGGCCTCGGTGTAGCTGACCTTGATGCCCTTGTCCTGCTCGAACATCTTCAGCGAAGGGTAGTCCTTGCCGTCCTTGTCGATGTAGAGCGGCCAGTTCGCGAAGCGGAGCGTGCCGTTCTGCTTCTTGCCGGCCCAGAAGTCGGCGACGGCGTCCTTCTTCGGAGCTTCGGCCTTCTTCCCCTCGACGCCACAGGCGGCGAGGGCGAGTGCGGCGGCCGACATTCCGGCGAGCTTGAGTGCGTCGCGGCGACTGGTGGTCATGCCGCGCAGGAAAGCGGGGTTCGTGCGGATGTCCATGAGGTGGTTATCAACTTCCAATCGCGTATGAATGCTGCGGCTGCCAGGACAGCCAGACGGCGTCGCCACGCTCGGCCGTGATCGTCGCGTCGTTCGCGTTCTGCTGGAACACCGTCACCTCGGTGCCGTCGGACAGCCGTACGGCATAGCTGTTGTAGGTGCCCAGGTAGACGACCTCGGCGACGGTGCCCGGCACCGCGCTGACGTTCTGCGTGGGTTCGTCGACGTCGATCGTGATCTTCTCGGGGCGCACGGTCACGTTGACCTCGCCGTCCTGCCCCCCAGGGACCAGCACGCGCCCTCCGGCCACCTTCAGTACCCCGCCGGCGAGCGGGCCCGCCAGCAGGTTGGAGGTGCCGATGAACCCCGCGACGAACGCGCTCGCGGGCTGCTCGTAGATCTCACGAGGCCCTGCGAGCTGCTCGACCAGCCCGTCGTTCATGACGGCGATGCGGTCGCTCATGGTGAGCGCCTCGCTCTGGTCGTGCGTCACGTACACGAAGGTGATGCCCACCTCGCGCTGGATGCGCTTGAGCTCGATCTGCATGGCCTGACGGAGCTTCAGGTCGAGCGCACCCAGCGGCTCGTCGAGCAGCAGCGCCCTCGGATTGTTGACCAGTGCCCTGGCCAGCGCCACGCGCTGCTGCTGACCGCCGGACATCTCGCGCGGTCTGCGCTTCTCACGACCGGTCAGGTCGACGATGTCCAGCATCTCCCCGACGCGGCGCTTGATCTCCGCGTCAGGGGTCTTCTTCTGCTTCAGCCCGAAGGCGACGTTGTCCCACACGTTCATGTGCGGGAACAGCGCGTAGGACTGGAACACCATGTTCACGTCGCGCTTGTTGGGCGGGACGTTGGTGACGTCCTGGCCGTGGAGCCGCACCTTGCCCCTCGTCGGGTCCTCGAACCCGGCGATCATGCGCATGGTGGTGGTCTTGCCACAGCCGGAGGGGCCGAGGAGGGAGAAGAACTCCCCCTCGGCTATGGAGAGCGAGACGCCCTTGACCGCCTGGACGACCTCGCCATGCGAGACGTATTCCTTGATCACTTCATCAAGGTCGATAGCGCTGGTCATACCAGGAGATATCCCTCTTGTCGGGGCTATTCGCCGATGTAGTGCATGACGTGCTTGACACGGGTGTAGTCGTGCAGGCCGAAGACCGACAGGTCCTTGCCGTAGCCCGAGTGCTTGAAACCGCCGTGCGGCATTTCGGAGACGAACGGAATGTGAGTGTTGACCCACACCACGCCGAAATCGAGCTTGTTGGACATCCGCATGGCGCGGCCGTGGTCGGAGGTCCACACCGAGCCCGACAGGCCGTACTGCACGCCGTTGGCCTTGGCCAGGGCGTCGGCCTCGTCGGTGAACGTCTGGACGGTGATGACGGGGCCGAAGACCTCGTTCTGCACCATCTCGTCGTCCTGCCGGAGGTTGTCGACGATGGTCGGGGCGAAGAAGTAGCCCTTGTCGCCGACCCTGTGACCGCCGGTGAGGACCTTGGCGTGCGAGGGCAGCCGCTCGAAGAAGCCGGAGACCTTCGCCAGCTGGCTCTCGTTGTTGAGGGGGCCGTACAGCGCCTCCTCGTTGGACAGGTCGCCCGTGACGGTGCCGGCCGCGGCCTCGGTGAGGGCGGCGACGAACTCGTCGTGCACGCTCTCGTGGACCAGCACGCGGCAGGCCGCGGTGCAGTCCTGGCCGGCGTTGTAGAGACCCGCGGTGGCGATGGAGTCAGCGGCCGCCTTGAGGTCCTTGACGTCGTCGAAGACCACGACGGGGGCCTTGCCGCCCAGCTCGAGGTGCACGCGCTTCAGGTCGTCGGCGGCGCTCTTGGCGACGGCCATGCCGGCGCCGACGGAGCCGGTGATGGCGACCATCGCGGCGGTCGGGTGGCTGACGACGAGCGCGCCGGTCTCGCGGTCGCCGGTGACGACGTTGAAGACACCGGCGGGCAGCACGCTGCCGAGGATCTCGGCGAGCTTGACCGTCGAGGCAGGGGTGGTGTCCGACGGCTTCAGCACGATCGTGTTGCCCGCGGCCAGCGCGGGGGCGATCTTCCAGACCGCCATCATCATCGGGTAGTTCCAGGGCGTGACCTGGCCGATGACGCCGACGGGCTCGTGCCTGATGACGCTGGTGTGCTCGGCGAGGAACTCACCGGCCGTGGGACCCTCGAGAGTGCGCGCGGCGCCGGCGAAGAAGCGGAAGTGGTCGGCGGCGACGGGAGTCTCGTCCTCCGCCATGCGGGCCCGAGGCTTGCCGGTGTTGAGGCACTCGGCCTCGTTGATCTCGTCGGCCCGCGCCTCGATCGCGTCAGCGACCTTCAGCAGCAGCCCGGCGCGCTCGCCCGGCGTGGTCTGGCCCCACGATTCGAACGCCGCGGCCGCCGCGGCGTAAGCCGCGTCGACATCTTCCTGCCCTGAGATCGGGGCCTCGAGATAGGCCTCTCCCGTGCAGGGGTCGATGATGTCGGAGAATCGGCCGCTCTTGGCGTCCACGAACTCACCGTTGATGAAGTTCTGCAGACGGGTGGTCAACGTTGACCTCCTGGTGAGGTGGCTGAGTTGTCGCGACTCTGACAGAGGGCCAGCATTACGACAAGGGATTTCGTTGTGAATATATCAAATTGCTACGAATTCGCTTGACAGAGAGCCAAGAACTGACAACATGTCGCACCAGGGCCGCGCCAGCTATGTGCGGCACAGGAGGGATTGCCCCCACATGACGACCCCGCCCAAGGTTCGCAGGGACCCAGCAGAGGTCCGGCCTACCCAGGTCGTGCTCGACGACCTCTCCAAGCGGATCATCGAGGAGCTGCAGGAGGACGGCCGCAAGCCGTACGCGGCGATCGGCAAGGCCGTCGGGCTCTCGGAGGCCGCGGTGCGCCAGCGGGTGCAGCGCCTCCAGACCGACGGGGTCATGCAGATCGTCGCCGTCACCGATCCGCTGACGCTCGGCTTCCCCCGCCAGGCCATGATCGGCATCAACTGCGAGGGCGACCTCGACAGGATCGCCGACGAGCTGGCCTCGATCGAGGAGATCGACTACGTGGTGCTGACGGCGGGCTCCTTCGACGTCATCGTCGAGGTGGTCTGCGAGGGCGACCGCCACCTGCTGGAGATCCTCGGCAAGATCCGCGCCATCCCCGCCGTCCGCGCGACCGAGTCCTTCGTCTACCTGAAGCTGCGCAAGCAGACCTACTCCTGGGGCACCCGCTAAGCCCACGGACACCCCCTGGCGGGCTCAGCCGGGGAGGGCCTGGACGAAGCGGGTCAGCAGACGGGCGAACTCGGCCCGCTCCGCCTCCGTCCAGCCCTCCATCGCCGAGCCGAACACCGCCCTGCGCGCCTCGTGCGCCTGCTCGGCCGCCGCGCGACCGGCCTCCGTCATCACCAGCACCGAGCGGCGCCCGTCAGACTGGTCGGCCTCGCGCGCCACCAGCCCCGCCGCCACCGCCGCCGCGACCAGCCTGCTCGCCCTCGGCTGGTCGACGCCGAGCGCCTGGGCCAGCGTGGAGACCGTGACAGGGCCGCCCGCCTCCACGACGTCCAGCACGTCGTGGACCGGCCCTGCGACGCCCTGGAGCCTCGCCAGCGCCCTTCTGCTCTGCCTTCGCCTGACGGCCACCATCGCCGCTTCGACCCGCTCGACATCGTCCACGCCGCCATGATACATGTCACTTGACATATAGATTCCTCATGGCATGGAGATTGATTCGGGTGAACAATCGGATGATCGGCTACCGGCTCAAGCGGCTCGACGGGCTCATCGAGCAGACCTTCGACCGCCTGCTGGCCGAGGCCGGCCTCTCGCGCCGCCAGTGGCAGGTCCTCAACGTGCTCAGCCGTGGCGCCTGCGACGACGAGCGGCTCGGCGAGGAGCTGCGTCCGTTCTGGGACGGCGGGGGCGAGACGGTGGCCGGCGTCGTCGGCGAGCTGACGGGCAGGGGGTGGCTCGGCGACGACCCCGAAGGGCGGCGCGCTCTCACCGAGGGCGGCAGGAGCGCCCACGCGGCGGCCGCGGGCCGGGTGGGCGCCATCAGGACGCTGATGAGCGCGGGCGTGAGCGGAGAGGAGTTCGAGGCGACCATGGACGTGCTCCAGCGGATGGCCGACAACCTGGAGTTCTCGGGCACCCCGCGCTGACCGCCGCCGACCGCTAAGGAGGACGGCGGGCTCGCCGGTGATCGGAGGAGCCCGCCGTGACCGCCGCCGGCTCAGCGCAGCTGGATGGTGGCGATCTCCCACGCGCGCAACGGCAGACGAGAGGCGTCGACAGGGCCGCAGGGGCGGCCCCTGAGGTCGGCCGAGCGCGCCTCGGTGAAGGCCCCCTCGATCGTGGCGACCGTGTCGACGTCGGACATGGCGACCACGCGCAGCTCCTTCCAGCCGTCACGCTCGCGCAGCGACGTCATGACGACGCCTTCGCCCGTCACCGACAGCCCGGCCGCGGCGGGCGGCAGGGGAAGGGACGGCTCGCCCGCGCCGGGAACCGCGAGGAGGTCGTGACGGAAGACCTCGGCGGCGGGGGGCACCGCCGCCCACGAACCGGTGTGGGGCATGAGGGCCATGCTCACCGTGCGCAGGCCCCGGGACTGGGCGGCCGGCGTGGGCAGCTGCGGGCCCGCCGGCTCGGGGCGGAGGGCGTTGCGGTTGCGGGAGAGGTAGCCGACCGAGCGAAGCAGCGTGAGCGCCAGCTCGCCGTCCACCAGCTCGTACTCGGTGACGTGCTCCAGCAGCGCCGCCACTCCGCCGGCCGACACCCACGAGGAGGCGGGGAAGGTGGGCAGCGGGGTCTCGCCGCAGCCCGCCTCCGACGTCAGCCCCCGCTCGACCACCGCGAACTGCCCCTCGGCGAAGGACGACGTGGCGGGGGCGGGCACCGGCACGTGCAGCCTGACCCTGTGGTCGGAGCAGCGGTTGTCGAACTCCACCCGCAGCCTGACGAACGGCTCGCCGGCCCGCAGCTCGACCCGGGTGCCGACGACGATCTCCTCCGTGCCGTCCGAGCGGGCGCCGGCCGGCAGTTCGGGGGTGCCCTCCACCTGGGCGTCGGCGGGCCAGCGGTAGACGCGGCGGACGTCGGCCGCGGCCACCAGCGGGCCGGTGCAGACGGGGGTGATCTCCACGTCGTCGGGGTCGGAGACGAGCCGGTCGGTGGCGGGGGGCGCGTAGTTGTAGGTGTCGCCGACGTCGCCGCCGTCGACGATGCGGCCTGCGCCGGTCACGGTCACACCGTCCGCGGTGGTGAGGGTGAGGGTGCCGTCGGCGGCGATCTCCACCTTGAGCAGGCCGTTGTCCAGCACCCTCTCGCCGGCCCGCACACCTTCCCAGGCCCTGCTGACGCCCGCGGCGGCTGAGGTTCCTTCGGCGGTGTTCGGGGCGGTTGAGGGGGCGAGGCTGGTGTGGCCGAGGGCGGGGGTGTTCACCAGGGCCGCGACCGTACGGCGGGGCTCGGCGACGATGCGCACGCGGGTGACGTCGTCGGTGAGGGCCGCCGCGACCTCCGACACGTCGAACGGCGCCGAGGACTCCCGCGCGACCGTGAACGTCAGCACCCCTTCGGTCACGGACCAGCCGGTGACGTGCTGGCCGTACAGCTCGGTGCCGTGGACGAACGTCAGCGCCACCCTGGGGTCCATCTCCTCGTCGAGCAGCAGCGTCGGCGCGTACTCCAGAGTCTGGGAGGGCACGCGGGCGCCCGAGGCGTCCACCAGCGGGTCCGACCCCGCCACCTCCACCAGGACCACGCCCGAGCGGTCGTAGGGCGAGGGGTTGACGACCAGGATCCCGCCCGAGGGCACGGCGGCGGCCAGCCGCGCGGTGACCATGTCGCGGACGGCCTGCCCGAGGTGCTCGGCCTCGGCGATGCGGGCGGCGACCTGCTGGGCGGTGTCGTCCACGCCGCAGCCGGTGACCGAGTCGTGCCCGCTGGCGTCGACCAGCCGCCACCAGGCCATGTCGAGGAACCTGCCGGGCCACGCCTCGCCCCAGAGCGTGGCGAGCGGTTCGGCGTAGCGCTCGACCATCCGCTCGGCCCTGCCCATCGCCTGCTTGACGTGGGCGCGCACCGAGATGACGCCGGGCAGGATGTTGGCGCGCGCGTGCGAGCGCAGCTCGCCCTCCACGCGGGGCAGCTGCTCGACCGCGGGTCCGTCCAGCGACGTGATGTACCCGGACAGGGTGTCCATGCGGGCGCCCAGCGACGCCACCATCTCCGGCAGCCCCGCCACCGGAGCCGAGTGGTCGGTGCCGTACATCGCCAGCAGCGGCGCGGTCTCCCCCTGCCACCGCGTCATGGTCGCGACGAACTCCTCGGCCCGCGCCTCCAACTGCCCAGGGGCCTCGAACAGGTGCGCGCCGTTGCCGTACCCGCCTGCGGGCAGGTACTGCGTGCGCACGGCGGTGCCGTCGGGCGCGACCCAGGCGAAGGCGTCGGTGACCACGGAGGACGGCACGCCCCGGTACACGCACGCGTGCGTGAGCCCCGCGAGGCGCAGGATCTGCGGCATCTGGGCGGTGTGGCCGAACATGTCGGGCAGGTAGCCGACCGGCATGGCGCCGCCCAGCTTGTCCGCGCGGCTCATCCCGAGCTCCAGGTTGCGGACGATGTTCTCGCCCGAGCACAGGAACTCGTCCAGCAGGATCTGCCACGGCCCGATCGCCAGGCGGCCCTCGCGCACCAGCGCCGCGATCCTGTCGCGCGCCTCGGGGCGGACCTCCAGGTAGTCGTCGACGCAGGCCAGCTGCCCGTCGAGGGTGAAGTGGTAGGCGGGCTCGCGCTCCATGGTGTCGAGCACCTCGTCCATCAGCGCGACCAGCCGCAGCCTGAAGCGCTGGAAGGGCTCGTACCACTCTCTGTCCCAGTGCGTGTGGGGGACCACGACTACGCGCACAGCGCCATCACCTCGTTCTCGTGCGTTTCCAACCTGAAGGGGCCCTCACCGGCGGGCACCAGCGCCCTGTCGCCGCGGATCACCTGCCGCGCGCCTCCCCGGCGCACCAGCACGAGCCCGTCGGCGTCCAGGGCGAGCAGCTCGTCGCCGAGCCTGAGCAGCAGCGGCGCGTCGGGGCCCGCCGAGACCGCGGTACGGCCCTCGCGCACCCCTTCGAGGATCTCGCCGGGATGCGCGGCCAGCACCCACGTGGTGGGCTCGCCCGGCAGGCCGTCGGAGCCGTGCCGGTGGAAGTCGCTGCCGCCGATCACGATGACATCGTCGCGCCAGGCCTCGGCCCAGGCCAGCGGCGCGCCCCAGCGCCGGTCCCACCAGCCCGAGTGCCACACCTCGGCCACACGCGGGCGCTCGGCGACGGGCTGCAGCCAGGCGCAGTCGCCGCCGAGCGGGTGGTTGACCGACATCAGGCCGCGCTCGCCCCAGGTGTCGGCGGGCTTCCTGAAGTCCACCCAGCCGACGTCGCCGAAGACGTTGGCGTGGCCTCTGTCGGTGGTCACCTCCTGCCCGGGGATCAGCGTGATCTCCCTGACCTTCGCCAGGTGGGGGTGGTGGCTGACGGTGTTGTGGTCGGTGACGGCGAGGAAGTCGAGCCCCCTGCCGGCGGCCAGCGCCGCCAGCTCCTGGACGGTCAGCGCGCCGTCGCTGTGGACGGTGTGGGCGTGGAAGTCGCCCGCGTACCACCGCAGGCCCTCGACGTCGGGGATGTCCCGACGCGGCGGTCTGGCGGCCTCGAGCGGCGCCTCCTCGGCGGGCGGATCGGGCGCGCGCGTGTGGACGCTCACCTCGAGGGAGAACTCCAGGCCCTCGGGCGGCACCCTGTGCAGCCGCAGCCACACCTGCCACGTCCCGCCCTCCAGCTCGCCCGGCAGGTAGCCGGGCGTGGCCCAGTCACGGGTGATCGTGTACTCGTCGCGCGCGCCGCCCGACCAGCCGCGGAAGCCGTACGGCGAGGCGGCCCCGAGGTCGAGCACCCCCTTCGACCGGTCGTAGCCCAGTCTCACGGTCAGCCCCGCCGCCCCGCGTGGCACCTCGAAGGGCACCTCCCTCAGGATCTGCTCCAGGCGGTCTTCCAGGCTCCAGCTGCCCTGTATCAGGGTCATACGACGTTCCCATCCCGGTAGACCAGCGCCCTGCCGTCCTTGGGCACCGCGAATCCTTCCGCACCGAGCGGAGGCTCGCTGCCTTCCTGCACCACAACCTGGACGAGGGTGTCGTTGACCTCCAGCGTCACCAGGTGGGCGGCGCCGAGGTTCTCCATGATCGACACTCTGCCGCCGAAGGCGCCCTCGACGGGCTCGGCCGAGTAGGTCATGTACTCAGGACGCACGCCGTACACGATCTGCTCCCCGTCGCTCAGCCGCCCCTCGACGGAGGAGGGCACCGGCAGCTTGCACCCTGCCACCTCCAGCCTCTCTCCTCTGACCTGCCCGTCGAGCAGGTTCATCGGGGTGGAGCCGATGAAGGAGGCCACGAAGGTGTTGGCGGGGCGCTGGAAGACCTCGGCGGGGGTGCCGATCTGCCTGATGAGCCCGTTCTCCATGACCGCCATCCTGTCGGCCATGGCCAGCGCCTCGGCCTGGTCGTGGGTCACGAAGACGGTGGTGACGCCCAGCTCGCGCTGCAGCTTCTTCAGGAAGGTGCGCGCCTCCAGCCTGAGCCTGGCGTCCAGGTTCGACAGCGGCTCGTCGAACAGGAACGCCTGCGCCTGGGTGGCCATGACGCGGGCCAGGGCCACGCGCTGCTGCTGCCCTCCGGAGAGCTGCCCTGGGCGGCGGTCCATGAGGTGCGCCAGGCCGAGCCGCTCACCCACCTCGCGGGCCTTCTCGGCCCGGACGGCCTTGGCCACCTTCTTGATGCGCAGCGGGTAGGCGATGTTGTCGGTGACGTCCATGTGCGGGAAGAGCGCGTAGTCCTGGAAGACCATCGCCACGTCACGCGCGCCGGGCTGGACGCCCGTGACGTCGCGGTCGCCGATGACGATCGCGCCGCCCGTGGCGGTCTCCAGGCCCGCGATCGTGCGCAGGAGCGTGGTCTTGCCGCAGCCGGAAGGGCCGAGCAGGGCGAAGAACTCGCCGTCGGGAATCTCCAGGTCCAGCGAGTCGAGCGCCTTCACGCCGCCGGGATAGACCTTGGTCAGGCCTTTGAGTTCGATAGCGGCCATCAGCGCTTGATCCCTCCGTGGAAGCGGAAGCCGTACTTCTTGCTGACGAACAGGTACATGAGGACCACAGGGACCGAGTAGAGCAGGCCGAAGGTGGACAGCAGCGGCAGGTTGGCCTGTCCGCCCTCGGTGTAGAGGGTGAACATGATCACCGCGCCCGGCTGCTTCTCGATGTCGCTCAGCAGCAGGTAGGGCATCAGGAAGTTGCCCCAGACGTTGGCGATCGCCCAGACGCCGATCGTGGCGAGGCCTGGCCGCACCAGTGGCACCACGACGTGGCCGACGATCTGCAGAGGGGAGGCGCCGAAGACGCGCGCCGACTCCTCGTAGGACTTGGGCGTGGAGTCCATGAAGTCCTTGAGCATGAAGATCGCCGCGGGCAGCAGGCCGCCGGTGAGGATGAGGATGAGGCCGAGCTGCGAGTCGATGAGGTTCAGCTCGACGGCCAGCTGGAACAGTGGCACCATCGCGGCCGTGCCCGTGATGATCGAGGACAGCAGCAGCAGTGCGTAGAGCAGCGCGTCGCGGCCCGGCATGCGCACCCGGCTGAGGGCGTAGGCGGCCAGCGCGGCCAGCAGCACCACCAGGACGGCGGTGCCCACGGCCAGCAGCAGCGAGTTGTAGAGCGAGCCGAGCGCGTAGGGGTGTTCGAGGATCGCCTGGAAGTTGGTGAACGTGAAGTCCGGCAGCGAGACCTCGTACGTCGGGTCGGAGGTGAAGGGCGCCGCGGCCAGCCACAGCAGCGGCACCGTGAAGAAGGCCATCAGCAGCGCGATCAGGGTGTAGAACCCGATCCTGCCGACGATGTGTCGGGTCATGACTTCCTCCTGAGCAGCCGGAGGTAGAACACGGCCACCACCAGGTTGATCAGCAGGATGATCGTGGAGACCGCCGCGCCGAATCCGAGCTCGCCGCCCCTCAGCGCCACGTTGTAGACGTGGACCGCCAGCACCTCCGACTTGTGGTCGGGCCCTCCCGCGGTGAGCAGGAACGGGGTGAAGTCGTTGAAGGTCCAGAGGCTGATCAGCAGCAGGTTGGTCAGGATGTGGCCCCTGATGTGCGGGAAGACCACGTCGCGCAGCTGCTGCCATCCCGACGCCCCCGCCAGGCGGGCGCTTTCGAGGTGCGAGGGTGGCACGTTCCCGAGGGCGGCGCCGTACAGCATCATCGAGAACGCGGTGCCGCGCCAGGTGTTGAAGATGATGATCGACAGCATCGGGTGGTCGAGCAGCCAGGCGAAGCCGGGGATGCCGAGCAGCGCGTTGAGCGTGCCGCCGTCACGGTCGAGCAGCGCGATCCACAGGAAGGAGACGACCGCGCCCGGCAGGATCCAGGCCAGGATGACCAGGCCCTCGACCACGCGCTTGAGCGGCCCCTGCCGATCGCGCAGCAGCCAGGCGATGGTGAAGCCGAGCACGACCTGGCCGATGACGGCCGAGCCGAGCACGAACTGGACGGTCAGCCAGGCGGAGTTCCAGAAGCCCTCGTCGGAGACGGCCTTGACGAAGTTGTCGAGTCCGACGAACTGCGGTTCGGCCGCGGCCAGGCCGGTCAGCCGGTAGTTGGTCAGGCCCAGGTAGATGACCCACAGCGCGGGGAAGACCAGGAACACCGCGATGAGCGCCATCGCGGGGGCGATGAACGCGGCGGCTCTGGGTGTGCCCAGACCCGCCGCGTCCGCGCTGTAGCGGGCCTCAGGACGCGACGTTGCCTGCGCCACCGACGAGTCCTTCGAGCTTCGCCTGGTAGTCCGTCGCCGCCTGGTCGGGCGCCTTGCCGCTGACCACCTGGGCGGTGGCCTCCTGCAGCGCGGCCGAGACCTGCGGGTAGACGGCCAGCGGCGGCCGGTAGGCCGTCAGCGGGAGCACCTTCTCGGAGATGAACATCAGCAGCGGGTCGCCGGTGAGGATCTCCTTGTTGACGTCCGTACGGGGGGTGATGCGGACGTTCTGCTTGGTCTCCTCCTTCAGCGCCTCGGGCGAGAGGGTGAAGGCGGCCAGTTCGAAGGCCTCCTTCGGGTGCTTGCTGTTGGGGTTGATCGTGCGCAGGGCGCCGCCCGACATGCTGACGAAGTCCTGGCCGCGGATGCCCTTGCCCGGCTGGATGGCGGGGATCATCGCGAAGCCGACGACCTGGTCACGGTCGGCCATCTTGGCCACGCCGTCCGTGGGGTTGACGACGCCGCGCCAGAAGTAGTCGCCCTCCATCAGGATGCCGATCTTGCCGTCGGCGAACTCGGCGAAGGACTTGTCGCGGCCCTTGGCCTCCTGCTGGAGCTTGGGGTCGCCGAGGCCGCTGCCGCCGTAGATCTGCTGGTAGAGGCCGAGGGCGTCCTTGAGCGGCTGGGAGGCGCCGCTCCACTTGCCGTCCTTGAAGATCTCGCCGCCCGCGCCCGCCAGCAGCGGCAGCACGCCCTGCATCGAGGTCGCCTCGCCCATGGCGGTGCCCGCGTTGATCTGGATCGGCGTGGGCACGCCCGCCGTCTTCAGCTTGTTGCCCGCGTCGATGACCTCCTGCCAGCTCTTCGGCTGCCAGTCGGCGGGCAGGCCCGCCTTCTGGAAGAGGGTCTTGTTGAAGTAGAGGACACGGCCGTCGGTGCCGATCGGCAGCGCGTACTTCTTGTCGTTGTAGGTGGTCAGCCCCTGGACGGCCTCGGGGATCTGCGACCAGCCCTCCCAGCTGTCGGTCTCCGCTCCCGCGACCTCCGACAGCGGCTTGATGTATCCGGCCTCCGCGAACTCGCCCGCCCAGATGCCGTCGATGTCGATGACGTCGGCGCCCTTCTTGGACTTGAGGTCGAGCGCGAGTTTGGTCTTGTACTGCTCGTCGTCGACGCCGCTCGGCACGAACTTGACCTTGACGTCCTTGCCCTTGGCCTTCTGCGCCGCCTCGAACTTGGGGATGACCCAGTTGGCGATGTGGTCGGCCGCCGCCGCGTTCTTTCCTCCGGCGATGGCGTTCTGTGTGATCGTGAGCTCGATGGTGTCAGCGTCGGAGGACGACTGCCCGCATGCGGTGAGCGCCATTCCGGTCGCGGCCAGAACCGCGACAGCGCCAATGGATCTTTTCACGCAACCCTCCGAGAGTGTCCGAAAAGCATGGGCCAATATGTCATGACAACCGCACGACGTAAAGACCTGGCAACATTCGGGCAACCTCAGTATTTTTGGTCATCCCTTTGTGGTGCCTCTGTTGCTCCGCGTTCCTCCAGGGGGAAGGCCATGGGCCTGAAGCCATGGCGCGCGCTCGGGGTGATCGCGCTCATCGCCGTGGCCCTCTACTGTCGCTGACCACGCTGCTGCTGCCGCCCGCGCGCCTGCTGCGCGCCCGTGGCACGGGCAGGGGCCTGTCGACCGCGATCGTGTGCGTGGGCGGCCTGGCGCTCCTGGTGGCGTTCTTCGCGTTGCTCGTGCCGCCCACGATCAACGGACTGTCTCGGCTGCACGTCAGCGTGGGCACCGCGCTGGACGACCCGCACACGCTGGCCGCCCGCCTCGGCCTCGACGACGCGCGCATGGCGGACATGCTCACCTTCGTGGGCGCGTTTCTGGCCGCCCCCGTGACCTCCGTCGTGGTGGCGCTGCTGCGCCACCGTCAAGCTGCTGCGCCACCGTCAAGGCGAGAGGGCCGTCTCCAGCTCGTGAACGACGGGGATGACGGCGTCGAGGGTGACCCCCTCCCCCGCGGGGCCGCGGGCGGCGTCCTCGGGGACGTTGGCGCGGATCCGCGGCGACACGCGGGACAGGCTAGC
This sequence comes from Nonomuraea roseola, assembly GCF_039535395.1. Lineage (NCBI taxonomy): Bacteria > Bacillati > Actinomycetota > Actinomycetes > Streptosporangiales > Streptosporangiaceae > Nonomuraea > Nonomuraea roseola. Next base: position 822,847 of record NZ_BAAAXC010000015.1, read on the forward strand.
CGACGAGCTCGGCGGCGACGATGGGAGGGACGGGGGTGTCGGCGGCGCGGACCAGGCGCGGGCCTGCGGGCCCGTAGACCTCGCGGGGCTCGGGGAAGGCGGCCAGCAGCACGAGGTAGAGCACGGCGGCGATCGCCAGGCCCACGGGCAGCGAGATGTCCACGCCGCCCGCCAGGTCGCCCAGCGGGCCGACGAACTGGCCCGGCAGGTTGACGAACAGGATGGCCACGACCGCGGAGACGAGCCAGGCCGTCATGCCCCGCCAGTTCCAGCCGTGGGCGAACCAGTAGCGGCCCCCGCGCTGACGGCGGTTGAAGACCTGCAGCGCCTCGGCGTCGTACCAGCCGCGCCTGGTGAGGTAGCCGAGCATCATGATGACCATCCACGGCGCGGTGCACGTGATGATCAGCGTGGCGAAGGTGGAGATGCTCTGCGTCAGGTTCGCGGCGAAACGGCCGACGAAGATGAAGACGATCGACAGCGTGCCGATGAAGATCGTCGCCTGGACCCTCGAGAAGCGGGGGAAGACGCTGGAGAAGTCGAGGCCGGTGCCGTACAGCGCGGTGGTGCCCGTGGACATGCCGCCGATCAGCGCGATGAGGCAGACGGGGACGAAGTACCAGCCCGGAGAGATGGCCAGCAGGCCGCCCACGTAGTTGGGCGCGGCGGGGTCGACGTACTTCGCGGCCTTGGTGGCGATGATCGAGGCGGTGGTCAGGCCGAACATGAACGGCAGGAAGGTGGCGATCTGCGACAGGAACGCGGCGGCCAGCACCCTGGAGCGCGGCGTCCGCGCGGGGATGTAGCGCGACCAGTCGCCGAGGAAGGCGCCGAAGGAGACCGGGTTGGACAGCACGATCAGCGCGGCGCCGATGAAGGACGGCCAGAACAGCGGGTCGCCGGCCGCCAGCGTGCCCGCGTAGGAGGGGTCGAAGTCGCCGGCGAAGGCGAAGACGCCGAGGACGAACAGCAGCGAGGCCGCCAGGACCGCGATCTTGTTGACGAAGAGCATGAAGCGGAAGCCGTAGACGCAGACCACGAGAACCAGGACGGCGAAGAGCGCGTAGGCCACGCCGTAGGTGACGTCGCTCTCCTGCAGGCCCACCAGCCGGTGCGCCCCGCCGACCAGCGCGTCGCCCGAGGACCACACCGAGATGGAGAAGAAGGCGATGGCGGTGAGCAGCGACAGGAACGAGCCGACGATCCTGCCGTGGACGCCGAGGTGCGCCGAGGAGGAGACGGCGTTGTTCGTGCCGTTGAGCGGGCCGAACAGCGACAGCGGAGCCAGGATCAGCGCGCCCACCACCAGGCCCAGCACGGTCGCGGTCACCCCCTGCCAGAACGACAGGCCGAACAGGATGGGGAAGGCGCCGAGCACGCAGGTGGCGAAGGTGTTCGCGCCACCGAAGGCGAGCCTGAACAGGTCGATCGGCCGGGCGCTGCGGTCGGCGTCGGGAATGCGCTCGACGCCGTAGGTCTCGATCTTCACGGCTTTTCCTTCAGTGCGAGCAGGCTGACCAGGTCGTAGGCGACGTGGGAGGCGGCGATGGAGGTGATCTCGGCGTGGTCGTAGGCGGGGGCGACCTCCACCACGTCGGCGCCGACCAGGTTCGCTCCGGCCATGCCGCGCAGGATCTCCAGCAGCTCCCGGCTGGTCAGCCCGCCCGCCTCGGGGGTGCCGGTACCGGGGGCGTGGGCGGGGTCGAGCACGTCGATGTCGACGGAGATGTAGAGCGGGCGGTCGCCGATCCGCTGGCGCAGCGCGTCGACCACCTCGTCCACGCCCATCCGCATGACGTCGCGCGAGGTCAGGATGCCGAAGCCGAGCCTGCGGTCCTCCTCGAGGTCGCGCCTGCCGTACAGGGGGCCGCGGATGCCGACGTGGCTGAGCGCCTCGGTGTCGAGGATGCCCTCCTCGACGGCCCTGCGGAAGGGCGTGCCGTGGGTGTACTCGGCGCCGAAGTAGGTGTCCCAGGTGTCGAGGTGCGCGTCGAAGTGCAGCAGCGCCACGGGCCCGTGCTTGGCGGCGACGGCGCGCAGCAGCGGCAGCGCGATCGTGTGGTCGCCGCCGATGGTGACCAGCCTGCTGTCGAACGCGGCGGCCGCGTCCTGGAGGGTCTCGACCGCCTCGCCGATGTTGAACGGGTTGCAGGCGATGTCGCCCGCGTCCGCGACCTGCAGCGTCTCGAAGGGCGACACGTCCAGGCCAGGGTTGTACGGCCGCAGCAGCCGGGAGGCCTCCCTGACCGCCGAGGGGCCGAACCTCGCCCCAGGCCGGTAGGAGACGCCGCTGTCGAACGGCACGCCCACCACGGCGACGTCCGCGTGCTCGACCTCGTCGAGCCTCGGCAGGCGGGCGAAGGTGGCGAATCCCGCGAAGCGCGGCGTCCTGGAGGAATCGACGGGTCCCCTGGGCTGCTGAGTCATGGGCACGAGTCTGCGTCGTCGCGAGAGAGGCGACAATTGTGCAGGTCACAAAGGTGTACGTACGCTTTGTGTGTGGCCACAAAGGTGTCCGTCGAGGATCTTCTCCGCTCCCCCGCGCTGCAGCTGCGCCTGCTCGCGGGACAGGCGGGCCTGTCGCGCTCCGTCTCGTGGGCGCACGTCAGCGAGCTGGACGACCCGACACCCTGGCTGCTGGGCGCCGAGGTCATCATGACCACGGGCATCGGCGTGCCGCACTCGGCCGCCAGGCAGCGGGCCTACCTGGAGCGGCTCGACGACGCCGGTGTCTCGGCGCTGGCGCTGTCGGCGCAGCTGCACGTGCCCCCGCTGCGCAGGGCCTTCTTCGAGGCGGCCGAGGAGCGCGGCATGCCGGTGCTGGAGGTGCCGCTGGCCGTGCCGTTCATCGCGATCGCGCAGGAGGTGGCGGCGGCCGTCCAGGAGGACGCGAGGCAGCGGCTCGGCGCGCAGCTGCAGGTGTTCGGAGCGCTGCGCTGGCTGGCTGCCGAGGACCTCGACCACGCCACGCTGTTCGGGCGGCTGGAGCGGCTGAGCGGCTACGAGGTCTTCCTCTGCACGCCGCAGGGGCGCCCGCTGCTGCCCGGCGTGCCCGTGCCCTCGGTGGACGTGCTGCCGGCCGTACCCGAGGCTCCGCCCACCATCCCCGGCGGGTTCGTGCTGCCGGTGCCCGCGCCCGGCGGTCCCGCCGGCTTCCTGGTCGCCTTCGAGCGTGAGGGCGCGCGGCCCGCGGGGCTCGCCGTCGTCCAGCACATCGCGACCGTGGCCGCGCTGCAGGTGGCCATGGTCAGGCACGAGCGTGAGACGCTGCGCCGCGAGGGGGCCGAGACCCTCTCCGAGCTGCTGCAGGACGTGCTCGACCCGGCCGCGGCCAGGCGGCGGCTGGCCAGGATGGGGCTCGAGTCGCCGATCGCGCTGCTGGCCGTCCGCCAGGTCGGCGACGACGCGCTGCGCCGCGCGCTCGACGGCCGGCCGCACCTCATGCTGCGCCGCGGCGACGACCACTACGTCCTCGGCTCCCCCTCCCTCGCCACGGCCGTCGCCGCGATCCAGGGGGTGGCGGCGGGGGTCTCCAGGCCCTTCCTCTCGGGAGAGCCGCTGCGCGTGGCGCAGCGGGAGGCGGTGTGGGCCGCGGCCAGGGCCGCCGAGTCGGGAAGGGCGCTGGTCCACTACGGCGACGACACCACGGGCCGCTGGCTGCAGGACGACCCGTGGGTGCTGACGGCGCTGGTGGAACACGTGCTCGGCGCGGTGCTCGCCTACGACTCCGCGCACGGCTCCCAGCTGCTCACCTCGGCGCGCACCTGGATGGAGCGCGACAGGCGCACGGAGGACGCCGCGGCGGCGCTGCACGTCCACCCGAACACGCTCGCCTACAGGCTGCGGCGCTTCGCCGAGCTGACCGGACGCGACCTGTCCTCCAGCGCCGCTTTCGCCGAGGTCTGGCTCGCCATCCGCGCCGCCCACCAGCTCGGCCTGCAGGACTGATCGTCACCCGTAGCGCCGGCGGGGCCCGACCGTGCAGGATGGGGGGCCATGCGGCTGGTGAACGTGAGCTACAGCTACCGAAGGCGCGCTCCCACGGTGCTGCGCGGCGTCGAGATGGCTCTGGCCCCCGGCGACGTCGCTGAGGTCGTCGGCGCGAACGGCGCGGGCAAGTCCACCCTGCTGCGCCTGATGGCGGGGCTCGCCCGGCCGACCGCGGGCACGATCTCGGACCGCCCCGCCGTGGTCGGCTTCGCTCCTGACCGCTTCCCCGCCGAACAGCCCTTCACCGTCACCGCCTACCTCGCCCACCAGGCCAGGATCAGACGGGCCCGCTTCGAGCCGTGGATCGACAGGCTCGGTATGGCGCCCCTCATGAACGAGCGGCTGCGCGACCTGTCCAAGGGCAGCGCGCACAAGGTCGGCCTCGTCCAGGCGCTGATGGCCGAGCCCGGCCTGCTCGTGCTGGACGAGCCGTTCGCGGGGCTCGACGCCGACACCAGGGCGGAGCTGCCCGCCATCGTGACCGAGGTCGCGGGGAGGGGCGGCATGGTGGTGGTGAGCGACCACCAGGGCGGCCTGCGCGGCCTGCCCTCGGTGCGCCGCTGGGCCGTCCTCGACGGCGAGGTGAAGGAGAGCACGGTGAGCACCCCGCCCGTGACGGCCGCGCCCCCCTCGGACGTCGTCGTGACGGTGCCCGCCGACGAGGTGCCCGCGTTCATGGCCAGGATGCGCGGCGACGGTTACCAGGCCAGAGAGCTGGACCGCGCATGATCGCTCTGACCCTCTTCAGACTCGCCGCGTTCGCCAGGTCGCATCGCGTCGTCAGGGCCCTGCTGCCCGTCCTGGTGCTGCTCGCGCTGGCCTACGGCGTCAGGGCCCCGCTCGGTCAGGAGGTCACCGCGCTGACCGACACCGCTGTCCTGCTGGTGCCGCTCCTGGCCTGGTCGGCCAGGAGCCTGCTCGACACCGAGCCTGACCAGCAGCGCGCGATCTCCGCCACGGCGGTGGGGTCGCCGTCGAGGGAGGTGGCCGCGGGGCTGCTCGCCGCGCTGGTGGTGACCACGGCCTTCGCCGCGCTGGCCGTGGTGTGGGGGTTGCTGCTCGGCGTCTCGGAGCTCCCCTCGCGAGGGGCGCTGGCGGCGGCCGTCGCGCTGCACGCGCTGTCGGCGCTGGCAGGCACCGCGCTCGGAGCGCTCACCAGCCGCCCCATCCTGCCCTCGCCCGCGCTGTCGATCATGATGCTGGTGCTGGGCTTCCTGGCGATGCTGCTGGTCAGCCTCTCGCCCGCCGCCTGGCTGACGGTGCCGCTGGGCGGCTGGATGCGAGCGGCCGCCGACGGGCTGCTGACCGAAGGCCTGCCGTGGCTGGCCGTTCCCTCGCTGCTGTGGCCGCTGCTCGGCCTGGCCGCCTACGCCAGGCTGCGCCGCGCCCGACCGTGAGAGCTCATTCGGCCGCGGCGAGCTGGCCGCAGGCGCCGTCGATCTCGCGGCCACGGGTGTCGCGGACGGTCACCGGCACCCCGTGCAGCTCGAGCCGCCGCACGAACGCCCGCTCGTCCTCGGGCCTCGACGCGGTCCACTTCGAGCCGGGCGTCGGGTTGAGCGGGATCAGGTTGACGTGCACCAGCTTGTTCTTCACCAGCTTGCCGAGCAGGTCGGCCCGCCACTCCTGGTCGTTGATGTCCTTGATCAGCGCGTACTCGATGGAGACCCTGCGCTTGGTCTTGGCCGCGTACGCCCATGCCGCGTCGAGCACCTCGCGCACCTTCCACCGGGTGTTGATCGGCACCAGGGTGTCGCGCAGCTCGTCGTCGGGGGCGTGCAGCGACAGGGCGAGCGTGACGGGCAGGCCCTCGTCGGCGAGCTTGCCGATCGCGGGGACCAGCCCGACCGTGGAGACCGTGACGCCGCGCGCGGAGATGCCGAGCCCCTCGGGGGCGGGGTCGGTGAGGCGGCGGACCGCCCCGATCACCGCCTTGTAGTTGGCCAGCGGCTCGCCCATGCCCATGAAGACGACGTTGCTGACCCTGCCGGGCCCGCCGGGCACCTCACCGGCGGCCAGCGCCCTCGCCCCCGAGACCACCTGCTCGACGATCTCGGCCGTGGACATGTTGCGCGTCAGACCCGCCTGGCCCGTGGCGCAGAACGGGCAGTTCATGCCGCAGCCCGCCTGGGAGGACACGCACATCGTGACCCTGTCGGGATAGCGCATCAGCACCGACTCCACCAGCGCGCCGTCGAACAGCCGCCACAGCGTCTTGCGCGTGGTGCCCGCGTCGGTGCTCATCTCCCGTACGGAGGTGAGCAGCGGGGGAAGCAGCACCGACAGCTTCTCGCGGGCCGCGGCAGGCAGGTCGGTCATGGAGGCGACATCGGTGGTCAGATGCGAGAAATAGTGGCGTGAGAGCTGGTCGGCGCGGAAGGGCTTCTCGCCGAGCTCGGCGATGGCGGCACGGCGTTCGGGCATCGTGAGGTCCGCCAGGTGCCTCGCGGGCTTGGCCCGCCGCGGTGCGGCGAACTGCAGCAACGGGCGCTCGGTCTTCTCGGCGGTCATGAGCCCTCTCTTTGATCTAAAGTCCAGATGTATGGCGATATACCGGTCGTCTGGCGAGGGGCAAACCGAGGTCGTCCTCACCGATGGGAACCCTTACGGGAGCCGCACTCTGGTGGTCGAACGCGACGAAGCGTCGTCGGTAGCTTACCTGTGCTCACCGGGCGGCGAGGTGCACGGAGCCGTCTGGCTGGCCAACCACCTGACCGCCCCCGAGGTGGTCGACCTGGCCAGGCTGAACGCCGGCGCGCCGCCGCTCATGCCCAGGCCCAACACCCGCCATCCCGAGGGACGGCACGCGCTGGGCCAGTTGACCACGCTGTGGTTCGAGGAGGGCGACGGCGTCGCCCTGTATGAGAACGACGAGCTGCTGGCGGTCATTCCTGGATGGGCCGACATGAGCAGGGGCATGCCCGGCTACGCGCGCGACGCGATCGGCGAGACACCGTTCGCCTGGGCGCTGCCCGAGGCGCTCGAGGGGTTACAGCCCAGGCTCACCCACGCGAGGGCCTACTGGCAGTGGCGCAACAGCGAGGGCTCATGGGCCTCCTTCCAGCAGTTCGTGATGGGCCACCTCGACCGCGCCGTCGGCCCCGCTGGCCGCTACTGGGACGCCAGCGGGGAACGGCTGCCGACGGTCGGCATCACCGAGCGCCCGCCGTACGGCAAGCGAGGCTTCACGATCCTGTCGACGGTCGGCATGAGCTGTCAGCGCATGCCCACGGTCGAGCAGTGGATCGACAGGCCGCGCGCCTACGCCAGGATCGAGCTGGCGGTGGCCACCCACGGCGACCCGCGCGAGGCGGCGCTGCTGCTGGTGTGGCTGGCGCAGTACCCGTGGCACTCGGTGACGTGGCTGGGGCACGGGCACACCGCCAAGTGGTACCACGAGCCCTCGACCTTTCCGCTGGGCGGGCAGTACGACGGGGTGATCATGCTCGCGGACGCCAACGACAAGCCCGACATGTCGGGGTTCGGGTTCGGCGGCGAGGCGGTTCGATGGCTCTGGCTGGAACCATGGAACGGCGAGGCGTGATCACCTAACATGCCGGACATGACCGACCTCCAGATCGACACCACCTCCCCCAGCGTGGCTCGCGTCTACGACTACTGGCTGGGTGGCAAGGACAACTTCGCGGTCGACAGGCAGGCGGCCGAGCAGCTGCTCAAGCTGGTCCCCGACGCCGTGGAGATGTGCCGCGACAACCGCGCCTTCCTGCGCAGGTCCGTCGAGCACCTGGCGGCCTCGGGCATCAGGCAGTTCCTCGACATCGGCAGCGGCCTGCCCACGCAGGAGAACGTCCACGAGGTGGCCATGCGCGTGGCCCCCGACTCGCGTGTCGTCTACGTCGACAACGACCCGATCGTGCTCGTCCACGGCAGGGCGCTGCTGGCCACCCACGAGAACACCACCGTCATCGAGGGCGACCTGCGCGAACCGGAGGCGATCGTGGCGGCCGCGGGCGCGCACCTCGACTTCGAGCAGCCGGTGGCCGTCCTGCTGCTGTCGATCGCGCACTTCGTCATCGACGACGAGGAGCTGACCAGGATCATGGCGAGCCTGCGCGCGGCCGTGCGTCCCGGCGGCTACATCGTGATGTCGCACGCCTTCGCCGGTGAGCGCACGGGGGACGACACCGTCGAGGCGGTCCAGGAGGTCTACGCCAAGTCCGCGCCCGGCGGCCTCACCCCGCGCACCCGCGCCCAGATCAGCGCGCTGTTCGAAGGGATGGAGCTGCAGGAGCCGCACCTGGTGCCGGTCAACGCCTGGCGCACCGACCAGCGGCCCGACTTCTCCAAGCCGAGCACCATCGGCGTCGTCGCTAAGGCGGTCTAGCAACCCTCGCGAAGGCGGTGAAACCCCTCGCGGAAGGCGGTCAAGCCGGCCACGGAAGGCGGTCCCGTCGTCGCGGAAGGCGGTCGAGCCGGTCGCGGAAGGCGGTCGAGCCGGTCGCGGAAGGCGGTCCGGAGCCAGGGCCGCCTAGAAGAACAGCGACAGCAGGAGCCACACCGGGATCAGCGTCGCCACGAGCGAGTCGAGCCTGTCCATCAGCCCGCCGTGGCCCGGCAACAGCGTGCCCATGTCCTTGATGCCGAGGTCACGCTTGATCATCGACTCGACCAGGTCGCCCAGCGTGGCCATGATCGCCGCCAGCACGCCGATCAGCGCTCCCTGCCAGATCTGACCGTCCATCAGCCAGACCACCAGCCAGGCCCCCACGGCCGTGCACGCGATCACCGAGCCCGCGAAGCCCTCCCAGGTCTTCTTCGGGCTGATGATCGACATCTTGTGTCTGCCGAACAGGACGCCCGCGAAGTAACCGCCGATGTCGCTGCTGACCGTGACCGCGATGAAGATCAGCACCCGGAAGTGCCCGTCGGGCTCGGCAAGCAGCAGCGGCACGAACCCGGCCAGCAGCGGCGGATAGGCCAGCGCGAAGACCGAGGCCGTGGCGTCACGGACGTAGCCGTCCTGCCCGCCGTCGAACATCCGCCACAGCAGCAGCGCGAAGACGAAGACGACGAACGTGCCCACCAGCCAGCTCGCACCGCCCCAGTAGGCGCCGCCCTGCATCACGGCCGTCGCCACCAGCACGGGGATCAACGGCACCCTGATGCCTCTGGTGGCCAGCGCCTGCACCACCTCGGCCGCTCCGACACCCACGGCGACCGCGACGACAGGGAGGAAGAGCTCCTTGATCGTCAGGAGGGAGATGATGACCAGCGCGCCCAGCCCCGCGCCCACCGCGATCGCGGCGGGCAGGTTCCTGCCGGCACGGCTGCCCGCCGTACGTTCTTCCACAGACTCTCCAACTCAGCGGTCAGACCGCCACGAGCCGTCTGATGCTTGATCTAATGGGAAACGTCTCAGACGTACTGCCGCTACGGTGGGGCGGCAGTCTGACGAACGTCTCCTGTTAGTAAGCCACGGCCCCCGCATCAAGCGAGGGCCGTGCGGAAGCGACCGACCGCTCAGACCTCGAGCAGCTCGGCTTCCTTCTGCTTGAGCAGCTCGTCGATCTTGGCAACGTGCTTCTGGGTGAGGTCGTCGAGCTCCTTCTCGGCGCGACGGACCTCGTCCTCTCCCGCCTCGCCGTCCTTGACCATCTTGTCGAGGGTCTCCTTGGCGGAGCGGCGGATGTTGCGGATGGAGACCTTGGCCTGCTCACCCTTGTTGCGCGCGACCTTGACGTACTCCTTGCGGCGCTCCTCCGAGAGCTCGGGGAAGTTCACGCGGATCACCGAGCCGTCGTTGCCGGGGTTGACGCCGAGATCGGAGTCGCGGATCGCCTTCTCGATCGCCGCCATCGAGCCCTTGTCATAGGGCTGGATGAGGATCATGCGGGCCTCGGGAACATGGAACGAGGCCAGCTGCTGGATCGGGGTCGGCGAACCGTAGTACTCGGCGTTGATCTTGTTGAACATCGACGGGGTGACGCGACCCGTCCGGATGCTCGCGAAGTCCTCCTTCGCGACCGAGACGGCCTTGTCCATCTTTTCCTCGGCTTCGAGGAGAGTTTCGTCGATCACAGCGGCTCCCTGTCTATTGGTCGCTCACCTTCCGCACGCGCTTCGTGGTCCCTCCTCCGTCGGGACCACTCCGCGAGCTGTGTCAGGCTCGCTCCCTATTTCCCTGCCGGACTCACCAGCGTGCCGATCTTCTCACCGCGGACCGCGCGCAGGATGTTGCCCTCACCCATCAGGTCGAAGACCACGATGGGCAGTTCGTTCTCCTTGCACAGGCTGATCGCGGTCTGGTCCATGACGGCGAGGTCGCGTACGAGAACCTCCGCGTAGTCGAGGTGGTCGAAACGGACCGCGTCGGGGTTCTTGCGCGGGTCGGAGTCGTAGACCCCGTCCACCTGAGTGCCCTTGAGCAGCGCCTCCGCGCCGACTTCGAGCGCGCGCTGGGCGGCGCAGGTGTCGGTGGAGAAGTAGGGGATGCCGAGGCCCGCGCCGAAGATGACCACGCGCCCCTTCTCCAGGTGCCTGATGGCACGGCGCGGAAGGAACGGCTCGGCGACCTGCTGCATGGTGATGGCGGTCTGCACGCGGGTCTCGATGCCGCGCTTCTCAAGGAAGTCCTGGAGCGCCAGGCAGTTGATCACCGTGCCCAGCATGCCCATGTAGTCGCCTCTGCCACGGTCGAGACCGCCGGCGGACAGGGCGGCGCCACGGAACATGTTCCCGCCGCCCACCACGACCGCCACCTGCACGCCCTCACGGACGGCTTCGGCGATGGAGTCGGCCACATGCCCGACCACGCCTGGATCGATGCCCATCGGCTCGCCGCCGGCGAAAGCCTCGCCTGACAGCTTGAGCATGACCCTCTTGTACGACGAAGCCGCCGGCGTGACGGGCTCCTTGTTCTCCTGCACGGCGGCGGCCTCCTCGGGTGGTGTTTCCAGTAAAGCTGTCATCGCGGTGGGAGGCGACTGACACCCCCCACCACGAGACTAAGCCTGGCCGACCTTGAATCGGACGAAGGCGAGCACCTCGACGCCGTTCTCGTCGGCGTACTTGGCGATCGACTTCTTGTTGTCCTTGACGAAGGCCTGCTGCAGCAGGGTGAAGTCCTTGTACCAGCCGTTGACGCGACCCTCGACGATCTTGGCGATCGCGGCCTCGGGCTTGCCCTCGTCGCGCGTCATCTCCTCGAAGAGCGCGCGCTCCTTCTCGACGACGTCGGCGGGAACGGCTTCGGCGTTGAGGTACTTCGGCGCCATCGCGGCGGCGTGCTGCGCGATGTCCTTGGCGACGTCGGCGTTGGGCTTGTCGAGCTGCACCAGCACGCCGACCGCCGGCGGGAGCTGCGGGTCGGTCTTGTGCATGTAGGCGCCGATGTAGCCGCCCTCGAGGACCGCGAAGCGGCGGATCTCGATCTTCTCACCCAGCGCGGCGTTGGCCTCGTCGAGGTGCTCCTTGACGGACTTGCCGTCGAGGGAGGAGGCGAGCAGGGTGTCGACGTCGCCGGGCCTGGTGGCCAGGATGTGCTCGACGACCTGCGCGGCCAGCTCCTGGAAGCGCTCGCCCTTGGCGACGAAGTCGGTCTCGCAGTTGAGCTCGAGCAGCGCGGCGGCGGACTCGCCGTCCTGCTTGACGGCGACCAGGCCGTTGGAGGCGGTGCGCGCCTCACGCTTGCCGACGTCCTTGGCGCCCTTGAGGCGCAGGATCTCGACGGCGCGGTCGAAGTCGCCCTCGGACTCCTCCAGCGCCTTCTTGCAGTCCATCATGCCGGCGGCGGTCAGCTCGCGAAGCCGCTTGACATCGGCCATGTTCACGGAAGCCATGTGCATTTCCTCGTGGGATCGGTCGTGGATCGGGTGTGCACCCGAAAAGCCTCAGTGCCGGTGCGACCGGCGTGGGTACGGCTCGCACGCGTGGCGCGAGCCGTACCAGCGCATGCCCTTAGGCCTGCTCGGTCTCGCCCTCGGCCTTGGCCTCGGTCTCGGTCTCAGCCTCGACACCGGCCTCGGCCTCGGCCGGAGCGGCCTCGGTCTCGGCGGTGACCTCAGCTTCGTCCTCGGCGACGGCCTCAGCCGCGACCTCGGCCTCCTCGGCCTTCTGCTCGCCCGAGCCCTGCTCGATGAGCTCGCGCTCCCACTCGGCCAGCGGCTCGGCGGCGGCGGGCTTCTCGTCGCCGCGAGCGGCGCCGGAGCGGGCCATGAGACCGGCGGCCACACCGTCGGCGACGACGCGGGTCAGCAGACCGACGGCGCGGATGGCGTCGTCGTTACCCGGGATCGGGTAGTCGACCTCGTCGGGGTCGCAGTTGGTGTCGAGGATCGCGACGACCGGGATGCCGAGCTTCTTGGCCTCGGAGATCGCGATGTGCTCCTTCTTGGTGTCGACGATCCACACCGCGCTGGGCACGCGGCCCATGTCACGGATGCCGCCGAGCGTGCGCTCGAGCTTCTCCTTCTCGCGGCGGCGCATGAGGAGCTCCTTCTTGGTGAGCCCCGAAGCGGCCACGTTGTCGAAGTCGAGCTCCTCGAGCTCCTTCAGACGCTGGAGCCTCTTGTGCACGGTGGAGAAGTTGGTGAGCATGCCACCCAGCCAGCGCTGGTTGACGTACGGCATGCCGACGCGGCCTGCCTGCTCGGCGATGGCCTCCTGAGCCTGCTTCTTCGTGCCGATGAACAGGATGGTGCCGCCGTGGGCGACCGTCTCCTTGACGAAGTCGTAGGCGCGGTCGATGAACGACAGCGACTTCTGCAGGTCGATGATGTAGATGCCATTGCGCTCGGTGAAGATGAAGCGCTTCATCTTCGGGTTCCACCGGCGGGTCTGGTGGCCGAAGTGAACACCGCTCTCGAGGAGCTGTCGCATGGTGACGACGGGGGCCATGTGCTGGTCCTCCAGTTTCTCGGTTGTGCCGCGGCAGCCGTACGGCCTGCCGCCCTGATGCCCCGCACCCGTTCCTGCCGGACTTGCGGCCGGACCGAGGGAACGGTTTGCGACGGGGCATGCGAAGTCGGCCTGTCACTGACAGGCCACCGAAAAGCATACCTCCAGAGGAGGCCCGGCCTGACCGTCATGCCTGGCACGACCGTCTGACTGGCGGAGGGTTCCTGGCACGTCAGCCCGCGTCGTGGTCCTCGGTCGGCAGGCCCGGCCTCGGCGGGTCGACGAGCGGGAACAGGGACGTGTGCGTCACGACCTCGCGGGCGCCTTCGGGCGGGTCGGTCCTGCGCAGCGTGAGGTAGGGCTCGATCAGCTCCTCCATCCGGTCACGCAGCTCGGCCGCCTCGGCGGCGGTCATCATCAGGTAGGCGCGCCGCCAGTTCGAGACGTCGCGCCACTCCTGCGGCTCGGTGTCGAGCGCGGCCATCCCCCGCCTGATCTCGCGCTGGCCGTCGGCCAGGATCATGTCGACCAGCAGTTGCTTGGCCTCCTTGACCATGGGCTCGTCCTGGGGCTCCCTCTCGATGGAGACGCCCTCCTTCACCGCCTGCCAGACCCTCTCCCTTCCGTCGCCTCGCGGCGGCGCGTCCTCCACGAAGCCGTACTTCGCGAGCATCCGCAGGTGGTAGCTGGCGGCGCTGGGCGTGACCCCGACGACCTCGGCCAGTTCGGTGGCGGTCGCGGCGGGCTGCCGTCCCAAAAAGTTGATCATGGCGAGCCTGGCCGGGTGGGCCAGCGCCCGCATGGCCTTGGGATCGCTCAGCGGCTGACGGCTGTCGTGGCTCACGACACAAACATACCTGAAGGGTTGCCTTCAGAGTTATGAAGGATTACTTTCACAGTTATGAAGCAAACCCTTCAGGACTCCCTCCCGCTTCGCAGGCAGCGCGACTACCGCCTCCTCTGGACCGCCAGGACGGTCTCCGTCACCGGCTCGGAGGTCTCCAAGCTGGCCGTCCCACTGACCGCCGTGACCCTGCTGGCCGCCTCACCCGCGCAGATGGGCGTCCTGACCGCGCTGGCCTTCGTGCCCGCACTGCTGTTCGGCCTGCACGCGGGCGCCCTGGCCGACAGACTCCGCCGGCACCGCCCGCTGATGATCGCCTGCGAACTCGTCTCCGCCTTCGCGGCGCTGACGGTGCCCCTCGCCTGGTTCGCCGGGGTCCTGAGCGTCCCGCTGCTGGCCGCCGTCGCCCTCGTCATCGGTACGGCGGGCGTCGTCTTCAAGGCGGCCAACTTCCCCCACCTGGCCGCGGTCATCCCCGCCGGCCAGCGGACCGAGGCGATGGCCGGCTTCCACGCCTCCTACTCCGTCGCCTCGATCGCGGGGCCCGGCCTCGCGGGACTGCTGGTCCAGATGCTCACCGCGCCGCTCGCCGTCCTGATGGAGGCGCTGTCGTTCCTGGCCTCGGCGCTGATGCTGCGCTCCATCCGCACCCCCGACGACCGCGAGCCGAGCCCGTCGCGCGGCATGTGGCGCGACATCGTCGAAGGGCTGCGCGTCAGCCTCACCCAGCCCGTGCTGCGCGCCATCCTCGGCGCGGGCGTGACCCTGAACTTCTTCGCGATGGCCTACATCGCCATCGCCATCCTCTACATGCTGCAGGTCCTGCACCTCCCGCAGGGCGTGATCGGCGCGCTCACCGCGGTGTCCGGCGCAGGCGGGCTGATCGGCGCGTGGGCGACCACCAGGCTCGTCAAGCGGTACGGCGAGAACAGGGTGATGGTCTACGCGATCCTGCTCTTCCCCGTGGACATGCTCACGGTGGGCCTGGTGCGCGGCCCGCTCTGGGTCACGATCCCCATCATGGCCACGACGGGCCTGCTCATCGGCGCCACGGTTGTCACCTTCGCCACCTGCATGAACGTCGTCGCCATGCGGGAGGCGCCCGCCGAGGTGATGGGCCGCGTCAACGCCACGATGACCTTCGCCATCCAGGGGGTACTGGCGCTCGGCGGTCTGTTCGGCGGGCTGCTGGCCGAGGTGGTGGGGCTGCGCGCGGTCATCCTGGTCTGCGCGGCCGGCACGTCCCTCGCGATCTTCTGGATCTGGGGCTCTCCACTGCGGCCCCGGCGGCGGCGCGGCGCGGGCGGCGGCGGGGGCGGGGGCGAGGACGTCGATCCGGTGAGGAGCAGGGCGCTGAGGGAACTCGCCTACACCAAGATCCGCACCGTCTAGGCATGCGATTCGTCCCGGACATCGCGCTGCCGACGCACGGGTGCCTCGCCACCGCTCTCCAGAGCGGCGCTATCCGGCCCCGGTCGCGCGCTGCGCGTTGTCCCGCCACACGGGCAGGTCGGCGCCCTGCCGTGGCGGTGGGCTCGTCCACCCGGGCCTCCTGCCGCCGATCCGTCCGGGCGGCAGCACGTACGTCAGCCGTCCGAAGTCGCTGTCCATCTCGCCCAGCGACCCCGTGGCCTCCAGCCGGTCGACGGGTTCGCCTCTGCCCAGTTCGTCCAGCCACTGCGCGGTCCTCGCCAGGCTCAGCCGCACCCGCCAGGACCCGCCCTCCGCCCGCCGCCTCAGCAACGCCGCGATCGCCCCGAAGGCCGCCAGGTATCCCGTCGCATGGTCCAGCACCTGGGCGGGGAGCGGGCGCGGCGGGTCTCCCCCCGCGATGCCCGTCGCCATCTGGACCAGGCTGTCGAACCCGCGCCCTCCCGTCGGACCGTAGGCGGTGATGTCCACGCTCACCAGCCCCCGCGTGCGCTCGGCCAGCTCGTCCACGATCCCCAGCGCGCCCGGTCTCACGGCCCTGACCACCACGTCGGCGGACCCGACCAGGTCCGCGAGCGCCCGCCGTCCCTCGGCCGAACGCAGGTCGAGGTGGCACGACCGCTTCCCGAAGGCCGTGCTGATCACCAGCCCAGGAACCTCGGGCAGGTCGGGCGCCCCCACTTTGAGCACGTCCGCCCCGTAGGCGGCCATCGTCCTGGTCGCCACCGGCCCGGCGATCACCCTGGTGAGATCGAGCACCCGCACCCCGTCCAGCGCTCTCCCTCCGTCTCGCCCCGCCCGGCCTCCTCCGAGGGGCCACCCGTGAGGAGATCCGCCGTCTCCCAGCACACGCGCCACCTCGACGAGCGGCGTCCCGGCGACAGTGCGCGCCCGCGGGTCCTCACGCCACTCCTGCGGCGTCCGCAGCGCCGCGGCGCACCCGTTCCGCTCCGTCACCCTCCGCTCGACCTCCAGCGCCGTACGGCTCGCGCACGCCCGCCGTACCGCCTCCCGGTCCGAGCCCCGTGACAGCCCCAGCGCCCGCAGCGCCGCGTCACGGTGATGACCGAAGTTGCAGTGCAGCCGCACCCATCCGTCAGCGGTCCTGTAGTCACCCGACAGCTCGGCCCACAACTCCCCCGGCTCGCCATCGATCCTGAAATACCGCTCATCTCGGAAGGCGACCAGCGCCTCCCTGACCGCCACCTCGGCGTCCGTTCCCAGCACCGCCGCCGCCGCTGCCGTCGCCGCCCCCACCGAGACGGCCGCCGCCACCTCGACCCGGTACGCCGAGGGCAGCCGCGAACCGTCGTCCGTGACCCGCACCTCGGGCAGCGTCACCCCTGCCGACGTCCCCAGCTCCTGGATCAGCTTCGCGGTCACCCGCGGATCAGCTCCTCCGCGAGCAGGTCCATCAGCAGGCCGTCGTGGAAGGCGCCGGTTCTCGGGTCCCGCTCGTAGGCCCGCATCACGCCCACGCGCCTGAAGCCCACCTTCTCGTAGGCCCTGATGGCCGCCGTGTTGTGCGCGGCGGGGTCGATGGTGAGCCTGTGATGGCCTCTCACGTCGATCAGCCAGGTCGCCAGTGCCCGCACCGCCTCGGCGCCGTAGCCCTGACCGTGGTGTTCGGGGTCCAGGAAGATGTCGATGCCCGCGCTGCGGTACTGCGGGTCGTCCTCCTCGTCGTACTGGATCGCGCCGATCACTCTGCCGTCGAGGGTGACGGCCAGCATGCCGTCCAGGTCGTCGACCTCACCCCACCACCTGGCCACCTCGGGGGTGGCGAGGATCCGCCGCAGTGCGGACTCGTCGTCAGGAACGGCCTCACGCAGCACCAACCTGCGCCCTTCGATCTTCATGACCACCAGCATGGCACCGCCTCCAGAGCCACCCGGCACCCGCAGCGGCCCAGCCGTCCAGCACTCACCTCTCACTGCATTAGCACGCCGGTCCATCGCCGGCCTTGCTCTCGGAACCCCGCCCATCCCCAGCCCCGCCCATCCACCCCCACTCGTCCACTTCCGCTCGTCCATCCCCGCGCGTCCACCCACAGCCCCACTGTCAGACCCCCGTCCGTCCACAGCCCCGCTCGTCCGTCCGCTGCGCCGCACGTCCATCCGCAGCCTCGCCCTCAAAACCCCATCCCCCACAGCCCCGCACGCCCGTCCGCAGCCCCGCACGTCCACCCGCAGCCCCGCCCTCAAAGCCCGGTCCATCCACAGCCCCGCTCTCAGAGCCCAGATATCCACAGAACCCAGTTCACCGGCCAACTCCACCCCGGCCCGCTGCCACCGTTGCCCCCATGGCCTGCCCTCCCCCCACCCACGCGGCTGCCGCGTCCAACAGCGCCCGTCTGCGAGACACCAGCCCGCCGCGTCCCCTTCCCCTCCGACACCGGGTACTCCTCCGCTGCGCCGTGCTGCTGGCGATCACCGTGGCGGTGCTGCTCCTTGCACCCACACCCGCCGACGCCGACCCGCCCGACTGGCGTTGGCCCCTACCGGGACAACCCAGAATCCTGCGCACCTTCAACCCGCCGCCCGAACCATGGCGCTCAGGCCATCGCGGCGTGGACCTCGCCGCCTCCCCCTCCACCACAGTCCTCGCGCCCGGCCCAGGCACCGTCACCTACGCCGCCCCGCTGGCGGGCAGGGGTGTGATCTCCCTGCTCCATCCGGGCGGCCTGCGCACCACCTACCTCCCCGTACAGGCGTCGGTACGGCGCGGCCAGACGGTCTCCGCAGGCGACCGGCTGGGCGTCGTCGAGGCGGTCCCTGGCCACTGCGCGGAGTCCTGCCTTCACTGGGGACTGCTGCGGGGCCCCCGCTACCTGGATCCCCTGCTCCTGCTCGCCTGGGCGCCGATCCGCCTCCTCCCCCACTGGCACCTGCCACCCGCCCCGTCCTCAGGGATCCTCCTGCCAAGCGATACGGCCACCACCACCCCTCCCCAGAGGCTCACCTCGCAGAGCGATTAGGAACGCCCACATCTGCCCGAGGAACGACCACCCCTGCCCGAGGGAGGACCTGCTCCTCACCCAAGGCAGGAACCTGCTCCTCCACAGGGCAGCACCTGCTCCTCGCAGGGTGATCCCAGACAGGCATCGCGTCCGAGGACTTCCTTTCAGGACGGCTGGAGGCCACCCCCCTCCCCAGGGGCGCCCCGCCCCATGGCAGGGCGAACATGGGGCGATCCCCCTGCCGTCCGGAGGCTCCCTGACAGGGGGACACGAAGCGACCACCGCTGCGGGAGGAAGCTCCATACCCAAGAAACCCGAAGCGACCACCCCCGTCAGGGAGACGGCTGGGCGGGAGAACACATGAACCACCCCTGCCGAGCAAGGGCTTTCATACAGGCAGACACGAAGCAACCACCTCCGCCAAGGAGGCCCCTGGGCAGAGGGCACGAAGCGACCACCCCTACCGAGCAAGGGCTTCCATACAAGGAAACAGGAGGCGACCACCCCTGCCGGGGAAGGCTCTGGGCAGGAGAAGACGAGGTGACCCCCTTGCCGGGGGGAGGCTCCTAAGCAGGGGGATACGAGGCGGACACCCGTGCCGGGGGAGGCTTCATACAACGGAGGGCTTCCCTACAAAGGAACAGGGCGACCGTCCCTGCCCGAGGGGGCTGCTTCTGAGCAGGGGAAACGAGGCCGCCACTCTTACCGGCAGGGCTTCCACGCAAGGGGGCTTCCATACAAGGGACACATGAAGCGACCGCCCCTGCTGGGGGAAGGCTGCGCTGAGCAGGAGAGGCGAGGCCGTCACTCTCACCCGGGGGAAGCTTCCATAGAACGGGGGGTTCCATGCGTGGGCACACGAAGCGACCGTCCCTGCCGAGGGGGCTGCTGCTGCGCGGGGGAACCGAGAAAGGCACTCCTACCGGCGTCAAAGCAAGGGACGAGGCGGCCCGCCTTTGCTGGGGACACTCCCTGAGAGTGGAAACACGCGGCGACCACCGCCGCCCTACGACAGGGACTCGCGCGCGAGGTGAGTGCGGATGTCCACCCATGGTCCCGGGCCGCTCCCGGCGGCGGGCTCCTCAGGGATGCTCTCAGCAAGACGAGGACGGGCGGCATCCCTTCCCGGTGATCGCCTCGAGTCAAGCGCGCGGATGAGCCTGCCGGTAGGCGGCTCGCAGGCGCTCGATCGACACGTGTGTGTAGATCTGGGTGGTGTTCAGCGACGCGTGCCCCAGCATCTCCTGCACGCTCCGTAGATCGGCCCCACCTTCCAGCAGGTGGGTAGCCGCGCTGTGCCGTAGTCCGTGGGGGCCCATGTCAGGCGCCCCGTCGACCTGCCCCAACCGGGCATGCACGATTCGCCGTACCGTCCCCGCGTCGATACGTCCGCCCCGCACTCCGAGGAACAGCGCGGGCCCTGACCCCTCCCGGATCCAGCGAGGACGTCCGTGCACGCACCACCGGTCCACCGCCCGCAACGCCGGCAGACCGAACGGCACCGACCGCTCCTTGCGCCCCTTGCCCAGCACCCTGACGACGTGACGATCCCTGTCCATGTCGTCCACGTCCAGCGCGCACAGCTCGCCGACCCGCACCCCAGTCGCGTACAGCAGCTCCATGATCGCCTGATCGCGAAGCTCCTTCGGCTCGCTCCCCTGCGGCGCGTCGAGGACGGCCTGCGCCTGCTCCTGATCGAGTACCGCAGGCAGCGCCCGTGCCGCCTTCGCACTCCCCAGGAGCAGCCCCGGATCGTCGGCCAGCCAGCCACGGCGGTGCGCGAAGGCCGTGAAGGTCCTGACGCATGCCGTACGACGCGCCAGGGTCGCCCTCGACAGCCCTGCCGCGTGCTGCTCGGCCAACCATCCTCTGAGCACCGCGATGTCGAGCCCGCCCAGCTCTCCCCCACGATGCGCCATCAGGGCGGCCAGATCGGAGAGATAGGCGCGCACAGTGTGCGGCGACAGATCACGTTCGAACCGGAGGTGCTTCTCGAACTCGGCCAGCACCTCATCGACATTTGGCATCCACAATCTCCTTCCGAGATCTCACCCTCCCGAGATGTCCCCTTTCAGGGGTCGCCTTCCCTGACCCCACCGCGATCAGCCATCCCGCGATCTCCCCCTTCGCGAACCACCCACGCGAGCCGTCCCTTCTCACAAACCCACCCCACCCCGCCCCCCACCGCGACGCACCTTCCCGCGATCTTCCCCTTAGCGATCCGCCCACGCGAGCTGCCCCTTCTCACAAACCACCCCCCTGACCCTCACCGCGGCCCACCTTCCCGCGATCCCCCCGACGCGAACCACCCACCCGAGCCGCTGCCCTCACAAACCGCCCGCCCTGACCCCCACCGCGACCCGCCCACGCGAGCCGCCCCCTTCAAAAGCCGCCCTCCCTGACCCTCACCGCGACCCGCCCACGCGAGCCGCCCCCTTCAAAAGCCGCCCTCCCTGACCCTCACCGCGGCCCACCATCCCGCGATCCCCCCAACGCGAACCACCCACCCGAGCCGCTGCCCTCACAAACCGCTCACCCTGACCCCCACCGCGGCCCACCCACGCGAGCCGCCCCCTTCAGAAGCCGCCCCCCTGCTCCCCCACTGCGATCCACCATCCCCTGATCTCCTCTTTTTGAGCAATCACCACGTTCACAACTGGCGGTCGCCGGCTCTGTTACTTTTGGCCACGCACGCCACGTTCGGGATGCCCCTGCGGCATGGTGGCGACCCGGCCTGTGAACATCCAGCCGCATGGGGGAATCGACGGTCACCACGCACGTGCAGGTGACTCGGTCGCCTTTGAACGCTGAGGCGGTGATCGGTCAGTTGGGGTGGCCTCTTCGGAGGCGCCAGCCCTTGGGGACGCGTTCGATGTAGCCTGCGGCGGCGAGTCCGCCCAAGCAACTCAACGCTGTCTTCAGGTCCACCCCTGCCGCCACCGCGATCGAGGCGGGTCCTGCGCCGCCGCGGCTAGGGACGGCGTCCAGCACGCTCCGGGTCTCGTCGTTCAGGGTGTCGCGGGGCACCACCGGGCCCCTTGGCGTGGCGGCCAGGTCGTCGCCGATCATCCCGACGAGTTCGATCATCTCCGCAGGGGAGGTCACGCAGACCGCGTTCCGTTCACGCAGCAGTTTGTGGCAGCCGAGGGACATCTCCGAGGTGATCGGGCCAGGCACCGCAGCGAGGTGGCGTCCGAGGTTGGCGGCGTGGGTCGCGGTGTTGAGGGCGCCGCTGCGGACCGCCGCCTCCACCACCAGGGTGCCCCTGGACAGCGCCGCGATGAGCCGGTTCCTGATGAGGAATCGCGCACGCGTCGGGTGAACGCCCGGCGGGCACTCGCTGACCACAGCGCCCTGACCCCTGATCGCGGCGAACAGGTCATGGTGTGCGCTCGGATAGCAGACGTCGGTACCGCATGCGAGTACGGCGATGGTCGGGGCAGAGCCGGCGAGCGCTCCCCGGTGGGCGGCTCCGTCGATGCCGTACGCGCCTCCCGAGACGATGGTCCAGTTGGCTTCGCTGAGTCCGATGCCGAACTCGGCTGCGACGTGCACGCCGTACGCGGTGGCGGAGCGGGCGCCGACCATCGCCACCGAACGCAGACAGGAGTAGCGGAGGTCGGCGCTGCCGTGCACCCACAGCCCGAGTGGACGGCTGTGGCCGAGCGCGTCCAGTTGGGTGGGCCATTCGGCGGCTCCCGGGATGACCAGCCTGGCTCCGGCCTGGTGACCGGCCTCAAGGTCGGCGGCGGGGGCGGCGGCCTGGAGTCGTGCCTGCCAGGCACGCAACCGGCGGTCCAGGGCGGCGGCGTGCTCGGGGTCGCCCCTGCGTGCGGTCTCCTTTTCGACGAAGTCCTCGGGGAGGATGCCGCGGAAGATCATCTCGACGGTCGCCGCGGAGCCGTACAGCCGGACGAGACGTCCCATGATGACGTCGCCCACGTCGGCGGCTCGCATGAGGGCGGCGCGCGCCAGGAGCTCCCGATCGTCGTCGAGCGAAGGTGGATACTCAGGTCCAAATGACCCAGGTGTGAGCGGCCCAGGTCCGGGCCCCGCCGCGCGGAGCCGCTCAAGTCCGAGCGGCGCAGGTCCGAGCGGCGCAGGTCCGAGCGGCGCAGGTCCGAGCGGCGCAGGTGCGGGTGGCGCAGGTGCGGGTGGTTGAGGTGGGGGGTGTTCTGTGATGACGGTGTCCTGTGCCGGGTGGGTTGGGTGGTGACGTTGCAGGGATGGCTCCTGGGTGCCGTCGGGGGTCGGACCAGGACAGGCGGTCATGTCTTCACGCTCCCGTCGTTCTCGCGAGGACGTCCGGTTGATGTCCTCTCTTGTTCAGCAGGGACGGTCCGTGTCCTCGCCGGGGTCCCGGCCGGTCCATCAGGATCTCGTCTGCGTGCCGTACGGCTGGGGTGGTCGAGGGCGGCCCAGCACGGCAGCTCCTCGCCTCGGGTTTCTGGAGCGCTGCCATCTCGGGTGGCGGCCCCAAGGCTTGGGAGTCGCGTGGCTGTGGACCGTGGGCGGTGCCCGTTGAGGTGAAGGTGTCCTGTCTCGTTGAACTTGAGGCAGGAGGCCTTCTCGAGCTGCGGTCTCAGATGGGATGAGACAGATCGATGAAGCCGTGTCTCATTGATCACGAGGCATGCGGATGTCTCGGGCCGCAAGAAGGTGTCCTTATCTCCCATCCGCAGCTCTGGCGGTCGCGGCGGCGTGCTCGTCGGCGGTCATGCCGCGGTCAGGGAAGCGCTGGTTGAGGTCGTACTGGTCGTCGGCCCACTGCTGGTAGTCCCGCCGGACGGCAAGCTCGTCGGAGTCGGCGATGCGGGCGATATCGGCCCAGGTAACCCCGGCCAGCAGCGCGTGGTGGACGTTGGAGGGATGGCGCACGGTGCGCGCGATGCTCTCCGCCAGTGCCAGCAATTCGATGTGTTCGGCCACGGTGAGCGGAGGCCGGTCATCGGCGCCATGCCGGGCGGGGTCATAGATCCCTCGGGCCACCAGCTCGATCCGGGCGCGAGCCGATGCGTTCTTGGCGGCTAGCTCGTTGTAACGCTCCAGTTGCTGACTCACGGGCATGTCGTAGCGAGCGTCGTGCCAGGTCGTGTTGTGCTCAGGCAGGGTCACGGCGACTTCTCCAGGGCGGTCGGATGTTGCCTTCACCGGGTCACCGATGTGGTGAACCGCACTTCAGCGATCATGTCTCAGACTTGTGAGACGAATGGCCCGATACCTCAGATCGCTGGGACTTCCTCACTCCAATGAGACGGGACAGGAGTGAGTGCCTGCGGGATGGAGGGCGATGGGATCGAGGGTGACGGCAGGGCCAGGTGATTCCCAGTCAGAAGGGCCAGGGCGATCGGGCGACGCCTTGCTGTGGGGCAGGAGCTCAGGCGACTCCTAGCCAAAGGGCCAGGGCGGCGGAGGTCTCTGGGACGTCGGGGCGGTCTTTGCCTTCGAGGTCGGCGATGGTCCAGGCGAGGCGTACCACGCGGTCGAGGCCGCGGGCGCTGAGGCTGCCCGCGTCGAGGCAGGCGGTCATCGGTTTCATCGCCGCGTCCGAAGGGCGATAGTCGGCGTGCAGGACGGCGGCGGGGATCTCGGCGTTCGTCCGCCACGGCGTCCCGGCCAGCCGTTTGGCCGAACGCTCGCGGGCCATCTGCACGCGTTCGGCCACCACCTTGCTGGTCTCGACGAACTGGCGGTCGGCCATCAGTTCGCGCCTGCTCGACCGGGCGATGGTCACCTTCATGTCGATGCGGTCGAGCAGAGGACCGGAGAGCCTGCCCAGGTAGCGGCGCCTGGCGGCGGGTGAGCACTGGCAGCGCTCGCCCGCGCCTGCGGGCTGGGCGCAGGGACAGGGGTTCGCGGCGAGGACGAGCATGAACTTCGCGGGGAAGGTGATCGTGCCGACCGCGCGCGACACGGTCACCCTGCCCGCCTCCAACGGCTGGCGGAGCGAATCGAGCACGTGCCGGGGGAACTCGGGAGCCTCGTCCAGGAACAGCGCGCCATGATGCGCCAAGGACACTGCCCCGGGGCGCACGACGTTGCTGCCGCCGCCGACGATCGAGGCGACGCTCGCCGTGTGGTGCGGGCTCACGAACGGCGGCCGGCTCATCATCGGGCTGTTGGACGGTAGAACCCCTGCGATGGAGTGGATCGCCGTCACCTCGAGCGCCTGGTCGACGTCGAGGTCGGGTAGGAGGGTCGGCAGACGCTCGGCCAGGAGTGTCTTGCCGGTGCCTGGCGGACCGAGCATCCAGAGGTTGTGTCCGCCCGCCGCGGAGACCTCGAGCGCGCGCCGTCCGAGCGGCTGGCCGACCACGTCGGACAGGTCGACGGGCGGACGATCCGTCTCGAAGGTGAGCCCGGGAGCCGTCTGGGCCCCGGAGCCGACCACGGTGAGCCTCCGGCCCGGTGGGGCGTCCTGGGACGCATGCCCGGCGTCTTGGGGAGGTCCTTCGCCGTCTGGGTGCGATTCGTTGCCGGGGAGTTCGTCGGGCACGAGTCGCAGGCGAGGGGGCGCGTCGCCTCTGCGCAGCCATTCCACGAGCTGGCGCAGGTCGTCGATGGGCACCACGGTGACGTCCGGCACCAGCGCGGCCTCGGCGGCGTTGGCGGCGGGGACGACCAATGTCGAGCCTCCGCTCTCCACCGCGCCGAGCACCGAGGGCAGCACCCCTCGTACGGCTCTGAGCCGCCCGTCGAGCCCGAGCTCGCCCAGGAAGAACGGCTCGGCGATCCGGTCGGCGGGTACGGCCCCGGCCGCACCCATGATCGCGATGGCGATGGCGAGATCGAACTGGCTGCCGCGTTTGGGCAGGCTGGCGGGGAAGAGGCTCACGGTGATGCGGGCATCTGGCCACGGGTAGTGGCTGTTGACCATCGCGGAGCGCACCCTGTCGCGCGCCTCGCTCAGCGCGGTGTCAGGCAGGCCGATCAGGTGGATGCCCGCCAGGCCGCTGCCGACGTCGGCCTCGACCTCGACGCTGCGTCCTGTGACGCCGATGAGGGTGACGCTGCGGGTGCGGGCCACCGCCATCTAGATCGCCCCCTTGACGTGGCGCAGGGCGAAGTCGCCGCCGATCTGTTCGAGGGCGATCACGTCGACGCGGACGGAGTCGAAGCTTCGGGGCTGCGCGGCGAGCCATTTGGCGGCGAGCATGCGCAGGCGGGCCAGCTTGGCGGGGCGGACGGCCTCCAGGGCGGTGCCGTGGGTGCGGCCTGATCGGGTCTTGACCTCGACGACGATCAGCTTCTGATCGTGCTCGGCGACCACGTCGATCTCGCCTTGGCGGCAGCGCCAGTTCCTGTCGAGGATCTGCATGCCCTCGGCACGCAGGTAGTCGACGGCGAGTTGCTCGCCCTGTTTGCCCAGCTCGTCTTTCGATGCCATGGGACCACCTCCGGGGCGCGAGTTTTCCGGAGGGGGCGGTGGGGGGTTGGGGTCGAGCGGGGTTCTGTGGATAGAGGCCAGTGGAGGTCGAGGGGCTGTGGATAGCCGAGGCCCGTGGCGGGTCAACCGGCAGGGCTGGACCAGGAGGGCTGGACAGATCGGCCAGGGCGCGACCCGCAGGGGGGAGCCTCCCGGGTGTGAGCGCCATACGGGGAAAGAGGACACGGGGCAGACCGCAGGATGAGGTGGAGCCACCTCGCTTGTAGAACCGCAGATCAGGCGGAGCCGCAGAGCGCGCACCGCACGGCGAGTAGACCGACAGGGCGGGCGAGCCGTGCAGGGTGAGTCGGTGCCGCCGGGCGACGAACCCGTAGAGCAGGACAGACCACACCGCGAGCGGATCCACATCTGGGACGGCCACGCAAGGCAGGCGAAACCGCATCACAGGCAGGAGGCAGGCGAAACTGCGGAACATCACCGCAAGGCGAGCAGACCAACAGCACGAGTGAGCCCTGCAAGGCGAACCGGAGCCCCAGCACGACGAACCCGTAGAGCAGGACAGACCACACCGCGAGCGGACCCACATCTGGGACGGCCACGCGGGCCAGTGGAGCCGCAGGGCGGGAGGCGTCGCCGGGTGGTGGGTGGGAGCCGCTAGAGGACGGATCCGTGGAGCGGGGTGGAGCCACCAGCACGCGCAGAACCGCAGCTTAGGTAGATCGCGCGGGACAGACGGAGCCGCAAGCACGAGAGCGCGTCATGCGGACCGGACGGGCGCCGCGAGGCCAGAGGAGCCGCAGGCACGACAGCGCACCATGCAGACCGGACGGGCGCCGCGAGGCGAGAGGAGCCGCAGGGCGGTGGGCCCCGCGGCGCGAGAAGGCAGGTCTCCGTGTGGATGGTGGATGCCTGGGACGCGACAGGAGCGTCCCCGTCGGAAGATTTCCAGGCGGCCTGCCGAAACCTCACACGGCGAAGAGCCGCGGCCCCGAAGCCGCCGAATCAGGACGCCCCAGGTCACACCCCGGGCAGAGGCCCGATACTCACCCGGAGAACCCCTCCTTGGGCATCTCCAGGTCAGGCTTGGCCAGTTCCTCCACGTTCACATCCTTGAACGTCACCACCCGCACGTTCTTCACAAACCGTGCCGGCCGGTACATGTCCCACACCCACGCATCCTGCATCTTCACGTCGAAGAACACGTCCCCGTTCTCCGCCGTCCGCACGTCGAGATCCACCGAGTTCGTCAGGTAGAACCGTCGTTCCGTCTCGACGACGTACGTGAACAGCCCGACCACGTCACGGTATTCGCGGTATAGCTGCAGCTCCATCTCGGTTTCGTACTTCTCGAGATCCTCTGCGCTCATCCCGGTCCTCCAGCCTGATCAGGCAACTCCTGCCCCCACTCCATTCTCCCCCACGAAGGTCCGTGACACCGTCACGAAGGAGAAGCGGTGGTGCGGGCACGGCCCGTGCGCGCGCAACGCCCGCCGGTGGGCCGGAGTCACATACCCCTTGTGCTCGTCGAAGCCGTACTCGGGAAAGACCGAGGACAGCTCCGTCATCATCCTGTCCCGCGTCACCTTCGCCACGATGGACGCCGCGGCGACGCAGGCGGCGATCTGGTCTCCCTTCCACACGGCCAGCGACGGCGCCGGCAGTCCAGGTACCGGGAAGCCGTCGGTGAGGATGTACTCGGGAACGAACGACAACCGCGCCACGGCCCGCCGCATTCCCGCGATGTTGCACTTGTGCAGCCCACGGGCGTCGATCTCGGTGGGCGGGATGACGACGACGCCGACCTCCGCCGACGCCATGATCTGCTCGTGGAGCTCGGACCTGACGGCGGCCGTCAGCAGCTTGGAGTCGGCCAGCCCCTGGATCTCGCGCCTCAGCACGACCGCCGCGACCACGAGGGGTCCGGCGCAGGCGCCCCTGCCCGCCTCGTCGACTCCGGCGATCGGGGTGAGCCCCCTGCGCGCCAGCGCCCGCTCGTAGGCGTAGAGCCCGGAATCGCGCCGGACAACGCTAGGACGTGGTCGAAACATGACACAGGCAGCGTACGCCTCATCCGCGACTCACCGCACCTTGCCGAAGATCTCCGGCCTGGACAGGATCGTGGCGTGGGAGAACGGCCAGTAGATGGCCCACGCCCTGCCGATCACCTGCTCCTCGGAGATCCACTCGCCCGCCTCGCGCACGTGGCTCCTGGAGTCGACCGAGGCCGAACGATGGTCGCCCATCAACCAGAGCTTCCCGTCGGGCACGGTGTAGGAGAAGTTCTCCCCCGAGGGGTAGTCGTCGGGGAACAGGTAGTTCTCGTCCAGCGCGATCCCGTTGACCGTGATGCGCTTCTTGGCGTCACAGCAGACGATCTTGTCGCCGCCGACCGCGATGACCCGTTTGATGGTGTCCTCGTTGTTCCAGCCCTTGAACACCACGATGTCACCGCGCTCGCTGGCGCCGTGCAGCTTGTTGACGCTCACCCTGTCGCCGATGCGGAGGGTGTTCTCCATCGACTCCGAGGGGATGGAGAAGGACCTGACGACGAAGGCCTGTAGCAGCAGCGCCACACCCACGCCCAGCGCGATCAGGAAGAACGTCTCCTTGAGCCCGCCTTTGCGCTTCTTGCTCTCTTCAACTGCCATGGGGGTACGGCTACCGCCTCGCAAGCCAGCGTCGACGCAGCCACACCAGCGGCAGGGCACCGGCGAACCCGGCCATGGCCGGAGCCGCCCCTGCCAGAGCGGCGGCGGGCTGCGCGAACGTCTCGGGGATGGACAGGGTCGTGGCCCGGGAGAAGGGCCAGACGATGAGGAAGGCGCGGCCGATGACCTGGTCGACAGGGATCGTGCCGCCTCCGGGGTCGGAGGTGTGCTCGCGGGAGTCGAGCGACACCTGCCGGTGGTCGCCCATGACCCAGAGCCGTCCCTGCGGCACCTTGGCCGCGAAGTAGGTCTGGGAGGGCACGTTGCCAGGATAGAGGTAAGACGATTCGTCCAGTGCTGTCCCGTTGACCGTCACGCGTCCCTTGGCGTCGCAGCACTTGACGGTGTCGCCGCCGACTCCGATGACGCGCTTGATGTAGTCCTTCTCGCCGGGCACGACGCCGAAGGCGGTGCCCACCCAGCGGAAGAAGGCGGCGATGGGGTTGGCGGAGTCCTCGGAGGGGAGGCTCTCGTCCCACGAGTCGGTGCCCGAGAAGACGACGACGTCGCCGCGCTCGACATCACGCGTGTGATAGACGAGCTTGTTGACCAGCACCCTGTCGTTGGTCAGCAGGGTGTTCTCCATGGATTCGGACGGGATGTAGAACGCCTGGAGCACGAAGGTCTTCACGACCAGGGCCAGCAGCAGGGCCAGGACCACGAGCACGGGCAGTTCTTTCCAGAACGACCCTTTCCTCCTGGCAGCCGCCACGTCCACCTTGTCCTGGCTCTCGCTTTTCATCGCTGACGAGCCTAGATGAAGGCCCTGCTCGAGGGAGGGTACACGTGTCCCAGCGGCGCTCCACATAAAGGAAATGTCCCTGCAAAGCCAAAAGACCCCGTGACCTGCGGGTCACGGGGTCGTTCGGTGGAAGCCTTACTTGCCGGCGGGCAGCGCCTCGCGCTTCTCGCGGATGCGGGCGGCCTTGCCGCGCAGGTCACGCATGTAGTAGAGCTTGGCGCGACGGACGTCGCCGCGGGTCAGCAGAGCGATCTTCTCGATGACCGGGCTGTGGACGGGGAAGGTGCGCTCGACGCCGACACCGTAGCTGACCTTGCGGACCGTGAAGGTCTCGCGGGCGCCACTGCCCTGGCGGCGGAGCACGAAGCCCTTGAAGACCTGGACGCGGGAGCGGCTGCCTTCGACGACTCGGACGTGCACCTCGAGCGTGTCACCGGGACGGAAGGCCGGGACGTCGCTGCGAAGGGTGGCCTTCTCGAGCTCCTGGATCTTCGTGTGCATGAGAGCGTATCCTCAACGTTTAGCGAGCATGCGGAGGTCCACCCGGCAGCGCCTTGACGCCGCGACGAGGGGGACACGCCTGCTGGTTTGGATGAATCAGGTGGCCTACGACGGGCACACCAGCGATTCAGTCTGCCATATCTTCCGGCTCAGCGCGAAACGAGAGCAGCAGCTCCCTGTCACGCTTGTCAAGAGCCGAGGCGTCGAGCGCCTCGACCAGATCGGGCCGGTTCTTCATGGTACGGCGCAGCGCCTCGTCCCTGCGCCACCTCGCCACCTTGCCGTGGTGTCCCGACAGCAACACCTCGGGCACCTCGCGCCCTCTCCATACCGGCGGCTTGGTGTAGACGGGCCCCTCGAGCAGGTTCTGCATCGCCCCCGGCGCGAAGGAGTCGTCGACGGCCGAGTGGGCGTTGCCGAGCACGCCGGGCAGCAGGCGGCCGATCGCCTCGACCATCACCAGGACCGCCACCTCGCCGCCGGCAAGGACGTAGTCGCCGATGCTGACCTCGTCGACGCGCATGCGCGTGCCGTACTCGGCCATGACGCGGGAGTCGATGCCCTCGTAGCGGCCGCAGCAGAACAGCAACCACGGCTCCTGGGCCAGCTCCTGGGCCAGGCCCTGGGTGAAGGGGCGGCCGCTGGGGGTCGGGACGATCATGCGGGGCGTGCCGCCCTCGGTGATCTCGTCGATGGCCGCGCCCCAGATCTCAGGCTTCATGACCATGCCGGGGCCGCCGCCGTACGGGGTGTCGTCGACGGTCTTGTGCACGTCGCGCGCCCAGTCGCGCAGCTGGTGGAGCCGCACGTCGAGGGTGCCACGCTCGCGCGCCTTGCCGATCAGCGAAACGTCGAGCGGCGAGAAGTACTCGGGGAAGATCGAGATGATGTCGAGCCTCATGACAGCAGGCCCTCGGGGGGATCGACCACCAGCTTGCCGCCTGCCACGTCGACCTCGGGCACCAGCGCCTTCACGAACGGGATGAGCGCGTCGTCCTCGCCTGCGCGCCCGACCACCAGAAGGTCCTGGCCGTGATGGAGCACGTCGGTGACCTCGCCCACCGGCTCCCCCTCGACGGTCACGACGGCCAGCCCGATCAGCTGGTGGTCGTGGAACTCGTCGGGGTCGTCGGAGGGCGGCAGGTCCTCGGAGTCGATGACCAGCAGCGTGTCGCGCAGCTCCTCGGCCGCCTCCCTGGACAGCACGCCCTCGAAGCGCACCAGCAGCACACCCTTGTTCCAGCGGTGGCCCTCGACCGCCAACGGGCCGCGCGCGCTGTCGAGCGTCGTGCCCGCGGCGAAGCGCAGGCTCGGCTCGTCGGTGCGGACCTCGACGGTCACCTCGCCGCGCACTCCATGCGGACGGCCGATCCTGCCGACGACTAGCTGCACCTGATCCTCCACGGATACGAAAAGCAGCCCCCACCGGACCGAGCCGATGGGGGCGCCCAAAACTTCCTTCTAGCGGACGGCCTCGTCCAGGTCGAGCAGGTCGACCCGTACGTACTTGCCGTCGGACAGGGCGTTGATCACTGTGCGCAACGCCTTGGCCGTGCGGCCGCCGCGACCGATGACCTTGCCGAGGTCCTCGGGGTGGACCCGGACCTCGAGGACGCGCCCGCTGCGAATGCGGCGTGCGCGGACCCGGACATCGTCGGGATTCTCGACGATGCCCTTGACGAGGTGCTCAAGGGCCTCCTCGAGCATGTCAGGCCTCGGCCGGAGTCTCGGCGGGGGCCTCAGCGGCGGGCTCCGCGGCCTCTTCCTTCTTCTTGGCCTTCTTCGGCGTGGTGGCGGTCGTGCCGGTGTCGCCACCGGACAGCGACTCCTTGGCCGCGGCCTCGTAGATGGCGTGACGGTCGGGCTTGGGCTCGGCGACCTTCAGCGGCTCAGGGGCGGCCTCGCCCTTGAACTTCTGCCAGTCGCCGGTGAGCTTGAGCAGCTTGAGGACCGGCTCGGTCGGCTGCGCGCCGACACCCAGCCAGTAAGCGGCGCGCTCAGCGTCGATCTTGATGAAGGAGGGGTTCTCCTTCGGGTGGTACAGACCGATCTCTTCGATCGCCCTGCCGTCACGCTTGGTGCGGCTGTCGGCGACGACGATGCGGTACTGCGGGTTGCGGATCATGCCGAGCCGCTTGAGCTTGATCTTGACTGCCACTGGTGTGGTCTCTCCTGCATTAGAGCGTGGGTGAACCTCGCCTCGCCGAGTGGGGCACGACAAGGCACCGGTTCGAGGGACAGGCGTGGCCGGCGGGAGGTGAGAGGGCACCCACCTGGTCACGGTGTTCCAACATGTCATTGTGCCAGACCCTTGGTACTGCCTTCGACCGGCTACGGCAGGTCACCGCAAAGTCTCGGCCATCCCGGCGTTCCCGCCTGCCCGGACCACCCAGGACGCCGCCGTACGTGACGGCGGACAGACGGCCGCGCAGGACGCCGGAGAAACAGCCGTGCAAGGGGGGCGGAGAGACGGCCGTAAGAGGGTGCGGGAAGACGGACGGCCGTGCGGCGGGGGAGCCCGCCGCACGGCCGTCTCAGGTCCGCGGTCCGACGCCGAGCGCCTGCAGCGCCGTGAGGACGGCGATCGCGAGCACGAGGACCGCGATGATCAGGCGGGTGCGCTTGCCGGACATCACTGCTGGCCGGGAAGCTTCAGCTTGGAGGGGTCGAAGCCGGGCGGCAGCTCCATCCCCTTGGGCAGCTTGCCGCCGAGCCCGCCCAGGTTGCCCAGCGCGCCGCCCTTGGAGGGGGCCGCCTCCTCAGGAGTGGCGGGGCCCTTGCCGAGCGCGGCCTTGCGCGGGTCGCCGCTCACGCGACGCCCCTTCTTGGTCTTCTTCTGCGCCGCCTTCGCGGCCTTCCTGCCGCCAGGCATCCCGGGGATGCCCATGCCGCCCGCCATCCGCTTCATCATCTTCTGCGCCTCGAAGAAGCGGGTGACCAGGTTGTTGACGGCGGTGACCGACACGCCGGAGCCGTTGGCGATGCGCGAGCGCCGCGACCCGTTGATGATCTTCGGGTCCTGCCGCTCGCCCGGCGTCATCGAGCGGATGATCGCCGCGATGCGGTCGAGGTCGCGGTCGTCGATGGAGTTGATCTGGTCGCGCATCTGCCCCATGCCGGGCATCATGCCGAGCAGGTTCTTGATGGGCCCCATCTTCTGGACCATCTGCATCTGCTCGAGGAAGTCCTCGAGTGTGAAGTTCTCGCCCGAGGTCAGCTTGCCCGCCATCTTGGCGGCCTGGTCCTCGTCGAAGGTCTTCTGCGCCTGCTCGATCAGGGTGAGGATGTCACCCATGTCGAGGATGCGGGAGGCCATCCGGTCGGGGTGGAAGGCGTCGAAGTCCTCGAGCTTCTCACCGGTCGAGGCGAACATGATCGGCCTGCCGGTGATGTGCCGCACCGACAGCGCGGCGCCGCCCCTGGCGTCGCCGTCGAGCTTGGTGAGCACGACGCCGTCGAAGCCGACGCCCTCCATGAAGGCCTGCGCGGTGGTGACCGCGTCCTGACCGATCATGGCGTCGACGACGAACAGGACCTCGTCGGGCGAGACCGCGTCGCGGATGTCGGCGGCCTGCTTCATCAGCTCCTGGTCGATGCCCAGGCGGCCGGCGGTGTCGATGATGACGATGTCGTGCTGCTGGCGCCTGGCCTGCTCGATGGACTCGCGCGCGACCTCCACGGGGTCGCCGACGCCGTTGCCCGGCGAGGGCGCGAACACCGCGACCTGGGCGCGCTCGCCCACGACCTGCAGCTGCGTCACCGCGTTGGGGCGCTGCAGGTCGGCGGCGACCAGCATGGGCGCGTGGCCCTGGTCGCGCAGCCACTTGGCCAGCTTGCCCGCCAGAGTTGTCTTACCCGCGCCCTGCAGACCGGCCAGCATGATGACCGTGGGCGGCGTCTTGGCGTAGCGGAGCCTGCGGGTCTCCCCGCCCAGGATGCCGATCAGCTCGTCATTGACGATCTTGACGACCTGCTGGGCGGGGTTGAGCGCCTGAGAGACCTCGACGCCGCGCGCCCGCTCCTTGACCTGGGCGACGAACGCCTTGACCACAGGCAGCGCGACGTCGGCCTCGAGCAGCGCGATGCGGATCTCGCGGCACGTGGCGTCGATGTCGGCGTCGGACAGCCGACCCTTGGATCGGAGGGAGGAGAAGACCGATGTCAGCCGGTCGGAAAGCGTCTCGAACACGTGGTTGGCCAGTCCTCGAAGCGAATATGCGTGGTCTTGCGACTCAGCCTAACCGCTACTGGAGACCGGGTACGGCCATGCGGACGGTCAACGCGTGCTCCACCAGGGTGATCAGTGCGCTTTTCACCGAATCGCGTGAGCGCGCGTCCAGCCTGACGATGGGGACGTGCGCCGACAGCGTGAGCGCGTCGCGCACCTCCTCCTCGGTGTGGAGCTGGTGCCCGTCCCAGCCGTTCAGACCGACCACGAAGGGGAGCTTCGCCTCCTCGAAGTAGTCGACGGCGGGGAAGCTGTCGGCCAGGCGCCTGGTGTCGACCAGCACGACGGCGCCGATGGCGCCGCGCACCAGGTCGTCCCACATGAACCAGAACCGGTGCTGGCCGGGCGTGCCGAACAGGTACAGGATCAGGTCCTGGTCCAGCGACACCCTGCCGAAGTCCATCGCCACGGTCGTGGTCGTCTTGTTCGGGGTGAGCGACAGGTCGTCCACCGCCGCCGAGGCGTTCGTCATGACCGCCTCGGTGGTGAGCGGCAGGATCTCCGACACCGCACCCACGAACGTCGTCTTGCCCACGCCGAAGCCGCCGGCCACGACGATCTTCGTCGAGGTCAGTCCGCGGCTAGAGCCTGCGAAGTCCACTGAGCACCCTTTCGAGCAAGTTGATGTCGGGCTTGCCGGCGTCGAGCTGCGGCTGGTGCACCCGTACCAGTCCCTCCGTCGCCATGTCCGAGATCAGAACCCTGACCACGCCGAGGGGGATCCGCAGGAGAGCCGAGATCTCCGCCACCGACCTGACATTGCGGCACAGCTGGCTGATCGCCGCGTACTCCGGCATGTGCGACAGGTCGCGCGGTTCGACCGTGGCGGAGGAGACCAGGGCCTCCATCGCGAACTTCACCCGCGGCGCCGTACGCCCGCCCGTCACCGCGTATGGACGGACCGGCGAGGCGGGCTCCGAATGAGGCTGCGGCTGCCAGTCGCCGCCGGTGTTCCATCTGGGGTCCGACACCTGCATCACCTGGTCTGGGTCGCGCGGAGCTCGGCGCGTACGGCAGGAGTGAGAACCTGCCCCGCCCGCTCCACCATCAGTGTCATCTGATACGCCACCAGCCCCATATCGCAATCGGGCGCTGCCAGCACTGCCAAGCACGAGCCGTCGCTGATCGACATGATCAGCATCAGGCCGCGCTGCATCTCCACGATCGTCTGGGTGACGGGGCCACCCTCGAAGACCCTCGCCGCCCCCTGTGTGAGGCTGATCAGGCCCGAGGCTATGGCCGCCAGCTGGTCGGCCCGATCGGCGGGGAAGCCTGCGGAGGCGGCCAGCGGTAATCCGTCCGAGGAGACCACTACCGCGTGAGCGACGCCGGGGACATTGCTCACGAAGTCGGTGATCAACCAGTCGACCCCGCGCGCCGCGTGGCTCAGGTCGTTCACTCGTCCTCCTCCCTGTTGTCAACGGTTCTCGGGCCGCCCTGGTAGCGGCCCTCGCCGATGTCGTCGCGTGCGGCCCTGAGCCCCTGCTGGAAGCTCGAGAACCTGTTGCGCACCCGCTCCGGCGAGATCTCCGGCATAGGGGCGACACCCTTGGGGGCCGAGGTGTCGGCGGAGCCGGGCACGAGGTTGGCCTTCGGGACCCGCTTGGGCAGTCCCGCGGCGGTGGACCCGTCCTTGACGGGCTCCCGTACGGCCTCGGCGGCCGTCCATCCCGCGTCCGCCTTGGACGATCCCCACGAGGCGCTCTCGTCGCCCTTGTCGAACCAGGCCGACTCGACCGAGGCGAAGATCGGCAGGAACTCGTCGCCCGTGGAGGGCTTCACGGCCGGGATCGGACCCGTCGGGTTCGACTCGACCGAGGGGAAGTCGTACCTGCCGGGCCGCTGGACGGTGGGCTCCCTGTCCTGGAAGGACCAGGACGACGCGGGGTCGGGGGGTGAGGTGTCCTGCCAGCCTCCGCCGCCGCCGCCCTTGCTGGGCGCCCATACGTCGGCCTCGCCGCTGTCGAAGGTGCTCGGCGCCTGGCGCGGGCCCGAGGCCCACGCGCCGGGGTCCGAGGGCCACTGCGGCGCCGAGGGCCACGGGTCGGGGGCGACGCTGTCGGCGCCACCCCAGCCGGGAGCGGGCCCTGGCTCGGAGGGCCAGCCGCCGGGACCGCCCATGGGCCCTGGGTCGGAGGCCCATGCGGGCCCCGTGTCAGCGGTGAAGGGGACGGGCCGCTGCGGCTCGCTCCCCCAGCCCATCGGCGTACGGGCGTCGCCGCCCCTGGCGCCCGTCATGGCACCGGCTCCGGCCATGCCGGAACCCGCCATGCCCGAACCCGCCATGCCCGATCCGGCCATCGCGGGCGCGGGCGCGCCGCCCAGGAGCGCTTCGGGCAGCAGCACCATCGCGGTCAGGCCGCCCGAGCCGTGCGGGCGCAGCTGCACCCTGATGCCGTGTCTGTGCGCCAGCCTCGAGACCACGAACAGGCCCATGCGGCGCGAGACCGACACGTCCACGGTCGGGGCGACGGCCAGGCGCTCGTTGGCCTGGACGATCTCCTCGTGCGTCATGCCGATGCCGGAGTCGGTGATGGAGACCATCACGCCGCCGCCGTCGATCCTGTTGCCCGAGACGACGACGTGGGTCTCGCGAGGCGAGAAGGCGAGAGCGTTCTCCACCAGCTCGGCGAGCAGGTGGATGACGTCGTTGACCGCCTGTCCCGCGACGGCCGCGCCGCCGGGGACCTGGAGCGTCACCCTGTCGTAGTTCTCGACCTCCGACAGCGAGGCGCGGGCCACGTCGACCAGCTGCACCGGCTGGCTCCAGCGGCGCGGGGGGTCCTGGCCCGCGAGGACCAGGAGGTTCTCGGAGTTGCGCCGCATGCGGGTGGCAAGGTGGTCCAGCTTGAACAGGTTCGCGAGTCGCTGCTCGTCCTGCTCGCCCTGCTCCAGGCCGTCGATGAGGGTGATCTGCCGCTCGACGAGCGTCTGGCTGCGGCGGGAGAGGTTGACGAACATGGCGTTGACGTTGGCGCGGAGCTTGGACTCCTCGCCGGCCAGCCGTACGGCCTCGCGGTGCACCTCGTCGAAGGCCCTGGCCACTTCTCCGATCTCGTCCCTGGACGAGACCCCGATGGGCGGCACCTCGACGCTCTCCGCGGTGTGCCCCTCCTCGCGCAGTTTCTGGACGATTCCCGGCAGTGTCCTGCCCGCGACCTCCAGCGCGTCGCCGCGCAGCCGTCGGAGGGGGAGCACCAGGGAGCGCGCCATGATCGCGGTGATGACCAGGACGATGAAGAGCAGCACGAGGACGAGGCCCACGTTGATGATGGCGACCTGTTGCTCGGCGGCCCTGAGCTCGGCGGCCCTCATGCTGATGGAGCCGGACAGGTTCTTCTCGACGGTGTAGAGCCGGTCGGCGGTCTTGGTGATCGCCTCGAACCAGCGCGCGGTGTCCTGGGTCGTCGAGGTGTCGAGAGCGCGCAGCGACGTGCGCTGGTTGTGCAGGTAGACCGCTCTGGCGACGTACAGCTCGGCGCGGCCGATCTCCGCGCCCGTCACCGTGTCGTCGTAGAACTGCCTCTGCGCGGGGGTGGCCGCGGCGCGGAAGGCGTTGCGCTCGCTCTCGCGGCTGGACCTGGCCGACAGGAAGGCGTCGAACTCCGTGCCGTCGAACCTGCCTCTGACCAGGGCGATCGCCAGCAGTGCCCGCTGCTTGGAGACCTCGTCCTTGGACCTGGCGATGGCGCCGAGTGCGGCGTTGGTGACGGTGAGCTCGTCGTCCGAAATGCCCTGGACGGTCTCGTCGTACAGGGGGTGAAGGTCCGACATGACCTCGGAGTACTTCTCCATGACGGGCAGCGGGGGCAGCTGGCTGCCCTCGCCGGAGACCGTGGCCCGCAGAAGGGGCAGCTGGTCGAGCCGGGCCCGTACCTGTGCCAGCTGACGCCGTCCCAGCTCCGACATGGATTCTTCGGCGGCGTTCGCGGCGGACTTGGCCTTCGTGACGGCGGTGTCGACCGCCTGGTACTGACTCTTGAGGCTCTGAAGGTCGTCGCCGCTCCTGTTGGCCGCGGCGTGCCGAGCCGAAAGGTCGCGTTCGAGCGCGAGTTCGTGTCCGAGAGCGCCGAGCGCGACGACCAGTTCAGCTCCGTCGGCGACTCGCCCGTACTCCTCCGCGCTGCTGATCGACGTGGTCACGCGGAGCGCGCCGAGCAGAACGGCCACGAGGGTCGGGACGGCGATGAGCGCGACCAGTCTGGTGCGTACTCGCCAGTTACGCAGGGCGATCTTCCTGCCGGCGTCCTCACCTGGTTCGGGCATCGGCTCACGAGCCTCTGGCGGGCCCGGGGGTTCCGGCGCGATGCCACGACCGGAACCGGTCGTTGCTGTGCTCACAAGTCGTAACCTCTCGGGGATGCCTGCGCATGTGCGGAGTGAACCGGCTCGCCGGTGAGACGAGTGGTTGCAGGCAAGTATCGGGGCAATTGGAGCACAACCTTCTATCCCCAGCCAATGCAATGCAACTTATGGAACGCTCCAAACAGATCCACTTTATTGCAGGGGCGGCGACGGACCGTCAGCAGATCGCCCAGAAAATCAGACATTTAGTCGCTTATGGACATTAAGCCCCACATTAGCGACATATCATAATCTTTCCTTTTAGCGCATGTGCTCCTATACAGGGCGCTTGCCTTCCAGGAAAGATCCCCGCTCCTGTACGCTTCACGCCCGTCATAACGGACATTTACGCTTCCCCCCCAGGAGCTCCTCCATGACTCGCACAGTCCGCGCGCGCGCCCTCGTTCTCGGTATCGCGGCCGCGCTCACCCTTGCCGCCTGTGGCGGGGGTTCCGATACCGCCAGCAGCCCCACCGCGGGAGGAAAGGGACTGGAGAAGACCACCATCAAGGTCGGCGCCCTGCCCATCCCCGACCCGGCCGCGCTCTACATCGCCAACGCCAAGGGCTTCTTCAAGGCGGAGGGGCTCACCGTCGAGCCGGTCCTCATCCAGGGCGGCGCCCTCGCGCTCCCCCACATCAAGAGCGGCCAGCTCGACATCTCGCACACCAACTACGTCTCGACCTTCCTCGCGGCCAGCAAGGGCGAGAAGATCAAGGTCGTCGGCGACGTCTACCAGGCGGCCCCGAACACCTTCAACCTCATGGTCCCCAAGGACTCCCCGCTCAACTCCGTCGCCGACCTGAAGGGCAAGACCGTTCTGGTCAACACCCTCAAGAACATCGGCACCCTGACGGTGGAGGCGACCCTGAAGGTCGCGGGCCTGACGAAGGACGACGTCAAGTTCGTCGAGAAGCCCTTCCCCGACATGGCCAACGCGCTCAGCACGGGGCAGGGCGACGCGGCATGGATGACCGAGCCGTTCATCACCGCGACCCAGAGCCAGTCCGGCTTCCGCAAGCTGGCCGACACGATGTCGGGACAGACAGCCGACCTGCCGATCGCCGCGTGGATGGCGACCGACGAGTGGGTGCAGAAGAACCCGAAGACGCTGGCCGCCTTCCAGCGCGCCATCGCCAAGGCCCAGCAGCTCGTGGCCAACGACCGCAAGGAGGTCGAGGCGGTGCTGGACGACTACACCAAGATCGACGCCAAGACCGCGTCGGTGATCACCCTCGGGACGTTCCCGACCTCGCTCAACGCGACCCGGCTTCAGCGCGTCGCCGACCTCATGCTCGAGTACAAGTACATCGAGAGCCCGCTCGACGTGAAGACCATTCTGGTCGGCGCCAGCGGATGATCAGTGCGCGAATCCTCCGCGGCGCGGCAGGCGTCGCGGGGTTCCTCATTGTCGGTGAGCTCACCATCAGGTTCGGGCTCACCGATGACGTGGTCTTCCCGCCGCCCTCGCTCGTGTTGTGGGAGGCGGCGGCCCTGCTGGCCGACCCGCTCTTCCTGTCCGGGGTCGCGACCACCCTCACCAACTGGGCGCTGGGTCTGCTCGTGTCGGTGGTGATCGCGGTTCCGCTCGGCGTCCTGTTGGGAAGCCTGCCAGCCGTGGAGCGTGCCACCAGGCCGCTCCTGGAGTTCCTGCGGCCGATCCCGTCAGTGGCGATCATCCCGCTGGCGATCCTGCTGATCCCGGTGGACTCGATGATGAAGGTGACCGTCATCGTCTACGCCTCGCTGTGGCCTGTACTGATCAACACCCTCTACGGCATGCACGACGTCGATCCGCTGGCCAAGGAGTCGCTGCGCAGCTTCGGCTTCGGCCCCCTGGACGTGCTGCGCAGGGTCAGCCTGCCGAGCGCGGCGCCGTTCGTGCTCACCGGCGTGCGCATCGCCGCGGGCATCGCGCTGATCCTCGCGGTCAGCGCCGAGCTGCTGGCAGGCGGCACCGGCGGGATCGGCGTCTTCGTCATCCAGGCGAGCAGCGGTAACCGAACCGACCTCATCCTGGCCGCCACGTTCTGGGCCGGGATCATCGGCATGGTGGCCAACTCGCTGCTGGTCTTCGCCGAACGGCGGCTCTTCCATTGGCACCAGGCCAGAACCGGAGCGACGACGTGACCGCTCTCAAGCGCGCGTGGCTGGTGCCGCTGGTCGTGGCCGTGTGGGAGCTGGCGACCAGGCTCGCGCAGGACACCGACTTCCCTCCGCCCTCCATGATCGTGCTCAGGATGCACGAGCTGTGGTTCTCGGGGCCCTTCACCAGGCTCTTCCTGACCGATGACGCCGTCGCCAACCTCCTGCCCAGCCTGGGCCGCATGTTCTTCGGGTGGGTCCTGGCGGCCGTGCTCGGCGTGGTCCTCGGCGTGATCATCGGCAGGGCCCGCACCGCGGCCGACTACGTCGAACCGCTCATCCAGTTCGGCAGGGTCATCCCGCCGCCGCTCCTGCTGCCCCTGCTCATGGTGCTCCTGCACGCCGGCCTGGCGATGCAGGTCGCCGCCATCGTCTTCGGAGTCGTGTGGCCCGTGCTGCTCAACTCCATCGACGGCGCCAAGGGCGTGGACAGGACCTACACCGAGACCGCGACCGTCTTCGGCCTGACCAGGGCGCAGCAGCTGCGCAACGTCGTCATCCCCGCGGCGGCGCCCAAGATCTTCGCGGGCCTGCGGCTCAGCCTGTCGCTCGCCCTCATCCTGATGGTCATCTCCGAGTTGTTCGGCAGCACCGACGGCATCGGCTACCAGCTGCTCCAGGCCCAGCGCGAGTTCGACACCCCGACCGTCTGGGGAGCGATCGCGCTGCTCGGGCTGCTCGGCTATCTGGTGAACGCGCTGTTCTCGGTGGCCGAGCGACGACTCCTGGTGTGGCACCACCACGCCAGGCGCACACTGTAGATCCCGTGTTGGAGGAATCATGTCCCATCCGGCCGGCCCCATCTGGGAGTCGATCTCCGGCATCTCCAGGTTCGCCGCGCTGGCCACGATGGCGGAGCTGGGATGCGCCGACCATCTGGCCGAAGGCCCGTTGAACGCCGAGGAACTCGCCATCAGGTGCGGCGCGCACGCGCCCTCCCTGCGACGGGTGCTGCGCGAGCTGGCCGGCATGGGAATCGTGCGCTCGGTCGGGCAGGACAGATACGAGTTGACGGCGGACGGTTCGTCGCTGCGCTCCGACGTACCCGACTCGACGCTGCCCGCCGTCCGGATGATCGCCGAGGAGAGTTTCTGGTACGCCCTCGGCAACCTCCCCACGACCGTGCGACAGGGCCGTTCGGCGTTCGTCGAGCGGTACGGCCCCCTCTACCAGCGCCTCGGGCAGCACCCCGAGGTGGGCCAGATCTTCGACACCTACATGACCTCGCGCGCCATGCCCTTCGCCGAGCAGGTGGCCGAGCGCTACGACTTCTCGCGGGTCGACACGCTGGTGGACGTGGCGGGCGGCAAGGGCCACATCCTCGCGGCGGTCCTGCACGCCAACCCGCGGATGCGCGGCGTGCTGGTCGATCTCGATCACGTCGTGCCCGGCGCGACGGCGGCGCTCACCGCGCACGGCCTGATGGAGCGGTGCGAGGTCCTGGCCGGAGACTTCTTCGCGCAGGTGCCCGCGGGCTTCGACGCCTATCTCCTCGCGAGCATCCTGCACAACTGGGACGACCAGGACGCCGAGCGCATCCTCCGCCGGGTCAGGGAGGCCATCAGGGAGGACGGGCGGCTGCTCATCCTGGAAATGGTCCTGCCCGACGAAGACGAGCCCCATGTCGGAAAGGACATGGACATGCGCATGCTCGCCCTGTTCGACGGGGGCACCGAGCGCACCAGGCAGGAGTATTCCGTCCTGCTGGAGAAGACCGGGTTCAGGCTGACCGAGGTGTTCGACCTCTCGGCGGGAGCGAGCCTGGTCGAGGCCGTACCCGTCTGACGGGAAATGCCCAGGTGAACGTGGCTCTCGGGACTTCGTGCCTAGGAGCCACATTTACCTAGGCATAAAGCCGCACATTTCCTTGAATGCAGTAAACCGGGCGCGACCATAGTCCATGGCCAAGGTGCTCCGATAGAGTCTGGACCACGTTTTTCGACTCCCCCTGCGGCCTGAGGATTCACCGTGCTTGAGATATCGAACCTCTCCCACGTCTACGGCACTGGACCCGGCGCCCATCACGCCATCGAGGGGCTGAATCTGAGCGTCGCCGAGGGCGAGCTGCTGTGCATCGTCGGCCCTTCCGGCGCGGGCAAGTCGACACTGCTTCGCTCCATCGCCGGCCTCATCCAGCCCACGGGCGGCGAGGTCCGCATCGAGGGCAAGCTGGTCAAGCAGACCCCCGACAATCTGGCGGTCGTCTTCCAGGACTACAGCCGCTCGCTTTTCCCCTGGATGTCCGTGGCCGACAACGTGGCACTGCCGCTGCGCCGTAG
Organism: Nonomuraea roseola; assembly: GCF_039535395.1. NCBI lineage: Bacteria > Bacillati > Actinomycetota > Actinomycetes > Streptosporangiales > Streptosporangiaceae > Nonomuraea > Nonomuraea roseola. The sequence goes on from NZ_BAAAXC010000015.1 coordinate 865,261, forward strand.
GAAGATGGACAAACAACAGCGCAGGGCGGCCGCACAGGAGGCGCTGGAGTCGGTGGGGCTGGCGGAGGCCGGCAAGAAGTACCCCTTCCAGCTGTCCGGCGGCATGCAGCAGCGGGTCGCCATCGCCAGGGCCCTGGCCTACCGGCCCGCGCTCATGCTGATGGACGAGCCGTTCGGCTCGGTCGACGCGCAGACCAGGGAGGATCTGGAGGACCTGGTCCTGCAGGTGCGCGGGCACCACAAGATGACGATCGTGCTGATCACCCACGACATCGACGAGAGCGTCTACGTCGGCGACAGGGTCGTGGTGCTGTCCAAGGCCCCCGCGCACGTCGTCGGCGACCTGAAGGTCGAGCTGGCCGAGCCGCGCGACCAGATCACCACCCGCGAGCACTCCGACTTCGTCCACCTGCGCGCCGAGGTCGGACGCCTCGTGCGCGGCCTCGAGAGGACCCCTGCGTGAAACGAGCCGCCCTAGCTCTCGTTCTCCTGGTCAGCGGCGTGACCGCCTGCGGCGGCGGTGACGGCGGGGCGGCCCAGGAGAAGACGACGCTGACCGTCGGCGTGGTCCCCGTACCCTCCTCCGCACCGCTGTTCATCGCCGAGAAGAACGGCTTCTTCAAGGCCGAGGGCCTGACGGTCAAGACCGAGATCATCCAGGCCCCTCAGGCGGTCATGCCGAAGATCCTCAACGGCAGCATGGACGCCTTCCTGACCAGCTACGTCTCGCTGCTGGCCATCAACGACTCCGGCGCCGCCAAGCTGAGGCTCTTCCAGCACGTGCAGACCGCCGCGCCCGGCATCGCCAGCGTCGTGGTGCCCAAGGACTCCCCCATCAGGACGGCGGCCGACCTCAAGGGCAAGACCGTCGGCGTCAACGTGCTCAAGGCGCTCGGCCAGACCGTCACGAACGCCCACCTGCAGCAGGCGGGGCTCAAGCCCGACGACGTGAAGTTCACCGCGGTGCCCTTCGCCGACCAGCTGACCGCGCTGTCGACCAAGAAGATCGACGCCGCGTGGCTGGTGGAGCCGTTCCTGACGGCCGCCAGGAACGACCTCGGCGCGGTCGAGATCATCGACACCACCTCGGGGCCGACGGCGGGCCTGCCGCTCGACGCGTGGGGCGTGTCGGAGGAGTGGCTGACCAAGAACCCCAAGACGGCCGCGGCCTTCCACCGCGCGCTGGCCAAGGCGCAGCAGGTCGCCAGCGCCGACAGGAACGCCATCAACGCCGTCATCCCCACCTACACGCAGATCCCCGCGGCGGCGGCGTCGGCGATGAAGCTGGGCGAGTTCTCCGCCGAGGTCGACAAGGCCAGCTTCCAGAAGCTGGCCGACCTGCTGCACGGCTATGGCTATCTGAAGTCCAAGCCCGACGTCACCACCATGATCCCGTCCAAGATCGGATGATCAGAACGCTGGGGGTCCTCGGCTTCCTGCTCGTGCTGGAGGCCGCGGGACGCCTGGGGCTCATCGAGGCGCTGCCTCCCGTGTCCGTGGTGCTCGTGACGGCCGCGGGACTCGCGGCGGACGGCTCCTTCCTCTCCGACGTGGGCGCCACGCTGACCGCCTGCGCGGCGGGGCTGCTGATCGCGGTGGTCACGGCCGTCCCGGCCGGGCTGCTGCTCGGCTCGGTGCCCGCGGTCGAGCGGTCGGTGCGACCGCTGGTGGAGTTCCTGCGGCCGATCCCCTCGCTGTCGCTCATCCCGCTGGCGATGTTCCTCTGGACCGACAGCCATGACGCCAAGATCGCACTGATCGTCTACACCTGCTCGTGGCCGCTGCTCATCAACACGATGTACGGCCTGGCCGACGTCGACCCGCTCGCCAAGGACACCCTGCGCGGCTTCGGCTTCGGCCCCATGGCCGTGCTGTGGCGCGTCTCCCTGCCGAGCACCGCGCCGTTCATCGCGACGGGCGTGCGCATCGCGGTCTCGGTGACCCTTATCGTGGCCGTCAGCGTGGAGCTCCTCGCCGGAGGCGGCGGCGGGATCGGCGCCTACCTGGTGCAGGCGGGCAGCGCCAACAGGGTGGACAGGATGCTCGCCGCCACCGTCTGGGCGGGGGCGCTCGGCCTCGCCGCCAACGCGCTGTTCACCGCGGCGGAGCGGCGGCTGCTGCGCTGGAGGTGGGCCACGTGATCAGGCGCCTGGCCTGGTACTGGCTGATCCCCGTCGCGGCGCTCGCGTGGGAGATGGTCACCCGCTCCGCGGGAGCGGTCTACTTCCCTCCGCCCTCCACCATCCTGGCCAGGATGCGCGAGATGGCCGCGACCGAGGACGTCGCCGCCGACCTGGTGCCGAGCCTGGCCAGGCTGGCCGCCGGCTGGGCGCTCGCCGCCGCGGCGGGCGTCGCGCTCGGCGTGCTGCTCGGCCGCTCGCCGCTGCTGGCCAAGCTGGTGGAGCCGATGGTCCACTTCGGCAGGTCGGTGCCGCCCGCCGCCCTGCTGCCGGTGTTCCTGGTGTTCTTCAAGGTCGGCACCCCCATCCAGCTGGCCGCGATCGTCTACGGCGTGCTGTGGCCCGTGCTCGTCAACTCGATGGACGGCGCCCGCCACGTCGACACCCAGTACCTGGACACCGCCCAGGTCTTCCACCTGCCTCGCTGGCGGGTCGTGCTGGCCGCGGCGGCGCCGAAGATCTTCGCAGGGCTGCGGCTCAGCGTGGCGCTCGCGCTGATCATGATGGTGATCTCGGAGCTGTACGCCAGCAGCGAGGGCATCGGGCACCGGATGCGCGAGGCGGAGGGCAGCTTCGACATCCCCGCGATGTGGGCGGGCATCGTGCTGCTCGGCGTGCTGGGCGTGGTGCTGAACGGGCTCTTCCTGGCGGTGGAGCGCAGGGCGCTCAGGTGGCATCGGGGCCGTACAGCCGCCTGATCGCCTCCTTCTGCCGCTCGGCGAACCACTGCCGCGACGGCGCGGACGAGGCCAGCCCGTCGGGGCGCTCGACGTCGTGCCAGCCGTACTCCTCGGCCCAGAGGGCGGGCTTCACCCTGGACAGCAGGTTGCCCATGCCCGGGCGGCGACGGAAGCGGCGCAGCGCGGCCAGGTCGAGCTCGGCCGCGGCCACCAGAGACTCCCCCTGACCGGCCTGCGCCAGCGGACGGCCCTCGAAGTCGAGCACCTCCGAGCCCCCGCTGGTGGAGTCGCCCGGTATGGGCAGCCCCGCCAGGCCGCCGCTGTTGGCCGAGACCACGTACGCGAGGTTCTCGATCGCCCTGGCCCGCCTGGCGATCGCCTTCGGCGTGAGCGAGGGAGAGGAGGCCTCGGAGGTCGGATGGCAGAAGACCTCCGCGCCCCTGAGCGCCAGCGCCCTGGCCAGCTCGGGGAAGAGGATCTCCTCCGAGGCGATCACCGCCAGGTTGCCGAGCTCGGTGCGGGCGACGGGCAGGACGGCGTCGAGCCCGTAGACGTCGAGGTAGCGTTCCCAGACGTCGTAGGGCGAGGGGGAGAACATCGAGTGCAGCCGCCGGTAGCGCAGCACGTCCTCGCCCGCGGGCCCGAGGATGACGGTGGCCTGGAAGAACAGCTCGGGGAAGTGCGGATCGCTCTCGTAGGCGTTGACGCACAGGTACACGTCCTGCGCCTTGGCGATCTCGGCAAGCGCCTGGTACTCGGGCCCGCCCGGCGCGATGGCCGCCCTGGCCCGCCACTCCTCGACGCTCTCGCCGAAGGGGAAGCCGGTGAGCACGTACTCGGGCAGGACGACCAGCCGCAGGTCGGGCCCGATCCAGGCCTTGGCGGCCGCCGTCTGGGCGGCGATCGAGCCGATCGCCGCGCGCATGAGCGCGCGCGGGTCGGCCGCGCCGTTCACCGCCTGGGTGCTGACCTGCAGGGCCAGCGCCCGGTAGGCGGTCATCCGACTCGCTTCTCGTCGATCAGCGTGCGCCTGATGCACTCGCCTGACCTGATCCACTGCCACACCCTGCTTCGGGTGCCGCCGTCGTCGCTCAGCACGATCAGCTCGAACAGCTTGAGGTCCTCGCCCTCGGCCTTGTAGACCCAGTTGAGGTAGATGGTGGAGGCGTCGACCTCCCAGAACTCGCCGCTGATGCGCTCGGTGTCGAAGGCGCAGCGCCCGCCGCCGAGATAGGCGCCGGGGAACTCGTGCACCTCGCGCCTGCCGTCGTCCCAGGTGTACTCGTTGACCTGGTGGTAGGCGGCGTCGCCGACGATCGCGCAGGTGATGCGCGAGCGGTGCGAGTCGAGCACGCCGCCGTCGCGGCCGAGATGGAGGTAGGTGCCCTCCCACTCGCCTTCGTGCCTGGCCAGCAGCGGCATCTCCGCGCGAAGTCCCATCGCTACACGCTCCAGACGGATCGGGGTGACCTGTTCACCAGGTGGGCTCGGCGCCTGACGAAGCGGCCGATGGAGGCGGGGCCCATCCGCGAGCCGCCGAGGCCCGAAAGGTTGAAGGAGTCTTTCTCGCCCTCGTGGACGAAGGCGGTCAGCGCGGCGTCGTTGACGCTGACCGCGCCGGCTCTCAGCCTGGAGGCCACTGCCCTCGCCTCCTGCTCGGTGGCGGCGAAGACGGCGGCCGACAGGCCGTAGTCGGAGTCGTTGGCCAGCTCGACCGCCTCGTCGACACCGTCGAACGGCATCACGGGCAGGATCGGGCCGAAGGTCTCCTCCGTCATCACCCGCATGGTGTGGTCCACGCCGGTCAGCACCGTGGGGCGCAGCCGGTGCCACCCTTCGCGCCGCTCGATCTCACCGCCTGTGCGCACGACCGCTCCCCTGGCGACGGCGTCGGCCAGGTGCTCGGGGATGACGCCGGTCGTGACCAGGGGCCCCGCGGGAGCCTGCGCGGCCTTGGCCACCAGCAGACGCAGGAAGTCGTCGAAAACCTCGCGGGCCACGTAGACGCGTTCGATCGACTGGCAGGCCTGTCCCGCGTTGGCGGTGCCGCCGCGCAGGATCGCCGAGGAGGCCCGGTCGAGGTCGGCTCCCGCCAGCACGATCGCGGGGTCCTTGCCGCCCAGTTCGAGGAAGGCGGGGATGAAGGCGCGGGCGGCCGCCTCGGCCACCTGCCTGCCTGTGGCGACGCTGCCGGTGAACACCACCGCGTCGACCAGGCCGACCAGCGACCTGCCCGTCTCCGCGTCTCCCTCGACCACCCGCAGGGGCAGCTCGGCAGGGACCAGCCGCATGAGCGGCTCGACGAACCTCGGCGTCAGCTCGCTGGGCTTGACCAGCACCGCGCACCCCGCCGCCAGCGCCGGGACGGCGTCGATGAGGCCGAGCAGCAGCGGGAAGTTCCACGGGCTGATCACACCCACCAGCTCGTACGGCACCGCCTCGCCGCCCACCACGATCCCGGGCAGCGCCGAGGGCTCGTCGGGTCTGTCGGCCAGGAGGGCGGGAGCCTGCCGTACCCATCTGTCGACGGTGGCGGCCACGGCGCGCCGTTCGAGCTCGGACTCCTCCCGCCTGCCCGTGTCGGCGACCAGCGCTTCGAGCAGGTCCTCGTCACGCGCGACGGCCGCGCCGAAGGCGGTCAGCGCCCGGCCGCGGTCGGCCGCGCGCCAGGCCGCCGACCGCGAGCGCAGCGTCTGGGCCGTCGCGGCCAGTTCCTCGGCCGACGGCGGCGACAGCGGCCGGTCTGGCTCACCTGTGAGCGGGTTCCCCACCATGATCAGAGCCGACAATAGCCGCAAGGACGGCGGATCACCACCGGTTCTCTCGGGTCAGCGGCGCGGTCCCACGTGGCTCGTGAGCGCGTGCTCCACCAGAGTGATCAGCGTGCTCTTCACCGACTCGCGCGACCTGGCGTCCAGGCGCACGAGCGGGATGTGCGGCGAGAGGGTCAGCGCCTCCCTGATCTCCTCCTCCGCGTGGAGGTACTGGCCGTCCCAACCGTTGATCCCGACCACGAACGGCAGCTTCGCCTCCTCGAAGTAGTCGATGGCGGGGAAGCTGTCGGCCAGCCTGCGGGTGTCGACCAGCACCACGGCGCCGATCGCGCCGCGCACCAGGTCGTCCCACATGAACCAGAACCGGTGCTGGCCGGGCGTGCCGAACAGATAGAGGATGAGGTCGCGGTCGAGCGAGACCCTGCCGAAGTCCATCGCCACCGTGGTGGTCGTCTTGTTCGGCGTGAGCGACACGTCGTCGATGTGCGCCGACGCGTCGGTCATGACCGCCTCGGTGGTGAGCGGCAGGATCTCCGACACCGCACCCACGAACGTCGTCTTGCCCACACCGAAGCCACCAGCGACGACGATCTTCGTCGAGGTGAGCCCACCTTCAACAGGGAACGTGCTCATCGGTCCGCCAGGTGAGGTTCGAGCCGGCTGAGGCAGGCGATGGCGGTCAATGTCGCGCATTTCCCGTTGACACTAGAGCCTACGAAGTCCACTGAGCACCCTTTCAAGCAGGTTGAGATCCGGCTTACCCGCTTCCAGCTGCGGCTGGTGCACGCGGATCAGGCCCTCGGACGCCATGTCCGCGATCAGCACCCGGGTGATGCCGAGCGGAACTCGTAAAAGGGCGGAGACTTCCGCTACCGATCTGACCGATCGGCACAACTGGATGATCGCTTGGTACTCCGGACTGAGGAGAGAGAGGTCGCGATGTTCGGAGGTGGCCGAGGAGACCAGCGCCTCCATCGCGAACTTCACCCGCGGCGCCGTGCGCCCTCCGGTCACGGCATACGGCCTGACCAGAGAGCTCGACCCCTGCGGGCGCGGGGCAGGTTGTCGCCCCTGATTGTTATCACCAGCCCAACCCTGATCTGTCACAGCCTTCTCCTGTCCCCCATCTCACATCCGACTAGCGAGGGCGTGTCGCCTGCAGCTCGGCGCGTACGGCAGGCGTGAGCACCTGTCCCGCCCGCTCCACGAGCAGCGTCATCTGGTAGGCCACCAAACCCATGTCGCAGTCGGCGGCGGCGAGGACCGCCAGGCACGAACCATCACTGATGGACATGATCATCAAAAGGCCGCGCTGCATCTCGATCACCGTCTGGGTGACCATGCCGCCCTCGAAGACCCTGGCCGCCCCCTGGGTCAGGCTGATCACACCCGAGGCCACCGCGGCGAGCTGGTCGGCCCTGTCCTTGGGGAAGCCCTCGGAGTAGGCCAGGGGCAGACCGTCGGACGACACCACCACGGTGTGGGCCACACCTGGCACGTTGTTCACGAAGTCGGTGATCAGCCAGTTGACGCCCCTGGCGCCCTGACTCAGCTCTCTCATTGCTCCTCCTTGTTCTCGCGGGTGAACTCGCGGCCCTGCCGGACTCCCTGCTGGAAGCTGGACAGACGGCTGCGCACCCGGTCGGGCGAGATCGGTGCCGCCGGTTCGGGCGCGACGCTCTCCGCCGCGCTCGCCGTACCGGGGACCAGGTTGGCCTTCGGAACCCTGCGCGGCAGACCGGAGGCCGTGGTGCCGCCCTGGACGGGTTCCGCGGCGGCGCGAGCCGCCTGGAAGCCGCTGTCGGCAGGAGAGGACCACGAGGGCGGGGTCACCGGCGCGCTCTGGCCCGGCCTGCGCTGCGGCAGTCCCTGCGGACGCGCCTCACGCATGCTCTGCGCCTGCTGCTGACCGCGCGGGGCCTGCTCGGCCTGCTCCTCGGCCTGCGGCTGACGACGGGCGGCCGGCTGGGCCGGCGTCTCGTCCTTGGCGGCCTTCAGTTCCTCGGGGTCGGGCCTGCGGAACCAGTCGGAACCGACGGAGGAGAAGATCGGCAGGAACTCCTCGCCGTCCTCGTCCATGGGCGAGGTGCGCACGACGGGAAGCGGGCCTGTCATGTCGGGCTCCGGCAGCCCCATGAAGCCGCCCTGCGGCTCCTGGCCGACCCTGCCGAACGTCGCCGTGGAGTCCTGCGAGTGGAAGCCGGAGGTGTCGGAGGGTTCCCTGCGCGGGAGGTCCTGACCCGGCGCCTGCCTGGTCTCGAACTCGGGCGGGCGGCCGAAGGCGTCCATCGGCCTGGGCTCGGGCTCGGGCAGGCTCCTGGCGAACGGGTCGAAGGTCGGCTCGGCCTGACTCGGGGCGGCCGACGGCCACCCGCTGTCGGCGAAGCCGCTGTCCGAGAACCCGCTGTCGGAGTAACCACTGTCGGAGAACGCGCCCGTGGACGAGCCGCCCCTGTCGGTGGGGAACGCCCCGGTGGACGAGCCGCCCCTGTCGGTGGGGAACGCCCCGGTGGAGGAGCCACCCCTGTCGGTGGGGAACCCGCCGTCGGAGAAACCGCTGTCGGAGTAACCGCTGTCGGAGAAGCCGCCGTCGGAGAACCTGTCGCCGAACCCGCTGTCGGGGGCGCCGGCGAACCCGTTCACGGACGGCACGCCGCTGCCGGCGGGCCCGCCGTTGCTGGACGGGTTGCCGCCCTGCGTCCCGAAGGCGCGCTCCTCGTCCAGCGGAGGCCAGGCGGACTCGCCCTCGGCGGGAGGCAGCACCCCGGGCCACGGGGTGTGCATCGGCTCCTCGAAGGCCCGCACGTCCGGGGTGTCCATGCCGAACTGCGCCACGGGCGCCGCCAGCACGGGCGAGTCGAACGGGCTGTAGGAGCTCTGCGTCTGCTGGTAGGGGAAGCCGGTCTGCGCGGGGGCCGACGCGGACACCAGCAGGGTGTCGGGCAGCACCACCAGCGCGGTGACGCCGCCGGTCGGCTGCGAGCGCAGCTGCACCTTGATGCCGTGGCGCAGGGCCAGGCGGCCGACCACGAACAGGCCCATGCGGCGCGAGACCGACACGTCCACGACGGGCGGGTTGGCCAGGCGCCAGTTGGCCTGCGCGACCTCGTCGGCGGTCATGCCGATGCCGAGGTCGACGACCGCGACCATGACGCCGCCCTCGGTGCGGTTGCTGGAGACGCTGACCTTGGTCTCGCGGGGCGAGAAGGAGATGGAGTTCTCGATCAGCTCGGCGAGCAGGTGGACGACGTCGGTGACTGCGGGGCCGGCCACCATGGTGCCGGTCGGCACCTGGATGTTGACCCGCTCGTACCCTTCGACCTCCGACAGGGAGGCGCGGGCGATGTCGACCAGCTCGACCGGCTCGGTCCACTTGCGCGCGGCCTCCTGGCCGGCGAGGACCAGGAGGTTCTCGCTGTTGCGGCGCATGCGGGTGGCCAGGTGGTCGAGCTTGAAGAGGTTGGACAGACGCTGCTCGTCCTCTTCGCCGTTCTCCAGGCCCTCGATGAGCGACAGCTGCCGCTCGACGAGGGTCTGGCTGCGGCGCGAGAGGTTGACGAACATCGCGTTGACGTTGGCGCGCAGCTTGGCCTCGTCGCCCGCCAGCCGTACGGCCTCGCGGTGGACCTCGTCGAAGGCCCTGGCCACTTCCCCGATCTCGTCGCGGGTGAGCACGCCGATGGAGGGGACCTCGGGGATGACGGCGCCGTCGCCCGACTCGCGCAGCGCGCGGACCGTGTCGGGCAGGCGGCTGCCCGCCACCTCCAGGGCCTCGGCGCGCAGCCTGCGCAGCGGGCGGACCAGCGAGCCGGCCACACCGGTGGTGATTATCAGCACGAGCACCAGCAGGACGAGGATGACCGCGCCGGAGATGATGGCGTCGCGCTGCTCGGCGTCGCTCAGCACCCTGGTCTGGGCCACGATCGAGGCGGCAAGCTGGGTCTCGACCTTGCGCATGGCGTCGACGGTCTGCTCGGTGCTGTCGTACCAGAGCTGGAGGTCGCGGCGCGAGGTGATGTCGAGGTCGCGGATCTGCTTGTACTCGCGCATCTGGGCCAGCGCGCGCTGGCGCATCGCGTCGGCGCGGTCGATCTCCTGGCCCTTGACCGTCTTGCGGTAGAAGGCGAGGTCGTCGGCCGAGGCCTCGGTGTCGTAGATGGCGAGCTCGCCCTGCTGGGCGTTCCACGAGCCGAGGAAGTCCGACAGGTCGTCGTAGTCGAGGCTCCGCTCGATCTGCGCGACGAGGAGGATGACCTGCTGGCGGGAGACCTCCTCCTTGGCGCGCTCGATCGCGCCGAGCGCGGTGGCGTCACCGAGCAGGCGGTCGTTGTTGCCCGAGGCGATCAGCTCGCTCTGCAGGCCCTCCATGACGTCGATCATCGAGGTGAAGGTTTTGATCGCCGCTCGGGCGGGCACGCTGTCGCTGTCGCCGGCGATCGACTCGCGCAGGCCGTCGAGGCCGTTGAGCCATCGGGTGGCGTCGTCGACCTCGTGGCGCACGCGGGCGGAGTGCGCGTCGTCGATGGCCGTGGTGCTGGCGAGCACCTTCTTCTTCTCGGCGTCGACCACGTCGCGCTGGTTGCGCAGCGCGGCCAGGCGCCGCACGCGCCGGTTGTCGGCGATGTACCAGGCGGTGAGCGCGCGCTCCTTGCCCAGCTCGTGGGAGAGCGCGCCGAGCCGCTGCACGAGTTCGGCCACCTGGGTCAGGCGGCGGTACTCGGCGGCGGTGCCGATGGAGTTGGCCAGCTGGATCCCGGCGAGGAGGACGCCCACGACCGTGGGGATCAGGATGAGCAGGATGAGGCGCGATCGCACCCGCCAGTTGCCCAGCTGGAAACGACTGCCCGACCTGGGCTTCTTTCCTATGTCCTCCCCCGGGGCGGCGTGCCGGGGGTTATCCGTCCTCACAGAGTCTCGCAACCTCTCGCCATACGTGCTCGAAAATCTCTGACACGCATGTGGCGCATGGGATTCCAGGAGCGATCGTAATTGGAACACAACCTGACCAGATCAGCGAACGAGACATACTCCGCTAAACACCCACAAATCTGGCTTTTTTCACCCATAACGCCGCATGCCGTTTAGGCCGGCCGGAACGAGTCCCGCTCGGCTGGAGCCGCGTGCTTGATCATGAGGTGACGGGTCACGGAGTACTCCTGGACCGCCTCCTGGCTCATGTCCTTGCCGAAGCCGCTGCCCTTGACGCCGCCGTGCGGAGCCTCGCTGGCGATCGGCAGATGATCGTTCACCCACGTCACCCCGACGTCCAGCCGGTGCGAGACGCGCATGGCCCTGGCCACGTCCCTCGACCAGACCGAGGAGGCCAGGCCGTAGCGGGTGTCGTTGGCCAGCCTGACAGCCTCGTCCTCGCCGTCGAAGGGCAGCACGACAAGGACAGGGCCGAAAAGCTCGCCCTGGACGATCTCGCTGTCCTGCGCAGGACCCGCGATGAGGGTGGGCGGGTAGAAGAAGCCTGGTGCGTCGACGGGGGCGCCACCGAAGAGCACCTCCGCATCAGAACGGGCCACGAAGCCGTGCACCCTGTCGCGGTGCGCGGCCGAGATCAGCGGCCCGATGTCCGTCGTGGGGTCCCACGGATCGCCGATCGTGATCTCCGCCAGCGTAGCGCGGATCGCCTCCACCGCGTCCGCGTACACCTGCCTGGCGACGTAGACGCGGGTGGCCGCGGTGCAGTCCTGGCCGGTGTTGTAGGTCGCGCCCATGGCCACACCGCGCGCGGTCTCGGCCAGGTCGGCGTCCTCGAACACCAGCGCGGGGGCCTTGCCGCCGAGCTCCAGGTGCACGCGCTTGAGCGTGCGGGCGGCCCCGGTCATCACGGCCCGCCCGGTCTCCGTGGAGCCCGTCACGCTCACCATGTCCACGCCAGGGTCGGTGACCAGCGCCTCGCCCACCTGGGCGTCACCCGTCACGACCTGCACGAGCCCCTCGGGCGCGCCGGCCTTGGCGATCAGCTCGGCCAGGCGCATGGTCGTGCGAGGGGTCTGCGGGGCCGGCTTGATGACCACCGCGTTGCCCGCCGCCAGCGCGGGGCCGAGCTTCCACACCGCCATCACGAAGGGGAAGTTCCACGGCGCGATCGAACCCACGACCCCGACGGGACGGCGCAGCAGCACGGAGGTGTAGCCCGCGCTGAACACCCCGGCGCCGCTGCCGTCGAGCGAGCGGGCGGCCCCCGCGAAGAAGCGCAGGTTGTCGGCGGCGAAGGGCAGCTCACCGTCCCTGAAGACGGCGGCGGGCTTGCCAGTCTCCTCCACCTCGAGCCTGGTCAGCTCCTCGGCGTCGGCCTCCACCAGGTCCGCGAGGCGCAGCAGCATCCTGGCCCTGTCGGCCGGCGTGGTCTGCGACCACTCCTCGAAGGCCTGCCTGGCCCTGCGTACGGCGGCCGCCACCTCGGCGACGGGTGTGTCGGGCACCTCGGCGAACGGCTGGCCGGTGGCGGGGTTGATCAGTTGGCGCATGGTGTCTTTCCTCGGAAACGATCGGGTCGGTCGCCTGCCGTGACGGCGGAGACCAGGCCGCGGGGGAGCGCGTGCGGCGCTCCCCCTGGCTTCTACTGGCCGAGCTGCTCGATCAGGTCGGCGGCCTTGCGCAGGCCGTCGCGACGGCGGATCTCCTCGCCCGCCTCGGCCAGCTTCGCGCGCAGCGGCGCGTCACCCAGCAGCCTGTCGAGGGCGCCGGTGAGCTCCTCGTCGGTGAAGGTGTAGGTGGACAGGCGCACGCCGTAGCCCAGCTCGGCCACGCGCTGGGCGTTGTCGTACTGGTCCCAGAACAGCGGCAGCAGGATCATCGGCTTGCCGAAGTGCATCGCCTCGGTGGTGGTGTTGTTGCCACCGTGCGTGATGACCAGGTCGACCTGGGGAATGATCTTAGTCTGCGGCAGGAACTCCGCGCCCCACATGTTGTCGGCGAGCTTGATCTCCTCGTGCAGCGGGCCCTTGGAGACGATGAAGCGGTGCGGGGTGGTGGCCAGCACGTCGATCACGCGCTGCATGAGCTCCACGTCCGCCGAGCCGAGCGAGCCGAGCGAGAAGTAGACCAGCGCGCCCTCACCCTTGGCGAAGGGCAGCTCGAACTCCTCGTCGGTCTCGCGGACGGAGGAGTCGAGGCGGTGCCAGCTCGGGCCGAGCGGACGGGCGTCGGTGTAGTCGAGCGGCTCGGGGTAGACGTAGAGGTTGAGATCGCCCTCGTGGATGAAGTCGAGGTCGGGCAGCGGCTCGGTGCCCTGCTCGACGCACCACTCGTTGAAGGCGGTCCAGATCTCGCGGTGGGTGCGGTCGTACTCGGCGCGGAAGGTGTCCCACTCGGAGGAGTCGTCGGCGGGCAGGCCGGAGAAGACCGGCGCCACCTGGGGGCCGCGCACCTCCAGCGGGTTGCAGGAGACGATCCTCACGAACTTCTTGCCCGCGGTCAGCAGCGCGGGGAAGGTGATCACGTTGTCCTCGACGATGATGTCGGGCCGCACCCTGTCGATGATCGCCTTCAGCTGCGGCTCGCAGTACTTCACGCCGTCGATGAGCGCGTCCCAGATCGGCTTGGTGACGGTCTCGAGCTGCTCCTGGGTGCTCTTGCGGTACTCAGGGGCGGTGTCGCGGATGAAGTCCTTCCAGAACTGACCCGCGTCCTGCTCCTCCTCGGCCGGAGGGGCGAGGTCGACCAGGTCCTCCTCGAAGCCCAGCGCCTCGAGCTTGCCCTTCCACGACGATTCAGCTGCGAAGACCACACGGTGCCCGCGACGGCGCAGGATGTCGCCGATGCCGATGCTGTTGTTCGTCGGGCCGTACGCGCTTTCAGGCATGAACAGGATGGTGAGAGACATCATCTACTCCGGGAGGAACGCTCAGTTGAATTGCGATTCAAATACTGATCTAGCGGGAGAGTCAACTTCAAGGCAGTATGTGCCCGGTTGACCTTAATGACACGATAGAAACGGGGGTGCTGGTGACCGCGCGCAAGAGCCGCTCGGACCGGCGCATCGACCTCATCGAGGCGGCGCGCAGGGCCATCATCCGCCACGGCATCGACGGGGTGCACCTGGCCCACGTGGCGGAGGAGGCGGGGCTGACCTCCGGCGCGGTGCTCTACCACTACCCCGACCTCAGCGAGCTGCTGGTCGAGGCGCACCACGCCAGCGTGGAGCGCTTCTACGAGCACCGCATGCGCCAGATCTCGACGATCAGCGACCCTGCCCGCAAGCTGGTGACGACGATCCGCTCCGGGCTGCCCACCGGGCCGCTCGATCCCGACGTGCGCCTGCTCAACGAGCTGGGCGGGGCGGCGGGCCGCAACCGGATCTACGGCCTGCTGCTCACCACCCTCTTCGACCGCCAGGTGTCGATGTACCAGGCGATCCTGGACACGGGACAGGCGCTGGGCGTCTTCGACCTGACGGCCGAGTCTCTGACGATCTCGCGCAACCTGGTGGCGCTGGAGGACGCCTACGGCTACCGCATCACCGCCAGGCACCCGCTCATCGGCCCCGAGGAGGCCGCCGAGCTCATCCTCGACTACGCCCGCACGGCCACGGGCTGCGACCTGTCTCACTGAATCAGCACCGCGTCGGCGCTGTTCCAGCCGAGCCTGACCTGAGCGCCCGCCTCGACCTTCGCGGCGCCCTGCTGGGCGACCAGGACGGGCTTGTCCCTGCCCGGCACGGTGACCGCGATGTGCGAGATCCCGCCGTAGAAGCTGACGTCCAGCACGGTGCCGAGCAGGCCGCGATCGGTGAGCCTGACGTTCTCAGGCCTGACGGCCAGCAGCGCGTCGACCCCAGCCACCTCGGCGCCCTCGCCCGGCAGCACGCCGAGCTCGGGGACGTCGAGGCCGCCCGGCACCACGGTGCCCTCGAAGAGGTTGTTGGCGCCGACGAAGTCGGCCACGAACGGCGTGCGGGGCCGCTCGTACAGGGTGACGGGCTCGTCCACCTGCCGCACCTGCCCCTTTTCGAAGACGGCGATGCGGTCGGCCAGCGACATGGCCTCCTCCTGGTCGTGGGTGACCACGACGAAGGTGATGCCGACCTCGTGCTGCAGCCGCTTGAGCTCCAGCTGCATGCCCGCCCGCACCTTCTTGTCCAGCGCCGACAGCGGCTCGTCGAGCAGCAGCAGGCGCGGGCGCTTGACGATCGCGCGGGCCAGGGCGACACGCTGGCGCTGGCCGCCCGACAGCTGGGACGGCTTGCGCCCCGCCATCTCGGCCAGGCCGACGGTCTCGAGCACCTCGTCGACCCGCTGCTTGATCTCGGCCCTGCCGAGCTTCTCCTGCTGCAGGCCGTAGGCGATGTTCTTGGCCACGCTCATGTGCGGGAACAGCGCGTACGACTGGAACATCAGGTTGATCGGCCGCCTGTTCGGCTGCATCGACAGCAGGTCGTCGCCGTCGAGCGTGACGGTGCCCGCGTCGGGGGTCTCGAACCCGGCCAGAATCCGCAGCAGCGTGGTCTTCCCGCAGCCCGAGGGGCCGAGCAGGGCGAAGAACTCGCCCTGCCCGATCTCCAGCGAGACGTTGTCGAGCGCGGTGACGTCACCGAACCTGCGGGTGACGCCGTCAATCTTGAGCACGAAACTCCCCGATCTTCGTCATGCGCTGGGCGACGATCACCACGGTGAAGCTCACCAGCAGCAGGATCGACGCGAGCGCGTTGATCTCCGGGGTCACCCCGAACCTGATCATTGAGTAGATGACGATGGGCAGCGTCGGCTCGGTCGGCGCCGCCGTGAAGAACGCGATGACGAACTCGTCGATCGACAGGGTGAAGGCCAGCAGCGCGCCTGCCACGATGCCGGGCGCGAGCTGCGGCAGCGTCACCCTGACGAAGGTGGTGACGGGCCCCGCCCCGAGGTCGCGCGAGGCCTCCTCCAGCGAGGAGTCGGCGTGGGCGAGCCTGGTGCGCACGACCGCCGCCACGAAGGCCATGCCGAACAGCGCGTGCGACAGGATCACCGAGTGCAGGCCGAGGCTGAACTGCACCACGTCGTAGAAGACCAGCAGCCCGATCGCCAGCACGAGGTCGGGCAGGATCGCCGGCATCAGCCCGAGCGCGTCGAGCAGCTTGGAGCGGGTGTGCCTGGCCAGGCCCACGGCGAGCAGGGTGCCGAGGACCGTGGCGAGCACGGTCGATCCCCCCGCCACGATGAGGGTGTTGACCAGGCCCTCCATGACCTTGTCGTCCTCGGCGAGCACGCCGTACCACTTGAGGCTGAAGCCCTCGTGGAGGTAGGGCGACTTGCCCTCGTTGAAGGACATCACGACGAGGACGGCGATCGGCGCGTAGAGGAAGACGTAGGTCAGCCAGAACGGCACGTAGAGGAAGCGCGGCCTACCCACGGCGGCTCACCCACGACTGGATCACCAGGAGCACGATCAGGACCAGGATGACGGCCAGCGCCAGCGTCGAGCCGAAGGGCCAGTCACGCGACTTGAGGAACTCGGCGCGGATCAGGGTGCCGACCGTGGCCGTGCGTCCTCCTCCGAGGATCTCGGGGATGACGAAGTTGCCGAAGCTGGGCACGAAGACGAACAGGCAGCCGGTGGCGACGCCGGGCAGCGTCAGCGGCAGCGTGACCCTGCGGAAGGTCGTGAAGGCCGAGGCGCCCAGGTTGGCCGAGGCCTCCCGCAGCTGCGGGTCGAGCTTCTCGATCGCCGCGTACAGCGGCAACACCATCAGCGGCAGGTAGGAGTAGAGCAGCCCCGTGACGATCGCTCCGTGGTTGTACAGGAGCTCCATCTGCGTGCCCAGAGCCGAGTTGATCAGGCCGGGCCCGCTCAGCAGGATCGTCCACGCGTAGACCCTGATGATGAAGTTCGTCCAGAACGGCAGCACGATCGCGACCAGCGCGACGGTCTTCCACGTGCGCGGCAGCCTGGCGATCAGGTACGCCGTGGGGTAGCCGAGCAGGAGCGCGAACACCGTGGTGAGCGTGGCCAGCTTGATCGACGTCAGGACGACGTCGAGGTAGAGCGGGTCGAACAGACGGCTGAAGTTCTCCGTCGTGAACTCGTAGACGATCCCGCCGAAGCGGCCGCGTCGGAAGACGGTGTAGCTGAGGATCAGCGCGAGGGGCACCAGCAGGAGCACCGCCAGGTAGGCGACGCCCGGGCCCAGGAACACGAACGCGCCCAGCCGGCGCCCCCATCGAGGGGACACCGGCCGGGGCTTGCCGACGACTTTCACGGCTACTTGGCCGCGACCTCGGTCGAGAGGCGGGTGTACTTGACCGACGCCTCGCCCAGGTCGATGGCAGCCTCACCGTTCAACAGCTCGGCGGGAGAGATGCCGAGGAGCGAGCCCTCGGGCACCTCGACCTTGTCCATGGCCGCCTTGTTGGGCACCTTGTAGTTGATGTTGGCGGCCGCCCAGCTGTGGATCTCCGGGTTCAGGATGTAGTTGATCAGAGCGTGCGCGGCCTCCTTGTTCTTGGAGGACTTCATGATCACCATCGTGTCCACCCAGAGGTCGCTGCCCTCGCTCGGCACGACGAACTTGATGTTCTTCTTCGCGTCGGTGGTCGGGCACCAGCCGTCCCACGCCTCGGCCATCACGGCCTCGCCCGACTGGAGCTTCTGGCCGAAGGTGACGTCGTCGTAGATCACGTGCGGCTTGGCCGCGAGCAGCAGCTCCTTGGCCTTGGCGATCTCCTCGTCCTTGGTGGTGTTGACCGAGAACTTGAGGACCTTGAGCGCGGGCAGGGCCAGCCAGCGCTCGGTGGCCAGCATCGTGACCTTCTTGTCCGCCCATGCCGGCGGCTTCAGGATGTCGTTCCAGCTCTTCGGCTCGGCCTTGACCAGGTCGCTGCGGTAGCAGATGCCGGTGGTGCCCCAGGTGTAGGGGACCGAGAACTTGTTGCCCTTGTCGTAGGAGAGCTGCGTGGCCTCGGGGTAGAGGTTGCTGAGGTTGGGGATCAACTCGGGGTGGATCGGCTCCAGCAGCCCCTGCTCGTTGAGCGCCTGGGCGTACTGCCCCGAGACGAACGCCACGTCGATGCTCTCGCCGGCCTGCGTGGTCAGCTTGGCCATCGCGGTCTCGTTGGTGTCGTGCTCGACGATGTCGACCTTGCCGACCTTGAGCTCGGCCTTGGCCTTCTCGGCCAGCTCCTTGGGCGTGTAGCCCGGCCAGACGGTCACCGTGAGACTCTGCTTGGACAGGTCGGCCTTGGCGTCCAGCTGCGCCGCAGCGCTCGGAGCTGGTTTCGCGCTGTCGGTCGACGACTCGCCGCCGCACGCCGCGACGGCGAGCGCGAGTCCGGTCGCCACCACGACGACCGGAAGACGACGGGTGTACCGGATACGGGACACGGCCGCTACTCCTTCTAGATTCAGATGTACGAGGGGTCTCGCGACCAACCGGGCACTGCAGACCAAAGCAGGAGTGTTGCAGCCAACATCAACATGAGCAAGACTTTTCCGGACATTGTCACCAGGAAGTTTGATCCCGTTGTTGAATCGCGATTCAATTTGGGAGCGATTGCTCTCACTGGGTGAGAATCCCGTCACCGATCGGGAGGACACCGCTGTTCCCCGCGCGGGAGACGGCGTCACCTCGGCGCTCCTCGCGGCGCTGCGCTCCGACCCTCCACCGCCATTCTCCCTGTACCGCTACCTTCCCCTGCCCGACGGTCCAGGACCGGGGGAACCAGCGTGGGAGGAGCGCGGCATCGACGTCGACCAGACCAACCACTCGGTGGTCGTGGGCGAGCGGATCGTGGTGAAGTGGATGGCCGTTCCCGCGCCGCTCCCCCACCCGACGCTCGTCGCCTTCGCGCACCTCACCGAGGCCGGCTTCGAGCACACGGCGCCGCCGTACGCGGCGCTCACCGTGGTCGGTTCCTCGGGGGCCGAGCGGCTGCTCGCCCTGGTCACCGGGTACCTGCCCGAGGCGCGCGACGGATGGGAGTGGTGCGTGGACGAGGCGGAGGCGGGCCGTACCGCCTTCGCCGCCACGCTCGGCCGCCTGGCCGCCGACCTCCACCTGGCCCTCGCCACCTTCCCGCCGGCCGGTGCCCAGGCCCCGCCCGCCTCCTCACCCGCTTCCCCGCCGGCCTCCGCGCCGGCCTCCGCGCTCTCCGACAGGGCCGAGCGGGCGCTTGAAGAGGCGCTCGGGCTCACCGACGGGGAGGACGGCACGTGGCTGCGCGAGCACGCCGACGCGCTCCGCGCCCGGCTCGAGCCCCTGGCAGACGCCGTCGGCGGCGCCACGATCCGCATCCACGGCGACTTCCACGTGGGCCAGATCCTCCAGTGGCGCGACGGCTACGCCGTGATCGACTTCGACGGCAACCCCACCGTCGCGGAGGCCGAGCCGTACCAGCCTGCCGCCCGCGACGTCGCCCAGCTCACCACCAGCCTCGAGCACGTCGCCCAGGTCGCGATCAAGCGCAGGGGCACCGCCCCCTCCGCCGCCGCCACGTGGGCCGCGACCGCCCGCGAGACGTTGCTGTCGGCCTACAGGGAGAGGCTGCGCGCCGAGGGCAGGCCCGAACTGCTGGACGAGCGGCTGATCGGCCCGTTCGAGATCGAGCAGGAGTGCCGCGAGCTCATCTACTCCGCCCGTCACCTGCCCCGCTGGCGCTACGCCCCGATGGGCGTGCTGCGCACCCGCTTCACCGAGGAGACCCCGTGAACCCCGAACTCTTCCAGGCCGACCTGGAGGCCAAGCCCGCCGCCCTCATCGACCTGGCCGCCTGGCTGGAAAAGGAGCGGCCGCCGCTGCCCGAGGGGGTCAGGCGGGTGGTCTTCCTCGGCATGGGCAGCTCCCGCTACGCCGCGGGCGTGGCCGCCCTGCGCCTGCGGGCCAGGGGTTTCGACGCCTACGCCGAGTACGGCTCGGCCGCCGCCACCTTCCCCGCGGGCCCCGAGACGCTCGTCGTGCCGATCTCGGCGACCGGAGGGAGCAGGGAGACGCTCGACGCCCTCGCCCGCTACGCGGGCGGCCCCTCCCCCGTCGTCGCCCTCACCAACGTGCCGGACTCGGCGATCACCGAGGGGGCCGACGCGGTCATCCCGATGCTGGCGGGCGAGGAGCGAGGCGGCGTGGCCTGCCGTACCTTCCAGCACACGCTGATCCACCTGCTGGCGATGGAGTCCGAGCTCACGGGGGCCGGGCGCGACCTCCCCTCGCTGGTACGGCTGGCCGCCGAGGCCACCTCGGACCTGCTGGAGCGGCGGGAGCAGTGGCTGCCGCTCGCCCTCGACCTGCTCGACGGGCCGAACGGCGTCTACGCCATCGCCCCCGCCGAGCGGATGTCGTCGGCCGAGCAGTCGGCGCTGATGGTCCGGGAAGGGCCGCGCCGCCCCGCCGACGCGTGCGAGAGCGGCGACTGGTCACACGTGGACGTCTACCTCACCAAGACGCTCTCCTACCGGGCGCTGCTGTTCCCAGGCTCCGCCTACGACGCCCAGGCCATGGACTGGGTACGGCAGCGCGGCTCGACCGTCCTCACGGTCGGCGGCCACGTGGAGGGAGAGCGGGGCTCGATCCGCTACGCGCACGACGAGGACCCCGACGTCGCCCTGCTGACCGAGACCCTCGTCGCCGAACTGGTCGCGGCCCACTGGTGGCGCGGCGCCTGATCTCCTGGCTCAGTATCTGGGGCCGTAGGCGGAGCGGACGGTCAGGGCGTGCTCGACCAAGGTGATGAGCGTGCTCTTGACCGCCTCGCGGGAGCGGGCGTCGGTGCGCACGATCGGCACGGGAGAGGGCAGCGTGAGCGCGTCGCGCACCTGGCTCTCCACGTGGGGGAAGCTCCCGTTCCACCCGTTGAGCCCGATCACGAACGGCAGCTTGGCCTCTTCGAAGTAGTCGATGGCGGGGAAGCTGTCGGCCAGCCTGCGCGTGTCGACCAGGACGATCGCGCCGATGGCGCCGCGCACCAGGTCGTCCCACATGAACCAGAACCGGTGCTGGCCGGGCGTGCCGAACAGGTACAGGATCAGGTCGCGGTCGAGCGAGACCCTGCCGAAGTCCATGGCCACCGTGGTGGTCGTCTTGTCAGGGGTGAGGCTGAGATCGTCCACCCCGGCCGAGGCGTTCGTCATGACCGCCTCGGTGGTGAGCGGCAGGATCTCCGACACCGCGCCCACGAACGTCGTCTTGCCGACGCCGAACCCGCCCGCCACGACGATCTTCGTCGAGGTGAGCCCGCCTTCCACAGGAAACATGCTCATCAGACCGCCACGTGAGCTTCGTGACCGATGAGGCATTGTGCATGCTTCCTGTGGCTAGAGCCTGCGAAGTCCACTGAGCACCCTTTCCAGCAGGTTCCTGTTCGGCATGCCGGCGTCCAGCTGCGGCTGGTAGATCCGGACGAGCCCTTCCGCCTCCATGTCCGCGATCAGCACGCGGGCCACCCCGAGCGGCATGGCGAGCAGGGCCGACACCTCGGCGACGGACCTGATCTGGCGGCACAGCTCGCTGATCGCCCGGTACTCACGGGTGTGGCTCATGCCGAGCTGGGCCGAGGTGGCCGAGGAGACCAGCGCCTCCATGGCCAGGTCCGTGCGCGGCGCGGTACGCCCGCCCGTGAGGGAGTACATCCGCACCAGGGAGCTGCGCTCCTCCTGCGGGGGCTCCCCGTAGTTCGGGGAGTGCGGCGCCCCGTACCCGTAAGGGGGGCCGTCATTCCACGTGGCCACGTTGCTCTCCCATCACCAGGGGCGCGCTGAGGACAGTTCCGCCCGTACGGCGGGCGTGAGCACCTGCCCCGCCCGCTCGACGAGAACGGTCATCTGATAGGCGACCATGCCCAGGTCACAGTCGGGCGCGGCCAGCACGGCCAGGCACGACCCGTCGCTGATGTTCATGACCAACATCAGCCCTCGCTGCATCTCCACGACCGTCTGGGTGACTCCACCCGCCTCGAAGACCCGCGCGGCGCCTTGGACCAGGCTGACCAGTCCGGCGGCCACGGCCGCCAGCTGGTCGGCCCTGTCCTGCGGAAAGCCTCTCGAGAAGGCCATCGGCAGGCCGTCGGCGGAGACCACCACGGCGTGCGCGACGCCCGGCACCTCCTCGACGAAGCCGCTGACCAGCCAGCTGACGTCTCTGGCGGCCTGGCTCAACTCCATCACCGCTGCTCTTCCTCCTCGTGCGCATGCTCGATCTCGGCGCGGCCCTTGCGCACACCCTGCTGGAAGCTGGCCAGCCTGCTGCGGATCCTGTCGGGGGAAGGCGGTGGCAGGGCAGGCGGGGCGCTCTGCGTCTGTGGGAGAGCCGAGCCCGGCACGAGGTTCGCCCGCGGTTGGCGCTTGGGCAGGCCTGAGGTGGTGAGACCGCCGCTGTTCGGCTCGCTGACCGACCGGGCGGCCTGCCACCCCGCGTCGGCGGGCGAGGACCACACGTCGGCGGCCTGCTGCTGCGGCGCGGGAGCGTCGGCGCCGGGCGCTCCGGCCTGCGCGTGCCGTCCCTCGGGGTGCTTGGGGCGTTCGAGCGTGGCGTCGGGGCGCTTGAACCAGTTGGACTCCACCGCGGCGAAGATCGGCAGGAACTCCTCCTCGCCCTTCTCCAGCGAGGAGCTCTCCACCCGCGGCAGCGGTCTGGTGGCGTCGGGCTGTCCCGCGTAGGGATTCGGTGAGCCGCCCAGCCCCGGCATCCGCCTGAAGCCCAGCCCCTCGCCCTGACCTCCGCGCCTGGGCAGCCCGTTCGCGGTGTGGTCGGAAGGGGCGGCGTGGTCGAGATCGGTGGACGGCGCGTCGTTGGTGGCGAACCAGTCGCCGGACGGGCTGTCGAACGTCCCAGGGCCGTCGAAGGGTGAGGTGCTGTCGAAGACGGGCGGGCCGTCGAGGACCGGCGCCGCCATCGGCGCGGGTCGCAGGTCGTCCAGTGACGGGTGGTCGTAGGCCATGGGCCCCGCCTGCGCCGGCACCACCGGGCTGCCCTGCGGCTGTCCCGGCAGGAAGGGCTGCCCCGGTGCGGACGGCTGGCCCTGGCCGGGGAGCGGCCGGCCGTGAGCGCCGTGGAGGCGTTGGGGGCCCTGCGGACCGGGGCCGTGAGGGCCAGGACCGTGGGGGCCGTGCCCGAGCTGCACGTGAGGCGCGGGCTGACCGTGAGGGCCGTGGGCGGGCTGGCCCGCGACCGGCGGCTGGCCGGGGATCGCGGTGAGCAGCGCCTCGGGGATCAGCACCATCGCGGTGAGCCCGCCGACGTCCTGCCTGCGCAGCTGGACGCGGATGTCGTGCCTGAGCGCCAGCCTGCCGACCACGAACAGGCCCATGCGCCGCGAGACCGACACGTCCACGACCGGCGGGTTGGCCAGACGCCAGTTCGCCTGGGTGATCTCCTCCTGGCTCATCCCGATGCCGTGGTCGGTCACCGCGATCATGACCCCGCCGCCGTCGATGCGGTTGCTGGAGATGGTCACCTTGGTGTCGCCCGCGGAGAACGACACGGCGTTCTCCACCAGCTCGGCCAGCAGGTGGACGGTGTCGCTGACCGCCTGTCCCGCGACCGCGACCTCCGACTGCACCTGGTTCACGACGCGGTCGTAGCTCTCGACCTCGCCCAGCGCCGCCCGCACGATGTCCATGAGCTCGACCGGCTGGGTCCACTTGCGGGCGGCCTCCTGGCCGGCGAGGACCAGGAGGTTCTCGCTGTTGCGGCGCATGCGGGTGGCCAGGTGGTCGAGCCTGAACAGGTCGCCGAGGCGGTTGTCGTCGCGTTCGCCGCGCTCGAGGCGCTCGATGAGCGACAGCTGCCGCTCGACGAGGGTCTGGCTGCGGCGCGAAAGGTTGACGAACATCGCGTTGACGTTGGCGCGCAGCTTGGCCTCGTCGCCCGCCAACCGGACGGCCTCGCGGTGGACCTCGTCGAAGGCCCTGGCCACCTCGCCGACCTCGTCCTTGGAGAAGACGCCGATGGGCGCGACCTCGGCGGGCGGGCCGCCGTCGCGCGCCTCGCGCAGCCGCTGGACGAAGCCGGGAAGGCGCTGTCCCGCGATGTCGAGCGCCTCGCTGCGCAGCCGCCGCAGCGGCCGCACCAGCGAGCGGGCCACCCCCGTGGTGATCAGCAGGACGGCCAGCAGCAGCGCCGCCACGGCTCCCGCGACGAGGTAGGCGCGCTGCTGCTCGGCGGAGGCCAGCAGACCGGTGCGGGCGACGATCGCCGAGGCGTGCCGTTCCTCGACCGTGCGGAGGGAGTCGACGACGATCGTGGCCGCCTCGAACCATTCGCGCGCGTCGTCGCGCTTGCTCAGGTCGAGGCCCCTCAGCGGGGCTCCCGCGTTGGCCCTGTCGAGGACCAGCTCGCGCAGGAAGCGCGCCCTGTCGGCGCGGCGGCCGTTGACGGTCTCGTCGAACAGGCGGCGCTCGTCGGAGGTGGCCTCCTCCGCGAAAGCCTTGCGCTCGTTGGTCTCGCGCGCCAGCTCGCCGAGGAAGGCCTTGAGCTGCTCCTGCTCGAACCTGCCCGCCACCAGCACGGTGGTGAGCAGGGCCTGCTGCAGCGAGGCGCTCTCCTTGGCGCGGGCCAGCGCGTCGAGCGTAGTCGACTGGCGGGCCAGCTCCTCGTCGTCGGCGCCCTTGCCGAGCTGGTCGTTGAGCGCGAGCAGGTCGGAGATGACGGCGGTGTAGGAGCCGAGGGCCGCGCCGGGGAGCAGGTCCGACTCGAGCGCCTGGTCGCGCAGCGCGGTGAGGTCCTCGAGGCGGGCCAGCACGGCGTCGACCTCGTCGCCGGTGCGGCCTGTGAGGTCGGGGCCGAGGACCGTGGCGCTCTGCCGTACCTTGTCGACCTCGGTGTCGGCCCTGCTCATCTGCTGGCGCACGTCGGCCAGACCACGCTCGGGCCTGCCGAGCGCGATGTACCAGGCGGTGCGGGCGCGTTCGGCGCCCAGCTCGTGGGTGAGCGCGCCGACCCGCTCGGCGAGCTTGGCCAGCTGGTTGGCGCGGTCGTAGTCCGTGGCCGCGCTGGTGGAGGCCACGACCTGCAGGCCGCCCAGCAGGACGGCGGCGGCGGTGGGCACGAGGATCAGTGCGACCAGCCGTGCACGCACGCGCCAGTTGCGTAACCGCCACCCGCCGTCGTCGGCCTTGGTTCTTCTGCTCACCGAACGCAACCTCAGTAGGGAAAGGGCCTCCTGGTGAGGCTCCTGGGAGAATCCAGCAACTGCGGGTTATTCGAGCACATCACTATAAGGAACGGCTAGCCGAACATAACGCGACAAACCAATCTTGTGTGACACAAGCGAAGAGAAGCTGGAGCCCCCATTTTCGGGCGATCCACAAAAGATCATGCCGCCAGAAATATAGGCATATAACTGACCGTGTCCGTTAATGGGGGTTTGGTGCGTTCCACTCCTGGACTACTCCAGTAACGCCCCAGTCTCTGGATGATCACGACGTTGTGATTTGCGTTGTTCAAGCCATATGTTGAGCCCCGTCGCGCCTACCCTCGACAACTCGGACCGCGCCAAGCGGCGAGGGCCGCGAGCTTCTGGAGGCAGAAAGTGGAAGCCGGGCAGGACAGTGCGACCATCGAGGTCGGCGGGCTGTGGAAGATCTTCGGGCCGCGGGCGGACCGTGTCCTGAATGGCCCTGACAAGGACCTCGACCCCTCCGAACTTCGCGGGAAGACCGGTTGCACCGCCGCCGTCAGAGATGTCACTTTCACCGTGCGACCAGGCGAGATGTTCGTCGTGATGGGCCTGTCGGGAAGCGGTAAGTCCACTCTCGTGCGCTGCCTCACCAGGCTCGTCGAGCCGACGGCAGGGCAGATCAGCATCGGCGGCGAAGATGTGCGCGCCGCCTCCCCCGCGAGGCTGCGCGAACTGCGCCGCCATCGCGTCAGCATGGTCTTCCAGCACTTCGGCCTGCTCCCGCACCGCAAGGTGATCGACAACGTCGCCTACGGCCTGGAGATCCAGGGCGTCTCCCGCCGGGACCGCCACGCCAGGGCCGGCGAGATCCTCTCCCTCGTCGGGCTGGACGGCTACGCCGACGCCTATCCCGACCAGCTCTCCGGCGGCATGCAGCAGCGCGTGGGCCTGGCCAGGGCGCTGGCGGTCGAGCCGCAGGTGATGCTGTTCGACGAGCCGTTCAGCGCGCTCGACCCCCTGATCCGCAGGGACATGCAGACCGAGGTCATCCGGCTGCACCGCGAGGTGGGCAAGACCATGGTCTTCATCACCCACGACCTGTCGGAGGCGCTCAAGCTCGGCGAGCGCATCGCGATCATGCGGGCGGGCGCCATCGTGCAGCTCGGCACGCCGGAGGAGGTGGTGGGCGCGCCCGCCGACGACTACGTGGCCGACTTCGTGCGCGACGTGCCCCGCAGCCACGTGCTGTCGCTGCGCTGGATCTCCAGGGACCCCGAGCCCGACGAGCGGCTCGACGGGCCAGTGCTGCCGGCCGCCACCGTCATCAGGGACGCCGTCCCCGCCGTGACCGGCTCAGGCCGGCCCATCCGCGTGATGGACGGCGACCGGCTGGTCGGCGTGGTCGATCGCGTGGACATCCTGTCGGCCATGGGCGAGGCGCCGTCCGCGGTGCGCCTGTCCGGCCACGTCCCCGCGCCCTCACCTGGCCTCGACCCTCCGCTCACCTCCGACCCGAAGCAGGCCGAAGGCCGCGGCGACGAGGCACCCGGCCCTGACGGCGGCGCATCCGGCGTGAAAGGCGCCGCACCCGGCGCGGACGGCGGCGACGAGGACGCTCGCGTGCCGGAGGCCAAATCGTGAGCGGCGCCGTCGCGGCCCTCGAGACCCCGGCGCTGCGCCGTCCGCCGCGATGGCTCGTCCCCGTGGCCGTCGGCGTCGTCCTCCTGGCCGGCTACCTCACGATGCGCGGCACCGCCACGCTCCCTCACGACGACGAGGCCGCTCCCTTCCTCGCCGTCAACGAGGCGCGCGACTGGGTCGACACCAACAGGAACGACAACCCGCTCTTCCTGTACGGCGTCAACTACGTCCGCATCTACCTCGGCGAGCTCTACGCCGCCTTCGAGACCGTCCTGTTCGCGCTCGGCTGGCCTGGGCTCATCGGCGTGCTGGGCGCTCTCGGCCGGCTCGCCGGCGGATGGCGGCTCGCGCTGCTCGGCGTGGGCGGGTTCGCCGCCCTCGGTGTGCTCGGGGTGTGGGAGGCGAGCGTCCGCACCCTCGCCCTGGTCCTCACCTCGGTGCTGGTGGCCCTGGCCGTCGGCCTGCCGCTGGGGGTGTGGGCGGGCCGTTCGGCGCGGGTGCGCAGGGCGCTGACCCCGGTGCTGGACGTCATGCAGATCATGCCGACGTTCGCCTACCTGACGCCGATGGTGCTCTTCTTCGGCATCGGCCCCTCCTCCGCGACCGTCGCCACGCTCATCTACGCGATGCCGGTGGCGATCAGGATCACCGCGCTGGCCGTCGAGCGGGTCTCGCCCACCGCGATCGAGGCGTCGGCCTCCCTGGGGGCGACCCGCTGGCAGACGCTGCGCAAGGTGCAGCTGCCGATGGCCCGCGAGACCATCGCGCTGGCGATCAACCAGGCCATCATGATGGCGCTGTCGATGGTCGTGATCGCCGCCCTCATCTCGGCCCCAGGGCTGGGCTCCGACATCATCAGGGGCCTGTCCAGGGCGAACGTCGGCTTCATGCTTCCGGCGGGCATCGCCATCGTCGTCATGGCGATCGTCCTGGACCGGCTGACCATGGCCGCCGCGAAACGCGAAGGGACGGCGGAGGCCGCCCCCTCGGGCCCGCGCCGCTACGCCGTCGCGGGCGCGATCGCCCTCGCGGGGGTGGTGGCGGCCACGCTCCTGCCCGCGCGCTTCCCCGACGCGTGGATCCTGCGCATCGGCCCTCCCGTGACCGAGGCGGTGAACTGGGCCAAGTTCAGCTGGTACGACGTCACCACGGCCATCAGGAACGTGACCTCCGACCTCCTGCTCAACCCGCTGCAGGACGTGCTGACCTCCACGCCTTGGTGGCTGGTGGCGGCAGCCGTCCTGGCGCTGGCCTGGTGGGCCAGCGGCCCGAGGCCCGCGCTGACCGCGCTGGCCTGTCTGCTGGGTCTGGCGCTGCTCGGTCTGTGGGAGCACAGCATGGCCACGCTGACCACCGTGCTGGTCGCCGTGACCGTCACCCTGCTGCTCGGCCTGCTGCTCGGCGTGGCGGCCGCGCGCTCGCGCGGCTTCTCCGCCGTCCAGCGCCCCCTGCTGGACGCCGCGCAGACGATGCCCTCGATCGTCTACCTGCTGCCCGCCCTCGCGCTGTTCGGCGCGACCAGGTTCACCGCCATCTTCGCCTCGGTCATCTACGCGGTGCCGCCGGTGGTGCGCCTGGTCGAGGACGGCATCCGCGGCGTCTCCCCCACGACCGTCGAGGCCGCGCTGTCGGCGGGCTCGACCGGCGGCCAGCTGCTGTGGAAGGTGCAGCTGCCCATGGCCAGAGGCGCCATCCTGCTCGCCGCCAACCAGGGCATCGTGATGACGCTCGCCATGGTCGTGGTGGGCGGCATGGTCGGGGCCGGCGGGCTCGGCTACGACGTCGTCACCGGTTTCTCCCAGCACTCCGAGTTCGGCATGGGCTTCGTCGCCGGCGTCGGCACGGTGCTGCTGGGCATCATGCTCGACCGCATCACGCAGGGCGCCGACAGGCGCTCTTCCCCCCAAGTAAGAGGATGAACACCGCATGAAGATTCGCCTCATGGCCGGGGTCGTCGCCCTTGGCCTGGCCGTCGCGGGTTGCGGCGGCGGCGCCAGAGTCGACACCGGCGCCACAGCGACAGCCGCCGCCCAGCCCAGCGGCTCGGGCAGCGCCGCGCCGGCGGGAACCGTCAACATCGCCATCAATCCGTGGGTCGGTTACGAGGCCACGGCCGCCGTCATCGCCCACCTGCTGACGAACGAGCTCGGCTACACGGTGCAGAAGAAGGAGCTCAAGGAGGAGGTCGCCTGGGCCGGCTTCGAGACCGGCGAGGTCGACGTCATCGTCGAGAACTGGGGCCACGACGATCTCAAGAAGAAGTACTTCGAGGAGAAGAAGGTCGCCCTCTCCGCTGGCTCGACCGGCAACAAGGGCGTCATCGGCTGGTACGTCCCGCAGTGGATGGCCGACAAGTACCCCGACATCACCGACTACAAGAACCTCAACAAGTACGCCGACCTGTTCAAGACCTCGGAGTCGGGCGGCAAGGGTCAGCTCCTCGACGGCGACCCCTCCTACGTCACCAACGACGAGGCCCTGGTCAAGAACCTGAAGCTTGACTTCAAGGTCGTCACGGGCGGCAGCGAGGCCGCGCTGCTCGAGTCCGCGGTGCAGGCCCAGGAGCAGCAGAAGCCGCTGCTGTTCTACTTCTGGACCCCGCACTGGCTCTTCGACAAGGTCAAGCTGGCCAGGGTGAACCTGCCGCCGTACACCGCCGGCTGTGACGCCGACCCGAAGAAGGTCGCCTGCGACTACGGCGAGCTCGACCTCGACAAGATCGTGAGCAAGAAGTTCGCCGACACCGGCGGCAAGGCCTACGAGCTGGTCAAGAACTTCAGCTGGACCAACGAGGACCAGAACGCTGTCGCCAACGACATCCAGAACAACGGCATGTCCGCCGAGGACGCCGCCAAGAAGTGGGTGGAGGCCAACCAGGCCAAGTGGCAGGCATGGCTTCCCAAGTAAGGCTCCGAAGCAGGGCTCTGGCGGGGGCGCTCGCCCTCGCCCTGATCCTCACCGGCTGTACGGCCGAGGCGCCCCAGCAGGCCAGGCAGACGGGCACCGTACGGCTGGCCGTCAACCCGTGGGTCGGCTACGAGGCCAGCGCCGCCGTCCTGGCCTACCTGCTCGAGCACGAGCTCGGCTATCGCGTGCAGACCAAGAAGCTGGCCGAGGACGAGTCCTGGAAGGGCTTCGAGAGCGGCGAGGTCGACGTCATCGTCGAGAACTGGGGCCGCGAGCAGGAGAAGAAGGAGTTCATCCAGGACAAGAAGGTCGCGGTCTCCGCCGGGCTGAACGGCAACAAGGGCATCATCGGCTGGTACGTG
Organism: Nonomuraea roseola; assembly: GCF_039535395.1. Taxonomy (NCBI): domain Bacteria; kingdom Bacillati; phylum Actinomycetota; class Actinomycetes; order Streptosporangiales; family Streptosporangiaceae; genus Nonomuraea; species Nonomuraea roseola. Next base: position 894,842 of record NZ_BAAAXC010000015.1, read on the forward strand.
CCCCAGTGGATGGCCGAGGAGTACCCGGACATCACCGACTGGCGCAACCTCAACAAGTACGCCGAGCTGTTCAGGACCGCCAAGTCCGGTGACAAGGGACAGGTGCTCGACGGCGACCCGTCGTTCGTCACCTCCGACGAGGCGCTGGTCAGGAACCTGAAGCTCGACTACCGGGTCGTCTACGCCGGCAGCGAGAACGCCCTGATCAGCGCGGCGAAGAACGCCACCAGGAACAGGCGGCCGCTGCTGATGTACTTCTACGAGCCGCAGTGGCTGTTCACCCAGGTCAAGCTGGTCAAGATCAACCTTCCGCCCTACGCCATCGGCTGCGACGCCGTACCGGCGAAGGTGGCCTGTGACTACCCGCCCTACCTGCTCGACAAGATCGTCAGCAGGAAGTTCGCCGACACCGGTGGCAGGGCCTACGAGCTGGTTCGCAACTTCACCTGGACCAACGAGCACCAGAACGCGGTGGCCAGCGACATGGCCGACGGTGGCATGTCGGCGCAGGCTGCCGCCAAGAAGTGGGTCGAGGCGAACAAGATCGTGTGGAAGGACTGGCTGCCCAAGTGACGCGGGCGCGCACACGTCACCGGCGGCGGCGTGTGCGCGCCCGCGATGACGCCGGTGGAGCCGCCGGCCTCGTTCCGGGCGCGAGCCCCCTGCCGCAGGACACGCGGAGTTCCACCGTCGACAGGAGGGCAGGCTCCGTACGGTGTACCGTACAGATGTGACCGTGGAGTACACCGGCAAGGGCGACCCCGCGCGCAGCCTCGCGCTGCTGTGGCGCACCAGCGAGAGGCCCAGCCGCAAGGGCAAGCCCGAGCTGAGCGTCGACCGCATCGTGCGCGCCGCCATCGAGGTCGCCGACGCCGAAGGGCTCGGCGCGCTGTCCATGCGCAGGGTCGCGGAGAAGCTCGGCGTCGGCACCATGTCGCTCTACACCTACGTGCCGGGCAAGCCCGAACTGCTCGACGTCATGCTCGACACCGTCTACGGCGAGACCGCCAGACCCGACGACGTCCCCGGCGGCTGGCGCGGGCGCCTGGAGCAGATCGCCCGCGAGAACTGGGCCCTGTACCTGCGTCACCCCTGGCTGCTGCAGGTCGCCACCAGCCGCCCCGTGCTCGGCCCGCACACCACGGCCAAGTACGAGTACGAGCTGCGCGCCATCGACGGCATCGGCCTGAGCGACGTCGAGATGGACTCCGTCATCACGCTGGTCACCGGATTCGTCCACGGCGCGGCCAGGGGCGCCGTGGAGGCGCTCGAGGCGGAGAAGCACACGGGGATGACCGACGAGCAGTGGTGGGCCTCCCACGCCCCCTTCCTGCACCGCATCTCGGACGTCTCGCGCTTCCCCGTCGCCTCGCGCGTGGGCGAGGCCGCCGCCGAGGTGTACGGCTCGGCGCACAGCCCCGAGCACACCTTCGAGTTCGGTCTCCAGCGCCTGCTCGACGGCATCTCCCTGCTGATCGAGAGCCGCTGACCGCTACTTTCGCAGGCGCCGCACGCGAAAGGGGGAGGACCCGTAGGTCCTCCCCCTTTCGCTGACGGCTAGGCAGGGGTCCCGTAGGAGGCCCTGACCCTGACCACGTGCTCGACGAGCGAGATCAGCGTGGCCTTGACCGACTCCCTGTTGCGGGCGTCGGTCCTGACGATCGGGATGTGCGGCGCCAGGGCGAGCGCCTCACGGACCTCGTTCTCCGCGTGCGGGAACTGACCGTCCCACCCGTTGACGCCCACGACGAAGGGCAGCTTGGCCTCTTCGAAGTAGTCGATCGCGGGGAAGGAGTCGGCCAGCCGCCGCGTGTCGAGCAGCACCACGGCGCCGATCGCGCCGCGCACCAGGTCGTCCCACATGAACCAGAACCGGTGCTGACCGGGCGTGCCGAACAGGTACAGGATCAGGTCCCTGTCCAGCGACAGCCTGCCGAAGTCCATGGCCACGGTCGTCGTCTGCTTGTTCGGGGTCAGGCCGAGGTCGTCGATGCCCGCGGAGGCGTCGGTCATGACCGCTTCCGTGGTCAACGGGAGGATCTCGGACACCGCACCCACGAACGTCGTCTTACCGACGCCGAACCCGCCCGCGACGACGATCTTCGTCGAGGTGAGCCCGCCTTCAACGGGCAACGTGCTCATCAGACCGCCATCCCAGGTTCGTGACCGCTGACGCAGGCGATAGCGGTCGATTTCGCACGTTTCCCATTGACGCTAGAGCCTGCGAAGTCCACTGAGTACCCTTTCGAGCATGTTCATGTCTGGCTGTCCCTGGTTGAGGCGCGGCTGGTGCAGGCGAACGAGTCCTTCGTCGGCCATGTCGGCGACGACGACCCTGGCCACGCCGAGAGGAACCCGCAGCAAGGCGGAGATCTCCGCGACCGACCGGAACGACCTGCACAGCGTCATGATGGCCTCCTGCTCGGGCGTGAGCAGGGCCATCTCGTCATCCGGGATCGACATCGAGGAGATCAGCGTCTCCATCGCCATGTGGTAGCGGGGTTCCGACCGGCCGCCGGTGACTGCGTACGGACGGAACAGGGGCTCGTCGTCCCCCGTCCCGTCACTCCCGTACACCATCACATCACCGGGTCCTGGCAGCCTGGAGCTCCGCGCGAAGAGCCGGGGTGAGCGCCTGTCCGGCACGGTCCACCAGCAGTGTCATCTGGTAGGCCACCAGACCCATGTCACAGTCGGGCGAGGCCAGGACGGTCAGCACGGACCCGTCACTGATCGCCATGACCAGCAGCAGACCACGCTGCATCTCCACGACCGTCTGGGTCACGGGCCCGCCCTCGAAGACGCGCGAGGCGCCCACGGTGAGGCTCAGCAGACCCGCCGAGACCGCCGCCAGCTGGTCGGCCCTGTCCGGCGGGAAGCCCTCGGAGCTGGCCAGGCACAGACCGTCGGCGGACACGACGACGGCGTGGGCCACCCCCGGGGTGTTCCTGACGAAGTCAGTGATCAGCCAGTCGAACCTGTGGGCCTCATGGCTCAAGGTCGTCACACTTCCTCCTTCGTCGGAAGCGTGACGAACGTGCTGTGACTATCTGTTCGCTCGCGACGCTCGCTCACGCCTTGTCCTCCTTATCCAGCCCGTTAGGGGCGGACTCGTCATTCAGTTCCGCGCGGCCCCTTCGGACGCCCTGCTGGAAGCTGGACATCCGGTTTCTGACCCGATCCGCCGAGACCGGTGGCATCGGGGTCATCTGCTGGGGCGGCTGGCCCGCCGTACCGGGGACCAGGTTCGCCTTGGGGGTGCGCTTGGGGAGCCCGGCGGCGGTGATCCCGCCGAGGCTGGGGTCACTGGCCGCGGCCGCCGCCTGCCACCCTGCGTCGGCGGGGGTCCGCCACAGGTCACCCTCAGAGGGTACGGCCTGCGCGGGCGCCTGCGCCTCAGGCATGTGGTACTTCGGCTCCTTGCGGGCCTGAGGGGAGGAGGCCGCGGGTGCGGCGCCCTCCTCGGGCCTGCGGAACCAGGCGGACTCCACCGAGGCGAAGATCGGCAGGAACTCCTCCTGCTCCTGCTCCAGCGGCGAGTTGTCCACCGCGGGCATGGAGGGGGCGTTGGCCTCCCACGGCGCGAACCGCTCCGCCGACGGGTAGGACGGCGCCGACATCGGGGGCGGCGGCGTCGGGAAGGCGCCGGTGTCCCCGCCGCGCGGTGGCGGCGTCGGGAAGGCGCCGCTGTCACCCGCGCGCGACGGCGGTCCGAAGACCCCAGGTTGCTCGCCGCGGGGCGGCGTCCCGAAGGCCTCAGGACGGCCCTGCGCGCCGAAGGAGCCGGTGTCGCCCGAGCGGGGCGGCGTCCCGAACGCGCCGGTGTCGCCCGAGCGGGGCGCGCGGCGCGGCAGCCCGTTGTCGACACTGGGGAACGAGTGCTGACCCGGCTGCTCCAGGCTCGGGAAGGACGGGTGCGAGCCGCCGGGATGCGGCGCCGTCTGGTCCAGGTTCGGCATCGCGCTCAGGTCGATGCTCGGGAACGACGGGTGCGGTCCGCCCTGTTGGTGCGGCTGGCGGAAGAAGCCGCTGTCGCCGCCGGTGTCGGCGGTGAAGGCGCCGAGCCCCTGCCTCGGCGGCTGGGTGCCCCATCCGGTCGAGTCGAAGGAGTCGAACGCGGCGAACGCGCCGTTCTGCGCGGGCGCCCCGAAGGCGGGAGCTGGGCTGGAGCCGCCGAAGGCGGGCCGCTGAGGAGGCGGCGGCTGGCTGGCGTCGGGCAGGAGCGGCGGCGGCAGGAGCACCATGGCGATGAGGCCGCTGCCCTCACCCTTGCGCAGCTGCACCCGGATGCCGTGGCGCAGGGCCAGGCGGCCGACCACGAACAGGCCCATGCGGCGCGACACCGACACGTCCACGACCGGCGGCTCGGCCAGACGCCTGTTGGCCTCGGCGAGCTCGTCGTCGGTCATGCTGATGCCCTGGTCGCTCACCGACAGCAGCGCTCCGCCGCCCTCGATGATGCTGCTGGAGACGACGACCTGGCTGTTCTTGGGCGAGAACTGGATGGCGTTCTCGACCAGCTCGGCGACCAGGTGGACCAGGTCGTTGGCGGCGCTGCCGATCACCGAGGTGGCGCGGTGCACCTTGACCTGCACCCGCTCGTAGTCCTCGACCTCCGACAGGGCGGCGCGCACGACGTCGACGAGCTTGGCCGGCTGGCTGCGCCTGCGCGCGGGCTCGTGGCCCGCGAGGACCAGGAGGTTCTCGGAGTTGCGGCGCATGCGGGTGGCCAGGTGGTCGAGGCTGAACAGGTCGGCCAGGCGGCTGCCGTCCTGCTCGCCCTTCTCCAGGCCGTCGATCAGCGAGATCTGCCGCTCGACCAGCGTCTGCGTGCGGCGGGAGAGGTTGACGAACATCGCGCTGATGTTGCTGCGCAGCTCCGACTCCTCCGCGGCGAGCCGTACGGCCTGGCGGTGGACCTCGTCGAAGGCCTGCGCCACCTCACCGATCTCGTCCTTGCCGTCGACGTCGATGGGCTCGATCTCCGGCGCCGTGGCGTTGCCCGAGACGCGCAGGTTGCGCACCACGTCGGGCAGCCTGAATCCGGCGATCTCCAGCGCCTCGCTGCGCAGCCGGCGCAGCGGGGTGACCATCGAGCGGGCGATGAGCACGGTGAAGACCAGCACCAGCAGGAGCAGGCCGACGATGGCGGCGCCGACGAGCAGCGCGGTGCGCAGTTCGGCGCTCTGCAGCTCCTGCGCCCGCGTGGTCACGGCCTGGGCCAGGCCTGGGCTCTTGGGATCGGTGTTCGACTCGGCCTTCTCCAGGACCGCGATGGCCTTGGCGTTGTCCTCGAACCACTCGTTGGGGTCGGCCAGCAGGTTCCTGGCCTGGAAGGCGGGTCCGTCGTTGGTCAGGCGGATGGCGCGGGCCTTGGACAGCTCGGCCCTGACCACGTCGCTGTCGTTCTTCATGCCCGCCATGAGCTTGGTGCTCCTGGTGACGCCCGCGTCCGCGGTGAAGCTGTTGAGCAGCTGCCACTGCTGGGCGCCCGCGGCGATGAAGTCGGTGACCCGCTGGGCGTCCACCTTGGAGGAGCCGTAGTACGACTCCAGCAGCATGATCCGCTGCCTGGAGATCTCCTCCTTGGCCTTCACCAGCACCGTCAGGGCGCGGAAGTCACCGAGGATCTGCGGGTCGTTGTTGAGGAGGCTCAGCTCCTCGTGCACGCGGACGAGCTGCTCGACCAGGTAGCGGTAGGCGGCCGAGTCGGGCCTGGCGCGCTGCTGCGCCCTGATGCCCGACAGCGACTTGAGCTGCGCGGCGGCCAGCTTGGCCGCCTGCTCGACGCGGGGGCCGTAGCTGGCGTCCATCGCGGCGAGGTCGGCCGTGACGACCTTGACCTGCTTGTCGACGACGTCCTTGCTGTCCTCGTAAGGCTTCTTGAGTTGCCTGCGCTGCTTCGTGGCGTAGAACCAGCCGCCGGTGTCACGCTCCATACCGAGTGACTGGATGAGATCGCGTAGATGGGTGGCCTGCTCGGCCACGACCACCGTGCGCTCGTACTCGCCGATGCTGTCGACCGAGGCCACCACGCGGGCACCGCCGAGAACGACGCCGGCGATCGTGGGCACCAGGATCAGCGCGGTGAGACGGGATCTCACGCGCCAGTTACGCAGCCCCATTCGTGGCAGCGACCGCTTTCCGCGGTCCCGCCTGGCGGCACGTCCGCCTTCGGTATTCCCCGTCGTCACAGCCGTCGTTACCCCTCAAGCATCCTGTTTGGCAACAGGAATCAGAAAAGACCCATAATTTCGACCCACAACGTATCCGCCGCAACTCTCGTACCAGGCAAAACGGACACAATCGTTACAAATGTGACCGCAGACTGTGTGCCGTTGGTTATCGCAGCGCGGCGAGCACGTGATCACGGACTTGAGTCCGCTGCGCGTCGTCGCTGAGGGGGCGTCCGGCGCGGTCCACCACGTAGAAGACGTCAACCGCCTCCGCGCCGAGAGTCTCTACGCGAGCGGCTTTCACGTCAAGCCCACATTCACCAAATGATCTGCCGATCCGCCACAAAAGGCCCGGTCGGTCGTGGGCTCGGACCTCCACAACGGTGGCCGTCGCGGACTCCTCCTCCAGGAGGGTCACCCTGGGCGGGGCGACGGGCACCCGCGCCGGTCGCACAGATCGGGTACGGCGGGCCAGGCGCTGCTCGATGTCGAGCCGTCCGGCCAGAACGAGCCGCAGGTCAGCCTCGAGAGTGGCGGGGTCGGGCGGCGTGCCGTACTCGGGGACGACGGAGAACTCGATCACGGCGGTGGAGCTCGCCGAGGCGGCCGAGGCCGACCTGACGACCATGCGGTGCGCGGCCAGCACACCGGCCGCGCGCCACAGCAGGCCTGGGCGATCCGGAGCGACGACTGTGACGTTGGTCCCATTCACCCGGATTGCCCCTCCCCCGTGCCTGGCGAGGACGGCCTGGGCGGGCGAGAGGCCCGGGGGCGGGGGCAGCGGCGAGCCCGACAGCGCCCTGCGCACCCTGCGCACGAGATCGGCGACGAGCGAGGCCTTCCACGAGTTCCACGCGGCCGGTCCCGTCGCGTGGCCGTCGGCGACGGCGAGCGCGGCGAGCAGCTCGAGCACCTCGCGCGAGCCGACGGCGCCCGCGACCTTCTCGATCGTCACGGGGTCGTCCAGGTCGCGCCTGGTCGCGGTCTCGGGCAGCAGCAGATGGTGACGGACCACCGTGGCCAGCACCTCGACGTCCTGCGACGACAGACCCAGGCGGAGGCCGATGTCGCGCACGACGACCTCGCCCGTCGCCGAGTGGTCGCCGGGCCAGCCCTTGCCGATGTCGTGCAGCAGCGCGCCGATCAGCAGCAGGTCGGGGCGGGAGACCTCGCGGGTGTAGGAGGCGGCGTTGGCGGCGGCCTCGATGAGGTGCCTGTCGACGGTGAAGCGGTGGATCGGGTTGCGCTGGGGGCGGTGCCGTACGCGCTCCCAGTCGGGCAGCAACCGGACGAGGATGCCCGCCTGGTCCAGCTCCTCCCACACGGGTACGGCGGCGCGCCCCGCGCCCAGCAGCGCCACCAGCGCGTCACGGGCCTCGTCAGGCCACGGGACCGGCATCGGCGGCGACTGACTGGCCAGCATCGACACGGTGGCGGGGGCCAGCGGCAGCCCGGACTCGGCGGCGGCGGCCGCGGCACGCAGCACGAGCACGGGATCGGTGCGGGGGTTGACGCCGCGAGCCAGGACCACCTCGCCCGCGTGCTCGACCACGCCGTCGGCCAGCGGACGGCGGCCGCGCGGCACGGGTCCTGACAGCAGTCTGTCAACGGTGCGCCAGGTGGCGTCGAAGGCGTGGGAGATCGTCCTGCCCGCCTCGGCGAGCCTGCGCATGAGGGCCTCGGCGTCCAGCAGGCCGAGGGTGCCCGCCACCGCGTCCTGCTCCTGCAGGACCAGGCGGTCCGCCCCGCGGGCGGTGACGACGTGCAGCGCGTGGCGCACGTCGAGGATGAGTTCGTAGGCCTCGCGGACGCGCGGCCCCGGGGCGGAGGCCACCCACGCGGCGGCCACCGCCTGCATGGCCTGGACGTCGCGCAGCCCTCCGCGGCCGTCCTTGAGATCGGGTTCGAGCAGGAAGGCCAGCTCGCCGGTGCTCTCCGCCCGTTTGTCGGCCGCCTCGCGCAGCTCGGCCAGCCTGCGGCGGGAGTCGGCGCGCCATTCGGCCAGCACCGCCTCGCGGGCCCTCCTGGTCAGCTCGGGATCCCCCGCGACGTGCCTGGCCTGGATGAGGCTGAGCACCGCCTTGAGGTCCTCGCGCGCGACCTTCACGGCCTCGTCCACCGTGCGGACCGAGTGGTCGAGGCCGACGCCGGAGTCCCAGATCGGATACCAGATCCGGTCGGCGATCCTGGCGATGTCCTCCCCGCCGTCGTGCAGCAGCACCAGGTCGAGGTCGCTGCCGGGGGCCAGCTCGCCCCTGCCGAGGGAGCCGACGGCGACGAGGGCCACGCCCTCGCCGCCCGGACTCGCCGTGCGAAGAAGGTCCTTCAGCCATCGGTCGGTGTCCGCGACCCGCTCCTTGCGGGCCGCGGCGAACGAACGAGCGTCCGCTCTCACCCCGCCCCCCGGCTGAACCCCTCACCGCGCTGCATCACAGGGCCTCGGGACCGCGCTCTCCGGTGCGTACCCGGATCACGGTGTCCACGGGGACGGACCACACCTTGCCGTCACCGATCTTGCCGGTCTGGGCGGCCTTGACGATCACGTCGATGACCTCCTCGGCGTCGTCCTCCTCGGCCAGGACCTCCAGGCGCACCTTGGGCACCAGGTCGACCTGGTACTCGGCGCCGCGGTACACCTCGGTGTGCCCGCGCTGGCGGCCGTAGCCGCTGGCCTCGCTGACCGTCATGCCCTTGATGCCGAACTGCTCCAGCGCGGCCTTCACGTCATCGAGCTTGAAGGGCTTGATGACCGCGGTGATGAGCCTCATGCGTCCACCTTCTTCGGGGATGTGGCGAGCGGCGACGACGCGGTCACGCCGGAGGCGTGCACGCTGCCCAGGTCGTAGCCGGTCTCGGCGTGGGTGGTGATGTCGATGCCGGCGACCTCCCTGTCGGCGTCGAGCCTGAAGCCCACAGTCTTGTCGATCACCTTGGCGATGATCCACGAGATCACGAACGAGTAGCCGCCGACCGCGACGGGGCCGAGCACCTGCAGGCCCAGCTGGCTGATCGGGCCGCCGTAGAACAGGCCCTCGTTCTGCTGCTCGAGGAAGGGGTAGGCGGCGAAGAAGCCCAGCGAGACGGCGCCGATGACACCGCCGACCAGGTGCACGCCGACCACGTCGAGCGAGTCGTCGAAGCCGAGGCGGTACTTCAGGCCCACCGCGTAGGCGCAGGCCACACCGGCCAGCAGGCCGATGACGACGGCGGCCCAGGGGTCGACGAAGCCGCACGCGGGGGTGATGGCGACCAGACCGGCGACCGCACCAGAGGCGACGCCCAGGGTGGTGGCGTGGCCGTCGCGTAGCTTCTCCACCACCATCCAGGCGCCGGCCGCGACGGCGGCGGCGATCTGGGTGTTCATGAAGGCCAGACCCGCGGTCTGGTCGGGGGCGAGCTCGGAGCCCGCGTTGAAGCCGAACCAGCCGAACCACAGCAGGCCGGTGCCGAGCAGGACCAGCGTCAGGTTGTGGGGGCGCATCGGCTCCTTGCGCCAGCCCTGGCGCTTGCCGAGCACGAGGGCCAGGGCCAGGGCCGCTGCTCCCGCGTTGATGTGGACCACGGTGCCGCCGGCGAAGTCCTCGATGCCGAGCTGGCCGAGCCAGCCGCCACCCCAGACCCAGTGCGCCACGGGGAAGTACACGACGGTCGCCCACACCAGCGAGAACAGCACCCACGCGCCGAACTTGGCGCGGTCGGCGATCGCGCCGCTGATCAGCGCGACCGTGATGATCGCGAAGGTCAGCTGGAAGGCGGAGAAGACCATCATCGGGAAGTTGTCGGCCGCGGCGGCCTCGGCGGTGACCTGGCCACCTTGGTTGATCAGGCCCTCGTAGACGGCGTTGAACACGCCGCTGAGGCCGAGGTTGTCCAGTCCACCGACGAGGAAGTTGAGGGTGCCGTTACCCGCCGGGTCGAAGGCCAGCGAGTATCCGTAGAGGACCCATGCGACCGTCACGACGATGATGCTGACGAACGACATCATCATCATGTTCAGGACGCTCTTGGCCCTCGTCATGCCCCCGTAGAAGAACGCAAGGCCCGGAGTCATCAGCAGCACCAGGGCGGTGCATACCAGCATCCAGGCGGTAGTGCCGCTATCGATCATCGACGCGACCCTCCTTCAGATTGGCGTGTGGCCCGTATTCCGAGTCGCAGTGGACGCCTCCAGGGCACCGTCGACCGGGCTGCGCACTGACGTGTTGCCACAGCGTGGTCTTCCGCCGTTTCGTGGTTTGACCGCGTATGTTTCACGTTCGTGAAACTCGCGGGCGGGGTGTTTCGCGGTTGTTTCGGACACTCCGGTACTACACTTAGGGTTGCCTAACCTTAGTGATCAAGGAATTCAGATGACCTTCCGCCTGGCCAGAGTCACGGCCGCCGCCCTGCTGTCCGCCCTCGCACTCGCCGCCTGCGGCGCCTCAGCCCAGGAAGGGAGCGCGACGGGCCCGACGCGGTCGGTCAAGCACGCGATGGGCGAGACAAAGGTGCCTGACACCCCCAAGAGGGTCGTCGTGCTCGACACCGACAAGCTGGACACGATGGTCTCGCTCGGCCTCGCCCCCATCGGCGCCGCCCAGGCGTCGGAGAGCCAGAAGTGGCCGGCCTACCTCGGCTCCTCGCTGTCGGCCACGAAGTCGGTCGGCACCCTCCAGCAGCCGAACCTCGAGGCCATCTCGGCGCTGAAGCCCGACCTCATTCTCGGCACCAAGTTCCGCCAGGCGCCCTTCTACGACAAGCTCAGCAAGATCGCGCCTACGGTGTTCACCGAGAAGGTGGGCGTCACCTGGAAGGAGAACTTCCTCCTCGACGCCGAGGCCCTCGGCAAGAAGGCCGAGGCCCAGCAGCTGATGACCGCCTACGAGAGCCGCGCCGAGCAGGTGGGCGAGAAGTTCTCCAAGCTCGAGGTGAGCATCGTCCGGTTCATGCCCACCGAGATCAGGATGTACGGCCCCGAGTCCTTCAGCGGCATCGTGCTCGGCGACGCCGGCATCGCCAGGCCCGAGGTCCAGCGGCTGGCCGCTCAGGAGGACAAGCGGTTCGGCAAGCTCAGCCAGGAGAACATCGCGCAGGCCGACGGCGACGCCCTGTTCTACAGCGCGTACGGCGACGCCGCCGCGCAGAGCCAGGCCGAGGTGACGGGCGGGCCGCTGTGGAAGAACCTGGGCGCGGTCAAGAAGGGCACCGCGCACGGCGTGGACGACGAGGTGTGGATGCTCGGCATCGGCGTCACGGCCGCAGGGAAGATCCTCGACGACCTGGAGAAGTACCTCACTCCCCTGGCCTGACATACCCCGCCCGCATGGCAGAGCTGTTGTGTCCGCAGTTGTGCGCACGCCGGGAGCCGCACGATGCTGAGGCCCATGAACTGGGACTTCGTACGTGACCACCTGCCGCCCGCTCCCGCACGGGTGGTCGAGATCGGCTGCGGCCCGCTCGGCGGGTTCGTGCCCGACCTGCTCGCCTGCGGCTACGGCGCGACGGGCGTCGACCCCGTCGCGCCCGAGGGCCCGCCGTACCACCGGATGGAGTTCGAGGAGTACGAGCTGGACGGGCCCGTGGACGCGCTCGTGGCCTGCACGTCACTGCACCACGTGCACGACCTGGACGAGGTCTTCGGCAAGGTGGCGGGCGCGCTGGCGCGAGACGGCGTCTTCGTGGTCGTGGAGTGGGCCAGGGAGCTGTTCGACGAGGACACCGCCCGCTGGTGCTTCTCGCGCCTGTCCGACGAGGACGACAGCTGGCTGCACGGGCACAGGGACGGCTGGGCGGCCTCCGGACAGCCGTGGGAGGCCTACGTCGGCGGCTGGGCCGCCGAGGAGGGCCTGCACTCGGGGGCGGAGCTGGAGGCGGCGCTGGGCCGCTGGTTCGAGCCGGTGGCCATCGAGCGCGGCCCCTACTTCTTCACCGAGCAGGACGGCGGCGCGGCCGAGCGGGCCGCGATCGACGCGGGGCTGATCAGGGCGACCGGCATCCGTTACGCGGGCCGCCCTCTTCGCCGCTGAGACCTGGTCAGGCCGCGGCGGTCGCCATCTTCCTCAGGCGGGCCAGGGCGTCGCGCTCGATGCGGCGGGCGCGGTCGCGGCCGATGCCGTAGCGCTCGCCCACCTCGGTGAGCGTGTGCTCACGCCCGTCGATCAGCCCGTAGCGCCAGCGGAGCATCTCGCTCGTGACCCCTTCGAGGCCGGTCAGCCAGTCGTCGAGGCGCTCGCGCTCGAGGATGTCGATCGCCTGCTGCTCGGGGTCGGCCCAGGTGTCGTCGGCGATCATGTCGCCCAGCTCGGTCTCGTCCTCGTCCCCGACGCCGAGCTGCAGCGACACGGGGTCGGCGGCCCAGCGGCGCAGCTCGCGCACCCGCTCGATCGGCAGGTCGAGCACCTTGGCGAGGTCGTCGTCGGTGGGCTCGGCGTCGAACTCGGCGAGCATGTCGCGCCTCACCCGCATCAGCCTGGTCATCTGCTCACCCGCGTGGGTGGGCAGCCGCACCGGCCTGGCCTGCTCGTGGATGGCGCGCCCGACCGACTGCCTGATCCACCAGGTGGCGTAGGTCGAGAACTTGTAGCCCCGCTGGTAGTCGAACTTCTCCACCGCGCGCACCAGGCCCAGGTTCCCCTCCTGGACCAGGTCGATCAGCGGCATTCCCCTGCCGGAGTACTTCCTGGCCACGGCGACGACCAGGCGCAGGTTGGCCTGGATGAACTCGTCCTTGGCCCGCTGCCCCGAGATCGCCAGGCGCTCGAGCTCCTCGTCGGCCGCGTCCCCGATGCGCGGCTCGGAACCACCTCTGTCGAGCAGTTGCTCGGCGAACAGGCCCGCCTCGATCCGCTTGGCGAGCTCCACTTCCTCTTCCGCAGTGAGCAGCGGGACCCTGCCTATCTCCGCCAGATAGGTCCCGAGCAGGTCACGATCAGTGACCTCCGCCGTGCGATTCCCCGTCGGCCTTGCCATCCCCAGGCACCTCGTTCCCGCAGCTGCGTTCTATACCCCGCCAACGTCCGGTCCGAAGCAAAGATTCCCAAAAGAACTACGACCACAGGACGGTTCTGCGCCTCCTCCTCAGGGAGGAGAGGCATCCCGTCCCGCGCTCGTCGGACCGGCGTGATCGCCCATCCTGCCCATCGGGAGAGGGTTTACGCGCCTACGACCAAGGGATGAGGCGCGACCGTCCGCTCGCCTCCGCGCCACACTCCGTGAACGAGGGGGACGCCGGGACGATAGGCCAGGTGGACGTAGGAGGGCGCGTCGAGGAGCACCACGTCGGCCCGCGCGCCGGGAGCCAGCCTGCCGACGTCGTCGCGGCGCAGCGCCCTCGCCCCGCCGCGGGTGGCGGCCCTGACCGCCTCCAGGGGCGTCATCCCCATCTCCCTCACGGCCAGCGCGACGCAGAACGGCATCGACGAGGTGAACGAGGAGCCGGGGTTGCAGTCGGTGGCGATCGCCACGGTGACGCCCGCGTCGATCAGCCTGCGCGCGTCGGGATAGGGCGAGCGGGTGGAGAACTCCGCGCCTGGCAGCAGCGTGGCGACCGTGCCCGAGGAGGCCAGCGCGTCCACGTCCGCGTCGGACAGGTGCGTGCAGTGGTCGGCGGAGGCCGCGTCGAGCTCGACCGCGATGCGCACGCCGGGACCCTCGGTGAGCTGGTTGGCGTGCACCCGGGGCAGCAGCCCCGCCTTGATGCCCGCCTGGAGGATCTCGCGCGTCTGGTCCTCGTCGAAGGCCCCGCGCTCGCAGAAGACGTCCACCCACTTCGCGTACGGCGCGCAGGCCCGCAGCATCTCCCCCGTCACGGTCCTGACGTAGGTGTCGGGGTCGGTGTCCGCGGGCACCACGTGCGCGCCCAGGAAGGTGGTCTCGTCGGTCAGCGAGGTGGCGATCTCCAGCGAGCGCCGCTCGTCCTCGACCGTCAGCCCGTAGCCGCTCTTGATCTCGACGGTCGTGGTGCCCTGCGCCGCCATCTCGGCGACCAGCGCGGCGGCCCTGGTGGCCAGCTCGGCGTCTCCCGCCGCCCTGGTGGCGGCGACCGTGGTGCGGATGCCGCCCGCGGTGTAGCTCTGTCCCGACATCCGCGCGTTGAACTCGGAGGTACGGTCACCGGCGAAGACCAGGTGGGCGTGGCTGTCGACGAAGCCGGGGATGGCGCAGCGCCCGCCGGCGTCCACCCGCTCGTCGGCGTCGGGCGCCTGGCTGGAGGGCCCCGTCCAGGCGATCGTCTCGCCCTGCATGACGAGCGCGGCGTCATGGTGCTCGGTGTCCCCGTCGAACAGCGACCCGATCCCGTCGATCAGGATGCTTCGCTCGCTCACCTGATGGCTCCCATCGCCTCGTTCAGCATCTGCCCGGCCTCTCCCAGCTCGTGGCGGCCGCTCTCGACGATCCTGCGGCCCCCCGAGATCACACTGTGCACGTCGGCGGCCGTCGCGGCGAACACGACGGACTCCACGGCCGTCTCGCGTGTCGCGCCTGCCGTACGGACCGAGTCGAGGCGGACCGAGACCAGGTCGGCCCACGCGCCGGGGACCAGCATCCCCGCGTCGGGAAAGCCCAGCGAGGCGTGGCCCGCGCCGGTCGCGGCGTTCAGCAGCTCGTGGGCGCCCCAGTGACCGCGCTTCTGGCTGGCCAGGCGCTCGTTCAGCTCGACCGCGCGGGCCTCCTCGAACAGGTCGATCACCGCGTGACTGTCGGAGCCGAGCGTGATCGGCGAGCCCCGCTCGAACAGCGGGCGGGCGGGGCCGATGCCGTCGGCCAGGTCCCGCTCGGTCGTGGGACACATGCACACGTGCGTGCGCGACTGGCCGAGCAGCTCGATGTCCACGTCCGTGAGGTGGGTGGCGTGCACGGCGGTCGAGCGGGGGCCGAGGGCGCCGTGCTCGTGCAGCAGCTGGACGGGGGTGGCGGCGTAGCGCTCCACGCAGGCGGCGTTCTCCGCGCGCTGCTCGGAGACGTGGGCGTGCAGCGGCGCCGCGTGGCGGTGGGAGAACTCGGCCACCACGCCCATCTGCTCGGGCGGCACCGCGCGCACGGAGTGGATGGCCGCGCCGATCTCCACGTCCTCGTGGCCGTCGTAGGCGGCGGCCAGCTCCTCCGCCCTCGCCGCCCACCCCACGGCGCTGCCGTCGCCGAAGCGCACCTGCGCCCCCGTCAGCGCGGTGCCGACGCCGCCGGTCAGGTAGCAGGTGTCGAGCAGCGCGATGCGCAGGCCCGCCTCGCGCGCCGCCTGGATCAGCGCGTGCCCCATCTGGTTGGGATCGTCGTACGGCACGCCGCCAGGCCCGTGGTGCAGGTAGTGGAACTCGCCCACGCAGGTGACGCCCGCCATCGCCATCTCGGCGTATACCGCCCTGGCCAGGTCGAGGTAGGTGTCGGGGTCGAGCACGCCCGCCACCTCGTACATCTGGTCGCGCCAGGTCCAGAAGTCGCCCTTGCCTGCCTGGGTCGCGCCGCGCAGGGCCCGGTGGAAGGCGTGGGAGTGGGCGTTGGCGAGCCCGGGGACGGTCAGCCCCTCCAGGACGACGCCCTGCCGCTCTCCCCGTTCGACGGCGGCGATCCGCCGTCCCTCCACGTGGACCACGACGCCGTCGGCGACGCCGTCGGGAAGCAGGGCGCGCTCGCACCAGTAGACGGTCATCGGGCCAGCTCCTCCAGTGCGTCCGCCAGGGCCTCGACGCCCTTGGCGCAGTCGTCGGGTTCGGCGTGCTCGCTGGGCGAGTGCGAGACGCCTGTCGGGTTGCGGACGAACAGCATCGCCGCGGCGACGCCGGCGGAGGCGAGGATGCCCGCGTCGTGTCCCGCGCCGGTCGGCAGCACGGGGGCCGGCCCCTCCTCGCCGACGACGCCGGCCAGCCTGTCGCGCAGGGGCACGTCGAAGTCGACGACGGGGGTCCACGACTCCTCGCTCACCCTCTGCCCCCGCGACAGCTCCTCCACCAGCGCCCGCACGTCCTTCTCCGCGGCCCCCCTGGCGTCGAGCCAGGCCGAGACGAGCCCCGGGACGGCGTTGGCGTTGTTGGGCGACACCCTCACCTTGCCGAACGTCGCCACGATCCCGTGCCTGCCGGCCGCCTCACGCGCCTCCAGCACCGCGCGGGCGTAGGCGAGCATCGGGTCGTCCCTGTCCTCCAGGCGCGTGGTGCCGGCGTGGTTGGCCTCGCCGTGGAAGTCGAAGCGCCACCTGCCGTGCGGCCAGATCGCGCTGGCCACGCCGACGGGCGCGCCCGTCTCGACCAGGCCCCTGCCCTGCTCGACGTGCAGTTCGACGAAGACGCCCACCCGCGAGAGGGTCTCGTCGTCCCTCCCGAGCGCCGAGGGCTTCCTTCCTGCCCTGCGCAGCACGTCGGCCAGCGTGTCGCCCGCGTCGTCCCTGAGTCCGATCGCCCTGTCCGGATCGAGCACGCCGGTCAGCAGCCGCGAGCCCATGCAGGGCACGCCGAACCTGGCGCCCTCCTCGTCGGTGAAGCAGGCGATGCCGATCGGCCTGGCGGGGGCGAAGCCGCGCTCCCTGAGCCGGTCGAGCGCGGCGAAGGCGGACACGACCCCGAGGGGGCCGTCGAACGCGCCGCCCTGCCGTACGGAGTCGAGGTGGCTGCCGGTCACCACGCCCGGCTCGCGGTCGGGATCGCCCCACCAGGCCCACAGGTTGCCGTTGCGGTCGTCGTGCAGGTCGAGGCCGCGCCGAGCGGCCTCCTGCCCGAACCACTCGCGCAGCTCCAGGTCGGCGGGCGACCACGCGTCTCTCACGTAGCCATGGGTGGCGGGGTCTCGTCCGATGTGCGCGAGTTCGTCCAGCATGCCCCTCACTCTAGTGAATAAATCCATTCACCAGCATGCCGACTCTACGAGACCGGTCCTTCGCTCGGGCGGAGGGTGAGCTCGGTCAGGTGGGCGTCGGGGCCTGCCAGCACGGCCGCCAGCACGGCCCGTGCCACGGTCTCGGGCTCCAGGTACTTCGACGGCTCGAACTCCCC
Source organism: Nonomuraea roseola (assembly GCF_039535395.1). NCBI lineage: Bacteria > Bacillati > Actinomycetota > Actinomycetes > Streptosporangiales > Streptosporangiaceae > Nonomuraea > Nonomuraea roseola. The sequence goes on from NZ_BAAAXC010000015.1 coordinate 911,979, forward strand.
GCCCTCCTGCTCCCTGACGCCACGCTGCATGTCGGTGGCGATCCGCCCCGGATAGACGCTGGTCACCCTGAGCGAGGGCTCCTCAAGGCGCAGGCCGTCGGCGAAGGCGCGCAGGGCGAACTTGCTGGCGGCGTAGGACACCCAGGCGGGGTTGGCGCGCAGTCCCGCCCCGGAGTTGATGAGCAGCACGTGGCCGCCCGCCGCGCGCAGGGCGGGAAGCAGCAGGCGGGTCAGCTCGGCCACCGCGACCAGGTTGATCTCCATGGTCCGCCGCCACACCTCGGCGGGCGTGTCGGCGATGCTGCCGAGCGTGACCACTCCCGCGCTGTGCACGAGCACGTCGAGCCGGTCGATCGCCGCGACGTCGGCGGCCGTGACCTCCGTCAGCTCGACGGGCCAGGCCGTGGCGTCGGGCAGGCCGGCGGCGAGCCTGTCGAGCGCGGCCCTGTCGCGCCCGCCGAGGATCAGGCGGTGGGTGGGCGCCAGCGCCCTCGCGATCGCCTCTCCGACGCCCCTGGACGCCCCTGTGATCAGTGCGGTCTTCATGCGATCAGCCTAGGACGATTGACAGACACTCAAATTTGAATACAAACTTGAAGAGTGTCAACTACGCGGGTTCTGATTCTCGGCACGCTGCTCGACGAGCCGCTCAACGGCTACCAGGTACGGCGGCGCCTCGAAACCATGGGCGCGGACAACTGGGCCAACGTCGCCTTCGGCTCGATCTACCACGGCCTCGGCAAGATGGCCGACGAAGGGCTGCTCGACGTGGTCGAGAGCGGCAAGGGCGGCAAGACCGTCTACGCCATCAACGACACGGGGCGCTTCGAGTTCCATCGCCTGCTCATGTCGCTGTGGTACGAGATCGGGCCGATCGTCGATCCCTTCCAGGTCGCCATGACCTTCATGGACAGGATGGATCGCGCGCATCTGCTCGGCGCCCTCCGCTTCAGGACCGACGAGCTCAAGAGGTCGATCGCGATGCTCGACAGGGCGCTCGGCTCCAAGCAGGCGTTCGGCGCGCCCCGCCACGTCGACGAGAACCTACGTCTCAGCAGCGGCATGCTCGCCGCCCAGCTCGCCTGGGTGGAGGAGGCCGTCAAGAAGGTCGAAGAAGGAGACCTCCCCTGATGATCATCAGTGCGCAAGGATTAAAGAAGAGCTTCACCACCAAGAGCAGAAAGGGCTCGCAGACCGTCGAGGCGGTCAAGGGTGTCGACCTGGAGGTGAAGAGCGGCGAGATCTACGGCGTGCTCGGCCCCAACGGGGCGGGCAAGACCACCACGATCCGCATGCTGGCCACCCTCATCACGCCCGACGCGGGCACGGCCGTGATCGCCGGCCACGACCTGGTCAAGGAGCCGGCCCAGATCCGCCGCAAGCTCGGCTACGTGAGCCAGGCCGGCGGGGTGGAGGAGCAGAACACCGCTCGCGCCCAGATCGTCTTCGCCGCCAGGATCTACAACGTGCCCGACCCCGCGAAGGCGGCCGAGGAGATCCTCAGGAAGTTCGATCTGTCGGACATCGCCGACCGGCCTGGCCGCACGCTGTCGGGCGGGCAGAAGCGCCGCGTCGCCATCGCCCTCGGCCTGGTCCACACGCCCCCGCTGCTCTTCCTCGACGAGCCGACCACGGGTCTCGACCCCCAGAACCGCGCCAACCTCTGGGACCGCATCAAGGAGCTGCGCGAGCAGGGCACCAGCGTCCTGCTCAGCACCCACTACCTGGAGGAGGCCGACGCGCTCTGCGACCGCCTGGCGATCGTCGACCACGGCGTGGTCGTCGCCGAGGGCACCCCCGCCGAGCTCAAGCGCTCGGTCTCGGGTGACGTGGTCACCCTCAGGCTCGACGGGCTCGAGCGCGCCGCCGAAGTGCTCACCCCCCTCGTGGCGCAGACCCGCGTCGACGAGGACGTGCTGCGGGTCTACGTCGACGACGGCGAGCACGCGCTGCCGTCGCTGCTGCGCACGCTCGAGGCCGACGGGCTCTCGCTGCGCTCGATCACCATGGAGCGGGCCACGCTCGACGACGTCTTCCTGGCCAAGACCGGCAGGTCCCTGCGCGACACCGGAGCCGCCGCATGATCCGCGACACCTCGCTGTTCTTCGGCCACGAGGTCAGGAACACCCTGCGCAACCCCGTCTGGCCGCTGTTCGGCATCATGCAGCCGGTGATGTACCTGCTGCTGTTCGCCCCGCTCTACGCGGGCATGGCCTTCGGCGGCGACTTCGGCCAGGCGCTGGTCTCCTTCGCGCCCGGCATGCTGGTGATCACCGCGCTGTTCGGCTCGATGGGCGTCGCCTACGGCACGATCTACGAGATCCGCAGCGGCGTGCTCGAGCGGATCGCGGTCAGCCCCGCCTGGCGCCCGGCGATCGTGCTCGGCAGGATGCTGCGCGACGTGGTCTCCCTGATGATCCAGTCGCTGGCGTTCATCCTCATCGCCATCGCCATGGGGCTGCGCGTCAGCCCGCTCGCGCTGGTGCTCATGCTGCTCCTGCTGGGCGTGACCGGCCTGTTCTCCTCCGGCGTGGCCTACGGCATGGCGCTCAGCCTGCGCGACGAGAACGCGATGGGGCAGATCATGCAGTTCTTCGCCCTTCCCCTGATGCTGCTGTCGGGCGCGCTGCTGCCCATGGCGCTCGGCCCCGACTGGCTGGAGCGGATCTCCTGGTTCACGCCCTTCTACCATCCCGTCGAGGCTGGCAGGGCGCTGTTCGCCGGCGAGCTGACCGCCCTGTCCATCCCGCTGGCCTTCGGCGTCATGCTCGCCCTGGCCGCGCTCACCGTGACGTGGTCGGTCCGCTCCCTACGCAGGCTCGCCGGCTAGGAACGTCCTCGTCTCCTCCGTCATCCGCTCGTACTCCTCGAGCCTGGCCTGCGTCCGCAGCGGCGCGGCGTCGGCCATCGCCTCCACCAGCGCCATGGCCAGTGCCAGGGGCGCGGCGTGCGAGTCGAACACCAGCCGCTCCCCGACCGGCGCGTCGAGCACGACGTCGGCGGGGAAGCCCGGCCTGTCGGTGATCACGGCCGTTCTGAGGCCGAGTTCTCCGGCGTAGTCGAGGGCCTGTACGACCTCGGCCGGATACCGCGGCAGGACCACCGCCACCACCCACTCGGCGCCCGCCCTCCTCGCCGCGTGCAGCCCGTCGATCAGCTCGGAGCCGCCGTGCACGAGGAGGCGGACGTCGGGATGGATGCGCCTGGCGAAGTAGGCGAACGTGGTGGCCAGCCCCGACGAGACCCGCAGCCCCAGCACGGGGAGCGGCTCGGTGGCCGCGAGCGACTCGCCGAGCTCCTTGAGCGGCAGCCCGGCCAGACGGTCGCGGATCAGCGTCAGGTTGCGGATCTCGTCGTCGATGGCGCCCTTGAGCAGGTTGCCGCCCTCTCCTCTGCCACCCAGCACGAGAGGGCGGAGCGCCTGCCTGAGCTCGGGATAGCCGGCGAAGCCGAGCACCATGGCGAACCTGGTCACCGAGGGCTGGCTCACGCCGGCCCTCTCGGCCAGCTCGACGCTGGACAGGAAGATCGCCTCGTCCAGGTGATCGGTCAGGTAATGCGCGATGCGGCGCTGCACGGGCGACAATCTTCTGCCGTCGAGCAAACCTTCGATTCCGTCCCTCACGTCACCTCCAACACCTGGGCACCGGCGCCCCTTCCCTCACCCGGCGAACGTCTCGCCTGGCGAGACCAGCGCTCAGGACTCGCGCATCGGGATCCGGACGCCACGGGAGTCGGCCACCGCGGCCGCCTCGTCGTAGCCGGCGTCGACGTGCCGCATGACGCCGGTGCCCGGATCGTTGGTGAGCACCCTGTTGAGCTTCTCGCCCGCCAGCGCGGTGCCGTCGGCGACGGTCACCTGCCCCGAGTGGATCGAACGGCCGATGCCAACGCCGCCGCCGTGGTGGATGGAGACCCACGCCGCGCCCGACGCGGTGTTCAGCATCGCGTTGAGCAGGGGCCAGTCCGCGATGGCGTCCGACCCGTCGGCCATCGCCTCGGTCTCCCTGTACGGCGAGGCCACCGAGCCGCAGTCGAGGTGGTCGCGCCCGATCACGACGGGCGCCTTGAGCTCGCCCGAGGCCACCATGTCGTTGAAGCGCTCGCCCGCCAGGTGCCGCTCGCCGTAGCCGAGCCAGCAGATGCGCGCGGGCAGCCCCTGGAAGTGCACCCTCTCCCCCGCCATGCGGATCCACCTGGCCAGCGGCTCGTTGTCGGGGAACAGCTCGAGGATGGCCCTGTCGGTGGCCGCGATGTCGGCGGCGTCGCCGGAGAGGGCGGCCCAGCGGAACGGGCCCTTGCCCTCGCAGAACAGCGGCCTGATGTAGGCGGGCACGAAGCCGGGGAAGTCGAAGGCCCTGGTGTAGCCGGCCAGCTGCGCCTCGCCGCGGATGGAGTTGCCGTAGTCGAAGACCTCGGCCCCCGCGTCCTTGAACCCGACCATGGCCTCGACGTGCTTGGCCATCGCCTCGCGCGCCCTGGTCGTGAAGGCGGCGGGGTCCTTGTCGCGCTCGGTGGCCATGTCCTCGAAGGCCACGCCGATCGGCAGGTACATCAGCGGGTCGTGCGCCGACGTCTGGTCGGTCACGATGTCGATCTCCGCGCCGCGCGCCAGCAGGTCGGGCACCGCCTCCGCCGCGTTGGCCACCACGCCGATCGACAGCGGCCTGCGCTGGTCGCGCGCCTCGTAGGCCAGGCGGAGCGCCTCGTCCAGGTCCTTGGCCTCGACGTCGAGGTACCTGTGCTCGATGCGGCGCTTGACGCTGCGCGGGTCGCAGTCGACGCAGATCGCGACGCCGCCGTTCATGGTGACGGCCAGCGGCTGGGCGCCGCCCATGCCGCCGAGCCCCGCGGTCAGCGTGATGGTGCCCGCGAGGGAGCCGCCGAACCTCTTCTCCGCGACGGCGGCGAAGGTCTCGTAGGTGCCCTGCAGGATGCCCTGCGTGCCGATGTAGATCCAGGAGCCGGCCGTCATCTGGCCGTACATCGTCAGGCCCGCCGCCTCCAGCCTGCGGAACTCCTCCCAGTTCGCCCAGTCGGGGACGAGGTTGGAGTTGGCGATGAGGACGCGCGGGGCCCACTCGTGCGTGCGGAACACGCCCACAGGACGGCCGGACTGCACGAGCAGAGTCTCGTCGCCCTCCAGCGTGGTGAGCGTGCGGACGAGCGCGTCGAACGAGGGCCAGTCACGCGCGGCCTTGCCGGAACCGCCGTAGACGACCAGCTGCTCGGGGTGCTCGGCGACTTCCGGGTCCAGGTTGTTCTGGAGCATCCGGAGCGCGGCCTCCTGCGGCCAGCCCTTGGCGGTGAGCGTGGTGCCTCGCGGCGAGCGCACGGTGCGGCTCATGCCTGATCCCTCCTGAATGAACATATTCATCTATGTCACCCGAAGAGTACATCGACCCGCCACTCACCCCAAGGCGCCTCCCCTACCGGAGGCCGTCAGCCGGAGCCGCGCAGGAGGCCGTCGCCCGATTCGGTCACCTGGTGGAGCATCAGATTGGCGTGGCGGATGCTGGCGATGAGGCCCGCCTGCCGCAGCACCCGCGCGTGCTCGCTGGCGCTCGAGGCGGGCACGCCCGCCCGCCTGGCCAGCTCCGTGGTGCTGCATCCGGGCGCCAGCGCCACGCACCGCAGCACCTCGGCCCTGGTCCTGCCCAGCAGCTCGGCCAGCGCGTCACCCTCGTTCACCCGTTCGGGAACGTCCTTGCGCGGCACCGGATAGACCAGCACGGGTGGCAGGCTCTGGTCGGCGAGCGTGACGGGGGCGGTCCTGCAGAAGTAGGAGGGGATGAGCGTCAGCCCGCGCCCGCGCAGCCGCAGCTCCCTGTCGCCCGCCGGGTAGTCGACCTCCAGCACCGGGGCCCGCCAGCGCATCACCGGCGCCAGCCGGGTCAGCATGGTCTCGACGCCGCCCTCGGCCAGGTGGCGGACCCTGGTGCCCCTGTCCTGGCTGACCGTCCGCTCCACTGCGGGCCAGTGCTCGCCCAGCGCGACCTGGACGTAGCCGGCGGCGGCGTTCGCCACCTGGCGCATGGCCCTCGTGTCACGGGCCAGGCCCTCCAGGTGCGCGGGCAGGCCGTGCCCCGCGCGCAGCCGGTCCAGCTCGCGCTGCACCCTGGTGCGCGGCGTGTCGAGGATGGCCTGGATGCCGTCGTCGGTGCCCTGCTGGGCCTCGATCGGGGTGAGGAAGTCGGGGAAGTAGGCCGCGCGCGGCGCCAGCGGCACCAGCAGCCTGCGCACGTCACGCAGGAGACCCGCCTCGGCCAGCTTGGCGCGCGCCCTGCGCCGCCATCCCGCGATCACCGCGCCTCCGTCGCCGGCCTGGAACCTGTGCAGGCTGGCCACCATCTCCCACATCGGGTCCGCTCTGGAGGCCACGCGCACGCGCGCGAGATCGTCACTGGTGAAAATGATGCGCAGTATGCCGCCCGCCATGTCGCGCAGTCTTACGGCGCGCGCTTGCAAAAGCCTGAACGGGCCATTGATATCGGTCCGACATGTGCCGCTATAGCTGCGTTATTCGGGTGAGGCTGAAAGTGCATGACACTTCGCCCGGCGAAGTGCTGGACTTGATCTCGCCTGAGGGGGCGTTCGTACGGTCAAGGACAACGGCAACTGGAGGCATTGACAGGGGAGTCTCCAGCGGCCGTACGGCCCGCGCGGGGTCGCGCAAGCCGTACGACGCCGATCGCCGGCCCGCCGGTGGCCGATCAGCAGTGGAAGCTGGGCGTCACGCGGACCGCCTCGTTGTTGCCCGGCTCGATGACGGCCGAGGCGGAGATGCAGCGTGACCGCCATGGTCTTGGGCTTGCCCCAGTAGGAGCCCGCGGAGTCGAGCCGGGCGCATTTGCCACTCGTTTGACTCGCATGGGGGACAAACGTAGCAAAGTGTCTGACAGAGGTTGTCAGGAGACCAGGAACTGCGTGGCGGCCAGCTCGCGGTAGAGGTCGTCCCCGCCCACCAGCTCGTCGTGCGTTCCCACGGCGCGCACGCCGCCCGACTCCATGACCACGATCCTGTCGGCGTTGGTGACCGTCGACAGGCGGTGCGCGATCACGAGCACGGTCGTCTCCGCCGCCACCTCGGCGATGACCTCGCGCAGCCGCAGCTCGTTGACCGCGTCCAGTTGCGAGGTGGCCTCGTCGAGCAGCAGCAGCCTCGGCCTGCGCAGCAGCGCCCTGGCGATCGCCACGCGCTGCCTTTCGCCGCCCGACAGCAGCACGCCCCTGTGGCCGACCGCCGTCTCCAGCCCCTCGGGGAGCCTGGAGACCAGGTCGTCGAGACGGGTGCGGGTCAGCGCCCTTCGCAGGTCCTCCTCGGTGGCCTCGGGCGCGGCGAACAGCAGGTTCTCGCGCAGCGTCCCCGCCAGCACGGGCGCGTCCTGCTCGACGTAGCCGAGCATGGCGCGCAGCTCGCCGAGCGGCCAGTCGCGGATGTCCCTGCCGCCGACCGTGATCAGCCCCTCCTGGTGCTCGTAGAAGCGCTCGATCAGCGCGAACACCGTGGACTTGCCCGCTCCCGACGGCCCCACCAGCGCGGTCAGCCCGCCCGGCGGCACCTCGAAGCTCACCCCGTCGTGGACGGGGGCACGGTCCTCGCCGTACCTGAACACCACGTCCTCGAAGCGCACGCCCACGGGGTCGCTGCCGACCGGCGCGGCGAGGCTGACTGGCTCGCCAGGAAGGTCCTCGATCTCACGGATGCGCTTGAGCGCGGCCAGGCCGTTCTGCAGCTGCACCGCGCCCTCGACCAGCTGCCCGATGGGGGCGACCAGGTAGAACAGGTACAGCAGGAAGGCGATCAGGCCTGAGACCTCCAGCGCCCCGGAGGCGACCCTGGCGCCGCCGACGGCCAGCACGCACAGGAAGGCGATCTGCACCGCCATCCAGGTCGAGACCCCTGCCAGCGAGGTCCACCCCGCCACCTGCAGCCCCCTGTCGCGAGCCTGTTCGGCCGCCGCCCCGACGACCTCGACCTCGCGCTCCTCCGCGCCGCTCGCCTTGACCGTGCGGAAGGCCTGCAGCGCCCTGTCGAGCACCGCGCCCATCTCGCCGACGGCCTCCTGCGCCTGGTGCTGGGCCTTCTGGATGCGCGGCATGACCAGCGCGGTCATGCCGCCGATCACGACCACGACCAGCAGGGTGACCAGCAGCAGCACGCCGTCCATCAGCGCCATCATCACGATCGCGCCGACGAGCATGAACACCGCGCCGATCGAGTCGACGATGCCGTTGGTCAGCACCGACCGCAGCAGCGTCGTGTCGCCTGTGACCCTGGACAGCAGATCGCCCGGCTTCAGCCGGTCGACGTCGGCGACCTTCAGCCTGAGCATCCTGTCGACGAGCCTGCGCCTGGCGCCGAGCACGATGCCCTCGCCCGTGCGCTCCATCAGGTACGTGCCGCCCGCCGAGACGACCGCGCCGACCAGCACGGCGATCGTCAGCCCGATTAACGGCCCCGCCATGGAGCTGTTCTCGCCGAAGGCGTCCACCACGTACTTGGCCAGCAGCGGCATCGCCAGGCCCGCGGCCGAGCCGACCAGCCCGAGCAGACCACCCGCGACCAGGATGCCTCTGTGAGGCCTGACATAGGCCGCAAGGACCTTGAGGGATGACTCGCCGCTCACTGTGTCTCCGTCCGCATCACCTTGACGTCGTGTGTGACGGCTCGGCCGCCCACACTCGGGGAGATCACCCACATTCCCCTGATCTCTGCAACGTGCGAGCGAGCGAAATCCGCACCCGTCAACCTAAATTGACGACCAAAGTATGTCAACTAGAGTTGACGATGGGGCGGTTCAGTCGACGACGGGGACGTCCGGGTCGTCGCGCTCGGTGTCGCCGTCGTCGGCGCGGCGCAGCTTGATCTCCTCCACCCACGCGTAGGCGAAGCGCCTGATGTCGTGGAGATGGTCCTCCTCGACCTCGAAGGCCTCGTCGGCCAGCAGGTCCACGCTCTCGAGCCGGTGGACGAGCTCCTCGAGCCGCCACTGCTCCTCGTGGGCGGCCCCCAGCCGCTCCAGCTCGCGGAAGGAGTAGAGATCCGCCGCCGCGGCGACGTCGACGAAGTCCTTGGGCAGGCCGCGTCCGTGCAGGGCGCGCACCTTGAGCCCGACCGCGTCGTCCTGCCCGACGACCTGGCAGCCCTCCAGCCGCTCGGGACGGTTCCTGAGCGCCTCTCTGAGCAGCTCGAACCCGCTCGTGAAGTCGCCCGCCTCGTCCCTGACGACCAGGCGTGCCATGCGCTCGCCCACCTCGCGCACGCTCACGGCGAAGGCGTCGTGCAGCGCGGCGGCGACGTCCGCGGCGATCTCGGGCATCGGGGTCTGGACCGCCGTCGCGAAGACGAGATCACGGCTCGGCCTCGCGGTGAGCCCGTGGGCGCGCAGCGCGTATCCGCCCGCCAGCAGCAGGCCGTGACGCTCCCGCACGCCCTCTGTCGCCTCGACGAGCCGTGCGTGGAACGGCGGAAACAGGCTCATGCCCTCAATTATGGCCATGCCGCTTCCTCGTCGAGGGCAGGTCGTGCCGCCCCGACACGAACTCCTGGACCGCGATCTTCACCCTGATCACCGGCCGTCTCCAGCGCTCCTCGCGGCGCAGCGCGGTGGCCATCTTGCGCGGGGACCTGGTGGCGAAGAACCAGTGCGCCCACGGCGAGCCCGGCCTGGCCAGCCGTATCGCGCCGACGATCAGCAGCGGCGGCAGGAACAGACCCGCCAGACCCGTCCAGATCTTGCCCTTGAGCAGTGTGACCACCGCGAGCATCAGGTTGCCGAGCAGCAGCCACCACGGCGCGAATCCGCCGAACTCCCAGGTCAGGGGGCGCAGACCGGTCAACAGCAGCCCGGTGACGGCGATGGCCACGAAGACGGCGTCGACGGAGGTGCGCCCCTCCTCCTCCCAGTACACGTCGTGCAGGTGGAGGATGAGCGCGAACTCGTCGAGCACGAGGGCCGCGCCGATGCCGAAGACGGCGGCCGCCACCGCCGAGCCCGAGGCGACCAGGCCGCTGACCCCGCCGACCAGCATGAGCACCACACCGAAGACCACGTGGTGGATGTGCATCTCGCCGACGCTGATGTTGCGGAACCAGCCGATCTTGGCGCGGATGAGCCTGACGTTGATGCGGGTGGCGACGAAGGCGACGATGAGCGCGACGAAGAAGCAGAACAGCGGCAGCCGTCCCGATTCAACGATGCGTGTCTGTATCCAGTCCCCCATGTACGTGTATGCCAGAGTACCCAGCACGGGTCCCGAGCGCCGTGCGGTACTCCCGCAGGACGAGCGCCTGTCGCACGTTGTCGCGGGCCTTCTCGAACGGCGGCGCGCCCTGACCTGCCATGATCCTGTACTGCTCGCGCAGCCGCGCCTCCGAGAGATCTAGCCCGCCGGCGTAGATCTTGCTGAGCGCGGAGTCGAGTTCGGCCGCCCGCACCCGCGCGTAGGTGTGCTCGTCGTAGGAGGGCACGCCGGGCAGCGGCCTGCCCCCTGCCGCCGCGGCGGCCCGCTTGCCGTTCTCCTCGGCGAGCTCGCGCTGGAAGCCCTGCTCGCTGACGTCGGCCAGCAGGCCCGCCTCCCGCGCCCACACCCTTCTGGCCTTGTCGAGCGCGGCGGCGCCGACGGCCCGCTCCCTCAGCTGTCGGCGAGGGGTGACGCCGTCGTGGGGGCGGTCCCAGAAACCGGGGCCGAGCGGCGTGCCGTACCGGGTGAAGGTGGAGATGACCTCGGCGCGGACGCTTTCGGCCGCGCGCAGCACCTCGGCTCCCGTCACCGGCTCGCCTTCGAGCGTGGTGACGGTGTCGCCGGGCCCGACGGCCAGGACCTCCGCGACGGGGGCCGAGGCCGCCAGGCCCTTCGGTTCCTCGGCGGAAGGACCGCCGTGGAACAGCGCCACGCCCAGGACCACAGCGGCGGTCACGACCGCCGCGCCGATCCACACGAGCCCGCTCCTGCGGGCAGCGGTCCTGGACGTCCTGGGCGGGGCGCTCTTCATCGGATCAGCTCGCGATCTTCATGTCGAAGACGTGGAAACCGGCGTCGGCCAGCGGGCTGCCCTGCGGGAAGGTCACCGTGGCGACGGTCTTGGCGGGGTCGAGCGGCACCGCGTAGCCGAACACCGACACGCCGGACTCCGTCGTCTGCCCGGTGGCCGGGTTCCTGTAGGTGGTCTGGGTGCGGTTGTGGTAGGTCGCGCGCGCCACCACGACGCCGCCCGCGGGCGCGGTCGCGTCCCACTGGTCGCCGAACAGGACGGTGCTGGTCTGCTTCGTGCCGTCGGTGTAGGTGACGGTGAAGTCGCCCGACCTGACCTTGAAGCCGCCCGCGCCCAGGAACACCAGCTTGGCGCCCTGGCCCTCCAGCCTGATCGTCTGTCCCGCGGCCTTGACGTTGTCGGTCCAGCCGTACGCGCGGGGGTGCCACACGAAGTCGGCGCCGAGCACGTTCACCGTCCTGCCTGGCACCAGGCCGGCCTTCTCCAGCCCCTGGCCGGAGTAGCTGCGTCCCGAGGTCGAGAAGCCGCCGGTGTTGGGGTTGAGGTCGGAGCTGACGCCGACGTTGTTGTAGGCCTTCTCGATCGAGTCGTGGACGACCGGCGGCACGGCGGGCCCGTTGTAGGCGCCGCGCGAGACGGAGCCCGAGACCGGGTTGCCGAAGTAGTCGCGCTCGCCCACGCCCTCCACCAGGGAGCCTGAGCCGAGGGCGGGCGAGCCCGCCAGCAGCTTGTAGCCCTCGACGTCGCCGTAGCCGGTGGCGGTGCCGGGAGCGGACAGCCCCGGGTCGGCCGTGATCGCCTTGGCGTCGGAGGCGGGCGCGCTCACGCCGCCGTAGTAGAGGTTGGAGTCGTAGGTGATGCCCGCGGCCTGCGGCAGGGTGCCCGAGGGCGCGTAGATGATGTTGTTGGCGATCGTGGACCTGCCGGTCGGCACCGCCCAGTCCACCTTCTGCGAGGAGCAGAAGAAGGTGTTGTTGTGGATCCACAGCGGGCTGGTGTTGTCGCCCGCGGCGTTGCCCGCGATACGACAGTCGTCCTGGGCGATGTTGAAGCGCAGGATGGCGGTCGCCTTGTGGTTCGGGAACTCGGTGCAGCTCTGGCAGCCCAGGTAGAAGCCGCCCGCGTTGTCGTGGGAGTAGTTGTACTGGTAGACGCAGGAGCCCTTGATGCCGCCGTCGCAGTCCCACGCGGTGGAGTCGTAGATCGTCGGCCGCTGCCTGGTGACCTCGTTGTACTGGAAGACGGGGTCGACCGAGTTGATCGGCCACATGCCGGCGAAGTTGCCGTCGACGTAGGGGTACTTGCCCGCGCCGCCCTCGTCGAACAGGTTGTGCTCGATCAGCGGCTTGTCCGAGGCATGGACGACGATGCCGTCGCCGCCGACCTCGCGGATGGTGTTGCGGGCGATGTAGACGTTCTTGTGGTAGTCGGTTCCCTTGCGGCTGATCTTGATGCCGCCGCCGCCCGTGTCGTGGATGTAGTTGCCCGTGACGGTGATGCCGTCGAGGTAGCCGACCTTGCCCTCGGGCAGCGCCTGGATGCTGATGCCCGCGGAGTAGGCGAACCACGCGGAGTTGGCGCCGGTCTTGTTGCCCCAGCCCGCGACGTCGGAGATCTCCAGGTCGCGCAGGACGAGCCCGGCCTTGGGCTCGGGCGTGGTCGAGTTGTACTGGATGCCGGTCCGCTTGGCGGTCGCCGGCGCGGGGTTGGTGATGTGCAGCTTCTCGATGGTGAGGTGGCTGTTGTCGACCAGGTGGACGGCCCACTCGCCGCCGTCGCCCTGGATGATCGGCTTGGGGCCCTCGCCGTAGGAGGTGAAGGTGATCGGGTGCCCGGCGCTGCCCGAGCCGATCGGCTCCAGCCTGCCGGCGCAGACCGTGCCCGCCCTGAACCTGACCTTGTCCTTGGCCCTCAGCTCGATCGCGTTGACCGCGGCGAGGCTGTTGAGCGGAGCGGAGGCGCTGCGCCCCGAACCGCCGTCCTGTGCCTGGCAGTCGACGAAGAAGGTGCGGGCGGGGGCGGCGTAGGCGGGGGCCGCCAGTCCACCGCTCAGGGCGACGAGCGCCCCGACCAGAGCCAGTCGTTGTCTGATGCGCATGTTCTCTCTCTCGGAGGGGGGTCAGAACACCTGCAGATAGGGCGCGCCGTCGGGGGTCTCCCTGTCGGCGAACTGGGCGGCGAGGGTGGTGGCCACGCCTGGAGGGCCCGCGAGCGCGAAGCTGGTCGAGCCGCCTGCGCGCAGGTGTGCGGTGAGGTCGATGGAGTACCAGGCGGGGGTGGAGCCCGTGATGGTCACGTCGCCGATCGCCCTGCCGAGCGCGGGCCTGGTGGCCCAGGTGAGCGTCGACTCCTCCCACCCGGCGGGCGCCTCGTAGAGGGTGAGCGTGGTGCTGGTGCCTCCGGCGTCGGCGATCGAGCCGCGCAGCCACAGCCTGGCGAGGCTGATCTCTCCCCCCGGCCTGGCGAAACGCAGGAAGGACTGCCTGGCGTAGCTCTGGTCGGCGACCGTCTTGGCGACCAGGCCCTGACCGTTGAAGTTCCTGCCCGCGTAGGCGCCGCCGCGCGCGTAGGCGTCGGCGTCGGGCCGCACCCTGCTGCCCTCGCAGCCGGCCCCCGCCAGCGGGGGCCGCGCGGTCGGCCGCACCTTGACCTGGACGGTCACCGCCGCGCCGAGCGCCCCCGCGGTGTCGACGGCCAGCCTGATGGTGGGCGAGGTGGACAGCACCGTGACCCTGGGGTCGGCGCTGATCACCTCCCTGCCGGTGCGGGCGATCTCCACGAGCGTCTGGCTCTGGCGCCAGGTGGGGTCGGAGACGGCCACCTCCAGCGTCGAGCCCTCCTGCCGCATCGCGACCTCGGCCGGGCCGTAGGCCCTGACTGTGGAGGCGGCGGTGGCGCAGCTCCAGAAGGTGGCGGCGAGCCTGGAGTTCGCGCCGCGCTCCTCGATCGCCGACTGCACCTGCGCGCTGTTGTCGGCGATGCGCACCTTCGGCCTGGCGGCCAGCTCCGCCGTCTCCTCCGCGCTCCTTCCCGGCAGCACGTAGTAGGCGTAGGAGGCCTGCTTCGGCGCGGCGCCGTGGTCGAACCAGACCGTCTCGTAGTCGCGGGTGATCTCGTCCGAGGCGTGGACCCCGATCTCCGACCACCTGCCGGTACGGCTCTCGCGCCTGGACTGCGGCATCCCCTCGGGGAAGAGGTAGCCCCCCGTGCCCTCGATGTGCATCCAGCCCTCGCCGGTCCGCACCTCGCCGGGGTTCATCCGGTTCTCCACGGTCGTCTGGGCGGCGACGTCGGAGGCGCTGATGTCGGCGCCGAGCGCCACGACCGTGTCGCCGAAGGTGAACCACGACTTGCGGGCGGTCAGGTCGATGGGCTGCCTGCTGTGGTAGTCGCGCTCCGCCTGGGTCCGCATCCCGAAGGCCGACAGGTCGCCGAGCGCGACGCCGCCGGTGTGGGGGTCGCTCTGGCGGAAGCCGTACCAGGCGGTGTCCTTCGCCGTGCGCGGGTAGCTCTCCTGGGTGGCGTTGGTGACGCCGGGCAGGCGGTAGGAGTCGACGGTGGGCCAGAAGCCGTCGGTGTACTGCGTCCTGTCGGCGTTGTAGAGCATGGTCATGCCGTCGCCGGTGTACCAGCCCCTGAGGTTCTCGTTGTTGCCCGCCTCGTAGGCTCCGACGCGGCTGCTGCGGCCCGCCACTGTGAACGCGTAGCCGGGGCCGTGGTGGACGAAGCGGTCCATGCCCGCGTAGACCTTGGTGAGCGTCAGGTCGCCGCGCGGGGGCACGCCGCCGGTCAGACGTCTGGCCAGGGCGATCTGCCCGACGGTGGCGGTGTCGTAGAAGCCGCCGGTGGCCGCGTGCTCGGCCACCAGGGCGGCGATGCGCCGCCTGTCGTCGGGCGAGGCGGCCTCGGCCAGCACGGTCATGGCGGCCAGGGCCGAGCGCGTCACCGAGTAGTCGTTGTCGTGCGGCCTGGAGATGGCCCTGCCCCGTACGTTGGCGAACATCTGCCCGCGGAACATCACCGGCTCGAAGCCGTCGAAGATCCAGCGCGTGACGTTGCCCCTGTCGGGATCGGTCAGGTCCCACGGCGTGCCGCCGAGCAGGGCGAACACGGTGGCAGTGCTGCCGAGCAGCGCGTTGCCGTACCCGCCGGTGTAGGCGAAGTAGAAGTGCTGGACGAGCGAGCCGTCGGGATACCAGCCGTCGCCGCTGGAGGTGTGGTCGAAGACGGGGCTGAGCTTGTCGCGGCCCATCGTCGTCACCGCGGGGTCGCCCGACAGCAGGCCGCGCCGTACGGTGATGGAGACCTTGTCGGCGAGGTTGCCGCCGACCTCGGGCACGCCCGAGACCTTGCGCCTGGCGGGATCGGGGACGAAGTGGCCGATCGCGTCCAGCAGGCCCGCGCGCAGTTCGGCGGGCACGGCCTCGCCGAGCAGCACCAGGTTGTGCAGCAGGTAGTTCGGCGCGCCGATCTCCCAGCCGTACCAGTTGCCCGTCTCGGGCTTGCCGGGGCGGTAGCGCTCGGCGTGCATCCAGGTCAGCGCGCGCACCACCGAGGCGGCGGTCGCCGCGTCGCCGTACCTCCTGGAGCCGACGGTGGCGTAGGCCAGCGAGATGGACTGCAGGCGCAGCGCGACGGCGTGCACGGTGTTGCCGTCGGCGCCCTGCAGGTCGGCCCAGCCGGTCGGGGTGAGGGTGGCGAGGTCGGCGTCGGCGTCGGCGTCGAGGCGGGCAAGCGCGGCGGCGTACGCGGGGTCGGCGGGATCCACGTCCGCGCCTCCGGTCAGCAGGTCGCGGTAGCGCAGCACCGGCGCGGCGAAGCCGGGGGCGGCCTGGGCCTGGGGAGCCGTCAGGGAGGCGGAGGGGATGGGCGCCGCGTCCGGATCGGCGACGGCGGGCACGGCCGCCGTCGAGAGGGCGGCCGCCGCGGCGACCGTTAACAGCAGGGCACGTCGGAGCATGGGGGGTGCCTCCGTGTTCGGCGGAACGGGCGGGTGTCAGGCGGAGCGGGACAGGCTCGTGGGTTCCACGCCGTGCTCGAACGGCAGGCCGCGCGCGTAACGGGCCAGCTCGTCGAGGGCGAGATCGGCCATCCTGGCCAGCTCACCGCCGAGCGATCCGGCGATGTGCGGGGTGACCAGGACGTTCGGCAGGTCGTACAGGGGTGAGCCGGCCGACAGGATCTCCGGCTCGGTGTGGTCGAGGATCGCGTAGAGCCGCCCTGCGGCCAGCTCGGCGGTCAGCGCGTCCTGGTCGACCAGCGCGGCGCGGGCGGTGTTGATCAGGGTGGCGCCGTCGCGCATCCCCGCCAGGCGGGCGGCGTCCATGAGGTGGTGGGTCTCGGGCAGGTCGGGCGCGTGCAGGCTGACCACGTCGCAGCGGGTGACCAGCTCGTCCAGGTCCACCCTGGTCACGCCGAGGTCCTCGCGCAGGTAGGGGTCGCTGACCAGCACCTCCAGGTCGAAGGGGCGCAGCAGCTCGATCACCCTGCGGCCGATCCTGGAGGCTCCGACGATCCCGACCGTGCGGCGGTAGTTGCCGAAGCCGGGGAACCGGGCGTCCCAGTTCTGGTTCTCCCGTTCCGACCTGTAGGCGCGGGCGATGTCGATCACCCGCTTGTTGGCGTAGAGGATCGAGGCGAGCGTGAACTCCGCGACCGGCTCGGCGTTGGCGTCGGCGGCCGTGGAGACCGCGATGCCGCGCTGCCACACCGCGTCGGTCACGTGGTGCTTCACCGACCCCGCCGCGTGCACGATCGCCCGCAGTCGCGGAGCCGAGGCCAGCACCTCAGCGGTCACCGGCGGGCAGCCCCACGAGGTGTAGAGCACCTCCACCGCCGACAGGTCCACCCCGGTGAAGTCGTCCACCACCAGGTGGGGATCGACGTCGGCGATCATCGCCAGGCGGCTTCTCGCCTGGGCGTTCAGCAGTCTGGTGGCCACGGGCCTGCCCATGGCGACCAGGGTCTTGGGCCTTCTCACGTTCTCCCCCGAAAACTCGTTCACTTGACGCTGCCCGCCGTCATCCCGGCCTTCCAGAAGCGCTGCAGCGACATGAAGACCACCAGCAGCGGCACCACCGACAGCAGCGACCCTGTGATCACCAGGCTGTGGAACTCGGGGAAGGCGTTGCCCTGCTTCTCCCAGGTGAACAGGCCGAGGCTGAGCGGGTACAGCTTCTGGTCGTTGAGCATCACCAGGGGCAGGAAGAAGTTGTTCCAGATCGCGGTGAACTGGAACAGGAAGATCGTCACGAAGGCCGGCATCAGCATCGGCAGCGCGACCCTCGTGAAGGTGCGGATCTCGCCCGCGCCGTCCGACCTGGCCGCCTCCAGCACCTCGCCAGGCACGTAGCCCGACGACAGGACGCGCGCCAGGTAGACGCCGAAGGGGTGGACCAGCACGGGGATGAAGACCGCCCAGAAGGTGTTGACCACGCCCACCTTCGAGGCCAGCAGGTACAGCGGCAGCGCCGTGGCGGTGGTCGGCACCAGCACGCCGAGCAGCACCAGGCCGAACATCTTCTCCTTCCCGAGCCACTGGTACTTGTCGAAGGCGTAGCCGCACATGATGGTGATGAAGGAGCTCACCGCCGCGCCCACGCCGGCGTACAGGACGCTGTTGAGATACCAGCGGAAGAAGATCCCGCCGTTCTCCGCGCTGACCGCCCGGATGTTGGCGATCAGGTTGAAGTCGGCGAAGGCGAAGCCTGGCGTGGAGTAGAGGTCCGACAGCGACTTGGTCGAGGCGAACAGCAGCCACGTCAGCGGCAGCAGCGTGTAGAGGGTGGCGACGGTCAGCAGGACGTTGACCGTCGCGCGGGACATCCACTTCATCGACGGTTACCCCACCTGGTGACGACGTAGGAGAGCACGGCGGCCAGCAGCGCGAGGATGATCGAGGCGGCGCCCGCCTGGCCGTAGTCGTTGTTTCCGAAGGCCTCGTTGTAGGCGTACATGTTCGGCGTCCAGGTGCTGACGATGCCGTCGCTGACGTTGTCGAGCACCATGGGCTCGGTGAACAGCTGCAGCGAGCCGATGATCGTGAACAGCACCGTGGTGATCACCGCGCCGCGGATCAGCGGCACCTTCACCGACAGCGCGGTCCTGATCGCACCGGCGCCGTCCATCCGCGCCGCCTCCAGCACCTCGGCGGGGATGGCCTGCAGGGCGGCGAAGTAGATGATTATGTTGTAGCCGACCCACTCCCACAGCGCGATGTTGACCACCGAGCCGAGCACCTGGTCGCCGCCGAGGAAGTTGACGCCGCCGAGCAGGTCCACGATGGGGCTGATGCCGGGCAGGTAGAGGTAGAGCCAGATCAGCCCCGCGATCACGCCCGGCACGATGTGCGGCATGAACAGCGCCAGCTGGAAGAACTTCTTCGCCCTTGCCAGGCCGGAGTCCAGCAGCAGGGCCAGGCCGAGCGCCCCGCCGATCATGAGCGGGATGTAGAACAAGCAGTACCCGAGGATGATCAGGAAGCCGTCGGTGAAGGCCCGGTCCGCGAGCGTGTCGAGGTAGTTGCCGAGGCCGACGAAGACCGTCTCGGCGCCGCCGAACCCGAGTCCCGACGACTTCTCGCTGAACAGGCTCAGGTAGACGGCGTAGGCCAGGGGGGCCACGATGACCGCGGCGAACAGGGCGAAGAACGGGCCGACGAAGAGCGTGATCGCTCCCCGCCTGCGCCAGGCGTCCCCTGGGGCTCGCGCCTGTGTGTCTGCTGTCATCTCCATCTCTCCGATCTGGTACGGCCCGCCGTACCGCACCGCCGTCACCTCAGGCCCCGCTCCCCGCAGGAAGCCGGCCGCCTAACCCGGCCCGCCCCCTGGAAGGGGAGGGCCGCCCGCTCGCTCCTCGAAAGAACCCCGACCCGACCCGACGGGGAGGCCGCTTCACCCGAAGTGCCCGCATCCCAGGCCGCCCTTCACCCGAAGAGCCCCGGCCCGCATCCCGTGGAGGGGAGACCGTCCTTCACCCGAAGGACCCCGGCCCGCATCCCACGGGCGCCGATCGTCCTTCACCCGGAGGATTTCGACCCGCGACTCGAGGAAAGGGGCGGGCCTGGGTCGGGGCTACGGCTGGGCCACGTTCAGCCCGCGCCCCTTGATCTCGTCCACCGTCGCCGTCTGCACCGTCTCCAGCACCTCGGGCAGCGTGGTGCCGCCGGTGCTCACCTTGCCGAGGGCGTCCTTGAAGGCGGTGAGCGTCTGCACCATGCTCGGTCCCCACGTCCAGCCCGGCTGGATGGTCCCGTACGACTCGGTGAACAGCGCGTAGATGTCCTGCCCGCCGTAGAAGGAGGCGTCGAAGCTCTTGGCCGCCACCGGCACCAGGTCCGCGATCGCGGGGAAGCCGCTGGAGGTGCCGGACGACAGCCTGGCCGTCCACGCCTCGGGCGAGCCGGTCAGCCACTTGATGACCTCGACCGCGGCCTTGGGGTTCTTGCTGTTCTTGGCGACGCCGAACGTGGTGCCGCCGAGCATGCCGCTGGCGGGGGTGCCCCAGTTCGGGATCGGCGCGATGGCCCACTTGCCGCTCTGGCCCGCGTGGTTGCCCTTCATGACGCCCGCGCCCCAGTTGGCGCCGACGTAACCCCAGAGGGTGTCGTCCTCGAAGGCGGCGTTCCACTCCTGGCTGAAGGAGGGCTGCACCTTGACGAGGTCGTCCTTGACCAGGCCCTGCCAGTAGTCGGCGACCTTCCTGGTGGCCTCGTCGTTGATGGCGACCTTCCACGCGTCGCCCTCGGTGCCGAACCACTTGCCGCCCGCCTGCCAGGCGAGGGCGGCGATGACGCTCGGGTCGTCGGGGAAGAAGGTGGCGATGCGCGCCTTGTCGGAGGCCTTCTTGACCTTCTCGGCGGCGGCCTTGAAGTCGTCCCAGGTCTTCGGGACCTCGATCTTGTTCTTCTCGAACAGGTCCTTGCGGTAGAAGAAGACCTGCGGCGCCGCGTCCATGGGCACCGACCAGGTCTTGCCGCCGAGCTCGACGAGGCTGAAGACGCTGGCGGGGTACTTGCCCTTGACGTCGGCGACGTCGGCGGTGATGTCCTGCAGCGCGCCCTGGTTGACGAAGTCGGGAAGCTGCGGGTACTCGATGGACATCACGTCGGGGGCGTTGCCCGCCTTCACGGCGTTGGAGAACTTCGCGTAGCCGCCCGCGTTGCCCGAGGGGATCTCCTCGAACTTGATCTGGATGTCCTTGTGCGACTTGTTGAAGGCGTCGACGACCTCCTGGGTGCCCTTGGCCCAGCCCCAGAAGGTGACCTCCGCGGGCTTGCCGCCCTCGGCCGCGGGGGCGGTCGGTTCGCTGCCGCCGCCCCCACAGGCCGCCAGCAGGGTGATGCCGGCCAGCATCCCGGAGAGGCCGGCGGCGGCGCGCTTGCGTTCCATGATTGCTCCTCATCGCTTCCGATCGCTAGTGCATCATTCGCTCAAAAGCGAAGGCTTGTCTAGGTTTCGATCAGTAACGAAATGAACGCAAAACAATCAGCCGCGTGCGGCGGTGGACTCCCGCACCCTGAGTTCCGGCAGCAGCGCCACGTGCTGGGCGGCCAGCGCCGGACCCTGCTCGATCCGGCGGACGAGCAGGTCGACGGCGCTGCGGCCGACCGCCGCCTTGGGCGGCGCGACCGCGGTGAGCGGCGGGTCGCTGAGCGCGGCGACCTCGTCGTCGTAGGCCACGATCGAGACGTCGGCGGGGATCCGCACGCCCGCCAGGCGCAGGTGCTGCACCAGCAGGAGCGCGTCCTCGTCGTTGTGCACGAGCAGCCCGGTCACCGAGCCGTCGCCGATGGCCCTGACCACCTGCGCGACCTGCTCGTCCGACGGCCCGTCCTGCTCCACGCCGAACTCCCCCGGCGTCTCGAGCCCCAGGTCGCGCACGGCGGAGAGGAAGCCGTGGCGCACGCGCGGCGCGGTGGGGCTCCTGCGGGTCACCATCGCCACCCTGCGATGGCCCAGCTCCGCCAGGTGCCTGGTGCCGAGGAAGGCGCCGTGGGCGTGGTGGGAGGCGGCCGCGTCCATGAAGGAGGCGGGTCCGCCCAGCTCGGCGATCCTCTCCACCAGGACGGCGGGCACCCCCAGCCCCGCCAGCCACGCCACGTGCGACTCGTCGGGCTGCCTGCTCGTCGTGAGCAGCAGGCCCTCGGCCCCTCCGGCGATCAGCTGTCCCACCTGCTTGCGATCCTCGTCGTCGTCGTAACGGGAGACCCCGAGCACCAGCCGCGCGCCGAGGCGTTGCGCCTGGTCGCGGGCGGCCTTGATGACCGTGCCGTAGTAGTAGGTGGCCGAGGGCACCAGCATCCCGATCGTGAGCGAACGCTCGATCACGGGGCGGCTCTCCTGGGCGGTCTCCGGAGGCAGCGTGACACCGCCGTGGACCCTGTTGACCAGCCCCTGGCCGGCCAGGTGCTCGACATCCCTGCGCAGGGTGACCATCGAGACGCCGAGCCGCTCGACCAGGTCGGCCAGCCGCACGGATCCGCGCTCGCGCACCTCGCGGAGGATGAGCTCATGGCGTTGCTCGACGAACAAGGGAGACTCCTAACACTCGACGATGCGATCCTAGCGCTGTAGGTTTCGTCTGTGAACGTATTGTTTCGTTCGATCATCCCCCGGAGTTCGCATGCTCGCCCTTCCGCCTGAGGACCGATCACTCAGCCCGTACACCGGGTGGACACGCGCGCACTGGGAGGCCGCTGCCGACGCCCTGCTGTCCGCGGTCGAACCGTATCGCTCACCCGATCACTCGTTGATCACTTTGCCGGGAAGGGCCAGCTGGTCCGGCTGCGACGGGCTCGAGGGCTATGCCCGCACCTTCCTGCTGGCGTCCTTCAGGGTGGCGGGCGGCGGCGATCCCGCGGCGCTCCAGCCGTACGCCGAGGGGCTGGCGACCGGCCCCCTCGGCACCTGGCCGGAGATCAAGGACCACTTCCAGCCCATGGTGGAGGCCGCCTCCATCGCACTCGGCCTGCGGCTGACCCGCCCGTGGCTCTGGGACCGGCTCGACCCCAGCGTCCAGGACCGGGTCGTAGGATGGCTGGAGGAGGCGCTGCGCCGCGAGCACGTCGACAACAACTGGCACCTGTTCCCCGTGACCGTGGCCGGGTTCCTCCAGGAACTCGGCCACGACACCCAGGCGGTCATCGACAGAGGCCTGGACAGGATCGAGCGCTGGTACGAGGGCGACGGCTGGTACCGGGACGGCGAAGGGCGCAACTTCGACCACTACAACGGCTGGGCCATGCACCTCTACCCGGCTCTGCACGCCCACCTCGGCGGGCCCTCCGAGCCGTACGCCACGCGCCTGCGCGCCTTCCTCGGCAACTACGGCTCCGCCTTCGACGCCAACGGCTCGCCCGTCTACCAGGGCAGGTCGCTCATCTACCGCTTCGCCGCCGCCGCACCTGTGTGGGCCGGCGAGCTGCTCGGCGTCTCCCCCTACTCCCCCGGTACGGCCCGCCGTCTGGCCAGCGGCGCTCTCAGGCACTTCCTGGCCGACGGCAGGGCGCTCTCCCCTCAGGGCCTGCTCACGCTCGGCTGGTACGGCCCGCACGAGCCCTCGCTGCAGCCGTACTCGGGGGCTGCCTCGCCGTACTGGGCCTCGAAGGGCTTCCTCGGCCTGCTCCTGCCCGCCGACCACCCCGCCTGGACCTCCGTCGAGGAGCCTGGCCCCGTCGAACGCGCCGACCAGGCCATCGGCCTGCCAGGCCCCGGGCTGCTCGTCCACTCGACCGCCGCCGACGGCCTGGTCCGGCTGGTCAACCACGGCAGCGACCACCAGCCGCCGGGCGGCGGCCCCGACGACCCCCTCTACCAGCGCCTGGCCTACTCCTCCAGGACGGGCCCTGCCACCCTCGCCGACAACCACCTCGGGCTGGTGATCGACGGCGAGGTGACCCCGCGAGGGCCCATCACGCCGCTCGGCGCGGGCCCCGGCTGGGCCGCCTCCTCCTGCCGCCCCACGCCCTCGACGCTGATCGAGAGCGTCAGCATGGTGCGCGGTCCGCACGAGGTGAGGCTCCACCGGGTCACCGCCCCCTCCGGCACGGTGGTCCGCCAGACCGGCTGGGCCCTTCCGGAGGCGGCGGGAGAGGAGCTGACCGGCGCCCTCCTCCCTCTCCACGGCTTCACCCGCTCGTCGGTCATGGAGTCATCCGAGGGCACGGTCTTCGGCCCCGACGCGCTGGTGCCGTGCCTGGAGGGCGAGTGCGCGGGGCCCGAATCCGTCTTCGTCTGCGTGGCGACCCTCTCGGCCGCCCCCGCACCCCCTCCGCCCGTCTACGACCCCGTGGGGGCGACCGTCACCTGGCACGACGGCACCGTCCAGGAACTGCCGCTCTAGTTGG
This sequence comes from Nonomuraea roseola, assembly GCF_039535395.1. Taxonomy (NCBI): domain Bacteria; kingdom Bacillati; phylum Actinomycetota; class Actinomycetes; order Streptosporangiales; family Streptosporangiaceae; genus Nonomuraea; species Nonomuraea roseola. The sequence continues at coordinate 935,324 of NZ_BAAAXC010000015.1, forward strand.
GCCGCGGCACCTGGAACGGATCCACCCCCGGCGCCGGAGGCTCTCCCCCTCCCCCGCTCACGAACTGGATGATCGCGAGAACGGCGGCGATCTGCGCGAGCAGGAACGTGAGCTGAGAAGGGATCGTCTCAAGCCGGTAGATGTCCATCACGTACCTGCCGACCCTGCTCCAGGGCGGCAGCACGTGCCGCATCGTGCAGGCGTCCACGTAGAGCCCCGTCGCGGTCAGCACGGCGGACAGAAGAACCGTGCCCACCACGAGATCGTTCAGGTCGCCGAGATCGAAGACCCGGTCCAGTCCCAGCCTGACCAGCGTGTACACCACGTCCGTCACGATGAAGGGCAGCGCCTTGATCGGCCCGCGCCGTCCCGGTAACTGACCCCAGAACAACCCCAGCAGGTATCCGGGCACGAACCAGACACTCAGCTCGGCGAACGCGACGACCGGCCGCCAGAGTCCTGCGAACCAGTCCTGCCCTCCCAGCCCGCCCGTCAGCACGATGTCGTGCCAGAGGAGGTACGCGGCAGGCGCCAGTCCGAGGGTGAGCGCGAACCGCCCCGCCCGCCAGGCCAGGTCGGCGTGGCGGGTGGCACGCCAGGCTCCACCACGATCTCGCGCCACGGCACGCGCCACAGGTCCGGCTCCGTCCGCAGGACGAAGTGCCAGTGACGATCGTCCACCTGGTAGAACTCCCACGGTCCGAACACCGCGTCGGGCACGCACCGTCCCTCCGCGTCCTCGCCCCTGGCCACATGCCACACCCGGCCGTAGCCGGCGGCCTCGCACAGATCCCTGCTCGCCGTGACCTTGACCGTCACCGAGCAGTTCGATTCCCACCCTGACCGTGTCGGTGACGGTGACGGTCTCTTCGCCGATCGTGATCCGGGGCGGACTTTCCCGCTTCTCCTTCCACCGCACCTGAGGATCACCGCCGTTGAGCAGGCAATTCATAGCGGCCTGGTAGACGCCGTCCTCCGGCTCGGCCAGAAGGTCGGCCACCACGGGATGGGCGCGCGCAACCGTGACGACGGTGACGGCGGTCAGCGTCGGCGTGTCCACGTTGGTGTTGTGGATCGTGACGGTTCAGGCGAGGAAGGCGCGCAGGAGGGCGGCGGTGCCCTCCAGGTGCTCGGCGACCGCTCTGCGCGCGCCGTCGGGATCTCCCGCGAGGATCGCCGCCACGATGGCCTCGTGCTGGATGGCCGCGTGTTCGATGTTGACCTGCAGCATCGGGATGGCGTTGAGCAGGTCGGTGACACGGAGGCGGGCGTCCGCGCAGGTGGCGGCGAGCAGCGAGGAGCCGGTGAGTTCGGCGATCGACAGGTGGAAGGCCGTGTCGAGGCGCCGGTACTCGTCGGGGCGCGCGGTGTTCAGCTCGGCCAGCCGTCCGAGGAGAAGGGCGCGCTGCGTCTCGTCGAGCGGGGTGGAGGCCAGCACCTGGGCCGCCCCGCACTCCACCGCCATTCTGAAGGTGAGCGCGTCGGCGAGCGAGTCGGTGCCCATCTCGGCGACCGCCTGACGCAGGTCTCCCGTGCCGGGAGGCGGCGGCGCGTAGGTGACGAAGGCGCCGCCGTAGCGCCCCCGGCGTACGTCCAGGTAGCCGGCCTCCTGCAGCGCGCGGATGGCCTCACGGAGAGTGACCCTGCTGATCCCCAGCTGGACGGCGAGCTCCCGCTCGGGAGGAAGCTTCTCGCCCTGCGCCACCATGCCGAGCTTGATCGCCTGGAGCAGCCGTTCCACGGTCTCCTCGAAGGCGTTGCCGGCCCTCACCGGGCGCAACACCGTCAGCGGGTTCAAGTCCACCCCTCTTGACTCTGACTTGCCAATGGTCTAACACTAGCCCAATAACGCGGGAGGGTGACTGTGACGGCTGGCTTCCTTTCCATCGACGAGTTGCGCGACGAGGTGGCAGCGGGGCGGATCGACACCGTCCTGCTGGCTCTGGTCGACATGCAGGGCAGGATGCAGGGAAAGCGACTCTCCGCGAGATTCTTCCTTGACGAGGTGCTACACCACGGGTCAGAGGGATGCAACTACCTCCTGGCCGTCGATGTCGACATGAACACTGTCAACGGCTACGAGATGTCGTCATGGGAGCGCGGTTACGGCGACTTCGTGATGAAGCCCGATATATCCACGCTTCGGCGTATCCCCTGGCAGGAGGGGACGGCCCTGCTCATGGCCGACCTCACCTGGGAGGACGGCTCCGACGTGACCGCCTCGCCCCGCCAGATCCTGCGCAGGCAGCTGGCCAGGCTCGAAGAGCGGGGCCTTTCCGCCTACGTCGGCACCGAGCTGGAGTTCGTGGTCTACGACGACAGCTACGAGGAGGCCTGGCGGCGCGGCTATCGCGACCTGTCGCCCGCCAACCTCTACAACGTCGACTACTCACTGCTCGGCACGGCCCGCATCGAGCCGCTCCTGCGCCGCATCAGGCTCGAGATGGAGGGCGCGGGCCTGTACGTCGAGTCGGCCAAGGGCGAGTGCAACCTCGGCCAGCACGAGATCGCCTTCCGTTACGACGAGGCGCTGCGCACGTGCGACAACCACTCGGTCTACAAGAACGGCGCCAAGGAGATCGCCGCCCAGGAGGGCAAGTCGATCACCTTCATGGCCAAGCCGAACCAGCGCGAGGGCAATTCCTGTCATATCCACATATCGCTGAGGTCTGTGGACAACTCGCCCATCATGGCGGGGAGCCAGCCGTACGGACTGTCGGAGACAGGAGCGCGGTTCATCGCAGGGCAGCTGGCCTGCCTGCGAGAACTCACCCTCTTTTACGCTCCGAACATCAACTCCTACAAGCGGTACGTGCCGGGCAGTTTCGCCCCGACCGCGGTCAAGTGGGGTGTGGATAACCGCACGTGTTCGCTCCGTCTCGTGGGGCACGGGCCCTCGCTGCGCGTGGAGAACCGCGTGCCGGGCGGCGACGTGAACCCCTACCTCGCGGTGGCCGCGCTCATCGCGGCGGGACTGCACGGCATCGACAACGAGCTGACGCTGGAGGAGCCGTTCACCGGCAACGCCTATGCCAGCGGTGCCGAGACCGTGCCGCACACGCTGCGTGACGCGCTGGCGCTGTGGGAAGGGTCGAAGCTGGCCCGCGAGAGTTTCGGCGAGGACGTCGTGGCGCACTACGCCAACAACGCCCGCGTCGAGTTGGCCGCCTTCGAGGCGGCCGTGACGGACTGGGAACTGTTCAGGGGATTCGAGAGACTTTGAAGATCATCAATCCGGCGACCGAGACCGTCGTCGCCGACGTCGAGTTCGCCGACGCGGCGGAGATCGACAGGGCGGTGGAGCGTGCCAGGGCCGCCTTCCACACCTGGCGCCAGGTCTCGCCGGGCGACCGCGCCCGCCTGCTGAGGCGCTTCGCCGAGCAGGTCGACGCGCACGCCGAGGAACTGGCCCAGCTGGAGATCGCCAACGCGGGCCACACGATCGGCAACGCCCGCTGGGAGGCGGGCAACGTCCGCGACGTCCTGCACTTCTACGCGGGAGCGCCCGAGCGCCACCACGGCCTGCAGATCCCCGTCGCCGGCGGCATCGACGTCACCTTCCTCGAGCCCCTGGGCGTGGTCGGCGTGATCGTGCCGTGGAACTTCCCGATGGTCGTCATGACCTGGGGTGTCGCCCCCGCGCTCGCGGCGGGCAACGCGGTGATCGTCAAGCCCGCCGAATGGACACCGCTGACCGCGCTCAGGCTCGCCGAGCTGGCCCTCGAGGCGGGCCTGCCCGAAGGCGTGCTCCAGGTGCTGCCAGGAGCGGGGGAGGTCGCGGGCGCCCGCCTCGTCGAGCATCCGCACGTCGCCAAGATCGTGTTCACCGGCTCCACCGAGGTCGGCAAGCAGATCGCCGCCACCTGCGCCTCGCAGGTCAAGCGCCTCACCCTCGAACTGGGCGGCAAGTCGGCCAACATCGTCTTCGCCGACTCCGACCTGGACAAGGCCGCCGCCACCGCCCCCTACGCGGTCTTCGACAACTCGGGCCAGGACTGCTGCGCCAGGTCCAGGATCCTCGTCGAGGCCTCCGTCCACGACGACTTCCTCGCCCTGCTCTCGCAGGCCGTCCACAACGTCAAGGTCGGCGACCCACTCGACGAGAGCACCGAGATGGGGCCGCTGATCAGCGCCGAGCACCTCGACAGGGTGCGCGGCTTCGTCGAAGGCACCCCCTACCTGCAGGGCTCGTGCCCCTCGGGGCCCGGCTTCTGGTTCCCTCCCACCGTCCTCACCTCCTCCGTCACCGACCGCGCCTTCACCGAGGAGATCTTCGGTCCCGTGGTGTCCGTCGTCCCGTTCACCGACGAGGCCGACGCGGTGCGCATCGCCAACGACACGCCGTACGGCCTGAGCGGCTCCATCTGGACGCGCGACGTCGGGCGGGCCCTGCGCGTCGCCAGGGCGGTCGAGGCGGGCAACCTGAGCGTGAACTCCCACTCCAGCGTGCGTTACTGGACACCGTTCGGCGGCTTCAAGCAGTCGGGGCTCGGCAGGGAGCTCGGACCCGACGCGCTGGCCTCCTTCACCGAGACCAAGAACGTCTTCATCGCCACCAACTGACCACCGCCCCCGCGCAGGGCAGAGCAACCGAGAGAAGGACACATGCAGCGTTTGCAGGACCGCGTCGCCGTGATCACCGGCGCGGGCAGCGGCATCGGCCTGGCCACCGCGCGCAGGTTCGCCGAGGAGGGCGCGAAGGTGGTCTGCGTCGATCTCGACGAGCCCAGCGGCGCCAAGGCCGCCGACGAGGTCGGCGGCCTGTTCGTCAAGGCGGACGTCACCAGCGAGGACGACGTGGTCAGGATGTACCAGACCGCGTTCGACGCCTACGGCAGCGTCGACATCGCCTTCAACAACGCAGGCATCTCCCCTCCCGACGACGACTCCATCCTGGAGACCGGCCTCGACGCCTGGCGCCGGGTGCAGGAGGTCAACCTGACCTCCGTGTACCTGTGCTGCAAGCACGTCATCCCGTACATGCGGCACCAGGGCAAGGGCTCCATCATCAACACCGCCTCGTTCGTCGCGGTGATGGGCTCGGCGACCTCCCAGATCTCCTACACCGCCTCCAAGGGCGGCGTGCTGGCGATGTCGAGGGAGCTGGGCGTGCAGTTCGCCCGCGAGGGCATCAGGGTCAACGCCCTGTGCCCCGGCCCGGTGAACACGCCGCTGCTGCAGGAGCTGTTCGCCAAGGACCCCGAGCGCGCCCAGCGCCGCCTCGTGCACATCCCTGTCGGCCGCTTCGCCGAGGCCACGGAGATCGCGGCCGCGGTCGCCTTCCTTGCCTCCGACGACGCCTCGTTCATCACCGGCGCCGAGTTCCTGGTCGACGGCGGCATCTCGGGGGCGTACGTTACTCCGCTTTGACCGTCCCGTCCGAAGGCGAGATCCTTCACGGGTTCCTGCTTCACCGCCGACCGCCCGCCGGAGAGAACTCTCCTTGAGGTCTTCCATCAGCTCCACAGGCGTTTTGCCTGTCCGCCAGCCCGGCGGCCAGGATGTTCTTCGCAGCGTTGACGTCCCGGTCGTGCACCGCGCCACAGGCGCACGTCCACGACCGGACGCCGAGAGACAGGTCCCCCCGCACGAGCCCGCAGGCCGAACAGAGCTTGGAAGAGGGGAACCAGCGGTCGATCACCACGAGCTCTCGTCCGTACCAGGCCGCCTTGTACTCCAGCATGCTGCGAAGGCCGCGCCAGGCGGCATCGGAGACGGCACGGGCCAGCGATCTTCTCTTGACGAGGTTGCGGACGGAGAGATCTTCCACGGCCATCACTTGGTTCTCGCGAACAAGCCGTGTCGTGATCTTGTGCAGGTGATCATGCCGCCGATCGGCCATCCGGGCGTACAGGCGGGCCACTCTGCGTTGTGCCTTGGCGCGATTGGCCGAGCCCCTCACCTTCCGGGCCAGGTCTCGTTGCGCCCTGGCCAGTCGCCTCCGATCGAGCCGCTCGGTCCTGGGGTTGACGATCTTCTCTCCCGTGGAGAGCGCCGACAGGCCCACGTCCACGCCCACCGAAGCCGTCACCGACGCCAGCGCTATGACCACCTCCTCGATCAGCGGGGACACGAACCAGCGACCGGCACTGTCACGCGAGACCGTGACGGTGGACGGCCGAGCGTTCTCCGGCAGCGGCCGCGACCAGCGGACGTCGAGCGGTGCGTCCATCTTGGCGAGCTTCAGCACCCCAGAGGCATAGGTGAAGGCCGACCGCGTGAACTCGGCGCCGGCTCTCGACTTCTTGAGAGACTTGAACGCCGGATACCCGGCTCTTCTCGCGAAGAAGTTGCTGAACGCATGCTGCAGATGACGCAGGGCCTGCTGCAGAGGAACGCTCGACACCTCGTTGAGAAAAGCGAGTTCCTCGGTCTGCTTCCACGCGGTCAGCGCCGCGGAGGACTCCCCGTAGGAGACACCTCTGCCGTCCAGGACATAGGAGCGGCTGCGGAGCTCAAGCGCCTTGTTGTAGACCAAGCGCACGCATCCGAACGTCCGCGACAGCATGTCGGCCTGCGCGGGCGTGGGATAGAAGCGGTACTTGTAGGCCCGTTCGACGATCCGTGCTACCCCAGCATCCTAGTGACGAGCACTTCGGTTGGATGAAAGTCGTGATGAACAGACCCTTGATCGGCATCACCTGTTACGTCGAGCCCGCGCGGTTCACCGTGTGGGACATGACGACGGCGCTGCTGCCGTACATGTACGTGGAACAGGTGGCGCGCGCGGGCGGGCAGCCGGTGATCCTGCCGCCCGCCGGGGACCTCGCCTCGGTCGTGGGCAGGCTCGACGGGGTGATCCTGGCGGGCGGGGGTGACATCGACCCCTCGCTCTACGCGGAGACGCCGCACGAGCGCACCGGCTTCGTCCGGCCTTTCCGCGACTCGGCGGAGTTCGCGCTGGCCGACGCCGCGCTCAAGGCGGGGCTGCCCTTCCTGGGCATCTGCAGGGGGCTGCAGGTCCTGAACGTGACGCTCGGCGGCAGTCTGCACCAGCACCTGCCCGACGTGGTGGGGCATTCGGGGCACGCGCCCGCGCCGGGCGAGTTCGGGCACATGCCGGTCGGTGTCACGCCCGGCAGCCGCATGGCGGAGATCGTGGGCGGCGACCCGCTGACCGTCCCGCACTACCACCACCAGGCGATCCGCCGCCTCGGCGACGGGCTGCTGGCCACCGCGCACGCCGCCGACGGCACCATCGAGGCGGTCGAGCTGCCCGGGCACCGCTTCGCCCTGGCCACGCAGTGGCACCCCGAGGCGGCGGAGGACGGCGCCCTGTTCCGCGCCCTTGTCGGGGCCGCCGGTTAGCCTCTCCTGACGCGCCTGCACGTCCTGCCCGTGCCGCACGGGGCGTTCGACGGATGGGACGAGTACACCCGCAGGCGGAAGGCCCATCCTTCGGTGTGGGACACCTCGCCGCTGGAGGGCGCCGATGTCTCCCTGGTCGGCCGTACCCCAAAGCGGTGATCCTGGAGGAGGCGGGCCACATGGCCCATGTCGACCAGCCGGAAGCCTGGCTGACGGCGGTCAGGGGCTTCCTCGCCTGGTGAGTTCGATAACGTCGCATCCATGCGGCTTCATGTGGGATGGGTCAAACGCTGCTCATAGCATGGGTTCTGACCTGCAAGGTTGTCGTGAACAGTCGGTTGAGGGTCCCATCTACGGGAGAGCGGAAGATCATCAACCCTCTCAGCCGAATCTCACGAAGAGTGACCGTCATCCCGAGTTGTGCATGTGCACGCGCCGCGCGCGTCTGCACGTAAGGGCCACGTTCAGGGCGTGCACGTGCACATGCACGAGGCCCGAATGAGTCACGGAAGGTGACATTCGAGCCATCGCTCCCCTTGTCAACGAGAACGGGATCCTGCCGTCGTTCACAGGATCCCGTTTCGTTTCATCGTTCGTTCGTTTCTTCAATGGTCAACAGTCGCGCCAGACGACGTGCTCCTTCCTGGCTTATGGACGTTCTGAATGTGCTGGTCACTCGTCTCAAATGGAACGCGCGCTGCGCTTCGTTTCTTCGTTCAGTCCGCCGACAGGCGGTCGCCTCCTCGATTGATCCATTGTCGTTTGCGGAAGTCGTCAGATATCACCTCCCTCCCAGGTGAGAGGGTTGTTGGGCATTCCTCCTTCCGTTTGTCGCAGGGACCTTTCAGCTACGCTGCGTGCTTGTCTTCGTCTTCGTCTACGGACGAATACGGCCCCTACGCGTGCAGGCGCGCGCGAGGCTGGTGGACGTAGACGATCACCGTCCGTGATGATCGGCCATGCGCGGCGTGTCTCTCCCTTCAGGTCGCCCATCGATATATCCGGATACGCCGCACTCGCGACTGTTCCCGTCCCGCAGGCCCTCTGAACGCGCGCGGAGGGCCCAAACGTGCCATCGGGGCATTGGTGCCTGCATTGGTCCTCGCCACGACCCTGAGCGACTCCTGGAGCCTCAGGATCACCTGCACATCCCGGCGGGACTGGCGTACGGTAGGGATCAACGATTTCCCTCTCGCGTCTCGGGTACTCACATGGCAGAGAACCAGGATGATCACGGGTCGCCCGCCCCCATTCCGCCATGGGCCATTCGGCTACGGACCAAACGAGAATCAAACCTCTGGTCACAGACGGATATGGCTGTCGCACTCGCGGAAGCAGCCGACGAAAGAACCCGAACTCAACTACCCAAACGAGAAAGCCTTTGCCGCAACATCAGGGCCTGGGAATCGGGATCGGCCATGCCCGGCGCGCTCTACAGCATGCTTTACGCACGCGCATTCCAGATGGATCGAGACGAACTCTTCGCCGATGACATTCAAGCCACCGAGATCACAAACAGCGCATCATGCGAGAATGATCGTGAAGGAATGGACTCGACACGACGCAGTCTCCTGATGGGAGGTTTGGCCTCCCTGGCGTTCCCCGCCCTGGGTCTGGATGAGCTCAGACACATATCGGCCATGCTTCTGGATGCGCATCGCTACACCGACCGCGAGATTGTGCACTACTTCGACAGGCAACTCGATTTCTGCGCCGACCGCGATGGGCGGTTCGGGCCACGACAAACCCTCCCCATAGTTCTCGGGCTGCTCGCTGCGGTAGAGAGATCCGGCACTGAAGCCAAGTCGAATATCCGCAGAGAGGTCTTCGGCATAGGAGCACAGGTCGCGGAATTCGCTGGGTGGCTCTATCGAGACATGGCGATGCTGGAGCAGGCTAGCTACTGGCACGACCGAGCAATCGAGTGGGCGCAAGTATCCGGAAACCTGGCCATGCAGGGCTACGTGTTGCTGAAGAAGAGCCAGGTCGCCTGGGACGATCGGAACGCCGTTCGGATGATTACCCTCGCCGAAGCCGTTCAGGACGGGCCATGGCGTATACCTGTCCGTGTGCGTGCGGAGGCCATCCAGCAAGAAGCAAGGGCACAAGCGATGCTGTCTGGAAAAGCCGATCTCATTGACCGAAAGATCGACTTGGCTCGCGAAATGCTGGAGAACGCCAAGCACGATAGCCAACGCTCAACAGAAAAGATTTCGCCGCACTACGACGATGCTCTCTTCGCTGCACAAGTGGCGATCTGTTACACAGAGGCAGGAAGATACCAGCACGCGAGGAGCCTGTACGATGAATGGCTCTCTGAGGACATGTTCTCGCGGCGGGATTACGGATACTTCCTGTCGCTCAAGGCCGGTACATGCGCTGCTCTACACGAGCCTGACGAGGCATCCGGTCTAGGCATCAAGGCTCTGGCTCTGGCGCGCGAAACGGGCTCTGTCCGCACAGCGCGGGAAGTCTCCCGTCTTGTCGGAATGCTCGACAGATGGCGGACAAGGGAATCCGTCCAAGAGCTACGCTCGATAGCTGGAAGCTAGTCGGCTTCCGTCAGCCATTTTGCGATCTCGTCGATGACGAAACTCTGCCATGCTTGTGTTTGCGGATCGCTGTACCGAGGATCATCGTGGATCGCGATCCCGTGCTGTGCCCCATCGATTTCCAGCAATGTCGCGTTGCCAGCCATGAGGCTGACCGCGCTCCGGGAGGATTCGATGGGTATAAACGTGTCCTGCGTTCCGTGAATGATCAGAGTAGGCACCGAGATATGCCTGAGAGCTTTGTGTGGTTCGACATGGAAAACCTCGTTGAGTAGCGCCCGTCCAAGCTTGAAGGTTGGGGAATGTTCTATCGAACCCTTTTCCTCAAGCAGGTTTCCGGCTTCCATGTCAATGCGGTCATCATTCCAGTACGGCTTGTCGTCGACGAAACGCCTTTTGTAGTCGAGGAGAGGATTGATGAGTGTCAACCGGCGCACCAGGGCAGGATTGCGCGACGTGTAATAGGCCGCGATGCCGCCTCCGAAGCTTGCGCCAATGATATTGGCCTTGGCGCTTCCTGTCGCGTCGCGCACGTGCGTGACAGCCGCATGAATGTCGTTCGCGACGCCAGAGATGGTCAACTCTTCCTGAGTTCCCGAACTCTCGCCATGTCCCCGAAAGTCGAAACGAAGAGATGGGGAGCCAGCACGAGCCAGCCCTTCAGCAAGGCGTGTGAAGAAACCACCCTCATCACGATTCACGCCACCACCGTGCACAAGAACAGTTGGACTGGTTGCTGCATGTTCGGGAACAGTAAGTGTCCCGATCAAATCCAATCCATCGAGACTCCGGAACCTAGTGGTGCGAGCGCTGATCATGTTGTCGCCTTTCGCTGGATGGCGTTCACCTCATCATCAACGACGAGCCGCTTGGGCTCAAGCGTGGTGACGACGTGTCATCGTCTCATTGTCTCGTCTCAGCGCGCATTCGCTGCCTACGCGCGCAGACGCGCGCGAGGTGTGAGACGGTGAGACGATCACGCACAGCGACAGAAGCCAGCCGGGGTGGCCATCGCGGGGTCGCCATTCAAAGCGAGTCGGCACATCGATATCTGCGCTCATAAATTCGCGCGGCCAGATAGATGTGATATAGCTCCGTCGCCGTGTATCCGTCTGCATTTTTCCGCGTGTCCAGCTCGAAGTGATCCAGGAATTGGACCTTGGAGAGCGGCGGCGACAGCGTGGCATGGTATTCAGCCAAACGCCCCACTCTGTCAATAAGGCTCTTCTGGGCAGGCATCGCCGACCGCCTACTGCGGCACTATATCGGCCGAACCATGGCCGCTGGCTCTGACTTCGAGGTATCGGCGGGATACGCGGCGTGCGGTCGTCCATGGGTCCAAAGCCGGATGGAATGCGTATACAGGCCTTCCGGTGTTCTCATTGGAACGGCCCGTTCGCCACCAGAAGCACAGTTGCCCGTTGATCACTCCGCACCACACGAGCAGATCAACCCACACACTCAGGGCCGCCACGCCATCTCCGGCATGAAGATCTGCCGCGATGTTCAGCGAGCGCAGCTCGTCACGGAGCGATTCGCATGAATCGACTACTGCGTCTGAATTGACTGGCACGCATTAATCAAACTGCCGCGTGATCGGTCTGGCTAGAGGAGGTAAGCGGAGAACGGCGGAGATCAGCGGAAGGGGTGCCGTCCAAAGCGGGGTCTCGGGGCAGACGGGCTAGAGGGTGTTCTGATCGATGTCGATGCGACCGTAATCGAATACACCGGTCGCGGGAGACTCGGCCGCTTTGATTCTTATCGCCGCGAACAGAAAGCGCAGCACGGCATTGAGCCTTTCGTGTTTTCCCGCTTGTTCGAGTGCTTCCCAGGTGGCGCGGGCATCCGGGCCGACCATTCCTGCGAGCACTTCGACGGCAGGCCGCACTATGGTCTTGTCCTGGATCTTCTTGATGCGCTTCTCTACCGCCCTTCGCATCTCACGATATTCGGCAGTGTCGATCTCCCGACTGTCCCACATGTCTTTGAGTTCTGAGAGTTCTGTTCGTTCGGCTTCTATCGCTGCTTCGTCCTCTTCCGAGAGAATAGCGGCCCTCTCTCGTCCGGTGATGTCAAGACGTTCCAGAAGATCAATAGCTGCGTCCTTGACGAATGATTCGAGAGTGACCGCACCTATGCTGCGGAAACAGCGAGTGGACTTGTCGGGGTTCCTGTGCGAGCCGCACAGGTAAACGGGCCTGCTTTCAGTCATGGGCCTCCCGACCATGAGGCGTCCGCAAGCAGTGCAGTAGACGATTCCCCGGAGGAGGTAGAACCTGGTCCGCGTGTGGGTTTCTTTGAAAGCGGCGGACCGGAAGGAGCGTCGTTCCTGCGCTTCGCGCCACATACCCTCATCGATGATCGCGGGCCATGTCCCTTTGCCGATCTGCTTCCCTCTGAACACCATGATCGCGGCGACGTGAGTGGAATCGATCACGTTGAGCAGGGTATTGAGACGCCAGAGCTTTCCTTGAGCAGTTTTCACGCCGCGCCGGTTGAGGTCTTCCACCATCTGGAACGGCGTCATGCCATCGAGGAAGCTCTCGAATATCCAGCGGATTACCTTGGCTTCTTCTGGGATGACGTCCACTGCGTTCGGCGCATATCCGTAGCGCCGCCTGCCGCCGGTTTTCGGCTTGCCGTCCCTCGCTCTGTCCAGCATCGTGGCTTTTACCCGGCGTGAGGTGTCGTCTGAGGATCGGCAGGCGTGCGCCACCTCGATACGAAGAAAGAACCTGTCGTCAGGGTCGGACAAGTCGCGGCGATTGGCTTCCCCATGCAGCGTGATCCCGTGCTCGTCGGAGATCGTCAGCAGCTCTTCTAAGTCCCGTGGTTGACGCATGAGCCGGTCGGGATGGTAGGCGATCACATGTGTGATCCCTTTGCGCATCGCAGCGAGGAGGGAATCCCATCCCGGGCGCTTCCTGTCCCGCGTCCACGCGGAGCGATTATTGTCGATGAAGATGTTCTTGGGGTTCACTATGAGCCCGAGACGTTCAGCGGTCGCGAGGCAAATCCGCTCCTGCCGGTCCACGCCTGTTTGATCCTCATCGCGTACGTGGGAAATGCGGCAGTAAATCGCCGCTTCCTGTCCGCGCCATGCATCGCGATTTCGTCGGTCTTCGTCTGGATGGGTGAGCCTGGCCAGGCTACGGTGTCTTCGTGACTGTTCTCGATCTTCTAAACCCATGAACCCACGCTACAAACTGCATGTGGGATGCGCGATGTGGACGCTCGCGCCATGGCAGGGGCGTTTCCTGCCGTCTCCGCTGCCTCAAGGCGAGCGCCTGCGGGCCTACGCGTCCTGGTGTGACGCGGTGGAGGGCAACACGACGTTCTACGCGACACCGGCGCGCAGCTCGGTGGAGTCGTGGGCGCGGCAGACCGACCCGACCTTCCGCTTCGTGGTGAAGCTGCCCAAGCCGATCACGCATGAGCGCCGCCTCACCGGCGCCGAGGAGGAGCTCCGAGCGTTCCTCGAGGCGATGGAGCCGCTCGGACCCCGGGCCCACGCCCTGTGGATCCAGCTGCCCGGATCGTTCGCTCCGACCGACCTCGGCGCACTGGCCGGCTTCCTGCGGGGGCTTCCCCGCTCGCACAGGTACGCCGTGGAGGTCCGCCACCGCGCCTTCTTCGACGACGAGCGCTCCGAACGGCTCCTCGAGCGGGTTCTGGCCGACGCCGGCGCCGAGTGGATCCCCTTCGACACCACCACGCTCTTCCAGAGCCCTCCGACCAGCGACGCCGAACGCGACGCCTGGACGAAGAAGCCCCGCGTGCCGCGCAGGTCGCGCGCTCTCACCGACCGCCCGATCGTCCGCTACCTCGGAAGGGACTCCACGGAGCGCACGGTCGAGGGGTGGCGGCACTGGGTCGGCACGGTCACCGAGTGGCTGCGCGAGGGCCGCTCCCCGACGGTGTTCATCCACACCCCTGACAACGCCGACGCCCTTCCGCTCGCCCGCCGCTTCCACGACGAGGTGCGCGCGGAGCTCCCCGAACTCGACCCCCTGCCCGACCCCCTGCCCGTCGAGCCCCTGACCCTCTTCTGAGCCCGCCCTTGCCGAGGCCCTCCTCCGCTCACGCCGGCGGCCGCGGGGCGATGCCTTCGATCTCCACGAGCAGGTCCGAGCGGCAGATGTCCACGGTGAAGTAGACGATCTCGGCCGTGTCGGAGAAGGCTTCGGCGCACGCGGTGCGGACGGCCTCGAGGTCCTCCTCGCGTCGGACGTAGACCTTGACGTAGCGGAGGTCCTTCAGGGTCCGGCCGTCGTCGATCCCGTGGGCCAGCAGGTTCTCCCTGCTCAGGACCTTCGCCATGTTGGCGAGGGTGACGTCGCACTGCTTGGCGACGTCGCCCTCGTGGACCGTCTCGTGACCGAGGATGCTGGCCGTGCCGGCGACGAAGATGTCGCCGGCGCCGTCGAGGCCCGGGGGCGAGAGGGAGGTGGCGCGCGCGAACTTCGGCGGGCGGGGGCCGTACCTGTGGGGATAGGAGGGAGCGGGAACCTGCAGCGGATTCTCCAGGTGGCGAACCCGTCCGCTTCTGGAGGCCAGCAGGTACCAGCTGATGCCACCGCCGAGAGAGCCGATCCCGGTCGCGGCGGGCATGTCGCCGGACGGCCCGAGACGGCGGTCCACCGCCTCCGCCCTGCCGAGGCAGAAGTCCCTGTAGATCTCCATGCCGTCGGCGTTGGCGCCATTGATGTCGTCGATGAAGTGCCAGATCCGGATGACGTGCGGATAGCCGAGCTCGCCGATCAGGTCGAAGGCCGCCCCGTAGTCCTCGCGCACCGGCTCGCGGTAGGACCCGCCTTCCGGGATCTGGCCCGCGCAGAAGAGGTACTCGCCGTCGTGGGCGTAGGCGAGATCCTGGTACATGCCCGGCGTGGGGGGCGCGTCCGTCTCCCACACCTCGGTGACCAGGGCGCTCTCGTCACGGGCAAGATGCACGCCCATGTCGGCGACGCCGTCGCGGACGGCCGGGGCGCGGTGATGGTCGAGGAAGGCGACCCGGCCCAGGAGGTGTCGCCCTGAGGGCGGCTTCTCGTGGGGCCGGACCAGTCGGCTACGCAGTCCGTTCGGGTATGTCGCCATCGGTGCCGCCTCCTGCCGGTCAGCCCGCTGCCCTGGCCCGTAAGTCTCGCCTGCTGAGTTTGCCCGTCGAGGTTCGTGGGAGCTCGGTGACGAAGACGATCTCCGACGGCACCTTGTACCAGGTCAGCTGCTTCTTGGCCGCGTCGGTCAGCTCGCCGCGGATCGTGGCGTGGTCCGACTCGTCGCCCTTGGCGATGAGGTAGGCGAGCAGCTTCGACGTGCCGTCCTGCGCCCGGGTCGAGCAGACCGCCGCTTCGAGCACGAGCGGATGCCGCGCGAGCACGTCCTCGATCTCGGCGGGGTGCACGTTCTGCCCACCGACGATCTCGATGTCGTCGGCTCTGCCGAGGACCCGGAGGTAGCCGTCGTCGTCCATGGTGGCGGTGTCGCCCGTGGGCCACCAGCTGCTCTCGCCGTGGCGAGGGCTCTCCGCAGGGGAGCCGATGCCGGGCGCGATGGTGGGCCCCGCGACCTGCAGGTTGCCCTCGGCGCCTGAGGGGACGGGCTCGCCCTCGTCGTCGACCAGCTGTATACGGAAGGGTGGCAGCGCCCTGCCCACGGTGCCCTCCCTGGTCTCGGACGGCGGGCTCGCGGCGAAGACCTGGCCCACCTCCGTGGTGCCGAGAACGTTGAGCAGCCGTCCCCCGAGCACCTCGCGCAGGGCGCCCTCCAGGGCGGGGGCGAGCACCTCTCCGGCCGTGATCGCCAGCCGGAGACCGGCGAGCGGCGAGAGGTCGGGCTCGGCCAGCAGCCTCGCGTAGAAGCTGGGCTGCGCGTAGAACACGGTGACGCCGAGATCGCGGATCGCGGCGAGCGCCTCGGCGGGCGTGGGGCGTCGCGTCGTGAGGACGGCCGCGCTCCCGCTGAGCAGCGGGTAGAAGAGCGTGTTGCCGAGCCCGTAGGAGAAGTACATGCGGGACACGGAGAGGCTCACGTCGCCGGGCCTCAGGTCGAGGACGCTGCCGAACGCGGAGTCGAAGACGTGAGGGTCGCCGTGCGTGTGGAAGCAGAGGCGGGGGCGGCCCGTGGTCGTTCCCGAGGTGAGCAGGGCGATGCCGGGCGTGTCCTGCGCGCAGTCGGCCACCGGCGGCACGGCGGTCTGGTCCTGCTCGGCCCTGATGAGGGCGGGTGTGACGGTGGGGCCGTCGAAGACGTCGGCGACGCGGGGGTCGGCGACGATGAGCCTAGCTCCGGCGAGCTCGGCCGTCTGCCGCAGTTCGTCGGGGTGGAGGTCGGTGTTCACCAGGGCGACGATCGCGCCGAGGCGGAGCGTCCCGAGGATGGTCCAGATCAGGTCCATGCCGTCGGGCAGGGAGGCCAGCACCCGCTCGCCCCGGCGTACACCTGAGGCCGACAGGTAGGCCGCCATCCGGTCGGCGCCCTCGAAGACGTCGGCGTAGCGGTGGACGGCGCCGTCGGCGAGGTAGGCGTGGCGCTCGAGCCACCCCTGTTCACGAGCGATCCTGGCAAGATGTTCGGCGAGATTGTCGGTGCCCGTCATGGAACAGCTCTCCTCCGACCGTCATGATCGTCGCGAGCTTTCTACAGCGGCCGGTGGAGTGGCGTCAAGAGCCGTGAAAAGGTGGAGGCGGCCACTGGCTCCCTGACCGCCCGCTGTCCGGATGGGCTTCCTGAAAAGCTGTCAGCATTCGATGACGTTGACGGCCAGGCCGCCGCGTGAGGTCTCCTTGTACTTGTCGAGCATGTCGCGCCCGGTGTCGCGCATCGTCTTGATGGCCTTGTCCAGCGACACGAAATGCTGGCCGTCGCCGCGCATCGCGATACGGGCCGCCGCGATCGCCTTGATCGAGGCCACCGCGTTGCGCTCGATGCACGGGATCTGCACCAGCCCGCCGATCGGGTCGCAGGTCAGGCCGAGGTTGTGCTCGATGCCGATCTCCGCGGCGTTCTCCACCTGCGCGGGCGTGCCGCCCAGCACCTCCGTCAGCCCGGCCGCGGCCATCGAGCAGGCCGAGCCGACCTCGCCCTGACAGCCGACCTCGGCACCGGAGATGGAGGCGTTCTCCTTGAACAGCACGCCGATCGCCGCGGCGGTGAGCAGGAAACGCACCACGCCGTCGTCGTCGAAGCCGGGCACGAACTTGGCGCAGTAGGTCATGACGGCCGGGATGATGCCGGCCGCGCCGTTGGTGGGCGCGGTGACGATCCGGCCGCCCGCGGCGTTCTCCTCGTTGACGGCCAGGGCGTACAGGCCGACCCAGTCCATCGCGTGCAGCGGGTCACGCTCGGCCGACTCGGCCTGCAGCTTGCGGTGCAACTGGTGGGCGCGGCGCTTGACGCGCAGCCCGCCGGGCAGCACGCCCTCCTTGCCGATGCCGCGCCGCACGCACTCCGACATCACCCGCCACAGGGTCAGGATCTGCTCGCGGATCTCCTGCTCGGTGCGGCCGAAGGCCTTCTCGTTCTCCAGCATCAGCCCCGAGATCGACAGGCCGGTGTTGGAGCAGTGCTTGAGCAGCTCCTCGGCGCTGGTGAACGGGTGCGGCAGCACGGTGTCGTCCGGCTTGATGCGGTCGGCCCCTGTGGCGTTCTCGTCGACGACGAAACCGCCGCCGACGGAGAAGTAGACCTTCTCGCGCAGCTTGTGCCCGGAGTCGGAGAAGGCGGTGAAGCGCATGCCGTTGGGGTGTTCGGGCAGCGAGATCTTCCGCTCGAAGATCAGGTCCTCGCCGACGACGAACGGGATCTCGTGCTCGCCGAACAGCTTGATGCGTCCGGCCTCGCGCATCTGGGCCAGGCGGGCGTCGACGGTGTCGACGTCGACGAGTTCGGGCTTCTCGCCCGACAGGCCGAGCAGCACGGCCTTGTCGCTGCCGTGGCCCTTGCCGGTCAGGCCGAGCGAGCCGTACAGGATGGCCTCGACGCGAGCGGTCGGCTCCAGCAGCCCGTCGGCCTGCAGGCCGCGGGCGAACTTGTGCGCGGCGGCCATCGGGCCGCCGGTGTGGGAGCTCGACGGGCCGATACCGATCTTGAAGAGGTCGAAGACACTGATCGCCATTGATACAGCCCAACTCTCAAGATATGCCGGGGTCCTGGCTGGACCCCGGCGGAGTGTGTCAGTTGTCGCCAGAGGTGAGCGCGGTGTACTCCTCCGCGCTCAGCAGGTCCTCGGGGTCGCCTTCCAGGCGGACGCGGAACATCCAGCCCTCGCCGTACGGCTCACTGTTGACCAGGTCGGGCTTGTCGACGACGGCCTGGTTGACCTCGACGACCTCGCCGCCGACCGGGGCGTAGATCTCGCTCACCGACTTGGTCGACTCGACCTCGCCGATGGAGTCGCCCGCCTCGACGGTGGTGCCGACCTCGGGAAGCTGCACGAAGACCACGTCACCCAGCGCTTCGGCCGCGTAGGCGGTGATGCCCACGGTCACGGTCAGGCCGTCGTCGAGTCCGGCGACCCACTCGTGCTCCTTGGTGTAGCTCAGGTCGTCAGGGATGGTGCTCACTTGTTCCTCCTGTAGAAAGGCAGCTCCACCAGGTCCACAGCCTCTTGGCTGCCCCGGATGTCAACGGCCAGACCTTCTTCTATCCCAGTGTCCACATACGCCATCGCGATGGGCTTACCGAGGGTCTGCGACGGGGCGCCGCTGGTCACCTCGCCCACCACGACGCCGTCCTTGGTGACCGGGAACCCGTGACGCGGGACCCGGCGGCCCGTCGCGACCAGGCCGACGAGTCGGCGGCGCGGCGGAACATCCTTGACGGGCTCCAGCGCGGCCCTGCCGACGAAGTCACCCGGCTTGTCGAACTTCACCACGCGGCCGAGGCCGGCGTCGAACGGCGTGAGCGAGACGTTGAGCTCGTTGCCGTAGAGAGGCATGCCCGCCTCGAGGCGCAGGGTGTCGCGGCTGGACAGGCCCGCGGGCAGCAGGCCGTACGGCTCGCCCGCCTTCGTCAGCGCGTGCCACAGCGGCGCGGCGTCGGCGTTGGCGACGAACAGCTCGAAGCCGTCCTCGCCGGTGTATCCGGTGCGCGCGATCAGCGCTTCGGCGCCCGCGACGGTGCCGGGCAGGCCCGCGTAGTACTTCAGGCCCTCGAGGTCGGCGTCGGTGAGCGTGGCCAGGATCTCCTGGGCCTTCGGGCCCTGGACTGCGATGAGCGCGTACTGGTCGGAGCGGTCCTCGACGGAGGCGCCGAAGCCGGAGGCGCGCTCGGTGAGCCGCGCGGCGACCATCGGGTAGTTGGAGGCGTTGGCGACGACCATGAACTCCTCGTCGCCGAGCCGGTAGACGATGAGGTCGTCGAGCACGCCGCCCTGCTCGTTCACGATCATCGTGTAGCGGGCGCGGCCGACGGCCAGCGCCGAGAGGTGGCCGACCAGCGCGTGGTCGAGCGCCTGACCCGCCTGCGGCCCGGTCACGAAGATCTCACCCATGTGGGACAGGTCGAACAGCCCGGCCCGCTCGCGGACGGCGTTGTGCTCGGCGGACTCGCTGCCGTAGCGCAGCGGCATCAGCCAGCCGGCGAAGTCGGTCAGCGTGGCGCCGAGACTCTCGTGGATGTCTCGCAGCGGCGTCGGTCGGGACATTGTGCGCACCTCAGAATGGGTCGGATGCCAGGATCCTCCCCCTCTGTCATCGGTGCCTGAGAGCTTCGCCCGAATTTTCCCGGACTTTCACCTTCGGCGAGGCCCAACAGGCCTGCTTTCCAGAGGTCACCTGGCCCGCGCGGTCCTTTGCCTTGAGAGGTTCGCGGGGAGGGCTTGCTCCTTCAGGGGTCATGGCCGGCTGCCAGGACGCTCTCCCGCGTGGGTTCATCGGTGTATGAGGGCAAGCCTAGTACGGATTCGACCACCAAGGGAAAGGTGCGGGCGGGGGGACTCGAACCCCCACAGTGTCTCCACCAACAGGACCTAAACCTGCCGCGTATGCCTATTTCGCCACGCCCGCGCGACTCCCGCTCAGAATAGCGCCCAGGACGGCGGCGGAGATACTCGTTCACGATCAAGCCCGCCCGTGCGGCGGGCCCGATCGTGAGACCTCAGACGAGGCCGAGCTTCTTCTTCAGCGCCGCCACGTGTCCCGTGGCCTTCACGTTGTAGAGCGCCTGCTCGATCTTCCCGTCGGCGTCGATCACGAAGGTCGAGCGGATCACGCCGACGACCTCCTTGCCGTACAGCTTCTTGGCGCCGTACGCGCCGTACGCCTTGTGCACCTCGAGGCCGGGGTCGGACAGCAGAGGGAAGGTCAGCGCGTCGCGCTCGACGAACTTGACCAGCTTGTCGGCCTTGTCCTTCGACACGCCGAGCACCACGAAACCCTCGTCGGCGAGCAGGCTTAGATTGTCGCGGAAATCGCACGCCTGCTTGGTGCACCCCGGCGTCATCGCGGCGGGGTAGAAGTACAGGATGACGCGCTTGCCACGGAAGGCGTCGAGGGAGACGGCGCCGCCGTCGGCTGCGGGCAGCGAGAAGTCCGGCGCGGCGTCGCCGGGCTGGAGCTTGGTTTCGGTCACGGGTCCTCCTTAGACGGCCCAACCTACCTCGCGCCCGCTGTGCCGTCCGGCACCGCGACCTGACAGACTGATCACCTGAGAGAGGAGAGCCATGGCCGACACCGACCCCGATGAGCTGGAGCGCCGGATCGCGCGGACGCGCGCGGAGCTCGCCCAGACCGTCGACGCCATCGCCGACCGGGTGAGCCCGAAGCGCGTCGCCCAGCGCGGCGTGGAGGAGGTCAAGTCGAGGGCCGAGCACCTGGTGTCGTCGGTCGGCGACCTCGTGGGCATCACGCCGCGGCCTGTGCGCTTCGGCGACGACCCCGATGACCTGTGGGAGGACGAGCAGCCCAACCTCGGTCCCGCGCTGATCGCCGTGGGCGCCGTGCTGGTGATCGGCGCCACGCTGGTGATGTGGAGAAGGCGCAGGCGGGGCTGAGTCAGAGGAAGGTCTTGCCCTCTCCCCTGTAGGTCGGGACCTCCTCGACGACCTTGTCGCCCTCCACGAGCAGCAGGCCGGCGAACCGCTCGCACAGCTCGCCCGCCTTCGCGTGGCGGAACCACACCCTGTCTCCCACGCGCAGGTCCTCGGCGGGCTGGCCGAGCAGCGGTGTCTGCACCTCGCCCGCGCCCTCGTCGGCCGAGTAGCGCAACCCGGGGGGCAGGTACGGCTGGGGCAGCCGCGAGGGGCCGGGCGCCCCCGAGGCCAGGTAGCCGCCGCCGAGCACGGTGACCACGTCAGGCGCGGGACGGCGGACCACCGGCAGCGCGAACAGCGCGGCGGGACGCCCGCTGAAGCCGCGGTAGAAGTCGAAGAGCCTGGGGTGGAAGAAGCCCGACCCCGCCGCGCACTCGGTGACCGCCTTCTCCCTGACCGTACGCTCGATGCTGCCGGTGCCGCCGCCGTTGACGAACTCCAGGTCGGCCACCTGCCTGACGGCGTTGACGACGCGGCCGCGCCGCAGGATCAGCTCCCTGGCCGAGCGCGCCTGCATCAGCCTGATGACACGGGCGAAGGCGGCGCTGCCCTGAGGGTCGTCGCCGACGCCCGCGATCTGCGCCTCGTAGGCCATGAGGCCGACCAGCCTGAAGCCAGGACGCTTGGCGACGTCGGCCGCCAGGTCGGCGGCGTGCACGGGCTCGCGCACCGGCGAGCGCAGGGCGCCCGCGCGGAAGCGCCCGCCGAAGGCGACGTAACCGGCGTCGAGGTCGAGGCAGAGGCGCAGCGGCGGGCTGTTCGCCGGCACGGCGGCCTCGATGTAGTCGAGGTGCTCGGCGGAGTCGACCATGAGGGTGATCTCTCTCGCCGCCCGCTCCGACGCCGCGAGCCTGGCCAGCGCCGCCCTGTCGGCGGTCGGGTAGGCCACGAGCACGTCGGAGAGGCCGTGGGAGACCAGCCACAGCGCTTCGGGCAGGGTGAAGGCCATGACGCCGCGGAAGCCGTCCATGGCGAGGATGCGCTCCAGGATCG
Organism: Nonomuraea roseola; assembly: GCF_039535395.1. Taxonomy (NCBI): domain Bacteria; kingdom Bacillati; phylum Actinomycetota; class Actinomycetes; order Streptosporangiales; family Streptosporangiaceae; genus Nonomuraea; species Nonomuraea roseola. The sequence continues at coordinate 957,209 of NZ_BAAAXC010000015.1, forward strand.
GGCGCGATCTGACGGACTTGCTCGCGACCCTGATCGGCTTGCCGCCCGCCCTGCGCACCAGGCTCTCCGCGTTGGCCCGCAGCGCCTCCATGTCGAGGATCGCGAAGGGCGGATCGAGCTCCGCTGTGGCCCTGTCGTAGCGCTGGCGGTCGTCCATACAAGCAGGGTAATACCGATGCTCGCGGGCAAAGATCCCGCAAATCGGCGGCGGGGAGGGCTTTATGGCCGGGCGGGCCCCTGTACCTCTGGTCGGTGTGATGACAACACTCCAGGAGCTCCTGCCTGGCGGAGCCGCCCTGACCGAAGGGGACACGCCTCGCCGCAGGGCGGCGAGAGTGCTCAAGCCCGCGCGTACCCCCGCGGGCGTCGTGGTCTCCGCCACCCTGGCGGTGCTCTTCTCGCTGACCGCCGCCGAGGTCGTCGCCGCACTGCTGGGCGGCAGGCTCGGCCTGGTGCCGATCGACAGGGTGGCGGACCTGGCCGCAGCCACCCCGTGGTCGCATCCGAACCTGCAGTCGGGCGCCCTGGTCGCCGCGGTCGTGGGGCTGGTGCTGCTCGGGCTCGCGGTGCTGCCGGGCAGGGCCAGGCTGCTGGCGCTGGGGACCTCCGATTCGAGGCTGGTCATCGGCATCACCAGGACGGGGCTGCGGCGCACGCTCAAGACCGCGGCCGAGGACGTCGACGGCGTGGAGAGCGTCAGGGTACGGCTGCGCCGCCGCATGATCGAGGTCACGGTCGTCTCCGACGCCGAGCGCACGGGCGCGATGCTGCGCAGGGCGGGCGTCGCCGTCGGCGACAGGTTGAACGGGCTGGGCGCGATCTACGCGGGCGAGGTCGCCGTGCGGCTGCGCAGGAAGGGGCTCTGATGCGGCAGTACGCGGGCAACAGGATCGGCCTGGCCGTGGTGGGTTTCGTCCTGCTGTCCGGCGGCGCCTACGCCTTCCTGCGTGGCTCGGGACGGCTGCCGCAGGCCAAGGACGGCAAGGTGCTGTCCGTCGACGTTTCCGCCTACCTCGCCGCCCACCCGTGGATCTCGTGGGCGGGCGCGCTGGCGCTGGTCATGGCCGCCATGGTCGCCACCAGATGGCTGCTCATGGCGCTCGGCTGGGGCCGCTTCGGCCACCGTTCCGGCACGGGGACGGCGCTGCTGTGCGTCGGGCTGAAGGACGTGGAGGGCATCAGCCGTACCAAGGTGAGGCTCGTCGGCGCCGACCGGATGCGGATCTCGGTGACCTGCCCCTCCAGCGCGGACGTCGGCGCGGTGGTCGGCAAGCTGGACCGCGAGATCGTCGGCAGGATCAGGCGCGACGTCGGAGATGACGGCATGGGCGCGCTGGTCCGCCTCCACGTCCGCCGCTGAGCGTCTCCCCCGCCGCCCATACCGGGCAGGACGGCCGCCCTGGCAGCATGTCCCCATGATCCTGCCGCGCAGGCCCGTGCCGGCCCTCGCCTACCTGTCCGTGGCGTTCGTCCTCGGCGCCACGGTGGCCGTCACCCTCCTGGTGGACACCGAGCTCGTCCTGCTCAACGACACGCTCTTCCATCCGACCCTCTTCGGGATCGTCGCGATCCTTACCGGCGGCCTGGGCGTCAGGGAGCTGGTGAGGCCCGTCGCGTGGGCGAGGGCGGCGACCGTGACCGCGATGGTGGTCGCCATCCTCGTCTGGCTGCGGATCGGGCTCGTGTGGTCGATCTTCCCCTCGACCGAGATCGGATTCGTCGACGGGCCGGGCCCGCTCAGCGTCCGGGTGGTGGAGCAGTCGGGCATGTTCGAGCCCACGACCACGCTCAGTGTCCGCACCGACGAGGGGCTGTTCAGCCGCGAGTGGCCGCTCGACTGCCCTGGCTTCGACATGGACGAGGAGGTGCTTCACCTGGTCCGGTGGGTCGGCGCGGACAGGGTGGAGGTGCACCTGCCGGACGAGGAGCCGATCGGGGTCGACCTCGACCCCGCGACGGGCCGGCCCGTGGACGCGTGCCGGTAGGCGCTCAGCCGGTCGGGGTGGGGACGGGCGTCGGGACGCGGGTCTTGCCCGGCCCGGGGAACGGCACCGTCGGCGGATGAGCGGGATAGACGGGATACGGGTACGGGTAGGCGCAGGTTCTGCCGCCTGGGGTGTGCCAGCACTCGCCGGGCTGCTGCCAGCCGTACCTCATGGGGCTCTGCCACTGGGCGGGATGGCGGTCGGTGATGCGATGGAGCACGGCGACCGCGCCGCCGCCGAGGATCGCGCCGATCAGCAGTCCGATGAGCCCCGCGCCGATGATCTGCGTGTACTTCTGCCGGACGAAGGCCGCGAAGCCGTCACTGTGAGCAGGAGGCGCAGGCCGAGGCGGTAAGGGGGCGGAAGCGGGTGGTGGGGCGCTCTCGGGGTCTGGGCCGCGCGGTGCTTCCTCTTCACCGCGCGGCCCGTCGGCGTGATCATGATCCGCCATCACGATCTCCCTTTACTCGCCCCAGAGGGCGCTCCCAATGCACAAGAATGCCGGACCCCCCATAAATACCGTGTAAATGCGGCGTGCGACCAGGGTCGTACACCGACCTCCACCTCCAGGGGGAAGGAGGCACGCGCGGGCCTCCGTAGAGTGATGACGTGTTCGGCAAGATTCGCGCCTGGTCCCAGCGCCACCCCAAGCTCGTGGACTCCCTGTGGCTGGCGCCACTGGTCGGGCTGTGCGTCATGACCGCCATCAGTTACACCTCGCTCGGGCGCGCTCCCATCGGTCTGGCCGGCTACCTGGCCCTGTCGGCGGCGCTGCTGGTGCCGCTGTTCTGGCGGGGCAGCCATCCGCGCGTCGTCTTCGCGATCGTCTCCCTGACCAGCTTCTTCCAGTGGCTGGCCGCCGTCGACGCCTTCCCCGCCAACGCCGCGGTGCTGGTGGCCCTCTACACCGTGGCCACCAGGTGCGCGTTCAGGTGGGCGCTGGCCGCCGGCCTGGTGTCAGAGTTCGGGATCTTCCTCGCGCTCGTGCAGTGGGACACCGTCTCCCTCAGCACGTTCTTCGGCTGCACGGTCTTCGTGGTCACGATCTGGCTCACCGGCCTGTACGCCAACACCCGCCATCGCTACCTCGAGGGCCTGGAGGAGCGGGCCGAAAGGGCCGAACGCGAGCGTGACCACCAGGCCAGGATGGCCGCCGCCGCCGAGCGGGCCAGGATCGCCAGGGAGCTGCACGACGTGGTCGCGCACAACGTCAGCGTGATCATCGTCCAGGCCGACGGGGCGGGCTTCGCCATCGACAGCGACCCCGAGCAGGCACGCAAGGCCGTACAGGCGATCTCGAGGACCGGCAGGGAGGCGCTGGCGGAGATGCGGCGCATGGTCGGGGTCCTGAGGGAGGACGGCCCAGGCGCCGCCGACTACACTCCGCAGCCGGGGCTCGCGCAGCTCGAGGAGCTGGTGCGCGGCTCGGGCCTGCCGGTGGACCTGCGGGTCACCGGCGCCCCGCAGGAGCTGCCCGAGGGCGAGCAGCTGGCGGTCTACCGGCTCGTGCAGGAGGCTCTGACCAACACGCTCAAGCACGGCGGTCCGGGGGCGCGCGCCCTGGTGGAGATGGAGTACGGCATGCACGAGCTCGTGGTGCGCGTGACCGACGACGGCAGAGGCGCCGCCGCGCCGCGCAGCCCCGACGGGCACGGCCTGCTCGGCATGCGGGAGCGCGTCTCCATGTACGGCGGCGCCGTCCAGGCCGCGCCCAGGCCGGGGGGCGGCTTCGAGGTGCTGGCCAGGCTGCCGGTCGCGGCATGATCAGGGTGATGCTGGTCGACGACCAGGAGCTGCTGAGGGCCGGGTTCAAGATGGTGCTCGCCGCCCAGCCCGACATCGAGGTGGTGGCCGAGGCGGCCGACGGGGCCCAGGCGCTGGAGCGGCTGGAGACGACCGAGGTGGACGTGGTCCTCATGGACGTGCGCATGCCCACCATGGACGGCGTCGAGGCCACCCGCAGGATCGAGGGGCCGAAGGTGCTCATCCTGACCACCTTCGACCTCGACGAGTACGCCTACTCCGCGATCAAGGCGGGCGCCTCGGGCTTCCTGCTGAAGGACGTGCCGCCCTCCGACCTGGTGAGCGCGATCCGTTCGGTGCACAACGGCGACGCGGTGATGGCGCCGAGCGCCACGCGCAGGCTCCTCGACAGGTTCGGCTCGCACCTCACCACCGACAGGCTGCCCGACGGGAGCCTGCTGACCGCCCGCGAGCGCGAGGTCATGCTGCTGGTGGGCAGGGGGCTGTCCAACACCGAGATCGCCGAGCGGCTCACCCTGGCGGAGGCGACGGTGAAGACCCACCTGGGCAGGGTGCTGGCCAAGCTGGAGCTGCGCGACAGGGCGCAGGTGGTGGTCTACGTGTACGAGGCGGGGCTGATCGTGCCGTCGTCGGATCGGCCGAAAGGTTGACCGGGGTCATCTGAGGGGTGACAGGAAGTCCGTCCTCAAGGCCCAGGGAAGGCCCGTTTCGCGCCCCTAGCGTGATCTGCGTGACGACGAACATGACATTCACCCAGGCCCCGCCCGCCGTCGTGGCCAGAGACGTGACGAAGACCTACGGCCTCGGTGACGCGCAGGTGCACGCGCTGAGGGGGGTGGACGTCGCGTTCGCCACCGGCGCCTTCACCGCGATCATGGGCCCTTCCGGCTCGGGCAAGTCGACGCTGATGCACTGCCTCGCGGGGCTCGACACGGTGACCTCCGGCACCGTCTCCATCGGCGACGTCGAGCTGACGGGGCTGGGCGACAAGCAGCTCACGCACCTGCGCAGGGACCGGATCGGCTTCATCTTCCAGGCCTTCAACCTGCTGCCCACGCTGACCGCCGAGCAGAACATCAGGCTGCCGCTGGAGATCGCTGGACGGCAGGCCGACCAGCTCCTGTTCGACCGCGTGATCCAGACCGTGGGGCTGCGCGACCGCCTCGGCCACAAGCCGACCGAGCTGTCGGGCGGCCAGCAGCAGCGCGTGGCCGTCGCCAGGGCGCTGATCAGCAAGCCTCAGGTGATCTTCGCTGACGAGCCCACGGGCAACCTCGACTCGCGCAGCGGCGCCGAGGTGCTGTCCTTCCTGCGCACGAGCGTGCGGGAGCTGGGCCAGACCATCGTGATGGTCACCCACGACCCCCTCGCCGCCTCCTACGCCGACAGAGTCGTCTTCCTGCGCGACGGCGAGCTGGTCACCGAGATCTCCGAGCCCACCCCGCAGACGGTCCTCGACACCCTGATGAAGCTGGAGGCCTGAGTCCGTTGATCAGGACGACTCTCGCCGGACTGAAGGCGCACAAGCTGCGCCTCCTGCTCACCTCCGTGGCGATCACGCTGGGCGTGGGCTTCATCGCGGGCACGTTCGTGCTCACCGACACCATCCAGGCCGGTTTCCTGCAGAAGGTCACGGCGGACGCCGGCAGGGTGGCGGTCGCCGTCCTGCCGTCTCAAGACGGGCAGCTGCCTGAGCAGGTGCTGGAGAAGGTACGCGGGATCGAGGGCGTGACCGGCGCGCAGGGCCTGGTGCGTGGCAGCGCGCCGCTGCTCGGCGCCGACGGCAAGGCGGTCGGCGACCTTCCGACCTCCGCGGTCTCCGTCAGCGACCGCACGACCATCACCGAAGGCGCGGCCCCCTCGGGCGACGCCGAGGCGATCGTGGACACCAACACCGCGAGGGCGCAGAACTTCAAGGTCGGCGACACCGTCGCGGTGCTCGACCAGAAGGGTGCCAAGCACGACTTCAGGCTCGTCGGCCTGTTCGACGTCGGCCTCGACCAGGAGCTCGGCTACACCGGGGCGGTCGGCTTCACCACCGCGACGGCGCAGCTCATGACGGGCGAGAAGGGCTACCGCGAGATCGACGTGACGGGCGCCGACCCTGACGCGCTCAAGCGGGCCATCGCCGCCGCCGTCGGCGGAGGCTACGAGCTCAAGACCGGCAAGGAGCTGGCCGCGGCCCTGTCGAAGAGCAACGGCGTCGAGCTGGAGTTCATCACGCTGGGCCTGCTGATCTTCGGCCTGATCGCGATGATGGTCGCCGCGCTGGTCATCTACAACACCTTCAACATCCTGGTGGCCCAGCGGACCAAGGAGATGGCGCTGCTGCGCTGCATCGGCGCGACGCGGGGCCAGGTGTTCGGCTCGATCCTGCTGGAGTCGGTGGTCGTCGGCCTGCTCTCCTCCGTGCTCGGCCTGGCCACGGGCTACGGGCTGGGCGCCGGGGCCATGGCCCTGCTCAGGGCGTTCGACGCGCCGCTGCCCACCGGCCTGGCCGCCACGCTCGCGCCCAGGACGATCGCCATCGGCCTGGTGGTCGGTCTCGTGGTCACCGTGGGCGCGGCGCTGCTGCCGGCCCGCTCGGCCACCGCCGTCGCGCCGATCGCGGCGCTGCGCGCCCAGGCGGAGGAGCAGACCTTCCGCGCGGGACTGGTCCGCGTGCTGCTCGCCGGGCTGCTGCTCCTGGCCGGGATCGGCGCCACCACCATGGCCGTGATGATGGAGCCCGGCAGCCAGGCGCCGCTGTTCATCGCGATGGCCGGCTGCTCGCTCGTCTTCCTCGCCGTGCTGGTCCTCGGCCCTGTGCTGGTCAAGCCGCTCAGCGCGCTGGTGGGCTGGATCCCCGGCAGGCTGTTCGGGGTGCCTGGCAGGCTGGCCGTGGACAACTCGGGCCGCAATCCGAGGCGGGCGGCGACCACCACGATCGCGTTGACCATCGGCGTGACGCTGATGACGCTCATCTCGGTGATCACCGCCTCGACGCGGGTGTCGATGGCCGCCAAGCTCGACTCCCAGTTCCCCGCCGACTACCTGATCACCGCCCAGGCGAGGGACGCCTCGATCCCCCGCTCGATCGGCGAGGGGCTGAGGGGCAGGCCCGAGCTCGACTCGGTCATCCAGCTGCGTGAGACGAGCGCCATGCTCGGCAGGAACGAGACCATGGTCGGTACCTTCGCGGGGCCCGCCGCCATCAAGAGCCTCGGCCCCGGCGAAGTGGCGGTCTCCGCGTCCCTGGCCAAGGAGTGGGGCCTGCGCAAGGGCTCCCCCGTCGAGCTCAAGACCAAGAGAGCGGGCACGGTCACGCTGAAGGTCAGCCAGCTGCTCGACAGCGAGAGCCTCCTGCCCGCGGTGACCGTGACCGCCCGCTCCTACGACGAGTACTTCGGCAGGACGCCGGACTCGACGGTCTACGTCAAGATCAAGGACGGCGTCGATCCCGACCGGACCAGGAAGATGGTGGAGGCGGCCACCGCGGCCCACCCGACCGTGCAGGTGATCAGCTCCACCGACGTCCGAGGACAGTACGACGACACGCTGGACATGACCCTCATGATCGTCACCGGCCTGCTGGGGCTGGCGATCCTCATCTCGCTGCTGGGCATCGCCAACACGCTCTCGCTGTCGGTCCACGAACGCACCCGCGAGTCGGCCCTGCTGCGGGCGCTCGGCCTGACCAGGGCGCAGCTGCGCAGGATGCTCTCGGTGGAGGCGCTGGTGCTCGGCCTGATCGGCGCGCTGGTCGGGGTCACACTCGGCATCGCCTTCGGCTGGGCGGCCGTCAGAACGATGATGGATGGCGCGACCCTGATGGTGCCGTTCGCGCAGATCGCCCTGTTCGTGGCGCTGTCGGGCCTGGCAGGGGTCGTGGCGGCCGTGCTGCCGGCGAGAAAGGCCGCCAGGGCCTCGATCGTGGGCTCGCTGGCCGCGGGCTGAGCGACGGGCGGTGGCCCTGGCTGTCAGCGGGGGCGGCGGCCAGGCCACTGCTCGGCCACGGTCTCGGGGTTGAGCAGCGGTCTGATCACCACCTCGCCCGTGCTGCCGTCGATGACCACGCAGCCACCGCCGACCGTCTCGGGAAGGACCGTGGGGTCTTCGGGCTCGGGCGTCCTGGCCCACACCACGTAGCCGTCGCCGAAGGCGTACAGGCCCAGCTCCACCGGCTCTCTTGCGGCGCCGTTGAAGTACTCCTCCGCGACCGCGCGCGCCTGGTCCAGGTTCACCCCTGCTCCCCCCGCCTGTCGACGATCGCGCAGAACACCCCTGCCACCCGCTCGTAGGGCGGCTCCACCGCCATGTGCCCGCGCTGGCCGTCGATCCAGATGACCTCGCCCTCGGAGTTGACGGCGTTCCACGCGTGCGAGCCGCCGCCGGGCCAGCGGACCACGATGACCGCGGCCGCCCCGTGTCCCGCCTCCGACAGGCGTCGCGCGATCAGCGGGTAGGCGTGGCGGCCCTGGCCGACGTGCTCGAGCCGGCGGCCGATCCACCGCTCCATCCTGACAGTGCCGCCGGTCTCCCCCGTGAGCAGCGGCCTGCCCACCGCGTCGTACTCGGGCCGCCGAGGCGCGGCCACCACCGGCTCCCCGTGCCAGGTGGAGAGCACCGCGAGCGCGCAGTCGGCCGCGTTGCTCGCCCTGAAGGGGTCCGCGGCGGGCCCCATCCCGTTGACCAGCCGCACCCACGTGCCCCGCGGGTCGGCGAAGCGCGCACCCTCGGGCACCGCGCGCATCAGGTCCGCCTCCGACTGCGGGTCGGCGCGGGCCAGCCCGCCCTTCACGTCGTACGGCCGGCACTCGGTCAGCCTCGGCGGCCGGTGCGGAAGGTCGAACCAGTCGTGATCACTCGGAACGGCCCCCTGCGCCGAATCGGCGGCCCGTTCGTAGTCGCGCCATCGCACCCCGTCGGCGATCAGCGGGTCGTACCTGCCCTCGGGAAGGCTCTCGCGAAACATCTCGCCGCCTCCTTCGTGTTCGACGACCGATCGTAGGCGGCCGATCGCACTCAGTCAGGAGCTTCGGAGATTTCCGAGGTGAAAGCAGGTCCTTCAGGCCACCCGTACGCTGACGGAGTGCCAGCCGGTCGCGCCGTCGGGCGCGATCGGGGTCTGCTGCCCCGTCTGGGTACGGCCCGCCGCGTCGGTCGCCCTCACCTCGATGGTGTGCTCGCCCGCGGGGGCGTCCCAGTCGAGCGCCCACTGCCGCCAGGTGTCGGGCCCCGGCACCTGCGCCAGCCTCGCCCGCTGCCACGCGCCGCCGTCGATGCGCACCTCCACGGCCTCGATCCCGGTGTGCTGCGCCCACGCCACCCCCGCCACGGTCGTCCGGCCCGCCTGGACGGTCTGGCCCTGCCTGGGCAGGTCGATCCGCGACTGGGTCTTGATCGGCCCCTTCTCCGCCCAGCCTCTCGGCGTCCAGTAGGCCTTGTCGGTGTCGAACCTCGTCACCTTGATGTCCACGACCCACTTGGTGGCCGACACGTATCCGTACAGCCCTGGCACGACCTGCCTGACGGGGAAGCCGTGCTCCACCGGCAGCGCCTCGCCGTTCATCGCGAAGGCGAACAGCGCGTCGCGACCGTCCATCACCACGTCCACCGGGGTGCCGCAGGTGAAGCCGTCCGCCGACCTCGACAGCAGCATGTCGGCGTCGGCGCGCAGCCCCGCCTGCCTGAGGACGTCGGCCATCCGCACCCCGAGCCAGCGCGCGTTGCCCACGTACGGCCCGCCGACCTCGTTCGACACGCAGGTCAGCGTGATGTCGGCCTCGGTGAGCGGCCTCCTGAGCAGGTCGTCGAAGGTCAGCTCGACGGGCCTGTCCACCAGCCCGTGGATGCGCAGCGTCCAGTCCTTCGGGTCGACCTGCGGGACGACGATGGCGGTGTCGACGCGGTAGAAGTCCTTGTTGGGCGTGACGAAGGGCGAGAGCCCGTCGAGGCGCAGGTCCGCTCCCCGGGGCAGCGGCGCGGCCGGAGTGCCCGGTCTGGGCAGGGCTATCTCCGCGCGCGCGGTGTCGGCCACCCTGCGCCCTGACAGCACCTGCCCCGCCAGCCCCGACGCGCCCGCCACCGCGAGCCCGCCCGCCACGCCGACCATGAGGCGGCGCCGGTCGAAGACGTACAGCTGTGCCCCTGCCCGCATGACGGCGGGCCGTTCGGGCTCCGCCGACTCCTCGGGGGCCGGACGGGCCGGTGAGCCTTCGCCAGGAAGGACTTCGGTCCGCGCCTCACCGGCCTGAGTGACCGCGCGGCCGAGCAGCAGCGTCAGCGCCCATGATCCGGCCAGCGCTCCCACCACCGTGGACAGGCCGTCGAGGGCGCCCGCGTCGGGCCTGGTGAGCACCGCCAGCAGCCCCACGACGGCGAACAGGGCGAAGCCCGCCTGCCCGAGGCGGACGCTCCGCCTGGACAGCACGCCGATCCCCGCCGCCACCGACGTCAGGACCACCGACACCCCGCTCACCAGAACGGTCTTGTCGCTCTCACCGAAGGTCCTGATCGCCCATTCCTTCAGCGGAGCGGGCGAGAGGTCCACCGCCGCGTCCGCCACGGCCACGATGGGGAAGGAGTCAGGCGCCAGCACCGCCGCGACCACGTAGGCGACGCCGAGCGCCACCGCCCCCGCGACCACACCGGCCAGCGCGCCCGCCCATGCGGGAACCACCTTGTTGCTGTCCACAACCCCGACGCTACGCCGACGGAGCGGAGGGAGATCTTACGGCCCTGTTACGAAGACCCGCGGTCAGCTCAGCAGCGAGACGACGATGGGGGCGAGAGCGCGGAAGGCGCGGCCCCTGTGACTGATGGCGTCCTTCTCCTCGGCCGACATCTCCGCCGTCGTGCGCGACTCACTGTCGGGCACGAAGATCGGGTCGTAGCCGAAGCCGTTGACGCCGCGGCGCTGCCTCAGCAGGCTGCCCTGGAGCACACCCTCGACCACCCGCTCCTCACCCGAGGGCAGCGCCAGCGCCGCCGAGCAGGTGAAGTGGGCGGTCCTGCGCTCGTCGGGGACGTCGGAGACCTGCGCGAGCAGCAGGTCGAGGTTGGCGTCGTCGTCGCCGTGCCTGCCCGACCACCGCGCGGAGAAGACGCCCGGCATGCCGTTGAGCGCGTCGACACACAGCCCCGAGTCGTCGGCCACCGCGGGCAGGCCCGAACCCTGGGCGACGGCGTGCGCCTTGAGCAGGGCGTTCTCGGCGAACGTCAGCCCGGTCTCGGCCACCTCGCCGATCTCGGGGAACTCCTCGAGACCGACCACGTCGAACCCGCCGAGGATGCGGCGCAGCTCGACGATCTTGCCCGCGTTGCGGGTCGCCAGCACGATCCTCATCGGCCCAGTGCCTCCTGCTGGTGGAGGGTGAGCTCCTCGCACCCGGCCACCGCCAGGTCGAGCAGCTGGTCGAGCGCCCGCCTGTCGAAGGGGGCGCCCTCGGCGGTGCCCTGCACCTCGACGAAGGTGCCCGACCCCGTCATCACGACGTTCATGTCGGTCTCGGCCGCGACGTCCTCGACGTAGCAGAGGTCGAGCATCGGCGTGGACTTGACCACGCCGACCGACACCGCGGCCACCGAGTCGACGAGCGGGTCGCCCGGGCACATCTTGCGCTCGCGCATCCACGCGACGGCGTCGGCCAGCGCGACGTAGGCGCCGGTGATCGCCGCGGTGCGGGTGCCGCCGTCGGCTTGCAGGACGTCGCAGTCGAGGACGATCGAGTTCTCGCCGAGCGCCTTGTAGTCGACGCAGGCGCGCAGCGAGCGGCCGATCAGCCTGGAGATCTCGTGAGTGCGGCCGCCGATCCTGCCCTTGACCGACTCGCGGTCGTTGCGGGTGTTGGTCGCCCTCGGCAGCATGGCGTACTCGGCCGTCACCCAGCCCTGGCCGCTGCCCCTGCGCCAGCGCGGAACGCTGTCCTGGACGGAGGCCGCGCAGAGCACGCGGGTGCCGCCGAACTCGACCAGCACCGAGCCCTCGGCGTGGCCGAGCCACCCCCTGGTGATCTTCACGGGGCGAAGCTGGTCAGGTGTGCGTCCATCCTGTCGAGACATGCAGATCACCCTATCCCCGTGCAGGAACAGTCATGCCAGGGAGTACTCGGCGCCGCTGGCGGCCAGCTCGATCGGCCCGTCGAAGCCGCCGCCCGCGGCCTCCTCCAGCACCCTCGCGCTGTCGTTCCACGGCACCAGATGAGTCAGCACGAGCCTGCCGACCTCCGCCTTCGCCGCGTGAGCCGCGGCCTGCCGTCCCGTCAGGTGCAGGTCGGGGGTCAGGTCGGGGGCCTCGAGGAAGGATGCCTCGCACAGCAGCAGGTCGGCGCCCTCGGCCAGTCTCACCAGCTCGTCGCACTCGCCGGTGTCGCCCGAGTAGGCGAGCGTCACGCCGCCGTGCGTGACACGGAAGCCGTAGGCCTCGACGGGATGGTTCACCAGCCCCGCGGTGATCTCGAAGGGGCCGACGGCGAACCGGCCAGGCGACAGGGCGGAGAAGGCGAAGGCGGTCTCGAGGCCGGGCTCCTCCGGCATGCCGTAGGCCGCGGCCAGCCTGCGCGGGGCGTCCGCGGGCGCGTGCACGGGAATGCGCGGGTACGGCGCGGCGGGGCCGTACGTGCGGGCCACGTGGTAGCCGCAGATGTCGAGACAGTGGTCGGCGTGCAGATGCGACAGGCAGATGGCGTCGACGTCGTACAGGCCGATGTGGCGTTGGAGGGCGCCGAGGGAGCCGCTGCCGAAGTCGAGCAGCATCCTGAACCCCTCGGCCTCGACCAGGTAGCAGGAGGCGGGGCTGTCAGGCCCCGGGAAGCTGCCTGAGCATCCGACGATCGTGACCTTCATGAGGACCTCCCGTTCGAGGTGGTGCTACCCCCAACAGCGGCCTGCTCGACCGCGTCGATCTCGGGTCCGAGAAAACGCCTGCCCAGCTGGGCGAAGAGCGCGGAGTCGCCGGTCGCGCGGAAACGGTGCAGGGGGGAGGTGGCACCGTTGACGAGACCGCGGTCGTGCAGGATCCGGTAGACGTCCTTGGCCGTCTCCTCCGCGCTGGAGACGAGCGTGACGCCGTCGCCCGCGACGTAGGAGATCGCGCCGGTGAGCAGCGGGTAGTGGGTGCAGCCCAGGATGAGGGTGTCGCATCCCGCCTCCTGGATGGGGGCGAGATATTCACGCACGGCCTCGATGAGCTGCTCGCTCATCGTCTCGCCGCGCTCCACGTACTCCACCAGGCGAGGTGCGGCCACGCCTGTGAGGCTCACGTCGGGGGCGGCGGCGAAGGCGTCGTGGTAGGCCATCGACTCGATCGTGGCGCGGGTGGCGATGACGCCGACCCTGCCGTTGCGCGTCGCCTTGACCGCGCGTCTGGTCGCCGGCTGGATCACCTCGACCACCGGCACGTCGTAGCGCTCCCGGGCGTCGCGCAGGACCGCCGCGCTCGCGCTGTTGCAGGCGATGACCAGCATCTTGACGTCATGCTCCACGAGGTGGTCCATCACCTCCAGCGCGTACTTGCGGACCTCGGCGATCCGCTTCGGCCCGTATGGCTGGCGGGCCGTGTCGGCCACGTAGGTGATGGACTCGTGGGGCAGCTGATCAATGATCGCTCTGGCGACCGTCAGGCCGCCGACCCCGCTGTCGAAGATTCCAATGCTCGCGTCCGGCACGCTTCAGAGGGTAGGCGACCTGCGAGATCGCAACAGCGTAAGAATCCTCACACGGCGTTTTTCAGCCCCGTCCGACGCGGGCGAGCTGCCGCGACTGCGCCACCAGCCGTCCCGCCGAGTCCCAGACCTCGACCTCCTCGTCGAACCAGCCGTCGGCGATGAGCCTGCCGCCTCCCAGCAGCGTGAGCCAGCCGGGCGCGGGCAGCGCCCTCAGATGCCAGGTCAGGTCGACGGTCGGAGCCCATCCGCGCAGCCCCGCCGAGAACACCACGGGCGGCAGGGCGTCGACCGCCAGCGCCAGCACGTAGGGGTCGGGGTCCTGGGGCTCGGCCATCCTGAAGTAGGCGCGCGCCTCGGGGCGGCCTGTCGGGGCGCCGTTGAGCCAGCCGATCGTGGGCGGGTCGAAACGCATCTCCATCTGCGCGTTCAGCGTCATGCCCGACTCGGGCCTGGGGTCGGGCAGCCTGACGCAATCGTCCACGGCCGGCATCGCCACACCGGGCTCCTCCGCGTAGAGCGGCTCCACCGCGGTCAGCGTGGCGGTCGTGACCAACGCCTCGAGCTGCGCCACGTCGTCCTGCACCAGTCTCGCCCTGGTGAACGCCGCCGTCCTGCCCGTCTTCACCTGCTCCACCACGACCTTGGCGGGGCCCGGCCTGGGCGAGCGCAGGAACTGCGTGGTCGTGCTCACCGGATGCTCGTGCGGGGAGGCGTCGACCACGGCCCGCAGGATCACCGCCATCAGGTAGCCGCCGTTGAGCGGCCCGCCGATGGAGTAGCCGGGATCGAGGCACACGTCGTAGGTGCTCTCGTCGATCCTGATCGCCTGCGTCGCCTCGTCGAACTTCGTCATACCTGCTCCCGAACTAAGTTCTAGTGGCTCCATACTCTACGACATCTCGCCATCAGCGCGCCTACCTGCGGAAACACCCCCTGGGTGGAACAGTTGGATCATGAGTTTGACAGCCCTCATGGGGCAGTCGGTATGGGACGTGCACGGCGTCTGGGTCGGCCACGTCGTCGACGTCCGCGTGGTCAGGACCAGGTCCGAGTCCATGCAGAGCCACACCGTCATAGGCCTCGTGGTGTCGGCGAGACGCGCCCCCTTCCTGCTCGGGATGACGCGCGACAGGCAGGGCAGGTGGGGCTGGCTCTCGGAGCTGCTGGCCCGGGTGGTCTACGCGGGATGCACGTTCGTCCCGTGGGAGAGCGTGGACTCCAGCGACACGGGCGAGGTGCATCTGAAGGCCATGCGCAAGGAGCTGACACGCGTCTAGCTGGATCACAAAACGGGCGTTTCAGTGCTTTGCAACCAGCGCTCTAGTCACATGCACTAACTTCTCAGTGGTCAATAAGTCCACTTTGTGAGTTGAGTGATGTCGGCGAATCTCCCCCCTGGCGGCCAGGACCCTGAGCGGACCACGGCCTACCGTTGGAATCAGGACCAGCCCCCGGCGCAGGGCGGTCAGCCGTACCAGCAGCCGTACCCACCCCAGCAGCCTCAGTACGGGCAGCAGCAGAACCAGCAGCAGCCCTACAACCAGCAGCAGCCTTACCAGCAGCCACAGCAGCCTCAGCAGCCGCAGTACGGCCAGCAGCAGGGCTACGGCCAGCAGCAGCCCTCCTATGGACAGCCGCAGCAGCCCGCCTACGGGCAGCAGCCGCAGTACGGGCAGCAGCAGCAGCCGCAGTACGGGCAGCAGCAGAACCAGCAGCAGCAGTCGTTCTCCTACGGTGAGCAGACCGTGCAGGAGCCCGCGCCCTGGCAGCAGGGCTCCGAGGGCTGGGGCCCGCCGCAGCAGCCGCCCGCCAAGAAGAGCGGCAGGGGCTGGCTGATCGCCGGCATCGCCGCGCTCCTGGTGGTGCTCGTCGGCGGCGGCGGCGTCTGGGCCGCGGGCGCGTTCCTCGGCGGCGGCGGCACGCAGCCCCACGAGGTGCTGCCCGCCGGCGCGATGGCCTACGTGCGGCTCGACCTCGACCCCGCGGCCAACCAGAAGCTCGCGCTGTTCGCCCTGGCCAAGAAGTTCACCGTCACCAAGGACAGGTTCACCGGCGACGACCCGCGCAAGGCGCTCTTCGACGCGGTCAAGGCCGACAGCGAGGACCTGGCGAAGGTCGACTTCGCCAAGGACGTCGACCCGTGGCTGGGCAGCAGGATCGGCATGGCCGTCCTCGCACCCGCCGCCGCGGGTAAGGAGCCCGGCTTCGCCGTGGCCGTCCAGGTGAAGGACGAGGCGCAGGCCAAGGCCGGCATCGCCAAGCTGATGGGCGACGACAAGTACGGCCTCGCCTTCCGCGACGACTACGCGATCATCTCCGCCGACCAGGCGAACGCCGACAAGCACGCCACCGGCCCGACCCTGTCCGAGAGCGCCGACTTCACCGGCGACCTCGACGCGCTGGGCGAGCCCGGTGTGCTGTCGATGTGGATGAACGCCGGCAAGGTCGCCGAGCTCGGTGGCGAGGCCCTGCCCGCGGAGAACAAGGCGATGCTGAAGAACGCCAGGTTCGCCGCGGCGCTCCGCTTCGACTCCGCCTACGCCGAGTTCGCCGGCATCGTCCGCGGCGCCGAGGCCATGGCCGTCGGCGACCCGCAGGCCGCCGACATCTCGACGCTCCCCACCTCCACGGTGGGCGCGCTGTCGATCTCCGGCATGGACGAGGCGATCACCAAGCAGTGGAGCCAGCTGCAGAAGAGCATGGCGGCCACCCCCGACGGCGCCTCCTTCCAGCAGTTCGTGGACATGGCCCAGCAGAAGTACGGCCTGGCCCTGCCCGCCGACCTGGCGACGCTGCTCGGCAAGAACCTCACCGTCGCGCTCGACGGCGACGGCCTGGCGAACATGGGTCAGAGCGGTCAGCTGCCCAAGGTCGGCGTCCGCATCGTCACCGACCCCGCCAAGGCGCAGGAGGTCATCGGCAAGATCGAGAAGTCCTTCACCGACGCGGGCCAGCCCGCTCCGCAGATCGCGAAGGTCCCCGGCGACGGCACGCTGACACTGGCGACCACGCCTGAGTACGCCAAGCAGCTGTCGGAGGGCGGCACGCTCGGCGACAGCGAGGCCTTCAAGACGGCCATCCCCGACGCCGGAAGCTCCACCTTCGCGCTCTTCGTCGACGTGGACAAGCTGGAGCCGCTCTACCTGAACAGCCTCTCCGGCGACGACCAGGCCAACGCCAAGGTCTTCAGCGCCGTGGGACTCAGCGGCAAGCAGAGCGGCGGCGAGGCCAGCTTCTCGCTCCGCGTCCTGTTCAACTAGCCCGACCCGAAGGGGTCGCCGCCACGGCTGGCGGCGACCCCTTCGTCATGTTCGCAGACCCGCGAAGCCCGCCCGAGCGACACCGCTTCGTGGTGGCCACCGAGGATCTCTCGCGCGCCGACCCGGTCCCCGCCATCCTGGCGTGGCTGCGCGCCCATCCTGCGGTGACGGCCGCGCTGGGCGGGCCCGACCGGGTCGGCGCCTACTCCGAGGAGCCGTACCCGCGGCTGCGGGTGGCGTACTGACTGCAGGCTCAAAAGCCTGGCCACTGGCGTTCACGTAGCGCCGTCGGTGGCACATAGGGCAAAGACCTTGAAGGTGACGCCCGTGAAAGTTCCTACACCGTTGACTATCGCGTACCAGGCACGCGCCACATCGCCGTCTTTGGGTGGGCGGCCCGCCTCATCGCGCGGTCCACTGGCCTGCACCCAGCCAGTGGACCCCGAGTCGCGGTCGTCGGTCGAACTGACTCCGCCGCCTACCGCTCGCCGGCCCGCCGGACATTTCGCCGTAGCGGTGCCCACGTCGAAACCTGGCACCCGCCTGAACGTGGTTTCTTCGACGATCGCGTCCGATGTCGCCGAGCACAAGGCGAACACCCTCCAGGGGCGCGGACCGGTGTCGGTTTCATAGATTGCCGTCCAGCTGCGCGCCACATCCGCGTCGGTCGTGTTCTCCGGCAGGCCCGTCTCGTCTCGCGGGGCGCTGATCCTCACAAGGCTGTTGACGGCGTCGTCGTTCTGAACGGCCCCACCAACCTCGCCAATTTCGCCGCCCACCACCCGCCGGCCTGCTGGACACGTGGCAAGTGCACCAGCGTTGGTGCCGGGTGCAACCGTGAAGGGCGAGAAAGGTCGTGTGGCCCCCACCGGCCCGTGCACCACTCCTTGCACGCGACGCAAACCGCGCTCCTCCCGCACGATCCGCGATCTGGGTCCCCAACCCGTCAGCCGCCACCCGCACGGGGGGCGGCTTCCAGGCGTGGGAGGCCCCGTGGATTCCGAGAACTTGTTCGTCGCGCAGATCGCTGCGCTCTCCCATTCGTCAGGCTCTCAGGCCCAGAGTTGGCCCTCCAGGCGGTCCTCCGCCTCGTCGAGTGTGCCCTCGTAGGCGCCGGTCGACAGGTACTTCCATCCGCCGTCGGCCACCACGAACGCGATGTCGGCCCGCACGCCCGCCTTCACCGCCTTGGCCGCCATGCCCAGCGCCGCGTGCAGGGCCGCGCCGGTGGAGACGCCCGCGAAGATGCCCTCGGCCGCCAGCAGTTCCCTGGTACGGCGCAGCGCGTCGCCCGAGCCGACCGAGAAGCGCGTCGTCAGCACCGACTCGTCGTACAGCTCGGGGATGAAGCCCTCGTCCACGTTGCGCAGGCCGTACACCAGCTCGCCGTAGCGCGGCTCGGCGGCGACGATCTGCACGTCGGGACGGTGCTCGCGCAGGTAGCGGCCCACGCCCATGAGCGTGCCCGTGGTGCCGAGGCCCGCGACGAAGTGGGTGACGGTCGGCAGGTCCTCGAGGATCTCGGGGCCCGTGCTCTCGTAGTGGGAGCGCCAGTTGGCCGGGTTGCCGTACTGGTAGAGCATCACCCATGACGGGTTCTCCGCCGCGAGCTGCTTGGCCACCCTGACCGCCTCGTTCGACCCCCCGGCGGCGGGCGAGGAGATGATCTCCGAGCCCCACATCCGCAGCAGCTGGCGGCGCTCGTCGGAGGTGTTCTCGGGCATGACGCAGATCAGCTTGTAACCCTTCAGCCTGGCCGACATGGCCAGCGAGATGCCGGTGTTGCCGCTGGTGGGCTCGAGGATGGTGCAGCCCGGGGTGAGCAGGCCGTCCTTCTCCGCCTGCTCGATCATCCACAGCGCGGGGCGGTCCTTGATCGACCCTGTGGGGTTACGGTCCTCGAGCTTGGCCCAGATCCGCACGTCGTCGGAGGGCGAGAGCCTGGGCAGTCCCACGAGCGGGGTGCGACCGACGGAGTCGATCAGAGAGTCAAAACGCATGATGTACGGCTTCCGCTTCGGCGTTCACAGGGATCTGGATGAAACGGGCCGCCGAACCTCGGCGCCCCTCGAAACCGCTCGTCTCCGGCGGCCAGGACCACCCCCAGGACCTATGCCCCGGAGACCACGACCAACCCCGCCCCTCGACCCGAAGACCTCACGGCTCCGGGGAGGACCCTTGAAGACCTACGACCCTTGGAGACCTGCGGCCGCGTAGATCCGCGGCTCGGAGATCCGCAGGCCCGAAGACTTTGCGGATCCGAAGCCTCAGCGGCCCGATGCGGGTCCGAAGACTCTGCCGGTCCCCAGACCTCATGCTCCCAGCCCTCCCTGACCCGAAGAGCCGCTGTCCCGAAGACCAGCGACCCCGAAGACCTCCGGGCCCGGCAGCCGGTCACCCGGCGGGCGGGCGTGGGTGCTGGGGGTGCTAGCGGGAGCCGCCCGCGACCGCGGGGAGCACGGTCACGGTGTCGCCGTCGGCGACGGGCGTGCCGAGCCCGCCCAGGAAGCGGACGTCCTCGTCGTTGAGATAGACGTTCACGAAGCGCCGCAGCGCCCCCTGGTCGACCAGACGGTCCTTGATGCCCGGGTGCTGGGCCTCCAGGTTGCTGATCAGCTCGTCGAGCGTGGCGCCCTCGGCGTCGACGGCTTTCGCGCCGTCGGTGTAGGTGCGCAGGATGGTCGGGATGCGAACCTCGATGGCCATCGCGGGTCAGTCTCCTCATTCATGTCGTCGTCCACCGGGCAAACACCGGTGAGGGAAAAGGGATTCCGTGGAACTGCCGGTCAGCGACAGTCGTAGACGACGACAGACGGAGTGTGCGCGAAGAGGAAGCTCTGCACAGGCCGGACCGTCATGGACAGCAGTTTACCCATGGCGCGAGCGGCATGGACTCGCCGTCTCACGTGATGGTCACCTCCTCCTCGGTGATCACCCCGTCGACGATGCGGTAGGACCGGAGCTCGACCTTCTCGCCCAGATCCTCCCTGGTGGAGACGAGCACGTAGTGGGCGTCCGGCTCGGAGGCGTAGCTCACGTCGGTGCGCGAGGGGTAGGCCTCGGTGGCGGTGTGCGAGTGGTAGATCACGACGGGCTCCTCGTCGCGGTCGTCCATCTCGCGCCACACCCGCAGCTGCTCCATGGAGTCGAAGCGGTAGAAGGTGGGCGAGCGCTCGGCGTTCTCCATCGGGACGAACCGCTCGGGAACGCCACCACGCCCGGCGATCACCCCGCAAGCCTCGTCGGGGTGGTCGGCGCGGGCATGCGCAATGATCTTGTCGACAAGATCCTGCGAGATCGTCAGCATGGAGCAGAGATTACCTGGGCGGCCAGAACCGCCTCGACGCCCGGTGCCGTGCCGCACGACGGCCGGGCAGGACCGCCTCCCTTCCAGGGGACACGAGCCGAGCCGGTGCCTCACCAGAGGGCGCGGACCAAGGTGTCCTGGAGGTAGGTCAGCCAGTCGTAGGTCACGAACGCCGGGTACCGGGGATCGTCCTCGGACATCGTCGCGATCTCCTCATGCACCTCCTCGGTCACCTCCAGCCGCGTGCCGAGCGCCAGCCGTACGTCGTTGAGCGAGCGCAGCCACGCCTGGGCCTGCTCGGCCGTGAGCTCCGTGCGCCCGGGATGGGCGGTGTCGAGCATCGTCTGGGCGTCGGCCCGCTTGCCGTCGCGCAGCGTCGCCTCGGTGTAGCGGCGGAACTCGCCCGCCTCGGTCTCGTCGGCGTAGGCGGAGGGGAAGAGCCTGGCCAGCACGGGATCGGTCGGCTGCTGCGCGGAGCCGATGCCGAGCGCCCGCTCCAGCGGGTCGTCACCGGTCTCGCCGGGCGCCACCAGGCCGAGCACCTGGGTCACCAGCGAGCGCAGGATCGAGACCTCCGCGGCCTCGAACTGCGCGATGACCCCACCGCCGTGACGGGACTTGAAGCCCGAACTCACCTGCACCACCTCACGAGAGCGAGTCCGACTGGAGCGTCGCCCAGAGGCCGTAGGAGTGAAGAATCTGCACATCGCGTTCCATCTCTTCACGCGTGCCGCTCGACACGACGGCCTTGCCCTTGTGGTGGACGTCCATCATGAGCTTCTCGGCCTTCTCCTTGGAGTAGCCGAACACGGTCTGGAACACATAAGTCACGTACGACATCAGGTTGACCGGGTCATTCCAGACGATCGTGACCCATGGCAGATCGGGCCGGACGTCCGATGAAGGACGCTCGACGGCGATTGGAGCGGTGCTACCCACATCCTCGAGTCTGCCCTATCTGGGCCGTAGTCTCGAACTCGTGAGAATGACCATGAGCACTGCGTTGCTCACAGATCACTATGAGCTGACGATGTTGCAGGCCGCCCTCCGCAGTGGCGCGGCCCACCGGCGGGCGGTCTTCGAGGTGTTCGCGCGCCATTTGCCCGGAGGGCGGCGGTATGGGGTGGTCGCCGGCACCGGCAGAGTGCTGGACGAACTGCGGCACTTCCGCTTCGGTGAGGAAGAGCTCGCCTTCCTCCGCGAGCACAGTGTCGTCGACGAGCCGACTCTGGCGTTTCTGGCCGATTACCGATTTTCCGGGAGCTTGTACGGCTACCGCGAAGGCGATCTCTACTTCCCCGCCTCGCCGATCATGGTCGTGGAGGGCACGTTCGCCGAGGCCGTCCTCCTCGAGACCATGATCCTTTCTATCCTCAACCACGACTGCGCGATCGCCTCGGCCGCCTCCCGCATGACCAACGCCGCCGCAGGCAGGCCGCTCATCGAGATGGGCTCACGCCGTACGCACGAGAGGGCCGCGGTGGCCGCCGCCCGCGCCGCCTACATCGCCGGCTTCTCCTTCACCTCCAACCTGATGGCAGGGCGCGAGTTCGGCGTCCCCACGGCAGGTACGGCGGCGCACGCCTTCACGCTGCTGCACGACAGCGAGCGCGAAGCCTTCCAGGCGCAGATCGCCTCGCTCGGCGAGAGCACCACGCTGCTGGTCGACACCTACGACGTACCCGACGCCGTGCGCACGGCGGTGGAGCTGGCGGGGCCGAAGCTCGGCGCGGTCAGGATCGACTCGGGCGACCTGGCAGCCGCCGCCCAGGAGGTGCGCGAGCAGCTCGACGCGCTCGGCGCGTTCAACACCCGCATCCTGGTCACCTCCGACCTGGACGAGTACGCCATCGCGGCGTTGGCCGCCGCCCCCGTCGACGGGTACGGCGTCGGCACCTCCCTCGTCACGGGCTCCGGCGTGCCGACCGCCGCGCTCGTCTACAAGCTGGTGGCCAGGGAGACGGCCTCGGGCACGCTCGAGCCGGTGGCGAAGCGCTCGGTGGGCAAGCCGTCGCGCGGCGGCCGCAAGGAGGCCTTCCGCCTGCTGGACGAGCAGGGCAGGTTCGAGACCGAGGTGGTCACGACCTCGGGCGTCGCGCCAGAGGGCGGGCTCCCTCTCCTGCACGAGCTGGTCGTGGACGGCGAGATCGTCGGAGCCGAGCCGCTGACCTCCGCCCGCGACAGGCACCGCGAGACGGTCGCCCTGCTCCCCCAGGACGCGCTCCACCTCGGCAGGGGCTACGCGGCCATCCCCACCGAGTTCGCCTGACCCGCTCGCCCCGCCCCCTCTCCCCTCGCGCCCGCCATGAGTAGGCTCGACGGTGTGAGCACCGCATTGATCATCGTGGACGTGCAGAACGACTTCTGCGAGGGCGGCAGCCTTCCCGTGTCGGGCGGCGCCGAGGTCGCGGCCGCGATCAGCGCGTACGTGGCCACGCACCCCTACGACCACGTGGTGGCCACCCGCGACTACCACGTCGACCCCGGCGCGCACTTCGCCCCCGAGCCCGACTTCGTCACCACCTGGCCGGCACACTGCGTCGCGGGCACGCGCGGCGCCGACTTCCACCCCGCCTTCGACACCTCGAAGGTGGAGGAGGTCTTCAGCAAGGGCGCCCACGCGGCGGCCTACAGCGGCTTCGAGGGCTCCTCTTCCGAGGGCATCCCGCTGGCGGACTGGCTGGCGGGGCGCGGCGTCCAGACGGTCGACGTCGTCGGCATCGCCACCGACCACTGTGTCAGGGCCACGGCCATGGACGCGGTGGAGCAGGGCCTCGCGGTGCGCGTGCTGCTCGGCCTCACGGCCGGAGTGGCCAGGCAGACGACGGACGCGGCGCTGGCGCAGCTCCGCGACGCCGGAGCCGCCCTCGAGGGCGACCCGACCGTCCGCTGAGAGCACGCTCCCGCGAGGTTAGACACCTCGCCACGCCCGGGTGATGTGATGGTCAAGGCGATGAGAACTGCCCGCTCCTGAACTACTACGGAGAGCCTGGAAGCTCATCCGACGTGTAGAGGACGCCCATGCTCGCCTTCGCTCTCGGCCTCGCCTGGCTCGTGCTGTCGCCTTTGTGCCTGTGGATCCTGGTGCGCGGCCGTAACCCGGCCCGTCTCAGCGCCGTGCTCACTCTGGTGGCGATGGAGGCGGCCACGGTGATGATCAGCCAGGAGCGGGAGTCGCTCGTGGTGGTCGCCCACGACGTCCCCTCCGCCGCCCTTCGGCCATCCGCCCCGGACTGCGCCGAGCGCGCTCCCGTGCCGCAGGCGGCCCGTCTGGGCAGGCGCCATGAACAGCTGAGGCTCTACTGGACGGCCGCGCCTGACGAGTGCGGCACCGCCGAGGTCCTCCTCCGCCGCAGTGGACGCGAGCTGAGAGTCTGGATAACCGAGGGCACCCCGCAGACCCGCCCTCGCCCCGTGGACGCCCCGCAGACAGGCCACGAGAACCCGCCCCAAGTCCAGCTTCAGGACGCGTCCCGTGCCCAGCCTGAGAACGCGCCCCGGGCTCAGCCTGAGGACGCGTCCCATACCCAGCCTGAGAACACGTCCCGTGCCCAGCCTGAGAACACGTCCCGTGCCCAGGCTGAGAACACATCCCGTGCCCAGGCTGAGAACGCGTCGTCGATCCGACGCGAAGGCTTCAGGACGGTTCCCGTACACGTCGAGTACGGCACGGCCTCGCTGGCGCTCCCCCTCCACCACCTGCCCAGGCACACCCGCTACGTGACCGTGGACGGCCGCTCAGGCCGCCGCATCCCCCTGCAACGCTGACCCACTGATCCACTGACCACCCCGTCGAACCGGAACGGCCGAACCGTTGAATCGTTGAACCACCGAGCCACCGAGCCACCGAACCGCCGAGCCTCCGAGCCTCCGAGCCGTTGAGCCGTTGAGCGGCCCAGCGAGCACCGAGACCGCTGGACGGTTCAGCGAGCCTGACGTGACGGCGAGCGCCGGAGTCCCGCTGGAGCACGCGTGAAAGACGGACGGCCACCGGTGACCCCGATGGCCGCCACCACGCTGTGCCGTACAGAGGGGCCCGGAGAGGCCCGCCGCACAGAGAAGCCGCACCCCACGG
This sequence comes from Nonomuraea roseola, assembly GCF_039535395.1. Lineage (NCBI taxonomy): Bacteria > Bacillati > Actinomycetota > Actinomycetes > Streptosporangiales > Streptosporangiaceae > Nonomuraea > Nonomuraea roseola. Next base: position 981,247 of record NZ_BAAAXC010000015.1, read on the forward strand.
AGAACCGCGCCGCACAGGAAGGGCGCGCCGCACAGAAAGGCCGCGCCGTACAGGAAAGGTGCCTGAAGGCGCGGCCTGGTACTGGGAGCAGCTCAGCGGGACCGCTGGGTGGCCCACTGGCGGATCTTGGCGATGCGCTCCTGGACCTGCTCCCCCGTCGCCTGGGCGATCGGCGGCCCGCCACACGCGCGGCGCAGCTCCGAGTGGATCACCCCGTGCGGCTGCCCCGTGCGGTGGTTCCACGCGCCCACCAGCCCGTTGAGCTCCTTGCGCAGCTCGGCCAGCTGCTCGTGGGGCGACATGACCGGCTCCACGGGCTTCGGCGCGCGTCGCTTGGCCGCCTGCTGGTCGGCCTGGCGCTTGCGCAGCAGGGAGGCCACCTGGTCGGGCTCGAGCAGCCCTGGCAGGCCGAGGAAGTCCTCCTCCTCGGCGGAGCCGACCTCAGCCCCTGTGCCGAACTCGCCGCCGTCGAACAGCACCCTGTCGAAGGTGGCGTTCGTCTCCATCGTCTCGAACGGCAGCTCGTCGCCGAGGACGTCGGGGTTGTCCTGACGCCTGTTGGCGTTCTCGAGCAGGCTGTCGTCGAGGCCGTCCTCGGGCGGGCGCTTGTTGAGGACGTGGTCGCGCTCGAGCTCCATCTCGTTGGCCAGCCCCATGAGGGTCGGCACCGACGGAAGGAAGACCGAGGCCATCTCGCCCCGCTTGCGGGCGCGCACGAAGCGCCCGACCGCCTGGGCGAAGAAGAGCGGGGTGGAGGTGGAGGTGGCGTAGACGCCCACGCACAGGCGCGGGATGTCGACGCCCTCCGACACCATGCGGACGGCGACCAGCCACCGGTCCTGCGAGGCGGAGAACTGCTTGATCTTCTTGGACGCGCCGGGATCGTCGGAGAGCACGACCGTGGCGCCCTCGCCGGTGATGTTGCGCAGATGGCGGGCGTAGGCGCGGGCCGCCTCGTGGTCGGTGGCGATGACCAGGCCGCCCGCGTCGGGCACGCCGCGCCGCACCTCGGTGAGGCGGCGGTCGGCGGCCTGCATGACCTGGCGGATCCAGTCGCCCTTGGGGTCAAGCGCGGCGCGCCAGGCCTGGGAGAGCTGGTCCTTGGTGAGCGGGGTGCCGAGCGTGGCGGCGATCTCGTCGCCCGCTCTCGTGCGCCACTTCATCTCGCCGGAGTAGGCCAGGAAGATGACGGGGCGCACGACGCCGTCGGCCAGGGCGGGGCCGTAGCCGTAGGAGTAGTCGGAGACGCTGCGCTTGAAGCCCTCGGCGTCCTCGGCGTACTCGACGAAGGGGATGGGGCTGTCGTCGGATCGAAAGGGCGTGCCGGTGAGGTGCAGGCGGCGGGTGGCGGGCTCGAAGGCCTCGCGGATGCCGTCGCCCCACGACTTGGCGTCGCCCGCGTGGTGGACCTCGTCGAAGATGACCAGCGTCTTGCGCGCCTCGGTGCGCGCCCGATGCAGCGCGGGGTGCATGGCGACCTGGGCGTAGGTGACCGCCACGCCGAGGTAGTCGCGCGAGGTGCTGCCCTGGCTGTTCTTGAACTCGGGGTCGATCGCCATGCCGACCTTGCCCGCCGCGTCGGCCCACTGGCGCTTGAGGTGCTCGGTGGGCGTGACGATGGTGATCGCCCTGATCACGCCCTGGGTGAGCAGCTCGCTGGCGATGCGCAGCGCGTAGGTGGTCTTTCCCGCACCGGGCGTCGCGACGGTCATGAAGTCGCGAGGGTCGCTCCTGAAGTAGAGGTCGAAGGCCTCCTGCTGCCAGGCGCGCAGTTTGGGCGCGGTGCCCCAGGCAGCGCGGTCGGGATAGGAGGGCGACAGGTGGGATGCCGCGAACGTACTCACGCCATCACCTCTGGGACTCGTGTGCTTCGCTCTCTCACAGTGACCCAAGGGTAATCGGGGACACCGACAAGACGTGCCGTGCTAAGCGGATCCTGGCCAAGCTCACCTCTGCGTGCTATTGGGCTTATCGCACGCTCGTCATGACCGCGTCGAGCGCCTGTCTGCTGGTGGTTTCGTCGGGTTGGAGCAGCCCGACGACGACGACCGTCCTGCCGGGTTTCGTGAGAAGCATCACTCGAAGATACGCCGGGCGGTTCACCACATCCTTGTACTCAGCGCGCAGCGAACGCGTGTGCCCGCCGTACGGGCCGATCGTGATGGGCCTGTCCTCGACGACGCTCACCCTGTCGCCGTGGAGCAGCAGCCTGGAGTAGAGCTCGGCCGCCTGCGCCGTGGCCTTGGCCGCGTCGGAGGGCGCGCCGCTTGGCCTGGCCATGACCAGGGTGTCGAGGCCGTGGCGGGCGGCCGAGGTGAAGCCCGTGACAGGAGGCACGGGGTCCTGCCGCCACCCTTCGGGCAGCGGGATCTCCACGGCGGCCGTGGCGTCGATCAGCATCGCAGTCCTGGCCTGCTGGGGTACGGCCAGCCGCAGCACGACCGTGGCGAGCCCTGCGACCAGCCCGCCTGCCACGATCATGGCGAGCAGCGCCCCCGCCCTGCGCGGCCACCGGCGCGGCCTTCTGGGCGCGGCCGGCGCGCCGTACAGCCTGGCCGAGGGAGGCAGCGAGTCGGGCGGTGAGGCGGGCAGGGAGCGCTCCGCCGTCCGCCTGAGCTCCGGGTTCCACGGAGGGTCCGAGTCGTGCGAACCCGGCGGCCAGACCCGTCGATCGTCCTCCATCTGGCCGTCTTATCACTCATGCGGACGGCCATCAGGGGATTCGTGATCGCTGGGGCGAGAGGGGGAAATGAGTTCAGGTTCTGACCCTGGAGGCGATCACCACGGCGGCGAGCGAGACGACGCCCATCAGCAGCGCGATCACGACGAAGCCGGTGGAGATCTGGGCGGGGGCGTGGCCGATCAGGTTGATCAGCGCGCCGCCGACGCCGATGGCGAGGGCGGAGCCGAGGGTGTCCATGACCTGCATCGCGGCGGAGTTCTTGCCCTGCTCGGCCGCGGGCGACTGCCTCAACATGGTCACGCCGACCGTGGTGACGGAGATGCCCATGCCGAGCCCGCCGACGATCCACGCGGGCACCGCGATCCAGCCGCTGAAGAGGGGCAGCGCGGTGAGCATCGTGCCGAGCACGCCGACCAGTACGGCCGCGGCGCCGATCCTCAGCAGCTTCTCGGCGGGATAGTCGCTCCTGCTCTGCAGGTAGGCGCCCGCGGACCAGCCCAGCGCACCGGTGGTGAGTGCGATGCCCGCCTCGGCGGTGCCGAAGTCCTTGACCTGCGTGAGCATCAGCGGGATGAAGGAGTTGACGCCGAAGAACGCGGCGGAGTACATGCCGCGCATCATGATCGTGGTGGGCAGGCCCCTGGCGAACCTGAGCGCGCCCTTGGGCAGCAGCCTGGGCAGGCCGAGGACGAGCAGCGCCAGGCCGCCCACGGTGGCGAGGGAGCCCTCGACGGGCGAGGTGTGCAAGCGGTCCACGCCGAACAGCAGCAGGGCCGCTCCGCCCGCCGTGGCGGCCGCGGCCATGACGCGGGGCAGGGCCCTCGCGCCCGCCTCGGGGGTGCCCCGCGAGCTCTGCCTGAGCGCGGGCAGCAGCATGAGCAGGGCGGGCACGATGAGCGGGCAGATGCCGTAGAAGACCCACCGCCAGCCGACGGTGTCGGCCACGAGGCCCGCGACGGCGGGGCCGACCATGGCGGGGACCACCCAGGCGGCGGAGATGGCAGCGAAGATCCTGCTTCTGGCCTCGGGGGCGTAGACCCTGGCGATCATGACGTAGATGGCCACGATGGTGGAGCCGCCGCCCAGGCCCTGCACGACCCTGGCCAGGACGAACAGCTCCTTGTTGAGCGCCGCGCCCGCCAGCGCCATGCCGATGACGAACAGCGTGATGCCGGCGATGAACGGCAGCCCGTAGCCCTTCCTGTCCGACCACAACCCCGCCACGACGTTGGCGAACAGTCCGCCGATGAGGAAGGCGGAGAAGCTCATGCCGTACAGGTTGAGCGCGTCGAGTTCTTCGGAGATGGCGGGCATGACGACGCCCACGGACATGCCCTCGAAGGCGACCAGGGTGACGCAGAGGAGGATGCCGAGGCTCGCGGCGCGGTACTCAGGACCGAAGATGCGAGGGGTTGCGTACGGAGTGTCGAGTGCCTTCGGTGCTGTCACTCGAACATCCTAGTTGGACGGGATCGGCTAGACCTGTGCGCGGTAGGCCGACCACATCTCGTGCATGCGGTCGACCTGCCCCTGCGTGAACTCCGACATACAGCGATCATGCGTGTAGTCCATGTAGTTGTGGATCGGGTCGGCCCCTGGCGCGCTGCACGTGTCCTTGCTCTCGGGGCATCCCACGGTGGGTGTGGCCTGGGGCGGGGTGTCTTCGACGCCGTCGCCTGGAGCCTCGCAGCCGTTCTCGAAGGTGTGGAACAGGCCCAGCCAGTGACCGATCTCGTGCACGCTGGTGAAGCCGCGGTCGAAGTCGGCCAGCGAGCCGCCGGGCAGGCTGCGCCAGTCGATGACGACACCGTCGAGGTGCGGGGCGGTCGTGTACCAGAAGGGGTAGGTCGAGTACCCCAGCACGAGCTCGGCCAACTGGCCGATGTACAGGTTGAGAGTGCCGGGGCCGCCACGCCGCAGCTCGGTCTTCATCTCCGTCTCGTGGGCCAGCGGGTTGGCGAACCACTCGGCCTTGGCGGTCACCGTGACGCCTTCGAGACGGAAGCGCACGTTGGTGTCGACCCCTCCGTAGGTGCCCGAGTAGGCGGCGTTGAGGGTCTCCACCTGGGCCGTGACGGCCTCGTCAGGAGCCCTGCGAGCGCCGTCGGTCAGGACGTGGACCCACAGAGGGACGGCGATGGGCGCGGCGAGAGCGGTGGAGGTGCTGTCGCGCGAGGCGAGATCGGCGAGCATGGCCGCCACAGGGACGGGCTCAGGGCGCGCGTCGCCCCTGCCGTTTCTCGAGGCCGGCGAGCAGTCTCCCGCGGCCGTGGCGGGCGCGCTCGCCACGGCCAAGGGCCAGGCGGCGAGCAGGCACACCAGTGCAGCGGCGGTCGTACGCCGGGCCATGCGATCCCCCGATGCGGCATGAGCTGGTCAATATCGCGACCTTAGCTGCGCCTCGGGGGATTTCACGTGATCAACACTCACTGCTTCCCGTCGTCACCGTCGCCGCCCTGGGGCAGCCCTTCGTAGATCTCCTTGCACTCCGGGCAGACGGGGTATTTCTTCGGGTCGCGGCTGGGCACCCAGATCTTGCCGCACAGGGCGCGGATCGGCGTGCCGGTCACCATACTCTCGGTGATCTTGTGCTTGTCGGCATAGTGGGCGAACCGTTCGTGGTCGCCGTCGCCGTGCGAGAGCCGCGGGGTTGTTTCCTGCTCTGGAAGGATCTTCGTGCTCACGCCATCGAGTGTATGCGGCCGACGCCTCCGCTCCACACAGAGGGACGGCTCCCGCCCGGGTCGGACGGGAGCCGTGGGAGGTGATGCCGAGATCAGCCGACGTGGATGGGAGCACCCTCGGTCGGCGTGGCGCCACGCTTGACGAACAGCGCCAGCAGCGCGGTGAGGATGGCCACGCCGGTGCTCACCAGGAAGGCCAGGTGCATGCCGTCCATGAAGGAGTTGTGCACGGCGTTGGTGATCACCTCGGCCGCCTGCGCGGGCAGGCCCTGGGTGGGCGCGACGCCGAAGGCCGCGGCCTGTTCGAGCTGGCTCATCTGGGCGGGCGGGATGGCCTGCGCCGCGGGGCCGAGGTAGCCGGGCAGCCTGCTGGCGATCTCACCGGCCATGACCGCGCCCAGGATGGCCGTGCCCAGCGCGCCGCCGATCTGCATGGCCGACTGCTGCACACCACCGGCGACACCCGCGTACTGGGGTTCGACGTTGCCGACGATGATCTCGGTGGCGCCGACGAAGACCGGCGACAGACCGAAGGCGAGGACCAGGAACGGGATCCCGCTGTCGACGAACGAGGCCTCGATGCCCAGCCTGGACATGAGGAACATGGCCAGCGCCGTGATCACCAGGCCCACGGCCATCGTGATCTTCGGGCCCAGCTTGCCGATCGCGATGCCGGCGAGCGGGGAGGCGATGATCATGCCGGCGCTCATCGGCAGCATGCGCACGCCCGCCTCGAGCGGGGTCAGGCCGTGCACGCCCTGGAAGAAGAAGCCGAGGAAGAACATCGCGCCGAACATCGCGAACGCCACCATCATCATCAGCACCGTGCCGATGGCGACCGACGGGTTCTTGAAGATCGACAGCGGCACCAGGGGCTGCCTGGCCTTGGTCTGCCAGAAGATGAACAGGGCGGTCAGCACGGCGAAGGCGGCGAGGAAGCCCACCGTCTTGGTGTCGCCCCAGCCCCACTCGGGAGCCTTGATGATCGACCAGACCAGCGAGAACATCGCGCCCGACAGCAGCACCACGCCCAGCCAGTCGACCTTGGACAGCAGCTGGGTCTTGCTCTCGTTGATGATCAGCACGCCCATGATCAGGGCGATGATGCCCACAGGGACGTTGATGAAGAACACCGACTGCCAGCTGACGTTCTCCACCAGGAGGCCGCCGACGATCGGGCCAGCCGCGCTGGACAGACCGATGATGCCGCCCCACGCGCCCATCGCCTGGTTCAGCTTCGGGCCGGGGAAGGCGTTGCGCAGCAGCGCCAGGGCGGCGGGCTGAAGCAGCGCGCCGAACAGGCCCTGGAGCACACGCAGGATGATCAACTGGGTGATCGAGGTGGTGAAGCCGATCGCCAACGAGGTCAGCGTGAAGCCCGCGACGCCGATCAGGAAGATCCGCTTGTGCCCGAACAGGTCGCCGAGCTTGCCCGCGGTGATCAGGAAGACCGCGAGGGCCAGCAGGTAACCGCTCGTCACCCACTGCAGGTCGGACAGGGTCGCCTTGAGCTCCGCGCCGATGACGGGGTTGGCGATGCCCACCACCGTGCCGTCGAGCATCACCATGATGACGCCCAGCGAGACCGCCAGCAGCGTCAGCCATGGGCTGCCCTTCGCGCCCCCTTCTGGATCTGACGGCATCTTCGCCGTCATGGTCCCGGCTTCAGCCATGGAAGTCCCCCTAATGCATACGAATCGGTAGTCGAGGCAAATTTATGGCACAGCATGACAGATGACAAATGAGTTTTATTTGACACTGCCTGACATGTGGCACACTGTGACGGGGAGGTTTCCATGGGTCTACGGGAGCGTAAAAAAGAGAAGACGCGGCTGGCGATCCTCGACGCGGCGCTCGACCTGTTCCTCGAACAAGGATACGAGACGACCACCGTGGAGCAGATCGCGGGGTCCGTCGAGATCTCAGCCCGCACGTTCTTCCGCTACTTCACCAGCAAGGAGCACGTGGTCCTGTGGTTCCACGACCACAGCGAGGAGGTCGTCACCGAGGCGCTCCAGCACAGGCCGGAGGACGAGCCGCCCTTCCAGTCGCTCCTGCACGCGCTGCGCGTGATGCTGAGCGAGTTCAACGACGCGACACCTGATGAGACCGAAAGATTCCTCAAGATGCAACGTCTCATCGAGAACAACCCCGCACTGGCGGGCAAGAGCGTGGCGCGCGGCGTCGAGACCGAACGGCGCATGGCCGTCGAGGTCGCCAGACGGCAGGGCCTCGACCCCGCCGTCCACCAGCTGCCCCACCTGGTCGTCGCCTACGCCATGGCCACGGTCAGGGTCGGCTTCGAGTGCCCGAGGCCGAAGGTGACCGGCATGGGCGAGATGTTCGAGCGCGTGGACGCCGCGCTCGGGCTCGCCGAGCGCAGCTTCCGCCCCGGCTGGGACCTGGCGGGCTAGTTCATCGTCGGGTCGTCGGGGTGCGTGGCCACGAAGGCCAGCTCCCCGCGCTGGCGGCGCAGCACCGAGCGCCACAGCCGTCCGGGATCGGCGTCGAAGGTGTCGCCGACCTCCGAGTCGACGACGTACCACGCCCCCTCGGCGATCTCGCTCTCCAGCTGGCCCGACGTCCAGCCCGCGTAGCCGGCGAAGATCCGCATCTGGGCGATCTCGCCCGCCAGGATCTCCGGCGGCGCGTCGAGATCGACCGTGCCGAGCCTGGAGACCGCGGGCGTGCCCGCGTGCAGGCGACGCCAGCCCAGCGGCTCCTCCCCGCTCGGCACCGCGGCCAGCGCCAGCGCGCTGTCGGTCTGCACAGGACCACCCTCGAACAACACGGCCGGACCGCTCACCAGGGTGTCCCACACCGGCAGCACCTGCGTGACGGCGATCTCGCTGGGCCGGTTCAGCACGACACCGAGAGTGCCGCCGTCGGCGTCGTGTTCGAGGATCAGCACCACACTCCGCCGGAAGTTGGGATCGTCGAGCAGTGGCGTCGCCACCAACAACCCGCCGACGTAGATCGCCTCCGCCATGCCTCCATCATGACCGGTCCTGAGCGGATCCCGCGCCCCCGAGTGACGGATGTTACCGAGCGCGCACATATGGGCACTGTAGGTAGCAAAGATCACAATTTTGGAAGAGCTCGGGAGGAGCAATGACCACCCGGAGACGCCTCGCCCTCTCCCTGCTGCTGATGCCGACAGGGGCGATGCTCCTCTTTCCGATGGCCGCCTCCGCGGATGACCGAAGAGACAGCGACCCGTTCACCATGACCGTCCGCGAGCGGAACTGCGACACGAACATGGTGCCCGTGCTGCTCCAGAGCAACAGCGACTACGCCGCGGGCTTCACCGTGGAGAGGGACGACCACCTGGTCGAGCGGGGCACGGTGAAGGCGCGCAGGAGCACCACCGTCTACGTCCCCGTCCCCAGGGGGAGCTCGGCCAGCATCGAGGTCAACTACGTCGGCAACGCGCACGACGACAAGCTGGTCGACCGCCAGCGGATCTACAACGACTGCACGAGCCGCTCAGGCGACTGGGGGCACGGCAGGTGGCAGAACTGGGGCGACCGCGACCACGGCCTGCCGAACACCGGCCCTCCCGCCGACCTGATGGGCAAGCTGGCGACAGGGACGGCGCTCGTTCTCATGGGCGGCATCGTGTGGTGGTACGGCTCCATCTGGCCGCGTCAGACGCCCGACGGCGCCTTCTCCACCACGCGGACGGCCCGCGGGCACCACCCCGGCGTCAAGGACTGAAACGCAGGGGCGGACGCCGGTCAGGCCTCGGTGAAGCCGCGCGCCCTGCCGCCCGCCGACTCCCTGACGGCCGCCGCGACGGCGGTGGACACGTCGGGGTGGAAGACGCTGGGGACGATGTAGTTGGGGCCGAGCTCCTCGGGGGTGACCACGGCGGCCAGCGCGCCCGCGGCCGCCAGGAGCATCTGCTCGGTGACCTCCGTGGCCTGGGCGTCGAGCAGTCCGCGGAAGACGCCGGGGAAGGCCAGCACGTTGTTGATCTGGTTGGGGTAGTCGGAGCGGCCGGTGGCCACGACGGCGGCGTGCTCGCGGGCGTCGTCGGGCGAGACCTCGGGCTCGGGGTTGGCCAGGGCGAACACCACGGCGTTCGAGGCCATGGTGGCGATGTCGTCGCCGGTCAGGATGCCGGGAGCGGAGACGCCGACGAAGACGTCCGCGCCCTTGACCGCGCCGCGCAGGTCGCCGGAGTAACCCTCGGCGTTGGTGTGCTCGGCGATCCAGCGCAGGGAGTCGTCGAGGTCGTCGCGGCCCAGGTGGACGGCGCCGAGGTAGTCGCAGACGACCACGTTGCGGGCGCCGGCGGCCAGCAGCAGGCGCAGGACGGCGGTGCCGGCCGCGCCGGCGCCCGCCATCGCGATACGGACGTCCTCGATGCGCTTGTCGACCACGCGCAGGGCGTTGGTCAGGGCGGCGAGCACGCAGATCGCGGTGCCGTGCTGGTCGTCGTGGAAGACGGGGATGTCGAGCAGGTCTCTGAGCCTGGCCTCCACCTCGAAGCAGCGCGGCGCGGAGATGTCCTCCAGGTTGATGCCGCCGAAGCCCGGCGCGATGGCGCGGACGATGGAGACGATCTCGTCGACGTCCTGGGTGTCGAGGCAGATGGGCCACGCGTCGATGCCGGCGAAGCGCTTGAACAGCGCGGCCTTGCCCTCCATGACCGGCAGCGCGGCGGCGGGGCCGATGTTGCCGAGGCCGAGGACGGCCGAGCCGTCGGTGACGACGGCGACGCTGTTGCGCTTGATGGTGAGGCGGCGGGCGTCCTCGGGGTTGCGGGCGATGGCCATGGAGACGCGGGCGACGCCGGGGGTGTAGGCCATCGACAGCTCGTCGCGGTTGCGCAGCGGCACCTTCGACTGCATCTCGATCTTGCCGCCGAGGTGCATGAGGAAGGTGCGGTCGGAGACCTTGTGGATGACGACGCCCTCGACCGCCTCGAGCTGGTCGACGATCTGCTGGGCGTGGTCGGTGTCCCTGGCGGCGCAGGTGACGTCGATGCGGAGCTTCTCGTGCCCCGCGTTGGTGACGTCGAGTGCGGTGACCACGCCACCTGCCGACTCGACCGCGTGGGTCAGCTGGCTGACGGCCTTGCCGCCGGCGGGGACCTCGAGTCGCACGGTGATGGAGTAAGACACGCTCGGGACGGTGGCCACGTCAATCGCTCCTTTGCGCCTGACCAAGGATGCATCCATGGTGCCACCTCCGGCGAGTCCTCTCGACAACGCTCTTGACCGGATTGTTTACGGACATTTCCGAAATGGGAGAACTCTTTCTTGATCGGGTGTTCATCACCCCCGGCGACTGTCGGGGGCGCCCCCACGAACCCCTCGAGGAGCCACATGTCCCGTGTGACCGCCCTGCTCGCCGCGACCGCGCTCGCCGTCCTCAGCTCGGCGGCCCCCGCCGTGGGGACGACAGGCAGGTCAGACGTCAGGATCAACCAGATCCAGACGATCGCCACCCACAACAGCTATCACCGCGAGGTGACCGACGCGGAGAAGGACGTCCAGCGGAAGACAGACGCCAACTGGTGGAACCTGCAGTACTCGCACGCGGCGCTCCCCCACCAGTTCGCCTCGCAGCGGGTGCGCGGCATCGAGCTCGACGTCTTCCCCGACCCCCGGGGCGGCCTGTACTCCAAGCCGCTGGTCAGGCGCGACGCGGGCCTGCCTCCCCTCGACGACCCTGACCTGGCCAAGCCCGGGTTCAAGGTGCTGCACTGGGGCGACCACGACTACGCCACCACCTGCTCGGCCCTGGTCACGTGCCTGCGCCAGGTGCGCGAATGGTCGGACGCCAACCCGGGGCACGTCCCGATCACGATCCTCACCGAGCTGAAGACGACCGACCCCGCCAAGGAGGCCATGGGCGGAGCCAAGAGCGGCCCGTGGACCGCCGCCCTGCTCGACGCCCTGGACGCGGAGATCCGCACGGTCTTCCCCGATGACCGGCTCATCACCGCCGACGACGTGCGCAGGCCTGGCCTGTCCCTGGAGGAGAGCGTGCTGCGGCACGGCTGGCCGCGGCTCAGCGACTCCCGCGGCAAGGTGATGTTCTTCATGGACAACCAGTCGGCCGCCGTCCAGACGCCCTACCTGGCCGGCCACCCGAACCTGGAGGGCAGGGTGCTGTTCACCAACTCCAGGCCGGGCCGTCCCGACGCCGCCTTCATCGGGTGGAACGACCCGCTCGGCGCCAACACCGCCCAGATCCAGGACTTCGTGCGACGCGGCTACTACGTCCGCACCCGCTCCGACGTCCCGTTCACCGAGGCCCGCTCGGGCGACACCACGAGGCTGAAGGCGGCGCTCGACAGCGGCGCCCAGATGATCAGCACGGACTTCCCCGTCATCGGCCTGTCGGCCCGCAACGGAAGCGACTACGTCGCCGAACTGCCCGGCGGAGCGATCGCGCGGTGCAACCCGCTCGTCGCGCCGCGCGGCTGCCAGGACCACCGCCTGGAGCCGCGCCTCAGTTCACAGCCTCAGCAGCGATGACGATCAGCTCGACGCAGGCCTGCACGGGGATGGTCGTGCTGTCGACCACGAGCTGGTAGAGCCGCGGATCGGCGGGGTCGGCCCGGTAGAAGTGCCTGACATAGGCCGACCTCGCCCTGTCGTTGTCCTCGACCAGCTTGCGGGCCGCCCGCTCGGAGACCTCCGACAGGGCGGCGGTCTGCAGGATCCGCCTGCGCGCCGGCGCGTCGAGGCGCACGTGCAGGGCCCCCGGGTACTCGGCCAGCACGAGCGCCCCCGCGCGGCCGAGGAACACCCCGCCGCTCGCCCGCGCGGTCTCCTTGATCATGCGTTCGGTCCTGGTGACGAACTCCTCCGGCGGGAGCGGCATCGCGCCGGGCAGGTACATGTCGACGCCGCCGAAGGTGACCGTCGGCAGCCGCATCGCCCCCGACAGCAGGCGGCCGAGCCCGTGCTCGGCCCTGTCGTCGTGGACGAGCGCCTCCTCGATCGAGCAGCCAAGCTCCTCGGCCACCGCGCTCGGGATCGCCCTGTCGACGAAGGGCACGCCGAGGCGTTCGGCCACCGCCGGGCCGATGACGCTGCCGGCCGTGCCGTACGTCGCCGAGATCGTGACGACCCGCATACCTCTCAGATTAGAACAGTGCGCTCGAAAGCGCTCTTCTCGCTTTCACCAGAGCGGGATCGTCACCGGGCAGCGCGTCGAACAGGCCGAGCAGGTGCTTCCTGACGGTGTCGCGCTCGTCGCCCGAGGTGCGCTTGACGACGGAGACCAGCCTGTCGAAGGCCTGCTCGACGTTTCCCGAGAGCATCTCCAGGTCGGCGGCCAGCAACTGGGCCTCGATGTCGGCGGGGTCGCCCAGGCGGCGGTCGACGTCGGCGGGGTCGACCGAGGCGGTCCTCTTGATCAGGCCGACGCCCGCGAGGCCCATCTTGGCGTCCTCGTTGCCGGGGGCGCGGGCCAGCAGCCGCTCGTAGGCGGCGGCGGCCGCGTCGAGGTCGCCCTGGTCGATGGCCTGCTCGGCGGCCACCAGGTCGGGGTCGGCGGGCGGGCCGTCCTGCTCGGGCGCGCCCGCGGCCTCGCCCTGCTCGCCCTGCGGCCTGGCGTCGGGGTTGGCCTCGTAGAACTGCTCGACGGCGCCCATGAGCTCGTCGAGCCAGCGGCGCACCTCCTGCTCGGGCAGCACCTGCTGGAAGCCGGTCACCGCCTGCCCCTGGAAGATGGCCAGCACGGTCGGCACGGCCTGCACACGCAGCGCCTGGGCGACCTGCGGGCTGGCGTCGACGTTGACCTTGGCGAGCACCGCCCTGCCGCCCAGGTCGGTGATGACCTTCTCGAGGATCGGGCTGAGCTGTGCGCTGCCCTGGGCACGCGGCGACCAGAGGTCGAGGATGACGGGGACCGTCATCGACCGGTCGATGACGTCGGTCGTGAACGTCTCGTCCGTCACGTCGACCACCGACGCCGCAGCCTGGGGCCCCGCGGCCTCTCGCCGGGCCTGCGCCTCGATTGCCTGCTTGCGCGCGCCCAGATCCACTGCTCCGTAGAGCGATCCGGGCCTAGAGATGTCGGCCATGCTCCTCATCTTGCCGCATCGCCGCCGCACCGAGCGCAGGAGCCCGGCCGGAGAGAGCGACGAAGGAGCCGACGAAGGAGCCGACGAAGGAGCCGACGAAGGTCGAGCCGGGCGCGACCGTCAGACCCCGAGCGCAGAACCCGGCCGGAGAGCGACGAAGGAGCCGGGGCGGGCGCGACCGTCAGGCGCTGAAGTCACCCGCCGCCACTCGCAACGTGCGCAGCAGGCCGAACATCTCGCTGAGTTCGCTCTCGCCGTACATGGTCATGCCGAAGTCAGCGTTCATCAGGTCAGTGGTAGCGGCGTCCACGATCTCCCTGCCCCTGTCGGTGATCTCGGCGAGCACGCCCCTGCCGTCGCGCGGGTTGCGCAGACGGACCACCAGACCGGCCTTCTCCAGGCGGTCGACGGTGTTGGTGATGCTCGTGGGATGCACCATGAGGCGCTCGCCGATCTTCGACAGCGGGAGGGCGCCTGTTCTGCTGAAGGTCAACAACACGAGCGCTTCGTATCTGGCGAAGGTCAAGTCATACGGCTTGAGGAGCGAGTCCAGTTGCGACAGCAGGATCTGGTGCGCTCTCATGATCGAAGTGACCGCGGCCATGGCGGAGGACGGCCCGAAGTGAACACGCCAGGTCTCAGCAGCGCGCTCGATGGGATCGAACGGCAGGTTGAGCGACACAGCGCTACGTTAGCGTGCCGCTCGTCCTGGTTCGTATAGTTACCGAGCGCAACCATATTCACCGCTTGACCAAGAACCTGGGCGCTAATCATCACGCTCAGTTATGGTTCTCGCACGAAAAGGTGACGCGGAGCCAGGGGACGGCCATGAGCCGGTGTTCCGCGATCGCTGACCGGGCACGGGGGGTGCTTGATGTATTTCAGCGGGAGGTTTCGCCGTGCGTGAGCACGCCGGCGTCACACGCGAGGAGCTGAAGCAGAGCGCGGCTGTCACGACCGCCGTTCTGCTGGCCGTGGGGCTGGTGGCCGCATGGAGCGTCCTGATACCGGGCGTCGACGCCTGGGAGAACATCGTGGTGGCGGTGATCGGGTCGCTCAAGCTGACCGGTCCCGTCGCGGCCGCGTTCGCGGCCTGGGTGGCCGCGCGCAAGCGCCGCGCCCTGCGCGGGAGGTCGGTCACGACCTGGACCGCGCTCAAGGCGCCACTGGCCATCGTGGTCGTGGTCGTGGGGTCGTTCACCGCGACGGTGCTGGTGCTGGCGGTCAAGACCGTGCTGACCGAGCAGGCGGGGCGGCTCAACCTGGCAGGACTCGGCATGGGCATGGCGGGCCTTGCCCTCTACGCCGTCATCGGATGGGTGACGGGCTGGCTCGTGCCGAACGCGATGACACCGCTGGTGGCGGGTCTCGGGTGCTACGGGCTGTTCACGTGGCTGGCCGAGGGCAAGACGTGGGCCGACAGGCTCGCGCCCGGCACGGGTGAGCCCTACGACCTGTTCCAGGGGCTGGCGGGGGCGGCCTTCCTCGACCAGACGCTGTGGCTGCTCGGCATCGCGCTCACCCTGCTGCTCGGCTGGGCGGCGGTGGTGACGCGCCAGGCGCTGGTGCTGGCCTTCGCGCTGCTCGCGGTGCTGGCGGCGGGCACGGGGGTGGCCAGGCTGCTGACCGAGCCCAAGCCCGCCAGCGCGCAGCCGCTGGCCTACAGCTGCCAGGAGTGGCCGATCACGGTCTGCCTGCATCCGGGGATGCGCGGCGGGCTCACCGAGCTCGGCGACGCGTTCACCAAGATCGCTTCCAAGCTGTCGGGCACGCCCGCGGCGTTCACCAGGGTGGAGCAGCGGCCGCTCGGCGAGAGCCTGCGCGCCTCGACCGGCATCGTGCCGATCCACCTGCCCGACCTGTCGGCGGGCTTCGCCGACGAGGCCGCCTACGACTACGTCGAGAGCCTGGCCGCCCCCTGCGGGGACGATCCTGCCGGCGGCTACAGGGAGATCGTGATGGCCTGGCTGCGCGGGGAGCCGCTGCCGGGAGGGCCACTGCCCGAGCACCAGTACGCCGCGGCCTGGTTCTCCGGGCTGACCGAGCACCAGCGCCGCGACTGGCTGCGCATGTTCTACACCGACTTCAAAGCCTGCCAGTTGTCGGCCAGGCACTTCGGCGGCGGACCCGCCGTGGCCTCGCCCGCCCCGACCGCCACGAACACCTATCCGGTCTACCCCACATCCAGCGGTGAGAGCTGGGGACCGGAGATGTCACCGCAGAGCTGGCGTTGATCATGTAGACAGGGGCAGTGAGTTCTACATGACCGTTCAGACGGCGGCCAGGCGCCGCCGATGGCGATATGTGGCGACGGCGTTAGTTCTCGCCGTCCTGGCAGTGGTGGGCGGGCGACTGGCGTGGTCGTGGCTCAACCCCTTCGAGGAACGCAGCGTGGACCGCAGCCAGCCCGTGCTGCTGCAGTCCATCCATGACCTGGCCAGGTTCGAGGCGGCGACGGGCAGCTTCCAGGTCGTGGTCGACCTGGAGAAGGACGCGCCCTTCCTGCCCGACGGGATCAAGGGCACCCGCACCCTGTTCGTCGGCGCGGGCAACGTCGACGCGTACGTGGACTTCGGCGCGCTGGCGAAGGACGCGATCACCGTCTCGGCCGACCGCACCCAGGTCACCGTACGGCTGCCGGCCGCCCAGCTGGAGAAGCCGAACCTGGACAACAAGCGCTCCTACGTCTTCGCCCAGCAGCGAGGCCTGTTCGACAGGGTGACCGACTTCCTGTCCTCCTCCCCGCAGAACCAGCAGGAGCTCTACGTCCTGGCGGAGAAGAAGATCGCCGAAGCGGCCGTCGCCAGCGACCTGCGGGCCCGTGCCGACGCCAACACCAAGGCGATGTTGGAGGGCCTCATGAAGTCGCTGGGCTTCACCAAGGTGACGATCGTCGCGGCCGCGGGCCCGTAGGCATCGCGACCTGACGCTCTAGGCATGTCCCCTGCCGACTTAGGCGCAGGGGACCTGCGACCACGTCCGGAGATAGGGCATCCACCCGATGTGCGGGGGTGGGCCTTAGCCCGAATCTAGAGAGTGTCAGGAAGACGACGAACACCACGGGAGAACCCCATGAGCCCCGAGCTCAACTATCAGATGATGCAGAGCAGGGTCGACGAGCTCCACGCGGCCGCGGCGCACCAGCGCCAGGTCGCCGAGGCCCGCAGGGCGCGGGTCTCCGAGCGCGCCGGCCGCACCAGGGCCTTCTTCGCCCGCCTTCGCACGGCATGACCTCGCACAGCAAGCCCGGCCGCCAACACCTTCGCGGCCGGGCTTTCTGCTTTCCCTAGGGAGGGCTAGGGGACGCGGATGATCAGGGCGTCGCCCTGGCCGCCGCCACCGCACAGGCCCGCCGCGCCCAGACCGCCGCCGCGCCGCCTGAGCTCGTAAGCGAGGGTCAGCACGATGCGCGCCCCCGACACCCCGATGGGGTGACCGAGCGCGATGCCGCCGCCGTTGACGTTCACCTTGTCGTACGGCAGGCCGAGCTCCTTGGCCGACTGGATCACCACGCTGGCGAACGCCTCGTTGATCTCCACCAGGTCGAGGTCGTCCACCGACAGCCCCTGCTTACCGAGCGCGTGCTTGATGGCGTTAGCCGGCTGCGACTGCAGCGAGGCGTCGGGGCCCGCCACGTTGCCGTGCCGCCCGATCTCGGCCAGCCAGGTCAGCCCGAGCTCCTCCGCCTTGGCCTTGGACATGACGACGACCGCGCACGCGCCGTCGGAGATCTGCGAGGCCGACCCCGCGGTGATCGTGCCGTCGGCGGCGAAGGCGGGCCGCAGTTTACTCAGCGCCTCTGCGGTGGTGTCGGGCCTGACACCCTCGTCGTCGGTGACCAGGCCGCGCTTGGCGACCTCCACGGGCACGATCTCCTCCTCGAACACGCCGTTCTTGATCGCGGCGGCGGCGAGCTGGTGGGAGCGGGCGGAGAACTCGTCCTGCTCGGCCCTTCCGATGCCCAGGCGGGCGTTGTGGCGCTCGGTCGACTCGCCCATCGCGCACTGGTCGAAGGCGCAGAACAGCCCGTCGTGCGCCATCGAGTCGACGACCTGCGAGCCGCCGTACTTCACGCCCTTGCGCAGGCCTGGCAGCAGGTGAGGGGCGTTGGTCATGGACTCCATGCCGCCCGCCACCACGATGTCGAACTCGCCGGCGCGGATCAGCTGGTCGGCCATCGCGATGGCGTCGAGGCCCGACAGGCAGACCTTGTTGATGGTCACCGAGGGCACGGTCATCGGGATGCCCGCCTTGACGGCGGCCTGGCGGGAGGGGATCTGTCCCGCGCCGGCCTGGAGCACCTGCCCCATGATCACGTATTCCACGGCGGAGGGCGCGACTCCGGCGCGGTCGAGGGCGGCCTTGATGGCAAGACCGCCGAGATCGACGGCCTGGAGGCCGGAGAAGGCGCCGAGCAGGCGTCCGATGGGTGTACGAGCTCCGGCGACGATGACGGAACCAGACATGGCAGGGCCTCCTGTGCACACGAGGGGTCGTTTGACACGATACCCAGGACCACAGGGCCGACCACCATGGAGGCGGAACACACGTGTTTATGCGGATCGACCACATCGGGATCGCCTGCCACGACCTGGAGGAGAAGATCGCGTTGTTCGAGCGGACCTTCGAGCTGACCGTCGTGGCCCGCGAGGTCAACGAGGAGCAGGGCGTCAAGGAGGCGATGCTGCACATCGCCGACGGCGAGGGCGGCGGCTCCTACATCCAGCTCCTCGAACCGCTCTCGGCCGACTCCCCCGTCGGCAAGTTCCTGGCCAGGCGGGGCGAGGGGGTGCACCACGTGGCCTTCGGCGTCCCCGACGTCTCGCAGGCCATGGAGAAGATCGGCGCGAAGGGTGTCAGATTGCTCGACGAGCGGCCCCGGCACGGCTCCATGGGCTCGTCCATAGCGTTTCTGCATCCGAAGGATGTGGGCGGAATGCTCACAGAGCTGGTCCAGGCCGCAGAGGGCCGCTGAACGTAAAAAACGTTCATATGTAACTAGTCGCGCAGATAGTTGGACGGGGCCTCCAAGGCGGCAACAGCGGAGTACGCTGGCCTTCCACCGGACAAGGAGCCTGCTGCCAGGAGCAGGCTCCTGGCTCGGATGTCCCGAACCCCCCGTCCGGCCCGTGTAGCCGTCTCGACAACCCAGGATCGAGCCTCCATGCAGTCCGACATCGACGCCCAACTCAACAACTTCTTCGAGGACGCCCCAGCCCGCGAGTTCGACGTGGTGCTCCGTGGTTACGACCGGCACCAGGTCCACGACCACCTGAAGCAGCTCGACAACGAGCTGCGCCAGGCTCGCGAGCAGGTCACCGGTCTTCAGCGCGACCTTACCGACTCCCAGCGCCAGCTCCAGGAGCAGGAGCGCCCGACCTACTCAGGCCTCGGCGCCCGCATCGAGCAGCTGCTGCGCCTCGCCGAGGAGCAGGCCACCGAGCTCGTCCAGGCCGCCAGGTCCGAGGCCAACGAGATCAAGGCCCACGCCAAGGTCGAAGCCGCCGACATGCGCGCCGCCGCCGAGAGCGAAGCGGCCGAGAAGCGTGCCCAGGCCACCCGCGAGGCCGACGACATGCGCACCACCGCCGAGCGCGAGGCCGAGGAGATCCGCTCGACCGCCCGCCGCGAGGCCGAGGAGCTCACCAACACCACCGAGCGCGAGGCCGCCAAGCTGCGCGCCACCGCCGACCACGAGGTGGCGGAGAAGCGCGCCGACGCCGAGCGCGAGATCGCCAAGCTGCGCACCACCACCGAGCGCGAGGTCGCCCAGCTGCGCGCCTCGACCAAGCGCGAGCGTGACGAGGTCCTCACCACCGCCAAGCGCCAGGCCGACGAGATGCGCGCCCAGGCCCAGCGGGTGCTCGAGGAGTCCGAGGCCAAGCGGGCCCAGGACGAAGCAGAGTTCGAGATCCAGCTGGCCGCCCGTCGCGAAGAGGCCGAGCGTCAGGAGGCCGAGCGCCACTCCACCGCGCAGGCCGCCACGCAGAAGCTGGTCGCCGAGGCCGAGCAGCGCGCCGCGACCGCCGAGTCCCGCGCCACCAAGGCCACCCAGCAGGCCGACCAGACCCGCCGCGAGGCCGACACCCACGCCAAGCAGCTGGTCGCCAACGCCCGCAAGAACGCCGACCAGATCGCGGCCGAGGCCAAGGCCAGCGCCGAGCACATCGTGAGCGAGGCCAAGTCCGAGGCCGAGCGCACCCGCTCCAACATGCAGCGCCAGGTCGACGAGCTGACCAGGCAGCGCGACAGCATCACCAGCCACCTCGCGCAGCTGCGCCAGCTGCTCGGCGGCGCGCCCCTTCCTGGCATGGAGCCGGAGCCCGCCGTCACCGCCGCCCCGCCGAAGCCGGCCCTGGCTCCTTCGGCCTCCAACGGCAACGACAAGCCGGTCCCCGCGCCGGCCCCCGCCCCCACGCCCGCGTCCGCCAAGGCCGAGGCCAGGGGCGACGACGACTCGGAGTGGTGGCAGGAGTAGCCCCCCCTTGATCCGGGGTTGATCGACGGCTGGGAGAGCCTGGCGACCTGGAGGTCGCTAGGCTCTCTTGTTGTCTTTGTACGGCTTGCCCGGATTGCCCCCCAACCGATGGAGCCATCGTGACCGCCAGCCCCGACGCGCAGACTCCCTCCAGCGAGGCCGACGAGTCCGAGCCCGCGGCGCCTGCGAAGGCGGAGGCGGCGGCCGGCAGCGACGCGCTCTCCGGCGGCGAGGGCTCAGGGCCGGCGCGGGGGCCCGACCAGCCGCCTGGCGAGAGGGCCGCCCTGCCGTACGGCATGCCGGGCAAGCCGCTGGCCAGAGGGCCGTTCCTGTTCGGCCTCGTGGGCGGCCTCGGGGTGTTGACCGCGATCGCCATCGGCCAGCTGATCACGAGCTCGCTCAGCGTGATCATCCTGATCGTGGTGGCGATGTTCCTGGCCGCGGGGCTCAACCCCGCCGTCGAGACGCTGCAGCGGCGCGGCATGAAGCGCCGGACGTCGATCTCGATCGTGTTCGCCGGCGTGATCGTGATGTTCGGCCTGTTCGGGCTGGCCATCGTGCCGCCGGTGAGTCAGGAGTCGGCCGACTTCATCGCCGCGGTCCCCGGCTACTTCGACCAGCTCACGGCCAACCCGACTCTCAGGCAGCTCGACTCCGACTACCAGCTGCTGCCCAAGCTGGCGGCGTTCGTGACCGACACGCTGGCCCCTTCGCTGGCCAGCGGGGTCGTCGGCGCGGGGCTCGTGGTGCTGGACGGGGTGTTCACCGGGCTGACCCTGCTGGTGCTGATGCTGTACTTCCTCGGCTCACTGCACACGATCAAGGAGTACTTCCTCAAGCTCGTTCCCGCCTCCCGCCGTTCCAGGACCGAGGCCATCACCGACGAGATCCTCAGCGGGATCGGCGGCTACGTCGCGGGCAACGTGCTCATCTCCGTCATCGCGGGCGCGCTGAGCTGGGCCTTCCTGACCATCGCGGGCGCCCGCTACGCGCTGGCCCTGGCGCTGGTGATCGCGCTCACCGATCTGATCCCGCTGGTCGGGGCGACGATCGGGGCCGTGCTGGTGAGCGGCGTGGCGTTCCTGCAGTCGGTGCCGCTCGGCATCGCCTGCGCCATCTTCTTCGTCATCTACCAGCAGGTGGAGAACTACCTCATCTACCCGCGCGTGATGAAGCGCTCGGTGGACGTGGCGCCCGCCGTGACCGTGATCGCGGCGCTGTTCGGCGGCGCCCTGCTCGGCATCGTGGGCGCCCTGCTGGCCATCCCGGTCGCCGCCGCGATCGCGCTGATCATCCGTGAGGTCGTGCTGCCTCGCCAAGCTCGGAGCTGATGAACGAGGCCACGGCCGCGTTGAACGCCTCGGGCTGCTCGACCGCGCTCAGGTGACCTGCCCGCTCCACGACCGTCAGCCGCCCGTCGGGTACGGCCCGCAGCATCGCCTCGGCGTCGTCGCGCGTGGTGAGCTGGTCCTCCTCGCCCACGATCACCAGGACGGGCGCCTTGAGCGCGGCGAGGGTGTCGAAGGAGTCGGGCCTTCCCGCCATGGCCCGCTGCGCCCACGCCACCGCGCCGGGCGGAGCCGACTGGACCAGCCCTCTGACCCTGCCGAACACCATCGCCCTGCGTTCCTTGGTCGTCTGCCCGAGCAGTCCTGGCAGGACCTCCTCGACCAGCACCCCCGTGCCGTCGGCCAGGACCTGCCGCGCGATCCGCTCCCTGTTCTCCCTTGCCTGCTCGGTGTCCTGGCTCGCCTTGGTGTCGGCCAGGATCACCCCTGCCACGCGGTCGGGATGGCGGCGGCAGAAGGCCATGGTCACGTAGCCGCCCATGGACTGCCCGCCGACCACGGCCCGCTCGATGCCCTCGTGGTCGAGCAGGGCGGCCACGTCGTCGGCCATGAGGTCGATGGAGGGCTCGTCGTCGCCCAGCCTGGAGCCGCCGAAGCCGCGCAGGTCGGGGGTGATGACCTGGCAGGAGGCCGACAGGCCCTCCCGCTGGGCCAGCCACATGGCTGACGAGAGCGGAAAGGCGTGGAGCAGGACGACAGGGACGCCGGTCCCGGCTGATCTCGTGTAGAGCTGCACGGACCACACGGTAACCCGGTTCTCGCCGACAATCACCGTGCGGCCCATACCGATATCCGGCCTAGGGCGCGACCGCTATCCCTCAGATGGCCGTGGCGCCGCCGTCGATGAACAGCACCTGGCCCGTCATGTAGGCCGAGGCCTGGCTGGCGAGGAAGACCGCGGGGTGGGCCATCTCCTCGGCCGTCCCCCAGCGCCGCATCGGCACGCCGCCGATCGTGGAGGCGCTGACCGCCTCGTCCTCCCACAGGTTGCGGTTCAGGTCCGTGGCGGTCCATCCGGGGCACAGCGCGTTGACCCGCACCCCCGAGGTCGCCCACTCCACGGCCAGCGTCTTGGTCAGGGCGACCAGGCCCGCCTTGGCCGCGGCATAGGGGGCCAGGAAGGGCGCGCCGAGCGCGGCCACCGAGGCGACGTTGATGACCGAGCCCGAGCCGCGCTCCAGCAGGTGCGTGGCCGCGGCGTGGCAGACGGTCATCGCCGAGTCGAGGTTGAGCCGCATGAGCTTGTCCCAGCCCGACAGCCGCAGATCCTTGAACTCGACGAGGAAGTTGGAGCCGCCCGCGTTGTTCACCACGATGTCGAGGTGGCCGAGCGCCTTGATCGCACCGTGGACGGCCGCCGCGGCGGCGTCCCTGTCGGTGAGGTCGGCGGGGATGACCGCGGCCTGCCGTCCGCGCGCCTCGACCTCCTTGGCCACCTCGGCCAGCGACTCGGGCGAGCGGGAGACCAGGGCGAGGTCGGCGCCCGCGTCGGCGTAGGCGAGCGCGATGGCCCTCCCGATGCCCCTCGACGCCCCGCTGACGAAGGCCTTCCTGCCGGAAAGATCGAACGCGCCCATGCCGCCTCCTTGCCCGTGACCGAACAAGATTCTATGGAACGTCCGTGGGCAGGGGGAAGGCGTCGGGGTTGACCCGCTTGACGATCTCGTTCAGCGCGATCCTGACGTACGGCTCGCCGACCCACAGGTGCTTGGCGCCTTCCACGCCGATCACCTCCGCCTGGGGCACCCTGGCGAACCTGGCCCTGGCCTCCTCCGGCCGCAGGTAGTCGTCGAACTCGGGCACCAGCGCCACCAGCGGCCGCCCGAAGGCCGCCCAGGCGTCCAGGTCGGCGTCGGTGGCCCTGTGCAGCGGCGGTGACAGCAGGATGGCCCCCTCCACCAGCGGGTCGTGCGCCCACTTGAGCGTGAGCTCGGTGCCGAAGGACCAGCCGACCACCCAGACCTTCGGCAGGTCGTGGAACTCGGCGTACTCCAGGGCCGCGGCGACGTCGTACCGCTCGCCCTCGCCGCCGTCGAAGGCGCCCCCGGAGGTGCCCCTCTCGGAGGAGGTGCCCCTGGTGTTGAAGCGCAGCACGGCCAGGTCGGCCAGGGCGGGCAGGCGGTTGGCCGCCTTCTTGTAGACGTGGCTGTCCATGAACCCGCCGTGCGTCGGCAGCGGGTGCAGGGTGACCAACGTCGCCACGGCAGGACGGTCGGCCGGCAGCGCCAGCTCGCCCACCAGGGTCAGCCCGTCGGCGGTGTGCAGCTCGATCGGCTCGCGCCTGGCGGGCAGGACGGTGGCCGCGCGGATCTCCAAGACGTGTCTCCTCAGTACCTGGTGCGACCTGGACCGCGGTCCAGGCGCTTGCGCCAACAGGTGGTGTGCCAGTGGCGGCGCTCCTCGTCGCCGCCGCTCCAGTCGGGCCAGCTCACGATGTGCGGGGCTCCGGGGCGGATCTCCTGGTCGCAGCCGGGGCAGCGGTAGTTCTTCGCCGAGGAGGATCCGCTGAGCATGCGGACCTTCCAGTCGCCGTCGGGCCAGTGCTCCACCCTGTCGGTCGAACTGGGGAAACCGATCGGGCGGGTGGACTCCTTGCGGCGGGCTCGGCGAGGGCTCATGCGCGGGGGAAGGCGTCCAGCCCGGCTGTGACGAGCTGGTCGAGCAGCGGCGCGGGGGCGAAGGAGGGAGCCAGGTGCTCGGCGTAGAGGGCGCGCAGCCCGTCGCGCACCTTCGCCAGCCCGATGGACTCCATCAACTCGAAGGGCCCCTGTGGATACCCGCAGCCGAGCCGCATCGCCGCGTCGATGTCGGCGATGGAGGCGTATCCGGAGGAGTACATGTGGACGGCGTCGTTCAGGTGGGCGTAGAGGAGCGCGTCGATCACGAACCTCCTGCACGGCACCGGCGTGTACCCGGCCACCCTCAGCAGGTCGCGGGCGCAGAGCACGGCTTGGCGGGAGGTCAGCACGGAGCCCGACAGCTCGGCGACCTTCCCCGTGACGCGCACCTGGACCGCCCGCTCCTCGAGCGCGGCCTCGCCCACCCGCAGGACCACGTCGGGCTCCGCGGAGTCCTTGAACCCCGCCGCGGCCAGCGTCGCCGCCAGCTCCTGCGACCCCTCGACGCGGACGGTGCTGGCCGCCGCCTTCTCGGGCGTGGACTCCGAGGCGGGCTCTCCGTAGAAGCCTCTGCCCGACTTGCGGCCGAGCCACCCCGCGGCCACGTAGGAGCGCAGCAGCGGCGAGGGGGCGTGCCGTTCCGAGCGCGACTCCTCGAACAGCACGCCCATGATCTCGTAGGAGGTGTCGAGCCCGATCAGGTCGAGCAGGCTGAAGGGCCCCATCGGCAGGCCGACCCCGAGCCGCATGGCGTTGTCGATGTCGTCGCGGGCGGCCACGCCGTGGTCGAGCAGGGTGACCGCGTGGTTCAGGTACGGCAGCAGCAGCCTGTTGACGACGAACCCCGCCCTGTCGCCCACCGCGACCGGCGTCTTGCCGAGCCGTACGGCAAGGTCGGAGACGGAGGTGACGACGCCGGGCTCCGTGACCACGGTGCCGACGACCTCGACCAGGCCCATGACGGGAGCGGGGTTGAAGAAGTGCATGCCGACCACCCTGCCGGGGCGCCCCGTGGCGGCGGCCAGCGCGGTGACCTGCAGCGAGGAGGTGTTCGTCGCCAGGACCGCGGACGGCTTGCAGATCCTGTCGAGGTCGGTGAAGAGCGCGACCTTGTACTCCATGACCTCGGGGATCGCCTCGACCACCAGGTCGGCGTCGCGCAGGTCGTCGCGCGACGTGGTGAGCGTCACCCTGGAAAGGATCTCCTCCCGCTCGCCGGCGGAGAGCCTGCCCTTCTCCAGCGCCCTTCCCGTGGACGCCTCCAGGTGCCCGAGCCCTCTGTCCAGGGCCTCCTGATCGGCCTCGACGCCGACCACCCTGATCCCCGCTCTGGCGAAGACCTCCGCGATGCCGGCCCCCATCGTGCCGAGACCGACCACTCCCACCGTTTCGAACACCATGCGCCCAGTTTTCCAGAGCCGGTAGGGTTGGCCGTCATGCGGCTGGTCATCGCGCGATGCAGCGTGGATTACATGGGAAGGCTCACGGCACACCTGCCGATGGCGCCGAGGCTCGTCCTCATCAAGGCGGACGGCAGCGTGAGCATCCACGCTGACGACCGCGCGTTCAAGCCGCTCAACTGGATGAACCCGCCGTGCAAGCTCAAGGAGGACGGCCCGACCTGGACCGTCACCCACGGCAAGACCGGCGAGAAGCTCGTGCTGACGATGGAGGAGATCCTCCACGACTCCTCCCACGAGCTGGGCGTCGACCCCGGCCTGATCAAGGACGGCGTCGAGGCGCACCTGCAGGAGCTGCTGGCCGAGCACATCAGCACGCTGGGCGAGGGCTACACGCTGATCCGCAGGGAGTTCATGACGGCCATCGGCCCCGTCGACATCCTGTGCCGCGACTCCTCGGGCGCGACGGTCGCCGTGGAGATCAAGCGGCGCGGCGAGATCGACGGCGTCGAGCAGCTCACCCGCTACCTCGAGCTGCTCAACCGCGACCCGCTGCTGGCCCCCGTGCGCGGTGTCTTCGCCGCTCAGGAGATCAAGCCGCAGGCCCGGGTGCTGGCGGCCGACCGCGGCATCGACTGCGTCACGCTCGACTACGGCGCCCTGCGCGGCATCGAGCCGGAGAACCCGACGCTGTTCTGAGCGGGCTCTCGCTCACCTCAGCCTGGCCAGGATCTCTCCGATCCTGGCGCGGGCCGCTTCGTCGGCCGAACGGCCGACGAAGTCCGTGCCCGCCTCCCGGCACTGGCGCACCGCCTCCTTGAGCTCGGCGCCGAGCGCCCTGCGCCGCTGGCCTGACGCCTGCGACATCTGCAGCCTGATCTCCTGCGCCCTGGCGAACAGCGCCTGGGCCTCCTGCTCCAGCGCGTGGAGGTTGCCGGGGTCGGCCGCTCTGATCGAGCGCAGCTCCTCGACCAACGCCGTCAGCGCGCCCCCTCGCGCGTTGTGCGGCTGCACGACGGCGTAGACGACGAGCCTGCGGCGTTCCTCGACGGTCTCCTCGTCCGTCCACGGCGACAGGTCGCGGGTGATGTCGGCCACGCCGGCCCTGCCCGGCTCGGACGGGATCCATCGGGCATAGCCTTCGAGCAGCCACACCCTGACGCGGGGATCGTCGACCCCGCCGCCCGCCAGGGCCCTCAGCCGCTCGACGGCCTCGGCGAAGCGCTCGCTGTCGAGAGCGAGCCTGACGAAGGCGAAGTCGACCTCGAGGCGGCCCGCCTCGCTGAAGGCCTCCTGGCGAGCCCTTCTCAGCACCGCGCCCGCCTCGGGGTAGCGCCCGAGAGCCGTGTGGAGCCTGGCCAGCATGCGGGCAGGGCCCGTGGCGCCCGGGAGCCTGGTGACCCATCTGGCCATCGCGGCGACGGCCGCCTCGACCACCAGCCTGTCGGCCTCGTCCAGCTCCTCCGCCGCCTTGGCCAGCACCCGCAGCGCCGACGAGACCACCTCCTTGTAGACCTCGTCGGGCGAGTCGAGCAGCAGCAGGTAGTCGGCGGGCAGCTCGTTGCGCACCCACGACCTGGCGATGAGCGGGAACTGCCTGGTCAGCACCTCGTCGCCGGCCGTGCGCAGGTGCTCGAGCACCTTGGCCGCGGCCAGGTCGCGGGCCTGGTCGGCGATCGCGCCGTAGGCCCGCAGGAACAGGCGGGGCTCCATGCCGGGGGCGACCTGCTGGGCGGCGCGCAGGACGAAGTCGTCGTCGGGGTCGGGGCCGACCTCGTCGAGCAGGCGCAGGTTGCCGATCACGTCGCCTGAGTACTCGGTGCAGGGCCAGTCCGCGTCGTCGCGGTAGACGCCCTCCCTGATGCGGACCTTGAGCAGCAGCAGCCCCTTCACCCACTCCAGGTGGGCGGCGAGCTCCTCGTTGCCGGCGAGGGAGCGGGCCGGTCCCCTGTCGGCGGCCGCCTCGACGGCTTTCGCGCACAGCGAGGCGAAGGCCGGCCCCGCCGAACCCGGCAGCTCGGCGCAGGCGCGCTCGACGAAGGCCAGCCTGCGCTCGCGGGCGGCGCGCACCTGCTCGGCCCCCGCCGACCTGTCCAGGCCGAGGACGATCGCGGGGTCGGGGTGGCAGATGATCCGGTTGAGCGCCTCCAGTCGCAGGTGGGTGGCCACGGCGACGGCCTTGGCCCTGCTGGCCAGGACGAGCGGCACGGAGTCGAGGTCCTCCTCCGGGCCTGGGGGCTTCCTGCGCAGGCAGGCGGTCCCGAAGCCGCGGGTCAGCAGCTCGTGCAGCTCCGCCCGCCGTACGGCGTGCCCGTACGGGGCGCCCTCGGCCAGGTCGAGCAGGTAGTGCGCCACCAGGTAGGCCCGCCAGGCCGCGGTCGCGTGCGCGACGTCTCCCGCGCAGGTGTGGGCGACGGCGAGGTTGCGCAGCAGGGCCAGGTCGAGAGGGTCCCTGGCCAGCATCTGGTTCCAGACGGCCCTGGCCTGCCCGCCGCGTCCTGTGCGGTAGAGGGCCTCGGCTCTGGTTCCCTCCACGTAGTCGCGCAGCATCGCCACCGGTCCGGCGCGCAGGGCAGGGCCCGTGTAGGCGTCGAGGGTGGCGGCGGCCCGATCGAAGGTGGCCCGCAACGCGTCGTCCGCCCTGGCCAGTGCCGCATGCACCGGGTCATCCGCGAAGATCACGGGGCTCTCGGGCGGCTGAGGGGTCTCGCGGGTCTCGGTGGGCTCGGGGGCGGCCACGGCCTCGGGCAGGAGCACGTTCGTAGGCTGCTGCCAGGAGAGAAGGACGGCCAGCAGGTCCAGGGCCTCGGCCGAGGGGATCGGCGCCGCTCCGGGGAACTGCTCGGCCACCGCCGCGCACTTCTTGCCGACCTTCTTGGTCAGCGTGCCGCGCACCCCGCCCAGCGGGCCGATCACGTCCGTCAGCTGGTTCTCCCCGTTCTGCAGGCGCTGGCCGAACTCGGCGGCGGGCAGCGCCTGCTTGAGCCCTCGCAGAACGGCCAGCGCGGCCTCCGCCCTGCTCTCGATCCTGCCGAGGACCTCGGTGAGCGTCTCGACGTCACCGGTGAGCAGGCTGTAGGTCTCCGCGTCCGAAGGCTTCTGCCTGGCCCGCTTGCCGATCAGCGCCTTGACGCCGTTGCGCGCCTGTTCGAGCCGCTCGGCCACCGTCAGCACGTCGTCGAGCCGCTGCCGGGGGTCGCCCGCCTCCTGCTGGACGGCCTGCTTCGTCGCCGCCTCGCCCAGATGCGCGGGCGGGTCGGCGGTGAGCCTCGCGGTGGCCCTGTCGAGCGCCTTGACCACGGCGTCGGGGTCGCCGCCCTCGAACCCTCTGGCCGCGGCGTGCGCCCCCAGGTCGGGAAAGCGCAGCGGACGGCGCAGCAGCCGCCGCTGATGCAGGAGCGCCACCAGCACGCCGGGCAGCTCGCCTCCCGCCAGCGCCGCCGCCAGGGCCCCCGGCAGCTCCGCCTCGTCCGACTCGGCCAGGTCGCAGACCAGCTCCAGCAGGTCGCGGGCGGCCCCCTCGTCCAGATGGGCGGCCAGCCGCCTGACGGTGGCGGCCGGATACCCGTAGACGATCCACTGGACGGCCAGCACCACGAACGCCGCCGCGCCGCCCGTCCTGTGGGCGGCCATCCCGGCGAGCAGTTCGAGCTCGGCGGTGAGGGCGTCCCTGGTGCGGCCGCTCGTGTCGCCCCTGAGCCTCGCCTCGGCCTCCAGATCGTGGATCCCCGACCACCTAGACTCCTCGGAGGTGAGGTCGGCGGCGATGTGGGCGGCCCGCTCCCTGCGCGCGCCCGTGTAGCCCTGCTGTCCCTTCTCCCGCAGGTCCAGCCACCTTTCCAGCACGCTCAGGTGCGCCCAGACCCGATGGCTTCCTGGCGCGAGCCTGGCGGCGAGCTCCAGCCAGAGGGCTGCCTGCTCGAACCGCTCGTGCGCCAGGTAGAGCCGGCCCAGGTGGTAGGCGTGCTTGGGGTTGTCCACGTCGAGGTGGTGGGCGCGCCGCAGCAGGGCGATCGCCTCGGCGGGAGGCGTGTCGGGGTGCACGCCGAGCCGGAAGCTCGCCTCCACCAGGGCGTCCAGCTCCTCGTCGCTGAGCCGAAGCCCCCTGTCGTACTTCCAGGCCAGCTCGTCGGCCGCCTGTCTGAGCTCGGCCCGGCCCCGCCTCATGACGCCCCTTCCCCGGGCGGCACGTCAACCTGGGGCAGCACGTCGATGACGGGCACGACGGTGATCCCGCGCGGCCCCGTCATCGCCAGGTGCTCGCCGTCAGGGGAGATCGCCAGCGCTCCCGCGGCCGTGGTGTAGACGACACGCCCGTCGCGGGCCAGCGCCCGCGTGCCGCCCGGGTAGTCCAGCACGACCGTCCTTCCCCACCGGTCGGCTCCGGCGGGCCGCGTGCCCGCCGGAGTCCTGAACGCCGCCCTGACGGCGAGCTCGGCGTCGAACCACAGCCCTGTGCCGTCCTCGTGCACGATCACGGTCAGCGACTCCCCCATCCAGGCGCCCGCGATCGGGCCTGATCCCAGCTGGTCCTTGATCACGCGTGGCGGGTCGAGATCGACCCTGTACACATGCCGCTCCCCCACCACGACCGCGCAGCCCTCGTGCCCGCGCAACCCCCTGATCAGCGGCTCCACCTCGTGCTCGGCCACGAGGTCGGTCTTGTCGTAGACCGCGAGCCGCCCGTCGTGCCCCGCCACCAGCAGCGCCCCCTCGTGGACGGCCAGCGCCTGAACACCCGCCGGATGCCGCAGGTGCGGCGCGGGCGGCTGTCCCGCCGAGACGGTCCAGATCTCGCCGTTCCACATGCCCGCGTAGAGGGTGTCGCCCTCGAAGGCCAGCGCCCCCGGCACGGTGAGCCCCTTGCCCGGCGCGTCGAACACCGTGGTGGGCGGGGTCAGCACGACCCTTCCCGTCCAGTCGGCCACGGCGAGGCAGGTCGCGCCGGTGGCGGTCAGCCTGGGGCCGGCCCGCAGCTCGACGTGTTCGCTCTGGCCGTACCGGCTGAGCACGAGCGCCTCGTCGGAGCAGACGGCCAGGGCCTGCCCGTCGGGCAGGAACACCGGCTGCCCCCGTACGGCCAAGCGGGTGCCGTGGGCCGCGGGCGGGCGCGTGGCCTGCGCCCTGACCTCGAAGGCGTCGCTCACGCCCGGCTCGTGGCCCGCGGCCTCGGCGATGAGACGAACCAGCGGGGTGGGGGCGGTGAAGGACAGGTCCGTGAAGGCGGCCACCCCCGCCCTCGCCCGCGTGGTCAGCGTGCCGTTGAGCCCCGCGCTCGCCGGCTCGGCCCTGATCGTCACCTGCTCGGCGAAGTCGTCGTCGTCGACGCTCACCTCACAGGTGGCGGTGAGGCTGGCGTAGACGGTGCCGGGCGGGCGGGTGACCGCGAGCGCGCGCCTGACCGGCCTGGTGGTGAGCCCCAGCAGGTCACGCAGCCGCTCGGACCAGTCGGGGTTGGTGACGGGCAGGTACTGGATGTGGCTCGCCGTGATGGGGATCTCGCTGACCTGCTCGAGCAGCACGGGGATGATCCAGCCCGGCGGCGCGTCGCGCACGTT
Source organism: Nonomuraea roseola (assembly GCF_039535395.1). NCBI lineage: Bacteria > Bacillati > Actinomycetota > Actinomycetes > Streptosporangiales > Streptosporangiaceae > Nonomuraea > Nonomuraea roseola. The sequence continues at coordinate 1,012,064 of NZ_BAAAXC010000015.1, forward strand.
GAGCGCCTCGGTCAGCTCGTTGCGGCACATGTGCTTGTTGAAGTAGGCCCTGGAGTAGAGCGGCACGAAGAACCTGCTGTGCCTGATGCCCTCTCTCAGCGCCTGCGCCCAGTCGGCGCCTGGCCTGATGCCCTCCTTCGACTCGTCGAGGAAGACGACGGGCGTGCGGTCGTCGCTCGTCCTGTGCCTGCGCAGGTAGTCGCGCAGCTTCTCCGCCTCGCGGTACTCCTCGTGCGCGTAGCTGAGGAAGATGTCCCATCGGTGGCCTGCCATCAGGAGATCTGCCTCTTGATCCGGCGGATGGCCTGGTCGAGGTCGTCCAGGCGCCTGACGGTCTCGGGGTTTGCCGAGGAGCGCAGCCCGGGGATCTCCGAGGCGATCGCGTCGAGCTCCTGCGACAGCCGCCAGCGGTCCGGCGGCCGTCCCTCGAACAGGGCGTTGAAGCGCACGACCAGATCCTGCTCGCCGACCGCCGCCATGGCCTGGCGGATGGCGCCCGTCAGGTCGTCGAAGTGCTTCCTGCCGACGTCGGCGTCGCGTGCCCTGCGGCGCACCTTCCCGTCGAGCGCGGTCAGCCGATCCCTGAGCCGCGAGCTCGGCACCCCTCTCGCCTGCGACATGATCTGCCCGAACTCCTCGCTCAGCTGCGCGAACTCCATGAGCTCGAGCACGTCGGCGAGGTTGGTCCGCACGGCCTCGCTGAGCCGTTCGAGCGTGGCCTCGCCCGCGGAGGTGAGCATCCTCTGGTGCAGCCCGGGGACCTCCTCGCCGAGCGCCCGCAGCCGCTGCGCCATCTGTCCCAGGCTCTCGGCGGTGTGCCCCTCGGCTGGAACGTGCTCCAGGATCGCGTTGAACCGCAGCACCAACGGGTTGATCAGCTGCGCCTCCCTCTGGGCCATGATGGCCTGGCGCAGCTCAGCCGCCTGCGCGATCGTGGGATCGCGCAGCGCGATCTCGACCGCCCTGCTGGAGCGGACGGTGTCGCCGCCGCGCAGGTAGAGGCAGAGCGCGTAGAGGAAGTTCATCCAGGGGAAGAGCGGCACGTAGCCGAGCGCGGCCGTCAGCAGCGGCTCCGCCTGCTCCATCCTGCCCTCGTTGAGCAGCGTGAGAGCGATCGAGGCCTCATGCTCGGCGATCAGCGAGTAGAGGTCCTCCGCCCTGTCGAAGGGCACCTTCGGCGCGGCCAGGCGGCCCGTCGCCGCCAGCTCCGCGAGGTAGTCGTCGAGGTCACGGGCCACGGGCAGGCCGCGCCACCTGGGCTCGAGGCGGCGCAGCTCGGCGAGGGCCTGCTCGTAGCCGCCCGTCTTAAACGCGTCGAGCGCCGCCGCCGCCCTCGGCCGCAGCAGCATGATCCGCAGCCGCCGGGCCAGGGCCTCGACGGGGGCTCTGTCCTGCTCGGCGACGGCCAGGCCTTCCTCGACGACCGTGAGGGCCTCCTCGGCGGCTCCGGTGGAGGCCAGCGAGATGGCCAGCACCTGGTAGCAGGAGCCCTCCTCGGGGGCCAGCTCGATGAACTCGCGCATGCGCGCGGTGGCCGCGCCCCTGTCGGCCTGGGCCAGCGCGGCGAACTCGATCACCTCGGACGGCGTGAGCACCCGCCTCAGCTCGGCACGCAGCTGCCGCACCTGCTCGGCCAGCTCCTCGGCCAGTGGCTCGTCGCGCAACGGCCTGAGCAGGCGCAGGGCGTGACGCAGGCCGTCACCCCCCCCTGCCGTAGTGGCAGCAGGCCGTCAGGTAGCGGCCCTCCTGATGCCGGGGGACCAGCTCGAGCAGCTCGTCGAGCAGCTCGAGCGCCAGGTCGTACGAGCCGCTGGCGACGTTCACCCTGGCGTCCTGGAGCAGCCCCTCCTCCTCCGACTCGATGACCAGGCTCAGGTCGGCCACGGACTGGTCGGCGAGCTTGATGCGCAGCCCCTCGCCCCTGCCCTCCTCGGCCATGCGCCTGCGCAGCTCGCTCACCTTGGAGTCGAGCTCGGCGTTCAGGTCGCTCTCCCTGGTGACGGGCGCGATCTCCACGACGGGCGTGCGCAGCGTCGCTACCGGCTTGATCTCGTGGAGTGTCACGTGGTCCTCGTTTCACATGGGGAGATCGTCGGCGTCGGGGTCGGGCACGTGACCGAGCACGCGTTCGGCCACGTCCCTGCAGAGCTGGTACTCCTGCTCCTGGTCCACCTTGACCAGCAGGAGCAGGACCCTGCCGATGCTGGACTGCTCGAACAGGCGCTGGTCGTCGGGTTGCGGGCGGTGGGTGACCGGCTCGAGCCTGTCGAGCAGGCGCTCGCGGTCGAGCCGCCTCCTCCTGGCCGCGGCCGTGGTGCCGCGCAGGGGTTCGAGGGCTGCTCCCGGGTTGAACCTGTCAGCCATGGGGGTCCTCCGGCAGGAGCAGCAGGCCGGTCGCCTTCAGCAACGGGGTCTCGATCTCCCTCAGCTCCCTCTCGCTCTCGTTGAACCCGGTCAGCGCCTGCTGCCTGCGCCCCGACAGGTCCTTGATCTCCGACAGCCTCGGATCGCCTGCCAGGTCGCGGACCTTGCCGTACAGGATCCTGTTGACGCGCACGCCCAGCAGGCGCGAGCGGTCGCGCTGCTCCTCCGCGGTGAGGTTCTCGTGCGGACGCAGGTCGGCGGCGACCGCGGCAGGATCGAGGAACGGCTCCATGAGCCGCCTGATCGCCTCGAGCTCGGCCCTGTGGCGCGCAGGCACCGAGGGGTCGGCGAGGTACTCCTCGACCAGGCCGACGTAGCGGGCCACGGTGCCCTTCTCGTCGGCGAGCTCGCGCTCCTTGTCGACCAGGTCGAGCACCTCGCGCAGGGTGACGCCCTTCGCCGTCGCCACCCCGCGCTCCAGCTCCGCCACCGCCCTGTCGCGCTCGTCCTTGCCGGTGGCGAAGTAGTAGCCGATCAGCCCGCGGATCAGGTGGGCGTCGCCCAGGCCGGCGTCGGCCGCCAGCGTCCTTTCCACCCGCGCGTCGAGCTCGCGCGGGTCGGGCGCGCCCTGCTCCCTCCATCGGCGCAGCAGGGAGACGACGTGGAGCAGCGCCGCGTGCGCCCGCAGCGCCACGGCCTCCTCGTCGCCGGCCTTGGCGGGACCGAGCTCGTCGAGGACCTGGCCGAGCCTGCGGTCGAGCTCGTCGAGCGGGCCGCTCTCCCAGTCGCAGGCGATCAGCCCGAGCGTCGCCTCCGCCCATGAGTCCTGCGCCCGTGACTCGTGCGCCGCTCTGGCGAGCGAGCCCTCGAAGGAGCGCCTGGCGTCCTCGGCCCTGCCGTCGAACAACGCCTGGACCCCGTTGACCAGCTGCAGGTCCTCGACATGGGCGGGGATCTGGTCGGTCAGCTCGCCGAGCTCGCGCAGCTGGTCGAAGTAGTGCAGCGCGCCCTCGACCTCCCTGCGCCGCCAGTGCGCGACGGCCTTGTTCAGTGCGGCGATCGCGGCGATGAGCCTGGCCGGTCTGCGCTCCTCCAGCAGCGCCCTGTGCTGCTGGAACAGGTCGAGGACCTTGTCGTGCTGGTCGAGCCTGGCCTGCAGCCACAGATCGAGATAGGCGGTGTGCCTGTCGTAGCCGTCGGCGGCGACCAGGTCGGCCACGCTCGCCGCGGCGGCGCCGTACATGGCGGGGTCGTAGCGGCCGAGCCTGGCCCTGACGTAGGCCTGGGCGAAGCGGGCGTCGCCCAGGGCTCGCCGTCTGATGCCTCCGGCGACGGCCTGGCCGAGCAGCCGGTCGGCGCGGGCGAGGTCGTCTGGGTCGTCGCTCGGCAGCAGCGCCAGCGCCTCGTGCAGCGGGACGCGCCAGCGGTTGGGCTGGACGAGCGCGATGTAGCCCACCAGCGCGATCACCAGGACGAGCAGGACGATCGTCGTCATGAGGGCCCCTCACCGAGCAGGAGGCGTTCGACCGCGGCCAGGCGCATGCCGTGGTCGTGGATCTGCCCGGCCGGCAGGTGACCGCTCTCACGCATCCTGGTCAGGTCGGCCTTGATCCTGGCGACCAGCTCCCTGGCCTCCCTGATCCTGCCGAGGCGCAGGAACGTCTCGACGTAGTCGATCATCAGGTCGAACTGCCACCACATCAGCGTGTCGCCGTCGTGCAGCCAGGTGAAGACGAGTTTGTTGGCCCTGCGCGCGTCGCCCCTGTCGAGCAGGTAGCGGGCCAGGTCGTGGGCGCCTGCCCGCTGCTCTCGCGGGGGAAGCTGGTCGAAGGCGCGCAGGACGCTGTCGTCGAGGCGTCGCGCGAAGGAGGGGTCGACGGCCTCGACCAGCTGGGCCATGACCACCGCCCTGGAGTCGCGCACCAGCGCGAACTGCGCGGCGTAGGCCTCGCGCCTGCGCGGCTCCGCCAGGACGGCCCGCTCCAGCAGCTCCAGACCCTCGAGCGGGTTGCCGAGGTCGTCGACCGCGATGGCGGCCGCCAGCAGCAGCAGCTCGTAGGAGGGGTCGTCGATGAGCACGGTCCTGGCCAGCTCCATCGCCTCCTTCGCCCTGCCCTCCTCGCGCAGCGCCGCCACGGTCGCGACGGGGTCCATCTCCTCGACGCAGCGTTCGAGCAGGTCGGCCAGGTCGGTGGGCGCCATGGTGGCGCGCGCCGACGGGTCATGGGCGAGCAGGGCGTCGATGGCGGCCAGCGCCTGCCGCACGGCTTCCAGCCTGCGCATCCAGCTCGGCAGCCGGCTCTCGCATCTGTCAGAGGAGTAGAGCGCCGAGCAGGCGGCCCTGGCCATCAGCTCGCCGGGCTCCCAGGAGGGCAGCCTGGCGAAGCAGCGCAGGCTCATGACGGCCAGCGCGTACATGTCCTCGGCCCTGCCGCTGTCGTCGCGAACTCCGAGCAGCAGCTGGGGCGCGAGGTAGCCGATCCGCTCAGGCGCCATGAACAGCGCCCGCAGCGACGGCACGCCCCAGCGCGGCACCGCCAGCAGCTGCGGGGTCTGGTGGGTGAAGGCGATGTCGCTGGGCGTGGGCAGGAAGCCCGCGGTTCGCGCCCACCACCCCGGCACGGCGCGCAGCACCGCCGCCATGTCGGTGAGTCTGCGTATGGGATAGGGGCTGGCCAGCGAGTCGGCCAGCGACCAGTCGGCGGCCAGCTCGTAGCAGACCACCTGGAACCACTGCCTGCCGATCTCCTGCTGGTCGCCGGCCAGGTGACGGACGACGGGAGCCACCCCCGGCCTGCGCGGCCTGGCCCTCAGCTCGTGCAGGCCGGCCCTGCCGCCCGCGTCGAGGTGGTCGTTGGGGATCAGCCGGTAGCAGCGCGGGCCGTTCGCCGCGGTGTAGACGGTCCCCCACATGCCCACGCCGACCAGCTGCGACTCCAGCGCCGCGGCGACGTCCTCATCGTCTGGCATCGAAGGCTTCCTCCAGCCTGTCGCCGAGCTCCTCGAGCACGTGCTCGGGGGCGCCCGACCTGATCGCGGAGGCGAAGTCCTCGTAGGCGGCGACCAGGGAGAGCGGCCCCCGCTCCTTGTCGAGGTGGTCGTGGACGCGCCTGACCAGCCTGGTGAACTCCCGTGGCACCTGGCCGAGGTCGAGCGCGGGCTCGTCGTCGTCGACGGGCCGCGGGATGGAGGACGACGGCGCGGGTGTGGGGGCGGCGGCCTGCCCCGGCGTCAACCTGTCATGGCCCGAGTAGAGCGCGAGCAGCGCCTGCCTGCGCTCGGCCAGCTCGTTGACCTGGCCGATGCTGGTGCTCTGCTCGAAGGTGGCCTCGTAGTCCCTGCCGGTGTTGACGTGCTTGACCCGCACCTCCAGCAGCCCGTTGATGTCGAGCGCGAACTCGACCTCGAAGTTGTGGTAGCCCTCGGGGCGCGGCTCGATGTCGGACAGGTGGATGGTGCCGACGAGGGTGGTGCCGTCCTCGTAGACGTACTTGCCCTCGCCCTGGTAGATCGCCGCCTCGATGTGCTCGGCCAGCGGCGGGTTGGTGTAGATCTTCTTCTGGCTCGCGGGGATCTTCGCGCCCCTGCTGATCAGGGGGTCGAAGCGGCCCTCCTGTACGGCCACGCCCAGCGTGTGCTCCGTGATCAGGGTGATCTTGAGCTCGTCCGCCTCGTCGCTGAGCCCGCCCTCCTCGGCCCTTGCCAGGTCGAACTCCTGCGAGGGCTCGAACTTGCGGGCCACGATCGCCGCGCCCCTGGCCACGAGCGTGTCGGGGTTGCCGTCGCTCCTGACGAACTCCTCGTCCTTGTCGAAGTACTCCAGCAGCATCTGGGTGACGCGCGGGATCCTGGTGGAGCCGCCGACCAGCAGCACCGCGTCGACGTCGGCCCTGTCGAGGCCCTTCTGCTCGGCGGCGAAGCGCAGCGCCTCCTCCACCTGCGCGAGCGTCTTGTCCAGGACGGGCCTGGCCAGCGCCTCGAAGGTGGGCCTGTCGAGCGTGAGCGTGACGCCGTCGTCGAGGGACATGGTCGCCTGCTCGCTGAAGGACAGCTCGCGCTTGGCGCCCTCGGCGGCGGCCTTGACCCGCATCGGGTCGCCCGCGCCCCCGCTGCGCTCCATCGCCCACGCGGCGATCGCGTCGTCGATGTCGCCGCCGCCGAGCCGCTGGTCGCCCGCGGTGGCCAGCACCACGATCTCCTCGTCGCGGGTCTCGATGATGGAGACGTCGAACGTGCCGCCACCGAAGTCGAAGACCAGGTAGATCTGGCGCTCGGCCTCGCCCCTGTCGACGCCGTAACAGATGGCGGCCGCGGTCGGCTCGGGGATGAGCTGGCGGGGGTAGAGCCCCGCCAGCAGCGCGGCCTCCTCTGTCGCCTTCTTCTGCCGCTCGGTGAAGTAGGCGGGCACGGTGACGACCGCGTCGCGGATCCGCCCGCCCAGCCTGGTCTCTGCGATCTCCTTCATCCGCATCAGGATCAGCGCGCTGACCTCCTGCGGCCTCAGCCACGCCCCGCCGAAACGCACCTCGACAGGCTGGCCCACCTCGCGCTCGCCCCTGACCCCGAAGGCGTCGAGTGAGGCCTCGGTGAACTCCGCGCCCATCTCGCGCTTGATCTCGATGATGGTCTCGCCGGGAGCGCCCGGCAGGCCGATGGCGTTCTTGGCCTCGTGACCGATGATGACGCGCCCGTCTTCGGGCCCGAGCCTGACGACGGAGGGGGTCGCCGCTCCCTGCCTGTCGGCGATGGCGCCGTCATAGATGATCTCCGACTCGAACTCGTCGGCGTTGTAGGCCGCGACGGCCGAGTAGGTGGTGCCCAGATCGATGCCGATGACGCGGTGGAGAGCGTCGTCCATGGATCCTCCGTGAGGTCAGTCGTCGAGCATGGGGCAGTAGGTGTGATCAGCACTGAAGTCGGCGCGGGTCAGGTCGGAGGGGCGGTAGACGCGCTCTCCCCTGGACTCGAGGAACCCTTCGAGCTCGCGGCGCAGGACGGCCAGCCCGGCGGCGCGGTCCTCGAAGACGGGAGCCCAGGTGGGCTCCAGCCGCATGAGGGCCAGCGGCGGGTGGTCATCGTCGTGCTCGGCCCGCGCGGCGGCGCTCTCGAGGTTGATCGCGTGGGCCTCGACCATCTCCTGGACCCCTGCGTTGCGCGCCTTCAACCGGGCGTCGAGCCTGGCGGCCGCGGCCCTGATCTCCTCGGCGGTGGCCTCGGGCCCGACTCCCAGCCGGGCGTAGTGGGTGTGGTGGGGCAGCACGAGCGGAAGGGGGAAAAGCGACATGACACCTTTCGGGGGAGCTGTGGATCTGGAATGCCATTGTTTTGCTCCCCTGTCAGGGCAGCAACCCCTTCCGGATAAACAAGTGTCCGCGCAGGCCAGAGCGACAATCCGGTGGGCCGAAAATGCAATTTTCGGGCCGATAAGACCCTTGTAAGTGAGTGGTTACGAATCTATCGTGGCGCCATGACTTTCGACTCGTTGAACCCGGCCACAGGCGAGGTCGTGGGAACGCATCCCCAGCACGACGCCGAGGCCGTCAAGCTGGCCGTCACGAGGGCCGAGCAGGCGGCCGCCTGGTGGGCGGAGCTGGGCTCGGGCGAGCGCCGACGCAGGCTCCTCGACTACAAGGCGATCGTCACCCAGAACCTCAGGCCGCTGGCCGAGCTGGTCCACCAGGAGACGGGCAAGCCCAGGGGCGACGCCGTCCTGGAGATCGTCCTGACGATCACGCACCTCGACTGGGCCGCGCGCAACGCCGAGAAGGTGCTGGGCAGGCGCAGGGTCGCCACCGGCCTGATCGGGCTCAACCTGGCCGCCACGCTGGAGTATCTACCGCTCGGCGTCGTGGGCGTGATCGGCCCGTGGAACTACCCCGTCTTCACCCCGATGGGCTCCATCTCCTACGCGCTGGCCGCGGGCAACGCCGTCGTGTTCAAGCCGAGCGAACTCACCCCCGGCGTCGGCGTAAGGCTGGCGGAGCTGTTCGCCCAGGCCGTGCCCGAGCACCCAGTCCTGCAGACGATCACAGGACTCGGGGAGACAGGCGCCGCGCTGGCCGGCGACCCGAGGGTGAAGAAGGTCGCGTTCACCGGCTCCACCGCCACCGCCAAGCGGGTGATGGCGGCCTGCGCGCGCAACCTCACCCCGATCGTCGCCGAGTGCGGCGGCAAGGACGCCTTCATCGTCGACGCGGACGCCGACCTCAGGGCCGCGGCCGACGCCTGCCTGTGGGGAGCGCTGTCCAACGCGGGGCAGACGTGCGTGGGCGTGGAGCGCGTCTACGTCGTCGACCAGGTCTACGAGCCGTTCATGCGCGAGCTGAAGGAGCTGGCCTCGACGGTCAAGGCGGGCGAGCACTACGGGCCCATCACCATGCCCGCCCAGCTCGACATCATCAGGCGGCACATCGAGGACGCGGTCAAGACGGGCAGGGCGGTCAAGGGAGGGCCCGAGTCGGTGCGCGCGCCCTACGTCGATCCCGTCATCGTTGAGGACGTCCCCGAGGACTCCGCGGCGGTACGGGAGGAGACCTTCGGCCCGACCATCACCGTACGCAGGACGAGGGACGCCAAGGAGGCGCTGGAGCTGGCCAACGCCTCCGCCTACGGGCTGGGCGGCACCGTCTTCTCCCGCGACACGCGCGGCGCCATGCGGCTGGCCAGGCTCATGCGCAGCGGGGCGACCGCGATCAACTCGGTCATCTCGTTCGCGGGAGTGCCCTCGCTGCCCTTCGGCGGCGTCGGCGACTCGGGGTTCGGCAGGATCCACGGCGCCGACGGCCTGAGGGAGTTCGCCAGGCCCAAGGCCATCGCCCGCCAGCGCTTCGCCCTGCCGGGAATGAACCTGACATCCTTCTCCCGCGCTCCCGGAGAACTTGAGCGACTGATCAGGATGGTGACCATCTTGCATGGGCGACGTAAGCGCTAATGTAAACACTCTTTCCCGAATGCGATCATCCATCCATAATTGTGGGCTCTGGGGGCTCACGATCATGCGGAACGGGTGGAATGTGAACCGGTCTTACCGGGGAATGTCGGCCGAGCAAAGACTGGCTGACAGACGGGAGCGGCTGATGGCCGCCGCATACACGCTCTATGCGAAACCAGGATTCGCCGCCACGACCATCGAAAGGCTGTGCACGGAGGCCCGGATCTCCAATCGCGCCTTCTACGAATGTTTCGGCGGCAGGGAGGAGCTACTCCAGGCACTGCACGAACGGTGTGTCGACGAAACCATCGCCGCGGTCTCCAAGGCCCTGCAGGAGGCGCCCCAGGAGCTCGACGAGCGCATCAGAGCCGGGATTTCCAGCTATATCGGTTTCGCGACGGCCGACTGGCGGCGAGCGCGCATCATGCACGTCGAAGTGCGCAGGTCAGGGGATGTCCTGACCGCCTCGAGACAGCGGGCGATAGAGTCCTTCGCCCGTATGGTCGAGGACGTCACGGACAGCTTTCCCGACCCCGCTCCGATCAATCGGCACCTGCTCGCACTCGGTGTGATAGGAGCGCTCCAGGAGCTGCTCATCGAATGGGTGCTGGCCGAGGAACCGCCTTCCATCGAGGAACTCGTGGCCGCGGCGGTCCATATCTTCCACAGATCCTTTTCCAACCACGTGATCACTTAGCGTGATGGCATGATCGAGTACATCGGGGGATATTCACACCGCCGGGACGCCGGCCAGACCGGGCGATCAGGCGCGGGCGAGGGCAGGGGCGGCTGATCGCACCCTGCCCTCGAATATGGTGTGGCCTCCGGCGCGCTCCCGACCACCGCCGGATGTCACTTTCAGGCCACCGCGGCCGCCGGCACCTCCACGCGCAACACTCGATTCAGCCGAGTCACCGCCAGCACCCGCATGATCCGTGGTGGCACTCCCCGAAGAACGAGGCGGCGATCCGCGCTCAACGCGCGACGATGCGTGCCCACGAGCACACCGAGACCAGTGGAGTCGATCATCTCCAGGGTGGAGAGGTCGACGATCAGGTCGCCCTTGCCCGAATCGACCGCGTCGTGCAGATGCGGCCGTATCTCGGCAACGGTCCCCACGTCGAGCCGATGCCCGACATACACCACCTGTGCCCCCGGCTTCCCTCGGACCCGCATGCCACCTCCTCAGGTCACGCCGCCATTAAATCACGCAACGTAGTCATTCACTCTCGCAAGGTGAGAATCAACACACACCAGCCACGACTACGGTTACCCACTCAGAGCCAACCCATGTCCCTCGCCATCCGAATTGCGGTGATTCGGTTGCTTGCGCCCAACTTCGTGATGGCGCTCGACAGGTAATTTCGCACCGTTCCCTCGGTCAGGTGCATGGCCAAGGCGATCTCCCCCACGGACAGCCCCGTCGCGGCCAGCTCCAACGCTCCCCGCTCACGCTCGGTCAGCGGGCTCTCCCCCGCCATCATCGCCGAGGCGGCCATCTCGGGGTCCAGGTAGCGTCCGCCGTCGCGGACCTTCCTGATCGCCGCGGCCAGCTCGCTGGCGGAGGCGTCCTTGGGGATGAAGCCGCGCACCCCCGCCGCCAGCGCCCTGCGCAGGTAGCCTGGCCTGCCGAAACTCGTGAGGATCACGATCGCCTGGCCGGGGAGGGCCTCGGCGACGCTCAGGCCGTCCATGCCCGGCATCTCGATGTCGAGCACGACCACGTCGGGGCTGTGCGCCTCGACCGCGCCCACCACCTGGTCCCCCCTGCCGACCTGGACGACCACCTGGATGTCGGGCTCCAGGCCGAGCAGGGTGGCCAGCGCCTGGCGGATGAGGTGCTCGTCGTCGGCCAGCAATACCTTGATCATGCGGGAATCCTCGCCCTCACCGTGAACTGACCGTCGCTCTGTCCCGCCGTCAGCGCGCCGCCGTGCGCGGCGACCCGCTCGCTCATTCCCGCCAGGCCGCTGCCCGCCGTACCGCCGGGCGGCTTGGGGTGGTCGTTGCTCACGGTCAGCTCGACCCACCCGCCCGTGGAGACGACCTTGATGCGGCAGCGGGTGGCGGCGCTGTGTCGCAGCACGTTGGTGCTGCTCTCTCGTACCAGCCAGGCCAGCAGCGTGCTCACCTCGTCGCCCAGCGCCGTCTCCGGCAGCTCGAGGGCGCAGCTGATGCCCGCCGCCTCCATGACCGCCCTGACGCTGCGCAGCTCCGCGTTGAGGTCGACCGTGCGGTAGCCGCGGACGACCGAGCGGATCTCCTTGAGCGACTCACGCGCCAGCCTCCTGACCTCCAGCATCTCCTCGGCCGCGGGGCCCGAGGCCAGGCGGGCGGCCAGCTCGCTCTTGACCGCGATGGCCGAGAGGCTGTGGCCCACCACGTCGTGCAGGTCGCGGGAGAAGCGCAGCCGCTCCTCGGTGACCGCCAGCTTGGCCTGGGCGTCCCTGCCCTCGAGCGAAGCCTTGACCACCGTCCAGAACCAGAACTGGAAGCGGTTGAGCCACACCACCATGCTGATCGTCACGGCGTAGAAGACCACGGCGTAGGGCTGGAAGGCCGCGCACGCCGCCGTCGCGATCAGGATCATCAGCGCGGCGGTGAACCTGGAGACATGCAGACCGGCGAGCGCCCCCCATGCGAGCGCCGCCATCGCGCCCGCGAACTCGGGCTCGCGGGTCATGATGAAGATCACCAGCGCCAGCACGCCCGTGATGACGACCTCGGTGCGGGCGTGGATCCCCGTCACGGTGATCCTGGCGGCCCGCCAGTAGACGACGGTGAAGGCGGCGGCCGAGACCCCGGCCACCACCAGCTGCCATGGCGGTGGAGGGCCGGGTGCCGTCGCCGTCCAGAACAGGCCCACCCACGGCAGCAGAGCGCCTCCTGCGACACTCCACATGGTGGCTCGCCTGAGGCGCTGGTAGTCGGTCCTGCGGTCGCTCATGGTGGGAGCCAACCTAGCCGTGCCTGGGATCCCAGCGGAACAGCCACTTCGCCAGCAGGCCCGCGACCACCACCCAGGCGAGCAGCACCCCGATCCAGGGCAGCGCCGCCGCCCAGGACCCACCTCCGTAGCCCATCCGCATCATCTCCACGATCGGCGTGGTGGGCACCAGCCTGACGGCGAAGGGCATCTCGGACAGCGGAACGATGAGCGGGGAGCCGACCAGCGCCACGATCAGCACCGGCAGCACCGCGACCTGGGCCAGCTCGGCGTTCGGCGTGATCCCTGAGAAGGCGGCGGCCAGCAGCGCGAACACCGCCACGCCCAGCACCGCGGCCACCAGCATCATCGGCACGTTCTCCGGCAGGCCACCGCCCGTGCGGTCGATCCACACCACCAGCAGCGCCACCTGCAGGACGAAGACCGCCAGCGCCGCAAGTCCGGCCCCGCCGAAGATGGCCACCGCCGAACCCTGACCTCCGCGCAGCCGCTTGAGCACCAGCTCCTCGCGCCGCGCGGTGAAGGAGTTGACGAGGTTCATGAAGACCGCGAAGGCGAGCAGCACCCCCGGCATCCCCGTCAGGATGAACGAATCGCTGCCGCCCTGCGAGAGCATCCAGGCGAACAGCAACGGCAGCAGCAGCACGTTGAAGACGGCCGTGGTGTTGCGGCCGAGCAGCTTCAGATCCATCCTGGCCAGCCGTACGGCGTGCAGCACGTCGGTTCTCATCGCTTGTCCTCCACCACTCGCAGGAAGGCGTCCTCGAGGGTGCCCCTGCGCACCTCGAGCCGCTCCAGGGTCAGTTCCATGTCGTCGGCCCAGGCCAGCAGCGCCCTGAGAGCGGGATGGGCCTCGCCGCGCAGGGTGTAGACGACGTGCCCGCGCTCGGTCACGGGGGCCGCGCCGTCCAGGAAGGGCGGCTCGGCCGGACGCGGCAGTCTGAAGGTGATCTGGTCGCCGGTCGTGGCCACGACCTCGTCCACCGTGCCGTAGGTGTGGATCACGCCCTCGTGCATGATGGCGAGCCTGTCGGCCAGGCGCTCTGCCTCCTCCAGGTAGTGCGTGGTGAGCAGCACCGTGGTGCCGCGCTCCTTCAGCCCCCTGATGACCTCCCAGGTGGCCTGCCTGGCCTCGGGGTCCATGCCGGTGGTCGGCTCGTCGAGGAAGAGGACCTCGGGCCGCGAGAGCACCGCGAGGGCGAGGTCCAGCCTGCGCTTCTGGCCGCCCGACAGCTGCCTGACCCTGGTCCTGGCCTTGTTCGCCAGCCCCACCAGCTCCAGGACGTCCTCCTTCACGGGCTGACGGCCCGCGTCGGCGCTCATCCCCCGCCAGACGTCGACGGTCTCGGCGACGGTCAGGTCACCGAAGAAGCCCGCCTCCTGCAGCATGATCCCGATGCGCGGGCGCAGCGCCCTGCGCTCCTTCACGGGGTCGAGGCCGAGGACCCTGACCATGCCGTCGCTCGCCCTGGTGAACCCCTCCAGGACCTCCATCGTGGTGGTCTTGCCCGCGCCGTTGGTGCCCAGCAGCGCGAACAGCTCTCCCTGGGGCACCTCGAAGGAGATCCCCCTCACCGCCTCGAAAGCTCCGTAGCGCTGCCGCAACCCCGCGACCTCGATCGCCGGTCCGCCCACCGCCCCGCGCTCCGCGGTGTCCGCCGCCTGTGTCGTCCTCATGCGTCCAAGCCTGCTGTGCGGGCCTTCCTGCCTGTAGTCGCCGATATCACCGACCTCATGTGACGATCACTCCGGTCGCACATGACATCTGTCATGAGGCGGGGAACCGTCTGCGATGCTGGGGTCATGACCCGCGCAGACAAGGACAAGCCGGTCGTCCTCTCCACGATCTACACCCGTACCGGAGACGACGGCACGACCGCGCTCAGCGACCTGAGCCGCACCTCGAAGACCGACCCCAGGCTCGCCGCCTACGCCGACGCCGAGGAGGCCAACGCCGCCATCGGCCTGGCCCTGGCGTACGGCACGCTCGCCCCCGAGATCGTCGAGGTGCTGGGCAGGGTCCAGAACGAGCTGTTCGACCTCGGCGCCGACCTGGCCACTCCTGCCGTCGACACGCCGGAGTTCCCTCCGCTGCGGGTGGAGCCCTCCTATGTCGCCTGGCTGGAGGAGCAGTGCGACCGCTTCAACGCCGAGCTGAACCCGCTGCGCAGCTTCATCCTGCCCGGCGGCGACCCCGCGACGGCCCAGCTGCACGTGGCCAGGGTGACGGTCCGCCGCGCCGAGCGCTCGGCCTGGGCGGCCATGCAGGCCTACAACGACATCAGCCCGCTGCCAGCCACGTACCTCAATCGCCTGTCGGACCTGCTGTTCATCCTGTGCAGGACCGCCCACAACGGCACCGAGATCCTGTGGAAGCCGGGAGGCACGCGATAGCGGGAGCGCCCGGACGGCGCTTCAGGCGACGTCGAGATAGGCGCTCGGCGGCGCCGACTCCAGCCAGGCCAGGAAGCCGGTCAACGCGTCCTCCGACATCGCCAGGGAGATCAGCCCGCAGTCGACCGCCCACAGCCCGCCGTCGATGGGACGGCGGGCGGAAACAGTCAGGCCGCGCCTCGCGATAGCGTGGCGCGGCCTGAACAGCACACCCATGAAGGGGATCCAGTGGAGCTCCCCGTCGGCGTAGCGGGCTACTCCGCTGCGCCAGCCGTGGGAGCCGACCTTGATACGACACGGCACGCTCCCGCGGGAACGTGCCAGCGCGAAACCGCGGATCACCAGAAGAGCAGCGACCAGGAGGGCAGCGAGCAGTGCGTCCGTAAGAATCGTCAGCATCGCCGCCCCCGCCGGTTGTGAAAGATCAGACGTCCTCGCCGGCGGCCTGCAGCCGGGCCTTGGCACGCTTGGCCTCGACCGCCGCGTCGGCGTCATCCTGGTTCGCCTCGACCGAGGCCTGAGCCCTGGCCAGAGCGTCGCGGGCAGCCGCGACGTCCACCTCGGAGCCCAGCTCGGCCGCTTCGGCCAGCACGGACACCTCGTTGTCGGCCACGGAGATGAACCCGCCGTGCACCGCGGCCACGAGGTCATCCTCGCCGCCGCCGCGCTTCACACGCAGGACCCCGCCCTCGACGAGTACGCCGAGCACCGGTGCGTGTTGAGGCATAATACCGATCTCGCCGTCCACGGTCTTGGCAATCACCATGTCGGCCTCGCCCGACCAGATCTCACGCTCCGGTGAGACGACCCCTACCCGTAGCTTCGCCACTTGTGTAGGTTCCTTTCCGATCAGATGCCGGCATCAGCACACCGTGCTGACGCCGGCACCGAAGGCGATTACTTGGAGAGTTCCTTGGCCTTGGCAACGGCCTGCTCGATGCCGCCGACCATGTAGAACGCCTGCTCGGGCAGGTGGTCGTAGTCACCGGCGCACAGACCCTTGAAGGAGGCGATGGTCTCGTCCAGCGGCACGTTCTCACCCGGCTGACCGGTGAACGCCTCGGCGGCGTACATCGGGTGGGAGAGGAAACGCTCGATGCGACGGGCGCGCTGAACGGTGACCTTGTCCTCTTCGGACAGCTCGTCGATACCGAGGATCGCGATGATGTCCTGGAGCTCGCGGTACTTCTGCAGGATCCGCTTGGTCTCCTGGGCCACCGCGTAGTGCTCGGCGCCCACGATCTGCGGGTCGAGGATGCGGGAGGTGGAGTCGAGCGGGTCCACCGCGGGGTAGATGCCCTTCTCCGAGATCGGCCGCGACAGAACGGTCTGCGCGTCGAGGTGCGCGAACGCGTTGTGCGGGGCCGGGTCGGTGATGTCGTCCGCGGGCACGTAGATCGCCTGCATCGAGGTGATCGAGTGACCACGCGTCGAGGTGATGCGCTCCTGGAGCACACCCATCTCGTCGGCCAGCGTGGGCTGGTAACCCACGGCGGACGGCATACGGCCGAGGAGGGTGGAGACCTCCGAACCGGCCTGCGTGAAGCGGAAGATGTTGTCGATGAACAGAAGCACGTCCTGCTTCTGCACGTCACGGAAGTACTCCGCCATGGTCAGCGCGGAGAGCGCGACGCGAAGACGCGTGCCCGGCGGCTCGTCCATCTGACCGAAGACGAGAGCGGTGTCCTTGAGGACGTCCGCCTCCTCCATCTCCAGCCAGAGGTCGTTGCCCTCACGGGTACGCTCACCGACGCCCGCGAAGCAGGAGGTGCCACCGAAGTTACGAGCGACTCGGCGGATCATCTCCTGGATCAGAACGGTCTTGCCGACACCGGCGCCACCGAACAGACCGATCTTTCCACCCTGCACGTACGGCGTGAGCAGGTCGATGACCTTGATGCCGGTGACCAGCATCTCGGTACGCGACTCGAGCTGGTCGAAGGCGGGAGCGGGGCGGTGGATGCCCCACTTCTCGGTGACCTGGAGCGAAGAGGTCGGCACGTCCAGGGACTCACCGAGCGCGTTCCACACGTGGCCCTTGACGACGTCGCCGACCGGCACCGAGATGGGCTGGCCGCTGTCGGTGACCGCCGCACCGCGGACCAGGCCGTCGGTGGGCTGCATGGAGATGGCCCTGACGATGTTGTCGCCGAGGTGCTGGGCGACCTCAAGGGTCAGCGTCTTGGTCTCGCCGCCGAGGGTGACCTCGACGTTGAGGGCGTTGTAGATCTCGGGCATGGCCTCGACGGGGAACTCCACGTCGACGACGGGACCCGTGACGCGAGCCACGCGGCCCGTGCCGGTCGTGGTCTCAACAGTCTCTGCAGTCATTTCACTCTTTCCCCGCTGCGGAGTCAGCCAGCGCGTTGGCGCCACCGACGATCTCGCTGATTTCCTGGGTGATCTCGGCCTGGCGAGCCTGGTTCATCTGCATGGTGAACACGCGGATCAGCTCGTTGGCGTTGTCCGTCGCCGACTTCATGGCCCGGCGACGCGAAGCCTCTTCCGACGCCGCCGCCTGGAGCAGCGCGCTGAAGATGCGCGACTCCACGTAACGCGGCAGCAGCGAGTCGAGGACGTCGCCCGCGGTTGGCTCGAACTCGAAGTACGGCGGAATGGTCTCGGACGCCTCCGCCTCGGACTCCTCGACCTCCAGCGGCAGGACGCGCTTGACCGCGACGTTCTGCGTGAGCATGGAGACGAACTCCGTCGAGACGATGTGGATCTCGTCGATCCCGTTGTCGTCCTTGAACGCGTCGATCAGCGTGTTCGCGATCTCCTTGGCGTCGGCGTAGGCCGGCTTCCTGGAGAACCCGACCCACTGGCCGCCCATCTCCCTCTGACGGAAGGAGTGCCAGGCGACGCCCTTGCGGCCGGTCACGAAGGGCACCACAGTCAGGCCGCGCTCTTCGAGCAAGCCGCGCAGGGCCTCGGCCTCGCGCAGGATGTTCGCGTTGTAGCCACCACAGAAGCCGCTGTCGCTGGTCACGATCAGCACACCGGCGGTAGCCGGCTTCTCCTTGACGACGGTCAGCGGATGGTCGACGGCGCCGGTGTTGCTGACGACGCCCGTGACGGCGCGAGTGATCTCGCGCTCGTACGGCACGGCCGCCTGCATCCGCTGTTGCGCCCTCGCGATCCGTGAGGAGGCGATGAGCTCCTGGGCCCGCGTGATCTTGGCGGTCGACTTGACCGACTTGATCCGCCGCCTCAGCAGCCTTAGCTGGGCACCCATCGGCTACTTCTTCTCTGCCGGGCGGACGACCTTGCGGATCTTCTCCTGGCCGACCTCGTCCGCGCCGAGCGCCGCGACGGGCTCGTCGTGGATGAGCAGCTCGCCCTCGGACGTGGTGAAGCCCTTCTTGAACTCCGTGATGGCGTCCTTGAGAGCGGTCACCGTGTCGTCGGACAGATCCCTGGTCTCACGGATGGCGTCGAAGACGCCCTTGTGGCCGGTCTGCAGGTAGTCGAGGAACTCCGACTCGAACCTGCGCACGTCGCCGACCGGGACCTCGTCGAGCTCGCCGGTGGTGCCGGCCCAGACCGAGACGACCTGCTTCTCGACGGGGAACGGGGAGTACTGCGCCTGCTTGAGCAGCTCGACCAGGCGCATGCCGCGCTCCAGCTGGGCGCGGGAGGCCGCGTCGAGGTCGGACGCGAAGGAGGCGAAGGCCTCCAGGTCGCGGTACTGCGACAGCGACAAACGCAGCGTGCCCGCCACCTTCTTCATCGCCTTGATCTGCGCCGAGCCACCGACTCGGGAGACCGACACACCGACGTTGATGGCCGGACGCACACCCGCGTTGAACAGGTCGGTCTCGAGGAAGCACTGGCCGTCGGTGATGGAGATGACGTTGGTGGGGATGAACGCCGAGACGTCGTTGCCCTTGGTCTCGATGATCGGCAGACCGGTCATCGAGCCGCCGCCCATGTCGTTCGACAGCTTCGCGCAACGCTCGAGCAGACGCGAGTGCAAGTAGAAGACGTCGCCGGGGAAGGCCTCACGGCCCGGCGGACGACGCAGCAGCAGCGAGACCGCGCGGTAGGCGTCGGCCTGCTTGGTCAGGTCGTCGAAGACGATCAGTACGTGCTTGCCCTGGTACATCCAGTGCTGCCCGATGGCAGAGCCGGTGTAGGGGGCGATGTACTTGAAGCCGGCGGCGTCGGAGGCGGGAGCGGCGACGATGGTGGTGTACTCCATCGCGCCCGCCTCCTCCAGGCGAGCCTTGACCTGCGCGATCGTCGAGCCCTTCTGGCCGACGGCGACGTACACGCAGCGAACCTGCTTCTCGGCATCGCCGGTCAGCCAGTTCTCACGCTGGTTGAGGATGGTGTCGACGGCCAGGGCGGTCTTGCCCGTGCCACGGTCACCGATGATCAGCTGGCGCTGGCCGCGGCCGACGGGCGTCATGGCGTCGATCGCCTTGAGGCCGGTCTGCAGCGGCTCCTTCACCGGCTGACGCTGGACGACACTGGGCGCCTGCAGCTCGAGGGCGCGACGGCCCTCCGCCTCGATCGTGCCCTTGCCGTCGAGCGGGTTGCCCAGGGGGTCGACCACGCGGCCGAGGAAGTTGTCGCCGATCGGCACCGACAGGACCTCGCCGGTCCTGCGGACCGTCTGGCCCTCCTCGATCTTGCTGAAGTCGCCCAGGATGACGACACCGATTTCGCGGGTGTCGAGGTTCAGTGCCAGGCCGCGCGTGCCGTCCTCGAACTCGAGCAGCTCGTTCGCCATCGCCGAGGGAAGGCCGGAGACATGGGCGATGCCGTCGCCACAGTCGACGACGGTCCCGATCTCCTCGCGCGCGGCGCCTTCCGGTTCGTACGCCTGGACGAAGCGCTCAAGCGCGTCCCGGATCTCGTCCGGCCGGATCGTAAGCTCCGCCATCTCTTCTCTGTCTCCCTATTCGCCTAGCCGGCCAACCGGCGGCGGACTTCTTCGATTCGTCCCGCGATGGTGGTGTCGATGACCTCGTCGCCGATGCGAACCGAGAAACCACCGAGCACTCGCGGGTCCACCTCGACGTTCACGTGAACGTCACGGCCATAGGAGGTGCGCAGCCACGCACCCAGACGCTGCTTCTGCTCGTCGGTCAGCGCCACAGCGCTGCGGACCACGGCCACCAGTCGCTGACGCTGTGCCGCGACGAGACTGGAATACTGCTCCAGCCCTGTCTCCAGGCTACGTCCTCTTGGGTGCACTGCCAGCTGCGTGATGAGGCGCAGGCTGGAGGCGGCGACCTTTCCGTCGAGCAGACCCGTCAGCAGCCGCTCCTTGCCTTCGGCGGGCGCGGCCGGGTCGGCCAGCGCGCGACGCAGGTCAGGGTTGGCGGCGACGATGCGGCCGAAGCGGAAGAGCTCGTCCTCCACGTCGTCCAGACGCCCTTCGGACTCGGCCTGCGCGGCCGAGGCGACGACGCTGAGCCGCTCGAGGGAGTCGGCGAGGTCTCCGGAGCGCGACCACTTGGCCTCGACCGCCGCGACGACGGTCTCCAGCGCGGCCTCGCTGACCTTGCCTTCGAGCAACATGCGGGCGACCTGGGCCTTCTGGGCCGCGGGCCGCGCCGGGTCCGACAGGCTCCGGCGCAGTCCGTGCTCACGGTCGAGCAGGTCGGCGACGGAGCTGAGGTCCTCAGCAAGGCGTCCGAAGTCCGCCGATGCCGCGACAGCGTTGAAGCGCTCCTCGACAGCGGCCAGCGAACTCCTGCTCAGACCACGCATCAGCGCACCGCCTGCGCAGAGGAGCTCTCCAGCTCGTCGAGGAACCTGTCGACGGTGCGACGCTGACGCGCCTCGTCCTCGAGGGACTCGCCGACGATGCGGGTGGCGAGGTCGGTCGACAGGCGACCGATCTCGGTGCGCAGCTGGGCGAACGCCTGCTGGCGGTCGGCCTCGATCTGCGCGTGCGCCGCCTCGACGATGCGGCGCGCCTCGGCCTGGGCCTCCTCGCGGAGCTCGGCCTTGATCTGGGCGCCCTGCTCGCGAGCCTCCTCGCGAAGGCGGGACGCCTCGTGCCTGGCCTCGGCCAGCTGGTCGCGGTACTGCTTCAGCAGCACCTGCGCCTCGGCCTGGGCGTCCTCCGCCCTCTTGATGCCGCCCTCGATCGCGTCGGTCCGCTCGGCCAGAGTCTTCTGGATGCGCGGGGTGAGGATCTTACCGACGACGAGGAAGACGACGAAGAACGCGAAGATGCCCACGACCAGCTCGTACACGTGCGGGAGCAGCGGGTTGGCGCCGCCCTCCGCCGCGAGGAGCGAAGCTGCCGTATTCATGGATGCAGCCTTTCGTCAGGGGTACTTCTGGATCGTCAGATGGCCTGGAAGATGAACGGGGCGACCAGACCGATCAGGGCCAGGGCCTCGGTGAGGACGAAGCCGAGCAGCATGTTCTGGCGGATCAGACCGTAGGCCTCGGGCTGACGCGCGATGGCCTGCACGCCCTGACCGAAGATGATGCCGACGCCGATGCCGGGGCCGATGGCGGCGAGACCGTAGCCGATGGCGGTGACGTTGCCGGAGACCTCAGCGAGAAGGCTCATTGCTGTTTTCCTTTACTTGGTCGGCCGGTGATGCGGTGTATCACCGGTCTGGATATACCGGTAGATGGTTCTTAGTGCTCCGGGTGCAGGCTGTTGCCGATGTACATGGCGGCCAGCATCGCGAAGAGGAATGCCTGCAGGAACATGATGAACAACTCGAAGCCGGTCATGATGATCGTCATCAGGACACCGAGCACGCCGATCGGAGCGCCGAGGGGGCTCAGCTGCTCGAACAGGAACCAGAAGCCGACCATGCTGAAGAAGGCGATGAGCATGTGGCCGGCGAACATGTTGGCGAAGAGTCGCACAGCGTGCGTGAAGGGCGCGATGATCATGTTCGAGAGGAACTCGATCGGCGCCAGCAGAACGTAGATGAACTTGGGGAGCCCCGGCGGGAACATCATGTTCTTGAAGTAGCCGCCGACGCCCTGCGTCTTGAAGCCGAGGTAGAGCTTCAGCACGTAGACCGAGACGGCCAGCACGATCGGGAAGGCGATGTGCGAGGCGACGGGGAACTGGGCGAGGGGAATGACGCCCATCACGTTCCAGACCCAGATCACGAAGAACATGCTGAGCAGCAGGCCCATGAACCGGTCGGCGTCCTTGCCCAGGAAGGGCCGGGCGACCTGGTCGCGCACGAACATGTAGCCGAACTCGGCGACGTTCTGGACGCCCCTGGGCACGATCTTCGGATTGGAGAAGGCGGCCCACAGGAAGCCCAGCACGATGATCGAGCTGAGGATCGCCAGAAGCACGGGCTTGGTGAACCAGTCGACCCCGGCGATGATCGGGGGGAGTTGGAACAGTTCGTCCGGCGTCGGCGCCTTGAACTGATCAGGGTCGGCGAGGAGCGTCAGCGCGATCACGCGGCGTTCCCTTCAGCGTGGTAGGTGGTCACAACGAGTTCCTTAGGCGGGCGGGACCGCCGCGCGGAGTTAGCGGCCGTGCTTCCGGTAGACCAGGTAGACGGCGAGCACTGTCCCCAGGACGACGCCTATGGGGAAGAACGCGGACGTGTCGAGCCACCGGTCCAGCAACCAGCCAGCACCGCCGTAGAGAACCATCCCGGAGAGCAGGTAGCTGGGAATCGACCACGCGGCGTTGGCGAAGTCGCGACCGTCGTTCTCGGGCCGGCGTTTCTCTTCGCTCATCGCGCGCCCGACGATAGCAGGCACAGGCAGGACTAGTCATATCGGGCCCCGTTACTTTACCGGGGTTCATGACTTCTTCTCCTGGCCCGGCACAGTGGCCTCGGGGTCGACGTACAGCATCTTGGTCTTGATGAAGGCTCGCACCTCACCGGCGGTCCAGACGATGGTGCCGACCACGACCGTCCACGCGAACGCCTTCGGGTTCCATGCGGTCGTGTCGCCGAAGGCTCGCAGCATCGCCATGATGACCACGACCTTGACGAGATAGCTGACCATCGCGGAGATGGCCATCATCTGGGGGGACACTCGGGCGGCATAGGACACCGCTACCACGCTGACGCTGAAGAAAACCGCCACGAGGGCGAGTCCGACAACGGCGCCGAGCGCGCCCTTTCCGCCCGCCACCAGGAAGGCCACGATGACAGCGACGGCTCCTACCACGAGGGTGGGCAGCGCGGCGCTCTTGAGGACGCGCACGTCGTTGGCCTGCATCGGTGCTCCAGACAGCTAGTTAACAAGCGAGCGATTGCTACCCCATGAGCCGTGCACCACGGGGGCCCTGCTCGTGAAAGATATCACAAGCTCACGTATGACCGCTTTTACCTGCCATTTCTAGTTCCCGATCAAGAACGCGCGGGAAACACCGGGACAACGGAGGCATCTTCTTTCGCCGGATGCACCTGCTGGAACTCCGCCCTGATGGGCGGCATGGGTCCCGTGGGAGGCCCGTCGTCATCGTCGTCGGGGGTGTCCTTGCGCTTGGCCGCGTGCGCGCCGCCGCGCCCCCTCCACCGGGGCAGCGAGAAGAGCACCAGGACGGCCAGCGCGATCACGATCACGATCGGGAAGTACACGACCGGCACGCCGCTCACCGACATGCCGACGAGACCGAGCGCGAACCCCGACGTCCACGCGTACATGATGAGCACGGTGCGCCGGTGGGAGTGGCCGATGTCGAGCAGGCGGTGGTGCAGGTGACCGCGGTCGGGCGCGAACGGCGACAGGCCCATCGAGGTGCGCCTGACGACCGCGCTGATGAGGTCGATGAGCGGAAGCACCATCACCGCGGCGGGCAGCAGGATCGGCATCAGCGCGCCGAACCTGTTCATGCCCTCGATCACCTCCGAGTCGACGGGCGTCACCGTGACCAGCGAGGAGGCCAGAACCAGGCCCAGCAGCATCGCGCCCGTGTCGCCCATGAAGATCTTGGCGGGGTGGAAGTTGTGCGGCAGGAAGCCCAGGCACATGCCAATGAGCACGGCGGTGATGGCCGCGGTGGTGTTGATCCTGTTCAGCTCGATGCTCTGGTCGAGGAAGATCGCGTAGACCCAGGTGGCGGCCGCGGCGATGCCCACGATGCCCGCGGCGAGGCCGTCGAGGCCGTCGACGAAGTTGACGGCGTTGATGGCGACGACCACGACCAGGATCGTGATGACCGCGGACAGGTCGGGCGGCAGGCTGATCGTCTCGCCGTTCACCCACGGCACCCATGGCAGGGCCAGCCCGAAGTAGACCAGCACGCCCGCCGCGCCGATCTGGCCGCCCAGCTTGATGAAGGGGTCCATGCCCCACCAGTCGTCGAGGAAGCCGGTCAGCGTGATGAGGCCGCCCGCGGCGATCAGCGCGATCACCGTCTGGTCCTGGCCCAGCACCTCGCCCGTCTTGTCGAGCTGGGTGGCGGCCAGCAGGCCAGCCACGAGCCCGCCGTACATCGCGAGCCCGCCCAGGCGCGGGGTCGGGACGGTGTGCACGTCGCGATCTCGCACCTCGGGCATGGCTCCGATGCGGATGGCGAACCGCCGGACCAGCGGGACCAGCAGGTACGTCACCGCCGCCGCTACCAGTGCCATGAAGAGGTATTCGCGCACGGACCTAGTTTCCCGGATGCATCGGCCAGCTGTGACCGGAAATCGACACAGATCACCTTATAATTCACTGAGATAAGGCTGATGTTTCGCCACCAGCTCAGAGACCCGTTCCCGCACTTCATCCGCTGTTTCTGGATATCTCACGGCGCGCGAGACCAGCGTGCCCACCTCTCTGAGCTCCTCCACCCCCATTCCCTGAGTCGTGACGCACGGGGTCCCCACCCGCAGCCCCGAGGTGATCGCGGGCGGCTCGGGGTCGTAGGGGATGGCGTTGCGGTTGAGCGTGATGCCCGCGGCGGCGCAGCGCCGTTCGGCCTCGGCCCCCGTCACGCCGAGAGCGCGCAGGTCGATCAGCGCGAGGTGGGTGTCGGTGCCGCCCGAGACGGGACGCATCCCCTCCAGCGCTTCGCACAGGGTTCTCGCGTTCTCGACGACCCTTCGCCCGTAGTCGGCGAACTCGGGACGCATCGCCTCACCGAACGCGACGGCCTTCGCCGCGATGGCGTGCATGAGCGGCCCGCCCTGCACGAAGGGGAAGACCGCTCTGTCGACCTTCGCGGCCAGCTCGGCCGTGCACAGGATGCCGCCGCCGCGCGGCCCGCGCAGCGCCTTGTGCGTGGTGAACGTGACCACGTCCGCGTACGGCACCGCCGAGGGGATCGTGCCCGCCGCCATGAGCCCGATGGTGTGCGCGACGTCGGCCATCAGCCACGCGCCCACCTCGTCGGCGATGCCCCTGAAGATGCCGAAGTCGATCAGGCGGGGATAGGCCGTCGCGCCGCACACGATCAGCTTCGGCCTGCGCCTGCGCGCCAGGTCGCGCACCTCGTCGTAGTCGATCAGCTCGGTGTCGCGCCGCACGCCGTAGGACACCACGTCGAACCAGCGGCCGGAGAAGTTGACCTTCGACCCGTGGGTGAGGTGCCCGCCGTGCGGCAGCGCCATGGCCAGCATCGTGTCGCCGGGCTGGAGCAGCGCGGCGTAGGCGGCCAGGTTGGCGCTGGCCCCCGAGTGCGGCTGCACGTTGGCGTGGTCGGCCCCGAACAGCGTGGTCGCCCGCCGCACCGCGAGCCGTTCGGCCCTGTCCACGACCTCGCAGCCACCGTAGTAGCGCCTGCCGGGATAGCCCTCGGCGTACTTGTTGGTCAGCGTCGAGCCCAGCGCGGCCAAGACGGCGGGCGAGGTGAAGTTCTCGCTCGCTATCAGCTGCAGGCCGCCGCGTACCCGATCGACCTCGTCGAGCAGCACCTGCGCGATCTCGGGATCCTCACGCTGGAGGGCCCCGAAATCCGGGCCGTAGTACATCCATCCACTGTAAGCACGAATGCTCCGATTTCCCACCAGGCGGGGATCAGGAGAAAGCGTGCGGCGCCCCAGCGGAGGCGGGCACCCACCGCGGGGTGTCGGCGGCCTGGTCGCTGATGGCCGTCAGCACCGCCTGCCGGTACAGCCCCAGCCTGTTACGCCACTCGGCCAGGTCCTCCACGTAACGCGACCCGACGGGGGCCTCCCACGTCTGCGGGCTGCGAGCCAGCTGGTAGGCCTTGTCCAGGCTGGCCGTCAGCGTCTCCAGCATGGGCAGCACGGTCTGCCAGGCGGTGACCAGGCGCTGGTAGTCGGGGTTGAACTCCCACACTCTCGGCTGGCCGTCCAGGGGGCTTCCCGAGGTGGTCACGGGCGGCTGCTCGCCTGGCTGGCGCGGTTGCGGGGCCGGTGGGTCGACGTACATGCGCACTCCCTCTCAGCTGCCGGGCGGGACGGTGGGACGGCCCGGCTCGCCGGGCTCCACGCGCCCCGGCTCGCCGTCGGGCCCGAAGTCCTTCGGCACCCACTCGCCCCTGCCCCACTCCCCAGGCGGCACCTCGACGCTCGGCATCTCCATCGGCTCGATGTCACTGGCGTTGTCCACCAACGTCCTCAACGCCGCATCCGACGGCGGCCTCGCATCCACCGACACCACATCCCCGCCATCATCGGCCCTGCTCGTGGCGGCACCCGTCGCGTCACTCGCCCGCATCGACTCCGGGGATGACCCCGACCCGGCGGAGGACGTCGGCCCGGCGGAGGACGTCGGCGCGGACTGCTGCCCGGCGGTGGAGCCCTCGTAGACCGCCCCCCTCGCCGAGGGGGAATCACCACCACCCGACGTCTGGGACGCAGCACCACCAGGATCCACCGAACCCGCGGCGCCATCAGGACCGAAGTCCTTCGGCACCCACTCGCCCCTGCCCCACTCCCCAGGCGGCACCTCGACGCTCGGCATCTCCATCGGCTCGATGTCACTGGCGTTGTCCACCAACGTCCTCAACGCCGCATCCGACGGCGGCCTCGCATCCACCGACACCACATCGCTGCCATCGTCGGCCCACCCGCCGCTCGCGGTGGCACCGGTGGTCGCGCCGCTCGTTCCCTCCTGCGGCTGGACGGCCGGCGTCAACGGAGCCGACGGTCCGTTCGACGGCGGCTGCACCGCCGGCGCCAGGGACGCGTCCACCGGAGGCTGGACGGCCGGCGTCAACGGAGCCGACGGTCCGTTCGACGGCGGCTGCACCGCCGGCGCCAGGGACGTGTCCACCGGCGGTTGCACAGCCGGTGCCAGGGGGGCTGCCGAGCCCTCCACGGAGGGGAGGTCGGTGGGTCGGACCGCTTCGACGTCGTCCAGGAGGTCGGCGATCTCGCGGGCGGTGGGCGGGTCGAGGGGGATCTGCAGGACCTTGACCCCGTCCACCTCCACGACCTGCGGTTTGCCCGCGTCGCTCTGGCCGAGGTCGTCGGGGTGGTCCTTCGCAGGGGTGTCGAGGATGTCCTGGCCAGGCGTGCCGGGTTCGGTGCCCCTGTCGTGGCGGCTGTCCCTGTCGCCGTCCTTGGGCTGGTCGGTGGCGCTCGGGACGTCCTCGGCGCGGGAGTCCGGCTGCGGCGCGGGCCTCGGCTCGGGCGTCTCCCCCGCCTTCGGTGCGGGCTCGGCGGGCGCGTCCCTCGGAGTCGACTCACTCTTCGGCGCGGGCTCAGGATCCTTCTTGGGCTCCGGCTCCGTAGGCGCGGGGTCTCGCTTGGACTCCGGCTCGGCAGGCGCGGGATCCTTGGCCTTGGGCTCGTCAGGCGCGGGATCCTGTTTCGGCTCGGGCTGCGCCGGAGTCGTGTCCTTCTTGGACTCCGGTTCCGCAGGTGTGGGGTCCTTCCTCGGCGCAGACTCCGTGGGCGCCGGATCCTTCCTGGACTCCGGCTCTGGAGGTGTGGGGTCCTTCCTCGGCGCAGGCTCCGCAGGTGCCGGATCCTTCCTGGACTCCGGATCCGCAGGTGTGGGGTCTTTCCTGGGCGCGGGGTCGGAGGAGGTTGGGGGGTCGTGCGGGGTGGTGGTCTCGCGGGGGTTGGCCGTCCTGGAGGCGCGATCGTCCTCGCGCGGCTCCTTGGAGTCCTTCGGCGCGGGATCCTTGGTCTCACCCGAGGCGGGTGTGCCGTTCGGGGAGATGTCCTTGGCCTGCTCCCCCACCCGTGGCGCGGCCTCCTTCTTCTCCAGCAGCGCCAGCCGCCCCGTGACGTCGCGCGCCATGTCCTCGCACGCGTCGGCCACCTGGGAGGGTCGGTGCGTCGTCGGCGTGGCCAGGCCCGCGCTCCGCGTGGCCTGCGCGACCCTGCTCTCCAGCGAACGCATCTGGACGGCGGCCCGCCGCACCTCGGCCAGCAGGTCACGCACCAGTGTCGGATCCATACCGTCGAACGAGCCCATGGGCCTCACGGTAGGTGGCGTGCGCGGCCGTCCGCTTCAGGGATAAACAGACGGCATCAATCAGTCGGTGGCGACGTATCCCACGACGCCGCGCAGCTTCTCCACCGAGATCGCGCCCTTCCTGAGCAGCCGGGGCACGGCCGCGGTCAGGTCGAGGATCGAGGACGGCGTGTCGTCGGCGCAGGGGCCGCCGTCCAGGTAGACGGCGATCGAGTCGCCGAGCTGCTCCTCGGCGTTCTGCGCCGTGGTCGCGGCGGGCGCGCCCGAACGGTTGGCGCTGGAGACCGCCATCGGGCCCGTCTCCTTGAGCAGGTCAAGCGCCACCGGGTGCAGCGGCATGCGCAGGGCGACCGTGCCCTTGGTGTCGCCGAGGTCCCACGAGAGCGACCTGTTCGCCTTGCACACGATCGTCAGAGGGCCAGGCCAGAAGGCGTCGATGAGGTCCTGGCCGTACGCGCCGAGGTCCTCGACCAGGGCGTTGGCCGCGCGTACGGTGCCCACCAGCACCGGCGGCGGCATGTCGCGCCCACGGCCCTTGGCGTCCAGCAGCGCGGTCACCGCCGACGGGGTGAAGGCGTCGGCGCCGATGCCGTAGACGGTGTCCGTCGGCAGCACCACCAACTCGCCCTTGCGTACGGCAGAGGCCGCGTCGGTCAGCCCGGCGGCCTTCTGCTCGGCGTCTGCGCAGTCATAACGTCGTCCCACGGCGAGCAATCCTATTCCTGGCCGAACTTGGCGGTGACGAAGCGGTCCCTTCGGGTGAGGTCCTGGCGCAGACGTGCGTCGCGCCAGCCCTTGTCCTCGGGGAAGAGACGGTAGACCGACTGGCCCTGCTCGTCGGCGTGCTCGACGGCCACCCAGCCGCCCGGCCTGAGCAGGCGGCGGGCCGTACGCTCGACGGCCCTGACCTCGTTGAGCCCGTCGGCGCCGCTGCCGTACAACGCCCGTGAGGGGTCGTAGTCGCGCACCTCGGGATCGCGCGGGATCGCGCCTGGCGGGATGTAGGGCGGGTTGGAGATGACGAGGTCGACCTTGCCGTTGAGCTCGGGAAGCGCGTCGGCGAGGTCTTCGGGGTGCAGGTGGACACGGCCCTGGCCGTGCTCGGCGATGTTGCGCTTGGCCCAGCCGTACGCGTCGGGGTCGACCTCCACCGCGTGCACCTGGGCGAGCGCGACCTCCTGCGCGATCGACAGCGCGATGGCGCCCGAACCGGTGCCGAGGTCGACGACCAGGGGTTCGGCGACGTCCATCTCGCGCAACCGCTCGATGGCCCAGCCGGCGACCACTTCGGTCTCTGGGCGTGGCACGAACACACCCGGGCCCACCGCGAGTTCCATATAGCGGAAGTAGGCGTGTCCCGTGATGTGCTGCAGCGGCTCCCTGGCCTCACGCCTGGCGACGCCCTCCCAGAAGAGGGCGTCGAAGTCGGCGTCCTTGACCGTGTGGAGCTCGCTTCTGCGCACGCCGTGGACGAACGCCGCGATCTCCTCCGCGTCGGTGCGCGGGGACGGCACTCCGGCCTCGGCGAGCCGGGCGGTTGCGAGAGCGATCTCGTCCAGCAGGAATGTCATGAGTGTTGTGCGAGCTTCTCCGCCATTTCGGCGTCGATGAGGGCCTGGGTGACTGCGCTCAGTTCTCCGTCGAGCACCTGGTCGAGGTTATACGCCTTGAAGCCGACGCGGTGGTCGGAGATGCGGTTCTCCGGGAAGTTGTAAGTCCTGATGCGCTCAGAACGGTCCATGGTACGCACCTGGGACTTGCGCTCGGCCTGTGCCGCTGCCTCCGCCTGCTCCTGCGCCACGGCCAGCAGCCTGGCGCGCAGGATCCGCATCGCCGACTCCTTGTTCTGGAGCTGGCTCTTCTCGTTCTGGCAGGAGACGACCACACCGGTCGGCAGGTGGGTGATGCGGACCGCCGAGTCGGTGGTGTTGACGCTCTGCCCGCCGGGGCCTGAGCTCCGGTAGACGTCGATGCGCAGCTCGTTGGGGTCGATGTTGACCTCGACCTCTTCGGCCTCGGGATAGATCAGCACACCGGTGGCGCTGGTGTGGATGCGACCCTGCGACTCGGTGACGGGCACCCGCTGCACGCGGTGGACGCCGCCCTCGTACTTCAGCCTGGACCAGACGCCCTCTTCACCCTTGGCCTTGATGGCGACGGTGACGTCCTTGTAGCCGCCGAGGTCGGAGTGCTGGGCGTCGATGATCTCGGTCTTCCAGCCGAGGCGCTCGGCGTAGCGTAGGTACATCCGCAGCAGGTCGCCCGCGAACAGCGCGGACTCCTCGCCGCCCTCACCCTGCTTGATCTCCATGATGATGTCCTTGTCATCATTGGGGTCTCGCGGGATGAGCAGATGCTTGAGCTTCTCCTCCAGCTTGGGGATGCGCTCCTCGAGCTGGACGGCCTCCTCGGCGAAGCCCTCGTCCTCGGCGGCGAGCTCCTTGGCGGCGGTGAGGTCGCTTCTGACGCCCTCGAGCTCGCGGTAGGTGCCGACGATGGGGGTCAGCTGGCGGTAGCGCCTGCCGAGCGTGCGGGCCTTGTTCTGGTCTGCGTGCACGGCGGGGTCCGCGAGCTGCTGCTCCAGCTCGGCGTACTCACTGAGTAGTTCGTCGAGGTTCACCGTGCGTCCTTCTTCCGCTTTGTCGCCGCCTCTTCACCAAGAACGCCGACCCGGGCGCGCGCATGCGCGTCTCCGGGCCGGCGTCAGGGAAGCTACTTGCTGGCCTTCTTGCCGAAGCGCTGCTCGAAGCGCGCCACGCGACCGCCGGTGTCGAGGATCTTCTGCTTGCCCGTGTAGAACGGGTGGCAGGCGGAGCACACGTCGGCGTGGATGGAGCCGTTCTTCGCGGTGCTACGCGTGGTGAAGGTGTTGCCGCAGGTGCAGGTCACCTGGGTCACGTTGTACTCGGGGTGGATGTCGCGCTTCATTGCAAGTCCTTTCGGGGTGCGGTCGCCGGGTCGCTCGTACGGCTTGCGCGCTGACACACTGAGTGATTTCGCGCGCGGCGGGAACCGGTACCGCTTTCGGTTCAGCTACCAGTGTGCCAGATCCTTCAACCATCCCAGGCCACAGGTCATTCCACGCGATCCGATGGACGGCTCGAATCAGCCCCAGTAGTCTCAAACGTCCAATCCGTAACTTTTCTCACATATACACCGATGCAAGGGGCCCCATCACATGAAGAAAAGGATGCGGTTGCTGCTGGCGACCGCAACGGGGGTGGCTGTGCTCGTCGGGGGCGCCAGCCTCTCCTCGGCCAGCGCATCCGTGTCGCAGGCGGCGTACGTGGCCGCCGACGACATCACGAACGTCTCCATGAGCGGCAGCGCCTACGTTCCCGCGGACAAGGAGATCGAGGTCGGCTTCACCTTCGCGGTGGCCAACCCGCTCGGCACCGGCAACGGGCCGACCACTGACGCCGACAAGGTCGCGGTCACCTCCGCCGACATCACCCCGCCCGGCAAGAGCGCGAAGGCGGTGTCGCTCACCTACACCGCGCCCGCCAACCTCACCGAGGCCACCCAGACACGCCCGGCGTCCGCTTCGGGCAGCGGCAAGTTCACCATCACCAAGGACGACCCGTCCGGTGACTGGACCTTGAAGATCGTGACCTCCCGCGGCACGAACAGCTTCACCGTCAAGGTGGCAGGCAAGCAGGGCATCACCGGCGCCTCGGTCAACCCGAACCCGGTCAACCTGGTCAAGGGTCAGGAGGTCAAGGTCACCGTCCAGGCGGCGGTGAAGGACGCCTCCCTCGTCAGCGCCAAGATGACGAGCGACACCACCTCCGAGTACTACGACCTCGGCAGCCTCGAGCTCGGCACGGACGGCTACTACACCGGCACCGTCTACTTCACCGACGACAGCGCGCCGGGCGAGTGGACGCTGGAGATCTCCGCCAACCGCGGCGGCGAGACGCTCAAGGGCGTCGGCGCGTTCACGGTGAACGCGCCGAGCGGCGGCGCCTCGAAGAAGGCCAAGTCGAAGGTCACGCTGGGCGCGCCCGCCAAGAGCAAGGCCAGCAAGGCCTTCAAGCTGTACGGCAAGGTCTACCGCGGCTCCAAGGCGTACGCGGGCAAGATCGTGGAGGTGTACTTCAAGAAGAAGGGCACCACGAAGTACAAGTTCATGGGCTTCGCCAAGGCCAGCTCGACCGGCAAGTACTCCAAGTCGGTCAAGCAGCGCTACGACGGCTACTGGCGCGTCAAGGTCCCCGCCACCAGCAAGACCTACGGCTCCTGGTCCAGCCAGAAGTTCGTGGACGTGAAGTAACACCCTCTGGTTGAGCCGATGGCCCGCTCCTCGAAGGAGCGGGCCATCGTCTTTGGACGGCTCGCGAGGACGGGCCGCCGCGAATCTCCCAGGCGAGGTCTCCCGGTTCGAGACCGGTGACCTGGAGTCGATGGAGCCGGAACCCACCCGAGCCACAGGCGAGGACCATGCGGGGGCGTGGGTGCCAAGCCCTCACCGGGCAAGCCCGGGGACCGTGCCGTGTGGGGACGCCCCCATACGACACGGTCCCGGCCCCAGAACTCGGGGCCGGGACCGTGCAGGTGGTGCTGCTAGTCGCGCTCGGAGCTGACCGTGGTCTTCTGGACCTGGAGGAGGAACTCCGCGTTGGACTTCGTCTCCTTCATCTTCTCCAGAAGCAGCTCCAGCGCCTGCTGCATGTCCAGCGCGTGGAGGACCCTGCGCAGCTTCCAGACGATCTGGAGCTCGTCCTTGCCCATGAGGATCTCTTCCTTACGGGTGCCGGACGCGTCGACGTCCACCGCGGGGAAGATGCGCTTGTCGGCCAGCGAGCGGTTGAGCTTGAGCTCCGCGTTGCCGGTGCCCTTGAACTCCTCGAAGATGACCTCGTCCATCTTCGACCCGGTCTCGACCAGGGCCGTGGCGAGGATCGTCAGCGAGCCGCCGTTCTCGATGTTGCGCGCGGCGCCGAAGAAACGCTTCGGCGGGTAGAGCGCGGTCGAGTCGACACCACCGGACAGGATGCGTCCGGACGCCGGGGCCGCCAGGTTGTAGGCGCGGCCGAGGCGGGTGATGGAGTCGAGCAGGACGACCACGTCGTGGCCCAGCTCCACCAGACGCTTGGCGCGCTCGATGGCGAGCTCGGCGACGGTGGTGTGGTCCTCGGCGGGACGGTCGAAGGTCGAGTGGATGACCTCGCCCTTGACCGAGCGCTGCATGTCGGTGACCTCTTCGGGCCGCTCGTCCACGAGCACGACCATCAGGTGGCACTCGGGGTTGTTGCGGGTGATCGCGTTGGCGATCGCCTGCAGCACCATCGTCTTACCGGCCTTGGGCGGGGAGACGATGAGGCCGCGCTGGCCCTTGCCGATCGGGGCCACGAGGTCGATGATCCTCGTGGTCAGGATGTTGGGCTCGGTCTCCAGGCGCAGCCGCTCCTGCGGGTAGAGCGGGGTCAGCTTGTTGAAGTCGGGCCTGTTGCGGGCCTGCTCCGGGTCCATGCCGTTGACGGTGTCGAGGCGGACCAGGGCGTTGAACTTCTCCCTGCGCTCGCCGTCGCGCGGCTGGCGGACGGCGCCGGTGATGACGTCGCCCTTGCGCAGGCCGTTGCGGCGGATCTGGGCCAGCGACACGTAGACGTCGTTGGAGCCGGGCAGGTAGCCGCTGGTCCTGACGAACGCGTAGTTGTCGAGGATGTCCAGGATGCCGGCGATCGGGATGAGAACGTCGTCGTCGCTGACCACGGGCTCGTTGCTGTCGAAGCGGTCACGGCCGCGGCCGCGGTTGCGCTCCCTGAACCTGCCGCGCCTGCCGCGCCCGCGCTCGTCGTCGTCGCCACCGCCGCGCGGGTCCTGGCCGCGGTCGGGACCACGGTCCTGGCCACGGTCCTGGCCACGGTCGGCGCCACGGTCCTGGCCACGGTCCTGGCCACGGTCGGCGCCACGGTCCTGGCCACGGTCACGGTCCTGGCCGCGGTCGGCGCCGCGGTCACGGTCCTGGACGCGCTCGCGGTCCTGAGCACGGTCCTGGACGCGGTCGCCGCGGTCGCGGGTGCGCTCGGCGTCGGTGCGCTGCGGCTGCTGCTCGGAGCGCTCGCCGCGCTCCTGGCGGTCGCTGCCGCGCTCCTGGCGCTCGCCACGCTCACCGCGCTCGCGGCGGCTGCGGCGCTCACCACGGTCGCGACGGCTTTCGCCACGGTCGCGGCCGTCGGCCTGGTTGTCGTTCTGCTGCTGCTCCACGACGGGCTGCTGCTGCTCCACGACCGGTGCGGCAGCCGCCGCGACAGGCTCGGGAGCCGCGACGGGCTCGGGGGTGGCGACAGGTTCTGCGGCCGCGGCGGGGCGGGAACGTTCCCGACGGCTGCGGGCGGGGCGCTCGGCCACGGCCGGGGCCTCCGCGACGGCGGGGGCGGCGGGCGCCTCCGCGGCGGGGGCGGCGGGGGCGCTGTCACCGGCGCCGACTCCCTGCTTCTCCTGGATACGCGCGATGAGCTCGCTCTTGCGCATCCGCCCGGTCCCGCTGATGCCCAGCTCGGCGGCAATCTTCTGCAGCTCGGGCAGCACCTTCGCGGACAGTCCGGTGCCGGAGCGACGCGCGCGAGGCTTGGCCGCGGCGCGGGTGGGGGTGTCGCCGGACGCGCTCGCGGACGAGCCGGAAGCGTCGGAGAGGAGTTCGGTGGTGTCGCTCAACTAAGGGTCCTTCCCAGGGGTCGGGCGTCGGCCATGATCAGCCGATCGTCCCGGAGGTGCTGTCGATCCGGCGGGACAGACCGGGTCGGGGTGCACTTTGCGATCTTCGGCCGCCGCGCAGGACGGCCGCCACGGTTGGGGAGGGGTTCGTCCAGGTCGCCACAGGACGGTGGCGCGTGGAGGGGACCCCCCAGATTGCTGTCGCCAGCCAGATGTCGAGGTGGTTCGAACGCGCACTTCCCCGGATTCGCCGCCTCGCGTCGCGCCGACCGGGTGTGGGCCAACCGGAGCGAACGGATTCGGGGAGACAGCCGCGCTGCTCACGCCTCGCGACGTGAAGCATGATGCAACGATGTGTGGCTGACAAGCACGCACCCAACAAGGGGGCATCTGGTGCGGCTACCAGCCTAACATCACCAGCGCACACGGCTATTCCCTGAAGGTCTAAGAGGCATCAGCGTGTCTCGGAGACTGAACGGTCGCACCATCCTGGTCGACGTCCATTAGCTGGATGTGCCAGTCATTACCCACTTCTGGCGCGATCAAATCCTGCGCATCCGGTGTCGAAAACGCAAGGATCGTGGGACCCGCTCCCGAGACGACGGCGGGCACGCCCATGGCACGAAGCCGTTCTACCAGATCCGCCGTCCGCCGCATGGCAGGCGCGCGGTAGTGCTGGTGGAGACGGTCTTCCGTGCCTGCGAGCAGCAGTTCACGGTCGGGACGCTGGGTCAACGCGGCGATCAGCAACGCTGCGCGCCCCGCGTTGAAGGAGGCGTCCTTGTGAGGCACTTCCTTCGGTAGAAGCCCCCGCGCGGTCTCGGTGGACAGTCGCGTAGCGGGTATGAGCGCGACCGGCCTGATGCTCGCGTCGGGAACCAGTTTCACCATACGCGCGGTACCGAGCTGGTCGGTCCACGCCACGGTCAGTCCTCCCGCGAGACAGGGGGCGACGTTGTCGGGATGCCCCTCCATCTCGGTGGCGAGCGCGAAAACCTCGTCGTCGGTGAGCTCTCTTGTTCGCTCAGAGCCGAGCGCCGCGTGCTCGTCCGCGCCGTCCTGACCCGCCAGCGGCGTGTACGGCAGGCGCGCGAGAGCACGGGCGGCGAGGATTCCCGCGCAGATGGCGGCAGAGGAGGACCCCAGTCCGCGCGCGTGCGGGATCCTGTTGCGGCAGCGCAGCCGGATCCCCGCGGGCTGGGGGGCGTTCATCCGGTCGAACGTCCTGCGCATCGCCCGCACGACGAGGTGCTCGTCGCCGAGTTCAAGCTCTCCGGCGCCCTCGCCCTCGACCGTCACCTCGACCCGCGAAGCGCCGTCCGCGGGCGTGAACAGTTCCGCCTCGACCTCGTCGTGGAAGGCCAGCGCGAGGCCGAGGGAGTCGAATCCGGGGCCCAGGTTGGCGGAGGTCGCCGGAACCCGGACGACGACCGTGCTGTCGGTCATGCAGCTCCTCGGGTAAGGACGCGCCGTGACGGCGGGAACCGGAGTCCTGCTGGGCGCGCGCCCCCGCGAGAGGGCGCGCGGCGGACACGGGGGCCCTTCGCGGCTTGCCGTACGAGATGTGGTCTCAAGCGTGCCGTACGGGACGGCGTCTACAGCAGGTCGAGCGCCGACGCGGCCGCGTGGACGTCGATGGGGATCGTGACAGGCGCGGGAGCGCCGGAGATCGCCCAGTCGGGGTCCTTGAGGCCGTTGCCTGTCACCGTGCAGACGATGCGCTGGCCGGGCTCGACGAGACCCTGCGCGTGGGCGTGCAGCAGGCCGGCGACGCTCGCCGCGGAGGCGAGCTCGACGAACACGCCCTCCTCCTGCGCCAGCAGCTTGTAGGCGGCGGCGATCTGCCGGTCGGTGACCGCCTGGATGACACCGCCCGACTCGTCGCGCGCGGCCTCGGCCAGCTGCCACGAGGCGGGGTTGCCGATGCGGATGGCGGTGGCGATGGTGTGCGGGTGCGTGACGGGCGCGCCGTTGACGATCGGGGCCGAGCCGCTGGCCTGGAAGCCGAACATCCGCGGCGATGTGCCGTACTCCTGGTAGCCCATCCAGTAGGCGGAGATGTTGCCCGCGTTGCCGACGGGGATGCAGTGGATGTCGGGCGCGCCGCCGAGCGTGTCGACGATCTCGAAGGCGGCCGTCTTCTGGCCCTGCAGGCGGTAGGGGTTGACCGAGTTGACCAGCGCGATCGGGTAGTTCTCCGACAGCTTGCGGGTCATCTCGAGACAGTCGTCGAAGGACCCCTCGACCTGCAGCAGCGTCGCGCCGTGCACGAGCGCCTGGGCCAGCTTGCCCATCGCGATCTTGCCGCGCGGCACCAGCACGGCGCAGGTCAGCCCCGCCCGTACGGCGTAGGCCGCGGCCGAGGCGGAGGTGTTGCCCGTGGATGCGCAGATGACCGCCTTGGCGCCCTCCTCGACGGCCTTGCTGATGGCCATGGTCATGCCACGGTCCTTGAAGCTGCCGGTCGGGTTCGCGCCCTCGACCTTGAGGTAGACCTCGCAGCCCGTCAGCGCGGAGACGCGCTGGGCCGGGACGAGCGGCGTGCCGCCCTCCAGGAGCGTGACCACGGGCGTCGTCTCGCTCACCGGCAACCGGTCCCGGTATTCCTCGATGAGGCCTCGCCATGCCCTGGTCATGATTCGCTCCTGCGACTACCTGCGGTGTTGTGCACCGAGTCTACGGGCACCCGGCTCGGCGAGCGGTACGAGCGTCCATCTGATGGACAGACTCCTCAGCCAATACCCAGCAACCCCGGATAAGGTCTCCCACAGGGGACGGGGAGGCTGGACCACGATGACTGCGATGACGCAGAACGACTACTCCGCACTGACACCGCCACAGGTGGGCCGATGGTCGCCCTCCTTGTCGGTGAGCGTCGTGGTTCCCTCGCACGGCGGCCCGCACCTCGACCTCACGCTCGCCGCGCTGGCCGCGCAGACCTACCCCGAGCACCTGATGGAGGTCGTGGTCGTCGACGACGGCAGCGCCCCGCCGATCGAGCTGCCGGAGATCAGGCCGGTCAACACCAGGATCATGCGCGTCACCGACGGCTGGGGCATCTCCCACGCGGTGAACACGGGCGTGAAGGCGGCCGACGGCGAGATCATCCAGCGGCTCGACTCCGACATGGTGGCAGGGCGCGAGCACATCGAGGCCATGGCCCGCTGGCACCACGTGAGCGACTACGTGGTCTCTATCGGGATGAAGAGGTTCGTCGAGAAGCCGCCGCTGACGCCCACGCAGGTCTTCGGCGCCGCGCGGCTCGGGGAGCTGTTCGACCTCGCCTCGGCCGTTCCCAGCTCGACCGAGGCGACGATCGAGAAGACCGACGGGCTGCGCAAGAGCCGCAATCCCTACCACGTGTGCACGGGGCCGACCTTCGCCCTTCCCCGCGAGGTCTTCCACGCCGTGGGCGGGCTCGACCCGCACGTCCTGCGTGGCGAGGACACCGAGTTCGCCTACCGCCTGGCGATGCACGGCGTGGTGTTCGTTCCCGAGCCGCTCGCCGAGGCCGTCCATCTCGGACTGCCCGCCCAGCACCGCGACCGTGAGCGCGCGGTGCGGGTGGTCGAGCCGTTCCTCGCCCACCGCATCCCGCTCAGGCGCGACCTGCGCAAGGACAGGGGGCGGCGGTGGCTGGTGCCCTACGTGGAGATCGTCCTTGACGTCACCGACACCTCCGAGTCGACGGTACGGCAGGCGGTGGCCGCCGCGCTCGACGGCAAGGTGCAGGACGTCGTGGTGACGCTGGTCGGCCCGTGGTCGCGGATGAGCGACGAGCGACGTTCCGTGCTCGGCGACCCCTGCTTCGAGCTGCGGGTGATGCGCGAGCTCTACGCGCACGACGAGCGGATCAGGATGATCGACGAGGCCGCCCCGACGCCCGCGCCCACGCCGTTCCGCTACGTCGGGCCCGTGGACGTGCCGCTGCACAAGGCGACGCTGGAGCGGATGATCGAGTCGGTCCAGAAGGACCTCACGGGCGTGCTGGTCGTCGACCTGCCCGACGGCCGCACGGCCAGGTTGGAGCGCACGTCCGCGCTGGCTCGGGCGAGGCTGCTGGCCGAGCCCTGCGCCG
Organism: Nonomuraea roseola; assembly: GCF_039535395.1. NCBI lineage: Bacteria > Bacillati > Actinomycetota > Actinomycetes > Streptosporangiales > Streptosporangiaceae > Nonomuraea > Nonomuraea roseola. Next base: position 1,050,722 of record NZ_BAAAXC010000015.1, read on the forward strand.
ACCTCGACGAGATCATCGAGGTCACCCACGGCGTACGGCACGAGCCGCCCGACCGCTTCTGGCCCGCTCCCGCCGCCCCGAAGCCGGTGTCGATCCCCGCGCCCCCGCCGGCCGTCGCGCAGGAGCGCACGTTCCTGCGCAAGTTGAAGTCCGCGCTGCGCCCCAACTGACCCAGACGACGGCCAGAGGTCCGATGTCCTGGCTCAGACCTTGCGCTTGAGCGCGCGTTTCACCGAGGCGGTGAGGGCGGCCCGCAGGCCCTGCTGGACCCGTCCCGCCGCGGCGAGCTGACGGCGTAGCGTGCCGACCTCGCGGCGCAGCTCGACCGTGCTCCTGCGCCACTTGCCCGACTCCTCGCGCCACCTGTCGACCTGGCCGCGCAGCCGTTCGACCTCGGCTCTGAGCTTGGCCGCCTCGGCCTGGGCCTCGCTCCTGGCCCTGTAGGCGCCGCGGCGGCCGAGCGGGACGCGTGGCTGCCTGGCGAAGCCGTGGGTCTCGCCCTCGACCCAGCGCACCCCGAAGACCGCGTCGACGGCGTCGTCGAGCTCCTCACCCGGTTCGAGCACGACGCGGGCCCTGGCGAAGGCGGCCTTCCGTTCGAGGCGCGCGGTGACGACCTGCCCGCCCGACTCCGACAGCAGCACGTTGACCAGCCCCTGGCCCTCGTCCTTCGCCAGGTCCAGCAGCCTGGCGAGGCTGTCCTCCGCCGGCGTCCAGCCCGCGGGAAGGCGCAGGACGTACGGCACGGCGGGGTCGGTCTCGTCGGTGACCGCCAGCCGGACCCTGCCCTCGTGGGCGTAGTGCCCCTGCAGCAGTACCAGGTCGAGCGCGGGGTCCCTGAGCGGGGCCCTGCGGTCGCGTTCGAGCCCCTCCCAGGGGCCGACCAGCGTGACGGACACGTCGGGCACGGTTCCTGCCAGCAGCGCGTCCACGGTGGCGCGCACGTCCTCGTAGCCGCCCTCGTCGGCGCGCACGACGGCCTCGACGAAGGGGGTCTTCCACTGGCGTCCTGGATGGGAGCGGAGCCAGCGGTAGGCGGGGATGCGGTCGGCGACGGTGGCGTGGCTGACCCTGTCGATCGGGGCCTTGTCGCGCATCCGCATGGTGGGCCCGAGGTGGTAGGCGCGAGCCTGGGGCTCGGGCACGAAAACGGCCCCTGCCTGCGCCAGGCGGTAGCCCATCTCGGTGTCCTGGCCGAGGATCAGCTCCTCGTCCATCGGGCCCGCGGCCGCGACCAGCGCGGCGTTGACCGAGGTCGCGCCGCCGACGTGCAGGCTGAAGGGCCTGCTCGGGTTGGCGGTCAGGCCGTCTGTCCTCTCGACGAGCTCCACGATCCACGCGTGCGGCTCGGCGGGCTCGAAGGCCGACTCCAGGTCGTCGGGCAGCCCGGCGGGCACGGGGGCGGAGGTGAAACGGATGTAGCCGGTGACGACCAGGTAGGGCGCCTGGTGGTGCCAGCGCATGTGCGCCTCGATCGCGCGCGGCGTCAGCACCACGTCGGAGTCGAGCCAGTGGATGACCTCGCCGGAGGCCACGGCGAGCCCGGCGTTGCGGGCGGCGGCGCGTCCGGGGCTCTCGCAGACGACGAGCTTGGCCCATGACGGCGCGCGAAGCGGCGGGGCGCTGCCGTTGTCGACGACGACGACCTCGACCAGGTGCGCGGGGTAGCTCTGCGACCGCAGCGCCTCGAGGACGAGGTCGAGCTTGTCCTGCCCGCCGTACGCGGGGATGATCACGCTGACGCTCATGTGCGGCGTCCACGTGCCGAGGTCGGGGACGTCGAGGACGCGATAGTCGTTGCCGCGCACCCGCGTCACGAGGCCTCCAGCAGGAGACTGGGCCTGAAGCCGCGCCACTGGTTGTGCGCGACCTTGAGGAAGTGCGCCAGGGGCAGCTGCCAGGTGTGCCCCTCGCTGTGGGAGCGGCGCAGCACGTAGCCGAGGCCGTGGGCGCGGTAGATGCGGGCGCCCCTGGCGTGCTGGGACTTCAGCAGCGCCGCGTCGACCCCTCTGGGCAGCGGTTCGAAGCCGGGGAAGTCGTCGCGGGCGAGCAGGATGGTGCCACCCGCGACGAAGTCGGTCCAGACCTCGCTCGTGTAGGAGATCCGACGAATGGTGGTGGTGAGCGGCTCCAGGTAGAAGAACTCGGCGGCCGTTCCCACGATGTCGGCGCCCGAGGCGCGCCTGGCGAGCAGCAGGTCGGACAGGTGCTCGGGGCCGTACCAGTCGTCGTCGTCCCACTTGGCCACGAACTCGCCCGAAGCGCGGGCGGCGGCCAGGTCGAGCAGCGCGCCGAACGGCGTGCCGGCGTCGGCCGACACGACGCTGATCGGCAGCTCGCACTCCTCGACGGCCCTGCGCGCCAGCGGGTGGTCGGCGATGCCGTGCAGGCCGAGCAGCACCTCGACCTCGACGTGGCGCTGAAGGGCGATCTGGGCCAGCGCCGAGGCGAGCAGGTGGGGCCGCTTGCTCGACATCACCACGCTGACCGTGGGCGTGAGCGCCGGCCTGGGCGCCAGGCGGCGCAGCCGTACGCTGTGCTCCTCTCGGCGCAGATCGGCAACGCACCTCGGCGCCGCCTCCCTGTTGACCGACAACCAGCCCCTGTCGGTCAGAAGCGCGGCAAAGTCAGGGGAAACCCAGTCAGGCACCCGGTCAGGAAGCGCCGAGGTGAGCGGGACACCGGCGAAGGCCAGGTTCATGAGCCCGTCGAGGGCCGCCCGCCGCTCCTGCTCGGTCATGCTGCCAGGCCACTCCACCGACAGCCCGCGCAGGGGCCGCAGCGCCTCGATGCCGGGCAGCCCGTCAGTGCCCTCGCCGAGGCTCCAGCCCGAGTCGCTCCAGCGCAACCACTCGATTCCCGCTGTGGGGGTGCGCAGGTAACCGGCGGCCCCTCGCGTCTCCACGAAGGGAATGGCGGTCATGGGAGGCGCTCCTCGTCCTGTCGTCTTCGGGCGCGCCTACTTTACGCCGCTTTGACTCTGACGGAAGAGCGGGTCATTCCGAACGAGTTGGCTTGAGCGTTCGTTCCCAGCAATCGTCCAGGAACTTATGGCACGGTAGTGCCTTCTGTTGACTATGGTGTAAATATCCCCACTTATCCCCAGCCGCACGTCATCGGACGAAGTTACACGGAAGGTATGCGCGGATGCTCTCGCCCCGCCACCTGGCAGCGATCGCCATCCTCGGAGGTCTCGTGCTGGCCGTCCTCGGGGTGCTCTCGCTCACCGGAGCCGTCTCCCCCGCCGGCGCGCTCGCCGCGGCCGCGTTCCTGCTCGCGCTGTCGGCTCTCGCCTTCCTGGTGCTGACCGTGCGTCGCCTGGACGGCAAGGCCCACCGCATCGACCTGCGAGTCAAGAAGATCGAGAACGGCCTGACCCAGACCGCCACCGGCCTGAAGCGCATCGAGTCGCGCATCGACAGGCTCTCGGCCGCGGTCGAGGAGTCGGCGACCAGGCGCGGCGAGGACCTCAGCGCGATCCTCGCCTCGCTCGGCGAGGACAGGGTCAACGCGATGACCCACGCCGAGGAGGTGGCCGAGCTCAGGGCCGCGCTCCGCGAGCTGCGCGAGGAGCGCGTGTGAAGGTCCGCCGCAACGACTACGGCTCGCTCCGCCCGCCCGCGATCGGCGCGTGGACGCCCGAGCTCACCGTCACGGTGGTGATCCCCGCCTACAACTGCCAGGACGAGCTCGACAGGACGCTCGCCACACTGGCGACGCAGACCTACCCCTCGCACCTGCTCGACGTGGTCGTGGTCGACGACGGGAGCGAGCCCGCGCTGCGGGCGGAGGCGAAGGTCGTCAGGGTGCGCGAGGGCTGGGGCAGGGGCAACGCCAGGAACGTGGGCGCGAGGGCCGCGACGGGCGATGTGATCCACTGGCTCGACGCCGACATGATCCTCGCGCCCGACCACGTCGAGGCGCACATGCGCTGGCACCACCTGCTCGACCACGCGGTGGTGATCGGCGAGGTCCTGTTCGGCGACGACTTCGACAGCGGGGCCGTCCAGCCGTACACGGCGAAGATGCTGGAGGAGACCCGCAGGCTCAGGGACGCGGGGACCAGCGCCTACCTCCTGCACACGGGCGCCACGGCCTCGGTCTCCGCGCGCCTGCTGGCCGACGCGGGCGGGGTCGACCCCCGGCTGAACATGGCGGAGGACACCGAGCTCGGCTACCGGCTGGCCCAGGCGGGCGCGGTGTTCATCCCGGACGGCGAGGCGCGCAGCCTGCACGTCGGCGAGTCCACGGTGATGCGCAGGCAGCAGGAGGTCCACAGGCACAACTGGTCCTACCTCGGTGACCACATCCCCGACCTGCGCTGGCTGAGAAGCCATCCGCGCAGGCAGTGGCTGGTGCCCTACGTGCGGGTGACGGTGGAGGCGGCGGGCTACGAGCAGACCAGGGCCACGGTCGACTCCGCGCTGGCCGGTTCGGTCGCCGACGTGGCGGTCACGCTGGTCGGGCCGTGGTCGCTGCTGGGCGAAGGACGGCGCTCCAACCTCGACGACCCGCTGCTCGACCTGCGGCTGCTGCACAACCTCTACGCGCACGAGCCGCGCGTGTCGTTCGCGTGGAAGGCGCCCGAGAGCGTGGCGCCGACGCCGTACCTGCTGAGCGTGCCGCCCGGGTGGGTGCTCGGCGCCGACACCGTGGCCAGGCTGGTGGCCCTCGACGAGGGCCTGGTCAGCGTGGCGCTGGAGGAGAGCGGGAGCGGCGTCGTGTCCGCGCGGCTCGAGCGCACCGCGGCCTTCGCCAGGGCACGCAGGGTCGGCGGCGACCTCGACGCGCTGGTGGACGAGATGTTCGGCTCGGTGTGGGTCGGCGGGCGCGAGTACGGCCTGGCCACCGCGGAGGAGGCCGAGCCCGTCGCCGGCGATCCCGCCAAGTGGCGGGCCCTCGCGGCCAGGCGCAGGGACGAGATCAGGGCGCTGGAGGCCGAGGTCGCCGCGTTGCGCGCGGAGCTCGCGCAGGCGAAGAACGAACCGGCCAAGACCGGTCTGGCGACCTTCCTGAGGCGCGTCATATGATCGCCGACCTCGTGCGCGAGGCCCTGGAGCGCGGAGGAAGAGTCTTCCAGGCGGGCCTCGACGCGCACAGCGGCGCCACCGACCTCGACCACGAGCTGATCGAGCCGGGCGCCGAGCGCGTCAAGGAGGTGCTGGTCCTGGCGGGCAGCCCCGCCGACCTGCGCAGGATCGCCACCCTGCACAAGCTGCTGCCCGAGGCCGAGCGGGTGGTCGTCGCGGTCGCCGACACCCCCGCCGCGCACCCGGCCCCCGTGCCCACGCCCACCCCCGCGCACCGCTGGAGGTCGCTGACCGAGCTGCGCGTCTACCAGCCGAAGAACCGCGTGTGGGTGGTCGACGCGCGCTTCTCCGCGCCGACGCCCGCGGGCCGTACGGTCGCCGCCACCGCCCGCGCCTTCGCGGGGCACCGCCTCGACGTGATCGCCGCGCCCACCGCCGCCATCGCGGGCGTGGGCGCGGCCGACTGGCGGCCGGGCGACCCGAACGCCACACCCGCCGAGCTGACGGGCCCCGTCCCCGACCGGGTCGGCGCGCCCGGCGGCGACATCGTGCTGCGGACGGTCGAGGACGACGTGGAGTGGACCGAGGACGAGCAGCCGGTGGACCGGCCGACGGTCGAGGCGGCCAGCTGGGAGCGGATCGGCCGCCCCGGCGGCACCGACCTGGCCGCCGTCCCCGTGGAGCCCTCGATGATCCCGCCGGTGGACGAACGCCTGGTGAACCCCATGGGCTTCGTGACCACCCCTTCGCGCGGGATGGCCATGCTGGCGGAGTCGAGCGGCCGCTGGTCGGTCGTGCTGGACGGCAAGCCGGTCGTCACGTTCGCCGCCTCGGGCGGGGTCACGGACGCCGACGTGGCCAGGCTCAGGCAGATCAGGGGCGTGGAGATCGACTGGCGCCACGCCCACAGCGGCCCGCTGCCCGCGGTCAGGGTGCTGGCGGGACTGGCGGCCGCGGGCGTGCCGCTGGTGGCGTCGGAGGTGCCGCGCTGGGCCAGGGCGATGGGCGACAGGCTGTCGGCCCTGCTGACCACCCCCGTGGACCTGGCGGACGAGCTGCGGCGCGAGGAGCACAGCGTCAGGCTGCGCCGCGAGGCCATGCGCGTGCACGGCGTGGCCGCCAGGTGGGAGCAGCTCGGCTCGCCCGCGCCCGCTCCCCCGCTGACCTCTGTCCTGCTGGCCACCCGCAGGCCCTCCATGGTCGGCTTCGCGCTCGAACAGGTGGCCAGGCAGCGCAACGTCCAGCTCGAGGTGGTCCTGGCGCTGCACGGGGTCTCGCGCGACCATCCCGACGTCGTGGACGCCGTCAAGCGGTTCGACAGGCCGATCACGGTCTTCGAGACCGACGCGATCTTCGGCGAGGTGCTGAACGACGCGGCGGCCCGCGCCTCGGGCTCCTTCCTGCTGAAGATGGACGACGACGACTGGTACGGGCCCGACTTCCTGTGGGATCTGCTGCTGGCCCACTCCTACTCCGGCGCCCAGGTGGTCGGGACCGTGCCCGAATTCGTCTACCTGTCGTCGATCGACGTGACGGTGCACCGCAGCCAGATCACCGAGCAGATCACCAGTTTCGTGGCTGGCGGAACGATCCTGGTGGAGCGGTCGGCCTTCCAGGCGGTCGGCGGGTTCAGGCCGCTGAGACGCTCGGTCGACACGCAGTTCCAGGAGGCGCTGCAGGCGGCGGGCGGGCAGATCTACCGCACCCACGGCCTCGGCTACATCCTGCGCCGCGGCCCCGCGGCCGACCACACCTGGCAGGAGCCGATCGGCACGTTCCTGCAGCGCAACAGGCAGCAGTGGAGGGGCTTCAGGCCGAACGCGCTGATGGAGCTGGCCCCGTGAGGATCAGGCGCAACGACTTCGGCCGGCTGAAGCCGCCCGAGCTGGGCGCGTGGGAACCGTCGATGACGGTGACCGTGGTGGTCCCCGCCCACGGCGGTCAGGAGAAGCTCGACCTCACGCTGGCCGCGCTGTCGAAACAGACCTATCCCGCGCGCCTGCTCGACGTGATCGTGGTCGACGACGGCAGCCCCGTGCCGCTGCGCGCCGACCTGGTCCCCAACGGCAGGGTCGTCAGGGTGCGCGAGAGCTGGGGCAGGGCGGCGGCCGTGCAGGCAGGAGCCGACGCGGCCACCGGCGAGATCGTGCTGGTGCTCGACGCGGACATGGTGCCCTGGCCCGAGCACGTCGAGGCGCAGATGCGCTGGCACCATCTGGCCTCCTACCTGGTGGTCCTCGGCTGGATCGACTTCACCGACCCGCCCGTGCTGCCCTCGCCCTCCGAGGTCACGGCGGGGGTGGCGAACCTGTTCCCGATGTCGCCGCACAGGCACGACTGGGCCGAGGAGATCATCGCGAGCCACGAAGGGCTGCGCACGGCGCCCAGTTCGCTGGTGTCGCGGGTGCACGTGGGGGCGACGGCGTCCTATCCCGCGTGGCTGCTGCGCGCGTGCGGCGGCATGGACACCACGCTCAAGCTGGCCGAGGACACCGAGCTCGGCTACCGGCTGACGCAGGCGGGAGCGGTGTTCGTGCCCGATCCCGAGGCGCGGGCCTGGCACGTGGGGGTGCCGACCGCCATGCGCTCCTTCGCCGAGCTGAAGCGCTACAACGATCCGTTCGTCGCCGACCGCGTGCCGTACCGGCGGTACCTGCGGACCGATCGGGGGCGGCAGTGGCTGGTGCCGTACGTGGAGGCGGTGGTGGAGGCGGGCTCCTACGAGGACACCCGCGCCACCGTCGACGGCCTGCTGGCGAGCTCGCTGCCCGATGTCCGGGTGACGGTGGAGGGGCCGTGGGAGTCGCTGACCGACTCGCGCCGCTCGCCGCTGTCCGATCCGCTGCTGGAGCTGCGGCTGCTGCGCGCCCAGTTCGAACACGACCCCCGCGTACGGCTGGGGCCCGCGCCCGAGCCCGTCGCGCCCTTCCGGCTGCTCTGCCCGCCCGGCTGGATGCCCGAGCCCACCACCGTCGAACGGCTCGTCGGCCACCTGGAGGCCACCGACGGGGGCGCGCTGTGCGTCGCGCTCGAGGAGAGCCCCGAGGGCGTGGTGTGCGCCAGGCTGGAGCGCACCGCCGCCCTCGCGCGAGCGTCGTTCCTGATCAAGGAGGGCGAGCACCTCGACGACGTCCTGGACGAGGTGTTCGGGCTGGAGTGGGTGGACGGCGCCGCCTTCGGGCTGGCCCGCAGGCCCCGCCTCTACCCTCCGCGCCGGCGCCCTGTGCCCGAGCACGAGCGGCTGGCCAGGCAGCGCGACAAGGAGCTGGACACGCTGCGTGAGCGGACGGCGGCGCTGCGGGCCGAGGTCGCCCAGCTGCGCAGGGAGGCGGCCAAGGGGCGCAGGGACACCGCGCGCTGGAAGGAGAAGGCCGAGCACTGGCGGCGCGAGGCGGTCAGGCTCGCCCGCGAACAGGACCGCACCGTGCTCGACAAGGCCGTGCGCAGGATGCGCAACCTCACCTTCCCCGGGCGCTGACCCCTCGCTCCCGGCGAGCGGCGGTCAGGGGGCGCTGCGCCTGCGAAGGTAGTAGGCGTAGGTGGCGGCGACGAGCGCCAGGCCCCACGGCAGCCACGACAGTCCTGGCCCGAAGCTGCCCCAGTCCTCGGCGGTCATGGTGATCTGGCCGGTGACCATCCAGAGGAACAGGCGCGAGCCCGCCTGGATCAGCATCGCCGACGCGCACAGCGCGGGCGCGACCGCCAGCCAGACCGGCACGCGCCGGCCGCCCATGAAGGGGATCCAGCGGGGGAAGACCTCGCCCCAGCGCTGAACCAGGCCCAGCGTCAGGAGCGCCCCCACGACGCACAGCCCGCCGAGCACCGCCTCGGCCATCCACGCGTCCTGCTGTCCCACGGCCAGGAAGCCGTCGGGCACGCCGAGCGGGATCCCCATCGCCCAGGAGATCCGCGAGATGCCGTACGGCAGGGCCAGCACGGCGGCCAGGTAGGTGACGGGCCTCCCCCATCGCACCGTTCGCGCGCCGCCTCCGGAGTCGCCGCCGTCCCTCCTGGCCCAGGCCGCCGCCGCCCAGAGCGCGCCGCCGACGATGCAGAAGAGCATGAACAGCAGCGGGCCGTCCCAGAGGCCCGTGTAACCCATGAACAGGTAGCCGAAATTCTGCATCACCCGCACATCGGGCACGGCCACGATCAGGCCGACGCACATCGTCCAGGCGAAGACGAGCGACAGGCCGCGCGCGGCCGAACGGGTCATCGCCACCGCGACCAGCGCGCCGAGCAGGCCGAGTGCCGCCATGACGGCTCCCGCGGGGCCCTGCTCCACCGAGGCCAGCAGGGAGCCCACCTGGCCCGCGCGGGGGTCGCCCGCGCCGAGGGGGGACCCCACGCCGCCGAGGGCCCAGTAGGCGCCGGTCAGCCCGAAGGCCACGGACCACAGGCCCGCCGCGGGCGCCGACCACGACAGGCGCGCCCTGGTCTCTTTCCCTGTCTCGACGGTGGGCCGCGCCGTCCTGGCCCTCTTGCGCATCTCTGTCTCGCTCACACCCCAAGCCTGCTCGGCAGGGCCCGCCGTCCCCTCCCCCTGGCGGGGGACGAGGCTCCCCCGACGGGGTTGACATCTCCCTCACTCCATTGGATAGTGGCGTTATCCAATATTAGACAGTGTCACTATCCAATGGAGACATCATGGATCCGGTAGTCGTCCTGGGAGTCGCCCTTCTCGTCTTCCGCGCGCTCGGAGCGCTCGGCGTCAGCCGCTTCGCCACCTGGCCCGCGAGCGCCGCCCACGCGATGGCGGTCATGCTCGTCATGACGGCCAGCGCGCACTTCGTCCCCGAGAGCGTCACCGTGATGCCCAACCATGCCGACCTGGTGAAGATCGTGCCGCCGTTCGTGCCGTTCGCCGGCTTCATGGTCTACGCGACCGGGGTGCTCGAACTCCTCGGGGCTGCCGGACTGGTCGTCACCAGGACCCGCTGGGCGGCGGGGTTCTGCGTAGCGGCGATGTTCGTGCTGCTGCTCCCCGCCAACATCTACGCGGCCGTGGCCCAGGTGCCGTTCAACGGCGGCGAGGCCTCACCGTTGTGGCTGAGGGTGCCCGAGCAGGTCGTCTACATCGCCGTCGCCCTGTGGGCCACCCGCTCGGCGTCCCGCGCCTGGCCGGCCTCGCTGAGGCTCGCGGGCTCGACGTCGAGGTGACCCCCGACGAGAAAGGCGGCTCGGGGCTCCACAGGGGAGCCCCGAGCCGCCTTCGCGTGCCCGATGGCGCCGTCAGTCGTCGCCCTCGACGCGCATCACGCTGGCGATGGCCCTGACGATGTCGAGCCTGCGCAGCCCCTCCATCGTCGCCGACAGCGCCGCGTCCGTCGCCCTGTGCGTGACGATGACGAGCTGGGCGTCGTCGCCGTGGCCCTCCTGGCGGACGGTCTGGATGGAGACGTCGTGCTCGGCGAAGAGCGTCGCCACCTGCGCGAGAACGCCGGGCTTGTCGGCGACGTCGAGCGAGACGTGGCAGCGGGTGACGGTCTCCCCCATCGGGTGGACGGCCAGCGAGGCGTAGACGGACTCCTCGGGGCCCCTGGTGCGGGCCAGGCGGTTGCGGGCCACCGCCACCAGGTCACCGAGGACGGCCGAGGCCGTAGGAGCGCCGCCCGCGCCCTTGCCGTAGAACATCAGCTGCCCCGCCGACTCCGCCTCGACGAAGACCGCGTTGTAGGCCTCGCGGACCCCTGCCAGCGGATGGGAGCGCGGGATCATCGCGGGGTGGACGCGCACGCCGATCGAGCGGCCGTCGTCGGAGCGGGCGCAGATGGCCAGCAGCTTGATGACGTAGCCCATGGCCTTGGCGCTGGCCACGTCGGTCGCGGTGATCTCGGTGATGCCCTCGCGGTGCACGTCCGCGGCCGTGACCCTGCTGTGGAAGGCGAGACCTGCCAGGATGGCCGCCTTGGCGGCGGCGTCGAAGCCCTCGACGTCGGCGGTGGGGTCGGCCTCGGCGTACCCCAGCGCCTGGGCCTCCTCCAGCGCGTCGTTGAAGGAGGCGCCGGTGGAGTCCATCTTGTCGAGAATGTAGTTGGTGGTGCCGTTGACGATGCCGAGCACCCGCTTCACCCTGTCGCCCGCGAGCGACTCGCGCAGCGGGCGCAGCAGCGGGATCGCCCCGGCGACGCTGGCCTCGTAGTAGAGGTCGCCGCCGCCGGCGTGGATGGTGGCGCCGTCCTCGGCCAGCAGGGCCTTGTTGGCCGTGACGACCGACTTGCCGCTGGCCATGGCGGCCAGGATGAGCGAGCGGGCGGGCTCGATGCCGCCGATCACCTCGATGACGATGTCGACGTCGTCGCGGGTGACCAGGCCCTCGGCGTCGGTGGTCAGCAGGGCGGGGTCGAAGGAGACCTCGCGTTTACGGCCAGGTTTCCTGACCGCGACACCCGCCAGCTCGAGCGGGGCTCCGATGCGGGCGGCCAGGTCGTCGGCCTGCTCCTCCATGAGCTTGATGACCTGCGAACCGACCACGCCGCACCCCAGCAGCGCGACTTTCAGCGGCTTGCTCACAGCTGCCCCCTCAACAGGTCGTCCTCGGTCTCACCCTGCACGATGACCCGCGCCTTGCCGCCCGAGACGGCCACGACGGCGGGCTTGGGCAGGTAGTTGTAGTTGCTGGCCAGCGACCTGCAGTAGGCGCCCGTCGCGGCCACGGCGAGCAGGTCGCCTGGCGCGAGGTCGGCGGGCAGGTAGTGGTCGCGGACCACGATGTCGCCGCTCTCGCAGTGCTTGCCCACCACGCGCGACAGCATCGGCGCCGCCTCCGACTCGCGGGAGGCCAGCACGGTGGTGTACTCGGCGCCGTACAGGGCGGTGCGCGCGTTGTCGCTCATGCCGCCGTCGACGCTGACGTAGGTGCGCAGTCCCTCGACGTCCTTGACCGTGCCGACCTCGTAGAGCGTGACGCCGCCGGGGCCGACGATGGCCCTGCCCGGCTCGACGGTCAGGCGCGGCACCGGCAGCCCCGAGCTCGTGCAGACCTTCTCGACGATCTCGCGCAGCGCGTCGGCGATGACCTTGATGTCGGGGGCGACGTCACCCTCGACGTAGGCGATGCCGTAGCCGCCGCCGAGGTCGAGCTCGGGCAGCACCACGCCGTGCTCGTCCTTGATCTGCACCAGCAGGGTGGCCAGCCGCGTGGCCGCGACCTCGAACCCCGCGGTGTCGACGATCTGGGAGCCGATGTGGGAGTGCAGGCCGACGAGCTCGAGCTGCGGAAGGGCCAGGATGCGGCGGACGGCCTCGGCCGCCGCGCCGGTGTTGAGCGACAGGCCGAACTTCTGGTCGTCGTGCGCCGTCGCGATGAACTCGTGCGTGTGCGCCTCGACCCCCGTGGTCACGCGGACCATGACGCGGGGCCTGACGTCCATCTGCTCGGCGAAGTAGCCCAGCCTGGCGATCTCCTCGAAGGAGTCGACGACGACGTGCCCGACGCCGACCTCGAGGGCGCGCCTCAGCTCGGCGGCGGACTTGTTGTTGCCGTGGAGGGTGATGCGCGAGGGCGGGAAGCCGACACTGAGCGCGACGGCCAGCTCGCCTCCGCTGGCCACGTCGAGGCCCAGGTCCTCGTCCATCAGCCAGCGCACGATCTCCTTGCACAGGAACGCCTTGCCCGCGTAGTGCACGTCGGAGCCCGCGAAGGCGGTGGCGTAGTCGCGCATGCGCGAGCGGACGTCGTCCTCGTCGACGACGTAGAGCGGCGTGCCGTACTGCTCGGCGAGGTCACGCACGTCGACGCCGCCGATCGTGAGCGCGCCATCCGTTCGCGTCGACGTTCGCGGCCAGATCGCGTGGTTGATCCGGTTGAGGTCGGCGGGCGCCAGCGGCGGGCGCTCATGGGGCAGCATCTCAGCGTGCCTGTCCCCTGCTGGATGGGCGAATCGACTCACCCGATCGAGGCTATCGGACCCGGTGGCGCTGGTGGGACGACTGCCCACGGATCGAGACGCGATCTCGCTATTCTGCGGAAATTTTTGCCTTAATTCGCCATATGACTGGATATTTTCAGATTCGCTCTGGTCCGGGGAGCACCACCCGCACCACCTCCGCCAGCCGTACCCTGGCCGTGTGGACGGGCCCCGGCTCCTCCTCACCCCTCGGTACGGCCGGCGCCCGCTCGTGGGCGTCGTGGTAGGCGAGGGCCAGCCTGGGCAGGTAGGCGGCCCATCCCGGGTCGCGCCCCGCCCTGCGCCCCGGCAGCTCGGCCAGCAGCCTGAGGACGGCCCTGTCGTGGGGATCGGACAGCGCGCAGGGGGTGAACCCCTCGCGGGGCACGTCCAGCTCGCGGGCCCAGCGCAGGACGGCCGCGGCTCTGGCGTGCGCGTATCTCACGACGAAGCCGGGGTTGTCCCACGTGCGGGGCAGGTCCTGCCACGGGCAAGGGAAGTCCACCGGCTCGTGGGGGTCGTCCAGCAGGTCGCCAGGGGTGTCGACGGTGATGCGCAGGAACCCGTTGCCCACGACCTCCACCGCCACGACTCCGGCCAGGGCGCGCAGCTCGGCGGCGAGGTCGCCTGGCGCGACCCTGCGGCGCAGGGCGGCGGCGGAGAGGTAGACGGCCTCGTGCTCCCATGTCCCCTCGGGCGCCGGCGGCTCGCCGAGCACCTCGGCCAGCCGCCCCGGTCTCACAGCACCCGAGCCTAAACCCCTCCGCCCGAGCCGGAGGCGGCCACGGGGCCGGCCGGGGCGCAGGGCGGGCAGGCCCTCGCCGGATCAGATGAGGGCGTGGGGCTCGGCGGAGCCGTACTCGACCAGGTGGGCGGCGCCCAGCAGCCAGCGGTCCTCGTCGCGCACCCTCACGTAGCCGAACCTGTCGGCGGAGAACACCTTGATGCCGTCGGTCCTGCACTGCCGCATGAGCACCTCGTCCCAGCCCTCGGTCAGGTCGGCGAAGCCGATCGCGCGCAGCGCGTTGCGGCGCGCCAGCAGCGTCGCCCCGTTCACCTCGGGCGTGTAGGTGTACTCCGACTCGGGCTGCTTCAGCAGCGTCGCGTGCGCCCCGCGCAGGTGCGCGTAGTAGGAGGCCTTGCCCACGATGTCGGCCGTGCTGAAGAGGAAGGCGCGCCTGAGGTCGGCCAGGTAGTGCGAGCCGTAGACGTCGCGCGGGTCCATGATCGCGACCAGGTCGGCCTCGCACAGGTCGAGCCCCCTGTTGAGCATGGCGCCGGTGCTCACGGACGGGTCCTGCTCCCTGAAGACCACCTCGCGGGGGGCGAGCACCTCTCGTGCCCGCTCCTCGATCGAGTGATGCCCGAAGACGATCACCTGGGTCACGCCCGACTGCTTGACGACCTGGGCGAGGGCGTGCTCGAGCCGCGAGGAGTCGGGCACGGGCAGGATCACCGAGATGTTCAGCGTCGGGCGTGCGCTGGGCAGGCCGATGGTCTCGAGCAGCTCGTCCACGCGCTCGGTCATGGTGCCCGCCGCGTAGGCCCTGCGCAGCGCGGCGTGCGCGCGGCGCGAGTCGGCCTCGGGGCCGATGGAGGTGCCGCAGGCGGCCAGCTCGGCGAGGCGCCAGTGCGGCGTGCCTGGCGGGCAGTCGACCGCCACGGGCCAGCGGTAGGACGTGAGCACGTCGGGGTAGCCGAGATGGGCGGGAAGCAGCTGCTCGAGCGTGAGAACCCGGTCGTAGCGCCCGCCCGACAGCGGCAGCGGGTTGTGCACGCGCGGCTGCACCGCGAACGGCAGGCGCGGCCAGCCCGCTGCGAGGTCGGTGGTGAAGCGGTGCTCGAACAGCTCGGCGGTGGCGGCGTAGTCGGCGACCGCGCCGCCGGTGTGCCAGAAGACGGTGCGGATGCCGCGCGCGGCGCACCAGGACAGCAGCTCGCGCACCCCCTCGCCCGGCTCGCCGGTGATCTCCTCGGCCCACGGCCCCTGCGTGACCGACTCGACCACGAGCAGGTGCGGCACCTCGGCGGCCAGCACGCGGGCGAAGTCGCGAGGGGTGAACCCGGTCGTCTGCCGCCACTCGTAGCGCAGCAGCGCCTCGGCGTGCGGGTCGGCGATCACGGCCGCGGTCAGGTGCGGGCGGGTGTTGGGTCCTGTCGGGATCCTGAACGGCTTGAGCCGTACCGATCTGCCCTCGATCGTCCTGGTGGTGCTGGTCGCCTGGAAGGCGGCGCCGGGGCGGTCGTCCTTCTGCGCGGTGACGGCGACGGGCTTGCGCTTGGGCGCCACGGGCCGCTTGACCGGCTTCGCCGCGCCCTTCAGCCCCTTGGCCAGCCGGACGGGGTTGCTCTTGCCCGTCTTGATCGCGTCGCCGATGCGGTTCCACCTCGCGACCTTGAGCGAGGACAGCTTCCACTGGGCCACCTCGGCCTGGTAGCGCTGCTCGGCCAGCTCCTTGCGGAGCCGCTCCGCGGCGGTGCGCTCGGTCTCGAGCTCGCCCTCGGCCTCGGCCAGTCGCTCGTTCATCGACCTGAGCTCCTCGGTGGCCCTCTCGGCCTCCGCGAGCTTGGCCTGGGCGGCGTCCAGCAGCCTTGCCAGCTCCGCGGCGCGCTCCGCCTCGGCGATGGCGTCGCGCAGCGCGCGTCGCGTGCTCTCAAGCTCAGTAGTCACAGGCCCTCCGTCTCTCGGCCCGGCAAAGGATACTCTTTCGCTTGGAATCGGCGTGGAGGAGTGAGATCGCGTGCAGTGGCCGGCGTTCAATGTGAGGCCGTACGTATGCGGCGCCCTCGGCCGCTTCGACACGGGCCTGCTCGACAAACTCGCCGGGTCGGGGCCGAAGGTGCGCCCCGCCCTGCAGACGGCGGAGGCGGCCCTCTACAGCTCGCAGCCGCTGCCGCCCTACCATCGCACGCCCACGACGTTCGCCTTCTCCTGGGGCGAGCGCAGGCCCGCGGAGGCCGCCGACTGGATCACGGTCGCCGAGACCTACGAGACACCCGGGCTGATCTCCGACGGCGCGCGCACGATCCTGCACGCGGGCGCGCTCGGCCTGGTCGACGTCTACTACGTGCGCACCGACGAGGCGATCTACTTCTCCTCGCTGCTGAAGCCGCTGCTCGAGCTCGTGCCCGTCGACATCGACTGGGCGGCGTGGGCCTCGATCATCCAGGTGACCTTCCCGCTGGGCGACGCCACGCCGTACGCGGGGATCAGGCGGCTGCCCGGCTCCAGCGCGCTGGTGCACACCGCCGAAGGGCTGTCCACCGAGCGGCGGCTGCCGCGCTGGCTGCGGCAGGAGCCCTACGAGGCCTGGCGCAGCGCCGGGGAGTTGCTGGAGATCCTGCACGCGGTCTACGACGAGTACGAGGGGCGCCCGCTCCTGGTGCCGGTCAGCGGCGGCTACGACTCGCGGCTGCTGTGCTCGGTGGCGGTGGCGAAGGGCGCCGACGTGGAGTCGTGGACGACCAGTCCCGACGACGGCACCGACACCGACATCGCCTTCGCCCGCGCGATCACCCGCGAGCTCGGCGTACGGCACCGCGTGATCACCCAGGACGCCGCCGCCTACCCGGGCGACGCGCTGGAGGTGGCGCGGCGGCTCGAGTTCATGACGCCGCACCACGCCTGGTACGCGCCCTTCGCCAAGGAGGTGCACGGCTCCGGCCGCGTCCTGATCGACGGCCTGGCGGGCGGGCCGCTGCTGAAGAACTTCATGGTCAGCGGTGCGGCGCTGGGGGCCAGGACGCAGCAGGAGCGCTCGGCCGCGGTGCTGAACTCGCTCTCGCTCGGCGCGCCGTCCGCGCCGTTCCTGTCCGAGGCGGCCGAGGGCTGGATCGGGCAGGTCGTGCGCGAGCAGTTCGACGCCTCCACCTCGATGCTCCACGGGCACAGGGCCGAGCTGCCGCTGTCGGTGCTGCACACCCGCACCGTGCGCGGCATCGCCCGCTCGGCGGTCAACCTGGTGGGCCCCGAGGCCTCCTTCGCCGGGCCGTTCATCCACCCCGACTTCTTCGACGCCGCGCTGTCGGTGGGGGTGGCGCGCAAGGACAAGGGCCGCTTCTACAGGGAGGTCCTGCACGCCGCCAACCCGCGCGTGGCCGCTCTGCCGTCCACGAACGTGGTCAAGCAGCCGCTGCAGCGGGTGCCGCTGCGCTCGACCGCCGCGCCCGCCCGCGCCTACTCCCACACGATGCTCGGCAAGGTCGCCGAGCGGGCTCCCTGGCTGCTGTCGGAGGGGCTGCACGAGGTGATCTCGTCCGGCCCCGACGCCCTGACCAGGTTCAGCGGCTGGAACGACAGGTTCTGGGTGCGGGGGCTCGTGCTGTTCGGCGCGTGGCTGACCGACTACGAGAACGACCTCACGGAGCTGGCTCCGCCGTTCTGACAGGCACGGAGAACGCAGGGTAACGCCACAATTACGTACCGGTCTCGCGGGCATTACAGGCGGTCGAACCAAGGGGATTATGGACGGTCCCCCGGGCTGGTAGTGTTCGGCCCGTACCAATGAAAAACGTACGCTGCTCTCGGCCTTCAGGGCCTCCGAGCTGCACGTTTTTCGTTGAAAAGCGCCGCACAACCGGAGCCTCCAGATCACAGATCTGGTTCCGGCAGGGCCTGGGGTTCGCAGGGATGACGACTCCAGCGGCGCGGTCACCACACAACACACCGGGGAATCCGGTGACTTCGTCCTGCCCACATCTCCTTCTGTGAGCGTCATATGAACAACCCATCGGTCAGCGAGACCTTTGTCTCGGCCGATCCACGCTGGTACAAGCGGGCGGTGTTCTACGAGGTGCTCGTCCGGGGGTTCAAGGACTCCAACGGCGACGGGACCGGAGACCTCCGTGGTCTCATCGAGAAACTCGACTACCTGGAATGGCTCGGCGTCGACTGCCTCTGGCTGCTGCCGCTGTACGAGTCCCCCCTGCGTGACGGCGGCTACGACATCTCGGACTACGGGAAGATCCTGCCGGATTTCGGTGATCTCGGTGACTTCGTGCAGCTCATCGAGTCGGCGCACGCGCGTGGCATCCGCATCATCACCGACCTGGTGATGAACCACACCAG
The DNA here is from genome assembly GCF_039535395.1 of Nonomuraea roseola. Taxonomy (NCBI): domain Bacteria; kingdom Bacillati; phylum Actinomycetota; class Actinomycetes; order Streptosporangiales; family Streptosporangiaceae; genus Nonomuraea; species Nonomuraea roseola. The sequence goes on from NZ_BAAAXC010000015.1 coordinate 1,068,709, forward strand.
CGACATGCACCCGTGGTTCCAGGCCTCGCGGCACGATCCCGAGGGGCCCTACGGCGACTTCTACGTGTGGGCGGACGAACCGACGGGCTACCCCGACGCGCCGATCATCTTCGTGGGCGCCGAGGAGTCGAACTGGACCTACGACCCGGTCCGCAAGCAGTACTACTGGCACCGTTTCTTCCACCACCAGCCTGACCTGAACTACGACAACCCCGCCGTTCAGGACGCCATGCTGGAGGTGCTGAGGTTCTGGCTGGACCTCGGCATCGACGGGTTCAGGCTCGACGCCGTGCCGTACCTGTTCGAGAGGGAGGGCACCAGCTGCAGCGGGCTGGCCGAGACCCACGCCTACCTGAAGAAGGTGCGCGCCGAGGTCGACCGCCTCTACCCCGACAGGGTGCTGCTGGCCGAGGCCAACGGCTGGCCCGAGGACGTCGTCGAGTACTTCGGCGACCCCACCACGGGCGGCGACGAGTGCCACATGGCCTTCCACTTCCCGCTGATGCCGCGCATCTACATGGCGGTCAAGAAGGAGACGCGCGAGCCGATCTCCGAGATCATGTCACGCACGCCGAAGCTGCCCGAGAACGCGCAGTGGGGCATCTTCCTCCGCAACCACGACGAGCTGACGCTCGAGACGGTGACCGAGGAAGAGCGCGACTACATGCACTCGGAGTACGCCAAGGACCCGCGCATGCGCGCCTACCTCGGCATCAGGCGGCGTCTCGCGCCGTTGCTCGACAACGACCGCGACAGGATCGAGCTGTTCACCGCGCTGCTGCTGAGCCTGCCCGGCTCGCCCGTCATGTACTACGGCGACGAGATCGGCATGGGCGACAACATCTGGCTGGAGGACCGCGACTCGGTCCGCACGCCGATGCAGTGGAGCCCCGACCGCAACGCGGGCTTCTCCACCGCCGACCCCGGCAGGCTCTACCTGCCGACGGTCATGGACCCGATCTACGGCTTCCAGGCGGTCAACGTGGAGGCCCAGCAGAAGAGCCAGTCGTCGCTGCTGCACTTCACCCGCAACATGCTGCAGATCCGCCGCCACCACCCGGTCTTCGGCACCGGCGCGTACACCGAGATGTGGTCGTCCAATCCCGCCGTCCTCACCTTCACCCGTGAGGAGGGCGACGACCTGATGCTGTGCGTGAACAACCTGTCGAAGTTCCCCCAGCCGGTGGAGCTCGACCTGCGCAGGTTCGAGGGCATGACCCCGGTCGAGGCCAGGGGCGGGGTGCCGTTCCCCGTGATCGGCAACCTGCCGTACCTGCTGACCCTGCCGGGTCACGGCTTCTACTGGTTCGCGTTGAAGCCGTAGGTTCCCAGCTGGGCGCGGGCCGCGCGGCGCGCTGGAAGCAGCGCCACCGCGAGGGCCGCGCCCACTGCCACGGTGACGGCCACAGTCAGCGCCAGGGCCGACGGCGGCCTGCCGATGCCCGCGCCCACGCCGCTGGTGTGGCCCTGCAGGTCGATCAGGCTCGTCACGACGAAGGAACCCGCCGCGGTGCCCAGGACGACGCCCAGCACCACGAGCACCCCCGTGCCGGTGACGAGCGTGGCCATGACCTGGCGCGGGGTCAGCCCCATCGCCTTCAGCACCGCCAGGTCGAGGGCGTGGTCACGCAGCCCCAGCGCGCTGGCGGTCAGCAGGTTGGCCAGGCCGATCAGCGCCAGCACGACGATCAGCGCGACGATGACCGCCCTGATGATCGACAGTCGTTCGGCGGGGTTGACCACGCGCTGGATCTCCAGACCCTCCCCCGACGCGGCCAGCAGCCTGTCGCGCACGTCGGCGGGGTCGGCGCCCTTCTTCAGCGCCAGGCCCCAGAACTCGGGCGGCACCACGTCCTTGGCCGCGAGACTGTCGACGCCGAGCGACAGCACCTGCCCGTCGAGGTCGGGCTCGACGGTCCTGCCGACGATGCGCACGATCAGCGGAGTGCCGCCGACCGACAGCCACACCCTGTCACCGATCTTCACCTTGAGCAGGTCGAGCAGCCCCTGCCCCGCGACGGCCTCGCCCCTGTCGGCGTACATCCGGCCCTCGGCCACGGGGAACGGGTAGGGCGCGCCCGAGCCGCCGATCGCGCGCACCCTGATGGACCTGGCCACGCCGGGCACCAGCGCGTCGACGTCCGCGCCCGGATAGACCTCGTGCACGCCAGGGTCGAGCTGGGCCGCGCGCTTCGCCTCCTCGGGGGTCAGCTTGACCGGGCGGACCAGCAGCTGGGCGTGCTGGCCCACCTGCTCGGGATGGGCGAGGAAGTTGTCGAGCGTGGCCCAGACGCCGAGCCCGATGGTGATCATCATCATCGGCACCGCGAGCCCGAACGTGGTCAGGAAGGCGGGCACCCGCCTGCTGAAGGCGTCGCGGGCGCCCAGGACGAGCGCGGGCGGCAGCCGTACCAGCAGGGCCAGCTTGGCCAGCCTGGACAGGTGGCCGCGCGGCGGCACCGAGGGTGCCGCGGGGATGGGCGGGGTGCGGCTGCCGCGCCAGGCGGGCAGCCCGACGGCCACCAGCACCACCAGCGCGGTGCCGGCCGTGATCGCCACCAGCGGCACCAGGGCGACGGCGGTCCTGTCGAGCACCAGCCAGGTCACCAGCCACCCCGGCAGCACGCCGAGGGCGATGCCCAGCAGGCCCAGCGCGCCGTGCTCGACGAGCAGCAGCCCGGCCACCTGGCCGCGGGTGAAGCCCATGGACTTCAGCGTGGCCAGGTCGCGCAGCTGGGAGAGGACCCGCCCGCCCGCCGCGTTGGCCAGCGCGAGCGCGGCGGCCACCAGGCCGACGATGCCGAACAGCGCGAGCAGCGTGCCGAGCAGCCTGTTGTCGAGCTCCATCGCGTCGCGCACCTCGCGCCAGGTGTAGACGCGCTGCACCTCCTCGTCGAGCATCACGACCACGCGCTGGGAGACGAACTGGGTGGACTCGGGGTCGGCCAGGCGCAGGCCCGTCACCCATTCGCTGCGGCCGAGCTCGGGCTCGATCCTGTCGAGCTTCTCCGGCAGCACCCAGATCATGCCGGGTGTCCACTCGGGGTAGAAGCCCTGGTCGGCGGAGTCGGCGATGCCGCGCACGTACAGCACGTGGCGGGCGCCGCTCAGCGCCGTCACGTTCACGGGGCTGCCCACGCCGAGGCCGAGCGCCCTGGCGAAGGAGCGCTCGACGACCGCGCCGTCGGGCTGCGAGGAGGTCAGCCAGCCGCCCTCCGCGACGACGGGCCTGGCCACCTCGGGCGGCGTCACCGGCATCGCGCGCAGCGCGGCGGGCGCCTTCCTGCCCTCCTCCAGCAGCGTCACGGGCGCCGTGCGGTAGGGCCCCGCCGCCTGCGTGACGCCGTCGATCTCCCTCAGCGCGACGACCTGCGGCCTGTCCTTGGTGTGGACCCACAGGTGCGCGCCGTTGGTCTGGGAGAACAGGCCCCGCCACGGGTTGGTGCTGTCCTCGAGCAGCGTGGCGGCGGTGATCAGCGCGGCCACGATCGCGGCGATGGTCGCCACGGTGAGGACGGCCTGGCCGCGCCTGGCCCGCAGGTCGGCCCTGATCCATCGGGCTCCGGCTCTCATCGCAGGTCGATGACCTCCCCCGCGCCGCCCCTGCCGGGACGCCTGCGGGCGATCCTTCCGTCGTCGACGATCTGGCCGTCCAGCAGCGAGACCACCCTGTCGGCCAGGCTGGCGACCCTGGCGTCATGGGTGACCAGGACGATCGTCTGGCCGTCGCGGTGGACCTCGCTCAGCAGGCGCAGCACGTCGCGGGTGTTGCGGCTGTCGAGGTTGCCCGTGGGCTCGTCGGCCAGCAGCAGGGCCGGCTTGTTGGCCAGCGCGCGGGCGAGGGCGACGCGCTGCTGCTCGCCGCCCGACAGCTGCGCGGGCGCGGCGTCGGCCCGCTCGGTGAGGCTCAGCGCGTCGAGGAGGTACTCCCTGCGTGTCCTGGCCTCCTTGGAGGAGACCCCCGCCAGCAGCGCAGGCAGCTCGACGTTGTCGGCCACGGTCATGCTGGCGACCAGGTTGAAGAACTGGAAGACGAAGCCGATCTTCTTGCGCCTCAGCAGCGCCCACGCGCTCTCGGAGAGGGTGTCGGCGCGCTGGCCGTCGAGCCAGATCTCGCCGCTGGTGCGGATGTCGAGCCCGCCGAGCATGTGCAGGAGGGTCGACTTCCCCGAGCCCGAAGGGCCCATGACCGCGACGAACTCGCCCTCGTCGACGAGCAGGTCCACCCCTCTGACGGCCGGCACGGGCACGTGCTTGTTCTGGTAGATCTTGACGAGGTTCACCGTTCTGAGCACGGTCACGCGAGGTCCTCCTGGCAGCGTTCGAGCCAGTCAAGGTCGGCCTGCAGGTGCAGCATGGCTCCCTCGATCAGCAGAAGCGCGACCTGATTCCCCTGATCGGTCCGCTCGGCGAGTTCGTTGAGGTCGCGCATCAGCGCGAGGTAGTGACGGCGCTGGCGGTTGATCAGCGCCATCCGGTCGGCGATGCCGGTCAGCGGGGCGAGGACGAGTTTCATGAAGAACTCGTCGCGCACCCTCGGCCCCTCCGTGGGCTCGTCCACCCAGTCGGTGAGCGCGTCGCGGCCCTTGCCCGTCAGATAGTAGACCTTCTTGTTGGGTCTGTTGGACTGTTCGACGTCGACGGCTCTGACCAGCCCGTCCTTCTCCAGCCGGCCGAGCGTCACGTAGATCTGGCCGATGTTGGGCGAAGGGTAGGCGCTGCCGAAGGTTTGCTCGAGGGCCTGCTTGAGTTCGTAGCCGTGGGCAGGTTCCTTCGCGAGGAGCGCCAGCAGGTGCAGCCGCACGCCCACCTCCTCGTTACGGGCTCGTTACGGAGATATCCGTTGACGTTCAGATTAGCGCTGTGCATAACATGAATGCATCTACCTAACACGAATGTAATCCGGTAGAAATTTGGAGGTCACGTGTTCCGCCCCCTGTCCGTGATGCTGCTCGCGCTCCTGGTGGCCGGATGCGCGGCGGCGACGGAAGAGGGCGGCGAGGACCCCAAGGGTCCGATCACCTTCGCCACGGGACGCGACACCACCGGCTACCTGCAACCCCTGCTGGACCGGTGGAACAAGGCGCATCCCGCGCAGAAGGTGACACTGCTCGAGCTGCCTGAGGCGGCCGACGAGCAGCGAGCACAGCTGGTGGCCAACCTGCAGGCCAGGAGTGACCGCTACGACGTGCTCGGACTCGACGTGGTCTGGACGGCGGAGTTCGCCGACAACGGCTGGATCATCCCCCTGGAGCGCGGGAGCTTCCCGCTCGACAGGTTCCTGCCGCCCGTCGTCGACACCGCGGTCTACAAGGGCAAGCTCTGGGCCGTGCCGTACACCAGCAACGCAGGGCTCCTCTACTACCGCAAGGACCTGGTGAAGAAGCCGCCCACGACCTGGGCCCAGCTTCGCTCCCAGGCTCTTTCGGCAACCAAGAAGCACGACATAGGCGGCTATGCGGGCCAGCTGGCCGCCTACGAAGGACTCACCGTCAACTTCGCCGAGGCCGTGCAGTCGGCGGGCGGCACGCTCCCCGACCTCGACCAGGCCAAGGCCAAGCAGGCTCTCGACTTCTTCACCCAGGGGCTGCGCGAGGGGTGGATCCCCCCGCAGGCCCTGAACTACAAGGAGGAGGAGTCGAGGCTCGCCTTCCAGAACGGCCAGCTCGTCTTCGCCCGCAACTGGCCCCACGCGTACGGCCCCGCCACCCAGTCCAAGGTGGCGGGCAAGTTCGCGGTGACCAGGCTGCCCGGCCTCGACGGGCCCGGATCGAGCTCACTGGGCGGCGCCAACCTGGCGATCAGCGCCTACTCCAAGCGGCAGAACACCGCCCAGGAGTTCATCAAGTACTTCACCAGCCTGGAGAACGAGCGCCGCGTCCTGACAGAAGGGTCCTTCCCTCCTGTCTGGGCAGAGCTCTACGACGACCCTGCGCTGATCAAGCGTTTCCCTTACCTGCCGGTGCTCAAAGAGAGCATTCTCGCGGCCAAGCCTCGGCCGGTGAGCGCCAACTACAACCAGTTGAGCCTGGTGGTCGCGAGCGCGGTCTCCAAAGCGCTCAGCCCGCCCTACGACCAGTCCACCGATGACGTGGCCGCCTCCATGAAAGCGGAGTTGGCCGAGATCGTCGCAACCCAGTGATTCGAGGTCAGGCATCATGCGAAAAGCAGTTGTTCTGGCGGGGCTCGCCGTAGCCATCGCCGCGTGCGGCAACGCGCCGAGCACCACCCCCCAGGAGACGGGCGCCGCCAGCTCGGCGGCTCCCGCCAAGAAGACGCTGGAGGGGGTGAAGATCGAGGTCGCCGCCAAGTGGACGGGCGAGGAGCAGACCAACTTCGAGGCGGTGCTCAAGGCCTTCCAGGAGAAGACCGGCGCCCAGGTCACCTACGCCTCCACAGGTGAGGACACCGGCGCCTACCTCGGCCCGCGCATCCAGGGCGGCAGCCCGCCCGACGTGGCGATCCTGCCCCAGCCCGGTCTGGTGCAGCAGTACGCCGACCAGAAGGCGCTCAAGCCCCTCAGCGCCGAGGTCCAGAAGCAGATCGACGACAACTACACCCCGTACTGGAAGGAGCTCGGCTCCGCGGGCGGCCAGGTGTACGGCGTGCTCGTCAAGGCCGCGCACAAGTCGATCATCTGGTACCGCGACGCCGCGTTCACCGACGCCGGCGTGCAGGCCCCGACCACCTGGGACGAGCTGCTGAAGACCGCGCAGGCGGTCTCCGACTCCGGCACCCCGCCGTTCTCGCTGTGCGGCGCCTCCGGCTGGACGCTCACCGACCTGTTCGAGAACGTCTACCTCTCGACCGCGGGTCCCGAGAAGTACGACCAGCTCGCCAAGCACGAGATCCCCTGGACCGACGCCTCCGTGGTGACCGCGCTGGAGAAGATGGCCGGCATCTTCGGCAAGAAGGACTACATGGTCGGCGGCAACACCGGCGCCCTGCAGACCGACTTCCCGACCTGCGTGACCCAGGTGTACGGCCAGGACAAGGGCGCAATGGTCATCGAGGCCGACTTCGTGGCCGCCTCCGCCACCCAGTCCGGCGCGAAGATCGGCGAGACCGCGAAGATCTTCCCCTTCCCGAAGGTCGGCGACACCGCTCCCGTCGTGCTGGGCGGCGACATCGCCGTGGCGCTGAAGGACTCCCCCGGCGCGATGGCGCTGCTGGAGTTCCTCGCCTCCAAGGAGGGCGGCGAGGTGTGGGCGAAGCTGCCCGGCTACCTGTCGCCGAACCGCAACGTCTCGCCTGACAACTACCCGAGCGAGCTGACCAAGCAGCTGGCGCAGACCATCATCTCCGCCGGCGAGACGGTCCGATACGACATGTCCGACCTCGCGCCGAGCGCCTTCGGCGGAACCGACGGCAAGGGCGAGTGGAAGGTCCTGCAGGACTTCCTGCGCGACCCGTCCGACGCCAAGGCAGCCGCCAAGGCCCTGGAGACCGAGGCCGCCAAGGCCTGGAAGTAAAGGGGCGAGGCCGTGACCGACCGGTTGAACGGCCCGACCGACCCGCGCGACGAGGTGTCGCGCGGGTCCTCCCCCGGGCCAGAACCCACCCCCCAGACGGCGACTTCGGGCTCCGCCTCCGCGGGCAATCCCGACCCCGCCCACACCTCCGACTCCGCCGACCCCGCCCGCGCCGCGGCCTCCTCCGCCGAGGACGCCGCGTCGAGAGTGGGCACCCGCAGGACCGCCGCCTCGGATGAGCCCGAGCCGGCGACGGCGGGAGGGGCCGCGCCCACCGTGGCGCCGGCCCCCGGCAAGAACAGACTGGGCCCCTCCGCCGCGGTTGCCTGGTTCTTCGTACTCCCCGCGATGCTGCTGCTGGGCATCTGGGTGATCTACCCGATCATCTACTCGATCTTCCGCAGCCTCTACGACGCCACGGGCAGCCAGTTCGTCGGCCTGGAGAACTTCGGCACGATCTTCACCGACTCCGGCACGCTCACCACGATCAGGAACAACCTCATCTGGGTGATCGTGGCCCCGATCCTGGTCACCACGCTGGGCCTGATCTTCGCGGTGCTCACCGAGCGCATCAAGTGGGCCACCGCGTTCAAGCTGATCGTGTTCATGCCGATGGCCGTCTCGCTGCTGGCCGCGGGCGTCATCTTCCGCCTCGTCTACGAGGAGGACCCCGACCGCGGCGCGGCCAACGCGATCATGTCCACCATCTCCGGGGTGTTCTCCTCCGGTGGCGGCCTGGAGGGGGCGCGGCCGAGGGAGAACGACACCTCACCCGTCACGGCGCAGGGCGACACGGTCGTCACCAAGCAGCCCGCGCAGGCGGGCCAGCCGGTGCTGATCCCGCTGGTCGGGCTCAAGCCCGAGGCCGTTCCCTCCGACGCACAGACGGCCAAGCCCGCCGCGGGCGACGGCCTCACCGGCACGGTGTGGCTCGACTTCACCGCTGGAGGCGGCGGCAAGGCAGGCGAGGTCGACGGCACCGAGAAGGGCCTGCCGGGGGTGACGGTGGAGGCGGTCAGCGGCGGTCAGGTCGCGGCCACCACCACGACGGCCGCCGACGGGACCTTCCGATTCGACGGGCTCGCGCAGGGCTCCTACACGGTACGCCTGCCGCAGTCGAACTTCGAGGCGCCCTTCAACGGCCTGACCTGGCTCGGGCCCACCCTGATCACGCCCGCCATCATCGGCGCGTTCGTCTGGGTGTGGGCGGGCTTCGCGATGGTGCTGATCGCGGCGGGCCTGTCGGCCATCCCGCGTGACGCGCTCGAGGCGGCGCGCATCGACGGCGCGACCGAGTGGCAGGTCTTCAGGAAGATCACCGTGCCGCTGCTCTCTCCCGTGCTGCTCGTCGTGTTCGTCACGATGATCATCAATACGCTGAAGGTCTTCGACCTGGTCTTCATCATCGCGCCAGGCTCGGTGCAGCCGAACGCGAACGTGATCGCGCTGGAGATGTGGCGAGTCTCCTTCGGCGGCGGGAACAACCAGGGACTCGGCAGCGCGTTGGCGATCTTCCTGCTCATCCTGGTCCTGCCGTTCATGATCATGAACATCCGCCGGTTCAGGAGGGAGCAGTGATGGCTGACGTCCAGGCGGGAACGGTGAAACGAGGCCCGCTCAGCAGGATCGTCGACCGTCTCGGCAGCGGCGCCGTCCAGGTGCTGATGATCCTGATCGGCCTGTTCTGGCTGGTGCCGACGCTCGGCCTGCTGGTGGTCTCGATGCGAGACGAGACCGCGAACAACGCCGAGGGCTGGTGGACGATCTTCACCAAGCCCGCCGAGCTGACACTCAGCAACTACGCCAGCCTGCTGGCGACCGGCTTCTCGGCCTCCTTCTGGAACACCGTCATGATCACGGTGCCGACCACGATCCTGGTGATCGGCATCGCGGCGATGGCCGCCTACGCCTTCGCCTGGATGGACTTCAAGGGACGCGACCCGCTGTTCCTGGTCGTCGTCGGCCTGCTGATCGTGCCGATCCAGATCGCGCTGATCCCGATCGCCACGCTGTACGGCCAGGCCGGGATCTTCGGCACGATCCCCGGCGTGGTCCTCTTCCACGTCGCCTTCGGGCTCCCCTTCGCGATCTTCCTGCTCCGCAACTTCTTCGTCGGCATCCCCGCCTCGCTGCTCGAGGCGGCCAGGATGGACGGCGCGTCGGAGTGGAAGATCTTCTCGACGGTGGTGTTCCCGCTCGGCAAGCCCGCGATCGCGTCACTGGGCATCTTCCAGTTCCTGTGGGTGTGGAACGACCTGCTCATCGCCCTGGTCTTCGCCGACGCGTCGAACCAGCCGATGACTAAGGCCCTGCAGTCGCAGATGCGACAGTTCGGCACCAACGTGGACATCATCGCGCCTGGAGCCTTCCTGTCGCTGATCATCCCGCTGGTCCTGTTCTTCGCCTTCCAGCGCTACTTCGTCCAGGGCATGATGGCCGGTTCGGTCAAGTGATCCACTGGGCGCCCGTCTCGCGGCGGCAGGCGGGCGCCCGGTCCCCCTTTGTGATCTTTTCTGGACGGCGTGCGCCCCGCTCGCTCTGATCGATAGGGTGCATGACCATGGCCGGTCGTCCCCTACACGAAGTAGTCGAATCCGGATGGGCGAGCGCCCTCGAGCCCGTCGCCGAGCGGATCTCCCTCATGGGCGAGTTCCTCCGAGACGAGATCGCCGAGGGCAGGCAGTACCTCCCCTCCGGAGCCCACGTCCTGCGCGCCTTCAACCAGCCCTTTGACGACGTCAAGGTGCTGATCGTCGGCCAGGACCCCTACCCCACGCCAGGACACCCCGTCGGGCTGTCCTTCTCCGTCGCCCCCGACGTGCGCCCGCTGCCCGGCAGCCTGCGCAACATCTACAAGGAGATGGAGAGCGATCTCGGCCTGCCCATGCCCTCCAACGGCGACCTGACCCCGTGGGCCGAGCAGGGCGTCCTGCTGCTCAACAGGGTGCTGACCGTCATGCCTGGCAAGCCGGCCTCCCACCGGGGCAAGGGCTGGGAGGAGGTCACCGAGCAGGCCATCCACGCCCTCGTCGCCCGCGACAAGCCGATGGTGGCCATCCTCTGGGGCCGCGACGCGCGCAACCTCGCCCCGATGCTCGGCAGCGTGCCGCGCATCGAGTCCGCGCACCCTTCCCCGCTGTCGGCCCGCAGCGGCTTCTTCGGCTCGCGGCCCTTCAGCCGCGCCAATGAACTGCTCATCCAGCAAGGCGCGACACCTGTCGAGTGGAAGCTGCCCTAGGCTCTTTTCCCATGAGTGATGAAGAAAAGTTCCTCCGCCTCACGGTCGAGCTGACCGTCGAGGTGCTGGACGTCGCCGCCCTGCAGGCGGCCGCCCTCGCCGAGATCCGGCACCCTGACGCCGACCTCGACGAGGACGAGCGCAAGGAGCAGGCCGAGTTGGTGGGTTCCGACGAGACGGGCGCGACCGCCCTCCAGTGGCTGATCGAGCCCGACCACGTGCTGTCCCTGATCGAGCACGTCCAGGAGGTCGAGCCGCGGGAGGCCGTGCTGGGCGTCGAGCCCTCCGACGGGCCCAGCGACGAGGACGAGGACGAGGGTCACGACCACTGACGCTCGGGGTGGGTGGGAGCCCCGCGCTCCCACCCACCGCCCTAGGATCGAAGCATGATCGTTGCTTTCTCCATCACCCCGCTGGGAGTCGGCGAGGGTGTCTCCGAGCCCGTCGCGCGCGCTGTCAAGGTGGTGCGCGACAGCGGACTGCCCAACCACACCGACGCCATGTTCACCACCGTCGAGGGCGAGTGGGACGAGGTGATGGACGTCCTCAAGCGTGCGGTGGAGGCGGTGGCCGAGGTCGCTCCCCGCGTCAGCCTGGTGCTCAAGGCCGATGTACGGCCCGGCGTCACTGACGGCATGACCGGCAAGGTCGAACGCCTGGAAGCCCACCTCCAGTAAGGCGGGACGCCCCCGCGGGTGGCGCAGACACGACATATCTTGACTGTCCTCGAGAACGCGTCATATCTTGATGCATGACGCGACATATCTCGAAGGGCGGAACGATGAGAGTACCTGTCCTGATCGTCGGCGGCGGCTACGCGGGGCTCAGCGCCGCCACCATGCTCGCCTGGCGCGGTGTCCCCGTCCTCCTGGTCGAACGGCACGCGAGCACCTCACTCCAGCCCAAGGCCTTCGGCGTCAACATGCGCGCCATGGAGCTGCTGCGTCCGGTGCCGGGGCTGGAGAAGGAGCTGTCCGGCATCTGGCAGGGCATCGGCGACAGCATGCGCATCGCCGTGGCCTCCAGCCTCACCGACCCCGAGCCGAACGTCCTCTTCGACACCGGCGCCGTGCCCTTCCCCACGCACCTCTCGCCCGCCCCCGACCTCGGGGCGCCGCAGGCGGAGGTCGAGCGCGTGCTGCGCGCCAAGGCCGAGGAGCTGGGCGCGGACCTGCGTTTCTCCACCGAGTTCGTCTCGCTCGAGCAGGACGACGACGGCGTGACCGCGCTCATCCGCGCCGAGGACGGGACGGAGACGACCGTCCTCGCCGACTACGTCATCGCCGCCGACGGCTACCGCAGCCGGCTTCGTAACCAGCTCGGCATCCCCACCTCGGGGAGGGGCGTGCTGAACCACCTGCAGGCGATCATGTTCGACGCCGACCTCAGCACGCTGGTCAACGAGCGCGAGGTCACGCTCTGGTACCTGCAGCGCCCCGAGTTCACCGGCGTCTTCATCACCGGCACAGGCGTCGGCGCGCACGTGCTGGGCGTCACCTATGAGGGCGAGCCCGACCCCGACTTCGAGAAGCTCGTCAGGCTGGGTGTGGGCGTGCCCGACCTCGACGTCACCGTCCTCGACACGACGACCTTCCCCACTGCGCACGTCCTGGCCGACCGGTACAGGGAGGGCAGGGTGTTCCTGGCGGGCGACGCCGCCCACACGATGCCCCCGACAGGCGGCCAGGGCGGCAGCACCGCGCTGCAGGACGGCTGCGACCTGGCCTGGAGGCTCTGGCTGGTCATCACGGGACAGGCCGGCCCGCGTTTCCTCGACTCCTACGACGCCGAGCGCCGTCCCATCGGGAAGCTGACGGCCGACGCCCAGCTCGCCAACCTGGGCTTCCGCATGCCGCCCGCCCAGCGCGTCGACTACCCGGCCCCGCTCGAGGACCCGTTCGCGGCGCTCCTCGGCTACCGCTACCACTCCTTCGCCATCCTCGCCGAACCCGGCGACGGCGGCTCGCTGCTGGAGGACCCGCGCACCCCCAACGGACGTCCCGGCGGCAGGGCCGCCCACGTGGTGCTCGACTGGGACGGGCGGCAGATCTCCACGCACGACCTGTTCGGGTCGGGATTCGTGCTGCTGGCCGGGCCGTACGGGCAGGCGTGGGTGGACGCGGGACGCGCGGTGAGGGACCAGCTCGGGCTCCGCCTCGCGCCGCACAGGATCGGAGGGGAACTGCTGGACGTGGACGAGGTGTGGCTGGAGCGGTACGGCGTGAGCAAGAGCGGCGCGGTCCTCGTCCGGCCCGACGGGTTCGTCGCCTGGCGCAGTCCCGGCGCGGACCTGGACCCCGCAGGCACGCTGGAGCGCGTCCTCCTCCAGATCCTCGCCCTCTGGTAAGTCTCCATTGGAGACTCTACAGAGTAGGGTGGAGGGCATGGCCCGACAACTGCGTGACCAGGACGTCACCTGCTCGATCGCCCAGGCCGCCGCCGTGGTCGGCGACTGGTGGAGCCTGCTGATCGTCCGGGAGGTCGCACGGGGGCACCTGCGCTTCGAGGAGCTGCTCACCGAGCTCGGCATCTCCAGGAAGATCCTGACCGAACGGCTCACGCACCTCGTCGATCACGGCGTGCTGGAGCGCAGGCCGTACCAGTCGGGGCCGGTCAGGAACGACTACGTGCTCAGCGAGGTGGGCGTCGCGCTCGCCCCCGTACTGATCTCGATGCAGGACTGGGCCGACCGCTGGATCGTCGGCGACGGCACGCTCACGGGGGTGTCCCCGCCGAACAGCCCTCCCGCCCAGCGCGTCCACTCGCTCGTGGGCACGGCGATCCCGCACCCCCTGAGACTCCCCGCGAGCGGCGGAGGAGAGCGGGAGGTGGTGGATCCTTCCCTGCCGACCGTGCTCTTCGCCTATCCCGCGACGGGGGTTCCCACCCCGCTGCCGCCCGGCTGGAACGAGGTGCCGGGAGCGGTGGGCTGCACGCTGGAGAACCGGCTGTTCAGGAACGCGGCTCCGCGGTTCGCGGCGGACGGGATCGCGATCAGGGGGGTCAGCACGCAACGTCAGGACGAGCAGGCGGCGTTCGCGGAGATGGAGGGGATCCCGTTTCCGCTGCTGTCGGATGTGGATCTACGGCTGGCGGCGGCGCTGCGGCTCCCGACGTTCCGGTCGGGACAGACGCTGCGGCTGAAGCGGCTCGTCCTGGTGGTGGATGCGGGGCGGGTGATCCGCCATGTGATCTTTCCCGTGGTGGACATCACCGCGGCCGTCACAGAGTCCCACGAAGCCGCCCGCGCCCTCACCTGACCCACGGCGCCGCATCCCGGCTCGCCCCGCCCGCCGACCACCCGCACACGGCCACCTACCGGACGGCGAGCCCCCGCCCGCCCCCTTCAGACCGCAACACCCCACGCCCCCAGCCCCGCCACATCCGGCGCCGCCCCACCGGATCACCGCGCCTGGCCCCACCACACTGGATCACAGCACCAGTTGGCGTACGGGCAGCCGCGGTCAGGGACCGGGGGCGAGGAGTTCGTCCCTGCGAGCCTGCAGAAGCGCGCACTCGGACGACAGCTCGGCGGTCCGCCTGGAGATCGAGGCGACCGTCTCCTCCACCCACTGGGCCGCCTGCGCCACCGCGTCGTGCGTGCCGGTGATCCGGTGGTGCTTCATGACGTCCGTGACGATGTTGTCGAAGAACGTGTCCACGAACCACCGCGTGTCCACCTCAGGCAACCGAGGGTTGGCCATCACCCCGACGTCGGCCAGCTCCCTGGCGAACACGTCCAGCGCCCGCTGCGCCCGCCATGCCGCCTCGTCGGCCTGCTGCAGTCGGTTGCGTTCGATGGAGTCGGCGAGGACGCCGCCCCCGAACATGTCCCACGTCGAAGCACCGCGCGCGCTGTTCAACCGGTCGAGAACGTGGGCAAGCTCCTCGCGCGCGACCGTCCCCGCCTTCCGCGCCTCCTCGTGTTCGTGCAGGTCGGCGGTCAGATCGCCCAGCGTCGACGCCAGCTCGGCGAGGTCCCGCCCTCGCGGGTCACCGTCGAGCTCGATGAGGAGCCGTTCCTTCTCCCCCAGCAGCCTCGCGTACTCCCCGGGCGCGGTCTCCAGCGCCACCCGCTCCGCGTCGATGCCCTCGAGGTCGCCCTCCAACGCCGACAGCCTGAGGCGGTGGCCGTGCAATCGCTGCCGGACGGCCTCGGCCTCGATCCTCTCCTGAGCGAGCCGCTCCTCCTTCGAGCCCGCCAGTTTCGCCAGGAACCCCACGAAACCACTTTCCAGACGGACGACGTCCTGCTCCTCCTCGGCCAGGCGGGGCGACAGGTCCACGATCGCCTGCCGTACCTGCTGGATCTGGCCGGTGAGCGCGCCTCGCTGGCGGGTCAGGTGCTCGAGATGCCGTACGCGTTCCTTGGCCACCCGCAGCTGGTCATCAATCCCCGCGAAATCCGTCATACCGGCTACGACGTCCGACCCCCCGCCATCGTTCCCGAACGCCGGGATCTACGAGGCGTTCGCGGCCTGGGCGTCCCCGTTACCGCACAGCGCCTGCTGCTTGAAGGCCGAGAACGCGTCGTCGATGGGATGGTGCTGCGGCTTACCCGAAGAGTCCAGCTTGTTCCACCGCGCGAGGTTCACCGCGACGGACATCTGCCGCTTGCCGTCGGCACGGGTCAGAGACAACGTCCCGGCCCCCCAGGACGAGCCATCGTGGCCCCAGAAGGTGCCACATCCTGGGATCTTGACCTCGAACAGACCGAGGCCATAGTCGAGCTTCTCCCCGAGACGATCGACCGTGACCGTGCGCTGCATCTGCGCCAGCGACGATCGCTTGATGATCTTGCCACCGAGCAGCAGTCGGTAGAAGCGATTGAGGTCATCCATGGTCGAGACCAGACCGGCCCCTGTCGGCACCCAGGAGATGTCATAGACGCTGTAGTCGCGCGGCGGGTCGATCAAGCCGTGCATCGACTCGTACATCCGCGGGTGCGGCCCCTTGATACGCGGCCCGGCCGGGAACTCGGTGTGCTTGAGCCCTGCGCGTTGGATGACATTCCGGGTGATGTACTCCTTGGCCGGGGTGCCGGTGATCTGCTTCAGGAGCTCGCCGAGGATCATGTAATTGGTGTTGGAGTACACCCCAGGAGAGCCTCCGGGCTTGCCGACGGCGGGTGCCCTGAGCCCCGACTCGATCAGCTCGGTCGGGCGAAACCGCCTGTACCGGTTGTCGTCCAAGCTCTTGGGCGAGATATCCGGCAGGGAGGGGTACTTCGCGAGAGACGGGAACGCGTAGGGGATGTATTCGGCGAGGCCGCTGGTGTGGTTGAGCAGCATCCGAACAGTGATCTTCTTGCCGCGTTCGCCTGGCACCAGCTTCGGCAGATAGCGGCCGATCGGCGCGTCGAGCCGAATCCGGCCCTTCTCGACCTGCTGCAGGACCGCTGTGGCGGTGAAGGTCTTGGTGATGCTGCCGACGCGCTGCCGCATGTCGGGCCTGATGGGACGGCCGGTCCTGAGATCGGCGACCCCGGAAGCGCCGCGCCATACGTGGTCGGCATCGCGCGCCTCGGCGTGTATACCCGGCATCCCCGCGCGGTGGACCTCGTCCAGGGCGGACTGCAGCTCCGCGGGAGCCAAGCCGGTCAGCGGGCTCGTGCTTCCGGCCAGCACGACTTCCGTCCTCTTGGGCGCGGGAGCCGCCGTCACCATGCCCGCACCGACACTCAGTACGGCCACGCTTGCGCATGTCACCAGTCGAATCTTCACAACACTTGTCCTTTCGTGATCAATGAATGCAACAGGGACTGCCCTGTGTTGTCCGTCCCGCCTCGCTCGGCGCGGAGCGGCGCCGAGTTCGGGCCGGGGCGGCGTCAGCGAGCCTGAGAAGCCCGAGCCGGAACGTCTGTGGCAGGTACGCCACCTGCACTTCGCCGCCGCGGCCGGGGTGTATCCGCCGGCCGCCTTCCTGGCAGGTCCGGCCGGGGCGAGCCCCACCGGTGACGATCAGCCCTGAATGCGGCTGCGCCGCGGTCGGCGGCGGTACGTTCGCGCCCGGCCCGCCATGGGGGTTGAGGAACCTGCCCGTATCCCGGCTGGCCTCGATAAACCGGCAGGCAGGGACACGTCACCCAGCGAGCGCATCCCGGAGGAACTCGAGGATCTCCGCCCGCGCGGCTTTCGCCTGCGGCACGACGCCCGGCATGCTGAGGAACGCGTGCGTGGCTCCGGGATGTTCGGTGAGGCGCGCGGGCGTCCCGGCCGCGCGCAGTCGTTCGGCGTAGGTGCGTCCGTGATCGGCCAGCGGGTCGATGGTGGGCACCACCACGAGCGCAGGGGCCAGCCCGCTCAGGTCGTCGGCATGCAGCGGAGACATCGCACGAGGATCGGTTCCCCGCGGGACGGCGAAGCGGTGGAGCAGTTGCATCTGCGGCATGGTGAGGGTCGGGCTGTTGGCGTGCCGGCGCATCGAGGCATGCTCGTACATCGTCGGGGTCAGGTCGACGGCGGGGTTGACCAGCACCTGCGCCCGCAGCGGCAGGCCGGACTCTCTGGCCCGGATCGCGGCCAGGGCGGCGATCAACGAGCCGGTGCTCTCGCCGAAGACGGCGGTGCGCGCCGGGTCGACTCCCCACCGCGCGGCGTGCTGCACCACGTGCCGGAGCACGTCCCAGCCGTCGTCGACGGCCGCCGACAGCGGGGTCTCCTGGTCGAGGAGGCGGTGCTCGACCGAGACGACGACCGCGGGCAGCCGCGCGGCGAGGTGGCTGTTGACCCAGTCGCTCTGCGCCGCCGTGCCCACGAACCCGCCTCCGTGCACGTGGAGCACGAGCGGCAGGCCGGCCCGGCCGTCACGTCCGCCGTCGCGCCCGGCTGAGGGCCGGTACACCCGGACCGGGAGGCTGCGGCCGGGCAGCGCCACCTCCTGCCACTGGATCGCGGCGCCGCGGTCTGGAAAGCCCGTGACCAGCCGCGCCAGGCGGGAGGCCCGCTTGCGGTTCTCCGCGTCGCGGAAGGCGACCAGTTCCTCGGTCGTCATCGCCGACCAGTCCGGCTCCTTGCCCAGTGCATGCAGCAGCCGGATGCCCAGCGGCGGCCGCTCCGTATCGGTGATCTCGCTCATGTCTTCTCCTCCGCCAAACAGTTTCGCTACCGCAAGTATCGATACCAAGAGTAGCGCAAAGGGCTATCGTGTGGCCATGACCCGAGCGAGCACATCCGCCAGACCACCCGGGCGCCCGCGCTCCGGCGTCAACGCCGTGGTCTTCGCCGCGACGCTGAGCACGGTCGCCGAGCTCGGCTACGCGCGTGCCACCGTCGACCGCATCGCCGCCGCGGCCGGCGTCGCCAAGACGACGATCTACCGTCGCTGGCCGTCGAAGGGCGAGCTGATCGTGGACTGCCTCCTGGACGCGTTCGGCCCGATACCGCTGGAGGGCGCCGGTCGAGCCGAGCTCATGTCCTCGGCCGTTCGCTGGATCGCGGCCAAGATCGGCGAGCCCGGGGTGGGCGACGCGTTCGCGGGCGTGTTCAGTGACGCGGTCAGCGATCCGGCCCTGCGCGAGGTTCTGTCCACGCGGTTGCAGGACCGCTACCGGCTCGCGCTCCAGGACGCGCTCGGCGAACCGGAGAACCGGGTCCTTTTCTTCATCGACGTCGTCGTCGGCACCTTGCTCCACCGGCTGGGCATGACCGGCGAGCCGATGGTCGACGCCGACGTCGCCGCCCTGGTCGAGATGGTTCTGCCGCACTTCGCCGACGGTGCCGAACCGACCTAGACCTGCACTCGGCAAGCGCGGCCAGGGCGGTGGTGTCGATGTTCTGGTCCAGCGCCGCAAGAGGATGCAGCAAAAGGTCACTCCACGACTAGGGCGACTACGCGGAGCTACTTCGCACGTGGTCGCACGGACCCGAGTGGAGGGCCCATCGCGGGATCTTGGCTGCGTTCAGCCAGCATCTGACATTCGTCCAAAGAGACCGCCGGGTGATCGCTACCACCCGGGGGGATCGATCAAGGAGCAGTTCAATGAGTTCGAGTGTGAGAGTGGCAACCGGCGCGGACCTCGGTGCGCTGGCGGCTGTGCTGGCGGCGGCGTTCCACAGCGACCCGGTCGCTCGGTGGATCGAGCCCGACGACACCCGTCGGCGGCGCATCCTGCCACAGGCATATGCGATGCAGTTGCGCGGGCTCTTTCTCACGCAGGGCGCCACAGAGGTCGTCGTGCACCAGGGAGCGATCAAGGCGGGCGCGCTGTGGAACCCGCCCGGACAGTGGCGGATGCCGGTACTGAGCCAGGTGCGCCAGTTGCCGACCGCGCTGCGACTGGCGGGCCGCCGCATCGGGCGGCTCATGTCCGTGGCCCGCGCAGTCGAGGCCGTGCACCCCGCGGAGCCGCACTGGTACCTGGCCGAGTTGGGGACCGATCCCCAGGCCCAGGGCACCGGGCTGGGCCGGGCGCTGCTGGACTCCAGGCTCGCACGGTGCGATGCCGAGGGGAGTCCCGCCTACCTGGAGTCTCCAGAGGCCAACATTCCCCTGTACGAACGCTTCGGGTTCGAGGTCACAGGCGAGGTCCACATCCCCGGGGGCGGGCCGACCGTGTACACGATGTGGCGTAAGCCAAGGCTGGGTTGATTCCCCCACCCTTGCGCCACAAGGAGGCGGCGCGGACGCACACCCGGCTGACGGCAACACCCCGCGAATGTCAGCGACCGTGATGAACCATCAGCTGCAGGCCGATCCGCAGCAAACGGCCCCCCTCATGAGTTCTCGAACCGAGCACTGCTTGAACTGCGACGCGCCGCTGCCCCCATCCACCGGCGCGGCGGACGGCCCCGCAAATACTGCTCCGACGCCTGCCGAGGGGCCTTCGGCCGTACACGCGCCAGGCGCCGGCGTCCGCTCACCCAGCGCCACCAACGCCAGGACAACACCCGCAAGCAGCGCCGCCACCTGCGACCAAGCCGAACACCTCGCCCAGTCAGCCGGCAAAGTCCCCCTCGGCCTCCACACGGAAGACCTCTCCCCCCACCCGGCAAACCGGCTGGAGCTCGGGCCCCATCGCCGGCTCAACCTCCGCCGCGCTGCCGCGCCGTCCTGACCGCGCCGTCCTGACCGCGCCGTCCTGACCGCGCCGTCCTGACCGCGGCCGTCACCGCGGTGCCACCTGGAGCTACCTGCACAGCGCTCTGGACGACCACTCCCGCCTGGCCTACACCGAAATCCTGCCCGATGAAACCAAGGAAACCGCCGCCGCGACGAGATCGCTGCCGTTGCTTTGTGCGACTTACGCCGACTCGCCCGGATCATGGTGAACAAACCACGGCTGGACAGCCGGGCACGTCGCGGATCTGGCCGCGGCTGATCCAGGTGTGTGAGCCAAGCGGTCCTGCCTGGACGCGGAATCGCTGCGGGTGGTGCTTCTCCCACTGCGGCGGCCCTGCCGTGCTGGGTGGGTCAGGGTTTGCGGGCGACGCCGGCCCAGCCCAGGACGGCGAAGCGCTCCAGCGCTCGGGGAGAGATGAAGTCGCCCGAGTCGAGCAGTTCGAAGTCGCCGAAGAAGCGCTGGATGTCCGCGACGGTCCTCGGCACTACGCCTGAGCTGGCCCGCGAGTACACCTGCCGCATCGTCTCGGTGTCGCCGCTGCGGTCGTCCTTCGACGACAGGTGCGTGATCACCAGGTGGCTGCCAGGCGCCATCAGCTCCCTGAGCCTGGCGACCTCGGCGTACGGATCGTCGAGGAAGTGGAGTACGGCCACGAGCAGCAGCGCCACAGGTTCATCGGCGTTGATGAGGCCGGTTTCGAGGACCCTGGACCAGATCTCGTCGGGTTTGCGGAGGTCGCTTTCGACCATGGCGACGTTGGGCGAGCTGGCCAGCAGAGCGCGTCCGTGGACACAGACGACCGGGTCGTTGTCGACGTAGACGGCGCGAACGTCGGGGTTCACCGCGTAGGCGACCTGGTGCACGTTGTTCTGTGTGGGCAGTCCCGCCCCGAGGTCGACGAACTGGCGGATGCCCGCGTCGCCCGCGAGATGGCGGACGGCGTTGCCGAGGAACTCCCGGTTCAGCTGCACGCCTTCGCGCGATTCGGGGAACGCCTTGATGATCTGCTCGGCGGCCTCTCGGTCCGCCTCGAAGTTGTCCTTTCCGCCGAGCATGTAGTCGTAGATGCGTGCGACGTTCGGCGTGGAGATGTCGATACCCGCGGGCGGATTCTCTGTCATCGGGCGATCGCCAATCTGCCGCTCGAAGTTGTCTGGCGCTGTTCAAAAGTGCGCAGAACTGGGATTTCGGGTGCAAAAACGTGACGTGGACGGGGGATGAAGTTCGTGTGGGCGCAGGCGGGCCACTGGTTGGTTCGCCGGCTCAGAGCATTCCTCCTCGCACCAGGACTTACGTCGCGATAAAGGGATCACCTATCTCCGCGCGGTCAGCGTACCGCACCATAACGTCCCTATAACGCTGGATTTGCGGGGATTCAGGCCGCGAGCCGCCGGACGTTTCCGGGGGCGCTGACAGGTACGGCAGGCCGTACGGCGGCGGGGCCCGAGGGCGAGCGGTCGGGGTCGTCGGGTTCATGAGGAGGCACGGCGCCGGGGCGGGGCCGAAGCGGGATGACCGCCGCGTCTCCGGCGGGGGTCGAGGGGGCGGGGCTGGTGATTCTGGTCCAGATGACTGCGGAGGAACTGGTCCAGATGACTCCGGATGAGGGGGTCGCGGGGCTGAACGAGGGCACCGCCGGGATGGAGGCGCGAACCACGGGGTCATCACCGTGGCGGCCCCGAGCGTCCTCACCGTCGGCCGGCGCGAGCCCCAGCATGGGCTTGGCGCTCACACCGGTCTGGGCGTCCACGCGGCTGCGATCCCCGGCACCGCGGACGCAGCGTGCCCTGCAGGGCACGTCGTCGGCTCCCCGGGAACCGTCGGCGGGTTCACGAGGGACGCCGTCGGCGGTGCGGAACGCGTCGGCGGCAACCCAGGAAGCATCACCGGACCCGTGGAGGCCGTCGTCGGCGGTACGGGAAGCGTCGTCATTTCCCCAGAGAGCGGCGGGTCTGCCGGGAACGTCGACACAGGCGCGGGAGTCCTCGCCGGCAACCCAGGAGGCATCACCGGACCTGCAGAGGCCGTCGTCGGCGAGGCGGGGGACCTCGGCGGCTCCCCAGGAAGCGACGGCGGGTCTGCCGGAGACGTCGACACCAGCGCGGAAGGCGTCACCGCCAACCCCGAAGGCATCACCGGGCCTGCAGAGGCCGTCGTCCGCAGGGCAGAAGGCGTCGCCGGGGCCGTGGAGGGCGTCGTGGGCGGAGTGGAGGACGTGGAGGTAGGCGGCGCTGGATGCCGGGCGCGTGGTCGAGGCCGATCGTGTCACCGGAGGGGCACCCGGAGAGGGGATCCGGTTTCGAGCATGCACATCCGAAGCGAGGGCGGGGCGCTCCACAAAGGCAGAGCGGAGGGCGGCGATTGGGCGGGACCTGGGCATAGCGCGCAGAGCGGCGATTGACCGTACCGCTGGGGTTGAGCGCGACGCGGGGTCCGGCAGGGCGGACGTTGGCGGTAGGGCAGGCGTTGCCCCTGGCGTCGGCCGTGGGCCATGCGCTGGCGGAAGGGCAGGCGGTGGCTGTGAAGCCCGCCTCGGCCGTTGCGCGGGCTGCCGGGCGGACGTTGGCGAAAGGGCAAGCGTTGGCCGGGGGGCGAGCCTCAGGCCAGACGTCGACGAAGGGGCAGGCGTCGGTCCCGGGGCCAGCCATGGGCCATGCGTTGACGGAAGGGCAGGCGTTCGCTGTGAAGCCCGCCTCGGCCGTGGGGCGGACTGCCGGGAGGACGTTGTCGGAAGGGCACGTGTTGGCCATGTGGCCGGCTTTGGACCAGGTGTTGGCCGTGAAGCACGCACTGGCCGTGAGGCGGGCTGCGGGACTGACGTTGGTGGATGGACAAGCGTCGGCTGTGGGGCGAGCCTCGGGTCAGGCGTCGACGAAGGGGCAAGCGTTGGCCGTGGGGCGGGCCTCGGGCCAGGCGTCGGCGGAAGGGCAGGCGTTGGCCGTGGGGCGAGCCGTGGGCCAGGCGTTGCCGACAGGGCAGGCGTTGGCCCATCAAGCGGCCGCGGGCCAGGCGTTGGCGGTACGGCTGACGTTGGCCGTGAAGTGAGCGTGGGCCCAGGGGGCGTTTGCGGTGGGGCGGGGTTTTGGGAGGTCGGAGGGGTAGGGAGGGCGGGCGTTTGGGAGGTCGGAGGGGTGGGGAGGGCGGGAGTGGGGAAGGGAGTGAGAGGCCGGGTCACGGGGTCCTCCATGGATGCGGGGGACCTCAGGATCGGTGAGGGGTGGGTTGGGTGAGCGCGGTGAACGGGATTCTGTGGATGGGTCGTAACGGGCCTGTGGACAGTGGGCGGCCTTGACAGAACATCATCCTGGCGCCCGTAACCCTAGGTAACGATTATGTGGTGATTTGCACCCATTCCACCCTGCTTTGTTACGGAACATGACGCTCACGGCATCAGGTCTGCAACACTCTGCTGTGACCCCTTACCTCCGCTTGCGAAGTAATGCTTGATTTCTCCGCAAGAGTGGCTTGTTGTTTCAACCCCCAAGGAGTACGTCCGTGTCATCTGCACGCAGGGCCGGAAGGTTCCTGGCAGCGGCGACGGGAGCAGCGATCCTGCTGACGGCCTGCGGCGCTGCCGATAACGCACCCGCCGCCGACCCGTCGACCGCGCCCTCCGCTCCGGCCAGCGGCGCCGCCAACGCCTCGACGATCACCCACACGTTCGAGCAGGAGATCAGCTCCTACAACGGCGAGACGGCCGAGGAATACTCCTCGAAGAACCACATCGTCCTGAACCGGATCCAGACGGACTTCTGGCACTTCGGTGCCGACGGCTCCGTCCAGCCGGACAAGGACATGGGCAGCTACGAGAAGACCTCTGACGACCCGCTGACGGTGAAGTACGCCATCAACCCGAACGCGGTGTGGTCCGACGGCAACGCGATCGCCTGTGACGACGTGATGCTCACCTACGCTGTCGCCTCCGGCAAGTTCCCCGAGTTCAGCTACATCAGCACGGACACGTGGGACAAGATCAAGATGCCGGACTGCGCGATCGGCGACAAGGATGTGACGCTCAACTACACCAAGTCCTACGGTGACTGGGCGGCCGCCAACCTCATCCAGCTGCCGGCGCACATCGTCGCCCAGCAGGGTGGGCTCAGCGAGCAGGAGATGTTCGACGCCATCAAGGCCGAGGACCACGACAAGCTCAAGAAGGCCGCCGAGTTCTTCAACAAGGGCTGGATCTTCAACGGCAAGCTCCCGGACAAGGCGCTCATCCCGTCCTCCGGCCAGTACGTGATCGACTCTTACTCCCCCGGCCAGTCCATCACCCTGGCGGCCAACGACAAGTACTGGGGCGAGAAGGCCAAGACCGAGAAGGTCGTCATCCGTTTCATCGCCCAGGACCAGCAGGTCCAGGCGCTGCAGAACGGCGAGACGAACATCATCGAGCCGCAGTCGAACCCGGACATCCTGGCGCAGGTCGAGGCGCTGCAGAACGTCACCGTGAAGACCGGTGAGCAGTTCCTGTACGACCACCTGGACTTCAACTTCAACAAGGGCCCGTTCAAGGACGCCAAGCTGCGTCAGGCCTTCGCGGCCTGCACCCCGCGTCAGCAGATCGTGGACAACCTGATCAAGCCGCAGAACCCGAACGCCGCCCCGATGAACGTCCGCAACATCGCGCCGTTCCAGCCGGGCTACGCCGAGGCCGTGAAGTTCGCCGGTGCTGACAAGTTCAACACCGTCGACCTCGAGGGCTCCAAGAAGCTCGTGGCCGACTCGGGCGTCAAGACCCCGATCAAGGTCAACATCGGCTACAACCAGCCGAACCCCCGCCGTACCCAGGTGGTCGAACTGATCAAGGCCTCCTGCGACCAGGCCGGCTTCGAGGTCACCGACACCGGCAGCGAGAAGTTCTTCGACGACGCCGGTGACCTGGCCAACGGCAACTTCGACATCGCCCTGTTCGGTTGGGCCGGTTCGTCGCTGAACAGCGGCTGGACCTCCACCTACTACACGCCGAAGAAGTGCACCCCCTCGGCCAAGGGCAACAACAAGGGCTGCTACTCCAACAAGGAGTACGACAAGCTCGCCGACCAGATCCTCTCGGAGACCGACCCCGCGAAGGTCGCCCCGCTGATCCAGCAGGTCGAGAAGATCCTCTGGGACGACCTGGCGACGATCCCGCTGTACTCGCAGCCGGCTCTGTCCGCCTGGAGCTCGAACATCCAGAACGTCCAGCCCAACCCGAGCCAGGCCTCCATCACCTGGAACATGCACCAGTGGGCTGCTCAGTAAGCACGGCCAAGCCGCATAACTGACGCGGGGTACGGTCACCAGACCGGCCCCGCGTCAGAGCTGTACAAACCAAGTCGAACTTGTCCGCCCGTCGAAGCCGCGCCCACGAGGCACCGGGGCGGGCCCGGCTTTCCGGCTCGAGCCCCGGCCACCCCCCGCCATGGCGTCCGGAAGCCGTCACCTGCAGGAGGTCGGGGAATTGCTTGTATTCATCGCGCGTAGGCTCGCCATATCGAGCCTCACGCTGCTAGCCGCCACTTTCATCATGTTCTTCCTGGTGGCACTGTCGGGTGACCCGCTCGCCGACCTGCGCGAGAGCTCGCTCCCCGACGCTCCCAGGCTGATGGAGGCGCGCATCGCGGCCATGCACCTTGACGAGCCCATCCCCGTCCGCTATTTCTCCTGGCTGACCGGCATCTTCCAGGGTGACCTCGGGGTCAACAAGGCGGGCACCACGGTCTCCTCGCTGCTCGGCGGCGCCATGGAGTCGACGCTGAAGCTGGTCGTGGTCGCCACGGTGCTGGCCGCCGTGATCGGCATCGCGATCGGCATCGTCTCGGCGCTCCGTCAGTACAGCAGCTTCGACCACGGGATCACCTTCGCAGCCTTCGTCTGCTTCTCGCTACCGGTTTTCTGGGTCGCGACGATGCTGAAGCAGTATGTGGCGATCGAGTTCAACGACTGGCTGAGGGACCCGTACATCCCGCTTCCCATCATCCTGATCGTGGCGCTCTGCGCGGGCCTGATCTGGGCGTCGGTCTACAACGGCGACAGGAAGGGCAAGCTGACCGCATTCGGCATCGGCCTGGTCGTCACCGCCGTGATCCTCTTCGCGCTCTCCGCGAGTCGCTGGTTCGCCGACCCCGGCCTGGGCTTCCCGTTCATTCTCGTCGTGGGGCTGGCCACGGCCGCAGGCGTCGCCGCGCTGGTCGCGGGCGTCGAGCACCTGCAGCCGATGTACGCGGCGCTGGGCGCGGCGGGCGTCGGAGCGCTGCTCTACTACCCGCTCCAGCCCATGCTGATCGCGCCGGGCGTCCTCACCCTGCTCGGGCTGTTCGTCGTCGCCGGGCTGGTCAGCGCCGCCATCGGCTGGCAGTTCGGCGGACTGCTGCGCCGCCAGGCGATCCCGCTGGCCGTCTTCAGCGGCCTCTTCGTCGCCGCGATGATCTTCATCGACCGGCTGCTCGAGGCGTGGGACGGCTACGCCAGGGCGCTCAAGGGCCGCCCGGTGGCCACCATCGGCTCCGAGACGCCCAACTTCCTCGGCAACTTCTGGCAGACCACGCTCGACTCCGGCATGCACCTGCTGCTGCCCACCCTGGCGCTGATCCTGGTCGGACTGGCCAGCCACTCCCGCTACAGCCGCGCCAGCATGCTCGAGGTGATGAACCAGGACTACGTCCGTACGGCCCGCGCCAAGGGCCTGCCCGAGCGGACCGTCGTCATCAAGCACGCCTTCCGCAACGGCATGATCCCGATCACCACGATCCTCGCCCTCGACTTCGCCGGCGTCTTCGGCGGCGCGGTCATCACCGAGACGGTCTTCGGCTGGCGGGGCATGGGCAAGATGTTCGAGGTCGGGCTGCGGGAGGTCGACCCCATGCCGGTCATGGGCTTCTTCCTCGTCACCGGCACCTCCATCGTCGTGTGGAACATGCTCGCCGACATCGCCTACGCCTACCTCGACCCGCGGATCAGGCTGTCATGACGGAGAAGACCGAGATGACCATCAAGACGGAGCCGCCCGCGTCGAACGACGCCCAGGGCATGACGATCGTCGCCCGTACCCAGGGCCAGCTCGTCCGGCGCAGGTTCTTCCGCCACCGCGGCGCCCTCGTGGGCATGATCCTGTTCGGGCTGGTCTTCCTGCTGGCCTTCAGCTCCATCGGCTTCGGCCCGATCCCCGGCTGGTGGGACAAGCCGTGGACCGGCTCGGGCACCGTCGTGGACAGGGGCCGCCCGACGCTCAGCGTCATCCCCCAGTTCCTCGGCGGTGAGGGCATGCACCTGGGCGAGCACCCCTTCGGCCAGGACAACATCGGCAAGGACTACTTCGCGATGACCATGCGCGGCGCGCAGGTCTCGATCATCGTGGCGTTGACCATCGGCCTGGTGTCCACCGCCGTCGGCACCGTGCTCGGCGCCCTCGCGGGCTTCTTCCGCGGCAAGATCGAGGCCGTCATCATGCGCTTCACCGACGTGATGATCACCATCCCCGTTCTGGTGATCGCCGCGGTGGTCGGCAGCGCCACCGGCAACCTGGGCCCGTACTTCATGGCTATCATGCTGGGTCTCATCACCTGGACCAGCGTCACCCGCCTGGTCCGCGGCGAGTTCCTCTCCCTGAGGGAGAAGGAGTTCGTCGAGGCCGCCAGGGCCGTCGGCACCTCGTCGATGCGGATCATCTTCAAGCACATCCTGCCGAACACGCTCGGTGTGATCATCGTCTCCGCCACGCTCGCCATCTCCTCCGGCATCCTGCTGGAGACGGCTCTGTCCTTCCTCGGCTTCGGCGTCAAGAGCCCCGACACCTCGCTCGGCCTGCTGATCAGCGACTACAAGAACGCCATGGTCACGCGCCCGTGGCTGTTCTGGTGGCCGGGTCTGTTCATCGTGGCCATCGCGCTGTCTGTCAACTTCATCGGGGACGGCCTGCGCGACGCCTTCGACCCTCGACAGAACAGGGTGCGTGACTGATGACCTCCGTACACATCGCCAAGCGGCTGTCGGAGGCCAAGCGCCCCGGCACCACCGAGGTGCTCAAGGTCGAGAACCTCCAGGTCAGCTTCCCCACCGACGACGGCCTGGTCAAGGCCGTGCGCGGTGTCTCCTACACGGTGCACGAGCGTGAGGTGCTCGGCATCGTCGGCGAGTCCGGCTCGGGCAAGTCGGTCTCCTCGATGGCGGTCATGGGCCTGCTGCCCAAGAGCGCCAGGATCAGCGGCGCCATCTCCTACCGCGGCGACGACATGCTCAAGATGTCCGAGCGCAAGCGGCGGAGCCTGCGGGGCAGGAAGATCGCGATGGTCTTCCAGGACCCGATGACCGCGCTCAACCCGGTCCACACCGTCGGCGACCAGCTGGCCGAGGCCGTGCTGGCGCACGAGCTGGTGCCGTACAAGCAGGCGCAGGCGCGCGCCAAGGAGATGCTCGACCTGGTCGGCATCCCGCAGGCGGCGGCCAGGCTGAAGTCCTACCCGCACGAGTTCTCCGGCGGCATGCGGCAGCGCGCGATGATCGCCATGGCGATCATCAACAACCCCGACGTGATCATCGCCGACGAGCCGACCACGGCTCTCGACGTGACCGTGCAGGCGCAGATCCTCGAGAAGCTGCTCGAGGTGAAGGACGCGGTCGACGCGGCCGTCGTGCTCATCACGCACGACCTGGGCGTGATCGCGGGCATGGCGCACAGGGTGCTGGTCATGTACGCGGGCAAGCCGGTCGAGGTCGGTGACGTCGAGCCGGTGTTCAACACGCCGCGGATGCCGTACACCGCCGGTCTGCTCGGGTCCATCCCCTCGCTGGAGACCTCGGGCGGCAGGCTGCGGCCGATCAAGGGCACCCCGCCCTCGCTGATCAACCTGCCCACGGGCTGCCCCTTCTCGCCCCGCTGCCCCATGGCCACCGAGGTGTGCACCACCGAGGAGCCCGTCCTCGAGGAGACGGACGGCGGCGCGCACTACGCCGCCTGCCACCACTGGCCCAAGCTGGCGGAAACGGCAGATCCGACCGCCATCTTCCGCACGAACAGCGAGATCACGCCATGAGCGAGAAACTGCTCGAGGTCAACGACCTCGTGATGAACTTCCCCGTCAGGGGGACCGGCCTCATGCGCCGCGTCGTCACTCACGTGCAGGCGGTCAGCGGCGTCTCCCTCCACGTGGACAAGGGCGAGACCCTCGGCGTGGTGGGCGAGTCGGGCTGCGGCAAGTCGACGACGGGTCGCGCCATCCTGCAGCTCCACAAGCCCACCTCGGGCTCGGTGAAGTTCGACGGCCAGGAGCTCACCTCCCTGCCGAACAAGGAGATGCAGGCCGTACGGCAGAACATGCAGATCGTCTTCCAGGACCCCTACGCCTCGCTGAACCCCAAGATGCCGGTGAACGACATCATCGCCGAGCCGCTGAAGGTGCACGGACGGTGGGACGGCAAGGCGGGGCCGAAGCGCGTGGCCGAGCTGCTGTCGCTGGTGGGCCTGTCGCCCGAGCACGGCAACCGCTACCCGCACGAGTTCTCCGGCGGTCAGCGGCAGCGCGTCGGCATCGCCAGGGCGCTGGCGCTGGAGCCGAAGCTGCTGATCCTTGACGAGCCGGTCTCGGCGCTGGACGTGTCGGTGCAGGCCGGAGTGGTGAACCTGCTGGAGGACCTGCAGGACGCCCTGGGCCTGGCGTACGTGTTCATCGCCCACGACCTGTCGGTGGTGCGGCACATCTCCGACAGGGTGGCGGTGATGTACCTCGGGAAGGTCGTGGAGACGGGCCCGCGTGACGACCTGTACGACAGGCCCGCGCACCCGTACACGCAGGCGCTGCTGTCGGCGGCCCCCACGGCCAACCCCGAGGAGGAGCGGCAGCGCGAGCGGATCATCCTGACGGGCGACGTGCCCTCGCCGATGGACCCGCCGAGCGGCTGCAGGTTCAGGACGCGGTGCTGGAAGGCGCAGGAGATCTGCGCCACGGAGGAGCCCGCGCTGGTGGACAGGGGCAACGGCCACCCGGTCGCCTGCCACTTCGCCGAGGTGAACACCAAGGTCGTCTGACCTTCCGGGTTCTCGGGCCCCCGCCGGTTCTCGACCGGCGGGGGCCTTTCCGTTGCGCGGGGCTGAGGTTCGGCCGGAAACGGGAAAGGCCCCCGCCTTCTTCGGGCGAGGACCTTCCGTGGGGCGGGGGCTACTTGGTGAAGCCGACCGCGCTCCAGTCCTTTGTGGCGAAGCCGAAGGCGCCGTAGTTGGCCAGCGTCTTCTTGGCGGCGAAGATGCTCGGACGCTGGTACAGCGGGATCGTGTGCACCTCGTCCCAGATCAGCTTGTCGGCCTGGTTGCCCAGTTCGATGTACTTGACCGGGTCCATCTCACCGGCCGCCTGCTCGATCAGGGTGTCGAGCTCGGGCGAGCCGATGCGCGGGAAGTTGCTGCCGAAGTTGTCCTTGCTCGTCGGCTGCTTGTAGATCTGCGGCAGGGCGCCGTTCGGGAACGGCGTGCCGAGCCACGAGAACGGCACCAGGTCGAAGTTGCCCGGCGTGATGTAGTCGTCGAAGAACTTGTCGTCGGGGACCGGCTCGATCTTGACCTTGACGCCGACGTCCTTCAGCATCGCCTGGGTCAGCTCGCCCTCCTGCTTGGCCAGCGGGTAGGCCGCGGGGACGATGAAGCGCAGCTCGAGTTCCTTGCCGTCCTTCTTGCGGTACTCACCCTCCAGCTTCCAGCCGGCCGCGTCGAGCAGCTGCTTGGCCTTCTCGGGGTTGTACTTGCCCAGCTCGCCGGAGTTGTCGACGTAACCCTTGTGGGTGTTCATGTACAGGTGGTTGTTGAGCACCTGCACGGGCCAGTCGAGGTCCTTGAGGTCGGACTGGGTGATGGCCTCGCGGTTGATGCCCAGCAGGACGGCCTGGCGGACCGACTTGTCGGTCAGGTTCGGGGCCGAGCCGTTGACCGTGATGTGGCGCCAGTTGGGCGCGGCGGCCTTGCGGATGTCGACGTCCGCGACTGCCTTGGCGCGCTGGAGGTCGGCGGCGCTGGGGACGATCTCCAGCGCGTCGAGCTCGCCGTTGGCGAAGGCGTTGACCGTGGCGTCCGAGTCGAGCGCGCGGAAGATCACCTTGTCGAGCTTGGCCTTCTGGCCCCACCAGTTGTCGTCACGGACGAGCGTGATGGTCTTGGCGGTCTGGTCCATCTTCTCGAGCTTGAACGGGCCCGCCGTCACAGGGAACTTGTCGATCCAGCCCTTGTTGAACTCGGTGACGTCGGAGCTCGTGGAGGCGGGGATGAGAGGGGAGAACATGCCCTGCCAGTCCGGGTAATGCCGGGAGAAGGTCACGATGACGTCGTGGTCGGTCGCGCCCTTCTCCACCGACTCCACGCGGTCGTAGCCGTCGGTGGAGGAGACCTGGAACTTGTCGTCCGAGCCGTTGAGCGCCTTCCACTGCCCGACGTAGTCCTTGTAGGTGATCGGCGTGCCGTCGGACCACTTGGCCTTGTCGTTGAGCTTGTAGGTGACGACCTGCTTGTCGCCCTTCAGCTCCATCTTCCACTCGGTGACGAAGTCCGGGTTGTTGGTCAGCTCGGCCTTGTCACTGGCCTTGTAGATGGAGGGCATGGTGGCGTCGTAGACGTCGGCGACGTCCGCGTGCGTGCCGTTCACCTGGCTGTAGTTCCACTGCTGGTGCCACTGGGACAGCGCGAGGGTGATGGTGCCGCCGTCCTTGACCTGGTCGTAGGCGACCGGGTTGATCGCGCTGCCGGGCAGCGCGGCGGCCTGCTCCTGGGCGGCCTTGGCGCCCTCGGCCGTACCGGCGGCGGGCTTGTCGGACCCGCCACCGCAGGCGGCAAGGGCGAGAGCCAGCAGGGCCGCTCCAGCGGCGGCCTTGTAGCCAACCTTCACGAGTTCCTCACTTCGGGATAGTGGCAGGCGGCGCCATGGTCGTCGGCGTGCGCCAGCCGTACAACGGGGGGTTCTTCGGCCACGCACCTGGCGCGCTCGGGCTCGGGGAGCAGGGCGCGCTTGGGGCAGCGGGTATGGAAGCGGCAGCCCGAGGGGGGCTGCGCCGGGCTGGGCAGGTCGCCTTCGAGGATGATCCTTCGGCGTGAACGTTCCAGCTCGGGGTCGGGAAGCGGGATCGCCGACATCAGCGCCCTGGTGTAGGGGTGGGCGGGCGTGCCGTACACCTCGGCCACGGTGCCGATCTCCACGATCTTGCCGAGGTACATCACGGCGACGCGGTCGGCCAGGTGGCGGACCACGGACAGGTCGTGGGCGACGAACAGGTAGGACAGGCCGAGCCTGGCCTTCAGGTCCTCCAGCAGGTTGATGACGCCGGCCTGGATCGACACGTCGAGCGCCGAGACGGGCTCGTCGAGGACGATCAGCTTGGGCTCCAGCGCCAGCGCGCGGGCGATGCCGATGCGCTGGCGCTGTCCTCCTGAGAAGTGCTGGGGGTAGCGCTCGGCGTAGGAGGGGTCGAGGCCGACGAGTTCGAGCAGTTCGGCGACGCGGCCCTGGACGTCCTTGTGCCCGTGGGCGCGCAGCGGCTCGGCGAGGATGTCGCCGACCGGCATGCGCGGGTCGAGCGCGGCCATCGGGTCCTGGAAGACGATCTGAAGGTCGCGGCGGAGCTCCTTGCGCTCCGGCTTGGTCAGCTCGCCGCTGTCCTTGCCGAACACCACGACCCTGCCGCCCTGGGCTGCCTCCAGCTGCATGATCTGCTGCAGCGTGGTGGTCTTGCCGCAGCCGGACTCGCCGACGAGCGCGAGGGTCTCGCCCCTGGCGATGTCGAAGCTGATGCCGTCCACGGCGTGCACGGTGCCGACGCGGCGCTTGAACACCGCCCCCTTCATCAGCGGGTAGTGCCTGACGAGGTTGTCGAGCTCGAGCACCGTCTCACGACGCCGCGCGTCGCGGGGCGGCTCGGCGACGAGCTCGGGGGCTGGGAAGACGTCGACGCCCCTGAGCCCCTTCATGTCGATCTCGTGCGAGCGGATGCAGGCCACCCCGCGCTCGCCCACCTGGACGAGCTCGGGCTCGGCGTCTTCGCAGGCGTCCACCTTCAGCGGGCAGCGCGGCGCGAAGGGGCAGCCGGGCGGCAGCGCCGCGGGCGAGGGCGGGGTGCCCTCGATCGGCACCAGGCGCTGGTTCTCCTGGTCGAGCCGCGGGATCGAGGCCAGCAGCCCCATGGTGTACGGCATGCGGGGCTCGTAGTAGATCTCCTCGACCCGGCCCTGCTCGACCGGCTTGCCGGCGTACATCACCAGCACCCTGTCGGCCAGCCCCGCCACCACGCCGAGGTCGTGGGTGATCATGACGATGCCCGCGCCGGTCTCCTTCTGCGCGGTCTTGAGCACTTCGAGCACCTGCGCCTGGATGGTGACGTCGAGCGCGGTGGTGGGCTCGTCGCAGATCAGCACGTCGGGGTCGTTGGCGATGGCCATCGCGATCATAGCGCGCTGCCGCATGCCCCCGGAGAACTCGTGCGGAAAGGCCTTGGCGCGCACGTCGGGGTGCGGGATGCCGACCAGTTCCAGCAGTTCGACCGCCTGCCTGGCGGCCTGCTCCTTGGAGACCTTCTGGTGGACGCGGACCGCCTCGGCGATCTGGTCGCCGATCGTGTAGACGGGCGTGAACGCCGACAGCGGGTCCTGGAAGATCATGCTGATCGACTTGCCGCGCCGCTTGAGGATCTCCTGCTCGCGCATGCCGAGCAGTTCGTGGCCGTGCAGCTTGACCGACCCCGTGACCTCGGCGCCTGCGGGCAGCAGTCCCATGACGGCCAGCGAGGTCACCGACTTGCCCGAGCCCGACTCTCCGACGATGCCGAGGACCTCGCCCCTGCCGACCTGGTAGGACACTCCCCTGACGGCCTTGACGCCGCCGCGGAAGGTCACCGTGAGGTCGTTCACCTCGAGGATCGTCATGAGGTGCTCCCCGGGTCGAGGGCGTCGCGCAGTCCGTCGCCGATGAGGTTGATGAACAGGACCAGCAGGACCAGCAGGCCGGCGGGGAAGAGGAACAGCCACGGGTAGCTGATCGCCGTGCTGCCGCCTCCCGCCGAGATCAGCGTGCCGAGCGACACGTCCGGTGGTCTGACGCCGAACCCGAAGTACGACAGCGCGGTCTCGCCGATGATCGCGCCGCTCACGTTCATGGTGGCGTCGATGATCAGTAGGGAGGACAGGTTCGGGACCACGTGCCTGAAGATGATCTTCCAGTCCGGGATGCCCATGTAGCGCGCGGCGAGCACGTACTCCCGCTCGCGCAGGGAGAGCGTCATGCTCCTGACGACACGCGAGGTGATCATCCAGGAGAAGGAGGCCAGCAGCACGACGAACATCAGCCAGCTGCCGCTCTCCAGCCGTGGCGAGATGACCGCGATGATCAGGAAGCTCGGCAGGACGAGAAGCAGGTCGGTGCCCCACATGAGGATCTTGTCGAGCTTGCCGCCGAAGTAGCCCGCGAAGGCTCCGACGAGCGCGGCCAGACCCGTGGAGATGAGCGCGACCAGGAAGCCGATGAGGATCGACTTCTGCATGCCGCGCAGCGTCACCGCGAACATGTCCTGGCCGATCTGGGTGGTGCCCCACCAGTGGTCGGCGCCGGGGGGCGACCGGAAGGCGGTGAAGTCCTTCTGCTCCCAGGTGTACTGGCCGAACAGAGGGCCGAGGTAGGCCAGCGCCAGCAGCGCGAGCACCCCGATCAGACCGATGACGACCTGCGGCTTGGCCATCACCCTGCGCAGGACGACCTTGGAACGCATGTCTAGCTCACCCGCACTCTCGGGTCGAGGGCCGCGACGAGCAGGTCGGACAGAACCCCCGCCACCAGGACGCACACGGCGGCGAACAGGGCGACCGCCGCGACGGCGTTGGTGTCGTTGTGCTGGATCGACTCCACCAGCCACTCACCCATGCCGTGCCAGCCGAAGATCTTCTCGGTGAAGGTGGCGCCCGTCAGCATCGTGCCGAAGGCGAAGGCGAAGTAGGTGGCCGAGGGGATGAGCGCGGTGCGCAGGGCGTGCTTGACCAGCGCCGTCCTGCGGCTGAGGCCCTTGGCCTGCGCGGTGCGGACGAAGTCCTGACCCAGCACGTCGAGCATCATGTTGCGCTGGATGCGGCTGTAGAAGGCGATCTGCCCGAGACAGAGCGAGATCGTCGGAAGGATCAGGTGGTTGAGCCTGTTCAGCAGTTGGTCGGCGCCGCTGAGCGCCGGGTTGTACTCACCGGTGTATTCGATCAGCGTGTGCCCGACGGCGCCGTTGAGCCCGGTCGCGCCGATGGTCAGCAGCGTCGCCAGGACGAAGACCGGCACCGCCATGACGACGAACGAGGCCACGCCGATCGCTCTGTCGCTGATGCGGTACTGCCTGATCGCGGCGAAGGCGCCCACCGCGACCCCGAGCGCGGAGCCCAGCAGGGTGCCGATCAGCAGCAGGCGGAGGCTCACCCCCACCCGCTGGCCCATCTGCTGGTTGACCGAGCCGCCGTCCCAGGTCTTGCCGAAGTCGCCCTGGACGACCCCTGACACCCAGGTGCCGTACCGCTCCAGCAAGGGGGTCTTGTCGTTGAGGTTGTACTCGCTCAGCGTGCTGTCGACGACCCCGACGGGGATGGGCGGCTGGCGGCCTGTGTAGTTGGCGCGAGGGTTGAGACTGCTGGCGGCCAGCAGGTACGCGAGGCTCGCGGCGATGGCCACCAGGATGACGCTCGACAGCAGCCTGCGCAGCAGGTACGTGCCCATTGCCCTCCGTTCGGACGAACGGGGGCCAGGCAGCCTGAAGGAAGGGTCGCCCCCGCGACGAGATAGCCGTGACCGTCCCTTGGCAGGGGCTTGACGGCACGTCGCAGGTTATAGGGCTGTCCGTATTACGGATTTATCTCGGACCGGTAGATCGCAAGGGTCTGACCGGGCAGTCGTACCCAGTCCCTACCTGCGGTAACACCCTCCTCAGAGGCCAGCAGAACGGCCCCCAACGGAACGGTCAACGTCACAGAATCCGGACAAAAATTTACCATCACGATGAGTGACGATCGATGCACCATGAGCCATCTCGAGGCCTCGTCGAACTCGACCCGCACCCGGTCGAGACGGGGATCGGTGAGCTCGGGCATGGCCTTGCGCAGCGCGATCAGATCGCGGTACCAGCACAGCAGCGACCAGTGCTCCTCGTCCTTGAGCTCGCTCCATTCGAGCTTGGCACGCAGGAAGGTGTCCTCGGCCGAGGGGTCGGGCGCGATCCAGTCGTAGCCGAAGCCCTCGAACTCGCGCGCCCTGCGCTCGGCCTCCCCCTCGCGCAGCGCCGGCTCGACGTGGTCGGTGAAGAACGGGAACGGCGTGCGCGCGCCCCACTCCTCGCCCATGAACAGCATGGGCGTGAACGGCGAGGTCAGCAGGAGCCCCGCGCCCAGCTTCAGCGCGGTCAGCGGCAGCCTGTCGCCCGCGGGCCTGTTGCCGACCTGGTCGTGGTTCTGCAGGCAGCACACCAGGCGGTAGCCGGGAACGCCGCGGGCAGGGGCCCCATGCGAGCGCCCGCGGAAGCTGGAGTAGCCTCCGTCGTGGACGAAGCCGTTGGTGAGCGCCTTGGCCAGCGCCTCCATCGAGGCGAAGTCGGCGTAGTAGCCGTGCCGCTCCCCCGACACCGCCGTGTGGAGCGCGTGGTGCACGTCGTCGTTCCA
Organism: Nonomuraea roseola; assembly: GCF_039535395.1. NCBI lineage: Bacteria > Bacillati > Actinomycetota > Actinomycetes > Streptosporangiales > Streptosporangiaceae > Nonomuraea > Nonomuraea roseola. The sequence continues at coordinate 1,105,107 of NZ_BAAAXC010000015.1, forward strand.
CTGCGCGGTCATGCCGAGGCCCCCCGCCTCCAACGGGGTGATCATGCGGGGGTCGTTGAGGTCCGACTCGGCGATCAGCGTCAGCGGACGGCCCACCGAGCAGGCCAGCGCGTCCACCTCGGCGGCCAGCTCGGCCAGCAGATGGACGGCGCGGCGGTCGTGCAGGGCGTGGACGGCGTCGAGCCGCAGCCCGTCGATGTGGTAGTCGCGCAGCCACTGCACGGCGTTGTCGATGAAGTAGCGCCTGACCTCGTCGGAGTCGGGCCCGTCGAGGTTCACCGCCTCACCCCAGAAGCTGCCCGCGTAGCCCGAGAAGTACGGGCCGAAGGGGTGGAGGAAGTTGCCCGAAGGGCCGAGGTGGTTGTAGACGACGTCGAGGATGACCCCCAGGCCCGCCCTGTGGCAGCCGTCGACCAGCTCCTTGAGCCCGTCGGGCCCGCCGTAGGTCTCGTTGACCGCGTAGAGGTCGACGCCGTCGTAGCCCCAGTTGCGCCCGCCTGGCACCGGCGCGACCGGCATGAGCTCCACGAAGTCGACGCCGAGCTCCACCAGGTGGTCGAGCCTGTCCAGCGCCGCGGTGAAGGTGCCCTCCGCCGTGAAGGCGCCCACGTGCAGTTCGTAGATGATCGAGCCGCGCAGGTCGCGCCCCTTCCACTCGTGGTCGCTCCAGGTGAAGCGGGCGTGGTCGTAGACGCGGCTGGGCCCGAAGATGCCCTCGGGCTGTCTGCGGGAGCGGGGGTCGGGATACGGGCCCTCCCCGTCGACGAAGTAGCGGTAGTCGGTGCCGTGTCCGGCCTCGGGCGCTTCGACCGACCACCAGCCGTTGTCCCTGCGTCGCAGTGGCCGCCGGCTGTCCGGCAGCGAGAGCTCGATGGAGGTCGCTCGGGGCGCCCAGACCTCAAAGATCATGTCTCTCCAGGAGTGCGACGGGGTGGCGGCTGAGCAGGTGTGCCAGGGGGGTGCGGCCGCTGTACAGGCCTCCGGTGAGCAGGTCGCGCCAGCTGCCGTGCGGCAGGGTGAGCGAGGTCGCGCCCCAGCCGCCGCGGGCCGCCAGCCGTACGGGCAGGCGGGTCGCCACGGCGACCGCGCGCCCCCTGCCGAAGGCGATCGCGTGCTCGGCGGCCTCCCCCTCGGCGGCCATCGGCTCGTACGGCGCGTCGGGGCCCAGCCTGCGCCTGAGCCTGAGCGCCTGGGTCGTGACCTGCAGCTTGGCCTCGTCCCACGCCGAGTTCGGGGCGCAGGGGAAGGAGACGGGCCGCCGGTTGTCGGGGTCGACCAGCGAGAAGTCCGTCCGCTCGTTGCCCTGGTAGACGTCGGGCACGCCCGGCATCATGAGCTGGACCAGCTTCTGGCCGAGCGAGTTGGCGACGGCGTGGCGGTCGACGAGGGCGGTGAAGTCGCCGATCGGCAGCTCGACGGCCTTGGCGGCGAAGGCGCGCAGACCCTCCTCGTAGGCGTGGTCCTGCGCGATCCACGAGGTGGCCGTCTTGGCCTCGCGCGCGGCCTTGAGCAGGTAGTCGGTGAAGCGCTCGGCGGAGATCGGCCACGCGGCCATGAGCGTCTGCCAGGCCAGGTAGTCGAGGTGCGGGTCGAAGGACACCTGCCGCGACCAGCCGCGCACCGCCTCGGCCCACTCGCCGGGCAGCTCCGACAGCACCTGGAGGCGGGCGCGCACGTCCTCCGAGCGCTTGGTGTCGTGGGTGGACAGCGTGGTCATCGTGAAGGGCCGCATCCCGGCGCAGAAGTCGTGGAAGTCCTCCACGGACAGGCCGAAGCGGTCGGGCTCGCCGCCCACCTCGTTCAGGCAGGCCAGGGGGTACCAGCGGTAGAGCGCGGTGTCCTCCACGCCCTTGGCCATCACCGGGCCGCAGGTCTGCTGGAAGCGGACGACCGCCTCGGGCGAGCCGTACAGGACGGCCCGCGCGATCTCGGGGTTCGGCGCGGCCGACTCCACGATCCGGCGCGCCACGGGATCCACCGGCTCGCCCGGCGTGACGTAGGCCCGGTAGACCGGCATCTCCACCAGCAGGTCGACGAGGTCCTGGACGGAGGCGCCCGCGACGCGGGCCAGGCGCTCGACCTCGGAGCGGAAGAACAGGTCGATGACGTCGCGCTTGGACCTGGCCATCACGGCGTGGTAGTCGGCGTCCTGCCCCGTCATCGCGGTGAACAGCGCCACCAGCGGCTGCCTGCCCTCCGGATCGACGAACAGCCCGTTGACCCTGTTGAGCACGTCGTAGCCGGTGGTGCCGTCGCACGCCCAGTCGTCAGGCAGCCTCTCGTCGCCGATGAGGATCTTCTCCACCACCGTCCAGACGCCGCCGCTCCTGTCCCTGAGCATGTCGAGGTAGCGGCGGGGGTCGGCCAGGCCGTCGGGATGGTCGATCCGCAACCCCTCGACCAGGCCCTCGTCCAGCAGCCAGAAGATGACCTCGTGCGTCGCGAAGAACACCGCCGGGTCCTCCACGCGCAGCCCGATCAGCGACGAGACGTCGAAGAAGCGCCGGTAGCCGGGGCCCTCCCGCCAGTCGACCACGGTGTAGTGCTCCGACTGCGGCAGGTCGTCGGCGAAGCGGTGGACGATCACCTTGCCCTCGCGCCACTCGATGTCGAACCAGTCCGCGTACGGCGAGGCCGCGCCCTCCTCGAGCACGGACAGGAACTGCGCGTTGGCGGTGTTCATGTGGTTGGGCACGATGTCCACCACGACGGCCAGATCGTGCGCGGCCAGCACCCCTGCCATCTCGCGGAAGCCCTGGGCGCCGCCGAACTCCTGCCTGATCCTGGAGTGGTCGACGACGTCGTAGCCGTGCAGCGAGCCTGGCACCGCCTGCAGCACGGGCGAGAGGTAGACGTGGCTGACACCGAGATCGCGAAGGTAGGGGGCGATCTTCGCCACCTCGGCGAAGCCGAAGTCGGGCGTCAGCTGGACCCGGTAGGTCGAGACGGGCCTAGACACCGCGCAGCACCCGCATCGAGCGTCCCGGCACCTGCAGATCGTCCCCCGCTCTGAGGATCCTGGTGTCCAGCATGATCGGCATCGCGGTGTCGATCTCGGTCAGCCACATCTCGCCGTAGTCCTTCGGGATCGTGAACTCGATGATGTCGTGGTGGGCGTTGAGCAGCACGAGAAAGGAGTCGTCGACGATGGGTCTGCCCCTTCTGTCTGGTTCGGTGATCGCCTTCCCGTTGAGGAAGATCGTCAGCGACCTGGCGTAGCCGACGTTCCAGTCGGCGTCGGTCATCACCTCTCCCGACGGAGTCAGCCAGGCCATGTCGTAGAAGAAGCGCCTGCGCCTGAACACCGGGTGCTCGCGGCGCAGCTTGGCCAGGCGCTGGGTGAACTCCAGCAGCAGCCAGTTGTGCCGCACGTCCGACCAGTCGACCCAGGTGACCTCGTTGTCCTGGCAGTACCCGTTGTTGTTGCCCTTCTGGGTGCGGCCGATCTCGTCGCCGTGGGAGAGCATCGGCACGCCCTGCGACAGGAAGAGCGTGGTCAGGAAGTTGCGCTTCTGCTGCTCGCGCAGCGCCTCGGTGCCGGCGTCCCATGAACGGTTGTCGTCGGTGCCGTCCCTGTTGTCCTCGCCGTTGGCCTCGTTGTGCTTCTCGTTGTAGGAGACCAGGTCGTGCAGGGTGAAACCGTCGTGGCAGGTGACGAAGTTGATGGAGGCGGCGGGGCGGCGGCTGTCGTTCTGGTAGAGGTCGCCCGAGCCGGTGAAGCGCGAGCCGAACTCGGGCAGCGTGGCGGGCTCGCCCCGCCACAGGTCCCTGATCGTGTCGCGGTACTTGCCGTTCCACTCGGTCCACCTGGCGGGGAAGTTGCCGACCTGGTAGCCGCCGGGGCCGACGTCCCACGGCTCGGCGATGAGCTTGACCTGCGAGAGCACGGGGTCCTGCTGCACGAGGTCGAAGAAGGCCGAAAGCCGGTCAACCGCGTGCAGCTCGCGGGCGAGCGTGGCGGCCAGGTCGAAGCGGAAGCCGTCCACGTGCATCTCGGTGACCCAGTAGCGCAACGAGTCCATGATCATCTGCAGCACCTGGGGCGAGCGCATGAACAGGCTGTTGCCGGTGCCGGTGGTGTCCATGTAGTAGCGCGGGTCGCCGTCCACCAGGCGGTAGTAGGTGGCGTTGTCGATGCCCTTGAACCCGAGCGTCGGGCCCATGTGGTTGCCCTCGGCTGTGTGGTTGTAGACCACGTCGAGGATGACCTCGATGTTCGCCTCGTGCAGGCTCTTGACCATGGCCTTGAACTCCAGCACCTGGCCGCCGCGCTGCCCCTGGCTGGAGTAGCGGTTGTGCGGGGCGAAGAAGCCGCTGGTGTTGTAGCCCCAGTAGTTGCTCAGCCCCCGCTCCTCCAGGTGCTGGTCGGTGACGAACTGGTGGACCGGCATCAGCTCCAGCGCGGTCACGCCGAGTTTGGTGAGATGGTCGATGACCTCGGGGTGGCCGAGCGCCGCGTAGGTGCCGCGGATCCGCTCGGGGATCTTCGGGTGCGCCATCGTCAGCCCGCGCACGTGCGCCTCGTAGATCACCGTCTCGTGGTACGGCGTGGCGGGCGGCCTGTCATGGCCCCACCCGAAGAACGGGTTGATGACGATGGAGCGCTGGACGAAGGGGGCGGTGTCCTTCGGCTTCGGGCGGTCACGGTCGTACAGGCACTTGTCCCACGTGATGGCGCCCTCGATCGCCTTGGCGTACGGGTCGAGCAGGAGCTTGGCGGGGTTGCAGCGCTGTCCCCTGGCCGGGTCGAAGGGGCCGTGGACGCGGTAGCCGTAACGCTGGCCGGGGCCGACGCGCGGCAGATAGCCGTGCCAGACGAACCCCTCCACCTCGGTGAGCGGAACCCTGGTCTCGTTCTGGTCGTCGTCGAACAGACAGAGCTCCACCTTGTCGGCGACCTCGGTGAAGAGCGCGAAATTCGTGCCCGCGCCGTCGTAGGTCGCCCCGAGGGGGTAGGGGTCTCCCGGCCAGATTTCGATCATCTAGGCTCCCTTCCGCTCTGGCCCCATGTTCACCCAGGAGGCAGCGGCTGCCTAGATGCCCACTTCTCGCCCCTGGATAACCCCGTATCGGTTACACACCACCTCCAGAAGCACGCGGTGTCCGTGACGCGGATGGGGCAGCACGACCACCTCACTCACCCAGCAGGCCGCCGCGATCACCTGGCGTCCGGCTTCCAGCTGGTCGGGGGTGGTTCCGGCTCTGCACCACACCCACACCCGCGCGCCGAAGGGGGCGGGGGCGCACCACAGCACGATGGGGATCTTGCCGCGCCTGTTCACCACGTACGCCTCGACGCATCCGACGCGGATCCGGTGCGCGAGGACCACGCACCGGATCCGCCCCCACACCTCCGACCTGGCAGGCGGCCAGAGGAGGACCGCGGCGAACAGCAGCACGACAGGGCCGAGCTGCCTGATCGCGAAGGAGAGCAGGACCGGCAGCCCGATCTCGTACCGCCACCGCCAGAGCACGACCAGGGGGTTGGGGCGTGCGGTGGGGGTCGTGGCACGATTCAGCTCGTCCAGCAGCCTGCGGTTCACGGCCGCTCCCTCCCCGAGCCCAGGCAGGTACGGCACGCGCCCCTCGTCGTCACGCCCTCCCCCGCGCAGTGCTCGCAGGGGATCATGGTGTCGAAGCGGGGATTGCGGTAGACGCGTATCAGCGGAGCGGGCCTGTGGACCGTCCAGCCCTGGCGCCTGGCCCGCGCGTCCTGCGCGTCGAAGGCCCAGGCCTCCAGGAGCTCCAGGAGCGCGCGAACCGGCGAACCGATCGCGGCTCTCGTGGTCAGGTGGTTAACGTCCATGGTGACTCCTCCGGTGGCGTCGGTGCGGGGCGGGTCTCTGTGTCTTCGACAGGCATCGGATCCTCCGTTTCGCTGCCTGGTTACTCCCTACCCGTTTTGGCAATTGCCACAGGAACATGCCGGTGACGTTTACCTACCTCACATGCCCCCGGCAATCTCGCCAGAGAGGTACGATCCCGCCATGGAGAGCGCCAACTCCACCCTGAGACAGCGTCAACTGGCCAAGCGCCTGCGGGAGCTGCGCCAGGAGTCAGGGCTGAGCATCGCCGACGTCGCCGAACGCCTCCTGTGCTCCTCCGCCAAGATCAGCAGGCTGGAGACCGCCAGACGCCGTGCGAGCCTGCGCGACGTGCGCGACCTGTGCGCCATCTACGGCCTGACAGATCCCGACGAGGTCGAGCGGCTGATGGCGCTGGCCAGGGAGTCGAAGCAGGACGAGTGGTGGCAGAAGTCCGAAGACGTGGACTTCCGCCCGCTGATCGGCCTGGAGAGCGAGGCCATCGCCATCTCCGAGTACGAGACGACCACCATCCCCGGCCTGCTGCAGACCCCCGAGTACGCCCGCGCCGTCATCCTCGGCTACCTGCCCCTCATCGACCCCGGCGTGCTGGAGGAGCGGGTCGAGGTCAGGATGAAGCGCCAGCAGATCCTGTCGAAGGTCCAGCCCCCCCGCTACTGGGTCCTCCTCGACGAGTCGGCGCTGCACCGCCACGTCGGCGGCGTTGAGGTCATGCGAGAGCAGCTCCGCCACCTGAGGCGGCAGGCCGACCTGCCCACCATCACGGTCCAGGTCGTCCCCTACACCGCAGGCGCCCACATGGGATTCGACGCGGCGTTCAGGCTCCTGGAGTTCGACGCCGACGCAGCGATTCGCGACACCGTCCACATGGAGACGCTGGCGGGGTCCTTCTTCATCGAGAAGGCCACCCAGCTGAATCGCTTTCGGGAGGTGCTCAACTATCTGCGCGCCGTGGCGCTGACCCCGCACGACTCCGCTCTTCGGATAGAAGCGGGGATCGCTCAGTTCACCACCTGACGAGGGCGTATCGTTAGCGAAGAAGGGCATGGAAATTACCGCCGGCAAGTGCCCCCGCGCGTTAGCATGCGGGAACCACACCGCGCACCCGGCAGGTGGCGACGGATGGTTCTATCCGTCCTGAAAAGGCGACGCCCTGGTCGGGCAATGCCTGTTTCGAGTCTCCAGGAGAGACAAGATGACGTCACTGCCTCAAGCGGCGCCTCGCTGGAAGGCCTCCAGGTACTGCAACAACGGCAACTGCCTCGAGGTCGCCGTGCTGCCGGAAACACTGATCGGGGTGCGCGACAGTAAGCAGGCCGACAGCCCCGTCCTGCGTTTCACGGCCGAAGAATGGGACGAGTTCGTCCTTCGTCTCAAGCACGTCTAACTCCTGCCCTCTTCGCGAAGTACGTCCGGGTTACGCTTACAGTGCGCACGACGTCCTGCAGGCAACCGCTGAGAGGTAGCGCATGAGTTCCCCCCACGAACTGATCTGGCACGCGTGCAACAACGGTGACTGCGTTCAGGTGGCCAAGCTCGACGACAGGGTTCTCATTCGGGACAGCAAGAGTGCCGATGGCGCCGTTCTGCGCTTCTCCACTCAGGAATGGGAAAGCTTCGTCGAGGCCGTCAAAAGGGGTCGATTCGACGGCATCTAGGTTTGCCGTCCGGTCCCCCGGCAATGTGCCAGCGCCATGGGCGGATTCAAACAGTTTCTCCTCAGGGGCAACATCATCGAGTTAGCCGTCGCGGTGATCGTCGGGGCCACCTTCAGCGGGCTCGTCCAGGCGCTCGTCGCCGACCTCATCACGCCCCTCATCGGCGCGGTGACCGGCGGCAAGAACCCCGACTTCGCGCAGTACTCCTTCACGATCAACGGCAGCGAGTTCAAGTACGGCGACTTCCTCAACCACCTGATCAGCTTCCTGATCATCGCAGCGGTCGTCTACTGGCTGGTCGTGACGCCGATGACCAAGCTGGTCAGCCTCTTCGAGAGGGACAGGGCCGCCACGACGAAGCAGTGTCCCGAGTGCCTCAGCGACATCCCGATCGAGGCCAGGAGGTGCGCCCACTGCACGGTGGAGCTGGTGCCGGAGGCCGAGAAGCCGCAGGTCTGATCAACGCAGCACCGTGACGGCCTCGCCGTCGGCGTTCGTGGCCGTGTCGCCGTCGACCGTGACGCCCGCGCTGGCGGCGTAGACACGGTAGTGGCGGCCCGAGGGGGCGCTCCACCACACGCTGGCGGCGATGTCGGGGGCCAGGCGGCTGCAGTCCCATGTTCCGTGGGTGACGCCGGTGCGGGTGGCGGTGGTGCGCCCGCCGGAGGTGGCCAGCAGGACCGCCTGGACCGCGCCCGCTCCCGAGGGGTCGGTCAGCCTGACGCAGAACCACTGCCCGCGCGCGCCCTCGGGCAGCCGCACGGAGCGAAAGGCCCACGCCGAGGCCTCGCGCACCTCGCTGACCGGGCGGGGAAGGGCGCAGCCGAGCCGCCGCCACGCGCTCGCCAGCGACCCCTCGCCCCGATAGCTGACCCTCGCGGGCGCGAGCCGCCCCAGGTCGACCATCGTGTACGGCAGGCCGGGAGGCACCTCGGGCGCGCGCAGCCTGACCAGCGGACCGCGCCAGCATCCGTCCTCGCGCAGCACGGGAACCGGCCCGATCACCCCGTCGGCGATCACCGACGGACGCCACCGGCCGTCGAAGGGCGCCATGGCGGCCTCGGTCACCCACGGCGGGAGCAGGTAGCGGCTGCCCCTGGGGGTGGCGGTGAGCTTCAGCGGGCTCGAGCCGCCGGGCTCGGGAAGGACCTCGAGCGTGGGCCTGCCCTTCGTCTCGAGGTAGCGCGCCACCTGCGAGGACCGCCTGAGGAGAACGACGGCGGTCGCGCCGAGGCGCCCCGCGTAGAGGAGCTGAGGATGGCGGCGCCCCCACGCGCGCATCGCCCTGCCGATCAGCGCGCGGTCGGACAGGAGGTCGCCGCGCGGAGGCCAGGTGGCGAGGTCGAGTGAGGTCGTGGTGCGCCAGGCGCCGGGCGCGGCCGTCTCGGGGGTGGCCGCCGGTGCGGCGGCCGAGCTCGGACGGCCGGAGCCGAGCCACGGCACGACGGCGGCCACCGCCACGGCGCAGAAGACCAGAGCCGCCAGCAGCCTGCGCGGCGCCTCGACGTCGAGCCTGCCGTAGAGCCTGGCCAGGCAGGGATCGGCGGCGGGGCTGTGCAGCGTGGCCGTGACGCCGAACCGCTCCTCCATCTCGGCCAGAGCCGCCAGGGCGCCCGCGGGGTCGGGCACTCCCGCGCCCGCCAGCACCTGGGCGACCTCCTCGGCCGCGCGTTCCTCCAGCCTGAGCAGCGCGTAGGCGGCGCGGGCGGGGGCCGGCACGGCCTCCAGCGCCCGAGTGAAGCCGATGTCGCCGCTGCCGGTCACGGCGGGCACGACCTCCACGGCGGCCAGCAGGCCCGTCCACGGGCGCGGCCTCGCGCGCAGCGCCGAACGCAGCAGCAGGGCGCGCAGCCGTACGGGATCCTCCTCCTGATGGCGGGAGAGCGTGGCCGCCGCCAGCCGGTGGGCGAGCACCACCCTGCGGTGCTCGTCCGTCCACGCTGGCAGTGTCAGGTAGGCGAGCCAGACCAGGTCGCGGTACGGCTTGGCGAGCGCCCGGCTGTCTCGGATCGACCCTCGCACCGGCATTCCTCACGATTGGTGACTGCTCAAGCACATATCGTAGCCATGGTGTCACTCGCCCGCCTGCCGCACGGCAAGATAGGGGGCATGAGCATGGAGTTGATGGTCTGGCGCGAGAACGAACCGATCACCAGGGAGCAGGCCGCTCAGACCTACAGCCTGGCCCAGGGCACGCCGCCGGCCGACACGGTGGTCCCCGAGGTGGCCGCGCTGGCGAAGGAGGTGCCCGGCCACGCCAGGCTCTTCACCGAGCACGCGTTGATCGTCATGGAGCCCGACGACCTCGACGAGGTCTCCAACCGCGTCTTCGCCCTGGCCCGCCACTACGGCCTGGTCTGCTACGACCCGCAGCGCCACCTGGTGCACAACCTGGCCCCGCTCGGCGTCGACCCCGAGACCCAGCTCCACACCGGCGACGGCATGCTGGTGACCAACCCCGACCTGGCGCTGGTGCACGACGTGCTCGGCACGCTGTCGCCGCAGAACCCCTTCGCCGTCCTGGTGACCTTCGGCCGTCACTTCATCCAGGTCTCGCCCGGCTACGAGCTGGAGTACAAGGAGGGCACGATCCGCAGCACGATGGTGCCCGCCCTCGAGGAGGTGCGCAGGGCCTTCCACGAGTACGCCATCGGCGAGCGGGGCTTCCTCGAGCGCTTCCACTGGAGCGCACGCTAGGCGCGCCCGCCCTGCATGATCGAGAGATGGAGATCTATCCACCCATCGAGCCGCACGCCTCGGGGATGCTCGACGTCGGCGACGGCAACGAGATCTACTGGGAGGTCTGCGGCAACCCCGACGGCAAGCCCGCCGTCTTCCTGCACGGCGGCCCCGGAGGCGGGCTCCTGCCCGTCCACCGGCAGCTGTTCGACCCCGACGCCTATCGCATCGTCCTGTTCGACCAACGCAACTGCGGCAGGAGCACGCCGCACGTGTGCGCCGAGGGCGTCTCGCTCGAGCACAACACCACCTGGCACCTCGTCCAGGACATGGAGCTGCTGCGCGAGCACCTCGGGATCGACACCTGGCAGGTCTTCGGCGGTTCGTGGGGCAGCACGCTGGCGCTGGCCTACGCGCAGACCCATCCTGGCAGGGTCACCGAGCTGATCCTGCGCGGCATCTTCACCATGCGGGAGTCCGAGCTGCGGTGGGAGCCCGCCCGTGACCTGCTTCCCGACCACTGGGAGCGATTCACCGAGGGGGTCACAGGCGACGTGATCGCCCACTATCGCCGCCGCTTCGCCGACCCGGAACCGTCCGTACGGCTGGCCGCGGCCAGGGCGTGGGCGCGATGGGAGATGGTGATCTGCAACCTGATCCCCGACCTGAGCCCGATGGACGACGAGTTCGCCCTGTCCTTCGCCCTGATCGAGAGTCACTACGTCGTCAACCGCGGCTTCCTCGAGGAGGGGCAGCTCATCCGCGACGTCGGCAGGATCAGGCACATCCCCGCGGTCATCGTGCAGGGCCGCTACGACCTGGCCACCCCCATCGCCACCGCCTGGGACCTGCACAGGGCCTGGCCCGAGGCCGACTTCAGGATCGTGGAGGGCGCGGGGCACTCGGGCGGCGAACCCGCCGTGGCCGCCGAGCTGGTCGCCGCCACCGACCGATTCAGGTAAGACAGGATCCCATGAGCCTCTATCCACCCATCGAGCCCTACGACCACGGCATGCTCGACGTCGGCGACGGCAACCAGATCTACTGGGAGGTCTGCGGCAACCCCGACGGCAAGCCCGCGGTCATGCTGCACGGAGGGCCTGGCAGCGGCTGCTCCGCCAAGCACCGGCGCCAGTGGGACCCCTCGGCGTACCGGATCGTCCTGTTCGACCAGCGCAACTGCGGGCGCAGCAGGCCCCACGCCGGCGATCCCCTGGTGTCGCTGAAGGCCAACACCACCTGGCACCTGGTCAGGGACATGGAGCTGCTGCGCGAGCACCTCGGGATCGACACCTGGCAGGTCTTCGGCGGTTCGTGGGGCAGCGCGCTCGCGCTGGCCTACGCGCAGACCCACCCTGACAAGGTCACCGAGCTGGTCCTGCGCGGCATCTTCACGCTCAGGCCCGCAGAGCTGCGCTGGTTCTACCAGGAGGGCGCCTCGTTCCTCTTCCCCGACCTGTGGGAGTCCTACCTCGCGCCCATCCCCGAGGAGGAGCGCGGCGACCTGATCGCCGCCTTCGCCAGGAGGCTCGAGAGCAAGGACGACCAGGTGCGGGTGGCCGCCGCCCGCGCCTGGGCGCAGTGGGAGGCGGCCACCATCACGCTCTACCCCGATCCCGAGCACGTGGCCGAGTACGGCGAGGAGGGCAGGGCCGTCTCCTTCGCCAGGATCGAGAACCACTACTTCGTCAACGGCGGCTTCTTCGAGCCGGGGCAGCTCATCCGCGGCGTCGACAGGATCAGGCACATCCCCGCGGTCATCGTGCAGGGCCGCTACGACGCCTGCACCCCGATGGCCACCGCCTGGGACCTGCACAAGGCCTGGCCCGAGGCGGAGTTCCACATCGTGGACGACGCGGGGCACGCCTTCACCGAGCCTGGGACTCTCGCCAGGCTGGTGGCAGCCACTGACGCGTTCGCCGTACCAAAGGGGTGAAGGCGCCGATCATCAGTAGCGCGAGCAGGGGCGCCATGGTGACACCGAACAGGTAGCCGATCGCCACGTCGTGCGGGTAGTGCACACCGACGAACACGCGCGAGAACGCCATCAGCGCGGCCAGGGGCAGCACCAGCCAGGCCAGCCGCCGCCACACCAGGGTCAGCGCACCCGCGGAGGCGGCCGCGATCACGGCGTGGTTGCTGGGAAAGGACCAGTCACCGACCGGTGGGCAGGCCGCGATGGTGGCGATCCCGCCCCTGCACGGCCGCTCCTCCTTGATGAGCAACTTGACCACCTCGCTGAGCACGTAGGCGGCCACGACCGCGAAAGGGCCTGTCAAGGTGAGGGCCAGGTCGCGGTCGGGTGCCGCCCTGGCCCGCCAGAACGCCACCGCGAAGAGCGCCGCGAACAGCAGCAGTCCCGCGTCGGTGCCGATCTCGGCGAGGGCGTGCACCCATTCCGGCATGCTCATCGCGAAGGCGACGATGTCCCCGTACATCTCGTGTCATGTCCAATCGGTGAAAGATCGATGAACATGAACCCTAGGGAACAGCGATACCCGCTGCGTCGCCCTTTCGGTCGACTGGCCGACCTTGACTTCGGTCTTTCGGCCGGTTGCCCGACCTTGACGAAAGTCAGGAATGGGACAGGTGGCCGAGCACCTGCCGGTCGAGGTCGATGCGTTTCTGCAGCAGCTCGCCCTCGGTGATCAGCCCTCTGTCGAACGCGTCGAGCGTGGCGTCGCGCTCGGCCACGTAGTAGGCCGCCATGATCTCGCCGCGGAGCGGGGTGAACCCGCGCTCGACGCAGTCGCAGAAGACGTTCGCCTTGCCTTCGAGCAGTTCGGGCTCGACCGTGCAGGCCATCTCATGAGCCTTCATCCTGCGAACCGCCTCGCGCAGGGTGACGGGGCCGAAGGCGTCATTGAAACGGGTGTCCAGCGTGATCTTCGTCGTCCTCACCTTCTCCGTGGATCCCTTAACGTACAACCCCTGACGAATCATGAATATTCCCAGGTCAGATGGGGTAAGGGCGCAGCGTGATCGGAGAGCACGTCGTCGTCGGATACACGCACGACTCGGGTGGACGTGACGCTCTCGCACTCGGGGCCGCCATCACGGGGGTCACCGGCGGCGAGCTGACAGTGGCCACGATCTACCCCCAGGAGAGCGCCGGACGGGCCGTCGAGGCGCAGGCCAATCTGGCGCACGCGGCCGAGCAACTGGGCGAGGTGCCCGCGGAGTACCTCGCCTTCGAGAGCCGTGGTTCGGGGCGGGGCCTGTCGGTGCTGGCCAGCAGGATCAGGGCCGACCTGATCGTGGTCGGCTCCCCTCCTGGCGGGCCGCGAGGGCGCATCGCCATCGGCAGCACCGCCGACCACCTGCTGCACCTGTCGCCCGAGGCGGTCATGATCGCCCCGTTGGGCTACGAGCCGGCCGGCGCGCCGACCAGGCTGACGCTGGCCTACGTGCACAGGCCGCAGGCCGACGAGGCGGTCGAGCGGGTGGCCCAGGCGGCGCTCCGGCTGGGCGTGCCCATGCGCCTCATCACACTCGACCTGCGCACCGAGGACAGCGGCAGGCTCCGCGACGATCTGGCGCTGGCCGTACGGCTGGCGTGGGAGAGCACCGGCATCGAGGCGGAGGCCGAGACCGCGGAGGGCCATGACGTGTCGGCGGCGCTGGCCAGCGTGGAGTGGCCGCCCGGCGAGCTGCTGGTGTGCGCCGCCGGCGAGGACGCCCAGCCGCACAGGGTCTTCCTCGGCGAGGTCGCGATGAAGGTGTTGCGCGCCTCGTCGTGCCCCGTCGCCGTGCTGCCCAGGGGCTTCTCCTAAGCTGCGGGAGTGCCGCAGAGAGCCCGCTTGATCACCTTCGTCGTTCTCGGCGGGTTCGCCGGCGTCTACGTGGTGGCGGGCTCGCCACTGGCCCTGGTGGTGTTCGCCGCGCAGGCCGCCTTCGTCGTCCGCCGCTGGTGGTGGCTGCCGCTCGTCGTCGCGATGGCCGCCTACACCTCGGTGCTCACCATGGGCACCTCGGTCGGGATCCTCGGCTTCGTGGGCGGTTCGCTGCTGCTGACCCGGCTGTGGCCGCTCGCGCCCGTGGTCGGGGTCAGCGCCGCGCTGCTCGGCCCCGCCGATTCCGCGATCAGCGCGGTGCTGATCGCGCTGGTCGTCTACGGCCTCACCCGCCTGACGGAGCGGGTCGACGAGGTCCACGCCACCAGGCTCGCCCTGGCGATGACCTCCGTCGCCGAGGAGCGCCTGCGCATCGCCGCCGAGCTGAACGAGGGCCTGGGCAGGGCGCTGGCCGTGATCGCGGACAGCGCGCGGGCGGGCAGGCCCGACGTCGACACCGCCAGGCGCGCCCTGGCCGACGCCCGCGCGGCCGCCGCCGGCTACCGGGCGATGTCGCTGACGCCCGAGATCACGACCGCCAGGGCGATGCTGGCCGCGGCGGGGATCGGCGCGGAGGTCAGGGTCGGCCACCACGAGCCGCTGGGCCCCGCGGGCGCGCTGCTGGCGGCCGTCCTGCGCGAGGCGGTGACCGAGGTCGTACGGCGCCACGCCGCGACCACCTGCCTGATCGAGACCGTCGCCGAAGAGGGCGGCGTACGGCTGCGCGTGACCAACGACGGAGCCCGCACCGCCGAGTCGCAGTTCATGGGCGAGCTGCCCGTGAGGGTCGAGGAGGCGGGCGGCACGTTGACCACGTCCATGGGCGCGGACGGCAGGCTGACGGTCGAGGCCACGCTCCCTGGCACCCGCCCGCTCCCCGAGCGCGACGGCGCCTACGCGCTCTCACTCGCCCTGCTCGCCGCCGTGCTGGCCGGCTTCTCGCTGAAGGGCCTGCTGCTCGCCGAACACGTGTGGGCCTCCACGGCGCTCCTCGCGCTGATCTGCGTCATGCAGCTGCGCTCGGTCAGGGGCCGCCACATGGTCGCCCTCGCCGTGATGACCGCGCTCACCTACGCGCCGCTCCCGCTCCTCGGCACCTCCTGGCTCGGTGTGGCGGGGTTCCTGGCGGGACCGGTCCTGCTCACCTTCTCGTGGAAGGTGGCACTGCCCCTGGTCGGCCTGGTGCTTGCCAGCGTGGCCTGGGCGGGCGTCCTGCTGGAGCTGCCCGTGCCCGTGACCGTCAACCACACGGTCAGCGCACTGGTCACCGGCCTGGTCGTCTACGGGCTGGTGCGGCTGGCCCAGCTGGTCAAGGAGCTGATGGAGGCGCGGCAGGCCCTGGCCCGCTCGGCGGTGGTCGAGGAGCGCCTGCGGGCCGCCCGTGACCTGCACGACCTGCTCGGCCACAACCTCGCGGCGATCCTGCTCACCTGCGAACTGGCGCGCAGGCTCGACCCCGAGGGCGCGAGGGCGCGGCTCGAGGAGGTGCAGGCGATGGTCAAGCGCGCGGAGCGGGATCTGCAGGCGGTCTCAGGAGAGGGCCCCTCGATGTCGCTGGGCGCGGAGGCCGACTCGGCGCGCTCGGTGCTGGCGGCGGCGGGCATCTCGGTCACGCTCGACCTCGGCCACGGGGAGCTCGGCGAGCAGGTCGAGACCGTGCTGAGCACGGTGCTCAGGGAGTCGGTCACCAACGTGCTGCGCCACAGCTCGGCGCGCCACTGCACGGTCACGACCACCCGGGTGGACGGCGTGGTGCGGCTGCGCGTGCGCAACGACGGCGTGGGCTCGGCCGAGGGCCGCCACGGCTCTGCGGGCATCGGCAACCTGACCACCCGCCTGGCCGTGCTGCAGGGCGCTCTCACCACCGCGCGAGGCGAGGGCTGGTTCGAGCTGACCGCCGAGGCGCCGGTCCTGACCTGGGCGGCCCGTTAGATCCAGCCCGCCTCGCGGGCGATGCGGGCGGCGTCGGTGCGGTTGCGGGCGTTGAGCTTGGCGACGATCGCCGTCAGGTAGTTGCGCACGGTGCCCGCGCTCAGGAAGAGCCTGGTGGCGATCTCGGTGGCCTCCGCGCCGTCGGCGGCCATGCACAGCACGTCCGCCTCCCTGGGGGTGAGCGGGTTGTCCGCCAGGTCCCACGCCGTGACCGCCAGCGAGGGGTCGAGCACCCGCTCTCCTGCCGCCACCTTGCGGATCGCCGCCGCCAGCTCCTCGGGCGGCACGGTCTTCAGCACGAACCCGTCGACCTGGGCGTCGAGCGCGCGCCGCAGATGTCCCGGCTTGCCGTACGCGGTCAGCATGAGTGTGCGGCAGCCAGGCAGCCTGGTGCGCAGCTCGCCTGCCGCCTCGAGGCCGTCGATCGCGCCCGGCATGTCGATGTCGAGCACCGCGACGTCGGGCCGGTGCGCCAGCGCGGCGGCCACGACCTCGTCGCCGGACTCCACGGCGGCCACGACCTCGAGGTCGTGTTCGAGGCCGAGCAGCGCGACGAGAGCGCCCCTGATGACGTGCTGGTCCTCTGCCAGCAGCACGCGAATCACAGGCATATGTCTACCAGTGTCCGGATCATGATGACGTCATGGTCGACGGGTGATCGCGTCTCTGGTCGGTGAAGCCGCAGTTCAGCAGGCTTGGAGCCATGACAGACGTGGTGCGGTTGGAGTCGGTGAGCAAGATCTACGGCAGGGGGCAGAGCGCGGTGGCCGCCCTTCGCGAGGTGTCGGTGGGCATCCCTCGCGGGAGCTTCACGGCGGTGATGGGCCCCTCGGGATCGGGCAAGAGCACGTTCCTGCACTGCTCGGCGGGTCTGGACGTGCCGTCCTCGGGCTCGGTGAGGCTCGGCGGCACCGAGCTGGCCGGGATGAACGAGAGCGCGCTCACCGAGCTGCGCAGGCGCCGGGTCGGCTTCGTCTTCCAGGCGTTCAACCTGGTGTCGGCGCTGACGGTGCTCGAGAACATCACCCTGCCGCTGCGCCTGGCCGGCGCCAAGGTGGACGGCGCGTGGCTGGCCGAGATCGTCGGCAGGGTCGGCCTCGACGGCCGCACGGGACACCGCCCCGCCCAGCTGTCCGGCGGGCAGCAGCAGCGGGTTGCGATCGCCAGGGCACTGGTGACCAGGCCCGAGGTGGTCTTCGGTGACGAGCCGACCGGCGCGCTCGACACGATGACCGCCCGCGACGTGCTGGTCCTGCTGCGCGAGGTCGTCTCCTCGCTGGGCCAGACCGTGGTGATGGTCACGCACGACCCGGTGGCCGCCTCCTACGCCGACACCGTGCTCTTCCTGGCCGACGGCCGGATCGTGGACTCGATGGCCGCCCCGACCGCCGAGAAGGTGGCCGAGCGGATGACCAGGCTGGGGGCGTGGAACTGATGATCTCCTTCGCGTTGAGTACGCTGCGGCACCGCAAGGCGGGCTTCGCCGGCGCGTTCGTGGCCCTGCTGTGCGCGGCGGCGCTGGTGACGGCGTGCGGACTGCTGCTGGAGACCGGGTTGCGCGGCGGGGTCGCGCCCGAGCGGTACGCCGGCGCGCCGGTGATCGTGGCGGGTGACCAGTTCGTCCGCAGCACGGTCGGTGAGGGAGAGAAGGTCAAGACCAAGGCCAAGGCGCTGTCGGAGCGGCGCTGGATCCCCGCCTCCGTGGCCGCCGAGCTGGCGAAGGCGCAGGGAGTGGAGAAGGTGGTCAGCGAGGTGACCTTCCCCGTCGGCTCCGCGCTCGGCCACGGATGGGAGTCGGCCGCGCTCACCCCCTTCACCCTGGCCTCGGGCCGTGCCCCTGAGGCCGCCGACGAGGTGGTGGTCGACGCGCGGTTCGCGGGGCGCTCGCTCACGGTGGGCTCGCGTGTCTACCGGGTCGTCGGCGTCACCGCGCAGGTCCTGCCCAGCCAGGACACGATCTTCTTCAGCACCCGTGAGGCCAGGCGACTGGCCGGCAGGCCGGGCCAGGTCAGCGCCGTCGGCGTCTTCCCCGCCGTGAACGTCAGCGTCAAGGGCGCCGTCGTGTACACGGGCGACGAGCGCGGCACGGTCGAGTTCCTCGGCGCGGAGAAGGCGAGGGTGATGCTGATCAGCCTGGGCGGCGCGCTCGGCGGCACCTCGCTCCTGGTCGCGATCCTGGTCGTGGTCGGCACGTTCGCGCTTTCGGTCCAGCAGCGTCAGCGCGAGCTGGCCATGCTGCGGGCGGTGGCCGCCACGCCCAGGCAGATCCGCAAGCTGCTGGGCGGCGAGGCGTTGCTGGTCAGCCTGGGCGCGGGCCTGCCCGGGTCGCTGCTGGGCATCCTCCTCGGCTTCTGGCTGCGTTCACGGTTCGTCGCGCTCGGCGCGATGCCCGACAACCTCGGGCTCGTGGTGAGCCCGTTCCCCGTGGCCGCGGCGCTCCTGGCCACCGTGGCGGCCGCGTGGGCCGCCGCCCGCGTCAGCGCCCGCCGTACGGCCAGGATCCGGCCCGTCGAGGCGCTCGGCGAGGCGGCCATGCCGGGGGCGCGGCTGCCATGGGCGCGCCTGCTCGCGGGGGTGCTCATCATGGCGGGCGCCGTGGTCCTCACGATCGTGCTGTCGAACCTGAACACCGAGGCCGCCTCCAGCCCCGTCACGATGCTCACCGCGCTGGTCTGGACGATCGCGGTGGCGGTGCTCGGCCCGGCGCTCGCCAGGCTGGTCATGGCGCTGCCGGTGCGCGCGCCCGGGGCAGGCGGCTATCTGGCCGCCGCCAACCTGCGCGCGAACTCCGCCCGCATGGCCGCCGTCATCACCCCGCTCAGCCTGATGATCGCGATGACGTGCACCATCCTGTTCGTCCAGACCACGATGGGCCAGGCCGCCACCGGCCAGGCGGCGGCGGGGATCAGGGCCGACCACGTGCTCGGTTCCGACGCGCCCGCGGCCGTCCGGAGGGTGCCGGGCGTCCGCGCCACGACCGACGTGCTGCGCACCTCGGTCAGGATCGACCTGGAGAGGTACGGCGCGCAGGCCGTCACCCCCGAAGGGCTCGACCAGACCATGGACCTGGGCGTGAGCGCGGGCTCCCTGCAGGGCTTCGGCGAGAGTTCGGTCGCGGTCAGCTCGACGGCGGCCGAGCGTCTGGGCGTCGGCGTGGGCTCCCCGCTCACACTCACGCTCGGCGACGGCACGCCCGCCTCGCTCAAGGTCGCCGCCGTCTACACCCGTGGCCTCGCCTTCGGCGACCTCACCCTGCACCACACGCTCGTGGCCGCGCACGTGGACGACCCGCGCGGCACCCTCCTGGTGGCGGGCGGCGACCGGGCCGCGCTGGAGCGGGCGGCGGGCGGCGCCCGGGTGGAGTACCCGGCCGAGGTCGCGATGTCCAACGCGGCGGTCAACTACGTCGCGATGGGGCTGATCGTCGCCTTCTGCGCGATCGCGGTGGTCAACACCCTGGCGATGTCGACGGTGGGCCGCGCCCGCGAGCTGGCGCTCCTGCGCCTGGTGGGCACGACCAGGCGCCAGGTGCTGCGCATGCTGCGCCTGGAGACGGCGACGGCCGTGCTGGTCGCCGCCGTGCTCGGAACCGCCGTCTCGCTGGTCACGCTCTCCGCCTTCAGCACGGGGATGACCGGCTCGGCGACGCCTTCGGTCCCGCCGCTCGCCTATCTCGCGGTGGTCGCGGCGGCGGCCCTCCTCGCGCTGGCCGCCACCGCGCTGCCTGCCAGGTTCGTCCTCAGGCAGCCCCCCGGCGAGGCGATCGGAGCCCGCGAGTGATGGCCCTGCCGTACACCTCGAGGTAGCGGTCGGCCATCACCGAGGGAGAGAAGCGCTGCTCCGCCTCGCGGCGGCACTCCTCGGGATCGATCTCCTCCACGCGCAGGAGCAGCTCGGCCAGCTGCTCCTCCGTGTCCGCCAGCCAGCCCGTGCGGCCGTGGTCGATGAGCTCGGGCAGGCAGCCTCTGCGCAGACCGACCGGCGGCACCCCGAGCGCCATGGCCTCGACCACTGCCGTGCCGCCCGGCTCGTCCCACTGGATGGGGAAGAGCGCGGCCCGCGCCGAGGCGTAGAGCGCGTCCCGGGAGGGGCCGCCCACGCCGCCGATCCAGCGCACCAGGTCGCCGTCGAGGTAGGGGGCGAGCTGGTCATGGAAGTAGCGCACGTCGGGGTGGCCGTGCAGCGGATGCTCGGGATCCTGCAGAACGGCCTCGAGCTCGGCTGGAGTGTCCATGCCGCTGACCGGCCCCGCCAGCACGAGAGGCAGGCCGAGCTTCTGGCAGACCCTCGCGGCCAGGTGCTGCCCCTTGAGCCCGCAGATCCGGCCCATGACGATCACGTGCTCGCCCCGCCCGCCCTCGGAGGGCTGTCCTGCCAGCGGCGTGGCCAGATGGACCGGGCCCAGGGAGGCGGCCTGCAGCGCCGAGGGGGCGCGGGCCAGTTGCGAGGCCGACACGCCGTTGACGGAGATGCCGGGCGGGAAGCTGCCGTAGAAGCTCGCGTGCTTGCGCAGGTCCCAGTGGAGCGTGTGCAGGACCGGCGGCCCGCCGAAGGCCGACAGCATGGCGGGCCCGACGACCTCCAGATGGTCGTGCACCAGGTCGATGTCGTCGCGGCTGCGCAGCTCCTCGATCACCCGCGCCTGATGGGCGTGGGCCAGGCCCATCACCTGGTTGTACGGCTTCTGCAGATGCCCGAACTGCCCGTCGGGGAAGGCCGTGATCAGCTCGTCCACCTCGATCGAGCTCGAGCCCACGGAGGCGAGCACGACCTTGACGCCCCGGGCGCGCAGCGGCGGGATCAGCGTGGCCACGACGTTCTCGATACCGCCGTAGCCGTCGGGCGGGACGGGAAGCCACGGTCCCGCGTTCATGAGGATCTTCATGCCACGTCCTCCTCCATGACGGCGCTCAAGGACGCGAGCGGAGGCCGCTCGGCGACGGACACGTTGGTGAACGTGTCGGGGTTGAACTGGCGCAGCAGGGTCGCGGGCGGCTCCGAGGCGACGATCCTGCCCTGGCGTTCCAGGCGTGACCAGGCGGTGAGCATGATCTGCCCGGACATCCTGCCGAGCGCTGCGGTGCTCTGGTGGGAGTGCTCGCGGCTGCCGAGGTCCACCTGGGCCATGGCGTCCAGGCCGACCTGCTCCAGCAGGTCGACGAGGAGGCCGAACTCGACCCCGTACTCGGTGACGTACGGCACGCTCTCGAGCGCCGAGCGCCTGCCCGCGTACTCGCCGCCGAGCGGTTGCACGAATCCGGCCAGCTCGGGCCAGAAGAGGTTGAGCAGCGGTCTGGCGACCAGCTCGGTGACCCTTCCGCCCTCGCCGCGCCGTCCTCGCAGGGGCCGCTCGTAGGCGCCCTTCACGAACTGGATGCGCGGATCGGTGAGTAGCGGCCCGAGCAGCCCGGAGACGAAGTGGGCTCCGAAGTTGCGCAGGTCGGAATCTATGTAGACGACCACATCGCCATGGCTGGCGGCCAGGCCCTTCCAGAGGGCCTCGCCCTTGCCCGACAGCGGTGGGAGCTCGGGAAGCACGTCGTCCTGACGGACCACGCGGGCTCCTGCCTCGGCCGCTCGCGCGGCCGTGGCGTCAGTGGAACGCGAGTCGACGACCAGGACCTCGTCGACCAGCTCTGCCAGATCCCTGCGGATCGTCGAGACGATCGCGCCCACTGTGCGCTCCTCGTCCCGCGCCGGCAGGACCACACTGACCGTGGTCGTGCCCTTGGCCAGGCGGAGCGCGTCGAGCGGCCAGTCGGCGGCGGTACTGGTATTCGTTTCCATGCAGTCTGCCCCGATCTGAAGGAGTTCGCCGGGAAGGCAGCTCTGCCCTGGTTATAGCGATTCGAACATCATTGTTTGCTCGACCGCAGATGAGGCATATGCCGAACCGTGACTCCATTCACCCGTATCGGCCTCATCGGCGCCGGAAATGTCGCCGCGCGCCACGCTGACGTTCTCTCCGGCTTCTCCGACGTGACGATTGCTGGAATCGCCGACACCGATCCCCACAAGGCCGAGGCTCTGGCCTCACGGCACGGCTCCCCCGCCTACGGCGACCATGCCGACCTACTGGCTGCCGGCGGACTGGATGCGGTTTATGTGTGCGTCCCTCCTTTTGCGCACGGTACGCCAGAGCTTGACGCCCTGGAGTGCGATCTACCGATATTTGTTGAAAAACCGCTGTCTCTGGACCTCGCCACGGCCGAGAAGATAGCCGCGGAGATCAAGCGCAGGGGGCTGCCGTCGGCGGTCGGGCACCACTGGCGCTACCTCGACATCCTCGACCGGGCCCGCGAGCTGCTGGCCGACCGGCCGGTACAGCTCGCGATGGGCTACTGGCTGGACAAGATCCCGCCGGTCCCCTGGTGGACCAACCCTGAGATGTCCGGCGGCCAGGTGCTCGAACAGGCCGTGCACGTGCTCGACCTGGCAAGGGTCCTGGTCGGCGAGGTGACGATGGCGCACACCGTGCCCGCGGCCGAGACGGACGGGGAGATCGCCAAGGCGACCGCGGCCGTGCTGCGGTTCTCCAACGGGGCGGCGGGACTGCTCGCGGCCACCTGCCTGCTGCCGGGCAAGAACAGGATCGGGCTGGAGCTGTGCGCCGACGGAATCTCGCTGGATCTGAGCGAAACGCGTCTCGCGGCCGACGGGTCGAGCATCATGGAGGATCCTGGCAAGGCCAAGACGCGCGTGGACAGGGAGTTCGTCAACGCCGTGCAGGGCAGGGCGAGTGACGTGCGCGTGCCGTACGAGGAGGCGCTGCGCACCCACCGGCTGGCCCACGCGGTCGCGCGTTCGGCTGTGGAGGGAGGCCCCGTATGGATGACATCCGCACCCTGAGCATCGAGGCGCCCGGCGAGATCACCTTCGTCGAGGAGAAGAGCCCCACCCTCGAACCTGGGACGTTCAGGGTCGAGACCGTCTACAGCGGCGTCTCGGCGGGCACCGAGCTGACCTACGTGAAGGGCACCAACCCCTACCTGCACTCCTCGTGGGACTCAGCGCTCGGCCTGTTCACCGAGGGCGTGCCTTCTATCGAGTACCCGGTGCGCGGCATCGGCTACATGCAGGTCGGCATGGTCACCGAGACCAGGACCGCCGCCGTCCGTGAGGGGACGCTGCTGGCGATGGCCTACGGTCACCGCACGGGCTACGTCGCCGACCCGCTCAAGGACCGCTTCGTCGAACTGCCCGACGACCTCGACCCGCTGCTCGGCATCTACGTCGCCCACATGGGCCCGATCTGCGCCAACGGCCTGCTGCACGCCGCCGCCGACCTGCACGGGCCCGCCGTCCACGGCCTGGGCGACGGGGTGCGGGGGCGGCGCGTGGCCGTAACGGGCGCGGGCGTGGTCGGCCTGCTGACCGCCTGCTTCGCCCTCAGGCACGGCGCGGCGGAGGTCGTCGTCGTGGACGAGACCGCCGAACGGCTGCGCATCGCCGAGGCGCTCGGCGCGAAGACCGTCCAGGAGGATCCTGCCGTCACGCTCAAGGAGCGCTGGCGCCACGCCCCAGGCGACCGCGGCGCGGACGTGGTGTTCCAGTGCAGGGGGCAGACCCGCTACCTCGCCCTGGCGTTGAAGCTGCTCAGGCCCCAGGGCACGGTGATCGACCTGGCCTTCTACCCCAGCGGCGCCGACGAGGTGCGCCTGGGCGAGGAGTTCCACCACAACGGGCTGTCGATCAGGTGCGCCCAGATCGGCAGGGTGCCGCGCGGTCTCGCCCACGCGTGGGACAGGGAGCGGCTCTCTCACGAGACGATCGAGCTGCTCCACGATCGCCGGGACCTACGCCGGCACGTGGTCACCGACCTCGTGCGTTTCGACGACGCTCCCAAGCTCCTCGCCGACCTCGCGGAGGGACGCAGGCACGCCGTCCAGGCCGTGCTGGCACAGGAGGTCGAGGACTAGCGCGGCCGACCAGCTGAAGTCGCGGCAGCCGTGGCCTTCGAGGGTGAAGGGGTCGAAGTACTCCCTGAACCCCGAGGTCGTGACCGCCCTGACCATGCCGTCGGCCAGCAGCTCCGCGAGATCGGCCCTGCGGTGCCTCAGGCCCTGCCAGACCAGCCAGGTGAGGTTGATCCAGCTGGGGCCGCGCCAGTAGCGGGCGGGGTCGAACTCGGCGGTGCCGGGGGCGAAGCTGGGCAGCAGCCCTCGCTTGATCTCGAAGCGGTCGAGCGCGGTGCCGATCAGCGCGTTGACGATCTCGCGGGGCAGGTCGGGCAGGATCAGCGGCACGAGGCCCGCGGCGCTGCTGGAGCGCAGCAGGATGCCGCTGCCGGCGTCGCGACCGTGGAAGAGGCCGTCGTCGTAGAGGTGCTCGACCATCGCGGCGGTGATTCTGGCGGCCTCGGCGTGGTGCGGGGCGGGGTCGAGGCCGACAGCGGAGGCGATCTTGGCGAGGGCCGACTCCGCGGCGCCGTACGCGGCGTTGAACAGCGGGTCCTCCACCGCGAACGCGCCCGCTCTGCGGTAGCCGGTGTCGCGGTAGGCGCGGGCGAGGGCGGTGTAGCGCTCGTAGTCGCGGTCGGTGGGCCGCTCGTCGGGGCTGACGTGGGCCAGGTCGCGGCGGTGCACACCCATCGGGCCCGCCACGACCGCCGCGAGGGGGATGTCCCACGCGGGGCTGTTGTCCATGCCCGACTCCCACGGGTGCACGATCGACATCAGGCCCTCGGGCGACTGCCTCGCCGTACGGAGGAACTGCTGCTGGGCGACCAGGCGCGGGTAGATGCGGCGCAGGAAGGCGGGATCCGGCTCGGCCAGGTGGACCTGCCATGCGGCCATGGCGTGCACGGGCGGCTGCACGATGCCGGAGGTCGCGCTGCCCGAGGGGGCGCGCGCCTCCCAGAACTCGGGTCCGGGGAAGTAGGCGCCCTCGGGCACATCGGGGTTGAAGACGATGTGCGGCACCCTGCCGTCGCGCCACTGGGCGCCGAACAGCGACAGCAGCTCGACGCGGGCCCTGCGCGGCGACCATCGCGCGTTGCCGATCGCGATGAAGGCGGAGTCCCAGCTCCATTGGTGGGGGTAGAGCCGCCTGGACGGGACGGTGTAGCTACCGTCCCAGTTGGCGACCAGGACACGCACGGCTTCACGCGCGATCATATGAACTTCCTGATGAAGGCCGCGGTCTGCGGCAGGACGATCTCGGGTTCACCGCGCAGCCGGCACTCGAGGGCAAGGTAGCCGTCGTAGCCGATGGCGTCCAGGGTGGCCAGCTGCGCCGCCCAGTCCAGGTGGCCCGTCCCCGGCTGGTTGCGGTTGGACTCGCTGATCTGCATGTGCGCGAGGTACGGCCCGGCCTCCACCAGCGAGCGGCAGGGGTCGTCCTCCTCGATGTTCATGTGGTAGGTGTCGCCGACGACCCTGATGGAGTCCATGGCGCAGTAGGACACCGCCTCGGCGAGGGTGTTGACCATGTGGTTCTCGTAGCGGTTGAGCGGCTCGAGCATGATCTTCACGCCGTTGCGCTGCGCGTGCTCGCCCAGCGTGCCGAGCGCCTCGGCCAGCACCTCGCGGTCGTCGTCGGGGCCGCGCGGCGGCTCGAACGGCGGCAGCCTGCGCGAGAACTGCCCCCACGAGGCAGGCGTCATCACGCCGATGCCGCCGAGCTCGGCGATCACCGTGAGCTGCGAGCGCAGCTGCTGGATGGCGTCCTTGCGCTTGGCGGGGTCGAAGTCACCGATGAAGTGCGGCATGTCCACACAGACCGTCGGCATCACCACGCCGTCGGCCAGCGCGCGCTTGAGCTCGGTCAGCCTGCTGGCGAAGTGGAAGTCGCCCTTGCCACGCAGCTCGATCGCGTCGAACCCCGCCTCGACCGCGAACGTGAACTTCTCCTGCAGCGTGCGCCCTGGCAGCAGCTGCTCCTGTACGGCGAGCTTCATCCTGTTGTTTCCTCAAGACTCCGGTCGAAGGCGAAGACGAGTTGCAGTACGTCCGCGGGGTGGCGGTCGAGCAGGTCGAACGCCTCGGCCGCCGACTCGACGGGCATGACGTGGCTGATCAGGCGCTCGGCGTCGACCTCGCCCCGGTAGACGAGCTCCATGAACGTGCGCTGCAGCCGCTCGACGTCCCACCTGTGGGACATCCACGAGGCGACGCCGCCGATCTGGGAGGAGACGAGCTGCACCTGGTTGTGGTGGAACTCCTCTCCCAGCCGCAGCCCGACGCCCTCGCCCTGGTAGAAGCCGGCCGCGACGACCCTGCCGCCCTTGCGGACGGTCCTGATCGCCTCGTGGAGCCCCTGGTGGCTGCCGCTGAGCTCGATCGCGGTGTCGGCGCCCTCGATGCGTTTGCGGACGAACTCGGCCACCGAGCCCGCCCCCACGTCGAAGGCCTCGGCGGCGCCGAAGCGCTTGGCCAGCTCGAGGCGGGCGGGAAGGGCGTCGGCGGCGACCACCCTGGCGCCGTTGAGCACGGCGAGCCTGGTGGCGAGCAGCCCGATCACGCCCTGCCCGAAGATCGCCACCTGGTCGCCGAGATGGATGTCGGCGGCGTGGACGGCGTTGAGCGCGATCGCGCCGACCCTGGCGAAGACGCCGGCCAGCGGGTCGACGCCCGGCGGGATCATGTGACCCACCAGCTTCTCCGCGGGCACGATCGCCTCGTCGCGGTGGCCCCAGATGCCCCACACCAGCGACCCGACGGGCGGGTCGCTGACGTCGGGAGCGGCCTCGACGACCTCGCCGACCTCCTGGTAGCCCCATCCGCTCAGCGGATAGGTGTGGCTCTGACCCTCGACGAACAGGCGTCGCTCGGTGTCCCACTTGCGGTTGAGGTAGGGGTTGGTTCCCCTGTAGGCGGTCAGCTCCGTGCCCGCCGAGACGCCCGAGTAGAGGGTGCGAACCCGCACGGTGCCGGACGCCAAGTCGCCGGGCTCTTCCGCGCGCACGCGCACGAGACCCGGCTCTTCGATAGTGATGACGTGCATTCCCCACACTTACGCTTTTTGATCAAACAAAAGGTAGCGATTTAGCGCATGTTGGCATGCGATAGTTGCGCCCGTAACACACTTAAGTCTACGACTTTAGCTGGGCATTGCGTAAACGAAATTCCGCGCGTCTTCCGGAAAGCGACCTTTCCCATGATCCGCGATCCGGGGGCTGACCAGGCAGATCACGCCATGCGGGTTTCTCAACGGATGCCCGAAATTGCCCTCTGCGTTGCTTGCCCTGCTCAAGGGGTACGCCCAGGCACATCACCCCTGGAGGAGCGTGCCATGCCTCAGAAGGTAACCGCCGTCCTCTCCGCCGCGTTGCTGGCCATCACCGTGGCAGCGTGCGGTGGTGGGACGGAAGAGCGGAGCGCCGACGCGATCACCGTGTGGACCGAGGAGAACCTCGCCGACCGGATGGCCGTGCAGCAGCAGATCGTCGCCGACTTCACCAAGAAGACCGGGATCAAGGTCAACCTGGTCGGCGTCGCGGAGGACCAGTTCAGCCAGATCGTCACCTCGGCCGCCGCGGCGGGCAAACTACCCGACGTCATCGGCGCGCTCCCTCTCGCGGCGGTGCGCGAGCTGGAGGCCAACGACCTGCTCGACACCGAGACCCCTGGCAAGATCGTGGACCAGCTCGGCCGGGACACCTTCTCCGCCAGGGCGCTGGAGCTCGACAGCGCCTCGGGCAAGCTGCTGGCCGTCCCCAGCGACGGCTGGGCGCAGTTGATCCTCTACCGCAAGGACCTGTTCGAGAAGGCGGGCCTGGAACCGCCCGACACCTATGAGCGGCTGGAGGCGGCGGCCAAGAAGCTCAACACGGGCGGCGTGGCGGGCATCACGCTGGCCATCGCGCCCAAGGACTCCTTCACCGCGCAGAGCTTCGAGCACGTGGCGCTGGCCAACGGCTGCCAGCTGGTCGACAACGCGGGCAACGTCCCACTGGACCAGCCGCCGTGCGTGCGGGCCTTCGACTTCTACTCGCGGCTGGCCTCGCAGTACTCCGTGAAGGGCAAGCAGGACGTCGACTCCACCAGGGCGACCTACTTCTCGGGCAAGGCGGCGATGACGATCTGGTCGTCGTTCATCCTCGACGAGATGGCGGGGCTGCGGAACGACGCCCTTCCCTCCTGCCCCGCGTGCAGGCAGGACAAGGAGTGGCTGGCCAAGAACACCGGCGTGGTCACCGCGTTGAAGGGCCCCGAGGGCGCCGAGCCCGCGCAGTACGGCGAGATCGTCTCCTGGGCGGTCACCAGGGACGCCAACACCTCCGGCGCGCAGCAGTTCGTCTCGTTCATGATGAACGAGGGCTACGAGCGGTGGATCGGGATGGCCCCCGAGGGCAAGTTCCCCACCCGCAAGGGCTTCGAGGACAAGTGGACGGCGCTGCCTGCCGGGGTCGACAGCAAGAAGCCGCTGTCGGAGGTCTACCCCGCCGAGATCCTCGACTCGCTGCGCAAGAGCCCCGACACCTTCGCCAGGTGGGGCATCCCGCAGGGTCAGGGCAAGCTGGTCGGCGCCACGATGGGCGAGCTGCCCGTGCCCAAGGCGCTCAGCGCGATCGTCGACGGCTCACTCACCCCGCAGGCCGCGGCCACTCAGGCCAAGTCCGACGTCGAGACGATCAAGCGTGGGATCAGGGAATGACCACCGCGGACGGTGGACGACTCACACGCAGGGGAAGGACGCTTCAGCAACAGGAGGCGAGGGCGGGACTGGTCCTCATCTCGCCGACACTGCTCATCACGCTGGTGGTCGTCGTCGCTCCCCTGCTGTGGGCGATCATGCTCGCCTTCCAGGACGCCCGGCTGATCAACATCCGCAGGACGGGCCTGTTCGGCAACTACACGCTCGAGAACTTCTCCTACGTCATCTCCGAGCCCGGCTTCTGGTCCGCGCTCCTCAACACGCTCCTCTACACGATCGCGGGGACCGCGCTCTCGATCGTCATCGGCCTGGTCGCGGCGCTCGCGCTGCGGGGCGCCTTCAAGGGCCGCACGCTGGTGAGGGCCTCCATCCTGGTCCCCTACGTCGCCCCTGTCGTGGCGGTCGCCTTCCTGTGGGAGGTGATGCTGAACCCGCAGTTCGGCATCGTCAACACCTGGCTGGGCGAGCCGATCGCCTTCCTCACCCAGGCCAGGGGCAGCTTCCTCGGCCTTCAGGTGCCGGTGGCGCTGCTCACGGTCATCGCCTTCGAGGCGTGGCGCTACTTCCCTTTCGCCTTCCTGTTCATCCTCGCCAGACTCCAGGCGCTGCCCGGCGAGCTGGAGGAGGCGGCGGTGGTGGACGGCGCGACGCCCACCCAGCGCTTCCGCTACGTGATCATGCCGCAGCTCTGGCGGGTGGTCGCGCTGCTGGCGGTGCTGAGGTTCGTGTTCACCTTCACCAAGTTCGACGACGTCTACCTGCTCACGGGAGGCGGCGCCGGCACGGAGGTGGTCAGCGTGCGGGTCTACAACTTCCTCACCGCGCGCGACGACATCGGCGCCTCGGCGGCGCAGGCGATCGTGCTGGCCGTGGTGCTGGTGGTGTTCCTGGCCGTCTACCTGAGGTTCTTCGCCGGAGGTGAGCGTGACCAGAGATCGCTTTGAGCGGGCGCTGCTCAGGGTGCTCAGGCCGCTGGTGATCGCGTTCCTGACGGTGATCACCGCGTTCCCCTTCTTCTACATGGTGATGCTGTCGGTCCGCGACATCCAGGAGCTGATCCTCGATCCTGGATCGCTGTGGCCGCAGAGCTTCACGCTGTCGACGTACGCGGACGTGCTGGGCAGGCAGGGCTTCGTCACCTTCATGGGCAACAGCGCGATCGTCGCGGTCGCCTCGGTCCTGGTGACGCTGCTGATCTCGATCCCCGGCGCGTACGCGGTGGCAAGACTGCGCTTCTTCGGCCGCCGTCAGGTGCACTTCCTGTTCCTGGCCGTCTACCTCTTCCCCGCGATCGTGCTGGCGATCCCGCTGTTCGTGCTGTTCACCATGCTCGGCCTGCGCGGGTCGCTGCCGGGGCTGATCCTGGTCTACATCGCCCAGACGGTGCCCGTGACGGTCTACATGCTGCGCAACTACTTCGAGACCGTGCCGCAGAGCGTGGAGGAGGCGGCCGCCATCGACGGCTGCGGCCGGATGGAGACGATCTGGCGGGTGGTGCTGCCGCTGTCGAAGCCCGCGCTCATGGCCACGGGTCTCTACGCCTTCATGATCGCCTGGAACGAGTTCCTCTTCGCCCTGCTCTTCCTCGTGGAGCGCAGGGAGAGCTGGACCGTCTCGCTGGGTCTGTCGCAACTGGCGGGCAGTATCGAGATCCCGACGACCGTTCTCATGGCAGGATCGGTGGTTCTGACGCTCCCCATCGTGGTGGTGTTCTTCGCCAGTGAGCGATTGCTGACGGAGGGCCTCACGGCAGGCGCTGAGAAGGGCTAGAGATGCTGACGGCAGGACACGTCCTCCAGTTGATCAGGCAGGGCACTTGCCGTACCCGCAAAGAGCTGATCGAGTACACCGGCCTGTCCCGATCCACCATCACCGACAGGGTCGACAGGCTGATCGAGGCCGGCTACATCCATGAGGCCGAGCGAGGGGCGTCAGGGGGCGGGCGCCCTCCCTCGGTGCTGGCCATCGACCCGGCCAGCAAGGTGGCGCTCGTCGCCGACCTCGGCGCCAGCCACGCCCGCGTCGCGCTGACCGACCTGGCCGCGCGCCCGCTGGCGGAGGAGTCCACCCGGATGCGCATCGACAGGGGGCCCGAGCCCGTCCTGACCTGGGTGCGGGAGGCCTTCGAGCGGCTGCTCGACCGCACCGGCAGCCCGCGGGAGCGGGTCTGCAGCATCGGCCTCGACCTGCCGGGCTCGGTCGACCACACCTCGGGCAAGGTGCTGAGGTCCTTCCTCATGCCTGGCTGGGACGACCTGCCGATCAAGGCGGCCTTCGGCGACCGGTTCGACGTGCCCATCCTGGTCGAGAACGACGCGAAGGCGATGGCGCTCGGCGAGTGGTGGGCCTCCTTCCGCACCTCGCCCTCGCTGCTGCTGGTGAAGGTCTCCACCGGCATCGGCGCGGGCATCGTGCTCGACGGGCGCATCTACAGGGGCGTGGAGGAGGCCGCGGGCAACATCGGCCACGTACGGCTGCGCGAGAGCGACGACCGCGTGTGCACCTGCGGCTCGAAGGGCTGCGTCGCCTCGCTGGCCAGCGGGCACGCCCTGGCCGTCGACCTCGGCCAGGAGACCAGCCAGGACGTCGTCCGCCTGGTGCAGGCGGGCGACCCCGAGGCCATCGCGCGCACCCAGGAGGCAGGCCGCACGCTCGGCCTGGTGCTGGCCACGGCGGTCAGCCTGCTCAACCCGGGCGTGCTGGTGCTGGCCGGCGACATGGCCGAGACCAGGGAGCACTACCTCACCGGCATCAGGGAGAGCGTCTACCGGCGCAGTCTGCCGTTCACGACCAGGAACCTGGAGATCGTGACCAGCACGCTCGGAGGCAGGGCGGGCATCGTCGGCACCGCCGTCATGGTGACAGAGCACGTGCTGTCGCCCGCGAGCGTCGACGCCTCACTGGCTTGAAGGCCAGGACGCTGACGGCGAGCACGGCAACACCGAGCAGCATGCCGCCCACCACGTCGCTGACCCAGTGGACGCCCAGCGCGACCCGCGTGTAGGAGACCGAGAGCGCGAGGAGGGCGGCGGCCGTCCAGGCGAGCGCCACGAGCAGGGGCCTGCCGCGCAGAGCGGGCCGCGCCAGCAGCACGAGCACGCCCGCGCCCAGCGTGGCGGCCAGCGCGTGCCCCGAAGGGAAGGACAGGCCGGGAGCGCTGGACACCGGGTCGGGGAAGATCGGTCGTGCCCTGTCGATCAGAAGTTTCAGTCCCTCGCCCAGCAGGCCGCCCGCCACGGTCGTGATCAGCGCCCAGCCCGCTGCCAGCGGCGCGCCCCGCCACGCCAGCCACGCCGCGACCCCGACCACCAGCACCCGCCACGTGGCGGGACCCAGCGCGTCGGTCCAGAAGGCCATGAAACGGGTCCATGCGGGGTTGGCGACCGCGTGGGCGTGCAGATCGTGCGCGACGGCCATGTCGAGGCCGTTGAGCGGCTGGCGGGCGACGTGGAGGAGCAACCCGAAAGGGACCACGGTAAGAGCGAACGCGAGCCTGGCGATCATCACACCAGTCTGCCCGCTAAACGCCGAGCCAGCCCTTCAACAGCGTGGGAGCCTCGACCATCGAAGGTCCGTACCAGGTCAGCGCCCTGCCGCTCACCAGCGCGCTCCTGGCGAAACACTCGGGACCGTCCTGCGCGTGAAAGGCGTAGGGCTCGTCCGGCAGCACCACCAGATCCGGGTCCTTCGCCACGATCTCCGCGAGAGGGATCTTGGGATAGCGCTCCGCGTGGCCGGCGTAGAGGTTGTCGAAGCCCAGCCGCCGAAGCACGTCCCCTGTGAAGGTGTCGCGTCCCCACCACCATCCACGGCCTGCGCCAGATCGGGATCACCACCGTCCTGCGCGCCTCGGGCTCGGGCAGGTCCCATGCCGCCCTCGCCCGCTCCAGCCACGCGGGCGAGGGCGTACGGCAGGCCAGCTCGAACATCCTGGCCAGCGAGGTGAACGCCTCCTCGACCGTCCGGATCCGCGTCACCCAGACCGCGATCCCCGACTCCCTGAGTGCCCGGAGGTCGGGCTCCCTGTTCTCCTCCTCGTTGGCCAGCACCACATCGGGGCGCAGCTCCCTGATCCGATCGAGGTCGGGGTTCTTGGTGCCGCGCACCCTGACCACGTCGAGGCCCGCGGGATGGGTGCACCAGTCGGTGGCGCCGACGAGCTTGCCCGTGGCGGCCACCGACTCGGTCAGGGAGGGAACGAGGGAGACGATCCTGCCGACCTCCGCGGGCACCCGCGCCTCGGCCCCCGTGTCGTCGGACGGCACGGCACGGCCTACTTCAGGGCCTTGAGCGCGCTGTCGTAGTCGGGCTCCTGCGTGATCTCGGAGACCAGTTCGGAGTGGACGACGTTGTTGTCACCGTCGAGGACCACCACCGCGCGGGCGGCGAGACCGGCCAGCGGGCCGCCCTCCTGGACCACGCCGTAGTCCGACAGGAACTCCCTGCCGCGCATCAGCGACAGCATGACCACCTGGTCCAGGCCCTCCGCGCCGCAGAAGCGCTTCTGGGCGAAGGGCAGGTCCGCGGAGACGCACAGCACGGCCACGTCGGGGTGCTCGGCCGCCACCTCGTTGAAGCGGCGCACCGAGGCGGCGCAGACGCCGGTGTCGACGCTCGGGAAGATGTTGAGCACCTTGGTCCTGCCACCGAAGTCGGCGAGCGTGACGTCCGACAGGTCGCTGCCGACGAGGCTGAACGCGGGAGCCGCGTCGCCGGGCTGCAGGAAGGTGCCGCCCACGGTGATCGGGTT
Source organism: Nonomuraea roseola (assembly GCF_039535395.1). Taxonomy (NCBI): domain Bacteria; kingdom Bacillati; phylum Actinomycetota; class Actinomycetes; order Streptosporangiales; family Streptosporangiaceae; genus Nonomuraea; species Nonomuraea roseola. Next base: position 1,138,381 of record NZ_BAAAXC010000015.1, read on the forward strand.
GCCCTTGAAGGTGACTTCGGACATCAGTGCCTCCGGCGAGGAAAGTATGGCAAACAGAGCCACGATCTTATCCACTGAGCTCGCAATCCCCCGCGCCGGGCGGACCGTGACTCAGTACACTCGGCGACGTTCGACTGGGCCCCCCATCCGGAGTGACATGTGAGCAGCGGGCTCGTTGACGCCCCTCCTTCCCCTGCGCCCGCCCAGGGTCCGCGGCCACGCGCGCGTCGCTGGCTGCGTTGGGTGGCCGCGGTCGTGGCGACCGTGGTGCTGGCGGCGGTGGGCGTGGTGATCGGCGTCTACGTGAAACTGACGGGCAACGTCAAGCACATCGAGGTGACCGGCGACGACCTGGGCGCCACACGTCCGCCCAAGGTCGCCACCACCTCGCTCAACGTGCTGATCGTGGGCTCCGACCAGCGTGACGGCAAGAACGCCCGCTACGGCCGCAGCGTCGAGGGCGAGCGTACCGACACGATCATGCTGGCCCACCTGTCGTCCAAGCGGGACGGCGCGATGGTGATCAGCTTCCCCCGCGACTCGCTGGTCCAGCTGCCCGCCTGCCACGCCAAGGGCGGGCTGCCTGGGCAGCAGCCGCATCTCGGCATGATCAACGAGTCGTTCAACTCGGGCGGCATCGGCTGCACGTGGAAGACGATCGAGTCGCTGACCGGTATCCACATCGACCACTTCGTGAAGGTCGACTTCACCGGGTTCAAGAGCATGGTCGACGCGGTCGGCGGGGTGGACGTGTGCCTGCCCCAGCGCGTCGACGACACGAAGGCGCTGCTGCACCTGCCCGCCGGGCGCCAGTCGCTCAACGGCGAGCAGGCGCTCGGCTACGTCCGCGCCCGCTACAGCATGGGCGACGGCTCCGACATCGGGCGCATCCAGCGGCAGCAGATGTTCATCTCCTCCATGCTCAAGAAGGTGATGAGCGGCGAGACGCTCACCGACCCCGCCAGGCTGCTCGGCTTCCTCGACGCGGCGACCAAGGCCGTCACCACCGACCCTCAGCTCACCCCCGGCGTCATGAAGGACCTCGCCACGAGCGCCCAGGGCATGACCGCGGGCCAGATCCGCTTCATCACCACCCCCTGGCACTACTCCGTCACCCACCCCGGCCGCGTGGAATGGGTGCAGCCGCAGGCCAGGACTCTGTTCCAGATCGTGGCCAAGGACAAGAGCGTGGCGGGCATCAAGGGCGGCCAGGCCAAGGCGCCGCGATCGAAGATCAACATCGAGGTGCGCAACGGCACGCTCCGCTCCGGCCTGGCCACGACGGTGGCGGTCGCCCTGGAGCAGCGCGGCTACCACATCACCAAGATCGGCGACGCGCCGCGCAAGCCGGTTCCCCGCACGACCGTCCACTACTCGCCCAACGGGGCGAGCCGCGTGCCCACGCTGACCGCTGACCTTCTCTCCGGCACGGCACGGCCTGTGCCGGGGGCGACGACCTCCAGGCTGGTCCTGACGATCGGCGACGACTGGAAGGGGCTCAAGGCGCTGCGAGCGGATGACTCGGAGGCTCTAAAGGGCTTCGACGCCACCCACGACACCTGCGCCTCATGAGCGGCACGACGGCGGCGGTGGCGAGCACCAGGCGTCCCGCCGCAGATCAGGGCTCGGGGTGGAGCCGGCCGTCGGCCAGGCCCTCGTGCCCGAGCCTGATCAGCGTCTCCCCCAGGGCGGTCGCCTCCCTCAGCGCGTCCTCCATCGTGGCCAGCCGCCTGAACGCCTCCCCGTAGGCCCGCTGCTCGGCCAGCGACAATCTCGGCAGGCGCGTACGGCGGGCGTCCACCCTGCTCGAACCGGCGGGCACGCGCGCACCCGCCGAGCGCAGGAACCCGGCGAGGAAGTGCGGGTCCACGCGGCGCTGGTCGGCCCGGTAGAGGGTGAGCTGAGGCCCCAGAACCGCGCCTGCCGCCGTGATGACCCTGGCCGTGGCGTAGGTGGCCACGACGTCGCCGGGCTCGACCGTGACCAGACCGGCCTCGGGATTCGTCGCGCCCGAGGCGCCGGCACCGCGCTCCACGTCGTCGGCGGTCAGCACGGGCACCTCACCGCCGTCGAGCGCCATTCTCGGCGGCGCCTGCAGGATCGTCACCAGCCCCGCCTTGACCAGCTCCCCGATCGTGGTGGCGGGCTGGTCGAGCGGCTGGTCGAGGACCCGCAGGTCGGGAGCGTCGACGGAGGCGGCGAGGAAGCGCTCGCGCGCGGCGGCGAAGGCCCTGCCGAGGTCGGCGCCCCCACGCGGCGCGTGCCGCGCGGGGCTGAGGTCGACCTCGTCGTCGAGCAGGCCGATGATGCGCACCCGGCGGCCCTCCTCGCTCAGGGCGGGCTCCACCCTGGCGAGGTCGCCTTCGGCGTCCATGATCATGATCTCGGACGGCGGGCGCTCACCGCTCTCGGGCCTGCGCAGCAGCCACAGGTCGGGACCGCCCTGCCAGAGCGTCACCACGGCCCGCAGCGCGCCCGCGCGCAGCAGGTTGCCCCTGATGCGGCGGCCAGCCCTGCGGCTGGCGGCGGCGGCAGGCATGAGGATGGCGACCAGCCCGCCCGGCTTGACGTGGGTGAGGCAGTGCTGGACCCAGGCCAGCTCGGACTCGCCCCTCGGCGGCAGGCCGTACTCCCACCTCGGGTCGCCGCTGAGCTCGTCGTAGCCCCACGAGCGCTCGTTGAAGGGCGGGTCGCAGACGACGGCGTCGGCCCTGGCACCGGGGAAGGCGTCGTGCCTGAGCGCGTCGCCCGCGACGATCTCGGCCTCGATGCCGCGCAGGGCGAGCCTGGCGGCGGCGATGCGGGCCGAGGTCTCCTCCAGCTCCTGCCCGAGCACCCTGACGGCCCTGCCCGAGCCGGGGTTTCCTGCGGGCTCTCCCTGGGCGGGGTCGTCGGCTGTGGGCAGGGACAGCGGGAGCGTGGCGAGGCCGCAGGCGGGGTCGAGGACGGTGCCGCCTTCGGGGGCGGCCAGCCGTACCATCAGGGCCGCGACGTCCTCGCGCGTGACGGAGAGCTTGCGGGAGTGGGCCTCCAGGTAGCGGGCGCAGAGGAACTCATAGGCGGCCCTGGCGCCCCGTTCGGCGGCCAGCTCGGCCAGCAGAGTGGTCAGACCCGCGTCGAGCCCGTGCCCCTCCTCGAGGGTGCGCGCCTTCCCGTCGTCGCTCCGCACGGCGGCGCCCTGCTCCCCGAGCGAGGCGAGAAAGCCTCCCGCGGCGGCCACGAGCCGGCCAAGCTGAAGATCTCCGGAAGCTTTCAGGCGTTGCCACGCGCGATCTGCCAGCGAGACCTGGTAGGACTTCCCATAGCGACTCAGCCATGCCTCGACCTCGCGCAACGCGAACAACGGTTGGGCGGAGGTTCCGTCGACCGGTTTGGGGAAGTCGTCGTGGCGGCGGCGCCAGTTGCTCACCGCGGCCCGCCCGACACCGGCGAGCCTGGCGATGTCGCCGGCGTTGACGGTCGGGTCGTGGCTCATGAGGCCACATTAGTTCACAACACTCTTCAGCGCATCTGCTTGTGAAGTGTTTCAACCAATGATTTACTGCATACTATGACGCACAACATCCGCTATGCCGCCGGGTCGGACGTGGGCCGACGAAGGGAGCAGAACGAGGATTCGGGCTACGTGAGCGCCCGCATGCTGGCGATCGCGGACGGGATGGGCGGCCACGCGGCCGGCGAGCTTGCCAGCTCCGCCACGATCGCGGTGCTGCGCGAGCTCGACGCCAGCTTGCCAGAGGCGGGCGCCGACCTCGAAACGGCCCTGGAGGCCGCCGTGCTCGAGGCGGGGCGCAGGCTGGCGGAGCTGGTCGAGATCGACCCCGCGCGCAGGGGCATGGGCACGACCGTGACCGCCATGTTGTGGGACGGCACGAAGTTCGCATTGGCCCATCTCGGCGACTCCCGTGCTTACTTGCTGCGCGCAGGCGCGCTCTACCAGATCACCAAGGATCACACGTTGGTGCAGTCGATGGTGGACGAAGGCCGCATCACGGAGGACCAGGCGGCGGTTCACCCGCGCCGGTCGATGGTGTTGCGCGTGCTGGGCAGCGAGGGCAGGTCGGAGCCCGACATGTCGCTGCGCGAGGCGGAACTGGGCGACCGCTACATGTTGTGCTCCGACGGGCTGACCGACGTGCTCGGGCCCGAGACGCTGCACGAGATCCTGACGACCTACGCCGAGCCCGACGCGGCGGTCGGCAAACTGATCGAGCTGGCCAACGAGGGAGGCGGCCCCGACAACGTGACCGTCATCGTGGCCGACGTGGTGCCTCCTGAGGAGAGCACCAGCTCGATGTACAGGGTGGGCGTCGGGTCCTGAGCCGGGGTACGGCGGTTCTCCAGCGGGTTGCAAGCGCCGGATTCCACACTCGCGGCAGACGAGAAAGGGAATCCGATGAGAGCCAGCCGTACCATCATGATCGCCGTCGCCGCCGGACTGCTGACGGCGGCCCCCGTCACCGTCGCCTCCGCTTCTGCCTCCGCCGACACCGTCGCGCCCGCGACCGGTGGAGAGCTGAACTGGGGACCCAGGTACGCGCCCGGCAAGAGGGCCGTCGCCAAGGGGACCCTGACGTCCTCGGGCCTGAACAAGGCGCACATCCCCGCCACCTCCACGGTCGCCGTCAAGGGCAGGGTCACCGACCTGACCAAGGGCCCGGGCTGCGGGTGGGCGGTCTTCCGCATCTCCTACCGCACGAACGACGGCAACGTGCCCTTCAAGCACCGCAGCTACCTCGACTGCTCCAGGGGCACGCCCCGGGCGTTCGCGTTCACCGACAGGAACGTGGCCCTCGTCGAGCTCAAGGTGTGCAGTGAGGGCCGCGCTTCCAAGCCGTCCGACGTCTGCCTCTACGCCGGCACATGGAAGATCCTCTACTCCTCCCTGTAGTAGTGCGTCCCACCAGCCACATAGCCAATATTTCGGCTCATATCTAGACACTTTCTGGATGTCTGGAGCGCGACAACCGAGGCGCTACTACAGTCCCTCGTTAGTCGCCGGTCATCTGGGGAGGAGTCGTCCTGGACCCGATCGCTGAAGGACTACTGGAGGCGGCTCGCCCTGAGCTCGGATATCGCGAGAACGGCGGCCAGTACACGAAGTTCGGCACGTGGTACGCGGATCTGGTCGAGGATTCCCAGTACCGCAACGCGCCCTGGTGCGACATGTTCATCTCCTGGGCGGCGCAGAAGGCGGGCGTCCAGGAGTTCGTCGGGCAGTTCGCGTGGACGCCGTCGCACGCGGCCTGGTTCATCAAGCAGGGCGCGTGGTCGCAGCGACCCGAGCCCGGAGCCCTGGTCTTCTACGACTGGAAGGGCGGCAAGAGCTACAAGGGCATCGACCATGTCGGCATCGTCGAGAAGGTCGTCGGATCGAAGATCCACACGATCGAGGCGAACGTCGACAGGGTCTGGCTCAAGCGCAAGGTGCGCGACACCGAGAAGGTCGTCGGATACGGGCTGCCGCGCATGGTCAAGGAGCGTCCAGGGCTGATCGAGGTGCGCCCTTCCGAGAAGCCGGCCGAGCCTTTCGCGGTCCAGGCCGCTCTGCCGGGGGTGACGGTCGAGCAGCAGGGCTCTCCCTTCGACGTGCTCGGCACGCCACAGGCGCTGCTGGCGGCGATGGTGCTGACCACGGTGGTCGTGTCGTTCAGGGTGGCGGGACGCTCCCGCGGCTCGGGCCGTCACCGCAGAGGGCTCGTGTCATGGCTGGCCAGCGGCGCCTCCCAGGCCGGAGCCGCCCTCACCACCTCCGCAGAAGCGGGACCTGTCAGGCCCCCTCGTGCCACGGGCGCGTCAGGGAGCTCTCGCGCCACCGGTGCCGCTGGAGCCGGACGCCGCGCTCCTGTGCCCTCGATGACCGGCGTGCCCCGCCCACGCGCCGCGGCCCCCGCGAACAGGGCCCGCGTGCCCGCCGCGGCAGGGGTGCGGGCCCCCGAGTCCTCCCCGCGAGAGCCCACGCCCGGACGCGGCGCGGGTCCAGGGCAAGGAGACCGCCTGCGTGGCCCGGTGGACCGTTCCGCCGAGCTCGCGCAGGCCGGCCGTACCCCCGGAAGCGGGCGCCAGCCCACCTCCACCGCTTCGGGGGGTACGGCCAAGCGACGCAGGCCTTATGAGGCGGCCACTGGGAAATAGTAGGACGTCCTAGTATCTTCGGAAGGGAGGCCCCTCACAAAGGAGTGATCTGGCGTGCACGCACCGGTCCATCCCGTCCGATTCGTGACCGCCGCAGCGCTGTTCGACGGCCATGACGCCGCGATCAACATCATGCGGCGAATTTTGCAGGTGCAAGGGGCCGAGGTGGTCCATCTCGGACACAACCGGTCCGTCGAGGAGATCGTCACCGCCGCCATCCAGGAGGACGTGCAGGGCGTGGCGATCAGCTCGTACCAGGGCGGGCACGTCGAGTTCTTCAGCTACCTCGTCGAGCTGCTGCGCGAGCGCGGCGCGGGACACATCAGGGTGTACGGCGGGGGCGGCGGCGTGATCGTCCCCGAGGAGATCGAGCTGCTGCACTCCCGTGGCGTCGCCCGCATCTTCTCCCCCCAGGACGGCCAGCGGCTCGGCCTGCCCGGAATGATCAACAAGCTGATCGAGGAGTGCGACGTCGAGCTGGGCGGCGCGCCGTCCGTCGAGGCCGTCGTCTCGGGCGACCAGGCCGCGCTGGCCCGCGCCATCACCCTCATCGAGTCGGGCCGCGCCCCCGCCGAGCTGGTGGAGGGCATCCGCGCCCGAGGCGCCTCCCCCACACCCCCCGCACTCGGAGGCCCCGCTCCGGCGGAGACCCCTGCCGCCGAGGCCCCCGCCGGCGCGCCCGTGTCCGCCGGACGCAGGGCGCCCGTGCTCGGGATCACCGGGACGGGCGGCTCGGGGAAGTCGTCGTTGACCGACGAGCTGTTGCGGCGGGTCCGCGTCGACAACGACGACAAGCTGCGCATCGCCGTCATCGCCATCGACCCGACCAGGCGGCGCGGCGGCGGGGCGCTGCTCGGGGACCGGATCAGGATGAACAGTCTCGGCGGGCAGACCTACTTCCGCTCCCTCGCCACCCGCGGCGCGTCCAGCGAGGTGCCCGCCTGCCTCGACGACGTGATCGCCGCCTGCAGAGCGGCAGGGTACGACCTCGTGGTCGTCGAGACCCCCGGCATCGGGCAGGGCGACGCGGGGATCGTCCCGCACGTGGACGTGCCGATCTACGTCATGACCCCCGAGTTCGGCGCGGCCTCGCAGCTGGAGAAGATCGACATGCTCGACTTCGCCGAGGCCGTGGTGATCAACAAGTACGAGCGCAGGGGCGCCGAGGACGCGCTGCGCGACGTCCGCAGGCAGATGGTGCGCAACAGGGCGGCCTTCGGGGTCTCGCCCGACGAGATGCCGGTCTTCGGCACGATCGCGGCCCGCTACAACGACGCGGGCGTCACCGCGCTCTACCACCACCTGCGTGACCTGCTGGTGGAGCGGGGCATGCCGGCGGGTCCCGGCCTGCTGCCGAAGGTGCGGGGACGTACCTCCCAGACGGCCGCGGCGGTCGTGCCGCCCGCCAGGGTCCGCTATCTCGCGGAGATCGCCGAGACCGTGCGCGGCTACCACGCCGAGACGATGGCCCAGGCGGCCGTGGCCAGGCGGCGTCAGCAGCTCGCCGCTGTTCGCGCCCTCCTGAACCCCGCCCTCACCCCGCGTTCACCGGGAGCTCCGGCCGACGACCCGGCGGAACGCACCGGAGCGGGCGCGACGACCGCTTACACCGCTGAGGTCGGTCCGGCCGCCTCGGAGGCGGGAGCCTTCCCCTCGGAACCGGGGGCGGGCGCCTCGGAGGCGGGAGCGGGCGCCTCGGGGACCGACGCGCGGCTGGAGGAGCTGGCCCGGCAGGCTGAGAGGGAGCTGAGCGAGGAGAGCAGGACGCTGCTGACGCAGTGGCCCGCGATCAAGGCGCAGTACACCGCCGACGAGCTGGTCGTGAAGGTGCGCGACAGGGAGATCCACACCCCGCTCTGGCGCGAGACCCTCTCGGGCAACCGCATCCCCCGCGTGGCGCTCCCCCGCTTCGAGGACCACGGCGACCTGCTGCGCTTCCTGCGCTCGGAGAACCTGCCGGGCCGCTTCCCGTTCACCGCCGGAGTCTTCTCCTTCAAGCGGGACGACGAGGACCCGACCAGGATGTTCGCCGGCGAAGGCGACCCGTTCCGCACCAACCGCCGCTTCAAGCTGCTGTCCGAGGGCCAGCCCGCGACCAGGCTGTCGACCGCCTTCGACTCCGTGACGTTGTACGGCAACGACCCCGACCTCCGTCCCGACATCTACGGAAAAGTCGGCACTTCGGGGGTGTCGATCGCGACGCTCGACGACATGAAAGTGCTCTACGACGGCTTCGACCTGTCGGCCCCGAACACCTCGGTCTCGATGACCATCAACGGCCCCGCCCCCACGATCCTGGCCTTCTTCCTCAACGCCGCCGTCGACCAGGCGCTCGAACGCTTCCGCGCCAAGGAGGGCCGCGAGCCGTCCCCGCAGGAGGAGCAGGAGCTGCGGGCCAGGACACTGGCCACGGTGCGCGGCACCGTGCAGGCGGACATCCTCAAAGAGGACCAAGGCCAGAACACCTGCATCTTCTCCACAGAGTTCTCCCTGCGGATGATGGCCGACATCCAGGAATGGTTCATCCGCAACCAGGTGCGCAACTTCTACTCGGTGTCCATCTCCGGGTACCACATCGCCGAGGCGGGCGCGAACCCCATCAGCCAGCTGGCCTTCACGCTGGCCAACGGCTTCACCTACGTCGAGGCGTACCTCGCGCGCGGCATGCGCATCGACGACTTCGCACCCAACCTGTCGTTCTTCTTCTCCAACGGCATGGACCCCGAGTACTCGGTGCTCGGGCGCGTGGCGCGCCGCATCTGGGCCGTCGCCATGAGAGAGAGGTACGGCGCGGCGGAGCGCTCGCAGAAGCTGAAGTACCACATCCAGACCTCCGGACGGTCGCTGCACGCCCAGGAGATGGACTTCAACGACATCCGCACCACGCTGCAGGCCCTCATCGCGATCTACGACAACTGCAACAGCCTGCACACCAACGCCTTCGACGAGGCCGTCACCACCCCCTCGGCCGAGTCCGTACGGCGGGCGATGGCCATCCAGCTCATCATCAACAGGGAGTGGGGCCTGGCCCGCAACGAGAACCCGCTGCAGGGCTCGTTCATCATCGACGAGCTGACGGACCTGGTGGAGGAGGCCGTCCTGGGCGAGTTCGAGCGCCTGTCCGACCGGGGTGGCGTACTGGGCGCGATGGAGACCGGCTACCAGCGCGGCAAGATCCAGGACGAGTCGATGCTGTACGAGACCCGCAAGCACGACGGCTCGCTGCCCATCATCGGCGTGAACACCTTCCGCAACCCTCGCGGCGAGGAGCACCACGGGCCGTTGGAGCTGGCTCGCGGAACCGAGGAGGAGAAGCGTTCGCAGCTGGACCGCCTGCACGACTTCCACGCCAGGCACCGCTCGGAGTCGGCGGCGGCGCTACGGCGGCTGCGGGAGGTGGCGATGTCGGAGGAGAACGCGTTCGAGGTGCTGATGGAGGCGGCCAGGGTGTGCTCGCTCGGCCAGATCACCGAAGCCCTCTTCGAGGCGGGCGGCCAGTATCGCCGCAACGTCTAACTCTCGGGGCCGCCGGCGAACACCTCGGCGCTGACCGGCGCCGAGGTGGTGACCACGAAAGCTCCAAGCCGACCCACCGAAGCCACCGCAGACGGTCGCCGTGTTCAGCCGGAACACGGCGACCTCTGGGCGACGAGCAGATCCCACGCCGCCCCGTCTACGACTCCGAGTCCTCCGAGAACACCTCGTCCACGGTGCCCGCCGTCGCCGCCCGCGCACCCCACCGCAGAAGCTGCTCGGGATCCTCGCAAGCGTCGACGATCCGCCGCTGATCGTCGTCCAGGCGCAGTCCCCGCGCCTCCAGCATCGTGAGAAGCATCCGAGCTTCGCCTCGGGCCTCGCCTCGGGCCTCGCCTCGGGCCTCGCCTCGGGCCTCGCCTCGGGCCTCGCCTCGGGCCTCGCCTCGGGCCTCGCCTCGGGCCTCGCCTCGGGCCTCGAAGATGCGGGTGAATGAGTCACTGACCAGTGGAACGGTGGTGACCACGATTTCCTCCAAGACAGGCCCGATCGAATCAGGAAGGTGTGTCTTCAGGTAAGAGTAATAGTGAGCTCCGCGGTCGTCACGAAGAGCGACGAGCCGGGTCGCGACAGCGACGGCCGTGTCAAGAGTGGGATGCCCGATGGCGCCGAGCGTCGCCAGCTCAGGTGAGGCGGCGATGTCCTCCGGCTCACTGAGAACGGGCAACTTGTCAGGCCCGACCACCGTCGGCCTCAGGACGACGCAGGAGTGCTCGATCTGGATGGGCTGGTCGTAGTGGGCGGCGACGCTCTTGTCAGGGCAGACGACGACCAGCATCACGGGGCACTTGCGCGTGCCCATCAGGCAGCCGACATAAGAGAGCCAGGCCCAGATCTTCTCCTTGATGTGCCTGTTCTGGATCTCGATGATGACGAAGACGCGTTCGCCGTCGGGCGCGGTCAGCGAGACCACGGAGTCGGCTCGGTATTCGACAGGGAGACGGACGTTCATGTCCACCGACTCCAGGCGCACATCGCCGTAGCCGGTCGGATCGCCGTCGGTCGCGAGCGCGAGAAGCTCCAGCGCGAATCCGGGACGCCGCTGGATCATTTCCAGCGGCATCTCATGGGGAAGGCCGGGCCCTCCACCCCACCAGGGGCGCGCCAAGCGCCATACAGTCATCCGGGACACCGAGGCGGTGGTCAACGGGGACGGGGAGAGCGGCGGCGGGCCGGAGGTGAGGATGATGCCTTTCCCAGAGCCACAGGGCCCGCGAGTCCCCGAATCGCGTGATGATCGGGGGCCGGGGTGGTTGGTGTAGCTTTTTCCGAGAGGCGCAGGGAGGGCGAATGGTCATCGGCGACCGGTATGAGCTCGACGACCTCCCCCTGGGCCGTGGCGCCATGGGCGCCGTCTACCGGGGTCACGATCGGCATCTCGATCGCAGGGTGGCCGTCAAGCTGCTCCACCCCCTCCCCGGCAAGGGCCCCGACGAGGAACTCGAGCGCAGGTTCATCAGGGAAGCGCGCATCCTGGCCCGTCTCGAACACCCCGGCGCGCCCGTCCTGTACGACTTCGGCACCCACGAGCAGCGCCTCTACCAGGTGATGCAGTTCATCGACGGCGTCACCGTCGCCGACCTGGTCAGCGAGCACGGTCCGCTGCCCGTCCCTTGGGCGGTGGCCATCGCGGCCCAGGCGTGCGCGGTGCTGTCGGCCGCCCACGCGCTGGAGATCTGCCATCGCGATCTGAAGCCGACGAACCTCATGCTGTGTCCCGACGGCAGCCTGAAGGTGCTCGACTTCGGGCTGGCGATGCGGCGCGAGACCGACGGCTCGCAGTTCACCAGGATCGGGCAGATCCTCGGCACGCCCGCCTACATGGCGCCCGAGCAGATCCAGCGCGGCGTCGCCGAGCCGCGCAGCGACCTGTACTCGCTGGGCTGCGTGCTGCACGAGATGCTGACGGGCCGCCAGCTGTTCACCGGGCCGACGGAGTACGTGGTCTTCGAGAAGCAGGTCAAGGAGCGCCCGCCGACGGTTCCCGGGCTTCCCTCCGCGCTGGAGAGGGTGCTGTCGGACGTGCTGGAGAAGTCCGTGGAGGACCGGCCGAAGGACGCCAACGAGCTGTACGGGCGGCTGGAGCCTTTCGCGGTGGATCTGCCGATGCTGCCCGGCTTCCTCACCTCCCCCGTGGTGCCGAGTCCGGGCAGGATGTACGCCAGGATGGCCGGTCGCGTCCTCGGCTGAGAGAACGCTCTCCCGTTCCAGATAACACTCTGGAAACGCACCCTCTTGCTGGGAGCGCTCCCAGTGCTGTCTAATCATCGCTGTGACCTGGGCAAACACGGCGAAAAACGAGAGAGCGCTCTCTGAATGGTTACCGAAACGATCCGTTGACAGGGGGCGGCCCGGCCAGCAATCTCTCTGAGAGAGCGCTCTCTCACCTACCTCATCACCACCTTGCCCTCAGGGAGGGTTCCATGGCCACGCCGTACTCCCAGGCCCGCCGCTTCGGGCGGCTCGCCGTACCGGTGCTCACCGCGTCCGCGCTCGCCCTCGCTCTCGCCGCCTGTGGCGGCGAGGCTCCCAGCGGCACCACCGCAGGCACGCCCGCGGAGAAGGTGACGCTCAGCATCGCCCTCTTCGGCGACTTCGGCTTCAAACCGTTGTACGAGGAGTACAAGAAGACGCACCCCAACGTGGAGGTCGTCGAGCGGGTCACGCAGTTCAACGACCACCACAACAACCTCGTCAAGCGGCTGGCCACGAACGCGGGCGCCGCCGACATCGAGGCCGTGGAGGTCGGCTACATCAGCTCGTTCACCGCGCAGGCCGACAAGTTCCACGACCTCAAGCAGTACGGCCTGGACAAGCGCCAGAGCGACTACCTCGACTGGAAGTGGCAGCAGGGCCTGTCGAAGGACGGCTCGAAGCTGCTCGGCCTCGGCACCGACGTCGGCGGCCTGGCCATGTGCTACCGCAAGGACCTGTTCGAGAAGGCGGGGCTGCCGACCGACCGCGAGAAGGTGGCCGAGCTCTGGCCCACGTGGGAGCAGTACATCGAGACGGGCAGGAAGTTCGCCGGCAGCGTCAAGGACGCCAAGTTCGTCGACTCGCCCGGCGAGATCTTCCGCGCGATCGTCAACCAGGCTCCCGTCGGCCTCTACGACGCGCAGGACCAGATCGTCGTGGGCACCAACCCCGAGGTCAAGAAGGCGTGGGACCTGTCCAACCAGCTCACCCAGAACGACCTGACGGCCAAGCTCGCCGCCTTCTCCCCGCCGTGGAACACCGGCTTCGCCAAGGGCTCGTTCGCCACGATCATCTGCCCCGCCTGGATGACCGGCTACATCCAGGAGCAGGCCAAGGACGCCACGGGCAAGTGGGACATCGCGAAGGTCCCCGGCGGTTCGGGCAACAGCGGCGGCTCCCACCTGCTCCTGCCCAAGCAGGGCAAGCACCCCAAGGAGGCCGCCGAACTGATCGACTTCCTCACCTCGAAGGACAACCAGGCGAGGGTGTTCAAGGAGGAGGGCACGTTCCCCTCGATCCCCGCGCTCTACGACGACCCGTCGATCCAGAGCTTCACCAAGCCGTTCTTCGGTGACGCGCCGATCGGCAAGATCTACTCCGACGCGGCGCGCAGCCTCAAGCCGCAGCACCTCGGCCCCAAGGAGGGCGACGTGCGCGTGGCCATCGGCGACGGCCTCGGCCGCGTCGAGCAGGGCAAGCAGACACCCGACGAGGCGTGGGCGCAGGTCATCTCGGACGTCCAGAAGATCAAGTAGCGGCCGGTACGGCGGGGCGGCCGCCCGCTCCGCCGTACCGCATGACACCAGAGGACCCCGCATGGCCACGCTCCAAGCCACGGCGAGGCGCAGGCACCGGCGGCTGGTCAGGCACACGCTCGACCTCAAGCTGTCGCCCTACGCCTACATCGCCCCCTTCTTCCTGCTGTTCTGCGCCTTCGGCGTCTTCCCGCTGATCTTCACCGCCTGGGTGAGCCTGCACGAGTGGACGCTCACCTCCGACGTGCACACCTTCATCGGGGCGGAGAACTTCACCACCCTGCTCGGTGACGGCTACTTCTGGAACGCCACGTTCAACACCTTCTCGATCGGGATCATCTCGACGGTCCCGCAGCTGGTGCTGGCGATCTGGCTGGCGCACCTGCTCAACCGCCCGCTGCGGGCGCAGACGTTCTTCCGTATCACTCTGCTGGTGCCGAACGTGACCAGCGTGGTCGCGGTCGTGGTCATCTTCAGCCAGCTCTTCGGCCGCGACTACGGGCTGATCAACTGGATGCTGTCGTGGTTCGGGATCGACGGTGTCGCGTGGGCGGAGGGCACCGCCACCTCGCACGTGGCCATCTCGGCGATGATCATGTGGAGGTGGACGGGCTACAACGCGCTGATCTTCCTGGCCGCCATGCAGGCCGTGCCCAAGGAGTTGTACGAGGCGGCCACGCTCGACGGCGCGTCCAACCTGACGCAGCTACGGAAGATCACCATCCCGATGATCAGGCCGACCATCGTCTTCGTGGTCACCGTCTCGACGATCGGCGCGATGCAGATCCTGGCCGAGCCCCTGCTGTTCGGCGCGGGCAGCGGCGCGGGCGGCATCACCAGCGGCGGCCCCGACCACCAGTTCCAGACCCTCGCCCTCTACGTCTACGACCTGGGCTTCAACAAGTTCGACTTCGGCTACGCCTCGGCCGCCTCGTGGGTGATGTTCCTGTTCGTGGTACTGGCCGCCGGGGTGAACTACCTGCTGACCCGCCGCATGGGAGGTGCCTTCAAGTGAGACGACGCCTCACCTATCTGACGCTGCTGGCGGTGGCGTTCTTCTCGGTCTTCCCGCTCTACTACAGCGTGGTGGTGGCCTCGCGGCACAACTCGGCGCTGGCCGAGGTGCCGCCGCCGCTGCTGCCCGGCGGCAACTTCTTCGCCAACGTGGCGCGCGTCTTCGACACGGTGCCCTTCGCCATGGCGCTGCTCAACTCCTTCCTGGTGGCGGGGTCGATCGCGGTGGCGGTGATGTTCTTCTCGACTCTGGCGGGGTTCGCCTTCGCCAAGCTCAGTTTCAGGGGCAAGAACATCCTGCTGCTCATCACGGTGGCGACCATGATGGTCCCCGCGCAGCTGGGCATCATCCCGCTCTACATGCTCATGGTGAAGATCGAGTGGACGGGCTCGATGTACGCCCTGGTGGTGCCGGCGCTGGTGAACGCCTTCGGGGTGTTCTTCATGACGCAGTACCTCTCGCGGGCGCTGCCCACCGAGCTCCTGGAGGCGGGGCGGGTCGACGGCGCGACGACCTGGCGCCTGTTCTGGCACGTGGTGCTGCCCACGGCCAGGCCCGCGGCGGCCGTGCTCGGAATGCTGACGTTCATGTCGGCGTGGAACGACTACTTCTGGCCGCTGGTGGTCCTGACCCCGGAGAACCCGACGGTGCAGGTGGCGCTCTCGACACTCGCCAGCGGCTATGTCAACGACTACGTGCTCGGGCTGGCGGGGACGGCGGTGGGGACCCTGCCGCTGATCCTCGTCTTCATCCTGCTCGGCAAGCAGATCATCGGAGGAATCATGCAAGGAGCTGTCAAGGGATGACGATCACGACCATGGAGACGCGGGGGACCGTGGTCTTCCCTGAGAACTTCGTCTGGGGCGCGGCGACCGCCTCCTACCAGATCGAGGGCGCGGCCAAGGCGGACGGGCGGGGCCCTTCGATCTGGGACACCTTCTCCGCCACGCCCGGCAAGGTGCGCGAGGGCGACACCGGCGAGGTGGCCTGCGACCATTACCACCGCTATCGCGACGACGTGGCGCTGATGAAGGACCTGGGCCTGAACGCCTACCGGTTCTCCGTCGCCTGGCCGAGGATCCAGCCCACCGGCTCGGGGGCGGCCAACCAGGCGGGTCTGGCCTTCTACGACAGGCTGGTGGACACGCTACTCGAAGCGGGCATCGCGCCCTATGTCACGCTCTATCACTGGGACCTGCCCCAGGCGCTCGAGGACCTGGGGGGCTGGACCTCCCGCGACACCTCCTACCGCTTCGCCGACTACGCCGCGATCATGTACGACCGCCTCGGCGACAGGGTGAGCCACTGGACCACGCTCAACGAGCCATGGGTCTCGGCCTTCCTCGGCTACGGCAACGGCGTGCACGCGCCTGGCCGTACCTCCGCCCATGACGCGCTCAGGGCCGCGCACCACCTGCTGCTCGGCCACGGGCTCGCGGCGAGCGCGCTGCGCTCGGCGGGCGCCGAGGAGATCATGCTGGTGGTCAACTCGGCTCCCGTGCTGACACCCGCCCAGGTGAACGATCCCTCCGCGGCGGTGTCGGAGGCCGACGCGGCGGCCGCGCACCGTGTCCACGCACTGCTGACGCGCCAGTTCCTCGACCCGGCGCTGCTCGGCCGCTACCCCGAGGAGGTGCTGGAGGCCGCGGAACGCAACGGCGGCACCGCGCACGTCCTCGACGGCGACCTGGAGATCATCAACGCCCCGATCGACCTGGTGGGGGTCAACTACTACAACCCCTGCGTGGTCGAGGACGGCCCTGGACTGCCCGCGGACGCGGCGTGGCCTGGCTCCGAGGGCGTGCGGTTCGCCACCGTCGAGGCTCCCGTCACCGCGATGGGCTGGCCGATCGTGCCCAGCGGCCTGTCCCGCCTGCTCGTACGGCTGTCGCAGGACTACCCGCGGGTCGGCCTCATGGTCACCGAGAACGGCGCCGCCTTCGACGACGTGGTGGAGGACGGCAGGGTCCACGACGACGCCAGGCTCGGCTACCTGGAGGGACACCTGCGCGCGGCGCACGAGGCCATCGAGGCGGGCGCCGACCTGCGCGGTTACCTGGTGTGGTCGCTGCTGGACAACTTCGAGTGGGCCGAGGGCTACGGCCGCAGGTTCGGCGTCGTCCACGTCGACTACACCACCCAGGCGCGCACCCTCAAGGACAGCGCGCTCTGGTACCGGGACGTGATCAGCCGCAACGGTCTGTGAGCCGGGGGGAGCCCGGGTGATTTCCTGGGCTCCCAACGAACCGTGACATCACAGATATTGACCTCGTTATGTGCGCAAACAATCCTCAGAGAACGCTCTCACGGCCTAGGAGGATGCACATGGCGTTTGCCTCCCGACTACTCGTCGGGGCCGTCGGTCTGGCACTGGTCGCCACCGGCTGCGGCTCCACTCCCACCGAACCAGAGGCCGAGGGGAGCACATCGGCCGACTGCGCCGCCTTCTCCGCGTACGGCAAGCACGACGGCAAGAAGGTCAGCGTCTACTCCCCCATCCGTGACGCCGAGGCCGACCTCTTCCAGCAGAACTGGAAGCCGTTCGAGAAGTGCACCGGCATGAAGATCACCTACGAGGGCACCGGCGAGTTCGAGGCGCAGATCCAGGTCCGCTCCGACGGCGGCACCCCTCCCGACCTGGCCTTCTTCCCCCAGCCCGGTCTCCTGGCGCGCTTCGCCAAGGCGGGCAAGCTGAAGCCCGCTCCCGCCGAGGTCAAGACGCTGGCCGAGGAGGGCTGGTCCAAGGACTGGCTGAACTACGGCACCGTCGACGGCGCCTTCTACGCCGCGCCGCTGGGCGCCAGCGTGAAGTCCTTCGTCTGGTACTCGCCCAAGACCTTCCAGGAGAAGGGCTGGAAGGTCCCGACGACCTGGGACGAGCTGATGACGCTCACCGAGACGATCGCGGCGGGCGGCGTCAAGCCCTGGTGCGCGGGCATCGAGTCGGGCGAGGCCACCGGCTGGCCCGCCACCGACTGGATCGAGGACGTCATCCTGCGCGAGCTCGGCCCCGAGGAGTACGACAGGTGGGTCGCGCACGAGCTGAAGTTCAACGACCCCAAGGTCCTCGCCGCCGTGGACAAGGTCGGCGCGATCCTCAAGAACGACAAGTACGTCAACGGCGGCTACGGCCCCGTCAAGTCGATCGCGAGCACCGCCTTCCAGGAGGGCGGCGTGCCGATCACGACGGGCAAGTGCGCGATGCACCGCCAGGCCTCCTTCTACGCCAACTTCTGGCCCGAGGGCACGAAGGTCGCCCAGGACGGTGACGTCTTCGCCTTCTACCTGCCGGGAAAGGACGCCTCCAGCAAGCCCGTGCTCGGCGCGGGCGAGTTCGTCGCCGCCTTCACCGACAGGCCCGAGGTCAAGGCGTTCCAGCGCTACCTGGCCACCGCCGAGCACGCCAACGCCAGGATGAAGCTGGGCACCTACGTCTCCGCGCGCAAGGGCGTGGACCTGGCCAACGCGCAGAACCCGATCGACAAGCTGTCGATGGAGATGCTCGGGGACCCCGCGACCGTGTTCAGGTTCGACGGCTCCGACCTGATGCCCGCCGCCGTCGGGTCGGGCTCCTTCTGGAAGGGCATGACGGACTGGATCAACGGCAAGGACACCAGGACGGTGCTCGACTACATCGACGCCTCCTGGCCCCCGTCCTGACAGCCCCGTCGTGACACGTCGCGGTACGGCGGGCACCGGCGCCCGCCGTACCGCCTCTCCCCGGAAGGACCACCAGGAGGATCCTTGGACCTGGACTTCGACCTGAGCGCCGAGTCGCCGAAGTTCGTGCAGTTGGCGATCGGCGTCGTGGCCTTCCTGGCCGTGGTCGGCCTCGTCCTGCTGCTCCTCGACCGGACGCCGATGCGGCAGCGGGCCAGGCTGCACGCGGCGATCCTGCTAGCGCCCGCCGTCACGCTGCTGACCATCGGCCTGATCGTCCCCGCCGTGCGCACGACGCTGCTGTCGTTCATGAGCGGTGACGGCACGGACTTCGTCGGCCTGGCCAACTACGCCTGGATGTTCACCCAGCCCGAGGCCGTCACCGTGCTGCGCAACACCCTCGCATGGGTCGTGCTCGTGCCGTTGCTGGTGACCGCGATCGGGCTGGTCTACGCGGTGATCGTGGACCACAGCAGGTTCGAGTCGCTGGCCAAGACGCTGGTCTTCCTGCCGATGGCCATCTCGTTCGTCGGGGCGGGCATCATCTGGAAGTTCGTCTACGCCTACCGCCCCGAGGGCGCCGACCAGATCGGCCTGCTCAACCAGGTCGTCGTGTGGTTCGGCGGCGAGCCCCGGCAGTGGCTGCTCGACTCGCCGCTCAACACGCTCTTCCTGATCGTGGTGATGGTGTGGATCCAGGCGGGCTTCGCCACGGTCGTGCTGTCGGCGGCCATCAAGAGCATCCCCTCCGACATCGTGGAGGCGGCGAAACTCGACGGCGCGGGTCCGTCGCAGATGTTCTTCAGGGTGACGTTGCCGTCGATCAGGCCGGCGATCATCGTCGTGCTGGTCACCCAGTCGTTCGGCATGCTGAAGCTCTTCGACATCGTCCGCACGATGACCGGCGGCCAGTTCGACACGAGCGTCCTGGCCAACGAGATGTACAACCAGGCCTTCCGCTACGGCGAGACCGGCAGGGGCTCCGCGCTGGCGGTCTTCCTGTTCGTTCTGGTCACCCCGGTCGTCGTCTACCAGCTCAGGACCAGGAAGGCCGTCCGATGACGAGCGTGCGCGCGAGCCTGTCCAGCAGGACGGCCTCCCTTGTCGCGATGCTGATCGCGCTGCTGTGGACGACGCCGACCTTCGGCCTGCTGCTGTCGTCCTTCAGGCAGGAGGACCAGATCAAGTCCACCGGCTGGTGGACCTTCTTCTCCGCCCCCGAGCTCACCCTGGAGAACTACCAGGAGGTGCTGTTCGGCGCGTCCTCCTCCTCTGGACAGCTGGCCAGCTTCCTCATCAACTCGATCGTCATCACCGTGCCCTCGGTGCTGTTCCCGCTGGCCTTCGGCTCGTTCGCCGCCTACGCGCTGGCCTGGCTGCCGTTCAGGGGCCGCGACTGGATCTACATCGGCATCTTCGCGCTCCAGGTGGTGCCGCTGCAGATGGCGCTGGTGCCGCTGCTGTCGTTCTTCTCCCAGGGCATCGAGGTCTTCGGACTGCAGCTGCTTCCCGCCTGGAACCTGGAGGGCACCGGCAGGTTCGTCCAGGTCTGGTTCGCCCACACCTGTTTCGGGCTGCCGCTGAGCGTCTTCCTGCTGCACAACTTCATGTCCGAGCTGCCCGGCGAGCTGATGGAGGCCGCCCGCGCAGACGGGGCCACGCACGGCATGATCTTCCGCAGGATCGTGCTGCCGCTGGTCGCGCCCGCCCTGGCCAGCTTGGCGATCTTCCAGTTCCTGTGGGTGTGGAACGACCTGCTGGTGGGGCTGATCTTCGCGGGCGGCACCGCCGAGAGCGCGCCCATGACCGTACGGCTGGCCCAGATGGCGGGCACGCGCGGCAACGAGTGGCAGCGCCTGACCGCCGGGGCGTTCGTCTCTGTCATCATTCCTCTCGTGGTCTTTCTGTCGATGCAGCGGTATTTCGTCCGAGGGCTCCTGGCCGGAAGCGTCAAGGGATGAGGCGCCCCACGCTGGAGGCGGTCGCCGCCAGGGCTGGGGTTTCGCGTGCCACGGTCTCCCGGGTGGTCAACGGGCAGGCCACGGTGGCGCCCGACATCCGTGACGCGGTGCTGCGCGCTGTCGACGAGCTGGGCTACGTGCCCAACTCGGCCGCGCGCAGCCTGGTGACCCAGCGCACCGACTCCATCGCGCTGGTCTTCTCCGAGCCGCCGACCAGGGTGTTCTCCGAGGACCCGATGTTCTCCACCGTCATCCGCTCGGCGAGCGTCGAGCTGGAGGCGGCCGACAAGCAGATCGTGCTCATGCTGACCAGCTCGGCCAAGAGCCAGGCCAGGATCGAGCGCTACATCGCCAGCGGGCACGTCGACGGGGTCATGCTCATCTCGATGCACGGGGCTGACCCGCTGCCGGCCGCCATCGCGCGCATGCGGGTGCCCGTCGTCTCATA
Source organism: Nonomuraea roseola (assembly GCF_039535395.1). NCBI lineage: Bacteria > Bacillati > Actinomycetota > Actinomycetes > Streptosporangiales > Streptosporangiaceae > Nonomuraea > Nonomuraea roseola. Next base: position 1,158,865 of record NZ_BAAAXC010000015.1, read on the forward strand.
CGGCAGGCCGGCCGTCCCCATAGACATCCCCTACGTCGACAACGACAACGTCGGTGGCGCGGCCGAGGCCGTCACGCACCTGGTGGAGTCGGGGCGGCGCAGGATCGCCACCATCGCGGGGCCGCAGGACATGATCGCCGGGATCGACCGGCTCGCGGGCTACCGCGACGTGCTGCGCGGCTCCGACCGTCGCTCGATCGTCGCGGTCGGCGACTTCACCCGCGAGTCCGGCGCCATCGCGATGCGGCAGCTGCTGGAGGACGACCCCGCGCTCGACGCCGTCTTCTGCGCCAACGACCTGATGGCCGTGGGGGCGCTGCAGGCGCTGCGGCAGGCGGGCCGCAGGGTGCCCGACGACGTCGCGGTGGTCGGCTTCGACGACATCGAGGCGGCCAAGTACACCGACCCGCCGCTGACCACGGTCCGCCACCACATCTTCGAGCAGGCCGCGGCCATGACGAGGCTGCTGATCGGGCTGTTCGAAGGCGGCTCGGCCGAGCCGGTGATCCTGCCGACCGAACTGGTCATCCGCGAATCCTCCTGAGATGCTGGCCACGGGGGTGGCTGCATGGGTCCTCCGGGCGACTTCACCGATTTCGTCCTCATCAAGGGCATGGGGTTCGTGCGCTACGGCGTCGTGCTCACCGGTGACCAGCGCGAGGGGGCCGACCTCGCCAAGGAGGCGCTGTCCTGCCTCGAGGGTCCGAGGACCGGCAACGCCGACAGCTTCATCGGCACCACGATGACCCGCCTGTACGTCAGCTCCAGGCGGCGCAGACGTCCGCCGAGCATCCCCGCGTCGGACATCACCGCCCACGGCGGCGACCCCGAGGTGTGGCGGCAGCTCAAGGAGCTGCCCGCGCTCCCCCGCGCGGTGATCATCCTGCGCTCGTACGGCGGGCTGTCCAACGAGGAGATCGCGAAGGTCCTCGACCTGCCCCTGTCCACGGTGCGCGACCAGACCGTCCCCTTTCGCCAGGACGACCTTCTCAGGACCCTCGACGCCGCCGCGGCCACGGCCCAACCCGCCGACCTGCTGTCGGACCTGGCGCGGCTGCGCCGCCGCAGGGGCAGGAGGCGGCTGCGCTCGGCGGCGGTCGCGGGGCTCGCCCTGGTCACGGTCGCAGGGGTGGCCGTGCTGGTCAGGCCCACGATCGCGGCCCCCGCCGCGCCCCGCTCGGCCACCGCGCGCCCCGAGCCCTCCACGGTCGGCCTGGCCAGGGCGGCGCAGGAGGTGTGGCCTGGCGCGGTCTCCATGCTGCCCGCCCGCTCCGCCGACGGGCTGGTCTACCAGCCCGCCGTCGCGATCGACGACCGCCGCGTGGTGCTGCTCGCACAGCGACGGCTCGGCTACGACGACGTACGGCTGGACGTCTACGACGCCGGCACCGGCCGCCTCACCAGGTTCGCCAAGCTACCGGGTGACGACGAGACTCGCAGGTTCGCCACGGACGGGCGGTTCGTCGTGTGGAGCGCGCTGAGCCTGCGCGAGGACGACACGCTGGAGACGCGGTTCTGGAGGGTGCCGGTCAAGGGCGGCAGGCCCAGGCTGGTGACGAAGGCGGCGCAGGGTGACGCGCTGGCTCCCTCGCAGACGCACTTCCAGCTCGGCGGCGGCTACCTGCTGTGGAACACCGACAAGGCGATCTACCGGCTGCCGCTGTCGGGCAGGGGACGAAGGGAGAAGGTACGCGAGGGGCTGAGGCTGCTGGAGTGGCCGTGGGCCGCCGACCCCTCCGCGCGCACGCTGACCGACCTGGAGACCGGTAGGTCGCGCGAGTTCGTCACGGGGGAGCGGGGGCTCGCGCGGTGTTCGCCCGACTGGTGCGTGGAGCGGAACGCGATCTCGGGGCTGATGACGGCCCGCCGTACCGACGGGTCTGGGAGCGTCGAGCTGCCGGGGACGACGACCGAGGGACCGATCCTGAACAGGTTCGTGGTGCTGCGGCTGCGGGCCGGGCTCAAGGTGATCAAGGATCTGCGGGCCGGCACGCTGGCCACCTTCGACCCCGCCGAGCCCGCCCTGGCCACCAGCCTGGGCGACAGGACCGTGCAGGGCACGCTGCTGGCCTGGAGCGACTCCGAGGGCCGCGATCTGTGGATACTCAACCTCAAGGCGGTCAGGTGAAGGCGTTCAGGTGACGCGGTAGACGCGCAGTTGCATGGCCAGGGTGGCGTAGTAGCCGACGAGGGTGGTGAGCTCGAAGAGGGTTCGCTCGTCGAGCGCGGCGTACTCGTCGTCGGTGAGGTCGCCGGATTCGAGCAGCCTACGCGTCGTGCTGAGCACGGCCGCCTCGAAGGGGTCGTCGCTGTGGAGGGTGGCGAGTTCCTCCTCGGTGAGCCCCGCGGCGCGGCCGGCGCTCTCATGGGCCCTGCGTTCGAAGGCGCTGCCCCAGTGGTCGGCGACGGTGAGGATGGCCAGCTCACGGGCGCGCGGCGGCAGGGTGGAGCGGTAGCGGATCGCCGCACCGAGCTCCTGGAGGGCGTCGCCGACGGGCGGGCTGAGCAGCATCGCGGTGAAGGGGCCGACCAGGGCGCCCCGCTCGTCGATCATCGACGCGCCGCGAGGGCCCGAGGTTATCTTCTCGTGCAGTTCGAGAGCCTCGCCGTCCAGCTCGTCTGGAGCCCGCCTGGGCAGTCTCGCCATCCGCCCACCCTAGCCCCGCCCGTCCTGGGCTCGCCGGCGTGTACGCCTTGATCATCGGGCACAGTGCCGCCCGCGGCGTCGCTCGCGAAGAACCCCGCTCCGCTCCTCGGAGACAGGCCGCGGAGCGGAGCGGGACGGGGTCGCGGTCCGACGGGAGCCCTATGCCGTCAGCCACACCGCCGTGTCACTCGGCAACGAGCCGTCCACCAGCGATCCGCTTTGCAGCAGCACCGCCTCGTGCGGCGGCAGCCGTACCGGCTCGGCGCCCAGGTTGACCACGCACGTCAGCCCCGAGTCCCGGGTGAACGCCAACACCTCGGGCCCCAGGTCGAGCCAGGTCAGCGACCCGTCGCCCAATCTGTCCCTGCGCAGGCGGAGGGCGGTGCGATAGAGGGTCAGCATGGAGCCGGGATCACCCGCCTGCGCCTCGACGGTCAGTTCCTTCCACTCCGGCGGCTGCGGCAGCCACGGCTCCCCTGCGCCGGGCCCGAACCCGAACGGCGGGGCGTCGCCCGCCCACGGCAGCGGCACCCTGCACCCGTCGCGCCCGGGCACCGTGTGCCCTGACCTGGTCCACATGGGGTCCTGGCGCAGGTGGTCAGGGAGGTCGTCGACCTCGGGCAGGCCGAGCTCCTCGCCCTGGTAGACGTAGACCCCGCCGGGCAGCGCCATCGCCAGCAGCGCGGCCGCCCTGGCCCTGCGGTGGCCGAGCTCCAGGTCGGAGGGGGCGCCGTCCCTGCGGGCGCCGTGGTCCCACGAGGTGTCGGCTCTGCCATACCTGGTGACCACGCGGGCGACGTCGTGGTTGGACAGCACCCACGTCGGCGGCGCTCCCACGGAGGCATGGGTGGCCAGGGTCAGCGAGATGCTGGCCCGCAGCGCGGCGGGCTCCCACGGGCAGGCGAGGAAGTCGAAGTTGAAGGCGGTGTGCAGCTCGTCGGGGCGCAGGTAGCGGGCGAAGCGCTCCTGGTCGGGCAGCCACACCTCGCCGACGAGGATCCGCTCGTCGTACTCGTCGGCCACCCGCCGCCAGCTTCTGTAGATGTCGTGCACGCCGTCGAGGTCCTCGAACGAGGTCGCCGACTTGACCAGCAGCGCCGCCGAGTCGATGCGGATGCCGTCGGCGCCCCTGTCGAACCAGAAGCGCAGCACGTCGTGGAACTCCTGGTGCACGTCGGGGTTGTCCCAGTTGAAGTCGGGCTGACCTGGGTCGAACAGGTGGAGGTACCACTGGCCGTCCTCGACCTGTGTCCAGGCGGGTCCGCCGAAGATCGAGCGCCAGCCGTTCGGCTCGTCGCGGAACCAGAAGCGGTCGCGCTTGGACCTGTCCTTCAGCGCCTCCTGGAACCAGGCGCTCGCGGTGGAGCTGTGGTTGGGCACGACGTCGATGATGATCTTGATGCCCAGCTCGTGGGCCTCCTCGATGAACGTCTCCGCCTCTTGGAGTGTGCCGAAGACCGGCTCCACGTCACGGTAGTCGGCGACGTCGTAGCCGCCGTCGGCCATCGGCGAGGGATACCAGGGGTTGAGCCAGATCGCGTTGACCCCGAGATCCGAGAGGTACGGCAGGCGCGAGCGCAGCCCGGCCAGGTCACCGACGCCGTCGCCGTTCCCGTCGGCGAAACTACGCAGGTAGACCTGGTAGATCGCGGCTCCCCGCCACCACGTGTCGGACATTGCGCTCCTAACCCTTGAGGCTTCCGGCGGTGAGCCCCGCCATGATGTGCCGTTGGAAGAACAGGAAGATGACGATCGTCGGGATGCTGGCGATCACCAGGGCGGCGGTGAGCGCGTTGGTCGGCATCGTCTGCGACAGCGAGTTGATGGCGACGCTCACGGTCATGCTGTCGGTGTCGGGCAGGACCAGGAGCGGATAGAGGAAGTCCTTCCACACGGCGACCACCGTGAAGATCGACACCACGCCGAGGATGGGCCGCGAGACCGGCAGCACGATCGACCACAGGATGCGCGCGGGCGAGGCCCCGTCCATCTCCGCCGCCTCGATGAGCTCCCTCGGGATGGAGTCGAAGAAGCGCTTGAGCAGGAAGATGTTGAAGCCGTTCGCCGCGGCGGGCAGCCAGATCGCCCACGGGCTGTTGAGCAGGTCGAGGTCGACGATCGTCACGAACAGCGGCAGCATCAGCACCATGGGCGGGATCATCAGGGTCGCGAGCATCATCCCGGTGATCAGCTTGCCGAACATCGGCCGCAGCTTCGACAGCGCGAAGGCGGCCGAGACGTCGACGGCCAGCGTGAACAGCCACGCGCCCACGGCGTAGATCGCGGTGTTCTTCAGCAGCAGGCCGAGGTCGAGCAGGTTCCACGCCTCGATGTAGGCGTCGAAGCTCGGATCCTGAGGGACGAGCGTCGGCGGGATCTGGTCGAGCTCCTCCGGCGCCTTGAGCGCTCCGGTGACCATCCAGTAGAGCGGGAACATGAAGATCGCGGTGAAGGCGACGACCATTCCCACCAGCACGATCCAGTAGATCGTCCTGCCCCTGCGGGTGTTGAGCTGGTGAGGGGAGACCAGGGTGCGGAACCGCGTCTCGATCCTGCGCTGCGCGAGCCTGCGTGGCCTGGTCCTGCGGTGCCGTACGGCGGTGGCGATCATGTGTTCTCCCGCGAGACGCGCAGGTACACGGCGGAGAAGACGATAAGGACGACCATGAGCATGAGGCCCATCGCGCTGCCGCCGCCGAAGTTCCCGAAGTTGAAGGCGTACTGGTACATCAGGTAGGCCACGGTCACGGTGGCGTTCTCCGGTCCGCCGCCGGTGAGCATGAACGGCTCGATGAACACCTGCATGGTCGCGATGATCTGCAGCAGCAGCATCACCAGCAGGATCAGCTTGGTCTGCGGGATCGTGACGTGCCTGATGCGCTTGAACATGCCCGCGCCGTCGAGCTCGGCGGCCTCGTAGAGCTCGCTCGGGATGGTCTGCAGGGCCGCCAGGTAGATGAGCGTGCCGCTGCCGAGGTTCATCCAGGTGGAGACGATGACCAGGGAGATGAGCGCGGTGTCGGTAGAGTCGAGCCAGGCCAGGCCCGGCAGGTGGAAGAAGCCGAGAATCTGGTTGAACAGGCCGGGCCCCGGGTCGTAGAACCACTTGAACAGCAGCACGGAGACGGCCGGCGGGAGCATGACGGGCAGGTAGACCACGAACCGCAGGTACGCCTTGGCGTGCCGCAGCTCGTTGAGGATGATCGCCGCACAGAACGGGATCACGTAGCCGATCAGGAGGGCGAGCCCGGTGAAGGCGGCGGTGTTGATCCAGGCCTGGGCGAAGGCAGGGTCCTCGACCACCGTCTCGAAGTTGTCGAGACCCACCCACGTGGGGGCGTCGACGAAGTTGTTCTCCTGGAGGCTCAGGAGGACTTCCCTGACCATCGGGTACCACGAGAAGACGCCGAAACAGATCAGGGCGGCGAGCAGGAAGCCGTAGGCGGTGAGGTTGCGTCTGGCCTCGCGTCCCCTTCGTGACGGCGGCCTTCTCCCCACGCTTGCTACGTTCAACGGTTACTCCAGTGATTCGGCGACCGGCCGCCGTCCGGAGGGTCGTGTGGGTGACGACCCTCCGGGAGACGATGGTCGGGATCGGGCGGACCGGCGCGGAGGAGGCTAGCTCGCCTTGCTCAGCACGCCGTTGACCTTGGTCTCCGCCTCGGCGAGCAGCTTGTCGATGTCGGCGTCCTGACGGGTCAGCACCGCGGACATCGGGGTGTCGAGGATCTGGAAGATCTGCTGGTTCATGGGCGGCTCGAGCCTGAGCGGGATGTCGGCCGACCCCTCCACGTACGCCGCGAAGTTCTCCGTCGGCAGCGTCGAGTTCGTCTTGCGCAGCTCGAGGAGCTTCTGGCCTGTCGGGCTGTTGCCCCACACGTTGTTGTCAGGCAGGCCGACGGCCCGCCCCGTCGCCTTCTGACGCGCGTAGTCGAACTGGCCCCTGCCGGGCGTGAGCACGTAGTAGTCGAGCCAGAGCAGTCCTGCCTTGATCTGCTCGGGGGTGGCCTTGGGGTTGAACATGTACCCGTCGCCGCCGCCCAGCGTGGCCTTGGCCTCGGGGAAGGCGGCCAGACCGAAGTCCTCGTACTTGGCCTTGCGGTTGTCGTGCAGTTCGGTGATGACGTCGGGCGCGCCGAGGATCATGCCCATCTTGCCCGCGCCCATGAGCCGCATGAGGTCGTCCCACTGGTAGAGCTGCTTGGTGCCCATGCTGTTGTCGGTCCAGCGCATGTCCTTCAGGTTCTGCAGGACCGCCTTGCCCTCGGGGGTGTTGAAGGCCGCCTTCTTGCCGGTCTCGTCGACGACCGCCCCGCCCCTGCCGTAGATGGACTGGGTGAAGTGCCAGCCGCCGGTGTTGCCCGCGCTGTACTCGCCGTAGCCGATGTAGCCGGGGCCGAGCGCGCTGATCTTCTTGGCCGCCTCGCGGATCTCCGCCCAGGTCTTGGGCGGGGTGTTCGGGTCGAGCCCGGCCTGGGTGAAGAGCTTGCGGTTGTAGACCAGACCGACCTTGTAATTTCCGCGTGGAACGCCGTAAATCTTGCCGTCGACCGTGTACGCGGCCATCACGCTGGGGTCGATGTCCTTGAGCGTGGTGATCGTGTCCGCGTAGGCGGTGATATCGGCGGCCTGACCCGCCTTGATCGCGGTCTGCACGTCGCCGAAGTAGCCGTAGAAGACGTCCTCCATCTGGCCACCCGCCAGCTTGGCGTCGTACGTCTTCACGTCATGGCAGGGGAAGCCGTCCTTGCTGTCGATCGTGATGTGCGGGTGCAGCTTCTGGAAGGCGGCGACGTCGTCGTCCCAGTCCTTGCGCTGGAGAGGGTTGGTCTTGGGCGGCTGGCAGCCGACGGAGATCGTGACGGGCGCGGCGGCCTGGGCCGACCCGCCGGCCGCCGTGGCGGCGGGGGCGGGCTGTTCGGCCGTGGAACCGCATGCCGCGACCGACAGGCCGAGGCCGGTGACGATCAGCAGGCCGAGTGCTCTGCGGGAGCTGCTCATCGGTCTGGACCCTTCTGATGGGGATGGGGAGGATCCACACCATAAGCAGCGCCGACACATTTCTGCAATATTTTGACAGCGGATTGAAATATAACGACTAAGTGACGAGCGCCACCGTCGCCTCCCCGCAGGTAGCCGTGCAGGAAAACCCGGACGCCAGAGGTGACCATGTCGGCGATCTCCTCGCCGGCGGGAGCGACGGCCCCCAGCGCATGACAGGCGAAGGGCCATGCGCGCCGCTGGACGGGACAGGCCACGCGTCTCGGAGATTCTGCTCGGGCGATGCCTTTCACCGAGCGCGCGGACACGCGCGCTGGACGACGCCGTGAGGGCGGGGAAGATCCTCTACGTGGGCGGCTCGACGTCCTGGCCGAGTGGCGCGGGTGGACGCCGATCTCTGCGGTGCGGGCGCCCTCCGGCCTCGCAGGTCAGTGTGACAGGTCGGGGTGGCGGGTCAGTGGACGCGGGCGGTGGAGGCCCTGACGACGAGCTCGGGTTCGAAGAGCAGTTCGTCGGCCGGGACCACCGCCTTGTCGATCAGCGCGACCAGCAGGTCCACGGCGGCGCGGCCCATGGCGTCGATGGGCTGGCGGACCGTGGTGAGCGGCGGGTCGGTGCAGGTCATGAGGGCCGAGTCGTCGTACCCGATCACCGACAGGTCGTCGGGGACCTTGAGCCCCGCCCGCCTCGCCGCCCTGATCGTGCCCAGGGCCAGCATGTCGCTGGCGCAGATGACACCGGTCGCGCCCTTGCGCACCAGCCTGGTCGCGGCGGCGTGGCCGCCCTCCAGGGAGAACATCGTGTACTCCACCAGGTCGGCGTCGCCGCCGAGTGACAGGAAGGCCTCGAGCTTGCGGCGGGAGGGCATGTGGTCCTTGGGGCCGAGGACCATGCCGATGCGCTCGTGGCCGAGCGCGCGCAGGTGGCCCACCGCCATCTCGGCCGCGACCGCGTCGTCGGAGGAGACCTGGGGGAAGCCGAGGTGCTCGACGGCGGCGTTCACCAGGACGGTCGGGAGTTTGCGCTCGAGGATGAGCTCGTAGTGATCGTGGGAGGCGTCGGCCTGGGCGTAGAGCCCGCCCGCGAACACGACGCCCGACACCTGCTGCTGCAGCAGCAGATCGACGTAGTCGGCCTCGGAGACGCCCCCGACGGTCCTGGTGCACAGGACGCTGGTGAACCCCTGCTGCGCCAGCGCGCCGCCGACCACCTCGGCGAAGGCCGGGAAGATCGGGTTCTGCAGCTCGGGCAGGACCAGCCCGACCAGGCGGGCGCGATCGCCGCGCAGCTGGGTGGGCCGCTCGTAGCCGAGCACGTCGAGCGCGGTCAGCACGGCCTCGCGAGTGGCCTCGGAGACTCCGGGCTTCCCGTTCAGCACGCGGCTGACCGTGGCCTCGCTCACCCCGACCTTCTTGGCCACCTCGGCAAGTCGTCGCGTCATGCGCAAACTATACGCCGCTCGCCGTAAGTGCTTGCAACCACTTGCGCTCATCCGGCATCGCCGCTTGCGGCGGCGTTTTTCGTTCTGAGCCGCACGCCGAGGGGGCTACCTGCGGCGGTCGCTGCCGGGAGCGCTCCATCGAGGCAATCACGTATTTGCGAAACTGCGTCGAAATATTGCAGGTGATTGTTCGCCATCTTATGGTGCAGCCACTCCCCATCACGAAGGGTCTGCCCATGAGACGTACCCTCGCGTTACTCGCCGCCTTAGCGCTCGCAGTCCTGGGCCACGCGCCACCCGCCTGGTCGGCGGGGCCCAACCTCGCCGCGGGCAAGCAGGTGTCCGCGAGCAGCCACACCGACGTCTACCCCGCGGGCCGCGCCAACGACGGCGACCAGGCCACCTACTGGGAGAGCGCCAACAACGCCTTCCCCCAGTGGATCCAGGTCGACCTCGGCTCGGCCGTCAGCGTCAACGAGGTCGTGCTCAAGCTGCCGTCCAGCTGGCAGAGCCGTACGCAGACGCTGACCGTCCAGGGCAGCACCGACGGATCGACCTTCACCACGCTGTCCGCCTCGGCGGCCCGTACCTTCGCCCCGACCGCGACGATCACCTTCGCGCAGGCCGGCGCCCGCTACGTGCGGGTCACGATCACCGCCAACACCGGCTGGCCCGCGGGGCAGCTGAGCGAGTTCGAGGTCTACGGCCCGGTCACAGGACCCGACACGCAGGCCCCGACCGCCCCCGGCGACCTGACCTACACCGAGCCGTCCGCCGGGCAGATCAGGCTCGCCTGGCAGGCCTCGACCGACAACGTCGGCGTGACCGGCTACGACGTCTACGCCAACAACGCCCTTCGTGGCACGGTCGCCGAAAACACCGTGACCTACACCGACAGCCAGCCTGCAGGCGCCACCGTGTCGTACCACGTCAGAGCGAAGGACGCGGCCGGCAACCGGTCGCCTGACAGCAACACCGTCACCCGGCAGGGCTCCGGAGGCGGCGGCGCCAACCTCGCCCAGGGCAAGCCCGTCACCGCCTCGGGCTCCACCTGGGTCTACACCCCGGGCAACGCCAACGACGGCGACCTCACCACCTACTGGGAGGGCGGCGGCGGCTACCCGAACACGCTGACCGTGCAGCTCGGCTCGAACGCCGACGTCAGCTCGGTCGTGCTGAAGCTCAACCCCGACAGCGCGTGGGGCGCCCGCACCCAGACCCTCCAGGTGCTCGGCAGGGAACAGGGCTCCTCGGCCTTCACCTCGCTGAAGTCCTCGGCCTCCTACGCCTTCAGCCCCTCCAGCGGCAACACGGTCTCGATCCCGGTCAGTGGGAGGGTCGCCGACGTGCGCCTGTCCTTCACCGCCAACACCGGCGCCCCGAACGGGCAGGTGGCCGAGTTCCAGGTCGTCGGAGTCCCCGCGCCCAACCCCGACCTGACGATCACCGGCATGACGGTGTCGCCTGGCGCGCCCGTCGAGAGCGACGCCATCACCCTGTCGGCCACGGTCAGGAACGCCGGCACCCAGGCCTCCACCGCCACGAACGTCACCTTCTACCTCGGCACCACCAAGGTCGGCACCGCCAACGTGGGCGCGCTCGCCGCGGGCGCCTCCGCCACCGTCTCGTCGAACATCGGCACCCGTACGGCCGGAACGTACGCCGTCTCGGCCAAGGTCGACGAGGCCGACTCCGTCGTCGAGCAGAACGAGACCAACAACGCCCACACCCACCCCGCCCAGCTGGTCGTCAAACCCGTCGACAGCGCCGACCTCGTCGCCTCACCCGTCGGCTGGACCCCGGGCAACCCGGCGAGGGGCGACACCGTCACCTTCACCGTCGCGATCAAGAACCAGGGCAACGTGGCCTCGGCCTCCGGCGCGCACGGCATCACGCTGACCGTGGCCAACGAGGCGGGCACCGTGGTGAAGACCCTCACCGGCGCGCACAACGGGGTCGTCAACGCGGGGGCGACCACCGCGCCCGTCACCCTCGGCACCTGGACCGCGGCCGACGGCAAGTACACGGTCAAGACCGTCGTCGCCGACGACGCCAACGAGCTGCCCGTCAAGCGGGCCAACAACACCACGACCCAGCCGCTGTTCGTGGGACGCGGCGCGAGCCTGCCGTACGACATGTACGAGGCGGAGGACGGCGCGCTGGGTGGCGGCGCCCAGCTCGTCGGCCCGAACAGGACCATCGGCGACCTGGCGGGCGAGGCGTCGGGACGCAGGGCGGTCACGCTCGACACGACAGGCGCCTCGGTCGAGTTCACCACCAAGGCGGCGGCCAACACGCTGGTCACGCGCTTCTCCATCCCCGACGGCACCACCTCCACGCTGAACGTCTACGTCGACGGCACCTTCCTCAAGGCGATCAACCTGACCTCCAAGCACGCCTGGCTGTACGGCAAGGAGGACAGCCCGAGCAACTCGCCGGGCGCGGGGGCTCCTCGTCACATCTACGACGAGGCCAACCTCGTGCTCGGCACGACCGTGGCCAAGGGCAGCAGGATCAGACTGCAGAAGGACGCCGCCAACAGCGGCACGTTCGCGATCGACTTCATCAACCTGGAGCTGGCCACCGCCCTGCCCAACCCCGATCCGGCGCGCTACGCCGTACCGGCCGGGTTCACCCACCAGGACGTGCAGAACGCGCTCGACAGGGCGCGCCAGGACGCCAACCTGGTCGGCGTCTACCTGCCCCCGGGCGACTACCCGACGGCTCAGAAGTTCCAGGTGTACGGCAAGGCCGTCAAGGTGGCCGGCGCGGGGCCGTGGTTCACCCGGTTCGTCTCCCCTGTCACGCAGGAGAACACCGACGTCGGCTTCAGGGTGGAGAGTTCGGCGAACGGCTCGTCGTTCGGCGGGTTCGCCTCCTTCGGCAACTACACCACCAGGAACGACGGCCCCGGCAAGGTCTGGGACCTGGCCGGCGTCTCGAACGTGACCATGGACAACATCTGGGTGGAGCACCAGATGTGCATGTTCTGGGGAGCCAACGTCCACAACATCACGATCACGAACTCCCGCATCCGCGACACGTTCGCCGACGGGGTCAACATGACCAACGGCAGCACGAACAACACCGTCAGGAACGTGGAGGCGCGCTCCACCGGCGACGACAGCTTCGCGCTGTTCGCCGCCACCGACTCCAACAACGCCGACCAGACGGGCAACGTCTACGAGAACCTGACCGCGACGCTGACGTGGCGGGCGGCGGGGCTGGCGGTGTACGGCGGTTCGGACAACGTCTTCCGCAACATCTACATCGCCGACATGCTCGTCTACTCCGGGATCACGATCAGCTCGCTCGACTTCGGGTATCCGATGAGGGGCTTCGGCACCACGCCGACCCGGTTCGAGAACATCTCGCTCGTCAGGGCGGGCGGGCACTTCTGGGGCAACCAGACCTTCCCTGCGATCTGGCTGTTCTCCGCCTCGAAGGTGTTCCAGGGGATCAGGATCAGCAACGTGGACATCGTGGACCCGACGTACTCGGGGATCATGTTCCAGACGCAGTACCTCGGCGGCCGGCCGGTGAACCCGATCACCGACACCGTGCTGACGAACGTCTCGATCACGGGAGCGCGGAAGAGCGGTGACGCGTTCGACGCGAAGTCCGGGTTCGGGATCTGGGCCAACGAACTGCCCGAGGACGGGCAGGGACCTGCGGTCGGTTCGGCCACGTTCAACGGGCTGCGGATGAGCGACAACCACACCGACGTGCGCAACACGACGTCCACCTTCACCATCACCGTCAACTAGACCGGGAGGCGCGGGCTCGGTGTGCTCCCGATCCCGCGCCTCTCCCCCCGGGTCTTCCCCAGGCCGGCCGGGCCGCTCGCCGTGACGGTGAACGGATATCGGGGTAAGCAGCGGAGTATGCCCGCCTTCGCGTCCTCCGGTGATCTGGAGGAGAAGCAACAGACCCTGGAGATCGTCGGCGACGGCGTCTACGCGCTCACCGCCGAGGGCGATCCCAACGTCGGCGCGATCGAGGCCGACGACTTCCTCGTCTGCTTCGAGGCCATGGCCACCCCCACCGCCGCGAGGCAGTGGCTGGCCAGGCTGCGAGAGCACACCGACAAGCCGATCCGCTACCTCGTGCTCTCGCACTACCACGCCGTCAGGGTGCTGGGCGCGTCCGCGTTCGGCGCCGACGTGATCGTCTCGCACGCCAACACCAGGGCCCTCATCGAGGAGCGCGGGCAGCAGGACTGGGAGTCGGAGTACGGCAGGATGCCCAGGCTGTTCAAGGACCCCGGCTCGATCCCCGGCCTCACCCTGCCCACGCTCACCTTCACCGACCGCCTCGCCATCGACCTCGGCGGTGGCCGCTTCCTCGAACTGCACCACCTGGGCAGGGGGCACACCGAGGGCGACATCGTGGCGTGGCTGCCCGACGAGCGGATCCTGTTCGCCGGCGACCTGGTCGAGGCGAGAGCCGCCCTCTACACCGGCGACGCCTTCCACCGCGAGTGGTCGACCACCACGCTCGACCGCGTCGCCGCGCTCGGCGCCCGCACGCTGATCGGCGGGCGGGGTGCGGTCACGCGCGAGGTCGGCGCGGCGATCGGGCAGACGCGCGACTTCCTCGAGGTGATGCTGCGCGAGGTCGGCGCGGCGCACGGCCGAGGCGGCACGCTGAAGGAGGCCTTCGACGCCGCCCACGCCGCTCTCGCGCCGCGGTACGGCGGGTGGCCGATCTTCGAGCACTGCCTGCCGTTCAACGTCTCCCGCCTCTGGGACGAACTGGACGGCGTCGAGCGGCCGGTCATCTGGACGGCGGAACGGGACAGGGCGGTATGGGACCTGCTCCAGTCGTGATCGCGGGGGCGGGCCCCGTCGGGCTCGCCACCGCGCTGCTCCTGGCCCGCTGGCGGGTGCCGACCGTGCTGCTGGAGGCGGCGGCGCAGCGCGCCTGCCCCGGCTCGAAGGCGATCTGCTTCCAGCGCGACGTGCTCGACATCCTCGACCGCGTGGGCGTGGCGGGCGCCATGGTGGCCGAAGGGGTCACCTGGACCACGGGCCGCACCTACTTCCGCGAGCACGAGCTCTACTCGGTGACCTTCCCCGAGGCGGAGGTTCCGCCGTGGATCAACATCTCGCAGGCCAGGGTGGAGGAGCTGCTGTGCGCCAGGGTCGCCGCCGAGCCGCTGATCGACCTCAGGCACGGCAGCCCGGTGATCGGCTATCGCGAGGACGCCGAGGGGGTCGACGTCCTCACGCCCGACGGCCCCGTGCGCGGCTCGCACCTGGCCGGGGCGGACGGCCCGCGCAGCGCCGTCAGGAGGCTGGCGGACATCGCCTTCCCCGGCCGCTCGTTCGAGGACCTGTTCCTGATCTGCGACATCAAGGCGTCGCTGCCGTTCCCCAAAGAGCGGCGCTTCTACTTCGACCCGCCGTGGAATCCCGGACGGCAGGTGCTGGTCCACCAGTGCCCCGACTCGGTGTGGCGGATCGACTGGCAGGTGCCTCCTGGCTTCGACCTGGCGACGGCCGACCTCGACGCCATGGTCAGGCGCATCACGGGGAGCCTGCCGTACGAGATCGTCTGGCTGACGGTCTACCGGTTCCACTCGCGGGTGGCCACCTCGCTCGGGCGCGGGCGGGTCTTCCTCGCGGGCGACGCCGCGCACCTGTTCGCCCCCTTCGGGGCGCGCGGCCTGAACTCGGGGCTGCAGGACGCGGAGAACCTCGCCTGGAAGCTGGCCCTGGTACGGCGGGGCGCGCCCGATCGGCTGCTGGACTCCTACGACGCCGAGCGGCGGGCGGCGGCGCTGGTCAACCTGGCGGTGACGGCGAGGACGATGGAGTTCCTCGTGCCGCAGAGCCCGCCGCAGTGGGAGTGGCGGCGCACGGTGCTGGAGCGGGCCGTCGCCGATCCGGGGGCCAGGAGGCTGATCGACTCGGGGAAGCTGGCCGAGCCGTACTGGTATGTCGACTCCCCGCTGACCACCTCCACGGGCCCCGTGCCGGAGGAGCCCGGCGCGGCGCGGCCGCCGGTGCCGGGCGTGATCTGCCCTGACACGCCGGTGCGGGGCGGGCGGTTGAGGCAGCGCTTCGGCGCGGGCTTCGTCGTGCTGGTCGCGCGGCCCGACAGGATCGCGCCCGCGAAGGCCCTGGGGGCCGAGCTGGGGGTGGACGTGCCTGTCGAGGTGCTCGCGGGCTCCGAGCTCGGGCTCGACGCGGCGGTGCTCGGCGAAGGGGCCGGGCCCGACAGCGTCCACCTGGTCAGGCCCGACGGTCACCTGGCCGCGGTCCTGCCCTCGTTCTCGGCCGAGGCGCTCACGGCCGCGCTCCACAGGGCCTTGGGGTGCTGACGTCAGGGCCGTCGGGTGCTGACGTCAGGGCCGTCGGGCGCTGACGTCAGGGCCCTCGGGCGCTGACGTCTCAGCGGCCCGAGCGGCGCAGCAGCACGGCCAGGTCGACGGCGGCGAGAAGCGCGACCGCGTACGCGATGGCCGCCTCCCACCACCAGACCTCCGCGCCCGTGCTCACCGCCCGCACGGTGAAGAAGACCGCGGCGACCAGCGCCACCGGCAGCGCGATGGCGGACAGGATCTTCCTGGCCCGCGTCGGGCTGCGCGCGGTGGCCGGCTCGGTTCCCGCGCGGTCGCGCAGCCACATGCTCGGCCTCCTTTCGGGCGAGGCACCCCAGACGAGGCACCCCAGACGAGGCACCCCAGACGAGGCACCCCAGACGAGGCACCCCAGACGAGGCACCCCAGACGAGGCACCCCAGACGAGGCACCCCAGACGAGGCACCTCAGGCGAGGCACCTCAGGCGAGGCACCTCAGCGCCGTGGCGAGGCGCGGGTCGAGCTCATGCTCGGGCAGGGTCCTGCCGACCGTCGCGTCGACGAACTCGGGGAAGGACATCGACTTGCTCACCCCGTCGGCGTGGACCCAGACCTGTTCGGCCGTCGGCTCCACCTGCGCCTTGGACCCCTGCTCGGCCAGCACGTGCCTGGCCAGCATCAGCCGCCACCAGGTGCGGTCGTCGAGCTCGGCGTCCGAGACGGGCGCGCCCACGTCGTCGGCGTGGGTGGCGTACTCCGAGTCGTAGTGGAAGGTCTGCAGGCCGGCGGGGTAGGGTCCGGCGGAGGTCTGCAGTGTCCCTTCGCGGCCGAGCGCCCTCATCCGCTCACGCGTCCAGCCGTTCTTGGTCCGCCACTCCTCCAGCACCTGCTCGACGGGGAAGGCGCGGCGCTGCCGCACGCACCACTCGTTGAACCCGTCGAACCCCGTGACACCCTCGCCCTCGAGCATGGCGAAGAAGCCCTTCAGGTCGCCGTCGAGGCAGGCGTGGTTGTAGAGCTCCTCGCCCGCCAGGTGCCCCAGCACGTCGCGCACGGACCAGCCGTCGCAGCGCGAGGGCCGGTTCCACCCCTCCTCGTCGAGCGAGGCGAAGTGCCGGTCGAGCCTGGCCGCCTCGGCGTCAAAGAGGTCGAAGGGGTCGAAATCCTCCAACTGCTTCATATGAACCCGTTACCCAGGGTGTCCGCCGTCACTCATCGCCCCGCAGCCCGCGAAGGCGAACGCTGCCGCGAACGCGAGAACGCCGGCCCGCTGGAGAGCGGACCGGCGTTCTCAGTGAGACCCAGTTCTCACAGAGACCCAGTTCTCGGTGAGAACCAGTGGTGGTGCTTAGCGGTGGTAGCGGTAGACGCGCACCCAGTCGCTGCGGCTCTCGGAGCCGTTGGTCTCGTCGTCACCCTCGTACACGGCCTTGAACGTGCCGCTCTTCCAGGCGCGGGTCTTCGCGGAGAACTTGCCGCCCCACCGGCTCTCGGTGCGGGTGACGTACTTCCAGCCGCTGGAGCCGCTGGCGCGGAAGTAGATCTCGACGTCGCCCCCGCGCACGCCCTCCCAGCCGTCCTCGTCCGCCTGGAGGCGACCGGAGAACCAGATGGTGCGCCCCTTCTTCACGGGGTCGGGGCTGGCCTTGAAGCTGGAGATGCGGGTGTCGGCCTTGCCGGCCTGGATCTCGACCTCGAAGTAGGCCTTGTCGCGGTCGGTCTCGCCGTCCTTCTTGGCGGTGGCGGTGGCCCGCCACTTGCCCGCGTCGCCGGAGTTGAACGGCACCGTGAACTTCCAGTGGTCGCCGTCAGGGATGGCGGTGACGTTCTTGGCCGCGAACGTGCGCACATCGCCGACCGGCTCGACCTTGAGCTCGACGTTGGCGCCCTTGGTGACGTCGACGTAGAAGCTCGCGGTGGCCTCGCCGCCCTTGGCGACGACTACCGGGTCAGGGTTGATGTCCTCGATCTGCACGTCCAGAGCGGTGGCCTGCGCGGCCGCTCCGCCGGTGACAAGCAGAGCGCCACCCATGGTGGCGGCGATGAGTCCTGCTGCGATCTTCTTCATGAGGGTGCTGATTCCTCTCCCCGTGTCGATGGGGTCAGGCTCGGGATTGCCCGACCCCCTCTATCACTTAGAGGCACCTTAGCCAGAAAAGGTTGGCTCAAGATGCGGAAAAGTTTTGATCACAAACTCGACATAGGTGTGACCTGGGGTTCTTATGTGAAAAATTGTGACATGAGCGATGTCTATACGTTGGGTGAGCCCCTGGGCGTGGTGGCCAGTGGAAGGGTCCGTCACGACAGCGAGGCCAGGCTCGACGTGGGCGGTGCCGAGCTGACTCTGGCGATCGCCCTGGCCAGGCTCGGCCACCGGGTGAGCTACCTCGGCAAGGTGGGCGCGGACGAGCTCGGCGCCAGGATCGTCACGGTGCTGCGCGGCGAGGGCGTCGACCTGTCCGACCTGCGCGAGGACGAGACGGCGCCCACCGGGCTGCTGCTGAAGGAGTCGAGGGTCGGGCAGAGCCCGCACGTCGTCCACTACCGGCACCGCTCGGCCGGTTCCAGGCTCTCGCCAGGGCACGTGCCGATCGACAGGATCGCCGCCTCCCGCCTCCTGCACGTCACCGGCGTGACGCCCGCGCTCGGCCGCGACCCCCGCGACGCCGTCGAGTCGGCCGTGGGCGCGGCGCTGACGGCAGGCGTCCCTGTGTCGGTTTCGGTCGACTACCGGCCGGAGCTGTGGCCTTCGCTGGCGGAGGCGGAGCAGGTGCTCGGTGACCTGGCGCGCAAGGCGGCTCTGCTCTTCGTCAGGCAGGACGAGCTCGATTTGGTCAAGCCCGCTCTCACCCCCGACAGGGAGGTCGTCGTGACGCGCGGGGAGAAGGGCGCCAGCGTGCGCTCGGCGGGCATGCGCCACGACGCGGCGAGCGTGTCCGTACCGGTGGTCGACCCGACGGGCGCGCAGGAGGCGTTCGTGGCGGGCTACCTCAGCGCCGTGCTCGACGGCCTGACCCCGCAGGAGCGCCTGACCAGAGGCACCCTGCTCGGCGCGGCCGCCGTCACGAGCGCGAGCGACTGGCAGGGCCTGCCCACCCGCGCCGAGCTGTTCAACCGATAGGCAGCCCCGCTTGCCGAGCATATTACCTACACAAAGGTGGGGAATAGGGTCATCGTGTCAATGCCCTGACCTCCTCGACGAGAGTCGCGGCCTCGTCCACCGCTCGGGCCGAGAGGGCGGGCTCGTCGTCGGAGCAGGCCGCGAAGACCGCCCCCACGCGTTCGGCGAACCCCTGCGGCGTGATCTCCAGCCGCCCCGCCGACGCGACCATCCCCTTCTCGTTGATCAGCCACCGCCCCGCCCTGCCGTGCAGCGCGTGGCAGGCCACCCCCACGGCCTTGAACAGGCATCCGGCCGTGTACGCGGGGTCGTCGCCCTTCACTCCGTACCTGGCCAGCTGGACGGAGAACTCCGCCTCCCACAGCCCCTCGGCGAGCGCCCGCCCCAGCCGCTCGGGGTAGGCCTGCGTCTCCTCCCGCAGTTCACCGAGCTCGCCCGTGGGATCCTCCAGCACCCTGCACAGCGCCACCTCCCCCGCGTAGGCGTGGGAGTAGAAGCCGAGCGGATGGCCCGCCTGCGTGGCGACCTCGTAACGGCCCTGCTCGCAGTCCGCCCAGACGCGGCGCACCCTGTCCAGGTCGCGGTAGATCCAGTCGACCCGCTGTCCGCCGATCGTCAGCCAGCCGCCGCCGTTCACCCACGGCCCCCATCCGCCTGGCGCCGTCACCTGCGTTCCTTCGCCGCCCACCTGGGCCGCGAGCTCGCGCAGCGCCTCCACGTCCAGCGAGCCCCTGTAGTAGAGCCCGAGGTCGATGTCGGAGTCCGGCCTGTGCGTCCCTCTGGCCCTGCTGCCGCCGAGCACCACCCCCGCCACTCCGTCGACCGCCGACAACCGTCCTGCCAGTTCCCGCAGCTTCACATCGTCCATGACGGACTATTCGAGCACGGGCTGCCGCCCGCCTGACGCGCGGACGGCCTGGAAGCCGGCGAGCATGACCGCCGTGGAGACCGTGACGAGCAGCAGCCGGTGGTCGACCAGCGTCACCATGGCGGCGCCCGCCGCGACGGACAGCAGCTGCGCGCCGCCGCCCAGCGCGTCGAAGGCGGTCGAGACGCGGCCCACGACCTCGTCGGGGCTGCGGCGCTGCAGCAGCGTGCGGACCGCGACGCTCGAGAGCGTGAGACTGGCCCCTGCCAGCGCCATCGAGGCGACCATCACCGCCTCGGCCGACACCAGCCACATCGCGATCGCCAGGCCGTACAGGACGATGCCCGCGCCGACCATGCGCAGCTCGCCCAGCGTGTCGACCGCGCGGGCCACGACGAAGCCGCCCGCGATGGCGCCCAGGCCCATGGCGGTGGAGGTGACCGCGGTGAACTCGGGCGAGCGCCCCAGGCTCTCGATGACGGCGAAGATGAGCGACTCGGTCAGCCCCGCGGCCAGGAACATCAGCACGAAGGCGCGGGCCGCGGACCTGATCTCGGGCTCGGCCCTGATGTGCCGCAGCCCCGCGGTGACCTCGTCGCGCCACCTGCCGAACGGAGGACGGGGGACGGGAGCCGTCGTGGGCAGCAGCGCGAAGGCGGCCGCGGCGACGGCGAAGGTGAGCATGTCGAAGGCCACGGCCGCCCACAGCCCCGCGCCGGTGTAGATGGCCATGCCCAGCAGCGGCCCGATCAGGCGGGCGCCGTGCCTGGCGGTCTGCAGGGCGTTGTTGGCCTGGGCGAGGAGCTCGCAGGGAAGCATGGTCTTCAACAGGCCGCTCAGGGCGCCGAAGATCGCGGTGTAGGAGCAGCCCATCGCCATGGACACCGGGTACACCAGCCAGAAGGTCTCCTGCCCGCTCACCAGCGCCAGGGGCAGCAGCGCGACGGCGGAGACGACACAGGAGCCGATCAGGAAGCGACGCCGGTCGACCCTGTCGATCACCATGCCGAACAGCGGCGCCAGGCACATCGGCGCGGTGAAGAAGAACAGCGCGAGCCCGGCCGCGCCGTCGGAGCCCGTCAGCTTCTTGGCCAGGATCGAAGGGATCAGCAGCAGGGACGCGTCACCCAGCAGGCTGGCGGCCATGCCCAGGAAGACAGGACGGACGTCTCGCCTGCCGAGGACGGCCCTCATCACAGCGACCCGGCGGATAACTCGGGCATGGCATCCATTCCGGGAGGTGGGGGTCGGTCACCACCGAAACACGCGAAAACCGGGCGGTCAAGAACCGGCGGCGCCGCGCAACGCCCGGTAGAGCAGCCGGGGGTCGCCGAGGCGGTGACGCAGCAGCTTCTCCAGCCCGCCGATCGGCACGAGGTTCTGCGGCGCCCGCGGATCCTTGTAGTCGACCCCCGCCAGCGAGGGCAGCACCAGCGTGAGCGCGTCGGCCAGCCGTACCACCTCGTCGGCGGGCAGCTCCGCGCCCGCCTCGCACCTGGCGATGCCCGCCCACGGGGCGGCCGAGCCGACCGGCAGGCGGACGTACCAGGCGTGCCGCCGCCAGCTGGTGCCCATCAGGAAGACGGGGGTGCGCTGGCCGGGCGAGAGCGCCGAGACGACCGAGCTCTGCGGGCCAGGCAGGTAGGCGGCGTGGTGGGTCTTGATGTAGCCGACGGTGCGCGGCAGGTGGGTGCGCCCGCGCAGCGGACCGTCCACGAGCAGGAGGTCGTCGGCGCGCGAGCGGTGCCGCACCGCGAGATCCACCTCGAGCTGCGTGACCTGCCGCTGGAGCGCCAGCGAGAGCTCGTCCATGCTGGGGCCCGACGCCCTTTCGGCCCGGTAGGTGGCGTGCGGGGTCTTGACCTCGGGCGTCTGCGCCGAGGCGCTGAACAGCGCCCTGCCCACCTCCACAGCGGCCAGCGAGGCGCCCGCCGGGCCGCACTCGACGATGCCCGCGGCGAACGAGGCCGCGATGCCCGGCGTCGGCATCGGCGAGGAGGGATCGTGGACCCACACGCGGGCGTCGATCCTGCGCACGCCGTCGGCGATCAGCAGCACCTCGGGCGTCTCCGTGCCGGGCGGCGGGTCGATCGGCTTCCAGTCGGCGGCGTCCCTCTCGACGTCGAGGACCAGCTCGGCGCTGGTGGGGCCCAGCTCGGCCAGCGCCTCGACGGCCAGCGCGGCCGCGTAGCCCGGATCCCACGGATCGACGGTGAACTCGGCGACGGCCGCCGTCATGGGCCCACCTTCCGCAGGTGCGAGCCCCTGGCGTCGCGCCCGATCTCGAAGCGCACCGGCACCCTGTCGGCCAGCGCGGGAACGTGTGTGACGACGCCGACCATGCGGTCCTGCCCCGCGGCGAGGCGTTCGAGCGTGGTGGCGACGGTGTCGAGCGTGGCGGGGTCGAGCGTGCCGAACCCCTCGTCGAGGAAGATCGAGTCAAGGCTGCGCGCGACGGTTCCCGACAGCGCGAGGGCCAGCGCGAGGGCGGCCTGGAAGGTCTCGCCCCCCCGACAGCGTGCGGGCGCTGCGCCGCAGGCCCGCCTCGCCGTGGTCGATGACCTCGATGTCGCCCTTGCCGCCGAGCGCCAGCTCGTACTGCCCGTCGGACAGCTCACGCAGCGTGTCGGAGGCGGTGACGACGAGGAGTTCGAGCGCCTCGGCGCACAGCCACCTCTCGAAGGCGTTGGCCCTCAGCAGCAGGGTCAGCTCGTGCGCGACCCTTGCCTCCTGCTCCTTGTCGACCGCGTGCGTCTCCAGCGCGCGGGCGCGCTCGCGATCCTCCCTGACCCGCTCGAGCCTGCTCTCCGCGCGGGCGACGGCGGTGGCGATGGCGCCGCCGATCTGCTCGGGCGTGGCCTGCGCGGCCACACCGATCTGGTGCTCGGCCAGCTGCGCGACCAGCCTGGTCCGCTCCCTCGTACGGCCTGCCTCGACCTCCGCCAGCTCGGCGTCGCGCTCGTTCAGCTCGGCCCGCGCGGCGCGCCCTGCCTGGTTGCGCCATTCGAGCAGCGCCGTCCACGCCCTGTGCAGGTCCTCCCGGTCGACGGGCGGCGGCGCGCCGCCCTGCTGTACGCCGAGGGTGAGGGCGCGGTCGCGGGCCAGCTCCAGGTCGCGCCAGCCCTGCTCGCTCTTGCGCGCGGCGGACTCGGCCGCCCGCTGCGCCCTCTCCATCCTGGCGCGGCAGGCCCGTACGGCCTTGCGCGCCTCCGACACCACCTCGTCGGCCTTGCGCATGGCGGCCATGCGCTCCTCCAGGACGGCCCGATCGACGGGCGGCGGCAGCTCGGCGAGCCTGGCCGACAGCGCCGTGGCCTGCGAGTCGAGCATGGCGGCCTCGGTCTCCGCCTTGCCGAGCGTGGTCCTGGCGTGCTCGGCCTCTCCCCTGGCGACGGCCATGGCGCGCTCGGCCGTGCCGACGTCGGCCAGCTCCGGGTGGTGCGGCAGCTCGGTCAGCGGGCGCAGGCAGGCCGGGCACGGCTCCCCCACCGTCAGCCTGGCGGCCAGGTCGGCGGCGGTGTGCGCGTCACGGAGCCTGTCGCGCTCGACCTCGGCCGCCGACAGCGCGCCCGCGGCGCGCCTCGCGGCGTCGGCGAGGGCGGGCAGCGCGGCGGCGGCTCTTTCGGCGGCCTGCCGAGCGGCCGACGCGGCGGTGGTCAGCCGCTCCCGTTCGTCCAGGGCGGCCAGGCTCTGGGCGAGGGCCTGCCGATCACCGAGCGCGGCCAGCTCGTCGTGGGCGCGGTGCTCGTCGGCCTCGAGGGCCGCGGCCTCCTCGGCCAGCGCCGTGACCGCGGCGGCGGCCTGCCTGGCGGTCTCTGCCAGCGTCGGCACATCGGCGGGCATGACGAGCGCGAGCAGCGCCTCGACCCTGGCGGCCACGCTCTCACGGTCGGCGCGGGCCCTGCGGATCTGTTCGTCACGGGCGCGCAGCAGGTCGAGGTCGACGCTCTCGGCCAGCGCGCGCAACGTCGCCACCTGGTCGGAGGCCGCCCGCTCGGCCGCCTCGTCGGCCCCGGCGAGCTTGCCGAGCTGGTCGCGCGCGAACGAGGCGGCCTGCTTGGCCGCCTCCTCCTCCCGCACGGCCCGCTGCCGGATGCGCTCGTAGACGTCGGCGTCGAGCAGTTGGACGAGCAGGTCCTGCCGCTCACGCGGAGCAGCGTGCAGGAACTCGGCGAAACGCCCCTGCGGCAGCACCACGCACTGCGTGAAGAACTTGTACTCGAGCCCGGTCACCCGCTGGATCTCGGGCGTGACCGCGTCGCCCTCGGCGACGGGCCGCAGCACCGCCTCCAGCACCTCGGCCAGCTCGCCGGCCACCGCGGGGTCGAGCTCGTCGAGCCTGGCCTCCTTGGTGCGGACCGTGCCCTTCGCGTCGCGCTGGAGCGCCCTGACCACACCATGGCGGCGTCCCGCGCTGTCGAAGACCAGCGCGACCTTGCCCGCGGCGGCCGAGGGGGCGAGGGCGTGCGAGATGACGTTCTCCTTGCCCCAGCGCGGCACCGTGCCGTACAGGGCGAAGCAGATCGCGTCGATCACCGTGCTCTTGCCCGCGCCCGTCGGGCCGATCAGCGCGAAGTAGTCGATGTCGGAGAAGTCGATGGTGACCGGCTCGCGGAAGCTGCCGAAGTTCTCCAGGTGCAGCAGCAGAGGGCGCATCAGCTCGTCACCTCGTCGTACAGCCGGTCGAACAGCCCCGCCACCTGGTCGTCGTGGCGGCCGCTGCTGCTCAGGTAGTCGCGGAACAGCTCGCGCGGGCTGCGCGTCGCGCTCGACGTCTTGGTCGCGGCGCGCACGGGGCGGAAGCGCTCGTCGAGGGAGACGTCGAGCGCGCCCGGCAACAGCTCGCGCACGGTGTCGGCCAGGCCGGGGCGCGCTCTCTCCTCCACGACCACCTTGAGCCACGCGTCGCCGACGTCCATGGCCTCGAGCTGCTCGAGGGTGCCGGTGACCGTACGCAGGGTGCGGGCCTGCGCGAAGGTCACCTCGCGCACCACGGCGGGACGGCCGGGCGAGACGTCGACCAGCAGCGCGCCCGGCGTGTTGGCCTCCTCGCCGAAGTCGACCGCCACAGGCGAGCCGCTGTACCAGATCGGGCACGGGCCGGGGATCTGCTGCCTGCGATGCAGGTGGCCGAGCGCCGCGTACTGCGTGGAGGAGGGAAAGGCGGTCGCCTCGAAGTAGTAGGAGAAGATCGACTGCGCCTCGCGCTCGCCGCCGCCGAACGCGCCGCCTGGCAGCGTGCCGTGCGTGGTGACGACGTTGACGGTGTCGGCGGCGAAGCCCGCGGTCAGGGCGCCGATCAGCTCGCCGATCCTGGCGGCGTAGTCGCGGTTGTGCTCGGCGGCGGTGCCGGTCAGCACCTCGGCGGCGCGCACCACGTACCGGTGCGACAGGAACGGCAGGACGGCCAGCCGCACGGGCTCGCCCGTCCTGGCCGTGAAGGAGAGCGTGCCGCCGTGGTCGGGACGGCGGAAGGCGCCAACCACGTGGATGCCCAGCGCGCCGAGCACCGGGCGGTAGACCTCGAACAGCTGCGGGTTGTCGTGGTTGCCCGCCAGCACCACCACGTCGCGCCCGTCCTCGCGCAGCGCCATCAGCGCGGGCATCACCAGCGACTGCGCCTCGGGCGTGGGGGCGGAGGTGTCGAAGACGTCTCCTGCGACGATGACGGCGTCGACGTTCTCCTCGCGGGCCTTGGCGACGAGCTCCCGCAGCACCGCGCGGTGCTCGTCGATGCGGGAGCGGCCCTTGAGTACCTTGCCGACGTGCCAGTCGGCGGTGTGCAGGATCTTCATCGAGCTCCCATCAGAACGGCGGGATGTCGTCTTCGACGCCTGGCAGTCCGGCGAAGGGGTCGGCGCTCGGCGCCTTGATCGGCACCGCCTCCGACGGCCTGGTGGCCCACGCGGGGAAGGGGAAGGCCACGGCCAGCGGCACGGGGATCTCGGGCTGGGCGACGAACATCGTGCCTGGCTTGGCGATCGTGGCACGCTCCCTGACCGTCGGCGGCAGCCAGCCGTACTCCGACCTGGCGGCCTCGGCGGGGTCGAGCCGTCCCGCCACCCGCACCGCGCTGTTGGAGACGATGCGCCGCTCCACCTCCGAGGCGGTCTGCTGGGCGCCGATGAGGATCACGCCGAGGCTCCTGCCGCGCTCGGCGACGTCGAGCAGGATCTCCTTGATCGGGGAGTCGCCCTCGCGAGGGGCGTACTTGTTCAGCTCGTCCAGCACGACGAACAGCAACGGGCGGGCCGTGCCCGAGCTCTCCTTCCTGGCGAACTCGCCGCGCAGGACCACGCCGACCACGAACCGCTGGGCGCGCTCGGGCAGGTTGTGCAGGTCGACGATGGAGACCTGGGCGTCGGAGGTGCGGATGGAGTGCGGACGCCCCCCTGCCACGTCGCCCCTGATGATCGGCGACAGCGGCCTGACCGCGCTGCGCAGGCGGCGCATGAAGGCGTTGACGGTGCCGAGCGGGGTCTGGGCGCCGGTCCAGGTCGTGCGGCTCGCCTCGTCCATGAGCTGCTCGCTGAGCAGCTCCACCAGATCGCTGAACGTGCGGCAGACCTTGCCCTCTCCGCCTTCACCGCCGGTGTCCAGCCTGATCGCGCCGGTGTCGCCCACCGGCCTTGCCCACGCCGCGAGCCTCGCCGCCACCTGACCGACCAGCAGGGAGTATCCGGCCCGCTCGTCGTCGGCGTCGGCGAAGACGAACCGCAGCAGCTCCTCGGCGCAGAACTCGGCGAGCGTCCAGTAGAAGGCGCTGACCCCGTGCGTGCGGGCCGCGACGTGCGGCACCGCGTTGGGGTCGTTCGGCCGGGGTGGGGCGAAGACGTGCACGCTGCCGAACGGCTCGGCGGGCAGGCCGAGCCTCCTGTACGTGGCCTCGGCCGTGGCGTCCAGGCGGGAGTTGCGATGGTCGAGGAAGAGCAGGTCCTCGCCCTTCACCGAGAAGATCAGCGCCTTGGTGTTGGCCGCCTCGTTCTGCAGCACACCCGAGTTGAAGATCGAGTAGATGAGGAACGTGGCGAACGAGGTCTTCGTCGCCACACCCGACACACCCGAGATGGAGACGTGCGCGCCCCTGGTGCCGTCGAGGAAGTCGAAGTTCACGTAGAGCGGCTGGCCGTCGCGGCCCGTCCCCATGGGAACGCGCCGGTCCATGACGTCGAAGTAGAGCGCCTGGTCCCTGTCGCCCGCCCCCGCCCTGTAGACCGGCGCGCCGGGCAGCGGGGGCACGAAGACCTCGGGCTCGACCCTGGTCACCTTGACCTCGGCCACCTCGACCACGGCGGCGGGCAGCGCGCCGTCGGCGATGAGGAAGACGTCGGAGTCGTAGGTGGCGCCCTCGTGCCTGGCCTCCACGGTCGTCACCACGCCCGCGACCAGCACCTGCCCGTAGCCGGGCACCTCTCGCCTGGTCACGACGACGTCGTCGAGCTGGAGCACGCTGCCGGGTTCGAGCCCGACCCAGAAGGAGAGGGGCGAGGCCGCCTGCGTGCCAAGAACCCTGCCGACCGCCTCACCGGACGCGGCCGTCCCAGACGTAGCCGTGAGGCTCGTCACCCCGTTCTCGATCACTCAGCTCCTCCGCCCCATAACGCCACCTACCGCAGCGTAATGCGGACGGAGGTGTGCGTCCGGCATCTCGAGCAACGGCGCGGAGCTTCGGCATGGCCGAGATGGCGCGCCCGCTCACGCGCTGGTGGCGTCCGACAGTGCGGCGATGCGGCGCAGTTCGGCGAAATGTCCGTTCAGCGCTCGCCGGCCTCGCTGGTGAGCGCGAGCCTCCGCACCGCACGACCATCCTCCCGCGCCTCGCCGCCGCGCGACGGCAAGGGCGGTGTGGGGAATCCGGGCTCCCCCACACCGGTGGGTCCGTGTCGTCAGGGGGCTCGGTAGTCGGCGGCGAGGCCGATCAGGGCGATCAGTCCCGAGGCGTACTCCAGCGCCTCCTTGTGTCCCTCCTCGAAGGGCGGCTGGAAGCCGACCCCCTCCCACGTGAGGGTGGCGGGGTTCCAGATGTCGTTGCCCACCTCGAAGTCCCAGCCGAAGATCCCGAAGTCGTACCAGAGCTCGTCGGCGGAGTTGCCCGCGGCCGAGTACAGCACGTCCGTCACGGGGCCCGTCTGCTGCGGCCAGGTGACGGTGCCGCGTTCGGCGGCGATGGCCTCCTCGATCGTGCGGGCCGAGCGCAGGAAGTAGGCCTCCTGCGCCTTGGTCGGGCGCGGCAGGGTGACACGTCCTGCGGCCTGGTAGGCCCCGGGCGGCCACATGAAGTACCCGCCGTAGCTGTGCACGTTCATCGCGAACTTGATGTTGCGGTAGGTCTGAGCCAGCCAGATCACGTTTCTGCTCTCCGGCTCCGAGTGCTCGCCCGGCCCCGCGTACGTGCCGCTCAGACAGTTGGCAGAGGCGCCGACGTAGCCGTCGAACAGGGAGCCGGCGGCGTAGTTCCTGTTGACGTCCACTCCCCATGAGTTGCGCGCCGCCGGGTCGGCCTGGGCGGCAGGGCAGTGGTTGGTCATGTTCTTCCGCTGGAAGTTGTAGTCGTAGAAGCTGTAGTTCGCCCCGTCGGGGTTGACGGTCGGCACGATGAAGATGTCCGTGCGCTGCAGCAGCCTGCGGGTGGCGGGGTCGCGCGCGTAGTTGCGCAGCAGCCGTTCGGCCGTCTCGATGGTGACCAGGGGGGTCACCCACTCGCGGGCGTGCTCCTGGGCGTAGGCCAGCACGCCGGTGCGCGAGCCGTCGCGGTGCGCGCCGATGCGCAGCGCCAGCACCCGCGCGGGCTCGCGCGAGACGTCGGCGGGCGCCTTGAGGAAGTCGCTGAGCTGGGTGAGGGGCGCGGGCGTCACGACGCCCTGCCCGCTGTCCGTGCGGTACGGCGTGGCCTTCACCAGCGACCCCGCCCCCGCGTTGACGGCGGCGATCACCTGGGCCGCCGTGCTGGTGATCGCGCCGGAGGCGTCGGTGGCCAGGCTGACGGTGATCAGCTTGCCGTTCACCGTCACCTGGAGCGGCCTGCCCTGCGCGCCGGGATCGACGAGCTCCATCGCCAGGTCGTTGCCGCCCTCGGAGCCGTAGGCGAGCGAGGTGACGACGACCGCGCCGAACTGCGCCTGCGCGTGCCGCCGGTAGCCGTTGGTCAGGTACGGCAGCGCGATGACGTCGGTCAGCTGGGGGAACTGCCTGTGCAGCGCCTTGACCCGCTCGTTGAGCTGGCCGGGCGGCATGTACTGGGTGATGAAGTCCTTGCGGTAGCCGGGGATCGCCCTGTCGGGCCTTTCGCCGTCGGGCCACTCCCTGACCCTGGCCTGGGCCTTACCGCCTCCTGCCGAGGTCACGGTGACCCACGCGGGTCTGTCGGCGACCGGCGCGGGGGTGCTGAGCTGGTGTCCGAGGTAGGCGCCCGCATCGGTGTAGGGCACCATCGGCACCGTGCCCGAGGCGCCGCCCCTGCCCCGCCATGCGGCGCTGAGCGTGGCGGTCGGACCGGCGCTGCTGGTGGCCTCGACCGAGAGGAAGTAGCCGTCGCGGGTCCTGAACCAGACCGCCCTTTCGATGACGATCTGGTCGGCGGCGGCCGCCGCCTTCGGGGTCTTCGGGGTCTCCTGGGCGGCGGGGGCGCCTGCCTTCTCCACGCCGAGGGGGGCGAGCGCGGACAGCTGGCCTTCCGACAGGACGGCGTCGACCTGGATGCTCCCGTCCGGCTGCGGCCGTACGCGCTCGGTCAGGTCGGCGCCGGTGGCCACGACCTTCTCCAGGGCCGCGGTGTCCGGGACCGAGATCGTGACCAGCGAGGTCACCTCGGGTTCCGGCGGCGCCCCTGCCGCCGCGGGCGCCGAGGGTGAGGCGGCGAGGAACGTGGTGATGGTTAACGAGAGGACAACTGCGGAAGCTCGTAAGCCACGCATCGGCCTTCCTCCTTGATCAGCCGTATGCCGATCAGTGAAAGCCGAAACGACGGGTCAGGCAAGACCCGGCGATGTGGGTAGAGATCGGCATGACCGAAGGGAGAGACCGGAGTGGCCATCAATGTCACCGTCTGGGGCGAGAACGTGCACGAGGAGCGGGAGGAGGAGGTACGGCGGCGCTATCCCGAGGGGATGCACGGCCAGATCGCGCGGGGCCTCGGCGACGATCTGGGTGAACGGGTCAGGGTGCGTACGGCGACGTTGCAGGAGCCGGAGCACGGGCTGACCGAGAAGGTGCTGGCCGAGACCGACGTGCTGACCTGGTGGGGCCACGCGGCGCACGAGGAGGTGAGCGACGAGGTCGTGGCCCGCGTGCACGAGCGGGTGCTCGGGGGGATGGGCCTGCTCGTCCTGCACTCGGCCCACTTCTCCAAGATCTTCCGCGTGCTCATGGGCACCACGTGCACGCTCAACTGGCGTGACGGGGGCGAGCGCGAGCTGGTCTGGACGATCGAGCCGAGCCATCCGATCGCGGCGGGAGTGCCGAACCCGCTGGTCATCGAGGAGCAGGAGACCTACGGCGAGCCGTTCGGCATCCCGGCCCCCGACGAGCTGGTGTTCGTCAGCTCCTTCGGCGGGGGCGACGTCTTCCGCAGCGGCTGCTGCTTCCGCAGGGGCAGAGGCAGGGTGTTCTACTTCAGCCCCGGCGACCAGGACTATCCCGTCTACTACCACGAGGGCGTGCGGCGGGTGCTGGCCAACGCCGTCCTGTGGGCCGCCCCCGCCGGCGGTCCAGGCGTGCCGCTGAGCAACGCCCACACCCCCATCACCTGGTAAGGGAGCCCATGACCTTCGACACCGTCACCGAGGACCGTCCCCTGCGCGCCGTCATCGCCGGCGCGGGTTTCATCGGCCGGCAGTGGGCCACCGAGCTGCTGCTCCATCCCGATGTCTCGCTGGTCGGCTGGGCCGACATCGACCCCTCGAAGGTGCCGGCCGGGCGCGGCGTGCCCGCGTTCGGATCCGTGGCCGAGATGGTCGAGGCGGTGCGGCCCGACTTCCTCGTCAACGGCACGGTGCCGGCCGCCCACCACGAGGTCACACTGGCCGCGCTGGAGCGGGGGGTGTCGGTGCTCAGCGAGAAGCCGATGGCGGTCACCTTCGAGGAGGGCGCGGACATGGTCGCCGCCGCCGACAGGGCGCGCCGCCTGTTCATGGTCAGCCAGAACCGCCGCTACCTGCCCGGCCTGGTCGCCTACCGGCGCACGGTGGCCGAGCTGGGGCAGCTGGCGATCCTGACCTCGGAGTTCTACATCCCGTACAAGAGCGTCAAGTTCCTGCAGGATCTGCCGCATCCGCTCATCCAGGACATGGCCATCCACCTGTTCGACGCGGCGAGGGCGATCTCGGGGGCCGATCCCCTGTCGGTCTACTGCGAGTCGTTCAGACCGGCCGCCAGCTGGTACACCGGCGCCTGCTCGGCCACGGCGATCTTCGAGATGACCGGCGGCCTGCGCTACGTCTTCAGCGGCAGCTGGTCGGCCCCCGGCCTGCAGACGTCGTGGACGGGCAGCTGGCGGGCGATCGGCGCGCGGGGCACCGCCGTGTGGGACGGCGGCTCGGTGATCGGGGCCGAGGGGGTGACCCCAGTGGAGCTCGAACCCGACCCCCACCAGGCCCGCGACAGGTTCCAGGGGCTGGCCTGGGCGTTGGAGGAGTTCGTGGGCGCGCTGCGCACCGGCAGGCCGCCCCAGGGCGAGGGTCACGACAACCTCGCCAGCCTCGCCATGGTGACCTCCGCCCTGGAGTCCGCCCTCAGGGGCGAACGGATAAAGTGCCCTCTCTATGGAGCTACGTAACAAAGTCCGCTGGCGACGACGATGACCGGGTACACCATCCCCGGCATGCACGTGCGGGAGCACGTCGCCGACGTTCCGCTCGACTGGGCCGAGCCCGGTGGCGAGAGCATCCAGGTCTTCGCCAGGGAGCTGGTCGATCCCACCCGTAAGGACGACGACCTGCCCTGCCTGCTCTACCTCCAGGGCGGTCCAGGAGGGAAGGGCCCGAGGCCGCTCGGGCCCTCGGGCTGGGTCGGCCATGCGCTGAAGACGCACCGGGTGATCCTGCTCGACCAGCGCGGCACGGGCCGCAGCTCCAGGGTGGACGGCCGGCTCATGTCGCGCTTCGAGACGGCCGAGCAGGGCGCGGCCTACCTGTCGTGCTTCAGGGCCGACTCGATCGTGGCCGACGCCGAGCACCTGAGGAAGACCGTCTTCGGCGGCGGGCGGTGGTCGACGCTGGGGCAGAGCTACGGCGGCTTCCTCACCCTGACCTACCTGTCGCAGGCGCCCGAGGGGTTGAGCGCGTGCTACGTCACCGGCGGGCTGGCGGGCCTGGAGGCCGACGCCACCGAGGTCTACCGGCGCACCTATCCGCGGGTCGAGGCGAAGAACAGGGAGTTCTACCGCCGCTACCCGCACCACGTGGAGACCGTGGCGGCGCTGGCCGACCGCCTGGCCGAGGGCGACGTGCTGCTGCCCGACGGCGACACGCTGACCGTGCGGCGGCTGCAGTTCCTCGGCCTCGACTTCGGCATGAAGCCCGGCTACGAGCGCATGCACTGGCTGATCGAGGAGGGCCTGACCACGGGCTTCCTGCACCAGGTGCTGGCCAGGACCTCCTTCGGCGACAACCCGCTCTACGCCGTGATGCACGAGAGCATCTACGGCTCTGGCCAGGGCCCCACCGCCTGGGCGGCCGAGCGGGAGCGGGCCGCGCACCCGGCGTTCGCCGAGACGGCCAGGCCGCTGCTGTTCACCGGGGAGATGATCTATCCCTGGATGTTCGAGGAGATCCGCGAGCTGCGGCCCTTCCGCGGCGCGGTCGAGGCGATGGCGGCGCGCGAGGAGTGGCCCGCGCTCTACGACCTGGACCGGCTGGCGGCCAACGAGGTGCCGGTGGCCGCCACGGTCTACTTCGACGACATGTACGTGGACTCGGGCCTGCAGCTGGAGACGGCGGCGCGGATCGGCAACGCCGAGGTGTGGGTGACCAACGAGTACGAGCACGACGGCCTCGGCGACGACAGGGTCTTCGCCCGTCTGACCAAGCTCGTCGACGAGCGGGGCGGCGGCCTCAGAGGGTGAGCGCGGGAGAGGTGGGCCGCGCCTGCCCGGCCCCGCGCCTGCGCGGCCCACGGCCCTCCGCCAGCACGCCAGCCATCGCCGCCAGGAGCCAGGCGGCGGTGAAGGCGACGAGCCAGCTCCACCCCGCCGTGCCGTACACGATGCCGCCCACGGTGCCGCCGACGCTGCTGCCGACGTAGAAGAAGAGCGTGTAGAGGCCCGAGACCTGGCCGCGGGCGCCCTGCGGCGCCTCGGCCGCGGCCCACCCGTTGGCCACGGCGTGCGCGGCGAAGAAGCCGCCGGTCAGCACGATCAGCCCGGCCACCACCATGGCCAGGTTGTCGGGGATCGTCAGCAGCGTGCCCACGACGGTGATCAGGAGCGAGGCGACCAGGACGGCGCGCTTGCCGTACCTGCCGACGAGCCTGCCGGCGGTGCCCGAGGAGAGCGTGCCCGTCGCGTAGGCGAGGAAGACCAGCGAGGCGATGGCGGGCGCGATGCCGAGCTCGTGGATGAGCCTGAACCCCGCGGCGTTGTAGACGGCGACGAAGGAGCCCACGCCTGCCGCCGCCACGCCGTACTGGGCGAGGAGCACGGGGCGGCTGAAGGCGGCCCGCAGGTTGAAGGCCGCCCGCAGGCCGCCGCCCCGCGTGGCTCCCTGACGCGGAGGTGAGGCGGGCAGCGTCAGGACGGTGACCACCGCGCACACCGCGGAGAGCCCCGCGACGCAGGCCAGCGCGCCGTGCCAGCCGAGCGGTTCGGCGACCAGGCCCGTCGCCAGCCTGCCCGCCATGCCGCCGACCGAGTTTCCCGCGATCATCGCGCCCACCGCGGCGGCCACGCCCGCGCCGCCGAGCAGTTCCATCAGGTACGCCGCGGCGACGCCGGGAAAGCCGGCGATGGCCACCCCCTGCAGGGCTCTGAGCACCAGCAGGCTCTCGAAGGTCGGCGCGAGCGGCAGCAGCAGGCCGAGCACCACCGAGGCGATCACGGAGACGAGGATGATCCGCCGCCTGCCGACGATCTCCGACAGCGCGGCCACCGGCAGGACGGCGACGGCCAACGCGCCCGTGGCCACGCCGATGGCGAGGGAGGCTCCTCCTGGGTCGAGGTGGAAGTCGGCGGCGAGCTGGGGGAGCACGGACTGCGGGGCGTACAGGAGGGCGAAGGACGAGATGCCGGCGGCGGCGACGCCGACGGTCACCCGAGGTGCGATAACCACACCCAAGAAACTAAGCAAAGCTAATAAATACGTCTAATACTGTCATATGCCAAAATTCATACCGTGATGCATGAATTGGCGCCGAACCTCGAGTTGCTGGCCGCGATCAGGGAGACCGAACACGTCACGAGGGCCGCCGAGTTGCTCGGCGTTCCGCAGCCCACGGTCAGCAGGCGGCTCGCCGCGCTGTCCGAGGCGGTCGGCACGCCGCTGGTCGTCCCGTACGGCCGCGGCATCAGGCTGACCAGGGCGGGCCGCACGCTGGCCGACTCGGCCGCCCGCGCGCTGGCCGTCATGGCGACAGGAGTCCGCGAGGTGCGCGAGGAGATCGACCCGGGCAGCGGGCGGATCGTCCTCGGCTTCCTGCACCTGCTGGGCCGCTCGCTCGTGCCCTCGATGGTCTCGGGGTTCCGCGAGCGCCATCCGCTCGTGCGCTTCAGCCTGGTCCAGGGCTCGCGGCAGGTGATGCTGCGACGCCTGCGCGAGGGCGAGATCGACCTGGCCTTCGTCGCGCCCCTCCCCTCGGACGACCAGGACCTGACCGGCACCCCGCTCGCCGCCCAGGAGCTCGTGCTGACCGTGCCCGCCTCGCACCGGCTGTCCAGGCGCAGGAGGGTGCGCGCCGCCGAGCTGGCCGACGAGGACTTCGTCACCCTGGAACAGGGCTACGGCGTGCGCCAGATCACCGACGACCTGTGCGCGGCGGCCGGCTTCCAGCCCAGGATCGCCTTCGAGGGACAGGAGTCCGACACGGTGCGCGGCCTGGTCACCGCCGGGCTCGGGGTGGCGCTGCTGCCGAGGTACGGCGCCGCGCCGCTGCCCGGCGCCGTCGAGATCCCGCTGTCTCCCCCGCTGTTCCGCACGATCGGCGTCGTCAGGCCTGCCCAGCTCACCCCGCTGGCCCAGGCCTTCCACGACTACGTGCTCGCCGAGACCCCGGATCTCGGCCTCGAGTTCACCCCGGCGAGGTCTTCCCACCGGGCGGGAAATTCGTTATAACAACCTAACGACCTGATGAATCAGGAGACCCCCCATGAAGACCTCGACGATGCGGACGGTCGCGGTGAGCGCGGCCTTGGCGATGGTGGCGGCAGGGTGCGGCGGCGGTGGCGACGACGGCACCCCTGCGGCCACGAAGATCTCTTTCCTCACGCACTGGGGCCCTGACCAGGTCAAAGCCCTGGAAGCGGCCGCCCAGGCGTTCCAGAAGCGCAACCCGGGCGTCACCGTCGACATCAGGGCCGTCCCGTTCGGCAACCTGCTGTCCACGCTGCGCACCCAGGGCTCCAGCCCGAACGGCCCCACGATCGCCAGCGTCTACGACCTGTGGCTGCCCGAGCTCGTCCGCGACGGCCTGGCGGGTAACATGCCCGCCGACGCCGAAGCGGACCTCGCGGCGAACTGGCCCGAGAACCTGGTCGAAGGCGTCACCAAGCAGGGCGGCCCGCGCGGCTACCCCAACGAGGTGGACCTCTACGCCCTCAACTACAACAAGAAGCTGTTCAAGGAGGCGGGCATCGCCGCGCCGCCCAGGACGTGGGCCGAGCTCGAGGCGGCGGCCGCGAAGCTGACCAAGGACGGCAGGCAGGGCTTCGGCGTCATCACCAGCTGGCCCGCGGGCGTGGTGCACCCGTGGCTGTCGCTGGTCAACTCCAACGGCGGCAGGCTCCTCGACGGCGCCATCCCCAAGCTCGACGACCCCAAGACCCTCGCCGCCGCCCAGCTCTACTCCAGGCTGGTGAAGTCGGGCGCCACCCAGGCCAAGATGAGCAACGCCAACGCCAACACCACGGGCCCCTACCTCGACAACTTCGTCAACGGCAGGACCGGCATGATCATCATGGCCAACTGGTGGCAGGGCGCGCTGAAGGAGGCGATGGGCGAGCGCTACCAGGATGTCGGCGTCGCGCCCATCCCCGTCGGCCCCGACGGCGCCACCAGCGCCTCGGTCTCCTACTCCTGGCTCACCGTGGTGAACGGCAAGGCCGACCAGGCCAGGCAGCAGGCCGCGTGGAAGTTCCTGACCTTCCTCAACGGCAAGGACAGCGGCAGGAACGGCTCCTCGGCCATGGGCGACATCCTCACCTCCATGGGCATCCTGCCGAGCAGCATCAGTGATCTGAAGGCGCACCAGGCCGAGCTGTCGGACCCGTTCCTGTCGGTGTACGTGGCCGAGCTGGCCAACGCCGTGCCCTTCCCCTCGGTGCTGGGCGGCGAGGCGATGAGCCAGGCCGTGCAGAAGCACGTCGAGAACGTCGTCTTCGGCAAGGAGACGCCCGAGGCGGCCATGGGCGCGGCGCAGCGGGAGGTCGCCGACATCCTGACCAAGGCAGGCACGTGACGCGGCACGCCAGGAGCATGGCGGCCGTGGCGTTCCTGTCACCCGCCATGCTGGTCATCGGCCTCTTCACGGTGGTGCCGATCGGGCTGACGTTCTGGATCAGCCTGCACGAGTGGTCGATGTACACCCCGCTGGGCGAGATGTCGTGGCGCGGGCTCGCCAACTACACCGACCTGCTCGGCGACGAGGGCTTCTTCACCGCGCTGGTCAACACCGCCGCGTACGTGGCGCTCGTCGTGGCCGTGACGCTGCCGCTCTCGGTGGCGCTGGGGATGCTGCTCTACTTCCCGAGGGTCATGGGCAAGGCCGTGGCAAGGGCGGTGCTGTTCTCGGCGTACGTGGTGCCGACGGTGGCCATCTCGATCGTCTGGGGCGCGCTCTACGCGCCCGACTACGGCCCGCTGTCGCAGCTGTTCGCCGCGTGGGAGCCCACCTGGCTCAGCGCTCCCGACACCGCGCTGGTCTCGCTGGTGGTCTTCCATGTCTGGCAGATGACCGGCTACTACACGGTGCTGGTGATCGCGGGGCTCACCCAGATCCCCTCCGACCTCTACGAGGCGGCCCGCATCGACGGCGCGGGGTTCTGGCGGCAGACCAGGCACGTCACGCTGCCGCTGCTGCGCCGTACCACCGTCTTCATCGGCCTGGTCGCGATCATCAACGCGATCCAGGTGTTCGACCCCGTCTACATCCTCACCCAGGGAGGGCCAGCGGAGAGCACGGCCGTGCTGTCGTTCGCGGTCCAGCGCGCCGCCTTCCAGCACGGCATGGCGGGGCAGGCCAGCGCGATGGCGTTCACGCTGCTGGTGCTCCTGGTGGCTCTCGGCGGCGTGTTCCTCGCCGCGGTCAGGAGGCGGTCATGAGGCGTGCGCTCGCCGCGGCGGC
The DNA here is from genome assembly GCF_039535395.1 of Nonomuraea roseola. NCBI lineage: Bacteria > Bacillati > Actinomycetota > Actinomycetes > Streptosporangiales > Streptosporangiaceae > Nonomuraea > Nonomuraea roseola. The sequence goes on from NZ_BAAAXC010000015.1 coordinate 1,195,734, forward strand.
GATCGCGCTGGTCATGCTGCCCGCGCTGTTCCCGCTGTACTGGATGGTGATCTCCAGCCTCAAGGGGCCCGAGGAGCTGCAGTCCATCCCGCCGACCTGGTGGCCTGGCGAGCCGTCGTTCGGCGCGTTCACCGAGGTGTTCGAGGCGGTGCCGTTCGGCACGGCCTTCCTCAACAGCCTGCTGCTGGCGGGCGTCGCGACGCTCTCGGTGCTGGTCACCAGCGTGCTGGCAGGGTACGTCTTCGCCAAGCACCACTTCAGAGGGCGCGAGGTGCTGTTCTGGGGCGTGGTCGCGACCATGTTCCTGCCGCCGGTCGTGACGCTCGTGCCGCTCTACTGGCTCGTCTCGTCGATGGACCTGGCCGACACCTATCTGGGCGTGCTGCTGCCGTGGCTGGCCAACGCGTTCGGCATCTTCCTCATGCGGCAGTTCGTCTCCGACGTGCCCGACGAGCTGCTGGACGCCGCGCGCATCGACGGCGCGGGTGAGCTGCGCATCGTGTGGCGGGTGGTCACGCCGCTGCTGCGGCCGGCCGTGGTGAGCCTGGCGATCTTCTCCTTCGTCTTCTACTGGAACAACTTCATCTGGCCGCTGTCGATCCTGCAGGACGACGCGAAGTTCCCCGTCGTGCTGGCCCTGAGCCAGCTGCTGAGCTACAGCACCTCGGTGCAGTACCAGAACGTGGTCATGGCGGGCGCGCTGATCGCCTCGCTGCCCACGATCGTGGTGTTCCTGCTGGCCCAGCGCGTCTTCGTGGCCTCGCTGTCCAGGACGGGGGTGAAGGGATGAGACACGTCGGCTTCGACGTGGGCGGCACCCTGCTGCGGGTGCTGGCCGGGAGCGACGGCGTGCGCGGCCCGGTCGCCAGGCACGAGGTCCCCCGCTCCTACGAGGCGCTGCTCGACCTGCTCGCCGAGCTCACCGGCCCTGGCGCGGACGCGGTGGGCATCGGGCTGCCCGGCACGTCGGCGGAGGGAACGCCGGTGTTCGTGCCGGCGCTGCCGTGGCTGGAGGGCCGGCCGCTCGCCCGCGACCTGGAGGCACGGCTCGGCGCCCCTGTGCGACTCGGCCTCGACGGCCACCTCACCCTGCTGGCCGAGTCGGTGGAGGGCGCGGCCAGCGGCAGGCGCTCGGCCGTCCTGGTCGCGGTCGGCACCGGCATCGGCGGCGCGCTGCTCGTCGACGGCAGGATCTGGCGGGGCGCGCACGGCAGCGCGGGCTCGTGGGGCTGGCTGCAGGGCGAGCCCGAACCCGCTCCCCTCGCCGCCGGGTACCCCGCGCACGGCGGGTTCGAGCGGGCCGCCTCCGGCTCCGCGCTCGGCGGGCGGGGCCCCGAGCTGGTCGCCGCCGCCCGCGAGGGCCGCGTGCCCCCCGAACTCGAGGCCTATGCCGTACGGCTGGCACGCGGCATCGCCGCGCTGGCCAGCACGCTCGACCCGGAGATCGTCCTGGTGGGCGGCGGCATGGCCGACGCGATGGACGTGCTCGGACCCATGCTGGCCGTCCACATCGAGCGGTTCGCCTCCCCCGACGGGCGGCGGGTGCCGGTGGTGGCGGCGGCGCTCGGGTCGGGCGCGGGAGTCGTGGGCGCCCTGCTCGCGGCTGAGATCGGGGAGGACTGGTGAACATGAGAGGGCTCGACCCCACGTCGGGCGTGCCGCTCTACCTGCAGGTGGAGCGGTCTCTGCGGCATCGCATCGACGCGGAGGAGTGGCTGCCCGGCGCCCAGCTGCCCACGGAGGACGAGCTGGGCAAGGCGTACGGCGTGAGCAGGGTGACCATCCGCCAGGCGCTGGCCAGGCTGGTCGACCGCGGGGTGCTGGTGCGCGAGCAGGGCAGGGGGACGTTCGTCCGCGACACCAGCCTGACCGCGGGAGCGCGCGGCGTCACCTCCTTCACCGCCGAACTGGCGGGGCTCGGACATCCGTCGGGCGCCAGGGTGCTGGAGCAGAGCGTGCTGCCCGCCGCCGACTGCGACCTTCCCAAGGAGATGGGCCTCGGCCCAGGCGACCTGCTGCTGAGGCTGCGCAGGCTCAGGACCGACACCGCCAGACCCGTCGGCGTGCAGACGGCGCTGCTGCCGCTCGAGCGCTTCCCCGGGCTCGACCGGCTCGACTTCACCGACCGCTCGCTCTACCAGACGCTGCGCGAGACCTACGGCCTCGTGCCGCGCGAGGCCATCGAGACCTTCACCGTCGGGGGCGTGCTCGACGAGGACGCCCCCACCCTCGGCGTCGCGCCCGGCGCGCACGCCTTCTACGTCGAGCGCCTCACCTTCGACGCGCACGGCCCCTTCGAATACGTCCGCAGCGTGATGCGCGGCGACCGCTACCAGATCCGCCTCGCCCTCCGATGAGAGGAATCCCCGTGACCTACACCCGCCTGATGATCGACCTGCTGGACCGCCTCGACTCCACCCAGGGCGAGGTGCTCGACACCGTCGCCGAGCGCTGCGCCGACGCCGTGCAGAACGGCGGCCTGATCCACCTGTACGGCAGCGGCCACTCGGTGATCCCCACCATGGACGCCTTTCCCCGCTACGGCAGCTTCGCCGGGCTGCACCCGCTGACCGACCCCCGGCTGATGTGGCACAACGTGCTCGGCCCCGGCGGCGTGCGCGAGCTGCTGTGGCTGGAGCGGACCGAGGGCTACGTGCCGCAGTACCTCGACCACGAGCCGCTCAACGCCGGTGACGTGCTGATCGTCTACTCGCACGGCGGGCGCAACGCCGCCCCCGTCGAGGCGGCCATGTACGGCGCCAAGCACGGCCTGTTCACCGTCGCCGTCACCTCGGTGGCCAACCTGGAACGCCCCGCCGAGCACTCCAGCGGCAAGCGCATCGCCGAGGTCTGCGACGTCACGGTGGACACCGGCGTGCCCGTGCAGGACGCGATCGTCGAGGTGGACGGCTGGGACCGCCCGGTGGGCGGCGCCTCGACGGTCGTGGCCTGCGTGGTCAGCCACGAGATCGTCACCAGGACGGCGGGGGTGCTGGCGGGGCGCGGCGTGGTGATCCCCACGTTCGTCTCGCCGACCGTGCCGGGCGCCTCTGTCTCCTCCAACGACGAGGTCTTCGCCGACCACCGGCGCCGCCTGCACGCGGCCGAGGGCAGGGCGCAAGACTAGGGGTTCCGCGGCCGGGGATCTCCCCCGGCCGCGTCACCACGAGTTGGAGCCCCCGCCATGAACGACCGCATCACCTCGGTGCGTCTCTCGTCCGTTCGCCTCCCCCTCGACGTGCCCATCAGCGACGCCAAGGTGCTCACCGGCAGGCAGCGGCCGATGACCGAGGTCGCCATGCTGTTCGCCGAGATCGCCACCGCGCAGGGCCACGAGGGCCTGGGTTTCGGCTACTCCAAGCGCGCGGGCGGCCCTGGCCAGTTCGCGCACGCCGTGGAGATCGCCCCTGACCTGCTCGGCGAGGACCCGAGCGACATCCCCCGCCTGTGGGAGAAGCTCGTCTGGTCGGGCGCGTCGGTGGGCCGCAGCGGGCTCTCGATCCAGGCGATCGCCGCCATGGACATCGCGCTGTGGGACCTGAAGGCCAGGAGGGCCGGGTTGCCGCTGGCCAAGCTCCTGGGCGCGCACCGCGACTCGGTGCGCTGCTACAACACCTCGGGCGGTTTCCTGCACGCCCCGATCGAGCAGGTGCTGGAGAACGCCTCGGCGGCGCTGGAGCGCGGGATCGGCGGCATCAAGATCAAGGTGGGGCAGCCCGACACGCGCGCCGACCTCGCCAGGGTCGAGGCGGTCAGGGCGCACCTGGGCGACGCCGTGCCGCTGATGGTCGACGCCAACCAGCAGTGGGACAGGCCCACGGCGCGGCGGATGGGAAGGGCCATGGAGGAGTACGGCCTGACCTGGATCGAGGAGCCGCTCGACGCCTACGACCACGAGGGGCACGCCGCGCTGGTCTCCTGCCTCGACACCCCCGTGGCCACCGGCGAGATGCTCACCAGCGTGGCCGAGCACGCCGCGCTCATCCGCGCGGGCGCCGCCGACATCCTGCAGCCCGACGCCCCGCGCATCGGCGGCATCACCCCGTTCCTGCGCCTGACCGCACTGGCCGAGCACCACCGCCTCCAGCTCGCTCCGCACTTCGCCATGGAGATCCACCTCCACCTCGCCGCCGCCTACGACCAGGAGCCGTGGGTGGAGCACTTCGAGTGGCTCGAGCCGCTGTTCGACGAGCGCATCGAGATCGTGGCAGGCCGGATGGCGGTGCCCTCCAGGCCGGGGCTCGGCCTGACGCTCAGCGAGCAGGCCGTGAAGTGGACCGTGGACCAGGCCGTCATCGCCTGACCGCGAGAGGCGCCGCGGGAGGCGCCGCGGGAGGCGCCGCGGGGCTGGCGCCTGGGGAGAGGCGCTCAGCCCTTGCTTCCCGTGGTCGCGATGCCCCTGACGAAGTGGCGCTGGCCGACGAAGAAGAGCACGATCATCGGCACGGTGGTGATGACGCTGGCAGTCATGACGATCTCCCAGTGCCACTCGCCGCCGAAGCCGTACTGGTCGAGCAGGGCCTTGAGCCCACGCGGCACCGTGAAGGTGGTGGAGTCGCGCAGGTAGATCAGCGGCCGCATGAGGTCGGTCCACGCGGCCTGGAACTCGAACAGCCAGGTCACCACGATCGCCGGTCTGCACAGCGGCAGCGCGATCCTGGTGAAGATCTGCCAGTTGTCCGCCCCGTCGACCCTGGCCGCCTCGAACGGCTCGCGCGGCAGGCCGAGGAAGAACTGCCGCAGCAGGAAGATGTAGAAGGCGCTGCCGAACAGGTTCTGCGCCCACAGCGGCGTCAGCGTGCCGACCATGCCGAGGGAGTTCCAGATGAGGTAGGTCGGGATCATGGTGACGGCCCCCGGCAGCATCATCGTCGCCAGGACCAGCCCGAACAGCGGCCCCCTGCCGGGGAAGCGGAAGTAGGCGAAGCCCCACGCCACCATGGCGCTGGTGACCGTCACGGCGATCGCCGCCATGACGGTGACGAAGGCGGTGTTGAGCAGCCACAGCGCCATCGGCGCCTCCTGCCACACCTTGATGTAGTTGTCGAAGGTGAAGGTCTCGGGGATCAGCCGGTGGTCGAACACCTCGCCGCGCGGCTTGAAGGAGGCACTCAGCAGCCAGACGAACGGATAGGCGAACAGCACCGAGATCACGCCGAGCGCGGCCCAGACGAGGATCCTCTTCACGGCCGATCCCCCTCGTAGTAGACATACCGCCGCGTGAGCAGGATCTGGACGGCGGTGATCATCATGATCACGACGAACAGCACCCAGGCCAGCGCCGAGGCGTAGCCCATGTGCAGGAACTCGAAGGCCTGCTGGAACAGATAGATCACGTAGAACAGCGCCGCGTCGTTGCTGTAGGTCGTGTTGCCCGATCCGAAGAAGGCGGTGTACGCCTCGGTGAACGACTGCAGGGCGTTGATGCTGTCGACGACGAACAGGAAGAACAACGTCGGGCTGATCATCGGCACGGTGATCCGCAGCGTCCTGCGCCACCATCCGGCCCCGTCGACCAGCGCCGAGTCGTACAGCTGCTGGGGGACGGCCCGCAGCGCCGCCAGGATGATGATGACCGAGGCGCCCACGGTCCACAGGCTCATCAGCACCAGCCCCGGCTTGATCCAGGCGGGGTCGGTGGTCCACGAGGGCCCCTCGATCCCGAACAGGCCGAGCGCGCTGTTGATCAGCCCGCTCTGCCCGTTGAAGAGCAGCAGCAGGAGGATGCCGATCGCCACGGGCGGCGTCATCTTCGGCAGGAAGAAGACGGTCCTGAAGAAGCCCGTGGCCCTGGCCGCGCTGTTGAGCAGCAGCGCCAGGCCGAGCGAGACGACCAGCTGGACCGGCACCGACATCACCGTGAACACGAAGGTGTTCCTGAGGGCCAGCCCCACCTTGGGGTCCTGGAACAGCGTCACATAGTTGTCGAAGCCGATGAAGTTCGGGTCGTTGATGACGTCGTAGTCGGTCAGCGACAGGTAGGCGCTGTTGATGACAGGCCAGGCGGTGAAGACGAGGAACCCGATGATCCAGGGGCTGATGAACAGCAGCGCGGCCCTGGTCTCAGCGGCGCGGACGCGCATCATCCCCACGCTTTGTCGAGGGCGGCCTGAGCCTCCTGCTGGGCCTGGTCGAGCGCGGCCTTCGGCTCCTGCTGGCCGTTGAGCACCCGGTTGACGGCGTCCTGCCACGCCTTCTTGAACTCGGTGTCGGCCGGGTTGGCCGGAAGGGTGAAGGTGTGCGCGCTCGCCTCGTAGACGGCCTTCACGCCGTCGTCCCACGGCCGGCCGCCTGAGGTCACCATCTTCCTGATCTCCTCGTCGGCTCTGGTGTTGCCGGTCAGGACCCCGGTGAACGGCTTGCCCTCCGCCTTCCGCTTGGCCAGTCGCGCCTGGGCCGCCGCCTTCCAGGTCTCGACCAGCGTCATGGTCTGGGCGAACCTGCAGGCGGCCTGGGGATTCTTCGAGCCCTTCGGGATGGCCCATGCCGAGCCCGAGGAGTAGGCGATGGCGTTGCCCCGCTTGTCATGGAAGGTGTCGAAGGCCATCGGCGTCTTCGGCGAGACGTTGTTGAGCACGTTGACGTACCACTGCTCCATCGGCATCGCGCCGAGCTCGCCCTTGGCGAACTGGTTGCCCTTGCCGAAGAAGTCGGCCGAGTCCCTGATCGCCTTCACCTTCGCGAAGCCGCCCTGCGCGTCGTAGACGCCGACGGCGAACTCCAGCGCCTCGACCACCTGGGGGCTGTTGAGCTGCGCCTTCCTTCCGTCGGCCGACAGCAGGTCCGCGCCGTTGGCCTTGGCCCACAGCGGCAGGAACTCCGGCAGCTTGCTGTCGAAGCCGATCTTCCCCGACGCCTTGAGCAGCTTCGGCGTCGCCGCAGTGATCTTCGTCCAGTCGGTGCCGTTGACGTCCTCGACCGTCAGGCCGGCCTTCTCCAGCAACGCGGCGTTGGCCATGGTGATCTGCACCTGGTTGAACTCGGGAACGGCCCAGAGCTCGCCGCCGAACGTCACCTGGCCGAGGGCGGGCTTGTCGTACATCGAGGTGTCGATCCGCTCGCCCTGGACGCATGCCGTGAGCGGGATGATCGCGCCGCGCGAGGCGAAGGTGCCGATCTGGTCCCTGTTGGCGTAGACGATGTCGGGAGGGGAGCCCGAGGCCACCGACGACAGGAACTGCTGGATGTCGAGGTCGCCCTCGATCAGCCTGACTTTCGCGCCACCGAGCGAGGCCTCGGCCTTCTCGATGCGCGTCGTCGCGATCTCGTCGATGCCCGCGATGCCCATCACAGTGAGCGTTCCCTGGAAGGTGGCCCGCGGGTCGTACGTGCCCGTCGCCTTGGGTGCCGCGTCGCCACCGGTGCCTCTGGCACACGCGCTCAGCGCCATGGCCAGGGACATCGACACGACGCACCATCGGACGAGTCGCGATGTCATCTGGTTCGCTCCTCCACACCGTCAGGCCACTCTGCCCCGGCCAGTGTGGCGCAGTTCACATCTCTGAGAACGTAGGCACGTCCGTCACGGACCGTCAACAGCCACGCGCTCGGCCTCCTTGACCGGGTGAAGCGGTTTTCCCTAGCGTTGCCGAGGAGGTTCGATGGACGCCGCGTACACGCCCGACTGGCAGGGGATCCGCCGCAGGGTCGCGACCAGGCCGTGGGCGGCCAACGTGCTCGCCGCGATCGGCTCCGACTTCACCCGCTGGACGGACGACCTCGTCATACCAGGACCCGACCGGCCGTCGGCGTGGACGCACCACTACTTCTGCGACGCCGACGGCGCGCCCCTGCGCTTCGATCCGGCGGCCCCCGCGAGCCACGCCTGCACGCGGTGCGGCTGCACCTACACCGGCGAGCCGTGGGACGGCGCGTGGCGCACCGCGATGCACAACGCCGCCGCGGCCCAGGCCCAGCGCGCCGCCCTCCTGGTCAGGCTGGCCGACGACCACCGAGCCGCGGGCGAGCTCGAACGGATCGCCGCCGCCTACGCCCGCGACTACCTCTCCTACGACATCCACGGCGTCAACGCCGGCAGGGGCAGGGTCCACCCCCAGTCGCTCGACGAGGCCGTCTGGGCCGTCGGCCTGCTGCGGGCGCTGCGCTGGGCGGGCGACGCGCTCACCCCCGCCACCTGCGCCGCCGCCGACGCCATGGCCCGCGCTATCGCCGACCTGTTGCGCCCGCAGGTCGGCATGGTGCACAACATCCACTGCTGGCTGCTGGCGGCGCTGGCCGAGTGCGCCGTACGCCTGCGCGACCACGAACTGCTCCGATGGTGCCGCGACTCCCCCTTCGGCGCGCAGGCGCAGGTCAGCGAGGGCTTCTACCCCGAGGGCCTCTGGTACGAGATCAACCCCCACTACCACTACTACACCGTCGCCGCCCTGCTGTCCTACCGCGAGGCCGCAGGGCCCGAGGGCCTGTCCGAGGAGGCGGCGCTGCGACTGTCGCGGGCGATCACCGCCCCGCCCGCCCTCGCCTACTCCGACACCCGCCTGCCGGCCTACGGCGACGGATGGGCCGAGTGCCACGTCGGCGACTTCGCCCCACAGGCCGAGGCGGCCTGCGCGATCCTGCCCGAGGAGCCGATCGATCTCGCCCCCTACTACGCCAGGACGCGCCGCGCCCCGGTCCCGCTGTGGTTCGGCAACACCTCACCGGCGCCGGGCTGCGTGGAGCTGGAGGGCCGCTCGTCGGTCGCCGCCCTCGTCTTCGGGCCTGACGACGTCCAGGCCGCCTCGCCCGGCCGTCCGGGCTCCTTCGTCTGGCCGCACGCGGGGATCGGGTTGCTGCGCTCGCCCGCCGTACGGCTGGCCATGCGGTTCGGGCCGGACGCCGGCTGGCACGACCACCGCGACAAGCTCGGCGTCGACCTCGAGACGGCCACCGGGTGGTCCAGCCTCGACCTCGGGACCAGCGGTTACGGGTCGGACTTCACGGCGTGGATGCGCTCGCCCCTGGCTCACAACCTGGTGGTCGTCGACGGGGCGCGCCAGCCCGAGCACGCGGGACGGCTGCTGGAGTCGTCGGCTCGGCGGCTGGTGGCCGAGTCGGCATGGGAAGGGCAGGTCATGCGCCGCACCGTCACCGTCTCCGACGACGGCTGGAGCGACCTGTGCACGGTCACGCTGGCCGCGCGCCTGCGCATCGAGTGGGTCTTCCACGGGGACGGCACCTTCCTCCCCTCGGCCCGCGCTCTCCCCGCGCCCAGGCTGGACGGCGAGGCGGGGCACGCGTGGCTGCGAGAGGTCAGGCGGATCGAGGTGCCGCACGACAGGGTGCTGCGCGGCTCGTGGGAGGTCGACGGCGCCCCCGAGCTCTCGCTCGCCGTACCCGAGGGGTTCGAGGCCTTCACGGCGCTCGCCGAGGGCAACCCGAACGGCCGTCCTCTCGGCGTGCTGCTCCTACGCGGCCACGACGACCGCGCCCGCTTCCACGCCACCTTCCGCCTGCGGGGCCCGGCCGAGGCGGCTGGCTGAGGTCAGCCCGCCGGGACGCGCATGCCGTCGAGGAGCCGCTCGCACAGCTCCAGGAGCGTACGGCGCAGCGGCGCCGCCCGCTCGGCGAAGCCCCGCTGCGCCGCCGCGTACGTCACCCGGCCTTCGGGGGTCTCGATCGGCACGGGCTCGTAGCCGAGGACGCCCAGGTCGTAGGGGCTGGCCCGCATGTCGAGGGTCCTGATGTCGCGCGCCAGCTCGAAGCAGTCGGCGACCAGCTCGCTCGGCACGAGAGGGGAGAGCTTGTAGGCCCACTTGTAGAGGTCCATGTTGGCGTGCAGGCAGCCGGGCTGCTCGAGCTCGGCCTGCCGCTCGCGGGTCGGGTGCAGCGTGTTGAGCGGCCTGGCCGACTCGGTGAAGAACCTGAAGGCGTCGAAGTGGCTGCAGCGCGCTCCCCTGCGCTCCACGACGGCGGCGATCTCCTCCGGAGGCATGCGCAGGGGCTGGGCCGCGTGCCGTACCTCGTCGGCGGGCAGCTTGTAGACCATCGCCCATTCGTGCATGCCGAAACACCCGAAATGGCCCTGCCGGGACGCGGTCGCCGACAGCAGCGTGGCGGTCCACTCGACCATCGCCCCACGCTTGGCCAGCAGCCGCTCCACGTCGAGGGTGGCGCCCTCGGCGGTGTCGACGTAGTCGGCGCCGTAGCCGCTCGCCCCCGCCAGCACGACGCCCGCGCCGGGGTGCCACCTGCGCAGCCGTCCTGGACGGTAGCCGTAGTAGTCGAAGAGGAAGTCCTCCACCGGGTGGGGCGTGCCCGCCTGGCGGCGCTCGAGGTGCGGCCCGATCCAGGCGTCGACCCGTCGCTGATGCGACTCGGCCCTGGCCCGCCACTCCGGCTCGTCGAGGATCCTCACCGCACCATCGTAGAAACCCCGGCGGGGTGCCCGGTACTGCCGCCCTTTCACCTCGCCTCTCAGCCGAGGGCGGCGGTGAGGCGGCGCGACAGGCCGGTGTTGCGGCGCTGCCCGAGCCTGGCGACGGCCAGTTCGAGCGCCTCTCGCTGCCCGACCAGCACGACCCACGCCTTCGCCCTGGTGACCAGGGTGTAGAGCAGCCGGCGGCGCAGCATCACCCCGCCCGCCTCCACGACGAGCGGCGCGACCACGAACGGGTATTCGCTGCCCTGGGACCTGTGCACGCTGATCGCGTAGGCATGGGTGAGATCGTCGAGCTCGTCGAAGGCGTAGGAGACGGTGTCGCCGTCGTCGATGAGCACCTCGACCACGCGCTCCTCCTGCTTGAGCGCGACCACCGTGCCCGTCTCGCCGTTGAAGACGCCCTTGTCGTAGTTGTTGCGGATCGGCATGACCCTGTCGCCCACCCTGAAGACCGAGGCCCCCGACCAGTGCTCAGCCGTGCCCTCGCGAGCGGGGTTGAGCCGCTCCTGGATCATCCGCCCGATCTCGGCCGTGCCCGCCGAGCCCTTGCGCATCGGGCAGAGCACCTGGACCTGGCCGGACCCGACCTTCTGCTTGGCGGGGATCGCCTCGGTCGCCAGGTGGACGACGCGCGAGGCCACCGCCGTGGGATCGTCGAGCTCCTCGAACCAGAAGCCGCCGCCACCCGGCGTGAAGGGGAGGGCGCCGCCCCTGATCTGGTGGGCGGCCTGGATGATGCCGCTGCCCTCGGCCTGGCGGAAGACGTGGGTCAGCCGCATGCGGGGAACCGCCTCGACGCGCAGCAGGTCGGCGAGCACGCTGCCGGGCCCGATGCTGGGCAGCTGGTCGCTGTCGCCGACCAGCAGCAGGTGGCTGCCCGACGTGATCGCCGAGCACAGCCGCGTGGCCAGGTGCAGGTCGAGCATGGAGGCCTCGTCGACCACGATGAGGTCGGCCTGGGCCGGGGTCTGGTCGAAGAGCTTGTCGGGGTCGGGCTGGACGGCCAGCATGCGGTGCACGGTGGTCGCGGGCAGCCCGGTCAGCTCCGACAGCCGCTTGGCCGCCTTGCCGGTGGGCGCGCAGAGGGTGACGGTGCCGCCCATCGCCCTGACGGTCGCCGCGATCACCTTCACAGTGTGGCTCTTGCCGCATCCTGGACCGCCGGTGAGGACCGAGACCGTGCTGGTCAGCGCCATGGTCACCGCCGCCCGCTGGTCGTCGTGGAGCCCGGGGTCGTCGCTGAAGGCGCGCAGCGGCAGCGTCGAGCGGGCGGTGAGGAGCCTGGCCAGCAGCGCGGCCAGCCTGGCCTCGCGGCTGTGGTGCTCCTTGGCGTAGACGACCAGGTCGTCGTCGCTTTCCTCGACGACCACCCTGCGCTCGGCCAGCAGCGCGTCGACCAGCTGGCCGACCAGCTCCTCCTCCAGCTCCAGCCTGGCGGCGGTACGCCTCACCAGGGCGTGCAGCGGCAGGAAGCAGTGGCCGTCGCGGGCGGCGGCCGCCTCGAGGCCGTCCATGAGCGCCGCCTTGATGCGCTGGGGGCTGCGCTCGGGCACGCCCGACTGCAGGGCTATCTTGTCGGCCGTGCCGAAGGCGATGCCCCTGACCTGGCCGATGAGCTGGTAGGGGTCGGAGGCCAGGATCTCGGCGGAGGCGGGGCCGTAGACCTGGTAGATCTTGGTGGCCAGCAGCGGGCTGACCCCGAAGCCCTGCAGCACCACCATCAGCGCGGCGACCGCCTTCTGGTCGCGCCACGCCTCGACGATCTGGGCCTGGCGGCCAGGGCCGATGTTGATGACCTCGGTGAGCCGCTCGGGCGCGGTGTCGATCACGGTCAGCGTGGCCTCGCCGAAGTGGCCGACGATCGCCTGCGCCAGCCGGGGGCCGATGCCGCGGATCAGGCCCGAGCCGAGATAGAGCTGGATGGCGTGGACCGTGGCGGGCACGACGCGCTCGCAGGCGGTGACCGCGAAGCGCTTGCCGTAGGTGGGGTGCTCGGCCCACTCGCCCGTCAGGCGCAGCGTCTCGCCGGGCTGCACGCCGGCGAGCGCCCTGCCCGAGGCGACGAAGCCCGCCATGGACTCGCTGCTCAGGCGGGCGACGGTGTATTCGTCCTCTCTGACGTACACCAGCTGCTCGACGGATGCCTCCACGCAGAGGATCCAATCACGCGGCTGCGACATTCAGTTCGCGATGACCCTCCTGCCGCCGCTCGCGCTGCCGCCGAAGCCGCCCGCGCCGCCGAAGGTCACCTTCCAGTAGCCGCTCCCCGGCACCGGCGTCGAGATCACGAACCTGCCGTTGCTCTGGGTCGTCCCGCTCCCCCTCTTGCCGTAGTTCGAGGTGCTCACCCCGTACTCCGAGCTGACGGGCTGCGTCCCCGGGCTCCGCCACTTGGTGATCTTTCCTGCCGCGTTCCTGCTCTTCTCCCACTGCAACCGCCCCTTGTGCGTGACCGAGCGTCCCTCGCTCACCGTGCTGGGCGTCACGGAGTAACCCACGATCCTCGAGCGCTTGAGCGCCCGCGCCACGAACACCCGGCTCTCCTCGCTGGTCGCGGGCGCCGCGCCGCGCAGCCTGGCCCGCCAGCGACCCGTCTCCATGGCCTGCGCCTCGACGGCGAACAGACCGCGCTCTCCCGCCTCGGCGAAGGCGACGTCCCGCCAGGCCAGGTCGGCCTCCGGCCTGAACTGCACGACCACGACCCGTTCCTCGGACTCCGCCGCCAGCCGTCCGGTGAAAGTGAGGATCTCCGATCCGTCCTCCACCGAGGTGGGCGAGACGGTGAAGTCGAGGATCCGGCCCTCCCTCGCCTCCCCGACCGTGAAGGGCTCCTCGGCGACGGCCCTGTCCGCTGTGATCGTGACCGTCCGCTCGCCCCTCTCCGCGTCACGGGGCACCTGATGGACGGCGCGCCACGCCTGCTCGTTCGGCGACGACTCCTCCTGGTCGAAGCGCAGCTCCTCCTGCCCGAGCCGCCCTGTCACGGCGCGGGCGTCGGTGGTCACCACGACCACGCTCACCCGCGCGCCCGGCGAGGCCGGGTTCGGCTCGACCTCCACGGACACGATCTCGGCCGGAGCCCCCCATAAGATCATCAGCACACCTCGCGATAGGGCGCCTCCGGAATGAGGCGCCGCCATTCCTCCTCCGACAGCCCTCGCCCCGTGCGGGCGCACACGCCCGCCGCGGCCAGGTCCACATCGACGGCGTGCCGTCTGACCCCGCCGTCCTCCCCGATGCTGAACAGCTCGTCGCCTCCCGCGCCGAAGGCCACCGCGAGGACGGCACCCGTGTGCAGCGGGTACGGCAGGCCGTACGGCACGCCCCTGTCGACATCCCACAGCTGGACCCGCCCGCTGCCGCCGCCGACCGCCAGGACCCCTTCACTCGGCGAGAAGGCCAGCGCCGTGACATCGTCTCCCCCTGTGGCCAGGTGCCTGATCCTGACGAGGGTGCGCGCGTCCCACAGGTCGATGCCCGACTCGAAGGACCCCGTCGCGACGATCCTGCTGTCCTCACTGAACGCCACCGCCGACACCCCGTCAACACTCGGGCTGAACGGCTGCGCCACCAGGGGCCCCGAGGGCAGCGGGATGAGCGCGTTGTCCCTGCCGCCCACCGCCAGCGCCCTGCCGTCGGGGCTGAAGGCCAGCACGTCGCCGCCCACCCTCGGCAGCGTTCGCGCGGGGCCCTTCCCGTCCCAGAGCCGCACCTGGCCGAACCCTCCCGACCACGGGACCACCGCGAGCGTCCGCCCTCCGGGCGCGAAGGCGAGCCCCGCCACGGAAACCGCGCCAGGCAGGGCCAGCCGTCCGGTGATCCGCCTGGTGGCGGTGTCGAGCAGCACGACGCGGGCGGGGTCGCGCAGCCCTGCGGCGAGCGTGCGTCCGTCGGGGCTGACAGCCAGCGCGTCGCTGTCCATGGCGACCACCTCCATGCCGCCGAGCCCGTCCCCCACGTGCAGGCCGTCGCCCGCCTGCGCGGCGACCACCCGCGCTCCGGGTCCGAACCTGGCCGACTCCACCTCTCTCGCGATCGGCGCGGCACGCTCGCCGACGTCCAGGACGGCCACCGCGCCGCCGCCGAGCAGGTAGCTCAGCCTGGCGCCGTCCAGCCGCAGGTTCGGCATGAGCGAGGCGTCGGCGAGCCGGTAGGAGAAGCGGGCGGCGCCGTCCTCGTCCCACAGCGCGACCTGGTCGTCGCCGTCGTAGGTGAGCACCTCGTCGCCCGCGAAGCCCACCCACTGCGCGGCCGCCCCTTCGAGCGGCGCCCGCCGCAGCCCCCGCCCGCCGGCCGCGTCGTGGAAGAGCACGTCACCGCCGGTGCTCACGGCCAGCGTCCTCCCCGTCCGGTCGAAGGCGACGGCGCCGCCCCTGCCCTTCCACCGCCTGCCGTCCAGGTCCCACACTTCGAAGCGGTCGCCTCGGAACATCGGCGCGAACAGGCCCTGTGACAGCGCGATGCGCTCCAGCCCCTCGCGCCGCCATTCGACGACCTTCTCGCGGGAGGGCACCCGCCATACCTGGCCCGAGGGCACAGAGGTGACGACCGCGAGCAGCGCGCCCCGCGCTCCGAACTCCATCCAGGTCGCGCCCTCCCCGAACGCCTCGCCGAGGGGCCGCCCCGTGACCGCGTCCCACAACCGCACCCGCCCGCTCGACGCGACGGCCACCGTCCGGCCGTCGGGGCTCAGGGCGACGGCCCTGACATCCGTGCCCACTTCCTCGATCCTCCCCGTACGGCGGGAGCCGTCCCACAGCGTCGCCACCCCTGAGTCGACGACCAGCAACGAGGCCCCGAGGGCGAACTTGGCGTCGGCCGTCACCCTGGGCGGCGGCCTGACCGTGAGCTCGCGCTGGGCGAGCGAGCTGTGGACCGCCGCCCGAGCCTCCCTGACCGGCGCGAGCCGCCACGCGGCCACGCTGAGCAGCATCGCCGTCACCGGGTCCGCCGCCCTGAGCTGCTCGGCTCTGGCGGCGGTCTGCCTGGCCGCGGCGATGTCGCGCTGGCTCTCCGCCACTCCTCGCTGCTGGACGGCCAGCCCCGTCGCCGCCAGCGCGACGACGAGCAGGACGGCCAGCACCGCCGACACCTGCCCCCTGCGCCTGGCCCGCACCCTGGCCAGCGCGGCGCTCGCGGTGAGGAAGGCGTTCTCGACCAGGTTGAGCGTCACGTGCTGCCGCCCCGTCGCCGCCCACCCGAGCGCCGCCTCCAGCGCGCTGCCCTGGAAGAGGTCGGCGGGCCTGCGCCCGCCCGCCTCCCATCGCGCGGCGGCCTCGCCGAGCTGCCTGTGGACGCGCAGGCCCGCCCTGTCGGCCTCGATCCACTCGCGCATCCTCGGCCATGCGCGCAGCAGCGCCGCGTTGGCCAGCGAGATGGTCTCCTCGTCGCCGACCACCAGCTCCGCGCGGGCGAATCCGGACAGGACCCTGTCGGCCTGTGGCTGGTCGTCCAGCTCCTGCCTGGACATCCGCCTCAGCATGTCCTCCGCGCCCTCGCCCGGCATGACCATGCGCAGCATGATCTGCGGCACCACCGCCCTGTCGTCGGCCGAGAGGCGCTGGTAGACCTGCTCGGCGACCGTCTCCAACGGCGGCGGCGCGGGCTCGGCGCGGCTCCCCACCGGCTCGGCGGCCCTGCACCCCTCGGCGAGCAGCTCCCCCGTCTCCTCCCTGCCGCCCAGCAGCGCGAGCAGGATCGAGCGGGCGGCGGGCCTGGCGGCCTCGTCCTTCGCCATCGCCGCCGACACCAGCGTCCGCAGCGGCTCCTCCAGCACGGACACGTCAGGGTCGACGGCGAGGATCTGGTGGTAGAGGGCGACCAGGTTCTCCCCGTCGAACGGCGCGCGCCCCGTCGCGGCGAACAGCGTGACCGCGCCCCACGCCCACACGTCGACGGCAGGCCCCCCGCGCTGCCCGATGACGCTCTCCGGCGCCATGAACGCGGGCGTCCCCGCCACCTGGCCCGTCGGCGTCAGCGACATCTCCGACGTGCGGGCGATCCCGAAGTCGATCACCCTGGGGCCGTCGGGGCCGATGAGCACGTTGTCGGGCTTGAGGTCGCGGTGGATCACCCCGGCCTCGTGGATCGCCGTCAGCGCCGTCGCCACCCCCGTGGCCAGCCGGTACAGTTCGTCGGGCCGGTAGGGGCCGCCGCTGTCGACGGCTGCGCGCAGGCTCGGCCCTCCCACGTACTCACTGACGATGTACGGCCGCGGCCCGTCCAGCTCGACCGCCAGCACCCTGGCCGTGCAGAACTGCGCGACGCTCCTGGTGGCCGCCGCCTCCTTGGCGAAGCGTCTGCGCAGCTCGGCGCCCGAGCCCGGATGCAGCACCTTGATCGCGACCCGCTCCCCCTCGGGTCCGTAGGCGTCGTAGACGACGCCCTGTCCGCCCTGACCGAGCCTGCCCGCCAGCCAGTACTCACCGAGCTGGCGCGGGTCGCCCACGGCGAGGGCCGACATATGCTGATGATGCGCCAGGATTCCGGCGACGTCACCCTCCGGCGGAGACGCGCTCGGGGCACGCTCGACCGCCCTCCGACCTCCTCGGACGTTACCTCCGTGTTTCCTCCGTATCGTTGACACACCCAAGTGTTAACGATAACAATCAGCCAAACGCCACGCGTTCATGTCTGATTCATCCCCTTCATAAGGAGAGCCACGATGGGACGGACCTGGGGCATTGTCTCCGCACTCGCCCTCGCCGCCACCCTGACGGCGTGCGGCTCCAGCCAGAAGACCGTCGACGCGCAGGCCGCCCCGAGCGGCAGCGCCAGCGGCAACGCGGGAGCCCTCATCGGCGTGACCATGCCGACGAAGTCGTCCGAGCGCTGGATCCACGACGGCGACAACGTCAAGACGCAGCTGGAGAAGCTCGGCTACAAGGTCGACCTGCAGTACGCGGAGAACGACATCCCCACCCAGGCCAACCAGATCGAGAACCAGATCACCAAGGGCGCCAAGCTCCTGATCGTGGCCTCGATCGACGGCACCGCGCTCACCTCGCAGCTCCAGCAGGCCGCGGACAACAAGATCCCGGTCATCGCCTACGACCGGCTGATCCGCAACAGCCCCAACGTCGACTACTACGCCACCTTCGACAACTTCAAGGTCGGCGTGCAGCAGGCGACCTCCCTGATGAAGGGCCTGGAGGCCAAGAAGCCTCCGTACAACGTCGAGCTGTTCGGCGGCTCTCCCGACGACAACAACGCCACCTTCTTCTGGAACGGCGCGATGTCGGTGCTCGAGCCCAAGATCAAGGACGGCACGATCAAGGTCAAGAGCGGTCAGACCGACTTCAAGACCGCCGCCATCCTGCGCTGGGACCCCGCCACCGCACAGAAGCGCATGGAGGACATCCTCACCAAGACCTACACAGGCGGCGAGAAGGTCGACGGCGTGCTCTCGCCGTACGACGGGCTGTCGATCGGCATCCTGTCGGCGCTGAAGAGCAACGGCTACAACCCCTACCCCGTGGTCACGGGACAGGACGCGGAGCTGGCCTCGGTGAAGTCCATCGTGGCGGGCGAGCAGTACTCCACGATCTTCAAGGACACCCGCAAGCTCGCCGAGACGACCGTGAAGATGGCCGACGCCGTGCTCAAGGGCGGCAAGCCCGAGGTGAACAACACCAAGGACTACGACAACGGCACCAAGGTCGTCCCCTCGTACCTGCTTGACCCGGTGATCGTGGACAAGAGCAACTACGAGCAGATCATCATCGGCGGCAACTACTACACGGCGGACCAGCTCAAGTGAGCATCCTCCAGATGAGCGGCATCACCAAGACCTTTCCAGGGGTGAAGGCGCTCAAAGACGTCAACCTCACCGTACGGCGCGGCGAGATCCACGCCATCTGCGGCGAGAACGGCGCGGGCAAGTCGACGCTAATGAAGGTGCTGTCGGGCGTCCACCCGCACGGCGACTACGACGGCGAGATCCTCTTCGAAGGGCGGCGCTGCGCCTTCGGCGGCATCCGCGACAGCGAGCGGGCCGGCATCGTCATCATCCACCAGGAGCTGGCGCTCAGCCCTCAGCTGTCGATCGCGGAGAACATCTTCCTCGGCAACGAGCGGGCCAGGCGCGGCTTCATCGACTGGAACCGCACCAACTTCGAGGCAGGCGAGCTGATGAAGCGCGTCGGCCTGCGGGAGAACCCGGTGACGGCGGTGTCGGACATCGGCGTGGGCAAGCAGCAGCTCGTCGAGATCGCCAAGGCGCTGTCGAAGGACGTGAAACTGCTCATCCTGGACGAGCCGACCGCCGCGCTGAACGACGACGACTCCGCCCACCTGCTCGACCTGCTGCGCGGGCTGCGGGACGACGGCATCACCTGCGTGATCATCTCCCACAAGCTGAACGAGGTGATCGCGATCGCCGACACCGTCACGATCCTGCGTGACGGCCAGACGATCGAGACGCTGGCCGCGGGCGAGGTCACCGAGGAGCGCATCATCGCCGGGATGGTCGGCAGGGCGCTGGACAACCGCTTCCCTCCCCACGAGCCCTCCATCGGCGAGGAGGTGCTGCGGATCGAGGACTGGACGGTCCACAGCCCCAGCCAGCCGGGCAGGAAGGTGGTCGACAGCGCGACGCTGACACTGCGGCGCGGCGAGATCGTCGGGCTCGCGGGGCTGATGGGCGCGGGCCGTACCGAGCTGGCGATGAGCGTGTTCGGCCGCGCCTACGGCACCGGCATCTCGGGACGGATCCTCAAGAACGGCAAGCAGGTCGAGCTGCGCAGCGTCGAGGACGCGATCAGGCACGGCCTGGCCTACGCCACCGAGGACCGCAAGCGCTACGGGCTCAACCTGATCGACGACATCAAGCGCAACATCTCCGCGGCCGCGCTGAAGGGCGTGTGGGTCGACGAGCGGGAGGAGTACAGGGTCGCCGAGGGCTTCCACCGGAGCATGAACATCAAGGCTCCGGGCGTGTCGAGCGTCGTCGGCAAGCTCAGCGGCGGCAACCAGCAGAAGGTCGTGCTGTCGAAGTGGATTCTGACGGAGCCCGACGTGCTGATCCTCGACGAGCCCACCAGGGGCATCGACGTCGGCGCGAAGTACGAGATCTACACGATCATCAACCGGCTCGCAGGCGAGGGCAGGGCGGTGCTGGTGATCTCGTCGGAGCTGCCCGAGCTGCTGGGTCTGTGCGACCGCATCTACACCCTCTCCGAGGGCCGCATCACCGGAGAGCTGCCCAGGGGTGAAGCCACCCAGGAGAGCCTCATGCACCTCATGACCAAGGGAACCCCTCGATGACCATGACCACTCCGCGCACCGCCGAGACGGGGGTCGAGGCGAAGCGGCCCTTCAGGATCAACCTGCGCTCCAGCGGCATCTACGTGGCCTTCGCGCTGATCGTCGCGCTCTTCTCGGTGCTGACCGACGGCGCCCTGCTCACGCCGCAGAACATCTCCAACATCATCGTCCAGAACTCCTACGTCCTGATCCTGGCGATCGGGATGATCCTGATCATCATCGCGGGGCACATCGACCTGTCGGTCGGCTCGGTGGTGGCGGTCACGGGAGCGCTGTCGGCCGTCCTCATGGTGAACATGGGCCTGCCATGGCCGCTCGCCCTGCTGCTCACGATCCTCGCGGGCGGGCTCATCGGCGCGTGGCAGGGCTTCTGGGTCGCCTACTTCGGCATCCCCGCGTTCATCGTGACGCTGGCCGGCATGCTGCTGTTCCGCGCGCTCACGCTCACCGTGCTGGGCAACCAGGGCATCGGCCCCTTCCCCGACGCGGTCCGCACGCTGGCCAACGGCTTCACCGACGGCTACCTCGGCAACATCGGCCTCGGCCCCCTCGGCGGCGCCGACCTGTTCAGCCTGCTGATCGGTCTGATGGCGATCGCCGGCATGGTCGCGGCCCAGTGGCGCACCCGCTCGGCCCGCAGCGGGTACGGCCAGGCCGTCGACGCCATGCCGCTGTTCGTACTGAAGATGGCCGCGGGCGCCGCGCTCATCCTCTTCCTCGTGGTGCAGCTGGCCAGGTTCAAGAACCTGCCGTGGGTGCTGGTCCTGCTCGCCTTCCTGGTGCTGGGCTACTCCCTGATGGCCAACCGCACGGTCTTCGGCCGCCGCATCTACGCCATCGGCGGCAACCTGCAGGCGGCGGTGCTGTCCGGCGTCAAGGTCAAGCAGGTCGTCTTCTGGATCTTCGTCAACATGGGCGTGCTCTCGGCGATCGCCGGCATCATCTTCGCGGGCAGGCTCAACCAGGCCGGCCCCACGGCGGGAAACAGCTTCGAGCTCGACGCCATCGCCGCTGCCTTCATCGGCGGCGCGGCCGTCCAGGGCGGCGTCGGTAAGGTGGTGGGCGCGATCACCGGCGGCCTCATCATGGCGGTGATCAACAATGGCATGTCCCTGATCGGCTCACCGAGCGAGCGCGTCATGTTGGTGAAGGGGGCCGTCCTGCTGGCCGCCGTCGCCTTCGACGTGTGGACCAAGCGCCGCGCGGGCGTCTCGCGCTGATCTATTCTGGGCAGGCCAGCGAAAGGAGTCATCGTGACCAGGCGTCGCCCCCCAGTGATGTCCGACGTTGCCAAACTCGCTGGAGTGTCGCACCAGACGGTCTCGCGGGTGCTGAACGACCACCCCAACGTGCGCGTCGAGACGCGCGCCAGGGTCATGGCCGCGATCGACGAGCTGGGCTATCGGCGCAACCTCGTCGCCCGCGCCCTGGTCACGAGCCGCTCGAACACACTCGGCGTGGTGAGCTTCGACACCACCCTGTACGGCCCCGCCAGCACGATCTACGGCATCGAGCAGGCCGCCAGGACCGCCGGCTACTTCGTGAGCATCGTGAGCCTCAAGTCGCTCGACGCCTCCAGCGTGCGCGACGCCATCGAGTACCTCGCCGAGCAGGGCGTCGACGGGGTCGTCGTGGTGGCGCCGCAGCGTTCGGCGGCTCGCGCCCTGGAGACCCTGCCGGTGGGCATGCCCGCGGTGGCCGTCGAGGGCACGCACAGGTCAGAGGTGTCAGCGGTGTGCATCGACCAGATCGAGGGCGCGAGGCTGGCCACCAGGCACCTGCTCGACCTCGGCCACTCCACGGTCTGGCACGTCAGCGGCCCCTCCGACTGGCTGGAGGCCGAGGGCAGGCTCGAGGGCTGGCGCTCGGCGCTGGAGGAGGCGGGCCGTCCCGTGCCTGAGCCGCTGGCGGGCGACTGGAGCCCGCGCGCGGGCTATGCCGCCGGCAAGCGCCTGGCCTCGATGGACGGGGTGACCGCGGTCTTCGCGGCCAACGACCAGATGGCGCTCGGCGTGCTGCGCGCCTTCACCGAGGAAGGGGTGAAGGTTCCCGACGAGATCAGCATCGTGGGCTTCGACGACATCCCCGAGTCGGAGTTCTTCTCGCCTCCGCTCACCACGGTCAGGCAGGACTTCGACGCGGTCGGCAGGCACTGCATCGAGGTGCTGCTCAGGCAGATCCAGGCACAGGGCCCCATCTCGACGGAGCGCCTCATCG
Source organism: Nonomuraea roseola (assembly GCF_039535395.1). NCBI lineage: Bacteria > Bacillati > Actinomycetota > Actinomycetes > Streptosporangiales > Streptosporangiaceae > Nonomuraea > Nonomuraea roseola. The sequence continues at coordinate 1,217,596 of NZ_BAAAXC010000015.1, forward strand.
TGCCGCCCGGCTTCGTGATCAGGGCCAGCACGGCCCCTGCCCCCTAACCCTTCTCTCCCCTCCTTTCGGTCAGCTGCATGGAGCTATATGTGAACGCTAACAACTACGTGGTCGGCGTGGACTTCGGGACGCTCTCGGGACGCGCCGTGGTCGTACGCGTCTCCGACGGCGCCGAGGTGGGCAGCGCCGTGCACGAGTACGCCCACGGGGTCATCGAGGAGCACCTGCCCGATAGCTCCGTCCGTCTGGGGCCCGACTGGGCGCTCCAGTCGCCCCAGGACTGGCTCGACGTGCTGCGCTTCGCCGTTCCTGCGGCGATCTCGGCGGCGGGCGTCTCGCCTTCACAGGTCGTCGGCGTCGGAACCGACTTCACCGCCTGCACCGTGCTGCCCACCACCGCCGACGGCACACCGCTGTGTTCGGAGACGCCTTCGCTGCCGCACGCGTGGCCGAAGCTGTGGAAGCACCACGCCGCCCAGGCGCACGCGGACCGGATCAACGCGCTGGCGGCCTCACGCGGCGAGTCGTGGCTGCCGAGGTACGGCGGGAAGATCTCCTCGGAGTGGGAGTTCGCGAAGGGGCTGCAGGTCCTGGAGGAGGACCCCTCGGTCTACGAGCGGGCGCAGCGGTGGATCGAGGCGGCCGACTGGATCGTCTGGCAGCTGACGGGCGTGGAGACCCGCAACGTCTGCACCGCCGGCTACAAGGGGATCTACCAGGATGGCGGGTACCCGTCGGCGGAGTTCCTGAGCGCGCTGAACCCCGATTTCGCGGACTTCGTCCACAAACTCACCGTGACGGAGCCGTCCACGCCGGGGGCTCCCGTGTTGGCGCCGCTCGGAGGGCTGGCCGGGCGGCTCACCGCGCGGGCGGCCGGGTGGACGGGGCTGCCCGAGGGCATCGCCGTCGCCGTCGGCAACGTCGACGCCCACGTCACGGCGGCCGCCGCCGACGCGGTGCGGCCCGGCCAGATGGTGGCGATCATGGGCACGTCCACCTGCCACGTGATGCCCTCCGACCGGCTGGCCGAGGTGCCGGGCATGTGCGGCGTCGTGCGCGACGGCATCGTGCCAGGCCTCTGGGGTTACGAAGCGGGCCAGTCGGGCGTGGGCGACATCTTCGCCTGGTTCGTCGACAACGCCGTGCCCTCCTCCTACGCGGAGGAGGCGAAGGCGCGCGGCCTGTCGGTCCACGAGCACCTGACCGGGCTGGCCGCCGCCCAGGCGGTCGGCGAGCACGGGCTGCTCGCCCTCGACTGGCACAACGGCAACCGCTCCATCCTCGTCGACCACCACCTCTCCGGTGTGATCGTCGGGCAGACCCTCGCCACCAGGCCAGAGGACGTCTACCGGGCGCTCATCGAGGCGACGGCCTTCGGCGCCCGCCTCATCGTCGAGACCTTCGAGAGGTCGGGCGTGCCCGTGGAGGAGTTCGTGGTCGCGGGCGGCCTGCTGAAGAACCGCTTCCTCATGCAGGTCTACGCCGACGTGCTGCGCCGTCCGCTGTCGGTGATCGGCTCCGAGCAGGGGCCCGCCCTCGGCTCGGCCGTCCACGCCGCCGTGGCCGCGGGGGCGTACGAGGACATCGAGCAGGCGTCGGCCGCGATGGGCAAGCGCACCGTGGCCGCGTACGTGCCCGACGACAAGGCGGCCGACGCCTACGACCTCCTGTACGCCGAATACCGCAGGCTGCACGACCTCTTCGCCGACGGCGGCATCCTGCACACCCTCCGCCGTCTGCGAAACGCCGCCACCGGGCCGGGACGGCCCGCTAGCCAGGGAAGCGAGGCAGGAGCATGAGGGAGATCGTTTGTGAGCTGCACGCCGAGCTGGTCCGCAACAACCTCGTCGCCTGGACCGCCGGCAACGTCTCCGGCCGCATCCCCGGCGAGGACCTGTTCGTCATCAAGCCCTCAGGGGTCTCCTACGACGAGCTGACCCCCGCCGCCATGGTCGTCTGCGATCTCGACGGCAACCTGGTCGAGGGCGAGCACGCCCCCTCCAGCGACACCGCCGCCCACGCCTACGTCTACCGCCACATGCCCGAGGTCGGCGGGGTGGTCCACACTCACTCCACCTACGCCTCCGCCTGGGCCTCGCGCAACGAGGCGATCCCCTGCGTGCTGACGGCCATGGCCGACGAGTTCGGCGGCGAGATCCCGATCGGCCCCTTCGCGCTGATCGGCGACGACTCCATCGGGCAGGGCATCGTGCGCACGCTCAAGGACCACCGCTCGCCTGCCGTCCTCATGCGCAACCACGGCGTGTTCACCATCGGCAAGGACCCCAGGGCGGCCGTCAAGGCCGCGGTGATGTGCGAGGACGTGGCCCGCACCGTGCACATCGCCCGCCAGCTGGGCGACCCGCTGCCCATCCCGCAGGCCGACATCGACCGTTTGTACGACCGCTACCAGAACGTCTATGGACAGAGGAGCCCCCGTTGAGCATCTGGTTTCTGACCGGCAGCCAAGGGTTGTACGGCGAGGACACCCTGCGCCAGGTGGCCGAGCAGTCCCGGCAGATCGCCGTGCAGCTGCCTGTCGAGGTGGAGTGGAAGCCGGTCCTGACCGACGCGGCCGCCATCAGGCGGGTGATGCTGGAGGCCAACGCCGACGACGACTGCGCGGGCGTGATCGCGTGGATGCACACCTTCTCCCCCGCCAAGATGTGGATCGCCGGGCTGGACGCGCTGCGCAAGCCCTTGCTGCACCTGCACACGCAGGCCAACGTGGCCTTGCCGTGGAGCTCCATCGACATGGACTTCATGAACCTCAACCAGGCCGCGCACGGCGACAGAGAGTTCGGCTTCATCCAGACCAGGCTGGGCGTCCCGCGCAAGACCGTGGCGGGGCACGTGAGCGATCCGGCGGTGGCCTCCCGCATCCTGGCCTGGAGCCGGGCGGCGACCGGCCTGCGTGAGCTGCGCACGCTCAGACTGGCCAGGTTCGGCGACAACATGCGCGACGTCGCCGTCACCGAGGGCGACAAGGTGGAGGCGCAGCTGCGGTTCGGCGTGTCCGTCAACACCTACGGGGTCAACGACCTCGTGGAGGCCGTGGACGCCGCCGCGGAGACCGACGTCAACGCCCTGGTGCTGGAATACCAGGACCTCTACAAGATCGCTCCTTCGCTCCTCGGCGAGCGGCACGAGTCACTGCGCTACGCGGCCCGTATCGAGCTCGGCCTGCGCCACTTCCTGGAGGCGGGCGGGTTCAGGGCGTTCACCACGAACTTCGAGGATCTCGGCGGGCTGCGCCAGCTGCCGGGCCTCGCCGTCCAGCGGTTGATGGCCGACGGGTACGGCTTCGGCGGCGAGGGCGACTGGAAGACCTCCGTGCTGCTGCGCACCATGAAGGCGATGGCCCCCGACGGGGGCACCTCCTTCATGGAGGACTACACCTACCACCTGACCCCGGGCGAGGAGCTCATCCTCGGCGCGCACATGCTCGAGGTCTGCCCCTCGATCGCCTCGGGCACCCCGTCGTGCGAGATCCACCCGCTGTCCATCGGCGGCAGGGAGGACCCCGTCCGCCTGGTCTTCGACGCCACACCGGGCCCCGGCCTCGTGGTCGGGCTGGCCGACCTGGGCGACCGCTTCAGGCTGGTGGCCAACGAGATCGACCTGGCCGCCCCGCTGGAGCCGCTGCCGTCGCTGCCCGTGGCGCGCGCGGTCTGGCAGCCAAGGCCGAACCTGCGCACCTCGGCCGAGGCGTGGCTGACGGCGGGCGCCCCGCACCACACGGTGCTGTCCACGGCGGTCGGCGTGGAGGAGCTGAACGACCTGGCCGACATGCTGGAGGTGGAGCTGGTGGTGATCGACGCCGACACCACGATGCGGCAGTTCACCAAGGAACTGCGCTGGAACCAGGCCTACTACCGGCTCGCCAGGGGGCTGTGAGCCGGAGGCTCTGGGATCGCCTGACACGCGAGCCGGCGGGACCGGCCGGACGACGGCCACGGCCTCGTCCGGCCGATCGGGTTCTCACGCCGCCGACGCGGCGCGCACCAGCCGGAGCTGGCCGATCTCGGCGGCGTTCTTCATCAGCTCGGCGTTCACCCAGGCGAGCATGTGGGCCACGGTCATGCCGGAGTCGGCGGGCCAGGGGAAGGGCGCGACGGCGTCCAGGTCGGTGTCGCTGAGCCTGTCCAGCACCGCCAGCCACTCTTCGCGCAGGCCGCGCAGCCACGCGACGGCCGCCTCGCCGTCGCCCGGCCAGGTGATCTCGACGCGCTCGCGCGGCGTGCGGCCCCGCGCGTGGTCGATGGTGACGCTCCACCACCAGCCGATGTGCCAGCTGAGCCAGCCGACGGTGGGGACGGGGACGGGGTCGAGCTCGGCTTCGTCCCAGTCGGGCAGCCACGCTCCTTCGCCGCCCGGCCGTACCGTCCAGTGGAGCGGGGCGGGCTCCCACAGGAAGTCCTCGGGCTTCAACTGCTCGAGATGGAGCTCGAACAGCGACCAGGTCAGGTCGAACTGCCAGCGCAACAGATCACGTCGGGAAACAGACACCGGCCGATCCTGGCACACCGCCGGCCTCCCCCCGAAGCGGTTTTCGACCGGCCACGCGCCGGACGGCATGGCCGCCGCCAGGACGCGCGACCGCGCCCGACCCGGACGTCAACGGTCAGCAGGGGAAGAGCAGGACGCCGCTCGGCCGCAGGTCGAGGACCCTGTCCAGCCCGCGTTCGGCCAGCAGCGCGCGCACGGGCGCGTCCACCCCCGTGACGCTCATCCAGCCGCCGGTGTCGCGGGCGTACCTGTCGGCCGCCATGAGCACGGAGAGGGCGAAGGAGTCGATCGAGCGCAGGCCGGTGAGGTCGACGTCCACCCTCGGCGGCTGGTGCGCGGCCAGCGCCCTGGCCAGCCAGGCCTGCAGCAGCGGCTCGACGGTCAGGTCAATGTCGCCCGCCAGCCCGACGGTGGCCACTTCGTCGCTCGTCATCGCGTTGAGGACGAATGTGGCTGGCATGTGCCGTCCCTCCGGTAGCTGTGGATTGCCGGGGAAGTCCCGCGTCCTGAGCGCTCGGTCCCCTCAATCCTTGCACACTGCAAAGAAGGAGGGTCTCCGGGGAGAGATGCGTGTAGAAACCTGTCCATGGGCGAGCAAGAGGATCTGTCCGCGGTCACCTCCGCGGTGCTGACCGGTTCGCGGCTGCTGGTCGCCATAGCCGCCAGGTCGCTGACGGCGGTCGAGGACAGGATCACGCTGCCCCAGTTCCGCATGCTGGTCGTGCTGGCGGGCAAGGGCCAGACCAAGCTGGTCACCCTGGCCGAACGGCTCGACGTCAATCCCTCCACCGCGATGCGCATGGCCGACCGCCTGACGTCCTCGGGCTTCATCGTGCGGGAGGTCAACCCGAGGAACAGGAGGGAGACGCTGATCAGCCTCACCACCGACGGCCTGCGCATCGTGGACGAGGTCACGGGACGGCGCCGCGACGAGATCGCCGCCATCGTCTCGCGCCTGTCGGCCGACCAGCGCCTCGCGCTGGTCTCGGCGATGGCCGCCTTCACCGAGGCGGGTGGCGAGCCGCCCGCCAGCGCCTCCCATCCGCTGGGCTGGCCCGAGGCGTGAACAACATCGTTGCGCTCACCGTTGCACGGTGCAAGAGTAACGCCACGAGTTCGTCCAATCCTGGCCGAAAGCGAGCATGAAGCCTTCCAACCAGCGGCGAGTCGTCGCCCTGCCGTACCTGATGATGGCCGTGGTGGCCGCGCTCGACCTGCTGTCGGGGCCCGAGGTCGGCTTTCTTCCTCTGGTGGCGCTCGGGCCCGCGTTCGCCAGCCTGGCCGGCGGTGTACGGCGGACGGTGCTGATCGGGCTCGTCGCCCTGATGCTCTGCGTCCTGCTGTCCGCCTACAACAACGTGCTGGGGACCACCCGCGGCTTCACCAGCCTGGCCAGCATCCTCGGCGTCACGGCGGCGGGCATGGTGGCCGCGGCCGGACGGCAGCGCCGCGAGAAGGAGCTGGCCGACGTCCGCTCGATCGCCGAGGTGGCCCAGCGGGTGCTGCTGCGCCCCGTGCCGCGCAGGGCGGGACATCTGCGGGCGGCGGTCTCCTACACCTCCGCCGTGGCCGAGGCGCGCATCGGCGGCGACCTCTACGAGGTGGTCACCGCGCCGGGCGGGGCCAGGGTGATCGTCGGCGACGTCCAGGGCAAGGGCCTCGAGGCGGTCGAGACCGCCGCGGTCGTGCTGGGCGCCTTCCGCGAGGCCGCGCACGACGAGGCCGACCTGGCGGGGGTCAGCTCCCGCCTGGAGAAGGCGCTCAACAGGCACCTGTCGGGCGAGGAGTTCGTCACCGCCGTGCTCGCCGAGATCAACCCCGACCGCACCGTCACGCTGCTGAACTACGGCCATCCCGCCCCTCTGCTGGTGCGGGCGGACGGCAGCGCGCTCTTCGTCGAGCCCGCCGAGCCCGTACCGCCGCTGGGCCTGGCCTCGCTCGGCCCCGAGGGACCCGTCGGTCACCGGGTGACGCTGGCGCCGGGCGACCAGATGCTGCTCTACACCGACGGCGTCACCGAGGCCCGCGACAGGCGCGGCGCGTTCTATCCCCTCGCCGACCGCGTCTCCCTGCTCAGGGAGGACGACCCCGAGGCCGCGCTCGAGGCGCTCAGACGCGATCTCGTCACCCACGTCGACGGCCCCCTGCACGACGACGCCGCCATGCTGCTCCTGCGCTACCTGGGCTGACCGTGCGAGCCCAGGAGGTCGTCAGCACCGGCTCTATCGCCTCGCCCAGCACCTCCGACAGGCCCGCTCAGCGCTCGGAGATGTCGTCGCCCTCGACGAAGGGCGCGCCGAGGAAGACGTGGCTGCGGTAGCCGTGCCCGGCCAGCTGCCCTGCCAGTTGCCTGGTGGGCTCGAGGTTCTCCACGCGGAGGGTGTCGGCGGCGCAACCGGACCGTCGACGTGGGGCAGGAGGTGGTCCGCGTCAGGCCTCGCCGTTCGCTCCGGTGGTGACGGCGGAGGTCAGGGCGGCTGCCCACGGGGGGTTGGCGCCCGCCACCGTGCACGTCAGCGCGGCGACACGGACGGCGAAAGCCAGGGCGTCGCGCAGCTCGGCCGCCCCGAGTGTGGAGAGCCGCCCGCCGAGACGTCCCAGCGAGTCAAGCCTGTGCAGCAGGCCCGCGGTGAAGGCGTCACCGGCGCCCACCGTGTCGGCCACCTCCACCACGGGGGCGGCGACGTCCATCCGCTCGCCGTCCAGTGAGGCGGTCACACCGTCCGCGCCCCTGGTCACCAGCACCAGCCTGACGCCCGCGGCGTGCAGGCCGGCGCAGAAGCCGTCCAGGGAGCCGAGATGGGCCAGGTCCTCCTCGCTCACCTTGACGATGTCGGCCAGGGCCGCCCAACGGGGCATCGCCGCCCGGTAGACGCCCGGATCGACCAGGAGCGGACGGATGTTCGGATCCATCGAGATGGTGGCCGAAGGGCGGGCGCGGGCGAGGAACTCCTCGATCCGCGCGGCGCCGGGCTCGCGGACCAGAGCCAGCGAGCCCGTGTGCACGGCGGCGACCCCTCCGAGGTCGACCGCGGCCAGCTCCTCCGCCGTCCACTGCCAGTCGGCGGTGCCCTCGGCGTGGAAGGAGTAGCTGGCCCTGCCCTCGCCGTCCAGCGTCGCCACGGCCAGGGTGCTGGGCTCGGCGGCGGTCACCACCCACGACAGGTCGACGCCCGAGGCGGTCAGCCGTTCGGTGAACAGCCTCCCGAACGGATCGGTCGAGACGCGCCCGAGGTAGCGGGCGCCGGTGCCGAGCCTGGCGAGCGCGACGGCGGCGTTGGCCGGGCCGCCTCCAGGGATCACCCGTAGGGCGAGCTCGCCGTGGCGGGCGTGATCGGGATCGGTGAAGGCGTCGGCGACGCACTCACCCAGAACGGCGACGGTCATCGGAGGTCCATGGCGGGCTAGGGGGATGAGGGGGTGGTGGACTCTATCGCGCGCTCCCCGATCAGTCACCGTGCATCCTCCCCTCCCTCGACCTTGCCGACGCGGGGTTCGACCCCCTGACGGCGGTCTCCGCGCTGATCGCGCCCTCGGCGACGCCCTGCGGGCGGTGCTGTTACTCGAGGCCCGCCTAGCGGAAGGGCTCACGACGACGGCCCGCGACTATCGTGAGGTGCATGGGCACCGTGCTGGGGATCGTCGTCGGGCTCGTCGCCGCCTGGCTGCTGCTCGTGGCCGCCCTCGCCCTGGCCACGCCCAGGCACGGGCTGCTGCGTGAGGCGTTGCGGATCCTGCCCGACCTGATCCGGCTGCTACGAGACCTGGCCGCCGACCCCAGCCTGCCGCGCGGCGTGCGGGTGTGGCTCGGGCTGCTGCTGGCCTACCTGGCCATGCCCTTCGACCTGATCCCCGACTTCGTCCCCGTGCTCGGCTACGCCGACGACGCCATCGTGGTGACGCTGGTGCTGCGCGCGGTGGTGCGGCGCGCGGGGCTGCCTGCCGTACGGGCCAGGTGGCGGGGCACCCCCGAGGGTTTCGCCGCCCTCTGCCGGCTGACGGGTCTCACGCTCTGATCGGCCGCCTGCGGCGCGGCCCCTCTTCCGAAGGCGACCCTCGTCTGAGAAGCATGCCGGTTGGTCACCAGCGCTGGCGGGCCTCCTCGGCCCAGCCGACCAGGCCGTCCAGGTCGATCCACGCGCCGTCGTCGGCGCGCGCCCTGCCGCTGAAGTGCCCGAAGCACTGGTGCGTCTCGCTGCCCACCACGCCGAGCTCGGTGCGCGCCACCTTCTCGTGGAAGGGGTGGAACCGCGCCTCCACCCTCGCGCCGCTGATCCGCCACGGCCGCAGCCAGTCGGACCTGTCGTACTCCCAGGCCAGCTCCTCGCCGATCTTGTGCAGCCGTCCCTCGACGAACAGCGCGTTCTCCGTCATCCCCGTGCCGTCGGTCCACCTGCCGCCCAGTTGGACGGCCAGCCCCCTGCCGCTGCCCGCCGCCCAGTTCCAGGTGATCGAGTACGGCCAGCGGCCCCTGCCGTGGTCGAGCACCGCGAAGGAGTCCGCCTCGCTCACCTCGTGCTCCGCCGTCCCCAGCCTCAGCCGCCCGCGCACCGGGCGGGCCAGGTCCTTCACCGTGTACTGGAACCTGCGCGGCCCCCACGGCACCACCACGCCCAGCGACTCGTGCCCCTCGGGCATCGGCACTTCCAGGTCGACGAGGACGCCAGGCGCCTGCGCGCGAAGCCACGTGCCCTCGGGCCGCTGGTCGATCTCGATCCGCAGGCCGGCGCCCGCGGCCGACACCGTCCCGCTCCCGCTGCGGTCGGGGAAGCGCGCGCCGCGTGCCAGCGGCACCACCACGTCCTTGGCGGTCTCCTCGCCGGTGGCCCTGTCGAGCACGTAGAGCCCGTGCACCCCCGCGTAGTCGAGGGAGGAGGCGACCAGGCCGATCACGTGCGAGGGGGTGACGATGCCCCAGTACTCCCAGCGCTTGCCGCGCCCCCAGCCCCTCAGGTTCCCTCGGTGGAGCGGCCTGCGCGTCCACCCGACCGCCTCGGGGTTGAGCCTGCCGTCGGGCAGGCACAGATCGACGGGCTCGGTGATCTCCCGTTCGCTGGTCAGGATGTCCATCGATCCTCGCTCCCTGCGGCCTCTTCCGCCACCCTAGGCCACCCCGGCCGGCGGCATTCCTGGTGCTGTGCCGTCCATGGTCGGACGTAGTCTCGTTCGGTGCGACTACGTCCAGAGTTGACGCGGCGGCCCTGGCCGTCGATGAACCACCGAGAGGTCACGGCCGAGCTGGTGCTGGAGGGATGGGTCCCCTGCGGCCTCGGCGACTGGGCCACGGCGCTGCGCTCCCCCGACGGCGCCATGGCCGCCAGAGTGTGCCCCTTCGACCCGGCCTACGCCGCCTTCACCGAGCTGTGCAGGCGCCTTCCTGACAATCCCTACCTGCCGCGCGTCGTCCTCGACACGCCGCTGGAGGGCGGCGGCACGCTGGCTGTCCTGGAGTTCCTCGCCCCGCTGGAGCAGGCGCGGGCGGAGGAGGTCGCGCGCCAGTGGCGCGAGGGCGGCGGCGAGGCCGCGCTGGCCGAGGTACGGCGGGCCGCCGCCGAGGTGGACGCCGAGTGCCGCGCCACCGTGCCCTGGTGGGACGGCGTCGACCTCAACCCCGGCAACGTGCGGAGGGCGCTGGACGGCAGGGTCGTGCTCATCGACGTGTTCTGCATGGACGGCGCCGCCCTCTACGCCCAGATCCTCGAGGACGCCGCCGTCGTCAGCGACCGGATCTCCGGCACCAGGTACGTGCTGGACATCCCCTACATCGCCCGAGAGAGCACACCGGAGGAGATCCAGGCCCTCCGCGACGCGCTCACAGCGAGCCGTTCTCCCACGGCCCGGTGATCGCGAAGGTGATGCCCGGCGTCTGGATGTTGGCGAACAGCCAGCCGCCGTCCTTGCTGTCGAAGGTGGATCCGCACCACTCCGAGCTCGTGTAGTCGCCAGGCGCGACCGACTTGCCCCGTACCCCGCCTGAGGGGATGACCACCGCGTTCTCCGCGAAGGGGAAGATCTCCCCGTCCGTGGTGAGGCCGTGCAGGTACTCCACGCCCGAGCCGTCCTCGCACAGCACGATGCCGCCGCGGGGGCTGACACAGATGTTGTCGGGGTTGTTCAGGACGGTCGCGCTCGGCGAGGCGAACAGCACCCGCATCGTGTCGCCCGCGAGGTCGTACTCGAAGACCTGGCCCTGCCCGGTGGGGCCGCCGCTGGTGCTCACGATGTAGATCCTGCCCTCGTGGTACCAGGCGCCCTCGAGACGGCGGAAGGACGCGCCGCCCTTGGCGATGCCCTGCTGGACGACGCTGGTCTCGCCCGCGCCGGGATCGGGCTCGTCGATCACGACCCAGTCGATCTCGGGGTAGACGGTGCCGGTGCCGTCGGCGTAGGTCGTGTAGGCGCCGCCGCCGATCTTCATCATCTCCAGGACGCCACCCTGGGCGAGGTCGCCGCGCACGGTGGGGCGGAACCTGTACAGGCCGCTCGGCGTGGCGTCCTCGGTCTCGTACACGTAGCCGGTGGCGGGGTCCACGGCGACGGCCTCGTGCGAGAACCTGCCCATCTCCCTGTACGGCCTGGCGTCGCCGATCCCGTCGTGGGGGACCTCGAAGACGTAGCCGTGCCGTACCGAGCCGTTGATCTCGGTCGTCTCCTCGCACGACAGCCAGCTCCCCCACGGCGTCGGACCGCCCGCGCAGTTGCGGATGGTCCCCGACAGGCTGGCGTAGCTGTGGACGAACTCGCCCCTGCGGGTGTCGAAGACCAGCGTGGTCGTGCCGCCGCCGGCGGCCGGGTTGTAGGCGGGCTCGACGAACGCGCCGGAGTAGGCGCCCACCTCGTGGTTGCGGACCAGCGCCGTCCAGTGGCCCTTGCCCGAGCCCTTGACCTGGCTCTTCAGCTTGCCGCTCGGCTGGAAGGCGGCCATGCCGTCGTGCATGGAGGGCGTCGGCCGCCCGTCGGACATCAGATCGCCGGTCCAGCCGTGCGTCAGGTACTCGAAGCCGCGGGGCAGCTTGAGCAGTTCGAGGCCGGTGGTGTGGTCCTTCACCGGCGACAGCGGACCGTAGTCGGGGCTGAAGGCGCGCTTCACCATGGTCGAGGCGTCGGCCGTACGTGCGGACAACGCCGCCAGCGGGCCGCCCGCCACCATGCCGATCGCGGCGGCGCGGAGGAAGCCGCGCCGGTCGATGTGTGTCATGCGACGTACCTTCCAGCCTCCCGCTGGCCGTACGGCAAAGCGGGAATGTCGGCCGCACGACCGCACGATGGCCCGTTGACCTCTCCGGCGGGCCATCTTACGGTCAAGTTCTAGAACGTCGTTCTACGGAGGAGAGCCGCATGGCCCTGGACGAAGCGACGACCGCCCTGCTGACCCGGATGGCGCAGGCCGAGGTGCCGCCCCTGGAGCAGATGACGCCCCAGCAGGCCCGCGCCTTCTCCAAGGCGATGGCCGCCGAGAGCGCGGAGACGGGCCCCGAGATGCTCACGACGAGCGAGACCGACGCGCCCGGCGTTCCTGTCAGGTTCCTGGTACCCGGCGAGGCGCCGCCCGCGGTCATCGTCTACTACCACGGCGGCGGCTGGGTGCTCGGCGACATCGACCAGTACGACGCCGTCGGCAGGCTTCTCGCGGCGCGCACCGGCTGCGCGGTCGTGCTGGTCGGCTACCGCAAGGCCCCCGAGCATCCGTACCCCGCCGCCGTCGAGGACTCGTGGGCGGCCCTGCGGTGGGCGGCCGGCCACCTCGAGGAGATCGCGGGCGCGCCCGTCCCGCTGATCGTGGCAGGGGACAGCGCGGGCGGCAACCTGGCGGCGATCATGGCCAGGCGAGCCCGCGACCACGGGGGGCCTTCGCTCGCGCTGCAGATCCTCATCTACCCGGTGACCGACTGCGACCTCGAGACCGCCTCCTACCGCGACCCCGCCAACCAGCTCATGCTGACGAGGGAGGGCATGGCCTGGTTCTGGAACCACTACCTGCCCGACCTGTCCTCACGCGAGGACGCGGACGCCTCTCCCCTGCGCGCCAAGGACCTGTCGGGGCTCGCTCCCGCGGTCGTGCTCACCGCCGAGCACGACGTGCTGCTCGACGAGGGCGAGTCCTACGCCGAGCGGCTGCGGGAGGCCGGCGTGCCGGTCTCGTCGCGCCGCTTCGACGGCCAGATGCACGGCTTCTTCACCATGATCGGGTTACTGCCCGGCAGCGGCGCGGCCTTCGACCACCTCGCCGAGAGCGTCGACCGGCATGTATGACGCGATCATCGTCGGCGCGGGCCTGTCCGGGTTGTACGCACTGCACCGGCTGCGCGGCCTCGGCCTACGGGCGAAGGTCTTCGAGGCGGCCGGAGGCGTCGGCGGCACGTGGCACTGGAACCGCTACCCTGGCGCCCGCTGCGACGTCGAGAGCGTCGACTACTCCTACTCCTTCTCCCCCGAGCTGGAGCAGGAGTGGGACTGGACGGAGAAGTTTCCCGGACAGCCCGAGATCCTGGCCTACCTCGAGCACGTCGCCGACCGCTTCGACCTGCGCCGCGACATCCTGCTCGGCACGCGCGTGGTCGCCGCCCGCTTCGACGGCGGCTGGCACGTCACGACGGAGACGGGCGAGCGGGTCAGCGCGCGCTATCTCGTGATGGCGACGGGCTGCCTGTCGGTGCCCAAGCCCGTCGAAGTCGACGGCCTGGCGAGCTTCCGCGGCGAGTGGCACCACACCGGCCGCTGGCCGCACGAGGGCGTCGACTTCACCGGCAGGCGGGTCGGCGTGGTCGGCACCGGCTCCTCGGGCATCCAGTCGATCCCGGTCATCGCCGAGCAGGCCGGGCACCTGACGGTCTTCCAGCGCACGCCCAACTTCAGCCTGCCCGCCTACAACGGGCCGCTCGCGCCGGAGACGCGGCGCGCGGTGAAGGCCGCGTACGGCCTGCGCCGCAGCCTGGCCAGGCAGACGCACTCCGGCATCCCCGCCGAGCCGGCCGTCCAGTCGGCGCTCGAGGTCGGTCACGAGGAACGGCTGGCCCGCTACCAGACGGGGTGGGAGCGCGGCTCGCTGGTGGGCATCCTCGGCGCCTACACCGACCTGCTCATCGACAGGGCCGCCAACGACACCGCCGCGGAGTTCGTCCGATCGAAGATCCGCGAGCTGGTCGAGGACCCGGCCGACGCCGAGTTGCTCTCGCCGAGGGACCACCCGTTCGGCACCAAGCGGCCCTGCCTCGACTCCGGCTACTTCGAGACCTTCAACCGCGACGACGTCACCCTCGTCGACGTGCGCGAGGACCCGATCGCCGAGATCACCGCGAACGGCCTCAGAACGACGGGTGGCTCCGAGTACGAGCTCGACACCCTGGTCTTCGCCACCGGCTTCGACGCGATGACGGGCGCGCTGACCGCCGTCGACATCCGCGGCGCGCACGGCAGGTCGCTGCGGGAGACCTGGGAGGCGGGCCCGCGCACCTACCTCGGGCTCGCCGCCGCGGGCTTCCCCAACCTGTTCACCGTCACGGGACCGGGCAGCCCTTCGGTGCTCAGCAACATGGTCGTCTCCATCGAGCAGCACGTCGACTGGATCGCCGACTGCCTGGCCTTCCTCGAGGGCCGCACGATCGAGGCCACGGAGGCGGCGCAGGAGGCCTGGACGGCGCACGTGCGCGACGTCGGCGCGGCCACCCTGTATCCGGCCGCCGACTCGTGGTACATGGGCGCCAACGTGCCGGGCAAGCCGCGCGTGTTCATGCCGTACGCAGGAGGGGTGGCTCTCTACCGCCAGCTCTGCGACGAGGTGGCGGCCAAGGGCTACGAGGGGTTCGCGATCACCGGGTGAGGACCGGTCAGCCGAAGTTCACCGCGAGGGCGTGGGAGGGCTCGACCAGGAACACCACCCGCTCCTCACCCCTCGGGTACGGCTCGCCGGTGTACTTGCGGGAGATCCTGTCGATGATCTCCCAGGCCGCCTCGCCGTCGAGGAGTTCGACGGTGCCGCGCACGGTGGCCATCGTGAACGGGTTGTCGTGGGCGGTGATGGACAGCGCCACCCGTGGGTCTCGCGCGAGGTTGCGCGCCTTGCGTGAGCCAGGCCCGGTGAGAAAGGCGATCCTGTCGCCCTCGACGCCGACCCACAGCGGCACGCTGTGCGGCGAGCCGTCGGGCCCCACCGTGGCGACGTGCGCGTAGTTGGGGCCTTCGAAGAGCGCGCGAACATCCGGCGACAGCATCTGTTTCCTCCACGGGGTCGGCGACGGCATCTGGCATCCTCCCGAGCGGACGCCCGCCGATCAAGCAGGCGCCGCCGGGAGAGCTAACGGCTGAGACCCTCCCGGATGGAGGCCAGGACGGCCGTCGCCTGAGGGAGGGCGCCCGCCTCCTCCCAGAGGTCACGCCACTCCGACCTCTCGGCCGCCACACGGTCGAGGGCGCGCAGCGCCAGCGCCGCCAGGTCGGAGTCGGAGGGGAGCTCCACCCCGCCGCCCTTCACCAGGAAGCTCGGCGCGTAGGCCGAGGTGATCGGCTGCCCTCCGCGCTGCGCCGCGACGATGGCCGCCGCCGCGATCGCGCTGTTGGCGTCGTCGCCGTCGAGGTAGTCGTCGCTGCCGGCCGCCGTGGCCAGCGCCTGCCTGATGAGCTCCACGCGCCGCTCGTCGGAGGCGTCGTTGAGGGCGCCGCACCAGTCGGCGGCGCTGTCGTTGTCGAAAGGACCCACATCCCATGTACCCATGGGGCATTCCTATAGGAGACCACCGACAATCGGCGCCCCGCCGTCATCCCGCCACCGCGCCCTGAGCCGGCCACCCTGCGTGCCGCGCCGGATGGGCGCACAATGAGGCGGATGCACGAAGTTCTCCTCATCAGCGGGCAGGGCGCGGTCGCGGTGGCGCGCGAGGTCTCGCGGCTGCTGCGGGACGCCGGGGTGGCGCACGCGCTGCTCGAAGGCGACTCCCCTGCCGACCCGCGTCACCGGCGGTCGGTCCGCGCCGACGTCTCGCCGAGCGGCGCCGTCACCGCCGTCCTGCTGGAGGCCGGCCGCCGCCTCAGCCTCCCCACCGCCGGCGGCGACGCCGTCGAGATCGCCGACCTCACCGGCTGGATCGAGCGGCCTCTCCAGGGAGGCGGGGTCAACCAGGTGGTCAGGGCGGGCGACACCGTCAGGCGGCCCGCGGGCCCGTGGACCCCCGCCGTCCACCGCCTGCTCGCCCACGTCGCCGCCGCCGGTTTCCGCGGCGCGCCCCGCGCGCATGGGCTGGACGCCGAGGGCAGGGAAATCCTCGACTTCGTCCAGGGAGAGGTGGCCCACTACCCGCTGCCCGACCACGCCTGGAGCGACGCCACCCTGAGGGAGGTCGGCAGGCTGCTACGCGCCTTCCATGACGCCACGGCCGGCTTCCCCACCGAAGGGCCCTGGTATCTGCCTGCCCGCGAGCCCGTCGAGGTCATCTGCCACGGCGACGTCGCGCCGTACAACACGGTCTTCCGCGACGGGCTCCCTGTGGCGTTCATCGACTTCGACACCGCCCACCCCGGGCCGCGTCTGTCGGACGTCGCCTACGCCGCCTACCGGTTCGTCCCGCTCAGCGCCCCGGGAAACGGCGAGGCCGTCATGACCGTCGCCGAGCAGGCACGGCGACTGCGCCTGTTCTGCGACGCGTACGGCCTGCCGCCCGCCGAGAGGGCGGCGCTTCCCGCCATGGTGCGCGAGCGCCTGCACGCCCTGGTCGACCTCATGCGCACCCAGGCCGCCGCAGGCAACGCCGCCTTCGCCCAGCACCTGTCCGAAGGCCACCACACCCTCTACCTCACCGACGCCACCCACGTCACCACCCACGCGGCCTCCCTGGTGTAGGGGCCCTCAGGAGGTCAGCGGTGGTGCCTTTCGGGTGGAACCGCGGTAGGAGGCGGGGTCGTAGCGGCGTTCGTTCTCGTCCAGCTTGGCGTTGGCGGCCTCTGACAGGTCGACGCCGACCGTGTCGGCCAGTCTGACCAGGTACAGCAGCACGTCGCCGAGCTCGGCCCGCACTCTGGCCAGCGTCTCGGGGTCGAGGTCGTCCGCCTGCGCAGGGGTGAGCCACTGGAACTCCGCCACCAGCTCGCCCACCTCGCCCGCCAGAGCCATGGCCAGGTTCTTCGGGGTGTGGAACTGATCCCAGTCCCGGGCCCGCGCGAACTCGCGCAGCCGTACGGCCAGCCTGTCCAGTTCGGTCGTCACGCCTGGCGACCCTACCGGGAGCCGAGCACCTCCGACGGGTCCAGTCCCATGCCGCTCTGCCACTGCCTGACCTCGCCATTCACGGCTGAACCACCTCCGACCTGGACCGCCCTCCGCTCGGTCGCGAGCGGGGCGGCGGTCTGGTGGAGGCGCCGGAGGGCACGCGGGCCTGCACGCCGGACGGCGACGCCCCCCGACCGCGGGGTCGTGAGCGGCGAGGTCCAGGGGCAGGTGTCCGGCATGGGTCACATGGGCCACTGCGCCGCCACCCTGCTGACCGCGAAGATGAACTCGCCGGCCGGCACCGTGAGCCGGTGATCCGGCCCGTCCCGAACGAGTGGGAGTAATGTCATGACCTACACCAAGGACCCTCGCGTCGACGCCTACATCGACGGCCTGCCGGGCTGGCAGCAGGACATCTGCCGCGAGGTGCGCGATCTGGTGCACGCCGCCGACCCCGAGGTCGCCGAGACCATCAAGCGCACCCGCCAGCCGTACTTCGTCCTGCAGGGCAACATCTGCGCCCTGCTCGCGGCCAAGGACCACGTCAACGTCTTCCTCTATGACGGCGCGATCGTCCCTGACCCCGAGGGGATCATCACGGCGGGGCACGATAACAAGACCGCCCGCACCGTGGCCTTCCGCCAGGGCGAGGCCGTCAACGCACCCGCGCTGACCGCCATGTTCAGGCAGATCATCGCCAACAACCGCGCAGGCGGCTGGCGGAAGCTGAAGCGGGACGCATCCTAGGTGTGCGGGGAGGCGGCGGGCGACCCCCTGCTCGTGCCGGTCCGTCTGGGCTCTCAACCGCCCTCGAATCCGGCCCTCGGGAGGGAAACTACGGCACATCTTCCACTCGGTACATCTTTCGCCGTCCTGTTGTCCAGCTTGGCGAGGGACCAGGCCCCCGAGCTGCCCTAACGTCGGTAACCCCCCACTGAGGAGGCACACCGGTGAACTGGCACATCCATGACTACCGCGAGGACGATCTCGCGGCCGTGGTCCATCTGATCGACAGCACGGCCGGGCTCGGCCAGGAGTCGGTGTTCTCCCTCGCCGAGTGCATCGGGGCCCTGACCTCGCGCCAGCCGGCCGTCGTGGCGGTTCACAGGGGCGTGCCCATCGGGGCGGCGCTCTCCCACGTGGCGGGCGAGCGGGCGTGGGTGATGCGGATCGCGATCGCCTCCGCGTGGCGGGGTCGCGGGCTGGCCAGCGCGCTGCTGAGGGAGCTGGAGCGGCGGCTGATCGAGACGAGGGTACGGCGGATCGCGTACGTGCTGCCGGAGGAGGAGCTGATCGGCGAGGGGCTGGTGAACGCCGGTTACGCCAGGCGGCCCGCCGTGGCCTACTTCGAGAAGGCCGAGCCCGCCGTCGGCCTCGGCGCCGACCTGCTGGCCGAGCTGGGCGGCCGGCTCCTGCCCGGCGATCTGTGGGACAAGGTGGCCGGCATGGAGGTGGAGAAGGAGCTGATCGAGCGGCGCGTCGTGCTGCCGCTCGCCGAGCCCGAGCGCGCCGCCAGGCACGGCGTGCGTCCGCCGAGGGCGATCGCCCTGTTCGGCCCGCCCGGCACGGGCAAGACCACCTTCGCTCGCGCGATCGCCTCCAGGCTGGGCTGGCCGTTCGTGGAGCTGCTGCCGTCCAGGCTGGCAGGTGACGGCAACCTGGCCGAGGCGCTGCGCACCGCGTTCTCGCGGATCGCCGAGCTCGAGCGGGTGCTGGTCTTCATCGACGAGGTCGAGGAGATCGCCGCCGTACGCGCCGAGCGTCCCGAGGCCGGCAGCCACGGCATCACCAACGAGCTGCTCAAGCTCATCCCCGGTTTCAGGGAGCGGGACGAGCGGCTGCTGGTCTGCGCCACCAACTCCATCCGCTCGCTGGACCCCGCGTTCCTGCGGCCAGGCCGCTTCGACTACCTGGTGCCGATCGGCACCCCGGACGCGGTCGCCCGCTCGGCGATCTGGGCGCGGTACTCAGGCGGGCGGCCGGACGTGGACCTGGACACGCTGGTCGCGGCGAGCGAGCTGTTCACGCCCGCCGACATCGAGCACGCCGCAAGGACGGCCGCGCAGACGGCCTTCGAAAGGGATCTCACCGCCGACCGGGCCGTGGAGACTCCCGCGGGCGCGGACACAGCCGACTACCTGGCCGCGATCGGGCAGTGCAGGCCGACCATCACCCCCGCGATGATCGACGAGTTCACCGCGGACATCACCTCGCACGCCAGGCTCTGAGCCCGGCACGGGCACCGTGCCTAGGGCCTGTTTCGAAGTCTGTTGATGAGCAATGGCGCGGTCGGTGCCAACGTTGCCAAGCTCGAGGACTACCGAGCCTGGCCTCGTGTTCGGGGCAACTCTCAGGCTCCCGTGATCTTCTGGCAAGCTCGCGGGATGCTCAAACTCACCGATTTCATCATCGACTGCCCGGACACCATGAAGCTGGCGGCTTTCTACTCCGAGGTGACAGGCCGCCCGATCAAGGAAGGCAGCCACGAGAACTGGGCCGGTATCCAATTTGGTGAGATCGAGCTGGCCTTCATCCGGGTGGACGGTTACCGCGCCCCGCAGTGGCCCGACAGCGAGCACCCCAAGCAGTTCCACCTCGACTTCGAAGTGGACGACATCGAATCCGAGCAGCGCCGCGTCCTCGAACTCGGCGCGACGCTGCAGCAGGACTTCATCGGCCCCGAAGGCTACGGCTGGCGGATCTATACCGACCCGATCGGCCACCCCTTCTGCCTGTGCCGCAACAAGGGTGTCATCTGGACCGACCAGGGCCCGATCTGGCCCAAGCACGACTAGGACCTGACTCAACGCGAGGTCAGCAGCCAGTCGTTGATGATGGCGATGTGGAGGCTGGCCTCATGGCGGACGGCGAGTTTTGCGACATCACCTTCTGGCCTTGCTCACAGGCGAGGTGGATCTTGGTGGTGAACCCGCCTCGGGAACGTCCCAGAGCGTGGTCGGCGGGCTCGGTCGTGACGCCACCGGCGGCTCTTTCTGCGGGGCAGATCGTGCGCCGGCGGCGTACTGGTGGGCGCGGGCTGTTGTGGAGTCCACACTGATCTCCCAGCTGATCCGGCCGACCGCGTCAGCCCGGGCCTGCAGCTTGGTGATGATCCCCGCGCATCGGTCAGATCGAACCGCCGCGACACAGCTAGGGTGGCCACGAGGTCTCCGGTTTTCAGGTTTTTCTTGGTCGATCAACCCATCTACCGGAGACCTCATCTACTTCACGAACACCAACACACCGGACTTCGAGACACGACCTAGGTGAAGGACGGGGAGGCGATGACGACGGTGACGTCGGCGGGCGTCGCGTCGGTGCGGTAGGCGTGGGGGGCGTCCCCCGCGAAGGCCAGCAGATCACCGGCCTGCAGCAGGCGCAGGTCGTCGGCGGGGCCGGCGGTCAGCCGTCCCGAGGCGACCAGGAGGTGCTCCACCGTGCCTGGCGCGTGCGGGACGCCGTCCACGGAGGTCTGCGGGGGCAGACGCAGCCGCCACAGTTCGAGGCTGTGCCCGCCGCTGATCCGCCGCAGCAGCTCGCGCGTCGGGCCGTCCTGACCCGTGGGGGTGGCGGGGACGTGATGGGTGCCCGTGCCGGCCTGCCGGGTCAGCAGGTCGGTGAGCGGGATGCCCAGCGCGACGGCGATGGCGTCCAGCGTGTCGATGGTGGGATTGCCCGCCCCCGCTTCCAGCTGCGACAGCGTTCCCTTGCTGAGCCCGGTACGGCGGGCCAGCTCGGCCTGGCTCATCCCGCGCTGCAGTCGGCGGCGCTGGATCTGGGCCCCGGCCGCGGCCGCCGCGCTACTGGCCGGCCTGCGCTCCCTGTCGGGGGCGTTCACCGCAGCGGCCCGTGCGCGGCGGAGTAGGACACCCTGACGCGGCCCTTCTTCACCTTGACGGCCGAGATCGCGACCTCCACGAGATCTGCCAGGCCCCGCACGTGCGTGCCGCCGCAGGGCGCGGCGTGCACGTCTCCCAGCCGCACGATGCGCAGGCCCTCGGCGTCATGGTCCACGGTGACCGGCAGGTCGTCGGCCACCTTGGCCGTCACCCACTGGAGAAGGTGGGCGGCGGCCTCCTGCCTGCCCTGCGGGTGGAAGACGTTCCGCCGCACCGCGACCCATGCCGCGCCGTCGTCCTGCCGTCCCGTAGCGGCCACGGTGGTGGTGACAGCGGTGAGGTAGGTGTCGTCCAGGTAGGCAGCGCTCTGGCATTCAGTCTGATGAACCATGCGTTTACTATATCGAACGCCGCAGGTGTCCCGAGCGCTTCACCTACCGTTCATGACTTTGTGGGAAGTGTCGCCATTTCGTCCCTATAGCGTCTAGTTTCGGTTTTGATCGTTAACGAAAGACGGGTGTGAACATGCGCAAGCTGTTGTCCCTCGCGGCGGTGGCCACCTTCTCCCTCGGCGCCCTGTCCTCCCCAGCGGCGGCGGATGGAGGAAGCCCCGCGCAGCTGCCGACCGAGGTCTACGGCGGGGCGTGGAGCGCAGGCCACGTGCAGGGCATCGCCGTCGACCAGCGCAAGGGCTTCATGTACTTCTCCTTCACCAACCTCCTGGTGAAGACCGACCTGCGGGGCAATCCCGTGGGGTCGGTGACCGGGTTCACCGGGCACCTGGGCGACCTGGACTTCAACACCAAGGACGGCAGGGTCTACGGTTCCCTGGAGTACAAGGCCCAGGAGTCGTTCTACATCGCCATCTTCGACGTCGACCGGATCACCAGCATGGGCATGGACGCGCAGACCAGCGACGTGGTGAAGACGGTGTACCTGAAGGAGGTCGTGGCCGACTACGTGGCCGACATGAACGGCGACGGCACGTTCGACGGCAACGTCGCCAACACCCCCGACCACCGGTACGGCTGCAGCGGCATCGACGGCGTGTCCTTCGGGCCCGAGTTCGGCAAGAAGCACGGCAAGCAGAAGCTCACCGTGGCGTACGGCGTCTACTCCAACGTCTCCAGGCAGGACAACGACCACCAGGTGCTGCTGCAGTACGACATCCAGCAGTGGAAGAAGTACGAGAAGCCGCTCACGGAGAGCGCGCCGCACACCAGCGGCCCCGAGTCGGTCGACGGCAAGTACTTCGTCCACACCGGCAACACCAGGTACGGCGTGCAGAACCTGGAGTACGACGACCACACGGGCAACTGGATGATGGCGGTCTACAAGGGCGCCAAGCCGCAGTTCCCCAACTACTCCTTCTTCATGGTCGACGGCAGCGCCGAGCCGCGCGAGGCCGCCATCGTGGGGCAGCCCCAGCCGGAGCGGGGACAGCTGCTCTCCCTGGCGCCAGGCGGCCTCGAGCACGCACCCTCAGGAGTGCGCGGCTGGGAGTTCGGCGGCGAGTACGGCCTGATCTCGCTGGGCGACGGCCGGTTCTACGTCTCCAAGGCCGGCACCCTCACCGAGGGCGGCGTGACCAAGCAGACCAGTCACTCGCAGCTGTACCGCTGGACGGGCCAGGCGCCGACGCCGTTCGAGCGAGTGAGCTAGCGCCAGGGGGCCGATGGTCGCGCTCCAGCCCCGTTTTCCCCTGATCTCCGGAAACGCTCGCTTTGACACGGGCAATCCGGGTAGGGCCCGCCCATGGATTTGCGCCGTGTCGAACGAGGGCGCGGCGCCCTTCTCTGGGGGTAAACGAATGGAAGAGTCTCACCCGACGAACGCGTCCGGGGCCATCCCCGGCCGTCCCGGCAGCGAGCCGCCGCCGGTCGCCGAGCCCACCGAGCCGAGAGGACCGCTCCCGCCCAAGCAGGATCAGCGGGGCCCGGAGCCCTTCACCCCCACGGGCCGGCCGGAGGGCGTTCCCCAGGAGGCGCTGGCGCAGGGCGGGGCGTACCTGACGACGGCGCTGGGCACGCGGCTGCCCGACAGCGACCACTCGCTGAAGGCCGGGCCTCGCGGACCCGTGCTGCTGCGCGACCACCACCTGAGGGAGAAGATCACCCACTTCGACCACGAGCGCATTCCCGAGCGCGTCGTGCACGCCCGCGGCGCCGCCGCGCACGGGATCTTCCGTTCGTACGGCACGGCCACCACGGTGACGAAGGCGGCCTTCCTCGCGGAGGGCGCCGAGACGCCGGTCTTCGTCCGCTTCTCGACGGTGCTGGGCTCGAGGGGCTCGGCGGACACCGTCCGCGACACTCGCGGCTTCGCGACGAAGTTCTACACCAGCGAAGGCGTCTTCGACCTGGTGGGCAACAACATCCCGGTCTTCTTCATCCAGGACGCCATCAAGTTCCCCGACATCATCCACGCGGGCAAGCCGCATCCCGACAGGGAGATCCCGCAGGCGCAGAGCGCGCACGACACGTTCTGGGACTTCGTCTCCCTGCACACCGAGGCGACCCACCACACGTTGTGGAACATGTCCGACCGCGGCATCCCGCGCTCGTTCCGGACGATGGAGGGCTTCGGCGTCCACACGTTCAGGCTGGTCGACGCCGCCGGCGCGACCACGCTGGTGAAGTTCCACTGGAAGCCCAAGGCGGGCGTGCACTCCCTGGTGTGGGAGGAGGCGCAGCTGATCAACGGGATGGACCCGGACTTCCACCGGCGCGACCTCGCCGACGCGATCGAGGCGGGCGCCTTCCCCCAGTGGGAGCTGGGCATCCAGGCCTTCCCCGACACCCCTGAGCAGATGTTCGAGGGCATCGACCTGCTCGACCCGACGAAGATCGTTCCCGAGGAGCTGGCGCCGGTCCAGCCGATCGGCCTGCTCACGCTCAACGCCAACCCGTCGAACTTCTTCGCCGAGACCGAACAGGTCGCCTTCCACGTCGGCCATCTCGTGCCCGGCATCGACGTCACCGACGACCCGCTGCTGGCCGGACGGCTGTTCTCCTACCTCGACACCCAGATCACCAGGCTGGGCGGCCCGAACTTCACCCAGCTGCCGATCAACAGGTCGCACGCGGTGGTCAACGACATGCTGCGGGACGGCATGCACCAGACGGCCGTGCACAGCGGGGCCGCGCCGTACAAGCCGAACTCCCTGGACGGCGGCTGCCCGTTCTTCGCCGGGCAGCAGGAGGGCGGCTACGTCGAGGTGCCGGTGGAGGTGGCGTCGGCGCCGCGGGTGCGCGAGGCGCCCGCGACGTTCGCCGACCACTTCAGCCAGCCCCGGCTGTTCTGGCTGAGCCTGAGCCCGGTGGAGCGCGAGCACGTGATCGCCGCCTACACCTTCGAGCTCGGCAAGGTCTACGAGCAGGCGATCAAGGAGCGCACGCTGCAGGTGCTCGCCGAGATCGATCCGGTCCTGTGCGAGCAGGTCGCCGCCGGGCTCGGGCTGCCCGCGCCCAAGGCGGCCGAGCCGCTGCCGTCCGTCACGCCGAGCCCCGCGCTCTCGCAGGTCGGCAAGGCCTGGCCGACGACAGGCCGGATCATCGGCATCATCACGGGCGAGGGCGCCGACCTGAGCACGGTCAGGTCCGTACGGCAGGCGATCCTCGACGGCGGCATGGTGCCGCTGATCATCGCGCCCACCGGCGGCCCTCTCGACGGCGCGTCGCGAGACGGCGTGCGCGGCGCGCTCGACGCGCTCACCGGCGGCGGCGAGCCGCTCGTCGCGCAGCGCACGTTCGCCACGGCCAGGTCCGTCGAGTTCGACGCACTGCTCGTCGCGGGCGCCCCGGCGCCGGGCGCCGACGCCTATGGCGCGCGGGACGCCAAGGCCGGTGACGCCGGCGGCGCGATCGACCCGCGGGTGCTGCTCATGCTGGCCGAGGCCTACCGCCACGGGAAGCCGATCGGCGGCTGGGACGGCGCCATGGAGGCCCTGGCGCTGGCGGCCATCCCCACGGGAGCCGCCGGCGTGCTGCTCGGCGACCGTGGCGACGAGGTGCTGACGGAGATCGTCAGGCTCCTCGGCCAGCACCGCGTCTGGGACCGCTTCCCCGCCGCCGCGGCTGTCGGCTGACGCGCCGGCGCTGCGCCTCGTCGTGGGCGGCTCGTCTCCCACGACGAGGCGGAGCGCTGATTCCGCGCCGTTTCCGCCCTACCGATCACTCGTCGCGGCACGATGGGGCACCACCGCCCAACGCATCCCCCGGCTCCATCCGCGGCCACGAAGGAGAACCCGTGATTCCCGAGCGCGAGCAGATCGGATCCGTGGACCTCGCCACCTGGCGGGTCGTCCCCGCCGACGGCAATCCCGACAAGGACGAGCACGGCGCCTGGGCGATCGCCGGCGGCGACAGCGACGAATACGACCTGTACCTCGAAGTCCGCGAGGCCGACCGGCCGAGGGAGGTCGCCCGGTTCGTCCTCGAGGCCGTCACCCGGCACGCTCGCGGCCTCCGGCTGAGAGGCGCGCTCGCCGATGTCGCCCACGTGCGCGACCGGCAGCCGGCCGACGACGAGCGGGCCCCCTCCAACCCGAGCCTGCCGGACGTGACCAAGCTCGCCCACCTGGTGGACGCGGTCGGCGGCCTGGCCCACGAGGTCAGCCGGGTGGTTCCCCGCGACGAGCGGGGCGCCCACCAGGACAGGCTGTACGGCCAGCTGGCCCAGGTGGCCGCCACCACGGTGGCGTGGATGGAGGCCGTCCTGTCCGAGCGCACCCCGGACCCAGACGCCGGGACGAACGGCGCGTAGCGGCTACGGCCGCCGCAGGTGGTCCAGGCGGTGACGGACCATGGCGAGATGGTGCGACTGCCCGCAGGCCCGCCACGACGCGCGCGTGTTCGGAAGCGTGGAGGCGCCCGCCGCGAACTGTTCGATGTGCCGGTCGCCCCAGGAGAACGCCGCGCCCTGCGCAGGCCAGCCGTCCGAGTTGACCACCGCCTGGCACACCTTGCGGAAACAGTCGAACGCGCCCTCGCCCTCGCCCGCCGAGCACCGGTAGATCTTCCAGTGGTCGTCGACCGTGTAACACAGCTTCGGGTGGCGGGACAGCTGTCTGCCGGACGGCTTGCGCGGGCTGGCCACCCCGTAGTCGGCGTACCCGATCCTCCTGTGGCGACCGGCGTGCGACACCGCGGCCAGCCACACCCCCGCGTCGCGGCGCGGCGCCTCCACGGGGGCGTCCATGGGAGCGGCCGACACGCCGCCAGGCGGTGGGAAGGCGCCGCCTGCCAGGGTCACCGAGCGCCATGGGATACCCTCCGCCCAGGCCAGCGCCTCGCGGGCGCAGCGAACCTGTTGGGCCGCGGCATGGTCGGATTCGATGGCCCACAGGTCCACCAGGAGATCGACGTCGCGGAAGGCGAGCCCCATCCTGCGTAACAGGCCGGACAGTTTCGCGTCCTTGCTGCCGTGCCGGGGACCGGTCCATGGCAGGCGCAGGCAGGCGCCCCTTTGGTGCTCCTGTACGGCCTGCGCCACATCATCGAGATCGTCGGGGTCGTCGGTGAGGCGGAACACCGGTGTCGCGGCGTAGTGGAACTGCCCGATCGCCTCGAAGACGAGCCGCACGGCGCCGCCGACGTCAGGGCGGCCGTACTGCGTGACGAGATACCGGCAGTCGATCGCGAACCGCAGATCATCGGGAATCCGATGGACGACGTTCTTGGCCAGGTTCAACGCGTCCCCGTACAGCGTGCGCTCGTGGTGACCCTCGCCTGGCAGCGCTTCGATGATCGGCCTTGTGTTCGAGTGGTCATGGGCCGGGATGTTCTCCAGGGCGCGGAACTCGCCCTCTTTGGCTTTGACGATCGGCATGTACACCGTCATGACCTGGTTCTCCGTACGTAGGCGAACCGCGTGTCCGGTGCAGCGGCCGTCCCTCGCCTCCCGGCAGGCCGCCGTCTTTCCGGTAGCCCCGAGGGTGAACGCCCAGCCGCGCGACCGTCAATTGTCCGCGAAGACAGAGTTTCTGAGAGCGTGCCACCGTTCGCCTGTAGGTCAGGGGATGTCGTCCTGGCCCGCAGGCTCTCCTGACAGGGAGTCCAGCAGCCGCTCGTACTCCTGCTCGGCGTTGGCGTCGCCGAGCGCGCGCGCCATGGCCAGCGCCTCGCGCGCGCAGGCGGCGGCCTCCTCGATCCTGCCCTGGCCGCGCAGGCTCCTCGCCCTCACGGCCATCACCGAGGGCTCCAGCCGGCGGTCCCCGATCACGGCCAGCTCTGCCAGCACCTCTGTGCTGAGCCGCTCGGCCCGTTCGTGCTCACCGCGGTCGTTGGCCATGCGAGCAGCGATGAAGCTGATCACGGCCTGCGGCCTCCTGATCCCCTCGGCCACCGCGGCCGCCCAGCCGAGTATCGCCTGAGCGGTGTCCCATCTACCGGCCCCGTGGTGAACGGCGGCCATGTGACTGAGCATCAGGGACTCCGTCGCCCTGTCCCCCTCGTGGAGGGCGATCTCCCTGGCCTCCGTCATGTGGGCCAGCGCCGTCTCCGCCGCTCCCAGCGAGCGTTCGATGAGGCCGAGGTTGCCGAGCGCCAGCGCCCTGTAGGGGCCCTCGATCTCGGGCATGGCCTGGACGAGCAGGTCGCGCGCCGGCTCGTAACGCTTCTCGAACAGCTCGAGCGAGCCAAGGGAGACCAGCATCACCGCCGCGCCGTAGGAGTCACCGTGCTCGCGGCATAGCTCGAGCGCGATCGTCGAGCTCTCCCGCCAGTCGGACATGTTGCCTGTCAGCTCGTACAACCTGACGCTGAACAGCGCGAGGTCCCAGCAGGCGGCGACCCTGCCCATGGCGGCCGCCTGGCGCACCCAGGCCATCAGCGTGGCCCGTTCGGCCGCCAGCCAGCCCATCGGGTGCGCCGGCAGCACCTCGCCTTCGAGCCGCCAGCGAGGCGCGTCGCCGCGCGCGAGCTTGAAGCCGCCCGCGTACTCCCGCAGGTAGGCCTCCTCCCCCAGCGCCAGCAGGCAGCCGAGCACCCGGTCGAGCGCGGCCTCGCGCCCGGCCCGCGCCATCGACTCCAGCGCCCGTTCCCTCGCGAAGATCCGGACGAGGTCGTGGAAGCGGTAGCGTTCCTGTCCCGCCTCGTCGAAGCCGAGCTGCTGCACCAGCTGGGCCTCGGCCAGCTGCTCCAGCAGCTCCGCCGCCTCCGCCAGCGGGAGGTCCATCAGCGCCGCGGCGGTCCACGGCGCGAAGTCGGGCGCCTCGACCAGTCCGAGGAGTTCGAACAGCGCGCGCTCGGGCGGGGGAAGGTCGCGATGGCTGACCTCGAAGCTCGCCCTGACGTCGAGCTCTCCCGCGCGCAGCTCGTCGAGGCGACGCCGCTCCTGCTCCAGACGGTCGGCCAGCCTCCGTGGCGTCCAGCCAGGCCTGGTCACCAGCCTCGCCCCCGCGATGCGCAGGGCCAGCGGCAGCCGGTCGCACAGCTCAGCCAGGGCGAAGGCCTCGTCGGGGTCGACCCGCGCCACACGGCCGAGCAGCGTCGCGGCCTGCCCGCTCGACAGCACCTCCAGCGGCACAGGTCTGGCTCCCACCCCC
Source organism: Nonomuraea roseola (assembly GCF_039535395.1). Lineage (NCBI taxonomy): Bacteria > Bacillati > Actinomycetota > Actinomycetes > Streptosporangiales > Streptosporangiaceae > Nonomuraea > Nonomuraea roseola. Next base: position 1,245,689 of record NZ_BAAAXC010000015.1, read on the forward strand.
GCGACCAGCCCCTCGAACCTGCTGCGTCCCGTGACCACCGCGAAGCAGCAGGGCGAGGCGGGCAGCAGGAGCCTGACCTGGGCCGAGTCGGCCGCGTTGTCGAGCAGCACGAGCAGGCGCCTGCTGCTGGCCAGGCCACGGTAGAGGGCGGCGCGCTGGTCGAGCCCGTCGGGCACTCGCATGACACCGAGCGCGGCGAGGAAGCGTTCGAGCACCTCCCCCGGGTCCCTGCCGCCCAGGTCGGCGTAGAGCTGACCGTCAGGGAAGCGGTGGGCGACGCGGTGGGCCCAGCGCACGGCGAGACCCGTCTTCCCGACACCGCCCACCCCGCTGATGGCCGCCACCCGCGCGCTGCCCTCCGACTCGAGAAGGTCGTCGAGGACGGCCAGCTCGGCCTGCCTGCCGGTGAACGCGAACACGTCGGGCGGCAGCTGGGCGGGGCGCACCGAGACCGTAGGCGGCTCCTCCCTCAGGATCTCGGCGTGCAGCTCGCGAAGGGCGCCGCCAGGCTCGATGCCCAGCTCGCCGGTCAGCAGCTCGCGTCCGTCGCGGTACAGGCGCAGCGCGTCGGCGCGCCTGCCCGCCTGGTGCAGGGCGCGCATGAGCAGCTCCCTGAGCCGTTCGCGCAGCGGATGCGCGAGGAGGTGGGGGTGCAGCTCGGCCGCGGCCTCGCCGTCGCGTCCGAGGTCGAGCAGGGCCAGCGCCCGCCGCTCGACGGCGGCCAGCCGCAGCTCCTCCAGTCTCGACGCCTCGACGCCGACGGGCGCCGCGTCGGCCAGGTCGGCGTAGGCGGGGCCGCGCCACAGCGCGAGCGCCCTTCCCAGGACCTCGGCGATCCGGGCGGGTCGTCGAGGCCGGCGGCCGAGGCGCACAGCCGCTCGAAGCGCTCGGCGTCGAGCTCGCCGGGGTGGACGGTGAGGAGGTAGCCCTCCGGCTGGCGGGTGAGGCGGTCGCCGCCGAGCGCCTGCCGTACGTGGTGGACGTGCCAGCGCAGCGTCGCGGGCGCGGGAGGGGCCTCGCCCCAGGCGGCCTCGGCCAGCCTGTCGGAGGGCATGGGCCTGTTCGCCTCGGTCAGCAGCACGGCCAACAGCGTGCGCTGTTTGGCGGAGGTCACCTCGACCGCTTCCCCGTCACGACTGATTGACAGCCGCCCTAACACCCCGAAATCCACCCGCCCCACGGTGGCACAACACCCGCCCCACGGCCACCTGGCCGCCCGGGCGGCGCGTTCGGTCGGCGTGACCCACGCGGGTGAGGCTTGGAGCGCCGATAATGAGCCGATGTCCGGATGGGAAGCCGCCAAGGCCCGCATGTACGACGTGTTCGGACACCTCCCGAGGCCCGAGCGCGTGGCCGGCTGCCCGCACTGCGTCGAGCCAGGCGAGGAGCGCTGCCTCCTGGCCGGGCCCGTCGGCTCGGTGGAGGCCGAGTCGCTGGCCCGCTACGCCGCCAAGGCCCTCACCACGTGGGGCGGCGTCACCGAGCTCCGCTACTTCCTGCCGCGCCTGCTCGAATGCGCGGCAGCGGACGCCTTCTCCTACCCCGACCCCGAGATCGTCCTCGGCAAACTCGCCTCCGCCGACTGGCGCGCCTGGCCGGAAGAGGAGCGGGATGCCGTGGCGGATTTCCTGAGCGAGTGGTGGGACGAAACGCTGCGCCACCATCCGGCCAGGCCACCGATCGACACGGTGCTGTGCGCCCTGGCCGCCACCGGCATGGATCTGACGTCCTGCCTCGACACCTGGAGCGGGCTCGACACCGACGCCTCGATCAGGCACCTGCACGACTTCGTCATGACCGGCTGGTCGGGCAGGCGCCTGACCAACGCCTTCTGGAACCGCGACAGCCCCGCCTACGAGCAGGCCCTCACCTGGCTCACCGGCGGCCCCGCCGCGACGGCGGTGGAGGCCGCGTTCGCCAGGCAGAGCCGAGAAGACCTGCTCGACCTGCTCGCCGCGATTCACACCGTCATAACGCCGCGATAACCCGGTTGAAGGTGTCGAAACGTTTGGCCGGGACCGGCAGGTGAGGCCATCCGTGGCTTTCTCGGCAATGCGATGAAAGGGCGCCGACAATCGGCCGGCGCGTAGCCGCAGGGGTTCACGGTCTCGCCGAGGGCTTCGGAGAACGACAATGCCGCGCCCCGCCTTTCAGGGCCGATCCGTCGCCCGGCAAGGTCCGGCCGGCCTTTGCATGTGCTTTCTTCGAGCGAGACAGACACAACATGCCGAGCAAATCCTGTTTGCGGCATTCGAGTTGACGTACAGACCATTCGCTCCCCCTTTTCAGGAGCGCGGCACTTCTTTCTCGTTCCAGCCCGCTGAGCGCCGTCGCCTCCGCAGGCTCGACGGCTTCTCCCGTCCGGCCCAGGCGTCCCGAGGCCGGCCCCGGGACCGCGACCGGCATGCCGTTCGGCTTGGGCGTCACCAATCCTTCGACCACGGGCAGCGGATGCCGGTCAGGTGACGAGCCCTGCCGGTTCCGCCGCACGTCAACAGGGGGGCGACCCTCGCCCCGCCGCGATCGCGGTCAACGAGCATCGGTTTCCCGTACCCCTTCCCGCGCCGATGCCCACCGCCAGACGGCCCGCACCTTACGCGAGCTTCGACCCAAAGAGTGCAATAAACAGCCGGTTGGCCTTTTTGGGAGGACTACACCCCTGGATATCCCTAAATGGGCAATTGTCCTTTTTGTGCGACGCTTGCCTCGCCATGCCATGCCGCACCGTCCTTAAAGTCCGCGAGACGGGACGGGAAAAGAGCCGATCAAGCGCTTCTCATGATTCTCCGTAGCGGAGAGTGGGTGCTTGACGCGGTGGCGCGCCCAGGCGGACGGCGGCGAGCGCAGTGGCGCCCCGCATGGAGCGGGAACGCGCACGCGGCGGGAAAATCCGACTTAGTCAAGCAAGGAGCTGGTTGCACAAAGAAGCGGGTAATGTCCGTTTATCCGCTGATCGGCCGGGATATCTACGTTCCGCGCAGATAATCCTTCAGGGTTACGAGGGGCGTTTTCCAGCGATTTGGCGACTAGCCATGCTGGGGCAAATTCAGTCTTTTCAGGGGGAATCACTCAATGAACAAGCTCAAGGGTGTCGTCACAGCGGCCGCCGTGTGCTGCGTTATGAGCGCCGGCACTGTGGGCCTGGGCGCCGCGACGGCCGCCACCGCTGCCAGCGCGAGCACCGCTTCCAGCGCCAGCACCGCTTCCAGCACCAGCTGGGGCGGCGGCTGCGGTGACCGCTGGGGCGGCGGCTGCGGTCACGGCTGGGGCAGGCACCTGTTCCACCGGTTCAACAGGCAGTTCCACAGGCAGCGTCAGTGGCAGAAGCAGCTCCAGCGGCAGATGCAGAGCCAGCAGCAGAACCTGCACCAGAACGTCAACTTCCACCTGAACACGACTGCCGACGCGGGCAGCACCGCCGACGCCGTCGCCAGGCAGCGCGCCGAGGCGGAGGCCAAGCAGCGCGCCGACGCCGACGCGCGTAACCGCAACGAGGTCGACGCAGACGCGGACGCCGACGCCAGGCAGCGCGCCGACGCCGACGCCCGTAACCGCAACGAGGTCGACGCAGACGCGGACGCCGACGCCAGGCAGCGCGCCGACGCCGACGCCCGTAACCGCAACGAGGTCGACGCAGACGCGGACGCCGACGCCAGGCAGCGCGCCGACGCCGACGCGCGCAACCGTACCGAGGTCGACGCGGACGCGGAAGCGCGCAACCGCGCCGACGCTGAGGCGGACGCCAGGCAGAAGGCCGAGGCTGAGGCCAAGCAGCGCGCCGAGGCCGACGCGCGTAACCGCAACGAGGCCGACGCCGACGCCCGCAACCGCAATGTGGCCGACGCCGACGCCCGTAACCGCAACGAGGCCGACGCCGACGCCCGCAACCGCGCGGACGCGGACGCGGAAGCCCGAAACCGCGCGGACGCGGACGCTCGCAACCGCGCGGACGCCGACGCCAGGCAGCGCGCCGACGCCGACGCCCGCAACCGCGCCGACGCCGCGTCGAAGCAGCACGCCGACGCCGACATGCACAACCACGCGGACGGCAAGCACCACGCCAAGACCGACCACCGCTGGGAGGACGCGAACGGCAAGCACCACCACGTCAAGAACGACACGCACGACTGGGCGAACGTGAGCATGCACGACGGCGCGGCCGACAAGGGCAACTCGGCGAACGGCGAGGCCAGGAAGCAGGTCGAGTCCGAGCTCAAGAACAAGTACGAGCAGGAGATGCGCAACAAGCTCGAGGCCGAGCTCAGGCAGAAGCTCGAGGCCGAGCTCAGGCAGAAGCTCGAGGCCGAGCGCGCCGGCGAGGCAGCCTGGTCCTGATCCGAAACCGGCGACAAGGTAGCCACCTGCTGTGCGACAGCGGGGGCTGACCTTCTGATCAGCGTCCAGCCTGTTTTTGATGGTCTGCCCCACTGTCAAGGCTGGAAGAGCACCGGCAGGTGGAAGCCGCCGCCGGAGGAAGTTCAGGAGCAGCCGCCGCCAAGTGAGAGCGTCGCGATGAACCCTGAGGGGCCGAGCGGACACACGTCCGCCCGGCCCCTTTCGGCCTGTCACGGCCGTCGACGCGGCGCCCGGGTCACGTGCGTGATCGGTGAGCGGTCAGGCCGCCCCCCTCACGACCAGAGCGCACCGACGGTCAGCGGATCCGCCTGGCCGCCCTGCCGCCCAGGTGCAGGAATGCGACCTCACCCGCATCGTCTCGCAGGAAGCGGCCGACGGCGCGCTGCGGGTCGGCGGCGATCGTCACGTCGTCATTGCCCTCGACCAGCGCGAGCGGCATATCGGGCATGCCCTCCACCCCTGCGGCCGTCAGTTCGGGTCGCAGGACGAATCGCGCTGTCAGACCCTCGTCGACCTCGAAGGTCCACTGCCCCGCGTCGTAGCTGCCCGCGTACTCCGGCGAGGGTTCGCGCAGCGCCAGCCGTACGGCCTGCGGTTCGGCGTCGAGCAGGTGCTCCAGGCACCAGTCGGTCACGAGCTTGCCCAGCGCCTTGCCGGGGGCGGAGTTGGTGAGCGTGGTGACGGCGAAGCCGCGCTCGGGCGCCAGCACGAACGTGGACAGCTGCAGGTTGCCGACGTTGCCGCCATGCGTGACCAGCCGCACGCCCGCCTCCTCCTCCAGCAGCCAGGGCAGTCCGATGCCGGTCCACGGCACCCCGATCCGGACGTGCTCGGCCTGCATCAGCTCCCTGGTGGCCGCTCCGACCGGTTCCTCGCCGCTCGCGCCCAGGTGGAAGGCGGCGTAGCGAAGCTGGTCGCGCACCGACGACACCAGCCCGCCCTCGGCCATGCAGTCGCGGAACAGCCCCCACGTGTGCGCGACCCGCGGGCCGTCCTCTCGTACGGCGTGCCCGACGGCGTGCGATCGCGTCGCGGCCTCCCAGGGGAAGAAGAAGCTGGAGCTCATGCCCAGGGGCTCGAGCACGACGCGCCTGACCACGTCCTCGTACGGCTCGCCGCACACGACCTCGATGACCCTGCCGAGCAGCCGGAAGCCGGCGTTGTTGTAGGAGGCGAGCGCTCCGGGCGGGAAGAGCTGGGGCAGCTGGTCGTAGGTGCCGATGGAGTCGGCCAGCGCCGTGCCGTCCCAGCTCTCGCCGTCGTCGATGTCGCCGAGGAACCCGCCGGTGTGGGTGAGCAGGTGCCGGATGGTCAGCTCGTCCGCGGCCCGTTCGTCGGCGAGCCGGAAGCCGGGCAGGTACTGGCGCACCCGCCCGTCCAGGTCGAGCCGGCCACGCTCGACGAGGTGCATGACCGCTGTCGCGGTGACCGTCTTGGTGGTCGACCCGATCTGGAACAGCGTGTCGCCCGTCACGGGAACCGGCGCGTCGACGCTGGTGACGCCGGTGGTGAGGACGTGCTCCACGCCGTCGATCAGCACGCCGACGGCGGCGCCGGGGACGTGGAGGGACTTCGCCTCGCTGTCGAGCAGGCTCTGCAGGGGGTTGAGGTCAGCCATTCGTTCATCCTGCTGACGGCGGGAGCGGTGGGCTTCGTCCGCCCGCACCATTTCCGCCGAGCCGTTCGTCCAGTCGCGTGGGAACGGTCAGCGGGGTCCCTCATGCTGCACCTCGTAGGCTTCGCGTAGCAGGCCCGGCGCCTCATGCCGGTGGACGGCGGACAGCGGTGTCCAGACGCGTCTCGCCATCGGCCGGTCGTAGCGCAGGAACGTGCCCAACGACACCTCCTCGTCCTCGACGATGATGACGAGATGCCCGGTGAGCATCCAGGAGCGGGCCTCGAGCCTGAGCCAGCGGTCACCACGCTCAGCGATCTTCCATCCCGCCACGCAGGTGGGGGACGTGCGCCGCTGGAGACGCAGGCCGAGCAGCACCCGCCAGATGAACTGTCCCTTCAGGCCCGCGACGTCTTCGAACGCCGCACGGGCCCACTGCTCGGGCGACCTGGGTGCGGCGGCACCTGTCACGATCGTGAAGAGGTCGACGTAGTCGGGGTCGGCGAGCGTGCTGAGCGCGCGAACCTCCTCGGGGACGTCGTGCTGCTGGAAGACGGTCAGCGTGGACGCGTTCTCGGACCGAACCACGTGGAGACGTCCTGGTTCGACGTTCATTCCTTGATTCCTTTCAGCTGATGAAGGCTGCCGAGGCGAACCGCCGGTGTTTCCTGCGGGGCCACCTCGCGGGGCGCGGGTCAGCCGCAATGACCCCAGTCACTGATCCATTCGGCGGTCTCCGTGGTCGTGGAGAAACGACCGACCAGCTGACCGCCGAACCTGACGCACTGGCCCTTGGCGTAGAGATAGGTGGGACCCGCGTAGCTGTGATACGCGCCCTTGTCCTGGGAGAGCTTGTCGTCACCCTTCCGCTGAACCCCCGCGGCGATGCGGGTCGTCGTGAAACTCCTGTCACGACGGGTGATCGCGCAGTTATTGCCGGTCGACCTGTTGTAGTAGAGGTAGACGACTCCGGCCACCAAGCCCGCCTTGCCCCGGATCGCGTGGGACTCCTGCAGGTAGTACCCCGCACCGCAGGACGGGCCCTTGACCGGCCCGGTGTTCGAGTCGGCATGAGCGGGTGCCACGCCGAGGACGACCGCTCCGACCAGTGCGACGGCACCAGCCATCGGTCCGACCCTCTTCGTCAGGCGCATCAGACTCCTCCTCATGTTCGGTGAAGGCGCCGATCATGGCGTCTCCCGCAACCTAACCTACGTACATGTCTGTACGTAAAGCGGGGTGACGGTAGCGGGACCTCAGCAGGTGGCCGTGCCAGAGGGGCTAGCGCTCCGGCGAGAGGTCCTCCACCGTGGGGATCACCGGGGACAGCAGCGGGTCGGCGTGCTCGCTCACCTCGCCGCGCACCAGCCGGAACACCCGGAACTCGTTCGGGTGGGAGCCCTCGTCATCCCATACGTGGAGCAGCCCGTAGGAGCCTGGCGCGATCCGCCCGACCCGCTCGAACAGCGCGATGAGAGCCTCGCCCCATCCGCCGTCGCGGTTGGGCTGACCGGCCAGATGGATGAAGGGTGTGCCGTTCATCCACCGCAGGTCGACCAGGCCGTAGCCGCGGAGTTCGGCCAGGCAGGCGCGGACCTCCTCCACCTGCCGCTCCAGCCGGCCACCACGGTCGTCCTCGACGCCGGCCGTCTCGCGGATGGTCACCCACCCGTGATACTCGAACATCCCCGCCCCTCAGACATCCCCGCCCCTCAGAGCCGCCGTCGATCGAGGCGCTCTGGCACGTCTCGCGCGTCCAGGAGCCCGCACCGTCGCGGCGCGGCGCTCCCGTCGGCTGCGTTCGTTTGAAGGGGTCAGTCCGGTGCCCAGTACTTCTCCAGGGTCTTCTCCAGGTCCCGCACCACCGGGCTCCAGGAGGCGGGCAGCGTGTAGCGGCTGATGCGGTGACCCCGGTAGGTGATCGTGTACTTGATGAAGTCGGCCCCCTGGGGCTGGGCCTCGGAGCGCCCGAGGCGCAGGAGCTTCAGGTGTCCGCGCAGCGTCCGCATCTCCTTCTTGGTCAGGCACTTGTCCACGGTCGGCCCCGTCCTGCGGCTCAGCCGCGCGCACCCGTCGGTGTACACGATCACGCGATCGGCGAGGCCCGCGAACCCGCCCTGCTTGTGGAGCGCGACCAGCGTCGTCTTCGCGGTGAACGCCTGGGCCGGCGGCGCGACGCCCGCGCCCAGAGTCAGGAGCAGTGCCGGTAGGAGCACGATTCGCCAGATCTTCATGTCTCTCTGACGTACCGGAGCGGCCAGCGGCTCACCGTTGCGCCAAGTCTGTCGCTCGGCGTCATGCCCGCGCGGCGCGATCGCCGCGCACGGTCACCGCCGTCCGTGCGCGGAAGCGACCTCCTGGATCGCGTCGAGGACGAGGTCGGGCTGACCGTGCTGCACGTAGTGGTCCGTCGTGGTCGCGACCACCAGGCGACCGCGGGTCGACAGCGCGGCCAGAGTCCTGGCCTGCTCCGTGACGGCCGCAGGCTGGCCGGCAGCGGAGATCACCACGACAGGCAGGTCACCCCACGCTCGCGGTCGGACCGTCGCGCGGACCTGGGCGGCGCTGTCCACTCCTGCCCAGGCCTCGGCCCGTGCGGCCGCCATGCTGCCGGACCCGTAGACGACGACGGCATGGCGGCGAGCCGCCGCGGTGGCCTCGGCAGGCACGAAGGCGTCGCCCATCAGCCGGAGAAGGCCGAGGCGGGCGGCGACCTGGTAGGCGGTGAAATGAACGGCCATCAGTGGCCGGGAGATCTGAAGCGCCTCGACTGCCGTCTCGTCGGTCACGTCGATCAGCACCAGTCCGGCGGTCAGGTCCCGCCAGCGATCGGCGAACACGCGTATGGCGTTGCCGCCGTAGGAGTGCCCGACGAGGACGTACGGCCCCGCCTCCCCTGCGGCGGCCAGCATCGTGCGCAGTTCGCCCGCGGCGCGCTCCGCCGTACCCTGCGAGGGGCCGTCATCGCTCCAGGCGTATCCGGCCCGGTCGTAGGAGCACACCCGGTTGCCCGCGGAGAGCCGCCACTGGATCACCTCCCAGCTCGCGCTCGATTCCGCCAGCCCCGCTTCCAGCACGACCGTGGGGGCGCCGGCCCCGGTGCAGTGCAGGTGCAGGCGGTGACCGCCCACATCGACCAGCCGCCCAGGTGCCTTGTGGTGTTCGGGGTCGCTCTGCCGGGCGATCGTCTCGTAGCCGAACCCGGCGCCCGCCGCCAGCACGAGCAGGCCCGCGCCCCAGACGGCGACCCGCCGCAACAGCCGCCGCAGCCATCCGCCTGGCCGCGCATTTCCCTGCGTCATGCCTTGAATCTAGGTTTGGGGTCGGCCCGTTTCATCCTCCGCCCGGATGGCACCGGATCAGGACCAGCGCCCCCACGGCCGCCCTTTCCTCCTCCATCAGGATGACGAACGACCCTGTCCCCCCGAGCACCGGATGTGCGGCGAGACGGCGTCGCGCGGCTGATGATCCGGCGACCAGCGCGGCCAGGCCGGTAGCGACCGCCGGCCGCCTCGCTGAGGATCAGGGCCGGCCGCTGAGCCGGGCGTAGGCCGCGGGCGGCATGCCCACCGCGGCGGTGAAGTCGCGGGTCAGGTGGGCCTGGTCGGTGTAGCCGAGTTCGGCGGCCAGCGTGGCGAGGTCGAGGCCCTGGCAGACCCGCTCCGCGGCCTCGTGCAGCCGGAAGCGGCGGATCACCCACTTGGGTCCGATGCCGACATAGTCGTGGAACAGCCGCTGCAGCGAGCGCACCGACCGCCCCGATCGGGCCGCCAACTCGTCGACCCTGGTCATCGACACGTCGCCCTCCACCATCGCGACCAGCGCCGCCACCTCCCCGGCCACCGGATCCTCCTCAGGACCCAGACCCAGCAGGAACGTCTCGGTGAGCGCGACGGCGGCCAGGGGGTCGGGTTCGGCCAGGACCTGCTCGACCAGGGTCGCGCCCGCTGCGCCGTACATCTCGCCGATCTCCACGAAGCGGCCGGTCAGCTCGGAGACCGGGCCGCCGAGGAACGGCCGGAAGCCGCCGGGACGGAAGCGTGTACCGAGCACGCGGCCGCTGTCCCGCATCGTGTGGGAGAACCCGCCCTTGATCACTCCCGCGATCCGGTCGAAGTCCTGAGCGATGATCATGTTCACCGTGGGGTGGGAGACTATGCGCTGTTCGTACGGCTCGGCGAGGTCGGCCCAGGTGACGACCCAGAAGTGCTCCACATACGCCGACATCTCCGGCGACGGCGCGTATCGGGCGAAATCGAAGGCGTTGAGCCCCGCCCGCGGGTCGACCCAGCCGCGCTGTCGCGTTTCTACAAGCCGCCTGCGAGACGGGCGAGGCACCATGGCTGCCATGGACGACATGATGCCGCTGCTGACGCGCGCCACGGAACGGACCTCGGGATTGGTGCGCGCGGTGCCGCAGGAGCAGTTCGGGTCGCCTACGCCCTGCGCGCAGTTCGACGTCAAAGACCTGATCACCCACATGGAGTGGGTGGCGGAGCTGTTCGAGTCGCTGGGCCGCAGGGGACCCTACGTCGAGCAGGGACCTTACGCGGGCGACTTCCCCGAGCGAGCGGAGCGCACGCTCTCCTCCTGGTCACAGCGCGAGGCATGGGACGGGACCGACCCCGTCATGGGCCTGCCGATGACCGCGCTGGCCCACATGTACCTCGTCGACCTGGTCGTGCACGGCTGGGACCTGGCCAGAGCCACCGGTCAGCCGTACGAGCCGGAGCCCGAGGCCGTCTCGCGCGCGCTGGCCTTCTCCGAGCAGATGGCGGGGACGGGCAGGCAGCGCGGCGTCTTCGGGCCACAGGTGGCGGTGCCGGACGACGCCCCGGAGTTCCACCGCCTGCTCGGCGTCATCGGCCGGGATCCGGCCTGGACATCGTGAACCGCTCCGGCCCTTCCGGCTCCTCGCTCGGGTAGGAGCCGCCCGGCTTCGGCCCCTTTGCCGATCTCGTCTCCCCTTCCGAGGATCCGCTCCCCCGTCAGGAAACGGCGGTGAAGACCGTCACGTACCGGGGCAACCCGTCCCGCCACTCGATGCGTCAGTACCGTCGACAGGCGACAACGGGAGGCCCGCAGGTGGCGGACAGATCGATATTTCCGGAGTTCGTGGCGACACGCTCCGACCGGCTGTTACGAACGGCCTACCTGTTGACGCACAACTGGGCCACGGCCGAGGACCTCCTCCAGGAAGCCCTGGCCAAAGCCTGGTTCGCCTGGTCCAGGGTGGACGACCCCGAGCCGTACCTGCGCAAGGTCATCGTGACCACGTACACCTCCTGGTGGCGGCGCCGATGGCGGCGTGAACTGCCGAGCGACGAGCTGCCCGAACCGGCGGCCTGCGACGCCACGCGCGGGTTCGACGCTCGCGACTCGCTGTGGCGGGTGGTGGGGCAGCTGCCCGCGAGGCAGCGGGCGGTGATCGTGCTGCGCTTCTATGAGGATCTGTCGGTCGCCGAGGCGGCGGCCGTACTGGGCTGTGATCCAGGCACGGTCAAGAGCCAGACGGCCAAGGCGCTGGCCAAGTTGCGGGTGGACGAGTCGATCGTGAAGGAGCTGCACCGATGACCGTGCAGGAGTTGCGTGACGTGCTGCGCGGGCGGGCCGAGTCCGTGCCTCCGGCCAACCCGGCCCGCCCGGCGCAGGTGCGGGCCCGCATCCGCCGCCGGCGGCTGCGCAGGAGCGCGGTGGCGGGCGTCGCGGTCGCGGCGCTGGCGTCCGCCGGATCCGTCCTCTTCCCCGGTACGGCCCAGCGACCGCCCGACCACACCGCGGTCGCCGTCCAGCCGCCGCCTTCGCTGCCGGAGAGCTTCACCGCGCCGGACGGCACCGCCTACCGCCGAGTGGGCGCGACCAGCATGCGCGCCTCCGGCAAGGAGAGAATCACGATCAAGGTCCCGTACACGGGCAGGCCTCTCGACGTTGCGGGCGTTTGCGCAGGAGAAGGCAACCACGCGCCCCGGTTCTACGTCGCCGGTGGTCCGAAGCAGGCCGGGTTCTTCAGCCGCTGCTCGCGGCAGAGGCAACTGCAGCCCCTCCACGTGCCCGCAAGCGGCTCCCCGGTGGAGGTCGTCTTCGATGCCAGAACCTCCGGCACGGCCTGCACGAGGAGCAACGCGCACGCCGCGTGCGTGCCGCAGCAGGACAAGCCCGCCGAATGGTCGCTGGCGGTCTACGAATGGACGCCGCCACCCCAGCCTGTCGTTCCCGACCGGCCGCGCGACCTGCCGTCCAGACTCGACGGCTGGAAGCTGGAGGAGACCAGATCCGGCAGCTGGCCGGAGGACGGTGACTCGGTCACCTTCGACGTCACAGGCGACGGCGGCAAGCTGGGCGTAGATCAGATCTGCACCGGCGACCTGGCCAGGCGGCTGTGGTTCAACCTCAAGGTGAACGGTGAGGACACGGGATCCAGCAGCTGCGGAGTCTGGGAGGACGACGAGTTCCCCTCAGCGATGAACGAGATCGAGGCCCCCGCGGGCCGGGGCGTCACCATCACGATCTCGCTCGACCTGCGGGGGGAGCACACGAACCGGCCGGTGCGCTGGTCGGTCGGCCTCTACAGGAAATAGAGGACCACATGTGTCCGGACAATTCGCTAGCACAAGTAACCCGTGTACCAGGCATGGGAGGCCCGATCAAAGGTCTCGAGGACTCTGTCCTGCCATGGCTGCATACAGGCGTAGTTGTTGGGCCAATTACGGTAGTCGACTTCGACCTCGACCTTACTGCTTCCGCAGTGCCAGTAACGGAGGTCCGCATTCCAGGCGGTACTGACGCGATAGGCGCCACACCGCACGCCCACAGGGGCCTCGAAAACACTGACGCCATTGGAGGCGGTGCGTGGAGCGTGGCCGTTGGACGCCTGCGCGGCGGGTGCGGCCACGGCGATGCTTCCCACGGCCGCGGTGGCCAGGGCGATCCTGGACATGGTGGTGAACAGGCTCATGCCTCCCCTTTTCTGTCCGTGCGCGTAGCAGCGATTGTCGCCATGTATCGCGGCCCGGCCAAGAATGAACAGCGCCATTGACCGTCGGTATCCTGCCATTCACACTCCCTGGGCTTTCCGCATGGGGAATATGCGCTGATCGCATACGCGGGGCCTATCCGAACGCACGCCCAGGGGGTCTTGCGCGTCCGCACAACGAAATCCCGCCGCGCGGTCGTGCGGTGCCCTGATCTACTGATGCGGGCACGTCGATGCTGACCTACAACAGCAGCCTGCTCAGCCAGACCCATCCCGAGCGGCTCGCCGACAGCGCACGCCGCGCGCTGGAACTGGTCGCGGACGGCAAGATCGGCATCGACATCGCCGCCGAACACGAGCCGGCCGACGTCGAGAGCGCCATCGCCGACCTCGCCGGCGGAGCGACCCGCGGCAAGAGCATCGTCAGGATCGGATGACACCAGTCCCGGTCCGCCCAGGACGCTGTCGTGATCAAGGCTGTGGCGGCCTCCCGCTGCGCGCCGCCGAGACGGCATCGTGATCACTGCTCGGCAGAATCGACTGGCACTGCCGCCGATCGAAGGATCCCTTGATGAAGCAGGTTGTCGCCGTGCTCCTGGCCGGCGTCTCCATCGCCACCCCCGTCCAGGCCGCCGTCACCCCCTCCGACCCGGTCTCGGCGCTGAAGAGCCGGATGACCGCAGGCAAGGGCGTGACGTTCGCCGACGTCACCTCCTACGTGGAGCTTTCGGGCAGGACCAGGGTCATGAGCCGCAGGGGAACGCTCCAGTACGGCAAGTCGGGGATCACCGCCTCCGACGTCTCCGTCAAGGCCGCCAGCGGGAACGGGAGGTCCGACGTCTTCGTCGACGAACACGTCATCACCGTGGGAAAGGTCTCCTACAGGAAGGGCGGACTGTTCGCCCAGAGGGGGCCCAAGGGCAAGCCCTGGGTCAGGATCGACAAGTGGCTGCCGGTCGGGTTGAGCGGCGCGTTCAGCCAGCCCGTCAACGCCACCGAGCCCGAAACGCTCAAGGCGCTGACATCCGCAGGGAAGCGGTCGGGCCGGACGTACACGGGGAACGTCACCTTCAGGCAGCTCTGGAAGATCTCCCCTTGGGCACGGGCGAGCCTGGTGCGCAAGGAGAACGACGAGCTCATCCACTACACGCTCACGCTGGGCCCCGACAACCTGCCCAGGAAGCTGGTGACGACCTACCTGACGGACGGACATTGGCCCGGGAGGGGCACGGCGGGCGACGAGATCCACAACGAGACCGCCTACAAGGGTTGGGGCGGCCGCTACACGATCACGCCTCCGCCAGCGAGCCAGGTCTACGCGGGCAAGAAGTAGCCGGGGGCGGCCGTGTCACGACACGAATACCGGTCGCTGGGCGGGGCCGCGCGGCAAGGGAGCCGCACGAGCATCCTGCCCACGCCGAAGCCCAGCCCGGCCGGCCGGCCCGGGTTCAGTCCTTCCGGCCTGGATGGGCTGAGCGGTCACCCGGTGCCGGTCGCCCGCCCGGTGCAGGGTGGTGCAGGAGGCCAGGAAGGCCAGATCGAGGAGGGACGAGCGCCCGATCATGGTCCGCCACTGGACGCCGTCCTGCAGCCTGATCATCATCCGAGGGAGCGGCTCGGCGGAGGCCACCCGGCGGGTGAGGTGCATGTTCAGCGCCGGACTGCCAGATGAGTTTTGGCAACTTCGCCCGTAAGGTGCGCGACACGACCTTGCCGTACCGGCATCGGGTATCCTCGCTTCGCTCATGCGTACAGCTCTACCGGCCGATCGGTTTCAAGGCGACGCTGAGCTTCCTGGAGGCTGAGGCCGGGCGGTTCCGAACGGATGAGGCCGCCCTGCTGCGGGCCCTCAGCACGCTCGAGGCCAGCCGCGCCGCCTGGCAAGCAGAACTTCGCACGTACGCAGCCGCCCGCAGACACGCGAAGAAACGGGGCCGGCGATCCCCGCACCCCACCGACGCCAATCCGAACACTCCCGCACACTGGTACGGTGCCCGCCGGCAGGCGGCGCTCCACGCCGTACGCTTTTGGCACCGACGACGACTCGCCGCCCTGATCGATGACGATGACCCGACTTCGCAGAGTCTGGCGGAGTGCGTGCAGGCCTGTCTCGACGCGGACGGTCATCTGACACTCGTCCAACGCCGGCTCCTGATCAGCTGCATCGACCAACTCGCGACCCGTCTGAAGCCTGTGCGGTGGAACGACAACAGCACGGACTACTTCCGCACTCGGGATCTGCTCACAGTGGCTCGGCACCTCGAGACGGCGACGTCGCTGCCGTAACGACGACACCAGAGCGGCGACCCGGTCAGCAGGACGCTCTGCCTGCGCAGGAAGCTCAGAACACTCGCGCCGGCCTCGCGAATGGGCGACATCTTGTCCCGTCCGTTCCCGATGAAGCACACGATCACGCCGCCGCCAGCGAGCCAGGTCTACGCGGGCGCAAGAAGTAGCTCAGGGGGCGACCTGGTCCCGACACGAATACCGTCAGGCCTGGCGGGCGCGGACGAACCAGACGTCCTGGATGGTGGTCACCAAACGCTCGGGCAGCGGCGGCAGCCAGTCGCAGCGGCCCTCGGCGATGTCGCCGTGCAGCGCCGCCTGCGCCGACCAGCCGTACGGCCCCAGCCACTCCACCGGATCGCGGAACGAGCCGACGAACGGCGAGCCGCGCTCGCTCATCTCCCGCAGGAAGTCCTGCCGGGCGGGATCGGTGAGGAACCGGTCGTGCGGCCCGTCGAACGTCAGCCACGAGCCCGGCGCCGACAGCACGGTCATGGCCTCGGCCAGCGCCCGCCCCTGCGGCTTCGTGAGGTAGTAGAACAGACCCTCCGCGATCCAGTGCACCGGCTGCTCGGGGTCGAAGCCCGCGGCGAGCAGCGCGACCGTCCAGCCGTCCTCGCGCAGGTCCGCCTCCACGACCTCGACCCGGCATCTGGCGGTGAACCCGGCCGCGCCGAGCAGCTCCGCCTTGCCGGCGAGCTGGCCTGGCAGGTCGACTTCGTAGTAGCTGAAGCCCTGGTCGAGTGGCAGCCGGTAGGCGCGGGAATCGGTGCCCGAGCCCAGGCACACGGCCTGCCGTACGCCTGAGTCGAGCAGCGTCAGATCGCCGAGCCGCCCTCTGATCGGCACCACCTCCGACGGCAGCCCCTTGCTGCGGATCTCGTCATAGCTCGCCTCGGACTCCGAGGTGACGAAGGCGGCGGCGCAGGGATCGTCCAGGTAGGCGTCCGCCTGAGCGCGCTCCCTGGACCTGATCACGGCCATCCAGTCGCTGGTGAGCATCACGGACCTGGCCTGCACCTCATCGCCCATCGAAACGCCTCACTCTTCGCACGCGAATCCTGACTTGCAGTCATCATGCCTGATGGCGTCCCATCGAAGCCGCAGGGGCCCGAGGCGCGGGCCGAACGGACGACAAGCGGATCGGCGAACATCGCACGGTCCGGCACCAGCCGGCACGGCCGGCGCTTCCGTACCGACCAGAGGCGCGGGCGGCCGGCGATCGCGGCCACGCCGGACCACAACGTGCAGCACGCTCAGCCCGACCTCGTCCCGGACGCGACGTCTCCGGTCGATTAAGCCGACTGTAATAGTGCATTTATTAGCGAGTGACTCGAAATTAATCTTCATACGCTATGATAAGCGCGGGCATTATGAATAGGCATTTAGCATCGTCGTTCCAAGCACCAGAAAAAGGAACGGCGACATATGCACGCAGCGCAGCCCAGCCAGACCGCGCTCATCACGGCAGCCTCCCGTGCGGCCCACCTCGTGGTGGACCAAGAGCCCTTCATCTTCCGTGACACCGTGGCCGCCTCTCTGCTCGGCGAGCTCGCCGAGCAGTTCATCGGCTACCACCGGTCCCACGGCGACCACGTCGTCCTGTCGGGCACCCGAGCCCAGGTGACGGCCCGCAGTCACTACACCGAGCGCCGCCTCGCCGAGCTGGCCCGCGACGGGCTGGAACAGTACGTGGTGCTCGGCGCGGGACTCGACACCTTCGCCTGCCGTCCCGGCCCGCAGGTCAAGATCTTCGAGGTCGACCATCCCGCCACCCAGCGGTGGAAGCGCGACCTGTTCGCGGCCGCAGGCGTCACGCCCTCGCGCGGCCTGGCCTTCGCCCCCGTGGACCTCGAGACCGACGACCTGATGGCCAGCCTGCGCGCCGCCGGGTTCGATCCGTCCAAACCGGCCCTGGTGAGCTGGCTCGGCGTCTCCATGTACCTCACACGGGACGCGGTCGCCGCCACCCTGTCCACCGTAGGTCGCTTCGCCCCAGGCACGGAGCTGGTGATGGAGTACGCCCTGCCGTCCGCGTTCCGCGACGAGCGGGGCGCCGCGTTCGCGGACTTCGCCCTCCCCGCCGCCGCTGAGCGCGGCGAGCCCTGGCTGACCTTTCTCGCCCCAGACGACCTGTCCGCCCTCCTCGTTCAGCACGGCCTCAGGGCGACCGAGCACGTACGGCAGGCTGACAGCATCGCCCCCGTGCTCTGGCGCCGCTCCGACGGCCTACGCCCGGCCGACCTGTGCCGCCTGGCTCGCGCGACCGTGTTGCGCTGATTGCCCATGACAAGTGAGGCAGGTACGTGGCCCAGCCAGTGCCCGCCTGACTGACAGTGAGCTTCGGCGCCGTCCTCCTCGGTGTACTGCAGCAACGCCTTCAGGCAACTCGGCCCTGCCGGCGGCGCATACCAGGGGTGACGGCGATGCGGCTGCTGTCCAGCTGCCCTCCACGGCCGGTGGAGGAGGTGCCGCCGAACTTCGTCGCCGGCACCACCTGGTCCCGGCGCCCTTTGACGGCTCGGCCCACCTCGTTGGCGAGGGCCCCGGCCGGCCTCCGCGCCTCGCGTGGCAGAGGGATCTCAGTCGACCGCATGTGGGAACGCAGCTTCGACCTGGTCGCAGGTGTCACGCATCGCTGAGCGTTCGCCCAGCCCAGGTCACCGGCCGCCGATGAAGTACCTGGCAGGGATGAACAGCTCGTGCCCGGTGTCGAAAAGCACCCGCACCCCGGCGGTCGTCCACTCGGTCGTCTTCACAGAGTCGGCGGACGTTTCGATGTCCACCCGGTGGCCGTAGGAAGAGCTGGGATCCCGGCCGACGACGATCTGGTGTGACTCCCCGAGAAGGGCACTCTGGCGAACCAAGGCCAGCAGATGCTTGGAATCGTCGACGTACGCCACCGTGGCTGGCTGATCGCTGCGGTATACCACCTCGGGCTGCGGCCACTGCGCCGCGACGGACAGCGCCACACCCAACGCGATGCCAAGAACGACCAGCCCGAGGCCCTTCAGCCGCCCGGATCGGTTCGGGCGGGCCAACGGCGGTTCCACGACAAAGGGTGTCATTTACGGCCTCCGTAATGGTCAACTACATAGTTCGTCGCTCCGCGCCGACTTCGACCTTCTCCGGGCTCGCGTCCTGCGCTACATCTAACGGAACCACGCTCTGTCACCGAGATCATCGAAAGTGAGCCAGAGCCCATCTTCTCCGCGCGCTCAACAGCGAGCCGATCTCAGTGCAGTTGCTCCGCTCATCACGGAGGCCCCTGGTTCTGGCGGGAATCGCGCTCTACGCCCGCAGACGCGCCTGGCGCCACCTTCCCCAGGAAGGCGCGGCGCAGTGGCCCGCCGGTCTTGGGCGAGTCAGGGCCAGGCCGAACCCGGGTCGAGTAGGCGCACTCGGCCACGCCCCGCGCCGCTACCGGAACCGCTGATAGTCGTCAGGGATGGGAATGCCGAACCTCTCGCACAGTGCTGAGACATCGGCCCAGTCCTCGGCGTCGACGGCATAACCCGTATGGAACCTGACCAGCCATTCCGGACTGATGCAGGCCACATCGCGGCCGCCGATCCGGCCGACGCCGGCCAGGGCCGGCGCCGGATAGCTCTCGCCGTTCTCGGGCGGGCCATAGACACCATGGCCGTCCTCGTCGAGGGCGATGACGTGGAAGTCGATCTGGTGCCCCTCGTCATCGCCGAACACGAAGTTCCACGCTCTGGTGTCGTCACGGGGAACCGGCCGGTATCCGCGCTCTCGCAGAGCGACGGTGACCGCCGGCACATCGTGCTCCTGTACGACGACGTCCAGATCGGCATGCGGCCGTGTCTGGGAACCGAGACACGCGTCCACCGCCCAACCGCCGTCCAGCCATGCGCGGACGCCCAAGCTGTCCATCAGGGCCAGCAGCCCCTGGACATCGTCTGCGGTCATCTCCGGTTCGGTCACGCTGACAAGTGTGTCGCCCCGGTGTGTACCCCTGGCACTGATTTCGGAGCACAAGGCCTTCAGGAAGCGCCGGCCATCACGAGCCGGCGTCTGGTGGCACGTACCTTGGCCTGCAGAACATGTGGGCGGCTGACTTCGCGACCGTACGGACGGTCGAGACCGAATCGTGGATCACCCGTCGGCACCAGGGCAGAGGGCTGGGGACCGAGGCCCGGGCGGCGATGCTGTAGCTGGTGTTCACGCATCTGGTGCTCCGGAGGCCAGGACCGACTGCGGCCACCCCGTCGGCTGGCGACCTCTCCACCCAACGGCCGAAGCCGTTCTGTGAGCGATGTCGAGCATGACGCTCAACTCCATAACGTTTGTTTACTAGGAGATCAACATCCTAAAACTGCGCTATGGGTATCTGTCGCATGCCGCACTATCGCGGTATTCACAGAGAGAATGTAGGACAATTCGATGGCTTCTCAAAGGGGCATATATAGGCCCTTCGCTCGAACGCTAACCCTGGTGCTGGCGGTTATCACCTCCATGGCGGGGCTCGTTCTGGCCTCATCGCACCAGGCGTCAGCCGACGTCGCCGCAGGACGGACACAAGCAGCCGGGCTGCACGAACAGCTCCTCCTTCGCGGAGGGCCCTGCTGCAGTAGGCACCGCCGCCACCACCATGGCTGCACCCACTGCCCGCCGGGCGCGCGAGGACCGAAGGGCGACAAGGGCGACAAGGGCGACAGAGGCCCTCAGGGGGATAGAGGAACGCCAGGAACGCCGGGAACGCCAGGGGCCCCGGGAACGCCAGGGGCGCCGGGCCCCAGAGGCCCGGCGGGCCTATCCGGTTTGGAAGTCACTCCCAGGCAGACAGAGTCGATCCCGGCGGGAGCCATCAGAGGCTTCACCGTCCAGTGCCCGGCCGGCAAGGTGGCGGTCTCGGGCAGTTGGCTCGTGACGAACTCCCCGCAAGCCAGAATATTCTCTTCTCGCCGGGAAACCCCTACAAGTTGGAGCTTCGGATTCGCGAACGACAGCAACCTGGCTTTCGATGTGGAGTTCAGCGTCCTATGCGCTTTCTCCAGCTGACGGAGCGACATAGTCGTTCAAATAGGCCCACTAGTAGCGAGACGGCTATCACCGCATAGAAGAGTGGATCCCTCTAGATGTCTAAAAAATATCTAGAGGGATCGGGGCACCACCTCGACGGCCGCCTGTTTCGCTCCGAAAAGCGGCAAGCCCGTCCCCAAGTCCGCCTACTCCCGCCTGTGGGCCAAGACACGAGCGCTCGCACTCACTCCCGAGCAGCCGGCCTCGCCCCTGATGGTCAGGCACTACGACCTGCGTCACGCGGGCGTCACGGGGCGCCGGTGTCCCGGCGGCACAGTCGCCGAGCGGGCTGGGCACAGCGTCGAAGTCGTGCGACGGATCCACCACCGATGCATGTTCGGCTACGACGACGTATGGATCGACCGCATGGATCACGCCCGTCAAAAGATCAGACGATCATGAACTGCGAACGGATCGCACATCCCGTCGTATGGCGTCTCCACGTGTCCTGAATGGGAAGATCGCGCGGGCATTCGATCAAACAAAAAGCCAGGTCAGATGCCTCTGACCTGCGAATATACCCCCTGCAGGATTCGAACCTGCGCGCCCGGCTCCGGAGGCCTCTCCACGATCAAGATTGCAAGCCTGGGGCCTGGCCCGCAACGGGCTCGCAAGGCTTGAAACCTGCGCCCGTGAAAAGCCTCCGGCAACAGTTGGCCCCTGAGCGATTTACCACGTACGTGAGGGGACGGCGCGCTCGTCGCGGCCGTCTGGAATCGCATGTGTGACTCCCGGCGACAGGCGCGCAATCGCATCCGCGAAGGATCTCTTCGCGTTGCCACAAGAGAGCGGAAAATCATGCCATTTCGCCTCCGGTGGAGAAGGCGTCCATGCGACGGTGCAGGTGGAGGTGGTTGTGATGACCACGATGCCGAAAGCGTTCGCGCAGGCCGCGAAGAGACACGGCGTACCCGAGAGCATCCTGCTCGCCGTGTCCTACATGGAGTCGCGCTGGGACTGCAACGGTGGCAGGCCCAGCACGGCCGCCGGATTCGGCCCCATGCACCTGACCGACGGCGTCGCGCTGAGCAAGTCGCGGCACCACCACATCGACGAGGGCGAGGACCCGCGCGGCGACGACTCCCGCCCCCCGCTGCATCCCACCGAGCCGACGGAGTGGCAAAACCGCTTTCCCGCGTCCCTGCACACCCTGGAGCGTGCCGCCGAACTGACCGGGGAGAGCCTCGAGCGCCTGCGTAAGGACCCGGCGGCCAACATCGACGGCGGCGCGGCGCTGCTCGCCGACTACCAGCAGGCCCTGGGCGCCCCGCCGAGCGCCGACCCCGCCGACTGGTACGGCGCGGTGGCGCGCTACTCGGGCGCTTCGGCCGAGGAGATCGCGGCGGACTTCGCCGACATGGTGTACGACGTCATCCACGAGGGCGCCACCCGAATGACCGACACCGGTGTGGAGGTGACCCTGTCGCCTTCTCCCGAGGTGCACCCGTCCCGCTCCTGGCTGACCCGGCTGGACCTGCCCCACCTGGCTGGCGCCGACGCCGTGGAGTGCCCCGACTCGATCTGCTGCGAATGGATCCCGGCGCTCTACAGGAGACTGCCAGAGGGCAAGTACGGCAACCACGACGTCGCCGACCGCCCCACCACCCAGACGATCCAGTACATCGTCATCCACGACACCGAGGAGCTGTACGACAAGACGCTCGACCTCGTACAGGACCCGTCGGAGATGAGCTGGCACTACACGCTGCGCTCGCGCGACGGTCACCTCGCCCAGCATGTGCTCACCAAGGACGTGGCCTGGCACGCCGGCAACTGGTACGTCAACACCAAGGCGATCGGCCTGGAGCACGAGGGCTTCCTCGCCGCCGGCGGCACCTGGTACACCGAGGCGATGTACCGCACGTCCGCCAAGCTGGTGCGTTACCTGGCCGACAGGTTCGGCGTCCCGCTGGACCGCGCCCATGTCATCGGCCATGACAACGTGCCCGGCTTGGTGCCGGCCAAGGTGGAGAAGATGCACGAGGACCCGGGCCCGTACTGGGACTGGGCCCACTTCTTCGACCTGATGGGTGCCCCCCTGCGCCCCGACGGCGATTCCGGCACGGCCACGGTCATGATCCTGCCCGACTACGACCGCAACCGTCCGCACTACATCGGCTGCGACGAAGACCACCCTGACGCCACCTGCCCACCGCACGGGTCGGCCTCGGTCTGGCTGCACACCGAGCCGCGCGAGGAGTCGCCCCTCGTGAAGGACATCGGCAAGCACCCGACGGGTGAGTCCACCTTCAGCGTGTACGATCACTCCGCCCGCGCCGTCACCGGCCAGCGCTACGTTGTCGCCGAGCGACGGGGCGACTGGACGGCCATCTGGTACCTGGGCCAGAAGGCATGGTTCCACAACCCGGGTTCCGATCCCGTGGCCGTACCCAGCCGTACCCTGATCGCGACGCCCCGGCCGGGCCTGACGTCGGTTCCCGTGTACGGCCGCGCGTACCCGGAACCGGCGGCGTACCCGGCGGACGTGGAGGTGCAGCCGCTGATCCCGCTGCAGTACACGTTCCCTGCCGGACAGTCGTATACGGTCGGCCTGACCACGACCGGCGAGTTCTACAAGGCGACGACCTTCGACACCACGCTGCATCGCGTGGTCCGCGGAACCCAGAAGTACCACCAGATCCAGTTCGGCCACCGCGTCATGTTCGTCAAGAGCGAGGACGTCGTGGTGACCGAGGCGTGAGCGTCGCTGTAGTTGGCAGCGGAGCGTGCCCTCCTGCCGTACACGCTCCGCTGCCCATGGACCTGGACGCGGTGGCCGTCTGGTGGCTGCCGGTGGCCGCCGTCGCCATGCTCACCGGTCTGTTCTTCTCTGGCACCGCGCTCATCACCTTCGGTGGCGCCTACGCCGTGCTCGCCTTCGTCGCCCAACGTGCGGTGGAGACCTACGCCTGGCTGTCACCGACCGAGATGGTCCGCGGGCTCGCCCTGGCGGAGAGCACCCCAGGACCGCTGATCATGGTGTCCAGTTCGTCGCCTTCCTCGGCGCCTACCGTGACCCCGGCGTCCTCACGCCGTGGGCGGGCGCGCTGCTCGGGGCCCTGCTGACCACATGGGTCACCTTCGTGCCGTGCTTCCTGTTCATCCTCCTCGGCGCGCCGTACGTCGAACGGCTGCGGCACAACGCGGCGATCAGCGCCGCGCTCACAGACATCACCGCCGCGGTGGTCGGCGTCATCGCCAACCTGGCGCTCTACTTCGCCGAACACACGCTGTTCAGCACCGTCTCCGCGGAGAGGCCGGCCCCTTCGCCGTGCAGCTCCCGGTGCTGCACTCGGTCAATCTGGTCGCGCTCGGGATCACCGTGATCGCGCTCGTCATGACCTTTGTGCTGCGCCGGCCCATGCCGCGCATCCTGGCCCTGTGCGCTGCGCTCGGTCTGTGCACGTCCCTGTGCCGTCGATAGGCTGAGGTACAGGTTCCTGGGAGGTGAGCGCGTGGCATCCCGGATCCCCCTGCTGGTGGCGAGCACACTCGTCCTGCTCTGCGCGGCCTGTACGGCCGACCCCCAGCCACAAGCCGGCCAGGCTCCCGACGTCACTGCCACAACCACCCCCTCCCCGAGCCCCACGGCATCCGTGACCGCCTCGACCACGGCTCCCACTACGCCCACGCCTGCAAGCCGGCGCCCGCCGACCCCGCCCAGGCGGAGAAGGAGATCAAGGAGAACTGGCAGCGGTTCTTCAGCCAGGACCTCAAGGTGCAGGACAAGGTGAAGCTCGTCCAGGACGGAGAGCTGAACGAGCTCATGGTGCGCGCCTTCGCCGAAGACGAGCGCACCGGCAGGGTGATCAGCCGGGTCGCGGACGTGACCTTCACGTCCGCGACCGATGCCAAGGTCACGTTCTCGCTGTTCCGCAACAGCACCACGGTGCTGCCCCGTGGTCGCGGAACAGTGGTCCTTCAGGACGACGTCTGGAAGATGTCGTTCAAGACTCTGTGCGTGCTGACGGAGTACGGGCAGGACGTTCCGCAGGCCGGGACCTGCTGACCGACACAAGCCGTACGGCCAGGGCGCTCGCCAACCCGACCACCGTCAGGACCAGCCAAGGGACCGCCCAGCCGACATCGAGCAACCGCCCGATCACCACGTTTCCGACGGCTATCGCGATGCCCGCGATCGTGTTGTAGAGCCCGTAGTGGGTGGCGACCAGGCGATCGTCCGACAGGGTGACCACGGTGTCCATCTCGAACGGGTATGTCAGCGCCGTCCCCAGTGCCAGCAGCGCCGTGCACACCAGCACCGCGGCCAGGCGTGTGCTCGGCGCCGCCGAGCCGTACACGAGCAAGGGAACGAACGCGAGCCCCATGAGCGCGAGCCCTCGCGTGATCGCCTGTTCGCCGGTCCAGCGACGGCGCGCCCAGTCGGTGATGCGCAACTGGCCCGCGATGGCGACGAGAGCAGACACCATGAAGATCAGCCCGACCCCGCCCGCACTGCCCAGCTCCAGAGGCAGGGCGAGGTAGACCTGGAAGGACAGCACGTAGGACCCCGCCATCGCGAAGGCGAACAGCACGAACGGCCGGTTCGTGACGACGGACCGCCAGTCGGCAAGGATCCCGGACGTGCTGGTCTCGACCCGGCACGGGGGCAGCGCGAAGAGCTGCAGCACCGTGAGCATCGCGAACACCGCCGCGGCGACCGCGCACACCAGTCGGAAGTCGACGGCCACGAGTGCCAGCCCGATCAGTGGACCGAGCAGGATGCCCGCCTGATAGAAGACGTTGAACAGCGCGAACGCCTCCACCCGCCGCTCCCCCGCGTCATGCGCCACGTAGGCGCGCACCGCGGGATTGAACAACGCTCCGGCGAAGCCCGTCATGGCAGACGCCACGATGAGCGCGGGCAACGCGTCGACGAACCCGAGCAGGGCGAAGCCGGCTGTCCGCAGCAGGCAACCGGCGATGATGACCTGCCGGTACCCGAGCCGATCGGCGAGCGTGCCACCCAGCAGGAAGAGTCCCTGTTGGCTGAGGTTGCGCACGCCGAGCACGAGCCCGACCGTCCAGGCCGCCATGCCGAGCCCGCCGGACAGATGACCTGCCAGGTACGGCATGAGCATGTAGAAGCCGGTGTTGATGGCCAGCTGGTTCGCCATGAGCAGCTGCACGCTGCGGTCGAAACTGCGCAGTCGCCGCCACATCAGCGCATCACCATGCGGGTCCAGCACAGGGCCTCGCCCTCGTCGGGATGCTTGATCTCCTCCGGCTCGGACGCGGGCGGACGGCCGAGCAGGTCGTGTTCGAGGCAGTACGAGTCGTCGTAGATCGTGGTGTGGTAACGAGCGGGCCCGTCGGGAAAGACCGCGGCGATCTGCGTCCCTGGCGGGAGCGTGCGGGCAAGCCACGAGGCCACGACGGTGACGGCTCCGACGCTCCATCCCCCGGTCACGTAGTGGGTGGCGGCCAGGGTCCTGCAGGCCCAGACGGCCTCGTGCGGCGCCACCCAGTGCACCTCGTCGAACTCCTCGTAGGCCACATTGCGAGGGCGGATGCTGCTGCCGAGTCCGCGCATGAGTCGTGGCCGCGCCGGTTGGCCGAAGATCGTGGAGCCGACGGCGTCCACGCCGATCAGGCGCATCGCCGGGTTGTGGCGGCGTACCTCTCTGGCGACTCCTGCCGAGTGGCCGCCGGTTCCCACGCTACAGACCAGCACGTCGACGATCGCGAGTTGCTCGACCAGCTCCCGGCCGAGACTCGCGTAGGCGTCGACGTTGTCGGGATTGTCGTACTGCTCCGGGCAGTACGCGTTCGGTTCGCGCGTCAGCAGCTCGGTGACGCGATCGAGCCGCGCGCGCTGCCAGCCACCCGACGTGTGAGGGTGGGTGACGATCTCGATCTGTGCGCCATAGGCGACGAGCAGCCGATGGACGAGCTTCTCCATGCCTGGATCGGTCACTACCGTGACCGGATGGTCGTAGACGATCCCGGCCAGCGCCAACCCGAGGCCGAAGGTTCCAGACGTGGATTCGATGAGCCTCGCCCCATCGACAAGGTCACCCCGGTTTCTGGCCTGCTGCACGATGTGGAGGGCCGCCCGGTCCTTCATCCCTCCCGGATTGGCTCCCTCCAGCTTCGCCCAGAAGCCTTGACCTCCGGAAACGAACGGTTCCCCGACCCAGCACACGGGGGTGCTGCCCACCAAGCAGGCGAGCATGGAAAACGAAGACATGATGAGACACACTCTCTTGCGGATCTACCGACATGGACGCCTGAAACAGGCGTGCGTCAGGGTCGGCGGACTTCGAGCGAGTGCGTCCGGACGGACCGGCTCTGGTGATCGCTGCCATAGAGGTGTTCAGGTGGCCTGGGCGGTGGCCGGATCACCGGTGCGCTGAGATCGGCGTACGCGATCACTCGTTGGACCGGCGACTTGACCGCCTGACAATCAAGCGAGGGCAGGGCGAACGTGTCTCCGTGGATCTGTTCGTGATCGTGATGGTGATCATGGTGCTCGGAGACCTGCTCGCACCAGGTAGATGCCGCGATCGAACCGGCCACCTCATGTTGCGAGGCCACGGCGTGCGCCCAGAGATGCGCCACGAACAGGAATCCGAGCAGCAGTACGAGCCACGTCAACCGACGTGGCAACAGCCAGGCAGCACACACAGGGAACATGATCAGTTGCAGAACGTAACATCCCTTGCGAATGCTCGGCCGCTACAAAACGCCAGTTCATCCCGACTTGCCGGGAAGTTGATCAGGCATAGCGCCCCACTTGGCCATGCGAGGATCAAGCTCTTCGATCGCACGGGGACAAGCCGACGGGCGCGCATCATGATCGTCGCCTCGCCGTGCGCGATGGTGCTGGCCACCATGCCGCCGCTGCTGTCGGCGATGGCCAACGCCGGACGCCACGGCGTGCTGGTCAAGTCCGCCGTGGTGATGGAACGCCTCGGGCAGGTCGACGCGGTCGCCCTGGACAAGACCGGCACCCTGGCCGAGGGCACTCCGCGGCTGACCGACATCCACCCCTTGGCCTGCTCAGATCTGGACGAGGTCGCCCTGCTGGTCTTGGCCGCAGCCGCCGAGCACCCCAGCGAACACCCTCTGGCCAGAGCCACCGTCGATGCCGCTCGCGAACGCGGCCTGAGCCTGGCCGCCGCAGAGGGTTTCGCCTCTACTCCAGGCCATCGCCGACCGGCTGCGCCCGGACGCCGCCGCCACCATCACCTCCCTCACCGCCCTGAGCAGCAGCGCCCCCGTGCTGCTGACCGGGGACAACCCGTGCGCGCGCCTGGCCGACCAGGTCGGCATCCTCGCCGTGCGCGCCGGCCTGCTCCCGCAGGACAAGGTGGCGGCCGTGCGGGAAGTGGAGCAGGCCGGACGTCGGGTGCCGGTGGTAGGCGACGGCGTCAACGACGCCCCCGCGCTGGCCGCCGCCCACACCGGCATCGCCATGGGCAGGGCCGGGTCTGACCTGGCCCTGGAGACCGCCGACACGGTCATCCTCCGTGACGAGCTGGCCACCATCGCGGCCGCGTTAGGCGTGCACCTCCCACCCGTACGGCCCGAGTTGCTCGGCATCCACCTCGCCGAGGCGCCGGCACCCGTCATCGAACAACATCTCGACCGGCGAGCGGTTGACCAGTCGGAAGCGGGTCGGGTGGTAGGTGACCACTTCCCGCAGCATCGCCTCGGGACCCTGCGCCTTCTCGGGCACATGCCAGGTGCGAGTAACACGGCGGCGAGTTCGAGCCGCTTCCCGCTGGCTCGTTCGCCCCGGCCACTGGCATCAACACGGTCGTCGTGGTCATCCCCGCGCTCGAGGCGTAAAGCGCGAGCCCGCCTCCGCCGCCGCGGCTGGCACCCGGAGTGTAACCACGTCACGCCCACAGCCATGTGATCCCGAGCATGCGTTTGCAGACCCTTGGTCTCTGAGGACGAATGGCGGGGGTATGTCGCCCCACATGGGCCTCTTGGGCCCAGGGAGGGGGATCAGCAATGTACGCAACGGTACGGCGATACGAAGGGGTAACCGATCCCGCCGAGGCGGCGCGCCGAGTGGGTGAGGGGTTCGTGCCGCTCCTCGGCCAGGTACCCGGGTTCGTGGCTTACTACTGGGTCGATGCCGGGGATGGGGTGATGGTTTCCACCAGCGTCTTCGAAGATCAAGCTGGGGCCGAAGAATCCACCAAAAGAGCTGCGGACTTCGTGCGGGAGAATCTTGCCTCCCTGCTTCCGAACCCTCCTCAGGTCACGGCCGGCGAGGTAGTAGCGTCCGGGTAGCGGCTACCTGTCACCCGATCGCGGCCCGGTGGGGGTACGAGGTAGGGGCCGCCCGCCATACCGAACGCACCGTCCGGTCGCCTTCCGCGTCAGTGCCGTGAGTGCGGCGGCGACCGCTACCCGTTCCGGACGCTGCGGATCGTCCCTCCTACCGGCAGGCCCGGATGGCGTGAGGAGTGGTCGGCGTGAGACTGCCGGGATAGCGCCAGCCGCGGTGAGGATCTCGCGCGGCTGGTGGTAGCCGTTGCGTACGACCAGGCGGCGACCGGCCTCGTCGCGCTCGCCGGCGAAGGCGACGATGTAGGCGTCCACCTCGGCCTGCAGGGCGGCGGCGAGCATCTTGCGGGCGCCCTCACGGACGATCTGGTCGATCAGCGACGAGGATGACCCCGAGGCGTTGTCGTCAGCGGGCAGCTCGGGTACTACGGTGAGCGACACGGGTGTGCCTTCCGACCGACGTTGCCGCGTCGGCCTTGTCTCGAAACCTTGATCAGATTCGGGAATGACACCCCTTCCCGTCAGATCCACAGGTTTCGATCATTGCTCGTTTGACCGGTGCCGCTACCAATACATCAGGACTTCGGGGGGCTGCGGCGGGGTGGCGCGGGTGGGGCCGTTGATCGATGAGATGGTGACAGCCGCGCTCCTCGCCGAGCATCGACGGCATCTTGGTGGTGCGTTCCAGAACGTTGCGTCCGCGTGGACGGGGGGAAGCGCGTCTGGCGGAGATCGATGAGGAGATCGCTACCTACATGCAGGCGCGGAGGAACAACGAGATCTCGCCGAGATCGCTGATTGCGCTGCTGGGGCCGTTGGAGGAGGAACGCGACGTGTTGATGGCTGATCGGCGTCGCCATTCTGCTCAGGTGGTGAAGCGGGAGGAGATGAGCGTGGAGGTGGTGGAGGAATGGGAGACGCTGCCGATTGAGCGTAAACGGGCATTGGTTCGGGAGTCGATTTCTGCCGTGGTGGTGCATCCGGTTGGGCGGGGTCGACGGTTTGACCCGGATTCTGTCGAGATTTTGTGGCGGCAGTTGGAATGACGTGCGACACGACGATGTTGGGCGGGCATGCGCAGCTTGCGAGCGCGGTCCGCACCGCGATCAGGCAGCGCCGCCTGCCGGTGAAGGTCCTTTCCTAGCCCGTACGGCACGCACGAGCAAGCTCACTGCGAGGGCGACGTGCCACAGCGCGTAGCCCAGTGCGCTGATGGCGTCCCAATGGGTAATGTCGGTCCAGCTGACACCGCGGTTTTCTATCGCGAACCAGAGCACATACGTCGCCGTTGAGACTAGCCCGGTCAAGGTGCCCAGCACCGCGGGGACCCAGCCCGCTCGCCAGGCCAGCAATGCCGTGAGCACGACCAGCAGCCCCTGGACTGCGGAGACGGCGATCACTGCCTGCTGGTTGAATCCAGCCACCATGGTGATCGACACCGTCACGCTCACGAGAGCTGTCGGCAGGATGGTGATGGTGGCGGCGAGGCTTGTTCGCCGGAGGGCGACGGCGAGGGCGACCAATGCTGCTACCAGAGTGACGTCGCTGACCACCCACACCGCCTGCATGATCTCCCGCAGCTCCTTCCTGCCCCAGATGAGGACGATGATGGTCAGGATCAGGATGAAGAAACCGGACAAGATGGTCAGGACTAGCGCGGTGGTCGCCTGTGGCACTCCCGTCTTCGGCTTGGCTGGGCGAGCGTGCGGGTGCATAGGCGGTGCCCCCCAACCCGGCTGCTGGGCTCCAGGCATGGGCTGACCCCAGCCGGCCTGCTGCCCACCAGAACCCCAGCCTGGCTGCTGCCCCCCGGAATGGCCAGGCGGACCCCAGTGGGCCCCGACCCCATGCACGGCCACGGCGGGACGAACGGTGTGCTGGTCGGAGTCGGGCAGAAGCAGGGTCGCGGGCGGTGGCCCTGACACCAGGGTGGGCTGTTCGGCCAACGCAGCCGGAAGCTCCTCCCCGGTAGTCCGCCGCAGCAGGTTAGCGGCACTAGGTCGGGACGCGGGGTTCTTGGCCAGACAGGCAGCCAGCATCGGCCGCAGTTCATCGGGCACAGCGGACAGATCCGGCTCCCGAGTCATAATCGCATGCATAACCGCCGGAAAAGTATCCCCACGAAACGCCTGTTGCCCACTGGCCGCGTAGATCATCGTCGTGGCCCAGCTGAACATGTCCATCGCCGAAGTGGGCGAACTCCCCTCGAACTGCTCCGGCGCCATGAACGCAGGAGTCCCCATAACGCTGTGCGTGGCACTACGATCCAACGCCCGAGCGATCCCGAAATCGATCACCACCGGCCCCTCGGGACCCAAGATCACATTGCTCGGCTTGAAGTCCCGATGCACGATCCCAGCCCGATGAATCGCCGCCAACGCGGTCAACGTCGTCACGGCAAGCCGCTCCAACCCACTCCCCGACCGCGGCCCCTCCTTCCGGACCAGCTCATCCAGCGAAGGCCCCGGAATGTGCTCACTGACGATGTACGGCCGCTCATCCGCGATCCCGACATCCAACACCCGCGCCGTACAGAACGGAGCCACCCGTCGCGCCGACTCGGCCTCCTGCAGAAACCGCTGGCGCGCGTTGTCATCAGCCAGCGCCTCAATATGTAAGGCCTTAACCGCCACCTGCTGCCCAGTAGGCCCCTGTCCGAGATAGACAGTGCCCTGGCCACCCCGGCCCAGCACACCCGTCAACCGATACTCGCCAAGTTGTCCGGGATCTCCCGGTGTGAGGGCTTGCACAAGATCCAACCCTATATGTTGACCTTCTGGCGGGCCGACTACAAGAACTGCTGACCTCAGACATGAAAAGAGCGCCCGCCCTCCCCAAAGGAGAGCGGGCGCTTCCCATATCACCAGGCAGGCTGGTTCGCCTGCCACGGCATGGCAGTGGATCACTGACCGTTGAGCTCGGGACAGCCTGGCGGCTCTACGCGCTCGATGCCGATCGGAGCTCTTAGACCAGTTTTGATATCAGCGCTGTAACCGCCGTTAGGGATCAACGTGGGGGTTGGCTCTGGCCGCGCTGAAGGGTACTTCTCGTTCCATGAGTCGAGTAAGTCCTGCTCTATGGCAGCGATCTGTGCGTCACTGAGAGGCTCCATCGTGCAGTTCATGCCCTGTCGTTCAGCGTCGCCGGCCAGCGTCAGCGACGCTAGCGCCAGAGAAGCCAGAAGTATCGTTGAACGCCGCCTCATCACCTTCTAGCCCCCGCTGCTGATCGACCATCCGTGAAGCAGGGCAATCATGGAGGATCTCCATAGCGGATCGGTAACTCCTTCCGAGCTGAAATCTTGGCTGACCATCGGGGCCGTCGACCTCCAGCGGCTCACTTTCACGAGCGGACACCAATGATCGAAGGATTTCAGCAGGGATCACTCGCTGACAGCTGCCGAGAGCCTGCCTTATCGGCATGAGCGCGAGCGCCCGTCTCGCGGGAGTATCGGCCGAAGGAGAATATTCGGCGTTGAGTATGCAGCCGGGACTGGCTCGCCAGGATGACATGGGCGCATTGATGATCTCTGCCCGCGTCCTGCCCGCAGCGAATGACATCGGGCGTCTTGAGCTGTCATCAGACGGCAAGATCGCATACTCGCCGAGAGAAGCAAGAAGCCAGGTCAGACGATGTCTGGCCTGGCTGGTCGAGGGTGCCCCCTGTAGGATTCGAACCTACGCACCCGGCTCCGGAGACCGGCCACAATCATGGCGTCGACCAGGCGAAACTAGCTGTACGAACTGCTATTGGTACGGAGACAGTACGTGATCATGCTCCATCCCTCACGCCGTTCGCGTCTTCACGGCTGATGACTGGCCGCAACGCCTCATACCGAAGACCTGCCTGCGCCAGTCGCATATGTTTGGCATCTTCCGCATGGCGGGGTGAGCTCGCCGTCGTCCGCCGCCGACTACGAGCAGGAGCAGGAGTGCGACCAACTGATTCAAGTTCGCCAGAAAGCGGCCCGAGTAGAACACCGGCAGGGGTCGAGACTGAGCGCGGGGCGCCGCCCGGAGCGAGGCCGAGACGGGCCCCACGCCGAGCTGCCCGACCTTCGGCTCGAGCCGATTAGCGGGTCGTGCGGCCATCCTCTGTTCCCGGTGTCCTCTCGCGCCCGCTGAGGCTCCGCCTATGAGCGGCCGAGGACAGCTTCGGCGACGCTGATAAAATAGTTATCGAGATTATCGCCGGGAATTGTAGTGATCTTCTTCTTTGTGCCGCCATCCCTGTGCTGAACCAATTCTCCGTTCTGCGGACACCAGGAGACATAGCTGTCTGCTGTCGCAGCAACCATGCTGCATCCCCGCCTGTCGCGCCGGTTTGCGACTTTTCCCGATCCCACGTCCACAGTCAGCCACTCGTGCTGCACTTCCGCCTCAATCCAGCTATTGCCGTGCCAGAATATTGTGGACACGTTCTCCGAAATATTTATTTCCTTGAGAACTTTACCCTTCAAGTCCACTAGTTTGATCGTACTAGATGCAGCCTTGTCGTCATTGCTTTGCAGGATAGCAAGTCGACTCTCGCCTGCATCGAAGTCGATCGCCTTGACAGGGCGCCCGAGGTCGCCAATCACGAAGGCACTTGGTTTTTCGTTTGAGAAATTGACAATCCGGAGAATTCCGCGCTCATCGGCAAAAAGTACGCGCTCTTGATCTATCCATGTGGCGTGAGATACATCAATATCAGTCGTCACTGTCCTGCTATTCACAAAAGCCTTGGTGACAAACTCTCCATAGCCGTCGGTATTGCTACACCCGAGAAGCAATAGGGCCCGCCCTTCGCCACTGAGAAGCGGTTCCGCAGACCCGGAATCCACGCCGCAGTCATCTAGCTCCTCTCGGGCGGACCCATCACTAGACAACAAATAGGAGCCGCCGCCGTACACGAGAGACTGGTCCTGTACGGCGAGCAACCATTGAGTGTCGCTGGGCAATGAAGTATCCGCACGCCCACATGAGCTGCACGCACCGATGAGTGCAGCCAGGAATATTGCAGTCCATCGCCTTAGCTTGGCGGATTTGCAAGTGTTGAGCATACCTACATGAACTCCAGTGTTTCTCAGCGCAGATGAAAAAATCTCACGTCGAGATACGGGCGCAGGCAGTTTAACCGCCCGCGCCCCGATGCTATTTCCTCAACAGTGCCGTACTTTTTTGCCGTCCGTACACACCCATGTCAACTCCTTTGTCGTGCCCTGATACCTAGCGACATACCGACCCATATCATAGGGGCCCCAGGGCTTGTCAGCGCCCCCGGAGTCCACGAAACGCAGTCCAAGTGTTCGACCGATGCCGTTGTTATGAAGGTCTGCATCGCTCCACTTGCCCCTTTTATCGGACTTGGCCACAGTCTCCAGAGACACAAAGACGCTGTGGTACTTCGTAGCCTCGGGTCGCGGCATGCGGAACTGATTAGTGGCGACTCCAATTGCCCAACTTGCCAACAACATCTGCCGGACGGTTTTGAAGTGACCGTCCATCCCATGACTCCGGATGAGAACATTGCGCATATTGAGCAACAACTCCGAACCTTTCGAGCCATTTCTGAAGATCAGCAGCGTATTTTGGAAGTGCAACAGGCCAAGCTCCGCCGATCACGATCTGAAAGCACAGAACTTCGCCGCCGCATTCGAGCGATAAAGGACAGCCTTACATCTCCTGACGCGACGCCTTCGGTGGCAGTAGTCGCGGAAAGGCTTCAGATATCAGAAAGGATAGAGAGCCTCCGACGCGCCGAGGAGGAACTTTTCCACACAGCTTCCGAGCTAGAACTTCGGGCTACTGCATGGCGGGCCAATAGGCAAAGCCTGCGAGCCGTTGCAGAAAGAGCATCATCGCCGTTGGATGCCGAAAAGGTGACTTTTCTTGAGTCCGTCCTGGTGGATCAACTGCAGAAGTACGGCTTCAATTCCGTCTCGCCTGACTCGATTGAGATAGCGAGAGATACATATCGGCCAGTACATGAGGGCTTCGACTTGGGGTTCGATTTGTCGGCTAGTGACATGATTCGGGTGATCTGGGCGTATCTGATCGCCCTTTTGGAGACAAGTTTAAGATATGACACGAGCCACCCTCGTTTGTTGATATTTGACGAGCCTCGCCAGCAGGAAACGAACAGAGTCAGCTTTGCTGCTCTGCTTACGCGTGCCTCAGTCGACGGAGTTGCGGGTGCACAAATCATCTTCGCGACGAGTGAAGAAGAAGCCACTCTGGTCGAGATGCTTCGTGATCTGCCTCATAGGCTGGTTTCCGTACCGCCGCATACGAAGCTGATCCGTGTTATTGAGTAAGTCACAGGCTTGCCTGGCGCGCTGCCCAGCGTGTGGGTGGCGTTAGCCCACGACGGCCGGCGAGCCATAGCTCCGCCAGCGACCACCCTATGTGTGCAAGACGTCGTAGGCGGCACGCGCACATCAGACGCGGAAAGAGTTCTCATCGGACGCTGTCACTCACTTTCTGGCGCGGACAGCTGTGAGAGAGGGTCGGGCTGCATGACGTGGGTCGTGTCGCTACAGACCATCCGGATACCGCGTCCCACCGGCATAGTCACCGATCAGGAGAAAGGCACGGCACGCCGCGGCGCCTGAACCTTTCAACCTCTGTAGTCCCCGATGGGACCGAGGTGCTGGTCGGCCTGGAGATGGGCGACATCGCGGTGGTCACGGCGCTGGGCTGGCACACCGGGCTGCCGTGCGCGTTCGTCCACGAGGCGGCGAAATCCTACGCTACCGCCCGGCTGGCCGAGGGCGCCGAGGTGAACCCACCGGTCAGTTGCGGGAGCTGAGCGCCCGGATCGGCCACGCCTTGTACATCATCGACCGGCAGGAGAGCGGCATGAGGCCCTGGCCGCCAACGGACCCACCTCCTCGCCCTTCTGACCCGCTCGGATTGCGATCGCTCCTGAGGGGTCCGCCGGTCAGGTCCTGAAGACGTCGATGACGTCGTCCCCGTACGGGTCCCGCGCCGTCCCACCGGCACGCGGAGCCTTGATGTCGGTGGCCTTGACGTTCCAGCTGAACCGGGTGGCCACCGCCACCGACTGCATCGGATAACCCTCGCCCGGCCGCCAGATCGCCTGCACGATGACGGGCCTGCCGGACAGGTCGGTCGAGATCCCCCAGTGGAGGGTGATCCGGCTGTACTTGGGGTTCAGCCGCCCGCCAAGCATCTGCTTGAACGGCTTCGACACCTTGAACAGCTGCCCGAACGTGGTCGTGCCGCGGTAACCCCAGGTCTTGACGGCACGGTTGTCGGCGTCGTGGATGCTCGGGCCCGGCTTGCTGCTGGACGCCGAGGCGACCAAAGCTTTGAGCGTGCCGAGGTCGAAGACGTCGATGATCTGGTCGCCGTACAGTGCCGCGCCACCGGGGGCGCTGCCGAGCCGCACCCACGACTTCCCTCCGTAGGCTGGCCCCGCGCCGTACAGCACGCCGCCGACGCCGCGTACCTTGTGGGCCGCCGAGCCGACTTTAGCGAGGTCGGCCGCCCGGCGGTCACCACCCGCGGCGTCCTCCCGCAGGAACTGCAGGTGGCACTTGCCGAGTGGCATCGACCGCGTCACGTCGGCGGTGACCACCCCGCCCTGGCCCAGCCGCACCACCCCCGTCAGCCGGGGGTCACTGCTGCCGCCACGGCACGCGCCGCGCGGCATCTCGCCGAACCGGGGATCGTACGGCCAGTCAGCCGCGGTGTGCTGCACGACCTTCACCGACTGACTCTGGGCCTGCAGCCGCTGCACCGCCGCGACCACATCGACGGCCGCCGCGGCCTGGGCAGAAGCTGGCACGGCCGCCAGCCCTACCACACCCGCCATCGTCACTATCCAGCTCATGGGAGGCGATCATGCCATAGGCCCGCATTCGCCCCGCCTACCGGCGATCATGGTGGGACGCCGCGCGACCACACCGAGCCAGGGGCTGTAAGAAGAACTGGACAGACCCGAACCAGGAGCCGGCACCCTATCGGCCGATTCTTTCGTCAGGTGCTAGACCTCGAGGTCGCTGAGCTCGGGTAGCGGACCAAGCCGAAGGTAATCGGCGCTGCGGGACAGGCCGGTGCGCAGGTCGGACACGACCTGCTCTGGTGTGGCGTCGCCGAGATCGTGGGTGTGGTCGAAACCGAACCAGGCCTCGGCTGTCGTTCGTCCTCGGGAAGTTTGCTCGGTGCGCGGACCCGGCCCGAGATGTCCAAAGAGGATCAGTTCTTGCAGGCCCGAGCGCTGCCACCAGGCCCGCCATTGGCGGGATTCGTTGACGGCCTGGGCAAGGTGGTCTGATCTGCGCTGGTAGGCGCTATCGCGGGGCAGGCTGCCGCGTTCATGGCTCCAGTAGACCTGCAGCCATGGTCGCTGTGGGTCGGAGTAGTCCGGGACGAAAGGCTCCGGCAGGTCTTGGCGCTCGCTGTGCAGAGCCTTGCGGTAGGGCTCGAGGTGAGCGATGAACTCTCTCCAGGGCTCGGGGTCGTAACATTCGGCGAGGTAGTTCTTCTGGGACCGGGTGGCCAGGGCGAACGCGGCAGCAGCCAGATCGCGCAGATCGTCATCGACGGTGAACCGGTTACGGTCGAGCCAGTGATGGGCGACCTCGTCCGGCGCGATGCCCGAGATCCGAGCAGCGATCAGGCAACTGATCGCCAACGACGATTCGACGTAGCCTTCCTCTGCGTACTCCTGGCTGTCTTTTAGGAACTCGGTAAGTGCCTCCGCCATCGCGGCAGCGACATCCTCCTGCTCTTCGAGATCGGCGATGGCATCGGACGCCTCATCGCTGTCAAACGGGCCTTCGAAGAGAGTCCAGTCGTCCACCATGCAGCCTTTCCGGAGATATGCGCCGGTCAGGCTATCCGATCTCACCCACAAGACGCACCGGCCGCTTGATCAATCCAGTCCCTCAATGGGAGCCGCACCCATCTGCGCTGGCTCCACGCCGAGCACGGCACCGCTGAGGCACGTGCTGCTCTACGGCCACCAAATCGCGGCCAAGATCGATAAGCGGCTGGTGCGT
Source organism: Nonomuraea roseola (assembly GCF_039535395.1). NCBI lineage: Bacteria > Bacillati > Actinomycetota > Actinomycetes > Streptosporangiales > Streptosporangiaceae > Nonomuraea > Nonomuraea roseola. Next base: position 1,283,216 of record NZ_BAAAXC010000015.1, read on the forward strand.
GATCATGGGCATACGCTTGCCATCGGCCGCATCCAGTGGCACACCCCAGAAACGCAAAAGACCTGCATCTCTGCAGGTCAGCGCGCACTTCACAAGGTAGATCGGGTGTGCCCCCTGTAGGATTCGAACCTACGCACCCGGCTCCGGAGGCCGGTGCTCTATCCCCTGAGCTAAGGGGGCTCAACGAGTGACAACGTTACCAGTATCCGGCCACCACTCGTCACCACGATAAACCTCCTGGCACACATCCATCGAAAACCGCACGTGACCCCCCTTCCAAGGGTTAGCTTTGCGGCCGTGGGCGAGGATCTGGGCAGGGTACTGGTAGTAGACGACGACGAGGTCATTCGGCAGCTCATCGCGGTCAATCTCACCCTGGAGGGGTTCGAGGTGGCGACGGCGACCGATGGGCAGGACTGTCTCGACCGGGTTCTGGACGTGCGGCCCGACGTCATCACCCTCGACGTGATGATGCCGAGGCTCGACGGCTGGGAGACCGCGTCGAGGCTGCGCACCGAGGAGGGGACCACGCACATCAAGGTGGTCCTGATCACCGCAAGGGCGCAGGAGGACGACAAGCGGCGCGGGTTCGGCATCGGTGTGGACGCCTACCTCACCAAGCCGTTCGATCCCGCCGAGCTCATCCAGGTGGTGCGGGAACTGGCCGCGACGGCCAGGGCCTGAGACAGGCGTCAGGGAAGCAGACCCCTACGGCGGGCGATGGCGGCTGCCTGCGTGCGGGTGGAGGCGTCGAGCTTGCCCAGGATGTTGGAGACGTGCACGCTCACCGTCTTCTGCGCGATGAACAGCCGCTCGCCGATCTCGCGGTTGCCCAGCCCCTCCGCCACCAGTGCCAGAACCTCGACCTCGCGGGCGGTCAGCCCGCCGGTGGACGCGGCGCCGGTGAAGCGCGCCCTGCGTCCGAACTCCGCCAGCGCCGCGATGAACGGCGTGGCGCCCAGTTGCTCCGCGCTCTCCTTGGCCAGCGTCCACTCCTCCTGCGCGCCGGTACGGTCACCGGCCGCCAGCAGCGCCTCCGACAGCCGCCACCGCGACCTGGCCACCTCGTAGACGAACCCGTAGGAGAAGGCCGAGACGACCTCCCTCCACTGGCCAGGGTCGGACCGCCCGTGCGCGCGTGCCCATTCGGCCTCGGCGCGCAGGCGCCAGGCCCTGCCTTCGAGGCCCATCTCACCGCGTTCGCCGTCGGGTCCGTGGACCGCGGCGTAGCGGGCCCTGGCGATCAGGTCGTCGGCGCCGTCGGTGACGCCGAGTTCGGCCATGGCCCACAGCCCTGTTCCTGCGATGCGCAGGGTGCCGGCGTCGTTGGGCTCGAGCATGTCGAGGACGGCCTCGACGTGTTCGAGGGCGGTGGCGGGGTCGCCGTTCCACAGGGCGTGCTCGGCGGCCAGGCCGCGTGACATGTAGGTGACGAGGGCGTCGCTCCAGAACGGCTGGAGCCAGGTCAGCCGCTCGCCCACGCCGGGCCGTCCGCGGGCGACCTCGATGAACAGGGCGAAGGACGAGAGGACGGACTCGGGGATGGTGCCGACGCGGATGGGGAAGCGGGCCGCCATGGCCTCGGCGGCGTCCCATTCGCCTGAGACGTAGTGGATGAGGAAGCGCATGAATCGCAGGTCGGTGCCGTAGGTGCTCCAGCTGAGGCCCGTCTCGGCGGCCAGGGCGATGCCGCGGTCGGCGACTTCGGCGGCTTCTTCGAGGCGGCCGAGGTCGTAGTGGACGCGAGTGAGGTTGAACTGGGCGCGCAGGTCGATCGCGAGATGGCCCGAGGGGCGGGCGGCGGCCGTGGCGAACAGCTCTTCGGCGCGCGACCAGTCGCCGCGCAGCTCGGCGGCGGAGGCGAGGGTGACCAGGGCGCTGGCCTCGGCGTCGACCGCCCCGGCGGAGCGGGCGGCCTCCAGGGCGCGCAGGCCCATGGGCTCGACCTCGGCGTGGCGGTGGGTCCAGGCCAGGCAGCGGGCGAGGGTGGCCAGGGCGCGGGCCAGGACGGCGGGCTCGGTGGCCATGGAGACGGCCGACTCGGCGGTGGCGATCGCCTCGTCGGGCTGGTACATCTCCCACAGGTAGTTGGCCAGGCGCTCGTAGGCCTCGGCGGAGGGCGGGACGGCGCGCAGGCGGACGATGGCGCCGTGGTTGTCGCCACTGTCGGCGGCGGTGAGGGCGCTGCGCATGGCGATGGCGACGCGGGTCTCGCCCGCGAGGCGCTCGGCGTCGTCGACCCGCTCCCACAGCTCGAGGACCTGGTCGTAGTGGCGGTGCGCCTCGGCGGGCGCGCCCAGGCGCTCGGCGATCCTGCCCGCCTCGGCAGAGGCGGTGAGGGCTCCCACGAGGTCGTGGCCTGCGAGGTGGTGGTGGGCGAGCTCGGCGGGTGAGGTGAGCCTGGCGGCGAAGGCGGCGTGGAGGCGGGTGCGCTCGCCCGGCAGCAGGTCGGTGTAGACGGCCTCCTGCAGGAGCGCGTGGCGGAAGGCGTAGCCGTAGCCGTCGACGAGGAGCAGGCCGCGGGAGACGATCTCGCGGACGGCCTCCTCGAACTCGCCCACGGGCAGGCCGGAGACCTCGCGCAGCAGGGAGTCCTCGACGCGGCGCCCCGCCACGGCCGCGGCGCGCAGCACGCGCTGGCCAGGCTCCGAGAGCACCTCTACGCGGGACATCAGCAGGCTGGCCAGGCCGTCGGGCAGGGTGTCGCCCTCGGCCACGGCGGCGAAGAGCTCCTCGGCGTAGAAGGGGTTGCCGTCGGCGCGGGTGACGATCTCGCCCAGCTCGCGGGCGTCGGTGTCGCCGAGTGAGGCGACGTAGTCGGACATCTCGTGCGGGCTGAGCGGACGCAACTCCACCGAGGTGACCACGGGCAGGCGCTTGAGCTCGGCCAGCACGGGACGGAGGGGATGGCGGCGGTGGAGGTCGTCGGTGCGGTAGGTGCCCACGACGCAGACCCGCTCGGACTGCAGCATGCGGCTGAGGAAGACGAGCAGGTCGCGGGTGGAGCGGTCGGCCCAGTGGAGATCCTCGATCACGAAGACCACGGGCTGGATGTCGGCCAGCAGGCCGAGCAGCGACCCGAACAGTCGCTGCTGGGTCAGCCCCGAGGACGTCGCCGCGGCGCTGCCGTCGCCGAGCAGGCTGCCGAGGATCGGCCGCGCCGCGACGGCGGCGGCGAGCTCGGAGTCGCGCAGCGCGTCGGCCAGCGGAAGGTACGGCAGGGCGTCGCCGAGCTCGGCGCACTGCCCGACCATGACCTGGAAGCCGCGCTTCCTCGCCTCCGCGAGCAGCTCGGTGGCCAGGCGGGTCTTGCCGATGCCCGCGTCGCCGCCGACGAGCGCCACGCCCGCCCTTCCCTCGGTGGCGCTTTCTAGCACGCGAACGAGGCCGCCCAGCTCAGCGGATCTCCCGATCAGTAGCCCGTTCACGTCGGCCACTATGCCATGACCGGGCGACATTCCGATTGGACCGGGAAAGTCGCCACGCATTGGACTCCATACCAGGACCAAACCCTGCCTACCGTTGCCCCCATGCTCCTCTTCCTCGCCGCCACGCTCACGCTGGTCCTCATCCCGGGGCCCAACCACCTCTACATCGCCGCGCGCGGGCTGGCCCAGGGCAGGGCAGCGGGGCTGGCCAGCGCGTTCGGGGTGGAGGCGGGGACCCTCGTGCACATCGTCGCGGCGGCGGGCGGGCTGTCGTTCCTGATCGCCCAGTCGGCCACGCTGTTCGGGGTGGTGAAGTGGGCGGGGGTGGCGTACCTGGTGTATCTCGGGGTGCGCACGCTGACCAGCAAGGACGAGCTCACCACCCGTACGGCCGTGCCGCAGCCGCTGGGGAAGGTCTTCCTCGAAGGCGTGCTGGTGAACGTGCTGAACCCGAAGGTCATCCTGTTCTTCCTCGCGCTGCTGCCGCAGTTCGTCGATCCGAAGGCGGGCTCGCCCACGACGCAGATCGTGCTGTTCGGCGCGACGCTGCTGGTGCTGGGGCTGCTGTCGGACATCGTGTACGCGTTCACGGCGGGAGCGCTGAGCGGACGGCTGGCCAAGCGCGCCAAGCAGTTGCGCTACTTCAGCGGGATCGTCTACATCGGGCTCGGCATCGCCACCGCCTTCACCGGGCGCCGCGCCGTCTGACCGTACGGGTGCCACGCAACGGTGCGTTGCTAGCATCGCCCGCATGGCACCTCGCAAGCAGCAGGAGATCTTCGACGCCACCCTCGCCCTGCTGGCTCGGCGCGGCTACGAGAGCCTGACCATCGAGGGGGTCGCCGAACTCTCCGGCGTCAACAAGACCACCATCTACCGCTGGTGGCCTTCCAAGCCCGCGCTGCTGGCGGCCGCCCTGATGGAGGCCGACGCGCTGGCCTTCGACCCGCCCGACACCGGCACGCTGCGTGGCGACCTCGAGGCGCTGGTGGAGGGGGTGATCGCGCTGCTGACCAGCCCGCCGTCCAGTGACATCGCGGTGGCCGCGCTGGGCGCCGCGGTCCACCATCCCGAGCTGAACATCGGCGCCTTCTTCGCCGACAGGTTCGCGCGCGAGCAGGAGATCTTCGAGCGGGCGCGGGTGAGGGGCGAGCCAGCCGCGACGGCCGACCCCCTGATGGTGCTCGACCTGCTGGCGGGGGCGGTGTGGGTACGGGCGATCTTCAGGGGGCTGCCGGTGGAGGCGGGCTTCGCCAGGCGGGCCGTCTCCGCCGTCCTCGACGGGGTGGGCAGCGAAGGCGGAGACGCGGCGTAGGAGGGGTGGGCAGCGGAGGAGAGGGGTGACACCCTGGCGCGGTGACCCGTAGTCTGCTCGCCGCCCTGCTCCTGGCCGCACTCACCGCCACCTCCTGCGCGACCACCCAGGCGCAGTCGGAGCGGCCGACGGCGACCGCCCAGCCGCGGTCGCAACAGACGACGGCGAGCGCCCAGCCGCAGTCGGAGCGGCCGACGGCGACCGCCCAGTCCCAGTCGCAACGGCCGGACGCGACCGCGACCGCCGCCGAGCCGAGCGCCGGGGTTGCTAGCACACAGCCAGGAGGGCTCGCCGTCCTCGACGAGGAACGGGCAGGGCGGCTGGTCAGGCTGACCGTCGACTCCCCCGCGCTCAAGGCCGCCGCCAAGGTCGAGCTCCTGCTGCCCACCGCCTGGCGGCCCGGCACCCGCTGGCCCGTCCTCTACCTCCTGGACGGCTGCTGCAGGCGCGGGGGCCCCGCCTGGGTGAGCGACGGCCGAGCCGACGAGGTCACCAGGGACGCCCAGGCCATCGTCGTCATGCCGGAGGCGGGATACGCGGGCTTCTACAGCGACTGGCTGGACGGCCCGCAGTGGGAGACCTTTCACCTGACCGAGCTGCGCCATCTCGTCGAGCGGCGCTACGGCGGCACCGGCAGGCGGGCCATCGCGGGCCTGTCGATGGGCGGGTTCGGCGCGCTCTCCTACGCCGCGCGCCACCCCGGCATGTTCAGGGCCGCCGCCTCCTTCTCCGGCCTGGTCAACGTGAGCAGGGAGGACGTCGAGTACCTCACTGACCAGTCGGGCGACGACCCCCGGAAACTCTGGGGCGACCGCATCGCCGAGCACAACCCCACCGCGCTGGTGCGACAGCTCAGGGACATCCCCGTCCACGTCTCGTGCGGCAACGGCGAGCCAGGCCCGCTCGACGCCAGGAACACTCCCAGGGACGGCGGCGAGGCGTTCATCGAGGCCGAGAACCGCGCGTTCGTCAGGGCCGCCGAGGCGGCGGGGGTGAAGGTCACCGCGAACCTCTACGGACCTGGCACGCACCGCTGGCCGTACTGGACGAGGGAGCTGGAGCGCGCGCTGCCGATGCTGCTCGGGAGCCTCAGCTGAGCGCGGAGGGGATGCGGTCCAGCGTCAGGTACGGCACCAGGCCGTAGGCGTAGAAGTCGACGGCGGCGGCACCGGCGGCCTTGGCGCCGCGGACCTTCGCGATGAGCCTGTCGGCGGTGTCGCTGTCGGGGTGGCCTGGCCGCACGACGGCCCGCACCTCGCGGTCCTTGCCGACCGAGCGCAGGTAGGCGGCCACGTCGTCGGCGACCCTCGCCGCGTCGCGGGCGTAGGCGAGGACGCCGAAGGAGGGCACGAGGTCGCCCAGCGCGACCAGGTCGACGCCGAGCTGCCAGGCGTCGTGCGCGGCCAGCCCCGGAGAGGGCAGGCCGTGCTTGTAGCCCTTGACCGCGCCGGTGGCGTCGATGAAGGTGAGCTGCGAGCCCTCGGCCGCGACCGCGGCCGACACCTCCGAGACCAGCGAGGTGACGGTCTCGGAGCGGGCGCGGGCGTAGTTGACGACGTCGGGGCCCGCGTAGGCGGTCAGCGCCGCCCTGGTGACCTCGCCCTGGGCGGGCTGCTCGCCGTCGAGCACGGCCCCGACAATGCGCGAGCACTCGTCGCGGGCCACCTCGGCGTTGACGCCCAGGTCGTCGGCCCTGCGCATGCAGTAGTCGCAGAAGCACAGCGCCATGAGGTAGGCGTCCATGGGGCCGAGCGGGACGAACGAGCGCTCGGCCTTGAGCGGGCGGTAGTGCAGCGACTCGGCCACGACGCTGTCGACGCCCAGCCTGGCCACCGCCCTGGCCAGCGCGACGGCGTAGAGCCGTACGTCGGGGTGGGCGGGGCACAGGTCGGTGGGGTAGCCCCTGTCGCCGAAGCAGTTGCGCACGGTCACGTCGGGATGGGCGACGCCGATCGCCTCGTTGCGCAGGAACACCGTCCAGCCGTGGAACTTCATGCCGCGCGAGGAGCAGGCCTCGCGCATGCCGTCGAGCACGTCGAGGTAGCCGGGGGCGGGCTGCAGGCGCAGCTCGCCGAACAGGTCCTCGGGCAGGGGGAAGTGCGCTCCGTCGTGCCTCAGGGTGAGCCTGGACAGCCCGTGGGGGGTGACGTCGCGGGTGCGGTGGTGCACGACGCCGACGGTCACGCCGCCCACGCCGTAGCCGCGAAGCCTGTCGAGTACCTTTTCCCTGCCCTCGCTGCGGAGATCCTCGGCGAAGACGTACACGGAGCTGTCCACAACGGAACCCTAGACGCTCTTGTGAGCCACGAAGTCGATCTCCACGAGGATGTTCATCAGCTCGGAGCCGACCGTGGTCCTGACGGGGTACGGCTGGCTGAAGTACGACTTGTAGACCTCGTTGTAGGCCGGGAAGTCGCGCTTGAGGTGCTGCAGGTGGACGGTCGACTTGACCACGTCGTCGAAGCCGAGCCCGTGGGCGGCCAGGATCGCGCCGAGGTTGCGCATGACCTGGTGGGTCTGGGTCTCGATGTCGTCGCCGACGATCTCGCCGGTCTCGGGGTCGAGCGGCCCCATGCCCGAGGTGTAGACGAAGTCGCCGACCACGAGGCCCTGCGAGTAGGCGCCGACGGGAGCGGCGCCTTCGGTGGTCCTGAGTTCCTTCTTCACCGGATCTCCTAGAAGTGGGTGTTGATCGTTCCGACAACGGTGTAGTCAGCGTCGACCAGCGGCAGCACGCGCCACTTGTCGAAGGCGGTGCACGGGTGCGAGATGCCGAAGGCGACCAGCTCGCCCACCTCGAGCGAGCCGCGCACGATCGTGTGCTGGTCCTGCATCCTCACCACCGTCAGACCCTCGCGCCTGGGGATCGGCAGGCCCTCGTCGAAGGGGGCGTCGCGCTTGCCCATGCCGACGATCGCCAGCCCAGGCTCGGGCGTCGACAGCACGTGCGCCCAGATCTCGAAGGCGGGCTCGAGCGAGCCCTGGATGCGGTTGAAGGGCGTGCGCTCGCGGTAGTAGCCGTCGTCGTGGGAGACGTAGGCGCCGCTGCGCAGGATGACCTGGGCCTGGGTGGTGACCAGCTCACGGCCGATCACGTCGAACCACTGGCTGCCGCCGACGCTCAGGATGGGGGCGCGCAGGTGCTCGGCCGCGTTCTGCAGGATCGCCAGGTACTTCCTGACGTCCTGGGCCGTCTTCAGCGAGCCCTCGTAGCCCGCCACCCCGGCAGGCTCGACGCCCTCGACCTGCCGCACGTGGTCGGCCAGGTCGAGCAGGTCCTGGAAGGTCCTGCACCCGGCCCTGCCGCCTTCGTGACCCATCTCCACCAGCACCCTGAAGGGCCGCGCGCCCGCGTGCTTCGCGAGCAGGTCCACGCCCGCGCGCGAGTCGACGAAGCTGAGGAACTCGAAGGAGGGGTCGGCCGCCAGCTCCGCCGCGGCCCAGTCGAGGCCGGCGGGGTCGACGACCTGGTTGGCGACGATGATCCTGGAGACCCCGAAGCCGCGCACGATCATCGCCTGGCTCGGCGTGGCGACCGTCATCCCCCATGCGCCCGCGTCGAGCTGCATTCCGGCGATCTCGGGGGACATGTGGGTCTTGGCGTGGGGCGCGAAGAGCATGCCGTGGTCGCGGGTGAAGGCGGCCATCGTGGCGATGTTGTGCTCGAGCGCGTCGCGCTTCACGACCATCAACGGGAAGCTGAACGCCCCGCCGAACACGTGCTGTCCGAGGACTTTCGCCCCTGACCGAATCCCTTTCACCGCACCGACCCTACCGGGCGCGCGCTCAGGAGGTGGGGCGCAGGGCTCGCCCTGGCGTACGGCCGGTCAGCGCGCCGTCCGACAGCACGCGCACCCCCGACACCAGCACCTCGGAGATCCCGGTCGCGGGGGTGCGCGGCGCGGCGTAGGTGGCCAGGTCGGCCACCTTCACGGGGTCGATCACGACCACGTCCGCGGCGAGCCCCTGGCGCAGGAGGCCGCGGTCGCCCAGCCCGAAGCGCCTGGCCGGGTGCGAGGCGAGATGTACGACCGCCTCCTCCCAGGTCCAGTCCCCCAGCTCGCGCACGTGGGTGCCGAGGAACCTGGCGAAGGCGCCCCAGCCGCGGGGGTGCGGGTGCCCGCCCACGTAGATGCCGTCGGAGCCGCCGGTGTGCGCGGGGTGGCGCAGCACGCGCCGCACCGACTCCTCGCCCTCGGGCCCCTCGTCAGGACGGCCGACCACGCAGCCGGCCTCCAGCCTGGTGTCCACCAGCAGCCTGCGGCAGAACTCCGACGGCGAGACGCCCTTGCGCCCCGCGGCCTCCACGATGGTCAGCCCCTCGGCCCACTCCTCGCCTGGCGCGTGCGAGACGGTCAGGCGGGGCCACAGGCCGTCCAGCGTGGGCCACCAGTCGGCCAGGGAGGAGGACTCGAGGACGTCGAGCGCCCTGTCGACCTCGGCGGCGGGCACCTGCGGCGGCAGCACGATCATCGCGAGGATGGTGCTGCCGCGCAGGTAGGGATAGGTGTCGAAGCTCAGGTCGACGCCGTGGGCGAGCGCCGACTCCACCAGCGGGAGCAGGACGTCCGCGGGCCCGTGCAGGTGGGAGACGTGCATCGCGGCCCCCGACGACCTGGCGATCTCCACCACCTCGGCCATCCCGACCCCCGCGCCGGTGCCGTAGGCGCGCATGTGCGTGACGTACGGCAGCGCGCCCAGCGGCCGGCACAGCGCCGCGAGCTCGGCGGAGGAGGCGTTGCGCCCCGGGAGGTACTCCAGCCCGCTCGACAGCCCGACCGCGCCGTCGGCCAGGCCCTTCTCCACGTGGGCGAGCATCTGGGTCAGCTCGCTCGCCGAGGCGGCGTCGGGCGAGGCGCCCATCACGTCGTAGCGGATGGTGCCGTGCGGGAGCAGGTAGGCGGTGTTGAGCGCGGTCGCCCTGTCGTATCCGGCCAGCAGGTCGGCGACGCTCGCCGCCCCGTCGAGAAGGGGGTGCACGCCGTTGACCGCGGCGAAGTAGCGGGTGGCGTAGTTCACGGTGGCCGCCGAGCCCGGCGCGTAGGACAGGCCGTCCTGACCGAGGACGAACGTGGTCACCCCCTGGCGCAGCGCCGCCAGCTGCACCTCGGGGTCGAAGACCAGGGCGTCGCCGTGGGCGTGGCAGTCGATGAATCCCGGCGCGACGAAGCGCCCCGACGCGTCGATCACCTGCGCCGCGTCGGCCCCCTCGAGCCGCCCGACCGCGGTGATCCGCTCCCCGGTGATCCCGATGTCCGCCCTGAACGCCGGAGCCCCGGTGCCGTCGAGCACCCGCCCGCCACTGATGACCACGTCGAACGTCACACGAAGATTCAACCACTGGTGCGCTCCGCCGACGCCGCCCCCGGCGCGGGCCGGCCTTCGTCGCGCCCTTCGCCGTCGCCGCTCTCGCCGACCACTGGGTGCCGTAGGCGCTCACTCCTGCCTGGAGCGCCCCTCGCAGGCCGGCTGCGGCACGACGGGGTGCAGGGCGAGCAGGTCGCGGGCCTGCGCCCTGGCCAGGTTCCAGCCGTTCCACGAGTCGGCCTCGGCCAGGCCGTTGTTCTTGACCACGTCGGCCAGGACGCAGCTGCGCAGCGGCTCGGGCAGCCTGTCCAGCTCGGGAACGGCCTCCGCGCCGAGGTCGCCGACGTAGTCCTGGTCGATGCGCTCCACACCCCTGATGTCGACCTGCGTTCTCGCGACCTGGAGGTCGGGGTTCCACACGGCGAACGACAGCAGGCCCGCGCCCGTCAGCAGGACGACCGTCCTCGGCAGCCAGGCCGAGCCGAACCCCGCCAGCCGTACGGCGCCCGCCACCAGGACCGTGGCGAACACCGCGCCGAGCCACCAGACGGTCGCGGCGACCGAGGCGCGCAGGCGCGACAGGCCGTAGGCGTCGGTGTAGAGGTCGAGGCGGTGCATCGCCGAGACCAGGATGACCAGGGTGAAGGCGCACAGCACGCCCAGCAGGATCGCCAGCGCCCATCGGTCCCCGCGCTCGGCCTTCACCACGCTGGTGGCCACGGCGACGATGCCGAGCACGAACACGCTGACCACCATGAGCTGGAAGAAGCCCTGCCTGGCGTAGTCGGCGTAGGTGAGGCCCGTGGTGCGCATGACCCAGGCGCTGCTGCCGAACAGCGCGGTGACCTGGACCGCGACGAAGGCGGCGAACAGCAGGTTCAGCCCGGTCAGCGGCACCACCCACAGGCTGCGGTTCAGGCGGGTCCTGAACGACGGGCTGACGGGGTCGGAGACAGGACGCATCGCCACCAGCACCGCCGCGGCCGCCAGCGCGGCGAAGAGCACGAAGACGAAGATCCGCAGCGGCAGCGCCTCCGCCCAGTCGGGGGCGGTGAACAGGCGGTCGACGAAGGAGGCGAAGACCTTGTCCGCCGAGGCGAACAGGATGCCGAAGACCACCAGCAGCACGGCGGTGATGCCGAGCCCCGCAAGCAGCGGCATGACGCGCCGCCGTCCCACGAACGTCTTCATCGGGCCCGCGAGGAACCACGGAACGGGAAGCAGCGCGAGCACGATCGAGATGCCGCCCCTGATCAGCGCCAGCCAGCCGCGGCCCGCGCCCGAGACGGCCAGCGCGCCCAGGCCGAAGGCCCCGCCGAGCAGCGGGACGACCAGCCAGTCCGCGTCCCTGACCGCGACCATCGCGACCAGGCCGTAGGCGGTCAGGGCGTAGGCGGCGGTCCACGGAGTCACCCTGCGCAGGGCCGCGGGCAGCGTGGCCGCGCCCAGCACCAGGGCGACCAGCGCCAGGCCGAGTCCCGGCATGGCGTCCGGCAACGCCACCGCCGCGAAGACGCCCACCCCGAGCACGGCGGGCAGCAGCCAGCGCGGGCTGTCGGGCACGTCGGGGCGGGGGAACAGCGGCGGCGGCACGTACGGCGGCGCGGGCGGCCGCGGACCCTGCGGCGGCTGGTGATGCGGGCCGGCGGGACCGCCCATCTCGCGGGTCCTGGAGGCGGCCTCAGCGGCGCCCGCCACAAGAACGGGAGTCGGCGGATAGGGCGCCCGCTGGTGGGACGCGGGCTGGTGGGACGCGGGCGGATGGGGCGCCCGCTGGGGGGATGGGGGTTGATGGGACACGTGTTGATATGACGCGGGCTGGTGGGACGCCGGCGGATAGGGCGCCTGAGGGTAAGGCGGCGGCTGGTAAGGGGCTCCCTGCGGCCGGCCCGCACCGATGGCCGAGCCGATGGCGGCCCCTCCCGCGCTGGACATCAACATGATGATGATGCCGGCCGCGGTGCCGAAGAGCAGCCCGATGAAGAAGGCCAGGAAGAGCCCGATGAGGAAGCCGACCGCGAGCCCGACCAGGGTCCACAGCATCACCGCGCCCCTCGCCACTCCCGCGGGCTGCGGCGGCGCCAGGTGGCCGGGGAGCCGCTGAGGCGCATGAACGTCCTCGCGCGCGCGTTGCTCGGGCGGCGCGGCCGCTTCCCGCACCTCCCGCTCCCCCGGTTCGGCGACCGCCTCCTCGGCGGCCTCCCCGACCGCGGCGACCTCCGCGACCCCCGCGACCTCGGCGACCTCGGCGGCCTCGGTGATCTCGGCGGCCCGAGGGGGACCCGTCACCCCTAGCCGCGCCATGTCCGGTTCCATCGTGATCCTCTCTGGAAGGTCGACGATCATGCGGCACCCCGCGCCGTCGTCGATGCGAATGGATCCACCGTGCAGTTCGACGATCTCCTTCACGATCGCCAGGCCGAGCCCCGATCCGCCGGCGTCCGCCGCACGCGCCGAGTCCAGCCTGGAGAAGCGTTCGAAGACCCGCGCTCGCGCGGCCTGGGGGATTCCGGGGCCCCTGTCGGCCACCACGAGGCGCACTCCCTGACCGTGGGAGGAGGCCGACAGCGTCACCACGCCTGCGCTCGGGCTGTGCCGTACGGCGTTGTCGAGCAGGTTGGCCAGCACCTGCGCGAGCAGGTCAGGGTCGGCGCCCGCGACCAGCCCCTTCGCGCAGGTGTAGGTGATCGTCACGTCGTCCCTGGCCAGGGCGGCCTCGCGGGCGGCCTGCTGGAGCAGCGGCTCCAGCGTGACCGGCTCGGCCTCCAGATGGCGCACCCCCGAGTCGAGGCGTGACAGGTCGAGGAGCTGGGCGACGAGGCGGCCGAGGCGCTCGGTCTGGGCCAGCGCCGTCCCCAACGTGACGGGGTCGGCGGCCGAGACGCCGTCGACCACGTTCTCCAGCACCGCGCGCAGCCCCGTGATCGGGGTGCGCAGCTCGTGGGAGACGTTGGCGACCAGCTCGCGGCGCTGCCTGTCGACCTCGCCGAGGTCGGCGGCCATCGCGTTGAACGCCCTGGCCAGCTCCCCCACCTCGTCCCGCGACGAGGCGCGCACGCGCAACGTGTAGTGGCCCTTGGCGATGGTCTGGGCGGCCGAGGCGAGCTGGCGCAGCGGCTTGGTCATGCCGTGCGCCAGCACCTGCACCATGATCAGCGCGAGGATGCTCGCCACGGCGATCCTCACCTCGCGCGAGGCGCCAGCGTTGAGGCCCACCTCGTTGACCACGAAGGCCGTGCCCACCGCCAGGACGATGACGATGCCCAGCTTGACCTTGATGCGCCCAAGGAAGTCGAGCGGTCTCATCGGCGCACCAGCGCGTAGCCCACCCCGTGCACCGTGCGCACCACGTCGGGTCCGAGCTTGCGGCGCAGCGCCCGCACGTGGCTGTCCACGGTCCTGGTGGCCGCCGCCTCGGAGAAGCCCCAGACGTCGGACAGCAGCCTGTCGCGCTCGAAGACCTGTCCTGGCCGCTCGGCCAGGCGGCGCAGGAGGTCGAACTCCGTGCGGGTCAGCTGCGCCTCCGTGCCGCGCACGAACACCCTGCGGGCGGCGGTGTCGATCTCGACCTCGCCCACCCTGATCACGGTGTCCTCGACGGCCAGCTGGGCCGCCCGCTCCACCCGCCGCAGCAGGGCGTGGATCCTCGCGACCAGCTCCCGCATGCTGAACGGCTTGGCGAGATAGTCGTCGGCGCCCACGCCGAGCCCGACCAGCACGTCGGTCTCCTCGCCGAGCGCGGTCAGCATCAGCACGGGCACCGGCCTGGCCGCCTGCATCCTGCGGCACACCTCCAGGCCGTCGAGGCCTGGCAGCAGCCGGTCGAGGATCACCAGGTCGGGCTCCGCCCTGCCGTAGGCGACGAGCGCCGCCTCGCCGTCGCTCGCGACGCGCACGTCGAAGCCCTCCGCTGCCAGCCTGTTGCGCACGGCCAGCGCGATCGTCTCGTCATCCTCGACCACGAGGATCCGTCGCTGATCTGCCACGGACCGAAGCCTAGAAGGGGCGTGTGCAGACGACACTGCCTCAGTCGTGCATATTTGGTGCACATGGACATCTCCGCCTACCTGCGCAGGCTCGGTCTCGAGGCCGCCCCTCCCTCACTCGACCAGCTGAAGGCGCTGCACGTCGCGCACATCGAGCGCGTGCCGTACGAGGCGCTGGAGATCTGGCTCGACCGCCCGACCACCGTCGATCCGGCCGAGTCCGCCGCGCGGATCGTCCGCGGGCGCGGAGGGTACTGCTACCACCTCAACGGCGCCTTCTCCCTGCTGCTCGAGGCGCTCGGCTACCAGGTGACCAGGCATGTCGGCGGCGTGCACATGCGTGGCGCCGAACCGTCGATCTCCGCCAACCACCTGGTTCTCACCGTGCGCCTGTCCGAAGGCGACTGGATGGTGGATCTCGGGCTCGGCGACGCTCTCCACGAGCCGCTCCCCCTGGTCGAGGGCCGCTACCGCCAGGGGCCCTTCGAGTACGGCCTGCGCCCCTCGACCGTGGCCCCCGGCGGCTGGCACTTCGACCACGACCCCCGCGGCTCCTTCGCCGGCATGGACTTCGGCATGGAGCCGGCGCCGATGTCGGCCTTCGACCAGATGCACAGGCACCTGACGACCTCTCCTGAGTCCGGGTTCGTCAGGGTGGCCACCGTGGCCCGCCGCGACGCCACGGGCGTCGACATCATGCGCGGGCTGTCGCTCACCAGGCTGGGGGCCGACAACCGCGCCACGACCATGGAGACCTCAGCCGACTACTTCCAGGCGCTCGCGGACGTCTTCGGGCTGAGGTTCGACGCGGACGAGCGGGCGCTGCTCTGGGACAAGGTGTCCAGGGCTCACGCGGCCTGGACGGCCTCGGCGAGCACCTCGTCCACGGGCGAGGGCTTGACCCCGAGCACCTCCTCGGTCTCGGAGTAGTCCACCACGTAGGGCAGCCCCGGCGTGTGCAGGACCTCTCGCAGCTCGGCCCAGAACGGGTCGGTGAACGCGAGCAGTGCGAGCTCCCTCTCCGTCATGGGCTCGAGCCTCGGCGCGGGCGCGCCTGCGACGTCGGCCAGCCTGGCCGCCAAAGCCCGTACCGAGAGCGTCGACACAGGCACGTGCCACGCCCGGCCCCACACCCGCTCGTCCCTGGTGGCGGCGACCAGCGTGCGGGCGACGTCGCCGATGGCCGCGAAGCTGTGCGGCACGTCCAGCTCCGAGGGGACGAGGGCGAGCGCGCCAGAGAGCACCTGTGGCTGGACCAGCAGGTTGAACTCCGACACCACGTCCCTGCCGTAGAACTGTGCCGCCCGCACCTCGGTCACCCGTGCGCCGGACGACACCGCCTCCTCCCACATCGCGGCCCTGACCCTGCCCTTGGGGCCCTTCGCCAGCAGCGGCAGGCCGGGGGTGATCGGGCCGTCGACGAGGCCGTAGCCGTACAGGTTGCCGAGCATCACGTAGGAAACGCCCGTCCGCTTCACCGCCTCCAGCAGCGAACCGGCCAGCGCGGGGAAGTGCGAGGGCCACAGGTGGTAGGCGGGGGCGGCGCAGTTGATCAGCGTGTCCGCGCCGTCGAGGAGCCTGGTCAGCTCGGCGGTGTCGGTCGCGTCCGCCGCGACCCTCTCGATGAGCGGATGCTCGGGCCCCGTTCCCTTGCGGCTGACGATGCGCACCCGCTCGCCGTCCTCCGCGAGCAGCATGGCCGTACGGCTGGCGGTCGCCGCAGCGCCCGTGATCACATGAAATTTCTGCATACCGCCACCCTGGCTTTCCGGTACGGCATGCGATAGTGGCCTGAATGCCAACCATCCGGAGGATCTGGCCATGCATCGGATCGCGGTCGTCATCACCCCGCCCGTCATGAGCTTCGACGTGTCGATTCCGCACATGGTCTTCGGCGACGCGTCCGGCTACGAGATCGGGGTCTGCACCGCCGTACCGGGCAGGCTCGACACCATCGGCGGCCCGCAGATCCACGTCCCCGACGGCCTCGGCCTGGTGAAGGGCGCCGACACCGTGATCGCCGTCGGCAGCGGAGGCGGCGACGCCGACCCCCGCACGCTCGACGCGCTCCGCACCGCCCACGCCGAGGGCGCGCGCATCGCCTCCCTCTGCACCGGCGCGTTCGTGCTCGCCCAGGCCGGACTGCTCGACGGCCGCGACGCCACCACCCACTGGGGGCTGACCGGGGACCTGGCCGCGCGCTACCCGTCCGTCAACGTCCGCCCCGACGTCCTCTACGTCGAGGACGACGGCGTCTTCACCTCAGCGGGGGCGGCCGCCGCCATCGACCTGTGCCTCCACCTGGTGCGGCTCGACTTCGGCGCCGCCGCCGCCAACGCCGCCGCCAGGCTCGCCGTCGTCTCCCCCGTACGGCCAGGCGGCCAGGCGCAGTTCATCGAGACCCCGCTGCCTCCCGAGCGGGGCACCTCGCTCGCCGCCACCCGCGCGTGGGCGCTCGCCAGGCTCGACAGGCCGCTGACGCTCAAGGATCTGGCCGCCCACGCCAGCACCAGCGTCCGCACCCTGACCAGGCGCTTCCACGCCGAGACCGGGCTCAGCCCGCTGCAGTGGCTGCTCCACCAGCGCGTCGACCGCGCCCGCGAGCTCCTGGAGACCACCGACCTGCCCATGGACCAGGTCGCCGAGCGCAGCGGACTGGGCAGCGCCGACTCCCTGCGCAAGCACCTCACCACCAGGGCGGGACTCACCCCGACCGCCTACCGCGCCACCTTCACCCGCCAGCGATGATGGTGGCAATTCACCACAAACCGCTATCGTGCTGTCTCGCTGCACGCGGTTGGACGGAGAAACCACGATGAACGGCCAACGCCGGCTGGCCGGACGCTATCGGCTGCTGAACACCCTGGGCAACGGATCGCTCTGGCTCGCCGCCGACGACCTCATGCGCCGCGACGTCGGAATCAGGGAGGTGCGGCTCCCGCCCGACCCCGCCGCCCGCAGGGACCTGTGCGGCGCGGTCGGCCGTGAGGTCGGACTCGTGACAGGGCTCGGCCACGCCTCGATCGAGGCGGTCCACGAGGTGATCGTCGAGGACGGGCGCCCCTGGCTGGTCGTCGACCTTCCCCAGGGCCCCTCCCTCGAGCAGACGGTCCTCGAACGTCACCCTCTTCCGCCCGTGCAGGTCGCCCGTATCGCGGTGCACCTCATCTCGGCGCTGCGCGCGGTGCACGGGGTGGGGGTCGTGCACGGCGACATCCAGCCGTCCACCGTCGTCCTCACGCCCACGGGACGGGCCGTACTGACGGGGTTCGGTGTCTCCACCCCGTTCCGCCCCGCGTCGGTGGGACCCGCGGCCGACCTGTGGTCACTGGCCGCGACGCTGCACTTCGGCCTCGAGGGTCGCCCTCCTGAGCAGGGCCGGCCCATCGGCGGACCGCTCGGCCCCCTCCTGACCGACATGCTCCACCCCGACCCTGCGGCCCGCCCCTCGGCCGAAGCGGTCGCCGGCGCCTTCGCCGACCTGGCCCGCGCCCCCGCCTCATCCTCGACCACCCCTTCCCCGGCCGGATCCCCTCTCGAGGAGCCCCCGCCGGCAGAACCCCTTGCCTGGGAGCCACCCCTCACCGCCCCCGAGGGGAGTGGCCCCTCCACCGAGCCACGGCTCTCCGGACCTTCCGCCGTGCGCTCGGGGGAGCCCTCCCCCTCGGCGGAGACACCTGCGCCGTCGTGGGAGCCCGCGCCCATCTCGCCGGCTCCTTCCTCGGAGCCGTCCGGCGCGCCGCTGTCCTGGGAGCCGCTACCGGCCCCCGACCCGCCGACGTTCACCCCCGCCCATCCGGTCGCCACCCCCGCGCCCGGCCACCGGCCACCCGCCGCGCCCGCGAGCGGCGAACCTCAGGGCGAGCACTCCACGGAGACCGCCCCGGACCACACGCTGCCCTCCGCCACGCCTGCGCACGCGCTGCCCGACCTCTCGGACACCGAGTCCACCCAGCGAACCCCCCGTTCCACGCCGCTTCCCGACGACCTCGCCCCCAGCGAGGAAGCCGCAGACCCACAGGACGCGAACCCCGACCCCGCCCCCGGTCCCGACTCCACCCTCGGTCACGACTCCGGTCCCGGCTCCGGCGTCGGTTCCGACTCGGGTCCTCATTCCCGCGTCGGCTCCGGCGTCGGTTCCGACTCGGGTCCTCATTCCCGCGTCGGCTCCACCGCCGGTTCCGACTCCGGTCCTCATTCCGGCGTCGGCTTCGGGCCTGCCGCTGACCCGACGGTGCCCGGCGTCGTGCCGCACCTCGCGGAGGGCCCCCCGACCGATCCGGGGATCATCCGGTCGTATCCCGACGGCACACCGGACGACGGCGCGCCCCAGAAGCACTGGGCCCCTCCCGCCGATCCCGAGGCGACCCAGGGGTTCCCGCTTCCTGCTCCCGTCGAACCGGCCCCCGCTTCCTGGGACGCCCCTCCGCCTCCAGCGGCATGGGACACCCCACCCTCTCAGCCGATGTGGGACGCCCCGCCCCCTGAGGCGACCGGGGACACCCCACCCTCGCAGGGGACTGTGGATGCCCAGCCCCCTCAGGCGACCTGGGACGCCCCGCCCTCTCAGGCGACGTGGGACACACAGCCCCGTGAGGCGACGTGGGAGCCCCGGCCCGCTGGGACGACGTGGGATACCGAGACATCTGAGCCGACGTGGGAGGCCCGGCCCTCTGGGACGACTTGGGATACCGAGACATCTGAGGCGACGTGGGAGGCCCCACCGGCCCCGACGACCTCGGACACCCCGAACCCGGCGGCCGGGGAACCCCCGACGGCCTCGGATGCTCCACCGCACCCGGCGGCCTGGGAACCTTCGGCGAGCTGGGATGCCCCACCGTCGCCGCCGGCCTGGGACGCTCCACCACCCCCAGCCGCCTGGGATGCCCCAGACTCGGCGGCGACGCTTGGCCATGGTGGCACTGTGCCAGGCGCGGGGTCCGCGATGGCTGGACCTGACGGGCCGCCTCGGGCACCCGGATATGAACCATCAGGTCCTACGGGTATGCCGCCGGGCCTTGGGAACTCGGCGCCCGGTCCTGCCGATCTGCCCTCGGCAGATGGCGTCCCCGCGCAGGGTCCTGCCGATCCGCCCTCGGCGGACGGTGGTCCCATGCCGGACCCTGCCGGTATGCCTCCGGAGCTTAGGGGTCCCGTGCTCGGGCCTCCCGGCGTGCAACCGGGGCCCGGAGACCCCATGTCCGGGCCTGCCGGCATGCCTCCGGCGCCCGGAGGTCCGATGTACGGGCCCGTCGGTGTGCAGCCAGGGCCCGGAGGTCTGGTGTACGGGCCTGTCGGTGCTCAGCCGGGGTTTGGGGATCCTGCGGGTATGCCGCCGGGACCTGGGATGGCCTATCCCGGTGCTGGGGGTGCTCCCGCTGAGGGTCAGGGCGAGCGGCCTTCGTTGCTTCGCCGGGTTCTGCGTCGTGGCGGCAAGCAGCAGGCCGCCCAGCCGGGACCGCAGGCCGCACCGCATCCCCCCACGCCACCCGGTCCGTGGGGACCGGCGCCAGCCGCGCCGCCGATGGCCGGAACCGCATGGCCTCATGGCACCCCACCACCCCCCGGCACGCCCCCGGCCCCAGGCCCGTTCGTACCTCCCGGAATGCCGCCGGCCCCCGGAATGCCGCCAGGCCCCGCGATGCCACAAGGTGACGGAATGCCGTCGGGACCAGCGATGGCACAGGGTGGCGGGATGCCGTCGGGTCCCGTGATGCCGCCGCCTCCCGGGATGCCTCCGGCCCCTGAGATGCCGCCGTACGGGCCCGGCATGCCGCCTGCTCCCGGAAGCCCGGCCGAAGCCTCCCTGCCCGCCGCCCCGCCGTGGGAACCGCAGCCGGGCGGCCTCGTACCGCCCTGGGAACCGCAGCCGAGCGGCCCCCCGTCATGGGAACCGCAGCAGCCGGGCGGTCCCGCTCCATCCTGGGAACCCCAGGCGGGCCCCACCTCGTGGGAACCGCAGCAGCCGGGCGTCCCCACGCCATGGGAGCCGCAGCCAGGCGGGGCCGGGGAGGCCGAAGGTGGGATCGGGGCAGGCCCCGAAGGCGCGTCGCAGGCCGCATGGGGGCCGCAGTCCTCCAGTGGGCCTCAGCGGCCATGGGCGCCGCCCCCCGCCTCCGGCCCCCAGCCGTGGGGGCCTCCGCAGGGAGACGGCGGATGGGCGCCCGCCCCTGAGGGCCCACCGCCTGCCCCGGCCGGTGCACCGCCTGCTCAGGACGCGCAGCCCGGTGGGTGGATGCCGCCTGCCGGTCCGTCCGGCCCCTGGGGCCCGCCCCCCGAGAACCGGGGAGGTCCCGGTCCGGACGGCCAGACGCCGCAGCCATGGGCACCCGCCCCGGACGCGCCCCCAGCACAGGCACCGCAACCATGGGCGCCAAGCCAGCACGCGTCCCAACCGGAGCAACCATGGGCTCCAGGCCAGCACGCGTCCCAACCGGAGCAACCATGGGCTCCAGGCCAGCACGCGTCCCAACCGGAGCAACCATGGGTGCCGGGCTCCGACAGCTGGGGACCGCCGCCGAGCCGGGCGGCGCAGTCGTGGGAACCCGCGATCGACGCCGCGCCCCCCGTGCTGGCCGCTGGTCACGACGAGCCCGAGCCGCCCCCCATCGTGGAGACGACGGCTCCCTTCAGGCGGCCGGCCTACAGCGGTCCCCTCGTGCTCACCGAGGAGCAGGAGACGCCGGCGGCCCCCAGGACCCAGCGTCCGACGCGGACGCTGGACCAGTTGCTCGCCGAGGACGGCCTGCTGACCCCGGAGGCCGCCGCCCGGCTCGGACTGGCCGTGCTCGACCGCCTCGCGGCCGTGCACGGCGTGGGTGGCCACCACGGCGACCTGCGTCCTGGAAGCATCCTGGTCGGCGGCGACGACCAGGTGCGGCTGGCCGATCCGTCACCCGCGCCTGGGCTGTCTCCCTACACCGCGCCCGAGGGCGGCGTCGGACCGGCGGCCGACCTGTGGTCGCTGGGCGCCACGCTGTTCACGGTGGTCGAAGGGCGCCCTCCCGCGCCCGGCGCGCCGCTGACGAGGGCGGGCGTGCTGGCCCCCGTGCTGTTCCGCCTGCTGTCGGGGGTCCCCGCGCAACGGCTCACGGCCGACGAACTGCGTCTGGACCTGCGGACGATCGCAGGCGAGCCGAGCCGTCCGTGAACGCCGTCTCCAGGGGACGGTGGGCGCACGAGGAGCGTCCCTTGGACGGACGGTGACCGGTGACCGCGGAGGCGCCCTCCCGTGCGGCAGCCGTACGGGAACGGCGGGCGGGAGGGGCCGCGCCTGGAGCCGGAGGCTCCGAAAATGAGATATATCGCGGATGGAACCGTGCGGGGGCTGCCGATCGTTGGACGGACGACGCAGAATGTGGAGAGGCGGGGCGCGGGCTCCGCGTTCGGAGGGATTTGAGGATGTCGCCCGTCCAGAAGTACGCCATAGGCGCCGGTATAGCCGTCCTGCTGTCGTGGATCTTCCTGCCCGGCTGGCTCACCCTGCTGGTGGTGCTCGGCGTGGTCGCCGCCCCTGTGGTCGGCTACATGATGCTCGACCCCTCGCAGCGCGAGCGGCTCAAGAGGGCGCGCCGCCGCGGGATCGGCGGCTAGAGGTCAAGGGGCGGGAGGCCCTCAGGCCGCGATGGTCTCCCGCACCCCGGCCGTCACCCTGCGCTCGACGTAGAACGACAGCAGGGGCACCGTGCCCGCGAGCATGATGCCGAGCATGCGCCCCCAGCTCCAGCGGGCCTTCATGCCGAGGTTCATCACGGCGATCAGGTAGAGCATGTAGAGGAACCCGTGGATCGGCGAGACGATCTTGGAGGGCTCCGGGATGTCGAAACCGTACCTGAGCACCATGGCCGCGCAGAGCACGAGCAGCATGGTGCCGACGATGTACGCGAGGACCCGGAAGGGCTTGAGAGCGGACTCCACGATCATCAACCTTCTAGAACGACTTTGGGGGACTTGCCGGCCGAGGAGGAACGGACGGCGTCGCGGACGAAGTGGAACCACATGAACACGGCGAACCCCGCGAAGATCCACCAGTTGGCCGCGTAGGCCAGGTTGCGCCAGGTGAGCGTGCCGCCCGTGACGGGTGGCGCCACCTTGACGGGGGTCAGGCCAGGGGTCGGCGCGACCACGAACCCGTTGCGCACCTTCTCGCCCCGCCACAGGTTGATCAGCTCGGCGGTGGAGACCGTCTGCACCTGCCCTGCGGGCACGCCGCCCGCCCTGCGCTGGACGCTGTCGGTGCCCTCGGGCGCGCGCAGCCGCCCGCTCACCGTCACCTGCCCAGCCGGTACGGCGATGGCGGGGTCGTCGGCCTTGGGCACCCATCCCCGCACGACCGGCACCATCGTGTCGTCGGGCAGCACGAGCGGGGTGAGCACCCAGTAGCCCTCGTCCCTGGAGACGTTGCCGCCGGGAGCGGCGACGTCGGGTCTGCGGTCGGCGACGAGCAGTTGCCTGGCCGCGTCGTAGGAGCCGGACGCGGTGACCTGACGGCCCACGGCGGGCCCTTCGATCTGGGCGCCGACCCTGCTGAGCGTCTCGACGGCGACGGGCGCGGGGTCGACGCTGGCGTGCGGCTTGCCTGACTCCTCGAACACGCCGAGCTGCCAGCGTCCGAGCAGGATGAAAGACACCAGAACCCCGATCACGAGCAGGTGCAACCCCAGCATGCGGGGCGAGAGCAGGGTTCTGAGCATGCGTTCACGGTATCCGGCCACCACGCCGGTCCGATAATCGAGTGGCCCTATCGAGTCATGCCAAAAGGTGCAAATGCACCAGGTGATCCCGCTAGAGTGCAACGCATGTCTGACCAGCACATCGATCCTGCGGGGAACACTCAGCAGTTCCGCGCGTTCGCCCAGCGGTCCGAGAACGAGTCGGCGGCCGCGCCCAAGCGCTCCGCCGCCCTCCCGATCATCGCGGTGGTCCTCGCCATCGCGATCGTCGGCGTGGTCGCCTACCTGCTCCTGGTCTAGTCGCCAGGAGCCCCTCCACCCCGCCGCGAGACAGGTCACGGCGGGTTTTCGTCGTGTCCGGAGACGCGCGGGTACGCCGGATCGGAGCTCTCCTCTGGACCCCGGCCAGGGTGAATGACTACATTGGACTATGTGTCCAATAAAGTCGACCTGGACAGGTTCCGTGAGGTGCAGCGGCTCGCCTACCGGGGCGCCGAGCACGTGGCCTCCCGGCTCGAACCCGGCGTCACGGAGCGCATGGCCGCGGCCGCGCTGCGCAGGTGGCTGGAGCGCCACGGCGTCGACGACTGGTTCCACGTCCCGTTCGCCTGGTTCGGCGAGCGCACGGCCTTCCGCCGCTTCCGCTTCCCGACACAGTTCCTGCCGACCAACACGCGGCTCGCGGACGGCATGCCGTACGTGCTGGACGCCGCGCCCGTCATGGACGGCTACGTCGCCGACATCGGCCTCTCGGGCCGCCTGGGCTCCAACCCCGTCTGGGACCGGCTGGACAGGGACCTGTCCGTCCATCGGGCCGCCATCCTCGACCTCGTACGGCAGCGCCGCACGTTCAGCGACATCTACCGCGCGGTCGACGACCTGATCGCGCGCCAGGGCAACACCAACAGGCACCAGGTCTATCCCGGCAGGGTGATCGGCCACCAGGTGACGCGCATCCGCGTGGGCGGCCCGCGCTTCGTCGTCCTCGACTCCTTCGGCGTGCGGACGCTCAGGACCGTCGGCAGGGAGCTGATCAAGGAGAGGCTCGAAGGACGCTCTCCGCTCTGGGCGGGCGGCGCGGCCTCCGCCCATCCGCCCACTCCCGGGCTGTGGGCGGTCGAGCCCCACCTCGGCACGGAGGGCGACAGCGTGGGCGCCAAGTTCGAGGAGGTCCTGGTCGTCACCGCCGACGACGCCTTCTGGCTCGACGACGACCTGCCCCACGTCCACCGCTGGAGGCAGGCGTGATCCAGCCGCGCAGGGTGCGCTTCTCGTGGGAGGAGACGCCGCTCCACTGGGTGCCGGGTGACCCCTTCACCACCCATCTGATCAACGTGCTGCACATGCTGCTCCCCGCGGGCGAGCGCTGGTTCGTGCACGTCTTCAAGCAGGCGCTGCCGTACGTCACGGACGAGAAGCTGAAGGCCGAGGTCAAGGGGTTCATGGGCCAGGAGGGCACGCACGCCGTGGCCCACCAGCGCGTCCTCGAGCACATGAAGGAGCAGGGCCTCGACCCCACGCCCTTCGTCGAGAACATCGAGTGGCTCTTCGAGCGCCTGCTCGGCGACCACACGCTGCCGCCGGCGGCCAGGCGGTACTGGCTCAGGGAGCGGCTGGCGATCATCGCGGCGATCGAGCACTACACCGCGGTGCTAGGCGACTGGATCCTGCACGCCAGGCCGCTGGACGAGGCGGGCGCCGACCCGGTGATGATGGACCTGCTGCGCTGGCACGGCGCGGAGGAGGTCGAGCACCGCAGCGTCGCCTTCGACCTCTACACGCACCTCGACGGCTCCTACGCCCGCAGGGCGCGCACGATGGCGCTGACGGGCGCCGTCCTGCTCTTCCTGCTCAGGCGCGGCGCGGGGTTCCTGCTGGCCAACGACCCGATCGTGGACGGCCGCATGACCGCCAGGTGGACCCACTTCCTCCGCAGGTCGCGCGAGGGCAGGGTGCCGACGCTCCGCAGCCTGGTCATGGCCGCGCCCCGGTACCTTCGGCCCGGCTTCCATCCCAGCCAGGAGGGCGACCTCGGGGCCGCTCTCGACTACATCGCGATCTCCCCCGCGCACGCCGAGTTCGAGTCGTACAGGAGGGCCCGTGGAATCCAGTGACAAGCCGGGAATCGTCATCATCGGCTCCGGCTTCGCCGGGATCGGCATGGCGATCAAGCTGAAGGAGGCCGGCTACCACGACTTCGTCATCCTGGAGAAGGCCGAGGACCTGGGCGGCACCTGGCGTGACAACACCTACCCCGGCTGCGCCTGCGACGTCCCCTCGCACATGTACTCCTACTCCTTCGAGCTCAACCCCGGCTGGTCGCGGATGTTCTCCCCGCAGGAGGAGATCTGGGAGTACATGCGGGCGTGCGGGTGGAAGTACGGCATCGACCCCCATGTTCGGTACGGCAAGCACGTCGTGAGCCTCGAGTACCTCGGCCGCGAATGGGAGATCACCACCGCGGACGGCGAGGTCATGAGGGCCAACGCGGTGATCTCCGCCATCGGCGCCCTCCACATCCCGAAATTTCCGGAAATTGCGGGGCGGTTCGCGGGGCCTTCGTTCCACTCCGCCGAGTGGGACCACTCCGTCGACCTCAAGAACAAGCGCGTCGCCGTCATCGGCACCGGCGCCTCCGCCGTCCAGTTCGTCCCTCGGATCGCCGCCGAGGCCGCCCACCTCACGCTCTTCCAGCGCACGCCCCCGTGGATCCACCCGAAGCCCGACTTCGCCGTCTCCCCCTCCATGCGGCAGGCGCTTCGCCTGCCCGGAGCGGCCCGCGCGCTGCGCAACGGCATCTACTGGGCGCTGGAGACCAGGGCGCTGGGCTTCGCCGTCGACCCGCGCCTGATGAAGGTGCACGAGAGACTGGCCCTGCGGCATCTCGAACGTCAGGTCCCCGACAGGGAACTGCGCCGCAAGCTCACCCCCGACTACACGATCGGCTGCAAGCGCATCCTCATCTCCAGCGATTTCTATCCGGCGCTGAGCAGGGAGAACGTCACGCTCGTCACCGAGGGGATCACCGAGCTGCGCGACCACGCGGTCGTCGACGCGACGGGCGGGGAGCACCCCGCCGACGTGGTGATCTACGGCACCGGCTTCAAGGTGACCGACGCCCTGCAGGAACAGCGGATCGTCGGCAGGGAGGGGCTGAAGATCCAGGACGCGTGGCAGGACGGCATCGAGGCCTACTACGGCATCACCACCGCGGGCTTCCCCAACCTGTTCTTCCTGCTGGGCCCGAACACGGGGCTGGGCCACAACTCCGTGGTGTTCATGATCGAGTCGCAGGTCCGATATGTCATGGACTGCCTGCGCCTGCTGTCGAAGACCGGGGCGAGGGCGATCGACGTCAGGCCCGAGCGGCAGCGAGCCTTCAACGCGCGGCTGCAGGAGCGGCTGAACCGGCTGGTCTGGACCGAGGGCGGCTGCCGGTCGTGGTATCTGGACGAGCACG
The DNA here is from genome assembly GCF_039535395.1 of Nonomuraea roseola. Classification (NCBI taxonomy): domain Bacteria; kingdom Bacillati; phylum Actinomycetota; class Actinomycetes; order Streptosporangiales; family Streptosporangiaceae; genus Nonomuraea; species Nonomuraea roseola. The sequence continues at coordinate 1,309,384 of NZ_BAAAXC010000015.1, forward strand.
GGGTCAACAGGACGACCTGGCCGGGCTTCACCTTCGAGTACTGGGCGCGTACCAGGAAGATGAAGCCCGACGCCTATGAGCTGATCTACTAGCTAGCAATAACGGGCAGGCGCGATTCGGTCCATTTTGTAACCGAAACGGCCTCGGTAGTTGGCGCTGTAGTCACCGTCCGAGGCCCGCCGCCTGTCGTGCCAGTTCCATTCGGAGTCGGCCGTGTCGACGAAGCAGGCGCCGCGGTTGGCCACGAACGAGCCCACGTTGTCGGCATGGGTGCCGCCGACGAAGACGTTGCCGTTCCCCTCCCACCAGGTGAAAACGGATCCGGTGTAGTTGGCGCCTGTCCACAGGCACACGTGCGCGTGGCACGGAGGCGGCGCCGCCACCGCGCCCTCCGCCGACGCGGCCGGCATGGCCAGCGCGCCGGCGACCAGGGCGGAGGTGACCAGCAGGTGCAGGGGTCTCATACGGGGGGGTTCCTCTCACGACGAGTTACGGACACCCCGCACCCTATGGCGTTGCGTAATTCTCTGACTACTGACAGTTAGTGAGGTCTCACCACCACGGCGCTGCCGCCGCCTCGCCGTACCGGCTCGGCCACGGCCTGGATCTTGCCTCTGCCCACGAACTCCAGCGCGGTGGCGGCGCCGATCTCGGGGTTCGGCGCGAAGACGTGGCCCTTGGCCCTGAGCTCGGCGCCGTGGTTCTCGATGAAGCCGGGCTCGGCCTGGGTCTGCGCGGTGTTGCGCTGCGTCGCCCTCGGGGCGGCGAGCGCCTCGGGAAGCTTCATGCCCAGCTCGTAGCGGTTGATCAGAATCTGCAGCACGGTCGTGATGATCGTGGAGCCGCCCGGCGAGCCCACGGCCAGCACCGGCTTGCCGTGGTCGAGCACGATGGTCGGGGCCATCGAGGAGCGGGGACGCTTGCCCGGAGCGGGCAGGTTCGGGTCGCCTGGGGCGGGGCCGAAGGTGAAGTCGGTCAGCTCGTTGTTGAGCAGCACGCCGCGGCCCGGCACCACGATGCCGTTGCCGCCGGTGGACTCGATCGTCAGGTTGTAGGCCACGACGTTGCCCCAGCGGTCGGCGACGACCAGGTGGGTGGTCTCAGGGCCCTCCTCCGCGGGCGAAGGCGCGCTCTCCGACAGGGGCGGCCCGCAGTCGGTGTAGCTGCCGTCCGGCTCGCCGGGCGGGGCGGGGTGCGCCATCGCGCGCTCGCCCACCAGGCAGGCGCGCTCCTTGGCGAAGCCGTCGCTGAGCAGTTCGGCCATCGGCACGTTGGGGATGTCCCCGACGTACTTGCCCCTGTCGGCGAAGGCCAGGCGCGAGGCCTCCAGGTACTCGTGCATGCCGACGCTCGGCAGGGCCTCGAGGATGTTGAGCGCCTCGCCGACCGTGGAGCCTCCGGAGGAGGGGATCGGCATGCCGTACACCTGCATGCCCTTGTAGTCGACGCGCGTCGGCTCGCGCAGCAGCGCCCTGTAGGCGGTGAGGTCGGAGACCTCCATCAGGCCAGGACGCACGTTGCGCGTCGCGCCCGGCGTGATCGGCGGGTTCTTGACCGTCCTGACGATCTCCTGGCCCAGCCGCCCGCCGTACAGCCACTCGCCTCCGCGCCTGCCCAGCTCGCGGTAGGTGTCGGCGAGCTCGGGGTTCCTGAACACCGAGCCCACGGGCGGCGGCGCGCCGTTCGGCAGGTAGAGCTTGGCGGTGGAGGCGATGTCCTTGAACCTGGCGGCGTTGGCGGCGGTCTGGTCGTGGAAGGTCTGGTCGACCACGAAGCCCTTCTGCGCGACCTCGATCGCGGGCTTCAGCGCCTCACGCAGGCTCGTCGTGCCGAACCGGCGCAGCGCGAGCTCCCACTGCGCGACCGCCCCAGGCACGCCCGCCGACAGGCCGCTCGTCACGGCCTCCTCGAACGGGATGCCCTCGAGCGAGGTCGGCGTCATCGCGGCGGGCGCGGTCTCGCGGCCGTCGATCGAGTGGACCCTCCCGCGCCTGGCGTCGTAGTAGACCATGAAGCCACCACCGGCCAGGCCCGCGGAGTACGGCTCGGTGACGCCCAGCACCGCGCCCGCCGCCACCGCGGCGTCCATGGCGTTGCCGCCCTTGTGGAGCACGGCGAGCGCGGCCTTGCTGGCGTCGAGGTCGACGGTGGCCACGGCGCCGCCGTACCCCTCGGCGACGGGCTGCTTCTGCGGCGTGGGCGGTGGCTTGTGCTCGGCGGCGACGGGTGCGAGGGGTGCGACCACGAGCAGCGGCGTGACGGCGACGAGGGCGAGGATGTGTCGGCGCATGAAAGCAACAATGGACCAGGTACGCCCGGGGTGGTAGGGCCCCCTGCGACATCCGTGGGATGTCGGGGCCGGGGTGGCTCGTCTAGCGTGGACCCGTGCGCAAGACCGCTTATCTCGCCCTCGTGGTCGCGGTGTTCCAGGTGATCGCCTCCCACGGGGCGCACGCCGGGCAGACCGACCGGCTGCGTGTCGATTCTCTCGGCACCGTGCTGCTGCTGGTCGGCCCGGTGGCGATCCTGGCCACGCGGCGCTTCCCGATCACCTCGCTGGCCGCCACGCTGGTGGCGACCTCCGTCTTCATGGCCCTGGGCTACCCCTACGGGCCGGTCTTCCTGAGCCCGGTCATCCTGCTGTTCAAGACCGTCGCCGAGGGTCGCAGGAAGGTGGCGTGGATCGCCTCGGCGATCACGGCGGCGTACTTCCTCGTCTACTCCACGTGGCTGGTGGACCGACCGGCCGCCGGCGCGTGGCACGTCCTCGCCATCGTCGCCGTCATGCTGCTGATCCTGGCGGCGGGAGAGGTGGCGCGTTTCCGGCGCGAGGGGCGCGCCGAGCACGCGAGGGTGGCCGAGGAGGAGTCGCGGCGGCAGGCCAGCGAGGAGCGCCTGACGATGGCGCAGGAGTTGCACGACGTGCTGGCGCACAACATCTCGCTCATCCACGTGCAGGCCTCCACGGCGCTGCACCTCCTCGACGACGACCCCTCGCAGGCCAGGCCCGCGCTCACCACGATCAAGGCGGCCTCCAAGGAGGTGCTGGGCGAGCTGCGCTCGGTGCTGAACGTCCTGCGCGACGGCGCGCCCCGCTCCCCCACCGCCGGCCTCGACCGCGTCGGCGAACTGGTCGAGCGGTCGGGCATGGACGTGTCGCTCAGGCAGGTCGGCTCCAGGCCGCTGCCCTCCCAGGTGGAGCGGGCGGCCTACCGCATCGTGCAGGAGTCGCTCACCAACGCCGCCCGCCACGCGCCGGGCGCCAGGGTGAACGTGCGGCTGGAGTACCTGCCGGCCGAGCTGGTCATCACGGTCGGCGACACAGGGCCCACCACGCCCACCGTCCTGTCCGAGGAGGGCAGCGGCAACGGCATCCCCGGCATGAGGGAGCGGGCCTCGGCGCTGGGCGGCACACTGGTCGCCGGCCCCACCGGGACGGGGTTCCAGGTCGAGGCGAGGCTGCCACTACCGGAGGAGACGGAATGATCAAGGTGCTGCTGGCCGACGACCAGGCGCTGGTGCGGGCGGGCTTCAAGGCGCTGCTCGACGCGCAGCCCGACATGGGCGTGGTCGCTGAGGCCGCCGACGGGGCGCAGGCCGTACGGCTGGCCGCCTCGACCGCCCCCGACGTCGTGCTGATGGACATCCGCATGCCGGGCACCGACGGCCTGACCGCGACCAGGCAGATGCCCGCGGGACCGCGCATCATCATCCTGACCACCTTCGAGCTGGACGAGTACGTCTTCGAGGCGTTGCGCGGCGGCGCCAGCGGGTTCCTGGTCAAGGACACCGAGCCTGCCGAGCTCATCCAGGCGGTGCGGGTGGTGGCCGCCGGTGAGGCGCTGCTGTCGCCCTCGGTGACCAGGCGGCTGATCGCGGAGTACGCCACGAGGGCCAAGGAGCCGATGTCCGCCGACGGCCTCGGACTGCTGACCGAGCGGGAGCGCGAGGTGCTGGCGCTGGTCGGGACCGGCATGACCAACGACGAGATCGCGGCCAAGCTGTTCATGTCGCCCGCCACCGCGAAGACGCACGTCAGCAGGGCGATGATGAAGCTGCACGCCCGCGACCGCGCCCAGCTCGTGGTCATCGCCTACGAGTCGGGACTGGTCAGGCCCGGCTGGCTCTGAGCATCGCCGGGGGCGAGGTAAACCCGCCGGCCGGTGAAAGAACTGTTACTGGCCGCTTTCGGAGCGTGAGATTACCGTGCAGGTAAAGACTACTTCGAGAGTGGGGAATCGAATGCAGTCGATCGCCCGATTCTGCGGCAACTGCAGTTGCGGCTGCCCCGAGCTGTTCGTCGACCCGTCCGCACCCGAAGAACGTCAGGTGGTCATCACCGACGACTTCGGCCAGCGGGTCGAGATGAGCCTCGACCAGTTCGGCTCGATCGTCGAGGCCGCCAAGAACGGCTCGCTGGACAACCTGGCGCTCGTTCACTGAGCGTGGAGCCGGTCGCCCTGTTCGTCAGCGGGACCGCCGCCGGCCTGGTGGCGGGAACCGCTTCGTGTACGGCCGTGCAGGGCGGCCTGCTGTTCGGCCTGCAGGGAACGCCACGGGTGGTGGCGCAGTTCCTCGCCGGCCGCCTTGCCTCCTACGTCACGGCAGGGGCGGTGCTCGGCGCACTGGGCTCGATGGTCAGGCTTCCCCCACCGGTCAGAGCGGGCATGCTGGTCGCGGCGGGGTTCATGGTGATCTTCTTCGCCCTGCGGATGCTCCGCCACCGGCACTGCGAGCCGCAACCACCCGCACGACGGCTGAAGGCGCCCCTTCTGGGCGCGGCCACCATCCTGCTGCCCTGCGGGGTGACGCTGAGCATGGAGATGCTGGCCGTCACGTCGGCGTCGGCGGTCGGCGGAGCGGCCGTGATGGGCGGATTCGTGGTGGGCACCGCCCCGGCGTTCGCCCTCCTGGGGTTCGTCCTCCGGCGGGTTTCCCAGAGCAGGCTGGCCGCTTTCGCCGGGGTCGTGGCGGTGGCGGCGGGTCTGTGGACGATCACGTCGGGCCTCAGCCTGGGCGGCTGGCTGCCGCAGGAGGCGAGCCGTGCGGCGGCCATGGCCAGGACCGGTCCAGGAGGCGTGCAGCTGCTGACGATCTGGGCGACCGAGCGCGGCTACCGGCCCGGCGTCTCGCAGGCCAGGGCCGGGGTCCCTGTCGAAGTCGACTTCCGTGCAAGGGAGGGTGCAGCCTGCGCCACCCACCTCACCATCGACGGCAGAGACGTCGATCTTCCGGCCACTGTCCGCCTCCCCGCGCAGCCTCCCGGTCAGCTGAGGTATGTCTGCGCCATGGGGATGTTCACCGGTTTCATCACCTTCCGCTGAACCGGCCGCCCCGATTACTGCCGCGATTACGTTCCGCAACCGTCTGATCACATGTCACCCTGTCGCAATGACGTGGTGGCAGAACGAGCAGGAAGTGACGGCGCCGGCCGTTCCCGCGCCCCGCTCAGGAGACGAGCCGGAGCTTCTCGTCGCCGCCCAGCACGGCGACGCCCAGGCCGCGCACCGGCTGGGCAAGCTCTACGCCCAGCGCGGCGACCGTTCGGCCGCCAGGCACTGGTGGGAGCGGGCCGCGTCGGGCGGCAACATCGACAGCGCCTACAACCTGGGCGTCTGGCACGAGAAGCACGGCACGCTGGAGGAGGCCGTCCGCTGGTACGAGCTGGCGGCGGGCACCGGCGACGCGGAGGCCGCGGTCAACCTCGCGACCCTGCTCCTGGAGCAGCGCGGCGACATCGAGGCGGCCCGCAGGTGGTTCGAGAGCGCCGCCCACGCGGGGTCCAGGTCGGCCGCCAGGCGGCTGGCGCTGATCTGCGAGGACGCGGGCGAGCTGCCCTTCGCGCGCGAGTGGCACCGCAGGGCCGCCGCCGACGGCGACGTCGCCTCCGCCCACGATCTGGGGTTCCTGTCCTACCAGGTGGGCGAGGAGGAGGAGACGGTCCGCTGCTGGGAGTACGCCGCCCGCGGAGGCCACGCCGAGGCCGCCTACCACCTGGGCCTGCTCCTGCAGGCCACCAGGGATCCCGAGGGGGCCGAGGCCTACTACAGGCTCGCCGCCAAGAGCGAGCATCCGGGCGCGGCCTCCCAGCTCGGCGGCATCGCGCTCTCCCGCAGAGACCTCCGTACGGCCCGCGCCTGGTTCGAGCGGGCCGCCGTCGCGGGGCGCCTCGACGACCAGCGCATGGCGGGCTTCGTCTGTGTCGAGCTGTCCGACTCGCAGGGGGCCAGCCACTGGTTCGGCAGGGCGGCGGCCAGTGGCGACGCCGAGTCCGCGTTCAATTTCGGGCTGCTGCTCATCGCCGAGCTGGGCGACCTCCAGGGCGGCCAGCACTGGTTCAGGCAGGCGGCACTGGCCGGCCACCATCGGGCGGCGATGGAGCTGGGCGGGTTGCTGTCGGCCACGGGCCAGCCCCACGAGGCGGAGAAGTGGCTGGCCGATCCGCCGCCGCCCACCTGGGACCGGCTGGCCGAGCCCGAGCTGTCGGCCAGGGCGGAGCTGGCCGCCGCCGCGACGGGGCGCAGGGGCGGGGTGACGCTGAAGGTGCGCGACCTCACCGAGATCCTCGGCACGTGGGACCTGCTCACCAGGCCGTTGCGCGACCACGCCGACGTGATGGTGTGGCTGGTGGAGCGCAGCGGGCTGCACGCTTCGGCGGTGGAACACCTGGCCTCGGTGCGAACGACGATCCTGCGGCCCGGTACCTCACCGTGGCCGACCCCCTCGGAGGTCGAGCACGTGCTGGCGACGGCGCGCGATCTGCGCCTGCGCCTCGCGGCGCGTTGAACGCGTGACGGCGGCCCGCCGGCGAGCCGCACGAAAGCGAGGAGCGCCCGCCGGTGATCACCGGCGGGCGCTCTCAGGGGACCGTCAGGCGGCCAGGACCGCGGCCACCGGCACGTACGGCAGGTCGAGCGCCTGCGCGACCGGCTCGTTGGTGACCTGACCCGCGTGGGTGTTGAGGCCGAGGGCGAGCGCGGCGTCCGCCTTCAGCGCCTCCTTCCACCCCAGGTTCGCCAGCTTGACCGCGTACGGCAGCGTCGCGTTGGTCAGCGCGTAGGTCGAGGTGTTGGCCACCGACCCCGGCATGTTCGCCACGCAGTAGAAGATCGAGTTGTGCACCTGGTAGGTGGGCTCGGCGTGCGTGGTCGGACGGGAGTCCTCGAAGCAGCCGCCCTGGTCGATGGCGATGTCGACGAGCACGGAGCCCGGCTTCATGCGCGAGACCAGGTCGTTGGAGACCAGCGTCGGGGCCTTGGCGCCCGGGATCAGCACCGCGCCGATGACCAGGTCGGCCTTCAGGACCTCCTGCTCGAGGGCGTAGGAGGTCGAGACGAGGGTCTTGAGGCGGCCCTGGTAGATCGCGTCGATGAAGCGCAGGCGGTCGATGTTGGTGTCGAGGACGGTGACGTCCGCGCCCATGCCGACGGCGATCTGCGCCGCGTTCAGGCCGGAGACGCCGCCGCCGATGACGACGACCTTCGCGGGGGCGACGCCGGGGACGCCGCCGGGCAGCACGCCGCGCCCGCCGTTGAAGCGCATGAGGTTGTAGGCGCCGACCTGCGGAGCCAGGCGGCCCGCGACCTCCGACATGGGGGCCAGCAGCGGCAGCGTGTTGCCGACCTGGACAGTCTCGTAGGCGATGCCGGTGGTGCCCGCCGAGAGGAGCGCGTTCGCGCAGTCCTTGCCCGCGGCCAGGTGCAGGTAGGTGAAGAGCACCAGGTCCTCGCGCATGCGGTGGTACTCCTCGGCGATGGGCTCCTTGACCTTGAGCACCATCTCCGACTCGCCCCACACCGCGTCGGCGGAGTCGAGGATCTTGGCGCCCGCGGCCAGGTACTCCTCGTCCGGGATGTGGGACCCGAGACCGGCGCCCCGCTGGACGTGGACGTCATGGCCGCCTCGAACCAGCTCGTGCACGCCGGCCGGGGTGGCGGCGACGCGGTACTCGTGGTTCTTCACCTCGGCGGGAACGCCGATCTTCATGGGGGTGATCCTTTCGTGGGATTAAAGGAGGTTCAGACCTTCGACCAGGACGTTCCGGATGATCGACTCGATCTCGTCGAACTCCTTCTGCCCTGCGATGAGCGGCGGCGCCAGCTGGATGACCGGGTCGCCACGGTCGTCTGCGCGGCAGTACAGACCGTTGGAGTAGAGCGCGTTGGACAGGTAGCCGCGGATGAGCCGCTCGGACTCCTCGGCGCTGAAGGTCTCCTTCGTCGCCTTGTCCTTGACCAGCTCGATGCCCCAGAAGTAGCCGGAGCCGCGGACGTCGCCGACGATCGGCAGGTCCTTCAGCTTCTCCAGCGTGCTCTTGAAGGCGTCCTCGTTGCGGGTGACGTGGCCGAGCAGGTCCTCGCGCTCGAAGATGTCGAGGTTGGCCAGCGCGACGGCGGCGGAGACGGGGTGGCCACCGAAGGTGTAGCCGTGGGCGAACATCTCCTCGCCGTTCTTGAACGGCTCGAACAGCCTGTCGTGCGCGATCATCGCGCCGAGCGGCGAGTAACCGGAGGTCAGGCCCTTGGCCGAGGTGATGATGTCGGGGGTGTAGTCGAACTTCTGCCCGCCGAACATCGTGCCGAGCCTGCCGTACGCGCAGATGACCTCGTCGGAGACGAGGAGCACGTCGTACTCGTCACAGATCTCGCGCAGCCGCTGGAAGTATCCGGGCGGCGGCGGGAAACAGCCACCGGCGTTCTGCACCGGCTCGACGAAGACGGCCGCGACCGTGTCGGGGCCCTCCATCTCGATGGCGCGGGCGACGCGGTCGGCGGCCCACAGGCCGTACTGCTCGGGCGTCATGCCCTTGACGCCGGTGATCTCGTCGGCGCGGTAGTGGTTGGTGTTCGGCACGCGGATGGAGCCGGGAACGAGCGGCTCGAACATCTGCTTGAAGGCCGGGATGCCGGTGATCGACAGGGCGCCCTGCGGGGTGCCGTGGTAGGCGATCTGGCGGCTGATGACCTTGTGCTTGAGCGGCTTGCCCGTGACCTTGTAGTACTGCTTGGCCAGCTTCCACGCGGTCTCGACCGCCTCGCCTCCACCTGTGGTGAAGAACACGCGGTTCAGGTCGCCTGGAGCCTCCTTGGCCAGCCGGTAGGCGAGCTCGGCGGCCTTGGGGTGGGCGTACGACCACAGCGGGAAGAAGGCCAGCTCCTGCGCCTGCTTGGCGGCCGCCTCGGCCAGCTCCTGACGCCCGTGGCCCACCTGCACCACGAACAGCCCCGCGAGGCCGTCGAGGTAGCGCTTGCCGTGGATGTCGTAGATGTAAGCACCCTCACCTCTGACGATGGTGGGGATCTCGTTGTCCTTGTAGGAGCTGTGCCTCGTGAAGTGCAACCACAGGTTGTCCTGCGCGGCCTTCAGCACATCGTTTTCGGGCTGCGTCATCGCTATCTTCCCTCGTGTCTGAACTCCCCACAGTGTGCATGTTCACATGGGGTGTTGCCAAGCGAAAGCGTGGCAGCACTATGCAAGAAATCCGGGATCCGCAGATCGTCTATGTAATCTCGACGAAATCCGCAGTACACGCCAGCCTCGTTTCCACCCTGCGGAACCTTCTGTGATGCAATGAGGCGTTACTGTCCAGAACGACCCCGGGGGAAGACCCGTGACTCCTGACCAGCTAGAGAGCGCCGTTGCTGCGGGGATGCCCCAGGCGATCGAGGACCTGAAGCGGCTCGCCTCCATTCCCTCCGTGGCCTTCCCCGGCCATCCTGAGGAACCCGTGCTGCGCGCCGCGGCCGTGACGGAGGAGCTCCTGCGCAGCGCGGGTCTGCCGCGCGTGCAGCAGATCCCGGTGGAGGGCAGCTTCCCCGCCGTCTACGCCGAGGCCCCCGCCCCGCCCGGCGCCCCCACCGTGCTCCTGTACGCGCACTACGACGTGCAGCCCGCGGGCGACCCCGCGGCCTGGCGCACCCCTCCCTTCGATCCCACCCTGATCGACGGCAACCTGTACGGCAGGGGCACCGCGGACGACAAGTCGGGCATCATCTCGCACGTCGCCGCGCTCCGCGCCTTCCAGGGCCGTTTCCCCGTGGGCGTCAAGGTGCTCATCGAGGGCCAGGAGGAGTACGCGGGCGAGCGCCTCGAGGCCTTCGTCGAGCGCAACCCCGAACTGATCCGCGCCGACGCGATCATCGTGGCCGACACCGGCAACCCCAAGCTGGGCGACCCCGCCGTCACCACCTCGCTGCGCGGCATGGCCGCCTTCACGATCGAGGTCCGCACCCTGCGCGAGTCCGTGCACAGCGGCTCCTTCGGCGGCGCCGCCCCCGACGCCCTCGCCGCCCTCATGCGCATGCTCACCTCGCTGCACGACGACAACGGCGACATCAGAGTGCCCGGGCTGCCGCGCGGCAGCTTCCTCGGCACCGGCCCCTCCGAGCAGGAGTTCAGGAACACGGCAGGCGTCCTCGACGGCGTCTCGCTCGTCGGCTCTGGCTCCCTCGCCGACCGTCTCTGGTCCTCCTACGCGATCACCGTGACGGGCCTCGACGTCCCCACCGTCTCGGGCGCCATCAACGCCGTCCAGGCGGTGGCCAGGGCCAGGGTGACCGTCAGGATCCCGCCGGCCGGCGACCCCAAGACGACGCTCGACGCCATCCTCGACTTCCTCCGCCAGGTCGCGCCCTGGGGCGTCCAGGTCTCCTTCGGCGACTTCGTCGTGGGCTCGGGCTTCCAGGCCGACTCGGGCGGCCGCGGCCGTTCGGCGCTCAACAGGGCGATGGAGCGCGCCTTCGGCCGCGCGCCCCGCGACGTGGGCGCGGGCGGCTCGATCCCGCTGGTCAACACGCTGCTGAAGCAGTTCCCCCTGGCGGAGATCCTCCTGTTCGGCGCCGAGGACGAGGACGCGGCGATCCACGCTCCGAACGAGCGGGTGAACCTGGAGGAGCTGCGTCGCACAGCCACCACGGAGGCCCTCTTCCTGGCGGAGTACGGCGCCCCCTCGGCCCTGGGGATCTGACCTCGGCGACCGGCACGCCTCACCCCGGTGCCCGCGCCACCGGCATGGGCCTCACCGGGCGCGCGCTTCGCGCGTGGAGAGCCGGGCTCCTCTGAAGGGGAGCCCGGCCCCGCTGTCCCCCGAAGGGTGGCCGGGCTGGTCAGGCAGGGTGACAGGACAAGTGGTCGGGTGGTTTCGGCGAGGAGTGGCCGTGGTGGAGGAGTCCACTTCTCCCTAGGTTGGCGGGCATGATCTCCATCGGCAGCCTGCTCCCCTCAGACCGGCCCGCGTGGGAGGAGCTCTTCCGCGCCTACATCGACTTCTACCAGCGCACCGAGCCCGACGAGATGTACGCGGCGGCCTGGCGGGAGTTCGAGAAGGACGTCAGGATGCACGCGCTCGGAGCCAGGCTGGACGGCAGGCTGGTCGGGATCACCCATTTCCTCTTCCACCCCAGCACCTCGGCCCCCGACAGGGACGTCTGCTACCTGCAGGACCTCTTCACCGCCGAAGAGGCGCGCGGCCGCGGCGTGGCCCGCGCGCTGATCGAGGCCGTGACCGAGGAGGCCGGGCGCAGGGGGTGCGGGCGCGTCTACTGGAACACCCACGAGTCCAACGCCACGGCTCGGCGCCTCTACGACAAGGTGGCCGAGAACAAGGGCTTCGTCAGGTACCAGATCGATCTGCCGTAGCGGGAGGGAAGCCGCCCGTGGCGATGGGACCCCAGGTGTCGATGTGGATGCGGATCAGTGACTTGTCCTGGCGGCGCATCGCCTCGCGGTACTCCTCCCAGTCGGGGTGCTCACCCGCGATGCACCGGTAGTACTCCACCAGCGGCTCCAGCGCCTCGGGCATGTCCAGGACCTCGGCCCTGCCGTCCACCTGGACGTAGGGCCCGTTCCACTCCTCGGACATCACGCAGATCGACACCCGCTCGTCGCGTCGCGCGTTGCGGGACTTGGCGCGCGAGGGGTAGGTGGCGACGACGATCCTGCCCTCGTCGTCCAGTCCGCACGTGACGGGCGACAGCTGAGGGCGGCCTGTCGCGCGGGTGGTGCTCAGCAGGCCGCGGTGCCTGGGACGGAGGAACTCGAGCAGTTCGGGCAGGGGCACCCGCAGGGCGGTGGCGATCGTCGGCGACATGGCTCCAGCCTTCCAGAAGGCCGTCCGTGGTGAGCGTCACCCTGCCCCGGTCGCACGCCGGAGCTCCCCATGCGCTACTTTTTGTACTGACTGGTCAGTGCTAAAGAGGAGTCGTGGTGATCGTCGCGAAGGATCTCTCCGTGGAGGGCGTGTTCGACGAGGTCACGCTCGAGACCGCGGAGAACACGCTCACCGTGGTCGCGGGCGCGACCGGCAGCGGCCGTACCAGCCTGCTGCTCACGCTCTCCGGCCGGATGAAGCCGACGAGGGGCACCCTGGAGGTCGCGGGCCACAGCAGGCCGAGGGCGATCCGCAAGGTCGCCGCGCTGGCGCTGGTGGACGGGGTGACCGACCTCGACAGAGCGCTGACCGTCAAGGAGCACCTGCACGAGCGGCGCCGCAGGGGGCGGCACGCCGAGGCCCTCGAGGGGGCGGGCCTCGACGTGGACCAGCGCACGCTCGTGCGGGAGCTCGACAGGGAGCAGCAGGTACGGCTCGGCGTCGCCCTGGCGCTGCTCGACTCCCCCGCCCTGATCGTCGCCGACAACATCGACGCGGGCCTGCCGCCCGAGCGCCGGCTGGCGCTGTGGGAGCTGCTCGAGGAGCTGCCCACGGCCGTCGTCGCCTCCTGCGTGACCCCTCCCGCCCGCTACGACCACCTCGTGGAGCTCTGAGATGAAGGAGTTGCGCCGGTTCTCGCGGTCGCGGCTGACCAGGGCGGCCATCGCGGCCGTGGTGATGTTGCCCCTGCTGTACGCGGGCCTGTATCTCTGGTCGTTCTGGGACCCTCAGGGGCACCTCGACAGGGTGCCCGTCGCGCTGGTCATGCAGGACCGTCCCGCCACGGCGGACGGCAGGCCGCTGCACGCAGGGCAGGACCTGGCCGAGGAGCTGAGGGAGCGCGAGGTCTTCGACTGGCACGCGGCCACCCCCGAGCAGGCCGCCGACGGCGTGCGCGACGGCAGCTACTACCTGTCGCTGACCATTCCCTCCGACTTCAGCTCGCGGCTGGCCTCACCCTCGAAGGACGGCACGCCCTCCCCCGCCGAGCTCGGCGTGGAGGTGGACACCGGCCGCTCCTACATCATGAGCTCGATCTCCGACGCGGTCTTCAACGAGGTCAGGGCGGCCGCCGCGCAGACAGCCGTACGCGACTACTTCGACCAGGTCTTCGTCTCGATCGGCGACATGCACGACAAGACGACCGAGGCCGCCGACGGCGCGGACGAGCTGCACGACGGCGCCGACAAGATCGACAAGGGCCTCGGCAGGACCGAGGACGCCACCCAGCAGCTGTCGGCCGGCCTCGGGCAGACCAGGAACGGCGCCCAGCAGCTCACGGCCGGCCTCGGCAGCGCGAACACCGCGACGGGCAAGCTCGCCAAGGGCTCGGCCAAGGTCACCGAGGGGCTGGTCACCGCGCAGGACGGTCTCACGAAGCTCGGCACGGGCCTCACCAAGCTGGGCGAGGGGTCGGCGAAGGTCGCGACGGGCGCCAAGCAGGTCTCCGACCAGGTGCACGCCAACTCGGGCAAGGTGAACGCCGCGGCCGACACCGCCATCCCCGTCCTGGAGGAGTGGGGCCCGAAGGTCGGCGAGGCCGCCGACCACCTGGCGGACGGCCTGGACGCGATCGCCGACGGGCTCGGCGCCGAGCCCGGCTCGGACGCGGGGGCCGCCGCGAGGATCGGCGCGAAGCTGGACAGGGTGAGCGGAGCGGCCTCCGAGGCTGCCGACAGCGCGCAGGCCGTCCAGAACCATCTGGACGCCGACCCTGACGCCGACCCCGAGCTGCGCAGGCTGGCGCGCGCGGCGGCCTCCTCCGCCCAGTCGGCGGCCACCTCCGCGCGCTTGGCCGCCGACGAGGCGGGCTCGCTGGGCGGCGACGGGTCAGGCACGAGCTCGCAGACCAGGCAGACCATCGCCGAGCTGCAGCGCGAGGCCAGGCAGCTGGCCGCGAACGCGCGCAAGGTGGCCGAGGCCGCACCCAAGGTGGGGCCGCAGGTGGCGGCGCTGCGCGAGCAGTACAACGCGCTGGACGCGGGCCTGGCCAAGCTGGCCGACGGCGCGGCTCAGGTCGACGCGGGCGTCGCCAAGTCAGGGACGGCCGTCGGCAAGCTGGAGACAGGGGTCGGCAAGCTGGCCGACGGCTCCCAGCAGGTGACCGACGGGCTCGGCAAGCTGGGCGGCGGCCTGGTGAAGCTCACCGACGGCGCGAGCCGGCTGCGCACCGGCGTGGGCAGGCTGAACGACGGCGCCGACCAGTTGCACACCGGCGTCGGCAAGCTGCACGACGGCTCGGGCGAGATCAGCGACGGGTCGAAGGAGCTGGCCGACGGGCTGGCCGACGGCGCCGAGCAGATTCCCGACTACAGCGAGTCCGAGCGCGACGGGCGCACCGACATGATGAGCGACCCGGTACGGCTGGCCACGTCCGTGGACAACGAGGTGCCCAACTACGGCACCGGCTTCGCCCCGTTCTTCGTGCCGCTGGCGCTCTGGGTGGGCGCGATGATCGTCTACATGGTCCTGCGCCCGCTCAACCCGCGCCTCCTTGCCGGTACGGCAGGCGCCCTGCGAGTCGCCTTCTCCGGCTGGTTCCCCGCGATGGCGCTGGGCGCCGCGCAGGTGGGCGTGCTGCTGGCCGTGCTGAAGTTCGCGCTGGGGCTGGAGGCCGCGCACTGGGCGGGCGTGGCCGGGCTGCTGCTGCTGACGGCTGCGGCGTTCATGGCGATCGTCCAGGCGGTCAACGCGCTGCTCGGCGCGCCGGGCAGGGTGGCGGCGCTGGCCCTGCTGATGCTCCAGCTCACCTCGGCCGCCGGCACCTACCCGATCGAGACCTCGCCAGGCTTCTTCCAGACGATCTCGCCGTGGCTGCCGATGAGCTGGGTGGTCTCCGCGCTGCGCAGGCTGATCAGTGGCGGCGACCTCACGGTCGTGTGGCAGGCTTGCGGCGTGCTCACCCTGTTCCTGCTTCTCGGCCTCGCGCTCACCGTGCTCGCGGTGAACAAGGGGCGCACCTGGTCGGTCAAGCGCCTGCACCCGGAGCTGTCGCTGTGAGCAGGGCGGAGACCCGCTCCAAGGTCTTCGCCGCGGCGATCGACCTGATCGCCGAGCAGGGCTACACGGCCACCACCGTCGACGCGATCGCCGAGCGCGCGGGGGTGGCCAAGGGCACCGTCTTCTACAACTTCGGCAGCAAGGAGGCGCTGTTCACCGCGCTGCTCGAGCACAGCATCGAGCGGCTGGCGCAGGCGCTGCGCGAGGCGGCCGTGGGTGACAGCGCGCTGGCCGCGCTCGACGCCACGGTCCTCGGCCAGCTGAGGTTCTTCGAGGAGTACGGCGCCTTCGCCAGGGTGCTGCTGGCCGAGATGTGGCGCACGGCGTGGCAGGAGGCGGTGGCCAAGCTCAGGGCCGAGGCGCTGGGCGTCTACGCGGCCGTGCTGCGCAGGGCCGTGGAGGAGGGCGTCGCGCGGGAGGACCTCGACACCGACACCGCGGCGACGGCGATCTTCGGCATGGTGCTGACCGTCACCATCGAACGGCGTGCGCTCCACCCCGACCGGCCGCTGGAGCACACGCACCGCACGCTGGTGGAACTGCTGCACGGCCGCCTGCGCTGAGCTCGCTCACGCGGGCGAAGGAGCCAGGACGGGCAGGTCGTAGACGCGGCGGACGCTCGTCCCCACGGCGCTGAGGTCGGCGCCGTAGACGTGGAAGGAGATGCCGATCTCGTCGCTGGTGTTGCGGACCTTGTGGATGTCGCCTGGAGGAGCGAACCCCGAGACGTCGCCGGGAGGGTTGTCGGCACGGCCGATCTCGACCAGGTGGTCGCCCATGTCGCGGTAGAGGGTCTCGTGCTCGTTCCCGCTGAGCACGCCGAAGGCGCACCACGCCACATGGTCGTGGATCACCGTCTCGTGGCCGGGCCGCCACACCACGGTCACGATCGAGAAGTCCTTCTCCGCGTGACGCACGGTGGAGACGTAGCCGTCGGGGCTGCCTCGGCGCTCCTCGGGGGTCAGCAGGTCGGGGCCGGGCATGTCCGCTCGCAGGAGGTCGGCGACGGCGAACGCGGTGTGTCTCGGGTCGAGCCGTTCGGCGACGACGGCCCTGATTCCTCGGATCAGCTTGTCCATGACTCCACGCTGCTCCATCGGCACCGATAGGTCCAACAGAAGTTTTTGGGCATATTTATCAACATGCTTGATGTCTCGCGGCTGCGGGTGCTGCTCGCCGTCTCCCGTACCGGCTCGCTCACCGCGGCGGCCAAGGCGCTGCACTACTCGCAGCCGTCGATCAGCCATCACCTGGCCAGGCTGGAGGCCGAGACGGGTGCCAAGCTGATCGAACGCGCGGGGCGCGGCATCCGCCTCACCGAGGCGGGCAAGTTGCTCGCCGACAGGGCCGAGGAGATCGTCGGCCGCGTCGACGCCGCGGCCGAGGAGCTGGCCGCCCATGTCGGCCTGCGCTCGGGCCGGGTACGGCTGGCCGCCTTCCCCTCGGCGCTCAGCACCTTCGTCCCCTCCGCCGCGGTCAGCCTGTCCGCCGGCCACCCCGGCCTGCGGCTCACCCTCACCGAGACCGAGCCGCCCGAGGCGCTCAGGCTGCTGAGGGCGGGCAGGGTGGACGTCGCGGTGATCTTCAGGTACGACGACACGGCCCCCGAGGAGCCGGGTACCGGCATGACGCACCTGCTGGACGACCCGAGCTACCTGGTCTCGCTCGACGGCTCCTCCTCGCTGGCCGCGCACGCGGGCTCGCCGTGGATCGGGGGCTGCGACCGGTGCAGGAGCCATCTGCTCGAACTGTGCGCCGAGGCGGGGTTCGAGCCGTCGATCTCCTTCACCAGCGACGACATCGTGGCCGTGCAGGCGCTGGTGGCGGCGGGGATGGGGGTGACCGTCCTGCCGGGGCTCGCGCTGCGCGCCCACCGGCACCCGGAGGTCACGGTCACTGAGATCCCGGCCTCCACCAGGCACGTCTACGCGGCCACCTACGGCGCCGCTCCCCTGCCTCCGGCCACCGCCGCGCTGCTGCGCGCCCTCGTGGAGTCCATCAGGTGATATCACGTTGTCCTGCGGGGAGACGGCTTCCTACGATGAGGCCATGCCGGACATCGCGACGCTTGCCGTCTTCTGCGCGGCCACCATGGCCCTCCTCCTGGTACCGGGGCCCGCCGTGGTCTTCATCGTCACCAGGAGCGTCGCGCAAGGCCGGGCCACGGGGCTCGTGTCGGTGCTCGGCATCCACACCGGATCCATCGTCCACGTGGCCGCCGCCGCCCTCGGGGTGAGCGCGCTGCTGGCCGCCAGCGCGACGGCCTTCACCGTCGTCAAGTGGCTCGGCGTGGCCTACCTCGTCTGGCTCGGCGTCCGCAAGCTCATGGCGGGGCCTGGCGAGGCCGAGACGGCCGAGCTCGCGACGCACTCGCGCTCGCGGGTGTTCTGGGAGGGGTTCGTGGTCAACGTGCTCAACCCCAAGACCGCGATCTTCTTCCTCGCCTTCCTCCCGCAGTTCGTGCAGCCGTCGGCCGGCCCCGTCGCGCCGCAGATCATCGTGCTCGGCCTGATCTGGATGGCGCTCGGGATCGCCAGCGACGGCGCGTACGCGCTGCTCGCCTCGGCCCTGTCGGGACGGCTTCGCCGCTCCCTGCGCGCCCGCCGCCGCCTCGACATCGGCAGCGGCGTGGTCTACCTCGGCCTCGGTGCCGCCGCCGCGTTCACCGGCGAGCCCGCCAAGGCCTAACCCGCGCTCTGGGCCTCGGCCTGCTCCCTGGCCCAGCGGTAGTCCGCCTTGCCGGCGGGTGAGCGCACCATCTCGTCGACGAAGGCGTAGGTTCTGGGCACCTTGTATCCCGACAGGCTGCTCCTGCAGTGGGTGTCCAGTTCCTCCGGGGTGAGCCGCACGCCCTTGCGGGGCTCGACGACCGCCGCCACCCTGGTGCCCCACCGGTCGTCGGGCACGCCGGTCACCACCGCGTCGAACACGGAGGGATGGCCCTTGAGCACCGCCTCGACCTCCTCGGGGAAGACCTTCTCCCCTCCGGTGTTGATGCACTGCGACCCCCTGCCGAACACGCCGATCGTCCCGTCCTCCTCCACGGTCGCCAGGTCGCCGGTGAGCAGCCAGCGCGTTCCCGCAGCGTCGGTGACGAACGTGCGCGCGGTCTTCTCGGGGTCGTTGTAGTAGCCGAACGCGATCCTGCCGGCCTTGGCCACCGTGCCGAGCACGCCCGGCTTCACCGGCTCCAGCCGTTCGTCCAGGACGGCCAGCCTGGCCGCGGAGTTGGCGTTCGGCTGGTAGCGCAGGCCCTTCTCCGGCGAGGAGCCCGCCACCCCCGAGGCGGTGAAGCCCGACTCCGTCGATCCGAAGTTGTCCAGGATCATCGTGTTGGGCAGCAGCTCCTGCAGGCGGTCCCTGACCGAGCCGGTGAGGATGGCGCCCGTCGAGCTGATCACGAACAGCGATTGGAGGTCGTAGTCGCCCGCGGCGATCTCGTCGGCCAGCGGGCGGGCCATGGCGTCGCCGGTGATGTTCATCGAGACGACCTTCTCCCTCTCGACGGCCCGTAACACCTCGGCGGGGTCGAAGCGGCGGACATAGACCATCGTGGCCCCCATCCACCAGGCGATGAACGTGGCCATCTGCGTCGCTCCGTGCATCAGCGGCGCGACGGCCATCATGATCATCGGATTGGCCTTGACCGCCTCCTCGATGACCTGCTCGGGGCTCTCGCGCGGCTCACCGTAGGGGTTACCGCCGCCGAAGCCCATGAACAGGTCCTCGGAGTGCCACATCACGCCCTTCGGCATGCCGGTGGTGCCGCCTGTGTAGATGATGTAGACGTCCTGCCCCGACCTCCGCTCGAAGCCCCGCGTGCCGGGCTGGTCCTCCAGCGCCTTCTCGTACGGCACCGCGGACCCGATCGCCGGGACGCCTCCCACGGCGACGAGGTGGCGCAGCTCGGGCGCCCGGGGCGCGACGGCCGCGACCCTGTCGTCGAACTCCACGTCGTAGACGAGCGCGACGATGCGGGAGTCGGTGTAGAGGTAGAGCAGCTCGGCCTCGACGTAGCGGTAGTTGACGTTGACGGGCACCGCCCTGAGCTTGAGCGTGGCCAGGATCGCGGCGATGTACTCGATGCCGTTGTAGAGCTGCATGCCGACGTGGTCGCCCGGCCCCACCCCCTGGTCCTGGAGGTGGTGGGCCAGACGGTTGGCGTGGGCGTCGAGCTCGGCGTAGGTGAGCCGCCGCTCCCCGCAGATCACCGCGACGCGGTCCCCGATGGCGTCGGCGAGTCCCTCGAACAGGTCGGCGTGGTTGAACTCCATCGGGGCCCTCCTCAGGGTTTGTCGGTGCCGACGATCCACATCGCGAAGAACTGGGCGCCACCGCCGTACGCGTGTCCGAGCGCGCGGCGCGCGCCGTCGACCTGGTGCTCCCCCGCCATCCCCCGCACCTGGAGCGCCGCCTCGGCGAAGCGGATGAGCCCCGACGCTCCGATGGGATTGGAGGACAGCACGCCGCCCGAGGCGTTCCACGGGATGTCCCCGTCGAGGGCGGTCGCGCCCGACTCGGTCAGCTTCCAGCCCTCGCCCTCGGCGGCGAATCCGAGGTTCTCCAGCCACATCGGCTCGTACCAGGAGAAGGGTACGTAGACCTCGGCGACGTCGAGGTCTCTTCGCGGGTCGGCGATGCCCGCCTGGCGGTAGACGTCGGCCGCGCAGTCCTTGCCGCCCTGCGGGTTCACGGTGTCGCGGCCCGCCCTGAAGATGGGCTCGGAGCGCATCGCCGTACCGTGGACCCACGCCGGCCTGCCGGTGACCGCCTGCTCCGAGGAGAGCACCACCGCGCACGCGCCGTCGGAGGACGGGCAGGTCTCCAGGTAGCGGATGGGCTCCCACAGCATCGGCGTGGACTCGACCATCTCGCGGCTGATCCCGGGGATCCGCAGGTGGGCGTAGGGGTTCTTGAGTGCGTTCTGCCTGTCCTTGACGGCGACGAGCGTGCCGATGTGGTCGGGCGCGCCCGTCCTGCGCATGTACTCCCTGATGTGGGGAGCGAAGTAGCCGCCCGCGCCCACCACCAGCGAGGCGTTGAACGGCAGGTGGGTCGACAGGGCCCAGGTGGCGTTCGACTCCGACTGCTTCTCGAACGCCACGACCAGGACCCGCTCGTGCACCCCCGCCTGGATGAGCGAGGCGCCCACCAGCGCGGTGGACCCGCCGACGCTGCCGGCGGTGTGGACGCGCATCATCGGCTTGCCCGCGGCGCCTAGGGCGTCGGCCAGGTAGGACTCCGGCATCATCACGCCCTCGAACAGGTCGGGGGCCTTGCCGATGACGACCGCGTCGATGTCCTTGAACGTCAGCCCCGCGTCCTCCAGCGCCCTGAGCGCTGCCTCGCGCACGAGCCCAGCGATGGAGACGTCCCCGCGCTTGGTGGTGTAGTGCGTCTGCCCGACGCCGATCACCGCGCACCGGTTGCCCATCATGCCTCCAGTACGGTGACGAGGTTGTGCTGCAGGCACGGACCACTGGCGGCGTGCCCCACGGTACGGCGGGCGGCTCCGTCGAGGATGCGCCGGGCGGCCTCGCCGATCCTGATGAGCCCGGTGGCCATCACGGGGTTGGCGGCCAGCGCCCCGCCGCTCGGGTTGATCACGACGTCGTCGGGGAGCTCCAGCGCCTGGCGCAGGATGAGCTCCTCGTGGCTGAAGGAGGCGTGCAGCTCGGCCACGTCGACGCGAGCCTTGCCGACCCCCGCCGCACGTGCGGCCTCGGCGGCGGAGGCCGACAGGGCCAGGTCCCGCATACCCAGGTAATGGGGCTCTATGCGATGCGCGATGCCGCTGATGTAGGCGGGGTTGGTGGTGATGCGCCTGGCCAGGTCGCCCGCCGCGAGCACCACCGCGGCCGCTCCGTCGGTGATCGGCGCGATGTCCCACTCCTTCAGCGGCTCCACCACGGACGCGCCCTGCTCCAGTGGCAGGTCGAAGGTGTAGGGGTTGTTCCTGCCGTCCTGGCGGCTGCGCTTGGCCACGGCGTCGAGCGCCTCCCTCGGCGCGCCGAGCGCGCCGGCCTGGAGCGCGGCGAAGGAGAGCTGGTCCAGGCCCAGGGGCTCCAGGTAGTAGGGGTCGAGCTGCAGCGTCATGATCGCGCGCAGGTCGCCGAGCGACGACTTGCCGAACCCGTAGACCAGGGCGGTGTCGACGTCGCCGTGCTGCAGACGCACCCACGCCTCGTAGAGCGCCCACGCCGCGTCCATCTCCACGTGCGACTCGGAGATCGGCGGCCAGGCGCCCAGCGCGTCGAGGGCGGAGACGAACGAGAACGGCGCGCCGGCCAGGTAGTCGCACGAGCCCGAGCAGGTGAAGCCGAAGGTGGAAAGGCCCGACTGCTCCTTGACCGCCCTGATGACGGGCGCGATCAGTTCGGGCTCGGACAGGCCCGTGTCGTGCGCGGTGTGCTCGGTCTGGGCGAAGGCGACGACGGCTACCTCGCGCATCACAGCTCCACGTCCGGCTCGCCCGTGGGGGTGAACCATCTGATGTTCGTCATCGAGAGCGTTCTCTCCTCGGGAGGGACCCACTCGGCGCGCACCCGCATGCCCTGCCGTACCTGGTGCGCGGGCACCCCGCCCACCAGGGCGATCAACGGGATGTCGGCTCCGTCGAGCAGGATGTAGGCGGAGACGAAGGGCACCTCGGGGGCGCGGGGATCGGGCAGGTTGTTGATCGCGAAGGTGGTGACGGTGCCGATGTCGGGCAGCGTGACCTCCCCTGCGATCGGGTTGCCGCACTCGGGACACGTCAGGCGGTAGGGGACGTAGACCTTCTCGCAGGTGGCGCAGCGACAGCCGATGAGGACCCCGTCGCGCACGCCCTCGAGGAAGCGGGTCAGCGAGGGGCTGGCCGTCAGCCTGTACCGGGTGCTGACCGGCGAGACGATCTTCGTCACCTCGGGGGCGAAGTACGAGATGTCGGTGATGTGGCCGCAGCGCTCGGCCCTCCACACGGGGCGGACCCTGGTGCCCGGCGGCAGGGCCTTGGGGTTGCCCGCGTCGACGGCGTGGACCAGGGCGGTGTCGGCGCCGTCGAGCCTGATCAGCGCCCAGGCGAAGGGGCGGTCGAGGGGGTGGCTCTCGCGTGGCTCGTGGACCCATGCCGACGCGGTGACCGTACCCGCCGGGCCCACCTCGACCCACTCGTCGGTCACGGGCTCGCCCGTCGCCGGGTCGTACTCCAGCGGCGGCACCAGCGTCCTTCCCTCGGCGGTGCGCACGCCCATGAGCCTCCCGTCGCGCAGCTCGGTCAGGAAGCGGCCGATGACCGGCCCCGTCGTCCTGGTGTAGCCGCCGGGGAACTCCAGCACATGATCTGCGGTCAGCGGGTCAGATGGCACGGTCGCGGCCCTCCCAGTACGGCGCGCGCAGCTTGCGTTTGAGCAGCTTGCCGTTCGGCTCTCGCGGCATCTCCTCGATGAAGTCGATCGACTTCGGCCACTTCATCCTGGCCAGCCGTCCCTCCAGGGAGGCCAGGATCTCCGCGGCCAGCTCGGGCCCGGGTGTCGTGCCCTGCGCGGGCTCGACCACGGCCTTGATCTGCTCGCCCCACTCCTCGTCGGGGATGCCGAACACGGCCACGTCCGCCACCTTGGGGTGGATCATGATCTCGTTCTCGATCTCCGCGGGATAGATGTTCGTCCCGCCGGAGATGATCAGGTCGGCCTTGCGGTCGCACAGGAAGAGGAAGCCGTCCTCGTCGAGGTAGCCGATGTCGCCGACGGTGAAGTGGTCCTTGAGACGGCTCGCCGCGGTCTTGGCGGGATCTCCCTTGTACTCGAAGGCGACGCCCATCATCTTCATGTAGATCGTGCCCGGGGTGCCGGTCGGCACGGGTTCGCCGTCGTCGTCCACGATCAGCAGCTCGCTGATCGGCCAGGCGGTGCCGACGGTGCCGGGGTGCTTCTTCCAGCCGTCGGGCGTGGCGACGGTGCCGCCGCCCTCGGTGGCCGCGTAGTACTCGTAGATGCAGTCGCCCCACCACTCGAACATCGCCCATTTCACCGGCACGGGACAGGGCGCGGCGGCGTGGATCATCCACCGGAGCGACGACAGGTCGTACTTCGAGCGGGTCTCCTCCGGCAGGGACAGCAGGCGTTTGAAATGCGTCGGCACGAGGTGCGAGTTGGTGATGCGGTAACGCTCACACAGGCGCAGCGTCTCCTCGGCGTCCCACTTGTCCATGTAGACGAGCGTGTGTCCCATGTGCAGCGCGGTGCCGCCGAACTGGGTCACCGCGGTGTGGTAGTTCGGCGAGGTGACCAGGTGGGCGTTCGGCCTGCCGGGCGTGATGCCGAACAGGGAGAGCAGGAAGGTCATCAGCTCGGCGCCGTCGTCGGGATCGAGGCCCGACAGCTTGCGCCTGACGCCCTTGGGCTTGCCCGTGGTGCCGGAGGTGTAGTGCATGGTGGCGCCCGCCGTACGGTCCTGCGGGGCGGTGGAGGGGCGGCCCTCGGCCAGTTCCTCCACCGGGCGGAAGCCCGGGAGGTCGCCGAAGGAGAAGGACCCGCCTTCGACCAGCGGCTCGGCGTCGGAGAAGCGGGAGTGCGCGAAGAATGCCTTCGCCTCGCTGTCGGCCACGATGTAGGCGATCTCAGGCGCGGCCAGGTGCCAGTTGATCGGCGTGTAGTACCAGCCCGCCTGCAGGGCCGCGAGGTAGAGGACCAGGCCGTCCACGCCGTTGGGCACCAGGCCGCAGATGCCGTCGCCCGGCCGCAGGCCGAGCTCGCGCAGACCGTGGACGAGCCTGTTGGCCCTGGCGAGCAGATCGCCCGCGCGGTGTTCGGTGCCGTCGGGGTCGACCGCGGCGATCCACTCGGGATCGGCCTGCGCCAGCCTCCAGAAACCGAGCGTGCCCATGGGGACTCCTCGCAGCAGGCAAACGAGAACCTGTTCTCGTTTGTAGCGGCAGACTAACCCGGCCACGTTCCCCTAGCAAGCGCTTGATTTAAGTCACATAAGTCACAGAAATGCGCTACTGTTACCGCTTTGAGGCATTTGATCTCTTTGGTATGGAATTGGCAAATTCTGAGCTTTATGTCTGCTTTGCGGTTCTTTGACCAGTTGAGTACGAGATGATGTCCGACGCGAGACGGCGTGTTTCCCGAGCCGGGCATCTCCTGGACCCCGCGCCGTCTCGGTGATTGGGAGATCATGCGCTTCAACACGTCCCTCGCGGTGGCAGGCGCCCTCAGCCTCGCCGTACTCACCGCAGGCCCCGTGCTCGCGGAGCCCGTCGCGGAGAGCGGCGCGGCCCCGACCGCGGAGGCCACCACCCCGGCCCCTGCCGCCACCAAGGCGCCCGAGCCCACCAAGGCTCCGGAGGCCAAGGCTCCTGAGACCAAGGCGCCCGAGACCAAGGCCCCCGAGGCCAAGCAGACGCAGGCTCCGGCGGCGAAGAAGAGCGCCAAGCCGGTCAAGAAGGTCACGAAGGCCGCCAAGGAGCAGGCGGCCGAGCCCGCGATCACCGGCGTGGCCCTCTCGTCCGCGACGGTGACCGCCGGCCAGGCCTACGAGGTCACCGTCACCACCAGCGCGGTGGCCGACGGCAAGCGCGTCCACGTCCAGGGCCTCGGCGACCCCAAGGTCGCCCTGACCAAGGACGGCAAGGCCGTCGTCCCGCTCGTCGCCCCCAGCGACGCCACACCCGGCGCGAAGACGCTGAAGATCAGCGTCGAGGGTGTCGCCACGCACTCCAGCGCGACCGTCACCGTGGTCGAGGCCGCCAAGCCCGCGATCGTCGACGCCGTCGTCAGCCCCGGCCTCGTCACCCCCGGCGAGAACTACACCGTCGCGGTCTCCACCAAGGACGTCGTGGACGGCAGGCGCGTCCACGTCCAGGGCCTCGGCGACCCCAAGGTCTCCTACGTCAAGGACGGCAAGGCGACGGTCGCCCTCACCGCCCCCGCCGACGCCGCCCCCGGCGTCTCGACGCTGACCATCAGCGTCGAGGGCGTCGAGACGCAGCTCAAGCGGACCATCGAGGTCGGGCAGGCGATCCCCTCCTCGGCCTCCGTCACCGTGACCCCTGGCACGGTCCACGCGGGCGACAAGGTCGGTGTGCAGGTCCGCAGCAGCGAGCCGCGCGCCACCGACGCCCGCGTCACCTCGCCGGCCTTCTCCGGCAAGCACACCTTCGCCCTCGCCAAGGGCCAGGGCGAGATCACCGCCGCCACCTGGAACGACCTCAAGCCGGGCCAGTACCCGGTGACGGTCGAGATCATCCTGGGCGAGCGCGTCATCGCCACGGCGCAGACCACGCTCACCGTCGCGGCCAAGCCCGTCACCCCCACGCCGATCGTGAGCATGGACCTGCAGCTCACCCCCGGCAAGGTGCGCGTCGGCGGCTCCTACCTCGCCGGCGTCCACACCGACAACGTCAAGCCGGGCACCGAGGTCGTCATCACCACCCCCGACGGCAAGAAGCACACCGTCAAGGTGGACGACTTCGGTGACGCCGTCACCCGTCTCCACGTGCCCAAGGACGCCAAGCCCGGCGCCTACAAGGTCGTCGCCACGCTGCCGGGCGGACAGTCCAGCACCGCATCGCTGACCGTCACCCAGGACGTCGTGCCCGGCGCCGACCTCTACCTGAAGCTCAGCCCCGGCACGGTGTACGCCGGCGGTGACTTCACCGCGTTCGTCGCCAGCGACAGCGCCAAGCCCGGCACCGAGGTCGTCATCGCCGACCCCGGTGGCAAGGCCGTCACCACCAAGATCAACGCGCACGGCGTCGCGGCCGTCCGCTTCCACGTGTCCTCCGGCACCAAGGCGGGCGCGTACGTCTTCAGCGCCGACATGGAGCGCGCCAAGAAGGTGTACGCCACGCTGACCGTCAAGAAGCGCGTGGTCGCCCAGACCGACGGCCTCACGCCGCGCGGTGGCGCCGAGACCGGCGGCGGCCTCGTCGCCGCCCAGGTCGGCGCGGGGACCGGCGGCGGCTTCGGCGGCGTCGCCCTCGGCGGGCTGCTGATGGCCGCGGGCGCGGGGGCCGCCTTCCTCGGCCGTCGCAGGCGCGACCAGGTCTGATCCACCTTCCGAGGGGCACGGCCCGCGGGCCGTGCCCCTCGTCGGACGTTAGGGGGCAACGTGAGCACCAGAAACACCCTGGCCATGGGCGCGGCGGTGATCCTGCTGTTCAGCGGCGGCCTGGCCGTCGCGGGGTCGCTGCTCGGCGAGCCCGCGCCCGCGCACCCGCGGACGGCCGCCACGCAGGCCGGCACCGGCCTCACGGGGGGCGAGTTCGCGCCCGAGCGGGCCGTCTTCTCCCAGGCGGCCGCCGCGCTGCCGAAGTCGGAGCCGGTCGGCCTGTCGATCCCGAAGATCGGCCTCAAGGAGGCCCCGATCGAGCCCGTCGGGCTCAACGCCGACCAGACCGTCGAGGTGCCGCCGCTGAGCGAGCCCGGCCTCGTCGGCTGGTACGAGCACCGTCCCACGCCCGGAGAGAAGGGCCCCTCTGTACTGCTCGGCCACGTCGACGGGTACGGCAAGCCCGCGGTCTTCCACAAGGCGCACACGCTGAGGCCCGGCGACACGCTCTCGGTCAGGCGGAAGGACGGCTCGGTCGCCACGTTCACGGTCGACTCGCTGGAGCAGGCCGACAAGGACGCCTTCCCGACGGAGAAGGTCTACGGCCCGACGGACTCGGCCGAACTGCGCCTGGTGACCTGTGGCGGCGCCTTCGACGCCGCGACGGGCCACTACGAGGACAACATCATCGTCTACGCCCACCTGACCAGCTGACCAGCCAGCCGGCTGACCACTCCACATCACCGAGCCCGCCCAGATCACGGCGCCCCCGAGATCCCGGCACCGCGCCATCCGAGAATCCGGCGCTCACCCGATCTCAGGGGCCGCGCCCTCCGAGGATCCTGCGCGCACACGATCACCTCCGCGGCAGCGTGGTCCGGTCCGGCGCGGGGGCGCCAGCCGACGGGAATCCGGCGGGGCGTCACCCGCGGTGTCAGGTGAGGCACTTCCCCCGTGGCCCCTCCGCCTGAGAAGATCTAGCTAACAAGCGCTTGGTTCTTCACGCGGAGGCCCCATGGAAGTCCTGCAGATCAGCACCCCCCACTGCCGCGTCGAGCGTGACGGCCACGTCGTGATCGTCACCATGGACCGGCAGGAGGCCAGGAACGCCCTCTCCTCCGACATGCTCGTCGGCCTGGCCTCCGCATGGGCCTACGTCTCCGAGCAGCCCGAGGTCCGCGTGGCCATCCTGACCGGCGCGGGCGGCACCTTCTGCGCGGGCGCCGATCTCAAGGCCATGGGCACGCCCTCCACCGACTCCGAGGTCCAGGCCAGGGCCGCCGCCATCGCCAACTTCCACTGGAAGGGCCTGCTGCGCGAGGACCTGCCAACCAAGCCGATCATCTGCGCCGCCGAGGGCTACGCGGTGGCAGGCGGCACCGAGTTGCTCGTCGGCACCGACCTGCGCGTGGTGGGCGAGTCGGCCACCCTCGGGCTGTTCGAGGCCAAGCGGGCGCTGTTCCCCATGGGCGGCAGCGCGATCAGGCTGCCCCGGCAGATCCCCTACTGCCACGCCATGGACCTGCTCCTTACGGGGCGGTCGGTCACCGCCGCGGAGGCGCTGGCGATGGGGCTGGTGAACAGGGTCGTCCCCGACGGGCAGGCGCTGGCGGTGGCGCGCGAGCTCGCCGACGACGTCGCGGCCTCGGGGCCGCTGGCCGTACAGGCGATCCTGCGCACCTACCGCGACACCCTCGGCCTGGCCGAGCCGGAGGCGCTCAAGGTCTCCGACGAGTACGGCTGGCCGGTGATCGGCTCCGAGGACGCCAAGGAGGGGTCGAGGGCGTTCAAGGAGAAGCGCCCCGCCCATTACAGAAGCCACTGAGGCCGTAGCCCACTGAGACACAGCGGGCTACACTCAAGTCATGATGAAAATCATCACGCAGCGCGAGTTCCGCAACAACTCAGCAGCCGTCATGGACGCCGTCGAAGCCGGAGAGATCTACCACATCACTCGGAACGGCATCGAGGTGGCCGAGCTACGCCCGCTTCCTCGCCGTCGGCGCCCACGCGCCGATGAGTTGGTCGCGAAGCATCGCCGACTGCCCCACGTCGACTCTTCCGAACTACGCAAGGACGTCGACGAGTTCTTCGGCACCCAGGATCGCGTTGGAGACGCAGACCCCTGGGAGCGTCGTCGTGACTGAACGCCACGCCGCGGGGGTGATCGACACGTGCGTTTACATCGGCCTGGATTCAATACCTCCGGCACATCTTCCCGACTATCCGGACATCACCACCATCACGCTGGCCGAACTTCACCAAGGCGTCGCGATGGCGAAGAACGCCGTCGTCCGCGCAGCACGCGTGGAAAAGCTCGGGGCTGCCGTGGTCGATTTCGATCCCCTTCCCTTCGACAGCGAGGCGGCTGCCCGCTACGGCAGTCTGGTCACCCTGACCCTCGCCGCCGACCGCGATCCGAAGCCGCGTCGCATGGATCTGCTGATCGCCGCAATCGCCTCGAGCCGCGGTCTTCCTCTCTTCACCCGCAACGCGGACGACTTCAAGGGGCTGGAAAGCCTGCTGACGATCGTGCCCGTCTGAGTTTCACGACTCCGTGATGCCGCCCAGGCGGCCGACGGCCTCGATGTACTCCTCGACCATCTCGAACACCACGTCACGAGCGCTCTTGACCTGGTTCATCGTCCCGATGATCTGACCTGCGGGGAAGGTCGCCAGCTCGGCGGCGTCCGAGCGCCCGATGCGCCGCAGCGCGTCGGAGACCAGCATGAACTGCAGCGGCATCGGCAGCGTGCCGGGCGAGTTCGCGGCCTCCCATGCGTCGGTCCACTCGTTCCTGAGCAGGCGGGCAGGCTTGCCCGTCCAGCTGCGCGAGCGGACGGTGTCGCGGGAGGTCGCCGCCAGGATGCGCGACTTGGCCAGCTCGGGGGTGTCGGCCTCCTCGACCGTCAGCCAGATCGAGCCCGTCCACACCCCTTCGGCGCCCAAGGCCATGCCCGCCGCCATCTGCCTGCCGCCGCCGATGCCGCCCGCCGCCAGGACCGGCACGTCGACGGCGTCCACGACCTGCGGGATCAGCACCATCGTGGAGATCTCGCCGGTGTGCCCTCCCGCCTCGGTGCCCTGGGCGACGACCACGTCCACGCCGACCTCGACCTGCTTGACGGCATGGCGGGGGGTGGAGGCCAGCGCGGCCACCTTGACCCCCTTGGCGTGCGCCAGCTCGACGACGTCGGCGGGCGGCGGGCCCAGGGCGTTGGCCAGCAGCGCGATGGGGTGCCGCAGCGCCACCTCGACCTGCGGCCTGGCGGTGGCGTCCGTCCAGCCGAGCAGGACCTTGCCGGGGTCGGCGTCCTCGGACAGCTGGGGCACGCCGTGCCCTGCGAGCAGGTCCTCGACGAACTGCCTGTGGCCCTCGGGGATCATCCCCTGCAGGCGCGAGACCAGCTCCTCCGGCGCGAAGTCGGCCCCCTCGTAGGAGGCGGGCATGACCACGTCGACGCCGTACGGCTTGCCGTCCACGTGGTCGTCGATCCACTTGAGCTCCATCTCGAGCTCTTCAGGGGTGAAGTAGAGGGCGCCGAGCACGCCCATCCCTCCGGCGCGGCTGACAGCCGCGACGACGTCCCTGCAGTGGCTGAAGGCGAAGATCGGTAACTCGATGCCGAACATGTCGGTCACTCGTGTCCGCATGGCCATGACGATACGATCGCGCCCGGCAAAACTGCAACGTGTTCTACTCTAGAACCTTCTGTCGGTCGCGCGGTCTAGGGTCCACCGCATGGAAGCCACGACCAAGGTCTTCGTCACCTACCACCAGATGCTGGTGGCCGAGCCAGGCGCCGAGCCACCGGGCTCGGTCCGCAACGGCCTGACGGCCTCGGTTCCGGGAGCAGCGATGATCCACACCGGGGTTCACACGGGCTTTGTCGAGGTCACCGTGCGGCTCGCGGCCGAGGCCCTCGATCACGTCGACGGGTGGGAGGAGGAGGCGGAGGCCGACCTGGTCACCTCGACGGGGGAGATCTACCTTATGGGCGTGGCGGAGGGCGCCTCCAGCACGACTCTCACTCCCCAGGGCCCCGGCCATTACCGGATGCGCGTGCACGCCCGGGGCAGGGCGAGCGGCTCCGGCGAGTCCTACCTCATCGTCGTGTGGCCGATCGAGCTCGGCGCCGACGCGGTCGCACGCTATCGGCCCGAGCCACTGCCGCGCTCCGAGATCCGCGAATGGGCCAGAGAGCGCGGGTTGCCGTTCAGCGAGCGGGGCCGGATAGCCGGCGGGCCGGGCTTCCACAGGGAAGGCCCGGCCCGATGACAATGCCTTACTTGCCGGGCTCGGGGTCCCTGGGCAGGCCGAGCATGCGCTCGCCGATGATGTTGAGCTGCACCTCCGTCGTCCCGCCGTAGATGGTCATCGCCCTGGTCGCCAGCACCGCCCTGTTCCAGTAGCCGGCGTCGCCCAGCCTCATGTCGGCCGCCACCACGGCCGAGGCGCCGAGCAGGTCCACCGCCGTCTCCGACACGTGCTGGGCGTGCGAGGTCGACAGCAGCTTGCGCACCGAGGCGTCCGCCCCCGGCTCGGCCCCCGCCAGCTGCTTGAGCGTCACCCGCAGCGACAGCGCGTTGATCGAGTGGCCCTCGCAGACGACCGCGGCCACGGCCTGCTCCTCGGCGGGAGTGAGCGGCCTGCCCAGCCTCGACACCAGCCCGAGCAGGTCGGGCACGGAGGCGCCGGTGCCGCCTGAGCCCGACGACAGCGACACGCGCTCGTTCGACAGCGTGTTGCGCGCGACCTTCCAGCCGTCGCCCACCTGCCCGACGACCAGCGAGTCAGGCACGAAGACGTCGTCGAGGAAGACCTCGTTGAACAGGTTCTCGCCGGTCATCTCGGTCAGCGGCCTGACCGTCACCCCTGGCGACTTCATGTCGACGAGGAAGTAGGTGATGCCCTCGTGCTTGGAGCCTGCCGAGGAGTTGCGCGCGATGCAGATGCCCCACTCGGCGACGTGCGCGACGGAGGTCCAGATCTTCTGGCCCGACAGGGTCCAGCCGCCCTCGACTTGCGTGGCCTTCATCTGCAGCGAGGCCAGGTCGGAGCCCGCGCCCGGCTCGGAGAACAGCTGGCACCAGATCGTCTCGCCGCTGAGCGTCTTGGGCAGGAAGCGTTCCTGCTGCTCGCGCGTGCCGTAGGCGACGACGGAGGGCACCACCCAGGCGCCGATGATCATGTTGGGCAGCTTCACGCCCGCGGCCTTGAGCTCCTGCTGGATGAGCACCTGCTCCAGCGGGCCCGCGTCGCGACCCCACGGCTTGGGCAGGTGTGACATCACGAAGCCGCGGTCGGCGAGGGCCCGCTTCTGCTCGGCCCCCGACAGCTGGGCGATCTCGGCGATCTCGGCGGCGATCGAGGAGCGCAGCTCGGCGGCCGAGTCGGGCAGGTCGATCTCCATCGGCCGCTGCACGCCCGCGAGGGCGTGGGCCGCGACCCGCGCCGCCCACGAGGACGACGAGCCGAGCAGCGCCCTGAGGGTGAGCGCGCGGCGGTAGTAGAGGTGCGCGTCGTGCTCGTAGGTGTAGCCGATGCCGCCGAAGGTCTGGATGGCGTCCTTGGCGCACTGCACGGCGGCGTCGGGCGCCATCACGCCGGCGATCGCCGCGGCGTAGGCGAGCTCGTCGCCCGAGGCCCTGGTGGCGTCCCACACCGTGGCCCGCGCCTGCTCCAGCGCCACGAGCATGCGCGACAGCTTGTGCTTGATGCCCTGGAACTGCCCGATCGGCCGCCCGAACTGCACGCGCACCTTGGCGTAGTCGGAAGCGGCCCGCACGCACCAGGCCGCAACGCCCGCCGCCTCGGCGCCCAGGATGATCGCCGCGATGCTCCGCACGTCGACCTCGCCGAGGACCCTGTCCTCGGGTACGGCCACCGCCTCGAGCGTCACCTTGGCCACGGCCCTGGTGAGGTCGAGCGACTTGATCTCCTCGATCCGGACCTGCGAGGCGTCGACGGCCACCCAGGTGTCGCCGAAGGGCAGGACGAGCACGTCGGCCATCGCGCCGCCGAGCACCTGCTCAGCCGTACCGGAGAGGACGAACGAGTCGCCCGTCAGCTCGGCCGACAGGGCGACAGCGGCGGTCAGCGAGCCGTCGGCGAGCCCTGGGAGCAGCTCGGCGCGCGCCTTGTCGGAGCCGGAGGCGGCGATGACCGCGCCGGCCAGCACCGTGGGGACGAACGGGCCCGGAGTCATGCGCTCGGCCAGCGCCTCGATCGCGACGGCCGCCTCCAGCAGGCCGTACCCCGAGCCGCCGAACTCCTCCGGCAGGTGCAGACCCAGCAGGCCCTGCTCGGCCAGCCCCAGCCAGAACGGCGGACGCCCGCTCTCGAAGGTGCGAACGACCTCGGCGGAGACGTTGCGCTCCGCCCATCCCGCCACCGACTCGCGGAGCGCCTCGTGCTCCTCGCTCAACCCGATCGCCATCACATGCCTCCTATGGTTTCCCAGAACCATATTCTAGAGGATGCTTCTATGACGAACGTAGCCCCTTCACCAGAGAGTTCAGGTCACGCCAGTGGCCCTTGCCGCTCTCGGGGATCGTGGCCAGCAGCATCGCGGGCTTCGCCTTGCCCGCGTCGACCACCGCGGCCAGCGCCTGCGAGGACTGCCGCCTGCCGCCGAAGGTGTAGTCGACCTTGAACCCGACGATCCAGCCCTTGCCCACGGCGAGCTTCTGCGAGCCCGTCCAGGTGACTGTGGCGCCCTCGGGGTGCTGGCTGCGCAGCGACCATCGGGCCGCCCTGACGGCCAGGTCGCGGTAGTCGGCGAGCGAGGACGGCTTGTCGGCCGCGACAGGCAGGGGCGCGGAGGCGACCATCGTGTGCGGGAGCGCGACCTTGCCGGCCCGCTGGGCGATCGCGAAGGGCGGGAACGACTTGGCCGTCCAGGGCTTGCCGAGCCGGGGATAGGTGATGCCGGTGCGCTTGTCCACGATCTTGCCGACCACTTTGGAGGCCTTGCCCGGCATCACGGGGAAGGCCAGGCTCTCAGGCGCGGGCGTCAGCACCACCTCGTCGGCGGCCGAGCTGGGCGCGGGCCCGGCGGGCGCGGAGAGATCGGCCCGCTGCGGCTCGGTGGCGTCCGGCTGGTCGCCAGAGAACACCGCGAAGATCAGAACGACCGCCAGCACGGTGACGACCACGGCGGCGATGAGGTAGACGAGCTTGATCGGCACGTCACCCACGCTCGCGGTCAGCCTGCCGACCAGGCCCCTTCGTGGCGGAGCGGGCGGCGGGCGGAACGGTCCCGCCGTCGGCGGCATGGGCACCCGCATCGTCTGGTCTGCGGAGGAGGAGACCTCGACCCGCTGGAAGGGGGTGGTGGGCGCGTCGTAGGAGGGTTGGTACGGCTCCTGTCCCTGGTTGTGCGCCATGGCCTCGAGGCTACGTGATTCGTGCTCTTCCTTGGACAGAATGTCATTCTGTATGGTCGCCCGCATGAGGGGCTTCTACGAGATCGCCGCAGCCGAACCGGACCGTCCCGCCGTGCTGGGGGAGGTCGGCCTCAGTTACGGCGAGCTGCTCGCCCGCGCCAACAGGCTCTCGCACGCGTTGGTCGAGCGCGGGGCGGGACAGGGCGACGCGGTGGTCACCGTGTTGCCCAACGGCCCCGAGGCGCTGGCCATGATGCTCGCGACCTACCAGATCGGCGCCTACCACGTCCCGGTCAACTGGCACTTCACCGAGGAGGAGATCGCCTACATCGTGGCCGACTGCGGCGCGAAGGTCGTCCTCGACTCTCCCATGCCGGTGGACGGCCTGCCCTCGGGCCCGCCGCCGCACCGGCGCGCCGGCTCGATGATGCTCTACACCTCGGGCACCACAGGCAGGCCGAAGGGTGTACGGCGGCGCCTGCTCGACCTGCCGCCCGAGGAGCTCTACCCGATCCTGATGCGCAAGAGCTGGAGGCACTTCGGGCTGCCGTTCGGCGGGGTGCACCTGGTGTGCTCGCAGCTCTACCACTCCGCCCCCTACGGCCAGGCGATGATGGCGCTCAACCTCGGTCACGCGATCATCGCCCCTGAGAGGTTCGACGCCGTCGGCACGCTGGAGCTGATCGAGCGCCACCGGGTGACGAACGCCTTCATGGTGCCGACGATGTTCCACCGGCTGCTGGCCGTACCCGATCGGGAGCGCTACGACCTGTCGTCGCTCACCCACCTCTTCCACGGCGCCGCGCCGTGCCCTCCCGCTACCAAGCAGGCGATGATCGACTGGCTGGGGCCCGTGCTGTGGGAGTACTACGGCTCGACGGAGGCGGCCGTGGCCACCATGGTCTCCTCGCGGGAGTGGCTGGCCAAACCGGGCACGGTGGGGCGGGCGCTGGACGGCATGTCCTTCACGATCATCGCCGACGACGGCACGGAGGCCCCTCCCTGCGAGCCGGGAATGGTCTACATCGGCGGCATCAACCGCTTCGAGTACCACGGCGATCCGGGCAAGACGGCATCGGCGATGCGCGGGCGCGACTACACCCCCGGCGACATCGGCTACCTCGACGAGGACGGCTACCTGTTCCTGCTCGACCGCAGGACCGACCTGATCATCTCGGGCGGGGTCAACATCTATCCCGCCGAGATCGAGGCCGTCCTGCTGGAGCATCCCGCCGTCGCCGACGTGGCGGTGATCGGCGTGCCCGACGAGGAGTGGGGGCACAGGATCGTGGCGCTGGTGCAGCCCTCCGACGGCTTCAGCCCCGGCGACGAGCTGACCGCCGACCTGCTGCGGCACTGCGCGCCTCGGCTGGCCAAGCTGAAGCACCCGAGGGTCGTGGAATACCGCGCACAGCTGCCGCGCACACCGACAGGCAAGCTGAGCAGGCGGGATGTCAGGCAACGGTATCTTTCGGGCTGACGTGGGAAGAAACCGCGCATGAGGATGATCGTCGCGAGCGCCGCGGCCGCAGCTTTGCTCATCTCCGGCTGCTCGGGGTCCATCTCCAGGGCGACCCCGCCGGCCTCGACCCCGGCGCCCTCCCCGGACTCCTCGGCACCGGCGTCCGCGACGTCCCCTCACGCGCTGGAGGCGGAGTACGAGAAGGTCATCCAGGCGGTGCTGCCGTCGATCGTCCAGATCAACACCAAGGTCGGGCTCGGCTCGGGCATCGTCTACGACTCGGCAGGACACATCGTGACCAACGCCCACGTGGTGGGCGAGGCGACCGAGATGGAGGTCACGCTCGCCACCGGCGGCACCCCGCGCCCCGCCAGGCTGGTCGCCTCCTTCCCCGCGGGCGACCTCGCGGTGATCAAGGTCAGCGACCCCAACGGCCTCGCGCCCGCCAGGTTCGGCGACTCCGCCAAGCTCAGGGTCGGTCAGATCGTGCTGGCGATGGGCAACCCGCTCGGACTGTCGGGCAGTGTCACCAACGGCATCGTCTCGGCGCTTGGCCGTACGGTCAGCGAGCCCCAGGGCGGCGGCTCGCCCGGCGCGACCATCACCAACGCCATCCAGACCTCCGCCGCCATCAACCCGGGCAACAGCGGGGGCGCGCTGGTCGACCTGTCGGGGCAGGTGATCGGCATCCCGACCCTCGCCGCCACCGACCCGCAGCTCGGCGGAGGGGCGGCGCCCGGCATCGGCTTCGCCATCCCGAGCAACACCGCCACCGACATCGCCGCGCAGATCGTCAAGGACGGGAAGGTGACCAACTCCCGCAGGGCGGCGCTCGGCATCGTCGGCCGCACGGTGATCGGGTCCGAGGGCTCTCCCGTCGGCGTCGGCGTCGTCAGCGTCAGCAGGGGTGGTGGAGCGGCCCAGGCCGGCATCGCGGCGGGTGACGTGATCGTCTCGATGAACGGCACGGACACCCCGACCATGTCGGCGCTGTCGGAGATCCTGGCCGCCCAGAAGCCAGGCGGCCAGGCCAAGGTCGAGGTGGTCAAGCCGGACGGCTCCACCGGCACGGTCACGGTCACGCTGGGCGAGCTCGGCAGCTAGACCTCAGGAGACGGGGACGTCGGTGAAGGCGCCCGGGTCGTCAGGAGACGGGCACGTCGGTGAAGACGCCCAGCGTGCGCAGGTCGACGTTGACCTTCGTCACGTCGGCGGGCGGCGCGGCGAAGGTGGCGTGCAGGGGCAGTTGCTCCCCCGGCTCGGTGAACACGTCGTAGTCCGAGCACATGCACCGGGCGCTGGGGGACTTGCCGGTGTAGGCGACGCGGTAGCGCTTGCCGTTGGCCGCGTCGACCAGGCTGACCCCGCCGACCGTCAGACCCATCCCCATGGGCGTGTCGCCAAGGGTGGAGGACATCTCCCACCTGGTCTCGCCCTTGTTCGTGACGGTCCAGGTGAGCGTGGCCACCCTGCCCTGCCGCTTGAGCCCGGTGATCTGCACGAGTAGGTCGGCCCCTCCGGCCTTCATCTCACGGCCGGCGATCACCTGGGTCTGCTCGGGCGGCGCGCTCTGCGCGGTCTGCGGCGCGGGAGCCGTGCCGCTCTCCCGAGGCGTCCCGCCGCTCTGCTGGGCGGTGGTCTGCTGGGCGGTGGTCTGCTGCTTCTCCTCGCCGCCCGCCGCGAGCTGGCCGGGCAGCATGCCGCAGCCGGTCAGGC
Organism: Nonomuraea roseola; assembly: GCF_039535395.1. Taxonomy (NCBI): domain Bacteria; kingdom Bacillati; phylum Actinomycetota; class Actinomycetes; order Streptosporangiales; family Streptosporangiaceae; genus Nonomuraea; species Nonomuraea roseola. The sequence goes on from NZ_BAAAXC010000015.1 coordinate 1,346,133, forward strand.
CGGCGACCAGGGTCAGTGTCAGCGCGATCTGCTTGCGCATGCTCATTCCTTGACGTTGAAGATGATCTCGACACGGCGGTTCTTGGCCCTGTTGTAGTCGCTGGGCCTGCCGTCCACGAGGTTGGGCAGCTTGGGCTTCGTCTCGCCGAATCCGGCGGCCTCGAAGGTGACCGCGCCGGCGTCCAACCGGCCCAGCGCCTCCTGGACGGCGCGCGCCCGCCTGAGCGAGAGCGCCTGGTTGTAGGCGTCGGCGCCCTGGTCGTCGGTGTGCCCCAGGATCTTCACCACGCCGCCGGCCGACTCCGCCTTGATCTTGGCGGCCACCTGCCCGAGCCGCTGCCTGGCCTTCGCCGTGAGCACCCACTTGTCCACGGCGAACAGCACGTCGCTGGTCAGCGCGACAGTGACCTCCTCGCCCGTCCTGGACTCGCTCTGCGCGCCGTCCATGGACTCCACCTCGGCGATGATGTCCTCGACGGGGAGCACCAGGTCCTCCACCGTGTAGGCGGCGTCCTGCGGCGTTCCGGGGTCGGCCAGCGTGGAGATCGACATCACCGCCGCCAGCGCCAGCTCAGGAAATGGGGACATCGGGGAACACTCCGAGGTTGGGGATCTCGACGGTGACCGTGGAGACGTCGGCCGGAGGCGCGCCGTAGACGGCGTACATCTCCAGCGCGCTGCCGCCCTTGATCCGCTGGTTCACCCTGCTGCACACGCATGTGGCGTCGTCGCCCGTGCCGTTGCGAGCGACGCGGTACCGCTTGCCGTTGACCGGGTCGATCAGCGAGACGCCCGCGACCGTCCAGTCGAGGTTTCCCGTGCCGAGGTTGGAGCCGACGTAGTAGTCGTCGCTGGAGGGGTCGAGGTTGTGGACCGTCCAGGTCAGCGTCGCGATCCTGCCCTGGCGCTTGAGCCCGGTGATGTCGACGCGCAGGTTGCTCTCGGCGTGCTCCATCTCACGGCTCGCGATGGCCTGGAGCTTCTCGGCGGGCGGCGCCGGCGCCGAGGTGGAGGTCGTGGCGGCGGATGGCGGGCCGGCGGGCGTGTTCTCCTCGGCCCGCTCGGTGTTCCGCACGGGCTGCTTCTCCTCGCCGCCTCCCGAGGTCAGCTGGGAGGGCAGCGTTCCGCAACCGGTCAACGTCATGGCCAGCAACGCCGCCATGGCCAGCTTTCTTCGCATCCTGCCTTACCTCTTGCGGTCGGGGGTTTCAGTGAGCATCACCCTAGGAGGGCGATGTTCAGGATCCGTATAGCCCGCTGTCACCGCAGGCCACGACGGCGACGCGCCTCCCGCGCGAGCTCCTGCGCCTCGACCAGGCCGCGCCTGTCACCGAGGGCGTCAAACTCTCCCATAATGCATGCAAGGGCATCAACAGCCCCATCAATCTCATCCAGATCCAGAGCCGCGGCGGCGATCGCCAGCCTGGCCTTCGCGGTGCCCCTCCTGTCGCCGTGCGACTCGAAGGCCGCCAGCGCCTCCGTCGCCGCCGCCCTGGCCGCCTCGGGCCTTCCCTCCGCCCTGGCCGTCCCCGCCAGCAGCAGCGAGGCCGAGGCTGCGGGAAGCCGATCGCCCAGCCTCCTGCTCAGGCCGGCCGCCCGCTCGGCCAGCTCCCTCGCCTCCTTCGTCCTGCGCCCCGCCAGGCACAGGGCGGCCAGGTCGAGCAGGGTGGCCGCCTCTCCGCGCGGGTCGCCCAGCTGCCGGTAGAGCTCGAGCGCGCGCCGTGACAGCTCCTCGTCCGCGCGGAGCTCTCCCAGGGCGCGCAGCGCGTCGGCGCTTCCCCTCGGGTCGGCGCCTCCCCCCTGGCCTGAGCCGAAGGCGGCCAGGCACTCGGTGAAGCAGCGCTCGGCGTCGCTCAGGCGATCCTGCGCCCTGTAGACCAGCCCCAGTCTGAGCGTCGTGCGCGCCACCTCGCCGCGCCCGGTCAGGGGCAGCGCGGCGCGCAACGCCTCGGCCGCCTCCTCCAGCCTGCCTTCGGCGCGGTGCAGGTCGGCCAGCGAGCGCAGCAGCAGCGCCTCGCCGTGCCTGTGCCCCACCCTGCGCGCCGACTCCAGGCCGAGCGCGGCCGTCGTGCGCCAGTCGTCGTGGTAGGCGCCCAGCTCGAACAGCGGGGTCAGGTAGAAGGCCAGGCGCCATGCGGCCTCGTCCAGCCGGGCCCTGTGCAGGTCGGCGACGGCGGCGACCATGAAGGAGCGCTCGGCGGCCAGCCAGCGGGCCGACTCGGCGAGGCGGGCGGTGGCGAGATCGCGCTCGACCGTGTGCGAGAGCGTGAGGCCCGAGCCAGGCTCGGCGGGCAGCATCAGCTCTCTCGCCCTGCGCGCCCTGTCGAGGATCTCCCCCGCCGCCCCCGAGAGGACGGCGGAGGCGGGGCCCTCCTCCTCGGCGAGCCGCTCGGCGGCGTAGAGGCGGGTCAGGTCGTGCCAGCCGTACCTGTCGAGGCCGCGCTCCTGCAGCAGCCCTGCCTCGGCCAGCGACTCCATCACCCTGCCGCCGTCGCGGCCCACGAGGGCGGCGGCGATCCACGGCGCGAAGTCAGGGCAGGACAGCGCGCCGAGGCGGCGCAGCAGCAGGCGTTCGTCGTCGGACAGCGCCCGGTAGCCGAGCGCCAGGCTGGAGCGGACGGCCAGGTCTCCCGCGCTGAGCTCGTCGAGCCTGCCGCGCTCGTCGCCCAGCCTGTCGGCCAGGTGCTCGAGCGTCCAGCCCCGCCGCCTGGCCAGGCGCGAGCCTGCGATGCGCAGCGCCAGCGGCAGCGCCCCGCACAGCCGTACGATGCGGTGGGCCTGGTCGGGCTCGGCGGCGACCCTGTCGGCGCCGACGATCCTGGCCAGCATCGCCACCGCCTCCCCCGCCTCGAGCACGTCCAGCGGGTAGGCACGGGCCGCCTCCAGCCCGAACAGCGGCGACCTGCTGGTCACCAGCGTCAGGCAGCCCGCTCCCGTGGGCAGCAGCGGGCGCACCTGGGCCTCGCTCGTGGCGTCGTCGAGCACGACGAGCAGCCGCCTGCCCGCCACGAGGCTGCGGTAGAGACGTACGCGTTCGTCCAGCGACGGGGGGACCGCGCCGTCGGGACAGCCGAGCGAGCGCAGCAGGTCCTCCAGCACCGCTCCCGGCGCCCTGTCGCGCAGCGAGGCGTGCAGCCTGCCGTCGGGCAGGTCGAGCCGGGCCGCCGCGTGGACGGCGAGCGCGCTCTTGCCCGCGCCCGCGGGGCCGTACAGCACCAGGTGGACGGGGGCCGCGCCGGGAGCGGGCAGCGCCGCCTCGATCCAGTCGAGCACCGCCTGCCTGCCGGTGAAGTCGGCGATGTCGGGCGGCGTCTCGTTGGGGACGCTTCTGGGGAGCTCATCCGCGAGCACCCGCTCGTGGGCCTCGCGCAGCTGGGGCCCCGGTTCGAGGCCGAGCTCCGCCACCAGCGTGCCGCGCGCCTCCTGGTAGGCCGCCAGCGCGTCCGACCTGCGGCCTGCCTGGGTCAGCGCGTGCATCAGCTGCGCCCACGCCCGCTCCCGCAGCGGATAGGCCGCCACCAGTGCGCGCAGCTCGCCGATCAACTCGGCGCCCCTGCCCAGCTCCAGGTCCAGCTCGACCCGCTCCTCCAGCGCGGCCAGCCGCAGCTCCTCCAGCGGTACGGCATGCGCCCGGCGCAGCTCGCCCTCGATCCCGTCGAGCGCCCGCCCCCTCCAGAGCCCGAGCGCCCGCGCCAGCGCGTCGGCCGCCTCGACGACCCGCCCCGCGGCCCTGGCCCTGCGCGCGTTCGCGACCATGCGCTCGAACCTGAGCGCGTCCACCTCCTCGGGGTCGACCGCCAGCAGGTAACCACCCGGCACGGTCCTGATGCCCTCGACGATCTTGCGGAGCGCGCTGACGTACACCCTGAGCACCGCCTCCGCCGAAGCGGGCGGCTCGGCGCCCCACACCGCCGCCACCAGACGGTCGTGCGGGACCGTGTGTCCCGCGCTCATCAGCAGCGCGACCAGCAGCGCGCGGTGCTTGGCAGGCCCAGGCGTCACCTCCGCGCCGCCGCCGTCGAGCACCAGCAGCGGGCCCAGCACGCCGAACCGCGCGCTCATCGGCCGGCGGCCTGCACGGCGAAGGAGCTGAACCTGACACCGACCGGCTTCTCGGTGTCGGGGGCGGCGAAGACGCCGCTGGAGCCGGGTCCGAGCGGACCGCTGGTGTCGGTGACCATCCCGACGTACCTGTCGTCCACCCACAGGCGCAGGACGGTCTTCGGGCCGTCGCTCCTGCACTCGGCGACGATGCGGCGATCCTCCGTCCCCTCCTTGGCGGGCCTGTCCAGCAGTACGGTGCCGGTGCCCGATCCGCGCTTGGCGATGGTCGCCCTGCCGTCGCTCGTGACCGCGAACTCGTAGCGCCGGCCGCCGCTCGCGCCTCTGCACCACACGCCGAACTCGCCGGTGCCGGCGACCATCCTGCCCCTGGCGACGACCACCGCCCCGCTCTCGGGCTCGGAGGTCACAGGGGCCGACCGCCACAGTCGCCAGCCGGGGTTCGTGGTGAGCTCGTAGGTGTCCCCCGTCAGCTTTGCCACTCCTCCCTCGGTGCGGCCCGTCTCCCACGAGTGGCCGCCGAAGTCGGCCCTGTACGGCCAGTCGGTCGGCGGCGGACGCAACGCGATGAAGCCCGCCACGGTCGCCGCGGCGACCAGCGTCAGCGCTCCCGCCACCCACGGCCACCACCGCCTGGCCCCGCGCCCGGCCCGCACCGTCGCCGCGGGGCTGCGCGGGTGAGGGTGCCGGTGCGGTGCGGGCCGGTCTCCCGATCCGGCGGAGGCCGGAGGAACCGGCCCCGACCAGGTGCGCTCGACGACCATGGTCGCCGTCTCGGGGGTCGGCTGCCCGCCGACGAGCTCGGCGAGCAGCTGCTGCGGGGTGGGCCTACGGGTGGGGTCCTTGGCCATCGCCCACTCGACGATGCCCCTCATCGACTGGTCGAGGCCGTCGAGCTGGGGACCGTCGTTGACGATCCGGTACAGCACCTCGGCGGGCGCGCCGCCGCCGAACGGCAGCCGTCCCGTGCCGGCGAAGGCGATCACACCGCCCCAGGCGAAGACGTCGGCCGAGGGCCCGAGCGGCTCGCCTCTCACCTGCTCGGGCGCCATGAAGGCGGGGGTGCCGAGGATCGCCTGGCTGGCCAGGCTGTCGACCCCCATGAGCTGCGCGATGCCGAAGTCGATCACGCGGGGGCCGAGCGGCGACAGCAGCACGTTGGAGGGCTTGAGGTCACGGTGGATCACGCCCGCGCCGTGGATGGCCGTCAGCGCGGTGGCGATCCCCACCGCCAGGGACTCCAGGTTGCCGCCGGTGAAGGGCCCCTGCTCCCTGACGGCGTGCGCCAGGTCAGGACCCTTGACGTACTCGGTGACCAGGTAGGCCACCTCGCCCGAGATCCCCGCGTCCAGCACGGGGGCGGTGCAGAACCTGGCCACCCGCCTGGCCGCGTCCACCTCGCGGGAGAAACGCCGCTGGAAGGCCGGATCGCGGGCCAGCGAAGGGTGGATCACCTTGACCGCCGCCAGGCCGCCCGCGGGCGTGGAGGCGAGATGCACCTCGCCCATCCCGCCGCGCCCGAGCACCCGCAGCAGCGTGTATCCGCCGATCACCGGAGCGGTCACAGCAGCCCTGCCAGCTCTTCCCTGGACATCGCCGCGCCTCTGGCGTACGCCTCGGCGAAGCGCCGCTCGCCCAGCGCCGCCCTTGCCAGCTCGGCGACCCGCCTCACGTCGCGGTCGCCGGGCAGCGTCATGCCGCGCAGCCTCTTGCCCACGCCGAGCAGCAGCGCGACCTCGTCGTGCTCGCCGCGCAGCGAGGCGGCTCCCGCCAGGCCCTCGGCCGCGCTCGCCAGTACCGGCAGGCTCTGCACGTGCAACGCGGCGGCGAACGCCGTCTCCTGTCTGGCGACGGCCTCCTCCACCACGCCCTCGGCCGCGGCGATCCAGCCGAGCGCGACCCCGATCTGCACGGCGTTGAGCGACTCGCCGAAGGACCCGCTCGGCTCCCTCGCCAGCACCTCCTCGTAGCGGCGGCGCGCCTCGTCCAGGTCGCCGCGCAGCCTCGCGACCTCCGCCAGGCCACAGCTGGCCCTGGTGGTGCCCTCCAGCGCTCCGACCCTGCGGGCCAGCTCCGCGGCCCGCTCGAAGTCGGCCCTCGCCCTGTCGAGGTCGCCGAGCAGCAGCTCGCCCTCACCGCGGTGGCACAGCAGGTCGGCGATGTCCTCCTGCGCGCCGAGCTCGCCCACCAGGCGCAGGGCCTCCTCGATCAGCTCGCTGAAGCGCTCCCTCTCGCCGCGCCACGCGGCCACCCTGACCAGCTCCGACAGCGCCATCGCCATGCCGAGCCGCTCGCCGAGTGAGCGGAAGTAGTCGAGCGCGAGCGAGAACTCCCGTTCGGTGCCCGCCACGTCGCTCTCCATCAGGTAGCAGAGGAAGCCCTTGCCGACATGGTTCAGGCCGCTGATCCAGGGGTCGGGGCTGGCCTTGACGCGCTCCATCATCAGCTCGAGCAGCCCGTCGTCGATGGAGGGCCCGACGAAGCTGCCCCAGAAGAAGGTGAGCTGCGGGTGGCCGGAGATCAGGTCCATCTCGCGCATCAGCCGTTTGGCGTTCTCCAGGTGCGCTCCGCTCTCGGCCGCGCCGGCCACGCAGATGGCGTACTCCGCCTCCAGCCCCGTGGGGACGGCAGGCCCGAGCGCGGCCAGGAGCGCGCGGGCGGGCCGCACCCCGATGCCCCGCCGCCCGCGCAGCCACCAGTACGTGGACAGGTCGGCGAAGATCCGCAGCGCCATGGCGTGGTCGTCGACGATGGCCCAGGTCAGCGCGGCGAACAGGTTGTCGTGCTCGGGGTCGAGCCTGGCCGCCCATTCCAGCTGCTCGGCGCGCAGCAGGTGGGGAGCGGCCTCATGCAGCAGGCCCAGGTAGTGGCTCGCGTGCGCGCGCTGGTACGTGCCGACCTCACCCGCCTCCTCCAGTCGCTCGGCGCAGAAGGCGCGGATCGTCTGCAGCATCCGGTAGCGGTCGCCGACGATCTCGACCAGCGACTTGTCGGCCAGGCTGGCGAGCAGCTCGAGCGCGTCAGGCGTGTCGCAGACCCGCTCGACCGCCTCGATGCCCCCTCCTCCCGCGAACACCGTCAGCCTCCTGGCCAGCCGCTGCTCCTGCTCGTCCAGCAGGCTCCAGCTCCACTCGACCACCGCGCGCAGCGTGCGGTGCCTGGGCTGGGCCGTACGGCTGCCGCGCGACAGCAGCCCGAGCCCGTCCTCCAGCCTGGCGGCCACCTCCGCCACGGGCAGCGAGCGGAGCCTGGCCGCGGCCAGCTCGATCGCCAGCGGCAGCCCGTCGAGCGCCTGACAGATCCGCCGCACCTCGGCGAGGTTGTCCTCGTCGAGCGCGAACCCCGGGCGGACCGCGGCGGCCCTGTCCTCGAACAGCCGCTCCGCGAGCGCGTCGGGCAGCGCGGACACGGGCCAGATGCTCTCGCCGGTGATGCCGAGGGCCTCCCTGCCGGTGGCCAGCACGCGCAGGTCGGGACAGGCGCTGAGCAGCCGGTGCGCGAGCTCGGCCGCCGCCGCCACGACGTGCTCGCAGTTGTCGAGGACGAGCAGCATCCGCCGTCCCGCCAGCGCGGCGACGAGCCGGTCGGCCGGATCGGGCGAGTCCTGCCCGACCCGCAGTCCGAGCTTGGTGAGCACGGCCTGGGCGACGTCGCCGCCTTCGGCCACGCCGTCCAGCTCGACCAGGCCGACCTCGTCCTTCACCGCGGCCGCCGCCTCCAGCGCGAGCCGCGTCTTGCCCGCTCCCCCCGGGCCCGTCAGCGTGACGAGTCTGGCCCGCTCCAGCAGGCGGGCGACCTCTGCCAGGTCGTCCTGCCTGCCGACGAAGGTGGTGAGCTGGGCGGGCAGCGCGCTCCTGACGCCTGCCGTCCTGTCCTGGGGCTCGGTGCGGCCGGGGGCCGCGGGGGCGTAGAGCTCGCCGCGCAGCGCCGCGAGGTGGATCTCCCTCAGCTCGGGCGACGGATCGACGCCCAGCTCGTCGGCCAGCGTGCGGCGGGCGTCCTCGAAGGCGGTCAGCGCCTCCGCCTGGCGCCCGCTGGCGTACAGCGCCCTGATGAGCTGGCCGCGCAGTCGCTCCCTGACGGGGTGCGCCTCCACCAGCCGCTGCAGCTCGGTCACCAGCTCGCGGTGCCTGCCCAGCTCGAGGTCCGCCTCGACGCGGTCCTCGGTGACGTCGACCCTCAGCTCCTCCAGCCGCGCCGCCTGGGCGGGGGCGAAGGGCACCTCGCGGACGTCGGCCAGCGCGGGTCCGCGCCAGAGCGCCAGCGCCTGCCCGAGCAGCTCCGAGCGGACGGCAGCCGACTCGGCGGCCCTTCCCTCGCGGACCAGCCGCTCGAAGCGGTGGGCGTCGACCTCCTCGCCGTCGACGACGAGCCGGTATCCGGCCGGGTGGAACTCGACGGGAACGTCGAGGCTCCTGCGCAGCCTGGAGATCTGCGACTGCAGCGCGTTGCCCTCGCCCGTCACGGGGCGCTCGCCGTAGAGGCCCTCGATGAGCCGCTCGGTGGGCACGATCCTGCCCGCGTCCAGGGCGAGGAGTGCGAGCAGGCCGCGCAGGCGGGCTCCGCCGACGGAGACCGTGACGCCGTCTTCCCTCCGCGCCTCGACCGGGCCCAGGATCCCGAACCGCATCACATGATCCTGCACAGGAAGTCGTTGGAGAACTTACCCTGCGGGTCGAAGGCGCTGACGAGCTCGCGGAAGTCGTCCATCCGCTCGTAGGGGGCGACGGCGGTGAACAGCTTGCCCCAGTGCGGCCTGGCCTCGTACGGCTCCAGCGCCCGCGTCACCGCCTCGATCACCGGCAGCACGCTCGGCGCGTCCTTGATCCACGTGAAGTGGAAGGCGACCACGTCCTGGCCGTAGGCCGGGCTCAGCCACAGGTCGTCGGCGGCCACGGTCCTGATCTCCGAGACCTGCAGGACGGGCGCGATGGTGTCGCGGATCCCGTCGAGCGCGCGCAGCGCGGCGACCGCGTGCCCGCGCGGCAGCAGGAACTCCGACTGCAGCTCCTCGCCCGCGCTCGGGGTGAACCCCGGGCGGAAGTGCGGCAGCCGCTCGTGCCACGGCCCCGCGACGCCGAGCTGTTCGGTGCACGGCTCGGCGGACACGCCGGGGATGGGGTGACGAGGCCCGTCGGCTGGGCGCGCCCCGAACAGCTCGGGAGCCCCGCCCGAGACCCGCTTCACCCACACCTGGTCGATCACGGGCCGCCGCCACCGGGTGAACAGGCTCACGCTGTAGCCGCTGCCGAACACCTCGTCGAAGTGGTCGTCCAGCACCTCGAGCGGCAGCTCCTCGAAGACGTGCTGGCGCACCTCGAAGGCTGGCACCACCTCCAGCGTCAGGCTCACCACGACGCCCAGCGCCCCGAGCGCGACCACCGCGCCGGACAGCCGGGGATCGTCCCCTGCCAGGGTCACCAGGTCGCCCTCTGCGGTGACGAGCTCCATGGCGCGGACCGCCGTGGCGAGGTTGCCGTTGCCGTCACCCGACCCGTGCGTGGCCGTGGCCACCGAACCCGCGACCGTGATGTGCGGGAGGGAGGCCAGGTTCCGCAGCGCGAATCCTGCCCTGTGCAGACGCGGCGCCAGCTCCGCATACCGTACGGCGCCGCCCACCCGCACCGTGGACCCGTCGAGGTCGACCGTGCGCGGCAGCCCGTCGAGGCTGACCAGCGCGCCCTTGGTGTCGGCCACGTCGCTGAAGGAGTGGCCACTGCCGAGCGCCCGCACTAAAGGCGAGCGCGCCACGATGACCCGCAGCTCCTCGACCGAGGCCGGGCGGTGCACGTCAGAGGCGTGGAAGGCGAGATTACCCGCCCAGTTGGTCACGATCGCGGCCATAGGCCGTTGATGCTACCGAATCACGGTCTATGAGCCCTGCCGGTGTGCCATGCCCAGGCCGCGATGCCGACCCTGTTCTTCACGCCCAGCTTGCGCTGGATGCTGGCGATGTGGTTCTTGACCGTGCCAGGGGACAGGAAGAGCTCCTCGGCGATCTCGGCGTTGGTCTTGGCCTGGGCGACGAGGCGGACGACGTCGTCCTCGCGCTCGGTGAGGCCCGCCTCGCCCGGCACGTCGCGCCCGGAACTCTCACGCAGGGGGCTCCCCCGGAGGGGGCTGTCCCGCAGCAGGCCGACCGTGAGCTGCGGGCTGATCAGCACGTCCCCGCTCATCGCCGCCCTGACGGCCTCGACGAGCAGCGTCGGCCCCGACCTCTTGAGCACGAACCCCGAGGCGCCGTGCCGCAGCGCCGCCCGCACGTAGTCGTCCTGCCCGAACGTCGTGACGACCACGACGTGGATGCCGGTCTCCGCCAGCGCCCGCGTCACCTCGATGCCGTCGGCCCTCGGCATCCTGATGTCGGCGAGGACCACGTCGGGGCGCACCCGGAGCGCCGTCTCGATGGCGGCGAGCCCGTCGGCCGCCTCCGCGATGACGGTCATGTCGGGCTGGGCGTCGAGGATGAGACGGAAAGCGCCGCGGATGCCCTCCTGGTCGTCGGCGATGAGGATGCGGGTGGACACGCCGTTCATGGTGCCAGAGGCAGCCGCGCCACCAGCGTCCACCCTCCCCGCGCCGCGGCCGCCCGCAGGTGCCCGCCCATCGCCTCCACCTGGGCGGTCAGCGACGGCAGCCCGAACCCGCCGCGCCCCTCCTCCTGCGCGACGCCGCCGCCGTCGTCGTCCACGCTCACCACCAGCATCCCGCCCTCGGCCCTGACCGCGACCTCCACCAGCGTCGCCTCGGGGGCGTGACGGCGCACGTTGGTCAGCGCCTCCACCACGACCCTGTACGCCATGGCGGCCGTCTCCTCGGACACGTCGAGCCGGTCGTCCACACGCAGCCCGACCCGCGCCCGCCCCGCCGAGGAGAACCTGGCCGCCAACTCGGCCAGCCCCTCCAGCCCTGGGCCCGCGTGGAGGTCGAGCACGGTGCGGTCCAGCGTCGCCATCGCGCGCAGCCCCGCCTGCTCCACCCGCTGGAGCGCCGCCAGCGCCTGGCCGGGATCGCCGACGCCGACCACCTGGCCCGCCTGGGCCTGCGCCACCATCTCGCTGACGTCGTGGGCGACGAAGTCGTGCAGGTCCCTGGCCAGCCGCAGCCGCTGCGCGGCGCGCTCGTCCCGCACCGCGCGCGCCCGCCGGGTGTCGAGGGAGCGCAGGTAGGCCCCGACCGCGACGGCGGCCATCACGCCGAGGGCCCAGAAGGCGCACATGCCGATGCCCTCCAGTGGCGAGGCGGGCATCACGTACCGCAGCAGCCACGTCGAGGCCGCCACCCCGCCCAGCACGCCCGCGGGCACGGCCTGCCGTACGGGAGACCACCTGGCCATCAGGCCGAGCAGCGCGATCAAGGACAGGCTCTCCACCAGCCCGTACAGGTCCTCGCCCTCGCGCGGCCCGCTGCTCACGAACGAGAGCGTGACCACGAGGGAGACCACAGCGGCCAGGACCACCGCCGCGGGCAGGTGCGCACGGCCGTGCCGCCGCCCGACGACCACCCATGCCAGCGCCGTCACGCCCGCCGCCGCACCGATGATGCCGATGTTCACCGCAGCCACGATACGGACCTGGCTCACCGAGCCACGACCCGAACCCGGCTCAACCGCTCCAGGGACCTGGATCTACCGCGCCGCTCCAGAGATCCGGATGCACCGCGGCCACTTCAGGCCTGGATTCACGCGGGCCACCCCACGGGCCTGGATATGCCCCACGAGCCTGAAAGCAGCACGGCAACTCCACGGTCTGGATTCAGCACGGCCACGGCTCGGACATGCCGAATGGCACGGGCGTAGGCCGCGGGAGCCGCCACAACCTGCCGAAAGGCACATGGCCTGGGAGCGCCGCCCGGCCCGAGGCTGGAGGCATGACGACGATCATCTCGAGGGCCGGTTACGCGGCGGCCACCTGGTCGGCCGCCTACGCGGTGGCCGGCGCGGCGTGGGCGCTCGGCGCTCCCGGCTTCCCCTGGGGCGCGAGCGACCCCGACCCCGACGGCGCGCTCTCCATCCTCGCCGGCCTCACCCCTGACCCCGGCGGCTGGTGGGTGGCCGCCTTCGGCCTGCTCGGCGCGATCACCGCGCTGGCGCTCGTGCGCGGCGGGCCTGCCGTCCAGCGGGTCGCGGTGTTCGCCGCGTGGCCGCTGGCGCTCCTCCTCGCCGTGGTGATCCCCGACTCCCGCCTCATGATGGGCGTCGCCTACACGCCGCTGATGACGGTGGCCGGCCTCTTCGACGGACCATGGGGACAGATCGGGCTGGGCGACGCCTGGCCGTGGCCGGTCCTCAACCAGCTGCTGTGCATGCTCGGCGGGGTACTGCTGGCAGGGGCCGCGCTGGCCGCCCAGCGCGGCCGCCGCGACGCGTGCGGCTCCTGCGGACGGGCCGACGAGGACACCGGCTGGACCACCCCCGCCTCGGCCGCCCGCTGGGGCCGCATGGCCGTCATGGTCGCGGTCGTCACTCCGCTCATCTACTGCGCCACCCGGTGGGCGTGGCCGCTGGGGATCCCGCTGGGGGTGAGCAGGGAGTTCCTCGAGCAGGGCGACAGGGAGGCCCCCGGCATCTGGCTGGCCGGCGCCTACCTGGCGACCTTCGGCGCCCTCGGCGGCGTGCTCACGCTCGGGCTGGTGCAGCGCTGGGGCGAGATCTTCCCTCGCTGGATCCCCGGCCTGCGCGGCAGGCGGGTCCCTCCGATGCTTGCCGTCATCCCCGCGACACTCGTCGCGATCATCATCACGGTCGCGGGCCTGACCTACGTACGGCGGGCGCTGGCGGGGCTGTTCGACCTCGCGGAGTGGGGCGCCTGGCTGCCCGAGTGCTTCTGGCCCCTCTGGGGCGCGGCACTGGGCGCCGCCGCCCTCGCCTACCACCTGCGCAGACGAGGCCGCTGCCCCCGCTGCCTGCGCGGCGCGAACCACCCTCTGGCCGCCCGCGTGGCGTGAACCAGCCCCTAGCCGCCCGCGCGGCGCGAACCAGCGCGGCCTGAACCAGCCCATCTTCCCGCCTGGCGCGGCGTGAACCAGCCAGTCTTTCCGCCTGGCGCGGCGTGAGCCGGTTCGTCGCCGTCGGCGAAACCGGCTCATGGCATGCGAAAGGCCGGTGTCACGGGTGTGACACCGGCCTTCGCCGATCGGTGGAGGTGGCGGGAATCGAACCCGCGTCCTTCAACCCCAAGGCAGGGCTTCTCCGGGCGCAGCCTGCTTAACGTTTTCTCAGCCCCGGCACTCACGCAGGCGCGTTGCCGACAGGCTCAGCCACTGTTTGGTTTCCCGCTCTCCCCCGTGGCCGGGTCGAGCGGTGGAGCCTTCTAACGATGCCAGGTCCCGGGCCGAAGGCATGCTCGGGCTGACAGAGGTTTCGCTACTTAGGCAGCGAGAGCCAGGGAACCCTGGCTGACCTCAGTGCGCTTAGAGTTGGCACTTATTGGTTTGCGGTCACAGGATTAACGAGGTTATGTCCGCAGTCCTCGGCCCGCTTCACCTGCATTGAAAGATCGAAGTCGAAACCGATCACCCCCTGTGCAGTTGTCAACACGACCGCGAACGGTCGAGCAACATGAACATACCGGTGAACGCGTGGAACGCCAACCGAATTCCCCGCAGGGCGAGAGCCGTACACGGCGAACCCCCGGAGACGCGGCAAGATGGCGCACGTCTCCGGGGGCGACCGGCAGGGTCATGCCGGTCCGGACGGCAGGACTTCCCCCGAGATGAAGTCCTGAACTCGTCACGGCGACCAGGTCCGCAACCCCCCGAGCGGGCCCGGTCACTTAGGAAGACGCAGATCAGCCCACCGATGGTTGCTCAGAGTGAGAAAGATTTCACGCTGGGTCACGAATCGCCGCGAAGAAGCGTCCCGCGTACGCGGCGGGGTCGGCGTTCTCGGCCAGGACGGCCACCGCGACATCCCCCTGCCAGCCGACGAACCACGACTGGTTCTTGCTCTTGCCCGTCACCGGAGCCACTATCCCCGAGACCGGCTCACCGGCCGCAGCGGCCGCGCGCGCGCTGCCCGAACGGACACCCGAGCGCATCATCGACTGCAGCGCCGGCAGCACCTTGGCGTCGATCGCCACGGGAGCTGGCGGTGTGGCGGGCAGCACCTCGGCGGCGGGATCGGGCGTCGTCGGCTTGGTGACCAGCAGCGGCGGATGCCAGGTGCCCGAGGCCACGGCCCCGGCCACCAGCGCCATCGCCAGAGGGCTCACCTCGACGTTCTGGCCCGCGATGGCCTTGGCCTTGTCGGCGTCGCTGTCGAGGTCGCCCACCTTCCCGCTGAAGGACTTCAGCGGGAGCTTCCACGGCTTGCCGATGCCGAAGTCGGCCGCGCTCTTGGCCAGGTCGTCGCCGCTGACCCTGCGCGCCAGCGAGGCCAGGGCGGTCACACAGCTCCTGGCGAAGCTGCTCTGGAAGCTCTGACTGACGCTCGCCGTCAGGCCCGTCTGCTCGAACCTGGCCCCGCCGACCGAGCGCTCGGGAGGACAGGCCAGCGGCTGGCTCGGCTTGACGCCCTTCTTCAGCAGCGCCTCGGCCGCGATGATCGAGAAGGCGTTGCCCGCGGGGTACTTGCCCGCCAGCGCGTTCTTCTCCTCGTTGAGGTCGTCGGAGGCGCTCACGGCCAGCACCTCGCCCGTGCGGGCCTTGACCGCGACCAGCGTGGCCGAGCGGGTGCCTGCCAGCGCGCTCTCCGCCGCCGCCTGGACCGAGCTGTCGATCGTGGTCTCGACCGGCGCGTTGGGACGGCCTGGCCACTTCTTCAGCTCGGCGACCTGCTCACCCGTCTTGAGATCGAGCGTGATCACGGAGGTCTGGGTGGAGCCCGTCAGGTGGTCCTGGTAGGCCTTCTGCAGGCCGGACAGGCCGACGGAGTCGCCCGCGCGCTGCGGGCCGCCCAGCTTCTGCTCGTGCTCGGCGGTCAGCGCGCTGACCCTGCCCACGATCTGCTCGGGCGGAGCCGGTGCGACGGGCTGCTCCTGCTTCTGGACGGTGACACCGGGAATGTCATCGAGCTTGGACTGGATCGAGGCGTACTTGCGCCAGCCGAAGGTGACCAGCGGCACGAACGTGCTGGGCGGCGCCGACTTGATGCGGCTCAGCAGCCTGTCCTGGGCGAACCCGGTGAGCGCGGCGAGTTGCTCGCCCGCCTTCTCCGCGTTGTCTCCGAGGGTGGCGGGGGTCACGCCCGCGACGTAGAGGGTGGTGTCGGCCTGCAGCGGCTCGCCCGTGCGATCGAGCACCTGCTTGCGCAGTTCGGGCTTGGGGTCCACGGCGAAGCGCTGCCCCTCCTTCAGCTGCGGGTGGATGACGCTGGGCGACCAGCGCACCTTCCACACCCCGTTGACCAGGTGGAGCGGCAGCTTGCTGGTGTACTCCCACAGCGAGTTGTTCTCGCCCAGGTCGACCTCGGCCGCGAAGTCGGCGGTGGACTCCTCGCCGCTCTGCGTGAGGCTCGTGATGCGGAAGCGGAAGGAGGCCGCGTCGAGATGGACGCGGGTGTCCTCCAGCGCCTTGCGGACCACGGCGGGATCACCGTCGGTACGGCCGGCAGCCAGCTCGTAGTCGCCGG
The DNA here is from genome assembly GCF_039535395.1 of Nonomuraea roseola. Classification (NCBI taxonomy): domain Bacteria; kingdom Bacillati; phylum Actinomycetota; class Actinomycetes; order Streptosporangiales; family Streptosporangiaceae; genus Nonomuraea; species Nonomuraea roseola. The sequence continues at coordinate 1,361,764 of NZ_BAAAXC010000015.1, forward strand.
ACTGCCAGCCGACGAGGAAGTCGCGCACGGCCTCGTGCGCGGAGGGCTCCTCGAAACAGCCGGTCAGCGTCGTGCCCGCGACCACCACCGAGGCGGCCGCGGCCAGAACCCTGCGTGCACGAGCGCTCATCGCGCGCGATGGCGGATCGCCCGTGCCATCTCCCGCTTGTCCTGCTGCTCCTTCAGCGTCTGCCGCTTGTCCCAGTCCTTCTTGCCGCGCGCGATGCCGATCTCGATCTTGGCTCTGCCGTCCTTGAAGTAGAGCGACAGCGGCACGATCGTCAGCCCGCCCTCCTTGACCTTGGCGGCGAGCTTGTCGATCTCCTTGCGGTTGAGCAGGAGCTTGCGCTTGCGGCGGGCGGCGTGGTTCGTCCACGTCCCCTGGGAGTACTCGGGGATGAAGACGTTGAGCAGCCACGCCTCGCCGTCGTCGATGGAGGCGTAGCCGTCGACCAGCGAGGCCTTGCCCGCGCGCAACGACTTGACCTCGGTGCCCTGCAGCACCAGACCCGCCTCGAAGGTCTCGTCGACGTTGTAGTCGTGGCGGGCACGCTTGTTCTGGGCGATGAGCTTGCGCCCGGTCTCACGTGGCATGCTTCGACCTTACCTGGGTTCGTCAGACCCGCAGGTAACGGCGGAGCGTCACGAACGACGCGAGCACACAGATCACCACGCCGATCACCATGGTGAAAGTGATCACCTCGGCCACGGAGTCCCATCCGAGCTGGCTGTTGACGGCGAACGCCGAGGTGGTGCCCTCGAACAGGAAGACCTTCGCCACGATCAGCATGATCGCGGCGACCACACCGCCGATCAGGCCGGCGATCATGCCCTCCATCACGAACGGCAGCTGGATGTAGAGGTTGGAGGCGCCGACCAGGCGCATGATGCCCGTCTCCCTGCGCCGGTTGAACGCCGAGAGCCTGACCGTGTTGCCGATCAGCAGGATCGCCGCGAGGACCAGGATCAACGCCACGGCCAGCGCGGCGTAGCGGAGCTTCTCCAGCATCCCGAAGAAGTTCTCCAGCTGGGCCCGCTGGTCGATGACCGTGGAGACGCCCTTCATGCCCTTGGCCGCGTCGATGACCGCCTGGTACTGATCGGGGTCCTTCAGCTTGACCCTGAGCGACTCGGGCAGGTCCTTGGCCTCGACGACCTGCGCGAGGATCGAGTTGGCCGACTGTGTCTTCTTGAAGTTCTCGAAGGCCATCGCCTGGTCCTCGAACAGGACCTGGGCGACCTGAGGAAGAGCGCTCAGCTGCTGCTGGAGCTGACCTCGCTCGGCGGCGCTGACACCCTTGGGCGTGGTCTTGCACGTGTCGAAGGGAGAGTCCTTCTTGCACAGGTAGACCGAGACCTCGACCTTGTCGGACCAGAAGGTCTTCATCAGGCCGACTTGGGCGTTGATCATCAACCCGACGCCCAGCAGGGCCATGGCGACAGCCACGGTGACGATAACCGCGATCGTCATGGTCAGGTTGCGACGGAGGCCGATCCAGACCTCGGAGAGGATGAAGTTCGCCCGCATGTTCTGCCTATAACTCCTGTTAGTACGCCTGGCCGTAGACGCCACGCGACTGGTCGCGGACGATCTTTCCGTCCTCCAGCTCCACGACGCGCTTGCGCATGGAGTCGACGATGGCGGCGTCGTGCGTGGCCATGACGACGGTGGTGCCGGTCCTGTTGATCCTGTCCAGCACCTTCATGATGCCGATGCTCGTCGCGGGGTCGATGTTTCCTGTCGGCTCGTCGGCCAGCAGGATCATGGGCCTGTTGACGAAGGCTCGGGCCATCGCGACGCGCTGCTGCTCGCCACCGGACAGCTCGTCGGGCATGCGGTGAGCCTTGCCCTCCAGGCCGACCAGCTCGATGACCTCCGGCACGACCTTGCGGATGAACCGCCTGGGCTTGCCGATGACCTCGAGAGCGAACGCCACGTTCTCGTAGACGTTCTTGTTGGGGAGCAGCCTGAAGTCCTGGAACACGCAGCCGATGCGGCGGCGCAGGTGCGGCACCTTGAAGTTGGACAGCCTCGCGAGATCCTTGCCGGCGACGTGGATCGCGCCGGAGTTGGGCTTCTCCTCCTTGAGGATCAGCCGTAGAAAGGTGGACTTCCCGGATCCCGAGGGACCGACGAGGAACACGAACTCGCCCTTGTCCACGTCTACAGACACGTGGTCGAGAGCGGGCCTGTTCTGGTTCGCGTAGACCTTGGTGACATTATCGAAATGGATCACGAGCGCATCACGACGTGCCAGTCTAGGGGTCCGGACGGAAGCGAGGGTGGCACATGCCCACTTCCCACCGCCCGCCAGCGGGGACGCCCATCTTTACTGATGATCGACGTTCCGCTTGGCTGCAGGACAGTCTAGGGGGAAGACTGGCATGGAACGTCCATAACGGAAACAAAACGATTCTGTTACCTGAGAACCGTCTAGAGTGGAGGGTGACATGAGTTGTGAACACCTCGTCTGCGCCCAGTGCGCCCACCCGGTCATCGAGGGTCGTTGCGCGCTGTGCCGCGCCAACCGCGAGCGCATGCACCAGCACGGGATCTCTCCGACGCTGATCCTCGCCGCCCTGATCGCCCTTCTCTTCCTCGCCCTGGCGCTCCAGCACCTCACCTGACGGCCTGCCGTCACCACGCCCGAGGGGTGCTGCCGTCCACACCTGACGGCCCCGCCGTCCCCACACCTGAGGGTTCTGCCGTCCGCGCACTCGATGGCCCTGCCGTCGACAGACCTGACGGTCCGGCCGTCCGCACATCCGACGGCCCTGGCGTACGGCCGGCGGTGTCGTGGCTACCGGTGATCGCCTGTCGGGTCCGTGGGCGACGGCTCACAGAAACCATCGCGGCTCAGGCCCGCGTCCGGCTTGAGGCCGCGGCGCCGAAGAGATCGCCCTTCGACGCGCTACTCCCTGTTCGCGCACGCGGACGCCCGAGGTGAGGCCCTCCGTCGCGGCGGGACGTGGCGGATCCCGGGGAGCGTCCCTTCGACGGGCGTCCGGCGGTGACGACGGAGGCGCTCTGCCGGGCTCCGCCGTACCGGGTGATGATCTATTCCGCCGACTCCTGGCGGCGCATCCAGCGGATCTCGCTCTCGATGAAGTCGTCGAGGTCGCCGTCGAGGACCGCCGTCGGGTTGCCCGCCTCGTGCGCCGTGCGCAGGTCCTTCACGATCTGGTACGGGTGCAGGACGTAGTTGCGGATCTGCGTGCCCCACGACGTGGTCGAGGCGCCGCGCAGCTCCGACATCTTGTCGGCCTCCTCCTGCCGCTTGCGCTCGAGCAGCTTGGCCTGCAGGACGTTCATCGCCGAGGCGCGGTTCTGCAGCTGCGAGCGCTCGTTCTGGCAGGAGACCACGATGCCGGTGGGCAGGTGGGTGATGCGCACCGCGGAGTCGGTGGTGTTGACGCCCTGACCGCCAGGACCGCTGGAGCGGTAGACGTCGACGCGCAGGTCGTCCTCGTTGATGTCGATGTGGTCGGTCTGCTCGACCACGGGCACGATGTCGACGCCGGCGAACGAGGTCTGGCGGCGGCCCTGGTTGTCGAAGGGGCTGATGCGGACCAGGCGGTGGGTGCCGTGCTCGCCGCGCAGCGTGCCGTAGGCGTAGGGCGCCTTGACGGCGAACGTGGCGGACTTGATGCCCGCCTCTTCGGCGTAGGAGGTGTCGTAGACCTCCGTGGAGTAGCCCTTGCGCTCGGCCCAGCGCAGGTACATGCGCAGCAGCATCTCGGCCCAGTCGGCCGCGTCGACGCCGCCGGCCTGCGAGTTGATGGTGACGAGCGCCTCGCGGGCGTCGTACTCGCCCGACAGCAGCGTGCGGACCTCCATCGCGCCGATGTCGGCGCGCAGGGTCGCGAGCTCCTTGTCGGCCTCCACCCTGGTGTCGGCGTCGTCCTCCTCGGCCGCCAGCTCGAACAGGACCGTCAGGTCGTCGATGCGGCGCCCGAGCGCCTCGACCCTGTTGAGCTCGCCCTGCAGGTGGGAGAGCTTGCTGGTGACCTTCTGCGCCTGGTCGGGGTCGTTCCACAGATCAGGTGCGGCGACCTGCTCCTCCAGCTCCTCGATCTGCTTGCGCATGGAGTCGAGGTCGAGAACGTCCTGAATGCTCCGCATTGTGCCCGCGAGCGCGCTGATCTCTTCTGCCGGATCTATGTCTGCCACGTCTACCAAGGGTACGCGACCTGCGCGCACCCCATAACATGGCGACGTGCGTGCATACGGGCGGCGGAGAATGCTGGCCCTCGCCGCCGGTCTGCTGGCCGCGGCGACGGCCTGCTCGGGTTCTGGTGAACCGTCCTCCTCGCCTGTCGCGGCGGCCACCTCCGCCGCCGCCGCCGCTCCGACCACCCCCTCCGTGGCCCCAGGGGTGTCGCTGAGCGAGGCGGCCAACGCCTTCTCCGAGTACGTCGTCACCGACGACCTGCTGCGCGCGGCGGGCGAGAGACGGCTGGGCCGGGAGCTCACCCGCGACGGCAGAGCCGACCTCACCACCGCGGACTTCGCCTCGACCGGCGACCGTCCCGCCCGCCACCGCTGGGGCACCCCCACCTTCCTCGTGCCCCGGCTGCTTCCCGACGAGCCGCTGTGGTTCTCCGTCGTGGTCCCGCGCGACGACCGCACCGCCGTCCTCACCTTCGCCAAGGGCCCCGACTGGCGGCTGAGCGCCCTGGCCCTCCTGCTGCCGGGTCAGCGGCTGCCCGAGGTGAAGCTCGACACCGCGGGCTACGCCGAGGTCGTCGGCTCCGAGGACAAGGGCGTGCAGATCAGCCCGCGCTACATCGCCCCGCTGCACGCCACCATCGCCGAGCGCGGGCCCGCGGGCATCGCCGCCGGGCTCATCGCCGCGGGTCCCTACACCTCGGAGACGGCCGCGGAGATCGCCGACAACCGCACGGCGGCGAAGAAGGACGGCTTCACCTACGACTCGATCTTCAGCGCCGCCGACTACCCCGTCTACGCGCTGCGCACGGTCGACGGCGGCGCGCTCGTGCAGTACTCCCTGCTGAGAACCACCTCGATGAACAGCGTGATCTCCGTCAGCCCGTTCCTGCCCGTCCCTCCCGAGGGCCGCTGGGCCCTGACGAGGGAGCAGTACAGGGACAACATCAAGATCTTCGAGACCCAGCAGTACGTCGCCACGGTCCCGCCCGCCTCCGCCGCCACGGTCATCGCCTACGACGGCGCCATCACCAAGGGCAGCGGCCTCTGATCCGCGTCCACGGAAGTGGACTTCTGCGCGCCCGTCCAGGCCGCTGCCGCAGCGGAGCCGGCGACGGCCGGGGGCGCGTGGAGCGCGCCCCCGGCCGTCGGGCGGCCGGTCAGGCCTCGGTGTGGGGCAGGTTGCTGGTGGCGACCAGGGTGCGGATCGCGCGCAGGGCCACCGACAGCGTCGCGAGGTCGAAGTTGTCGCTCTCCCAGATCTCCGACAGCGTCTGGCGGGCCCTGGAGACCGCCGCCGAGTTGCCCTCGGTCCACGTGGCCAGCCGCTCCTCCGGCGAGCTCCCAGGCGAGCTGTGGGCCAGCACGTCGCGGGTGAGCGAGGCGTGCGCGGCGTAGAGGTCGTCGCGCAGCGACGAGCGCGCCATGGAGTTCCAGCGGTTGTCGCGCGGCAGCGCGATGACGCGCTCCCTGAGCCTGGCCAGCTGGAGCCGGTCGGCGAGGTCGAAGTAGACCTCGGCGACCTCGTTGACAGGGCGTCCGGTGACCGCGGAGATCTCCACCAGGTCGAAGGTGGAGTAGGCGGGCACCATGGCCGCGGCCCGCTCGGCCAGTTCGAGGGGGACGCCGCGGGCGAGGAAGTTGTCGCGGCGGTCCTCGTAGGCGGCCAGGTCGGGCCCGGTCAGCAGCTTCGGCAGGTGGGTGAGCAGGCCGTTGACGCCCTTCACGAAGAAGCTCACCGATCCGGCCAGGTCGAGCGGCGGGCGCCGGTTGCCGAGCAGCCAGCGGGTGCCGCGTTCGGCCAGCTTGCGCGCCTCCAGCAGCATGGCGAGCTGGGTGCGGGTGTCGACCTTGTTGTCCAGGGCCTCCACCCCCTTGGTGAAGCTGGGCAGGTCGAAGACCTCCCTGGTGACCAGGTAGGCCCGCGCGATGTCCTGGGAGGAGGCGCCCGTCTCCTCACCGAAGCGGAACATGAACGTGGTGCCCGTGGAGTTGACGAGCTCGTTCACCACGCAGGTGGTGATGATCTCGCGGCGCAGCGGGTGGGCGTCCATGTAGGTGCGGAAGCGCTCGCGCAGGGCCGAGGGGAAGTACGAGACCAGCCAGGAGGCCAGGTACGGGTCGTCGGGCAGGTCGGAGCCGAGCAGCTCGGCGTCGACCGCCAGCTTGGTGTAGGCCAGCAGGACGGAGAACTCCGGCGCGGTCAGCCCGATGCCGGCCTGGCGGCGCTCGGCGAGCGTCTTGTCCGACGGCAGGAACTCCAGCTCCCTGTTGACCAGCCCGTCCCTTTCGAGGCGGCGCAGGTAGCGGGCGTGGATGTGGAGCATCTCCGGCGCCTGCGCGCGGGCCGCGGCGAGCACCACGTTCTGCGCGTGGTTGTCGCGCAGCACCAGGTCGGCCACCTCGTCGGTCATGGAGGTGAAGACCTGGTTGCGCTGCTTGTCGGTCAGTTCGCCGTCGCGGACGACCTGGTCGAGCAGGATCTTGATGTTCACCTCGTGGTCGGAGGTGTCGACGCCCGCGGAGTTGTCGATGAAGTCGGTGTTGACCAGGCCGCCGTTGAGCGCGAACTCGATGCGGGCCAGCTGGGTGAAGCCCAGGTTGCCGCCCTCGCCGATGACCTTGCAGCGCAGGTCGGCCGCGTTGACGCGCAGCGAGTCGTTGGCCTTGTCGCCGACGTCGGCGTTGGACTCGGACGAGGCCTTGACGTAGGTGCCGATGCCGCCGTTCCACAGCAGGTCCACCGGCGCGCGCAGGATGGCGCTGATCAGGTCGTTGGGCGGCAATGCCGAAATATCGGCAGAAATCCCCAGCGCGGCGCGCATCTGCGGCGTGATCTGGATCGACTTGGCGCCGCGCGAGAAGACGCCGCCACCGGCGGAGATCAGGTCGGTCGCGTAGTCGGCCCACGAGCTGCGCGGCAGCTCGAACAGCCGCTGCCGCTCGGCGAAGGAGCGCGCCGCGTCGGGGTCGGGGTCGATGAAGATGTGCCGGTGGTCGAAGGCGGCGATCAGACGGATGTGCTGCGACAGCAGCATGCCGTTGCCGAACACGTCGCCCGACATGTCGCCGATGCCGGCCACGGTGAAGTCCGTGGACTGGATGTCGACGCCGGCCGTGCGGAAGTGGTACTTCACCGACTCCCACGCGCCGCGGGCGGTGATGCCCATCGCCTTGTGGTCGTAGCCGATGGAGCCGCCCGAGGCGAAGGCGTCGCCCAGCCAGAAGCCGTACTCCTTGGAGACGCTGTTGGCGATGTCGGAGAAGGTGGCGGTGCCCTTGTCGGCCGCGACGACGAGGTAGGTGTCGTCGCCGTCGTGCCTGACGACGTCCTTCGGAGGCACGACCTGGCCGTCGACCAGGTTGTCGGTGAGGTCGAGCAGCCCGGAGATGAACATCCGGTAGCAGGCGATGCCCTCGGCCATGACCTCCTCGCGGTTGCCCGAGGACGGCGGGCGCTTCACCACGAAGCCGCCCTTCGAACCGGTGGGCACGATGACGGTGTTCTTCACCATCTGCGCCTTGACCAGGCCGAGGATCTCGGTGCGGAAGTCCTCCATGCGGTCCGACCAGCGCAGGCCGCCACGGGCCACCTTGCCGAAGCGCAGGTGCACGCCCTCGACCCTGGGCGAGTAGACGAAGATCTCGTAGCGCGGGCGGGGCAGCGGCAGCACGCTGATCGCCTGCGGGTCGACCTTCAGCGAGATGTACGGCTTGCGCCGCCCGTCCGCGTCGAGCTGGTAGTAGTTCGTCCGCAGCGTCGCCTGGATCATCTCCAGGTAGGCCCGCAGGATCCGGTCCTCGTCGAGCGAGGCGACCTCGTCGAGCGCGCCGAGGATCTCCTCGTGCAGCGCCTCGCTCAGGTCGGCGCGCACCTCGTCGGAGCGCTTGGGGTCGAGCCTGGCCTCGAACAGCCGCACCAGCAGCCGCGACAGCCGTACGTTGCCGAGCAGCACCCGCTCCATGTAGCGCTGGCTGAAGGTACTGCCGGCCTGGCGCAGGTACTTGGCGTAGACCCGCAGGATCTCCGCCTGCTCCCAGGTCAGCCCGGCGGACAGGACCAGCGCGTTGAAGTTGTCGGCCTGCACCTGGCCGGTCCAGAGCGCCGCGAGCGCCTCCTGGAAGAGCCTCTTGAAGTCGTTGCGGTCGACCTCGTCCGACGGCGTGTAGCGCAGCCCGAAGTCGTAGATCCAGGCGTTCTTGGTGGCGGGGTCGTTGTCACGGTCGATCTCGTAGGGGCGCTCGTCCACGACCTCGACGCCGAGCCGCTGGATGAGCGGCAGCACGTGCGACAGCGAGATCGGCGAGTCGAGCTTGTAGATCTTCAGCCGCCGCTCGCCCTCGGCGGCGTCGTACGGCTCGTAGAGGTTGATGCCGATCTCGTCGTCGCCCTTGCCGACCAGCTCCTCCAGGCGGCGCAGGTCGACCACGGCCATCTTGGGCGGGAAGTCGGCCTTGTACCCCTCGGGGAAGGCCGCCTGGTAGCGCCTGACGAGCGCCGGGGCCTCCTCCTCGGTCGCCATCTCGCCGATCGCGGTGGCCAGGTCGTCCTCCCACGACCTGGTGATCGCGGCGAGGCGGGCCTCCAGTTCGTCGACGTCGACGCCGTGCTGGGGCAGCGGCTTGCCGCGCTCGCCACGCACGACCACGTGCAGCCTGGCCAGCGTGGACTCGCCGATCATGGCGCTGTAGTCGAGGGAGGAGCCGCCGAGGGCCTTGAGCAGGATGTCCTGCATCTTCAGCCTGACCTTGGTGGTGTAGCGGTCGCGCGGCAGGTAGACCAGGCAGGAGATGTAGCGGCCGTAGTCGTCGCGCCGCAGGAACAGCTTGACCTTCTTGCGCTCGCGCAGCCGCAGCACGCCGAGGGCGATCGGCACCAGTTCGTCCACGGGGGTCTGGAACAGCTCGCCGCGCGGGTAGGTCTCGAGGATCTCGATGAGGTCCTTGCCGTCGTGGCTCTCGGCGCTCAGCCCCGCCTGGTCGAGCACCTCGGCGAGCTTGCGCCGCACCACGGGGATCCTGGAGATCGACTCGTTGTAGGCCACGTGGGTGAACAGGCCGAGGAAGCGCCGCTCCCCGATCACCTCGCCCTCGGGCGAGAACAGCTTCACCCCGACGTAGTCGAGGTAGGCCGGCCTGTGCACGGTCGCGCGCGAGTTGGCCTTGGTGATGATCAGGAGCTGCTTCTCCCTGGCCTTGGCCCGCACCTCGGGCGGCAGCGCGGAGAAGCTCGCCGAGCCCGGCTTGTCGGCGCGCAGGATGCCGAGTGCCGCCCCCGGAACCGCGCGCAGCACCTCGCCCTGGTCGCTGTCCTCCAGGCGGTACTCCCTGTACCCGAGGAAGGTGAAGTGCCCGTCGGCCAGCCAGCGCAGCAGGTCGAGGCTGTCCTCGACCTCCGCGGGCTCCAGCGGCGGCGGGTTCATCGTCAGATCCTCTGCGGTCTGTACGGCAAGCGCCCGCATCTTGGCGAAGTCCTCGACGGCATGCCGCACGTCGGACAGCACGCGCTGCAGGTCGGCCTCGACCGACCTGAGCACCTCGGGATCGGCCTGCCTGTCGATCTCGATGTGCATCCACGACTCGACCAGCATCTGGCCCGTGACGTCCTCCTGGCCACGGCCGAGCATCCTGCCCGTCATGTCGCGGCGCACCCGCATCTGCGGGTGGACGATCAGGTGGATGCCGATGTCGTGCCTGTCGAGCTCCATCGTCACCGAGTCGACGAGGAAGGGCATGTCGTCGGTGACCACCTCCACGACGGAGTGGCCGGGGTCCCAGCCGTTCTCCTCGGCGGTGGGCGTGTAGGCCCTCACCACCGCCCTGCCCTGTGGGCGCGTCTCGGCCAGTTGCCGGTGCGACATCGCGGGGCCGTACACGTCCACGGGGTCGCGGTCGAGAAGGTCCTCGGCCGCGACGTGCCGGTAGTAGACGCGCAGATAGGCCAGAGCCTCCTCGGGGCTCGCGTGGTCGCCGCCCGCCGCGCATATCTGCGCCGCGTTCTGGAGCAACTCGTCCTTGGCCTCGTCGAGCGGCATGTCGCTCTCACTCCTTTGTGAGGGTTTGCCATATTGGATGCTGGTCACAGCCAGCCTCTTAGTTCCCACAGCAGGGGGAAGTAGTGCAGGCGCGTGCGTTCCCTGAGGTACGGCGCGCCGGTCGAGCCGCCGGTGCCCGACTTGGTACCGATCTGCCGCTCGACCATCTGGACGTGGCGCATGCGCCACATGGCGCACGTCTCGTCATGGGTCAGCAGATCTTCGGCCAGTTGCCACAGGTCGTCGTGCGCCCCGCGGTCCCTCGCCACGGCCAGCAGCGAGCCCATGATCTCCTCGTCGGAGATCGGCAGGCCGCGCTGGGAGAGGGCGGTGAGATAAGCATCCCACAATGTGGGCTCCTCCAGCCGCCTGCGCAACCTGGCGAGTTCGTCCTCGCCGGCGTTGCGCACCCGCTGGAGGTAGCGGGGATCCTTGGCTCCCGACAGGAACTCCAGCTCGCGGAACTGCACCGACTGGAAGCCGCTGGCGGGCGCGAGCTGCGCGCGGAACTCCAGGAAGTCCTGGGGCGTCATCGTCTCCAGTACGTCCACCTGCTCGACGAGCACGCGTTCGACCGCGTGGACGCGCTTGAACAGGTGCCTGGCCTTCCACAGCTCACCGGCCGACATCGCCTCTCGGGCGCTCTCCAGTTCGTGGAGCAGCAGCTTGAACCACAGCTCGTACACCTGGTGGACGGTGATGAACAGCAACTCGTCAGGGGCCGACGACTCGGGCTCCTGCTGGGCGAGCAGTTCCGGCAGGCGGAGATAACCGCCGTAGGAAAGGCGGGCGCCCTCCTCGCCGAAACGTCGGTCAGGAGGCATGGCTCCTGTCCCCACCACCGGGCACCTCCCCCAATAGCCCGGTCCTCGTTGACCGGACGTACCCGATATCACCCGAAAAGTACACGGACGTCAACGTGACATGGAGATCGGGGGGTCGTCGTCCTCTGACGCCGAGGTCTGGAGTTTGAGGTCGTCGAGCAGATCCGGCACGTCCTGGAGCTCCTTGAGCTCCTTCTGGCACCGCTCGCATGAGTCGAGGTGGCGTTCGAACGCCTGGAGGTCGGCGTCGTCGAGAACTCCGAGCACGTAGGCAGCCACCTCAGGATGCATCAGCCGGCAACCCCCTTGTCCCGCAGCAACCCACGCAGAGCCCTGATCCCGTAATAGAGCCTGGACTTGACCGTGCCCGGCGGGATCCCCAGAATCTCCGCCGCCTCACTAATCGTACGGTCCCTGAGATAAGTCTGCTCGATGACTTCGCGGTGTTCCTGCGACAGGCTCCGAAGGGCGTCGGCGACGACGATCGCCGACAACGCCCGATCGCAGCCGTCGGGAACGGGAACGGTGTCCGCCTCTGGCGGCTCGACCTCACGCGGCCGGGCGCTCCTTCGGCGTCGGCCGTCGATCACGATGCGGCGGGCCACAGTGAGCAGCCACGCCCAGACAAGGCCAGGCTCCCACTGCAGTCTGTCGGAGTGACGCCAGGCCCTGACCATCGTCTCCTGTACGACGTCCTCGGCCCACTGCAGATCGTTTCCTGTGGTCTTGCGCACGTGGCGGAGCAAAGGCCCGCCGAACTGCTCATAGAGCGCCTGTATTCGGTGCTCCATGTCGTCGAGGTGACCTAGCACGGGGCACATCTTTACACCTTCGTTATCGGCTCGGTAGTCACTCCGATAACTCCAGTCATTTCTGACTATCTCGACACTTGCGATGAACCTCGTCCCTCAGGGCCGCGTACCTCCGACCATGCGCAGGCTTCTAACCGGAGAGGTGCTCCTGCTCGGCGGCTTCCTCGTGGCGGCCGCGGTCACGGTGCTGCTGGTCCTGCCCGGACCGCCCGCCGCGACGTCAACCGCCGCCCCGACCACCTCCGACCAGGACCTTCTGATCAAGGTACGACAGGCCGGCCTCTGGGAGATCCCCACCGGCCAGCAGGCCCAGCAGCGCGCGCTCAGCCGTCGCGTCAAGGATGTCGGTCGTCACCTCGTGGAGGACCACCTGAAGCTCGACAAGGAGGTGATCGCGGTCGCCTCCCGCCTCGGCGTGGTCCTGCCCAGCCAGCCCTCGGCCGACCAGCAGCGCTGGATGGCCCAGCTGTCGACCAAGAGCGGCGCCGCCTACGACAGGGACTTCGCCAACCTGCTGAGGGCCGCCCACGGCAAGGTCTTCAGCGTGATCGCCCTGGTCAGGGCGGGCACCCGCAACGACGAGATCAGGAGGTTCGCCCAGAAGTCCAACGCGTTCGTGCTCAAGCACATGACGCTTCTGGAGAGCACGGGGCTGGTCGACTACGACGCGCTGCCCGAGCCTCCGACGCCCTCCCCCGCCCCCGCCGCCCTTGCGGCCGATTCGAGGAGAGACAACCAGTGATCACATCCAGACGGTTGGCCGCGGCCATGTCGGCCCTGGCCATGGTGGCCGGTGGCATGGTGTCCGCGGCCGTCATCAGCGCCGCTCCCGCCTTCGCCGACCACTGCGACCCGGCGGGACACACCGAACAACGAGCCCAGGACCGGCCGCCTCAGAGCGACCAGGACCAGCCGCCCCAGGACTCCCAGGACCAGCCGTCCCGAAGCGGCCAGGGCCAGCCGCCCCAGGGCGGCGGGGCGCTCGCCCCGCCGAGCGACCCCGGGGACGATCCGCAGAGCACCGCCGACACCCAGGACCCGGCCGACCCGCGTGGAACCGGCGCCCGGAACAGCGGCGCTCCGCGCGACCCTCGCGCTTCGCAGGATCCCGGCACGCCTGAGAACCAGGGCGTCCCCAGGGATCCCCGCGCCTCGCAGGAGCCCGGCGAGGCCCGCAGCCCCCAGAACCCCGGCAATCCTCAGAACCCGGATGACCGTCAGAACCCAGGCGACCCGCAGAACCCGGGCGACCGTCAGAACCCCGGCGACCCGCAGGATCCGGGGCGGCCTGAGGCGGAGCCGACCGGGTCAGGGCAGCAGGGCGACGGCAGGAGGGCCCGCCCCACCAGGTCGCCCAGCCCCTCGCCCAGCCCGTCCGCCACGCAGGACGACGACTGCGCCGACCTCGGCCCGTTCGTCACCGACTTCGTCGACATCCGCACCGTCCAGCCCGGCGGCAACCTCCTGGCCGGCCTCAGGTCCGGGTCGAGGGGCACGTTCGTCTCCCAGTGCGGCACCAACGGCAACCGCCACAACAACCCCGACAACTTCATCGTCGCCCCAGGCGTCTCCAACGGCGCCCACCACCTGCACGACTACGTGGGCAACCTGTCCACCGACGCCTTCTCCACCGACCAGTCGCTGGCCGCGGCGGGCACCACGTGCAGGCTCTCCGACAGGTCCACCTACTTCTGGCCCGTGCTGAGGAACAGGAAGGTCGACGCCAACCTCGGCGACCCCGACGGCAACGTCGGCCAGGTGCTGCGTCCCCGCCAGGCGGTCATGCAGTTCCGCGGCAACGCGGCGGGCAGGGTGAGCGAGATGCCCCGCTTCCTCAGGATGATCACCGGTGACGCCAAGGCGGCGACCAACGGAGGCGCCAACGCCCGCGCCGCGTGGACGTGCACCGGCTTCACCAACCGCGTCACCACGAAGTACCCGCTGTGCCCGCGAGGCAGCCTCGTGGTCAGGGTCCTGGACTTCCCCAGCTGCTGGGACGGCCAGAACACCGACAGCGCCAACCACCGCACGCACGTGGTCTTCCCCGGCCAGGGCGGCGGCTGCCCGCAGGGCACCAGGGCGATCCCGCAGCTGCGGATGATCCTCACCTACAGCGTCCCCCAGGGCCCCTCCTACGCCCTCGACGCCTTCCCCGAGCAGCTGCACAACCCGGTGACCGACCACGCGGACTTCGCCAACGTCATGCCCGACAGGCTGATGTCCTTCGTCGTCGGCTGCATCAACCGCGGCCGCCGCTGCTGAGCTCACCCCTTCCCGAGCAGCACACCTCACCCAGCAGAACTCGGGAGGGAAACGATGCTCCACAGAAAGCAGCCGCGCCACGCGGGCCTCGACGCCAGGCAGCTACGCCTGGGGGCCACCGCGTCGGTGACGGCGCTGATCCTGTCGGCCGTCGCGCTGGCCCGCACCGAGCGCGGGCTGCGTCTGATGAACGACGGTCTGGCCTTCCTGGACTTCTACGTCGGCGTGTTCGCCCTGGTCACGCTGACTCTCACGGTCGCTTTCGGGCTGGTCACCACCGAGCGGGTCTTCCTGTCCGTCCCGAACAGGGTCCGCTGCCAGCTCCTGCACAGGGCCGCGGCCGCGGCGGGAATCGGCTTCCTCCTCGCGCACGCCGCGCTGAGGTCGTCGTCGCTGACCGGCCTGACGGCGCTCGCCCTGTTCGCGCTCGCGGCGGTGACGGGGGTGACGCGCGGCTGGTTCGCCCACACCAGCAAGCCGTGGCTGTGGCGGGTGATGCACGGCGCCGCCTACCTGGCCTGGCCCGTCGCCATCCTGCACGGCCTGACCGCGGGCAGGCCGCCCGCGGGGTGGGTGGCCTGGTCCTACGTCGTCTGCCTGGCGGCGGTGCTGTCGGCGTTGCTGGTCAGGGCGGTCGCGACGCTTCGCAGGCCGCCTGCCGTTCCGGAGGTCGTGGAGGAGCCCGTGGTGATCGGAGAGCTGGTCAGCCTCGACGACCTGCGCAGAAGGAGGGCGGGATGATTCCGCATCGGGTGCCGCGCGTCCTGCGGCTCGCGCCCGCCAGGCTCACGGCCGGGCTCGACCACTGCAGGCGCCTCGACCTGCCGGCCCACAGGGCGCTGCACGGCGAGCCCGCGCGCAGGGAGCTGGACGAGCTGATCGAACTGGCCGAGGAGGTGGATCTGCGAGGCCGCGGAGGGGCCGCCTTCCCGTTCGCGCGCAAGCTGAGGGCGGTGGCCCCCGGAGAGCGGGTGGTGCTGGTCAACGCCGTGGAGGGCGAGCCGGCCAGCGCCAAGGACGAGATGCTGCTGGTCCGCACCCCTCATCTCGTGCTGGACGGCGCGCTGCTGGCCGCCGAGGCGCTGCGGGCCCGCGAGGTGATCGTCGCGACCGCCGAAGGGGAGGTCTCGCAGGCCTCCATGGCCGCCGCGCTGGAGGAGCGCCGCGCCGCGACCGTCTCGGGAGCCGCCGAACGGTACGGCGGGCGGATGCGGGTCGTCGGCCTGCCCGAGCGCTTCATCACCGGCGAGGGCGGCGCGCTCGTGCGAGGGGTGAACGGCCTCGAGGCCGTCCCCGCAGGACGCAGGCGCAGGGCGGCTGAGGAGGGCGTCGGCGGGCTGCCCACACTGCTGTCGAACGCCGAGACCTTCGCCCAGCTGGCCGTCCTCGCCGAGCTGGGCCCCATGGGCTACGCCGAGGTGGGCACCGCCCGCGAGCCCGGCACCGTCCTGCTCACCGTGGGCGGCGAGGCCGTGGTGGAGGTGATGGCGGGCGTGCCGCTGGCCACCGTGCTGGAGGAGTGCGGGCTCGAGCCCGGCGAAGGCGTGCTGGTCGGCGGCTACCACGGGGCCTGGCTGGGCGCGGAGGCCGCGGCGACGGCCGTCGTCTCCCGCGAGGGGATGCGGCTGGCCGGAGGCGTCCTCGGAGCGGGGATCGTGGTGCCCCTCCCCTCGACGACCTGCCCTCTCGGCGAGGTCGCCAGGGTCGCCGCCTACCTCGCCGCGCAGTCCTCAGGGCAGTGCGGCCCCTGCCGTCTCGGACTTCCCGAGGTGGCCAGGACGCTGTGCGCGCTGACCGAGGGCTCGGGCAACGCCGATGACGTACGGCGGGCCGTACGGTCCGTGGAACGCAGGGGCGCCTGCTTCCACCCCGACGGGACGGCGAGGTTCGTGCTGTCGGCCCTGGACGCCTTCGCCGGCGACCTGGCCGTCCACGAGCGGCGCGGCTCGTGCGGGCGTCCGATCAGGGGCGCCCTTCCCCTGCCCGAGCCGCAGGAGGAGCCGCGCTACCAGCTCGACGTCGACTGGACCCGCTGCCAGGGCCACGGTCTGTGCGCGCACCTGCTGCCCGAGTTCGTGGACCTGGACGAGCACGGCTACCCGTCCTTTCGCGAGGTGCCCGCCTGGATGGCGAGGGACGCGCGCCGCGCGGTCGAGATGTGCCCGGCGCTCGCGCTGCGCCTGGCGTCGAGCGGGTGACCGGAATGTGACCAACCAGGCGGTCCCGTCACGCGTCTCACCCTTCGGTTTCACGATGTGAGGGAGTCACCATGGACCGCCGCAGCTTCCTGCTCACCGCCGCCCTGAGCGGGTTCGGCGGAGCGACGGCTCCCGACTGGGCGGCGCTCGGCCGAGGTCTCGACGGCACGCTCGTACGGCCGGGCCAGGCCGGGTACGACGCCGCCCGCCGTCTCTACAACCCGACCTTCGACTCGATCAGGCCACGCGGCGTCGCCTACTGCGCCACCCCGCAGGACGTGGCGGAGTGCCTGGCCTTCGCCCGCGGCGAGCGCGTCCCCGTGACCTCCCGCTCGGGCGGACACTCCTACGCCGGCTGGTCCACGGGCTCGGGCCTGGTCGTCGACGTGTCGCGGATGAACACCGTGACCTACCGTGCGGGCAGGGCCACCGTCGGCGCGGGCGCCAAGCTGATCGACGTCTACGACAAGCTGATCGCCAACGGCGTGAGCATCCCCGCCGGCACCTGCCCCACGGTCGGGATCGCCGGCCTCACCCTCGGCGGCGGGCTCGGCGTGGTCTCCAGGAAGTACGGCCTGACCTGCGACGCCCTGGAGTCCGTGCGCATCGTCACCGCCGACGGGCGGGTGCTGACCTGCGACGCGTCCAACCACAGCGACCTGTTCTGGGCCTGCAGGGGCGGGGGCGGCGGCAACTTCGGCGTCGCGCTCTCCTTCACCTTCCGCACCCATCCGGCCAGGGACGTCACGGTCTTCTTCCTGCACTGGCCGTGGTCCAGGGCCACTTCGGTGGTGAGGGCGTGGCAGGCGTGGGCGCCGTCCGCGCCCGACGCCCTGTGGGCCAACCTCCACCTCACGCGCAGCGCGGGCGGCCTCGACGTGCAGGTGGGCGGCCTCTACCTGGGCGGCAGGACGGCCTGCGCCAAGCTGCTCGACGCGCTGGTGAAGGCCGCGGGCGCCCCGTCGTCGAGATACACGGCGGAGCGCTCACACCGCGCCGCCATGATGATCATGGCGGGCTGCTCGGGCAGGACGGTGGCGCAGTGCCGCAGGATGCCGCGCGAGGCCTTCGTCGCCTCCTCGCATCTCGGCTACGCGAAGATGTCGGGCGCGGCGGTCAAGGAGCTGGTGGCCAGGGTCGCCCGTCCGGGTGGCCACGCGGTCCTGCTCGACGCGATGGGCGGGGCGATCAGCCGCGTACGGCCCGACGCCACCGCCTTCCCGCACCGGCAGGCGCTGTTCAGCGTGCAGTACTACGCCGACGGGGGCGACAGGGGCTGGCTCAGGGGCGTGCGCGGGGCGATGGAGCCGCATCTCGGGGAGCACGCGTACGTGAACTACATCGACCCCGACATCGCGCGGTGGCGTCAGGCCTACTACGGCGCCAACGCGGCCAGGCTGTCGGCGGTGAAGGCCGCCTACGACCCAGGACGGCTGTTCCGGCTGCCGCAGGGGGTGTGAAAAACGCGTCGCGGGCGGCGACGCCGAACAGAAACAATGGACGGCATGCGCCATTTGCCGCTCTTCGACCTGTCGATCCACACGCCACGCCTGGAGCTGCGCCTGCCGAGTCTCGAGCAGCTCGACGAGCTGGGAGACAGGGCCGCCGAGGGCATCCACGAGGAGGGCTTCATGCCGTTCCTCTTCCCGTGGTCGGACGTGCCGCCCGCCGAGCGCGCCCGCCGCGCGATCCGTTACCACTTCCGCCAGTGGGGCGAGTGGACTCCGGAGTCGTGGGCGGCGGAGTTCGTGGTGCTGCTCGACGGTGAGGTGGTCGGCGTCCAGGGCGTCTCGGCCAAGGACTTCGGCGTCACCCGTGGGGTGGGCACCGGGTCGTGGATCGGCAGGCGCTTCCAGGGCAGGGGCATCGGCACGGAGATGCGCAGGGCGGTGCTCCACTTCGCCTTCGAGGGCCTCGGCGCCGAGCACGCGGTCACGTCGGCGTTCGAGGACAACCCCGCTTCGCTGGGGGTGACGCGGAAGCTGGGCTACCGGGAGGACGGCATCGAGATCCGCAACCGTATGGGCAGGCGGGCGACAGAGCGCCGCTTCCGACTGGAGCGCACCGACTTCTCCCCCGCGGCCGACATCGAGATCCGCAACCTCGACGCCTGTCTCCCCCTCTTCATCACCCCCACGACCTGACCCCGAAGGTCACCCACCCCACGGCATCGTGCGGAGGGCGGCCCACGCCGCCCTCCCCAAGAACGTCCGCCACCGGCCCACGGTCGCCGTCGGAGGACCCTCCGCGGCGTCTCCGAAGAATGCCGGCGTCGCCCGGAGGGCGGCCACCACACCCTCCTCTGAAAGCGCCGACCACCCGCGGAAACCTCCTCCGAAAACGCTCGTCGGCGTCTCTTGGAGGAGACTCGCCGGTGGCCTTCGCGGAGGGGCTAGGGCCGGAAGTGGTCGAGGACCTCAGGGTTGGCCATCGCGTCCCGGTTGGCCGCCTGC
Organism: Nonomuraea roseola; assembly: GCF_039535395.1. Taxonomy (NCBI): domain Bacteria; kingdom Bacillati; phylum Actinomycetota; class Actinomycetes; order Streptosporangiales; family Streptosporangiaceae; genus Nonomuraea; species Nonomuraea roseola. Next base: position 1,380,516 of record NZ_BAAAXC010000015.1, read on the forward strand.
TCGACAGGTGTGCCGAGCAGGATCTTCCGCACCGGCACCTCCAGCTTCTTGCCCGACAACGTCCGAGGGATCCCCGGCACCGCGATGATCTCGTTCGGCACGTGCCTGGGCGACAGCTCCTCCCTCAGCGCCGCCTTCAGCCGTCCCTCCAGCTCAGGGGTGACCTCCCCATCCACGAGCGTGACGTACAGCAGCAGCCGCCCCTCCTGCCCGAGCTGGCCCGTGTCGATCACCAGGCTGTCGGCGATCTCGGGAAAGCGCTCCACGACCCGGTAGAACTCGCTGGTGCCCATCCGCACCCCGCCGCGGTTCAGCGTCGAGTCGGAGCGGCCGTAGATCACGCAGCTGCCGTCCTCGGAGATCTTGATCCAGTCGCCGTGCCGCCACACCCCCTGGTACACGTCGAAGTAGCTGTCGCGGTACCGGTCGCCGGAGGGGTCGTTCCAGAACATCACCGGCATGGACGGCATCGGCCGGGTCAGCACCAGCTCACCGACCTCTCCGATCACCGGCTTGCCCGAGGGGTCGAAGGCCTCCACCCGCGCGCCGAGCGACCTGCACGGGATGACCCCGGCGCGGATCGGGTGCAGCGGCGTGGCGCCGACGAAGCCCGTGCACACGTCGGTCCCGCCGGAGAACGACCCGACGGGCACCCCCGGCAGCGCCTCGGCCAGCCACGCGAACCCCTCAGGCGGCAGCGGCGAGCCCGTCGACCCGACCCCCTTCAGCGAGGACAGCCCCGTGGGCCGCGCGCCCGCCTTCATGCACGAGACGATGTACGGCGCGCCCGTCCCGAAGTACGTCACGCCCTCGTCCGCCGCGATGCTCCACAGGTCCGCGGGCGCCCCGTCGTAGAGCACGACCGTGGAGCCCACCAGCAGCCCGCCGACGAGGTAGTTCCACATCATCCACCCCGTGGTGGTGTACCAGAAGAACACATCCCCCTCGCCCAGGTCCTGGTGGAAGGAGAGCGACTTGAGGTGTTCGAGCACCACGCCGCCGTGGCCGTGGACGATCGGCTTGGGCAGTCCTGTGGTCCCGCTGGAGTAGAGGATCCACAGCGGATGGCCGAAGGGCACCCGCTCGAACTCCAGCGGCCCCTCCTCCGCGCGCAGCCCCTCCCAGCCGATCACCTCGCCGTGAGGCAGCGCCGCGGCGTGCGTGGAGGCCGGTTCGGCCTGCTGGGGCGGCAGTCCCTCCTCGGCTGCGACGAGGTAGGGGATCCACACCGTGGCGCGCAGCGAGGGCAGCGCGGCTGCGATGTCGCGCACGGCCTCCGACCTGTCGAAGCTCTTGCCGCCGTAGCGGTAGCCGTCCACCGCGATCAGCACCTTCGGCTCGATCTGCGTGAAACGGTCCACGATGCTGGGCACTCCGAAATCGGGAGAACCGGCCGACCAGATCGCGCCCAGCGAGGCGGTCGCGAGGAAGGCGATGAGCGCCTCGGGGATGTTCGGCAGGTAGCCCGCCACCCTGTCGCCCCTGCGAACCCCCAGCTTGACCAGGCCTGTCCTGACCCGCGCGACCTCGGCGCGGAGCTCGCGCATGGTGATGACGCGGCGCGGTCCCTCCTCCGAGTGGAAGATCACCGCGGGGCCGTCGGCGCGGCGCAGCGCGTTCTCCGCGTAATTCAGTGAACTGCCTGTGAACCATTCGACGCCGGGCATCGTCCCAGTCATGACGGGCCCGTCACCACGCTCACCGACCACGCCGAAGTAGTCCCACACAGACGTCCAGAACGCCGCGGGGTCCTCGACGGACCACTGCCACGCGTCCTGGTAGTCGGCACGCCCCACGCTCGCGAGATAGCGGGTGATCTTGGCGTTCGCCACCACGGAAGGGGTCGGCTCCCACAGCAGTTCACCTTCAGCAACCATGTGTCCCATCCTGTCGCCGCCCGAACGGAAAGTCATCATCGCCGCCCACACAACCCCCTACCCGCGTAGGTGGTCCACAGCCATACGGGCGGCGGTCCCGATCACCGCGTCGGCGCGCGGCTGGTTGAGCGCCGGGCTGAAGGCGCGAGTGAAGACCGCCACCGCGTAACGCCCGCCGTCGGGGTACTCCACCACGCCCGCCTCGGCGCGCAGCGTGGGCAGCGTGCCGGTCTTGCCGCTGACCGCGACGTCGTCGTAGGGGAAGCCCGACGACAGCCGGTGCGGCCACACCTGCAGGCCGAGCAGCCGGCGCATCCACGCGCACTGCTCGGGCGAGGCCGCCTCATCGCGCCAGATGAGACCGAGCAGCGCGGTCGTCTCGCGTGGCGTGCTCCTGTTGCTCTGCGCCGGGTCGAGCGCCCGCAGCTTCGCCAGGATCTCGGGATCGACCACGGGCCACTCGTCGCCCGAGTCCTCCCTGACCGTGGCGAGCAGTCCCGCGCAGTTGTGGACCACCCTCGTCGCGGACAGGCCGAACCCGTCGAGCATCGCGTTGACCCGCTCCAGGCCGACCCTGCCCGCGAGGACGTCGGCCGAGGCGTTGTCGCTCACCGCGATCATCAGGTACGCCAGGTCGCGCAGCGACATCGTGACGTCGTCCAGCATCGCGCCCATGCCCAGGTCACCGGGGAGCCGCTCCCTGACGGTCACGCGCTCGCGAGGATCGAGCACGCCCGCGTCGGCCTGCCTGGCGAAGGCCGCCAGCAGGGGCAGCTTGAACACCGACGCCGTCGGCACCGGCTCGTCGGCCAGGTGCGACACCTCCGCTCCGCTGTCGAGATCGACGGCGTGCAGCGAGCCCACCACCCCGGCCCGCCTGAAGACCTCCTCGAGGTTCATGCCAGGAAGCCCATCGCCGGACGCCGCCTGACCTGCCGCACGGGCGCGGCGCCCTCCTCGGTCATCCCGGCACTCTCCTTCAACGTTCGTACGGCTGTCGCCGCGAAAGCCGCCACCTCCGGCGTCTCGACCCGCCACGCCGTCGACACGCGCCAGGCCAGCGGCGAGCCGAGCAGCGGACGCCAGACCACGCCGGGAAGCGACACCTCGGCGCCGAACGCGACGGCCGAACCCGCGAGCACCAGCCCGAGCCCGATCCCATGATGCACCTCGGCGGGAACGAAGCCGTTCCTGCGGCAGTCCGACAGCGTCTCGGCGTGCGCGCCCGGCTCGCCCTCCTGCGGGAACAGCAGCAGCTCACGCCCCGCCAGGTCCTGCAGGTGCACGCTGGAGCCCTCGGTCAGCGGGTCGGTCTCGGCGAGGAGCACGCCGGGGGTCTGCACGAGCACCTGGCCGAAGCGCAGGCCGGGAGCGGTGACGGGGTGGCGGACCACGCCGACGTCGATCAGGCCCTCGCTGAGGGCGCCCACCTGGTCGGCCGTCCACATCTCGGCCGGGGCCAGCCTGAGCCCCTGGCTCTCCTCCCTGAAGCGGGCCACGAGGGCGGCGATGGCCGTGGCACCGAGGTCGGGAGGCAGCGCCACCTTGAGGGTGCGGGCCTCGCCGTGCCGTACGAGCTCGCGAAGTCTTTCGACGCGGGCCACGACCTCGCGCGCCTCGGGCAGCAGCAGCCTGCCCGCCTCGGTGAGCCGCACCTGCCTGGCGGAGCGGTCGAAGAGCCTGGCGCCCAGCTCCTCCTCCAGGCGTTTGATGCGCTGGCTGAGCGGAGGCTGGGCCATGCCGAGGCGGATGGCCGCGTTGCCGAAGTGCCTTTCTTCGGCCACCACCGTGAAGTAGTAGAGGTGCCGGACCAGGTCCATGACCAGGAACTATATCCGGTTCCATATCGAATGGGATCCGATATCCGTATTGGACAGCATCGCGGCATGTCTGGTCTGCTCGCCGCATGCACGAACTCAGCACCCTCAGGCCGGAGCGCAGGCGCAGGAGAAAGTGGCCGCTGGTCACCGCGGGGCTCCTGGTGCCTGCCCTCGTCGCGGGCGGCGTGATCTGGGTGACGCGCACCGCGGGTTCGCCGGAGGCGACCGCCGAGGCGTTCCTGTCGGCCTGGTCCCGTCAGGACTACGCGGCGATGAAGGGGCTCGTCAACGAAGCTCCCGCCGACTTCGCCGCCGCCTACCAGCGCTTCGCCAAGGAGCTCCGCCTCACCGCCGCCACCTTCGAGGCAGGCGAGCCCCGGCAGGAGAACGAGGAGGGCAGGATCGTCCCCTTCACCGCCCGGTTGCGCGGCGCCGTCGACTGGACCTACGAGGGGCGCCTCGCGGTCGGCGAATGGGACGGCACGTGGAAGGTCGCCTGGTCGACGACGGCCATCCATCCGAAGCTCGGCCACAAGGCCGCCTTCAAGGTCGTCACCTCCGAGCCCGAGACCGCCCCCATCACCGCGGCCGACGGCACCCGCATCGACGGCTCCGACGCCCCGGGCTCGGTCCAGCAGCTCGTCGAAGGGCTGAAGGAGACCTACAAGGACCGTGTCACCGGCAGCTCCTCCACCAAGCTCAACCTCTACAAGGGCGACACGTTCGTCGAGACCGTGGCCGAGAAGGGCGCGACCAAGGGCAAGCCGCTCCAGACCAGCATCGATCTGCGCGTCCACAGGGCCGGGGCCGACGCGCTGGAGGACATCTCCAAGCCCGCCTCTCTGGTGGCGATGCGCCCCTCGACCGGCGAGATCCTGGCCGTGGTCAACAAGCCTGGCGGCTTCAACCGCGCCCTGCTGGGGAAGTATCCGCCCGGCTCGACCTTCAAGGTCGTCACCGCCTCCGCCCTGGTCGCCGACGGCCTCCAACCCGACAAGACCGTGCAGTGCCCGGCCGAGCAGAACATCGGCGGCTTCCCCTTCCACAACGCCGGCTTCCGCGAGTTCGGCACGCTGCCCTTCAGGGACGCCTTCGCCCACTCGTGCAACACCACCTTCGGCGCGATGGCGGTGTCGTCGCTGAAGGGCGGACGGCTCGGCGAGGTCGCGGCCAGCTTCGGCTTCGGCGCCCCGATCATGCCGGGGGTGCCCGCCGTACGGGCCGAGTTCCCCGCGCCCAGGGACGACACCGACCTCGCCTCCGCCTCCATCGGACAGGGACGCGTGCTGGCCAGCCCGCTCAGCATGGCCGCCGTGGCCGCCGCCATCGGCAACGGCACCTGGCGCCCGCCCAGGCTCGTCGCCGCCGACCTGGTTCCCAAGGGCGGCTCGGCTCCGCGCAGGCTGGAACCATCCGTGGTCGGCGCGCTGCGCGACCTCATGCCAGCGGTGATCAGCGAGGGCACGGCCCATGCCGTACGGTTCCCCGCGGGGTCGGCGGGCAAGACCGGCACGGCGGAGTACGGCTCGGGCAAGGAACCTCCCGCGCACTCGTGGTTCATCGGCTACCAGGGCGACCTGGCCTTCGCGGTGGTCGTGGAGGGCGCGGGAGCCGGCTCGGCGGTCGCCGCCCCCGTGTCCGCCCGCTTCCTCCAGAACCTGAGCTGACGACTACCGCCAGGCGCGCAGAAACGGCCGCACAATCGGCGCCTCGCCGCGAAGCGCCCCACAGCGAGGCCCTTTTCGGTGGCTAGCCGGCTTTGCGGTCGACAGGAGAGGTGAGGCCGGCGACCGCGGCCACGACCTCCGAGGCGTTCGACAGGTCGGGCAGCACGACGTCCGCTCCCGCCTCGCGCAGCTCCGCCGCCGTCGAGCGGCCCGACGCGACGGCCACCATCGCCGCGCCGCCGATGCGCGCCGCCTGCACGTCGCGGGTGGAGTCGCCGATCAGCACGGTGTTGGCCGCCGTGAAAGGCGTGCCGTGGCGCTGCTTGGCCCTGCCCTGGGCCACCTGCAGCAGCGTCGCCTTCGGGTAGACCTCCTCACCGTAGCCGCCCAGGTCGAAGTCGACGTGCTTGTCCAGGCCGAACGCCTGGAGCTTGTGCACGGCGTTGCCCTTGATCGTGCCCGTGAGCACCGACTGGACGACGCCGTCGAGTCTCGACACCGCCTTCAGCGCGTCCTTGGCGCCTGGGAGCATGCGTCCCTCCTTGGCCAGTCGCTTGCGCCTGCCGGCGAAGGCGACGGCCAGCGCGGCGAGGAAGCGCGGCAGGTGGTCGTCCTCGGCGGGGATCCCGTTGACGGCGAGCGTCTCGAAGACGATCTCGGAGTCGGGACGGCCCATGGCGGGGGCCAGTTTGACCAGCGGCCGCCCCGTGACCCGCCGGAAGGCCTCGGCGTAGGCGTCCCTGGTGACGATCGCGACGTCGACCAGTGTCAGGTCGACGTTCCAGAGCACGAGACGGTTGATGGCGTCCTCCCTCGCAAGTACGCCGCCAGAGTACGGCCAGCCGGCGCGACGCATAAGCCGGCGGGGCGATTTGGCATCGTCGAGTCAGGCATGGTCGAGCGCTGCGGCCAGCGTGTCGACGACCGGCCAGCCCGTCGCCTCCAACGCCTCGCGCGGCGTCATCCCGCCCGTGTAGAGCACGGCCCTCGCGCCCACGTAGGCGGCCGCCATCCCGTCGTCCACGCTGTCACCGATCACCAGGACCTGCGAGGGCTCGATGCTGAGCGCCGCGATGTGGGTGGCCATGTGCTCGGCCTTCTCACCGCCGGTCGTGCCGGTCAGCCCGTCGACCCTGGTGAAGTGGCCGTCGATGCCGAAGGAGGTGATCGTCGGGACCAGATGGTCGTGCGGGGCCATCGAGCACAGCGACTGGGTGCCCGTCCAGCCCCTGAGGGAGGCCTCGGCGTCGGCCGCGAGACCGCAGGCCGCCATGAGCTGGAAGTAGCTGGTGTGGAAGCCCCTGTCGAGCTCCTCCCACTCGCCCTCCATCAGCGCCCGCCCGAGCATGCGCTCGTAGGCCAGCCAGATCGGGCGCGTGTAGACGGCCCTGAACCCGTCGGCGGTCAGCCCCGGCAGGCCGTAGGGCTTGAACACCTCGTTCGTGGCGCCCACCACGGCGTCGATGTCGTGAAAGAGGGTTCCGTTCCAGTCCCACACGATGTGCTGCGTCATGCCGTCCATTCTCCGGTCTGCAGGAGAGTGAGAGGTTCACGCTCAGCCGAGGAGGTCGGGGATCTCCTGGGTGGCGTACCACATCAGCTCGTGCGCCTCGGCGCCGTCGACGGTGAACCTGGCGTCGTCGTCGCCGCCGTCGGAGGCGGGCAGCGCGGCGATGGCGGCCTCGATGTCGTCGGCCGCGCCGCCGTCGTCGATGTGGACGGCGGCGACCTTGGCCATGGGCACCGACTCCGCCAGCCGTACCCTCGCCCTCTCCTCCAGGTCGGCGCCCATGGACAGGGCGCCGTCTGGCACCTCGACGGCCACGACCACGCGCCGGGGGGCGGCGGCGACTCCGTCGGCCCTGTCGGCGGCGAGCATGCGCAGCGAGGCGCGGGCCGCCTCCGTGAGGGCGACGTACTCCAGCTCCTCGGTGTCGCCGGAGGCGTACCACTCGGTCAGCGCGGGGGTCACCGCGTAGCCGGTCAGCGGGGCCGGGCCGAGCTCGCCCTCGGCCGCGGCGCGGGCCAGCGCGGGAAGGGTGCTCGGCAGGTATACGCGCATCGGAAACCTTTCACGACGTTCAAGGGACCCATCATCGCAGGGGGACACCCAGCAGCGTCTCCAGCTCGGCGATGGTCGTGTCAGGGTCGATGTGGTGGATGCCGATGATCCCCAGCGAGCGGGCCGCGGCGATGTTGACCTCGATGTCGTCGATGAAGACGCACTCGGGACCGGTCAGCCCGATGAGGCCGAGGGCGTGCTGGAAGATGCGCGGCTCGGGCTTGCGCATGCCGATCTCGCCCGAGATGACGACGGCGTCGAAGATCTCGTCCCAGCCGTCGCGCGGGTACTCGTTGGCCCACGAGTTGGAGAGCAGGCAGATCTTGATGCCTGCCGTACGGGCCTTGAGCAGCATGTCGTACATGGCGTCGACGCGCTGGAAGCCGAGGAACATCCGGGTGAGCAGGCCGTCGGCGAGGGGCGCCGTGCCGTCGACGGTGCGCAGCCTGGCGGCCAGCTCGCGCTCGAACTCCACGGCGGTGATCTCGCCGCGTTCGAGGGCGTGGACGGCGCTCTCCTGGCGGAGCAGCTCGCGCATGACCGTGCGGTAGTGCTCGCCGTCGAGACGGTCGGACTCGATCCAGGTGGCGACGGCCTCGGACATGCTCGTGGTCAGCACTCCGCCCCAGTCGATCAGGACTCCCTTGACCATGGGGTGCAGCCTATCTTCCCCTGAAAGGGGGATCAGCGGGCCGCGCGCTCGATCCTGGCCGCCAGCCTGCGGTGCTCGGCCGAGCGGAGCACCTTGGCGGCCTGGGCCGCCGAGGCGACGGGGGCCGCCTTGAGGAAGCCGCGCTTCTGCCGGAGCTCGAGGAGCCTGGTCACCGACTCGTCGAGACGCTGCTGCGAGATGCGGCCCGACTTCACCGCCGCCAGCACCGCGCCGTAGGCCTTGGGCAGGCTCGGCGGCATGAGCAGCAGGTCGGCGCCCGCCAGCACGGCGCGCACGGCGACCTCGCCGTCGTTGTACTTCTTGCGCACGCCCTCCATGTTGAGCGCGTCGGTGGAGACGACGCCGTCGAAGCCGAGCTTGTCGCGCAGCAGCCCGGTCAGGATGGGCTTGGACAGCGTGGCGGGGTCGCCCGAGGGGTCGAGCTTGGGCATGACGATGTGCGCGCTCATGATCGCGTCCACGTCGGCGCCGATCGCGGCCTTGAACGGCGGCGCGTCGAGCGAGGCCCACTGGGCGCGGGTGTGCTTGATGACCGGCAGCCCCGTGTGGCTGTCGGTCCTGGTGTCGCCGTGGCCAGGGAAGTGCTTGGCCGTGGCGGCGACGCCGGCGTCGTGGAAGCCCTTGACGGAGGCGGCGACCATCTGGGCGACGCGCGAAGGGTCGTCGCCGAAGGCGCGCTTGCCGATGACCGGGTTCTTCGGGTCGATGTTGACGTCCGCCACGGGGGCGAAGTCGAGGTTGACACCGAGCGCCTTCAGCTCGGCCCCCGTGGCCTTCGCCGCTTCGCGGGCCAGGCCCGTGTTGCGCGTGGCGCCGACGACCGAGGCCCCCGGCAGGTCGGTGACCAGCGCGGACATCCGGGAGACCAGGCCGTTCTCCTGGTCGGTGCCGATCAGGAGCGGCACGCGCTTCGAGGCCTTCTGCATGCCGTTGGTCAGCGAGACCACCTGGGAGACGCTCTTGATGTTGCCGGGGAAGAGGATCACGCCGCCGAGGTGGTACTTGGCGATCACCTTGGCGGGGGTGCTCGCGCCGAACGAGGTCTGGTTGCCCTCGGCGGCGCTGTCGGCGGAGGTGCCGTTGAGCACGGGCATGAACAGCTGGCCGACCTTCTCCTCGACGCTCATCGCCGCCAGCGCCCGCCGTACGGTGTCGGGCCTGCTCCCGGCCGGCGTGGGCGACGCGGCGGCGGAGGAGGCGGGAGGGGTGGACGCGGCGGCTGGAGGAGCCACCGAACCGGCGGCCCCCGCGGCTCCCGTGCTGCCCGACGCGCCTCCGCACGCCGCCAGGGTGGCCGTCGCGATCATCAGGACGCCTGCGCTGCGGATGCCTCGAACCATGTGTCCAAACTATCGGCCGCGTGCGGGTGTTGAGGCCGACTCGTCATTCGCCCGCTACAGGCCGAGCGCCGCCAGCCGCGGAAGGGCCGCGCGGGCCGCCGCCCTCGCCCCCGCCGCCGTGCTCTGCGCCCTGGCGGCCTCGGCCGCGGCGCGGCACTGCGCCAGCGTGTGCCCAGCCAGCCCCGCCCGTACGGCAGGCAGCGAGGGAGCGCTCATCGAGAGCGTCGACACGCCCAGCCCCACCAGCACGCACGCCAGCACGGGATCGGCCGCCGCCTCGCCGCACACCCCGCACGGCCTGCCGTGCTCGCCCACGGCCGAGGCGATCAGGTCGAGCAGGGCGGGCTGCCACGCGTCCTGCAACGCGCTCAACGCCCCCACCTGGCGGTCGGCCGCGAACGTGTACTGCGCGAGGTCGTTGGTCCCGATCGAGAAGAAGTCCACGGCCGCCGCGAGATCCCCGGCCCGGAGCGCCGCCGCCGGAACCTCGATCATCACGCCCGCCGAGGTCAGCCCTCTGGCCCTGCACGCCTCGGTGAACCAGGTCGCCTCCTCCACCGTGGCCACCATGGGCGCCATCACCTGCAACTGCGCCGGCAGCCCCTCGGCCGCCCTGGCGAGCGCGTCGAGCTGCTCGGCCATGACCTCGGGATGCACCCTGAACATCCGCAGCCCCCGCTCGCCGAGCGCGGGGTTCGGCTCCTCGCCCTGGGGCGGCAGGAAGGCCAGCGGCTTGTCGGCGCCCGCGTCGAGCGTGCGGACCACGACCTTCCCTCCGGGGAAGGCCTCCAGCACGGCCCGGTAGGCCGTCTCCTGCTCGGCCCCCGTGGGCGGCTGCTTCCTGTCGAGGAAGAGGAACTCCGTGCGGTACAGCCCGACGCCTTCGGCGCCGTTGGCCAGCGCCGCCTTCACCTCGCCAGGCCCGCCGAGGTTGGCCAGCAGCGGGACGGCGTGCCCGTCGGAGGTCGCGCCAGGACCTGTCGCGGCCCTGAGCGCCTGCTCCCTGGCCTCGGAGCGCCGCCTGGCCGCGGCCACCTCACGCTCGCCGGGCTCGACGGTGACCGTGCCCGCGGCTCCGTCCACCAGCACGCGGACCCCTGGCGTCAGCCCTGTGGCGCCGCGGGCGGCCACCACCGCGGGCACGCCCATCGCTCGCGCCAGGATCGCGGTGTGGCTGGTCGGGCCGCCCTCCTCCGTGACGAACGCGGCCACGACGTCCCTGGACAGCAGCGCCGTGTCGGCGGGCGCCAGGTCCCTGGCCACCAGCACGTACGGCTCGGCCGCCACGTCTGGCACCCCTGGCATCGGGCGGCCTGTCAGCACGGCGACCGTACGGTCCCTGATGTCGTCGAGGTCGGCCGCCCGCTCGCCCAGGTAGCCGCCCGCCGAGGTCAGCAGGTCGCGGTAGGTCCCGAACGAGTCGTGGACGGCCCTCTCCGCGGCGGTGCCCCGGTCGATCAGCGCGTCGACCCCCACGGCCAGACCGGGGTCGCGGGCCATCATCGCCTGGGCGGCGAGCACGTCCTTCGCCTCGCCGCCGGCCCTGACGCCGCGCGCCTCCAGGTCGGCCGCGACCTTCTCCAGCGCGGCGTGCGCCCGCGCCTTCTCCTCGTCCGCCTCGCCCACGTAGGTGGCGCCCTCGGGGGGTTCGGGCACCGAGGCGGTCAGCACGTAGACGGGGCCGTGCCCGATGCCCGGGCTGACCCCCACCCCCGCGACGGTCATGGCGCCGATGCGATCGCGGCCAGCTCGTCGAGCAGCTCCTCCGCGCCCTCTCCCTCGGCCCTGATCACGATCGTCTCGCCCTGGCGCACGTCGAGCCCCATCACCATGAGGATGCTCTTGGCGTTGACGGGCTGGCCGCCCTGCTTGGCCACGGTGACGTCGATGTCGGCCTTCGCCGCCGCCTGCACGAACGTCGCCGCGGGTCGGGCGTGCAGGCCGACCTCCGCCTCGACGGTCACCTTGCGCTCGGCCATCGGGGATCCTCCTTGCTGTGCCGGTCCAGACCACCTGGACTCATGAAAAGGGCGGCCAGCCGACCGCGGTCAGGTCAGCGACCACGAGATCGGCGTCGGCCAGGTCCTCGCCGGCGTGGGTGGTGGCCACTCCCACGCACTTCATACCCGCCGCTTTCGCCGCGGATATCCCCGCCACCGAGTCCTCGAAGACTACGCAATCGTCCGGATCCACCCTCAGCCGGGCGGCGGCCAGCAGGAAGCCGGCGGGGTCGGGCTTGCCGACCTCGACGTCCTCGGCCGTCACGAGCACCTCGAACAGGCTCCTGACCCCGACCTGGTCGAGTCGCGTCTCGGCCCAGTCGCGCCGGGCGGAGGTCACCAGGCCGATGCGCGAGCCGTACGCCGCGACCTTGCGGACCAGCTCGGCCGCCCCTGGGACGGGTGCGACGTCGGGCAGTCCCGGGTGGTCGTCGTAGCTGAAGACCTCGGCGATCAGCTGCTCCACGTCGTGGTCGGGGAAGATCTCGGGGAGCACGTCCCTGCCCCTGCGCCCCATGAAGATGGCCACGTCGTGGTCGAGCTGGTGGTTGTCGAGGAGCATCTGCCAGATCATCCTGTTGCGCCGCTCGGTGTCGATCAGCGTGCCGTCGAGGTCGAAGAGCGCCACGGCACGGACCCTGCCCCGCTCGTCGTCTACGCCCATCGGAAGAGCTCGTCCCCCACGTGGACGGGGCCGTGGGCGACCTCGGTCACCGACTCCGCCCTGGCGTCGAGCGCCACCACGGGGCAGACGGGCGAGCGCCCGCCCGCCTCTATCACCGCGGGATCCCACTCCACGACGGGCTGGCCCGCGCTGACCCTGTCGCCCTCGGCCGCCAGCAGCCTGAAGCCCTCCCCCTTGAGCTGCACCGTGTCGATCCCCAGGTGCACCAGCACGCCCTTGCCGTCGTCCCCCACGATGACGTAGGCGTGCGGATGCAGTTTCATGATCTTTCCGTCGATCGGCGCCACAGCGTTGCCAGGCCCCCGCGCCGGGTCGATCGCCGTCCCGGGCCCGACCATGCCCGCCGAGAACACCGGATCGGGCACGGCGCCCAGCCCCACCGCGGCCCCGTCAACCGGAGCGAGAACGCTGGTCATTGGTCCCCCCTGCAGCAGAGCGCCGGCGGCGGGAATCCGCCGCCGGCGCTCTAGCCGATGATGTCCTCGATGTCGCTGGCGATCGTGTCGGCCTCGGGGCCCACCACGACCTGAACGACGTTGCCCGCGGCCATCACCCCGTGAGCCCCTGCGGCCTTGAGCACCGCCTGGTCGACCTTGGAGGCGTCGTGCACCTCGGTGCGCAGCCGCGTGATGCACGGCTCGATCTCGATGATGTTGTCCACACCACCGAGCCCGGCGATGATCGCGTTCGCGTCCGCCGCCATCTGTCCTCCCTCGTCGTTACGTCTCTGTGACCAGGCTAAACGACCGTGGACGATCAGTCGGTCTGGGTCACCTTGTTGAGGCCGCGCGGCGCGTCGGGGTCGATGCCCAGGCGCCTGGCGAGGGCTTCGGTGAGCAGCTGCCCAGGAACGATCAGGCCCATGGGGGCGACCCACTCGGGCAGGTCGGGGCCGTTCAGCGCCGCCGTACCCGCCTTGGCCAGAGCCGCGCCGCCGCCCACGGTGAAGGCCGCCGCACCCGCGCCGACCACGCGCTCGGCCAGGGCGACCGTGCCCGCCAGCGTCGGGCTGTTCTCCGCCGCGACCAGCAGCGCGGGGGTGTCCTCGTCCACGACGGCGATCGGGCCGTGCAGCAGGTCGGCGTAGGACAGGCCCATGGCGTGCAGGTAGCAGGCCTCCTTGAGCTTCAGCGCGGTCTCCAGCGCGGTGGAGAAGGCCAGGCCGCGGCCCGAGACGACCACGCCGGGCTTGTCGGCCAGGCCCTCGACGACCGCTTCGAGGTCACCGGGCTCGGCGATCAGCTTCTCGACGGCGTCGGGCACCCGCTGCAGGTCGGCGGCGTCCACGTCCGCGCCGAGCCCCAGCGCGAGGACGGCCAGCGCCGCCAGCTGCGTGGTGTAGGTCTTGGTGGCGGGGACCGCCTTCTCCTCGCCCGCCAGCGTGACCAGCGCGAGGTCGGCCGCCTGGGCGAGCGGGCTGTCCTCGCCCCCGTTGGTGATGCCGACGGTCCTGGCGCCGCACTCCTTGGCCCAGGTCAGCGTCTCCACGATCTCCTCGGTCTTGCCCGACTGGGAGATCGCGACGGCAAGCACGCCTTCGAGATCGAGTTTGCGCCTGTAGGTGGTGGCGATGGAGGGCGCGGCGAGGGCCGACAGACGGCCCGCGTGCGATTCCACCAGGTAGCGGCCGTAGACTGCGGCGTTGTCGGAGGTACCGCGCGCGATGAACAGCAACTGCCGGGTCTGCTCGCCGAGCGCCTTCACCTCGCCGACTCTGGGGAGCAAGGAGTCCAGGGTGGCCCGCAGCGCGGCCGGCTGCTCGGCGATCTCGCTGCGCATTCTCGTGGTCATCTTGTCCCCATCGCTTGACTCCTATTTCCGGCATGTGGTCTAGTCCGGACTAGACCAGTACGAACCATAGCTCATCATTCAAGGTCAGATCGAGGGGAGGATCCGTGGCGCACATCGATCCGGACAGCCCGGTGCCCAAGTACTTCCAGCTCCGCGAGATCCTGCTGGATCTCATAGACAGCAACGAGCTCAGCATCGGGGCGGCCATCCCGTCCGAACGCGAGCTCTGCCAGCGATTCGGGCTGTCGCGGATGACCGTCCGCCAGGCGGTCGACCACCTCGTCTCCGAGGGCCGCCTGCACAGGGTGCCGGGCAAGGGCACCTTCGTCGCCAGGCCGAAGATCGAGCTGGCCCTCCAGCTCACCTCCTTCACCAACGACATGCGCGCCCGCGGCCTCGAGCCCGGCTCGCGCGACCTCGACAGACGCATCGTGCGCGCGAGCGCGCACCTGGCCAAGGAGCTGGGGATCCAGCCGGGAGAGGAGGTGCACTTCATCGAGCGGCTGCGGACCGCCGACGGAGAGCCCCTGTCGATCGAGCGGGCGCACATCCCCGTCTCGCTCGCTCCCGACCTGGCCGATCACGACCTCACGGGACGCTCGCTCTACCAGCTGCTGGAGCAGCGCTACGGGATCGTCATGGACGCGGGCGAGCTGACCATCGACGGCGGCCTCGCCGATCCCAGCGACGCCGACCTGCTGAAACTGCCCAGAGGAGGGGCGGTGCTGCTGCTGCAGCGGCGCTCGTTCGCCGGCGGGGTCTGCGCCGAGCTCGGTGTCTCCACCTACCGGGCCGATCGGTACCAGTTGCGCACCATGCTGGAGATCCCCGCCCGCCGCGGCTGACCGGTTCGCACGGGTGCGGCATGCTACGTCAGGACCCCGTTCCCTTCCCCCCGACACCCCCCGGAGGAACGACCGGTGAACGACTCCGCCGCGATCCCTTCGCCGTTCGCCCGTCTCATGGCCGTGCTCCAGCGTCTGGGCCGCTCGCTCATGCTGCCCATCGCGGCCCTGCCCGCCGCGGCGCTGTTACTGCGGTTCGGCCAGCCCGACATGCTCGGCTCCAACGGCGCCGAGCCCGGCGGGCTGGCCGACGTGTCGGGCCTGACGTGGATGACGCACGTCGCCGCGGTGCTCGACGCCTCCGGCAAGGCTCTGCTGGAGAACCTGCCGCTGCTGTTCGCGGTAGGGGTGGCGATCGGGTTCGCGCGCAAGGGGGACGGCTCGACCGCGCTGGCGGCCGTGGTGGGCTACCTCGTCTTCGACCGCGTCAGCAAGGTGATGTTCTTCGACTCGGCGATCCGCGACACGGTCATGATCCACCAGGTCAAGGAGCAGGGGATCACCGAGGTCGTCAACTACGGCGTCCAGAACCCGACCAAGGTGCTCGGCGGCATCCTGATCGGACTGGTGACCGCGATCCTCTGGCAGCGCTTCTACCGCATCAAGCTGCCGTCGTGGCTGGCCTTCTTCGGCGGCCGCCGCTTCGTCCCGATCGTCACCTCGATCGCGGCGCTGGTGCTGGGCGTGCTGATCGGCTGGATCTGGCCGGTGCTCGGCGGGTGGATAGGCGAGGCGGGCAAGGCGCTGGCCGACGCGGGGGCCGTGGGCACGGGCCTGTACGGCTTCTTCAACCGCCTGCTCGTGCCGCTCGGCCTGCACCACTTCGTCAACTCGATCGTCTGGTACGTCGTGCCGGAGTGCCAGGTCGGAGGGCGAGCGCTGGCGGGCGACTGGAACTGCTACTTCGGCGGCGACCCCGACGCAGGGGAGTTCATGGCCGGGTTCTTCCCCATCATGATGTTCGCCCTGCCCGCCGCCGCCCTGGCCATCTGGCGCGCGGCGCTTCCCGGCAAGCGGAAGGCCGTCGGCGGCATCATGCTCTCGGCCGCGCTCGCCTCCTTCGTCACGGGCATCACCGAGCCGATCGAGTTCGCCTTCCTGTTCGTGGCGCCGGTGCTGCTGGTGGTGCACGCCGTGCTCACCGGGATCGCGATGGCGGTGACCACGCTGATCGGCGGGCAGCTCGGCTTCGGCTTCTCGGCGGGGCTGCTGGACATGCTGCTGAACGCGAGCAAGTCCAACACCCACAACCTCGCGGGGATCCTGGTCGTCGGGGTGATCTACGGAGCGGTGTACTACGTCGTGTTCAGCTTCCTGATCAGGCGGCTGAACATCATGACGCCTGGACGCGAGCCTGAGGTGGACGTCGACTCGGGCGAGAGCGCCGTCCCCGCCAAGCCCGCCGCCCCCTGACCTGGCGCTTCACCACAGCGTTTCCCCAGGACGGCGCGTGGTAGATATCCCGCATCCCCCGTGAGCATCTGCCGGGGGAGTCGGGATGAGCACTGCGAGCGCCGAGGGCGGCACCTCCTTCTGGTCGTCCGCGTTCGCCGTCCTGCAGCGGGTCGGCCGTTCGCTGATGATGCCCATCGCGGTCCTGCCCGCCGCCGGCCTCCTGCTCAGGTTCGGCCAGGAGGACCTGCTCGGCCGCACCGACAACGCCCTCCTCGACAAGGTGGCCGCCATCTTCGCCGCCGCGGGCGGCGCGCTCTTCGACAACCTGCCGCTGCTGTTCGCGATCGGGGTGGCCATCGGCTTCGCCAAGAAGGCCGACGGCTCGACCGCGCTCGCCGCCCTCGTCGGCTACCTCGTCTTCGACCAGGTCACCAGGCGGATGTTCTTCGACTCCTCCGCCGAAGCGGTCAAGACCAAGGTCACCCTCACCCTGGAAGACGGCTCGACGGTCATCAACCAGGCGGCCTCCTCCCAGCCGACGGGCGTGCTCGGCGGCATCATGATCGGCCTGGTCGCCGCCGTGCTGTGGCAGCGCTACTACCGGATCAGGCTCCCCAGCTGGCTCGCCTTCTTCGGCGGCCGCCGCTTCGTGCCGATCGTCACCGCCGTGACCGCGCTCGCCCTGGGCGTGATCTTCGGCCTCGTCTGGCCGCCCATCGGCACCGCGCTCACCAGCTTCGGCGACTGGCTGGCCACCCACTCCGCGCTCGGCGCCGGCGTCTACGGCGTGGCCAACAGGCTCCTGATCCCCCTCGGCCTGCACCACTTCGTCAACTCGATCGTCTGGACCGTCATCCCCGAGTGCACCGTGAACGGCGTGCAGGCGGCGGGCGACCTCAAGTGCTACGCGATCGGCCAGGACGGCGCCGGCATCTTCATGACCGGCTTCTTCCCCGTGCTCATGTTCGGCGTGCCGGGCGCGGCGCTGGCGATCTGGCGGGCGGCCCCCTCGCACAAGCGGGCCGCCGTGGGCTCCATCATGGTCGGCGGCGCGCTGACCGCGTTCGTCACGGGGATCACCGAGCCGGTGGAGTTCGCGTTCATCTTCGTCGCGCCGATGCTGTTCGTCGTCCACGCGCTGCTCACGGGCGTGTCGATGGCGCTGATGGCGGCGCTGGACACGCGGCTGGGGTTCAGCTTCTCCGCGGGCGGCATCGACATGCTGCTCAACGCCACCAAGTCCAACACGCACGGGCTGGTGCTGATCATCCTGATCGGGCTGGCCTACTTCGCCGTGTACTACCTGCTGTTCAGCTTCCTGATCCGCAGGCTCGACATCCTCACCCCCGGACGGGAGCCCGACGAGGACACCGTCCCCCCGAGCAGGGGAACCGGATCCCCGGAATGATCACGGCCGGAAGGCGTGCCGGCAACCGTCCGGAATGGATTCGGCGCGCCCCTCGAGCGACAGGGGCTCGCCGGAATCCGGCGAGAGCTGGGCGCCAACCGATCCAACTCCGCGCGATCTTCTTCGTTGATCGCCGCAAAAGCCTCCAGGGCAGCGCGAAGTTGGCGGCCGACGTATCTGGGCGTGGGACCGAAAACTCCTTATAGCGACGTTCTCACCCATGAGGTTGGAGGTTTCATGCCATCCCGGCTGCGTCCCGTTCCACTCCCCCACGTCACCCTCACCCCGGTCCCCGACCCGCCGTACGACGGGGAGCGCCGCGCCCCCGAGCCCGCCACCCACGGCTCCCTCGCTCTGGCGCCCGCCGCCCCTCGCCCCCTGGTCTGGGGGCCGCCGGGCTCCGTCCCCGACGAGCGGCACCTGCGCCACCTCGGTCAGGCGCTCGCCGAGATCCTCACCGGCCGCCGCCCTCCCGAGACCGTGGCCGACCGCCTCACCGACCGCGCCTACGCCGAACTCGTCCGGGCGGGACGGATGATCGTGACCGGCAGCCGCCCGCTCGTCGGCCGCCCCCACGTCAAGCAGCCGAAGGAGGGGGCGGTGGAGATGTGCCTGCTCATGCACTGCGGCGAGCGCCACCACGTGCTGGCCGTCCGGCTCGAGCGCCGGGGCGTCCAGTGGCTCTGCACGGATTTCGAAACCGCCTGAGCGCCCTTTATCGGAAAGCAACGCACCCAGGCCGTCGCAAGGGGTTGACTGCCTTGCAGCATGTGCGTAACCATCCCACATACCGCAAATCACATGCAATGGAGACAGGGTGGCTTCCGATCAGAGCAATAATCAGAGCGTGGAACGGGCGATCTCCGTCCTGCGGGTGTTCCTGAGCGGCCGGCCCGAGCTGCGCGTGTCGGATGTCGCCAAGGCCACGGGGCTCGGCACCTCGACCGCCTCACGACTGCTGGCCACGCTGGAGACGCTGGAGTTCGTCGAACGTGACGAGCTCAGCGGCCTGTACCGCCTGGGCACCGCGCCGATCACGCTGGGCGGGGTCGCGCTCAACCAGAACCCGGTGCACCGCGAGGCCCGCCAGGTGGCGCAGGACCTGGCGGCCACGCTGGGCCTCGGCGTGAACGTGGCGATCAGGCGCGGCGACTCCATGTTCTACCTGCTGAACTTCGAGGGCAGGCTGGCGCCCCGCTCGTTCGTGCTGACCGGGCAGCGCAAGCCCCTGTACGCCACCGGCATCGGCAAGTGCCTGCTGCTCGGCCTGAGCGCGCAGGAGCGCCGCGAGCTGCTGCCCGAGTCCTCGATGCAGCCGTTCACGCCGCAGACGCTCACCACCCACGCCAGGCTCGACGAGGAGCTGGCCGCGGTGCTCGGCCGCGGCTACGCCAGGGAGGTCGAGGAGCTGGCGTTCGGCCGCGCGTGCGTGGCCGCGCCGATCCGCGACCAGGCCCGCGAGGTCGTGGCGGCGATCTCGATCTCGGGCCCCCTGTCGGCGATGGACCTGGCCGCCAGAGAGGCCGAGCTGGCCCGCACGGTCATCGAGACGGCCGACTCCATCAGCATCGGCCTGGGTTACGTCGGCCCCGTCCACGCCTTCGCCGCGAGCCCGGCATGAGTGCCAGGAAGCTGTCCGACGGGCAGTTCGCCTGGCTGCTGATGATTCCCGGGCTCGCGCTGTTCCTCGCCATCATCGCCTACCCGCTGGTGGCGGCGCTGGTCACGGGGTTCTTCGAGCAGAGCCTCGTCCGGCCGGGCCGCGCTTTCGTCGGCCTCGCCAACTTCGCCGACGTGCTCGGCGGCGACTTCTGGCCGGTGCTGCGCAACACGCTGGTGTTCACGATCGGCGCCACGCTCATCCCCTTCGTGGTCGGCTACGCGCTGGCCCTGGCGCTCAACTCGGGCATCAGGGGCAGCGGGTTCCTGCGCGGCCTGTTCCTGTTCCCCTGGGTGATCCCCGGCGTGGTCGTCTCCTTCCTCTGGCTGTGGATCTTCAACGCCAACTACGGCGTGCTCAACGGCGTGCTTATGCAGGCAGGGTTCATCGAGTCGACGGTGTCGTGGCTCGGCCAGCCGGTCACGGCGATGATCGCGGTGATCGTCACCAAGACCTGGGCGAGCTTCCCCTGGATGATGGTGATGCTGCTGGCGGGCCTGCAGACGATGCCCAAGGAGCTGCACGAGGCGGCCTCGGTCGACGGGGCGGGCGCGGTCCGCAGGTTCAGGTCGGTCACGCTGCCGCACATGAAGGGCATCGCGGGCATCGTGCTGCTGCTGGAGTTCATCTGGAACTTCCAGCACTTCGACACGATCTACGTGCTCACCGGCGGCGGGCCGGCGGGCTCCACCAAGACTTTCGCCGTGGCCGTCTACGACACCGCGTTCAAGGGCTTCGACCTGGGTCACGCCACCGCGCTCGGCGGCCTCTGGATGCTGCTGCTGCTCGTCCTCGTCGCCTTCTACCTGCGACGCGAGACGAAGGAGAGCTCATGACCGCGACCCTGACCAGGCCCGCCTCGGTGTCACGCCGCCAGGTGAAGGCGCGGCGCAGGCCCGACCAGGTCCGCTCGCGCCTGGCCGCGTGGATCGCCGTCGTGGTCATCGGGCTGTTCGGCATGCTGCCCGTCTACTGGCTGGTCGCCACCGCGTTCACCCCCGACGACAAGGCCTTCAGCTTCCCGCCCTCGCTGTTCCCGACCGAGATCACCTTCGACCACTTCGCCAACCTCGCCAGGAACGAGCAGCTGTTCGGCTACCTGGTGAACAGCGTGATCGTCTCGGTGGTCACGGCCGTGCTGAGCGTGGTCGTGTCCGCCTACATGGCCTACGCCTTCTCCAAGTTCCGCTACAGAGGCCGCAAGTCGCTCATGCACCTGGTGCTGGCCTCACAGATGTTCCCTCAGGCGCTGCTGCTGGTGACGCTCTACGCCGTCTTCAGCGCCTCGGGGCTGCTGGGCAGCTACACGGCGCTGATCCTCTCGTTCACCACGTTCACGCTGCCGCTGTGCGTGTGGATGCTCAAGGGGATCTTCGACACGGTGCCCAGCTCGCTGATGGAGGCCGCGGCGATCGACGGGGCCTCCAGGTTGCGCACGCTGCACCAGATCGCGCTGCCGCTGGCCGCTCCCGGCCTGGTGGCGGCGGGGCTGTTCGCCTTCGTCAGGGCGTGGAACGACTTCGTCTTCGCCCTCACGCTGACCGACCCCGACCGCCAGACGCTGCCGCCCGGACTCGTGCACACCTACCTCGGGGAGTTCCAGACCGCCTGGCCCGACCTGATGGCCGCCTCGTTCGTCGTCTCGCTCCCCGTCATCGCCGCCTTCATGTTCCTGCAGCGATACCTGGTCGGCGGGCTCACGGCGGGCGCGGTCAAGGGCTGACCCTCACCCCTCTTCCTGGAGAGACCATGACAACCATGAACCGCAGGGACGCCCTGCGGATGCTCGGACTGTCCACCCTCGGCGCGACCGCCCTGGCGGCCTGCGCCCCCGACGCCTCGGGCGGCAGCGCGCCCAAGGGCGACACCGCGGCCAAGACCTTCGGCTTCACCTCGTGGTCGCTGAACGAGGAGGCCCAGAAGGGCGCCGTGCAGGCCATCGTGGACGCCTACGCCACGGCCAAGCAGGTGAAGGTCAACACCGCGTCGTTCCCCTACAACGAGTACCTCAACCAGGTGACACTCAAGCTGCGCGGCGGCCAGGTGTCGGGCGCGATCCAGCTCGACATCTCCTGGCTCGGCGCGCTGGCCGCCATGGGCAAGCTCAGGGACCTCTCGCCCCAGGCCGCCAAGGGCGGTTACACCGAGGTGGCCCGCTCCAGCGGCCAGTTCGACGGCAAGCAGCTCGGACTGCCGTGGACGACGGGCTCCATCGGCCTGATCGCCAACACCGACCTGCTGAAGAAGGCCGGTGTGGACGGCCTGCCCTCGACGATCGAGGAGTTCGAGGCCGCGCTCGCGAAGGTCGGCAAGCTCGGCGGCGGCGTGGTGCCGTACGCGGCGGCGACCAAGGCGGCCCAGCTCAAGGACATCCTGCCGTGGATGCAGACGTTCGGCAGCCCCCTGCTGAACGGCGAGGAGATCGCGGTGGGCGACGACGCCTCCGTCGCCGCCGTCGAGTGGTACAAGAAGCTGTACGACGCCAAGCTCATCGCCCCCGACGTCGACCGCTTCGACGCCCGCGCGCTGTTCGCGCAGGGCAAGGCCGCCTTCTACGACGACGCGATCATCGCGCGCGGCGTGGTGTCCAGCCAGGCGCCCGACAAGACGCTGACCGAGAAGATGGCGCCGCTGGCCAGACCGGTGCTGAAGGCGGGCGACACGCCGCGGGCGCTGCTGTGGGGGCACGTGATCGTGGTGGTGGACGGCGAGGGCGCCGACGCCGCCGCGGACTTCGCCTCCTTCGCCACCTCAGACACCGCGACCGTGGCCGGCTTCTTCGAGAAGGTGAAGCTCCCTCCGACCACCACCGCGGGCCTCGCCGACCCGAAGGTCGCGGGCGACACCTTCACCACCGACTGGACCGAGAAGATCACCAAGACGGCGACCCCGAACCCGTTCTGGCGTTACGCGGGCTACGCGCAGATCGAGAGCACGATCGCCGAGCAGGTGCAGGCCGTACTGGTCGGGCAGTCCTCGGCCAAGGAGGCGCTGGCCAAGGCGGCGGAGACGGCCAAGGGCCTGCAGAAGTAACGCTTGGAGGCCGCTCGGCAGGGGGCACGTCCACGCGGAACGGCCATTCGGCGCGGACCCCCGTGTCCTTCCGGGCGGCCCCGGCCCCAGCGCCACCCCTACACGCCAACCCCCAGCCAACGCTCGATCCGCGACTCCGGCCCCAGCGCCACCCCCTGCGCATCACCCTCCAACCAAGGCTGGGTCAGCGAGCGGCCCTGGCGCGGGCGCCGTCGCCCTCGGGTAGATGACGAAAGCCCCGCCCCCGGGAACCGGGAGCGGGGCTTTCGGGTGTTCTGCTAGGCCTCGACGTGCTTGGGGTCGCCGTGGCAGCGCTTGTACTTCTTGCCCGAACCGCACGGGCACGGCGCGTTGCGCTCGACGTTGCCGTAGGCGGCGCGCTGAGCGGCGGTGGTGCGAACGCTGGTGTGCTCCACCTCGCCGTCCTCGCCGGGAGCGGTGTACTCCAGCTGGGCGGGACGCTCCGGCCCCCGCAGCCCACGGGCGATGATCGACCTGGTCTCGGCGATCTCCGCGGACTCCTCGACGATCGGGTTCTCCTGCACCTCGACCTCGAGGTTGAACAGGTAGCCGACCGACTCCTCCTTGATGCCCTCGAGCATCGCGGAGAACATCTCGAAGCCCTCGCGCTGGTACTCGATCAGCGGGTCGCGCTGCGCCATCGCGCGCAGCCCGATGCCCTCCTGGAGGTAGTCCATCTCGTAGAGGTGCTCGCGCCACTTGCGGTCGAGGACCGACAGGATGACGCGCCGCTCCAGCTCGCGCATGGCCTCGGAGCCGAGCTCCTCCTCGCGCCTGTCGTAGGCGGCGAGGGCGTCAGCCGTGATCTTCTCGTTGAGCAGGTCGGCGGACAGCTCCTCGCGTCCGCCCGCCTCCTCCACGACGTCCTCGAGCTTGAGGGAGATCGGGTAGAGCTCGCCGAACGCCTTCCACAGCTTGTCGAGGTCCCACTCCTCCGAGAAGCCCTCGGCGGTGGCGGCGGCGACGTACTCCTTGATCACGTCGGTGACGAAGCCGCGGACCTGCTCGTGCAGGTCGGCGCCCTCCAGCACGCGGTGGCGCTCGGCGTAGATCACCTTGCGCTGCCGGTTCATGACCTCGTCGTACTTCAGAACGTTCTTGCGGATCTCGAAGTTCTGCTGCTCGACCTGGTGCTGGGCGGAGGCGACGGCCTTGGTGACGATGCCGGACTCGATCGGCTGGTCGTCGGGGATGTTCATCCTGACCATGATCGCTTCGACGCGCGGCGAGTTGAACAGGCGCATCAGGTCGTCGCCGAGCGAGAGGTAGAAACGCGACTCGCCGGGGTCGCCCTGACGGCCGGAACGACCGCGCAGCTGGTTGTCGATGCGACGCGACTCGTGGCGCTCGGTGCCGAGGACGTAGAGACCACCGAGCCCGGTGACCTCCTCGTGCTCGGCCTTGACCGCCTGCTTGGCCTTCTCCAGCGCCTCGGGCCACGCCTTGTCGTACTCGTCGGGCGTCTCGATCGGGTCGAGGCCGCGCTGACGCAGCTCGATGTCGGCGCGGAACTCGGGGCTGCCGCCGAGCATGATGTCGGTGCCGCGGCCGGCCATGTTGGTGGCCACCGTCACGGCGTGCTTGCGGCCCGCCTCCGCGACGATCGCCGCCTCACGCGCGTGGTTCTTGGCGTTGAGCACCTCGTGCTTGACGCCCTTGCGGGTCAGCAGCTTCGACAGCCGCTCGGACTTCTCGACCGAGGTGGTGCCGACGAGGACGGGCTGGCCCGCCTCGTAGCGCTCGGCGATGTCCTCGACGACCGCCTGGAACTTGGCGTCCTCGGTCCTGTAGATCAGGTCGGACTGGTCCTTGCGGATCATCGGCCTGTTCGTCGGGATCGGGACGACGCCGAGCTTGTAGGTCTGGTGGAACTCGTTGGCCTCGGTGACCGCGGTGCCGGTCATGCCGGACAGCTTGGCGTAGAGGCGGAAGTAGTTCTGGAGGGTGATCGTGGCGAGAGTCTGGTTCTCGTCCTTGATCTTCACCCCCTCCTTGGCCTCGATCGCCTGGTGCATGCCCTCGTTGTAGCGGCGCCCGTGCAGGACTCGGCCGGTGAACTCGTCGACGATCAGGACCTCGCCGTCGGCGACGATGTAGTCCTTGTCCTTCTTGTAGAGCTCCTTGGCCTTCAACGCGTTGTTGAGGTAGCCGACCAGGTGGGTGTGCTCGGGCTTGTAGAGGTTGTCGATGCCGAGCCAGTCCTCGACCTTCTCCACACCGCTCTCGAGGATGCCGACCGTGCGCTTCTTCTCGTCGACGACGTAGTCGCCGGTGCTGGGCTCGCCGGGCGTCTTGGCCTCGACGCCCTTGCGGAGGCGCGGCACGATCTTGGCGAACTCGGTGTACCACTTGCCGGACTGCTCACCCGGACCAGAGATGATCAGCGGGGTACGGGCCTCGTCGATGAGGATGGAGTCGACCTCGTCCACGATCGCGAAGTTGTGACCACGCTGGACGCACTCCTCCAGCGACCACGCCATGTTGTCGCGGAGGTAGTCGAAGCCGAACTCGTTGTTCGTCCCGTACGTGATGTCGGCGTTGTACATCTTGCGCCGCTCGGCAGGGTCCTGCCCCGCGAGGATCATCCCGACCTCGAGACCGAGGAAGCGGTGCACGCGGCCCATGTTCTCGGCGCCGACCTTGACCAGATAGTCGTTGGTCGTGATGACGTGGACGCCCTTGCCCGAGATGGCGTTGAGGTAGGCGGGGAGAGTACAGGTCAGGGTCTTGCCCTCACCGGTCTTCATCTCCGAGATGTTGCCCATGTGAAGGTTGGCGCCGCCCATGATCTGGACGTCGAAGTGACGCTGGCCGAGCACGCGGCGCGCAGCCTCGCGGACCGTCGCGAACGCCTCGGGGAGCAGGTCGTCGAGCGACTCGCCATCGGCGTGTCGCTGCTTGAACTCATCCGTGAGCGCGCGCAACTCCGCGTCGGACAGGCTCTTGAAGTCGTCCTCGATGGAGTTGACCTGGTCGGCGATCCGCTTGAGCTTGCGCAGGATCTTGTTCTCGCCGGCGCGCAGAATCTTGTCGAGAATGGCTGGCACTTTGTGTAAAGCTCCTCGCAGGTCTACCCCGGCGGCCGCCAGGAGGAGAGGCTGAGACAAACTTCCCCGCTGCCATCGTAGGCGGTTCTTCCACCAGACACAGCCACCGCGACGGGGAGGCCGCAACCACCGTCTGGGACAATGGTCTTTCGGCAGAGCGTATGCCGATCTAGACCGATCTCGCACCATTGACATGGCAGGGCGGGAAAACCTTCAGGAGGGATAGGCCATGGCAGATGGTCACAACCTAGGCAACCACGGTGGGCGCGCGTCGTCGTGGCTGGCGGTCACCGTCGTACTGGCCGGGTTCATCGTGGGCGGCGTCGGCCTGGCGATGGCCAACTGGCTGATCGTCTGGGTCGGCGTGGGGGTGATCGTCCTGGGCGGGGTCCTCGCCCTCGTCTTCGACATCTTCTCCGACGTCGTCATTGACGCGCCCCGCGCGGGCATGCGCGCCGAGGACCACCGCTAAGAGGACCTGACCGGTGGCGGGCGCCGGGTCCCCACGGCGCCCCGCCCGCCACCGCTTTCCGCCCTCTGGATTCCGGCACCTCCTCCCACCCACAAACCTGGCGCTCCAGGCCAGCGCCACGGCCCCTCCCCGCGCGCCTACCCTCCGCGCCTCACTCCCGCCGCGCAGGACCTCTCGCACACGCGCCGTCGCCGCGCCATCCACGCGCCATCCCGCGCGCTCTCCATTCCCCGGCCCCTCGCCCGAGCCGCGCCGCTCCTCCTACCCAAGCGGTGTCTCACCGCCTACCCGCGCCGCGCCACTCTCCCACCCAAGCCGTGACTGACCCTTGCCCGCCCGCGCCGCGCCGCTCTCCGCCCAAGCCGTGCCAGGCCTCTTGCCCTAGCCGCGCCACTCCCCCGGCTTGCTGCTATCACCTGCTGCTTGGCTGCTCAACCGCTTCCTGCTTCCCACCCCTTCCGGTTCGCGCGGTCCGCGACCGTTCCAGGCTCCGTGCCCTCCCTGGGTACAGCTCGGCTTCTCCACGGCCCCACCCGCGCGGCGTGCCGCCGTCCCACGCACGCGGAAGCATCACTCCTCCCCTGCAGATCCGTCCGACGCTCCCCAGTGGTCCGGTCCGTCGTCGGGAGCTCTCCAGATCTCGCCGTCGGACCGCGTGCCGTTTCTGTCGGTGGCCGCCGTTACGATGCCCGGCATGCTGTGCCGTACGGAATCTGCGACATGACCGAGTTGAGCGCCGACGACGCGCGCCGGCTGATCCTGCGCGCCCAGGGCTTCCTTGGCGCCGACGCCCGGCGCGGCGGGGTGGAGGGCATGCTCCGCAGGCTGGGCGCCGTGCAACTCGACACCATCTCCGTCCTCGCCCGCTCCCATGAGCTGGTCGCGTACGGCAGGCTGGGCGCCGTCGGCAGGGAGACGATCGAGCGCGCCTACTGGCACAACCCCGCCCGCAGCTTCGAGTACTGGTGCCACGCCGCCTGCATCCTGCCCATCGAGCACTGGCCGCTCTACGACTTCCGCCGCCGTGGCTACCGCGCGAGGAAGCAGCGCTGGCACGAGGTCCCTCCCGACTTCGAGAAGGTGCTCCACCAGGTGCGCGACAGCGGCCCCGTGACCACCTCCGACATCGGCGGCGCCAAGAAGAGCGCCGAGTGGTGGGACTGGTCCGACTCCAAGATCGCGCTGGAGTGGCTGCTCGACATCGGTGAGCTCGTCTGCACCCAGCGCATCGGCTGGCGCAGGGTCTACGACCTGGCCGAACGCGCCGTCCCCACCGACCTGCTCGGCGTGGAGCTCACCGACGAGGAGTGCATCGTACGGCTGGCGCGCATCGCAGGCGCCGCGCTGGGCGTGGCGACGCGAGCCGATCTGATCGACTTCCTCAGGCTCAAGGGCCCGTACGCCGCGATGCTCGACGAGGCCCTCGCCAGCGGCGCGGCGGGGCTCGTCCCCGTCCACGTGGCGGGCTGGCCGGAAGCCAGACCCCCACGTCGCACAGCCGTCGCGCCTTCACCGGCCAGTTCGGTCACCTCGCCATCCCCGAACCCCGCGACGCGTGGAGCCGCCGAACTCGGGGCTCCCGGCTCGCTCGATCTCGCCGGCTCCGAAGCCGCCGACAACGGCCTTACCGACCTCCCGACCGCTGGAGCCGCCGACCAGGGGCTTTCCGGACCTCCCGCCCTCGCGATCTCCGGTGCCGAACATGGCGTTTCCGGACCTCCCGATCTCATGGACTCCGGCGCCGAGCATGGCGTTTCCGCATCTGCCGACCTCTCGATCTCCGGAGACGGGCGTGGCGTTTCCGCATCTGCCGACCAGGTGGACTCTGGAGCCGAGGGCGGACTTTCTGGGTCTCCTGATCTCGCGACCGCCGGTACGGCCATGCGTGGGCTTGCGGGGTCTTCCTCCGACTCAGCGCTGCCGGGGGCTGACGGGCTCGTGGTGCCCGGTGCTCCGGTGATCTCGTCGCCGGGTTCCGTTCGTTTCGCGGGGATCGGTGGGCGGGCGCCGAATGCCTGGGCTGATCCTGAGGCCCTGGCGTCGGTGGCGAGGGGACGCCATCGCACCACACTGGTCTCGCCGTTCGACTCGCTCATCTGGCACAGGGGACGCACCTCGAGGATCTTCGGCTTCGACTACCAGCTGGAGATCTACGTCCCCAAGCCCAAGCGCGTCCACGGCTACTTCACGATGCCGGTTCTCGCGGGCGGCAAGCTCATCGGCAGGGTGGATCCCGCGCGCGAGGGCTCGACCTTCGTTGCCAGGCATGTGTCCTTCGAGTCCTCGGTGGTACGTCCTGTGGAGATCGCGGCGGTGCGGGACGCGCTGTGGTCGGCGGCGAGCTGGGTGGGCTGCACCGACGTACGGGTCGAGCGGGTCACCTCCGAGGCCCATACCCGTCCGCTCCTCGACGCCCTACCTCTCGGCCCCTCCGACCTCCGCTGACCCCGACGGAGCCCACGCGCCCGCCCCTTCGAGAGACCCTCTGCCACCCGGCGGAGGGGCCTTCGAAGGGGTTACGTCCTTCCAAGACGCTGCCGCCCCTCAACGACACCGCCGCCTTTCGAGGGGGTTGCCGTCCTCCGCAGGCACCGCCGCCTTCCGAGGGAGCTGCCATCTTTCAACGGAGGTGCACGGCCCTTCGAGGAGGTGCTGCCCTTCGACCACACCGCCGCCCATCGAAAGGGTTGCCGTCCTCCCCAGGCACCGCCGCCCATCAAGGGAACTGCCAACTTTCGAAGGACTCTCCGTCATCCCGGCGCCACACCCTTTGACGGTGCTGTGCCCTTCCCAGAAGATGCCAGCCCCTCAACGACACCGCCGTCTTCCGAGGAAGTTGCCGTCTCTCGACGGAGGTGTGCGGCCCTTCGATGACAACGCCGCCTATCGAGAGGCCGCCGTCCATCTAGAAGCCGCCGTCCATCGAGAAGGTCGCCGTACTCCGACATGGTCGCCGCCCCGACACCGCCGTCCTTCGAGGAGGATGCTGTTCGGCCGGTCCTAAGGTGCCGCCTTCACCAGGCGCCCGCCTTTCGAAGGCGCAGCCCTCGCGACCTCAGAGGAATCTCCACATCGCGCGACCCGGGTCGAGGGCGCGGGCATACGCCTTCTCGAGCGACGAGCTTGTGAAGCTGCACGGCGCGGTGGAGCGGAGGCCGTGGTCGTCCGTCTCCACGCCGCGTCGGTGTCCCCGTACTGCCTGAGAAACCGGTGAAAGGGCTCGCGAAAGCCCGAGGAAGGCCGACAACCCCAGTCCGTCAGGTGATCTCCAGCATGCGTTCACGCACGGCGTAGACCACGGCCTCCATCCTGGAATGCAGTTGCAGCTTGTCGAGGATGTTCCTCACGTGGTTCTTCACCGTGTTCTCCGAGATGAACAGCTGCTTGGCGATCTCTCGGTTGTTCATCCCCTTCGCCACCAGCCGCAGCACCTCCATCTCCCGCTCCGTCAGCCTCGGAACCGGCAGTTGGGGCGGCCGTTCGGCCTCCTTGCGGCTCATGTTGGCGAACTCGGTGATGAGCTTCGCCGCCATCGCGGGGTTGATGAGGGACTGGCCCTCGTGCACCCCGCGCACCGCATCGGGAACCTCGTCGATCTGGACGTCCTTCAGCAGGTAACCGGTGGCCCCTGCCTTGATCGCCTCGAAGAGGTCCTCCTCCTCGTCGCTGACCGTCAGCATGATGATCCTGGTGCTGGGCACCGACGCCTTGATGCCGCCGGTCGCCTCGATGCCGCCCTGTCTGGGCATGCGAACATCCATCAGGACCACGTCGGGGAGAAGGCGATCGGCCAGCTCGACCGCCTCCTGCCCGTCGCTCGCCTCGCCGACCACCTCGATGTCCTCCTCGGCCGCCAGAGCCAGCGCGAGGCTGCGCCTGATCAGCTCGTGATCATCAACGATCATCACGCGGATCGGGTCGCTCATGCGGCCTCCTCGGGGGACCGCATCTGCCTGATGGCTCGCTCGCTCACGTGGCCGGGGCGCGCCGCCTCGACTCGCTCGCTGCGCTCGCTCACGTCTCCTCCTCGTGGGGGGCCAGAGCCGTTGAACCGCCATGATGCCAGGCTTTTGCGGTCCTGGGGTGGTCGAGAGGATCTTCGTTTACGACATTACGGCTCAACGAGCCGCAACACGCCGTAGTGGTAGCCGCGCCGGCTGTAGACGACGCTCGGCTGGCCGCTCTCCTTGTCACGGAACAGGTAGAAGTCGTGACCGACCAGTTCCATCTCGAGAAGGGCCTGGTCGATGGTCATGGGTTCGGCTTTGTGGAACTTCTCGCGGACGACGCAAGGGCCTTCGCCGTCCATCTCGATGGGGACGATGTCGTCGTAGGCCTTGTCGTCGGGGAGGAGGTCCTCCTCCTCCGGCTCCGCCTGCGCGGGGACGGCGGTGGCCTGCGGCGTGTCGTAGACGTCGGCCAGCGCCGCCGTCAGTTCGGCCACGGAAGGGGTGGCGTGGTTGCCGTGATGCACCTTGCGCCGGTCCGCGATCCGCCTGAGGCGGCCTTCGAGTTTGTCGAGTGCTAGATCGAGGGCGGCGAATCGGTCGTCTGCCGAGGCCTCCGCGCGGATGGCGGGTCCTCGTGAGTGAATGGTGAGCTCGACGCGCTCGCGCTGATCCGCGAGACGGGGGTTGCGCTCCTTCGACACCTCCACATCGACTCGAATGAGCTTGTTGTCCAGACGCTCGATCCTGGCCAGCTTGGTCGTCACGTGGTCCCGGAACCGGTCACTCACTCCTGTGTGCCGTCCCTTGACGATGATGTCCATGCAACAGCCCCCCTTCGTCTAACAACTGAGACAGAGCGCCCGACGTTGTGCCTGCCGGGCGAGGTCTTCTACCACCGTTACCCTCTTTCGACACATCGTCACCAGCGGCTCCAGTGGCACCCGTCCGGCCGACCTGGTCTTCGACCCCACAATCGCCTGCTGAGGGGTTCGCAGCTCTTTGCCACTACTGCCCTTCTCTTCTGGTCGGGGGACATCTGGACCCCCGGGAAGGCAGGACTTACTCCTAAGCCGCACCGTGATCAGTCGACAAAAAGTCGCCTTACGTGGACCGTTTTGCCTGCGGCTGGCATCGGCTAGCAGAGCCGGGAGCCCCGACCCTGCGCAACCACGGACCCGAACGGGTGCCATGTCAGAACGCTATCCGGATCCCGTCCGAATGTCAGCCTGAGGTTCGCCTAAAAGATCACTTTGCGTGATTTTGCGAGCACGAAAGAGGGGTAGCAGATGTCCGCATTAGCGACCGTTTACCCCTTCCAGGCGGGCCTGGAGGACCCGGTGAGCTGCGGCCGAGGAAGGGAGATGTGGCGAAGCGGGGAGGGTGGAGACCTGGCGTCGCCTTTACTGTCCGTCACCATAATGGATCACGCTTTTTCGGCGTGTCGCGGCGACCGTTACCGCGACGCCGACGGTCGCCCCCGCTTCGCGGATCGCCCTGGCCGCCTCGGCCAGCGTCGCGCCCGTCGTGACGACGTCGTCCAGGAGGACCACAGGCGCCCCTGAGCGGCCGCTCAGGGGCACGCCGCCCGCCTGCGCGACTCGTAGGGAGGAGGCCAGGTTGGCGGCCCTCTGCGCGGCGCTGAGCCCCGCCTGGTCAGCCACTCTCCTGCTCTGCCTGAGGTCCGCGCGGAGCGTGACCGCCCTGCCCAGACCGGCCAGATGGCGTACGGCCAGCGCGGCCAGCCTGCCCACGGGGTCGTGCCCTCTCGCGCGGACGGCCCGCCGGGCGCTCGGCACCGGAACGACGACGAGGGGCCCCCGTGGCACCGCCGTGGCGATGGTGAAGGCCAGCGCCTGCGCCAGCGGGGCGACGAGAGCCGTACGGCCCCGCTCCTTGTAGTGGAGGATCGCCTGTCGGGCCGCGCCCTCGTAGAGCGCCGCCGACCAGCAGACGGGCAGCCCCGCGGGGCCCGGGACGGGTGTCCTGTCGGCGGGGGCGACGACGAGGCACGCCTCGCACAGCAGCGAGCCCCGGACGGCGCAGCCCACGCATCGGAGGGGCAGGAGGAGGTCGAGCACGCGTGCCAGGATGCCCGCCGCCACCGACAGAACCCGCGCCGAGTCCTGGGCCTGAGGTCGAGCGGGGGTCGCTCGAGCGAGGGTCAGAGGGGCAGCCGAGGGGGTCAGTCGAGGGGGAAGGTCAGGTAGAGGGCGCCCTCCGGGGCCTTGGTGTCGACCCACTTGTCCTGCGCGAGCTCCAGCACCTTCCCACCCCCCTTCTCGTCGGCCTCGGTGCCCGCCACCAGCCGGTCGTTCAGCGCCGTGATGGACGTGATGCGCTTGTCGGTACCAGGAAGCTGCCGCACCGTCCCGTTGCTGATGTCGATCTCGGAGATGGTGCGGCCCGAGCCGACGAGCGCGAGCAGGTGCTCGGAGTCGCTCCAGGCGAGGTCCTTGATCTCCTCCGCCGACCACAGCGTCTGGAAGTGGTCGAGCTTGTCGCCGGTGATGACGCCGACCATGACGGAGACGCCCTCGCCGTCGGCGACGATGGCGGCCACCCTGGTGCCGTCCCTGGCGACCTTGAA
Organism: Nonomuraea roseola; assembly: GCF_039535395.1. Taxonomy (NCBI): domain Bacteria; kingdom Bacillati; phylum Actinomycetota; class Actinomycetes; order Streptosporangiales; family Streptosporangiaceae; genus Nonomuraea; species Nonomuraea roseola. The sequence continues at coordinate 1,412,849 of NZ_BAAAXC010000015.1, forward strand.
GGCCTTGACCTGCTTGCCGTTCAGCTCGGGGGCGGCGATGCGCGTCACCGGCTGGTCCAGGGCCGACATGTCGTAGCGCAGGACGTAGGAGGTGCGCTCGTCGACCCTGTCGACGGTCCACAGCGTGCCGTTCCAGTTCCAGCTGGGTGCGGTCAGGTCGGTGCCCTTGATCGCCTCCTCCCACTGGCCGTCGCCGGCGAGGCGGCTGATCCAGACGCTGCGGCCGTCGCTCTTCAGCGCGGCCACGTACTCCGCCAGGTCTCCCTCGCGCGGCCCGGGCGAGCCGGTGATCGCCGGCTCCTTGTAGATCTCGCCCAGCTGGCCGACGGGGCCGGGGATGGCGCTGCTCGCGCCGTCCTGGCCGAGCCACATCAGCTGGCCGTTCTGGACGAAGTAGACCTTGCTCTCCGGCGAGCGCAGCCACGTGTCGGTCTGCTTGGGCACGATCGTCAGCGAACCCGACTCGTAGAAGGGCTCGCCGTTGAGCCGCACCTCGATGGTGCGGCCCTTGGTCAGCTCCCTCAGGCTCCACTGCAGCTGCCGTGTGAGCGCCTCGACGGGCGCCGGCTGGGTCTTGAACTGGCCTTCGAGCCTGACCACGACCGTCTCGTCACCGGGGTCGATCCTGTCGAGGCTGATCCCCTCGAACGCGGTGGAGACCGCGCCCTCGAGCGACTCGCTCGGGCCTTCGAGCAGCCTGTCGACGATCGTCTCCGCGAGCGACCTGCGCGGGTTGACCGGCAGCCACACGTGGTCGACCACGGGGATGGCCCTGGGGTCGTCGAGGGAGCCTGAACCGCTGAGGAAGTAGATGTCGGCCTGCGCGTACGCCCTGCGCACGTCGGCGGCGGTGAGGAGCATCAGCCCGTTGTCGAGCCTGGAGACCCGGTAGCCGTCCTTCGTCTTGGCCACGGGGACCTGCAGGGTGCGCTTCTCCTTCTTGGGCTCGTACCAGCCGTCGTCGTGGATGATCGCGATCTGGTTGGCCTCGATCTGGACCATGCCCTCCTTCACCTGGTTGACGGTCGGGTTGTCCTCGACCACGGTGAAGGAGTCGCCGGGCTTCCACGCGCGTTTGGCCTCGGGGGTGAGGTACTCGCGCAGGATCTTCTGCTCGACGTCGTCGAAGCTGGCCATCGCCGCCAGCAGCCCCTTGACGGTCTGCGTCGGCGTCCAGTCGGCCTGCGGGGACGTGGCGACCATGCGCTGGAACGGCTTGGTCATCGAGTCGGCGGCATCGGCGGGCCTGGCCAGCTCGGGCGGCCCACCCACAGAGATCACCGAACAGGCCGAACCTCCGCAGGCCACGCTGGCCGCGAGCACGAGAACGCCGAACTTCTTACTCCGCATGGAGCACCCCCTCCCCCGCCGCCGGTGAGAGCACCGGCGTGATGTGCCCGCGCCATGTCCGCCGCATTTCCACCTCCGGCGGCACGAGCGACAGCGGAGAGCCCTTCAGCACGGCCCCCGCCGTACGTGGCAGGGTGAGCCTGAACTGCGACCCCTCTCCAGGCGTCCCCCACGCCTGCAACCAGCCCCCGTGCAGCATGGCGTCCTCGCGCGAGATGGCCAGCCCGAGCCCGGTGCCGCCGATCGTGCGCGCCCTCGAGGGGTCCGCCCTCCAGAACCTGTCGAAGACCATCTGGTCCTCGCCGGGTTTCAGGCCGACTCCGTGATCCCGTACGGCCACGGCCGCCGCGTCGCGGTCGGCCCCCACGGTCACCACGATCTCGCGCCCCTCGCCGTGCTCGATCGCGTTGAACAGCAGGTTGCGCAGGATCCGCTCCACCCTGCGGCTGTCGATCTCCGCCATGCAGGGCTCGCTCGGCAGCCGCAGCTCGAAGCGGGTGCCGTGCCGTTCGGCCAGCGCCTCGGAGTCGCCCACCGCGCGCAGGACCACGTCGCGCACGTCGGTGGAGTCGAGGTCGAGCGTGGCCGCGCCCGCGTCGTAACGGCTGATCTCGAGCAGGTCGGCCAGCATCGACTCGAACCGCTCCAGCTGCGCCTGCATCAGCTCGGCCGAGCGCGCGGCCATCGGCTCGAAGTCCTCGCGCGCGTCGTAGAGCAGGTCGGCGGCCATCCGCACGGTGGTGAGCGGGGTGCGCAGCTCGTGTGAGACGTCGGAGACGAACTGCCGCTGCACCTGCGACAGCTCCTCCAGCTGATGGATCTTGAGCGCCAGGTTGGCGGCCATCTCGTTGAAGGAGGTGGCCAGCCGCGCGAGGTCGTCCTCGCCGCGCACCTTGAGCCGCTCGTCGAGCCGTCCCGAGGCGAGGCGCTCGGCCGCCTGGCGGGCCAGCCGTACGGGGGTGACGACCTGGCGGGTGACCAGGGAGGCGATGGCGCCGAGCAGCAGCACCAGGCCGATGCCGACCACCACCAGCACCTGGCGCACGGTGGTGAGCATCTCCTCCTCGCCGGTGAGCGGGAAGAAGTGGTAGACCTCGTAGCCGTTCTGGACGAAGGCGCCGACCACGAGTGTCAGCTCGGGCTCGCCTCCGGCGGCGAACTTGATGCGCTTCCTGACCTGCTGCGGCTCGTTGAGCACGCCGCCCTTGTCGCGCTTGGTCTGGAGCTTCGCGCGCAGGTCGGCGGGCACGTCGACGGGCAGCACCCGGCCCGTGGCCCGCGACCCTCCCGGCTCGGTGGGGTTGAGCACGAGCAGCTGGTAGCGCTTCTGCCAGCCGCTCTCTCCGGTTCCGATGATGCCGTAAAGAGCCTGGTCGAGCGGGTCCTCGATCGGGGAGGTGCTGCCCTCGGCGGCCTTGCCCCGCTCGGCGGGCTCCTGGTTGAGCGCGGCCACGATGGCGACCCTGTCGGCCGTGGCGTCGGTGACGGCCGCCTGCGTGCGGCCGTCGACGACCGAGGTGTTGATCTGGTCGACCAGGAAGACGCCCAGGACGGCGACCACGGTCACCGAGATCACCAGCGTGCTGGTGATGACCTGGAGCTGGAGCGAGCGCCGCCACGTGCTGCGGACCATGCCCACCGCGCGCCTGGCCCGCCGCCTGACGCCGCCAAGGATCTGGCGGATCGTCCTGCGACGGGGCCTGCTCTTCGACGGGAACATGAGGAAGGGGAAGACTTACGCCGGGCCGGCTTTGTAGCCCACGCCGCGGACCGTGACCACGATCTCGGGGTGCTCGGGATCCTTCTCGATCTTGGCGCGCAGGCGCTGGACGTGCACGTTGACCAGACGGGTGTCGGCCGCGTGCCGGTAGCCCCAGACCTGCTCCAGGAGCACCTCGCGGGTGAAGACCTGGCGCGGCTTGCGGGCGAGGGCGACGAGCAGGTCGAACTCGAGCGGGGTGAGGTTGATGGTCTCCTCGCCGCGCTTGACCGAGTGGCCCGCGACGTCGATGGTGATGTCGCCGATCTGCAGGATCTCGGGGGTCGGCTCGTCGGTACGGCGCAGCCGCGCCCGCACCCTGGCCACGAGCTCCTTGGGCTTGAACGGCTTGACGATGTAGTCGTCGGCCCCCGATTCGAGGCCGAGCACGACGTCGATCGTGTCGCTCTTGGCGGTGAGCATGACGATCGGGACCCCCGACTCAGCCCTGATCCTGCGCGCCACGTCGATGCCGTCCGCCCCCGGAAGCATCAGGTCGAGCAGTACCAGATCCGGGCGCGTATCCCGGAACGCGTCGAGGGCCTTGTCGCCGTCGGAGACAAAGGATGGTTCGAAACCTTCGCCCCGCAGCACGATGCCGAGCATCTCGGCGAGAGCGGCGTCGTCGTCGACGACAAGCACGCGTCCTTTCATGGCCCCTCATTCGTTCTACGCATTGTGGGACATACCCGCACGGTTGCTGAAGGTTACCCTTGCCAGCCTCGTGGCATAACCATCAGACCATCGAAAGCCGAATTTTAGACGCCCCTGCAACCCCCGTAATCTCAGTGTGCAAGACAAAGGCATGTTTCGACCATCCCCGGACTCGCACTACACCAATGAGTCGCCCACCGTGCCAGGATTGGTGTATGTCAGACGGTCACGAGACGCCACCCGGCTGGTCGGCTGAGCAGCCTCCGCCCTACCGGGCCCCCGGATCCCCCTACAGCGGCGGCCCGGACCCGTCAGCGTGGCAGCAACCTGTTCCCCCACCGCCTCCCTACGGCCAGCAAGGGTACGGCTACATGCCGCCGCCCGCGCTGCGTCCGGGAATCATCCCGCTACGCCCCCTCGGCCTCGGCGACATCTACGACGGCACGATCAAGCTCATCAGGTCCAACCCCAAGGCGGTGCTCGGCCTGTCGGCGATCGTCGCGGCCCTCGCCGCGGTGCCCGTCTCGATCGGGCAGGCGCTGACGCTCAGCTCGGTCGGCGATCTCCTTGCCGACCCGACGGCCCAGCCGACGGCGATGGAGGGCGGGTTCGTCACCCAGTACCTGCCGACGATCATCTCGTCGGTGGTGAGCCTCGCGGCCGTCACCATCCTGACCGGCATCCTCATCAGGATCCTCGGCAGAGCCGTCTTCGGCGGCAAGATCACCGCAGGCGAGGCCTGGCGGCTGGTCGCCTCGAGGGTGCCGGCGCTGTTCGGGGTGTTCTTCCTGGTGCTCGGGCTCATCCTGGTACCCGCCATCCCGATGGCGGTGATCTTCTACGCCGCCGCGTCGAGCGGTGAGCCCCTGGCCGCGCTCGGCCTCGGCCTTCTGTTCCTGCTCCTCTACATCGGCTACGCGCTGTTCATCAACACGCGCTTCGCCCTGGCCGCCCCCGTCGTGGTGCTGGAGGGGCTCGGCCCCGTGCAGGCGATGCGCAGGTCGTGGCGGCTGGTGGGCGGCGACTTCTGGAGGGTGTTCGGCATCCTCGTGCTCACCATGATCATCGCCTGGCTGATCAGCATGATCATCAGCTTCCCGTTCGGCCTGATCGCGGGGATCGTCAGTGTGTTCGGCGAGGGCTCCACCGGCGCCACCATCGCCGTCGCCGTGGTGCTCGCCATCGGCACCACGCTGGGCGCGATGATCACCTACCCGCTCCAGGCTGGCGTGGCGGGGCTGCTCTACACCGACAGGCGCATGCGCAGCGAGGCCTTCGACCTGGTCCTGCAGACCGCCGCCCTCGAGCAGCAGCGGCAGGGCTGGGTGCACGCCACGGCCGACGAGCTCTGGCATCCGTCGAACGCCCGCAGGCCGTGACCCCTCTGGGCCGTGAGGAGGCGCAGCGCAGGGCGGCCGAGGAGCTGTCCAAGCCGGGCTACGCGCACGAGTCGCTGCTCGACAGGCTCTACCGCACCTTCCAGCAGTTGCTCGGTGACGCGACCGACTTCGCGCCGGGCGGCAGCCCCGTCGGCGCCCTGCTCGCCGCGCTGCTGCTGGTCCTGTTCGTCGTCGCGCTCGTCACAGTGCTGGTCTGGCTGGCGCGCAGGTCGGCCCGCGCCACGACGGCGCCAGGCGACCTGTTCGACGGCAGGACGATGACCGCGGCCGAGCACAGGCAGGCGGCCGAGCGGCTGGCCGCGGAGGGTCGATGGGCCGAGGCCGTCCAGGAACGGCTGCGCGCCATCGCCCGCGAGCTGCAGGACAGAGCGCTGATCGACGGCCTGCCGGGCAAGACCGCCGACGAGCTGGCGGCGGAGGCGGGCAGGTCGCTGCCGGCCTTCGCCGAGGAGCTCGCCGCGGCCGCGCGCGCCTTCGACGACGTCGCCTACGGCGGCGTGCCAGGCAGCCCCGCCGCCTACGCGATGCTGCGCGACCTGGACGAACGGCTCCGCCTGGCCAGGCCGGTGGCGTCGTGAGCGTCTCGACCGCTCCCACGGCGAAGGGCCTGTGGCGGCGCGGCAGGGCGGCTGTGGCGGTCGCGCTGCTCGTGGTGGCCACCGCGGTCTTCGGCGCGCTGCTCGCGGGCGGCGGTGAGCAGGGCCGCTACCTCGACCCCGACGACGCCTCCCTGCGCGGCTCCAAGGCGCTTGCCCAGTTGCTGCGCGACAGGGGCGTGCGCGTCGACAGGGTCGACTCGGCGGCGACCGCCGAGTCCCTTGCCCGCGAAGGCGAGCGCCTCCTGCTGGTCGGCGCGCCGTGGAACGGCGACTACAGCGAGGCCGAACGGCTCGCGAACATCTCCGGCGACCTCGTGATCGTCGGCGACCAGCCCTACCTCGACGTGCTCGCCCCCTCCGTGGAGCACGACGGGCAGGCGCGTCTGCGCTCGCGCGAGCCCGGCTGCCGGCTGCCGGCCGCCCGCGCCGCCGGCAGCGCCTATCTGGGCGGCCTGACCTTCGAGGCCGAAGGCGAGTCCTGCTACGCGGGCTCCCTCGTGGCGGCGGGCACGGTCACCGTGCTCGGCAGCGGCGAGTTCATGACCAACCTGCGCCTGGCCGAGGACGGCAACGCCGCGCTCGCGCTGAACCTGCTCGGCTCCCGCAAGGCCGTCACCTGGCTGGTGCCCCCTCCCGTCGGGGCCGGCGAACTGCCTGGGCCAGGAGGCAAGAGCATCCAGGAGCTCATGCCCGACAACGTGCCGTGGGCGGTGCTCATGGCGGTCGTCGCCGTCGCGGTCGTCGCGCTCTGGCAGGGCAGGCGGCTCGGGCCCGTGGTGGCCGAGCGGCTGCCTGTCGTGGTGAGGGCGGCGGAGACCGTGGAGGGCAGGGGCAGGCTCTACCGTGCCCGCAGAGCCAGGACCCAGGCCGCCGAGGCGCTGCGCGGCGGCGCGCTCGACCGCCTGACACCCCGGCTCGGACTCGGCGCGCAGCCCCGGGCCGACGAGGTCGTGGCGGCGCTGGCCGTACGCACGGGGCTGGAGGCCGGCCACCTCGGGACCGCCCTGTACGGCGCTCCCCCCGCCGACGACGCGGGCCTGGTGGCCCTGGCTGGATACTTGGACGAGATCGAGAGGCAGGTTCGTGAACACTGAGGAGACCACCCGCGTCGCGGGGCGCGGTGACATGGCGCGCGAGGCGCTCGGCGCGTTGCGCGCCGAGGTGGCCAAGGCCGTGGTGGGCCAGGACGCGGTCGTGACAGGGCTGGTCATCGCGCTGCTGTGCAGGGGGCACGTGCTCCTGGAGGGCGTGCCCGGCGTGGCCAAGACGTTGATGGTCCGCACGCTGTCGGCCGCGCTCTCGCTCGACTTCAAGCGCGTGCAGTTCACGCCTGACCTGATGCCCGGCGACGTGACGGGCTCGCTGATCTACGACGCGAAGACCGCGGAGTTCGACTTCCGCGAGGGGCCCGTCTTCACCAACCTGCTGCTCGCCGACGAGATCAACCGCACGCCGCCGAAGACCCAGGCGGCGCTGCTCGAGGCGATGGAGGAGCGGCAGGTCAGCGTCGAGGGCGACCCCAGGCCGCTGCCCGACCCCTTCGTGGTGTGCGCGACGCAGAACCCGGTGGAGTACGAGGGCACCTACCAGCTGCCCGAGGCGCAGCTCGACAGGTTCCTGCTGAAGCTGACCGTGCCGCTGCCGCCGCGAGACCAGGAGATCGCGGTGCTCGAACGGCACGCGCGAGGCTTCGACCCGCGCGACCTGTCGCAGGTCAAGCCGGTGGCCTCGGCCGACGACCTGGCCGCGGGCCGCGAGGCGGTGGCCGCGGTTCACGTGGCCCCCGAGGTGCTCGGCTACATCGTCGACCTGGCCAGGGCGACCAGGCAGTCGCCCTCGCTGCAGCTGGGCGTCTCGCCTCGCGGCGCGACGGCGCTGCTGGCGGCCTCCAGGGCGTGGGCGTGGCTGTCCGGCCGCACCTATGTGACGCCCGACGACGTCAAGGCGCTGGCCAGGCCCGCGCTGCGGCACAGGATCCAGCTGCGGCCCGAGGCCGAGCTCGAGGGCGCGACCACGGACGGCCTGCTCGACGGCATCCTGGCGGCCGTGCCGGTCCCCCGCTGATGGCACTGACAGGGCGGGCGGGGCTGGTCGCGGCCCTGTGGATCGTGGTGGTGCTGTTCGTGCCAGGGCCCGGCCACGCGGTGCTCGCGGGCTGCCTGCTGCTTGCCGCCGCGATCGTGACCGACCTGGTGTTCGCCGGGTCGGTGCGGCCGCTGACGTTCACCCGCTCGGGCCCCACCTCCGTACGGCTCGGCGAGACGGCCACCGTCGAGCTGATCGTGGAGAATCCCGGCCCTCGGCGGGTGCGCGGTGTCCTGCGCGACGCGTGGCAGCCCTCGGCGGGGCTGTCGCCCAAGAGCGTGCCCATCGACGTGCCGCCGGGCGAGCGGCGGCGCCTGGTGTTCGAGCTGAAGCCCACGCGGCGCGGCGACAGGTCGTCGGAGGCGGTGACCGTCCGGGCCTTCGGGCCTCTCGGGCTGGCCGCGCGGCAGGGTGGTCACAGCGTGCCGTGGACAGTGCGGGTGCTGCCTCCTTTCCTGTCGCGCAAGCACCTCCCTTCGCGCCTGGCGAGGCTGCGGGAGCTCGAGGGCAACCACCCCGCGCTGGTCAGGGGGCAGGGCACGGAGTTCGACTCGCTGCGGGAGTACGTGGTCGGCGACGACGTGCGCTCCATCGACTGGCGCGCCACGGCCCGCCGCAACGACGTGGTGGTGCGGACCTGGCGGCCCGAGAGGGACAGGCGCGTGCTGATCGTCCTCGACACGGGGCGCACGTCGGCGGGGCGCGTGGGGACGGGATGGCCCAGGCTCGACTGGTCCATGGACGCCGCGCTGCTGCTGGCCGCGCTGGCCGCCAAGGCCGGTGACCAGGTGGACTTCCTGGCCTACGACAGGGCGGTGCGCGCCTGGGTGTCGGGCGCCTCGCGCACCGAGCTGCTCTCGGCGTTGGTGAACGTCATGGCCCCGGTCGAGGCCGAACTGGTGGAGTCCGACGCGCCCGGCCTGGCCGCCGCCGTCCTGGGCAGGGCCAAGCGGAGGGCGCTGGTGGTCCTGCTGACCGACCTCAACTCGGCCGCGCTCGAAGAGGGGCTGATGCCGGTGCTGCCCCAGCTGTCGTCGCGGCACCTGCTGCTGGTGGCCGGCGTCTCCGACCCGCTGGTCGCGGCCATGGCGGCCGGCAGGGGGACGGCCGAGCAGGTCTACGACGCCGCCGCGGCCGAACGCTCCCTCGCCGAGCGCAAGCGCATCACCGCGCGCCTGCGCGGGCACGGCGTGGAGGTCGTGGACGCGCTGCCCGAGGACTTCGCGCCCGCGCTGGCCGACGCCTACCTGGCGCTGAAGGCCGCGGGACGGCTCTAGTTCGTCGGCGCCACGTCGGGCGCCCTCTCGAGGTCGCCCGTCTCGCCCTCGAGGTAGGCCTTCCTGCCGAAGTACACGACGTAGGCGAGGAAGGCCGCCTCGGCGATCACCCCGATGGACAGGCGCGCCCACGTCGGCAGCCCCGAAGGCGTGACGAGCGCCTCGATCAGGCCTGACACGAACAGGACCAGCACCAGCCCGAGCGCCACGCTGACCACCGCTCTTCCCTGCTCGGCCAGCGCGTCGACCCTGCGGCGCGGCCCCGGCACGATGACCGTCCAGCCGAGCCGCATGCCGACCGCGGCGGCCAGGAACACGGCCGTCAGCTCCAGCAGGCCGTGCGGCAGGATCAGGCCGAAGAAGATGTCGAGCTTGTCGCGCGACGCCATGAGGCCGCCCGAGACGCCCACGTTGGCGGCGTTCTGGAAGAGGATCCAGGGGATCGGCAGGCCCAGGAAGATCGCGAACACGATGACCTGCATGGAGACCCAGGCGTTGTTGATCCACACCCTGCTGGCGAACGAGGCGGCGGGATTCTCCGAGTAGTAGTCGGCGAAGTCGTGCTCGACCAGCTGCTTGATCTCCTCTGGCGTGCCCACGGCGGCCTGCACCTCCGGGCTGCCCGCCACCCACGCGCCCATGATCCACGACACCGCCACGAACGCCAGGGTGCTGGCCAGCCACCACCACCTGGCGCGGTAGGCGACCACGGGGAACGAGACCGTGAAGAACCTGACGACGTCGCGCCAGGCGGGGGCGTGCGCGCCGGTCACCGCCGAGCGCGCCCTGGCCACCAGCGCCGACAGCCTGCCGACGAGCACGGAGTCCTGCGTGCCCGATCGCACGATCGACAGGTGGGTCGACACCCGCTGGTAGAGCTCGACCAGCTCGTCGACCTCCGCGCCCGTCAGCGACCTGCGCCGCCGTACCAGGTGGTCGAGTCGATCCCACGCGGGCCGGTGCGCGGCGACGAAGGCGTCAATGTCCACCGGGACATTCTGGCACTAGGCTCCCCTTATGTCCGAGGTGGTAACGGGCGACGCCGTCGTCGTCGAGGTCAGGGTGGCACAGCCGCCCATCCGAGCCGTGGCGCTGGCCATCGACATGATCGTGCAGGTCACCCTGATGGTCGGCGTCTTCCTCGCGGTCGGCTTCTCCTCGGTCGTCTCCGACCCCGCACTGGCCGGCGCGGTGTCGATCCTGATCAGCGTGCTGGTGATGGCCGGCTACCCGGTGATCTTCGAGACGGCGACGCGGGGACGCAGCCTCGGCAAGCTGGCGCTGGGCCTGCGCGTCGTGAGCGACGACGGGGGCCCCGAGCGGTTCAGGCAGGCGCTGTTCAGGGGGCTGGCGGGGGTCCTGGAGTTCTGGACCTTCTTCGGCGCGCCCGCGCTCATCGCCTCCCTGATCTCGCAGCGGGGCAAGCGGCTCGGTGACGTGTTCGCGGGCACGATCGTCATCTCCGAGAGAGGGCCGAGCGGGAGTTCGCAGCCCGTGCTGATGCCTCCCGCGCTGGAGGGATGGGCTCGCACGCTGGAGCTCTCGCAGCTGCCAGGGGAGGTGGCGGGGGCGGCAAGGCAGTATCTGGTGCGCTGGCACGATCTGTCGCCTGCCGTCCAGCACGAGATGGGGGTGCGCATCGCCGCGCAGGTCGCGGCGTATGTGACGCCACCGCCGCCGCCCGGGGTTCCCCCCCCATGCCTATCTCAGCGCGGTGCTGGCCGAGCGCCGACGGCGGGACCAGGCACGTTATCCACAGGCCCCGCAGGGCCATGGCGTTCGTCCACAGGCTGCGCCCTACCCCCAGCCCGGACCGTACGGCCAGCCGTACGCTCAGCCCCATGCCCCGCAGGTCTTTTCCCCGCAGGCGGCTCCGCCGGGCTCCTCCCCGCCGCCGCCCCCCCGCTCCGCAGCCGCGCACCACGCCGGGAGGGTTCGCGCCTCCGCAGTGAGCACCTCCCCGGTGAGCAGCTCCGCGGCGAGCACCTCCAAGGAGATCACCGCTGCGGTGAGCGCCACCGCGGTGAGCACCTCCGAGGAGACCACTTCTGCGGTGAGCGCCTCCGTGGTGAGCCGCGCGCCGCTCTCTGGGAGACGGCGCGCGGCCCTGCGTCAGAACGGCAGCTGCGTCTGGGTGTTCAGGATGCTCAGGCGCACCTTGGCCGCCGGGTCGGTCAGCTTGTCCGAGATCCGCAGCACGTCGAATCCCTTCTGGATGTCGCTGCTGTAGATGAACCCGTTGTAGTAGTACGCCGACCACGAACCGCCGATGGAGCGCGGCTTCAGCGGTCCCCTCTCGAAGTAGCCGATCTCCTTGGGCGCCGAGGAGTCGGTGAAGTCCCAGATCGAGACGCCGCCCTGGTACCACGCCTGCACCATGATGTCCTTGCCCTTGACCGGGATCAGCGACCCGTTGTGCGCGACGCAGTTCTCCGACGAATCCTGGTGCCTGGAGATCTTGTAGTAGCTCTTGTGGACCAGCTCGCCGCCCACGATGTCGAAGACGGCGTCAGCGCCGCGCTCGGGGCCGATCGTCGCGTTGCAGGTGGCCGAGGCGCCGCCGCCGAGCTCGTCGGTGAAGACCACCTTCGTGCCCGTGTTGTTGAAGGTCGCCGAGTGCCAGAAGGCGAAGTTCTCGTCGGTCACGGTCGCGGTGACCTTGGGCCGCTCACGGTCGGAGATGTCCATGAGCACGCCGTCACCCATGCAGGCGCCGGCGGCCAGGTTCTTGGAGGGGAAGACCGTGATGTCGTGGCAGCCGCTGGTGGGCAGGAGCAGGCCGCTCTGCTGCTCGTTTCCGCCCTCGGGGAAGAGCACGGGCCTGGAGACGACCTTGGCGTCCGTCGGCTTCTTCAGCGGCACCTTGACGATCGAGATCCGGTCGTGCGGCGGCTTGCACTCGGGGTAGATGTCGGCCGGCATGTACGACGAGACGTACAGGTAAACCGACTTGCCCGACTTGTCCGGCACCAGCGTGTGGGTGTGCGACCCGCAGGCCGTCTCGACCGCCTTGATGTACTTCGGCCGCGACTTGTCGCTGATGTCGAAGATCCTGATGCCCTCCCACGACTTCTTGCTCGTGGGCGTGCCGTAGTCGCTCTTGCAGGAGTCGCTGTCGCGAGGGTCGTCCACCGACAGGAAGAGCAGGTCGCCCTTCACCGAGACGTCGTTCTGCGCGCCCTCGCACGTCACCTGGCTGACGACCTTGGGCTTGGCCGGGTCCTTGATGCTGTAGATCGTGAAGCCGTTGTAGTTGCCCTGGTAGGCGTAGTCGCCCTGGAAGGCCAGGTCCGAGTTGAACGCGTCCGGGCCGGTGAACGCGCCCTTCTTGGGCAGGTTCGCCACGTGCTCGACGTTGGCGCTCTTGAGAATCTTGTCAGCCGACTCCGCCTGTGCCGGCATCGTCGCCGCCACCAGAGTCAGGGCCGCACCGGCCAGCACGAGCACACGGCCGAGTCTGGACGCCACCGGAACCTCCCATCGTGGGTTAATGATCAGACTCGACCCACTATGTCACTACGTGTCCCGGAGCATGTCGCCTGATACCTTCCTGATACACCTGCCCTACTTGACCTTCCTGTACTCGAGGTCGAAGTCGTGCTGCCATGACGTGCCGTCCTGCGACATCTCCCATGAGCAGGTGATGGAGGCGCCGTCCGCGCTGAGCGCGCCGGTGAACCGCTGGTTGAAGCCCGGCGCCTCGCGCCAGATCCGCCACACGTCGTCGGCGAAGGTCATCCGGTAGACGCGGTGGACGCCTCGGCCGTCGGCGTAGAGCATGGTGAACTCCTCCGACGCGTCGTCCAGACCGATGATCGCGGAGACGGGGAAGGGCGAGTTGGCCAGCCATTCGGGCGGGGCGTCCTCGGGTAGCTCCGCGTCCGTGCGCTGGAGCAGGAAGGCGCCGCCCTCCATCCACTCGACCACGCTTCTGCCGCCGGCGGTGGGCGTGGCACCCACGGTCGCCCAGATCTCCCATTCGCCCACGAGGGCGTTCAGCCGCTGGAGGGCGGGGTGAGGTTCGCGCATCGCTTCGACTCCCTTCGTCCCTCCCATTCACGCCGCTCCCCCTCACGATGTCGACCCCTGCGGCACGCACTCGGCCGCAGGGGTCGTCAGGTCACACCGCTGGGTCAGCGGCCGTGCTCGGGGTACGAAGGCTGCGTCTGGGCGTTCAGGATGTCGAACTTGACGCTCTTCGCCTGGTTGGTACGGGGATCGTTGATGCGCAGGACGTCCAGGCCGAGGTTGAAGTCGGACCCGTAGATGTAGCCGTTGTAGTAGTAGGCCGACCAGAACCCGCCACTGAGCGGCGGAGCGGTGTTGTCAGGCCCACGCTCGAAGTAGGCGATCTCCTCGGGACGCGACGAGTCGGTGAAGTCCACGACCGAGATGCCACCCTGGTACCACGCCTGCACCATGATGTCGCGGCCCTTGACCGGGATCAGCGAGCCGTTGTGCGCGACGCAGTTCTCGGTGTCGGCCTGGTGGCGGGCGATCTTGAAGTAGCTGCGGAACTGGAGCTGGCCGCCGACGAGGTCGTAGTAGGCGTTGGCGCCGCGGTTCGGGCCGATGGCCTCGTTGCAGGTGGCGCGGGTGCCGCCGCCGAGCTCGTCGGTGAAGATGACCTTGGTCCCGGCGTTGTTGAACGTGGCCGAGTGCCAGAAGGCGAAGTTCACCTCGTCGCGGACCGTGGCGGTGACCACCGGGCGCTCGCGGTCGGAGATGTCCATCAGGATGCCCTCGCCCATGCAGGCGCCGGCGGCGATGTCCTTCTCCGGGTAGGCGGTGATGTCGTGGCAGCCGGAGGTGGCGGACTTGCCGTTCGGGTACGGCAGCGGCACACCGGCGAAGCCGCCGTCGTCGGGCACGCCGTCGCCGTTGGTGTCACGGGTGGGCGGGAACAGCACCGGGGTGCTCAGCACCGTGGCCCCGGCGGGGTTGTCCAGCGGCACCTTGACGATCGAGATCAGGTCGTGCGGCGTCTTGCAGTCGGGGAAGTCCGCCGCAGGGCCGTAGGAGGAGATGTAGAGGTAGACGTGCTTGGCCGCGTCGGCGCCCTTGCCCGGCACGATGGTGTGGGTGTGGGAGCCGCAGTTGGTCTCGACGGACTTGACGTAGACCGGGTTGGCCTTGTCCTTGACGTCGAAGATGCGGATGCCCTCCCACGACTCCTTGATCCGCGCGCTCTGGCCGGTGCTCTGGCAGGAGTCGTTGTTCCTGGAGGAGTCGACGGAGCCGAACAGCAGGTCACCGTAGACGGAGACGTCCATCTGTCCACCGGGGCAGACCACGCTGCTCACCAGGGAGGTGCGCTTCGGGTGCTTGATGTCGTAGATGGAGAAGCCCTGGTAGTTGCCGACGTAGGCGTAGTCGCCCTGGAAGGCCATGTCGGTGTGGATGTCGGCCAGGGCGGCCGGCTTGGGCACGTTGGTGACGTGCTCGATGTTGGCGCTCTTGGAGATCTGGCCAGGGGCGGGGATGTCGCTGGCCTGGGCCGGCAGGGCGGTGATCGTTAACGCGACGGCGGTGCCGAGCAGGACGAGGGCTCTACGGGGGATGAACACTCACGTTCCTCCGATAAGGGGGACATAAATGTAAAAATGGTGACGCCCCGATCTCACTCTCAGCTAGCACGCAGTACGTCAAATGTTATTGCGCTTTGCCATCTGTTAGATGATCACGGTTCTGGTTTACAGTTCGCTCTCTCGACTCACGGAGGTCAGGTGCGCGCCGCGCTCGTTGTCATCACCTGTACGGTGGTCGCCCTCTCGGGCTGTAGCGGAGACAGCAGGACCGCCGCGCCCACGGCCGACTCGACGGCTCCGGTGATCGCGCCGGGCAGACCGGGCGAGGCCGCCAGGACGCTGTCGCCGGGCGAGGCCGTCACCGCGGTGCCCTCCCCCACCGCGAACGCGGTGGACGTGTCGTTCATGCAGAACATGATCGTCCATCACCGCCAGGCGCTCGACATGGCGATCCTCGCGCCGACGAGGGCCAAGTCGGAGAAGCTGAAGGGGCTGGCCTCCCGCATCAAGGACGCGCAGGGCCCCGAGATCCAGTACATGACCACCTGGCTCCAGGAGCAGGGCCAGAAGGTGCCCGAGCACCACGCGGCGCACACGGGGATGCCGGGCATGGCGACGCCCGAGCAGATGGAGGCGCTCAAGGCCGCGTCGGGCGTGGAGTTCGACCGGCTCTTCCTGACCATGATGATCGCCCATCACCATGGAGCGATCACGATGGCGACCAAGGTGCTCGGAGAGGGCGCCCACCAGCGGATCTCCGAGCTCGCCAGCGACATCGGCGTCGAGCAGACCGCGGAGATCCGCCGCATGCAGGAGATGCAGGCAGCTCTGTAGACCGCCGCGCGGACCTCCGAGGGCGAAGGCGGCTCCCTGGTGCGGGAGCCGCCCCGAGGACCTCAGTGGCCGCGTTCGCGGTACCTGGACTGGGTCTGCACGTTCAGCCGGTCGAACTTCACGCCTCGCGCCTGGTTGACGCGCCGGTCGTCGACCCTGAACACGTCGAACCCGCGGAAGATCTCGCTGCCGAAGATGTAGCCGTTGTAGTAGTAGGCCGACCAGAAGCCGCCGAGCCTGAGCTGGGTGTCGGAGATCGGGCCGCGGTCGAAGAAGGCGATCTCCTGCGGGTTGGCCGAGTCGGTGAAGTCCCAGACCGACAGCCCGCCCTGGTACCAGGCCTGGACCATGATGTCGCGGCCCTTGACCGGGATCAGCGAGCCGTTGTGGGCCACGCAGTTCTCGGTGTTCGTCTGGATCCTGGAGATCTTGTAGTAGCTCTTGAAGACGAGCTTCTTGCCGACGATGTCGAGGATCGCGTCGGCGCCCCTGGTCGGGCCCTCGGCCGCGGTGCAGCGGGCCTGGGTGCCGCCGCCGAGCTCGTCGGTGAAGACCACCTTGGTGCCGGCGTTGTTGAAGGTCGCCGAGTGCCAGAAAGCGAAGTTCGTGTCTCTGACCGTGTCGATGACCTTGGGGTTCTCCCGGTCGGAGATGTCCATGAGCACGCCGTCACCCATACAGGCGCCGGCCGCGAGGTCCTTCTCGGCGTAGACGGTGATGTCGTGGCAGCCGCTGGTGTCGGCGAGCAGGTTGGGCTGCTGGGTCCTGTCGTTGCCGCCGTCGGGGAAGATCACCGGCATGTTGACCACGGCGGCCGCGGTCGGGTTGCGGACGGGGACCTTCACCACCGAGATGCGGTCGTGCGGCGGCTGGCAGTCGGGCAGGTTCGCGGCGGGGAAGTAGGACGAGACGTAGACGTAGAAGGCGTCACGCGACTTGCCTGGCACCAGCGTGTGGGTGTGCGAGCCGCAGTTCGTCTCGACCGACTTGACGTACTTCGGATTGGCCTTGTCGCTGACGTCGAAGATCCGCAGGCCCTCCCACGAGCTCTTCACACTCGGTGACTGACCCGTGCTGGCGCAGGAGTCGTCCTTCATCGAGTCGTCGACGGAGGTGACGAGGATGTCGCCGTAGATCGTGACGTCCATCTGGCCGCCGGGACAGCTGACCGTGCTGACCAGCTTGGGTCGCTTCGGGCGCCTGATGTCGTAGATCGAGAAGCCGGTGTAGCTACCCACATAGGCGTAGTCGCCCTGGAAGGCGATGTCGGTGTTGATCTGCACACCGGCGGGCAGATCGAGGTGGGCTTCGTGCCGGATGTTGTCACTCTTGGTGACCTCGTCGGCGGCCGAGGCGGGGACGGGGACCAGGGCGATCGCCACCACGATCCCTGCCACGAGGGAGGATAAGCCACGCAATCTCATGGAGCCTCCAGAGACGGAAATGCCCTGGATTATCCATGTCGTTCAGCGATCAACCAAGTGATTGTCCGGGAACTGTCACACGAAATCCGGTACGTCAGGAGCCCGTGCGCCAGGAGTGCAGGTAGTCCTCCTGGTCCGCGGTCAGCCGGTCGATCTCGATGCCCGTCGCGGCCAGCTTGAGCCTTGCCACTTCGACGTCGATGTCCTCGGGCACGTCGTAGACGCCCGGCGCCAGGTTCAGCCGCTCGGCGGCCAGCCAGGCGACGGCCAGGGCCTGGGCGGAGAAGGACATGTCCATGACGGCGGCGGGGTGCCCCTCGGCCGCGGTCAGGTTGACCAGCCGTCCCTCGGCCAGCAGCAGCAGGCGGCGGCCGTCGGCGAGCACGTACTCGTCGGTGTTGGGCCGCACGCCCTGGTTGAGCGAGACGGCCATCTCTTCCAGCGCGCGTACGTCGATCTCCACGTCGAAGTGGCCCGCGTTGGCCAGGATCGCGCCGTCCCTCATCAGCGCCAGGTGCTCGGCCCTGATGACGTCGCGGTTGCCGGTGACCGTGATGAACAGGTCGCCCACCAAGGCCGCGGACTCCATCGGCCGCACCTCGTAGCCCTGCAGTGAGGCGTCGAGCGCCTTGACAGGGTCGATCTCGGTGACGATCACACGGGCGCCCAGGCCCTTGGCCCGCTCGGCGACGCCGCGCCCGCAGTAGCCGAACCCCGCGACGATCACCGTGCGCCCCGCGAGCATGAGGTTGGTGGCGCGCATGATGCCGTCGAGCGTGGACTGGCCGGTGCCGTACCGGTTGTCGAACATCCGCTTGGTCCGCGTGTCGTTGACCGCGACCATGGGGAAACGCAGCGCGCCTTCGGCGGCCATCTGGCGTAGGCGGATGATGCCGGTGGTGGTCTCCTCGCAGCCGCCGCTGACGCCTCCGAGCAGGTCGGTGCGCTCGGTGTGCAGGATGTTGACCAGGTCGCAGCCGTCGTCGAGGACCAGGTCGGGTGCCAGGTCGAGCGCCTGGTGGATGTGGCGGTAGTAGGTGGCCCTGTCGACGCCCGCGCGCGCGTGGACCGCGATGTCGTAGGACCTGAGCGCCTCGGCGACGTCGTCCTGGGTGGAGAGCGGGTTGGAGGCGGCCAGCGCGATCTGCGCGCCGCCGGCCTTGAGCGCGCCCATCAGGACGGCGGTCTCGGCGGTGACGTGCAGGCACGCGGCGATCCTGAGCCCCTCGAGGGGGCGCTCCCTGCCGAACCGCTCCCCGATCGCCGTCAGAACCGGCATCGCGCGGCCGGCCCAGGCGATCCTCCGCTCTCCCACAACCTCTCCTCAATCCTGTACGGCACAGCCAAGTCGAGCCCACCGTGGTCACCGGTGACCGTCGGTCCATCACGCCACTCCAGCGGGACTCCGGTCCTCGCCGTCACGCCGCCCCGCCCCCTTCGTCAAGCCACACGAGAGCGTCGTGGGCACGTGACGGCGGGCCACCGGAGTCCCGCTGGGTGCCTTCGACTGACGGGACCGCGCAGGCGTGGGCGCGGCCCGCCGTCACGGACGTGGTGGGCCGGACGTGGTGGGCTAGATGTGGTGGGCCGGATGTGGCACGGCGGCGGGCGACCAGAGGACGCCCGCCGCCGCGATGATCGAAGGGATCAGTACCGGTAGTGCTCCGGCTTGTACGGGCCCTCGACGTTCACGCCGATGTACTCGGCCTGCGCCTTGGTCAGCGTGGTGAGCTTGACGCCCAGCGCGTCGAGGTGGAGGCGGGCGACCTTCTCGTCCAGGTGCTTGGGCAGCGTGTAGACGCCGATCGGGTACTCCTCGGTCTTGGCGAAGAGCTCGATCTGCGCGATGACCTGGTTGGTGAAGGAGTTGGACATCACGAACGACGGGTGGCCGGTCGCGCAGCCCAGGTTCATCAGGCGGCCCTCGGCGAGCACGAGGATGGAGTGACCGTCCTCGAAGACCCACTCGTCGACCTGCGGCTTGATGTTGTTCCTGACGACGCCGGGCGTCTTGGCCAGGCCGGCCATGTCGATCTCGTTGTCGAAGTGGCCGATGTTGGACACGATCGCCTGGTGCTTCATCCTGGCCATGTGGTCGGCCGTGATGATGTCGAAGTTGCCGGTCGTGGTCACGAAGATGTCGGCGATGCCGACGACCTCGTCGAGCGTGGTGACCTGGAAGCCGTCCATGGCCGCCTGCAGCGCGCAGATCGGGTCGATCTCGGTGACGATGACGCGGGCGCCCTGGCCGCGCAGCGCGTCGGCGCAGCCCTTGCCGACGTCGCCGTAACCGCAGACCACGGCCACCTTGCCGCCGATGAGCACGTCGGTGGCGCGGTTGAGGCCGTCGATAACCGAGTGGCGGCAGCCGTACTTGTTGTCGAACTTCGACTTGGTCACCGAGTCGTTGACGTTGATCGCGGGGAAGAGCAGCGTGCCGCTCTTGAACATCTCGTAGAGGCGGTGGACACCGGTGGTGGTCTCCTCCGTCACGCCCTTGATCTGCTCAGCGATCTTCGTCCACTTCTTCTCCTCGCCGACCGTGCGGGTGAGCAGGTCGATGATGACGTGCCACTCCTCGGGGTCGCTCTCGGTGGCGGAGGGGACGGCGCCGGCCTTCTCGTACTCGGCGCCCTTGTGGACCAGGAGCGTGGCGTCGCCGCCGTCGTCGAGGATCATGTTCGGGCCCTCGCCGCCGGGCCAGGTGAGCGCCTGCTCGGTGCACCACCAGTACTCCTCCAGCGTCTCGCCCTTCCAGGCGAAGACGGGGACACCCTGCGGGTTGTCGACGGTGCCGTCGGGGCCGACGGCGACGGCCGCGGCGGCGTGGTCCTGGGTGGAGAAGATGTTGCAGCTGACCCAGCGGACCTCGGCGCCGAGCGCGACGAGCGTCTCGATGAGGACGGCGGTCTGGATCGTCATGTGCAGCGAGCCCATGATCTTCGCGCCGCGGAGGGGCTGGGAGGCCGCGTACTCCTTGCGAACCGCCATGAGGCCGGGCATCTCGTGCTCGGCGAGCCGGATCTCCTTGCGGCCGAAGTCGGCAAGTGAAAGGTCGGCGACCTTGAAGTCCATCTGTTTACCCCTCGCGAAACGAAGTTGTCGCCGTCGAGTCTAGGTGGGGCCGTTTCGTGTCGCATCCCGAGAGGGTGGAATCTTCCACAAGAATGTAAGGATGCGCATCACAGAGGCTGCCAGACGGTTGGGGATGTCCCCTCGCATGCTCCGTTACAGGGAGGCGCTCGGGCTCCTGCCGCCGGTCAGGGAGCGCGGAGCGCACCGCAGGTTCAGCGAGGACGACCTCACGGCGGTGGCCCAGGCGGTGGAGCTGGAGCGGCGTTTCGACGTCTCCCCCGCCGAGCTGGCCTTCGCGCTGCGGGCGCTGAGCGAGCCCGGGGTGGCGCAGGCCGTACGGGATCTGGGGCTGCGGATCGGGCGGCTGCAGGCTCCGAGGCGGGCCCTCGACTTCGAGAAGGAGAAGGCGTTGCGATTGCTGCAAACCAGAGGCCCTCGCAGACCGTCCAACGGAGTATGAAAGAGCTCATTCTCGCCACCACCCTCGCCCTGACGCCCGCCACGGCCCCTGGCCCCACCGTGAAGGTCTACTTCTCCGCCGACCTCGGCATCCCCGGCAAGGTCGTCGCCGTCAGCAGGAAGGCCCCCGACAGCGGGGTCGCCAAGTTCGCCGTCCAGCAGCTCATCAAGGGCCCGACCAAGGCCGAGCGCAAGCGCGGGCTGCACTCGGAGCTCGGCCGTCAGATCAAGGGCAGGTCGGACTGCGGCGCCGACTTCCAGCTGAAGATCAAGCACGGCACCGCGACGCTGCGCTTCTGCCGCACGGTGATGGGGCTCGGCGTCGGCGCCGACGCCCGCATCCTGCACACGATCGACAGGACGCTGCGCCAGTTCGCCAGCGTGAAGAAGGTCGTCACGCTGGACAAGGGCGGCCGCTGCCTGTTCGACCAGACCGACGCGGGCACCTCCTGCGTCACCGGCCACGAGTAGGGCCTCGTGGCCGGGCTCGCCTGACGGGGTCTACTTGACGGGGGCCCTGTCGAGGTCGGGCTCGAGGTAGATGACCCGCGCGATCGGGACCGCGGCGCGGATGCGCTGCTCGGCCTCGTCGATGCCGCGGGCCACGTCGGCAGCCGTGTCGTCGTGGTCGACAGCGATCTTCGCCGCCACCAGGAGTTCCTCGGGGCCGAGGTGCAGCGTGCGCATGTGGATGACGCGCGAGACCTCGGGCGCTCCTTCGAGCGCGGACCTGATCTGCGTCTCGACGTCGGGTGAGGCGCCCTCGCCCAGCAGCAGCGACTTCGTCTCGATGGCCAGGATGATCGCGATGACCGCGAGCAGGATACCGATCATCAGGGTGCCGATGCCGTCCCACAGGCCGTCTCCGGTGATCACGGCCATGGTGACGCCGAACAGCGCGAAGATCAGACCGAGCAGCGCGCCGAGGTCCTCCAGCAGGACCACGGGGAGCTCGGGCGACTTGGAGTGGCGGATGAACGACACCCAGCTCTGGTCGCCGCGGACGTGGTTCGACTCCTTGATGGCGGTCCTGAAGGAGAAGATCTCGGCGATGATCGCGAAGATCAGCACGCCGAACGCCCACTGGGGCGACTCGACATCGCCTCTTAGTTCGATCTTGTGGATGCCCTCGTAGATCGAGAACACCGCGCCGACCGTGAACAGCACGACCGCGACGACGAAGGCGTAGAAGTAGCGCTCACGGCCGTAGCCGAACGGGTGCTCCTTCGTGCGCGCCCGCTGGGCGCGCTTGCCGCCGAGCAGCAGCAACGCCTGGTTGCCCGAGTCGGCCACCGAGTGGATCGACTCGGCCAGCATCGAGGAGGAGGTGGTGAACAGGAAGGCGACGAACTTCGCGACGGCGATCGCTAGATTCGCGGCCAATGCCGCAACGATCGCTTTGGTCCCACCACTCGCGCTCAACGTATATCTCCACTCGTGCCACTGAAAATCCCGGGAAGGGGATCTTATTGGGAAGTTCGTGACTTTAGCTCTGTGATAGCCGTCACCGGCGTCGGATCGATGCCATACCCAAGAGCGAGGTAAGCACTCGCATAGTCTCCGAGCTCGATGAGGGTGGCCAGCCTTTCGAGCGGATGGGCGCCCTCCGCGGCCAGCTCGCTGACCGGCACGTCGCGATCCTCGACCACCCTGAGCAGGGAGATCGGCCGCTCCTCGGGCTCGCGCAGCACGACCAGCCTGATGGTGCGGCCCGCGCTCTCGGCGAAGATGTCGCGCTCGGCAAAGGGTCCTTCGACCACGCCCAGCTGGTTGTGGCCCGCCTCGGGAAGCGCGCCCCACTGGGCCGGGTACTTGGCGTTCTCGTGCAGTTGGAGCGCCAGCCGGTGCGCCGCGACCGCCGTCAGTGGCGTGGCGCCCCAGATCACCGGCACGCTCTCGGCCAGCTCCATCGCCAGCGCCTTGCCGGGGTTGACGAACGACTCGCTCGAGGGACGGCAGCGGTTGGCCATGTCCTCCAGGCCCTTGGCCACGCCCTCGAACAGGTCGGGATCCGTCTTGATCAGCCCCAGCGCGCCCGCCGCCGCGACCAGCGGCACCGCCATTCCCCAGAGGTTGGCCCGCGAGGGCCCGTTCGCCTCCACGGGAACGAACAGCGCGGACGCCTGCGTGGCGATGGCGTGCAGCGGTGAGTCCTGCGCCCCGACCGCGAGCAGCGAGGAGCCCCGCCGTACGGCCTCGGCCGCCACCGCGAGCGTCTCCGCGGTGCGCCCCGAGCACGACACCGCCATGACCAGGTCGGTGGCGCCGACCCAGCCGGGCAGCCTGCCCGACCGCACGGTGATGACGGGAAGCGGCGCGCCGTACCCGCAGATCACCGCCAGGATGTCGCCGGCGAGCGCCGCCGAGCCCATGCCGGTCACCACGATCGCGCGCGGCCTGCCGTCCTGGGCCAGCCGCGCGATGTCCGCCTCGCCGGCGTTGCGATGAGCGGTGCGCACCTGGGCGGCCGCGGAGGCGACCACGGGCAGCATCGCGCCCGGGTCGCCCGCCGACAGCAGAGCCTGGTCGTCGAGCCGCTCGGGCTCCCAGATCACGGCTTCCGCGCCTCGTCCACGAGCAGGACGGGGATGTCATCCCTCACCGGGTAGACCAGGCCGCAGCCGGTACAGGCCAGCTCGTCCGCGTCGAGCTCCGCACGCAGCGGGGACTTGCACGCCGGGCACGCCAGGATCTCCAGCAGCCAGTCGTCGATCTTCACTGTTCAGCTCCTCACAGCAGCGAGGACTTCGTCCCTGATCGCTGCCATCTGGCTCTCGTCGGCCGCCTCGGCATTCAGCCTGAGCAGCGGCTCGGTATTGGACGGACGGAGATTGAACCACCAGCCTGACCCCGTCACTGTCAGGCCGTCGAGCTCGTCGACCTCGCCGCGGCCCTCGAACTGCTCGCGGACCCTCACCAGGGCCTCGCGCTGGTCGGCGACGGTGCTGTTGATCTCGCCGCTCTCGGTGTAGCGGGAGTACGGCGCCAGCACCCGCGACAGCGGCTGCTCCTGCTCGCCGAGAGCGGCCAGCACGTGCAGCGCGGCCAGCATGCCCGAGTCGGCGAACCAGAAGTCGCGGAAGTAGTAGTGGGCCGAGTGCTCCCCGCCGAAGACCGCGCCCGTGCGGGCCATCTCGGCCTTGATGAAGGAGTGGCCGACGCGCGTGCGCAGGGGCACGCCGCCGTGCTCGGCGATGATCTCGGGGACGGCGCGCGAGGTGATGAGGTTGTGGATGACCGTCGAGCCGGGGTGCTTGGCCAGCTCACGAGCGGCGACCAGCGCGGTGATCGTGGAGGGCGAGACCGACTCGCCGCGCTCGTCGATCACCCAGCACCTGTCGGCGTCGCCGTCGAAGGCCAGCCCCAGGTCTGCGCCGCCCTCGAGCACGGCCCTCTGCAGGTCGCGCAGGTTCTCCGGCTCGATCGGGTTGGCCTCGTGGTTCGGGAAGGTGCCGTCGAGCTCGAAGTAGAGCGGCGTCACCTCGATCGGGAGCCCCTCGAAGACGGCGGGCACGGTGTGGCCGCCCATCGCGTTGCCCGCGTCGACGGCCACGCGCAGCGGCCTGATGCCCGACAGGTCGACCAGCGTGCGCAGGTGCTCGGCGTAGCCGGTGAGCAGGTCTTTCTCGATCGTGCTGCCCGGCTTGCCCTCGGGGATGCCGCTCTCGAGATAGGCGGCGGCCCTGTCGCGGATCGCGGTCAGCCCGGTGTCGGTGCCGACGGGCACGGCCCCCGCGTGGCACATCTTCATGCCGTTGTAGCGCGCGGGGTTGTGGCTCGCGGTGAACATGACGCCGGGCAGGTCGAGGCTGCCGCTGGCGTAGTAGAGCAGGTCGGTGGAGCCGAGCCCCGCGTCGATCACGTCGGTGCCCCTGCTGGTGGCGCCGCGGATGAACGCGTCGGCCAGCGCGCGCGAGGAGACGCGCATGTCGTGGGCGAGGACGGCCTGCGCCGCGCCCGTCACGTCCGCGAACGCCGCCCCCACGGCCTCGGCGGTCTCCTCGTCTAGCTCCTCAGGCACCACGCCGCGCACGTCGTACGCCTTGAAGATCTTGGAGAGATCGCCCACTCGCCCGCCCCTTGGTGATCGCCTGTCTGACTGAGACGAGCCTACTAGCGCTCCCGGTGGGGTTGGGCGGAGCGAAGGACACGCAGGTGACCTCGGCGGCCCACCTCGACGCCCTGGCCGACCGGCTCCGTGCCGCCGGACGGCGCGGGGCGGGCCGCCTCACGGACGGCGTTGGCCAGCGCTTCGAGATCGTCGGTGCTCGGGCTGCCGCCGTCGGTCGGCAGGCGGACGACCTCCCACCCCCTGGGGGCGGTCAGCCGTTCGGCGTGTTCGGCGCACAGGTCATAGCAATGTGGCTCGGCGTACGTCGCCAGTGGGCCGAGAACCGCGGTCGAGTCGGCGTATACGTACGTGAGCGTGAAGACGGCAGGCTGACTGCAAGCAGTGCGGGAACAGCGACGGACGGGGCTCACGGAGGGACCGTATCCGGTAAGAGTGCGAGGCGCCACTACCTGAGCGCTCTTAACGAGCGTGTCGCCACAATTCGGACACCTGTCACAGCGTTTACACCCACCTGTACCGATGGGGGCCCTGATTAGGTGCGTCCGAAAGCTTAAGCTTGAGTGGTGACACCGACGCGTGGTCCCCGGCGGCGTGACCGCCATGGTCGCGGGCTTCGCGGTCCGCTGGCCCCCTCCTACGTCCCCATCGCCCGCTCACGCAGCGAGCGCTTCGACGACCTGGTGCTCGACGCGGTCGACAGGCTCAAGCCGCAGTGGGGCAAGCAGCTGGCGGCCGTGGAGTTCGCCGTGGAGGAGGTGCCTCCGGTGAGCGAGCTCGGCGACGGCCCCGGCCGGCTCGGCTCCGAGCCGATCCCGTTCGGCAGGGCCGACACCGCCTCGGGCGCCGACCCGGCCTCCGTGGTGATCTACCGGCGACCGCTGGAGGCTCGGGCCCGCGACCGCGACATGCTGGGCGCGCTCGTCCACGACACGGTCGTCGAGCAGGTGGCCACGCTGCTCGGGCTGTCGCCCGAGACGGTCGACCCCGGCTACGACGAGCGCGGCTGAGCGCCGGGCGGCCGCCCGTCAGGGCAGCACGACGGCGGGGTCGTCGATGTAGGTGGGCAGCATCGTCCAGATCCTGCCCTGCGACAGCGGCTGGGCGGTGACCAGCGTCCCCGCCCCGATCCGTTCGCTCGTCACCCGCCCGCCGTAGACCTGCCCCGACACCGGCGTCACCACCAGCCCCGTGCCCACCTTGACCTTCACCACCTTGGTCCGCGACGCCGGGACGTCCACCGTGGCCGTGCCCACCTTCACCCGTCCAGGGCCGCCCACGGCGGTGAGCACCAGCGACGAGCCCTTGCCGTTGTCGGCGACGGCCCCGCCCAGGTCGAGCGGCGGCGTCCCCGCACTGAAGGCCACGTCCACCGAGGTGGAGATCACCATCCCGGCCACCACGGGCACGTCCGAAACGAGCTCCACCGCGGCCGCCTGCCCGTCGAGGCCCTTGGTCAGCTCCATGACCGCCACGGTTCCGGCGATCACATCAAGCGTTTCACGCCCCTTCATCGCATAACTGCCGTCCGTGGTCACTGCCCGCACCCGGACGACGGCGTCCAGGGTTCCCGGCGCGGCCACCAGGAGCTCCCGCTTTCCCTCGCCCGAGGGGATCCCGGGCACCACGACCCGCGTGGCGGGAGGGGCCGAGGCCGGCAGCCAGTCCACCCCTCGCCCGTCCATCACCGCTCTCGCCGCCACCGCGAGCCTGCCGGTGCTCGTCGTCACGCCGACCGCGACCACGGTGGCCGAGGGGGCGAGCTCGTTCAGGTCGAGTTCGACGTGCGCCCCTGGCTTGACGGTGATCCCCCGCCCCGCGTCGCTGGGCACGGGCCCCTCGGCCGAGTACACCAGCACGTCGGCCAGCGCGGGCGCGGCGTCGGCGTTGGTCAGGTGCAGCGTGACCCCGGCGGCGGAGGGGCCCGGCCCGATCAGCCACGTGGTCCCCGCCGGCTCGGTGCAGCGTACCCCTGCCAGGCCGCGCGAGCGCCCCTTGGCCGTCTTCGTGCCGAACGACGCCTCCAGTCCCTGCGCCGCCTTCCCCGTGGCCTTCACCACGACGGGCCCGTCTCCCTTGACCGGCTCGCGCCAGAGCTTGCCCGGCTCCTTGACCTGGGCGGACCCGACGGTCACCGTCCCCTCGCCCGGAGCGCTCAGCACGGCCACCTCGGCGCCGCGAGGCGCGGGGCAGACGGCCACCACCGACTCCACGGCGACCTTCTGCGGGCCCCTCGCGGGCGGCGCCTCCCGCGCGGGACGCGTCAAGAAGGCCACGCCGTACAGCGCGCCGAGCGCGATCAGGACCAGCGCCACGAGGCCGAACCTGTTCTCCACGAACCCCTTCATCAGGCCACCGCCACCACGAGCGGATCGGCGGTGCGGGCGCCGGGCGCGGCCAGGGCGAGCACCAGGGCGGTGAGCGCGGCCTGCGCCCACAGCATGGGCACGCGCAATGGATCCTCCGGCGGCGCCTTCACCCGCGCGGGCGGCTCGACCAGGCGCCACACCCCTTCACCCTCTGTCAGGCTCAGGTGGGTGAGCTGCGGCTGGGAGTCGAGCGCGCTGGTCACCTCGGGCGCCGGTCGCACGACGGCCACATGGGTGATGCCGAGGGCCGCCAGGGTGGCGGCGTCGGTGCCGCCCCGCCCGGCGACCAGCCCTGCCGCCGCCCTTGCCACCTGGTCACGGGCCTGCCGCGGCACCGGGAGCTCGGCCTCGCCCAGCAGGGGCGTACGGCGGTGCAGCACCGTGAAGGAGTCGCCACGCAGCAGGAGGGTCCTCGACCCCTCGGCCAGCGCGGGCATCGGGTCGGGCGTCGAGCCGCTCAGCGGGCCGCGCGTGCCCGAGGCGATCCAGAAGCCCGCGGCCAGCACGGGCGTGCTGAAGGCGACGGCGACCACGGCCACCGCGACCAGCCTGCGCAGCCCGCCCGCCGCCCGCAGTTCGGCCAGCCGGTGCGCGGTCAGCGCGACCAGCACGAGCAGCCCCGTCGCGGCGAAGGCCAGCGGGATGCCCGGCCACGCCCTGGCCGCCTCGCCTCCCGCTGCCGAGGTGACGGTCACCCGGCTGACCAGGATCGCGGCGAGCACGCCGTACACGGCCACGCCCCAGCCGATGGCGACGATCATGCGCTGGCGGCGGAAGAGCAGGGCGGCCAGCGCCGTCGCGATGAGCCCCGCGGTGACCCAGAACGGCGGCAGCCCAGGCCCTCCGGGGCTGAAGGTGAGCAGCGCGTGCGGCGGCAGCGCGGGGTCGATCAGCGAGGACCTGTGCAGCCCGGCCTCCAGGAGCAGCTGACCAGGGTGGTCGGCGAAGCCGCGAATCCATGGGTAGAGCAGCACCGGCGGTACGGCCAGCGCCGTGGCCAGCTGCCGTACCCTGCCGAAGGCGATCATGGCCAGCACGCCGAGCACCGCAAGCAGCACGTACACCAGCGGAGCGAAGGCGGTGCCCACGGCCAGCAGCAGGCCGAGCCCCCAGCCCGCACGGCGGGCCCTGCGCGGCTCGGCCGACAGCAGCTGCACACCGAGGCCCGCGTAGACGGGCAGCAGCACGAAGACCACGGCGGTGCCGAGCCTGCCCGCCGCGATGGCGCCGGTGGCGACGGGGAGCAGCGCGTAGCTGGCCGCCAGCCAGATCCTCGCTGGAACGGCGGGGATGATCGTGCGGGTGGCGAGGTAGGCGGAGGCGCCGGCCAGCGGGACCGAGCCGAGCAGCAGCACCGAGACCCCGAGCCACGTCTCGCCGAGGAACAGCGTGGACACGGCGGCGACGACCGCCACGTACGGCGGCGCCCACGCGCTCGATCCCAGCCCCGTGTCGTGGAAGCCCTCCAGGTAGAAGCGCCACAGGTCGGCGGACTGTCCGACGACCGGCACCAGCGCGCCGCCGCCCAGCAGCGGGCCGCCGAGCACGTCGCGCTCGGCGACCAGCGCGACCGCGGTCAGCGCCAGCGTGAGGAGCACGCCGGGACGGCTGAGGAAACGCCGGAGGAAGCCCGCGTCGTCCGGGATGAGGTCGTCCTCCTCACTGGGCGGCGCGACGACCGCGTGGTGACGGCCGGCCGACTCCACGGGGCCCTCCCCCGCCAGGAAGCCCTGCACCAGATCGGACAGGCGACGGTAGGCGGCTCCGCGCGGAGTCAGCAGCTTCTTTATCGCGAAATATCCCTGTTTTCGGCCGTGCTTGCGGGCGCGTCTCGCCTTGATCAGGCGCCCCGGATGCAGCAGCACCGAGCCGAGGGCCGCCACCTCGTCGTAGGCGTTGGCCGGCTGCTTGGCCACGACGAACAGCAGCGTGGCGACCATCGAGCCGAGCACGTTGCGCACCAGCGCCCAGAGCATCGCGGTGAACGGCAGGTTCGCCATGACGACGAACATCGCGTTGCGCCGGTCGAGCCGTCTCGGGTGGTCGCCGCTGGCGGTGATGCGCCGCCTCCTGCGCGCCGCCGCCTCGGCGTGGTAGGCGACCGCCCGCCTGACGTTGACGACGCGATGGCCCGCGTTGCGCACCCGCCAGCACAGGTCGAGATCGTCGCGGAACAGTTCGAGTGAGGGGTCGATGCCGCCGACCCGCTCCCACACGTCGCGGCGCACGAGCATGCCCGCCGACGAGACCGACAGCACGTCGCGGTCGCCGTCGTACTGGCCCTGGTCGTACTCGCGCGCTTCGAGGCCCGTGTCGCGCCTGCCCGACCTGTCGACGGTGACGCCGACCTCGACCAGCAGCTTGCGGTCCATCCAGTCGCGCAGCTTCGGGCCGAGCACCGCCGCCTTGGGGTCGCGCTCGGCGGCCATCAGCAGGTGCAGGAGCGCGTGCGGATCGGGGGCGCAGTCGTCGTGGAGCAGCCAGATCCACTCGTCCTTGGCCGCCTCGAGCTTGCCGAGGACCTCGGCGACCGCCGCGCCGAAGCCGGTCGAGCGGGAAAGGCGCAGCACGTTGCCCGCGCCCAGGGCGCGTTCGAGCAGGTCGGCCGAGCCGTCACGGCTGCCGTTGTCGGCGCCGACCACCCGGTCGGCTGGGCGGCTCTGCCCCAGCACCGCCCCCAGCGTCTCACCCAGCCAGCGGGCGCCGTCGTGAGCCACGACGATGGCGGTGACGAGCGGTGCGGACATCGGCGCGGCTCCAACCAGGGGGATGATCAGCGCCGGACACCATAACAGTCGAAAGGGTCACGCGGCAGACAGCAGCCGCCGCGTGACCCTTGTGAATATTCCTAGACGGCCGCCTTCTTGATCCTTCGGCGTTCCCGCTCGGACAGCCCACCCCAGATGCCGAACCGCTCGTCGTGCTCGAGTGCGTATTCAAGACACTCGGCCCGCACCTCGCAGGAACGGCACACCTTTTTGGCCTCTCTGGTGGAGCCACCCTTCTCCGGGAAGAACGCCTCAGGGTCAGTCTGCGCGCACAGTGCGCGCTCCTGCCAGCCGAGTTCTTCAGCGTCAAGCTGTTCCTGTGCGATGACCACCAACTCGGTCACTGCACACCTCCCTGCCGCCCGCCCGCAATGGAGCCCCCCATGAACGCCTCCTTCATACCCACCCTGGAGGCGTAACAACATGGCTGTAATTACACGCGCGTGCCGTAGGTAACGTCAAGCGGCATGCCGGTATCCGGGGAAAGACCCTCTCGCCCCGGTGTGCTTGCCATGTGCTGTTCGGGACCGGCCGAAACCGGATTCCATGGCCTTGACGTGACTTCATCAACGCTGTCAGCGGTCGGAACCGTACCAGGGCAGGCTTGACGCCCGCCCAGGGCCCACCTTCTCTCTATCCCGTGTTGACCGAAGTCTTACCGGCGCGGATCGTTCGGCGTGTAGATCGCCGTGGGGTCGATCGGGTCGTCACCAGGGCGGTAGCCGCTCTGGTCGAACCTGAGCGTCGAGTCCGCGTGCGGCCCCTGCTGGTAGGGGGGCGCCGGCGGGGTCTGCGGGTGGCCGAACGGGTCGTCGTACGACTGCTGGTACGGCTGCGCGGGGTCGAAGTGCAGTTGCGGATGGGTGCCCGCGTTGGACTGCTGGTAGGTCTCGGCCTGCTGGTAGGCGTGCAGCATCTGCTGCGAGCGCGGGTCGACGGGCGGGTCGGGCTCGCCGTAGTGCGGCTGGGCCTGCTGGGCGTACTCCTGACCCGAGTAGCCGGTGAAGGGGCTGCCGCCCTGCGGCTCGAAGGCGGGAGGCTGCTCGTAGTAGGGCTGCTGAGGCTCCTGCTGCTGGTACGGCGCCCCCTGCCCCGCGTCGGACGGCTGGTAGCCGTCGGCCGCCCGGTAGGGCTCGGCGGACTGCTGCTGGTAAGGCTCGGGCTGCTGGTAGGACGAGCCCGGCGCGGTGTCGGCCGGCTGGTAGGGCTGCGGCTCGTAGACGTTCGGCGTGCTGTGCGACGGCGTGTAGGCGTTGGGCAGGCTGTCGGCTGGCACGTAAGGGGCCGGCTGGTACTCCTGCGGCGGCGCGTACCCGTTGCTCGGCAGCGTCTCCGAGGGGGTATAGCCGCTCGGCTCCTGCTGACCGTAGGAGTTCGGCTCCTGCTGAGCGTACGAGCTCTGCTCCTGCTGAGCGTACGAGCTCTGCTCCTGCGGCGCGTACGGGTTCGGGTCCGCGGCGTAGGCGTTCTGGGGCGTCTCGGCCGGCGTGTAGGCGGGAGCCTGCTGCTCGGGCTGCTGCACCGGCGTGGGCGCGGCGGGCAGGGCGGGCAGCTCGTGCCTGGGCGGCTGGTAGGCCTCCTGCTGAGGCTGCTGAGGCTGCTGGGGCGACTGGGCCTGGGACGAGTGTCCCTGGACCGCCTGGTGGCCCTGTTGGTGCGCCTGGGAGTGCTGGGGCGGCTGGTAGGCCTCGTTGCCGTAACCGTGCTGCTCGTAGCCCTGCGGGGCCTGGCTCTGCGGCTGCTGCTCGTAACCCTGCTGCTCGTAACCGCGCTGGTCGAAGCCCGGCTGCTGCTCGTAGCCCGGCTGGCCGCCGTAACTCGGCGGCTGCTGCGCGTAACCAGCGCCCTGTGGCGCCTGGCTCTGCGACTGCTGGCTCGGAGGCTGCTGGTGACCAGGGGCTTGGTGACTCGGGGCCTGCTGGCTCGGGGGCTGCTGGCCGTACTGCGGCTGTGCGGCGGGCTGCTGGCCGTACGGCTGGCCGCCCGTGGCCGGCTGCTGCACCGGCGGCTGCTGGGCGTAGCCCTGCTGGGGGTACTGCTGGCCGTACCCGCCGAACGCGGGGGCGGCGGGGCGTGCGGTGATCACCTGCGGCAGGAGGTAGACCAGCGCGATGGCGGTGAGCGCGAGGGTCGGCACGCCCTGCACCACGAAGGAGAGCAGGCTCATGAAGCCCATCCCCGAGAACAGACCGAGGAGCAGCGCGATCGCGCCGAAGAAGGCGCCCGCGGCCAGCGTGCCCGCCGCGCCGTAGGCGATCGTCTTCGCCTTGGGCGCCGGGTCGCCGAACCTGGTGACCAGCACCACGGCGCCGACCGCGAGGGCGGCGGCGACCGGACTGGTCAGCTCACCCTGCACCAGGCGCGCGCGCACCAGCAGCGAGGTCATGGTCCCCGACTCTGCGACCAGCATCTGCAAGAGCGCGATGAGAACGTTTCCCGCCGCGACCGCAAGCATGATCCATGCAGCCGGCTCCCTGAGTCGGCTGACGTCTATTTTGCTCACTCGTTACCCCCAGCTGGTGGCTTACCACCCGAGGGGAGTTTGCCACATACCTGACTTTGGTGGCGGGAGTCCCAGCAAGCTCATCTATCCCAATAGTCCCCGATCAGCTCTAATACACCGAAATTTCGGGACAACAGGAAGGGAAGGCTGCCTCTCCAGACAGGCTGTCGGAGGGGGGTGGAAGACTGGCCGCATGCGTATCGTGTCCCTAGCCGGTGGCATCGGCGGAGCCCGCTTCCTGCGCGGCCTGCGTGCCGCCGCCCCCGACGCCGAGATCACCGTCATCGGCAACACCGGTGACGACATCACCCTCTTCGGCCTGCGGGTCTGTCCCGACCTCGACACCGTGATGTACACGCTCGGCGGCGGCATCAACGAGGAGCAGGGCTGGGGGCGTGAGAAGGAGAGCCACGTCGTCAAGGAGGAGCTGGCCGCCTACGGCGTCGAGCCGCAGTGGTTCGGCCTCGGCGACCGCGACTTCGCCACCCACATCGTGCGCTCGCAGATGCTCGAGGCGGGCTACACCCTCTCCCAGGTCACCGAGGCCCTCTGCGACCGGTGGCAGCCAGGGGTGCGGCTGCTGCCGATGAGCGACGACCGCTGTGAGACCCACGTCGTCATCACCGACGAGCAGGGCCGCCGCGCCGTCCACTTCCAGGAGTGGTGGGTGCGCCTGCGCGCCTCGGTCCCCGCCGAGTCCATCGCGCTCGTCGGCGCCGACACCGCCTCCCCCGCCCCCGGCGTGCTGGCCGCCATCGAGGCCGCCGACTTCGTGATCCTCCCGCCGTCCAACCCGGTGGTGAGCATCGGCACCATCCTGCAGATCCCCGGCATCCGCGAGGCGCTGGCCGGCAAGACCGTCGTGGGCGTCTCCCCCATCATCGGCGGCGCGCCCGTGCGCGGCATGGCCGACGCGTGCCTGACGGCGATCGGCGTGGAGACCAGCGCGCAGGCGGTGCTGTCGCTCTACGGGTCCGACCTGCTCGACGGCTGGCTCGTCGCGCCCGAGGACTCCTCGGTCGCGCTCGAGGGGGTGCGCGTGGAGCCCCGTCCGCTGCTCATGAGCGACCCCGACGCCACCGCGGAGCTCGCCCGCGCCGCCCTCACCCTCGCCCAGGAGCTCAGCCGATGACCCACCCCGCCTCCGCCTCCCTGCAGGGCTTCCAGGTCTTCGGCGTCCACGGCATCGGCGAGGTCCGCCCCGGCGACGACCTCGCCGCGCTGCTGAAGGCGGCGCTCCCGCCTGACGAGGAGCTGCGCGACGGCGACATCCTCGTCATCACCTCCAAGATCGTCAGCAAGGCCGAGGGACGCGTCCGCCAGGGCGCCGACCGCGCCGACGCCATCGCCGAGGAGACCGAGCGCGTCGTCGCCAGGCGCGGCGACACCGTCATCTCGCAGACCCGCCACGGCTTCGTCATGGCCGCCGCGGGCGTCGACGCCTCCAACACCGAGCCCGGCACCGTGCTGCTGCTGCCCGACGACTCCGACGCCTCCGCCCGGCGCGTCAGGGCGGCGCTCGGCGGCCGGGTCGGCGTCATCATCTCCGACACCTTCGGCCGCCCGTGGCGCCACGGCCTCACCGACGTGGCCATCGGCGCGGCGGGCGTGCGCCCCCTCGAGGACTTCAGGGGCGGCACCGACACCCACGGCAACCCGCTCAACGCCACCGTCACCGCGCTGGTCGACGAGGTCGCCGCCGCCGCCGAGCTGGTCAAGGGCAAGCTCGACGGCGTGCCCATCGCGGTCGTCCGCGGCCTCGGACACCTGGTCACCGACGACGACGGGCCTGGCGTCAGGCCGCTGATCCGCCCCGCCGACGAGGACATGTTCCGCTACGGCTCGCGCGAGGTGGTCTTCGCCCGCCGTACGATCAGGCAGTTCTCCGCCGACCCCGTCGACCCCGAGGCCGTACGGCGGGCGGTGGCGGCCGGCATCGCGGCCCCCGCCCCGCACCACACCACACCGTGGCGTTTCGTCCTGGTGGAGTCGGCCGACACCCGGCTCAAGCTGGTCGACGCCATGCGCGAGGCCTGGATCGCCGACCTGAAGGGCGACGGGTTCAGCGAGGAGTCCATCGCCAAGCGGATCCGCAGGGGCGACGTGCTGCGCGAGGCGCCGTACCTCGTGGTGCCGTGCCTGGTCATGGAGGGCTCCCACACCTACCGCGACGACCGCCGCAACGCCTCCGAGCGGGAGATGTTCGTGGTGGCGATGGGGGCGGGCGTGGAGAACTTCCTGGTGCAGCTGGCCGTGGAGGGGCTCGGGTCGGCGTGGGTGTCGTCCACGATGTTCTGCCGTCCGGTGGTCAGGCAGGTGCTCGACCTGCCCGACTCGTGGGACCCGATGGGGTGCGTCGCGGTCGGCCACGCCGCCGCCCCTCCCCGCGACCGCGCCCCCCGCGACGCCGCCGACTTCATCGTCACCCGCTGACCTTCGGCTGACCGGAGCGCGGCCTCCGAGACCCTCGGTTTTCGGGAGGAGAGTCTCCTCCGATCTCCCCCCGAGAACCAGGCCCCGCGAACCCGATGTATCCCGAAGAACCTCCGTGACCCGAGGCACGGGTAACCCGAGGTCCCTGAGAGCTACGGCCCCCGCGGACCTCGAAGACCCGAACCCCTGGGAGGCCCGAGGCCCCCGAGAACCAAGGCGCTCGCGGACCTCGAAGACCCGAACCCCTGGGAGGCCCGAGGCCCCCGAGAACCAAGGCGCTCGCGGACCTCGAAGACCTGAGTCCCTGGGAGGCCCGAGGTTCCTCGAAGGCCGAGCCCCCGGAGAACCTGCGGGTTTCCGGAGGTCGGGGCTTCGGGAAGGGGTCAGACGACGGGGAGGGTGCGGCGGACGCTGCGGCAGACGCCGTCGCTGGCCGCCGAGGCCGCCAGCCGTTCGGCCGTCGGCGTGCCGTACTCCGTGGTGCGCTGCCGGAGTGGGCGGCCCGTCGGGGCGACCATCTCGGCGATCTCCGAGATGGTCTTGTACGAGCCGTTCTCCGACCCCGCCATGCGGCTGATCGTCTCCTCCATGAGCGTGCCGCCGAGGTCGTTCACCCCGCCCTGGAGCACCTCGCGGCACAGGTCGTCGCGCAACTTGACCCAGGAGCACTGGATGTTGGCGATCGCCCCGTGCAGCAGGATCCTCGCCAGCGCGTGCACCGCGCGGTTCTCCCTGGCGGTGGGCCCGGGACGGGCGACGCCCGCCAGGTAGATGGGCGCGCTGTGATGGACGAACGGCAGCAGCACGAACTCGGAGAAGCCGCCCGTCTGCTCCTGCAACCGCCTGATCAGCTTGATGTGCTGCACCCAGTGCAGGTGGGTGTCGACGTGGCCGTACATCATGGTCGAGGTCGTCGGGATGCCCACGCGGTGCGCGGTGGTGATGACGTCGATCCACTCGCGGGTGGGCAGCTTGCCCTTGGTCAGCACCCAGCGCACGTCGTCGTCCAGGATCTCCGCTGCGGTGCCGGGCAGCGAGTCCACCCCCGCCTCCTTGGCGGCGGTCAGCCAGTCCTCGACGGACAGGTTCGTCCGGCTCGCCCCGTTGATGACCTCCATCGGCGAGAAGGCGTGGACGTGCATGTCAGGCGTCCTGGCCTTCACCGCGCGGGCGATGTCGAAGTAGGCGGTGCCCGGGAGGTCAGGGTGGATGCCGCCCTGCATGCACACCTCGGTCGCCCCCGCCTCCCAGCCCTCCTGGGCGCGGTCGGCCACCTGGTCGAGGGAGAGGGTGTAGGCGTCGGCGTCGGTCCTGCGCTGGGCGAAGGCGCAGAACCTGCAGCCGGTGTAGCAGACGTTGGTGAAGTTGATGTTGCGGTTGACGACGTAGGTGACGTCGTCGCCCACGCTCTCGCGCCTGAGGTGGTCGGCCAGGCGGGTGAGCTCCTCCAGCGCGTCGCCCTCGGCGGCGAGCAGCGCGACGGCCTGGGCGTCGGTGAGGCTCGCGGGGGCGCGCTCGGCCTGTCGCAGCGCCTCGGCGACGTCCCCCATGACCCCGACGCCAGGGGCCAGGTTCCGAGACGACCCGAGGTCGCCGGCCGCCGTGGACAAGGCGGGCGTCTCCTGGGAGCTTCCCGCTGCCGAAGAGGCGGGCGTCTCCTGCGGGAAGCCGTCCGCCAGGAGCGCGCCGGGCGCGGCGGGCGCGGCGAGGCGGTCGCGCAGGGCGTCCCAGTCGCCGTAGACGTTGTCGAAGTCGTCGCGCCTGTCGTTCGTCCGCCCCGAGGTGTCCACCTCGACGTGCAGGTCCGTACGGCCGGCGGCCGCGAACCCTCCGTCGGGCTCCTGCCACGGACGGCCCACGAGCGGCGCGTCCTCGAGGGCGAGACCCGTCGCCGGGTCGGCCAGCGCCTCCACGTGCGCGAAGAGCCTGGGGTCGAGCCAGGGCTCCCCGGCCAGCACGTACTCGGGGTAGATCGTCAGCCGCTCCCTCAGGACGAACCCGGCCTCGGCCGTACGGGTGGCCAGTTCGTCGATGTGCGGCCAGGGGCGCTCGGGGTTGACGTGGTCGGGCGTGAGGGGCGAGACGCCGCCCCAGTCGTCGATCCCCGCCCTGAT
The DNA here is from genome assembly GCF_039535395.1 of Nonomuraea roseola. Lineage (NCBI taxonomy): Bacteria > Bacillati > Actinomycetota > Actinomycetes > Streptosporangiales > Streptosporangiaceae > Nonomuraea > Nonomuraea roseola. The sequence continues at coordinate 1,449,549 of NZ_BAAAXC010000015.1, forward strand.
CATGAGCGCGTACTCCGAGTCGACCAGGTTGGGCGGCGCCTGGACCCGCATCTTCGGCCCGAGCACCAGGCGCGTCACGGCGATCGTGGCCGCCAGCTCCTGGAGCGAGGCGTCGGGCAGTCCGCGCATCGCCGTGTCCTGCTTGGCGCGGAAGTTCTGGACGATGACCTCCTGGATGCCGCCGTACTCGCGGGCCACCCGGCGGATCGCGAAGATCGACTCCGCCCTGTCCTCGATGGTCTCCCCGATGCCGATGAGGATGCCGGTGGTGAAGGGCACGTTGGAGCGCCCCGCGTCCTCCAGGACGCGCAGCCGTACGGCGGGGTCCTTGTCGGGAGAGCCGTAGTGGGCCGCGCCCTTGGTCTCGAACAGGGCGCGCGACGTGGTCTCCAGCATCATGCCCATGGACGGCGCGACCGGCTTGAGCCGCTGGAAGTCGCGCCAGGTCAGCACTCCGGGGTTGAGGTGCGGCAGCAGGCCGGTCTCCTCCAGCACCCTGATCGCCATCGCGCGCACGTACGAGAGCGTGTCGTCGTAGCCGTGGGCGTCCAGCCACGAGCGGGCCTGGTGCCAGCGGTCCTCCGGACGGTCGCCAAGCGTGAACAACGCCTCCTTGCATCCCATGGCCGCACCCTGCCTGGCGATCTCCAGCACCTCGTCGGGGCTGAGGAAGGCGTCGGGCAGCTTGCCGGGCGCGGTGGCGAAGGTGCAGTAGCCGCACCGGTCCCTGCACAACCTGGTCAGGGGGATGAAGACCTTCTTGCTGTAGGTGATGACGCCGTTGCGACCGTTGGCGTCACGCACGCGTGAGGCGTGTTCCAGAAGAGCGTCGAGGTGCTCGTCCCTCGCCTGGAGCAGCACGGTGGCCTCGGTGAGGTCGAGCGCCTTGCCGTCACGGGCCCTGGCGAGGGCCCGGCGGAGGGCGGAATCGCTGACATAGGTCATACCGGCACATTAGCTGTTAAGCAAAGCTGAAGGGTCTGCCGTAGAAAGTCTCGATAGACGTAAATAGATGCAAGAGCAGATAATTGGAGAGAACGAAGGAGCACACCATGTCCTGGATCTTCATCCTCAGCCTGATCGCCGTTCTCGCCGTTGTCGGCCCGTTCTTCGGCAGCGACACCCGCGATGGTAGGGACTGGCGCAGGTCGCCGTTCAGAAGGAACGGTAGTCCCGGGCGGACAGCCTAGGCCCGCGTGCGGGCGGCCTCAGCCCACTGAGCCCGACCAGTACGCAGGCCCTGTGCCTATGCCCTCTGTACGGCTCCAGCAGCCGCATCATCTCCGCGTCGTCGGCCTTCTCGCCTGTCAGCGCCCAGCCCACGATCTTGGCCAGGTGGAAGTCCCCGACGCTCACCGCGTCAGCGTCACCGAAGCAGCGCTGCCGAACCTCCGCCGACGTCCACACCCCGATGCCGGGCAACGCCCGCAGCAGGCGGTCGAGCGAGGCGGAGTCGGCGGCGGCCTCCAGTTTGGCCGCGTGCCAGGCGGCCGTCGCGATCGTCCTGGCGCGCACGGCCTCGGCCCCCGCCCTGTGCCAGTCCCATGCCGGGATCTGCCGCCACACCTCGGGCTCGGGCATCACCCTCATGCCCTCGGGTGCGGGGCCAGGGGGCTGCGTGCCGTACTTGCGCAGCAGGTACCGCCACGCGCGCCACGCCTCCCTCCCGACCACCTTCTGCTCGAGAACGGCGGGCACCAGCGCCTCGAACACCAGCCCGCTCCTGCCGATGCGCGGCACGGCGAGCCCCTTGAGCACCTCGTGGTGCACGGCGAAGCCCGACAGGTCGTCGTCGGCGCCGACGAGACCAGGGAGTGAGTCGAGCAGCCACGCGGCTCCCGCGCCCCACGCCTGGCCGCCGTGCCTGGTGAGGCGGAGCGTTCCGGGGCCGTCGGGCGTGCGCTTGGTCATCCAGAACGCGCCGTCGCCCGTGCGCTGCCAGGTGGGGTCGTAACCGCCATGCTGGTGCGGGCCCAGCAGCGCGGCCAGGTCGACGGGCATCTCGTAACGACGCTCGCGCACCATTCCAGTCTGCCCGCCGTACCGCATGAGCAGGTCAGGCGTCGCTGGAGAAGCGCACGGCGCACTCGGGCAGGATCACGCCAGGCCAGACCCGCGCGCCCGCCTTCAGCTCGTTGCCCGCGCCGACGGTCGCGCCGTCGCCGATCACCGCGTCGCGCACCACGGCGCCCTTGGAGATCCTGGCGCCGAGACCGACGAGGGAGTCGACCACGGTCGCCCCCGCCTCGATCACGCAGCCGTCGCCCAGCACGCTGCCGCTCACCGAGGCTCCGGCCTCGACCACGGCCCGCGCCCCGACCACCGAACCGCCCACGACCTTGGCCTCGGGCGAGACGACGGCGCCTTCGAGCGACAGGCACTCACCGGTGGGCCCGGGGAGCGCGGGCGAGCTCAGCCTGCCCAGCACCAGGTCGCGTGAGCCCTTGACGAAGGCGGCGGGGGTGCCGACGTCGAGCCAGTAGCTGCTGTCGGCGTAGCCGAGCACGAGCGCGCCCGACTCGATCAGCGAGGGGAACGTCTCGCGCTCGACCGACACGACCTGCCCCTCGGGGATCGAGTCGATCACCGAGCGGGTGAAGACGTAGCATCCGGCGTTGATGCGGTTGGTCACGGGATGGGGGGTCTTCTCCAGGAAGGCGGTGACCCGCCCCGAGGCGTCGGTCGGCACGCAGCCGAAGCGCGTGGGGTCCTCCACCTCGGTCAGGTGCAGCGTGACCGCGGCCTCACGGACGACGTGCTGCCTGACCTGGTCTCCGACGTCGTGCCCCGAGAGGATGTCGCCGTTGAGGATCAGCACAGGATCGCCAGGGCCCACGGTCAGCGCCTGCGCGGCGTTGCGGATCGCCCCACCCGTGCCGAGCGGTGTCTCCTCGGTCATGTAGACCAGCTCGAGACCCAGCGAGGATCCGTCGCCGAAGACCGGCTCGAACATCGAGGCCTTGTAGGAGGTGGCGAACACGATGCGCCGCACGCCGAAGGAGCGGGCCTGCGCGAGCTGGTGCGCCAGGAAGGGAACCCCCGCCGTGGGCAGCAACGGTTTGGGCGTGCCCAGCGTCAACGGACGCAGGCGGGTGCCCTGGCCCCCGACCAGGAGAATCGCCTCGAGGTCCGGCAAAGAGCTCTCCATCACCCCGTGAGGTTACCCAACTATTCGACCGCGCGTTGATACGACTGCAGATGTGCCTGGGCGGAGGCGTCCCAGCTGAACTCCCTCGCCCTCGCGAGACCCGCCGCGGCCAGCTGTTCGCGCCGGTCGGGCGCGGCCAGGAGCTGCCCCAGCGCGGCGGCGATGCTGTCGGGATCGGGCTCGGTGTAGGCGACCGCGTCGCCCCCCACCTCGGGCAGGGAGGTGCGGTGCGTGGTCAGCACGGGCGCGCCGCAGGCCATCGCCTCGAGCACCGGCAGCCCGAACCCCTCGCCGCGCGAGGGGAAGGCCACCACCAGGGCGCCGCCCAGGAAGCCGGGCAGGTCGGCGTAGGACAGATAACCGGGGCGGACCACCTTCACCGTGGCCTCCACCTCGCTGACGGCCGCGTCGACGTCGTCCTCGTGGATGCCGCCGACGATGACCAGCGCGGGTGGGTTCGCAAGGCGCTCGACCGCTCTGGCGAAGCCTCTGATCAGGTTCGGCACGTTCTTGCGCGGCTCGAGCGCGCCGAGGAAGGCGACGTACGGCTGGCCGTGCAGGGCCAGCCTGTCGGCCACCCTTCTGCTCTCCAGCTCGGTCGGCGCGTGGAAGATCTCGTGGTCGACGCCGTGGTAGGCGACGTCGATCCTGGTCGGGTCGGCGGCCAGCACCCTGATCAGCTCGTCCCTCGTCGCCTTGGACGGCACGATCACCCGCTGCGCGTGCCGTACGGCGGTGCGGGTGGCCGACCTGAAGAACGACGCCTTGACCGTGGCGTGCCGCTCCTGCTCGGTGAACCAGGTGACGTCGTGGACGGTCACCACGGCCGGCACCCCGGAGCGCAGCGGCATGGAGTAGTAGGGCGTGTGGATCACCTGCGCGCCCACCCGCTGGGCGATCACCGGCAGGCCGGTCTGCTCCCACGCCAGCCTGGCGCCCGTGTTGGCGATGGAGACAGGACCCTGCACCACCCTCGCGGAGGGGGCGATCCTGCTGTACCTGTCGGCGTCGGCCCGCTGACAGACCACACTCACATCGGCGCCGGCCCGGTGGAGCCCGCCGACCAGCCCATCGACGTACCGGTTGAGCGCGCCGCGGTCGGCGTGTACGGCCGCCGCGTCGATGAGCACTCGGGGCATCACGAAAGATCCCTCCCCAGAAGACCCTCGTCCGACTCCAACCCTACGACCCGGTGGGGCAAATCACACGGGATTACGGTCCACTGTGGCTCTCGCGGCGGCTCCCGCCGCGGCGGCGCAGATGAGATCGGCCAGGATGATCACCATGCGGGAGCACAGCGCGAGGGCGATCGCCGAGCCGCGGTCGAGGACGGGCGACAGCACCGCCACCATGGCCGCCTCGCGCACCCCCGCCCCCGCGGGCACGACGAAGGTCATGATGCCCAGGCACCACGTCAGCGCGAACGCGCCGATGGCGAACAGCAGCCCTCCCGAGGCCCCCATGTCGGCGGCCAGGAGGAACAGGTGCACGCCGTAGGCGCCCCATCCGGCCAGCGCCCACGCCAGCGCCGTGAGCATGCCCCTGCGGCTGAGCGGCCTCTCGAGCGGCTCGCGCCTGAGCCTGCGCAGCCCGAAGCCGATCAGCGCGTTGATCACCTTCGGCTCCAGGAGCACCAGGAGCACGGGGATGAACAGCAGCGCCCATCCGAAGCGGTCCCAGCCGAGCGTGACCAGCGTGACCAGCAGCCCGGTGGCCAGCTGGATCGGCATCATCAGGAAGAAGGCCGTCGCGCTGCGCGGGCGCGGCACGCCGAGGTCCTTGCCCATCTCCATCTGGGCGAGCACGGGCCAGACCGCGCCGGGGATGTACTTGCCGAGCTGGCCGACGAAGAACACCTTCGCCGCGGGCCTGAGCGGCAGCGGCGAGCCCAGGTCGGCCAGCAGGGTCCGCCACGTCATCATGGCCGCGAGCAGCGCGAAGACCACCGAGACGAGCGAGCCTGCCAGCATCGGCCAGGTGAGCATGGCGAACCCTGCGACGACCGCGTCCCACTGCGAGGCGACGACCCAGGCGCCGAACCCGAGCGCGACCAGCAGGAAGCCGAGCCGTACCGCCTTCTTCACAGCCGCTCCGGCGGCTGCGGCAGTGCGGCCCCGGCTGGCGTGCGCGGCCGCTTGGTGGCCACCCACAGGTAGGTGGGCACCAGCGGCAGCATCAGCTTGAGCACCGCCCGCGGCGTGCGGGCCAGCACGCCCTGCGCGATCCTGCCGAGCACGCCGGGGAACAGCTCGCCGCCCGCGAACGCCGTGGGGGTGGCCAGCACGGGGAAGGTGTAGTCCCACACGTAGAAGGCGCGGGTCATCTTCCTCAGCCCCCGCCTGGTGCGGAAGCGCTCGTAGTAGTGGTCGGCCCTGCCGGAGGCGCGCACGTAACGGTCGGCCAGGGAAGCGGGCAGGTACGACAGGAACGGCAGCTTGTAGTGCGGCTCCATGATGCCGAGCTTGTTGCCGAGCCCCAGGTAGAGGACGCCGTCCTCGGACAGCACCCTGTGCATCTCGGCCACGACCGCGTCGGGGTCGACGACGTGCTCGTAGATGTGGTTGAAGACCAGCACGTCGACCGAGCCGTCGGGGAAGGGCAGCGCGGTGCCGTCGCCGCAGATGAAGGCGACCCGCTTGCCGAAGCGATCGGCGGCCTTGCGCAGGCCGGGCACGTCGATGTCGATGCCGAGCGTGCGCCCCGCGCCCGCGGCCGCGAGCTCGTCGGCGATGAACCCCGCCGAGCAGCCGACGTCGCCCACGGTCAGCCCTTCGAGCGGCCCGTGAAAGTGCTCGAGGACTGCGATGATCTTCGCGGCCTTACGCCTGCGCTTGGCTTCGTCGAGCATCGCCGGCTGGAACTCGGAGTACTCGAGCTGCTTCTCCTTCACCACGTCCCCGATCCTCTCAGGCTCGAAGGAGTGTGTCGGTGTAGGTGCGCCAGAACGGCTCGGGATCGACGGCCCTGACGCCCGCCCTCAGCCGCTCGGGGTCCTCGTAGAAACGCTCGATCGCCTTGCGCAGCGCCTCGACGTCATCGGGCTCGACCAGCAGGCCGTCGACGCCGTCGCGGACGTTGTCGGCCAGCGCGCCGACCCTGGTCGCGATCACCGGCACCCCGTGCTCGTGCCCGAGCCACACGTTCTGGCTGGCCGTGGCGTTCCTGTACGGCAGGACCAGCGCGTCGGCCTGGGCGAACAGCGCGGGCACCTCGTCGGCGGCCACGTAGCCGGGGCGCAGCTCCACCCTGTCGCCGATGCCCAGCTCGGCGATCAGCGCCCTGGTGTCGTCAAGCCCGCCCCAGAACTCGCCCGCCACGGTGAGCCCCACACCCGGAGGCAGCGCCCTGAGCAGCAGGTCGAGCCCCTTGTACGGCCTGACGATGCCGAAGAAGAGCAGCCTGTGGTGCGTGCCCTCGGCTCTGGCGGCGCTCCTGGCCGGCAGGTGCGGGGGGAGCGCGGCGGTGCTGATCGGCTTGGTCGTGAGCGACCCGGCGAGACCGGCCTGCTGATCGGAGTGGGTCAGCACGCCGTCGACCCGCTTGAGCAGCGCCTTCATCAGCGGCTCGTCCCACGGCTTGCGCTCGTGGGGCAGGACGTTGTGGCACAGCGCGATCGTCCTGGTCCTACGGCCGATGCCGGACAGGATGCCGAGATAGGCGGGGACCTGTACCGGGCTGAGCACCGCGAGGATCACCAGGTCGGCGCTCCTGAGCCGCCGCCCCGCCGCCACCCAGCCGTCGGGCCTGCGCCAGTCGAGCCGCCTGTGCGTGCGCGGGTACGGCTCGCCCTCGGGGACGTCGATCGTCTGCTGCCCCGGGTAGAGGAAGGAGGGGTACTGAGCCTTCCACGACTCGATCACCACGTCGTGGCCCATGGCCGCGAGCCTGTGGGCCAGCTCGGTGGTGTGCTGCGCGCCCCCGCCCTTGTAGGGGTAGGTCGGGCCGACGATCGCGATCCTCATTCGCCGCGCGACCTCACGATCAGGTCGGCCAGCAGCGCCACCGAGCCGATCAGCATGCCGGACAGCACGATCATGATGGTGTTCGTCGGGATGTAGAAGGGCGTCCGCACCATGTCGGTGACGAACTTGACGAACCCGATGCCCACCAGCCACAGGGCGGGCGGCATGAGCACCTTGAGCGGGTTGAAGTACATGACCATCCGCAGCACCTGCAGGATGTAGCGGTAGGCGTCGCTGACGAAGCTGAACTTCGACTTGCCCGCCCGCTTGGCGTACTCGATCGGCAGGTAGTAGACGTCGTGCTGGTTCGACAGGAACGACAGCGTGATCGTCGTGACGCACGAGAAGCCGGGGGGCAGCAGCCTGAGGTACGGCCTGGCCACCGACTTGCGGAAGGCCCTCAGCCCCGAGTTGAGGTCGGGGATCTTCTGCCCTGCCAGCTTCTCCGCGATCTTGCGGATCACCCACTTGGCGGGCACCCTGAGGAGCTTGTGCGAGCCCTCCTCGGTGGTGCGCGCGCCGACCACCTGGTCGACCGTCTGGTCCTTCTCCAGGATCTGGACCAGCTCGGGGATGCGCTCGTTCGGGTAGGTCATGTCCGCGTCGGTCCAGACCACGATCTCGCCACGCGCCTCCTGCGTGCCGATCCTGCGGACGGTGCCCGAGCCGCCGTTGCGGTGGAAGGCGCGGATGCGCATGTGCGGGAAGCGCGGCGCGGCCTCCTCGAGCCTGGCCAGCGTCGCGTCGGTGGAGCAGTCGTCGACCGCCACGAGCTCGTAGGTGTAGCCGCTTGAGTCCATCGCCTTGGTGATGCGTTCGACCTCGTCAAGGACGTGGTCCTGCTCGTTGTAACAGGGCAGGACGATCGTGACGTACGGCGTAGCTTCCACGGCGGATCCAGTCTTGGGGGGCTCAAGCGTGCTCACGTGGGACGAGGGTACCCTTCCCTGTCACGCCCCGGTTCCACTCGGTCAAGATGCTCCGCCGACTACACGGCGATGAGCGAGGGACGCACGGCGGGCTTGGCGGCGTCGAGAAGAGCGTGAAGATCACCTGGATCCGAGGTGACGATGGCCGCGTTCCACTGGATCGCCGTCATGACGACCGTGGCGTCGACGACATCCGAACTGCCTGCCTTTCCGCACAGCTTTCCCACGTCGCGCCCCATGGCCTCCGTCATGTCCGCGATGTCGCAGCCGAACAGCAACCGCGCGAGAGACGCCTGCCTGGCCGAGCCCCGCCACACCTGAGCCAGCACCGGCACGGGAAGGATCACGTGCCGGCCCGCACCGACCGCCAGCCTGTGTCGCACCCACATCCGGCGATCATTAGATTCCGCCGCGATGAGCGCCCCGGCGTCGTAGACGATCGCCGACTGAACGGTTCCTGCCCTCATCCGGCCAGCTTTCCGACATCGCCGAACATCTCGGCGTCGGCTCTGGCCAGCTCCGCCGCCGCCGCAGAGAGCTCGTCATCCGTGATCTCGCCGTGTTCGGCCTCCCACTCGCGCACGGCTGCCAGGCCCGCCTCCCTGCGGATGACGTGACCGGCGGCCTGCGTGAGCCACGCGGAGACGCTCAGCCCTTCACGCTCGGCCAATCTGGCGACCTCGTCCAGAATCTCCTCGGGAAGCGAGATCGAGATCTTCTTCACAGCCATCATGCGACCACGGTAGCACCGCGACGTGATCAGGGCAGGGACATCCAGACATTGACCACCAGGCGCCAGGTGCCGTCAGGCGGCTTCACCAGGGAGCGTTCGTCCTGGCGGGTGTCGAGGGCGATGACGTGTCGCGGCGGGCCGTACCTGGAGAGCTGGCCGGGCTCCGCGGCCAGCAGCACGGGCGTCCGCCCCGCCCTCCTGACGCCCTCGATCAGGCGCAGGACGTCCCCGCTCGAAGGGGTGTCTTTCGACGGCGACCTGCGCACCTGGGCCGCCGGTATCCCGCAGGTGCCGCGGACGACCTGGGTGAAGCGCTCGGCCGTGACCCGCTCGACGATCAGCACCGAGGCGTCGGAGGGGAGGCTCGCGCACAGGTTCTGGACGGCCGCGCGCTCGCCCCTTTCGATCGGGGTGAAGGCGGTGCCGATGGAGGTGACGGCCACCGGCGCCAGGAGCAGCACGGCGGCGGCGCCACCGAACCAGCGCGTGCCACGCCCGCCGCGCCCGAGCCGCTCGCGCGTCCAGGCCAGCCCCCAGACGGCCAGCATGATCAGGCCGGGGATCACGACGGGGACCAGGCGGCGCGAGGCCCACGGATGGTCGGGGGTGATCTCGGGCTTGAGCAGCGTGGTGACGGTGGTCCAGCCGATGATGGCCAGCGGCAGCAGCCACTCGAACGGAGCCCCTTCGCGCAGCAGCCGCCTGACCAGCACCACGGCCGCCAGCGTGGCGAAGACCACGACGGGCACGCCGACGTACCAGATCACCCAGTAGAGGGAGTCCTCGAAGTAGAGGCGGGTGCCGTCGACCGGCAGGCCGTTGTTCTTCTGCGTCACGCGGAGGAACTCGTAGGTCAGCCAGTCCTCGTCGGTGGTGGGTTCGCGGCGGACGGTCTGGACCCACGGCCGTACGGCCAGGCCCAGCATGACCAGCGCGACCAGGCCCGCGCCGATCTCGGGCAGCCGCCTGGGCAGGCGCAGCCCCGACAGCCTGCCCGCCATGGCGGTGCCGACGGCCGTCAGCACCACCACCACCCCGCAGATGAGCAGCAGCGGGCCCACCGAGCGCGACAGATACTCCAGGTACGGGCCCGCGAACGCCCACGCGGCCACGAATCCGAGCCCCACGCCCGCCGCCAGGCCCGCCAGCAGCGAGAAGCCGCGGCGCAGCGCCAGCAGCAGGCCGCCGAAGGCCAGGACGGGCAGGACGTCGCGCAGCGCGTCGATGCGCACCAGCACGGCCAGCCCGAACACCAGCCCGGCCACGGCCCTCTCCCAGTGTCCCGCGCTGTCGCGGAGGGCGTCGTGGAGGAGGGCGACGCCGCCGAAGATCAGGATCAGGGAGGCGATCTCGCTGAAGGTCGCGCGCGAGGTGTAGAGGATGGGCATGCTGATCGCGAAGGTCAGCGCCGCGAGCGCGGCCCAGCGGGCGCCCGTCAGTCTGGCGACCGCTCCGGCCAGCACGAGCGTGGCCAGCGCGCCGAGCACGGGCGGCGTGAACAGCAGCCCGCCCAGCCACTCCCCCGCCGCGTACAGCATCGGCGGGCCGGGCAGGAACTGGGGCACCACGGCGCCGTCGGCGTCGTAGAAGCCCATGCTGCGGAACCACAGCGCGGGGTCGTCCCCGCCGAACGCCTCGGCCTGTCGCGGGATGGGCAGCGAGCCGTGCCTGGCGATCCAGATCGCGTACTGGGCGTAGGTGGCGGGGTCACGGCGGACGATCAGCTGCTCGCCGTGCATGACCAGGTTGAAGACCAGCGAGAACAGGGCGACGCCGAACACCCCGCCCACCTGCCGCGCGGTGGCGTCGAGGTCAGGCAGCCGGGTGAGCGCGACCCTGCACAGCACCACCAGGACGGCCGCGGCGAGGATCACCGTGGGAAGCGGCCTGAACCACCCGGCCAGCAGGAGCGGCAGCCCGGCCAGCAGCCAGGAGGCCACCGCGAGCACGGGCAGCACGGAGGCGACGGCGAGCACCCTGCCCGCCGACGGTCTGCGCGTGCGTTCGAGCCAGGCGAGTCTCATCGGTGATCGCGAGAGTATCCAACGCCGCCGACGGCCGGGCGCGGCATCCGCCGTGGAAGCCGGTAGCGTACGGCAGGCGTCGGGCTGCGCCCGGCCGTGGCCTGGGCGTCGGGACGGGGAGGGCACGCGGGGTGGAAGCCGGGCGGTCGGCCTGGGTCAGGCAGCAGGCCATGACGGCGAGGGACACCGCGGTCGCGACATGGCGGTCGAGCGAGGGGTGGCGGCAGGCCACGGCGGCCAAGGTGCTGCCGAGGCTGCGGAGGCACCGCTGGTTCGTCGGCGTGTTCGGCGTCGGCGCCCTGCTCAGGGTGGTCACCATGCTGGGCTACAGGCCCGCGCTGTGGTTCCCCGACTCCTACACCTACATCGTCACCGTCTTCCACCCGCGTCCGGATCTGGTGCGGCCCGCGGGCTACTCCTTCTTCCTCAAGCTGCTGCAGCCGTTCCAGAGCTTCGCCGCCGTCACCGCCGTGCAGCACCTGCTCGGCCTGGCCACCGGCGTGCTGATCTATCTGGCCGCGCGAAGGGTGCCGAGGTGGGCCGCCACGCTGGCGGCCGCGCCCGTGCTGCTCGACGCCTACCAGATCGAGCTCGAACACCTGCTGGTCTCCGACGCGCTGTTCACCTTCCTGGTCGTCGCCGCGGTGGTGCTCGCCATCCGCAGGAGGCTCACCTGGCGTACGGCGCTGACCGTCGGGCTGCTGCTCGCCTGCGCCTCCCTCACCAGGACGGTCGGCCAGCCGCTCATCGTGGTGCTGTGCGCCTGGCTGCTGCTACGCAGGAGGATCGCGCTGGCGGGCATCACCGCGGCCGCCGCGCTCCTGCCGGTGCTCGCCTACGGCCTCTGGTTCCACGCCACCTACGACAGGGTCGGCATCGTCGGCGCGAACGGGGTCTTCCTCTACGCGCGCACGATGTCCTTCGCCGACTGCGGGACGATGGATCCGCCGCCCGACCTGGCGGTGCTGTGCGACCCGCGCCCGCCGGAGGACAGGCCGCCCTCGCAGGAGTACATCTGGGCCAAGGACGCGCCCCTGGTGAAGCTGCCCGACATCACCTTCTCCGAGGCCAACGACGATCTGGCGGGAAGGTTCGCGATGCTGGCCATCCGCAGCCAGCCGCTCGACTATCTCGGTTCGGTGTTGTCGGAGCTGGCGCGCACGTTCACGCTGGGCAGGCCCGTCTATCCTGACGCGGAAATCTACGCTTACTACGAGTTTCCTGTGAAACCGCCCGCGCCGCCCGGCCGATATCCCGCTCAACGTGGCGCGGAATTCGCACAAAAATACGAAAACGGGCCAATCGGCACCGCGATCGTGGAGCCGTTCGCGGGCTGGATGCGCGCCTACCAGGACGTCGTTCGCCTGCCTGGCACCGTGCTGCTGGTGCTGCTGGCGGTGCCGCTCGCCGTCGCGATCAGGCGCAGGAGCTATCAGGGCGCATGGCTTCTGCCCTGGTCAACGGCGTGGGTGTTGCTGGTCGTGCCGCCCGCGGTCGCCGAGTTCGATTACCGCTACACGCTGCCCGCCGTCCCGTTGGCCTGTCTGGCTGCGGCACTTTGCATCAGGCGCGTAACGTAAAGTTTTTCACGTCTACATTCCATGAAATGTCCGACTCTGAGTATGCTCTGGGACTGGATCATCACGCCCGGGTCACGACCTTTTGGGTCGTTCTTGGCTCCCGCAACGCTTGCGGTGTCCTAGTCTCGTGGCGCGATGAGCGATCGACCGAGCCAGCACGACGCGGGCTCCGAATCTCCGGACGAGGAGGCCGTTGTGCGAAGCAAGCCGACTGCGGGCTCCACGCCGACTGGGTGAGGAGATCGTATGAGCAACCACAGGAGCGGTGGCGTCCAGGACCGTCTGGTGGCGCCGACCTCCCCCGGTTTCCGGTCCTCCAGGAGAGCCGCCGCCGCATCCCCGCCCCCACCGCCCCCTCCGAAGGAGCCACGAGGACGCAGGGGCGGCGACGACGGGCGCAGGAAGCTGAGCGGCCTGGCCTGGACGAGCATCGCCCTGACCGGCCTGATGGTCGCGGGATCGCTGACCGGCTACACCTTCTACCGCAGCGCGCTGGCCGGCGTCGGCGTCACCACCCCCGACGACAAGATCCGCAACCCACGGCCCGCCAACCTCACCGGCGCGCTCAACGTGCTGATCGTCGGCTCCGACACCCGCCACGGCGAGGGCAACGCCAGGTACGGCCAGGCCGACTCCAGGATCGACTCGGGCAAGCGCACCGACACGATGATCCTCATGCACATCTCCCCTGCCAGGGACAAGGCGCAGCTCATCAGCTTCCCCCGCGACTCGATGGTCGACATCCCGCAGTGTGAGGCCGAGGGCAGCAAGCAGGTCCTGCCGCCCATGCGCGGAATGATCAATTCCGCCTACAACCGCGGCGGCATCGCCTGCACGATCACCACGATCGAGACCCTGACCGACATCCGCATCCACCACAACGTCGAGGTCGACTTCAACGGCTTCAAGGCCATCGTCGACGCCCTCGACGGCATCGAGGTCTGCCTGGCCAACCCGGTCGACGACAAGAAGTCCAAGCTCAAGCTGCCCCGCGGCAGGTCGACGCTCAACGGCGAGCAGGCCCTCGGCTACGTCCGCCTGCGCGCCTACGGCAACCACAGCGACCTCGAGCGCATCAAGCGCCAGCAGCTCTTCGCCAGCCAGGTCGTCAAGAAGATCACCGAAGGCGGCATCCTGAGCGATCCCACCGCCCTGCTCGGCCTGATCCGCGCGGCCTCCTCCTCGGTCACCATGGACGAGAAGCTGGCCGGCAACCCGGACAAGCTCCTGGAGGTCGCCCAGAGCGCCAGGTCGCTGACCGCCAGCAAGGTGCAGTTCTACACGGTTCCCGTCCTGCCCGACCCCGCCGACTCGAACAGGGTCGTCTGGGACCCCGCCCGCGCGCCCAAGCTCTTCGAAGCCATCAAGAACGACACCGCGCTCCCTGAGCCCGCGCCCACGGCCAAGAAGTTCGTGCCCAAGGTCGAGCAGGTCAAGATCCAGGTGATCAACGGCACGACCACGGCGGGCAAGGCGGGCGAGGTCGCCCAGCAACTGGCCGAGCTCGGATTCGACGTGGTCGGCACCGGCAACGCCCTGACCGCCGAGGGCACCAGCCAGCCCAAGACCCTGCTGCTGTACGGCAAGCGCGACACCACCGGCCCCGACTACGCCAGCGTGCTCGCCTCGAAGCTGTCGGGCACCAAGCGTCCCTCCACCAAGGGCAAGGTCAAGGTCACCAACCCGCAGCCGTTCACCGCGGCCGGCACCACCCAGAGCGTCGCGGACAAGGGCACGGACAAGGGCGCCGAGAAGGCCCCGGTGATCCAGCTGCTGATCGGCGACGACTTCACTGGCGTCCGAACCGAGATCCCCGAGTCCATCAAGGAGACCGGCATCTCCGCCGACACCAAGAACATCTGCGCCTGACCAGTCCCGTCGACCACGGCTTGTATGAGCCGTTCTTGACTGGTTTCTGCGGAGCTGGTCAACCTCCGGATTCCCTGTGGATTCCGTCCGTTTCTCCAGTCTCCGCAGCGACATCGGCCCCAGTGGCCGTTAGGGTTGTCAGATCGCGAACGCGAGTCGGCGCCTTGCCAGCCGTGTGCAAGCCGCCCTCGCTAACGTGGCTAGCGACCCCCGGCCCCGAGAGATAGCTGAGCGTCTCCCCCGTGAGTGACACCCGATCGTCCTTCCCGGTTTCGGCCCCCAGGAGCAACGGCAGCCAGAGCGCCGCCTCCGAGGCGCCACCTGCCGAGACGGAGAGGGTGGGCGCCCCGTGGCCGCAGGCGGCGCCGGCCCCGCAGGGATGGGGCCAGCAGGCGCCCGAGGCCTCCTTCTGGGGCGCCGAGGGCACGCAGGAGCGTCCCGAGGCCGAGCCCGAGGAAGAGCCCAAGGCCGCGCCGCGCAAGCGCGAGCCCTACCTCGACAACGTCAAGTTCCTGCTGATCGCCCTCGTGGTCGTGGGCCACTCGCTGGTGCCGACGCTCAACGCCGACTCCTCCAAGTCGCTCTACATCTTCATCTACACCTTCCACATGCCGCTGTTCGTCATCGTCAGCGGCTACCTGTCCAGGAACTTCTGGAACTCCAACGCCAAGACGAACAAGCTCGTCGACACCTTCGTCGTGCCGTACGTGATCGTGGAGGTCGGCTACGCCGCGCTGCGCTTCTCCCTCGGGCAGAAGTGGAGCCTCACGATCATCGACCCCGCCTGGCTCAACTGGTACCTGCTCGCCCTGCTGTTCTGGCGGCTGTCCACCCCGGTGTGGAAGCGGATGAAGCATCCCGTCCCCGTGGCGATCGCCATCTACCTGTTCGCCGGGTTCTCGCAGATCTCCGGCGACTTCAGCATGGACCGCTTCTTCGGCCTCCTGCCGTTCTTCGTGATCGGCCTGGTCATGCAGCCCGAGCACTTCGAGATGCTCAACCGTGTGTGGGTGAAGATCCTCTCGGCCGTGACGCTGCTGGGCGCCGCGGGGGTGGCCATCTTCCTCGGCCAGAGCAAGTACTCGCTCAAGCCCTTCTACTTCAAGCACAGCTTCCAGGACATGGACCTGTCCTGGTACATGGGCCTCGGGCTGAAGATGGGGCTGCTGATCGCCTCGCTGGCGATGTGCTTCGCCTTCCTCGCGCTGGTGCCGCGCAGCGAGACCTGGTACACCGACCTCGGCACCCGCACGCTCTACGCCTATCTCCTCCACGGCATCCCCGTCCTGATCGCCAAGGAGCAGGGCTGGCTCGACCTGCCGTGGCTGCACGGCCCGCTGGGCGTGCTGGCGATCAGTGCCAGCTGCTTCGCCCTGGCGATCGTGCTGTGCCTGCCGGAGACGCGCACGGTGTTCAAGTGGGTGCTCGAGCCGCGCCTGACCTGGCTCTACCGGCGTCCCTCGGGAAGTTAAACGGCAGTTCCCCCCGCATTCACGCAGGTGATGGCATAGCCGCGCACCATCGCCTATATGCGCGTTTGCGTCGCAACAACCCTCCATCATCCCGAGGACGCCCGGATCATGCACAGGCAGATCAGGGCGCTGCTCGACGCGGGCCACGAGGTGACCTACGTCGCTCCTTTCACCCACTTCAACGTCACACCCATCCCGCCGATCACCGCGGTCGACGTCCGCAGGGGCGGCCGAGCGCGGACGGCGCTGAGGCGCGGCCTCAAGGACGCCGACCTGCTGATCGTGCACGAGGCCGAACTGCTGCTCGCGCTGCCCTACCGGCATCCGCCCGTCGTGCTCGACGTGCGCGACGAGCCGAGGAGCGCGCTCGGCCGCAGGCTCGTGGCCAGGGCCGGACGGCTGCACCGCGTCCTCGAACCGGCGGCGGCCGAGGCCACCCAGGTCGCCGACTCCCCTCTGCCCGTGAGCGACACCCGGGTCGTCCACCTCGGCAGGCTGACCACCGCCAAGGGCGTCAACGAGCTGATCGAGCTGGCGGGGCGGCTGGCGCCGCACGGGATCAGGCTCGACCTGATCGGCGCCGCCGACAGGGAGGTCAGGCCGATCCTCAGGGACGCCCAGCGGGTGGGCCTGCTCGACTGGTTCGGCTACGTCCCCAACAGGCACGCCCTGCGCATGGCCGAGGGCGCCCTGGCGGGGCTCTGCCTGTGGCGGGAGCCGTCCTCCAGGCCGCCGACCAAGGTCCTCGACTACATGGGGCGCGGCGTTCCCGTCGTCACAACGCCCGCCGCCGCCGCTGTGGTGGAGGAGGCGGGGTGCGGGGCCGTCGTGCCGTACGGGGACGTGGAGGCGGCCCTGGGGGCCGTCCTGGATCTCAGGGAGGACCCGGTACGGCGGACGGCGCTGGCGGCCAACGGGCACGCACTCGCCCGCCTGCGCCACCACTGGCCCGACCAGGCCGCCTCGTTCACCGCACGGCTGGAGTCGTGGGCGGGTGTCGCCCACGAACTGGCCGTCTGACGCGCCGGACGCCCTGGCGGTTCAAATGGTGACATCCCCTGAAGACGTGGACGGCGGCGCGATGGTCACATGTACTGGAGGCATGGCTTCGCATCTGATCCAGGGACGTACGATCACCATGCCCGTGAGGGTGACCGACGCCACCGTCTGCAGCGCCATGTACCCCGTCCGCGCCGACGCGGCCCGCGCCGTGATCGCCTATTCCGGCCTCGACGTGGCCGAGGTCCTGCCCGGCAAAGCCGTCTGCACGCTGGTGTTCGTCGAGTACCGCGACAGCGACCTCGACTCCTACCACGAGTTCGGCGTCACCTTCCTGGTCAGGCCGCCCGACGCCTCCCGCGCTAGGAGCACGGGGCTGGCCACGCTGAGGAACGCGGGCGCTTTCGTCCACTGGCTGCCGGTGGACCAGGGCTTCACGCTGGAGGCGGGGCGCACGCTCTGGGGCTTCCCCAAGGAGCTGGCCGACATCGAGCTGCGGCTGTCGTCGCCGTACAAGCGCTGTATCCTGCGCAAGGACGGGCGGCTGGTGGTGGACATGCTCGTCAGGCCGGGGGTGCCGGTGCCCGGAGCGGCGGCGGCGACCCCGCTGACCGCCTACACCCACCAGGACGGCGTCACCAGGCGCGTTCCCGCCAAGATGTGGGCGCGAGGGATGCGGGTGCGCCCCGGAGGGGCGCTGATCCGCCTGGGCAACCATCCGATCGCGAAGGAGCTCAGCGAGCTGGGCCTGCCCAAGCGCGCGCTGATGTCCACGACCCTGCGCGCCTCCATGACCTTCGGTACGGCGGAGGCCGCCTGATCACACGATCGGCGGACGGCCCAGCTTCACCATGCGCCAGGCGGTGCGCCAGGCCATCGGCCTGCGCTCACCGGCGGGGGTGCGGAGACCCTCGACGAACCCCTGGAACCACGCCTTGATCGCCACGCCCGAGCGGCGCTCGCGCACCAGCGTCAGCACCACCCAGTCGAGCAGGTAGAGCGCGGCCAGCGGCCACGGCAGGTTGCGGCGCGCCAGCCATACCCTGTTGCGGGCGTTGAGCCGGTAGAACTCCGCGTGCCTGGTCGGCGGCACCTGCGGGTGGTACATGACCGTCTCGGCGTCGTACTCGATCCGATAGCCCTCGCCCAGCAGCCGCCAGGCCAGGTCGGTCTCCTCGTGGGCGTAGAAGAACCGCTCGGGCAGCCCGCCGACCTGCAGGAAGGCCGACCTGCGGATCGCCGAGGCGCCGCCGAGGAAGGTGGTGACGGGTGAGGAGCGCTCGGGGTCGCCCGCGCGCAGGCGCGGCACGTGGCGGCGCTGGCCGATGCCGCCGTCGGGGTCCATCACCCTGAAGGAGATGACGGCGAGGTCGGGCTCGGTGGCGAAGCGGTCACGCACGTGCGCGACGACCTTCTGGTTGGCGTACCAGCCGTCGTCGTCCAGGAACAGCACGACGTCGCCCGAGCACTCCTCGACCCCGCGGTTACGACCAGCGGGAATACCGGTGTTGTGGGCCAGCCGCACGGTTTTCACCGACGCCGCGGAGCCGTCGGGCGGTGTCGCCGTCACGTCGGGAACGTCGGCCCCGTTGCCCACGATCACCACCTCGACGTCGCCGTCGACCTGGTTGAGCGCGGACTCGACCGCCCGGTTGAGCTCGGCGACCCGGTTGCCCATGGTGAGGATGACGCACGAGATCTTCAACGGGTCATCGCCTTGACGCGTCGAGAGCACGAGCGGAGCATTCTTTCATGATCACCGAGTCTGCTGGGGTATGCCATATCCGGATTGGTGAAGACAAGAGTATCGGAACCGTCAGTGAACCCCCACCGAACGGAGGGCGTCTGATCAATTCGACGGGCGCGGCGCCCCGACGGTTCCGAGTCACGCTAGCCGCCTGGAGGCCAGGATGCTCACCAGATGGAGGATCACTTGAAGTGCGGCCGCCACGGCGCAGGCCACGACGAGCACCTTCGAGGCGGTGAGATCGCCGAGGACCAGGTCGATCACGGCCGCGACCAGGGCGAGCAGTGACAGCTCGATCGGCTGCACGATCCGGTGGAACTTCGTCGCCCCCAGCACCCGCCGGCCGAGCCCGAGCAGGCCGGAGCGGATCTGCCCGGCGGAGTCCTCGGTGGCGGTCTTCAGACCGCCCTTGGCCCGCGCCACGTCCACGAGATCGGTCTCGGCCTTGATGAGGATCGCGCCGAGCGCGGCGGCGAACCCCAGCACGGTGTACCAGTCGGGCAGGACGCTCGAGGCCCGCCAGCCGAGCCCCGCCAGCAGCGCGGCCTCGGTGAAGTAGGCGCCGACCCTGTCGAGGTAGACGCCGGTCAGCGAGGTCTTTCCCGTCCAGCGGGCCAGCTCGCCGTCGGAGCAGTCGAGGAGCAGGTAGACCTGGACGAGCAGGGCGGCACCCACGGCGGCCCACAGACCCGGCAGCGCGAGCACCACACCCGCCACGACGCCGGCCGCCGTCATCACCCAGGTCAGCTGGTTGGGCGTGACCGACGTCCTGGTCAGCAGCCAGGTGACGCGGAGCGAGAGCCTGCGCATGTAGAGCACGCCGGCCCAGTGCTCGCCGTTCCTCCGCTCGAGGTGGCCGGCGGGCTGGGCGACCGCCCGCAGCTCAGCTACCGAAGGCCCGGACATAGCTCTCCACCCGATCGCGAACCTCTGACTCGGAAAGCCTCAGGTGCTCGAGGATCGTGTAGCGACCTGGACGGGTGGAGGGCGCCAGCATGACGGCCTCGGTGAACTGCTCCACGCTGAGGCCGATGTCGCCGGGCGTGACGGGCAGCTGGTGCTGCCTGAGGCAGTCGACCACCTGCGTCAGCCTGCCCTGGTCCTCCCTGAGGAAGAAGCAGAAGGCGGCACCGATCCCGGCGAGCTCGCCATGGTTGGACGTGCCGGGGAAGAGCTGATCCACGGCATGAAGGATCTCATGATCTCCGCCACTCGAGGGACGCGAGGAGCCGGCGATCACCATGGACATGCCTGACAGGATCAGCGACTCGGCCAGAACGGTCAGGAACGCGTCGGACTCGATGGAGTCCTTGCGGCCGATCAGCGCCTCGGCCGAGGTGCGCGCCATCGAGCAGGCCAGGCCGTCGATCGGCTCGCCCCGCTCGACGTTTGCCAGCTGCCAGTCCTCGATCGCCGACAGGTTGCTCACCACGTCGCCCACGCCCGATCTGACCAGCGCGTCGGGAGCGGCGTGCACGAAGTCGAGGTCGACGAGGATGGCCAGCGGCATCGGCACCCCGAAGGAGCCCTTGCCGCCCTCGTAGACCAGCGAGGCGGTCGGCGAGCAGATGCCGTCGTGGGAGAGGTTGGTGGCCACGGCCACCATCGGGATCCCCGCCAGGGAGGCGGCGTACTTGGTGGCGTCGATCGTGCGGCCTCCGCCGACGCCCACGACCACCTCGTAGGCGCCCTTGCGCAGGTCGGCGCCGAGCGAGACGGCGGCGTCGACCGAGCCGTCCGCGACGCGGAACACCTCCGCCTCGGAGAGGGTCAGCGCGATGAGACCCTCGATGTGGTCACCCTGACCGGGGCCGACCGCGACGGCGACCCTGCCTGAGGTGGCCACCCTGCTGTCGGCCAGTAGCGCGCCGAGCTGCGCGACCGCGCCCCGCCGTACCTCGATGGTGAGGGGCGCGGGCAGCATCCTCGCTAGAAGCGGCATCTAGCCTCCCCTAGTAACGGGCGGCGATGTCGCGGGCCTTGTTCAGGTCGTCGTGGTTGTCGACCTCGACCCACTCGACCTTGCCGATCGGCGCGACGTGGATCTGCTCGCCGCGCTCGACCATCTCCTGGTAGCCGTCCTCGTAGTAGAGCTGAGGGTCGCGCTCGAAGGTGGCCTGCAGGGCGTCGGCGAGCTTCTGCGCGGCGCCGGGGCGGATGAGGGTCGCGCCGATGTACTCGCCGTAGGCGTCGGCGGGGTCCATGAGCTTGGTGATGCGCTGGAGCGAGCCGTCGCGCAGGGTCACCTTCATCTCCTCGTCGGCCAGCGACTTGACGTCGTCGACCGCCAGCAGGATGTCGCTGGTGACCGGAGCCGACAGCAGCGTCTCCTCGACCGAGACCGGATGCACGGTGTCGCCGTTGACCAGCAGCGCGCCCTGCGCGAAGTGCTCGCGCGCGCACCACAGGGAGTAGGCGTTGTTCCACTCCTCGGCCTTGTCGTTGTGCACGAGCTCGATCTTCACGCCGTAACGCCGCTCGAAGTCGGCCTTGCGCTCTTGTACGGCCTGCGCCGCGTATCCGACCACGATCACCACGTCACGCAGGTCGACCGCCGCGAGGTTGCGCAGCGAGATGTCCATGATCGTGGTTTCTCCGTCGACCGGCACGAGCGCCTTGGGCAGCGTGTCGGTGTACGGCCGCAGGCGTCGTCCGGCCCCGGCGGCCAGCACCATTCCCAGCAACGTGCACTCCTCAGTCGAGCATGACTACGTAAGACCCCAAAGGTTAGTTGCCTGGAGGGCCTGATCGTGTAATCCGGAGCGAAGGAGCTCGGCGGGAGTGAGCGAGGATCAACCCGATGCCAACGAGCGCCGAGCGGTCGCGACCGTCAAACACAGGCGAAGGAGCTCGGCGGGAGTGAGCGAGGATCAACCCGACGCCAACGAGCGCCGAGCGGTCGCGACCGTCGAACACGGGCGAAGGAGCTCGGCGGGAGTGAGCGAGGATCAACCCGATCCCAACGCCAACGCGGCCTCAGTCGGGAGTTCCCGTGTCGGCCGCGTCCACCCCGGAGCGAGGGGCGGCGAGCCAGCACGTCATGGATTCCCAGCCGAACAGGCACCACAGGTAGACCGTCAGCAGCACGCACACCGCGGTCATCTGGCCGATGATCACACCGGCCGCCACCACCAGCATGCGTCCGTCCCATCCGAGACCCGCGGTGGCCAGCCAGTGCGGCGGGTAGACGCGCTGCCTGATGCGATAGACCAGGTCGTAGTGGTGGAAGGCCATCGCCCCGAGCAGCGCGAAGATCATCACTGGGTGCAGGTCGTGGCCGAAGCAGACGGCGGCGACGAAGACGTACTCGGTGGTCCGCAGGATCGGAGGGACGAACCAGTCGAGCCTTCCGTCGTGCGGGTGCGAGCTGCCGGGCCCCGCCAGCAGCAGCGCCACGGCGGGAGCGAACACCGCCAGCCCGTCGGTGCCGCCCACGCCGACCAGAAGCAGGATGCCGGTGACGAACGCCCCCGCGATCGCGGGCGGCAGCGGCGGCAGCTGGCCCGCCACGAGCGCGCCCATGCCGCGCGAGAACGGCCCGTCGTCGCGGTAGGCGACCACGGTGCTGCGGGGTA
The DNA here is from genome assembly GCF_039535395.1 of Nonomuraea roseola. NCBI lineage: Bacteria > Bacillati > Actinomycetota > Actinomycetes > Streptosporangiales > Streptosporangiaceae > Nonomuraea > Nonomuraea roseola. The sequence continues at coordinate 1,471,587 of NZ_BAAAXC010000015.1, forward strand.
CGGGAACCATGTGGACCGAGATCATGAGGTGGACCTCGCGATCCTGCCGACGAGTTGGTAGAGCAGGGCCAGCCCGCCCCATGCGAGCAGCGCGGTGAAGGTCACCTTGGCGTTGAAGAACGCGGCGGTGATCGCGATCAGCGCCATGCGCTCGCCGATCGGCAGGACGATCATCTTCTTGATCCAGCGGGCGACCGTCTCGCGCTCGAGCCGCTGCGCGAGCCCGAGCACTCCCCGCCGCGGCACGGCGGAACGGCGGACGTCCTCCGACTCCAGCAGCGACCTCGGCGGCCTGGCCCACGTGGCGCCGACGCGCCTGGCGTCGGTCACCGCGCCCTTGTAGGAGAAGTCGACCATGTGCCTGAGCATCTGGAGGATCATCGCCGCCACCGCCAGCCGCCAGATGCCCTCAGGGCCTCCGTTGGCGGCGTCGTGACCGGCGGAGTAGCCGATGGCGAGGCCGACGTAGACGATGTACTCCTTCAGCCTGTCGGCCATCGCGTCGACCCAGGCGCCGAGGCGTGAGAACGTGCGGGTGTAGCGGGCGAGCTGGCCGTCCACGCAGTCGAGCACGAACGACAGCAGCACCAGCGCCGCGCCGAGGATCTGGGCGCCCCTGGTGCCCTCCGAGAACCACACCGCCGCCAGGACCGCGAGCCCCACCGAGATGCCGGTCACCGCGTTGGGCGTCAGCTTCAGCCTCGCGGCCAGCCGGACCAGGTGCGGCGACCACGAGCTGACGAAGAAGGTGGCGAAGAAGCCGTCGTCGACCTTGACCGCGGTCTCGAGCCGTACCCTGACCTCGTCCACGTCGGACAGGCGGGTCACGGCCAGGTCGGCGGCCGACTGGGCGGCCACCCTGTCGGCGTGCAGGGGCCCGAGCTGGGCGGCGCGCACGCTCACGCCCGAGCGGACGAGGCCGACCAGCAGCAGGTCGATCGCCTCGATCGGGGTGACGGGGCCGAGGCGGCCGGTGTCGGCGAGCTCGGCCAGCTCGTCGGCGATGTCGGCCAGGGTGCCGAGGGCGGCCTCGCCGACCTGCAGCACGCCCCTGAAGGTGGCGTTGGCCTCGGGCACGAGGTGGTAGGAGCTGCCGGCCGCCACGACCCTGCCGTTCTCGACCCTGACGGGCGGGCGCAGCGGCCCGACGGTGGCGTCGGCGCTGACCAGCGCGCCGGTGTTGCGCGACGGGTGCTCCACGAGCACGGCCAGCGCCTCGGTGTGGGCGACGAGGTCGGCGGGCAGCAGCACGAGCGTGCCGGTGGAGATACGCGCGATCTTGGCCACCCCGCGCAGGTCGGCGCCGAGCCCCCCGCCCTGCGGCACCACGTGCACGTCGCGCACGGGCAGCATCAGCAGCTGGTCGTTGACCCTGTCGAGCAGGGTGCCGTCCGCGCACGACAGCCGGGCGGCCGGAGTGGTGGCGAGCACCACGGCCGCCGCCGTGAGGCCCTCTCGGGTGGTCGTGGATTCTGGCACGCGCGGTTCTCCTTCGGATACGAGGAGTGCGTTGCCCAGCGTAGCGACCACCTGACCGCAAATCACGAGTGCGCGGCCGCGACGCGCGTGACCGTTACGCTCGCTATATGAAATCTGGGCTGCGCACTGTGGGAGTGCTCCTCGCCGGGGGCGTCGGTCAGCGTGTCGGGCTCGGCACCCCGAAGCAGCTCATCAGGATCGCCGGCCGGTCGATCATCGAGCACACCCTCGCCCTGTTCAACGCCTCGCCCGAGATCGACGAGATCATCGTGCTGATGACCCCGGGTTTCACGGCCGAGGTCGGCGAGCTGGTCGCCGCGCGCGGTTTCGGCAAGGTGAGCCACGTCCTGGAGGGCGGCGCCACCCGCTCCGAGACCACCTGGCGGGCGCTGCGGGCGCTGGGCGACGCCGAGTGCAACGTGCTCCTCCACGACGCCGTACGGCCGCTGCTGGAGCCCCGGATCATCACGGAGTGTGTCGAGGCGCTGAAGGAGGCGAGCGCGGTCGAGGTCGCCATCCCGAGCTCGGACACGATCGTCGTGACGGCGCAGGGCCCCGGCGGCGAGGTCGTCAGGGAGGTCCCCGACCGGTCGCGGCTGCGTCGCGTCCAGACGCCCCAGGGCTTCAGGCTGTCGGTGATCCGCGAGGCGTACGAGCGGGCCTTCGCCGACCCCGGGTTCGCGCTGCGGCCCGCGACCGACGACTGCGGCGTGGTGCTGCGGTACCTGCCGGAGGTGCCGATCGTGGTCGTGCCAGGCAGCGAGCGCAACATCAAGGTCACCCACCCCGTCGACGTGCACATCGCCGAGCGGCTCTTCCAACTGGCGGCCTCCGCGGCTCCCCTGCCCTCGCAGGACGCCCTGCGCGAGGCGCTCGACGGCAGGAGCGTGGTCGTCTTCGGCGGCGGCCAAGGGATCGGCGCCGCGGTGGCCGAGCTCGCGCGCGGCCACGGCGCCGTCGTGCGCTCCTTCTCCCGCTCGCTGGACGGCGTGCGCGTGGAGGACGCCGCCTCGGTCGCCAAGGCGCTGGCCGAGGTGGGCAGCGTCGACTTCGTGGTCAACGCCGCCGAGGTGCTGCACGTGGGCAGGCTGGCGGAGGCCTCTGAGGCGGTCGTCGCCGGCGCCGTCGACGTCAACGTGCTCGGCCCGGTGAACGTGGCACGCGCAGCCCACCCCTATCTCAGGGAGAGCGGTGGCGCGTTGCTGTTCTACACCGCTCCCGGTCCACGGCGCGGGCAGGCGGGACACGGTCTCTACTCCGCGACCAAGGCCGCCGTCGTCGAGCTCACGCGGGCGCTGGCCGACGAGTGGGAGGGTGAGGGGATCAGGGTGAACTGCGTCAACCCCTGTCGTCCCGGCACGCCGGTGGGCGCCTCTGGGCAGGAGCCGCACGCCCTGCCTTCGCCGCGCGCGGTCGCCGTGACCTCGGTAGGGGTGCTGGCCTCGGGCCTGACGGGTCAGGTCGTCGACGTTCTCGCCGACGACGGGTGACCCGGCCCCGTGGTGGAGGGGCCGGGTCGGCGAGGTGGCGGGAAGGTCAGCGCGGAGGTCTGGCGAGCTTGCGAGGGCTGGTGAGGAAGCCCCAGCCCCACGACAGGTGCATGGCCGCGTAGACGAACGGCAGCGCGAACCTGGCCCGCGCGGGCAGCCCGCTGCCGGTCACCATCGAGCCGCCGGTGATCGCCAGCACGTACCCGCCCGGGATGATCAGTGCGAGCGGGAAGAACGGCGAGACCAGCAGCCCTGCCGCGATCGCGACCACCGCGGCGGGCGGGGCGAGGTAGCGCAGGTTGATCGTGCCCTCGTGGGTGCGCGCCACGACGCGCCGCCACCTGCCGTAGTGGAAGTACTGCTTGGCCAGGGCCCGCAGGTTCGGCCTCGGCCGGTAGGTGACGCGCATCCTGGGCTGGAACCACACCAGGCCGCCGCTCTCGCGGATGCGGTGGTTCATCTCCCAGTCCTGGGCGCGCTGGAAGTGCTCGTCGTAGCCGCCGACCCGTTTCAGGGCCGAGCGTCTGAACACGCCGAGGTAGACGGTGTCGGCGGGGCCCGCCGTGCCGCCCACGTGGAAGGCGGCCGAGCCGACGCCGATCTTGGAGGTCATCGCGCGGGCGACGGCCTGCTCGAAGGCGGTGACGCCCTCGGCCGCCATGACGCCGCCGACGTTGTCGGCTCCGGTCTCCTCCAGCGTCTCGACCGCCACCCTGAGGTAGTCGTCGGGCAGCATGGCGTGCCCGTCGACCCTGGCGATGATCTCGTGGCGGGAGGCGCCGATGGCGGCGTTGAGCGCGTTGGGGGTGCGCCCGGTCGGGTTGGCCACCACGGTCACCCTGGGGTCCGCCGCCGCGATCGCGTCGGCCACCTCCTGGGTGCGGTCGCGTGAGGGCCCGACGGCGAGCACGACTTCGATGGGGCCTGGGTAGGCCTGGGCGAGAATCTGGTCGACGGCCTCGCGCAGGTGCCTTTCCTCGTTGAGGATCGGCATCACGACGGAGATCGCCGGCCAGGCGCGCGTCTGAGGGAACGCGGGCTGCGCGGGCGAGTCGGGGAACTGCTTCATGGCGGGCCTCACGCTACTGTACGACGAGGGGAGGAGAGCAATCCCTGCGGTGTTTGGAGGGGTGCCTTGGAGGAGGATGACGCGGGCGTCGTCGTGGGCGGTGACGCTCCAGGGAGCGTCAGGCTCGCCGGACGCCGACCTCCGCGTAAACCCGGCAGGGGCGCGAGGGCGAGGCGGCGCAATCTGATCGTCGCCGGCTCCATGTCGGCGCTCGTCCTGGCCGGCACCGGCTGGGTGTGGGCGACGCCGCAGAAGATCGGCTCGGTCGACGCCGGGCTCAGCGGCACCGAGCAGGCGCCGCACGGGGCGATGAACATCCTGCTGGTCGGCGTGGACAAGCGCGACGACCTCACCCGCAAGGAGCAGAACAGGCTCAAGCTCGGTCGCGAGGTGGGCGAGCGCACCGACACGATGATGCTCATCCACCTGTCGGAGGACCACCGCAAGGTGACCGTCGTCAGCCTTCCGCGCGACACCTGGACGACCATTCCCGGCAAGGGCCAGCACAAGATCAATTCCGCCTACCAGTTCGGCGGCGCGAAGCTGGCCCGCCAGACCGTGCAGCAGGCGACGGGGCTGTCGATCACCCGGTACATCGAGGTGAACGTCCTCGGCTTCGTGAACGTGGTCGACAGGCTCGGCGGGGTGACCGTCTGCACGCCTGTGCCGATCAACGACCCCAAGACGGGGCTCAACCTCGCCGCGGGCACCCACGCGCTCGACGGCGCCAAGGCGCTCGGCTACGCCCGCACCAGGGCGACCGCCCGCTCCGACCTCGACCGCATCGACCGCCAGCAGCAGGTCATCTCGGCCATGCTCAGCAAGGCGCTGTCCAACCCCGCCAACCTGATCTCCTTCGTCAACTCCTCGCTCGCCACGATCAAGGTCGATCCCGACGACGGGCTCGTGCCGCTGGTCGAGCAGCTCAAGGACGTCTCGCTCGACGACGTGAAGTTCGCCAGCGTGCCCCTGGCCGACGTGAACTTCAAGACGCCGACGGGCGAGTCGGCCGTGCTCTGGGACAAGGCACGCGCCGCCGACCTGTTCCGGCGCATCGCCGCCGACCAGGACCTCGCCAAGCCCGCGCCGAAGCCGTCCGTCAGGCCGACGCAGTCGCTCAGGACCGTGCCGCCGGAGCAGATCACGGTCAAGGTGCTCAACGGCACGCTCATCAGCGGGCTCGGCGCGCGCACCAAGGCGGGCCTGGTGGACGCCGGGTTCAAGGTGCCGGGCGAGCCGGGCAACACCACGCGCAAGGACTTCGCGAAGACCGTCGTGCGCTACGGCGAGGGCATGGAGGCGTCGGCCAAGACCGTGGCCGCGGCCATCCCCGGGGCCGAGCTCAAGCGGACCGACGTCAAGGGCATCGAGGTCGTCGTGGGCCAGGACCAGCCGAAGGTGGGCAGGCCCAAGACGGCCACGTCGCCGTCCACCTCACCCTCTCCGCAGGTCACGCCCACCACAAGGACGGCAAGTCAGAACATCTGCAAGAAAGACGGATAACACGGCGCTTCTTGGGCAGTTTTCTACCATGGTGGTCAGGTCATGGACGGATGGTCGTTTCGCGCTGGTTCAAGCAATAGGTGACCTGGATATGGCAGCCGTCCCCCGGCTACGTGAGGAGCTCGACCAGGTCCTGGCGCCCATGCACGGCCCTCAGCTCGCCATCGACCTGACCGAGGTGCCGTTCTGCGACTCGGTGGGCCTGGGCCTGCTGGTCTCGACGCTGACCAGGGTCAAGGAGATGCACGGGCGGCTCATCCTCGTGGTGGGCTCCGGCATGATCCCGCATCTGCTGGCGATCACGAACCTCGACCGCCACTTCGAGCTGACCGACTCCGTCGACGGCGCCCGCCAGACCCTCGCCGCCTGACCCCCGCCGCGCGCACGCGATCTCCATCCGCCAGGATGGTGACGCGTCGACACTGGAGGGGGTCCCTATGAGGCTTGGCGTGATGTTCGACCGCGACCTGCCACCCGAGCGGCTGGTCCCGTTCGCGCGGGCGCTCGACTCGAAGGTCGACGACCTCTGGGTGGTGGAGGATCTGGGCTGGACCGGCGGCCTCACCTCGGCGGCCACCGCGCTCGCCGTCACCTCGCGGCTGCGGGTCGGCCTCGGCATCGCGCCCGCGCCGCTGCGCAACCCCATGCTGCTGGCGATGGAGTTCGCCAACCTGGCCAGGCTCTTCCCCGCACGCTTCGTCGGCGGCGTCGGGCACGGCGTGCAGGACTGGATGCGCCAGGTCGGCGCGGCCTCGCCGTCCCCGCTGACGCTGCTGGAGGAGACGATCACGTCGGTGCGGGCGCTGCTGCGCGGCGAGACGGTGACCGGCGGCAGGCTCGACGGCGTGCGGCTGGTGCACCCGCCGGCGGTGGTGCCGCCGGTCGTGGCGGGGGTGAAGGGCCCCCGCTCGCTGGCCCTGTCGGGCAGGGTGGCGCAGGGCACGATCCTGCCCGAGGGCTTCGGTCCCGGCTCGATCGCCCCGATGCTGGAGCAGATCTCGCCTTCGGGTGAGCACGAGCTGATCGTCTTCACCCACCTGTGCGTCGGGGACACCACCGACCTGGAGGGGCAGAGGGCGGGCGCGGCGGAGTTCCTGTCGGTCGACCCCTCCGAGGTGTTCGCCGCCGAGGGCACCTCCGCGCAGGCTGCCGAGGCCGTCAAGGCACTGTGGGCGGCGGGCGCGGACACCGTCGTACTGCGGCCCGTCGGCGACGACCCGCTCGCCCATGTCGAGAAGGTGCTGTCCGCCCTGTGATCGCTCTGGACGATCGGCCGATGGCAGATCGTCCGGATGGCCGATAGCACCGAGGGAGATCGGCGACACGATCGCTGTCATGAAGCGGATGACGGCACTGGCCGTGGCGGGGCTGATCAGCCTCAGCGCCTGCGGTTTCCAGCTCGACAGGACCGAGCGGCACGAGGCCCGAACCTTCCCGCTCAGCGGGACGGCTCTCACGATCAAGGCCGGCCTGGGCGGCCTGCGCGTGGTCCCCGGCGACGCCTCGGGGGTGAAGGTGGAGCGCTGGCTGCAGGGCGTGGCGAAGGATCCCGGCAGGTCGAGGTGGGAGCTGGCCGGCGGCACGCTGGCGCTCGGCACCGACTGCACGGTCGTGTTCGACACCTGCGCCGCCCGTTACACCGTCCACCTGCCGCCGGGGGTGGATCTCGTCGTCGAGGGGGGCGACGAGCGGGTGACGCTCTCCGGGCTCGCCGACGACGTCTCGGTCTCCACCACCGGCGGCGACATCGTCGCCGAGGGACTGTCCGGCGCGCTGCGCCTGCGCACGCACGAGGGGGCGATCAAGTCGAGGGCCACCCGCTCGGCCGACGTCAGGGCGCGCTCGCGCGAAGGCCACATCACGGTCGGCTTCGCCGCTCCCCCCGGCAAGGTGGACACGCAGTCACGCTCGGGCGGGGTGGCGGTGGCGGTGCCCGAGGGCGAGTACGGGATCATCGCGGTGAGCCGCAACGGCCGCTCCCGCACGGAGCTCAAGGACGCGGGCAGGTCCAGTGCCAGGACGATCGTCGCCAGAAGCGAGGACGGAGACGTGCGCGTCGCCCGGACGTAGACGTCCGCCGGGGCGGTCCGACAGATGCCGCACAGCGCCTGGTACCTTCTCGCAGTCTCGACATTGCGCCAGGGGGAGCCAGATGGTGGAGATCAGACCCTTCCAGCCTTACGACCTGCCTGGGATGTACCGCGTGTGCCTCCAGACGGGCGACTCGGGCAAGGACGCCACCGCGCTCTACCGCGATCCCGACCTGCTCGCGCACATCTACGCGGGGCCGTACCCCGTCGCCGATCCGGGGCTCAGCTTCGTCGCCGTGGACCACCAGGGTGTGCTCGGCTACATCATCGCCACGGCCGACACCGTGGCCTTCGAGCACTGGACGGAGGAGCACTGGTGGCCGGGGCTGCGCGCCCGCTACCCCCTCCCGATGGCCGCCGACCCCGGCGACGGCACCCAGGACTGGTGGTGCGTGGAGCGCATCCACAACGCCAGGCCCACCCCCGACGAGCTGTACGACCGCTTCCCCGCCCACCTGCACATCGACGTCCTGCCCAGAGGGCAGGGCGCGGGGCTGGGCAGGCAGCTCATGAAGACGCTGCTCGAGGCCCTGCGCGTCCGGCGGGTGCCGGGCGTGCACCTGGGCGTGGGAGCGGGCAACACCGGAGCGTTCGCCTTCTACCAGGCGATGGGCTTCTCGGTGCTGCGTCCGGATACGTGGGGCTCGACTATGGCGCTTCCCATTCTGGACGTGTAGTATCCAGGATATGCGAATGAGCGAGGGCGTCGAGTGGGCGCTCCACAGCTGCCTCAACCTCTCGTGGATCGAGACGGGCGAGGCGATGACGGCGGCCAGGCTGGCGGCCTTCTACAACCTGCCCACGGCCTACCTCAACAAGCAGCTCCAGGCCCTGGCCAGGGCCGGGATCCTCACCTCCACCTCGGGCCCGAGAGGCGGCTTCCGCCTGGCCCGCCCCCTCGACCGGATCACCCTCATGGACGTGGTGACGGCGATCGAGGGAGGCGAGGAGGCGTTCAGGTGCGAGCAGATCCTCAGGGCGGGCCCCGGCGGCAGCCCGCACGTCGACTACAAGTCGAATTGCGTGGTCTCGCAGGCCATGCGCAAGGCCGAGCTGGCCTGGCGGCGTGAGCTGGCAGGCCAGACCCTGGCCGACATCAGGAACACCGTCGAGAGCCGGTTCCCTGGAACGCCCGACGGCACCCGCGCGTGGTTCGCGCGGACCTGATCGGTCCATGTCTTAATTCTGGATATCCTGGATGGAGAATACGATGAATACAATGATTTTTCCTGGAGACGAAGGCTTCGACCAGGCCGTCACTCCCTGGAACCTCGCCGTGAAGCAGCCCGTCAGGGCCGTGGCCGAGGTCGGCTCCGTCGACGACGTGATCGACGCCGTCCGCCTGGCCCGTAAGGAAGGGCTCGCGGTGACCGCGCAGCCGAGCGGGCACGGCGCGAGCGGCGACGTCGCCGACACCATCCTGCTGCGCACCCACGGCCTCACCTCCATCGAGATCGACGCCGCCGCCAGGGTGGCGCGCGTCGGCGCGGGAGTCAGGTGGGGTCAGCTCCAGGCCGCGTCCGCCGCGCACGGCCTGACGGGACTGCCGGGCAGCTCCCCCGTGGTCACGGTCACCGGCTACACCCTGGGCGGCGGCCTGTCGTGGTTCTCCCGCAAGCACGGCTTCGCCTCCTCCAGCGTGCGCGCCTTCGACATCGTCGACGCCGAGGGCAGGCGCTCGACGGTCACCCGTGACGACGAGCTCTTCTGGGCCCTGCGCGGCGGAGGCGGTGACTTCGCGCTGGTGACGGCGATCGAGCTCGACCTCCACCCCGCGCCCCACCTGTACGGCGGGCGCGTCCTGTGGCACGCCTCCCGAGCCGCCGAGGTGCTCGAGGCGTTCAAGGAGATCACCGCGACGGCCCCCGACGAGCTGACCGTCTGGTTCGACCTGCTGAGCTTCCCCGGCTCACCGCCGTTCGTCGCCGTGGACTGCACCTACCTCGGCGAGGACCCGAGCGAGCTCCTCGCGCCGCTGGACAGGATCGGCGGCGCGCTGTCGGACACCAGGGGCCCGATGCCGCTCACCTCGCTCGGCGACATCACCGGCGAGCCGACCGACCCGGGGCCCGGCGCGTCCAGGGCCCAGCTGCTCGGCGACCTCGACGGGATCCTGGAGCGGATCATGCCCATCGACCCGCTGATCAGCGTGCAGATCAGGCATCTGGGCGGCGCGCTTGCCAGGCCGTCCGACAGCGCCGCCGGCCAGGTGGACGAGCCGTACCTGCTCTACATGTTCGGCCTGCCGGGCGTGGAGGAGAAGCAGCGGAAGATCGCCGAAGGCGGGCGCAAGCCGTTCACCTTCCTCTCGCCGGATGAGAGCGCGGCCGCGGCCTTCCCCGCCGGGACGCTCGAGCGGCTGCGGGACATCAAGCGCAGGCACGACCCCGCGAACGTGTTCCGCAGCAACTACCCCGTCCTGGCAGGGTGATCGCCGGGGCGTCCCGGTCAGCGGTGCAGCGCGCCCGGGTGCAGCGCCCTGGCGAGGATCGGGCGGGCGAGCCTGGCCACCAGGCCCGCGCCGAGCACCCCGATCCCCGCCATGGCCCCGGCCAGCCCGAGGGTGAGGGGCAGACCGGTCCAGGGGAAGACGTCCACGAGCATCAGCACGACCACCAGCACACCCGCCACCGCCGCCACGGCGCACACGGGCGTCGCGGCGATCAGCGCCTGCCTGGTCAGCACCCGGCCGAGCGCGTCGTCGGGCGCTCCGGCGGCCGACAGCGCCGCGAACGAGCGCCGATGGTCCAGCAGTTCCTCGGCCTGGTGCACCACCAGTGCGCCCGCCGAGGTGAACAGCGCGACCAGCAGGGCCAGGTAGACCAGCCCGTAGCCCGCCACGAGGGAGGCGCTCATGCCCTCCAGCAGGAAGCGCGTCTGCTGGGCGGCCACACCGGCCCCGAAGAAGACCGTCACGCCCACCACCGACAGCGTGCGCGCCCATGCCCTCGGGTCGGCCTCCACCAGACGGGCGGCCAGCAGCGCCTCGGCGGTGCCCGCCCTGCGGCCCGCGCGCCTGGCCGACGCCCTGATCAGCCAGGTCGCGGCGAGCGTCAGTCCGAACACCAGGACCACCGCCCCCGCCACCATCAGTACGGACGTGACCAGCCAGTGCCCCAGGGCGAGGCTGATCGGGATCAGCCCGCTGCCCAGCACCACCAGGGCCAGGTCGAGGGCGCGAGGCTGCCTCAGCCTGGCCCGCCGTACCACGCCGAGCGGAGAGGCGATCACGTGACGTCCCGCCATCAGGCCCGACAGCACGCCGCCGAGCACCACGACGGGCGGCGCGACCAGCGTCCACCACGGACTGACACCCAGCACCAGGGCGAACGCCAGCGCCGCCGCGCCGCCCAGCAGCGCGCCGACCAGAGCGTGCCTGCCGCTCTCGCGCGCGGCGATCAGCCGTACCTGACCGGCCGTGGCGCCCGCGAGACGCAGCGCCGCCAGCCGCCGTTCGCCCGTCGCCTGTGCCAGGCGACTGACCTGGTGGACGAAGGCCGCGGCCGGCACCGCCATCAGAGCCAGGGCCAGGGCGGCGACCAGCGGCGTGTCGTCGGGCGGGGCCATCCGCCACATGTCCTTGCGGCTCGAGAGCAGGCCGAGCTCCAGCAGCGCGACGGCCGCGCCGAGGAGGAGGGTGGCGAGCGCCGCCCCCGCGGTCATCAGGCGCCCCCTGCCCACCGGTCGCGCGTGCCCCTGCCCGCTCATCCCGCCACCCGCCCGTCTCTGAGCACGATCTCCCTGTCGGCGTAGGAGGCCACGCGGTTGTCGTGGGTGACGATCACGAGGGCCATCCTGGCCGCTGCCGCCGTACGGACCAGCTCCTTCATCACCAGCTCCCCCGCCAGCGAGTCGAGCGCTCCCGTCGGTTCGTCGGCGAACACCGCCTTCGGGCTCGCCACCAGCGCCCGCGCCACGGCCACCCGCTGCGACTGACCACCTGACAGCTCTCCCGGCAGTTGGTCGGCGCAGTCGGCGACGCCGAGCCGTTCCAGCGCCTCCATCGCGCTTCGGAGGGACTCCTGCCTGGCGTGCCCGCCGAACAGCAGCGGCAGGGCCACGTTCTCCATGGCGCTCAGCTCGGGCACCAGCTCGCCGTGCTGGAAGACGATGCCGAAGCTCTCCCTTCTCAACCGGGTACGGTCGGCGTCGCCGAGGCTGTCCACCCGCTGTCCCGCGAACGTGACCTCGCCCGCCTCCGGCCGGATGATCCCCGCCAGGCAGTGCAGCAGCGTCGACTTGCCCGATCCGCTCGGGCCGGTGATCGCGACGATCTCCCCTTCGCCGATCGACAGGGAGACGCCCTCCAGGGCTGTTGTCCTGCCGAAGGACTTGCGCAGCGCGCGGGCCTCAAGCATCGATCTCCTCCTTCAGGTCGGCCAGCCTGGCGATGGCCGTCTCGATCCAGCGCAGGTCCGCGTCGAGGTGCTGCAGCGCGTAGTCGGCTGCCAGGACCTGCGCGGGCGTGCCGTCCGCCTTCCGCAGCGTCAGCTCCCTCATCCGCGCCAGGTGCGCGGCGCGCTGCCTGAGCAGGTAGCCGTCGGCCCCGCCGCCGGCCAGCGTCGCGACGACCACGCGCGCGAACAGCGGGCTCGCCACATGGGGCGCGGGAGGTTCGAGCCGCTCCAGCCAGCCGTCGAGCTCCGCCCTCCCCTCATCGGTGATCGCGTAGACGGTCCGCTCGGGGCCGCCCTCCTGCATGGTCTCGGCCACTTCGGCCCAACCGTCGCGTTCGAGGCGCTGGAGCGTGGCGTAGACCTGCCCGTAGGCGAGGGGACGGGAGCCTGGCAGGCGGTGGTCGTGCTCCTTCTTGAGCTCGTAGCCGTGTTTCGGGCGCTCGACGAGGAGGCCCAGCAGGACATGTCCGGTTGACATGATCGCAACTATACACACGATGTATTCATTGAATGAATAGTTGGGTGAACCTAGTCTCTGCGGCATGGAGAACAGCGAACTGTTGAACGTCGTGGACGTGGAGGCGACCTGCTGGGACGGCCGGCCACCACCGGGAGCGGTCAGCGAGATCATCGAGATCGGACTGACCGTCGTCGACCTCCACGCGCGTGAGCGGGTCTCCCGCCACCGCGTTCTCGTCCGGCCCGCCCGCTCCACCGTGAGCGCCTTCTGCACCGAACTGACCGGCCTGACGCAGGAGGAGGTGGAGAGTGGCGTCACCTTCGCCGAGGCCTGCCGCCTGCTGGCCGCCGAGCACGCCGCGGGGAGGCGGCCGTGGGCGAGCTGGGGCGACTACGACCGCCACCAGTTCACCCGCCAGTGCCAGGCGACCGGCGCCCCCTACCCCTTCGGCCGGCGGCACACGAACGTGAAGGCGGTCTTCACCGAGGCGTACGAACTGCGAAAGCGCCCGGGGATGGCGCAGGCCCTGCAGGTGGCAGGGCTTCCGCTGGAGGGCCGCCATCACCGTGGAGAGGACGACGCGTGGAACATCGCCGCCCTGACCCTCCACCTGGTGTCCCTCGACCCACGACACGCGGATCGGCTGACGGCCGCGCCTGTGTGAGTCAGGCGTCGCGCCGTCGCAGCAGCAGGCCGCCGCCCAGGAGGGCGACGCCGGCCCATGCGGCGAGCACGCCGAGGCCCGCCCAGGGGCTGAGCGGCAGTCCTGACACGTTGGTCGTCACCTGGACGGCGAGTCCCGCGTTCATCGGCGAGATCCTCCAGAGGAGCGTCTGCCAGTCCGGGTCGGCGACCATGAAGGGCAGGACCGAGAAGGCGTAGAGCAGGCCGAACACCACCCCGATGGCCGTCGCGGAGTCCCTCACGGCGGCGGCGATGCCAAGACTGAGCAGGGCGACCAGCGCGAGGTAGAGGACCGAGCCGCAGGCCGCGCGCAGTGTCGGCCCGTCGGCCAGGGACAGCAGCGCCTGGCCGTGCGCGGGGACGAACCCGTTGCCCGGCAGGATGAGCCGCCCCGTCAGCACGGACCCGAGCACCGCGACGCTCCCCGCGGCCAGTGTCAGCCCGGCGAGGATGACCGCCTTGGCCGCCAGGACCGTGGTACGGCGCGGCATCGCCGTCAGGGTGGTGCGGATCATGCCCGTGCCGTACTCGCCGCTGATCATCAGCACGGCCATGACCGCGACGACCGCCTGGCCCAGTTGGACCCCCGCGAGGCTGAGCCTGGGCGCGTCATGGCCGCAGCCCTCCGGCGGGCAGGACACCGTCGCCACCGCCGCGGCGCTCGCCGCCACGGTCAGCGCGACGAGGGCGAGCAGCAGCCAACCCGCCTGGCTGGTGCGCAGCTTCGTCCACTCCGCGTGCAGTTCCCTTCTCACGCGTCCCTCCTGCGCAGCAGGACGATCGCCGCGGCAAGAGCGACCGCGGCGTAGGCGCAGGTCACGGCGAGGCCGCCCAACGGCGGCAGAGGGTAGTAGCCGGCCGATGGGGCGTAGTGGCCCGTCATGTACGGGTACTCCGGGATGCTCTGCTGGATCGCGAAGCCCGCGGCGGGGGTGAGCCGCACCAGCCACTGCGCCACGACGACGGGCAGAACCGAGGTGGTCGCGAGGAGGTGGGGCACCAGGATCAGCGCGATGGCGGCGGCGACCGACGCGGCGCCGCGCCTGAACAGCGCGCCGAGGGCGAGGGCGAGGACGGCGGCGGCCGCGAGCAGCGCCGCGAAGCCGACCACCACCCGGACCTCGGTGAGCGGACTCACCGGCAGGATGTAGTTGCCGTTGGCGCGCAGGATGCGCGTGCCCACCGGGACCACCACGCAGGCGGCGGCCAGCCCTGTCACGAACGTCACCGCGGCGATCACGACGGCCTTGGCCGCCAGCGCGCGACCGCGCCGGGGGCTGGCGAGCAGAGTGGTGCGGATCAGCCCTCGCCGGTACTCGGCGGTGACGAAAAGCACCGCCACGACGACCACCACGACGAGCCCCGCCAGCGCACCCGTGAGGGTGCTCTCGATGCTCTCACCCTCCACGTGCGGCGCGATGTCGCCGACCCCTGTCACGGTGAACGTGCCGCCGGACCGCTCGAACCTGCCCGGGTGGTGGGGTGAACCGTCCGGCGCCTCGGTGACCCCCACGTCGTCCTGGCGCCACGCGTCGCCGGACGTCCTGCCCTGGAGGCTGACCTGGTCGAAGTCGGCGGTGGCCTCGGTGAAGCGGCACTGCCCGATGCTCCCGCCGAAATCGCCCTGCTTCACCAGGAGGTCGCAGGGAGAGGTGGCGAAGAGCCCGATCTCCACCGTGTCGCTCAGCCCGGCCAGCCGCACCGAACCGACCGTGGTCCACCGCCTGCCGTCGGCCGACTCGTCACCGGTGAGGGTGTCGCCCGAACGGGTCAGCCGCAGCCAGCGGGGGTCCTTCTTCGAGACGCCTCCCGGACGTCCTGCCAGGTCGTGGGTGTAGTTGTGCTGCATCCGCACCCCGTGCCGACCCGTGACCATCAGCGCCGCGTAGGCGGAGCCCTGCCGCATGCCGTCCTTGACGATGACCCCGGCCTTCGCCCACGGCACGACCCCTGGCGCGACCCTTCTGACGCCGGGAGTGAGGTCGGGCAGCCGGATCTGGCCGGTCATCGAGGTCACGCGGACGGTGATGCTGCCGTCCCCCTCCAGCGGCTGGTGGACGAAGTAGAACTTGTCGCTCACCGCCTGACCCTCGGGCCCCAGCGGGGGCTCGGGGCAGTCGATCTCGACAGGGCCCGCGCCGCACGAGGCGTGGCTGCCCGACGCGGAGAACAGGCCGAGCAGTACGACGGCCGCCGCCGCGACCATCATGGCGATCACCCAGCCGAGGACCGTCCTGAACTTGGTCCACTCGGCCCGCAGCAGGCGCGTGAAGCCGTGACGCCCGCTCATCGCGCGCTCTCCTGGCCCGTGGTGGCGCGGTACTCGACCGCGCTCCTCGTGAGGTTCATGTAGGCCTCCTCCAGCGTCGCCCGGTGCGCCGTCACCTCGGAGAAGGGCACCGCGTACCGGCCGAGCAGCGTCACGACGCGCTCCGCCGGCAGCCCCGAGACGGTGAGCGTGTCGCGGTCGACGGCCGCCACCGTGGCGCCCGCGTGCTCCAGCACCCTCGCCGCCTCCTGAGGGGCCGTGCTGCGCAGCGTCACCCTGTCGCCCGACACCTCGGCCAGCAGCCGCGCCACGCTGGTGTCGGCGATGACCCTGCCTCGGCCGACCACGACCACGTGGGCGGCGGTGTCCTGCAGCTCGCTCATCAGATGGCTCGAGACCAGCACCGCCCTGCCCTGTCCTGCCAGCTCGCCGAGGAACTCGCGCATCCACACGATGCCGTCGGGGTCCAGGCCGTTGAAGGGCTCGTCCAGGATGAGCACGGGAGGGTCGCCGAGCAGCGCGGCGGCGATCCCGAGCCGCTGACGCATGCCGAGGGAGAAGCCGCCCGCCTTCCGCCTGGCCACCTGGCCCAGGCCCGCCTGCTCGATCACCTCGTCGACCCGCCCGGCGGTCAGCCCCTGCGAGTGGGCCAGCCACAGCAGGTGGTTACGGGCCGAACGGCGCGGCTGCAGCGCCCCGGCGTCCAGCAGAGCCCCGACGTGGAGCAGCGGGCTGCGCAGGCTCCGGTACGGCCTGCCGCCGATCAGCGCGCTGCCCGAGTCGGCCGCGTCCAGCCCGAGGATGACCCGCATCGTGGTGGACTTGCCCGCGCCGTTGGGCCCGACGAAGCCGGTGACCTGCCCGGGCTCCACCGTGAACGACATCCCGTCCAGCGCCACCGTGGACCCGAAGCGTTTGCGCACGTCGTTGACTTCAATGGTTGCTCGCATGGCTCCGTTTGTACGGAAGCCGCCCTAACGTGGGCCGAACAGAGGCCGTCATGTCGTTGTTAGGTCCTGGGCGGCATCCTGGAGCTCCGCACGAACGAGAGAGAGCCGATGAGGACAGCGCGACGCCTGGCCCTGCCCGCCCGCACCGTGCGGCTGCGGTTCACCGCCCTGTACGGTGTCCTGTTCCTGCTGTCCGGCGCGGCGCTGCTGGTCATCACCAACCTCGTGAGCCTGGGCTCGACGCGGATCAGTGAGGTCGCGCCAGGGGGCAACCCTCCCGCCCGGAATTCGACGCTGGCGGCCGCCCATGAGCGCATCTCCCTGCTCGAGAGCCAGCTGGCCGGCGCGAGGGAGAGCCAGTCACACCAGCTCCTGGTCGGCTCGGCGGTGGCGCTGGCCGTCATGGCGCTGGCGTCGATCGTGCTGGGCCGGATCATCGCGGGATGGGTGCTGCGCCCGTTGCGGACGATCACCGCGGCCACGCGCCGGATCTCCGCCGACAACCTGCACGAACGGCTGGCCGTACCCGGCCCCGCCGACGAGGTGAAGGACCTCGCCGACACCATCGACGAGCTGCTCGAACGCCTGGAGAGCTCCTTCGCCGCGCAGCGCAGGTTCGTCGCCAACGCCTCACACGAACTGCGCACCCCGCTGGCGACCATGCGGGCCTCCCTGGACGTCGCCGTGGCCAAGCCCGAGCCCGTCCCCCCGCAGACGGTCGCGCTCGCCGGCCGGCTCCGCACCGAGCTCGACCAGGTCGACCGGCTGCTCGAAGGCTTCCTCCTGCTGGCCCGCACCCAGCACGGCGCCATGTCGGACCGCTCGACGATCTCGCTCGGCCGTACGGTGAACGCGGCTCTGGACGCCAGGGCCGCCGACATCGCGGCCAGGCGCCTGACCGTCCACGACGGCGACCTCCACGACGACACCTGGACACAGGGAAACGCGACACTCCTGTCGCGCATGGCCGACAACGTCATCGACAACGCGATCATCCACAACGACGAGGGCGGCTGGATCAGGGTCGCCGCCACGGCCGACGGCACGACGGCGCTGCTCGTGGTCGAGACGGGCGGACGGCTCCTCGAGCAGGAGCAGGTGGCGCGGCTGGCCCAGCCGTTCCAGCGGCTCGGCGCCGACCGGACCGGCTCAGGCGACGGATCGGGGCTCGGGCTGTCGATCGTCGCCGCCATCGCCACCGCGCACGGCGGCGGGCTCGACCTCGGGGCCAGGCCAGAAGGCGGCCTGCGGGTCGCCATCTCGCTGCCCCTGGCCACCGAGCGGACCGGGGTCCCGGCGTGAGGGTGCTGGTGGTCGAGGACGCCCGCGCGCTCGCCGAGGTGGTGGCCGAGGGCCTGCGCGACCAGGGCATGGCCGTGGACCTGGCGCACGACGGCCTGGAGGCCGCGGCCAAACTCGACGTCAACGCCTACGACGTGGTCGTCCTCGACCGCGACCTGCCGGGAATCCACGGCGACAGCCTCTGCCAGATGATCACCGAACGCGACGACCGTGTCATGGTGCTGATGCTGACCGCGGCGGGCTCCCCCGGCGACCGCGTCAGCGGCCTGTCCCTGGGCGCCGACGACTATCTCGCCAAGCCCTTCCACTTCCCCGAACTGGTCCTGCGCATCCGCTCCCTGGCCCGCCGCCAGCCCTCCGCCCGCGCCCGCACCCTGCGCGCGGCCGGCATCGAACTCGACCCCCTCCGCCGTACGGTGACCCGCGACGGCCGCCACCTGGACCTGTCGGTCAAGGAGTTCGCCCTGCTCGAAGCCCTCCTCCGCGCCACCCCTGCCTTCCTGAGCACGGAGGACCTGCTCGAACAGGTGTGGGACGAACACGCCGACCCGCTCACCAACACCGTCACCGTCACGATCGGCCGGCTGCGCCGCAAACTCGGCGACCCCTCGGTGATCACCACGACTCCAGGCGTCGGCTACCGCATCACCGGCCCACCCGGCCCCTGACCGAGCCGGGCGTGGGCCGTCACCAGGCGAGGAAGAGCTCCTCGGGGGATCGGTGGATGAGGGTGGGGGCCATGGTGACGTCCGTGCGGGCCAGGCGGAGTCCGGGCAGGTCGCGGATCAGCATCTCCAGGGTGATCCGCACCTGCTCCTTGGCCAGTTGCGAGCCTGGGCAGCCGTGGGGGCCGTGTCCGAACGACAGGTTGCGCAGGGCCGGCCTGGTGATGTCGAACTCGTCGGGGCGCGCGTTGGCGTCCGCGTCACGGCCCGCCGAGGCGAAGGAGACGAAGAGCACGTCGTTCTCGTTCAGCTCGGTGCCGCTCAGCGTCACCTTGGTGGTGACCGTACGCCTGAAGCCCTGGATGGGCGCCTCGAAGCGGGCCGCCTCCTCGATGGCCACGGAGACGAGCTCCGGCTTCTCGCACAGCAGCTCCCACTGGCGACGGTCGCGCAGCAGGTTCAGCACCACCGTGCCGAGCAGCGCGGTCGCGGTCAGGTGTCCTGCCAGGAGCAGGTTCTGGAGGTTGGAGACGATCTCCTTGCGCTGGTCGAGCGTGAGGTCGTCGGAGCCGGGGGCCAGGTCCCTGACCATCTCGGTGATGAGGTCATCACGCGGATCCCTCCTGCGCGCGCGGGCGTAGCCGTCGAGCAGGTGCTGCAGGGCGACGATCTCCTTCGCCGCGTCGACCTGCTCGGCCTCGGTCAGCTCGGTGAACAGCAGGTCCTCCGCTCGCTGCGCGCCGCGGATCGCGCCATGGGTGTCGGCGGGGTCGAAGCCGATCAGGTGGCCGATCACGTCGGCGGGCAGGGGCCTGGCGTAGGCCTCCATCCACTCGACCTGGCCGTCGCCGGCGAAGGAGCCGATGAGCGCCTCGGCCCGCGCCGTGACGAACGGGAGCGCGGCGGCGACCCTGGCGGGGGAAAGCCCCCTGGCGAGGGGGCGGCGCAGCCGCCGGTGCGCCTCGCCGTCCGCTGTGAGCACCGCCTGCACCCCGCCGAACCCCTTGACCAGCTCCGACAGCGCGGCCTTGCCGGGCAGGTAGTCCGGCCGTAAGGCGCGCGCGGAGGAGAACTGCTCGGGCTTGCTCAGCACCTCGCGGACGTCTTCACGCCTGCTGACCAGCCAGGCGCCCAGCTCGGGCACGAAGGTGAGCCCGCGAGCCCTGCGGGCCTCGGCGTAGACGGGGTACGGGTCGCGGTAGAAGGCCTGTGGGTTCACGTGCCTATGGTCGCGGGTGAGGTGCGTCACGTACAAGATCTGAAGAACCGGCACATGCCCCGACATCTCATGACCGACAATCGCCTGGCCGCCAGGGAGAACCCGATGAGTCCGCATCTCGACGTTCCCGTGCTCCATGGATCATTCGTCCGGCTGGAGCCACTCACGATGGACCACGCTCCGGACCTCGCGAGGGCCGCCGAGGAGGACCGCTCCTCCTACGGCCTCACGGTGGTCCCCCGCAGGGACGAGGTGAAGGCATACCTGGAGGCCCAGTTCGCCAGGGGACGCGAGGGCCTGACCCCCTTCGCCCAGGTCCGCGTGGAGGACGGGATGGCGGTGGGGTGCACGGCGTTCTGGAACCCGCGGTCATGGCCCGACCGACAGGAGCTGCGCGCCATAGAGATCGGTTGGACCTGGCTGGCGGCGTCGGCACAGGGCACGGGGATCAACACCGAGGCGAAGCTTCTGCTGTTCACGTATGCGTTCGAGACGCTGGGCGTGGCCCGCGTGGACCTGAAGACGGACGCGCGCAATCAGCGGTCGCGACGGGCGATCGAACGGCTCGGCGCGCGGTTCGAGGGCGTACTGCGCGGCTGGTCACCGTCCTGGGCGCCCGGAGAGGAGGGGAAGGTACGAGACTCCGCCATGTTCTCCGTGATCGCCCCCGAGTGGCCCGAGGTCAAGGCGCGGCTGGTCGTCTCCGCCGGCGACGACAGGACGATGCGTTCGGCAGAAGATCAAGGCCAGCCATGAGCGGGTGACACGGCCCCCGCACGGTCGCCGCGAGGGGCCTTCGGCCTGGAAGCGCCTCAGGTGTACGGCCTGGGGCGAGGTTTCTGTCGTTGCGGTGCTCTAGTCTCCCGTGCAATTGATCAAGCCGGGCAAATCTGGAGAAGCGGACATGACCTACCTCGAGCTGTCTGAGGACGGCGGCGGAGCGCACAAGTTTTATGAGGTGACCGTGGCGGGGACGCAGGTCACGATCACCTACGGGCGCATCGGCGAATCCGGCCAGACGAAGGTCACCGCCTTCCCCACCGAAGCGAAGGCCCAGGCGGCGGCGGCCAAGAAGATCGGCGAGAAGACACGCAAGGGCTACGCGCCCGCCCTGCGCGGCGTGCGCCAGCGCCGGGCGGTCACCCGCAGGGCCATCGCCAGCACCCGCTCGACCGCCCAGCAGGCGCCGGTCCTGTGGCGCTTCGACAGCGGCGCGGCCGCGTTCGGCATCTTCGTGGACGGCGAACGCTGCTGGGTCGGCAACCAGCGCGGCGACGTCTACACCGTCACCCACTCCGGCACGGTGACCGGCCGCTTCCGGCTGCCCGACGGCGTCAAGTGCATCGTGGCCGACGACTTCTGGATCTATGCCGGGTGCGACGACGGCCGCGTGTACGACCTGAGCGGCAAGGTGCCGAGGTCGGCGTACGAGATCGCCGCCGACGTGGACATCTACTGGCTGGACATCCACGACGGAGTGCTCGGCGTCTCCGACCGGGCGGGGCGGATCACCACGATCGACTACGAGGACGAGTTCCAGTGGGCGCGGACCGGCGCCGGCGACTCCGCCTGGATGGTCAGGTGCGACGGGGACGCCGTCTACCACGGCCATTCGCGCGGGGTCGCCCGCTACGACACCTCCGACGGCACGCTCGTCTGGGAGAACAAGCTGGCAGGCGACGTGCTGTTCGGCTGGCAGGAGGAGCGCTCCGTCTACGCCGGCACGGCCCGCCGCACCGTCCACCGCCTGGCCAAGAGCGACGGCCGGGTGGAGGCGGTCTACCAGTGCGACGGCGCCGTCTACTCCTGCGCCACCTCGCCTGGCGGACGCCATGTCTTCGCGGGCGACAACCACTCCTCGGTCTACTGCTTCGACGCCTCCGGAGAGCGGCTGTGGAAGCTCGCCACCGGCTGCGGGTCGGCGTTCTCCATGCAGTTCCTGGACGACCGCCTCTACATCGTCACCACCGACGGCTCCCTGGTCTGCATCGACGCCAGCGAGGCGGCCATCGCCGCGGCCCGCGCGGGCAGCGTGCCCCAGCCGATGGACGTCAAGGCGGCGGCGTCGCTGGAGGCGGTCGAGCCGTCCACCACGCTGGAGACGGTGCTGGAGAGGGTGCTGGAGACCGACGGCGCGGGCGACGGCGTGGTCGTGGAGTGCGTCAAGGAGGGCGAGCGGCTGCGGGTCCGCGTGGTCAGCCCCGGCTACGAGTCATGGAACGTGCAGTTCCCCAAGACCGTCCGGGAGGCGGGCGCCCGCTACCTGGTCGACGGCGTGCGCTCCGCTGGGCGCGGCGGCTTCTACCGGGCGTACGGCGAGATCAGGCGCCTGCTCTGACCCCATCGGGCACCTCTGCGGCGGCTGCGCCCTGAACCGCCCCGGAGCTTGCCCATCGCCGCAGGTCGCGAGACCGTACACGCCGCAGTCGCCACTCGGCCCTGCTTCCTCTCCAGGCCACGACACGACGCAGCTCCACTCGGATAGGCCGCGCCAACCACTCCCACCGCCCTCCCCCGTCCAAGCGCCAACGCGTCCGGGGCGCGGGGGCCGGTAGGCCCCCGCCAGGGGGTGTGGGGGCTCGGCCCCCACACAGACCAGCCCGGAGCCGCCACGCGCGAAGCGCGCCCCAAGCAAAGGCCCATGCTTTGTGGGGGTCTGGGGGAGCACTCCCCCCAGTGTCACAGCCTGAAAGACCGTGCTTTACTTCAGGAGCTGGCGGGCCATGACCATGCGCTGGATCTGGTTGGTGCCCTCGTAGGTTTGGGTGATCTCCGATGCTTGATCCGGCCACCTGCGAAAATAGCTCGATCATGGGGATGAGCAGCGGCTACCCTAAGCCCGTCTACGCCGGCTGTTGGTGTTGCCCGGCTGATCGCTAAGGTGGCGTCGTGATCACCAAGCCGCCCGGGTGGCCGTTAATCACAGCGTTCTCGCTCGCAGCGCTCGTGAGCCTGTGGTGGGCCAGCGGACCGTACTTGTACGTCGAACTATTCCTATGGGCATTCTTCGCGGGTGGCTTGCTCTACCTGCTGTGGATCATGCGGGCCATCCCAGCGCTGATAGCAAACGTCAACGCGGTATCCGCGCACTTGCTCCGCTGGTTGATGCCATGGATCATTGTCAGCTCCACCGCCGTGGCGATCACCGCCGACGTCCCATTCCTCGTACGGTTCACGCTGTCGCAGTCCGCCCTGGCCGACTACGCCCAGACCGTGGCTCGAAGCGGCACCTACTCCCACGAGTGCCGACAGGTGGGTCTCTACCCGGTCTGCTGGTCAGAGGCGACACCTGATGGCGGCGCCCGATTCAGCATCGATGACTGGCTGGTACGCACATCGGCAGGTTTCATATGGAGCCCAGCGGGCCAGATGCCCGAGGACGACGTGGAGCGGCTCGATCCGATCTTCGGCCCCTGGTACGCATGGTCGGGCTGGGACGAGTGGTGATCAGCTGGCCTCGTCTCCGACCGAGCCGCGTTCTATCCACCAGGCACACACGCTCGGCTCCCGCTGCCACTTCTCACCGTATCCCGCCGCTATCTCGCGCCAAGATCACGGAACACCGACGGAACAGATACTGAGTTCGAGATCCATCGAGTGGCGCGGAACCCGACCCCCTCGCCGCAAGGGACCGGGTTTCCGCAGTTCGTCTCCTACTTCAGGAGCTGGCGGGCCATGACCATGCGCTGGATCTGGTTGGTGCCCTCGTAGATCTGGGTGATCTTGGCGTCGCGCATCATGCGCTCCACAGGGAACTCCCGCGTGTAGCCGTACCCGCCCAGCAGCTGCACCGCGTCCGTGGTGATCTCCATGGCCGCGTCCGACGCCGCGCACTTCGCCGCGCTCGACAGGAACGTCAGGTCCTTCTGCGGCTTGCCGTGCATCGCCAGCTCCGACTTGGCCGCCGCGTAGTAGGTCAGCTGCCGTGCGGCCTCCAGCTTCATGCCCATATCGGCGATCATGAACTGCAGGCCCTGGAAGTCGGCGATGGGCTTGCCGAACTGCTTGCGCTCCTTGACGTAGCCGATCGCGTAGTCAAGGGCGCCCTGGGCGATGCCGAGAGCCTGGGCGGCGATGGTGACGCGGGTGTGGTCGAGGGTGGCGAGAGCGGTCTTGAAGCCGGTGCCAGGCTCGCCGATCAGGCGGGAGACCGGGATGCGCACGTTCTCCAGGATGACCTGCCTGGTGGGCGAGGCCCTGATGCCGAGCTTCTTCTCCTTGGGGCCGAAGGAGACGCCTTCGTCGGACTTCTCGACGACGAAGGCGGAGATGCCGCGAGCGCCCGCGGAGGGGTCGGTGACGGCCATGACCGTGTAGTACTCGGACACGCCCGCGTTGGTGATCCACATCTTGACGCCGTTGAGCACGTAGTGGTCGCCGTCGAGGACCGCGCGGGTCTTCATGGCGGCGGCGTCGGAGCCGGCCTCGGGCTCGGAGAGCGCGTAGGAGAACATCGCCTCGCCCGCGGCGACGGGCGTGAGATAGCGCTCCTTCAGCGAGGAGGAGGCCGACAGCAGCAGGGGCACGGTGCCGAGCTTGTTGACGGCCGGGATCAGAGAGGAGGAGGCGCAGGCGCGGGCCACCTCCTCGATGACGATGACCGCGGCGAGCGCGTCGGCTCCCGCACCGCCGTACTCCTCGGGGACGTGGATCGCGTGCAGGTCAGCGGCCACGAGCGCCTTGTAGACGTCCCACGGGAACTCCTCGCGCTCGTCGGCCTCGGCGGCACGGGGCGCGATCTTCTCATCGGCGAGGGCACGGACGGTCTCGCGGAGCATCTCGTGCTCCTCGGTGAGGGCGTAGGTCATAACCGAATACTAGGACGTCCAACCATCTTGTTACCAGCCGGTACGATTCGCCGGTTTACGCAGGTGGCACAGTGGAAGTGGTGGGGACCGGTAACATGCCTTGGCGATGAAAGGAGCTCACTCGTGCCATATCGCCTAACGGTGATCGGAACCGGGTATCTGGGCATCACCCACGCGGCCTGCATGGCGGACCTCGGGTTCGAAGTCCTCGGCCTCGACGTCGATGTCGACAAGATCCGCCGCCTGCAGAGCGGCGAGCTGCCGATCCACGAACCCGGCCTTGAAGAGATCCTGCGGCGAGGGCTCGAGTCGGGACGGCTGCGCTTCACCACCTCCTACGAGGAGGCGGCCGCGTTCGGCGACATCCACTTCCTCTGCCTGGGCACGCCGCAGAAGCACGGCGAGTACGCGGCCGACGTCTCCTATCTCGACGCGGCCGTCGAGTCGCTGGCGCCGTACCTCGACAGAGACTGTCTGGTCGTGGGCAAGTCGACGGTTCCCGTCGGCACCGCGGCCCGCCTGGCGGCCAAGCTCGCCCGCCTCGCACCGGTCAACGCGGGGGCCGAGCTGGCGTGGAACCCCGAGTTCCTGCGCGAGGGCTTCGCCGTGCAGGACACGCTCAACCCCGACCGCATCGTGATCGGCGTGGCCTCCGAGCAGGCCGAGAAGATCCTGCGCGAGGTCTACGAGCCGCTCGGCGAGGTTCCGATGGTCGTGACCGACTATCCGACCTCCGAGCTGGTCAAGTCCGCGGCGAACGCGTTCCTGGCGACCAAGATCTCCTTCATCAACGCGATGGCCGAGGTCTGTGAGGCTTCTCACGCCGACGTGCAGCAACTGGCCCAGGCGCTGTCGTTCGACGACCGCATCGGCGGTCGTTTTCTCAACCCCGGCCTCGGGTTCGGCGGCGGCTGCCTGCCCAAGGACATCCGCGCGTTCATGGCACGCGCCGGTGAGCTGGGCGCCGACCAGGCGCTGACGTTCCTGCGCGAGGTCGACGCGATCAACATGCGCCGCCGCGCGCGCATGGTCGACCTGGCCCGCGAGCTGGCGGGCGGCTCGTTCCGCGGCTGCACGGTGGGCGTCCTGGGCGCGGCGTTCAAGCCGAACTCCGACGACATCCGCGACTCCCCCGCTCTCGACGTGGCCGTGACCATCGGGGAGCAGGGCGGACAGGTCACGGTGTACGACCCGATCGCGCTCGACAACGCCCGCAAGGCGCACCCCGAGCTGTCCTACGGCGAGTCGGCTCTCGACGCCGTACGCGGGGCGCACGTCGTGCTCCTGCTCACCGAGTGGAAGCAGTTCATCGACCTGGACCCCGAGGAGCTCGGCGCGGCGGTCGCGACCAGGAAGATCGTCGACGGGCGCAACGCGCTGGACGCGGAGACCTGGCGCGCGGCGGGCTGGCACTACCGCGCCCTCGGCAGGCCGTAAAGCCCTCAGCCGTCCGTAAAGCCCCCGTCCGCTCGTAAAGCCCCCGGCAGGCCGCAAAGCCCTCGGCAGGCCGAAGAGCGGGAAGCAGCTCGTCAAGGCAGCCTGCGGAGCACCCCCCACGAAAGACTCCCAGCCGCTGGATACCGACACACGCCGAGCGCGAACCGGAGTGCCGGCCAGGCGACCCGCTCGGCTACGACCGCTGAGTCAGCGCCCCAGTTCGGCCGCCTCCGCGCGCAGCTTCTCGCCCTTGGCGTGAGCCTGGTCGCGCAGCGTGTCCTGGAAGGCCTCCATGCGTCGGCGCAGCGTCTCGTCGGAGGCGGCGAGGATGCGGACGGCCAGCAGCCCCGCGTTGCGCGCCCCACCGACGGCGACCGTCGCCACGGGAACGCCCGCGGGCATCTGCACGATGGACAGCAGGGAGTCCATGCCGTCGAGGTACTTCAGCGGCACGGGCACCCCGATCACCGGCAGCGGCGTGACCGAGGCCAGCATGCCGGGCAGATGCGCGGCCCCTCCGGCGCCCGCGATGATCACTTTGAGGCCGCGGGAGGCGGCCTGCCTGCCGTACTCGATCATCTCGGTCGGCATGCGGTGCGCGGAGACCACGTCGGCCTCGAACGGCACGCCGAACTCGGCCACGGCCTCCGCCGCGAGCCTCATGACCGGCCAGTCGGAGTCGCTGCCCATCACGATGCCGATCATGTGTACTCCCCTGTGGTGAGGTAGACGGCGGCGTGCCTGGCCCTGGCCCTGACGTCGTCGAGGTCGGCGCCGAGGGCGGTCACGTGGCCGATCTTCCTGCCCTTCCGCACCTCCTTGCCGTAGAAGTGCACCTTGACGCCGGGGTCGTGGGCCATCACGTGCTCGTAGCGCTTGAAGATGTCGGGATCGTCGCCGCCGAGCAGGTTGGCCATGACGACGTAGGGCGCCGCCATGGACGGCGAGCCGAGCGGCAGGTCGAGCACGGCCCGCAGGTGCTGCTCGAACTGGGAGGTGCGGGCGCCCTCGATGGTCCAGTGGCCGCTGTTGTGGGGGCGCATGGCCAGCTCGTTGACCACGAGGCCGGCGGTGTTCGTAGCCGCTTCGGAGCTCGCGCTCTCGCTCCGAGCTCCCCCGCTCCGGGTCTCGAACATCTCCACCGCCAGCAGCCCTGTGACGCCCAGCTCATCGGCGATCTTCAGGGCGATGCGCTGCGCCTGGGCGGCGACCTCGGCGTCGAGCCCTGGCGCGGGGGCCAGGACCTCGACGCAGATGCCGTTCTCCTGGACGGTCTCGACGACCGGGTAGCTGACGCCCTGCCCGTGCGGAGAGCGGGCGACCAGGACGGCCAGCTCGCGCTCGAACGGCACGAACGCCTCGGCCAGCAGCGGGACACCGGTCGCGACCACGGTCGCGGCCTCGTCCTCGTCGTCGCACACCCACACGCCGCGGCCGTCGTAGCCGCCCCTGACGGCCTTGAGCACGACGGGCCAGCCGTTCTGCGCCGCGAACTCCGCGACGTCGGCGGCCGTCTCGACGGTGCGCCAGGCGGGGCAGGGCACGCCGATCTCGGTCAGCCTTCTGCGCATCTCCGCCTTGTCCTGCGCGTGGACCAGGGCGTCGGCGCCAGGGTGGACCTGGAGCCCTTCCGCGGCCATGGCCTTGATGTGCTCGGTCGGCACGTGTTCGTGGTCGAAGGTCACCGCGTCGCAGCCCGCGGCGAACTCCCGCAGGACGGACAGGTCACGGTAGTCGCCGAGACGGGTGTCGACGATCACCTTCGCCGCGCTCTCGTCCGGCGAGTTGGCCAGGACCCGTAGCTCGAGACCGAGCGGGATCGCGGCCTGCTGCATCATGCGGGCCAACTGGCCAGCGCCGACGACGCCCACAACGGGCCCGACATGCGAAGAGGGGCTGCTCACGTGCCCGAAGCATACCCTCACCTCGGCCATCGCCACGTCGCGGCCGTCAAGTGGTCAGATCGGCCAGTGCGCGGCGCAGGGCCACCGTCGTCAGCTTGTTCTTCGCGCTGATCTCACTGGCCAGCACGACGAGCTCGGTGCCGGTCAGGGAGGCGGGGTCGTTCTCGCCGGTGAACTCCTTCACCAGCGCCCTGCCGTACGGCGGGCGGCCGAGGGAATCCCTGCCCTGGCCGGGGCGGTGGCGCGAGACCAGGCGGAGGGTGTGGAAGACCAGCATCGAGCCGTTCGACAGCGCCAGCGCGCGGGACGGGCCGCCGAAGAGCTCGACGTCGACGCTCACCCTGTCGGGCCGGGCCCTGGCCGTACGGTCGGCGAGCTCGTCACGCAGGTCGGCGATGGCGTCGCCGGAGGGGAAGGCGACCCCGCTCACCCCCGCCGGGTCGGTGAGATAGGTGAGGTGGCGCTGAGGGACCAGCCTGGCGCGCCTGGCCGTACCGCTGGAGGGTCCCGCGCCGTCGGCGCGCTCGGGCGCCTCGCCGAGCAGCCGCAGCGGCCCTGCCGCGAGGCGCCAGTTGCGGTCGTGGACGAACAGGAAGTACGTGGGCTCGGGGCGGCGCGCCAGGACGGCGAACCAGCCGGGCGCCTCGGGCAGCAGGTACTCGAGGTCGGAGTAGCCGGTCAGGGCTGGGCGGCCGTTCCGGGTCGCCTCGCAGGCACGACCGCCCAGCGCATTCTCCGCCCACGCGGTGAGGCGGTCGACGGTCGCGCAGTCCCGGTCCTCCCAGGCCTGGGCGAGCTCGTCGAGCAGGTCGAACGCCTTCTCCGCCACTGCTCGCTCCACCCGGTGAGCGGATGCGGGTGGTGACGGCGGCTCCTTCGGCTCCCCCGCACGGCTGCTCGCGACACCACAGCCGGTCACCATGGACAGGCTGGTCAAGAGTGCGAACAGTCGACGCTTCACGGGTGATTCCCCAGGGTGACGGCCGTCTGTCGCGGCCGCTGAGCCGCGATCTGGGCGTCAGCGTAGTGAACTCCGTTCCAGCTTTCCCCTCATAAGACGATATTTCTAGAATTGTTCTTTGCGGACGGATGATGAGGTACTCGACTCGCTTTGCGGAACCTTCGCACCCGGGTGAGGCGCTCGGCCGGTAACCTGGTGGAACCGGACCCGTCCCGAGGGTGCGGCTGGAGAACCGAAAGGACCGTGCAGGAGACGTGGAGTTCTTCAGACGCGCCTACCACCGGTTCGTTCATCTGATCCATGAGCTGGCCAAGTTCGGCACGATCGGCGGCATCGCCTTCGTGATCGACTTCGGGGCCACCAACCTGTTCCGCTTCGGCTTCGGCTGGGGCCCCCTCTTCTCGACGGGCCTGGCCACGGTCATCTCGGCCACCTTCGCCTACGTCGGCAACAGGTTCTGGACCTTCCGCAACCGCGAGCAGAGCGGGCTGGCCCGCGAATACCTCCTGTTCTTCCTGCTGAACGGCATCGGGCTGCTGATCAGCCTGATCGTCATCGGATTCACGACGTACACCCTCGGACTGCACGACGCGCTGAGCTACAACATCGCCAAGGTCATCGGCGTGGGGTTCGGCACGCTGTTCCGGTTCTGGTCGTACAAGAAGTGGGTGTTCCTGGCGCCGGAGGAGCCGCCGGTCGAGCCCGTCACCGGCCTTCCCGAGCCGCTCTCCCCCAGGCGCTAGCCGCCTACGGGATGGGCACCGTGTAGCGGTGCAGCCGTTCGTTGATCTTGTAGTAGAGGTGGCCGAACCTGTCGGCCGTCAGCCCCTCCATGCCGGGGACGGTCAGCAGCACGGTCAGCGCCTTCGTCGCCCTGTCGATCCTGAAGATCTGGTCGCCCGCCGTGCCGTAGACGTGTTGTGAATCCTTGTCCAGGGTGAGCAGGACTCCGTCGCGCCAGGCCAGCCCCGGCCTGGCCGCGTAGTCGGGATCGGGGAACAGCCGCGTCACCGTGATGGCGTCGGGACGGGCGGGGTCCAGCGTGAACAGCGAGCCGCCGGCCAGGCCCCAGAGCCTGCCGTCCACCTCGGTGAGGGCGGTGACGGCCTTGGGCGCCGTCAGCGGGAGCGGGTGGGTGCGCACCTCGCCGGTCGCGGGGTCGTAGGAGAACAGCGTGGCCGAGGCGCCAGGCGCGTAGACGGGGTTGACGCCGAGCGCGCCCCTGGTGGAGGTGCCGCCGAACAGCCTGCCTCCCGCGTGGGCGAGGGAGACGACCGCCTGGTCGCGCACCACGCACAGGGTCCTGCCCGCCGTCCCCTCCTTCCAGACGGTGAGGGCGCCGCTGCGCTTGCCGTACTTGGGGACGGTGCCCATGTAGACCGTGCCGTCCGGCCCGCCGGCGAGCGCGTAGGGACGGTCCTGCGGGGGCGGGCCCTTGCCGGGCTCGCAGTCGTCGGCCTTGCTGCCCGCCTCGCCCGCCGTGTACCTGAGCGTGGGCGGCCACGGGCCCGAGGGGTCGTGGCTGTAGAGCTTGGCCGACGGATAGACGCCGAGGTAGAGCCTGCCGTCGTGGGCGAGCAGGCTGTCGGTCTGGCTCAGTCCCGTGAGGGTGGGCGTGTCGGGGGCGCTGCTGTCGGTGTCGCCGCGCAGCGGGTCGTAGACGCCCGTGCCGCCCGTGAGGTAGCCGCCCGAGTAGATCCTGCCGTCGGGACCGGCGCCGAGCGCGTTGATCGCGGCGGGGAGCACAGGGGTGTCGCGCACGACCCTGCTGCTCCACTGGCCTGTCGCGGGGGCGTACGTGAAGATCCTGGTGCCGTCCTCCGCCGCGCCGAGGCCGGTAAGCGTGCCGTTCAGCCAGGTGTAGCCGGTGACGTCCAGGCCAGGCCGTACGGCGGTCGCCTGCAAAGCCTTGGCCGCGAGGTCGTAGGAGTGCAGCAGGCCGTCCTTGACCAGCCAGACCTTGCCGTCGAGTGCGGGTGAGTGGTGCAGGTCCACGTCGGTGATCGCGGCGTCGGTGACGGCGCGGTGCGAGCCGTCGGCGTTCCTCACGATCTCGAGCACGAGCAGCGTGCGGTCGAGCCAGGCGAACAGCCTGCCTCCTGTCCAGGTGAGGCCGCCGACCATGGAGTTGTGCGCGTAGGCGGCGGGCAGCAGGCTGTCCACCCGTCCCGTGACGTTGTCGAACCTGACGAGCGAGGCGTCGGTGCCGGTGCCGAGGTAGGTGGCGTTGGCGGCGGGGTCGTGGGCGAGGCTGCGGATGTACTCCGCTCCCGCCACGATGGGCACCTGGCCGATCGTGGTGAAGACGCCGCGGTCGTACTTGAAGTAGCGGCCGTCGTTGTAGGTGCCGCCGTACACCTTGCCGCCCGCACCGGGCTCCAGGTCCCAGATGAAGGAGTAGCCGCCCTCAGCCCTGCCGAGGTCGCTCACCGTCGTCTGGCCCTGCACGTGCCTGTAGAGCTTGGAGTTGGGATAGGTGCCGAGGTAGACGCTGCCGTCGGTGGCCGTGGCCGCCGCCCAGCCGCCGACCGTGGGTGTGGCGGCGGTGTCGGGGATGGTGATGCGGCTCTTCACCGTCTCGGTCGCCAGGTCGATCACGGCCAGCTGCGGGTTGGTGTCCGCGGTGCCGGTGTAGACGGCGTAGGCGCTGCCGCCCGCGAACGTGGTGGCGTTGGGCACGCTGCTCTCGATCTGCACGCCGAGGTCGGTCACGTCCTTGGTGATCAGCACCTCGTCCCAGTAGGCCGTGCCGACGTTGGCCACCCCCGAGTAGATGAGCGCCGAGACCGTCGTCGTGCCCGCGGGGGCGAGGCCCGAGGCGGTGACGTCGCTCCATCTCCCGCCTGACACCGAGGCGCCGGCGCTGCCGAGCAGCTGTCCCGACGATCCCCTGAACCGCAGGTAGAGGTCGGCGGTGCCGGTTTCGGTCCAGACCGTGGCGTGGGCGGTGTAGCGGGAGCCCGGCACAGCGGGCAGTCCCGGCAGGCTCTCCCTGCCGTAGGCCAGCGCGGGCCCGGTGTCGGCGACGCGCGCGGTGGTGCGGCCCTGCCAGCTCACCGCGGTGACGCCGCCCTGACCGTGCGAGCCGCTCCAGCCGGTCAGCCCCTGGTCGAATCCGGCGTTGGCGATCCGCAGGTCGGCGGCGTGCGCAGGGGTGAGCGAAGCGAAGAGCAGCGCGCCTGACAGCGCTCCAGCGAGCAGCCTTCTCAGAGGGGTCACCGGGCCGCACCTCCCGAGGGGCGCTCGATCATGCTCGATTATGGCCCTGACCGTAAACCTTCGCGCGTGGCCCGTCAATGGGCTGCGCGCGGCTCTCAGGCCGGCCCGGTGACCACGCGGCGACCCGTGACCTCGGCGGGGCGCAGGAAGATCGCGAACACCGCGGGACGGCGGCGCACCAGCTCGAGCCGTCCGCCGTCCGCGGCGGCCAGCGCCCTGGCGAGCGTGAGCCCGAGACCCGTGCCGCCTCCACCGCTCACGTTGCGCTCGAAGACCTTCGGCGCGATCTCGTCGGAGATCCCTGGGCCCTCGTCGGCGACCTCGATGACGATGTAGTTGTCGCTGCTGCTGGTGGAGACCGAGACGTCGCCTCCGCCATGCTGGATCGAGTTCTCCAGAAGCGAGGCGACGACCTGGCCGAGCCCTCCTCCGGTGGCCAGGGCCTTGAGTCCGCGGGTGCCGCCGAGGGAGACCGAGCGGCCCGCCCTGCGGAAGGCGGGCTCCCACTCGGTGACCTGCTGGACCAGCACTTCGTCGACGGAGATGGGCTCTGCCTGCGCGATGCGCTGACGGCGGGCTGCGGCCAGGAGCTCGTCGATGACCGCGGTGAGGCGTTCGGCCTGGACGATGGCGGCCTCGCCCTCCTCGCGGACGACGGTGGGCTCGTCGGAGGCGGCGACGATCTCCTCCAGGCGCATGGTGAGCCCCGTCAGCGGGGTGCGCAGCTGGTGGGAGGCGTCCGTGGCGAACTCGCGCTCGCGCGTGAGCAGGTCGGAGATGCGCGCGGCGCTGCGGTCGAGCACCTCGGCCACGCGATCGAGTTCGGGGATGCCGTAGCGGTGTTTGCTGGGCCGGGCGTCTCCCGATCCCAGCCGGTCGGCGATCTTGGCCAGGTCCTGGAGCGGCAGGGTGAGCCGACGTGACTGCACGATGGCGAGACCCACCGCGACCGCGAGAGCCGCGGCGGCCAGCGCCACGATGAGGAGCAGGCGAGCGCGCACATCCTGCTCGACCTGATCCTTGTCGCGGCTCACCCTGACGTAGATGCCGCTGTCCGACTTGGCCTCCTCGTGCATGGAGTGGCCGGACTGCGGAGAGGTGCCGACGACGGTCGCCGTCGGCGGGTTGCCGTTGACGTAGATCTGGATGTATCTGTCTGGATACTTCTGCTCCAGCTGCTGCGGGTCGAGCGGCGTCTCCTGGATGCGGGCGTATTCCACCTCGCCCACCAGACGGGTCGCCTCGGCCCTCAGCTGCTGATTGGCGTCCTCGACGATCAGCCTGCTGACCACCACGCCCAATGGCACCCCGAGCAGAAGTACGGCGATGGCCGCGACGACCAGGGTGGAGGAGAGTAGGCGGCGGCGCACGTCCTACTCTCGCTCGAACCTGAAGCCGACTCCCCTGACGGTGGTGATGTAGCGAGGCTTGGCGGCATCGTCGCCGAGCTTTCGCCGCAGCCAGGAGATGTGCATGTCGAGAGTCTTGGTGGACCCCCACCAGTTGGTGTCCCAGACCTCGCGCATGATCTGCTCACGCGTGACGACCTTCCCCGCGTCGCGTACGAGGACGCGCAGCAGGTCGAACTCCTTGGTGGTCAGGTGCAGCTCCTTCTCGCCCATCCACGCGCGACGTGAGTCGGCGTCGATGCGCACCCCCTGGACGACAGGGGTCTCTGAGGTGCCGCGCCGTAGCAGGGCCCGGACACGAGCGAGCAGCTCCGCGAGGCGGAACGGCTTGGTGACGTAGTCGTCGGCGCCGGCGTCGAGGCCGACGACCGTGTCGACCTCGTCGACGCGAGCGGTGAGGATGAGGACCGGAGTTCCGTGCCCTTCGGCCCGGATCCGGCGGGCGACCTCGAGACCGTCCATCTCTGGCAGGCCAAGGTCTAGAACGATGAGGTCGATGCCCCCCGACAGAGCCCTCTCGAGGGCCTGCGGGCCGTCGGGGCTCACCTCAACCTGGTAGCCCTCGCGGCGCAGGGCGCGCGCGAGCGGCTCGGAAATCGAGGTGTCATCCTCGGCGAGAAGTACGCAGGTCATGAAGCGATCGTAGGACCTTAGGCGATCGTTTCCCGGCCGCAGCGCGCGGTTTGACTCGCGTTTGACCTATCTATTGACCTGGGCAAACGCTGATAAATGGCGGCTAGTCTGGGTTTAATGGCCCACGCTTTCCGCCGTCTTCCCCGTTCGTTCTTCCCTCGGGTACGTCAAGCAACCCTCGCGCCCTCGCGATCATGCCCCCGGCGTGTCGCGACACGCGTCGGCGTGCCGTCCGGGAAAGGGCGGAAATGAGAACGCCCGCCGGAGCGGATGTCACGGCGGGCGACCAAGGAAGGGTCAGTCGGAGGGAGGCTCGGCGTAGCGAGCGAGGTACAGCTGCTCGCCCAGGCTCTGGATGAGCCCCAGCTCGGTCTCCAGGTAGTCGATGTGGTGCTCCTCGTCGGCGAGGATGTCCTCGAACAGGCGCGCCGAGGTCGTGTCGCCCTTCTCGCGCATCAGCTTGATGCCGGGCTTGAGCCGTTGGACGACGCTCAGCTCCACCTCGAGGTCGGCGCGCAGCTGCTCCTCCACGGTCTGACCGATGTGGAGAGTGCCGAGCCGCTGGTAGTTGGGCAGTCCCTCGAGGAACAGGATGCGGTCGGTGAGCTTCTCGGCGTGACGCATCTCGTCGATCGACTCTTCGCGAGTGTGCTTGGCCAGCCTGGTGTAGCCCCAGTTCTCCTGCATCTTCGCGTGCAGGAAGTACTGGTTGATAGCGGTGAGCTCCGCGGTCAGCTGCTCGTTGAGCAGCTCGATGATCTGCTTGTCGCCCTGCATTGAACGGGCCCCTTGTGCTATGCGGTCGGAATCAGGTCGTCAGACCTTTTCAGGATCGCACAGATCTTCCGGACACAAGAGGCACAGTCGCTGCCGGCGCCGGTGGTGTCGCGGATCTGCCGTGCGCTCTTCGCGCCCGCGGCGATGCAGTCGTGGACCTCGTTCTCGGTCACGGCACGACACACGCATACGTACATCGGGGGAGGAGCCTCTCGCAGTTGGGACCTTTGGTTAGGCACACCTAAGATAACCCACTTTGGTAAGGCTTGCCTATGTGTAGTGCGACACAGGCATAAATCGCCCAGGACAGGACACTACTCCCGAGCGTAAGGTTCCTCTGCGTGACCTAGAGGGAACTCTCCGCGCCGATGGTGGTGGAGTCGCCGTGCCCGGTGTGGACGACGGTCTCGGCGGGCAGCGACAGCAGCCGCGTTCTGATCGACTCCAGCAGCGTCTCCTTGGAGGAGAACGACCTGCCCGTCGCGCCGGGCCCGCCGGAGAAGAGCGTGTCACCGGTGAAGACCACGCCCAGCTCGGGCGCGTGCAGGCACACCGCGCCAGGGGCGTGCCCCGGCGTGTGGATCACCCGCAGCTCGATGCCCCCGATCTTCAGCGAGGCGCCGTCCTCCAGCGGCGTGTACGGGACGGCGTCGCCGTAGTGCATCTCCCAGAGCACCTGGTCGGCCGGGTGCAGCAGGATCGGCGCCCCCGTCAGCTCGGCGAGCGGCGCGGCGGCGTTGATGTGGTCGTTGTGCGCGTGCGTGCAGACGATCGCGGTGACGCTCCTGCCGCCCACGCGCTCGGCGATCTTCTCGGCGGAGTGCGCGGCGTCGATGACGATGACCGAACGGGCGTCGCCCACCAGCCACACGTTGTTGTCGACCTCCCACGTGCCGCCGTCGAGCGAGAAGGTACCCGAGGTGATGACCCTGTCGATCAGGATGCCCGCACCTGACGGCTCGCGCATCCTGATCGACTCGATGCTGTGCTTACTGGTTCCCACGCCTCGCTCACTCACAGGACCACCACCGAGCGCAGGACCTCGCCGCGGTGCATGCGGGTGAACGCCTCCTCGACCTGGTCGAGGGCGATCTTCTCCGAGACGAACCTGTCGAGAGGGAGGCGTCCCTGCAGGAACAGGTCGATCAGCATGGGGAAGTCGCGGGAGGGCAGGCAGTCGCCGTACCAGGAGGACTTCAGCGAGCCTCCGCGCCCGAAGACGTCGAGCAGCGGCAGCTCCAGCGTCATCTCGGGGGTCGGCACGCCGACCAGCACGACGGTGCCGGCCAGGTCGCGGGCGTAGAAGGCCTGCTTGTAGGTCTCGGGCCTGCCGACCGCCTCGATGACGACGTCGGCGCCGAAACCGCCCGTGAGGTCGCGGACGGCCTCGACGGCGTCGGCCTGCGCGGAGTTCACCGTGTCGGTGGCGCCGAACTCGCGCGCCCACGCGAGCTTGCGGTCGTCCACGTCCACCGCGATGATCTTGGCAGCTCCGGCGAGGGAGGCGCCGAGGATGGCCGCGTCGCCGACGCCGCCGCAGCCGATGACGGCCACGGTGTCGCCCCGCGAGACGTTGCCGGTGTTGAGCGCCGCGCCGAGGCCCGCCATCACGCCACAGCCGAGCAGGCCGGCCACCTCGGGCGGCGCGTCGGCCGACACCTTCGTGCACTGCCCCGCGGCGACCAGCGTCTTCTCCGCGAACGCGCCGATGCCCAGGGCGGGGCTCAGCTCGGTGCCGTCCTCGAGCGTCATCTTCTGCGCCGCGTTGTGCGTGGCGAAGCAGTACCAGGGGCGTCCCCGCAGGCAGGCCCTGCACGAGCCGCAGACCGCGCGCCAGTTGAGGATCACGTAGTCGCCCGGCGCGAGGTCCTTCACCCCCTCGCCGACCGCCTCGACGACGCCCGCGGCCTCGTGCCCGAGCAGGAAGGGGAAGTCGTCGTTGATACCGCCCTCGCGGTAGTGAAGGTCGGTGTGGCAGACTCCGCAGGCCTTCACGTTGACGACCGCTTCACCAGGGCCCGGATCCGGCACGAGAATGGTCTCCGTGGAGACCTGCTGACCCTTGCCACGAGCGACGACGCCTTGCACTTGGTACGGCATGCCGTTCATCATCTGCTCAAGGCGCTGATCGCCGCAAGACATACGGCTGCACCACGCCGAGCCCTCTGGCCGGCCTGCGGCGGATCCTGTGCAGCTCGAAGCCGTCTCCCGCCAGCCCCTCCGCGAGATCGGCGTCGACCACGATGGTGCCGGGCCTGGCGATGGCGGTCAGCCGCGCCGCCAGATTGACGGTGGTGCCGAAGACGTCGCCCATCACCGGCAGCACAGGTCCGTAGGCCATGCCGATGCGCAGCTCGCCGGTCTTGACGAGGTCGAGCGCGATGCTGGCGGCCTGCGCGGGGGTGGGCGCGGTGAACAGCACCTCGTCGCCCAGCGTCTTGACCAGCCTCGCGCCGTGGACGGCGACCACGTCGGCGGCGCGCGACTCGAAGCCCTCCACCAGCTCGGCCAGCTCGCGCTCGGAAAGCTCCCTGGACCTTCTGGTGAAGGAGACCAGGTCGGCGAAGCCCACGGCGAGCGAGACCCGGCCGGGCACGAGGTCGTCGTTGATGTCGGCGATCGCCAGCAAGCGCGTTCCCGCCGCGGCCAGCTGGGCCCGCCAGACGTGGATGAGCACGTGCTCGAAGTCGGGAAGCAGCTGCTGCGACGTCTCCAGGATCCTGGCGAGGTCGGCGTCGGAGGGCTGCACGTCGGGCGGCAGCATCGCGCCGACCATGATCTCGGCCTGCCACTGGGCGAGCCTGGAGGTGGTCTGGCCGAGCGCCCTCGCCA
The DNA here is from genome assembly GCF_039535395.1 of Nonomuraea roseola. Taxonomy (NCBI): domain Bacteria; kingdom Bacillati; phylum Actinomycetota; class Actinomycetes; order Streptosporangiales; family Streptosporangiaceae; genus Nonomuraea; species Nonomuraea roseola. Next base: position 1,509,144 of record NZ_BAAAXC010000015.1, read on the forward strand.
TGCGGATGACCGTGGGCTCGTCCAGCAGCCCGCTGTCGAGCATCTTGCGGACCCGCCGCAGCGCGACCACGTCGGCGTCGGAGAAGGCCACCGCGTCGTCGGCGAGCGTGGCGAACCCGAGGGCCCGCCAGATCCGCTCGGCCAGCTCCTGCGACACGCCCGCCTCCGCGGCGACCTCTCCCCTGGTGTGGTGGGCGGGGGTGCCGACGAGCAGCCGCTCGATCTCCTCAGCCGTCGGCCTCATGCTGGGGAGACTACCTTCCGTCGACGGCACCGTCGGAGACGTCCTCCACTGCGCGGAACAGCTCGGCCCGCACGTCCTGGATCCTGGGGATGTCGCGCAGGGCGAGCTGGCCCTGGTCGCTGGCCGACTCGACGGTCAGCGTGCCGCAGCCCAGCATGCGCTCGGTGAAGGACTGGTCGGAGCTGACCGAGTTGACCTTGGTGAGCGGGATCTCGTCGGTCGACTTGTTCAGCACGCCCGTGCTGATGGTGAAGCGGTGCGTGGTGAGCACGTAGCCGGTGTTCTTCCACTGCAGGTAGGGGACGAACGACCAGATCGTCAGCAGGATGACCGCGATCACGACGGACGCGGCCCTGCCGTAGAAGGCGTACTCCCAGTCGCCGGGGATGAGGTACAGCGCGGCGCCCATGGCGGCGAGGATGAGGACGAGCGCGACGGCGGGGCCGATAAGCCGCTTCCAGTGCGGGTTGAACGACCTGATGCGCCGCTCGCCCTGGGTCAGATGGTGATCCGGGAGAGTCATGGCCCAAATCGTGGCACGCAGGCCGGGTGAGCGCCACGGAGAAGGGGGATCAGGGCGTGTAGAAGGCGATCGTGTTCTTCGCCGCGGAGGCGGCCTGCTCCTCGTCGGCTCCCGAGGACCGATGGGCCTCGCCCCACGCCTGGCCGCTGGCGGCGATGAAGCGCGCGCCGTCGGCGCTGCGCCCGAAGGACTCAGGGTCGGGCTGCGGCTCACCCGCCAGGTGCATGGCCAGGCCGAGCAGGCTGAGGTCCCAGCCGACGCCGACCGCGCCAGGCCCGTACCGGTCCCACATGCCGGGCGGCACCACGGCGGCGTGGCGCAGCTCGAACAGCGTGCCGCCGTCGGCTTCCGCCAGCCGTACCTCGACCTCGGACGAGCCCTCCCCGCCGTAGACCCAGGTGACCTTCAGCAGGCTGGGCGGCTCGCAGGCGAGGATCTCGCCGCCCGCGTTGCCCTCGAGCTGGTAGCGGCCGCCCAGGCGGAGGTCGCCCGAGACGGGCGCGAGCCAGCGCGCCAGGCGTCCCGCGTCGGTGCAGGCGTCCCAGACCTCCTCCACCTCGGCGTCGTAGCGGCGGCGCACCAGGAGGGTGGCGGACTCGCCTTCCACGCTCACCTGGCGACGGGCCCTGCCGATCTCCTCGACGATGTCTTTCACGGGGACTCCTCCGTTGACTCGTGGGCGCGTTCGCGCCTGCCTCGAACCAGCTCCGTCTCCAGGGCGTCGAGCCGCTGGTCCCAGAACCGACGGAAGCGCTCCATCCACTGGTCGACCTCGCGCAGCGGGGCCGTCTCGACGGTGTAGAGCCGCCTGGTGCCCTGCGCGCGGACGCTGGCGAACCCGTTGTCGCGCAGCACCCGCAGGTGCTGCGAGACGGCCGGCTGGGAGATCCCGAACTCTCGCTGGACGACCGCGGTGACCTCGCCCGAGCTCAGTTCGCCGTCGGCCAGCAGTTCGAGGATCCGGCGCCGGACGGGGTCGCCGAGGACATCGAAGGCGTGCACGCCACGAGTATTTCAGCTTGGGCTTATATAAGTCAAAGCTGAGATGATGGGCGGACGTGGACCACGTCGCCCGCGGTGAGCGTCCGGTCGCCGACCTGGAGGTGCCCGGCCGCGTCGACGCCGGTCGCCACGCCCGTCAGGAAGTGGCCGCCCGGCAGCTCCACGCGCACCTCGCGGCCGATGGTGGCGCTGGAGGCCTGGTAGGCGGCGCGCAGCCCGCAGGCGTCGGCGTCTCCGTCCGCGCTCTGCCATTCGCGGTAGTGGCTCTCGACCTCCCTGAGGATGGCCCTGATCAGCGGATCGCGGTCGGTCGCGCGGGCGCGCTCGTCGAGGGAGTGCCGCTCGTCGCCTGCCGACGGCCTGCCGTTCTTCGCCCTGCCGTCGTGCTCGATCGCGATCGAGGTGGCGGTGTCGACGGGCAGTTCGTCGGGGCGGAGCGAGACGTTCAGCCCCATGCCGACCACCACCGCGCCGTCCTCGGCCCGCTCGGCCAGGATGCCCGCGAGCTTCCGCTCGCCGACCAGCAGGTCGTTCGGCCACTTCAGCCTCACGTCGATCTCGGCGACCCGCCGTACGGCCGAGGCCGCCGCCACGCCGAACAGCAGCGGCAGCCAGCCCTGCCTGGCGACGGGCACCTCCGGGCGCAGCAGCACGGAGAAGGTCAGCCCCGAGCGGGGCGGCGCGTTCCATGCCCTGCCGAGCCTGCCGCGGCCGGCGAACTGCGCCTCCGCGATCAGCACCGCCCCCTCGCCCTCGCCCGCTCTGGCACGCTCGGCGAGGTCGGCGTTGGTGGAGCCCGCGCGGTCGACGACGGTGACACCGGACCACAGTCCGCCGGATCTGACCAGCGCGCGGCTCAGCGCCGCCTGGTTCAGCGGCGGGCGGTCGAGGTCGGTGAAGGGTGATTCGGACACCCTTCCATCCTCCCCCAGAACGCCACCGCCCGCGGCCCGCGGCATCCGGCCACGACGCCGTCGTCACCCGTGGAAGAGCCGGCGAGTGACCCGGCCGTAGGCTACGAGAGGTGACCACCCCAACCACACGGGCACGAATCACCGAGATCACCGGAAATGTCGCCAGAGAGCGCAGCGACCACCTCGCCACCGAGGAGCCGCTGGAGATCCGCCTCACCGGCGCAGGCGGACCCCTGCGCAGGACCGTGGCGATCACCATGCGCACCCCTGGGCACGACTTCGAGCTGGCGGCGGGCTTCCTCCACGGGGAGGGCATCGCGGCGCCTGGCGCGATCAAGGCCATCGGCTACTGCACCGACGAGGACGTGACGCCCGAGGCCCGCTACAACACCGTCACGGTCGCGCTGGACGGCCCGATCCCCGAGTTGCCCACCCTCGACAGGCACTTCCTCACCTCGAGCGCCTGCGGGGTCTGCGGCTCGGCCAGCCTGGACGTGCTCCGCGACCGCTGCGTCCCCGTGCCCGATGGCCGGCTCTCGCTCTCCCCCGAGGTGTTGTACGGCCTGCCGTACAGGCTGAGGGAGGGGCAGGGCGTGTTCGGCAAGACTGGCGGCCTGCACGCGGCGGGCCTGTTCACCGGCGAAGGCGAGCCGCTCGCCGTGCGCGAGGACGTCGGCAGGCACAACGCCGTGGACAAGCTCGTGGGGTGGGCCTCGCTGAACCAGCGGCTCCCGCTGCGCGACCACGTGCTGATGGTCAGCGGCAGGGCCAGCTACGAGATCATGCAGAAGGCGCTGGCGGCGGGGATCGCCGTCGTGTGCGCGGTGTCGGCGCCGTCGTCGCTGGCGGTGGAGGTGGCCAGGGAGTTCGGGATGACGCTGGTCGGCTTCCTGCGCGAGGAGCGCTGCAACGTCTACGCGGGCAGGGAGCGCATCAAGGTGTAGCGAGCGGGCCTGGAATCACTGCGGATTCTCTCTTCAGCAGAAAGATCGTGTCATGTATCTTCGTGAAGTCATCGAAGAAAAGTTTCACGTGAGGAGATGCAGTGGGCAAGAAGCTTCACGCGCTGGTCCTGCCGATGGCCGTCGTCGCCCTGTCCGCCCTGCCGACCGTTCCCGCCCAGGCCGCCACCGGCTATGACCGCTGCAATGAGGGCTACTACTGCATGTTCTCCGGCCTCGACGGCACGGGCGACATCATCCAGATCCGGGTCAGCACGCCCGACCTGGCGGCGTTGAACATGAACGACAGAGCCAAGTCCGACTGGAACAGGACGGACTTCGTCATCCACCTCTACTCCGAGGCCAACTACGAGGGCTGCTCGGCCGGGACCAGCCCCCGCGGCAAGGGCAACTTCTTCAGCACCTACCGCGACTTCTTCAGCTCGGTGCGCATCGGCGGGCCGAACGGCCCCTCCTGCGGCACCACCGACCCCGAGTTCCGCGTGAAGGCCCACGCCTGACGTAAGCACCGAACGGCCCGGCATCGCGAGGCGGTGCCGGGCTTCTGTGTTTTCCCGATGGAACGCTCCAAGAGTGGAATGAAGTGTTCCGTTCTGCTATTCTGGAACAGAACAAACCGTTCCGATTCAGGAGGCCAGCGGTGACCGTTCTCGACACCCGCCCCACGGTGGCGACACCCCAGCAGCCCGCCGCCTACAGGTGGCGCTGGCCCGCGCTGTTCGTCATTCTCGCCGGCTCGGTCATGGAGCTGCTCGACGCCACCGTCACCCACATCGCCGGCCCGACCATGCGGACCGAGCTCGGCGGCGGCACCTCGCTGATCCAGTGGCTCGGCGCCGCCTACACCCTGGCCATGACCGCGGGCCTGCTGACCGGCGGGAGGCTGGGCGACATCGTCGGCCGCAAGCGGATGTTCCTCATCGGGGTCGTCGGCTTCACGATCGGCTCGCTGTTCTGCGCCGTCGCGGTCTCACCCGAGACCATGATCGCCGCCAGGGTCGTCCAGGGCCTGTTCGGCGCGGCGATGATCCCGCAGGGGCTCGGGCTGATGAAGGAGATGTTCCCTCCCAAGGAGCTGCAGGCGGCGTTCGGGCTGTTCGGGCCGGTCATGGGCCTGTCCGCGATCGGCGGCCCGATCCTGGCGGGCTGGCTGGTCAGCGCCGACCTGTTCGGCACCGGCTGGCGGATGATCTTCCTGATCAACCTCCCGATCGGCGTGGCCGCGGCGCTGGCGGCGGCCCGCTTCCTGCCCTCCTCGCCTCCGGCCGGCGGCGTCAGGCTCGACCTGCCGGGCGCGGCCCTCGCCTCCCTCGGCACCGTGCTGATCGTCTTCCCCCTGGTCCAGGGCGGCGAGCACGGCTGGCCCCTCTGGTCGTTCGCGATGATGGCCGCCTCGGCCGTGACCTTCGCCTGCTTCGTCGCCTACGAGAAGCGTCGTGACCGCGACCCGCTGATCGCCCCCTCGCTGTTCCGCAAGCCCGCGTTCGTCTCGGGCCTGGCCGTCGGCGCCATCTACTTCGCCGCCTTCGGCGGCGTGCTGCTGGTGATCGGCCTCTACACCCAGCTCGGCCTCGGCTACTCGCCGCTGAAGGCGGCGCTGACCGGCGTGCCGTCCTCGCTCGGGATGATCGCCGGCATGGGGATCGCCCAGGCCACCCAGAAGTACGGACGCAGGGTCCTGCTGGCCGGCGCGGTCGTCATGGGCCTGGCGGTGCTCGCCCTGCTCGTCGTCGCCGAGCCAGGCGTGACCCCGTGGCAGCTCGCCCCCGCGCTCGTCTTCGTCGGCCTCGGCAGCGGGCTGATCATGGGTCCCTACTTCACCATCGTGATGGCCGCGGTCGATCCTCAGGAGACCGGCTCGGCCTCCGGCGCCCTCACCGCGATCCAGCAGGTCGGCAACGCGCTCGGCCTGGCCGTCCTCGGCACCGTCTACTTCGGCACCGGCAGCGTGGAGATCACTCTCGCGGTGGCCGCCGTGATGATCGCGGCGACCTTCGCGGTCGGGCTGATGCTGCCCGGGCAGGGCCGTACCGACACCGAGCGCGTGCACTGAGTTCGTGCACTGAGTTCGTGCACTGACCGTCCGAGACCCCGGGACGCCGATCGGCGGCGGCCCGGGGTCTTGTGCTGCCGGGCCTGCTCCGGCAGGAAAGAGCGACTTTGGTCGGATGCGGATGCGTCCGAGGTTCGATGTGGGCGAGAGCCGCCGATCTCTAGCGTCGGGGACATGACGCAGACTCAGGCGCCTCCAGCGACGCGCATCCACGAGATCGACGCCGTCAGGGGCTTCGCGCTCGGGGGCATCCTCGTGGCGAACATCGGCTTCTTCGCCGACCCCGGCTACGCCACGGGCAGCGGCGTGATGCCCATCACCGAGGGCCCTGTCGCCCTCGTGGTCAGCACCCTCGTGCTGACCAAGTTCTACGTCATCTTCTCCTTCCTGTTCGGCTACTCCTTCACCCTGCAGATGCGCTCGTGGGGCGACAGGGTCAAGGGCAGGATGCTGCGCCGCTGCCTCGCGCTGTTCACCCTGGGCGTGCTGCAGGGCTTCCTGCTGTGGATCGGCGACATCCTCACCCTCTACGCCGCGCTCGGCCTGATCCTGCTGGCCATGCGCAACGTCAGGCCGAAGACCGCCGTGGTGACGGGCTCGGTGATCATCGGGGTCACGTCGCTGCTGTGGCTCGCGCTCGCGGCGCTGACCCTGCTCGACCCGAGCGCGGGCGGCACGACCGCCGCCGATCCCGCCGCGGCGGCGCGGGCGCAGGCCCTGGTGACGGGCAGCCCGCTCGACTTCCTCACCTTCCAGGCCGAGACCTACCCGGGGCTGGCCCTGTTCGTCTGGCTCGGCCAGGGCCCGATGGCGATGGCGCTGTTCCTGTTCGGGCTGGCCGCGGGCAAGTCGCGGCTGTTCGAGGAGCCCGAGCGCTGGGCTCGTCTGATCCCCCGCGTCCAGGTGCTGGGGTTCGGGATCGGCCTTCCGGCCGCCGCCTTCTTCACCTGGTCGAGCACGTCGAACGGCGGTTGGCAGCTGGTCGGGCTCGCCGTCAACAACGTGACCTCGCTGCTGCTGGCCGCCGCCTATGTGGTCACGCTGCTCCAGTTGGTCAGGAGGGTGCCCGCGGTCGGCGCCGCCCTCTCACCCGCGGGCAGGGCGGCCGCCTCCAACTACATCGGGCAGTCGGTGCTGATGTGCCTGGTCTTCACCGGCTACGGCCTGGCGCTCGCCGGCAGCCTGCCACCGCTCGCGGTGATGGGCGTGGCCGCGCTCGTCTTCACGCTCCTGCTCGCACTGAGCGCGTGGTGGATGCGCGGCCACCGCTACGGCCCGATCGAGTACGGCCTGCGCCGCTTCACAAATCTTTCCGCATGAACACGACGTCGCGCTCGCCGACGGGCTCCTTCGAGGTGATCGTGTAGCCGAGCCGCTCGTAGAGCGCGATGTTGACCTTCATCATGGCGTTGGTGATGAGCCGGAGCGCGGGCAGCCCGAGCGCCGCCGCCCGCTCCTCCGCGAAGGCGAGCAGCCGCCTGCCCAGGCCCTGCCCGTGCTGGTCCGGGCGGACGGCCACGTTGTCCACGTACAGCACGCCCTCCTCCGGCACCAGCACGATCAGGCCGCGCAGGTCGTCGAGGACGAAGAGGTGCCCTGCCGCGAGGTGCGCCGCGTAGTCGGCGTCCATGGGCATGGGGCGGATGCCGATCAGCTCGGCCCACGGCTGGTAGGCCGCCGCGACGATCTCCTCGACCACCGGCAGGTCCTCGGGGCGGGCGGGCCTGATCACCCGGTGTTCTGCAATCCGGCGGCGACGCCGTTGACCGACAGCAGCAGCAGCGTCGAGAGGCGCTCGCGCTCGGCCTCCGACAGGTCCTCGGTGGTCCGCAGCGCGGTCAGCGCCCGCAGCTGCAGGTGGGACAGGGCGTCGACGTAGGGGTCGCGCAGCTGGACGGCCCGCGAGAGCACCTTCCTGTTCTCCAGCAGCCTGGAGTGCCCGGTCACCGCGAGCACCAGCCGGCGGGTCCTGTCGTACTCCTCCAGCACCTGCGCCTCGAAGTCGGGGCGCCCGCCCAGGGCGAGGTAGCGCGAGGCGATGGAGCGGTCGGTCTTGGCCAGCGACATCTCGACGTTGTCGAGCAGCGAGGCGAACAGCGGCCATTCCTTGTAGACCGCCTGCAGCTCGGTGACGTCCTCGACGGAGGCCAGGCCGCTGCCGAGGCCGTACCAGCCTGGCAGGTTGGCCCGGGTCTGCGCCCACGCGAACACCCACGGGATGGCTCGCAGGTCGTCGAGGGAGCGGGGCGCGCCGAGGCCGCGTCGCGCGGGACGGGAGCCCAGGCGCAGCGAGCCGATCTCCTCCAGCGGGCTGACCAGCGCGAACCACTCGGGGAAGCCCTTGGCCTCGGTGAGCGCGCGGTAGGCCCGCTCGGAGGCGGCGGCGACCTGGGAGGCCAGCGCGCGGAAGCGGGCCGCCGCGGCGGCGGTGCGCTCGCCGACGGACGGCGAGGAGGCCAGCAGCACCGCGTTGGAGACCTGCTCCATGTGGCGGCGGGCGATGGCCTGGTGCCCGTAGCGCGCGAAGATGACCTCGCCCTGCTCGGTGACCTTGAAGCGGCCTGCGACGCTGCCGGGGGCCTGGGCGAGCACGGCCCTGTTGGCGGGGCCTCCGCCGCGGCCGAGCGCGCCTCCCCTGCCGTGGAACAGGCGGAGCTTGACGTCGTTGGCCAGGGCCCAGGCGGTCAGCCTCTCCTGCGCCTCGTAGAGCTTGAGCGTCGCGGCGGCGGGGCCGAGCTCCTTGGCGGAGTCGGAGTAGCCGAGCATGACCTCCACCCTGCGGTCGTTGCCTGCCAGGCGGCGCTGCACCTCGGGCAGCTTCAGCATGCCCGCGAGCACGTCGGCGGAGTTGTCGAGGTCCTGGCCCGACTCGAACAGCGGCACCACGTCGAGCACCGGCGCGCGGTCGCCGAGCGCGTGGGCGGCCAGCTCGTGGACGGCGGCCAGGTCTTCGGCGGTGCGGGTGAAGGAGACGACGTAGCGGGAGCAGGCGGTGACGCCGAAGCGCTCCTGGATCCAGGCGATCACCCTGATCGTGGCCAGCACCTCCTCGGTGCGCTCCGACAGCGCCCCTCCCGCCCTGACCTCCTCCAGCGCGGCGGCGTGGACCTGGGAGTGCTGGCGCACCTCCAGCTCGGCCAGGTGGAAGCCGAACGTCTCGACCTGCCAGATGAGGTGCTGCAGCTCTCCGTAGGCCTGCCGTACGGCGCCGGCTGCCACCAGTGACTCCTGCGCGAGCCGCAGGTCGGCCAGGAGGTCGGCGGGCTCGAGGTAGGCCAGGTCGAGGTCGCGGCGGCGGGTGGCGCCGATGCGCGCGGCGACGTAGAGCAGCCACTGCCTGTGCGGCTCGGACGGCGAGCGGGTGGCCAGCTCGGAGACCAGGTCGGGGTGGGCGTCCTGGGCGCCGGCCAGCGCGCGGCGCAGGTTCTGCGACGGAGGGGTGAACTGGGCGGCCGCGGTGAGCGTGCGGGCGATGCGCGTGGTGGCGGTCTCCAGCGCGGTCAGCACGTGCTCGGCCTGGATGAGGACGGCCTCGCGGGTGACCTTGGCCGTGACGTTGGGGTTGCCGTCGCGGTCACCGCCGATCCAGCTCCCGTAACGGATGAACGGCCTGGCCAGGGGCGGCCTGGTGCCGCTGCCCTCGCCGAGCGCGGCGTCGAGCGAGCGGTAGACCTGCGGCACCACGCGGAAGAGCGTCTCGTCGAAGGCGGCCATCGCCGTGCGCACCTCGTCGAGCGGGTCGAGCTTGGTGTTGCGCAGCTGGGCCGTACGCCAGAGGAGGTCGATCTCCTCCAGCAGGCGTCGCCTGCTCTCCGCGCGCTCGGTGGCGCCGCGCCCCTGGCTGTTGTACTCGGTGAGCTGGCCGCTGATGCGCTGGATCGCGGTGACGACGGCGCGCCTGCGCGCCTCGGTCGGGTGCGCGGTCAGCACCGGGTGCAGCTCCAGCCCCTCGACCAGCTCGGCGACCCGCTCCCTGCCCAGCTCCTCGACGGCGGAGGCCAGCGACTCGCGCTGGACGGCGTCGCCGGCGTCACGCTCGCGCAGGGTGCGGATGCGGTAGTGCTCCTCGGCGAGGTTGGCCAGATGGAAGTAGCAGGTGAAGGCTCGGGCGATCTGCACCGCCCTGTCGATCTCCCACGTGCTCACCATCTCGGCCACCTCGTCGGCGGACACCTCGCCGCGGCGTGCGCCGATGACGGCCTTGCGCAGGCGTTCGACGTCCTCCAGGAGATCGGGACCGCCCTGCTCGGCGATCACCTGTCCGAGCAGCTCGCCGAGCAGCCGCACGTCGCGGCGGAGCTCGTCGGGCATCTCGCTGACGGCGCTGTGGCGCGGTGTGGCCTGGTCAATCATGTCTCGCACGATATCCATTCGTTCTGAACGACTGGAGACCGGTCTCAACCAGTGGACTAGACCATTACGTCGGCTTGGAGACCGCCGCGAGCAGTTCGGGCAGGCGTGGGTAGCCGATCCTGCTCGCCAGCACCCTGCCGGCCCACGAGAGCGCCAGCCCGTACGGCAGCGCCACCACGCTCATCCAGGTGACTCCGAGCAGCACGGGCAGCACGACGGGCAGCGCGATCAGCGCGGTCACGATCATCGCTCCGAACGAGGCGACGAAGGCCACCCCGCCCTGTCCCGGGGCCGCGCCGGTGAAGGCGTTGAGCCTGTCGGGCACGGTGTAGGGGACGAGCATGCTGGTGAGCGCCCCGACGCCGAGCCCGACGCCGAGCACGCCCCACGCGGTCAGCACCGCCGGCAGCACCCCCTCGAAGCCGCCCGAGAACACGGCGCCGAGGACGCTCAGCGCGATCAGCACGGGAGCCGCGATGATCGCCACGCCCAGGTGCCGCCCCGCCACGTCGCCGCGCAGGTCGCGGCTGTCGCCGTAGACGACGGCGTTCATCCACAGGGACCTGCCGTCGATGCCGAAGATGTTGCACTGCTGGATGCCGATCATCAGCGCGCCGACGCAGGCGGGCCCGATCGCCGCGCCAGGACCCGAGCCTTGGCCCTGGCCGCTGATGGAGAAGGCCAGCACGCCGGTCACCGCGATGGAGGCGAACCAGCCGACCCTGCCCCTGGGGTCGCGGCGGGCGTACTTCAGCTCCTTCGCCACGACGGCCGCGACCCTTCCGTCGGGGAGGATTCTGTCGAGCAGGCCGCTGGACCTGCGGACGGAGGCGGCCTGGGTGGAGGCGTCCGTGGTGACCAGCGCCCTGCTGAGCGCCCTGACCCAGAGCCAGCCGAGCGCCAGGACGAGCGCGGCGAGCGCCACGAGTTCGGCCAGGCCGACCAGCCCGCCGTCGCTGATGGCGTGGGCGGCCCAGCCTGAAGGGGTCCAGCGCAGCACGGAGGCGATGCTGTGCACCATCGCGAGAGGGTCGCCGGTCAGGCCGCGGTTGACGATGAGGTTGGGCAACTGGGCCATCAGCACGACCACGATGACGCCGACGGCCAGCAGGTCGCGGCCCCTGCGCGAGCGCAGCAGCCCTGACAGCGCGGTCGTGATCAGCCTGGAGGCGACGATGCAGAGCGCGAACTGCAGGAGCACCGCGACGATGCCGAGCAGCACGCCGCCGATGCCTCGGGCCAGCCCGAGCAGCGCGCCCGCCGTCACCAGGAACGAGGCGGCAGGCCAGATGCCGGTGACCGAGGCGGCGAACATCCCCGTCGCCAGCTGCCGCGTGCGCAGCGGGAACAGGGCGAGCTTGGCGGGGTCGAGCGTGTCGTCGACGCCGAAGGCCAGCAGCGGGACCGTCGCCCAGAAGACCAGCAGCCCGGTGAAGGCGATCACGCCGACGTCGGCGGCCACCTGCGGGGAGGCGAGCCTGAGCAGCGAGAGGAGCAGGAAGCCGCCCCCCGCCACGACGAGCGCGGCCAGACAGGAGAAGACGAAGCCGAGGACGCGCTGGGTGTCGCCGCGCATGCCGCCCGAGATCAGCCTGAGCTTCAGTGCGACGAAGAGCCCAACCACGTCAGCCCCTCCTCTCCGCCCTGGCGAACGCCGACGAGGTCGAGGAAGGCCTGGTTGAGGCTGCGCCCCGCGCGTACCTCGTCGATCGGCCCCTGGGCGACGATGGCGCCGCCGCTCATCACCGACACCCAGTCGCACAGCCGCTCGACCAGCTCCATGACGTGGCTGGAGAAGATGACGGTGGAGCCCGAGGCGGTGTAGCGCTGCAGCACCTCGGTGAGGATGTTCGCGCTGACGGGGTCGACGCCCTCGAAGGGCTCGTCGAGGAAGAGGACGGCGGGGTTGTGCAGCAGCGCCGCGGCCAGGCCGATCTTCTTGCGCATGCCGGTGGAGTAGTCGACGACGAGCTTGTCCGCCGAGCCGGTGAGGTCCATGACGCGCAGCAGTTCCTCGGCGCGCCGTTCGACCTCGGCCTTGGGGATGCCGCGCAGGCGCCCGTTGTAGTGGAGCAGTTCGCGGCCAGACAGCCGCTCGAACAGGCGCAGGCCCTCGGGCAGCACCCCGATGCGCGCCTTCACCTGGACGGGATCGCGCCACACGTCGACGCCGCCGACCTCGGCCAGCCCGCCGTCGGGGCGCAGCAGCCCGGTGATCATGCTGAGCGTGGTCGTCTTGCCCGCGCCGTTGGGGCCGACCAGCCCCGCGAAACTGCCCGCGGGGACCGTGAAGTTCACCCCCGCCACCGCCACCTGCTGGCCGAACCTCTTGAACAGGCCTTCTGTGCGCACCGCCTCCGTCATGACCACCAGTCTGGTGCCTGTCCGACGCCGTCGCGCACATCCCCTTTAGTCTTACGGCATGAGCGCTGCACTGCCGTCGGAGCCCCCAGAGATCGACATCCACACCACCGCTGGCAAGATCGCCGACTTCGAGCGGCGGAAGGACGAGGCCGTCCACGCGGGCTCGTCGCGCGCGGTGGAGAAGCAGCACGCCAAGGGCAAGATGACCGCCCGCGAGCGCCTGGACGCCTTCCTCGACGAGGGCTCCTTCGTCGAGTTCGACGAGTTCGCCAGGCACCGGGCCACGGCGTTCGGCATCGAGAACAACAGGCCCTACGGCGACGGCGTGGTGACAGGGCACGGCACCGTGGACGGCAGGCCGGTCGCCGTCTTCAGCCAGGACTTCACGGTCTTCGGCGGCTCGCTCGGCGAGGTCTACGGCGAGAAGATCGTCAAGGTCATGGACCATGCGCTCAAGGTCGGCTGCCCGATCGTCGGCATCAACGACGGCGGAGGCGCCAGGATCCAGGAGGGCGTGGTCGCCCTCGGACTGTTCGCCGAGATCTTCAAGCGCAACGTGCACGCCTCGGGCGTGATCCCGCAGATCTCGCTGGTCATGGGCCCGTGCGCGGGAGGCGCCGTCTACTCCCCCGCGCTGACCGACTTCATCCTGATGGTGCAGGAGAAGTCGCACATGTTCATCACGGGCCCCGACGTGATCAAGACCGTCACCGGCGAAGAGGTGAGCTTCGAGGAGCTGGGCGGCGCCCACACCCACAACTCCAGGTCGGGCGTCGCGCACTACGAGGCCGCCGACGAGGCCGACTGCCTGGAGTTCGCCAAGGCGCTGCTGTCCTACCTGCCCTCGAACAACCTGGACGAGGCGCCGGTCTACGAGGCCGACCCCGAACTGACCGTCACCGACGAGGACCGCGAGCTCGACACGCTGATCCCCGACTCCCCGAACCAGCCCTACGAGATGCGCACGGTCGTCGAGCACGTTCTCGACGACGGTGAGTTCCTGGAGGTCCACGCCCAGTTCGCGCCGAACCTCGTGGTCGGCTTCGGCAGGGTCGAAGGACGTTCGGTGGGCATCGTGGCCAACCAGCCGATGAGTTTCGCCGGAACTCTTGATATTGCCGCGTCCGAAAAGGCGGCGAGATTTGTACGTACTTGTGATGCTTTCAATATTCCGGTGTTGACATTTGTCGATGTACCAGGATTCCTTCCTGGCACGGACCAGGAATGGAACGGAATCATCAGGCGCGGCGCCAAGCTGCTCTACGCCTACGCCGAGGCCACGGTCCCGCTGGTCACCGTCATCACCCGCAAGGCCTACGGCGGCGCCTACGACGTCATGGGCTCCAAGCACCTGGGCGCCGACATCAACCTCGCGTGGCCGACCGCCCAGATCGCGGTCATGGGGGCACAGGGGGCGGTCAACATCCTCTACCGGCGCGAGCTGGCCGCGGCCGACGATCCCGACGCCGAGCGGGCCAAGCTGGTCACCGCGTACGAGGACACTCTGGCCAACCCGTTCCTCGCCGCCGAGCGTGGCTACGTCGACGCGGTGATCAGGCCGTCCGACACCAGGGTCCAAATCGTCAGGGCGCTGCGCGCGCTGCGGAACAAGCGGGCCTCCCTGCCCGCGAAGAAGCATGGGAACATCCCGCTGTGACGACTCATCTGCGAATTGTTCGTGGCGATGCCACCGCTGAGGAGATCGCGGCTCTCGTGGCGGTTGTGGCGACCCGACACGCCCAAGCCGAGCGGCCCGTCGAGCCGAAGAACGAATCATGGCGAAACCCGGCCAGGGCCATGCGTAAACCGCTCGCACCTGGGAAGTCGGCGTGGCGAAACAGCACCTTGCCGTAGAGGATCCTGAGAATCGGGTGTCAACTTCGCCGGGAGTTGGGACTATCTAGAAAAGTAGGCGTATATAGTCAGCCGATCAACGAGCACCGCGGCCTGGAGGACGACATGGCCATCCCAGACCTCACGCCGCACCCTGTCGCGGCGAAGTACGCCGTCCTTGTGGATGTTGGATATCTCTATGCCGCCGCAGGGGAAGTACTGCTCGGCGCCAAGGAGCGCAAGGAATACCGGGTTGGCGCCGATGAGCTCATCCAATCGCTACAGAAGCATGCAGAACAACGCATTTCCGGCGAGCTGCTGCGGATCTATTGGTATGACGCAGCTCGTGACCGCGTGCCCACCGTGGACCAGCGAGTCATCGCCCAGCTCCCCTGGGTGAAAGTCCGGCTTGGCAACCTCAACGCGCGTGGCCAGCAGAAGGGCGTGGACGCCCAGATCAGGAGCGATCTCGAGGCGCTGGCCAGGCACCACGCGGTGACCGACACGATTCTGCTGGCGGGCGATGAGGACATGGTGCCCGCCGTGGAGGCGGCACAGGCCTACGGCGTGCGGATCCACCTGTGGGGCGTCGAACCGCCCTACGGCACCAACCAGGCCGAGCGCCTGGTGTGGGAGTCCGACACCGTGGAGGTTCTTTCCGCTGAGTTCCTGAGGCCGTTTTTCAGTCGTGCCCCGCAGCCGGTGACGGTCGTGCCGCCGGTGACGGCGCCTTCGCCCGCCCAGGTGTTCGCAGGGCGCACCGCCGTGCCGAAGCCGCACGTCAAGCCGGGTCAGGTGGCCAAGCTGGGCCCCTCGCGCCCCCGGGTCGAGGACGTCGGCGAGCACGTGGCGCAGAAGTGGATACTCACCCGCGGCCGCGACAACATCAGGGACCTGCTGCCCGGCCCGATCCTGCCCACGGTCATCGACACCGAGCTGCTGATCGAGGCGGAGAAGGAGCTCGGGCACTCGCTGCGGCCCTACCCCGAGGCGAGGGTCTGGCTGCGCGACGGGTTCTGGGCGCGCGTCTACCGTGAGTTCGACCTGGGGGTGGGGGTCTCCTCCAAGTAAGGGGTGGCGAACTCCTTCGCGAAGCGGTCCTCGCCGAGCGCCGCCACCACGGCGTCGGTGATCCTGTCGACGTCGCCGCGTTCGGCGGGCGGCAGCGGCGCGCCCAGCGACCGCCTGATCCCGTCGGCCGCGCCCAGCAGGCGGGCCGCCTCGACGGCGCGGCCCGCCGCGGCGTGCGCTCCCGCCAGACCCTCGTAGGCGAGCGCGACCGCCCGGGGGCCTCCCGACTCGCGCGCCTCCTCCAGTCCCTCGAGGTGCAGCGCGAGCGCGGCCTCGGCGTCGCCGCGCAGCTCGGCGACGAAGCCGAGCTCGGCCAGGATCAGGGCCGAGGCGATGGCCGCGCTCATCTCGCGGTCCCACTCCAGCCAGGTGCGCAGGAGCGCCTCAGCGGCGTCCAGCCTGCCCTGGCGGCGGGCGCTGAGTGCCAGGCCGAGCGAGGCGTACTCCTCGCCGATCGTGTAGCCCTGCTCGCGCGCCAGTCGCGCGGCCTTGCCGTGCAGCTCGTCGGCCTGGGCGAAGTCGCCTTCGAGCAGCGCGATCCTGCCCAGCTCCGACAGCTTGTCGGCCACCTCGCTGTGCAGGCCCAGCTCCTCTGCCATGCGCAGGCCCTCGCGGTGCAGCCTGGCCGCGCTCTCGTAGTCGCCCGCGATCTCGGCGTGCGCACCGAGGCCGAGCGTGGCGTGCAGCTGACCCCACCGGTCGCCCAGCGTGGTGAACAGCGCCATGCTCTGCGCGCCGTACTCGTGGAGGGTGGTGAGGTCGCCGCGCAGCAGCGCCTGCCTGGAGCGGGTGCTGAGCGCGGCGGCGGTGCCCCACTCGTCGCCCAGGGCGCGGAACAGCTCCAGGACGCGTTCGGCCTGCTCCTCGCCGGCATGCGCGTCGCCGATGCCGAGCCTGGCCAGCGAGAGGAACCATTCCGCCCTGGCCCGGCTCGCCAGGCCGTCGAGGTCGGCGGGCCTGGTGGCGGGGTCGGCGTGGTCGGGCACCTCGCCCATGCGCAGGGCGAAGGCGGCCAGCCAGGTCGCGGCCGTGCCCGCGTCGTCCTCGTGGCCGCCTGCCGCGAGGGCGGCGACGAGCGCTCTGCGGCCCTCGCCGAGGCGTCCGCGTAGCACCCAGTACCAGGCCAGCGCGTTGACCAGGCGCAGCGCGCCGCCGTGCCTGAGCGCAACGCCGAGGGCGGCGCGCAGGTTGGCGCTCTCGGCGTCCAGCCTGGCCAGCCACTCGCGCTGCTCGGGCCCCCGCAGGTACGGCTCGGCCGAGACGGCCAGCTCGGTGTAGTGGCGCAGGTGCCGCCGTTCGACCTCCTCCAGCTCGCCGGCCTCCGCCAGGCGCTCGCGGCAGTAGGCGGCGACCGACTCGAGCAGCTGGTAGCGCGGCTCGCCCCCGGTCGAGACCGTCACGAGGGAGTGGTCGACCAGGCCCGCCATCAGGTCCATGACGTCGAGCCCCTCGTCGCCGCAGACCGCCTCCGCCGCGCGCAGCGTGCACCCGCCCGCGTGGACGGCGAGCCTGCGCAGCACCGCGCGCTCGTCGTCGCCGAGCAGCTCCCAGCTCCAGTCGATGACCGCGCGCAGCGTGCGCTGCCTGGCGGGCGCGTCGCTCGCTCCAGCGGCGAGCACCCTGAACCCGTCGAGCGTGCCCTGCGACGAGCCGTCCTCGGGCGGGCGCGGAGGGTCCTGGTGAAGGGCGCCGAGGCGCGCGGCGAGCTCGTTGACGCCGAGCGCGCGGACCCTGGTGGCGGCCAGCTCCAGCGCCAGCGGGATGCCGTCGAGCCGCGCGCAGATCGCCGCGACCGTCGCCTCGTTGCCCATGTCGACCGCGAAGCCCGGCGCGCGGGCCGTGGCCCGCGCCTCGAACAGCCGCAGCGCGCTCGGCGCCGCCAGCGGGGGCACCTGCCACAGCCGCTCGCCCGCGACCCCGAGCGGCCGCCTGCTCGTCGCCATGATCCGCAGCTCGGGTACGGCCCGCAGCAGCGCGCCGGCCAGCTCGGCCACGGGGGCGAGCACGTGCTCGCAGTTGTCGAGGACGAGCAGCGCCCGCTTGCCGCGCATCGTCTCGGCCAGGCTGAGCGCGCCGCTCTCGTCGCGGATGTCCAGCACGGCCGCCACGGCCTCCGTGACCTCCTCCGTCGAGCACTCCGAGTCACCGAGACGGGAGGGCAGCGCGCCCAGCTCCACCAGCCAGGCGCCGTCGGGGAAGGAGGGGACCAGCCGCCTGGCCGCCTCCAGCGCGAGGCTGGTCTTGCCCACCCCTCCAGGCCCCGTGAGCGTGGCCAGGCGGCCCGCGTCGAGCAGCGCGGTCACCTCGCCGATCGCCTCCGCGCGGCCGATCAGCTCGCCCATCGGGGCGGGCAGGTTACCGGGGGGAGGCCCCGCGGGGGCCGCATCCAGCGAGGGTTCCTGCCTCAGCATCGCCTCGTGGAGCGCGACCAGCTCCCTGCCAGGATCGACGCCCAGCTCGTCGGCCAGGCGCTCACGCAGGTCGCGGAAGCCGTCCAGGGCCTCGTTCTGGCGTCCCGACCGGTAGAGGGCCAGCAGGTGGGCGGCGCGCAGGCCCTCGCGCAGAGGGTGCCTGGCCACCAGGTCGCCCAGCTCGCCCGCCAGCACGGCGTGCTCGCCCAGCTCCAGCCTCGCCTCGGCCTGCTCCTCCATCGCCGTCAGGCGCAGTTCGTCCAGGCGAGCGATCTCGGCCGCGGCGAACTCCTCGTCGGCGAACTCGATCAGCGCGGGGCCCCGCCACAGCGCGAGCGCGTCGCCCAGCAGGTCGGCGCGGGCGCGGGGGGTGCCCGCCGTACGGGCGGCCGCGATGAGCGCCTGGAAGCGGCCGACGTCGAGCGCGTCGGGAGGGACCTCCAGCACGTAGCCGGGAGCGCGAGAGACCACCAGCCGCCGCGCGCCCTCCTCGGCGTCCTCCAGCGCCCTGCGCAGCTGCGACACCCTCGTCTGGAGCGAGGCCGCGGGGTTCGTGGGCAGGCTGCCGCCCCACAGGTGGTCGATCAGCCTGTCGGCCGGCACCACCCGCCCCGCCTGCACGATCAGCTCCGCCAGCAGCCCCCGCACCTTGACCTCGGGGATCCGCACAGGCCTGCCCTCTGACGTCCATACGGCCAGCGGACCGAGCACCCCGAATCGCATGGCGCAAACAGTATCCAAAGCGGATCCGAAGAGTTTCTGGAGTCCTGCCCTGCACGGTGTGGACATGCGACTCGCGTTCATCATCGGCGGCGGCGCCGACGGCCTGGCAGTGGCCGAATGGCTGTCCTGCCTCGCCTGCCCCCGCGGCTTCGAGGTCGATCTGCTCGATCTCCAGGCCGCAGGGCTGCCCGAGGTGTGCTCGCACGAGGTGCCGACTCCGCCGGCCGTCCAGGACCTGGTGCCCTGGCTGGCGGCGGCGGACGCCTTCGTGGTGGTGATCCCCGAGTGCTTCCCCATGTCGCTCGCCGACTGGTGCGCTCCGCAGTGGCGGGCCAGGCCCGCGGCCTTCGCCGGCAGGCAGGACGCCACGGAGGCCGCCGGCCCACTGCGGCCCTTCTTCGCGACGACCGTCGCGGAGGTCATCAGGTACGGCCGGCCCCGCTCGGCCGACCGCGTGCTGTCCCTTCTGAGAAGAGAGAACTGATCATGACTGTGCACCCCCGCGCGGGAGCCAGGGAGTGGCTCGGCCTGGCCGTCCTGCTCCTGCCCACCGTCCTGTTGTTCCTGGCGATGACCGTGCTGTTCCTCGCCACCCCGCACATCGCCGCCGACCTGCGGCCGAGCGGCGCCCAGCTGCTGTGGATCAATGACATCTACGGGTTCATGATGGCCGGTCTGCTGGTGGCCATGGGCACCGTCGGCGACAGGATCGGGCGGCGCAAGGTGCTGCTGTTCGGCGCCGCCGCCTTCGGGGTCGCCTCCGTGGCCGCGGCGTTCGCGCCCGGCGCCGACCTGTTGATCGTCGCCCGAGCGGTGATGGGTGTGGGCGCGGCCGCGGTCATGCCGTCCACGCTGTCACTGATCAGCAACATGTTCCGCGACGACCGCCAGCGGGCCAGCGCGATCGGCATGTGGGCGGCCTCCATCTCGGTCGGCGTGGCCGTCGGTCCGCTGGTCGGCGGCCTGCTGCTGGAGACGTTCTGGTGGGGCGCCGCGCTGCTGGCAGGCGTGCCCGTCATGGCGGTCGTGCTGGTCGCGGCGCCCGCGCTGGTGCCCGAGTACCGGGCGCCCCAGGCGGGAGGCGCCGACGTGCTGAGCGTGCTGCTGTCGATGGCGACGCTGCTGCCCGTCGTCTACGGCGTCAAGGAGCTGGCCAAGAGCGGCCTGTCGGTGGTCGCCGTGGGAGCGATCGTCGCGGGCCTGGTGCTCGGCACGCTGTTCGTCCGCCGCCAGCTGCGTCTGGAGCACCCGCTGCTGGACGTGAGACTGTTCGCCAACCGCACCTTCAGCGGCGCGCTCGGCGTCTTCCTGCTCTCGGCGATCGCGCTGGGCGGCGTCTACCTGCTGTTCACGCAGTACCTCCAGCTCGTGGCCGGTCTGTCGCCGCTGGAGTCGGGGCTGTGGATCCTGCCCGCCGCGCTCATGCTCGTCGCGGTCTCCACGTTCTCGCCGGCTCTGGCCCGCAGGGTGAGGCCCGCCTATGTGGTGGCTGCGGGAACGGCGCTGTCGGTGGCGGGCTACGTGGTGCTGACCCAGGTCGGCAGCGTGTCGGGGCTGCCCCTGCTGCTGACCGGCTTCTACATCCTCTACCCGGGCATCGCCCCGACGATGGCGCTGACCACGAACCTGGTGATCGCCTCCGCGCCGCAGGAGAAGGCCGGCGCCGCGTCCGCGGTGAACACCACGGCCAGCGACCTGGGCGTCTCGCTCGGCATCGCCCTGCTCGGCACGATCGGGACCGTCGTCTACAGGGGCGCCATGCCCACCGGCTCGGCGGACACGCTCGCGGGAGAGCTCGCGCTCGCCGAGGGCCTGCCCGCGGCGCAGGCCGAGGTCGTGATCGCGGCGGCGCGGTCGGCCTTCACCGACGGGCTGAACGTGGCGGCGGGCGTGGCGGCGGTGCTGGCGGCGGTGGCGGCGCTGGTGGCCGTGACGCTGCTGCGGCGCGTGCCGCCGTCGGGGACTCCCGCTCCGTCGGCTCCCGAGAGGGAGGAGGCGCTGAGCGCCGCATGAGACCACCCCAGCCGGAGCCGGAGGACACGGTCGCGCACCCCGCGCGCCGGGCTCCGGCTGGGGTCTTTTCACCCCGCTCGCCACGGATCCCCTTCCTTCCCGAGACCCCAGCCGAAGCCGCCGGCCGGGGTCTCTCGGCGTGACCCGCCCGAAGACCCTTCGGACTCTGAGACCCGTCGGACGGCACCCCCTCCCGCCCCAGGAGATCAGGTCGTCTGGCGGCGGGAGGCCCGTAGATTGCGAGAGGGCGCGACCGAAGTCTGGGGCTCTCGGAGGGGGCGGGTCGGGTCAGGTGGGGTTGAGGAGGGATTCGGCGATGGCGGTGCGGGCGTACAGGACGTAGCGCCCCGTCCTGTGGGCGCTGCACAGGCCCGCCCTCCTGAGCGCCGTCAGGTGCTGGTTGGCCCCGGGCTCCGACAGCCCCGCGCGCAGCGCGAGGTCCTTGGTCGAGGCGGGCTGGTCGAGCTCGGCCAGCAGCCGGGCGCGGGTCGCGCCGAGCACCGCGGCCAGCGCCTCGGGCGGGTCCTTGCGCTCGCGCTCCCACAGGGTGGCGATGCCGCGCGGCGGGTAGCGGAGCGTGGGCTGGAAGGGCGGCACCGTGATCGAGAAGATCCGCGGCCAGGCGAAGACCGACGGCACCAGGAGCAGGCCCCTGCCGTCCAGCGGGCGCACGCCGTCGCAGAAGCGATGGGCCAGGCGCAGCCGCTCGCCCTGCCAGCTGACGTTGGCGTCGAGGTCGGCGAGCATCCGGTGCACGCCGCCCTCGGCCAGCATGCGGGCCCGGTAGAGCAGGTCGCCCTCCATGAGCGTGCGGATGCGCGGCCAGTACGGCTCGATCGCGACCGCCCAGTACGCCCTGATCTGCGCGGCCAGCCGTTCGAGCCCCGCCGAGGGATCGTCGTAGAGGGCGCGCAATTCCGGCGTACGGGCGCCGCCCCACGCGTCGAGCTCGGCGCGTACGTCGGCGGCGTGGGAGAGCATGCCCGACAGCTCCAGCTCCAGGTCGGGCAGCGACGTGGTCGGCGGAGGGGCGATGAAGCAGACCAGCGAGATCGTCGGCATCGGGACCAGGTCGGACAGCAGCCGCCATTCGACCCCCTCCAGCCGCTTGCGCACCTGTTCGGCCCACGGCCGGTTGACGCCCACAGGCTCCTTGATCACCCGGACGCTGGCCACGACCTCCCACAGCGGGGAGATCGCGAAGCGCGTGTTGGCGATGTCCTGGACGGTGAAGGTCAGTTCGATTAGCTCTCTCCTTAATCCATCGCCATTATGACGCGGCGGCGGCATCTTTCCAGGCATGGACCCTGACTTCAGGCGGCTGTACGTCGCCGCGTTCGGCAGCCAGTTCGGCACACAGCTGTCCCATGTGGCGCTCCCCCTGCTCGCGGTCACCGCGCTGAACGCGGGTCCTGGGGAGGTGGGCCTGCTCAGCTCGCTGGCGACGCTGACCGTGCTGGTGGTGGGACTGCCCGCCGGAGTCTGGGTCGACAGGGTGCGGCGGCGCCCGGTCATGGTCGCGATGGACGTGCTGAGGGCGCTGGCGATGGTGTCGGTGACGGCGGCCTGGTGGCTGGACGCGCTGACGATGCCGCAGCTGTACCTGGTCGCGATCGTCTCGGGCGTCGGCACGCTCTTCTTCGACGTGGCCTCGCACAGCCTGGTCCCCTCGCTGGTGGGCAGGGATCGGCTGACCGCGGCCAACTCCCTGCTCGTCGGGACGACCTCGGCGATGTACGTGTCGGGCCGCAGCGTGTCGGGCGTGCTGACCCAGGTGTTCGGCGCGCCGCTGGTGCTGCTGCTCGACGCCGTCACGTACACGTGGTCGGCGCTGTGGCTGCGCGGGATCCGGTCGGTCGAGAGCCCGCCTGCCGTACGGGAGCCGATCGGACGGCAGTTGCGCGAAGGGCTGCGGTTCCTGTTCGGCAACAGGGTGTTGGTGGCCATCGCCGCGCAGGGCGCGATGGCCAACCTCGGCTTTCCGCTGGCCACCGTGCTGCTGCCGGTGCTGCTGGTGCGGGAGCTGGCCTTCCCCGAGTGGGTGTTCGGCGCCTACCTGGCCGCGAGCGGGGTGGGGGCGCTGGTGGGTTCCGCCTGCGCGCACCTGATGGCCAGGTGGCTGGGTCAGGGCGGCGCGGTGTGGCTGCTCAGTCTGGCGACGGCGCCCTTCGGGCTGCTGGTGCCGCTGCTCGACCACGGGATCTGGATCTGGCTGTCGGCGGCGGGCTTCTTCGTCGTGTCCGTGCGCACGGGCGTGAACAACGTGCTGCTGGTCAGCTTCAGGCAGCAGCTCACACCCGACACCATGCTGGGCAGGATGACCTCGATCATGCAGGTGATCCTCATGGGGGCGGTGGGCCTGGGCGGCCTGCTGGCGGCGGGCGTCGGCGAGCTCTGGGGGGTGCGCGCGACGCTGTGGGCAGGCGGGATCGTGATCGCCATGTCGTGGCTGCCACTGGCCACGGTGAGGTCCGAAATCCGCCAGTTGGGACTTCCTGCCAGGCGATAGCGTCATGGCATGGAAACGTTGGATTTCGACGCCTGCTACCGCGCGGTGTCCGCGCGCGACGCCAGGTTCGACGGGCGCTTCTACACGGCGGTGAAGACGACGCGCATCTACTGCAGGCCTATCTGTCCCGCCCGCACTCCCTCCTCGCGCAACGTGCGCTTCTACCGGCACGCCGCCTCCGCCGAGGCGGCGGGGTTCAGGCCGTGCAAGCGGTGCCGTCCCGAGCTGTCACCCGGCGACCCCGGCTGGGACGTCAGGGGCGACCTGGTGGGCAGGGCGCTGCGGCTGATCGACGACGGCGCCGCCGACGAGCGCGGCGTGGCGGGGCTGGCGGCCAGGCTGCACATCACCGAGCGCCACCTGCACAGGCTGTTCGTCGCCGAACTCGGCGTCGGGCCGCTGGCGGTGGCCAGGACCAAGCGGCTGCTGCTGGCCAAGCAGCTGCTGACCGAGACGGCGCTGCCGGTGACCGACGTGGCGTTCGCCGCGGGGTTCGGCAGCGTGCGGCAGTTCAACGCGGCCATGCAGGCGACCTACGGCTTCACGCCCTCGGAGATGCGCGCCACCGCGCACCGCCCTGGGGTGCCCGCCGCGCTCAGGCTCAGGCTGAACTGGCGGGAGCCGTACGACGTGGAGGGGCTGTTCGCCTTCCTCGCCGCGCGCGCGATCCCCGGCCTGGAGAGTGTGGACGGCGGGTCGTACGTGCGGGTGATCCCCGGCGGGACGATCACGCTGACGCCTGGCCGTGGACACGTCGTGCTGGAGGCCTCCCTCGACGACACCCGCCAGCTGGCCAGGGTCGTGGCGCGCTGCCGCAGGCTGCTGGACCTCGACGCCGATCCGGCCGCCATCAGCGAGGCGCTCGGTTCGACGTCGCTGGCGCCGCTGGTGGCGGCGCGTCCGGGGCTGCGGGTGCCCGGCGCCTTCGACGGCTTCGAGCTGGCCGTGCGCGCGATCGTCGGGCAGCAGATCTCGGTCGCGGGCGCCAGGACGCTCCTGGGCAGGATCGTGGCCAGGGCGGGCAGGTTCCCCACCGCCGAGGAGATGGCGGAGATGGACCTGTCGGCGCTCGGTCTGACCACCAGGCGGGTGGCCACGCTGCGGGACCTGGCGGGCCGCGTCGCCTCGGGTGAGATCGACCTCGACGGCGGGCAGGACCCCGCCGACGCGGTCGCCGCCCTGCTCAGGGTGCCCGGCATCGGCCCGTGGACCGCCGGATACATCTCGCTGCGCGCGCTGCGCGATCCCGACGCCTGGCCGTCAGGCGACCTCGTCCTGGTCAAACGCATGGACGCGCTCGGCATCCCTCAGGACCACCTCGAGCGGTGGCGCCCATGGCGCGCCTACGCCGCCCTTCACCTCTGGAGCTCCTCGTGATCGACGCTCAGATCCTCCCGACCCCGATCGGCCCGCTGTCCCTGCTCGCCCGCGAGGGCGTGATCGTGGCCGCGGGCTTCACCCCCGACCCCTCCCAGATGTTCGTACGGCTCTCGCCCCAGCTGCAGGCCCTCGGCCTCGACGTCGTGGAGGATCTCGGCGCCCCCGCCGAGGCCGTCCGCGCCTACCTGGCGGGCGACCTCGACGCCCTCGACGAGGTGCCGGTCGAGCAGCCGGGCTCCCCCACCCGCAGGCGGCTGCACCAGGCGCTGCGCGAGGTCAAGGCCGGGACCACGGTGTCGTACGCGGAGCTGGCCGAGCGGGCGGGGATGCCGAGGACCGCGGCCAGGGCGGCAGGGTCGGCCTGCGCGCAGAACCTGATCGCGCCGTTCGTGCCCTGCCACCGGGTGCTGCCGAGCACCGGCGGGTTCGGCGGCTACTACTACGGGGTTCCCGTCAAGGAGTGGCTGCTCGGGCACGAAGCGTCCTGACGGCTACCAGTCGCCGCCCTCGTCGTCGCCCTCGAAGATGTCCTCGACGACCTCGCCGAGGACCAGCCCTCCGACGACGCCGGCCGCGCCCGCGGCGACGGCGGCTCCCATGCCGGAGCCGCCGTGGTGCCCTCGGTGGTCGTCATGGCCGTAGTGGCCCTGGGGGGGCGGCGTGGCCGAAGCCGGAGGTGAGCCGGCCCAGCCAGCGGTCGATCTCCGTGACCCAGTCGGTGCGCAGGGCCTCCTCGTGGGTGACGTGGAAGCGGCCGATGGCGTCCCCCGAGCGGCCTCCCGCCTCCAGCACGATCTCCAGGCCGCCCTGGTCGGCGACGAAGGTGAGCTCGACCTCGCCGCCCCGCCCGTAGAACTCGATCTCCTGGTAGAACGGCAGCTCCTGGCGCACGCCGTGGATCCCGCCCACCTCCAGATCGGCCGACTTGAACTGGAATCCGAGCTGCGGGAAGGCCTCGAGGACGCGCAGCTGCGAGGGCAGCGGCTCGACCGAGACGGGGTCGAGGTCCCCCTTGTCGACGGCCTTGGCGATGGCCAGCTCGGTGCGCACGCCCACGGCCATGCCGGTCAGCCGCTGGCCGCCGACCTCGCTGACCGGGGTCTCCCACGGCACGCCGAAGCTGAAGGCGACGACCTTGTCCTCGCCCTTGCGCAGGGAGAAGGGGCCGCTGACCTGCACGCGGAAGAACTCGCCCAGCCCGCCGCTCTCTCCCTCCGAGTGCTCGATCTCGACCCTGGCGACCAGGCCGAGCGTGATGTGCTCGATGTCGGCGTCGAAGTCGCCGCCCTTGAGCCGCACCTCACCGGCCAGCGAACCTCCGGGCTGGATCCTCGGGGTGGCGAGGACGGTGTCCACGGTGGGCGCGCCCACACCCAAGGCACCCAGCATCCGCTTGAAGACCACGGCTTGTTCTCCCTGTCGAGTCGATTGAGTCAGCCTCCCGGCTGAACGATCAATGCTAGGGGCGGGTTCCTGACCTGGAGAGCAAACCGCCACCCCGGATCGCGACGTAGGCTGGCGCACGGACCTGGGGGCTGGCCATGGACCTCCCGGCGGCCTCGGGCGCTGAAACGGAGATACTCGTTGACCATCTATCCGGCCAGGTCGCTGGTCATCCTCACCGGGCTGCCGGGAGCGGGCAAGACGACCCTGCTGCGCCGCCTGTACGACCTGGACGGGACCGAGAGCGCGCCGGTCACCGTGGGCGCGGTGACGGTGATCGACTCGCAGCAGTCACGCAGCCGGTGGGCGGGCAGGCCGCGGTGGGCGCCGAAACCGGTGCGCACGGGCCTGGTGTTCGCCACCCACGTGTGGCGCATCAGGAGCGGGGTGCGCGCGGGCGGCCCGGTGATCGCGCACAACCGCGGATGCGGGCCTTTCGTGCTGCGCGCGTTCGCGTGGCTGGCCCGCCGTCACGGCGCGCAGCTGCACCTGCTGCTGCTGGACGCGCCGCCCGAGGTCGCCCTCGCAGGGCAGTACGCCAGGGGCAGGGTCGCCGCGCCGACCACCTTCACCCGCCACCAGCGTCACTGGCGCGCGCTGCTCGAACGGGTGCGCGCGGGTGACCCGACGCCCGCCACCAGCGCCCGCGTGCTGGACCGCGAGGACGCCGACCGGCTGGAGGTCATCCACTTCGCCGATCACCGCGGGCTGGCGGTCCCCGGCGGCTGACGACCGCCGGCCGCGGTCAGCGCGTCGGGCTCCTCGTCGCGTAGCAGCAGCAGGTCGAGCTTGGCGTGGAGAGCGGCCAGGTCCTGCTTGACGGCCATGAGCTCGGCCTGGGTCTGGGTCTCAGCGGGCGAGGGTTCCGAGTCGTTCATGGCGTTGACCACGACCGCGATGAAGAGGTTCAGCGCGACGAAGGTCGACATCAGGATGTAGGCGATGAAGAAGAGCCAGGCCCACGGCTTCTCGCTCATCACCTCCTGCGCCACGTTGCCCCAGTCGTCACCAGTCATGATCTGGAACAGCGTGAACAGCGAGCGGGGCAGCTCGTCGAAGCGCTCGGGCACGATCTCGCCGAAGAGCTTGGTGGCGATCACCGCGGCGATGTAGATCATGAGCACCAGCAGGCCGATGATGGAGGCCATCCCCGGCACCGCGGCGAGCAGCGCGTTGACGACGCGCCGCATGCTCGGCACCGCCGAAACCAGGCGCAGCGCCCGCAGGATGCGCAGCGCCCTCAGCACCGAGGTGGGGCCCGAGGCCGGCACCAGGGCGATCGCCACGATGACGGCGTCGAACCAGTTCCACGGATCCTTGAAGAACGCCCCTCGGTAGGCGTACAGGCGGGCGGCGATCTCGACGGCGAAGACCGTGAGCGCGATCCTGTCGACCGCGTGCAAGAACCCGCCCATCCGCTCCATCAGGTAGGAGCTGGTCTCGCATCCGATGGTGACGGCGTTGACCACGATGACGAAGATGATCACCCGCTGGACGAGCCGGGTCTCGATGATCGAACGAACGCGCTCTTGCCGCGACAAGCGAACCGCTCCCGAGTGATGAGAGAGACCGAACGATGATCATCGTAGCGATCGGGAGCATTCGGTCAGGCTCAGGCGCCCCAGGCGTTCAGTGCGACATAGGCCGCGCGCCACTCCTCGCGGTAGGCCTTGTGGATGCGCTCGGGCATGCGGCCGAGGATGAATGAGACCCGCTCCTCGCTCGCCTCGTCCAGCACCCACGGCAGGTAGCGCTGCGCGTCTGGGCCGATGCGCTTGCCGTGCTCCTGTCCGAAGCGCTGCCACTCCTCCTCGGTGACGCTCAGGTCGATGACCGCGAGCGCCTCACGCTCCTCGTGCCTCAGGTGCCCGCCCAGCACGGTGGCCAGGCTGTCGGCCAGGCCGCCGAGCCGTTCGTGGCCGGTGTCCGGGTCGGCCAGCGCCTCGTCGAAGGAGGCGAGCAGAGGGTCGATGAGGGCGTGCTCGGCTTCCATGGCCGCCAGCAGCGCCAGTTCGTCAGGCCGTCCCGCGAGGGTCCGCTCCATCACCGGCCACAGCATGTCGTCCTCGGTGGTGTGGTGCACCCGCAGGTACCCCTTGAACATCTCCCAGCCCAGTGCCGCGCCGAGCAGGCGCCTCGGGTCGTCGTCGAGGCGGGCGGTGAGCTTGGCCACGCGCTCCACGTCGCGCCTGAGCGCGTCGTGCACCGCGAACATCATCGTCATGTCGAGTCGGTAGGTCATGGAAGGACCATAAATCTCACCTTCCCAACTGTCAATGTTCCAACTATCAACATGCTGATACGATCGAGCCGTGAACCTGTCCGACCTCGTCCAGCTCTCGCTCGGCAACCTGATGCGCCAGGCGTTCACCCTGTTCACGGGCGACTCCCGCTCGCGCGACTTCGTCGCGCTCGACGTCCTCGCCGACCAGGACGGCCTCTCGCAGCAGGACCTGTCCGAGCGGCTCGGCCTCAACAGGACGCTCATGGTGCGGCTCATCGACAGGCTCGAGGAGGCCGGCCACGTCACGAGAGCCCGCAACCCCCTCAACCGCCGCTCCTACGTGCTGAGCCTGACCGACAGCGGCCGCAGGGCGCTCGGCGAGATGCGCGAGGCGGCCTCGGCCCACGACGCCCAGGTCACCGCCGTGCTGACACCGGCCGAACGGCGAAGGCTCAACGAGCTGCTCGGCACGCTCCTGCCCGAGCCCTCACCGCTCCAGAGCACCGAGCACCTCGTCGCGCAGGCGCACTACCGGCTGCGCAGGCTCGGCGACGCGCAGCTGGCCGGCACGGGGCTGCGCACACGGCACTTCGGCCCACTGGCCGGGCTCGACGCGCTGGCGCCCTGCCCGCAGCAGCAGCTGGCCCAGCACCTCAGGATCACCGAGCCGGCCGCGGCCGAGGTGGTCGAGGAGCTGGCCCAGGCCGGTCTCGTGGTCAGGGGGAGGGACCCGCACGACCGCCGCCGCTACGCCCTGGAGCTCACCGACCTCGGCAGGCAGCGCCTGGAGGTGGCCCGTGACGCGCAGATCACCATCCAGGCCCGGATCCGCGACCTGCTCGGCGGCCCCGAGCCCGAACAGGAGCTGCGCGAGCTGCTGAGGAAGCTCGTCGGGTGAGCGTCATGGCCGCCTGACCGTGCTCTGCACCTCGCCCACCGGCACGTCACGGGTGGCGCCCACCTCCACAGGGTCGTAGGCGAACGGCACGACGTCGTCCTCCACCTCGACGGGCCAGACGGTGGTGACCGTCAGCACGTACACCTCGCGCGGCTGGTCGATCGAGGCGCGCAGGTACCGCACGCCGCAGGTGAACTCCCCGCCCCGCTGGTACGGCCGGCCCGCCGCCCCGCACTCCTCACGCACCTCGGCCCTGTCGGACGAGGTGCCCGCGTCGATCTTGATGTCCTCCAGCGACGCGGTGACGGTCGCGCTCATGATGCCGGGAATGGAGGCGGTGACCGAGCGCGTGGTCTCCCCCACACCCTCGAGCCACACCCAGGTCGGCAGGTTGACATAGCTCTTGACGTCGGGGTTCAGCTTCACCTTCGGCTCGGGCACGGTCAGCGCGGCCCGGGCGATCTCCACCAGCTCGGCCAGCGTGATGCCGGCCGGCGGCGTCGTGCCCGGCGGCACCCACACGAACTGGTCGAGCCCGCCCCAGCAGGCCCTGCCTCTCGCGTCGGCCTCGTTGTAGGCGGGCGTCCACCAGCGGCCCGGCTTGCCGATCTTGTCCTTGAACTGCTTGAGGAAGGCCTGGAACTGCTCCTCCGTGCCGTTGGGGTTCATCCTGAACCAGTAGGCCCTGACCTCCTCCTGGGTCCTGAGCATCTGGGAGGCGTCGGGGCCAGGCTCGTACCAGCAGGGGCGTTTGAGCTGGTAGCCGTCCGCCTTGCCGCCCTTGGCGCCGTTGCCGGTGATCACGATCTTGGAGTTCTCGAGGCGGACGCCCGCCGTACGGCCGTCCTGGAAGCCGTCGCCGCGCGGGCCTCCTGGATCGAGCAGCAGCAGACCCGCGGCGGCGACCGAGAGCAGGCGGTTCATCTGGCGCACCCTTCCTTGCCGTGCCTGAAGTCCCTGACCCGCCACACCCCGTCGTCGCCCCTGCTCAGGACCATGGCCTGCAGGTAGGCCGCGCGGGTCCACGCGGGCTGGTCCGGTACGGCGACGCCGCCCCTGCCCGACAGCAGGCGCATGCGGGTCTCGTCCACGCAGGCGTTGACCTCGGCGCCGCCGTCCATGATCGCCGTGACGTTCATCGCGAAGACCCTCGCGGTGCCGCGCACCGACCTGTCCTCGAAGCTGAGCACCCAGTCCGTCGCCTCGCGCCCGCCGGGGTCGTCCACCCTCGACAGGTAGGACTCGTCGCCGGTGACGACGGCCCGCCACATGCCCGCGTAGATGTCGGTGAACGCCTTCAGCAGCTCGGCGTGACGCGGATCGGTGACCACGGGCCTTTCCACCAGCACCTTCGTCTTCGGGCCCACCGCGATGGACTCCGTCGCGGCAGGGCCGGCGACCGCCGTCGGAGCGGCCTTCGCCTGGCCGGGGGTGAAGGGCCGATCGGCGCCGGCGGTCGTGCAACCCGCCCCGAGCAGGGCGGCGACCACCGGTGCGATCAGCCCTCGCATGCGGATCACGCTAGGGCTTCCCGTCTTTCGTGAGCCATGGAGATGCGGCTTTCGGTATGAGTCACGCTGACGACTCCCTGACCACGTGGATGCGCCACGAGGGCAGCAGTTCGTCGATGAGCGCCTCGGTCTCGGGGGCCATGCCTTCGCCGTAGGGGTGCGAGGAGGACCTGCGCGTCAGGCCCTCGACGACGGCGCGCAGCCGTACCTGGTCGCCGGTGGCGTGGGTGGCGCGCAGCAGGTCGCGCCAGAGGCCCTCGTCGTCGGCGGCCAGCAGCAGCCCCGCCCGTACGGCGGCCACCGCGGCGTCCGCCTCGCCGTGCGCCAGCCTGATCTCGCAGAGCCGGTGGGCGGCGTCGGCGACGGCCGCCGCCACGTCGTACTCCAGCTCGTCGGCGGCCAGCCACGCGTACCTGCCGCGCGGCCTGCCCGCCAGCAGCGGCCCCCTGACCAGGCCGAGCGCCTTCTCCAGCAGGACGGCTCTCGCGCTCTCGTCGCCGTGCGAGCGGCGCACCAGCTCGCGGAAGAGCGTCCAGTCGGTGCGGACCTCCGGGCCGAGCCTGAGCCGTCCTGCCTCGTCGGTGCGCAGGTGCTCCTCTCCGAGCCAGCGCGCGACCCGCGCGATCGTCGCGTCGCGCACCAGCGCCTGCACACCGCGCGGCCACAGCACGCCGCCGAGCACGACGGGGTGGACGCCGCCCTGATGCGTGGCCAGATACACCAGCAGCTCGGTGGCCAGCTCCATGCGCCCCTCCTCCATCGCCTCGGGGCCGACGACCTCGATCGGGCCGAGCAGCCTGATCTCGACGGCGGGCGGGTGGAGCTCCTCCAGGGGCTCGGGCTCGGGCATGGCCTCGCCTTCGTGGCGCTCCGCCGTACCGAACAGGTCGAGCAGGGCCTGGTAGTGGCGGCGGGGCAGCAGCTGCGCGGTCACCTCGAAGCCCAGCTCGGGGATGCGCGCGCGGCCCTCCTCGGTGATCTCCATCGTCCAGGTGGCGTGCGGCACCTCCCCCGTGACCACGAACCCCGCGGTGTCCCTGCGGGCCAGCAGCGCCAGCCTGCGCGCCTCCTCCTGGGTGGGGGCGACCGCGCTGAGCAGGTAGTGGGCCCGGCGCGACTGCCCGTTGACCCGCCCTGTGAGCACCTCCTGGCGAGGCGCGGCGCCCTCCTCCAGCTCCGGCAGGACCTCCGACAGGCTGCCCACGGACCTCACCCGCTCGGGTGCGATGGAGGTCAGCTCCTCGCCGAAGCCGACCAGCGTGACGCGCATCTCGTCGGACCACCTGTTGGTGGCCAGCTCGACGGCCAGCGCGGCCAGGGCGGCGGTGGTGTGCGGGCCGCGGATGTTGATCAGCCCGTGGGCCGCCTCCAGGTCGACGAGGACGCGGCCGCCGCCGTCGGTGCCCAGCGAGACCAGCCCCGGGTACGGCGCGCCGCCCGTCTGCTCCTGCAGGAGCCTGCCCTCGTGCGCGGCCAGCCGCCAGACCTGGCCGCCGTCCTGCGCCTCCCACGGCTCCGGCGCGTCGGGGCTCGGCGGGTGGATCCACAGGTCGAGGGTCCTGGGCGACAGGTGGGCGGCGTAGACGGTGGGCGGCACCCTGTCCTGGGCGGCCAGCGCGGAGCCGAGCAGGCGCAGCCCGGCGTCGAGCATGCGGGCCCCTGGGGCGTCGGCTCCGAGGCGGAGCGCCACCTCGGCGAGGGCGGCGTCGTCGCGGGGACGGGACAGGCGATGCCCGAAGGCGCGGTGCCAGAGCTGGCGACGCCGCCTGGCGCCGAGGGCGACCAGCAGCCCGGCGGCGGCCAGCGAGGCGCCTCCCAGGTAGTCGACCAGATCCAACCCCGGACTCTGCTCGGCCTGCCGCTCCTCCTCGGCCCGCTCGGCCTGCAGGTCCGCCTCGGCCGCCTCAGTGCGCGCATCCTCCCGAGCCTGCCGGTCCGCCTCGGTGCGCGCATCCCCCTGCGCGTGCCGATCTTCCTGGCCCTGTTCGTCCTCGCGCGCCCGCTCTGCCGCGGCCTTGGCCGCCGCTGCCTTCTCGGCTGCCTCTGCCTCCTTGGCCGCCTTCGCCTGCTCGGCTTGCTCTGCCTTCTCCGCCCGCTCTACCTCGGCCCGCTCGGCCCGCTCGGCCCGCTGGACCTTTTCGGCACGGTCGGCTTCGGCGCGCTCGGCCTTTTCGGCACGGTCGGTTCGGTCGGCCTGCCCGGTCGGGTTGGGTCGCTCGGTGGTGGTTGCGCCTGTCTCGCCGTGACCCGCCTCCCCCGAGCGCGCCTCGTCCTCCGACACCCTCTCGGGCGGTCCAGGATGCTCCTCGAGCGTCTTCTCCCTGGGCTGTCCCGCCGGGACGATGTGCACGTTGATCGCGTCATCCGGCATGTCGAGCACCCAGCCCGGCCTGATCAGGTCGGCCATGCGCAGGCGGGCGCCGTCCGGCTGCTCCTTGTACTGGTTCAACCGGAAGATCTCCGGATATCTCCGCCCATCACCGAGGCACTTCTCCGCGATCTCCCACAGGCTCTCGTGATGCCTGCCGTGCGGAGGCTGCACGGTGTAGACCTTCTTCGCCTTGTAGACCGTCGCCTCCTCCACGACGACCGGCGCCGCATAGGCCACGGCGGTCATCGGGGGACGCGCGGGCGGCGCGGACAACCCGGCGATCGGCACGGCCACCGCCCCCGCCGTGAACAGCAGCAACACCGCCGACACCAGCCGGTTGGCCAGCGCCTGGGTCGCTCCTGACAACGGCACGCGGGCGGGCATGCCCACCCTGCGGATTCCGCCGTACACCTCGACGATCACACACACGAACAGCTGCAGCCAGGCCAGCCAGACCAGCAGCACCATGATCGCCACGACGGTGCTCGTGCCGACGTTGCTGGTCAGAATGTCGATGTCGAGCAGCTCGGGCGAGATCGGCGGTCCCGCCAGCGTCAGCAGCGCGAAGGGCACCCCACCGACGAGCGCCACCAGCACGACGAGCGCTCCCAGGCCGGCGAGGATGTCACCGGGCGTACGCCTGGCCGGGATCCGCACCGGAACCGCACCGGGCCGCCTCCCGCCCCGCCCGCTCCCTCCGGTGCCGCCCCCGCGCACCGCGTTCCCCGGCTTCGCCGGACCGGGTGACGAAGGCTCTGTGGCGCTCGCGCGGCTCTCCGGCCGGCCTGCCGGAAGGCCGGTGTTCCACGGGGCGGTGCTGTACGGGCGCTGGGGCGTGACCTGGTCTGCCGTACCCGCTGGTCGACGGGCAGGGTCGTCCGCGCGCGCGGGCTCTCGGGTCGGCATCGCCTCTCCCTCCTTCGCATCAAGCGTCGTCACCCGCGGGCCGCCGGGCCAGCGAGTGACGAGATTCGGTCTGGTTCAGCGGGCGTCCGGCGCGGCGGTGGCCTGTCCTTCCATCTCCGCGCCTGGAAAGCCCAGCGCGCCGAGGAAGAAGGCCTTCCAGTTGACCCTGACCCAGACCGTCACCTGGGTCTGCGCGCCGCCGACCTGGCAGTCGGCGGGCTTCACTTCGGCAGGCGAGTAAGCACTGACGACCTGTTCGGCGCGCGCGCACACCTCCTCCTGGCCCAGCAGGCGGGCCTGTCCGGTCTGGCGCAGGTACTCCACGTCGACGCGGTCCGCGCCCGCCCTGGCCGCCTGCTCGGCGACGTCCGCGGCGCGCAGCCTCGCGTTGATCGCCGCGCCGCCGTCCACGAGCAGGCCCGCGAGCAGGAACACCACGACGGAGAACAGCACCGTGAACACGGACATCGAGCCGCGCTCGTTCACTCCACCCTCCGGAACTGCTCCAGCGGCACGACCGACATGCCGGACATCTGCTTGACCGCGCCGAATCCCAGGAACTCCAGGTTCAGCTCGCAGGTCACCTCCGCCCTGACCTGCCCGCCTTCCTCCCAGGCGCTCCCGGCCAGCGAGATCCGGGGCGCGTCGCACTGCCCTTCCAGCGCGGCCTTCGCGCTCGCCTCCGCCGCGCCCTCCGCCCCTTCGAGCGTGCGCTGGACCGAGGCGGCCCTGGCGGCGTCCCTCGCCGCGCCGTTCACCTCGCCCTGCGCCTCGACCAGCCGTCCCGCGCCCACGAGGAACAGCAGGAACAGCAGGAAGATCGGCGCCAGCATCACCGTCTCCACAGCCATCGAGCCCCTGTCGGCGTTCACTGGCAGTCGTCGCCTCCGTTGTCGGGACGGAAGCACTCCACCGGGCCGCCCGACGTGGCCGTGATCGTGAAGGTCAGCTCGGGGAGCAGCGGGATCACCTGTACGGCGCTGCCCGTCACCGTCACCCAGCGTTCATCGACCCCTTTGGGTACGGCTGTCGCCGCGGCGCCGTCGAGGATGCGGGGACCGATGGCGTCGGCGACGTCCTCGGCCCTGGAGACGGCCTCGTCCTGCCAGCTCGTCGAGTCGAACGGGGCCGACCTGGCGATCCTCGCGCCCTCCCTGGCGGCGGCGTCGGCCACCTGGCGGCCGTGGAACCACAGCGCCACCTGGACGATCAGCAGGACGACGGCGAGCACGACCGGCATGATCATCGCCAGCTCGACCACCGTGGCCCCCCGCTCCCCGCCGCCCACGGCCGCGGGCCGAGGGAGGCCGGGCCCCACGGAGGCAGGCTCAGCTCCCTCGCCCCCGGCCGGAGGACGAGGGCTCCTCGGCACGCCTTCGATGGGAGAGAGGTGGCCGGTCAGGGCAGGTCGGGAGAGGGTCACTCGTTGCCGTCTCCCGAGCCGCCGCCTCCGCCGAAGCTGTTCTGGAGGTCGCTCTGCTTCTGCTCCACGAGCGTCTTGATGAGCGTCGCCAGCCCCAGCGCCACCCCCGCGATGATCGCGGTGATGATCACCCACTCGACGGCGGAGGCCCCACGCGTGGGGGCGGTGCGGGCGCGGTGCACGCGGACCCCGAGGTAGGCGGTCAGGTACACGATCCACGGATGGTTCATCACGACCCCAGCATCTTCATAGCGGCGGGAAAACTGAGAAAGATCACGAACCCGGCGCACAGCAGGAGCTGGGCGACGAGCATGGACTGGGACCGCTCCCCCGCCCGCCCCTCGATCTCGGCGAGTTCGCGGCGGCGCAGGGTGGCGGCGCGGGCGGTCAAGGAGGCGCGCACCTTCGCGCCGTCGTCGGCCACCAGCCCGAGAGCGGCGGACAGGTCGCGCAGCTCGTCGACGTTGATCTCCTCGCCGAGCTGGCCGAGCGCCTGCCACGGGGTGATGCCGACGATCCTGGCCCCGCTGAGGGCGTCGCGGATGCGGGACATCGCCCAGTTCGGCGAGTCGCCGCTGACGGAGACGGCCATCATCAGCGCCTCGGGGACGCCGCGTCCTCCCGCGAGGTTCATCGAGACCAGGTCGAGGAAGGCGCCGACCACGTGGCGGAAGTCGCGCCGCTTGGCCGCCGCGTCGCGCCTGATCTGCAGGTCGGGCAGGACGAAGAACAGCAGCGAGACGGCCAGCGCCGCCCAGAAGGGGATGGTCAGCGAGACGCCCCACTCCATCAGCGCCAGCCACCCCGCGAGCAGGGGGAAGGCGAGCAGCCCCGAGGCGGCCAGCAGCGCCTTGGTGGCGAGGAAGCCCTCGAACGAGCGTCCGACCAGCGCCAGGTCGGCCCTGATCGAGCGGACCTCCCAGCCTCTCGCGGCGTAGAGCCTGGCCAGCCGTACGCCGAGGCCGCGGCGGAAGGCGCTGACCTCCTCGTCGGGGAGCACGAGCTGGAGCCTGGGAGCGTCGGTGTCCTCCCTGGCGGCGTCGAGCGCGATGAGGCGGGCGACGAGCCCCGGCCTTGCGGGGAAGAGCGCCCTCGTCAGGAGGAACAGTCCGAGCCCGAGCACCCCGCCCGCCAGCACACCCTCAACCATGGGCACCTCCCGTGGGTGCGTCGAGACCGAGCAGCCTGGTCGGCTTGTCGAAGCGGGCCAGCCTGCGCATCCACGCGAACCCGGCCCCGAACAGCCCCGCCACCACCACGAGGACGGCCTGCCCCAGCCAGGAGCGGTACTCGGCCACGTAGGAGGGGTTGAAGACGACCAGCGCGGCGGCGAAGCCGAGAGCGGTGAGCACGACGATCTGCACCGACCGGCGGGTGGAGCGGCGCTCGGCCTCGACCCTGCGGCGCATGTCGAGCTCCTCCCGGGCCGAGACGGCAAGGGCTCCGAGCACGTCGCGCAGCCCTGGGCCGCGCAGCCTGGAGTTGAGGATCAGCGCCGCGATGACCAGATCGGCCGAAGGGTCGTCGAGCTCGTCGGCGAACATCCGCAGCGCGTCGGGCAGGGCCATGCGCGTGTGCAGGCGGTCGACCATGGCGCGCAGGTGCGGGCGGAGCATGGGCGCCGCCGCCCTGATGGAGGAGGGGATGGCCTGCTCCAGGCCCGCGGCTCCCGCGATGGTGTCGCGCAGGGACTCGGTCCACGCCGCCAGCCCCTCCAGCCTGACCATGGCGGCCCGCTCGGAGGCGGCTCCGCCTGACAGCCCTCGCCAGGCGAAGACGAGCAGCGCCGCGCCGCCCGCGACGACGGGCCACTGCGTCACCGCGAGGATCACCGTGGCCAGGATCGCCGCGACGGCCGTACGGGTGGACAGGGTGCGCACGAGGTGGCGGGGGGCGGACTTCGGGCGGGGGCGCAGGCCGTAGACGGAGAGGACGAGCAGGAACAGGCCGCCGCCTGCGGCGGCGCCCGACAGCAGGGCCAGCGGGTCGATGCCGGTCATCACCAGGCTCCTGGGGCGTAGCCGTGCGGGGCGAGCTCCTCGAGGCAGGAGACGGGCGCGTGCGGTACGGCGGTGCCGTCGGCCCCCGGCGCGAAGATCTCGCTGGAAAGGACGCGCCCGTCGACCCCGTTCACCTCGCGCACGCTGGAGACGAAGCGCCGAAGGGTGCCGCCTGCCGCGTAGTCGTTGCGCTTCTCGATGAAGACCACGAAGTCGATGGCGCCCGCGATGAGCATGTGGGTGGCGTCGATGGGCAGCCGCTCGGCGGCCTGGAGCGCGTAGGTGGAGATGCGGTTGAAGACCTCCATGCTGGAGTTGGCGTGGATGGTGGACAGCGAGCCGTCGTTGCCCTGGGTCATCGCGTTCAGCATGGTGACGATCTCGTCGCCGAGGACCTCGCCGACGATCACGCGCGACGGGTTCATGCGGAGGGATCGGCGTACCAGCTCGGCCATGGTGATCTCGCCCTGCCCCTCGGAGTTGGGCAGGCGCTGTTCGAAGGCGACGACGTTCGGGTGGAGCTCGGGGAACTGGTCGAGGCCGAGTTCGAGCGCGCGCTCGACGGTGATCAGCCGTTCGTGGGCGGGGATCTCGTTGGCCAGCGCCCGCAGAAGAGTCGTCTTGCCCGCGTTGGTGGATCCGGCGATCATGATGTTCTTGCGGGCGGCGACGGCGGCGGTGAGGAAGCGCCCGACCAGCGGGGTGAGCGTGCCGTTGCCCACGAGGTCGGACAGGAACACCTTGCCGAGCCTGGCCCTGCGGATCGACACGGCCGGCCGTACGGTGACGTCCATGACGGCCGAGAGGCGCGAGCCGTCGGGCAGGCGCAGGTCGAGTTGCGGGTTGGCGGTGTCGAACGGCCTGCTGGAAAGGCCCGAGTAGGCGGCCAGGATCTGGATGAGCTCGATCAGCTCCTCGTCGGACTCGGCGACGGGCTCGTGGGTGAGCTCCTGGCCGTCGGCGTAGCTGACGAAGACGCGGTCGCAGCCGTTGATGTCGATGTTCTCGACGTCGCCGTCGTCGAGCAGCGGCTGGAGGCGGCCGACGCCGAAGAGCGCGGCGTGGATCCCCGCCGCGAGCGCCTCCTCCTCTTCGAGTGTGGGCGGGGTACGGCCCGAGCCGATCTCTCCCCTGGCGAACTCCTCGAGCACCTGGGAGATCAGCGCGCGGGCGAACTGCCGCTCGTCCTCGCCCGTCATGGCGGGCATGCCGTTGGCCTGGTCGAGGCGGCGCTGGTGGGACAGGCGGTCGCCGACCTCCTGGCGGAAGCGCTTGACCAGCGAGTGGTCGATGGTCATGGCACCCTCACCTGGGAGGAGAGCCGTCCTGCGAGCTCGCGGGCCGTACGGATGAGCAGGGAGCGGTCGAGCCTGCCGCCCCACTGGCCGCGCAGCAGCTCTGCGCCCTTGGGATCGTGGGCCAGCCCCGCCACGAAGGCGGCCTGTCCTCCCACGATCCTGCGCACCTCGTCGATAGAGGCTCGATAGGTGCGGGGGTCGGCGATCACGACCACGCCGAGCTGCGGGCCCTTGGGCACGATCGCGAGGCGTTCGCGCAGGTGGGCGACGTGGTCGAGGCTGGCGCGGGTGAACAGCACGAGGAGTTCGGCCTCCGCGATCAGCTCGCCCACCTGGGGGTGGGCGCCGAGCCTGCCGCAGTCGGCCAGCACGTCGGCGCCCGGCAGGCCGGACAGCGCCCTTCCGAGCGGCCCCCACATCCAGGTCAGGCCTGCGGCCTGCTCGCCGTGGGTGAGCCCGGCCAGCACGTCGAGCCCACCGATGATCTTCTGGGTGTGCTCGTGGATCTGGGCAGGCTCCAGCCCGCGCCTGGCTGTGGCGCCCAGGGTGAGCAGCCCTCTGCCGGGGTTCAGCATGCCGCCGTCGGCGGCGGGCAGCCGGTAGGCCAGGTCGCCGCCCGCCGGGTCGCATTCGGCCAGCAGGACGGCGCGCGGCCAGACCGCGCCGAGCGCGGTCGCCGCGGTGGTGACGCCGGGCGCCCCCTTGTCGGCGGCCAGTACGATCAGCGCCACGTCAGCGCGCTCCCGGCAGCTCGGCCACCGCGATCTCGCCGCCGGAGGCGTAGGCGGCGATCTGCGGCGAGACGGTCGAGTCGACGATGACGGTGATCAGCCCCGCCGAGCCCGTCCTGGTCGGCTCGCCCACGATGTGCACCAGGGCGTTGGGCGCCAGCACCCTGCTCTGCGCGCCTGACGAGCGTCCTGGCACGTGGATGACCTGCACCCTGTCGCCCTCGCGCAGCCCCGCGGGCGCCTGGCCCGGCTTGAGCGCGAGCCCGACCTTGGCCTTGCCAGGGCCGAGCTCCTGGCTCGCGGTCACGGTCATCTGGTCGGTGAGGAGGGTGCCGGGAAGAATGGTCGCCGCGGCGTAGGTCTCGATGACGGCGAACCGCCGCGACCATGCCACATAGGCGACTCCTGTATCGGCTATCTGCACCTCTTCGAGGGCATTGGCGGAGATCTTCTGACCCCCGCCGATCTGTTGCACGACCCTGATCGCGGAAATGCGATCACCGCTGCGCATGACGAGCAGCGTGGTCGCCAGCGCGCCACCGAGAATGAGGAGGACGGCCAGCGCGGCGAGCGCGGGTTTGCGCTCGCGAGGGGGCACGGGAAGCTTGCGTGAGGTGCTGCTGGAGAGCACGCCTGCGGGCCCCGCCGAGTTCACGGCAGGCTTTTCGCTGGTCCTCATAGGTGGGGGGCTCCCATGATGAATTTGCGGGAATTCAGGCCATTATGTGCATCTGATGACGCCTGACGGGACCCGAATACGAGGACCAATGCTCCTTTCGCAGGTAGGAGCCTGTCAACCAGACCGGTTAATTAAAGCTGCTTGAATTGAATGCGTATTTGGTGATAGCGACCACATTGGTCACAGAATTCACAGACCTGTCACCCTGAACCTGTTCAAACTGTGGGATGCTTGCCGCATGGCCAGGCACAGCGGGCGCTTCGCCCGGTTTCGCCGTCGCTGGGTCGCGCGTCTCGCCGCGGCCCCCGCCACCTCGTGGATGGTGGGCAGGCTGCACAGGGCGGCCGCCAATCTGGTGGAGGTCACCGCCGAGGTGAACGCCTACGCGGGGCTGCTGGAGGAGAAGGCCGAGGAGCTTCGCGACCGCACGAAGGAGGCCGGCCGCCGGCCTCCTTCCTGATACCGGTGTCGTCATCCGGGCGGCGGGCACCGCGGTCACGCGTTAGCGTGGCGGCCGGTCCGACCCGGAGGAGCGGCACATGCGGATCATGCTCACCGTCCTCGACGAGCGCGGCGATCGTGACGTCGTGATCGAGGGCGACCAGGGCACCACGGTGGCCAGGGTGGCCGAGGCGCTGGCAGGCCCGCCGGAGGAGCCGCTGGCCAAGGTGGTCCGCCTGTCCAGGAACCGCGCCCCCTACGGCCTCGACGCCGAGCCCCGCATCCCGCGCCAGCGCGGCGAGACCCGCCTCTCGCCCGGCAGACGGGCGGGCAGGCACACCGGCCACCACAGAACCAGCGACCCGCCCGCGGCGGCCTCCGACGACGGATGGGCGCACGGGGTCGGCGGCCTGGGCTTCGACGGGCCGACGGTGTGGCGCGACGGCCGTCCCGTCGACCCGAGGGCCCCGGTCAGAGCCGTCCTGCGCAACGGCGACAGGATCACCCTCCACCCCCACCTCGCGAGCCTGACCCTGGTCGCCGAGCCCGGCGGCGTGGCCGAGGTGCGCGTCGTGGGAGGCCCGCAGGCGGGCTCGGTCCATCGCCTCGGCCTGGGCGTCCACGTGATCGGCGCCGACCCGAGCTGCGCGATCGCCGTACGCGACCCCTCGCTGGCGGCCGAGGCCGCGATCCTCCGCGTGACCCCCGAGTCGATCACGGTCGAACCGCCGAAGAGGAAGCCGCAGGAGCCTCCGCGTAAGAAGGCGAAGGGCCGATACGCCGAGGAACTCGACGAGCTGGCGCTGAGGGACACGCCCCCCATGGGGGAGCCCCCCGAGATCACCCTGGACGGCGAGCCCGTCACCGCGCCCGCCGACTGGCCCGAGCACGCCCTGCTGACGGCCGGCTCCTCGATCTTCACGCTGACCGCCATCGAACCCGCCGACGCGCATCTCGCCCCCCACCCCGACGGCGGGCTGGCCTACAACCGGCCGCCGAGGCTGCGCCGTCCCGACACCGCGCGCAGGTTCGAGGTGCCGCAGGAGCCCAGGCGGGCGGAGACGATGCGGCTGCAGCTGCTCGCCGCCCTGCTGCCCGCGGTGCTCGGCGTGACGATGATGCTGGTCACCGGCCAGTGGTACTACCTGCTCATCGCGCTCATGACGCCGCTCATCATGCTCGGCCAGTGGTGGAGCGACCGGCGGCACGGGCGCAAGCAGCACAAGCGCTCCGTCAAACAGTACAAAGAGGATCTGGCCGCCTTCCGCGAGGAGGTCGAGCAGGCCAGGAGAGACGACGAGCGGGCCCGCAGGGCCGCCGCGCCCGACCCGGCCGAGGTGCTGCTCACCGCCACGGGCCCACGCCGGAGGCTGTGGGAGCGCAGGATCCACGACGCCGACGCGCTCAAACTCAGGGTCGGGCTCGCCGACCTGCCCGCCGACCTGGAGTTCGACCAGCCGTACGAGAGCCCTGTCTGCAGGAAGGTGCCCGTGGCGCTGCCGATGCGACGCCTCGGCGTCGCGGGCGTGACGGGCGGGCGCGAGGCGACGGCGGGACTGGTGAGCTGGATGGTCGCGCAGGCGGCCGCGCTGCACAGCCCGCGCGACCTGGCGATCGTGGTGATCTCCGCCGGCTCCGACGCGGAGGAGCGGTGGGGCTGGGCGCGCTGGCTGCCGCACTGCGCCCCGCACGGCGGCGAGGACTGCGTGGTGCTGGTGGGCGCCGACCCCGAGGCGGCCGCCAGGCGGGTGGCGGAGCTGACGGCGCTGATCGACGAGCGGCTCAACACCTCGATCCCCGACTTCGGCAAGGTCCCGACCGGCTGGGACGACCTGGGCGGCCCCGAGACCGACAAGCGGCCCTCCTACGACGAGCGCCCCTACGACGTGCTGGTCGTGCTCGACGGCGCGCAGGTGCTGCGCGGGCTGCAGGGGATGCCGCAGGTGCTCAGGCAGGGCCCGCGAGCGGGCGTCTACACGCTGGCGGTGGACGGGGAGCAGCGGCTGCTGCCCGAGGAGTGCGAGACCGTGGCCGCCTGCGGCCTCGACGGCCAGGTACGGCTGCGCGGCGGCGGCCTAGACACGCTGGGCGCCGCCCTGACCGACCAGGTGCCGAACGAGTGGTGCGAGCGGCTGGCCAGAGCGCTCTCCCCTCTTCGCGACGTCTCGCGCGACGACCCGAACGGCAGCCTGCCCGAGGCTGTGCGCCTGCTCGACCTGCTGCACCCGCCCGTCCGGTGGGAGGCGCCGACCACCGAGGCGCTGCTCGGCGTCGGCCCCGAGGGCCCGTTCACCGTGGACCTGGCCAAGGACGGCCCGCACGCCCTGATCGCCGGCACGACGGGCGCGGGCAAGTCGGAGCTGCTCCAGACGCTGATCTGCGCGCTGGCCGCCCGCAACAGGCCCGACCAGCTGACCTTCGTGCTGATCGACTACAAGGGCGGCGCCGCCTTCAAGGACTGCGCGCGCCTGCCGCACACCGTGGGCATGGTCAGCGACCTCGACGGCCACCTCACCCAGCGGGCGCTGACCTCGCTGGCCGCCGAGATCAGGCGCAGGGAGCGGCTGCTGCTCGACGCGGACGCCAAGGACATCGACGACTACCAGGGCACGCTGCCACGCCTCGTGCTCATCATCGACGAGTTCGCCGCGCTGGTCGCCGAGCTGCCCGACTTCGTGGCGGGCCTGGTCGACATCGCGCGCAGGGGCCGTTCCCTCGGCATCCACCTGATTCTGGCCACGCAGCGTCCCGCGGGCGTGGTGACGGCCGACATCCAGGCGAACACCTCGCTGCGGATCGCGCTCAGGGTGACGGAGGCCGCCGAGTCCGCCGACGTCATCGGCATCCCCGACGCCGCGCACATCTCCAAGGCGACGCCTGGCCGCTGCTACGTCAAGCACGTGGCGGTGCAGGCCGCGAGGGTGGGCGGGCGGGCGCCCGGCGACGCGCAGGCGCAGCCGCGCGCGGTGGAGCTCGAGTGGGGGGCGCTGGGCAGGCCGCTGCCACCCGCGCCCGAACCTCTCGAAGGGCTGGCGATCACCGACCTGGCGATCCTGGCCGACACGATCGCAGCGGCGGCGGAGCGGGCCGATGTTCCCGAGCAGCCGAGCCCGTGGCTGCCGCCGCTGCCCGCGCAGGTCATCATCGGCGAACCCGACGGCCTGGAGTTCGGGGTGACCGACCTGCCGTGGGCGCAGCGGCGCCGGCCGCTCGCGCTCGACCTGGAGCGCGGCGGCCACCTGCTGATCGCGGGGGCGGCGCGCAGCGGCAGGTCCACCGCGCTGCGCACGATCGCGGGCGCCATCGCCGCCACCGCGTCGCCCGCCGACGTGCACCTGCACGTGATCGACTGCGGGTCGGGCGCGATGCTTCCCCTGGTCGCGCTGCCGCACTGCGGCGCGGTCGTCACCCGCGACCAGCTCGACAGGGTCGAACGGCTGCTCGCCAGGCTGCGCGAGGAGGTGGGCCGCAGGCAGCAGCTGCTGGCCGAGGCCGGACACGCCTCGCTGGCGGAGTACCGCGCGGCGGGACACAGGCTGCCGTGGCTGGTGCTGATGGTCGACAGGTGGGAGGGATACGTCGCGGCCTTCGAGGGCTACGACTACGGCAGGCTCACAGAGGCGCTGCTCCAGCTGCTGCGCGAGGGGCCCGCCGTCGGGCTGCGCGCGGTGGTGACGGGCGACCGCTCGGCGCTGCTCGGCCAGGTGTCCACCGTCTTCGACGAGCGGCTGGTCCTGCGGCTGGCCGATCCCGCCGACTACGGCCTCGCGGGGCTGCCCGTCAAGGACCTGCCCGCCGCCATGCCGCCGGGCCGGGCGCTGTCCACGAGCGAGCACGGCGTGGTGGAGAGCCAGATCGCCCTGCTCGACCCCGATCCCTCGGGCCCCGCGCAGGTGGCGGCCCTGCAGACGCTCGCCCGCTCTCGTGAGCCCGAGGGCGAGCCCCCGCTGCGGGTCGACGCCCTGCCGATGCGCATCACGACGGCCCAGGCGCTCGAGCTCGGGCCCTCCGGCGAAGGCCCGCTGTGGGCGCTGCTCGGCGTGGGCGGCGACGCGCTGGCTCCGGTGGGCGTGAACCTGCTCGCCCACGGCCCCGGCGCGGTCATCGCGGGCCCTCCACGCTCTGGCCGCTCGTCGGCGCTGCTCACCGCCGCGCGCTCGCTGATCTCCTCGGGCACCCCCGTCGTCGCCGTCGTCCCCCGTCGCAGCCCGCTGCGCGAGCTGGAGGGGGCGCTGGCCGTCCTGGACGGCAACGGCGTGGGCCTGCGCGAGCTGCTGGAGGGGCGCGAGCGCTACGTGGTCGTCGTGGACGACGCCGAGCTGATCAATCCCGACGCCCCGCTCGGCACGCTGCTGGAGGAGAC
Organism: Nonomuraea roseola; assembly: GCF_039535395.1. Taxonomy (NCBI): domain Bacteria; kingdom Bacillati; phylum Actinomycetota; class Actinomycetes; order Streptosporangiales; family Streptosporangiaceae; genus Nonomuraea; species Nonomuraea roseola. Next base: position 1,553,787 of record NZ_BAAAXC010000015.1, read on the forward strand.
CCTCAGAACCGGCAGGGACGGCGAGCACGGCCTGATCATCGCGGGCACGACGGGCGACCTGTCCACCGCCTACAGGGGCTTCGTGGCCGAGACGCGCAAGTCGCGCACGGGACTGCTGCTGTCGGTGCAGAGCCCCGCCGACGGCGACCTGTTCACCGTGCGGCTGCCGAGGGGCGCGGTGGGCGGGCCGCCCGGCAGGGGGCTGCTGGTGACCACCGGCACCGTGACCCCGATCCAGACGGCCCTGCCCTGCTAGGCCTGCCCGAGCGTCGGGCCGTCGATCACACTGGGGTTGTCGGGGACGAACACGTTGTCGTCCTCCATCAGCCAGGTGCCGTCGGTATTCGGAGGATCCTCCTGCTTCGGCGTCATGCCCAGGGGCGGCGGCAAGAACGGCATGCCGCCCATGCCGGACGAGCTCGGGCCTCGCGCGGAGACAGGGGCGACCGTTCCACCGCCACCACCACCGCCCATGCTGGTGCCGGTACCGGTGCTAGGGCCCGAGCCGGTGCTAGGGCCAGTGCCGGTGCTAGGGCCAGTGCCGGTTCCGGTCGCCGTCCTGGGGTCGGTGCTCGTGGGGGTGTCGAACCTTCGCTCCTGGAAGTCCGCCAGCTTCGTGGGGCCGGAATCCGGGCTGTTCAACACCCTGGTGGGATCGTCGGGCAGGTCAGGTGTCTTCGGAAGGTCGCCGTTCTGGCCGGGCGAGGTACCAGGGGGCACGTTTCCAGGGTAGGGCAGGTCGCCGGAGCCGTCCGGCAGGTCAGAGGCGTCCGAGCCCGGCCCCTTGCCGCCTGAACCCGGGCCGTTGGGGTCCTGGCCCCCTGGCCCGAGGCCGCCGTTGCCTGGTCCGCCTGGTCCGCCTGGGCCGGTACCTCCGGGGCCGAGGCCACCGGGACCGGTGCCGTCGGGCCAGCTACCCCCGCCAGTGCCGGTGCCGCCGTCACCGGTTCCGGGACCGCCAGGACCGCCGGTGTTCCACTTGGTGGGATCGAATCCGGGAAACTTCCCCCCACCGGGCGGCGGCTTGTCGATCGGCGGCATCGGAGGCCCTTCGCTGATGTCGGGCAGGTCCGAGCGCATCTCGGAGGGCAGGCGGTCGTAGATCTGTTTGAGCCCCTCATGGATCTTCACGAGGTCCTGCGCGGCCTTGTCCCTGTCGGACTCCCAGATATCCCCTCCGTCGAAGGTCAGGTCCTGGAAGCTGTCATCCCAGGACATGCCGTCGTTCCAGCGGCTGCTGAAAAGGCCGTCGGGCTTCTTCGGCAGCCCCGGAAGCACCGTCCTGCCCAGGTCCTCCAGCGCGTAGCCGATCGTGGAGGTCTTGCGGGAGAGCTCCTTGATCGTGATGTACAGCGCGCGCAGTGCCTGCTGCGCCTCGACAGACGGCTTGTCGGCCCAGACCTGGGCCATCCTGCCCGCCGCGCTCCAGATCGTCTCCAGGGTCTCGGCCAGGAGCTTGCTCGCGCTGACGTAGGCGCTTCCCATGTTCTCGATGGATCGGGCGTCTACCATCTCCAGGCCGTCCATGACCTTCGTGACGTGCTCGACCGGCGGGGTGCCATCGACGGAGAAGTCGCCGTTCTTCTTGACCGGGTACTGCGTCGACTTGATCTCCATCAGACGCTCTTCGTCTTGTTGTTGAGCAGTTCGGCCCAGTCCATGACGCCCGCGCCCGTGTAGACCTTTCCGAGCGCGGCCCTGTACTTGGCGATGACGTCGGGATAGATGTCCGAGATGGAGTAGTAGGCGTTGTCGATCGACTCGAAGAGGATCGCACCGGCCTCCCAGTACGTGGTCGTCACCGGGTTGCCCAGCGGCTTCGCGTGGCGCTGCACGTCCCTGACGGAGCCGGGCAGCAGCCCCTCCAGGCGCTCCAGCCCCGCCAGCAGCTCCTTCGCGATGCCCTTGAGCTTGTCCGCGTCGTAGTCGATCTCGTCAGGCTTCGGCTTCAGGCCAGGCCAGGAGTTCTCACGCCAGAATTCCCGCGCTTCAGGGTCCGCCATTCTTCCACCTCCGATTCGCCGTGATCACGACCTTAGTGGAACCCAGCCAAGTCGTGTAGAAGTTGGACATAAGGCTCCTATGCTGGCCTCCATGCAGACCCGCAAGGATCTCTACCAGGCGCACCGGCTGATGATGCAGCGCCTCGGCATGGCCCTGCTCCAGGCCGAGCCTGACGTTCCCGAGTCGCCGATGCGCAGGCAGAACGTCGCCATGTTCTGCGGACTGCTCATCGCGGTACTGATCGTCGCGGGGTTCGGGATCTGGGGCCTGATCAAACCTGGTGGCGCGACGAATCTCACAGAGCCTGGTCAGCTGCTGGTGGAGGAGGACACCGGCGCCACCTTCGTCTACAGCCAGGAGCAGCGCAGGCTGCTGCCGGTGACCAACTACGTCTCCGCCCGCCTGCTGCTCGACAGCACCGACGTCAAGGTGCGCAACGTGACAGCCGCCTCGCTGGCGGGCTTCACCCGCGGCCCGATGGTGGGGATCCCGGGGCTGCCGCCGTCTCTGCCGGTCAAGGAGAAGCTGGTCAAAGGGCCGTGGTCGGCCTGCGTCATGAACAGCAAGACACCCACCGGGCCGAGGGATCCGTTCGTGACGCTGGTGGGCGGCACTCCGGTGGGCGGCAGGCCGGTCGGTGCGGATGCCATGGTGGTCGTCGACAGCCAGCGCAACGGCTGGGTCATCTGGCGCGACCAGCGGATGCGGGTGGACCCTGCGGGCCTGGCGGCCCTGGGCGCGACCACGCTGCGCCAGGTGCCGGCCTCCTGGCTCAATGCCGTCCCCGAGGGCGTGCCCTTCCGCGGGCCGAGCATCCCCGACCTGGGCAGGAAGGTGAAGGGGCCGGACGGCAGGAGGGCGGCCGTCGGGCAGGTGTTCACCACGCCCGGCGTCGCCGGCGGCCCGCCCAGATGGTACGTGCTCCGCGGCGACGGCCTGGCGGCCGTCAGCTCGACCCAGGCGGACCTGCTCCTGAACGACCCGAAGATCAAGAAGGCGTACGGCAACCGCAGGGCCGTCCCGATCGAGATCGACGCGGCCACCGCCAACAGCAGGCGCTCGCGGGCCAATCTGCTGGCCAGCGGCCTTCCCCTGACCATGCCCAAGGTGATCACGGTGGACACGACCGTGCCGCTGTGCGCGGTGTACTCCGACGCGGCCAAGGGGTCGGTGAAGGCGGCGCTGACGATCGGCGGCACGATGTCCATCCCGACGCCCGCCGTCCTCGGCTCCGAGGACTACTACAGCCAGGTGATCCTGCCTCCGGGGAGCGCCGCGCTCGCCGGGCTGCTGCCGGGCGAGGGCCAGCTCAACGCCGTCAAGACCTACGACCTGATCACCGACCAGGGCCGCAGGTACCGGCTGCACTCTCCGGACCAGGTCGGCAAGCTGGGCTACGACGCGGGCGACATCACCCCGGTGCCCGCCCATCTCATCCACTTCATCCCACCGGGCCCGGTGCTCGATCCTGCCAAGGTGAAGAATCCCGTTGTGGTCAGTCAGTAGCAGGCGGGCCTTCCTGCTCGCCTTGATGGCGGCGGGGTGCGCCCCTACGCGAAGGACCACCCCGCTGGTGATCGCCACCGGCCAGCGCGGCGGGGTCTACTTCGAGTACGGCGAGGGCCTGGCCGCGGCGATCTCCGCGGACAGGTCAGGGCTGAGGCCGCGGGTGATCGCCACGGGAGCCTCGCTCGACAACCTGCGCCTGGTCGCGGAGGGCAGGGCCGACCTGGCGTTCACGCTGGCCGACTCGGCCGCTCTGGCCGTCCAGGGCGAGCCGCCCTTTCCCTCGCCGCAACCCGTGCGGGCACTGGCCAGGCTCTACGACAACTACGTGCACCTGGTGGTCAGGGCCGGGTCGGGCATCGTCTCCCTTGCGAGCCTGCGAGGTAAGCGAATCTCCTGCGGCGCGGCCGGCTCGGGCACCGAGATCATCGCCAGGAGGCTGCTCGCCCTGGCGCGGATCGAACCCGAACTGGTGGAGCGGCTCGACCTCACCACGTCGGCGTCGGCGCTGACCGCGGGGTCGATCGACGCCTTCTTCTTCTCCGGTGGCCTGCCCACCCAGACGGTCAGCGAGCTGGCGCGACGGCGGCTGATCCGCCTGGTGGACCTGCGCGACCACGCCGAGCCGATGCGTCGCAGGCACGGCGAGTTCTACAGCCCGCGCACCATCCCCGCCTCGGCCTACGGCCTGCCCGCCTGCGGCTCGATCGGGGTGGCCGACTACCTGATCGTGCGGCACGACATGCCGGAGGAGCTGGCCTACGAGCTGACGAACCTGCTGTTCAGCGACAGGGAGGCGCTGGAGCGCGCGCACCCCGAGGCGCGCAGGCTCACCGTCAGGTCCGCCTTCGTCACCGATCCTGTGCCGCTGCATCAGGGTGCCATCCGCTACTACAGGGAAAGCCGATCCTGACGTCGAGCCCGGTGGGCTCGCGCCCCAGCAGGTCGATCGAGCCGCCCGACGCCGCGACCAGCACCGACACGATCGACAGGCCGAGCCCCGTGCCGTCCACGTTCTGGTGCCTGGCCGACCGCCAGAACCGCTCCGTCGCCCTGGACAGCTCCTCCTCCGCCAGCCCTGGCCCGTCGTCCATGACGTGGATCACTCCCCGCTCCGCCTCCTGCTCGAGGTGGACGGTCACGGTACGGGCCCCGAACTTCAGCGCGTTGTCGATCAGCGCGTCGAGGATCTGGTCCAGCGCGTCGGGCAGCGCCCACACCGGCGCCTTCAGCCCACCGGTACGGCGCAGCACCACCCCCTGCCCCTCCCATGCCGCCACACGGCTGTCCACGACCTCCTCTGCGTCGACCTCGACGCACCCTGGATCGTCGTGCCGTTCCGCCCTGGCCAGCGCCAGCAGGCCCTCCAGGATGCGAGCCAGCCTGTCGCTCTCCTCCACGGTGAGGGCATGCTCGTGCAGCCCGCTCTCGCGCAGGTGGTCGGCCAGGTTCTCCACCCGCAGCCGCAGCGCGCCCAGCGGGGTGCGCAACTGGTGGCTGGCGTCGGAGACGAAGGCGCGCTGGCGCTCGAGCAGTTCGGTCACGGTGTCGGCCATGAGGTTGAACGAGAGGGCCAGACGTCTGAGCTCGGGCGGCCCTTCCATCCTGGCCATCCGGGCGTCCAGCCGTCCCTGGGTGATGTCGTGGGTGACGGCGTCGAGTTCCAGGACGGGACGCAGCGTCCACCTGGCCAGCCACCTGGCCGCCAGCCAGGTGAGGGCCAGCGCGAGCAGGTAGCCCGCGAACAGCACCGCCCAGTGCCTGGCGATCCTCGCGCGCAGCGGGCCCGTGGGAGTGATGGTGAGCGCCGCTCCCACGACCTCCCCCTCCTGGATCACCGGCACCGCGACCACCAGGTCTGCCGACTGCCACGGCCAGACCGTGCCGGGCTGCCACGGGTCGGCCGACAGCGCCCGTTCGATCGGCCGGCTCGCCTCCTCGAGCGACAGCCTGGGCGGCGCCACCGCGACGATCTTCCCCTCGCCGTCGAGCACTGCCGCGCCGATGCCGAACAGCTCGTGGTAGCGGACCAGCTCGGCCCGCAGCCGCTGGTTCTTGGCCGGGCCGAGCGCGGGGTCCGCCTGCGAGGCGAAGCGCTGCGTGTCACCCTGCTGCTCGATGAACGACTCGTGCGTCTCACGCACTGCCAGGTTGACCGCCAGCGGCACGATGAGGACGAGCAGCGACAGGGCCAGCAGCGACATGTAACTGATCAGCAGGCGTCGGCGCATGTCAGAGCGTTCGCATGCGGTAGCCCATGCCGCGAACGGTCTCGATCAGGCCGGGGTCGCCGAGCTTCGCGCGCAGGCTGGCGATGTGCACCTCCAGGGTGCGCGCCCCGCCCTGCCACGTGGTGTGCCACACCTCGGCCAGCAGGCCGTCCCTGCCGATCACCGCGCCGTCGGCTCTGACAAGAGCGTTCAGCAGGTCGAACTCCTTGCGGGTGAGGCGAACATCGGCGCCGTTCATCCTGACCGTGCGGGTGAGCTCGTCCACGTCCAGCGGGCCGTAGGAGCTGGAACCCCTGGAAGGGGGGCGGTGGCTGCGGACGCGGCGCATCACAGCCTCCATGCGCGCCTCCAGCTCGGCGACCCCGAAAGGTTTGACGATGTAGTCGTCGGCGCCCGCGCGCAGGCCGCGCACCCGCTGCGACTCCTCACCCCTGGCGGTCACCACGATGATGCCGGTCTGGGAGTCCGCGCGCAGACGGCGGAGCAGGTCGACGCCGTCCAGGTCGGGCAGGCCCAGGTCGAGCAGGACGAGCTCGGCCTGCGGTGCGGCCTGCCCCTCCGCCGCCGAGCGTGCGCGATCGACGTGGTGCCCGTGCCGCCGTAACGCGGTCACCAGCGCGTCGGCGAACCTGTCGTCGTCTTCGACGAGCAGGATCCGCATAGCTCAACAACTCCTCAAATCTGACATCGAATATTTCACCACCGTTAACTCGAGTTCCTATCCTCCCCCTAAACGGGACGAGGAGGGCTAGTGGGGCAGGAGTCACAAGGATTCGCCTATCTGCCGGACTCGCTCAAGAAGGCCATGCGGGCATGCGCTGCCCAGGTGGACGACGTGGCGTGGATGGAGCGAGCCTTCGCTCCTGCCGAGCTGAGGCGTGAGGACTTCGGGATGGCTCCGGGCTCCGAGTCCGTGGCCGCCGCCTACTGCGGCGATCCTGGGCGTTACGAGTCGGTCGCCGCCTACCTCAAGGACCTGCGGCTCGCACTGGAGTTCGTGGCGCTCGCCCTCGGCGAGTCCGAGACCACCTATGTCAGGGCGGCGCCAAGGTGACGAGGGAAGCCAGCCTCAACCCCCTCACATGGAACTGGAATCCCGGTTCGTGGGGCTGGGACTTCGACGCCGGCGCGCTCCTCGACGGAGGCCCGCTGCTGAGCACGCTCCGCTCGATGTGGAACGCGCTGCCGTTGATGTTCGACGACCGTGTCGAGCTGCGCCTCATGGCGGCCGCCGACGCGCACCGGCGGCTCGACGCCGACCTCGACCGATTGCACAACGCGATCGACCCGGCGGTGTCCAAGATCGTGCAGGAGTGGAAGGGCGCGGCGGCCGACCAGTTCCGCCTGGCGTGGGGCAAGGTGGTCGATCCCCACGCGAGGGCCGCGCTCAGGCAGAGCTGTCTCGGCGTCGCCGAAGTGCTCGAAGCCGTGCTCAACGCCACGAACATGACCAAGCAGGCCATCATCGAGCTGGTCAGGACGGCGGTGCTGTGGGCGGCGCTGTTCTTCGCACTCCGGCTGGCCGCCAACATCTGGGCCGCGTACCTCGCCTACCTCAGGTCCGCCAAGCTCGTCATGGAGGCCGTCGCGTTGCTGCAGAAGCTCGCGTCGGTGTTCGCCAGCGTCGGCAGGGTGCTGGCCAGGCTGCCGCTGGCCGGACGGCTGACCTTCATCCCGAAGCTCGGCGGCATGCTCAAGACCGCCGCCATGCGCCCGTTCAGCTTCGAGGCGATGACCAAGCTGGCCTCGGCCAGGTTCGGCGCCTACGCCAAGACCTCCGCCTGGGTCTACGCGGGGGTGCTCGGCTCGCAGATGGCGGCGCAGGGGATGAGGGGCGAGAGCGTCTTCAACCTCTCACCCATGACGTTCTCCCAGGCGGGCGCCGTCACCACCGGCGCCATGCTGGCAGGCACGTTCGTGCCCGTGGCGAGCGTCTTCGGCAAGGGCCTCTTCCAGGGCGGCGCCGCCGCCTCCTGGTCGGCCAGCTTTGTCAAGAGCGGGGTGGCCGTCGGCGAATCGGGCATGGCCTTCGGCGGCTTCGTCGCGACCCGCAACCTGGTCACCTCCAAGATGTCGTGGCTGGCCAAGCTCGGGCCCGACGCGCAGAAGCAGGCCCTGGGCTTCGCACCCACGGCCGCCTTCAGGGTCTGGCGCCCGTTGGACTCCCCCAAGCTGCCCCAGGAACTGCCCGCGTGGGAACGACCGGCCGTCGAGCGGTGGTCAGTCAACGAGGGCTCGCTGTGGGAGGTCGCCCAGAAGGTGTGGGGCGACGGCTCCAGATGGCGGGAGATCTACGACGCCAACCGCGACCTGATCGGTCCCGACCCCAAGGTTCTCAGAGTCGGGCAGGTCCTCAGCATTCCGGAGTGAGGCGCCGTCGCCGCACGGCCCGGAGAGCCGTTACCCCTGGAGCTCGTCGGGCAGCTTGACGCCCCCGAGGTTGCCGAGCTTCTTGTTCTGGTCGCCGACCATCTTCGGCGTGAGCTGTCCCGTGCTCTTCTGGTAGGTGAGCCCGAGGCTGTCGTAGGCCGGCTGCGCCTTCATGCTCTCGAGCTTGGCCTGCTGCTGCTGGCTGAGCGCCTGGATTCCCATCCAGATGCCGCTGAGCGCGAAGGCCGCCACCAGCAGCTTGCCCTTGGCCGCCTTGATGGTGGCCCAGAGCCGGCTCAGGATGGGGGTCGCGGTCAGCTCTCCCGTGGCTCCTCCCACGGGACCCAGCGCCCACGAACTGCGCATGAAGATCGCGAGGAAGAACATGCCGAGAGCCACCGCCCCCGCCACATAGGACAGCTTGTCCCAGAGCTTCGAGGCGCCCTCCATCCCGCCGCCCGTGCCGTTGCGGAGCTCGACGTTCTGCAGCAGTTGGTCGTCGATCTCGCTCAGGAGTCCCATGACCTGTTCGCGGGCCTGGCCCGTCCAGCGGGCACGCGCGTCCAGATCCTTGGCGAAGTGGGCCAGCGAGTCACGCAGTGCCCTGATCTCCTCGGTCAACCCGCCGGCGTCGATCGTCTTCCACGCCTGCGTGGCGACCTTCATCCCGTCAGGATGACCCTGCATCAGGCCGATCGCCAAAGGGATCACGAACGCGATCGGACGCCGCATCAGCATGGCCGCGCCCAAGGCCAGGCTCGCCGCCGACGTGAACCGCTCCACTCCGAGACCGTCAGCCACCTGTCACACCTCGTGGGTCAGCGTCGGGGGCGCGATGCCGTCATCGTCCATCCACGTGCCCTCTTCTTCGCGAAGCTCGTAGGTGTCCTCGGTCTTCTCCTTGTTGTCCCCGCCGTTCATGCCCGGCGCCATCGGCGTCATCGGCATCATCGGCATGCCGTTCATTCCTGCTGCTCCGCGAGCGGCGGCGGGCAGCCCTGCGGCCGCGGCGCCCGTTCCTCCGCTGCCGTACCCCGTGCCGGTTCCGCCCGCTCTGCCGTACGAGCCGGTGGGGTCTCCGGTAGTGGTGGGCACCTCGGGGACGCGCACCTGGGGCACCTGGGGCGTCTGGACGTTCGGCGGCTGGTAGTCGGCCAGGCTCGTCCGAGGGTCGGGCATGTTCACGCCGGGGTTGCCGGCGTTGACGTCGGGCCCGCCCGGGACGTTCAGGTCAGGAGTCTTCAGATCGGGACTGCGCAGGTCGGGACTGTTCAGATCCGGAGTCCTGAGATCCGGAGTCCTGAGATCCGGAGTCCTGAGATCCGGGGTCTTGAGATCCGGACTCTTGAGATCCGGGGTGGTCAGGTCGGGGTACCTGTGATTCGGATCGTTCATGTCCGGCACGTTGGGCGTGTTGATGGGCAGGTCGGCCCCCGACCCTCCTCCAGGATTCTTCAGACCAAGGTTGCCCAGGTTGGGATCGAAGGAGGATCCACCGAGATTGCCCAGCCCGCCGAGCCCACCTGGGCCGATGTTGCCCAGATCGCCGAGGCCGCCGAGGCCGCCGGTCCCGCCGCCTGGGCTGCCGTCGCCCTTGCCCTTGCCCGCTTCGTCCGCTTCGTAGTAGTTGGCGTCAGCCAGCTTCAGCGCCGTCCGCCATGACTCCAGCACGTCGCGGAACGCCATGAGGCTCGTGACCTCCTGGTCGCGGCATCTCTTGTGCGCGTCGTTCATGGACGAGCACATGACGCCGAAGCCCGGCCACGGCACGTCGATGTCGCCGGTCCTCGCCGCGAACCTGCCTGCGAGATCCTGATCCCCATCGAGGGTGCGCGAGGTCGGTTCGATCTGGCCGTCGGCGTAGGAGAAGCCAGAGGACGGCGCCCTGCCGCTCGAGGACAGTCCGGACAGCCCAGACAGACCAGACAGGCCGGACAGCGGGTCACCCGAGGTACCGGAAGCGCTCATGCCTCATCCCGCAGGCCGAGATAGGGATTCGTCACGTCGTGCGGCGGGGCCCACGGGTTGGAGTCCTCCCGCAGGGCCGTGGTGCGGCCAGAGTCCTCGTTCGCCTCCCCGCCGATGGCTCCCATGCCGCCCATCGGCAGGAGCGGCATGCCGGAGCCGAACGCGCCACGGGAGGCCGCCGAGGTCAGCGCTCCCTGACCCGCGAGCTGGCCAGGGGCACCCAGCACCGAGGGAACGCCTGTCGTTCCGTTCGTGGGGGTCACGAAGGTGTTGGGCGTCGCGGGCGGGGTCGAGATCGTCTGCGGTGCGGTGGGCGGCACGTGGCTGAACGGCGTCGAGGTCTGCGGAGTGGGGCTCGTGGTCTGGGTCGGGTTGTAGGTGGCCGTCTCCGTCTGCCCCGGATCGTTGTGGCCGATCACCGGCGGCGTGGTGCCGTCCTTACCGGTGCCGGTGCCGGTGCCGCTCCCGTTGCTGCCGCCCGGACCCGCGCCCGTGCCGTTCCCCGTGCCGTCGCCGGTCCCTGCGCCGGTGTCGTTTCCGCCGCCGGCGCCAGGAGAGTTCGGATCGGTGTCGCCGGGGCTGCCCGGTCCGGGGTTCGTGCCGGGCCTGTCCGGGTTCTGGGGCGGCGTCGTATCGCCGCCTCCTGGACCTCCTCCGGGGGCCGTTCCGCCAGGACCGACGTCGCCTGAAGGACCTCCGCCGGAACCGTTGGATCCGCCCGAACCGGGAGAGTAGTCGTCGGTCCTGAAGGAGGGGGTCTCGAAGGAACCGTTCCTCGACGAGGACGAGGAACGGTCCTCGAACGACACGCTCGTCCGCCGGTAGTCCGCGCCGCTCGGAGGGGCCGGGATCTCCAGGTCGTAGGAGATGTCGTCGGGCACCCCGGACTGGTAGAGGTCGAGGATCTGCTTGTTGAGGTCCTGCAGGATCTGCTGGGCGCGCTGGTCCTGCTTGACCCTGAAATTGGCGGTGATCGGATCCTCGCCCAGGTTGATCGGCGGGGCGGTGAGACCGGGCGTCGGCGCGGCGCCGGATGATCCTGAGCCCGGCGAGGCGCCGATTGTCGGGGAGGTGCCGATCGTCGGCTTGAGCCCGGGGCTCGGCGAGGGGAAGGTCTGGGTGACCGGGTTGATGACCTCGACCTTCTCGATGGCGGCGGGAAGGTGCGTGGCCCCGTAGGCGTCGAGCGCCTTCGCCATCTGTTCCATCTTGGTGACCAGTTCGAGGCCCGTGTGGTCGAGCTTCTTCAGGCTCTTCTGGAACAGCGCGGCCGTCGGCCCGCCCCACATCTCGCTCAACCCCGTCGCCGCGGTGAGCAGCGAGTCACGGGCCAGCTTGATCATCGAGGCGGCGCTGGAGTACGCGTCGGCCGCCTGCACGATGGCCGCCGGGTTGGTGTCGTTCAGCCACTTCTTGATCTGCTCGGCGGACGCTGTGACCGCGCCGGCGTCAGGTACGGCACCGGCCTTGATCTGGTAGGTGTTCGACTCGCGAGCCACGCTGACCTTCCCCTGGCGGCGTCAGCCGCCGTTGTACACGTTGGTCTTCTCGTACTCGACCGCGTGGTCCTCCAGTGACTGGATGACCGCCTCGAACGTCGAGACGAACTTCGAGTAGACCGCTTCGAGACCGCCGGCCTTGCCGCCGCAGCTCGCTTCGGGGTCCGGCCCTGTCGAGCCGACCGTGTGCGCGAACGCCAGTGCTGAAGGCCACCGGCCGACGTCGTCCTCGGAGATCCTCGCGTGACCCTGAACGCTCTCGAGCGCACCGGTCATGAATCTCTCGCCGGGGATGGCAGGGCCGCCCATACCCCTGCCGTTCATCACGTCGAGGGTGCGGCGCATCTCTCTGGCGATCGCGCGCATCCTGCTGACGCTGAACTCGACGGTGTTCTGGTCACCATCGAGTCCCGGCCATCGCTCATCGCCTGGTTCTGCCATGACACCCTTCCGCAGTCACGACGACGAAGCCGGCCACCGCGAGTCACAGTGACCGGTGGGCCGACTCGTCTAGCTCTGGAGCCACATCTTGACATTGGCCCGCTCGGCGGCCTGGTAGTTGTCGTTCGCGGTGTTGACGTGGATACCGGCGGCTGCCAGCTCCTGGCGCATGATCGCGGCCTCGGCGTCCCACTTGCGCTTCTTCTCTTCGAAGAAGGTCTTCGCTCCACCGCCCCAGGCGTCCTTCTCGGGCCCGTCAGCACCGTCCGAGTCCCCCAGGATGATCCTGAGATCCTTCATGAGTTCGTCGGTGATCGTGTCGAACTGGGAGAGGATCCTGCTGAGGTCGCCGGTGGCGTTCTCCATACTGCTGAAGTTGACCCTGACGCGATCGTCGAACGACATCTTGACGTCGTCGCTGGGGAATGCCATAGGGGTCTCCTACTCAGGTCTTCGGTGCTTACCGGTTGATGAGGTTCTGGACGAAGCTCGCGGCCTCGTGTTCGTCGTCGACGGCCTTGTAGACCTTCGCGTTGGCGCCCATCGTCTCGGCCACGCCCCGCAGGTCGGTGACAACACGGAGCATGTTGTCGTCCCACCCGAGCATGGCGCGGGCGAAGGACTTGGCCGCCGGGCCTCCCCAGTCCAGGTACTGCGCCGTCTGCTGGACGGCCGTACGCAGGCCCTCGGCCTGTTCAGCCGCGTGCACCACTCGAAGCATGGCTTCCTTGAGCTGGTCCGGGCTTGCCTGGAAGAAGTTGATTTCAGCCATCGGTACCTCCTGCGCCATGTGGCTCGCTGCATGAGCAGCGCCACCCCCGTCACGGCCCATGCGCCGCCTAGTGGGAGCGATCACCGCATCCAACATCAAAGGGCACACAGACCCCTTCTGGCAACATAACTAACAAGCATGTACATCACAGATCAATAACGCCAGGACGACGCGGAGGGAAACCCGCAGGTAGTTGAATTGGCAATGGTTGACCTGCCCTGTCGATTTCATGTCAACGGAAAGGGTGATTTCCCCCGCACCAGTCCCACATGCCCCTGTTTGAGCTACTGTTGCGGATCACTGAGAGCCCTGGGAAACGGAGGCCGGGTGAGCGAACAGCGGAGCATGGACAGCCTCCTCAACTGGGGGCTGACATCCGATTCGGGTCGCCTGCATGACATCGACGACGCGTCACGCGGCGGGGGCGGCTTCGTACCCTTCCCCACCCAGGCGGCGGGCGAACCGGCGTTCGCGTCTGCGTCCGACTCCGCCGGAGTCGACGGTCCGCGGGACGGCGGGCCGGCCGACACCGCGTTCACCGGACCGACCTCGGGCACCGGATCGACGGAGGTCACTGCGGACGGCGACGGATCCGCGGGCTCCGGACCGGACGAGACCCGGCTCTCGTCCGTCGATCCCGAGAGCTCAGCCGAACCCGGCGACACCGAGCCGGGATTCGTCGCGCCCGAGGCAGCTGAGGGGGATCCCGGGTGGGAGGCGCCCGACGCCGGAAAGGAGTCCGACCCGCCGTCCGGCGAGGGCGTGAACGGGGAGGACAACCCTGACATCGCCGAACTCGCCGAGGGCAGCGGCGACGCCGACCCCGCCGACCTGGAGGGCGGTCTGCGTGACATCGACGACCCGCAGACCGGCCAGGACAGTCCGAACGACGGTCAGGGCAACGACCAGGGCGAGGCTGGGGACGGCAACGGGCAGAACGGCGGCGACCAGAGCGGGCAGGGCGACGGCGGCTCGGACCAGCAGCCGGGCGAGGTGCCGGGCCAGAACGGAGACGGCAGCTCACCGCCTCCAGCCGACGACTCCGGCAACGGCAACGGCAACGGCAAGGACCCCGAAGGCAAGGATCCGGACGGCAAGGACCCCGACGGCAAAGACCCGGACGGCAAAGACCCGGACGGCAAAGACCCGGACGGCAAAGACCCCGAAGGCAAAGACCCGGACGGCAAAGACCCCGAAGGCAAGGACCCCGAGGGCAAGGACCCGGACGGCAAAGACCCCGACGGCAAAGACCCCGACGGCAAAGACCCCGACGGCAAAGACCCCGAAGGCAAAGACCCCGAAGGCAAGGACCCCGATGCGACGACACCCCCTGACGGGTCAGGTGACGGGTCTGGAACCCCCGGAGGCGACTCGCCCCCCGGCGGTGACGGCACGACCCCCGAGGTTCCCACCGGTGGCGGCGGCCTGCCGACGGGCGGTGGCGGCTCCCCCACGGGCGGAGGCGGTTCGCCCACGGGCGGTGGCGGTTCGCCCGGTGGCGGCAGCGGCCTCCCGACCGGCGGCGGCTCCGGCAACGGGAGCGGGGACCAGAACAAGGGCGATGGCAAGGGCGACGGCGGCAAGAGTGACGGCAAGACCAAGGACATCGCCAAGAGCGCCGTCAAGTCCGCGGCTTCCATCGTCGTCAATGAGGTCGCGCCCGCGATACGCGACGCGTTGAAGGCGGTGGACGAGAACCACGTGGGCCCCACGGTCTTCGGCGTCTCGGGCGTGCCGATGACGCTCGGCCACAACAGCGCCCGCGACGCGGCCTCCTCCTACCTGAAGGAGGGCAAGGCCCTTCTCGACCGCTGGGACACCGCGCTGAAGACCACCGTGGAGGTCTGGGACGCCGCTGACGACGCGAGCACGTACAAGGGAGGGGCCAGCAAATGATCGGTTTGTCCATGTACGCCGTGGGTGTGGCCACCAGCACCAAGGCCGCCGTCGTGATGATCGGCAGAACGCCCTTCCTCATCCCGCTGGCCCTGGCCACGCTGACCTGCAGCCCGGAAGCGCAGGGCGAGCTAGGCGACAAGTGGGACGAAGCGGCCCAGCACCTGACCACGGCCATTGCGGCGCTGAAGAGAGCAGAAGAGCGTCCGGCGCCCGAGGGGTGGACCTCGGAGGACGCGGAGGCTTTCAAGAAGAGCTGCGCGGATCTCCGCGCCGATGTGGAGACGGATCTACGGATCAAGCAGAGCGCGGGTGATGTGTGCCGGAACACGCAGACCCTCGCGTGGGCCGGGGCCACCATGGCGCTCACTGTGGGGCTGACGATGATGAAGCTGGCCGCCGCGGTGGTGGCGACAAGGCTGGCGGCAGGGCTCATCGGGCCGCATACCCTGGCGATGCACCAGCTCCTCACCGAGACGGCCTCACGCAAGGTGCTGAGCGTAGTCGTGAAAGCGCTCGCGAGTAACAAGATCACCGCAGGCGCCGCCGCCGGGATCTTCCTGCTGGGCGCCAGTTGGAACCTGGTCCAGGGAGTCGGTCTCTCGGGCAAGGTGACCAACCCCGAGGGCGGTAAGCCGACCTTCCAGCAGGCGAAGGCCAACTGGGAGGAGAACGCGGGCAAGGTGGCGGCGGCGGCGCAGGAGAAGGCCGCGAAGGAGCAGGCGGGGAGCACGGGGCAGGCGGGGAGCACAGGGCAGGCCTGAGCCCTCACCGGCATGCCGACGAAGGTCGCCGACTGTCATGGCGACGAGCACGAGCCTGACGCCGGGCGTCAGGCTCGTGCCGTGTCCGCCGGCAGGCCCAGGGCCAACCGGCGGACGGAGGCTCAGAGGTCGAGGCGACGGCGGATCTTGTCGAGCTCGCCCATCACGTCCTCGAAGGTCCTGTTGTAGGCAGCCTCGGCGTTCTTCACCTGCTCGAGCGCGGCCTCGGGGTCGTTGACGAACTTCATCGGGTTGTCCTCCTCCCCGAACACGTCCCCCATCGTCTCGTTGACCTGTCGCTGCAGGTCGGCGGCGGCGTCCTGGACGACGGCCTTGACCTTCTCGGCCAGTTCCCCCGAGCTCAGCCGCATGGCCTTGGGGTGCAGCTCGAGCTCGCTCAGCCCCCCGCTCGAGTAGGCGGCGCTGACCAGGCCGTCCTCGTCCTGGGCGCGCCCCACGAGTGCGGCCATGGTCGCCTGCATCTCCTCGACGCGGGCGAACTGCTCGTCCGCGGTCTTGAGAAGCTTGTCGATATCGAGATTCGCGAAGTCCCCGAACTCCTGCACCAGCTACTCCGTCCTGGAGGGGCAAACGACCAGCAACGTAGCGGGTTGTCGGTTTACTCCGCAATCACGGCAGTTCGGGAAGCTCCTTCTTCGGCCCCACCCACTGGAAGCTCTCGCTGCCGGGCGGCAACCGGTCGGACCTGTCGGCCTTGTGGTAGGACGGCAGGCCCGCGGTCTTGATGGCCGCGTTCTTGAAGTCGATCTTCAGCGCCCCGGTGGGCGTCACGTACTGGAGCTGGTGCCACTTCTTCGCCTCGTTCGCCATCTTGGTGCCGGAGAAGCTCAGGAACGTCGAGAGCAGGCCGAGCGTCCCCGCCGTGGTTCCCAGGGCCAGCTTGCCGAGCATCGCCTCCTGGAGCACCGCCAGCACGCGTGTGTGCGGCATGAGCTTGGCCAGCTTGATCACCGTGAGCGTGGCCAGCACGGCCATCGCCAGGGTGCCCATCGCGATCCAGTACGCCCTGGTGATGCTGCCGATCTCGTCCACGGCGCCGGCGATGACGGTGAAGGAGCGGCGCAACTTGCCGATCTCCCTGGACAGCAGGCCCACAGCCACCTCGAACGCCTCCTGGTCGAGCGCCTTCCACACCTCCCTCGACTCGTCGCGGACGTTGGGCAGGCCCATCTTCACGCCGTCGTCGAGGGGCGCGGCCAGTCCGATGTCCCAGTTGGTCGCGGCCTGCGCGATGCCCGGCGCGTTCACGACCGCCACGGCGGCGAGAGTGGAGGTGGCCACGAGGAACATCGACATGCGCGCCGCCGCGCGCAACGCGCCGAGAGCGGGGGGCGGACCTCCGGAGGGCGCGGGAGGCGCGACGTTCATCATGGGGGCTCTGGCCCCGGACACCGGCCTGAGCGTCCTGGCGTAGCGGTCGGGGGTGGGCATGGGCCTGTTGGGCGGTGCGGGACTGCTCTGGGACGACTTCAGCACATCGAGCCAGACGCGGTGCGGGTCGGACGAGGTGACCATGGTCGCCGCCCTACTGGTACTTGACCATGTTGGCATCCTCGGCCAGCCGCCAGTTGTGGGCGCAGGTCCTCAGGGCGTCCTGCCAGCCGCGCGCGCACTCGTCACCGTCGTGCAGGAAGGCCTGAGCCATCTGCTGCACCTCCCGGTAGGTGTCACCGAGCAGGGCCTCACCGAGGACGCCGAAGCCGGGACCGGCGATCTCGGTGGCCTGGAAGAGCGCGTCGCGTGGCAGGGTGAACATGGGGCGGACCTCCTCGCCCACGCGCCAGGCGAGGTGGTCGATCCCTTTGGACACCACATGTCGATCTTGTGCCATGGAAGCACCCTAAATCTGACAAATAGCAAGATCGCGGGAGTTCTTGGATGCTTCACCGATCCGACCCGGATCATTCCTTCGCGGTTAACTGTGGCCTCCTTGAGTGCATGGTGGATCACCAGCCCGAAAGGAGACCCAGGCGATGTCCTTCTTCGACCCTGCCAACTTCGAGCGCATGGCCCGAGAGAGTGAGGAGTCGGTACGCAGGCTCGAGGAGATGTCGCAGGAGATCACCTCGGTCACGGGCACGGGCGAGAGCCGTAGCGGGCTGGTCGTCGCCAGGACCGACCACGGTGGCATGCTCGACTCGGTCAGGCTCGACCCTCGCGCGATGCGCATGGGCAGCGAGGAACTGGCCGAGGAACTCGTCGAGGCCGTGCGCGCGGCCCAGCAGGACGCCCAGCGCCAGGGCGAGGAGCTCCTCTCCCATGCGCTGAGCGGCGAGGCGACCCGCGAGCCGTTCGACCTCGCAGCGCTCCAGCGCCGGTTGCAGGACATCCACGACACGTTCGGCCAGTCTGTCGACCGCGCCTACAGCACGGTCGACAGACTGAGCAGGAGGGACGACTGGTAGCCGGGCTCAGCCCGACAGGCCGCGCACCCACGCGTACACGTCGAGCACGCCCAGCGCGAGCGGGAACAGCGCGGCGATGAACACCAGGTCGACGATGTCGCCGGCGCGGCCCCAGAACGGCGAGGGCTTGCCCGTGGGCAGCCAGATGCCCAGGCCCGCAGCGCCCAGCGCCACCCACAGCAGCGCCACGCCCACGGCGACGGCCGCGATGTCGCCCATGCCTACCGCCAGCGACAGCGCCAGAGCGGCCAGCGCGGCCAGACTGACCACCAGCAGCCAGATCCGCTGACCGAGCGCGTGGAAGACCCTGGCCCTCATGATCAGTGTCAGCGAGAGCACCACGAGCATGATCCGGGCGGTCAGGCCGCCCTCCAGCACCAGCAGCAGCTGCGCGCCGGCCACCACCAGGCAGACCCCCGCGATCAGGCCCGTCACGTAGGACTGCGCCTTGACCGTGCGCTCCTTGACCTCGGCCGCGTCCAGACGCTGGTTGTCGGTGCGCAGTTCGTCAGCCGTGGTCGGCATGGAGGGCAGGGGCAGCTTCGCGATCCTGAAGGCGAGCGTGGGGATCAACGGGGTGAAGGCCAGCAGCACGGTGGCCGTCATCGCGGCGACGCCGGCCCCCGAGATTCCCCAGATCATGACGATCGCCGCGCCTATCGACCCGGCCATCGAGGCGATCGCCGTACCGAGAAAGCCCGCCACCCCGTCGGAGGTCAGCGTGCCGCCGAACGTGGCCACCAGCGCCGTGCAGGCGAAGGCGGCCAGCAGGTGGGGCGCGCCGAAGCCGCCTCCCGGCGCCAGCAGACCCGCGAGGAAGCCGTACGGCAGCGCCGCCCACCCGATGGCCGCGCCCACCGACGAGTCGCCGACCGCCCTCGACATGATCGCGCCGGTCACCACGAGCAGCAGGGCCAGCACGCCCGCCACGATCGCCCTGATCGTCCACGGCGGGCCCGCCAGGTACAGCGCCAGCGCGCCCATGACCAGCAGCGCGCACGCCGACGTGGTGCCCGCCAGCCGCGTGTGGTCGGACGTCCACTTGCCCGAGCTGCCCTTGACGCCGCCGGCGACCACGTCGGCCACGTCGTCGTAGAGCGCGGGAGGCAGCGCCACTTCGCGCGGCCTGAGATAGAGCACCTCCCCGTCGAGCACGCCCAGCGCGCCGAGACTCTTGCCGAGGTCGAACGGCGCACCGCCGAGCCGTTGCAGCACCCAGCCAGGTCCCGACGCGGCCTCGCCGCCCACCTCGTCCATCGCGCGCAGCAGACTCGGCAGGACGTGCGGCAGCGGGATGTCCGCGGGCAACGCCAGGTCGGCTCTCTTCCGTGGTCCCACGACAGTGACGTGGCACAGCGCCGGGATCGGAGCGGGGACCTGTGCCAGAGCGCCCTGCTGCATCGGGCCTTGAAGGGGTGGTCCCTGAGCAAGCGACTTCACAGAAGGAAACATATCGGGCAAGCGGAAAGACCCGCATTGATGGTAAGAAATTACCGCGTGAGCATCGTGATTGTGCGACGGCCCGAGCGCCGTCCCAGCCCCAAGCCACCTCGTGGCGAGGTCCTGCTCGAATCCCCGCCTGAGATCCCCGAAGTCCAAGGCCAGGGCTTCATGGGAGTGCTGACCTTCCTGCCGATGGTCGCGGGAGGCGCGGCGATGGGCCTGATGTTCACCGCCGGCGGCAACTCCAACCCGCTGATGTACGTGGCCAGCGGACTGTTCGCCTTCTCGATGATGGGCATGACCCTCGGCCAGTTGGGCAGGCAGTCGGGCGAGCGCAAGCAGCGGCTCAACGGGCTGCGCCGCGACTACTTCCGCTACCTGGCGCAGGTGCGCAGGAAGGCGCGCAAGGCCGCCAAGCAGCAACGCGAGGCCCTGGAATGGAGCGGGCCATCCCCCGACTCGCTCTGGTGGATCGCGATGGGCTCGCGTCTGTGGGAGCGCCGGCCGCGCGACCCCGACTTCGGCACCGTACGGCTCGGCACCGGCGTGCAGAAACTGGCGATCCAGCTCATCCCGCCGGACTCCAAGCCCGTCGAGGACCTCGACGCGCTGACGGCCGGCGCGCTGCGCAGGTTCATCGGCGCCCACGCCACGGTCTCCGAGCTGCCCGTCTCCGTGGCGCTGGGCTCCTTCGCCCGCATCAAGCTGTCAGGCGACCGCCAAGCCGTGCGCGACCTGGTCAGAGCGATGATCGCGCAGATGGTCGTCTTCCACTCTCCGGACGACCTGCGCATCCTCGTCTGCGCGGGCAAGGAGTCGATGCCGCAGTGGGACTGGGTCAAGTGGCTTCCGCATGCCCTGCATCCCGAGCAGAACGACCTGGCCGGCCAGGTGCGGCTGATGTCCGAGAACCTCGGCGAGCTCGACCGGCTGGTCGGCACCGAGCTGAAGGAGCGGGCCAGGTTCAAGCCGGGCGCGCCCGCCGACGCGCTGCCGTACCACGTGGTGGTCGTGGACGGCGGCTACGTGCCGCATGACTCCCAGCTCGGCATGGACACCATCCAGGGCGTCACCGTGCTCGACCTGTCCGAGGCGGCGGGGCTGGTGGAGGAGAAGGCGATGCTGCGGCTGGACATCCAGCGCGACGGCTTCCACATGATCAAGCTGGACCACACCGGCAAGCCGACCAGCACCCGCCTCGGCGACCCCGACCGGCTGGACTACCTGATGACGGAGGGGCTGGCCAGGCAGCTGGCGCCGCTGCGGCTGTCCACCGCCTCCGGAGGCGGGGAGACGCAGGACGTGCTGTCGGTCAACACCACGCTGACGGACCTGCTCGGCGTCGGCGACCCGACCAACCTGGACACCGAGCAGACCTGGCGGCCTCGCGCGGGCCGCAACAGACTCAGGGTGCCGATCGGACTCGGTGCCGACGGGCGCATGGTCGAGCTCGACATCAAGGAGTCGGCGCAGGGCGGCATGGGCCCGCACGGCCTGGTCATCGGCGCCACCGGTTCGGGCAAGAGCGAGTTGCTGCGCACGCTGGTGCTCGGTCTCGCCGTGACGCACTCCTCGGAGATCCTCAACTTCGTGCTGGTCGACTTCAAGGGCGGCGCGACCTTCCTCGGCCTGGAGTCCCTGTCGCACGTCTCGGCCGTCATCACCAACCTCGAGGACGAGCTGCCGCTGGTCGACCGCATGCACGACGCGTTGCACGGCGAGATGGTCCGCCGCCAGGAGCTGCTGCGCTCAGCGGGCAACTTCGCGTCACTGCGTGACTACGAGCGGGCGAGGGAGCAAGGCGCGGACCTGGCCCCCATGCCCACGCTCTTCGTCGTGCTCGACGAGTTCAGCGAGCTCCTGTCGGCCAAGCCCGAGTTCATCGATCTGTTCGTGATGATCGGAAGGCTCGGCCGTTCGCTCGGCGTGCACCTGCTGCTCGCCTCCCAGCGCCTGGAAGAGGGACGGCTGCGCGGTCTGGACACGCACCTGTCCTACCGGATCGGCCTGCGCACGTTCTCCGCCATGGAGAGCCGGGTCGTCCTCGGCGTCGCCGACGCCTACGAGCTGCCGTCCGCGCCAGGCAACGGCTACCTGAAGTTCGACACCACCGGGATGACGCGGTTCAAGGCGGCCTATGTCTCGGGCCCCTACCAGCCCGATCCCTACAAGGCCGCCGCCACGAGCGGGGGCCTCGTCCGCGAGGTCGTGGAGTACGGCCCCGCCTTCGCCCCCATCCCCGTCGTGGAGAAGCCGGCCAAGGAACTGGCGCCGGTGGACGACAAGACTCCGCAGACCAGCCTGCTGGACATCATGGTGAACCGGCTGCGCGACCGTGGCCCCGCCGCGCACCGGATCTGGCTGCCGCCGCTCGGCCTGCCCCCCACGATGTCACAGCTGCTGCCGCCGCTCTCGGTCACGCCCGAGTTCGGTCTGACGACCACTGGCTGGCAGGGACGCGGCAAGCTGCACGCCGTCATCGGCATCATCGACAAGCCCTTCGAGCAGCGGCGCGACCCGTTCTGGCTGGACCTCTCCGGGGCTTCCGGCCATGTCGGCGTGGCAGGAGGCACCCAGAGCGGCAAGAGCACCGTGCTCAGGGCGCTCGTGGCCAGCATGGCTCTCACCCACACCCCTCGGGAGGTGCAGTTCTACTGCCTCGACTTCGGCGGCGGGTCACTGGCGGCTCTCGACGGGCTCCCGCACGTCGGCGGCGTGGCCAGCCGTCTGGACGGCGACCGCGTCCGCCGTACGGTCGCCGAAGTGGCAGGCATCCTGCAACAGCGTGAGCGCATGTTCAGTGAACAGGGCATCGACTCGATCGTCTCGTACCGCGCGCGACGGGCCAGCGGAGAGATCGAGGGCGACGGCTGGGGCGACATCTTCCTCGTCATCGACGGCTGGCTGACCATCAGGCAGGAGTTCGACACCCTCGAACCGACGATCACGGACCTGGCCGCGCGTGGACTCGGCTACGGCATCCACGTGGTGGCCTCCACCAACAAGTGGTCGGAGTTCAGGCCCGCCATCCGCGACCTGTTCGGCACCAGGATCGAGCTCAAGCTGGGTGACGCCTACGAGTCGGAGATCAACCGCAAGTCGGCGCTGGCCGTACCCGAGGGGTCGCCAGGACGTGGGCTCACCAAGGAGGGCCTGCACTTCCTCTCGGCGCTGCCCAGAATCGACAACGTCCAGAACGCCGAGGACGCGGCGGTGGGCCTGCGCGCGCTCATCCAGACGGTCAGGGAGGCCTGGCAGGGCCCGCACGCGCCCGGTGTGCGGCTGCTGCCGGCCGTGCTGCCGGCGGAGATGCTGCCAGGGGTCGAGGAGACCGGCAGGAAGATCATCCCGATCGGCATCGACGAGGCCACGCTCTCACCCGTGCTGCTCGACCTGGAGTCCGACCCGCACTTCATCGTCGTGGGCGACACCGAGAGCGGCAAGTCGAACCTGCTGCGCCTCATCGCCGAGGGCGTGGTGGCCAGGCAGACGCCGCGCGACGCCATGATGATCGTGATCGACTACCGCAGGTCGCTGCTCGACTCGGCGGCGACCGAGCACAGGATCGGCTACGCGGCCTCCAGCACCGCGGCCGCCGAACTGATCAACGATGCCCGTGCGGCGCTGATGAAGCGGCTGCCGCCGGCGGACCTGACGCCGGAGCAGCTCCGGTCGCGCAGCTGGTGGCAGGGGTCGGACCTCTACATCGTGGTCGACGACTACGACCTGGTCGCCACCTCGAGCAACCCGCTGCTGCCGCTGGCCGACCTACTTCCGCAGGCGCGCGACATCGGCCTGCACCTGATCATGTCGCGTCAGATGGGCGGCGTCGGCAGGGCGATGTTCGACCCGATCATCACCAAGATCAAGGACATGGCCAGCCCGGCGCTGGTCATGTCGGGAAACAAGGACGAAGGCTTCGTCTTCGGTAACATCCGCCCGCAGCCGTTGCCGGTGGGCCGCGGCTACTACGTCGACAGGAGGCTGGGCGCGAGACTGACACAGACCGCCTACCTGCCCTGACGGGTGGCTCGGCGGGCACGACCTCGACCAACGGCTTCGCCGAGCTCCTGTCACGGAACTATCGCGCCGCTATGCTCGATCATGTTCTGTTTCGTCCCTCTCGGGAGGCTCGGCCGGTGGCGGTTCTGGATGTCCACTTCAAAGCTCTGGACGACTGCGCGGACGCGGCGGCGGACGCGGCCAAGAGGCTCGTCCCCGCCGACATGCTTCTCGGCAAGACGCCCGCGCCCCCGAAGGACGTCGAGTCGTCCATCTTCGGCAGGCTCGACCACTCCCACGACCTCGCCTCGGACGTCCAGAAAATCTGGCGCGACATCCTGGGCACAGATCTTCAGGACGGCAGGGAACGGCTGAGAGGCGTCGAACGGGCGCTCGACAAGGTGCAGAGCAACATCCGGGAGGCGGATCGCCCATGAGCCTGCCCGGCGTGGAGGAACTCGACAAGCTGGTCTACAAGGTGACCTGCGATCCCAAGGCCATGCGCTCGATGGCCACGATGTGGCGGACGATCGCGGGTTCCGTCCAGGAGGAGAGCGCCAAGCTCGGCAGAGCCGTCATCGACGTGGGAAAGACCTGGCACGGCGGCTCGGCGGAGTCGTTCCAGAACTACATGCAGGGCTTCGGGAGGGCGGCCGAGGACCTCCATGACGCTCTGGGCGGCTGCGCCGTCGCACTGGACACGGCGGCAGACAGCATGGAGGCCGCCGAGAGCGAGGTCCGCCGGCTCCGCGAGGACCTCATCACGCGGGCGACCAAGTACCAGGCCGACTGGAGGAAACTGAACCCCGACCAGCCCGACGGAGCCGCCGACGAGCTGAAGAGGATGGGTGACAAGGCTGTCGCCGCCGCCAATCGCTCGGTCAAGAAGGCGAACTCCGCCGTCAACGACGCCAGGACTGCCCTCACCCTCGCACTGAAGGAGAGGAAGTCGACCTTCCACGACATCAAGAACCCCTTGGAGCGTGACTTCGTCCCCGGCAACGACCACAAGACCTCGTGGCTGCCCACGGACCTCAGCAAGCAGACGCAGCTGGCGGGTGGCACCACGAGCGGTGGCGGGGGCGGCGGGGGGAACGGCGCAGGCACCGTCGGCGGCGGTGGGGGCGGCGGTGGGGGCGGCGGCGGCGTCTCCAGCGGGGGCACCGTTCCCCAGCCCAAGGAGAAGATCGTCGAGTGGATCAAGACAGCGCTGCAGATCATCACGTCACCCGAGCAGGCCGCCGAGATGAAGAGGCGCGGCATCGACGTCAGCGATCTCGATCCGAACGACCCCAAGGACATCCAGCGCATCTGGACGATCATCTATCACGAGTCCGGCGGTAACCCCAGCGCGATCAACAACTGGGACATCAACGCCAAGAACGGCGTCCCGTCCCAGGGCCTCATGCAGACGATCCCGCCTACCTTCAACAGCCACAGCTTGCCCGGACACAAGCAGATCCTGGAGCCGGTGGACAACATCATGGCCGGCGTCCTCTACACCTACAAGCGCTACGGCGATCTGGCCCACCATCCCGGAATCGCCTCGCTGGAGCGCGGCGGTCCCTACCGGCCGTACTGACGGCGGCGCTACCGGCCGGGCAGCCAGCCCGGAGGGAAGATCAGCGAGCGCAGGCCGTGCCCTTCGAGCTTGCCCGCCCACTCCTCGGGGGTGGTCGCCACGCCCTCCTCCCGCTCTCCTGTCGCGTTGTAGACGGGGGTGTAACCGAACCCTGAGCCGAAAAGCCTGGCCACGAGCTCACCTCCCCTGGTCGGGGAGAGGTTGCGCGAGGGGAACTTGGCCGCGTCGTACGCGAGGACGTAGCCGGTGTTGGCGGCCCACATCCGCATGAAGTCCTGGGCGTTCTCCTTGGCCGAGCCGACCGGCTGGTCGTGAGCGAGGTTGACCATCGCCTTGATGCCGACCGAGCCACCCGCGTAGGCGATGCCGTCGACAGTCGCGTAGACCAGGGTGGTGAGCGCGTAGGCGGGGAAACCCGCACTGAAGATCCGCGCGGCGTTCGCTCCGAACAGCGCCTTGAGCAGCCTCGCGGTCCTGACCAGCTTCACGATCCGCGCGGCGGCCACGACGTACAGCCAGGTGGTCACCGGCTGGAACATCACCATCCAGACCAGCTGCAGCAACTCGTTCTCTACCTCGGCGAAGCGGCGGCGCACGTCGTCCACCAGGCGGGCGTATGCCTCGCACACCACCGCGATGACACGCAGGTCGGCCACGAACGCGGCGGGAAGCGGGCGCAGGCGGCCGTCGTAGACGGCCGCGAAGGAGTCGACGCCCTGCCCTGCGCTGTTCCTGGTCACCGACGCGGCGGCCTGGTCGGCTCGGTAGGCCAGCCCGCGCTTGGGCTCGTCGCCGCCGTCGATCGCGTCGGCCAGGTCGGTGAAGACGCGCGCGACGGCACGGAGCCGCTCGGGGGGGATCTCGGGTGCCACCACACCGGCCCACAGCCGCAGGCCTGCCAGCGTGCCGACGCTGCCCGCCATGAAGACCATCATGAGGCGGCTCGCGGGCAGCATTATGGCATCGGCCCGCGCGGGATGAGGTCCTGCACGCGCGGCGGCTGGTAGGCGGGGACGTCCTCGAGCTTCAGGTCGTCGGCCGTGCCCCAGTCGGTGACGACCACGTTGTGGCGCATCACGAGCAGCTTCTCGGCGACGTCGCCGTAGGCCCCGGCGAGCTGGCCGAGCAGATCGAGCATCTCGGTGGACTTGGGCGCATACCACCGCACGAAGTTCCTGTCGGTCTCCTCGTCCATCGGCCACGAGCGCAGCTCGCTCAGCGCGTCGACGGCGCGCAGCACCGCGTCATGGAAATCGGATCCGATGTCGTGGAAGGCCGGGGCGGCGCTCCTGAGCAACTGGTCGAGGTCTAAGTCCAGAGGTGGCTTACTCAAGAGGGCCCCCATGAAGTCGGGCGGATCATGACTGCTCGCCATGATCCGCCCGACGTGTTTCGTGCCCGTCGACTCCCGGTTACTTCTTGGTCTCAGCGAGTTCAGCCACAGTTACCCCAGTCGGACGCGGTGTTGCCCGACTTGGTGCTGCCGGAGAACTTCACGCAGCTGCCCTTGCCGTAGAGGTAGACGGGGCCCGCGTAGAACTCGAAGTTGCCGCTGTCGGTCTTGGAGCTCTTGCCCTGGACCTCGAGCGTGGCGCTGACGGGAGTGGACACGCCGACATCCGTGGTCTTGAGCGTCACGACGCAGTTGTTGCCCGTCGCGTTGCTGTAGAGCTGGTAGGTGGTTCCACCCGCGAAGGAGGCCTGGCGCTGCACGTAGTAGCCGCCACCGCAGACCGAGGTGGCCGTGTGCGGGTTGGTCTTCTGGACGGGCGGTGCGGAGGACTTGGTGGGCGTCGGCTTCGGAGTGGTCGGGGTCGGCTTGGGGGTGGTGGGCGTCGGCTTCGGAGTCGTCGGGGTCGGCTTCGGGCTGGCCTTGGTCGGGGTCGGCTTCGGGCTGGCCTTGGTCGGCGTCGGCTCGGGCTCCGTCGGCTTCGGCGCGGGCTTCGACTCGGTCGGCTTCGGCTCCTCGGAGGGCGTCGGGGAGGGCTCCTCCGTCGGCTTCTCCCTGGTCGGCGTCGGCGTGGGCGAGGGCTGCTCCTGCGTCGGCGTCGGCTTCGGCTTCTCCCGCTCCTCCTCCTGCTCCGACTCCTTCGTCCTGGACGGCTTGGCGCTGGGAGTGCGCGTGGCCTCGACCGTGACGGTGGCCGTCGGCGCGGGCGCCGCCGTGGTGGGGGGTGCGGCGATGTTCTGGGTCGGCACGGGAGGAGCCGTGGTGATCGAGGTCAGCTCGGGTGTGGGGACCGCACTGCTCGGGTCGTCGGTGGGCAGCTCGAACGGCATGACGTCAGTGGACTCGGGCGCGGGCGTCGTCGCCCACGGCACCGTCACCTTGCCCTGCCCCTGCTGGGTGCCAGGCGGCTCGGCCTGTGTCTGGGCGGCGCCGTCCGTCGCCGCGGAGGCCTGGTCCCCGCTCTGCGGGGCCGGCACGCCGCTCCCAGGTCCCGTGCCGTCCGCCGCGGTGGCCGCGATCAGGTTCCCTTCTCCGGCGTAACGGTTGGCTCCCCACAGTCCGAGCCCTGAGACCAGGATGACCGCCGCCATCGCCGCGACCAGGCCGATGGGGAACGGCCTGCGCGCCGGCGCCGGGCGCTGGGCGGGCACGGCGTACACGGGGTGCCCGTGCATCGGCTCCTGGGCCGGTGGCTCCGCGGAAGGCGGGCCCCACTGCGGAGCCACCGCCGCCGGCGGAGCCTGAGGGGGCATGGACTCGGGCGTGGTGTACATCGGCAGCCGCAGCGTGCCTTCGAGCGGCGGCGCGGCGTCGGCGATCGCGACCTCGGAGGCGCCTGCGACCAGCTTGTCGGCGTTCTTGTCACCGAGGAGCTGCAGCAGCGCGGTGTAGGTCGTGGGCCGCTGCGCGACCTCCTTCGACAGCGCGGCGACCACAACCCGACGCAGCGGCTGTGGGAGCGCCCCGACGTCGGGCTTCTCGCTCAGCACGGCCTGCGCGTCGTGCTCGAAGGGCGCCTGACCGGTCGCGGCGAACACCACGGTCGCGGCCCAGGAGAAGACGTCGGACGGTGGGCCGTAACGCAGCTGCTTGATCTGCTCGGGCGAGCGGTAGCCGAGCTCGCCCTCGGGCTCGCCCACCGCCGCGTCGGTCACGCGGGGGCCGTCGGCGCCGAGGATCACGTTGTGGGGCGTAAGGCCGCTGTGCGTCACCCCTGCCAGGTGGGCGGAGGTCAGCGCCGTGAGGACGCCGACGGCCACCCGCTCCAGCGCGTCACCTGACAGTGGTCCTTCGGCCTCCACCGTCTCGGCCAGGCTGCGACCTTCGACATGCTCCCTCACGACGTACGGCAGGCCGTCGGAGACGCCCACGTCGAGGACGCGGGCGACGTAGGAGCTGGAGACCCGTTTGACGCCGCGGAGCCGGTCGAGCATCTCGCCGTCGTCAGCGGCTTCCTGAGGCAGCGTCTTGATGGCGCGAAGCGCTTCGTCATCGTCCGTGCGCCCCAGGTAGACCGCGCCACGCGGTCCTTCACCCAGGCGTCCGACGATGGCGTAGTCACCCAGGCGCTCAGGGTCTCCTGGCCGGGGGGAGGAGTCCATGACCCACCTTTCGACGACAAATCATGATCGGAGGACATTGAACCAAATCCGCCCCACCCGTAACGAGGGTTTCGCCCCAGTTCCTGACAGTTCACCGTCAAGTCGTAATCAATTAGGGCGGCTGGCCCGCCAACCTCTGCGTCG
Source organism: Nonomuraea roseola (assembly GCF_039535395.1). Taxonomy (NCBI): domain Bacteria; kingdom Bacillati; phylum Actinomycetota; class Actinomycetes; order Streptosporangiales; family Streptosporangiaceae; genus Nonomuraea; species Nonomuraea roseola. Next base: position 1,582,387 of record NZ_BAAAXC010000015.1, read on the forward strand.
CCCCATCGGCATGAACAGCCGCGCGGCCACGAGCGCGCCCGCGAGGGCGAGGGCGGCCGAGGCCACGCCCGCCGCGATCCCGATCGCCCGCCAGTCGACGGGAGGGGCCTTCGCCACGGCGTTCTCGGACAGTGGAGGGGGCAGCGGAGGGGCCAGCTTGACGTGCTCGGAGGGGAGCACCGCGGTGACCGCCAGGAGCGGGTTGACGACACCGGCGCCGGTTCCGTCACCGAGCGCGCCGTCGGCCGTGACCTCGATGCGCCGCCGTACCTGCTCCTGGGTGAGATGCGGGAAACGGGCGCGCACCAGGGCGGCCACCCCCGCCACGTACGGCGCGGCGAAGCTGGTGCCGTCGAGACCGTCCATGTAGGACTTGCCGGTCCAGGTGCTCATGACGTTCTGGCCCGGCGCCACGACGCCGACCTTGGAGACGGTGTTGGAGAAGTCGGATCGGCCGCCGTCGGCCGAGACCGAGCCGACGGACAACACACCGGCGTAGGCGGCGGGGAACTCCTGCTTGTCCTTGTCCTCGGGGCTCGAGTTGCCGGCCGCGGCGACGACCACGATGTCCTTGGCGAGCGCGTAGTCGATCGCGGCCTTCAGATCGGACGTGTCGGCCGCCTGGGTCGAGACGTTGATCACGTCGACGTTCAGCTTGGCGGCCTCCATGATGGCCAGGGCCAGCAGGGCAGAAGTTCCGTTCTTCCCGTTGGTCTGCTTGAAGGAGACCAGTCTGACCCCTGGCGCGACACCGTGGAAGGGGACGTCCGCGCGGTTGCTGGCGGCGATGATGCCCGCCACCGCGGTGCCGTGCCCCAGGCAGTCCCGATGACCTGTGCCGGTGAGTTCGAACTGTCTGACTCCGCGCAGCTGGGGGTGATAGACGTCCACACCGCTGTCGATGACCGCCACGGTCACGCCCTCACCCCTGGTGAGGTGCCACACGCTCTCGGCCTTCACGCGCCGCTGCGCCCACGATTCGCCCACCTCCATGGAGCCGGGCTCGGGCTCACACTGCACGGGCGCCGCCTGCGCCGCGGCAGGGATGAACGTGTGGGCCATCACCAGGGCGCCGACGAGGAGGACCCTACGGATCATGGGGCCAGAGCCTAGCTTGTCCCGTTATCAGGCCAAAGTCCGTCACCTCGAGGGCTCATCTGGCGTCACCGTGATCCGGAGGGTCCTGGCCCGGCTCCCGTCGAGGGGCCGGGCCGGGAAGCAGGGGATGTCAGCGCGTGGCCGACTCGATGTTGCCGCGGTAGGTGTTGATCACCCGGGCCGCTTCCTGCAGCTCCTCCGACATCCGCTGGAAGGCGGCCCTGTAGCTCTGCCACGCGCCGCCGAACCTGTCGGCCCCCGGCCCCGTCCACGCGGTGCCGACCTTGGCCGCCTCGCGGTCCAGCGCCGCCATGGTGCTGCGCACCGCCTCGGCCTGCTGGGTGAACTGGGTGGCCATCTGCTGCATCTCCGCAGGGTTGCCACCGAGCAAGTTGTGCGTCATGCGCTCCTCCAGATTCGACCGACGGGCGCCCTCACGATAGGCAGGCAACCCCGGCATCGCCCCGGGTTATGCCGAGCGGCTATGGTCGCCCAGAGGATTGTTCGGATAAAGGGGGACAACCATGCGCGAGGTTGTGGTCACCGGCGGAGGAACCGGCATCGGCTTCGCCATCGCCGCCGCGTTCGCCGCGCAGGGCGACAAGGTCACCATCACCGGCCGACGCGAGCAGGTCCTGAGAGAGGCCGCCGACAAGCTGGGCGCGTCGTACGCCGTCTTCGACGCCACGAGCCCCGTCGCCGTGCAGGAGGCGCTCGCCCACCTGCCCGCGACGGTCGACGTGCTGGTCAACAACGCGGGCGGCAACACCAACCTCGACCGGCAGAAGATCGAGGACGACCTGACGGACCTGGCCGAGGCCTGGTGGGCGAACCTCAACGCCAACCTGATGTCGGCGGTCCTGGTCACCACCGCGCTGCTCCCCCGCCTGGCCAAGGGCGGCAGGATCGTCTCCATCGGCTCCATCGCCGCCCGCGGCACCGGTTCTGGCTCGTACGGCGCGGCCAAGGCCGCCATGGAGTCGTGGACCGCCGACCTGGCGGCCGAGCTCGGCTCCAAGGCGACCGCCAACGTCGTCGCGCCGGGCCTCGTCGTCGACACCGAGTTCTTCCGCGGCCGCCTCACACCCGAGGGTGTCAGGCACCGCGTCGAGAGCACCCGCAACGGCCGCGCGGGCACACCGGACGACATCGCCGAAACCGTCCTGTTTCTGGCCTCCCCGGGTGCGGGCCATCTCACGGGGCAGGTCCTCCACGTGAACGGCGGCGCCTACCTCGGCAGGTAGCCGCCCCTAGACTCCTTTGCAGACCTGGTCGAGAAGGGAAAGACGTCGGTGCGGAAAGTTCTGATCGCCAATCGTGGCGAGATCGCCGTGCGGATCGCCAGGGCGTGCGAGGACGCCGGGCTCTCCAGCGTCGCCGTCTACGCCGAGCAGGACCTCGACGCGCTCCACGTCAGGGTCGCCGGCGAGGCTCACGCGCTCGGCGGCCGGTCGCCGGCCGAGACCTACCTCGACATCGCCAAGCTGCTGCGCATCGCCGCCGAGACCGGGGCGGACGCCGTCCACCCCGGTTACGGCTTCCTCGCCGAGAACGCCGGCTTCGCGCAGGCCGTCATCGACGCGGGCCTGACCTGGATCGGCCCCCCCTCCCGCCGCCATCGCCGCGCTCGGCGACAAGGTCCAGGCCAGGCACATCGCGCAGAAGGTCGGCGCGCCCCTGGTCGCGGGCACCAAGGACCCGGTCGCGGGGGTCGAGGAGGTGCTCGCGTTCGCGAGCGAGCACGGCCTGCCCATCGCGATCAAGGCCGCGTACGGCGGCGGCGGCCGCGGCATCAAGGTCGCCAGGACGCTCGAGGAGATCCCCGACCTCTACGAGTCGGCGGTGCGCGAGGCCGTCACCTCCTTCGGCCGCGGCGAGTGCTTCGTCGAGCGCTACCTCGACCGCCCCCGCCACGTCGAGACCCAGTGCCTGGCCGACACGCACGGCAACGTCGTCGTGGTCAGCACCCGCGACTGCTCGCTGCAGCGCCGCCACCAGAAGCTCGTGGAGGAGGCGCCCGCCCCCTTCCTCACCCCCGAGCAGGTCGAGACCCTCTACACCAGCTCCAAGGCCATCCTGCGCGAGGCCGGTTACGTCGGCGCGGGCACCTGCGAGTTCCTCGTCGGCCAGGACGGCACGATCTCCTTCCTCGAGGTCAACACCCGCCTGCAGGTCGAGCACCCCGTCACCGAGGAGGTCGCGGGCGTCGACCTGGTGCGCGAGATGTTCCGCGTCGCCGACGGCGAGCCGCTGGGCTACGACGACCCGCCGCTGCGCGGCCACTCCATCGAGTTCAGGATCAACGCTGAGGACGCGGGCAGGAACTTCCTTCCCGCTCCCGGCACCCTGACCGCGATGCGCGCCCCCTCGGGCCCCGGCGTGCGGCTCGACTCCGGCTACGAGGCGGGGATGACCGTCCCTCAGACCTTCGACTCGCTCATCGCCAAGCTCATCGTGACGGGGCGCACCCGCACCGAGGCGCTCGAGCGCTCCCGCAGGGCGCTGGCCGAGTTCGAGATCGACGGCATGCCGACGGTCCTGCCCTTCCACAGGGCCGTGGTCGCCGACCCCGCCTTCACCTCCGAGCCGTTCTCCGTCCACACGCGGTGGATCGAGACGGAGTGGGGCGGTGGCGTGGCGCCGTACTCGGGGGCAGTCGAGAGCGCCGAGCCCGCGGCGAGGGAGAGCGTGACCGTCGAGGTCGGCGGCAAGAGGCTCGAGGTGGTGCTGCCCGCGGGCTTCGCCACGTCGGCGCCCAGGCCCACGGCGGGCAGGCCGTCGCGCAGGAGGGCGGGCGGCGCCACGAAGGCGGCAGCCGGAGGCGACACGCTCCTCAGCCCGATGCAGGGCACGATCGTCAAGGTCGTGGTCGCCGACGGCGACACTGTGGCCGAGGGCGACACCATCGTCGTGCTCGAGGCGATGAAGATGGAGCAGCCGCTGACGGCGCACAAGTCGGGCACCGTCACGGGGCTGGCCGCGGCCGTCGGACAGACCGTCACCTCGGGGGCGGCCATCTGCGAGATCAAGGGCGCGTAGCGGGTAGGTTCGGAGGAGAGGAACTTCGCCGACCGCTCATTCGTCCTTAAGGACGAAGGAGGCTTGCTGCCAATGACCCATCCGCTGCGCCGGACGACGGCCGCGATCGCGGCACTGATCGCCGGTCTGTTCGCCGTTTTCGCGCTCTCGCCGGCCGCGTACGCCGCGGCCCCACCCGACGCCGCCTCAGTGATCTCCACCTGGAAGGGCGGGGACCCCCTCTTCGTGCAGTCAGGTTCGCCGCTCAGCTCCGACGAGCAGTCGGGGATCCGCGACGCGCTCAAGGGTGCCGACAACAAGGTCTACGCCGTGGCCCTGCCCGACAACACGGTGCAGGAGTCCGAGCTGGGCGCCTATTTCACCTCGCTGGGCAAGGCCCTTGACGAGGCCGGCCGCCCGCTCGCCACCATCGCGGTGCTCGACGGCAAGACCCTCTTCGCCTCCTCCAGCCAGGTGAAGCAGAACTACGTCACCCAGATCGCCAAGCTCTCGGTCAACGCCAACCCCGGCGACGTCGTGGCGGGCATGGAGGACTTCACCAACCGCATCGACCTCGCCGTCGCGGGCAAGCGCTCGGCGCTCAACTCCGGCAGCAGCGCGGGGAGCGAAGGCTCCGGCACCGGCGCGCTGGTCGGCCTCGGCGCTCTGGCCCTGGTCGGCGGTGGCGGCTACTTCCTCTACTCCAAGAACAAGAAGAAGAAGCTCGAGGTCAGGCGCCAGGCCGAGCTCGCCGCGGTCAAGACCACGGTGGAGGAGGACGTCACGAAGTTCGGTGAGGAGATCACCGAGCTCGACAGCGACGTCAGGCTGGCGGGCGCGGGCGGTCAGAACATCACCGAGTGGCAGACCGCCCTCGACTCCTACGAGAAGGCCAAGGCACAACTGGCCTCCGTGCAGCAGGCCGACCAGGTCCGCGACGTCACCACGACGCTCGAGGACGGCCGCTACGCGCTGGCCGTGGTGAAGGCCAGGGTCAACAACCAGCCCGTCCCCGAGCGGAGGGCGCCCTGCTTCTTCAACCCGCAGCACGGCCCCTCGGTCCGCGACGTGCGCTGGGCGCCTGCCGGCGGCGCGCCCCGCGAGGTGCCCGCCTGCGCGGCCGACGCCATGGCGGTGGAGGGCGGTTACGACCCGCAGACCCGCCAGGTCATGGTCAACGGCCAGTACCGTCCCTACTACGACGCGGGGCCTGCCTACCAGCCCTACGCCTACGGCTACTACGGCGGCTTCGGCGACATCATGACCATGATGTTCGTCGGCACCATGATGGGCAGCATGCTCGGCGGCGGCTTCGGCATGGGCGGCTACGGCGCCGGCTACGCCGAGGGCTACTCCGACGCGGGCGCCGGTGACATGGGCGGCGGCGGCTGGGGCGACATGGGCGGCGGTGACTTCGGCGGTGGCGACTTCGGTGGCGGTGACTGGTAGCCACCCCCGCCTCCTGTCCTGACCGAAAGGGCCCCGGTGAGTTCACCGGGGCCCTTTCGTCGTCCACGGCTCCCGGGCGGCGCGGCGCGCCGCCGCGTTTGTAAGCTGAGGGCAAAGAACCCGTCTGGCGGACCCATGGGGCCAGCGTCAAGGAGGCCCTGTGCGCCGTCTGATCCCCCTCGCGCTCGTCACCGCCCTCACGGCGCTGCCCGCGCTGGTGTCCGTGGTGACCGCGCCGCCCGCGCACGCCCAGGCAGGCCCTTGCAGGGCAGCCGACAGGGTGAACCTGCGCGGGGCCGACTTCACCAACGGGCGCAGGTTCCCCGCCTCGTTTCGCTGCGCCGACCTCACGGGCGCGAAGCTCGACGGCGTCGACCTCACCCAGAAGGACCTGACGGGGGCCATCCTGCGCAAGGCCTCCATGAAGCAGACCGACCTCGGGCAGGTCACCGCGAAGTACGTCGACTTCAGGCAGGCCGACCTGCGCGGAGCCGACCTCGTCCAGATGCACGGCGACTACGCCGACCTGCGTGGCGCCAACCTCATCGACGTGGGCGCGACGCAGGTGCGCTTTCCCAGGGCCAACCTGAGCGGCGCCAAGCTCACCAGGGCCTACCTCGGCCAGGCCGACCTCACGCTCGCCAAGCTCGTCGACGCCGACCTCGTGGACGCCGAGCTCGGCCAGGCCAACGCCCGCAGGGCCGACTTCACCAGGGCGAAGCTGCACGAGGCTCAGATGATCTCGATCGAGGCGCCCAACGCCGTCTTCCGCGACGCGGACCTGCGGGAGGTGCGCTTCAGCTCCGCGGAGATGGACGGGGCCGTCCTGACCGGGGCCGACGTCCAGGACGCCGACTTCACCTTCGCCGACGACCTCGATCTGACCGGCGCCCGCGGCACGCCGAAGAACGTCCCCGACGACGCGAAGGGCTTCGCCTCGCCCTCGCCCTCACCCTCGTCTTCGGGTGGCGCGACGGCTCAGTGGCCTGCCGCCTTCGACCCGCCGTCCACGCAGTCGGGGCTTCCCACGATCTCGCTCGGGTTGCTCCTGGTGGTCGTCGGCTCGCTCGGCCTGCTGGTCACCCTCGCCCTGTGGGCCGCGGCGGCCCGCCGTCCTCCGCCCTACCGCGCCTGAGCGCGCGGCGTCAGATGCCGATGGCGGTCGGCTGCATCAGGCGGCGCGCCGCCTCGGTGATGGAGCCGGACAGCGACGGGTAGACCGCGAAGGTGTGGGCCAGCTGGTCGACAGTGAGCCGCTGCTGCACGGCGACCGACACCGCGAGGATCAGCTCGGAGGCCCTGGGAGCCACCACGACGCCACCGAGCACGATGCCGGTGTGCGGGCGGCAGAACAGCTTGATGAAGCCGTCGTTGAACCCCTGCATCTTGGCCCTGGCGTTGGTCGACAGCGGCAGCTTGACGACGTTCGCCTCGATCTCGCCGGCCTCGATCTGCTTCTGTGACACGCCGACGGAGGCGATCTCGGGGTCGGTGAAGATGTTGGAGGCGACGGTCGCGAGGCGCAGCGGCTGCACCGCCTCGCCGAGCGCGTGCCAGACCGCGATGCGGCCCTGCATCGCGGCGACGGAGGCGAGCATGAGCACGCCCGTGCAGTCGCCGGCGGCGTAGACGCCGGGAGCGGAGGTGCGCGACACCTTGTCGACCTGGACGAACCCGCCCCTGTCGAGGGTCACCCCTGCCTCCTCCAGCCCGAGGCCCGAGGTGTTGGGGACCATGCCGACCGTCATCAGCGCGTGGGAGCCCTCGGCGGTGCGCCCGTCCTCCAGGGTCACCACGACCCCGTCGGCGGTGCGCTTGACCGACGAGGCGCGCGAGCGGCCCATGACGTTCATGCCGCGCCGCCGGTAGACCTCTTCGAGCACCTCCGCCGCGTCGGCGTCCTCGTTGGGCATCATGCGGTCGCGGGAGGAGACCAGCGTGACCTCGGAGCCGAGCGAGCGGTAGGCACCGGCGAACTCGGCCCCCGTGACACCGGAGCCGACCACGATGAGGTGCTCGGGCAGCTCGTCGAGGTCGTAGAGGTGGCGCCAGGTGAGGATGCGCTCGCCGTCGGGCTCGGCGCCCGGCAGGATGCGCGGCGTGGCGCCGGTGGCGACGATCACGACGTCTGCCCTGATCGTACGGTCACCCGCCCTGACCACCTGCGGGTCGACCAGCCGGCCACGGGCCTTGATGATCTCGACGCCCTCGGCGGCGACCCGCGCGCCGATGTCGGCGGACTGCGCCTGGGCCAGCTCCTTCACCCGCTTGTTGACCAGCGGCATGTCGACCTCGGCCGAGCCCGCGTCGCCGTCGGCCCCGCCCGAGTAGTGCACGCCCAGCGAGGGCGCGTCGAGCAGCGCCTGCTTGCGGACGGAGGTCGCGATCATCGTCTTGGACGGCACGCAGTCGGTCAGGACGCACGCGCCGCCTGGACCGTCCTCTTCGACCATCGTGACCTGCGCACCCAGTTGCGCGGCCACCAGAGCCGCCTCGTAGCCGCCTGGTCCGCCACCGATGATCACGATCCTAGTCACGTGTCCCATTGTCCCGCATATGGAGAGGCGAAAACGAACCGGTCCCCGCCCATGGGGATCGGACCGACGTCGGCGCTCCCAGGCGTGGCAGGATGGCGCGGTGGTGAGCACCACTTGGCGAGGAGTGTGAAATGGGACGACTTCCTGATTCGCCGCAGAATACGGGCGGAACCAGGCTCTACGCGGCCTATGGCTCGAACATGGATCCCAAACAGATGGCCATGAGAGCCCCCCACTCCCCCGTGCGGGGCGTGGGCTGGCTGCAGGGCTGGCGCCTGACGTTCTGCGGTGAGGACGCTCGCTGGGAGGGCTCCCTGGCCTCGATCGTGGAGGACCCCGACGAGCATGTCTTCGTCGTCCTGTACGACGTGCCCGAGTGGGACGAGTCGTCTCTCGACCAGTGGGAGGGCGCCAGCCGCGGTCTCTACCACAAGGTACGGCTGCGCGTTCACACGCTCGACGGCGACGTCCTCGCCTGGTTCTACGTGCTCGACAGCTACGAGGGCGGCCTGCCCTCCGCGCGCTATCTCGGCATCCTGGCCGACGCGGCGGAGGTGGCGGGCGCTCCCGACGACTACGTCAAGGGCCTGCGCGGCCGTCCCTGCAAGTCGCTCGGCACCTGACGTCGCGCGCCACGGTGCGCCCGGCCGTGACCGGGCGCACCGCCATGATCAGCCGCGCGTCGATCAGCTCAGCGGCTGGTCCTTGGTCTCCTTCAGCGCGAAGACGTAGACCAGCGTGGAGACCAGCGCCAGGGCCGACATGTACCAGGGGAAGAGCCCCGAGTTTCCCGCGTCCTTGAGCGCGGTGCCGATCAGCGGCGCGGTGCCACCGAAGATCGCGACGGTCAGCGAGTAGGGGAAGCCCGCGCCCGACGCCCGCACCCTGGTCGGGAAGAGCTCGGAGTTCACCGCCGCCGAGATCGAGGTGAAGCAGCCGAGGAAGACCATGCCGATGAGCTGGATGGTCAGCAGGCTGCCGAAGGAGTTGGACAGCGCGCCGAGCATCGGCACAGGCAGCAGCGTGAAGGCCAGGCCGAAGGCGATCAGCATGGGCCTGCGGCCGATCCTGTCCGACAGCATGCCGAGCAGCGGCTGCAGCACCATGAAGAAGAGCAGGGAGATGGTGCCGACCTGCAGCGACATGGCGGGGTCGAAGCCCACGTTCTGCTGGGCGTAGGTCGGCAGGAAGGTCGTCCACGTGTAGTAGGCGACGGTGCCTGCCACGGTGATGCCGACGATCATGGCGGCCTTGGTCGGGTAGCGGACCAGGAACTCGAAGAGCTTCGGCCGTTCGGCCCTGCCCTCCTGGATCTCCTGCGACACGGCCGAGGTCTCGTCGGCGCCCTTGCGGATCCACAGGCCGACGAGGCTGATCACCGCGCCGATGACGAACGGGATGCGCCAGCCGTAGGAGGACATGTCGGCCTTGGAGAGCGTGGAGGCCAGCAGGGCGGCCAGGCCCGAGGCGAGGAGCTGGCCGATGGTCGTGCTGACGTACTGGAAGCTCGAGAACAGGCCACGCCGGCCAGGAGGGGCCGACTCCACCAGGAAGGTGGTGGCGGCGGCGAACTCGCCGCCGACCGACAGGCCCTGGATGAGCCTGGCGAGCGTCAGGATGATCGGGGCCAGCACGCCGGCCGCCGCATAGGTCGGCGTGACGGCCAGCAGCAGCGAGCCCGCGCCCATGAGGATGATGGTGAAGGTCATGGCGGCCTTGCGGCCGAACCTGTCGGCGAAGGAGCCGACCAGGAGCCCGCCGAGCGGTCGCATGAAGAAACCCACCGCGAAGATCGCGAAAGCGCTCAGCACGGGGACGAGGGGGTTGTCGTTCTCGGGGAAGACCTGGCTGGAGAAGTAGACGGCCAGGAACGAGTACGCGTACCAGTCGTACCATTCGACGACGTTGCCGACGCTTGCTGCCAAAAGCTGACGGCCCCGACTCCGGGGGATGCCGAGCGGCGAGCTGGTGATGGTCACCAGGGGGCTCCTTTGCTTCGGGTGCGGTGATGGCTTACTGTGCATCCGGACGACCGAAACAGTCAAATATCTATTTACATATTTACAAATCCGACATGGGGTCAGCTCGAGGTGGACGTTCTCGACCGGCGGCTTGTCGCCGCTCTGCAGGTCAGCCCGCGCGCGTCGTGGGGCGAGATCGGCAGGGCGGTAGGTGAGCACGAGCGCACGGTCGCCAGGCGGCTCCAGCGGCTGATCACCGACGGCGCGGTCCAGGTCACCGCCATCTACGACGACCTGCGCTCGGGGCACGGCCGCCCCGTCCACCTGCACGTCCAGGTGAGGCCGGGCATGTCGGCCATGGTGGCCGACGCGCTGGCCTCCAGGCCCGACACCCGCTCGGTCTACTCGGTGACCGGCGCGGCCGACATCGGCGCCGAACTGGTGGCGCCCAGCAGGGCCGCGCTGCACGAGATCCTCAACGTCGAGGTGCACGGCATCGACGGTGTCGCGGGCACGCAGACGCAGGTGGTGCTGCACACGTTCCGCACGGTGGCCGAGTGGCACGCGCCGTACCTCACCGCCGAGGAGATCGAGCTGCTGCGCCCGCCGCTGCCCGACGTCGTCCTCCCCGACCAGGACGGTCTGTCGCCGCTGGAGAGCGAGGTCGCCGAGCTGCTCGTCGCCGACGGCAGGATCGGCTTCACTTCGATCGCCGAGAGGACCGGCATCTCGGTGCCCACCGCCAGGCGCAGGGTCGCCTCGCTGCTGGAGCGGCGGGTGCTGCTGCTGCGGGCCGAGGTCGAGCCCGCGCTGCTCGGCCTGGACGTCGAGGCGCAGCTGTGGCTGCGGGTGCGCCCCCACGGCCTCGACCAGGTCGGCGAGACGCTGAAGAGGCACCCAGGGGTCCGCTACTGCGCGGCCACCTCGGGCACCTACACCATGCTCGTCCAGGTGGCGGTGGCTCACGAGGCCGACCTCTACCGCTTCCTGACGGAGGTCGTCGGTCCCCTGGACGACGTGACCGACGTCAACGTCACCCTCATCACCCGGGCCTACAAGCGCGGGTTCCTACGCAAGGAGCACTCATGACCCCCGCCGAACTGGAAGTCGCCGAGCTCTGCGCCGAGCTGATCCGGGTGGACAGCAGCAACTACGGCGACGGGAGCGGCCCGGGCGAGCGCGCCGCCGCCGAGGTCGTCATGGCGCGGCTGTCAGAGGTCGGCGTCGAGGCGCACTACAGCGAGAGCGCCCCCGGCAGGGGCAACGTCGTGACCAGGATCGAGGGCAGCGACCCCTCGCTGCCCGCGCTGCTGGTCCACGGCCACCTGGACGTGGTGCCCGCCAACGCGGCCGACTGGAGCGTGGACCCGTTCGCCGGTGAGATCCGCGACGGCTACATCTGGGGGCGCGGCGCGGTCGACATGAAGGACATGGACGCGATGATGCTCGCGGTCCTGCGCCAGATGGTCCGCGAGGGCAGGCGTCCTCGCAGGGACATCGTGTTCGCGTGGGTCGCCGACGAGGAGGCGGGCGGCGTCTACGGCGCCAAGTACCTCACCGCCAACCACCGTGAGCTGTTCGACGGCGTCACCGAGTCGATCAGCGAGGTCGGGGGCTACTCCCTCGAGGTGGACCCCGACCTGCGCCTCTACCTCATCGAGACCGCGCAGAAGGGCCTGTCCTGGATGCGCCTGGTCGCCGACGGCACGGCCGGCCACGGCTCGATGCTCAACTCCAGCAACGCCGTGACCGAGGTGGCCAAGGCCGTGGCCCGCCTGGGCTCCCACGAGTGGCCGCTGACGCTCACGCCCACCGTGCGGCAGTTCCTCACCGAGGTGTCGGACGCCTTCGGCCTGCCCTTCGACCCCGAGAACCCGGCCCCCGTGCTGGACAAGCTGGGCCCGCTGGTCCGCTTCGTCGGCGCGACGCTGAGCCACACCACCAACCCGACCATGCTGAGCGCCGGGTACAAGGCCAACGTCATCCCCGGACAGGCCGAGGCGGTCGTGGACGGGCGCTTCCTGCCCGGCTACGAGGACGACTTCTTCAAGACCGTCGACGAGTTGCTCGGCCCGAACGTGCGCCGCGAGTTCGTCCAGCACGACATCGCGCTGGAGACCACGTTCGACGGCGCGCTGGTCGAGTCGATGATCGCGGCGCTGAAGGCGGAGGACCCGACCGCGCGGGCGGTGCCGTACTGCATGTCGGGCGGCACCGACAACAAGACCTTCTTCGCCGACCTCGGCGTGCGCGGGTTCGGGTTCGTGCCGCTGCGCCTGCCCAAGGACATGGACTTCGCCGGCATGTTCCACGGCGTGGACGAGCGGGTCCCCGTCGAGGCGCTGCAGTTCGGCGTGCGGGTCCTCGACAGGCTGCTCCTAAACTACTGAGATGACCTATGTTCAGGCCCAGGAGGCCGCCGCCGCCCTGAGGAAGGCCACCGAGCTCGACGTCTTCGATGTGGCGCTCGTGATGGGGTCGGGCTGGGTGCCCGCGGCCGACGCGATCGGCGACACGCTCGTCGAGCTGCCGGTGACTGACCTTCCGGGCTTCAACCCCCCGGCGGTGGCCGGCCACGCGGGGAGGGTCCGCGTCGTGCGCACCCCCTCGGGAAGGCACGCGCTGATCTTCCTGGGCCGCACCCACCTGTACGAGGGGCTCGGCGTCGACCCCGTCGTCCACGGCGTGCGCACCGCCCTGGCAGCAGGCGTGCGCACGGTCGTGCTGACCAACGCGGCCGGCGGCCTGCGCCCCGAGACGCAGAACGTCGGCGACCCCGTGCTGATCAGCGACCACATCAACCTGACCGGCGCCAACCCGCTGACCGGCGCGACCTTCATCGACCTCACCGAGGTCTACTCCAAGCGCCTGCGCGCCCTGGCGACCCAGGTGGACCCCTCGCTGGCCGAGGGTGTCTATGTGGCCTTCCGCGGCCCGACCTACGAGACGCCCGCCGAGATCCGCATGCTGCGCACGCTCGGCGGCGACATGGTCGGCATGTCCACGGTCCTCGAGGCCATCGCGGCCCGCGCGGGCGGCGCCGAGGTGCTCGGCATCTCGCTGGTCACCAACCCCGGCGCGGGGCTGGTCGGTGAGCCGCTCAACCACGAGGAGGTCCTCGAGGTCGGCCGTGCGACCGCCACCAGGATGGGCACGCTGCTGGCCAAGGTGGTCGACAGGCTGTGAGCAGCGAAGCGGGCGCGACCATGAACACGAGCGCGAGGGAGCTCGCGCTGGCCTGGCTGGCCCAGGACCCCGACCCCGACACCAGGGCGGAGCTCTCCGCGCTCCTCGACGACCCGGAGGCGCTCCAGGAGCGCTTCGGGGCCAAGCTGGAGTTCGGTACGGCAGGCCTGCGCGGCGAGCTCGGGGCCGGCCCCAACCGGATGAACCGCGTCACCGTCATGCGGGCGGCGGCGGGTCTGGCCACGGTGCTCGGCCCCGGCAGGCACGTGGTGATCGGCTACGACGCCAGGCACAAGTCCGACGTGTTCGCCCGCGACACCGCCGCCGTGCTCACGGGCGCGGGGCTGCGCGCCTCGATCCTGCCAGGGCCGCTGCCGACGCCGGTGCTCGCGTTCGCCGTCAGGCGCCTCGGAGCCGACGCGGGCGTCACGGTGACCGCCAGCCACAACCCGCCCCGCGACAACGGCTACAAGGTCTACTGGCGCGAAGGCTCGCAGATCGTGCCCCCTGTCGACAGCCAGATCTCGGCCGCGATCGACGCGGCAGGACCTGTCGACCAGCTCCCCCTCGGCCCCTTCGAGGTGCTCGGCCCCGACATCGTCTCCGCCTATCTGCAGGCCGTCACCCGGCTGCCTCTGGGTGAGGAGCGCGACCTGCGCGTCGTCTACACCCCGCTGCACGGCGTCGGTGCGACGGTCTTCGGCGCGGCCATGCGGAATGCGGGCTTCCACGCCCCCGTCATGGTCGAGGAGCAGCGCGAGCCCGATCCCGACTTCCCGACGGTGGCCTTCCCCAACCCCGAGGAGCCCGGCGCGATGGATCTCGCGCTGGCCCTGGCGGCCAAGGTGGAGGCCGACCTCGTGCTGGCCAACGACCCCGACGCCGACCGGTGCGCGGTGGGCGTCCCGCTGGGCGACGGCACCTTCAGGATGCTGACCGGTGACGAGGTCGGCGGGCTGCTCGGCGAGCACGTGATCGCCCACACCTCCGGCGACCGGCTGGTGGCCACCACGATCGTCTCCTCGTCCCTGCTCGGCCGCATCGCCCATTCGTACGGCGTGCGGCACACCGAGACCCTCACCGGCTTCAAGTGGATCATGCGAGCGGGCGAGGGCCTGATCTACGGCTACGAGGAGGCGCTCGGCTACAGCGTCGGCGGCCCGCACGGCCTGCCCGTCCACGACAAGGACGGCATCGGCGCGGCCCTCACCGTCGCGGGCATCGCGGCGACGGCCAAGCTCGTCGGCCGCACGCTCCTCGACCTCCTCGACGACCAGGCCAGACGCTACGGACTGCACGCCACCTCGCAGCTGTCCTTCCGCGTGGCGGACCTCAGTCTGATCTCCGACGCCATGGCGAGGCTCAGGGCCGCGCCCCTCGCGACCCTGGGCGGCAGGAGCGTCGAGGCGCGCGACGACCTGGCCGTGGGAGCGGGCGGGCTGCCGCCGACCGACGGCCTGCGCTACCGCCTGGCGGGCGGCGCGCGGGTGGTGGTGCGTCCTTCCGGCACCGAGCCCAAGCTCAAGTGCTACCTGGAGGTCGTCGTCCCTGTGACGGGCGAGGTGGCGAGGGCGCGCGCCACCGCCGCGGCCGAGCTCGACGCTCTCAAGGCGGATCTCGCCGCGGCCCTCGGCCTCTGACGCGTCAGGGCTTCGCGATCTCTATCTGCAGCTCGTGCACCCACTCGTCCAGGTCGGGCGGGCAGTGCAGGGACACCTCGCGGGCCAGGCCGAGCGCCTGGTAGCCGTTCTCCTCGATCCAGTGGGCGAGCGTCTGGAAGGTGGGGCCGACGTTCTCCATCGGCCCGCGGTGGATGATGGTCGCCGCGGCCTCGATGGGGGGCAGGTCCACGACGTCGAAGTCGTGGGCCTCGCCCTCGCCGACGTCGAGGTTGACGGGGAAGGTGGCGTGCACCAGCACCGCGCCGTCGTCCTCCGGCAGGTAGTAGGCGATGCCGGGCCCCTGCATCGGCACGCGCGCCGCCTCCAGCCTCTCGCAGATCTGCCGGTAGAGCGGCTGGATCACGGGGCTGATGTCCTCGGTGTCGTAGCTGGCCGCCCTCGCGCTGAGCTGGGCCACCCTGACCGGGGCGACCTTCTTCAGGATGACCTCGTCGGTCCCCATGAAACCCTCTCTTTCGATCGTCCTGAGCCTCGCCTCCACCCCTCGCAACCTGGTGAGGTCGGCGTTGATCCGCGCCTCCAACTGGGCGCGGCGCAGCCGTACCATGCCGTGCAGTTCCTCGGCGCTGACCTTGTCGTCGAGGATCGCGCTCACCTGGTCGAGGGTGAAGCCGAGATCCTTGAGCGCGACGACGCGGTTGAGCCTGGCCAGCTGTCCCGCCTGGTAGGAGCGGTAACCGGTGACGGGGTCGACGTGCGCGGGGCGTAGCAGGCCGATGGCGTCGTAGTGGCGCAACATGCGCACCGACACGAGGCCCAGCCTGGCGAAGTCTCCGATGCCGAACATGACTCCCCCAGGTCTACGGCCTCACACGGTGTCAGGGTCAACGCCCCCGGCGTGAGGCGGTCAGGCGAGGACGGCGATGGCCACGAGGACGAGGGCCGCGGCGCAGGCCGCGAGGGCGTCGGGGGCCCAGGCCACGCGGACGTCGCCGGGCTGCTCGCGGCGGCGCTTGGCGTTCTCGGCCCGTTCGGCGATCTGCTCGGCGACCCAGTCGGCGTGTGTCTTGCCCGCCATCGCCTCCTGCGCCGCCCGCTCCCCCTTGGAGAGCACGGGCTCGGTCTGGTAGCGCCCGCGCTGCGCTCGGGGATGGCCTCGGCGGTTCGCCCTGGCGCGTTCGCGCGCCGAGGCCTGCGGGGTCCAGGCATGCAGGACCTTGTCACCGTGCGAGATGTTGATCGTGTGCGACACCTGCACGTCGTCGACCGACGCCCATGGCAGGAACGTGGTCCGCAGCGGGTTGCGCACCCGCAGCCCGTCGTCGGCCACCACGGTGGCGGGGCGCAGCGCCGTGAGGTAGACGAGCGCGGTCAGCACGCCCAGGATCGCCCCCGCCACCAGCGACGACTTGCCGCTGTAGCGCAGGGTCAGGTCGAAGGCGTTGAACAGGACGAAGGCCACCCAGATCCAACCGAGGACGAAGGCGGTCGACGCACGGAAGGTCTGCTTCATGCTTGCCACTTGAGCTGCGCGAACCCCGGTTTGATCACGCCGTTGATGAGCGCGAGCCGCTCGTCGAAGGGCAGGAAGGCCGACTTCATCGCGTTCACGGTGAACCACTGAAGGTCGTCCCAGCCGTAGTCGAAGGCCTCGACCAGCTTGGCGAACTCCTCCGACACGCTCGTGGAGCTCATGAGCCTGTTGTCGGTGTTGACGGTCACCCTGAAGTGCAGGCGGCGCAGCAGCCCGATCGGATGCTCGGCGATCGAGGCCGCGGCCCCCGTCTGCAGGTTCGAGGTCGGGCACATCTCCAGCGGGATGCGCTTGTCACGGACGTAGGCCGCGAGCCTGCCGAGCTTGGCGGTGCCGTCCTCGGAGGCGGAGATGTCGTCGATGATGCGCACGCCGTGGCCGAGCCTGTCGGCGCCGCACCACTGGATGGCCTGCCAGATCGATGGCAGCCCGAACGCCTCACCCGCGTGGATGGTGAAGTGCGCGTTCTCCCTCTGGAGGTACTCGAACGCGTCGAGGTGCCTGGTGGGAGGGTAGCCCGCCTCGGCCCCTGCGATGTCGAACCCGACCACGCCGACGTCCCTGTAGCGCACGGCCAGCTCGGCGATCTCCATGGAGCGCGCCTGGTGCCGCATGGCGGTGAGCAGTGTGCCCACCTTGATGCCGGGGACCTGGCCGAACCCCTCCAGGACCGCCTCCACGACCTGGTCGAGGCTGAGGCCCGTGGTGGTGTGCTGCTCGGGGGCGTAGCGGACCTCGGCGTAGACGACGCCGTCGGCCGCCAGGTCCTCGGCGCACTCGGCGGCCACCCTGACCAGCGACTCGCGGGTCTGCATGACGCCGACGGTGTGGTCGAAGGTCTCGAGGTAGCGCACGAGCGACCCTGAGTCGGAGGCCTCTTCGAACCACTGCCTGAGGTTGTCGGGGTCGGTGGTGGGCAGCCGGTCGTAGCCCGTCTCGCGGGCCAGATCGACGATCGTCTCTGCCCGTAGACCACCGTCGAGATGGTCGTGGAGCAGCACCTTCGGCGCCCGGCGGATCTCGTCAGGGGTGGGTCGCTGGCTCATCTCGTCATCCTACCGCCACCAGCAAAAACACCGATCTTGCAAAGACTGCCAGAAAACCCCGCGAATCTCGTCGCCCCCTGGGGATCCATCGCCTGGAGGTCGCGGGTTCCGCACCGGGAGATGGGACCCCCTTGGCGATCGGGGCCTGGCGCGCTCGGGGCTACTCGTCGGGGTCGCGGTTGGCCGTGTCGGGGGAGAACGCCGGAAGGCAGACCGCGACGTACTCGGCGCCCTCGGCGCCGACGCTGTAGCGGATCTTCTCGCCGGGCTCGGACACGAACGACTGCCCCGCCGAGACCTCGGTCGTCCCCTCGGCGTGCTCGATCACGACGCGCCCGCGCAGCACCACCGTGTACTCGGTGAACTCGGGCGTCTGCGCGGGCTCCTCCCAGCCGGGAGGCGCCGTCATGTGCGCGATGGAGACCGCCTCGTCACCGCTGTTCACGCGGCCGATGTGCTCGTCGATGACCTTGCCGCCCGGCACCGGGATCCGGGTCACTCCCTCGATCTTTCTCACCACGTGCTCAGTGTGCCACGTCGACCACGAGGCGGTGAGGAGAGGTCAGCTCGGCCACCGAGAACGGCGCCCGGTGGTCGAGCACGAGCCCGACGCCGACCACGCCTTCGAAATCGCCGGTCTTCACCACGTTCTGGACGTTGCCGAGGCTCGCCTGGAAGATCGGGCCGCCGGTCCAGGTGGGCTTCCCCTCGTCGGTGTGGGCGTTGGCGGGCTTGAGCGTGACCTGGAGGTAGGCGCCGCCCCGCACGTCGATCGGCTCGCCCGAGCCGTCCTGGACCAGTTCGTCCACCCACCTGACGCTGTAGCTCGTGACGTCGCCGTCGAGGTCGATCACCACCCTGTCGAGCGGGCCGTGGTCGGCGAACCTGACCGTCTTGACCAGGACGGGCTCGCCCGGATCCCCCTCGACCTCCACGTCCTTGGTGCCGGTGGGCACGGGGATCGCCGTGCCTGCCTGCCCGGGGGACGAGGAGGTGTCGCCAGGGCTGGGGCTCGTCCCGCCGCCGGTCACGCCGGGATTGGCCGCGCCGGTCGTGCCGGCGCCGCTGGACGACGAGCCCGCCCCGCCTGGCGCCTGGTTCGGCCCGCAGGCCACCAGGACGGCGAGGCAGCTCACGAGAGCGCCGACGCGCGAAAGCCGCATATCTCGTAGGTTCCCTGCTCGTGGAGGGCTCATGCGCCTTCCCTCCGAGCCATGCCGAACAGGCCTGTGACCGGCCCCACCCGCGCGAAGGCGCCGGGCCCCCTTGGAAGGGAGACCGGCGCCCCGCGGCGGATCAGACCGTCTCGAGGACCTTGTCCTGGTCGCGCTCGACCGCGGGAACCCTGCGGAAGTTCAGGCCCGTGGCCGAGACCAGCAGCCCGACCACGGCCAGGATCAGCGGGACCATGATCGAGCTCTTGAGCGAGTCGATGGTGATGGCGCCGTCCGCGCCCGAGGTCAGCACCGCGGTGACCACGGCCAGCACGACGGCCCCGCCGACCTGGCCCGAGGTGTTGAGCATGCCCGAGGCCAGGCCCTGCTCGTCGTCGTGGACCCCGTTGGTGGCCTGGATGTTGAGCGAGGGGAAGGACAGCGCGAACGCGATGCCCAGCAGCACCATGCCGGGCAGGACCAGCCCGCCCATGCTCGGGTTCTCGTCGATGCCGAGGAAGAAGGCGTAGCCTCCGGCCAGCGCGGCGGCGCCGATCACGATGAGCCTGGCGGTGCCGAACCTGTCGGCGAGGTCACCCATCTTGGTGGAGGTGATCGCCACCAGCAGGCCGGCGGGCAGGAAGGCGAGCGCGGTCTGCAGCGCCGACCAGTGCAGCAGGTTCTGGAAGTACTGCATGGCGGCGAACTGGAAGCCGATGTAGGAGCCCATCAGGATGACCAGGCCCAGGTTGGCCCTGACGATCGGGGCCGAGCGCAGCAGGCCGAGCCGTACGAGCGGGTGCTTGACCCGGAGCTCGGTGAAGACGAACAGGCCGAGCAGCGCGAAGGAGAGCACCAGGGAGCCGATCGTGCGCGCCGACAGCCATCCGGCCTCGGGCGCCTGCACGACGGTGAAGACCAGCAGCAGCATCGAGGCGGTGATGAGAACCGCGCCGACCAGGTCGTAGCCGCCTCCTGCCCGCTCCTCCTTCACCTTCGGCAGCACCTTGAGCGCGGCGACCAGCGCGATGATCGCGACGGGCACCGGC
Organism: Nonomuraea roseola; assembly: GCF_039535395.1. Taxonomy (NCBI): domain Bacteria; kingdom Bacillati; phylum Actinomycetota; class Actinomycetes; order Streptosporangiales; family Streptosporangiaceae; genus Nonomuraea; species Nonomuraea roseola. The sequence continues at coordinate 1,602,041 of NZ_BAAAXC010000015.1, forward strand.
ATCAGGAAGGTCCAGCGCCAGCCCAGCTCGGTCAGCAGGCCCGACAGCACCAGCCCGAGCGAGAAACCGCTGGCCCCCGAGGCGGTGAAGATGCTCAGCGCCTTGTTGCGGGCGGGACCTTCGGGAAAGGTCGTCGTGATGATCGACAAAGCGGCCGGCGCGGTGAAGGCCGCGGCCATGCCCTTCACGAAGCGGGCGGCGATCAGCAGCGCGCCGTCGTCCACGATGCCGCCGATCAGGGAGGCCGCCGCGAAGACCGCCAGCGCGGCCAGGAACACCCTGCGCCGGCCGAGAAGGTCGGCGGTCCTGCCCCCGAGTAGCAGAAGACCGCCGTACCCCAGCACGTAACCGCTGACAACCCATTGCAGAGAAGAAGGAGAAAGGCCCAGGTCCGCCTGGATGGAGGGCAGCGCGACACCGACCATCGACACATCCAGGGCGTCAAGGAACATCACAGCTGAGAGCACGACGAGCGCGCCCCATCGAGCAGAAGTGGAGGACATGAAGACAGAGACTACATGCATCTGCATCTAATGCAACAGAATTTAATGCAGTTGCATAGGAGTTAACCGGATGGTATTCTCCGCGACATGAACGACGAGGCCGTGGTCGCTGCCTGGCACGACGTCCTGGCCAAACACGCGAAGACCCTGTGCGCGCTCGAGCGCGAGCTCGGTGACAAGTACGACCTCGGGGTCAGCGAGTTCGAGGTGCTCGACCGCATCGTCTCCAACGAGTGCAGGAAGTTCCGCGTGCAGGAGCTCGCCGACGAGGTGCACCTGAGCCAGAGCGCCCTGTCTCGCGTCGTGGCCCGTCTGGAGAAGGGCGGCCTGGTCACGCGCGGGGTGTGCGACATGGACCGTAGGGGCGTGTTCGTCTGCATCACCGACGAGGGCCGCGCCCGCCACGCCGCCGCCCTGCCGGCGCATCGCGCCGTCCTGAGCGCCGTCTTCGCGCCCGCCTGACCCCCTCACAGGCGTCACGCCGTGGCCTGGGGAGAACACCTGCCCGAGCGCCACAGGGACAGGCCCGTTCCTCCAGAATGGCCATGACACGCTGACGTGAGGAGGACGGATGGGCGAGATGCTGGGCACCGTGGAGGTTCTGCGCCGGTACCCCGTGAAGGGTCTGCTCGGCGAGGAGATCGCCGCCGGTGACGTCGCGGCGACCGGTCTCACGGGCGACAGGGGCCTCGCCCTGGTCGACGCCGAGACCGGCAAGGTCGCCAGTCCCAAGAACCCCCGCATCTGGCGCGGCATGCTCGCCCTGTCCGCCGCCGTCGAGGCAGGCGGGGTCCGCGTGACCCTGCCGGACGGCGAGAGCCTCCGGGCCGACGATCCGCACGTGGACGAGGTGCTCTCGCGCGCCCTCGGCAGGAAGGTGACGCTCACCTCGACACCCCCCGAGAAGGCGGCGCTGGAGCGGGCGGTGCCAGAGGAGGTGCTCAGCGAGGGTGTGACGGCACGGGTGACCGTCCAGGAGAGCGTGCTGGGCGCGGGCTCGCCTCCCGGCACGTTCTTCGACTACGCGCCGCTGCACCTGGTGACCACCTCGGCCATCGCCGCCACGGGCGTGGAGGCGGTGCGCTACCGCCCCAACCTCATCATCCGTACGGCAGGCGAAGGCTACGTCGAGAACGGGTGGGCGGGCACGGAGGTCGCGGTGGGTGAGGAGGTCGTGCTGCGGGTGACCGTGCCGACGCCGCGCTGCGCGGTTCCGACGCTCGAGCACGGCGCGCTGCCCCGCGACACCTCCGCCCTGCGCACGCCCGCCGCCCACAACCTGGTCGAGCCGCTGCCGGGCTACGGACCGCGCCCGTGCGTCGGCGTCTACGCGGAGGTGCTGCGCCCCGGCCGGATCAGGTCAGGCGATCAGGTCCGCCTCCTGGACTGACGCCTGCAGGCACCCTGTCTCGCACGCTGACGTCCGCCTGCCCCGGAGACAGACGGACGTCGGCGCCGCGCCGATCAGGCCGTGACGCGCTCGATCACCAGGGGCAGCAGGGCGGGGTCGCTCGCGGGGCCGACCTCGTAGGCGCCTTCCAGCGCCGCCAGAGCCCTGTCGAAGCGCGCGGTCTCGTCGGCGTGCAGCGTCATCAGCGGCTGCCCCTCCCGCACCAGGTCTCCCGGCTTGGCGTGCAGCATGACGCCCGCGCCGAACGACACGGGGTCCTCCTTGCGCGCCCTGCCCGCGCCCAGGCGCCAGGCCGCGAGCCCCACGCCGTAGGCGTCCAGCCGGGTGAGCACCCCCGAGGCGGGGCACGAGATGGTCATCGTCTCCGCCGCCCTGGGCAGAACGCCGTCGGGGTCGCCGCCCTGGGCGGATATCATCCTGCGCCAGGCGTCCATGGCCGAGCCGTCCTTCAACGCCTCGGCGGGGTCCTTGCCCGAGACGCCTGCGGCGTCGAGCATCTCCCTCGCCAGCCGTACCGTCAGCTCCACCACGTCGGAGGGTCCGCCGCCGGCGAGCACCTCGACCGACTCGGCGACCTCGAGCGCGTTGCCCACCGCGAGGCCCAGCGGCCTGTCCATCGCCGTCAGCAGCGCGACGGTGCGCACGCCCGCGTCGGTGCCGAGCTCCACCATCGTGGTGGCCAGCTCCCTCGCGTGCGCGACGTCCTTCATGAACGCGCCCGAGCCGACCTTCACGTCGAGGACCAGCGAGCCGGTGCCCTCGGCGATCTTCTTGGACATGATCGAGGAGGCGATCAGTGGGATCGACTCGACCGTGCCCGTGACGTCGCGCAACGCGTACAGCTTCTTGTCGGCCGGCGCGAGGCCCGAGCCCGCCGCGCAGACGACGGCGCCCGCGCTCTGCAGGACCGAGAGCATCTCCTCGTTGGACAGCGAGGCCCGCCAGCCCGGGATGGACTCCAGCTTGTCCAGCGTGCCGCCGGTGTGACCGAGGCCGCGCCCCGACAGCTGGGGGACGTAGGCCCCGCAGGCCGCCACCAGCGGGGCGAGCGGAAGCGTGATCTTGTCTCCGACGCCGCCCGTGGAGTGCTTGTCAGCGGTGGGCCTGTCGAGCATCGACCAGTCCATGCGCTCGCCCGTGCGGATCATCGCCTGGGTCCAGTCGGCGATCTCGCGCCTGTCCATGCCGTTCAGCAGGATCGCCATGGCCAGCGAGGACATCTGCTCGTCGGCGACCTCCCCGCGGGTGTAGGCGCCGATCACCCAGTCGATCTGCTCGGTGCTGAGCGCGCCCTGGTCGCGCTTGGTGACGATGACCTCGATGACGTCCATGCTCAGGCCCCCCTGGACAGGTCGTCGGGACCGAACGCGTACGGCAGGACGTCGCTCATCCGCCTGGGCCCGTCGGGCGTCTCGACCAGCAACTCCTCGCCGCCGAACTCGTAGAGCAACTGGCGGCAGCGTCCGCACGGCATGAGCAGCTCGCCATGGCCGTCGACGCAGGTGAAGGCGACCAGGCGCCCGCCACCCGTGGCCTGCAGCGCCGAGACCAGCCCGCACTCAGCGCACAGACCCAGGCCGTAGGAGGCGTTCTCGACGTTGCAGCCGGTGACGACGCGCCCGTCGTCGACCAGCGCCGCGGCGCCCACGGGGAACTTGGAGTAGGGCGCATAGGCGTTCTGCATGGCCTGCGCGGCCTGGTCGCGAAGGGCGTCCCAGTCGATGCTCAATGCTGCTCCCCGCGGCGGTAGCGCACGCCGTCGGCCTTGGGCATCCGCAGGCGCTGGGAGGCGACCAGGAGCACCAGGAGCGTCAGGACGTGCGGAGTGATGTAGACGAACTCGTTCGGCAGCCTGTCGACGGTCATCCACAGCCACATCAGGACGACCACGCCCATGGCGGCGAACGCCATGACGGTGTAGTCCCTGGCCCCGACCAGGGCGGTGGCGGCCGTCTCACGCGACGACGACAGCAGCTGCCTGATCCTGTTGCCGACGTAGATCAGCAGCAGGATGGCGCCGAACAGGAAGAAGCTGGTCACGGCGGCCGAGCTGCGCAGCTGGAGGCCGTCGGCGTACCCGAACAGCGAGGCGCCGGCGGCGAGGCCGCCTGGACGCCAGTTACCGAAGATCATGGCGGCGAGGCCGATGAAGCCTCGTCCGCCGGTCTGCCCCTCGACGTACTTGGTGGTGACGAAGACCAGGAACACACCGCCGAGCCCGGCCAGCGCGCCGGAGATGACGGTCGCGACGTACTTGGTGAGGTAGACGTTGACGCCCAGCGACTCGGCCGCCCACGGGTTCTCGCCCGCCGAGCGCAGCCTGAGGCCGAACGCCGTCCGCCAGAGCACGAAGTAGGTCAGCGGGATCAGCGCCACGGCCAGGATGACCAGGACGTCCACGTTGTGGGTGAGGCCGCGCAGGATGCCGGCGACGTCGGAGATCAGGAACCAGTGCGTGCTCTCCAGGGTGCCGAGCCAGTCGGGCCCCGAGGAGAACAGCGGCAGGCTCACCTGTGGCGCCTTGGACGACAGCGCGGGCGAGGTGGTGATGCCCGCTCCCGCCTCGGCGGCCGGGGTGCCCTCTGCGTACAGGACCTCCGACAGGAACCTGGTGACGCCGGGCCCCAGCAGGTTGATCGCGACGCCGCTGATGATGTGGTCGACGCCGAAGCCGACGGTGGCGATGGCGTGCAGCAACCCGCCGATCGCGCCCGCCGCGAGCCCCGCCACCAGCGCGGCGGGCCAGCCCCACTGGTAGCCGGCCCAGCCGGCGAACCAGGTGCCGAGCACCATCATGCCCTCGAGGCCGATGTTGACGACGCCGGCCCGCTCGGCCCACAGCCCGCCGAGACCGGCCAGCCCGATGGGCACCGCCAGCAGCAACGCGGCCTGGAAGGTGCCTGAGGAGGTGATGTCCACCTTCCCCGTGACGACCCTGACGAAAGCCAGCAGCAGGATCAGCGACGCGACGACGATGAGCGTCAGGTGGTACTTCCTGACCCTGGGAGCATCGAGAACGCTCATGCGGCCACCTCTACGCGGTTGGTCGTGGCGAGCTGGCGCGCGGCACGACGTTCCTCCTGGCGCAGCGCCATCCTGCTGGTGATCTCGTTGGCGATGACCACCAGCAGCACGATCGTGCCCTGCATGATCATGATGACCGAGGGCGGCACGTCGGCGAACTGCAGCGGCCCCTGCGCCCTGTCGAGGAAGCCGAACAGCAGCGCCGCGACCGCGATGCCGACCGGCTTGTTACGGCCGAGCAGCGCCACCGCGATGCCGAGGAAGCCGAGGCCCGCCGTGAAGCTCGTGCCGAAGTTGTGGGTACGGCCCAGGATCTCCGGCAGGCCGATCAGGCCCGCGATCGCGCCCGAGAGCACCATCGCGGAGATGACCATCTTCTTCGGCCTGACGCCCGAGGCGAGAGCGGCGATGGAGTTGAGGCCGCTGGCCTTGACGTCGAAGCCGAAGCGGGTGCGCTCCAGCACCACCCACAGCACGATGCCGAGCACGATCGCCACGCCGAGGAAGCCCCACAGCCCCGCGCCCCTGGGCGCGGGCAGGCCGAACATCGTGAACAGGAAGTTGAAGTTGGGGAACCAGCCCGACTCGGGGATGTCGGCGGTCGTGACCGTCAGCTGCCCCTCGGGGCGGGGGCCCTGGAACGGGCCGCGCAGCAGGAACGCGGAGAGGTTGATCGCGATGTAGTTCAGCATGATGGTCGCGATGACCTCGTTGACGCCCCTGCCGACCTTCATGAGGGCGGGGATCAGCGCGTAGAGGCCGCCGACGGCCGCCGCCACCACGATGATGACCGCGATCTGGATCGGCGCGGGAGCGGTGAAGGTCGCGCCCACGTAGGCGGCGCAGATGGCCGCGATGCGGTACTGACCCTCGACGCCGATGTTGAAGAGGTTCATCCGGAAGCCGACGGCCACCGCGAGACCCGCGATGAACAGGGGCACCGCCCTGTTGATCACGGTGGCGATGCCGCTGACCACGGAGGTGGAGTTCGAGCCGAAGTCGAAGAACGCGCCGAAGGCGGCGACGGGATCGGCTCCCGCGGCGAGAATCGCCACGCTGGAGATCGCCAGCGCCAGCACGATGGCGACGACCGCGCCGCCCACCGTCAGCAGCAGGCGATTGAGCCCTGCGGGCATCATGACCCTTCCTCGGTGATGGCGCCTGTCATATAGCCGCCGAGCTGCTCTGGGGTGATGTCCGCGGGATCGAGCTCGGCTACCAGACGGCCCCTGAAGATCACCTGGACCGTGTCGGACAGACCGATCAGCTCGTCCAGGTCGGCCGAGATCAGCAGGACGGCGAGCCCTGCTGCCCTGGCCTCGCGAAGGTGGTCCCAGATGGCCGCCTGGGCGCCGACGTCCACGCCTCTGGTCGGGTGGGCGGCGATGAGGAACGACGGCTCGCCGCTCATCTCCCTGCCGACGATCAGCTTCTGCTGGTTGCCGCCCGACAGGGCCAGCGCCAGCGTCTCGACGCTCGGCGTGCGCACGTCATATTTCTTGACGATGCGCTCGGTGTCGGCCTTGGAGGCCTTCCTGTCGATCCAGATGCCCTTGCGGGCGGGCTTCCTGGTCTGGTGGCCGAGCACTCTGTTCTCCCAGAGCGACGCCTCCAGGAGCAGGCCCTGACGGTGCCGGTCCTCGGGGATGTAGCCGATGCCCGCCTCGCGGCGCCTGAGGGTGGTCCACGCGCTGATGTCCTCGGCGCCGAGCGTGATCCGGCCGTGCGCCTGGCGCATGCCCATGATCGCCTCGATCAGCTCGGACTGGCCGTTGCCCTCGACGCCCGCGATGCCGACGATCTCGCCCTTGCGGATCTGGAAGGAGACGTCGTCGAGCAGGAGGCGCTTGCCGTGCAGGAACCCGCGCAGGTCCGCCCCGCGGGGCAGCGGGCGGAAGCCTTCGGCCTCCATGGTGAGCCCCTCGACGCGGAGCTCGACCGTGTCGGTGACCGTGGACTCGCGGGTCTCGGGGGTGGGCAGCTCGCTGCCCACCATCATCTCCGCGAGCTCGCGGGCGCTGCCGACCTGGCTGCGGGGTACGGTCGCGACCGTGGTGCCCCTGCGGATCACGGTGATCTCGTCGGCGATGCTGAGCACCTCGTCGAGCTTGTGGGAGATGAACAGGACCGTCAGACCCTCGGCCTTGAGCTCGCGCAGGTTCTCGAAGAGCTCGTCGACCTCCTGCGGCACGAGCACCGCGGTCGGCTCGTCGAGGATGAGGATGCGGGCGCCCCTGTAGAGGACCTTGAGGATCTCCACACGCTGGCGGTCGCCGACGCCGAGCTCCTCCACCAGGCGGTCGGGGTCGACGCGCAGGCCGTGGGCCTCGGCCAGCTCCCTGATGCGCCTGCGCGCGCCCGCCGCGTCGAGGAAGCCGGCGGTCGTGGGCTCCGCTCCGAGGACGATGTTCTCGAGCACGGTCAGGTTGTCGGCCAGCATGAAGTGCTGGTGGACCATGCCGATGCCGGCCGCGATCGCGTCGCTCGGCGTGCGGAAGCTGACGTCCTGGCCGTTCACCCTGATCTGGCCCTCGTCCGGCTTCTGCATGCCGTAAAGGATCTTCATCAGGGTGGACTTGCCGGCGCCGTTCTCACCGCAGATGGCGTGGACGGTGCCTGCCTCGATGGTGATGCGGATGTCATGGTTGGCGACGACGCCGGGAAAGCGCTTGGTAATGCCCTCCAGCTCGACGGCGGGTTTCGCCGGGGCGAGGGTGTCCGAGCTCATACGGTCTCCTGGAGAGCCGGGATAGAGCGAAGGCCCGGGGGGAGCGCCCCCGGGCCCTCAATGTCCTCTTGGGTGTTGACCCAGACTACGGCTTGCTCGGAACGGTGATCTCGCCGTCCACGATCTTCTTCTTGGCGGCGTCGACCTGCTCCTTGATGTCGTCGATCTCGCCACCGGTGGTGGACAGGCCCACGCCGTCGACCTTGAGGTCGTAGACGTCGTTCTTGCCGCCCTTGGCGCCGCCCTGGAAGGCCTTGATGAACTGGAACACGCCGACGTCGACGCGCTTGATCATCGAGGTCATGATGACCGCCTGGAGGTCGGCCTCCTTGACCGTCAGCCGCTGGTCGGAGTCGACGCCGATGGCCTGCTTCTTGGCCGCGGCGGCGGCCTGGAAGACACCGGTGCCGGAGTCGCCCGCGGCCTGGTAGACGATGTCCGCGCCGTCCTGGTACATCTTCTCGGCCGCGATCTTGCCCTTGTCGGGGGCCTTGAAGCCGCTGAAGTCACCGTCGGGGGTGAGGTACTTGACGTCGACCTTGGTGTCGGGCTTGGTGGCCTTGACACCGGCGGAGAAGCCCGCCTCGAACTTCTTGATCAGGTCGTTCTCGACGCCGCCGACGAAGCCGACGTGGCCGGCCTTGCTCTTCAGCGCGGCCGCGACGCCCGCCAGGTAGGAGCCCTGCTCCTCGGCGAACAGCAGACCCGTCACGTTCGGGGCGTTGGAGGCGGAGTCGACGACCGCGAACTCGATGTCCGGGTACTCCTGCGCCGCCTTCTTGATGTCCTCGCCGTAGGCGAAGCCGACACCGATGATGGGGTTGTAGCCCGCCTCGGCCAGCTGGCGCAGCAGCTCGCCGCGGTTGGAGCCGTCACCCGCGGGGCTGAGGTCCTTGATCTCGGCGCCGAGCTCCTTCTGAGCCTGCTCGAGACCCGCGTAGGCGGCGTCGTTGAAGGACTTGTCGCCGCGACCGCCGACGTCGAAGGCGAGTCCGACCTTCAGCCCGCTGGCCTTCGCCGGCTCGCTGGCGGCACCCGCGCTCGGAGCCGCGGAGCTGCTCGCGGACGTGTTTCCGCCACCACCACATGCCGCGGCCGCCATGAGCATGGCACCAGCGACGGTGCCGACCGCAATCCTGCCGAATCGCTTGCTGAGCAAGTCGACTCCTTCCATTTCCCCGCCGTCCAACCTTCATCGCACGCGCGAAGAAACGCACGGCAACCCTGCACGGAAGATAGTTGTTTGGCCAGGACAGACCAAACCGGCACACAGGTCCGCAACCGCTCCGTTATCGACATCAGTCGCGTCTGTGACCTGGGAGCGGCGTCGAGGTGGCCTGACCTGCAGCTTATGTGCTCGCATAACCCCCCTCAACACACCTTTACCGAAGTTTGCCCCAAGTCAAGATCTTGCCGTCAAGCCGAAGATTTCGTTGTATGGCTAGAAATTTCGTATACCACCTGGAGCGCCCCCCATGCGCATGATCGTCATCCCGCTCACCGCCGCGTTACTCGCGGCAGCGGGCGCCGGGCCCGCCCTGTCCACCACCACGGGCCCGACCCAGCCCATCTACTCCCGCGCCGATGCGATCAAGCAGACCGTCTTCGTCGAGGTCGAGGGGGTCGACAGCGACCGCGACGGCAAGAACGACAGGGTCGCCGCCGACTTCCTGCGCCCCAAGGAGACCGAGACAGGGCTCAAGGTCCCGATCATCATGGAGTCGAGCCCCTACTACGCGGGCATCGACGGCACCATCCCCAACCACAAGGTCGACGTCGACGAGAACGGCAACCCACTCCCAGGGGTGCTCGCCGCCGAGACCAAGACCGCGGTGGAGACCTTCCCTGGCTACTACGACAACTACTTCGTGCCCCGAGGCTACGCCGTGGCAAGAGTCGAGAGCCTGGGCAGCGGCAGGTCCACCGGCTGCCCGACCGTCGGCGACGCGCAGGAGAGCGCGGGCCCGAAGGCCGTCATCGACTGGCTGAACGGCAGAGCCAAGGGCTTCGACGCGGCGGGCAACCCGGTCAGCGCCCCATGGTCCACCGGCAGCGTCGGCATGATCGGCGTCTCCTACAACGGCACGCTTCCCAACCAGGTGGCCGCCACCGGCGTCGAAGGACTCAAGACGATCGTCCCCATCGCGGCGATCTCCTCCTGGTACGACTACTACCGCGCCAACGGCGGCGTCCTGGCGCCCGGCGGGTACCAGGGCGAGGACGTCGACGTCATGGCGAAGGCCGTCCTCACCAGAGCGGGCAAAGAGATCTGCGCTCCGGTGATGGACGAGTTCACCGCCACGCAGGACCGGATCAGCGGCGACTACAGCGACTTCTGGGCCGCCCGCGACTTCCTCCTCGACGCCGACAAGGTCAAGGCGAGCGTCTTCCTCGTCCACGGCCTCAACGACTGGAACGTCAAGACCAAGCAGGCCGCCCAGTGGTGGGAGGCGCTCAGCCGTCGCGACGTCCCGCGCAAGATCTGGCTGCACCAGGGCGGGCACGCCGACCCGTTCAACGTCAGGACCGTGGAGTGGCTGCGCCAGCTGCACCTCTGGTTCGACCACTGGCTCCACGGCATCGACACGGGCATCATGAACGAGCCGCAGGCCGACGTGGAGATCGGTCCCGGACAGTGGGGTCAGCACGCCTCGTGGCCGCTGCCCGGCGCCCACCCCGTGAAGCTCTGGCTGGGCTCGTCCTCCCGCCTGGGCCTGCTGCCGAGGCCGCTCTCCTCCCGCGAGTCGTTCGTCGACCAGAAGACCCGCACGGCCGAGCAGCTGGTCGAGTCCGCCCCCTCCCCCGACCCGAACCGCCTGGCGTACCTGACCTCCGCGCTGCCGACCGACGTCCGGATCTCCGGCACGCCCAGCGTCTCCGTGCGGGCCTCGCTGAAGGACGGCGCCTCGCCGTACCTGACGGCGCTGCTGGTGGACTACGGCACCGACACCAGGGCCAACGGACGCCTGGTGAACACGGGCCAGACCTACTGCTACGGACAGGCGGTGCCGGGTGAGAGCGGCTGCACGTCCCTGTACCGGCACGGGACGGCGTCGGCGCCTTACAAGATCGTCTCGCGTGGCTGGATCGACGTGCGCAACAGGCACAAGGCCGACAACACCCAGCCGATCAAGCCGGGCAGGGCGTACACGTTCCGCTGGGACTTCCAGGCGCAGGACTACGTCTTCAAGAAGGGACACAAGATCGGCCTGGTGCTGATCTCGACGGACCACGACTACACGCTGCGCTACCCGGAGGGAACCAAGGTCGAGGTCACCCCCGGCCTGTCGTCCCTGGACCTGCCTGTCGTCCTCGGCCGCCTGTCCTGACGGCTCACCCACTCACGGGCGCGGCTTCGCGCTGAAGGGCTCGGACTCCCTCACGGGGGAGTCCGAGCGACTTTCCTGCCCGTCAGATGAGCTCGGCCAGCGGTTCGGCGACCTGGCCCGGACGGTGACCCTCCCACAGGGCCGTCAGCGCCGTGGCCGCCATGAAGCGCACGCCGTGCCCGATGGCGCTCTCGTCCACGTCGAACGTGCCCTGGTGGATGTCGTGGTCGAGGCCGCCTGGCGACCGGGTGCCCAGGCGGGCGAAGGCTCCGGGGATCGACTCCAGGTACCAGGCGAAGTCCTCCCCGCCCAGCGACTGCTGCGTGGGGACCACCGCGCCCGCGCCGAGGGCGCGCTCGGCGGCCTCGGCGAGCATCTGGACGCTCTCCTCGTCGTTGACGACCGGCGGGACGCCTCGGGAGTAGTCCATGGTGGCCTCGACGCCGTACGCGCTCGCGACGGACTCCAGCAGCGCCTTGATGAGGTCGGGGGCCGCGTGCCAGGCCGCCTCGTCCAGGCAGCGGACGGTGCCCTCGGCGATGCCGTCGTCGGGGATGGCGTTGGCGGCCGAGCCGGCCTCCACGCGCCCCCACACCAGCGACAGCGAGGAGCGGGGGTCGACCCTGCGCGAGAGCGCGGCGGGCAGTTCGGTGAGGATCTTGGCGAGGGCGAAGACGAGGTCCGCGGTCAGGTGCGGGCGGGCCGTGTGGCCGCCGGGCCCGCTGACCCTGATGGCGAGCTTGTCGCAGGCCGAGGTGATGGGGCCGGCCTTGAGCCCGACCTGGCCGATGTCGACCCTGGGGTCGCAGTGCAGGCCGAAGATGCGGTCGACGCCGCTGATGCCGCCGTGGGCCATGACCTCGAGCGCCCCGCCGGGCAGCTCCTCGGCGGGCTGGAAGAGCAGGCGCACCCGGCCTGGCAGCAGGCCCTCGCGAGCCTGCCTGGCCAGGAACATCGAGGTGCCGAGCAGGATCGTGGTGTGCACGTCGTGACCGCAGGCGTGGCAGACGCCCTGCACGGTCGAGCGGTAGGGCACGTCCTTCTCGTCGGGCAGGGCGAGGGCGTCGATGTCGGCGCGCAGCGCGATCGTCGGGCCGTCGCCGCTGCCGACCTCGCAGATGAGGCCGGTGCCGCGCGGGAGCACGGAAGGGTGGAGACCGGCCGCGGTGAGGCGGTCGGCGATCTTCTGGGTCGTACGGTACTCGGCGAAGGCGAGCTCAGGATGCATGTGCAGGTCGCGGCGGAACGCCACCAGATCCTGCTCGTTCTCCGCCAGGAACGCGTCGAGTTCCCCCCGCAGCTCACGTCCCCGCATTGCTCACCGTCCCGTCACGTGCGACAACGCCGTCGCACGGCTCATTGCGCCGTCTTTCCCTGTGCGATCACGCGATTCAGCTGCCCGGTCGGGGAAGCTGCCCGGTGAAGCGAATGCCACACACCCGCGCGCACCGGTGTCAGAGATCAGCGGGGTCGGCCATAAGCCCGATGGCGATGCCATCGACTGTATCTCCCCTGCCGCCCCTCTCGCGGACAACTACACCAAAAGTTGGGCTGGGGCGTGCCCGTAACCGCAGGTCGTCACGGTACGTGAGCGGTTACCTGGTCCGGAAATAGTCACAACGGATCATTAAATTGTGACCCGATGTCGCTACCCCCAAACGTTGGCCCCGTTCCAAATCCTGTTACCTCCGGTCCTGGTCATCACACTGCCGCGATGCATGTAAGTGAGAAGAATGCGTGTTTCACTCACTATATGATCACTAATATCCCGTTCGGGGAGAAGCATGCACGGTTGAGCATCTTCGAGCCGAGCGAGGGGACCCTGGTGGTCGTACCCTCGCTCTCCCTGCCGCAGGACGAACTCCGCCGCATCAAGGCAGCAAGGTGCTACGAGGAGCGTCTGCTCTTCCTCCTGCTGACCCTGCGGGAGCCGGGGATCTCGGTGGTCTACCTCTCCTCCATGCCGATCCATCAGGAGATCGTCGACTACTACTTCGGCTTCCTGCCCGACCCGGACGACGCGGCCAGGCGGCTGCACCTCATCACCGTCGACGACCCGCACAGCCAGCCCCTCACGAGGAGCGTGCTGGACCGACCCGACGTGGTCGAGCGGATACGCGCCGTCATCGGCGACGACGCGTGGCTGGTGCCGTTCGTGATGAGCGACCTGGAGGAGGAGCTCGCCGCGTCACTCAACGTCCCCATCTACGGTCCGGCCATGTCGCTGGCCTACTACGGCTCCAAGAGCGGGGCCCGCGAGATCGGCACCGAGGCCGCAGTGCCGATGGCGCGCGGATTCGGCGACCTCTACACGATGGCCCAGATCGAGGACGCGGTGCTGTCGCTGCCGGGCGAGCGCGTCATGGTCAAGCTGAACGACGGCTACTCGGGGCTCGGCAACGCGATCGTGCCCAAGCACGACTGGAGCCGCACGGAGTTCTCGGCGGGCGCCGACGAGACCTGGACCGGCTTCGCCGCCAAGCTGGCCGACCGAGGAGGGGTGGTCGAGGAGTTCATCGAGCACCGCCCGCTCTACTACCCCAGCGCGCTGGCCAGGATCACCCCAGGCGGCCACTACGACGTCGTCGCCACCCATGACCAGGTCCTCGACGGCCCCGTCTACCAGGGCTGCACCTTCCCCGCCAGGCCGGAGTACCGCGCCGAGGTCAGCGCGTCGGCCGAGAAGATCGCTGGACTGCTCGCGGGGCGCGGCGTGGTCGGCCTGTTCGGCATGGACTTCTTCGCGATGAAGACCGACGCGGGCTACGCGGCGCTGCTGTGCGAGGTGAACCTGCGCATCGGCGGCACCACGCATCCCTTCGGGGCCGCGCTGCTCACCACGGACGCCACGTACGACCCCTCGACGGGACTGCTGATGCGCGGGGCGCAGCCGAAGTACTACACGGCCACGGACAACTGCTCGGCGGGGTGCCTGACCGGCCGTACGCCTGGGGAGGTGGTGAAGATGGTCGAGGGGCTCGGCCTCGGCTTCGACCCCGTGCGCAGGACCGGCAACGTCCTGCACCTGCTCGGCGCCATCCCCGAGCACGGCAAGCTGGGCTTCACCACGATCGGCGACTCCAGGGAGGAGGCCGACGAGCTGCACAGGATCACTCGCCGCGCGCTCTGCGGCGGCTGAGGCCTCGCCAGCCGATCAGCGCCAGCGCCACCCCCAGCACCAGGTTGACCGCGATCAGTATGCCGTGGACCACGTAGAAGCCGGTCGAGTGCCCGTCGGCAAGGTTGAACCCAAGGTTGATCCACTCGAACATCATGAACGCGCCAACGATGATCAAGAATCCGGCGATCTTTCTCGACATGCTCATCTCTCAGTTTCCGGGCGGGTAGTGACGCCTCATGCGCTATGTGACGAAGCTACGCTGAGGTCGTTATGGGGACGAAACTGGTGCCGGTCGTGGCACTTCTCGCCGCGGTCGCTCTGGCAGGGCCCGCCTTCGCCGACCCGCCCGCCGTACCGGTGCTGGGGGGTGATCAGCTGGCGAGCAAGGGGCTGGTGACGCCAGAGGGGGTGAAGGCACCGCCGAAGACGAAGGCGACCTCCTTCGTCGTCGCCGACGCCGAGACCGGGCAGGTGCTCGCGGCCAGGAACCCGCACGGCCGCTTCCTGCCTGCCAGCACGCTGAAGGCGCTCACCGCGCTCAGCCTCATCCCCAAGCTCGACAAGAACCTCAAGATCAAACCTAGCAGGACAGCCGTCAACCAGGAGGGCAGCGCGGTCGGGCTCTCGGTCAAGACCACCTACACGGTCGACGACCTGTTCAAGGCGCTCATGCTCAGCTCGGGCAACGACGCGGCGATGGCGCTGGCCGAGGCCAACGGCGGGCTGGGCACGACGCTCGCCGACATGAACGCCGAGGCCAAGCGCCTGCAGGCCAACGACACCGTGGCCAAGACACCGAGCGGCCTGGACAAGCCCGGGCAGAGCAGCTCGGCCTACGACCTGGCGCTCATCGCCCGAGCGGGCCTGGCCAACCCCGAGTTCCGCAGGTACGTCAGCCTCAAGTCCTCGCGCTTCCCCGCGCCGAAGGGCTACTACGAGATCGGCAACCACAACAAGCTGCTGTGGCGCTACAAGGGCATGGTCGGCGTCAAGAACGGCTGGACGTCCAAGGCTCTCGGCAGCTTCGTGGGCGCGGCCACGCGCGACGGCCACACGATCATCGTGACGATCATGCGGCACGAGGGCTACTTCTGGGAGGAGGTCGAGGACCTGCTCGACTGGGGGTTCGCGGCGCGGGCCAAGGGCCGTCCCGTGGGCAGGCTCGTGGATCCGCTGCCCGTACAGCCCGCCACCGAGCAGGTGAACACCACGGCGTCGCCGTCGCCCGCCGCGTCCACGCGCGGCGCGCCCGTGCTCGACGCCGCGGCCTCGGCCCAGACCGGCACCAGCCGCATGGTCGGCTCCGTGGTCGTCGGCGCGGGCCTGCTGGGCGGCCTCGGCTGGCTCCTGTACGGCGTCCGCAGGCGCAGGGCGACCAGGCGGGCGGACGCCGAGGCCGATCAGTAGCTCCCGTCGGACGGCAGCGGCGTCGGAGAGGGCGGCGGGGTGAGCCCTGAGGTGGTGGTCCACGCGGCCACGTAGAGCGTGAGCCGCGCGGAGAAGTTGATCCACAGCAGCAGGCCCGCCGTCACGGCGAACGTGCCGTAGACGGGGTTGCTCAGCGTGGTCGACAACAGCAGCGTGGCCACCTGTTTCAGCACCCCGAACCCCACGGCTCCGAGCAGCGCCCCCTTGGCCAGCGTCCTGAAAGGGCGGGCGGGCCTGGCCACCCAGCCCAGCACGATGAGGAACATCACCCAGTCGGCGCCGACGCTGCCCAGCAGGCCGACCCCCGCGAGCGTGAGCTTGGCGCCCAGCGAGGTCTCAACGCCGAGGAAGGTCGCCACGGTCGTCGTGGCCTGGGTGGCGAAGCCGCCGACCAGAGCCGAGACGATCATGGTCACGCCCAGCATGATCAGCGTGGCCAGGTCGCGCAGCTTGCCCAGCACGAAGTTGAGCGGCGGCGTGGTCGTCATCGAGATCTCGCGCAGGGCGCCGCGCAGCGCGTCGATCGCGCCCAGTCCCGCGTACAGCAGGCCGATCAGGCCGATCACGCCCGCGCTCGTCCTCGCCTGGGCGATCTGGTCGAGGTTGAGCTGGTCGACCAGGCCGGGCAGCTGCTCGGCGATGGACTTCCTGAGCGCCTCCGAGATCTCGGGGCGCTCGGTCAGGACGTAGCCGAACACCGCGAAGGCCAGCGCGATGATGGGGAAGAGCGACAGGAACGCGAAGTACGTCACGGCCCCCGCGAGCCTGTCACCGTTCTGCAGCTGGTAGCGCTGGACTGTCCTGATCACGTGGTCGACCGGGTGCCAGCGCACCCTCCACCGTTCGGTCGTCCGGCGCACCCGTTCCTTGACCGCGCTGACCCGGTCGACCCATGTGCTCATGACGAAAGCTTCTACCCGATCCCGCCCGGATACGGCAGGCGGCAGGCCCTGTCGTCCCGAATCCATCCGTCCCGCGCGCGCTCCGGCCCCGCCCGGCCTGCCGTAGGCACGGCAGCGGCCTCACCCGGCGACCAGCAGGCCGTCCCGCTTCAGGACCCGGCCCGCCACCAGCACCGTGTCGACCGCACTGGTGTCCGCGTTGAGCACCACCGCGCCGATCGGGTCCTGCGCACCGGCCATCGAGGGTGTGCCGGCCCGCAGGAGCTGCAGGTCGGCCTGCTTGCCGACGCGCAGCGATCCGGTGACCTCCGCCAGCCCCACCACCTCGGCTCCCTCGATCGTCGCCATCCGCAGCGCGTCACGGGTGGTGAAGCCCAGCCCCGCCGCGTCGGCCCTGCCCCGCTCCAACGCATGGGCGGCCCGCATCATCGCGAACATGTCGCCTGGACCGCTGGTCACCGCGTCGGCGCTGAGCGAGGCGGGAACGCCGGCCGCCCTCGCCCTGCCGGTGACGGGATACCCGATCGCCAGCGCCATCTCGCTGAACGGCGAGACCGACACGCTGCCGCCACTGCCCGCGATCCGTTTGAGGTGCTCGTCGGTGTAGTGGTTGGCGTGGATGTAGGTGGTACGGGGGCCGCCGAGGAAGCCGTGCGCGTCGAGGAAGTCCAGGCCGCGCTCGGCGCTCTCGACGCCGTGGCCCCCCATGTGGACGCTCACAGGGACGTCGAGCTCGCTGGCCAGCCGCCATTCGCCGGCCGCCCGCTCGAGGTCGCCGAACTCGGGGCCGAACGCGGCGACCGCCATGCTCACGAGGTCTCCGGTGAGCGCCTCGCGGATCCGGCGCCCCTCGGGCGCCATCAGGTCCTTGTCCGCTCCGCCGTAACAGAAGCCGAAGACGGCCCTGACCCCGGAGGCGGTGAGCGCGTCGACGGCGGCGTCGGTGTGCTCGGGCGTGAACTGCACGTGTGACCAGTCGAGCAGGGTCGTGATCCCGCCGTGCAGGCACTCGCGCACGCCCGCAGTGATCCCCGCGTGGACGTCGTCGGGGGCGAAGCGCGGCGCCAGCTCGCCGAGCACGTGGGCCACGTAGTCACCGAGCGTGGTGTCGGGGGCGACAGCCCTGATCGCCGCCTGCCAGGTGTGCCGGTGGCTGTCCACGAACCCCGGCAACACGATCATGCCGGTCGCGTCGATCTCCTCGATCCCCTCCGCGCCCAGGTCAGGCCCGACCGCGGCGATCCTTCCCTCCGTGACGAGCACGTCGACCTCGCCGAGCACGACGGGCTGCGGCTCGGTGTCGATGACGAGGCCGTTCTTGACGATCCATGAGTTGTTCATCTGAAAAGCTTAGAAAAAAGCTTTCTAAAAAGCAATATGCGTGCAGGTATCCTCGGAGCGTGAACCAGGACGAGGTCGATGGGCTGGTGCCCCGCTGGCGGGAGGCAGGGCTCGCACCGTCGCTCATCGCCAGCCTGGAGCTGAGCAAGCGGATGTCCCGCGTCAACGGGCTGTTCGAGCAGGCGGTGAAGGCCGAGCTGGCCGAGCTCGGGCTGACCTACGCGGAGTTCGACGTGCTCGCGGCGCTCGCCCGCACCGGGCCGCCGCACCGGCTGAAGCCGAGCGAGCTGGCCCGCGCGCTCTTCCTGACCTCGGGCGGCACGAGCAACGTGCTGCAACGCCTGGCGGCCGCGGGTTACGTCGAACGCGAGGACGACAAGGGCGACGCCCGCAGCCGCTGGGTCCAGCTCACCGCCGAGGGCCTGCGCGTGGCGCACCTGGCCCTCGAGGGCTCCAGCCGCGCCCACACCGAGGCGATGGCAGGGGTTCCCGAGTCGACCCTCAGGCACGCGGCCGACGCCCTGCGCGAACTCACCCTGGCCCTGGGCCGCCGAGTCCGCTGACCACCCCGGGGCAGCGGCCCTGCCCCGAGTCCTGCGAGCGAGTCGACGGATGACGCGCCCCACGTGGGCGGCGCGTCATCGGAGCGACCGGGGGTGGATCAGAAGGCGCGCGGCAGGAAGCCCACGCGGTCGCGGACCTGCGCCATGGTCTCGCGGGCCACCGCGCCCGCGCGCTCGGCGCCGATGGCCAGCAGCCTGTCGAGCTCGGCCTCGTCGGCGAGCAGCTTCTCCGTGCGCTCCCTGATCGGCGTGAACGACTCGACGACGACCTCGGCGACGTCCTTCTTGAAGGTGCCGTAACCCTGGCCCTCGTAGCGCGCGACCAGCTCGGCGATCGGAGTGCCGCTCAGCGCGGACTGGATGCGCAGCAGGTTGGAGATGCCCGGCTTGTTCTCCTCGTCGAACAGCACCTCCGAGCCCGTGTCGGTGACCGCGCGCATGACCTTCTTGCGCAGCGGCCCCGGCTGCTCGAGCACGTCGAGGATGCCGGCGGGAGAGGAGGAGGACTTGGACATCTTCGCCGTCGGGTCCTGGAGGTCGGTGATCTTCTCGACCTCCTTGAGGATGTACGGCTCCGGCAGGGTGAAGGTGTCGCCGAAGCGGTGGTTGAAGCGCTGGGCGAGGTCGCGGGTCAGCTCGAGGTGCTGCTTCTGGTCACCGCCGACGGGCACGCTGTTGGCCTGGTAGAGCAGGATGTCGGCGGCCTGCAGGATCGGGTAGGTGAACAGCCCGACGCTGGCCGCGTTCTCGCCGTACTTGGCCGACTTGTCCTTGAACTGGGTCATGCGGGCGGCCTCGCCCATGCCGGACAGGCAGATCAGCACCCAGGCCAGCTCGGTGTGCTCGCGCACGTGCGACTGCACGAAGACGGTGGCGCGCTCGGGGTCGAGCCCGGCGGCGAACAGCTG
Source organism: Nonomuraea roseola (assembly GCF_039535395.1). Taxonomy (NCBI): domain Bacteria; kingdom Bacillati; phylum Actinomycetota; class Actinomycetes; order Streptosporangiales; family Streptosporangiaceae; genus Nonomuraea; species Nonomuraea roseola. The sequence goes on from NZ_BAAAXC010000015.1 coordinate 1,621,299, forward strand.
CGCGGCGGCCACGCGGGTGCGGCGGCGCAGGTCGGCGGGGTCGGTCGGCACGGTGATCGCGTGCAGGTCGACCACGCAGTAGAAGGCGTCGTGCGTCTCCTGCAGCGTGACCCACTGACGGACCGCACCCAGGTAGTTGCCCAGGTGGAAGGAGTCCGCGGTGGGCTGGATGCCGGAGAGTACGCGAGGTCTGGCCATAGCCCGTAATTGTGTCAGGAATCCGGCTCAGGCGGCGACTCGATCAGCGTCCGGCGTTTCACCCTGACTCTGGAGATCCTGCGCCCGTCGAGCTCGGTGACGGTCAGGTCGAAGCCGGGGATCTCGACCTTCTCTCCGACGGCGGCCAGGTGCCCGAGGCCCGCCAGCACGAAGCCGCCCAGCGTCTCGTAGGGGCCGTTGGGCAGGTTGATGCCGGTCTGGGCGGCGAAGTCGTTGAGGTTGGTCAGGCCGTCGAGCTCGACCTCGCCCGCGGGCAGCGGGACGGGCGGCTCCTCGATGTCGTACTCGTCCCTGATGTCGCCGATCAGCTCCTCGACCAGGTCCTCCAGGGTGACGATCCCCGCGGTGCCGCCGTACTCGTCGACGACGATGGCCAGGTGGTGTCCCTCGTCTCGCATCTCCGACAGCGTGGTGAGCAGGCGCTTGGAGGCGGGAACGAACTTGACGGGACGGATGGGCACGAGCCGGCTGATCGGCTCGATCTGCCCCGTGAGCACGGGGTCGAGCAGGTCCCTGACGTGGACGAAGCCCGCGATCTCGTCGTAGGAGCCGCGGTAGACGGGAAAGCGGGAGTGCGGCAGCGTCGCGGCCAGCACGGCGGCCTCGGCCAGCGGCGTGTCGGCCTCCATGAACTCCACCTCGGTGCGGGGGAGCATCACCTCGCGCAACTGGCGCTTGCCGGCGGAGAACACCTCGGCGATGAGGTGCCGTTCGTCGGCCGTCAGGTCGGTGTGGCCGACGACCATGTCGCGCAGCTCCTCGGTCGTCATCTCCTCCCTGTCGGCGTGGGGATTGCCGCCGAGCAGCTTGACCACGCCGTCGGTGGACTTCGACAGGGCCCAGATGACGGGCCTGGACAGACTGGCCAACCGGTCAAGGAAGGGCGCGACGACCAGGGACAGCCCCTCGGCCCGCTGCCGGGCCAGGCGTTTGGGCGCGAGTTCGCCGAGCACCAGCGACAGATAGGAGATGGCCAGTGTCACCAGGACCAGTGCGACGGGCTGGGCGAAGCCTTGGGGTAGCCCCCAGCTCACGAGGGTAGGTTCCAGCTCGCCGGCCAGCCTGTCGGCGCCGAATGCGGCCGACAGCATGGTGGCCACCGTGACGCCGATCTGCACGGCCGACAGAAAACGATTGGGGTCCTGGGCCAGCTTCGCGACCCTGGCACCCCTGCGTCCTCGCTGTTCGAGCTTTCGGATCTGGCTCTCCCGCAGGGAGACCAGGGCCATCTCCGCCGCCGCGAAGAAGCCGCCGATCAGGATGAAGAGCAGGACGATGGCGCTATTGGCCGCAACGCTGTTCAACGAAGTGCTTTCGACGTAGTGATCTGCCAGCGTACCCGGCTCCAACCGGTCAGGCCGAGTATGCTGAAGCCGTACAAAATCAAACATGAACAAACAGAGGTGAACATGAAGCTTCTCGTCACGGGAGGCGCCGGGTACATCGGCAGCGTCGTCGCCGCGCAACTCGTCGAGGCGGGGCACGAGGTGACGGTCCTTGACGACCTGTCCACCGGGCACGCCGACGCCGTGCCCGCCGGCGCCCGCTTCGTGCACAGGTCCATCACCGACGTCGGCGACGCGCTCGACGGCGTGGAGGGCGTCCTCCATTTCGCGGCCAAGTCGCTGGTCGGCGAGTCGGTGGAGAAGCCGGGGCTCTACTGGGCGCACAATCTCGGCGGCACGCTGGCGCTGCTGGACGCCATGCGCTCGCACGGCGTGTCGCGCATCGTCTTCTCCTCCACCGCCGCGACGTACGGCGAGCCCGAGCGCTCCCCCATCCTGGAGAGCGACCCCACCCGCCCGACCAACCCCTACGGCGCCTCCAAGCTCGCCGTCGACACCGCGCTGACCGCCTACGCGGGGCTGCACGGTCTCGGCGCGGTGAGCCTGCGCTACTTCAACGTCGCGGGCGCCTACACCGCCGCCGACGGCCGCGTCTTCCGCGAGCGCCACACCATCGAGACGCACCTCATCCCCAACGTCCTCAAGGTCGCCACCGGCGAGCGCGAGTCGGTCAGCGTCTTCGGCACCGACTACCCGACGGACGACGGCACCTGCGTGCGCGACTACATCCACGTCGCCGACCTCGCCAGGGCGCACCTGCTCGCGCTGTCCGCCTGCGCCCAGGGCGAGCACAAGATCTACAACCTGGGGAGCGGCACCGGCTTCTCCGTCCAGGAGGTGATCGAGGTCTGCCGCGAGGTCACCGGGCACCCCGTCCCCGCGGTGGTCGGCCCCCGGCGCGCGGGCGACCCCGCCGTGCTGGTCGCCTCCTCCGACAAGATCCAGCAGGAGCTGGGCTGGAAGGCCGAGCGCGCCTCGATCCGGGACATCGTGGCGGATGCCTGGAATGCGCTCACCCGATGAGCCAAAATATGCTGAGATAGCGAAATGTGAGGACCTTTTCACAGAAGGTGCTGTTCGCTCTCGCGATCGTGCTCGGCTGCAGCCTGACCGCCGCCGGGGTGGTGTTCGCCACGACGGAGCCCACCTCGGCGACCCGGCAGGCGCCCACCTGCGCGCCCAAAGCCAGCTAAAGGGACGACTGGCCTAACGCGGCCCTGTCAGGTCTCTCGCCTCCTCCGTCCTCCTGCGCTCCACGGGCCGCGGACTGTTCGTCACCGTCAGCGTCGTCTCTTCCGGTCAGCGTACGGCGATGCGCATCCTGGCCTGGTTGTCGGCGGGACGGCGGTCGCCCAGCCGCGACGAGCGCACGACGGCCGTGGTCTCCAGCGGCCTGCGCGGAGCGCGGAAGGCGAGGGTGAAGCGCACCTTCCGCCCCGACGCCATGCGGCCCAGCGCGCACACCACCTGACCCGCGCCACCGCCGCACCTCGCGCCCTCGGCAGCCACCAGCCGCGCGCCGCCCGTCGTGAAGGAGACCTGGGCGTCGCGCACCGCCCGAGGGCCGCGGTTGCGGACCGTGGCCGCCATGGACAGGCGCCGTCCCCGCTTCGGACCGCTCGTGAGCCGCACCCCCAGATCCGCTCCCGGGTCCACGCGCGTGCCGAGCGTCACGTCGTTGTCCAGCGGGTCGCCGTCCTCGACCGCGGAGGAGATGTGCGCGGTCAGGCGCAGCGGACCCCGCGCGCCCGACCTTACGATCCCGTGGATCGTCACTCCTCCGTTCGCTCCCACGATCACGTCCGTCTCCGAGGGGCAGATCACCTCGCTGACCGTACGGCCAGGGCGGCACGTCGCCACGTCGACACCCAGGATGTCCACCTCCGGGGGCACGTTCACCCTCAGCACGGGAAGCACGGCGTCGCCGGGGCCGTCGTTGCGCACCTGGACCCTGTAGGTGATCAGCTGTCCTGGCTGGGCGACAGACGGGCTGGCCGACGCCGTCACGGACAGGTCGGCCCTGCCCCATTCCTCGTCGGCTCGCGCTGCTGTCTGGCCTGCCAGCACCGCCACACCGACCATGCCGGCGAGTACCCTCGCCGGTACGCGTCCCATGCCCACCAGTCCCCCGTAGCCTCGGTTCCGGCCGCCCATTCTTCCGTCCTGACCTGGGCAAACAGCTCCACCGACACGCACGGCCCCGAACCTGGGCGATCTTCGTGGCGGCCCCTGGACGACGTCGGGGCCGAGCCGGACGTCCTCGCCGTACCTGGGCGAGGCGAGCGGGCTCTCCGGCCAGGCCGCGCTCAACGCACGAAGGCGGGGCCCGGTCGTGGGCCCCGCCTTCGCCGTACGAGAGTGAGTTAGATCAGACCGAGCTCGCGAACCGCGTCGCGCTCCTCGATCAGCTCGGCCACCGAGGCGTCGATGCGCTCGCGGGAGAACGCGTCGATCTCCAGGCCCTGGATGATCTCCCACCTGCCGCCGACCGAGCGGACGGGGAAGGAGGAGATGATGCCCTCGGGCACGCCGTACGAGCCGTCGGACGGGATCGCCGCGGAGGTCCAGTCGGTGCCGTTGACCCAGTCGTGGACGTGGTCGATGGCCGCGTTCGCCGCGGAGGCGGCCGAGGAGGCGCCACGGGCCTCGATGATCGCCGCGCCGCGCTTGGCGACGGTCGGGATGAAGGTCTCGCGCAGCCACTCGGGGTCGACCTGCTCGGCGGCGACCTTCCCGCCGACCTCCGCGTGGAACAGGTCGGGGTACTGGGTGGCCGAGTGGTTGCCCCAGATCGTCATGTTCTTGATCTCGGTGACCGGCACCTGGAGCTTGGCGGCCAGCTGCGACAGCGCGCGGTTGTGGTCGAGGCGGGTCATGGCGGTGAAGCGCTCGGCCGGGACGTCGGGCGCGTTCTGCTGAGCGATGAGCGCGTTGGTGTTGGCCGGGTTGCCGACCACCAGGACCCTGATGTCGTCGGCGGCGTGGTCGTTGATCGCCTTGCCCTGGGGGCCGAAGATGCCGCCGTTGGCGCCGAGCAGATCGCCGCGCTCCATGCCGGCCTTACGCGGCATGGCGCCGACCAGCAGGGCGACGTTCGCGCCCGCGAAGGCGACGTTGGGGTCGTCGGTGATCTCGATGCCGGACAGCAGCGGGAAGGCGCAGTCGTCGAGCTCCATCGCGGTGCCCTCGGCCGCCTTCACCGCCTGCGGGATCTCCAGCAGGCTCAGCTTGACCGGGACGTCGGCGCCCAGCAGCTGGCCCGAGGCGATGCGGAACAGCAGGGCATAACCGATCTGTCCGGCAGCTCCGGTGACGGTTACCTTGACGGGCGCGGCCATGGCCTTCCCCTAACTCAGAAGAATCGAATCGTGACGTCTGGATGTTACTCGCTCGTCATCCGCAGGGTTCCATCACGGGTACCCTCAGGTCCGCCCTGAACTCGACATTGCTGAAATGGGTGGCGACGAGCTGGCCGATCACGTTGTTCGTGATGAGCTCGGAGATCGCGCCCTTGACGGCCTCGCAGGTGCGCACGTCGCCCTGCTTGATGCCGACGGCGTAGCGCTCGTCGCTCAGCGTGGCGCGCAGGATCCGGTAGCGGGCGTTCTCCCTGTTGGCGAAGCCCGCCAGCAGCAGGTCGTCGCCCGACACCGCGTCGACCTTGCCCACGGCGAGCAGCCTGATGCAGTCGGCGTAGTTCTCCGCGGTGACGGTGACCATGTCGACCATCTTCTGCACCTTGCCGACAGCGGTGCTGCGCTGGTCGCACAGCTTGCGGCCCTTGAGGTCGGCGGGCTTGAGGATCTTGCTGTCGCCGTCGCGCACGAGCACCGCCTGATGGGCCACGATGTACGGCCCCGCGAACAGCAGGTCGCTGTCGTCGATGGAGTAGGTCGCCACCACGAGGTCGACCCGCCCGTCGGCCAGCGCGTCGGCCCTTTCGTCCCTGGGCAGGACCACGAAGGTGATGCCGCTCTCCTCGACCCCGAGCGCCTTGGCCACGCGCTTGGCCACGTCGATGTCGAAGCCGGAGAACGACCCGTCGGCCATCTCGTAGCCGACGCCCGGGACGTCGCCCCTGACCCCGATCGTGATCTTGCCGGTGGCCGCCGCCCTGTCGGCGACCGAGTCGCCGGTGGGGGTCGGGTCGGGGCTGCGCTGACTGCCCAGCGCGATCGGCCAGCCGTACTGCACGGCCGCCACCGCGAGCGCGGCGACCAGCAGCAGGGCGAGGATCAGCGCCACCCACGGCGTCACGGGCCTGCGGCGCCTGGCAGGAGGGACGGCGGTCGGCGGCTGGCTCAGGTACCGCTGCTCACTCATGTGCTGCTGCACGGACCCCGACCGCCCACCGGGCGCCACGTACGGGTCGGGCACGGAGTGCCGGCTGGGCACGGCGTGCTGGCCGGACGCCGGGTGCTGGCCGGACGCCGGGTGCGGGTTGGCTGGCGGGTGCTGGTTGGGCACGGGCCGCAGCGCCTGGGCGGGGCGCTGGGCGGGCGGACCCGGCGGTGACTGCGCCCCGGACGGCTGGGCCGCGGTCGCGGGGAGGCGCGCCATCGGCGTGGTGTCGTCGCTGGCGATCTTCACGCCCTCGCTGAGGACGGCCGTGGAGGCGCTCGCCGTACGGGCAGGGTGACCGAGCAGGCGCAGCAGGATCTCATCGGCCGAGGGCCGCTCCCGAGGGTCCTTGGCCAGCGCGGCGGCGGCCACCCCGCGCAGCGGCTCGGGCAGCGCGCTGACGTCGACCTCGTGGTTGAGGATGCGGTTGAGCACCACCGCGATCGAGTTGCCCTCGAAGACCGTCACACCCGTCGCCGCGTAGGCGATCGTCGCCCCCCAGGCGAACACGTCGGTGTAGGGCCCGATGTCGTCGCCCGCGATCTGCTCGGGCGCCATGTAGGCGGGCGTGCCGATCGCCCTGCTGGTGATCGTGCCCGTGGAGTCGATGATCCGCGCGATCCCGAAGTCGACCACCCTCGGCCCGTCGGCCGCGATGAGCACGTTGTCGGGCTTGAAGTCGCGGTGGACGATCGAGGCCTGGTGGATCGCGGTCAACGCGGTCGCGGTGCCGATCGCCAGCCGCTCGAGCGCCTGCCCCGACAGCGGGCCGTCGCTCTCGACGACGTCCCTGAGCGAGAGACCGTCGATGTACTCGCTGGCGATGTACGGCGTGTTGCCCTCGAGATCGGCCTCGACCACGCGGGCCGTGCAGAACGAGGCCACCCGCTCGGCGGCCTTGAGCTCCCTCGCGAAGCGTGACCTGGCGATCGTGTCGCCGCTGAACTTCACGTGCAGCAGCTTGATCGCCGCACGCTCCCCCTGACTGTTGGTCCCGAGGTAGACGATCCCCTGACCGCCCTCCCCGATGCGCCCGGACAGCGTGAACGAGCCCAGCTGGCTGGGGTCGCCCGCCATCAACGGCGCGATCTGCGGCATGCGTCATCCCCACGTTGGCTTCTGCCTGACGACGCAAACTTTACGACGCTCATGAACCTCCCAGGGAACCGTTAACCGTTCGTGACGTCACAGTTGGTCACGACACAGCCCCACGGCAAAGGCGTTTCATCACACCTCGTCGGCCTCGAAGTCATCGCCTGCGTCAATCGTCACGCCGACCACACAGCTCTCGTCACGGGGGGCGCAGAATGACATTCTGGAGCGCATGTACGACATCGTGCTGTTCGGAGCGAGCGGGTTCACCGGAGCGCTCACCGCGGAGTACCTCGCCGAAGCCGTGCCGCCCGGTTGCCGGTGGGCGCTGGCCGGGCGCAACCGCGCCAAGCTGGAGGCTCTCGGCCACGACGTCCCCCTTCTGCACGCCGACGTCGACGACCCCGCCTCCCTCACCGCCCTCGCCGAGCAGGCGCGCGTGGTCGCCACCACCGTCGGCCCCTACATCAGGTACGGCGAGCCGCTCGTCAAGGCGTGCGCGCGGGCCGGCACGCACTACGTCGACCTGACGGGCGAGCCCGAGTTCGTCGACAGGATGTTCGTCCGCCACGACGGCATGGCCAGGAGCACCGGCGCCAAGATCGTGCACGCGTGCGGCTTCGACTCCATCCCCTACGACCTCGGGGTCCTCTACACCGTCGACCAGCTGCCCAGCGGGGTCCCGCTCAAGGTCAGCGGCTTCGTCAGGAGCAACGGCAGGGCCTCGGGAGGCACCGTCCACTCCGCGGTGACGGCGATGTCCAGGGCCAGGCAGATGGCCGAGGCGGGCACGCGGCGCCGTTCGGCCGAGATCCGCCCGAAGGACCGCAGGATCAGCTCACTGCCGGGCGGGCTGCGCTACGTCGGCGGATGGGCGCTGCCCATGCCCACCATCGACCACCAGATCGTCGCCCGCTCGGCCCGCGCGCTCGATCGCTACGGACCCGACTTCACCTACCGCCAGCACTTCGCGGTCAGGCGGCTGCCCACGGCGCTGGCTCTGGCGGCGGGGGCGGGCGCACTGGCCGTACTCGCCCAGATCCCCCCTGCCCGCGACTGGCTGATCGGCAGGATCGACGCGGGCGAGGGCCCGACGGCCGAGCAGCGCGCCAGGAGCTGGTTCAAGGTCACCTTCCTCGGAGAGGGAGGCGGCGCGCGGGTGGTCACCGAGGTCTCGGGCGGAGACCCCGGCTACGGCGAGACGGCCAAGATGCTCGCCGAGTCGGCGCTCTGCCTCGCCTTCGACGACGTGCCCGAGGTCGCGGGCCAGCTCACGACCGCCGTCGCCATGGGCAGACCGCTCATCGACCGCCTCCACCGCGCGGGCATCTCCTTCACCACCCTCCAGACCTGAATCCGGATCGGCCGCCTCTAGTACGGCAGGGCGCGCGCGGTGAAGTCCTTGCGCAGGAAGGGCGCCTTGAACTTGGGGTAGGCCACCGTCGTGGGATCGCCGTCAGAGGTGTAGCGCTGGTCGGCGTTCTGGTTCAGCCAGTCGAGCCACGCCGTCGAGCAGAACTGCGCGCAGTCGCCCTTCTTGTCCATGGCCCTGATCCTCGGGATGCCGAGCGGGTCGAAGTTCTTGTTGTACGGCGCGGGCGCCGGCGTGTACCCGGCGAGGAAGACTCCCGCGTGGTTGTAGGCGACGTCGCCGCTCTTGCCGCTGCGCGCCCAGTCCTTCTTGCGCGGCTGGTTGCCGTACGGCAGGGCGAGCGTGACGGGCGGCGCGCCGTCGAGCGCCGTGACCAGCTTCTGGCCCGCCGCGATCTCGTCGACCACGGCCTTCTGCGGCTTGCCCGACAGGCTGTGATGGTCGCGGGTGTGGTTGCCGATGTCGAAGCCGTTCTGCTTCAGCCACAGCAGCATCTGCGCCTGCTCCTCGGGCGCGGTCTTGCCGAACATGTCGCGGGTCACGTAGAAGGTGGCCGCGGCACGGAATCCGGGGTTGCGCTTGGCGACGTCCTGCAGGATCTGGACGGCGGTGCCCTGCTTGGGCTGGCCGAGCTCGTCCAGCGTGAGCTGCGAGGGCGAGGAGTCGTCGAAGGTCAGGACGACGGCGTGCTTGCCCGCCGGGATGTCGATCTTGCCGGTGGTGTACTCGGCCGCGCTGACGGGCACGTAGCCGTCCTTGGCAAGGCGCTCGAGATCGGACCTGAACTGCGCGGGGGTGCGGTCGTCCTGGGTGGTGGGCTTGTCGACCACCCGGTGGAACATGATCACGGGGATCTGGCCGAGCTCGTTGGCCTTCACCTTGGCCGCCGCCGCGACCTTGGCGGCCTTCGCCTGCCGCGTCGCCGCCGCGGTGTCCACCTTGGGCTTGGCGACCGTGGTGTCGGTCCCCACACCGCCACAACCGGCGGCCAACGCGCCGATCACTACCAACCCTGCACCTAGCACCCGCATGAGAACCCCCGGAGATCGACTACGGAGTGCTCTTACCCCGATACACCATGTGAACGGCTCTTGCGTCGGTATGAAATCCGTCAGGCTCTCATGACATGCGAAAGGGCCGCCCTTGGACGGCCCTCTGGCAAGGCAAGACGGTCAGGACGGCGTCACACCACCTCACCGGCCCGGACCGCACGAGCGGAGGGCCAGGAAGATCGACCGGCGGCGTCGGGGCCGGCCGTCGACCCCGCACAGCTCACGCGCTCACGACCACGAACAGGGGCGCCAGGCTCCAGCCGGGGCGTGCATCGCGCCGGAAGAACGGCGCGGCTCAGGGCTCGAGAAGCTCGGACCGGTTGTCACCGGTCTTCTTGATCGAGGTTGCCGTGAGCCTCCGCCGAAAGGTCCTGCCAGTCGGCCCAGGTCTTGAGCCGGTCGGCGTAGACCTGCTGGAGCATCGGGTAGAAGCCCAGGCCGAAGAGCACCCGCAGGGGCGGGTTGTCGGAGTCGACGATCTTGAGCAGTGCCTGGGCCGCGGCGACCGGGTCGCCGGCGGGCTGCTTGCCCGCGAACCCCGCGAGGCGCTGACGGAGGCCGTCGTAGATCGGGTTGGTCTCGGCCATGTGGCCGTTGTTGAGTACATCGGGGTTCTTGCCTGACCTGGTGGCGAAGCCGCCGGGCTCGATCACGGTCACCTTGATGCCGAAGTCGGCGACCTCTTGGGCGAGGGCGTCGTTCAGGCCTTCCACGGCCCACTTGGAGGCGTGGTAGGCGCCGCCGAGCGGCATCGCGAAGAGGCCGGCCGCCGAGGACAGCTGGATGATGTGGCCCGCGCCCTGCTCGCGCAGGTGGGGCAGCGCGGCCTGGATCACCCACACCGCGCCGAACAGGTTGGTCTCCATCTGGTCGCGCAGTTGCTGCTCGGTCAGTTCCTCGATCGCGCCGATCTGGGCGTAGCCGGCGTTGTTCACGATGACGTCAAGACGGCCGAAGTGTTCCTTGGCCCGCTTGACGCTGTCCAAGACGGCGGCCTTGTCGGTCACGTCCATCTCCAGTGGGAGCACCGCGTCGCCATGGGCGGCGACCAGGTCGTCGAGGCTTCCGGCGTTCCGGGCGGTCGCTGCCACCTTGTCGCCGCGGGACAGGGCGGCCTCGACGAAGGTGCGGCCGAGACCGCGCGACGAACCGGTGATGAACCAGACCTTGCTCATGATGTCTTTCCGTTCTGTCTGCGGTGGCGGTTTTCCTCGTTGCCGTGTTCGGCTGCCACACCCCCTAGACGAGACAGCCCGGCGAAGATGTGAGCCCCGCCGAGTGTGACGTGTGTCTCGCCCACGCTCCTGGCATGGCAGCCAAGGCAGCCACCGAGCGGGCAGCGGTGGCGGTCGTCCGGTCGTGGGCCGGCGGGTGGCCGAGCTCGTCTCGGGCTTTGTCCCGGCTAGCGCCGGCGATCCGCCACGACTGCCTGCCCTTCGATGTCACAGACGGCGGGGCTGTCTCGTCTCGGGTGGTAGAGCCACACGATGCGGGTCTCGGGCGGCAGGCCCGGCTGCCGGCCGGCGAAGCGGCAATGATAGGGATGACCGAAGGGCGTGGACTGTCCAACGCCGAGGCCGAGCGGGAGTTCGGCCGGCAGCCGCGCCACCTTTCGTGGCGGCAGGGTTCAAGGAGGAGCCGGCGTGACCCGCACCGAGGAGTTCCAGGAGCTGCGGCCGCTGCTGTTCGCGATCTCCTATCGGATCCTGGGCAGCGTGAGCGAGGCCGAGGACGCGGTCCAGGAGACCTGGCTGCGCTACGAGGGCTCCCCTGCCGAGCCCAGGTCGCCCAAGGCGTTCCTGTCGGCCACGGTGTCCCGGATCTCGATCGATGTGCTGCGGTCGGCCCGCGTCCGGCGGGAGGAGTATGTCGGGCCGTGGTTTCCCGAGCCGCTGCTGACCGACCCCTACCAGGACCCGGAGCGGTCGGCGGAGCTGGCCGACTCGGTGTCGATGGCGGCCCTGTTGCTGCTCGAGCGGCTCAGCCCGCTGGAGCGCGCGGTCTTCGTGCTGCGGGAGGTGTTCGCCTTCAGCTTCCGGGACATCGCCTCGGCGGTGGAACGGTCGGAGGCGGCGTGCCGCCAGCTCGCGGTGCAGGCGCGCCGCCACATGGACGAGGGCAGGCCCCGGTTCGAGGCCGACCGGCGCGAGCGCGAGAGACTCGCCATGCGGTTCTTCGACGCCATGAGGGAAGGGGACGTCGACGGGCTGCAGGAACTGCTGGCCGCCGACGTGCACATGGTCGGCGACAGCGGCGGCAAGGCCCCGCAACTGGCCCGCCCCGTCATCGGCGTCGAGAAGGCGACCCGGACGCTCGCCGCGTTCATCCCGATGCTCGCCAGAACCGGCGGCGTGATGGAGCTGCACGAGGTGAACGGCCAGCCGGGCGCGATCTTCCGCGACCGGGACGGCAGGGTCCTCAACACCTGGGCGCTCGACATCGTCGACGGGCGGATCCAGACGATCCGCACGGTGAACAACCCCGACAAGCTCGGCCACCTGGGCCCCGTGGGGGACGCCTGGGCGACCCTTCGCGAGGTGACCGAGGCCCGCCGGTCCGCGGACTGACCGCGAGAGGCCCGCAGACGACCCCAGGCATGCGAAACGGCCCCTACCGTGCGGAGAGCCCGCAGGTAGGGGCCGTGTTCGACTAGAGAGACATCTTCTTCTTGAGGTTCTCGTCCAGCGCCGCCAGGAAGTCCTGGGTGGTGAGCCACTTGGCGTCGCCGCCGACCAGCAGGGCCAGATCCTTGGTCATCTGACCGCTCTCGACGGTCTCGACGCAGACCTCCTCCAGCTTCTCGGCGAAGTCGATCACCGCGGGGGTGTTGTCGAGCTTGCCGCGGTGCTGCAGGCCACGGGTCCACGCGAAGATCGACGCGATCGGGTTCGTGGAGGTGGGGTTGCCCTTCTGGTGCTCACGGTAGTGACGGGTCACCGTGCCGTGAGCGGCCTCGGCCTCGACGGTCTGGCCATCGGGGGTCATGAGGACGGAGGTCATGAGGCCGAGCGAGCCGAAGCCCTGCGCGACGGTGTCGGACTGGACGTCGCCGTCGTAGTTCTTGGCCGCCCAGACGTAGCCGCCCTCCCACTTCATGGCCGCGGCGACCATGTCGTCGATGAGGCGGTGCTCGTAGGTGAGCCCGGCGGCGTCGAAGTCGGCCTTGAACTCGGTCTCGAAGACCTCGGCGAAGATGTCCTTGAAGCGGCCGTCGTAGGCCTTCAGGATCGTGTTCTTCGTGGACAGGTAGACGGGGTAGCCGCGGTTGAGGCCGTAGCGCATGGACGCGCGGGCGAAGTCGCGGATCGACTCGTCCAGGTTGTACATCGCCATGGCGATGCCGGGGCCGGGGAAGTCGTACACGTCGATCTCGATCGGCTCGGAGCCGTCCTTCGGCGTGTAGGTGAGGGTGAGAGTGCCCTCGCCCGGGATCTTCAGGTCGGTGGCGCGGTACTGGTCGCCGAAGGCGTGACGGCCGACGACGATCGGCTTGGTCCAGCCCGGCACCAGGCGCGGCACGTTCGACATGATGATCGGCTCGCGGAAGATGACACCGCCGAGGATGTTACGGATGGTCCCGTTCGGGGACTTCCACATCTTCTTGAGGCCGAACTCCTCCACCCTGGCCTCGTCGGGAGTGATGGTCGCGCACTTGACGCCCACCCCGTACTTCTTGATGGCGTTGGCGGCGTCGATGGTGACCTGGTCATCGGTGGCGTCACGGTGCTCGATGCCGAGGTCGTAGTACTTCAGATCGACGTCGAGGTAGGGAAGGATCAACTGGTCCTTGATGAACTGCCAGATGATCCGGGTCATCTCGTCGCCGTCAAGCTCGACGACGGGGCCCTCTACCTTGATCTTGGGCATGCGTATGGTTCCCCTTCGTGAAAATATGGGTTGAGGTTATCCGAGGCGTGGTCACCGGCCGAAAAGGGCCAGGAGTTGCGCCTTCAGGTCGGGGTACTCGAGGAAGAGCGCGGTGACGACCAGCGCCGCTCCGAGCACCGCCAGCGTGGGAGCGTCAACGTTCTTCGTGCGTACGGCAAGCGCCCCGCCGTACCCTGCGAAACGAACGGCGGCCGCCACCAGGAGCACCGCTCCCAGCGCGAACCCGCCCCACTCGGCGTCGACCAGGAAGATCGCGAGCACGCCAAGAACCGCACCCGCCATCACCAGCGGGTACGGCCCCCAACGCTCAGCGGTTCGGTTCATCGCTCGTCAATAGGCTTCCACTTCTGTTCACGCTCTCCGATGTACTCACTGTCCGGCCGGATCAAACGGTTGTCCGCGTGCTGCTCGATCACGTGCGCGGTCCATCCGGACATGCGGCTGATCGAGAAGACCGGCGTGAACAGGTCGGTCGGGATGCCAAGGTAGTGGTAGACGGTGGCGGCGTAGAAGTCGACGTTGGGATAGAGGCTCTTCGTCTCGAAGACGACCTCCTCCATCTCCTTCGACATCCGGTAGTACGTGTCGTCGCCCGATCCGGCGGCCAGCTCCTCGGACATCCTGCGCAGGTGCGTGGCGCGGGGATCCTCGGTCTTGTAGACGCGGTGGCCGAAGCCCATGATCTTCTCGCCCGCCGCCAGCTTGTCGCGCACCGACTGGGCCACCTGGGACGGGTCGAGTGACTCCAGCGTCTTCATGACCTGCTCGTTCGCACCGCCGTGCAGCGGGCCCTTCAGGGTGCCGATCGCGGCGACGATGGCCGAGTGCATGTCCGACAGGGTCGCGGCGCAGACGCGGGCGGCGAACGTGGAGGCGTTCATCGTGTGGTCGGCGTGCAGGACCAGGCAGGCGTCGAAGATCTCGACCTGGCGCGCGGTGGGCCGCTCCCCCGTGACCTGCAGCAGGAAGTTGCCCGCGATGCTCAGGTCGGGATCGGGGTCGGGAAGGCTCCCGCCCGAGCGCGCGGCGTGGTAGCGCGCGACCAGGAGCGGCTGCTGGGCGGTCAGGCGGGCGGCCTTGCGCAGGTCGGCATCGGCCTCGATGGAGTCGCGGTCGGGGTCGTCGGCGCTGGCGAGGGAGACGAGCGTGCGCAGCGCCTCCATCGGTTTCTGCTTCTCGGCGACCTCGGAGATGTTGGCCGAGACCAGAGCGCCCAGCTCGCGACCCCTGACGAGCTCGGCGCCGTAGGCGGCCAGCTCGTCACGGGTGGGCAGCTTTCCCCGCTGCAACAGGTAGGCGGTCTCTTCGAACGTCGCGCGGCCCGCCAGGTCATGGATGTCGTATCCACGGTAGAAGAGGCGACCGGCCTTGCCGTCGATGTCACTCAGCGCTGTGGACGCGGCTACGACATCGGCCAGGCCTTTTGTGGGCTTGTCCGCCATGTGTGTTTCCTCCGCTTATCTTCGTCCGAAGTCTACCCGTGAGCAGGTAAAACCGTCCGCAGAGGTCCAGACCAATTTCACGCCGGATTCTCCTTATGGCAAAGGCGATTCCGCATCCCTTCGTTTGGGTAAGCCGGAGCTGTAGTTACAGTAACGGCGGGCTACCTGGGGAGGAACTGCCGTGGAGGGGCCCTTCATACGCATCGAGGACACTGGCGAGGTGGTCCCGTTGCGTCCCGAGATCACGACCGTGGGGAGGGGCCGGGGCGTCGACATCCGGCTGACCGATCCAAGCGTGTCTCGGCTCCACGCTGAGTTCGTACGGCGCGGGCCGTACCTGTATGTCGTTGATCTGGGCCTGTCCCGCAACGGCACGCGGGTGAACGGGAGGCCGATCGCCCGGAGGGTCCTTGACGACGGCGACGTCGTCTCCTTCGGCGCGGCGCGCGGGCGCATCGGAGGAGTGCCGCGAGAGGACTTCACACCGGAGGTCGAGCTGCGCAGGGCGGCCGCGCCCGAGCTGACCAGGCGAGAGGTCGACGTGCTCACGTCGCTGTGCAGGCCGGCCCTGTCGGACGAGGCGTTCGTCGCCCCCGCCACGGCGCGCGAGATCGCCGACGACCTGGTGGTGACCGAGGCCGCGGTCAAACAGCACCTGCTCAGGCTTTACCAGAAGTTCAGGATCCCTGAGGGCACCAACCGCCGCACGCGGCTGGCCAACGAGGTGGTGGCGCTCGGGCTGGTCAGGCCGACGCCGGTGGTGCCGCCTCAGCGTTCTGGAACGTCCCAGGAGAGCCAGCCTGCGGGTCGCCGAGCCTCCTGACCCGAACGGCGACCGGTGCTTCGGCGAGGGGTTCCGGCAGCCTGAGTGGTCCGGATCCCGGAGTGATGGTGCCGAGCACGCGCGGGCCCGACGCGCCCGTGCAGCTCGGCACCGTGGCCGCGAGACCGTGCGCGGTCAGCCAGCCGAACAGGGAGAAGGCGATGGCCTCCTTGGCGTCCGAAGGGATGCCGAGGGCGTCGCTCGGCACCAGCCGCGCCTTCGTCATGGCGGCGAGCATCCGCATCAGCGCCGGGTTGCGCACGCCGCCGCCCGACACGATGACGGTGCCGAGCGCGTGCCTGTCGATCTCGGCGGCGACCGTCCTGGCGGTCAGCGCGGTCAGCGTCGCCACGAGGTCGGCCTGCGGCAGGTCCGAGGTGACGTAGCCGGGGGTGAACAGCTCCTTGCCCGTGGTCTTGGGCGGGTCCTGCCGGTAGTACGGCTCGGCCAGCAGCTCGGCGAGCAGCCGCTCGTCGACCGTGCCCGCCTCCGCCAGCGCGCCGTCCCTGTCGTACGGCGGAGCCGCCGCGTCGATCAGCGCGCACGCGGGGCCGGTGTCGTAGGCGATCTCCGGTGTGGTGAGGTTCGCGATGCCGCCCAGGTTGAGCGCCCCGCCCCTGCCCCGCAGTCCCTTGATGAGGAGCTGGTCGAGGTAGGAGACGAGGGGTGCGCCCTGCCCTCCTGCCGCCACGTCGCGCACGCGCAGGTCCGACACCACGGGCAGGCCGGTGCGCTCGGCGATCCAGGCGGGCTGGCCGAGCTGCAGCGTGCCGTGCACCCGGCCGCCTGAGACCCAGTGGAAGAGGGTCTGGCCATGCGAGCAGACCAGGTCGGCCGGGCCCGCCGAGAGCGCCGCCTCGGCGAAGGCCTGGCCGATGAGCGTGTCGAGCGCGCACACCTCGCCCATCGACACCGTCGCCGGCGGGAGTGCGGCCTTGACGCGGGCTCTCAGCTCGGCCGGGTACGGCCTCTCGCCGGTGTGAGTGATCACTCCGGTGAGCGTGCCGTCCTCCATCGACCAGTCGACGATCGCGCTGTCGATGCCGTCGTGGGAGGTGCCTGACATGAGGCCGAGAACCCGCATACGGACCTACCTGACCTGTCGTCCGCGGCTGGGGCGGCTGGTCCTGCTGACCCTGTCGACCGCCACGGCGTAGTAGTGGTCACCCTTCTTACCCTCGGCGTCGGTCCAGCGCACGAGCCTGTCGCCGGGGATGACCGCCACGAGATGACGGGCGTCGTCGAAGGCGTCGATCTCGTCGGCGGACCTGAAGATCGCGAACAGGAAGGGCTCGTGCCTGCCCGTCGCGACCAGGTGCAGTTCCACACCGCCCTGGACCCTGCGCACGTGGGCGACCACAGGCCGATGGGGCTTCTCGCCGTCGGCCAGCCTGGGCAGCAGGGGCGGGAGCGCGGGCCGCTGGTAGTGGTCGCGCACCGCGGTGCTGATCGAGCCGAGGCGGTCGGCGCGCAGGTCGTTGGCGTTGTACCAGATGTCGCCGCCGATCTGCGGGTGCGACCTGTTGAGGGTCAGGTGCTTGGACAGCTCTGCGGGGTCCTGCCACTGCGGCGCCTGCGCGGGGTCGCCCGCCTTGTAGGCGGCCTGGCCGATCCAGAGCATCGTGCCGGTGCCGTCGGCCACGTTCGACCACCACGGGACGAGCTTGGAGTAGTCGGCGGGCGGCTGGCCGATGTACCAGTAGAGCTGGGGCGCGATGTAGTCGAGCCAGCCCTTCTTGACCCAGCCGCGGGTGTCGGCGTGCAGGTTGTCGTAGGACTGGCCGCCGTTGGTCTCCGAGCCGAGGGGGTCGCTGGCCTTGTTGCGCCAGATGCCGGAGGGGCTGATGCCCCACGCCACCTCGGGCTTGGCCTCGCGCACCCGCTGCTGCATCTCCGAGACCATCAGGTCGACGTTGTTCCTGCGCCACGTGGCCAGGTCGGGGAAGCCCGCGCCGTACGTGGCGAAGGTGGCCGCGTCGTCGAAGGCGGTGGTGTTCGTCGGGTAGAAGTAGTCGTCGAAGTGCAGGCCGTCGATGTCGTAGCGGGTCAGCGCGTCGAGCATCGCGTCCTGGCAGAACTTCCGCACCTCGGGGATGCCAGGGTTGTAGTAGAGCTTGCCGCCGAAGGGCAGGATCCACTCGGGGTGCTGCCTGCCGGGGTGGGAGGGGTGCAGCTTGGAGGGGTCGGCCTGCATGGAGACCCGGTAGGGGTTGAACCACGCGTGGAAGGTGAGCCCTCGCTTGTGCGTCTCCTCCACGGCGAAACCGAGCGGGTCGTAACCCGGGTCCTGCCCCTGCACGCCGGTCAGATACTGCGACCACGGCTCGTACGGCGACGGCCAGAAGGCGTCAGCGGTCGGCCTGATCTGCACGAACACCGAGTTGAGTTTGCGCGAGACCGCCAGGTCGAGCCACGCCAGGTACTCCGCCTTCTGCTGCTCGGCGCTCAGCCCCGGCTTCGACGGCCAGTTGATGTTGACGACGGAGGCGATCCACATGCCGCGCATCTGTCGCAGCGGCGGCACGTAGTCGGGCTCGGCGAAGGCGGGCAGCGGGACGACCGAAGCGGCCGCGGCGAGAGCGAGACCCTTCAGGACGGTCCTTCTCGTGGGCATGGGGGGCGCCTCTCGGGGGGAGGTGGTTGTGTTCGAGGGCGACGATGGCAGAAAATTACCTTCAGATCAATAATCATGAAGGAAAATGCCGCCATGAGCAGACACCACTGTTTGGTCATGAGGCCGATGAAGGAGGTCTTGTGACTGACCTGTATCGACTCGCCATGGCGGTACTCCAGCCGGGCTTCGAGGGGACCACCGCCCCCGACTGGCTGAAGAAGGCGCTTTCCGACGGGCTCGGCGGCGCCGTGCTCTTCGCCCGCAACGTCTCCCCCGGCACCGCCGGCCTGGTGGCCGAGCTGCGGGCGGAGAACCCCGCGGTGGTGGTCGCCATCGACGAGGAGGGCGGGGTCGTCACCAGGCTGGAGGCCCGCGAGGGCAGCTCCTTCCCCGGCAACAGGGCGCTCGGCGTGGTCGACGACGTGGCGCTGACCGAGCGGGTGGGCCGGCAGATCGGACGGCTGCTCGCCGAGACGGGCATCACGCTCAATTACGCCCCCTCGGTGGACGTCAACGCCAACCCGGCCAACCCGGTGATCGGCATCCGCTCCTTCGGCCCGACCCCCGAGCTGGTCGCGCGCCACTCCGTGGCCTACGTCAAGGGCGTGCAGGCGGCGGGCGTGGCCGCCTGCGCCAAGCACTTCCCAGGACACGGCGACACCGTCGCCGACTCCCACCTGGAGCTGCCGACCGTGCACGCCTCGCTCGACCAGCTCCGCGCCCGCGACCTGCCGCCCTTCGAGGCGGCGATCAGGGCGGGGGTGCGCTCCGTGATGTCGGCGCACCTGCTGATCCCCGCGCTCGATCCGGAGCGGCCCGCGACGCTCAGCCGTACCATCCTGACCGGGCTGCTGCGTGAGGAGCTGGGCTTCGACGGGATGGTGGTCACCGACGCGATCGAGATGAAGGCCGTCGCGGCGATGTATCCCCCCGGCGAGATCGCGGTGCGCGCGCTCAACGCGGGCGTCGACGCGATCTGCGCGGGCCTGGTCACCGCGGAGGGCCTGTACGAGATCCGCGACGCGATCGTGGCGGCCGTCAGGGACGGCTCGCTGCGGGAGGAGCGTCTGGCCGAGGCCGCGGGCAGGGTCCTGGCCCTCTCGGAGTGGCACCGCGCGCAGCGGTCCGAGGTGGAGGCCGACGACGGGGCGGGGCTCGAGGCGGCGCGCAGGGCGCTCACCATCACGGGCGAGGCCAGGCTGACCACCGCGCCGCTCGTCGTGGAGGTCAACACCAGGCACAACCAGGCCATCGACCCCGACACGCCCACCGGGCTCGCCGCCGCGCTCGGCGAGCTGCTGCCCGGCACCACGCGCGCCGGCAAGCTCCCCTCCGAGCTGGGCGACCAGCCTGTGGTGCTGGTCATCCACGACGCGGCGCGCCACCCGTGGGTGCGGGAGACGGTGGCGGAGGCCGTACGGCGCCGCCCCGATGTGATCGTCGTGGAGACGGGCATCCCCGCCGAGCCCGCGGGCGCCACCTACATCGCCACGAACGGCATCTCCAAGGTCTCGGCCAAGGCGGCGGCCCAATGGCTGACCCGATGAACGAGCCCGTGAACCCGGTCCTGCAGGTGCGGGCGGTGCTCCCTTCGCTCACCCCCGCGGCCCAAGCCATCGCCAAAATCATCCTGGATGACCCCGGCGTGGTCGTGCGCAGCACGATCACGGAGTTCAGCGCCGTCTCCGGCACGAGCGAGGCGACGATCGTGCGCACCGCCCGCGCGCTCGGCTACTCCGGCTACTCCCAGCTCCGCTTCGCGCTGGCGGGAGCGGTGGCCAGGGAGACGCCCGAGCGGCTGGTGCCGGGCGACCTCGGCCCCGACGACCCGCTCACCGACGTGATCGCCAAGGTGACCAGGGCGGAGGTCGACGCGCTGTCCGACACCGCCGAGCAGCTGGTGCCCGAACAGCTCGGCGAGGTGGTGGCGGCGATCGCCGCCGCGCGCAGGATCAACGTCTACGGCGTCGGCGCCTCGGGCCTGGTCGCGGCCGACCTGGCGCACAAGCTCATGCGCATCGGCCTGTCCAGCCATCCCTTCAGCGACGCGCACCTCGCGCTGACCAGCGCCGCGCTGCTGCGCGAAGGCGATGTCGTGGTGGCGGTGAGCTGCTCGGGCGAGACCACGGACGTGATCGTGCCGACCAGGACGGCGAAGGAGTCCGGCGCGCTGGCGGTGGCCATCACCAACAACCCGCGCTCGTCGCTCGCCCAGGTGGCCGACCACGTGCTGGTGTCGGCGGGGCGGGAGACCGCCTTCCGTCCGGGGGCCCTGGCCAGCAGGATCAGCCAGCTGCTGATCGTGGACTGCATCTTCGTCGGGCTCGCCCAGCGCACCTTCGACAGCTCTGAGACGGCTCTGCGGGCGACCAGGGAGGCGCTCAAGGTTTTCAGGACCCGGTGAAGGAAATTTTCATCTATAGTCATTGCTGATTAGATTTTCGCCATTCCACGGGGGAATCATGTTGCGCGATCTCGTCACCGAGCAGCAGCTGCCCGGCCTCGACGACCTCGACGGGCTCAGCACACTCGACCTGGTCAGGCGCATGGGCGAACAGGACGCGCTGGTCCCCACCGCGGTGGCGGGGCAGTCGGCGCGGATCGCCGCCGCCGTGGACGCCGTCTCCGCGCGGCTGCGGGAGGGCGGCAGGCTGATCTACCTCGGAGCGGGCACGGCGGGGCGCATCGGCATGCTGGACGCCAGCGAGTGCGGTCCCACCTTCGGCACGACGTCCGAGGAGGTGTTCGCGCTGATCGCCGGTGGCCCCTCGGCCTTCGCGGTGGCCGTGGAGGGGGCGGAGGACTCCGCCGCGCTCGCCGTCTCCGACCTGACGGAGGTCTCGCTGACGGCCGCCGACGCGGTGGTGGGCATCTCGGCCAGCGGACGCACGCCGTACGCGGTGGGCGGCGTGCGGCACGCCAGGGCCCTGGGCGCGATGACGGTCGGGGTGGCCTGCAACGAGGGATCCCCTCTCGGCCAGGCCGCGGAGATCGCCATCGAGGTGGTGGTGGGGCCCGAGTTCCTGACCGGCTCGACCAGGCTCAAGTCGGGGACGGCGCAGAAGCTGGTCTGCAACATGATCTCGACGTTGACGATGGTCAGGCTGGGACGCACGCACGGCAACCTGATGACGCACCTGGTGGCCTCGAACGAGAAGCTGTGGGCGCGCGCGCACGACCTGGTCTCGTCGATCACGGGGCTGCCGGACGCCGAGGTCGAACCCGCGCTGCAGGCGGCGGAGGGCTCGGTGCCGACGGCGGTCATCATGCTGCTGACCGGCGCCGACCCCGACCAGGCCCGCGAAGCCCTCGCCCGCACGTCGGGCAACCTCCGCGAGGCGCTGCGCTCCTTCTGATCTCCTACTGCTGGGCGAGAGAGCGCTCGGCCGCCTCCACCACGTTCGACAGCAGCAGGGCGCGCGTCATCGGGCCCACGCCGCCGGGGTTCGGGGTGAGGAAGCCCGCGACCTCGGCCACGTCCGCCGCCACGTCACCGGCGATCTTGCCGTCGACCCGCGAGACGCCCACGTCGAGCACCGCGGCGCCCGGCTTGACCATGTCGGCCGTGATGAGCCCTGGAACGCCTGCCGCCGCCACCACGACGTCGGCGCGGCGCACGTGCGAGGCCAGGTCGGCGGTACCCGTGTGGCAGAGGGTCACGGTGGCGTTCTCGCTGCGGCGGGTCAGCAGCAGGCCGAGCGAGCGACCCACCGTGATGCCGCGCCCGACGACCACGACGTCGGCGCCCTTCAGCGGCACACCGTACTCCTGGAGCAGCAGCACGATGCCGTGCGGCGTGCAGGGCAGCGGGGCGTCGACCATGTGCACGAGGCGGCCGAGGTTGATCGGGTGCAGGCCGTCGGCGTCCTTGGCGGGGTCCATGCGCTCGAGCAGGGCCATGGTGTCGAGGTGCCTGGGCAGCGGGAGCTGGACGATGTAGCCGGTGCACGAGGGCGAGGCGTTGAGCTCGTCGAGAGCGCCCTCGACGTCGGCCTGGGAGGCGCTCTCCGGCAGGTCGACGCGGATGGAGGCGATGCCGACCTCCGCGCAGTCGCGGTGCTTGCCCGCCACGTAGATCTGGCTGCCGGGGTCGTCGCCGACCAGCACGGTGCCGAGCCCGGGGACGACGCCACGCTCCTTGAGCGCGGCCACCCGCGTGGTGAGGTCCGCCTTGATCTTGGCCGCGGTGGCCTTGCCGTCGAGTTTCACTGCGCTCATGTCCCCCATCCTTCCAGAACGTCCCCGTGGGCCGGTCGCTACGCTGGCCCGTGCACGAGAAACGGACGGAAGGGGCGAAGGTGGATCTGGCCGCGCGGGGAGCGGAGTTCGCCGCATTCTGGCGGGAGCGGCACCTGTGCACGCTGACCACGGTCCGCCCCGACGGCACGCCCCATGTGGTGCCGGTGGGCGCGACGCTCGACCTGGAGGCGGGGATCGCCAGGGTCATCACGTCGGGTCGCTCCCACAAGGCCCGCCTGGTCGCCGGCGGCGCGCTGGTCGCGCTCTGCCAGGTCGACGGGCGGCGCTGGTCCACCCTCGAAGGGACGGCCGTGCTGCGCACCGAGCCCGACCAGGTCGCCGACGCCGAGGCCCGCTACACCACCCGCTACAAGCCGCCGCGTCCCAACCCGGACCGGGTGGTGATCGAGATCACCATCACGAACACGCTGGGCAACGTGTGATCACCGTCGTCGGCATAGGCGCCGACGGCTGGGACGGCCTCCCGCCCGCCGCGAGGCAGGCGATCTCCGAGGCGGCCGTGCTGGTCGGCTCGGCCCGCCAGCTCGACCTCGTGCCCTGCACCGGCGCCAGGAAGGCGCGCTGGCCCTCGCCGCTGCTGCCTTCGCTGCCCGATCTCGTCTCCGAGCCGGGCACCTGCGTGCTGGCCAGCGGCGATCCGATGTTCTTCGGCATCGGCGCGACGCTGGCCCGGACGGTCGGCCCCGAGAACCTGCGGATCCTGCCGCATCCCTCCAGCCTCTCGCTGGCCTGCGCGCGGCTGGCATGGCCCGTCGAGGAGACGCCGGTCGTCAGCCTCGTCGGCCGTCCGCTCGACGCGCTGCGCGCCGCCGTACTGCCGGGGCGCAGGCTGCTGGTGCTCACGGCCGACGGAGAGGGCCCCGCCCAGGTGGCGGAGGTGCTGAGAGAGCACGGCTACGGCGCGAGCGTCCTGCACGTGCTGTCACGGCTCGGCTCGGCGGAGGAGTCACGAGTGACGGGCCTCGCCGCCGCGTGGGAGGCGAAGGGCGAAGAACTGAACGTGGTCGCCGTCGAGTGCGTGGCCGACCAGGGCACCGTGCCGCTGCCACTGGTGCCGGGGCTGCCCGACGACGCCTTCGAGCACGACGGGCAGCTCACCAAGCGCGAGGTGCGCGCGGTCAGCCTGGCGCGTCTCGCGCCGCTGCCCGGCCAGTCGCTGTGGGACGTCGGCGCGGGCGCGGGGAGCGTGGCGATCGAGTGGATGCGCACCCACCCGTCGTGCCGGGCGGTCGCGGTGGAGAGCCGTCAGGAGCGCGCGGCCAGGATCGCGCGCAACGCCGCCGCGCTCGGCGTGCCCGGCCTGCGGGTGGTCACGGGCAGGGCGCCCGAGGCGCTGGAGGGACTGCCGACGCCCTCGGCGGTGTTCGTCGGCGGCGGCGCGACCGTCCCCGGACTGCTCGAGACCTGCTGGGCCGCCCTGCCGCGGGGCGGGAGGCTGGTGGCCAACGCCGTCACGCTGGAGTCGGAGTCCGTCCTGACCGGCTGGTACGGCAGGCACGGCGGCGACCTGGTCCGCCTGTCGGTCAGCAGGGCCGCCCCCGTGGGCGGCTTCACCGGCTGGCGGAGCATGATGCCGGTGACCATCTGGACAGCGACCAAGGAGAGCCGCACGTGACCGTCCACTTCATCGGCGCGGGCCCCGGCGCGGCCGACCTCATCACGCTGCGCGGCCTGCGGCTGATCGAGTCCTCGCCCGTGTGCCTGTACGCGGGTTCGCTGGTGCCCGGCGAACTGCTGGAGTCGTGCCCGCAGGGCGCCCGCCTGGTCGACACGGCGAACCTCACGCTCGACGAGATCGTCGCCGAGCTCGCCGCCGCGCACGCCGAGGGGCTGGACGTGGCCAGGCTGCACTCCGGCGACCCTTCGGTGTTCAGCGCGATGGCCGAGCAGATGCGGCGGCTGGACGCGCTCGGCGTGCCGTACGAGGTGGTGCCAGGGGTGCCCGCGTTCGCCGCCGCCGCGGCGACGCTGGGCAGGGAGCTGACCGTGCCAGGCGTCGGGCAGACGATCATCCTGACCCGCACGTCGGCACGGGCCACCCCGATGCCGCGGGGAGAGGACCTGGCGACGCTCTCGGCGAGCGGTGCCACGATGGTGCTGCACCTGGCCGTCCAGCGGATCGCGCAGGTGGCGCAGGAGCTCGTGCCCGGTTACGGGGCCGAGTGTCCCGTGGCGGTCGTGGCCAGGGCCAGCCGCGAGGACGAGCTGGTCATCAGGGGCACGCTCGCCGACATCGCCGCCAAGGTGAGCGAGGCGGGCGTGGTCAGGACCGCGGTGATCGTCGTGGGCAGGGTGCTGACCGCCACGCAGTTCCCCGACAGCCACCTCTACTCCGCCGAGCGATGCCGTCAGCCGTGACGGCCCACGATCGCCCCCGCTCTGTCGATCACCACGACGTCCACCTCGACGGGCGCGCCGCGCAGCACGCCCGCCGCGGTGGCGTGGGCCCGCTCGGCCACCAGGTCGCCCAGCGGCTCGCCCGCCTCCTGGGCCAGGCGCAGCGCGTGCAGGGCGGTGTTGGCGCCCCTGATGCGCTCGGCCAGCTCCGGCGCGGCGACCAGCCCCGCCAGCAGGCCCAGGTTCACCTGCGAGCGGCCCGAGTGCAGGTCGAGGTGGCCGTCGGCGAGCTTGGACAGCTTTCCCACGCCGCCCGCGATCGTCAGCCTGGGCACGGGGTGGCGGCGCAGGTACTTCAGCACCGCCCCCGCGAAGTCGCCCATGTCGAGCAGCGCGTCGTCGGGCAGGCCGTACAGCTCGGCCGCCACGCGCTCGGAGGTGCTGCCCGTGCACCCCGCCACGTGCGTACGGCCTGCGGCGATGG
Organism: Nonomuraea roseola; assembly: GCF_039535395.1. Lineage (NCBI taxonomy): Bacteria > Bacillati > Actinomycetota > Actinomycetes > Streptosporangiales > Streptosporangiaceae > Nonomuraea > Nonomuraea roseola. The sequence goes on from NZ_BAAAXC010000015.1 coordinate 1,646,569, forward strand.
CCACGTCCACGCCCCTGCGGATGCTGTCGATCCAGGCCGAGCACGAATACGGCACGACGATGCCCGTCGTCCCGAGGATCGACAGCCCGCCCAGGATGCCGAGCCTGGGATTCCAGGTGCGCTTGGCCAGCTCCTCACCGTGTTCGACGGAGATCTCCACGACGACGTCGCCGTGGCCGCCGATGGCCGCGATGTGCTCGGCCATCATGCGGCGGGGCACCGGGTTGATGGCGGGCTCCCCCACCTCCAGGGGCAGGCCAGGCTTGGTGACCGTGCCCACGCCCCGGCCTGCCGTGAACGTGATGCCGGTGCCGGGGGCGGCCTGCCGTACGGTCGAGGTGATCAGCGCGCCGTGCGTCACGTCGGGGTCGTCGCCCGCGTCCTTGACCACCGAGGCCGAGGCGAAGCCGTCGCCGAGCGACTCCCTGGCCAGCGCGAACGCCGGACGCTGCCCCTTGGGCAGGGTGATCGTCACAGGGTCGGGGAAGTCGCCGGTGAGCAGCGCCGTGTACGCGGCCGCCGTCGCGGCGGTCGCGCAGGCGCCGGTGGTCCAGCCGTGACGCAGTGGCGTGGTCATGCTTCGAGGATGGGGGACGAATGCGGAGGGTTCTGATCCTGGGTGGAACGGCGGAGGCGCGCGCCCTCGCGGCGGAGCTCTCCGGACGGGTCCACGTGGTGTCGTCGCTGGCGGGACGGGTGCGCGATCCCCGGCTGCCGGTGGGCGAGGTCCATGTCGGCGGGTTCGGCGGGGCCGAGGGGCTGGCGGCGTGGCTGTCCGCCGAGCGGATCGACGCGGTCGTGGACGCCACGCATCCCTTCGCGGCCAGGATGACCGCCTCGGCCGTGGAAGCCTGCGGTACCACCGGGACGCCCTTGCTGGTGCTGCGGCGGCCGGGATGGGCGCACAGACCGGGATGGCGGCAGGCCGACTCCCTGGAGGAGGCCGCGCGCCTGCTGCCCTCGATGGGCAGCAGGGTGTTCCTGACGACGGGACGGCGGAGCATGCCGGTGTTCGCCGGGCTGACCGACCTGTGGTTCCTGGCCAGGTCGGTCGATCCCCCCGAGCCGCCCATTCCCGGAAATTTCCTGATACTGCTGGCGCGCGGGCCGTACACGGTCGAGGGTGAGCGGGAGCTGATCCGCGCTCACGGGCTCGACGTGCTGGTCACCAAGGACAGCGGCGGCTCGCTGACGGTCGCCAAGCTCGACGCCTTCGAGGAGGCGGGACTGCCGGTGGTCGTGGTCCGCAGACCGCCGCTCCCCGAGGGCCCGGTGGCCGTGGAATCCCTGGCGGCCGCCGCGGCGTGGGTCCACGCGGTGTAGCAGGTTCCGGGAGCGCACGCCGGGGAGCGCCTCGGGATTCCGAGGTTCCACCCCGTGGAGCGCCTCGGGATTCCGGGGGTTCACGCCGGGTAGCGACGCGGGGTGTAGACGGTGCCGCCGTCCGTCGCACGGGTGGTGGAGGAGCCGATGATGAGCAGGCAGCGCATGTCCACCTGCGCGGGGTCCAGCTCGCCGAGCGTGGTGACGGTGATCGTCTCCTGCGGGCCTCCGACGTCGCGGCCGATCACCACGGGGGTGGCCGGGTCGCGGTGCTCCATGAGCAGGTCGCGGGCGGCTCCCACCTGCCAGGTACGGCTGCGCGAGGCGGGGTTGTAGATCGCCAGCACCAGGTCCGCCATCGCGGCGGCGCGCAGCCGGTCGGCCACCACCTCCCACGGCTTGAGCAGGTCGGACAGGGAGATGACGCAGTAGTCGTGCCCGAGCGGCGCGCCCGCCCTGCTCGCCACGGCGTGCGCGGCCGTCAGCCCGGGGACGATCCGCACAGGGACGCCGGGAAAGTCCTCCGCCGCCTCCAGCACGGCGCTCGCCATCGCGAAGACGCCGGGGTCGCCCGAGGAGACGACGGCCACCCTGCGGCCTTCGCCGGCCAGCGACAGAGCGTGCGCCGCGCGCTCCGCCTCGACCCTGTTGTCGGTGCGGTGCCGGATCTGGCCAGGCCGCTGCGGCACCCTGTCCACGTAGGGGCCGTAACCGACCAGGTCGGTCGCCTCGGCCAGCACCTGCCGGGCCTCGGGGGTGAGCCACTCCTCGCCGGCGGGCCCGAGCCCGACCACGGCCACCCCCACCCAGTCCCCCTCGCCACGCCCCTCGTCGCGACCCGTGAAAAGCCCCGACGTTCCGTCGCGACCTGCGGAAAGGCGCGGCTCGTCGCGCGTGCCGTCCGCGGAGAGCGCCGGCAGGTCGGCGCGCCTGCTGCCGCTGGGCAGCATCGCCAGGGAGAAGTAGGGAACGCTGGCCGGATCCACATCCTTGAGGCGCTCGATCCGCTGGTTCGCCGTGGTCGCCCGCTCGACGTACCAGGCCTCGTCGAGCCGTCCGGCCTCCGCCAGGGCGTCCCTGACCTTCTCGAACGTCCGCCCCAGCTTGAGCACCGCCACCGAGTCCGCGCTCCTCAGCTTCTCGGCGATCACCTCGGCGGGAAGCGTGCCGGGCAGGACGGTCAGCGTCTCCTCGTGCTCCACCAGCGGACGCCCCAGCACCGCGGCGGCCCCCGCCACCGACGTGACCCCCGGCACCACCTCGGTCTCGTAGCGATGGGCCAGCCGCTTGTGCATGTGCATGTAGGAGCCGTAGAAGAGCGGATCACCCTCGCACAGCACCACCACGTCCCTGCCCGCGTCGAGATGAGCCGCCAGCCGGTCGGCGCACTCGGCGTAGAAGTCGTCGAGCGCGCCCTGGTAGCCGCCGGGATGGTCGGTGCTCTCCGTGGTCAGCGGATACTTCAGCAGTTCCTCGGCCTGGCCCTCCCGCATGTACGGCAGCGCGATCGAGCGCGCGATGCTCCTGCCGTGCCTGGCGCTGTGATAGGCGATCACGTCGGCCTGGCCGATCAGCCTGGCCGCCTTCACCGTCACCAGCTCGGGATCGCCAGGACCCAGGCCCACGCCGTACAGCCGTCCCGCCACCGTGTTCACTCTCGCTCACTGGCGATCGCGTTGACCGCGGCCGCCGCCATCGCACTGCCGCCCCTGCGGCCGTGCACCACCAGATACTCCAGGCCGCTGCTCGCCAGGGCCTGCTTGGACTCGGCCGCGCCGATGAAGCCCACCGGGATGCCCAGCACCGCCGCGGGCCGGCCCGCGCCCTCCTCTACCAGTTCGAGCAACCTGAACAGGGCCGTCGGCGCGTTGCCCACCGCGACCACCGCGCCGTCCAGCCTGTCGCGCCACAGCTCCAGCGCCGCCGCGCTGCGCGTGGTCCCTGTGCTCTCCGCCAGCGCGGGGACGCTCGGATCGCCGAGCGTGCAGACCACCTCGTTGTCGCGCGGCAGGCGGCTCCTGGTCACGCCCGAGGCGACCATCATCGCGTCGCAGAGGATGGGCGCGCCGTCCCGCAGCGCCCGCCTGGCGTCGGCGACGACCTTCTCCGAGTAGCCGAGGTCGGCCACCAGGTCGGTCATGCCGCAGGCGTGGATCATGCGAACGGCCACCTGGGCGACGTCCTGCGGCAGACCGCTCAGATCGGACTCCGCACGGATGGTGGCGAACGAACGCCGGTAGATCTCGGCGCCGTCACGGATGTAGTCGCTCACATGTCCCCTCTGGTCTCTGTCTTCTCGGTCTTCTCTGTCTTCCTGCCATGCCCGACCCGGTAGCCGGTCGGGGTGGCGACCACGTCGACGACCTCTCCCTTCGGACGCCCGCACCGCCGCTCACACCCGGCCCAGTGAACGAGGACACCCTCGGGGACGGCCGGCGTGGACGGCTCTCGTGTGCCGGTGGCCCACCGCCTGGCATCGCCTTGGACGTCGGCGAGCGACTTGGCGCACCCGGGACTCCCGGTACAGGCGCTGAGCCCCGCCCAGGCGGTGCCGGGCCCGGTGACCAGCCCCGCCCTGGTGAGCTCGTCGGCGACCCGCTCGACGTCCTCGGGACGGAGGTCGGGAAGGACGGCCGTCCGCCAGGGCGTGACCCGCACCTCGCCGGCCACGTCGGCGAGGGCCCTGGCCTGGTCCGCGGAGAGCCGTCCCAGCGGGACCACCACCTCCAGGGCGACCCGGCCGTCCCGCTGCGGGACCACCCGCGCGTCCGGCGCCCGTAAGCTCCCGATCTCTCGGGAGAGACGGCCCGGTGACACGCCCCCGTCCCTCGATGCGGCCGGCTGCAGGCGGGAAGCGAGCAGGGCGGGGCCGTCGGGTAGGTCACTGACGCGCCAGGCCGTGCCACCGGACAGCTCGAGGAAGGCCGAGGCGGCCGCGAGCATCGAAGGGACCACCTCGTCCACGAGCACAGGGATCCCGGCCGTCGCCCCTCCGAGGTGGAGGAGGCCGCCGGAGGGCGAGGTGGCCAGGAAGGTCACGTCGGCGCCGATGGGGAGCAGGTCGCCCGTGCCGTCGTCGAGGGCGAAGAGGAACCGGCCCGACAGCTCGGCCAGCTCAGGACTCGCGCACAGCCCCCGGTCCAGGGCCGTGACCAGCGGACGCACGTCCACCAGAGACGCGTCCACCCGCCCGGCGAGCGGCGAGGCGAGGATGTTGCGCACCCGCTCGTGCGTCTCCGACGGCAGCAGCCCCACTGCGGCGATCCGAGCGGCGAACGCCCCCGCTTCCGCCGCCGATGGAGCGGCGGTGGAGGGGAGGCCTCTGAGCTGGAGGTTGGCGCGGGAGGTCAGTTCGATGACGCCCGAGCCCAGCTCGGCGGAGCAGTCGGCCACCTCTCGCAGCTGGGTAGCGGACAGCGCGCCGCCCGGGATGCGGATGCGGGCGAGAGCGCCGTCCGCGGCGATGTGGACCTGTAGCGCCCCCGGACAGGCGTCAGGGCGCACATGTCCGTAAAAGTCGGCTATGTCCACGGGGAGGATGGTAACCCGTCCAAAACCCTCTAGGCTGATCGCAGACGAGGGCGAACGGAGGAAGCCGGTGCGATGCCGGCGCGGTCCCGCCACTGTAACCGGGGAGCGAACCCCACCGAAGGCCACTGTCCGGCGACGGACGGGAAGGCCGGGGTGAGCGTCGATCCGGAAGCCAGGAGACTCCCGCTCTCGTGACACCCGCGACCGGGGCGAGGACCCCGAGGGAGGAGTTCCGCCGTGCCCGAGGCGACCCCCGAAACCCCGTCACAGGCGACCCCCGACGCCCAGAGCGTGGTGCTGTTGCTCTCCACCTCCGACACCGACCTGCTGAGCGCCAGGGCGAGTGGCGCCGCGTACCGGCTGGGAAACCCCGCACGGCTGACACCCGAGGAGCTGCCCGCGCTGGTCGAAGGCGTCGACCTGGTGGTGGTGCGGCTGCTCGGCGGGCGCAGGGCGTGGGAGGAGGGCCTCGACCGGCTGCTCGCCGGCCCCAGGCCGGTAGTGGTGCTGGGCGGGGAGCAGGCGCCTGACGCCGAGCTGATGGAGCTGTCCACGGTCACCGGCGGCACGTGTGCCGAGGCGCACGCCTACCTCGCCCACGGCGGCCCAGGCAACCTGGCCGAGCTGCACGCCTTCCTGTCGGACACGGTGCTGCTGACCGGGCACGGGTTCGCCGCACCCGAACCGACGCCGACGTGGGGCCTGCTCGACGAAGAGCCCCGATCCGCCGCCGACCCCGGCGACGAGCGCGGGTCCACCGCCGGCCTCCACGAGGGGCGCGGTGCGGAGCGGCCCGTGGTGGGGGTGCTCTACTACCGGGCGCATCACCTGGCAGGGAACACCGCGTTCGTCCGCGCTCTCTGCGAGGCGATCGAGGAGGCGGGCGGGCGCGCGCTGCCCGTCTTCTGTTCCTCGCTGCGTACGGCGGAGCCCGAGCTGCTCTCCGTGCTGAGACAGGCCGACGCGCTGGTGGTGACCGTACTGGCGGCAGGGGGCAGCAGGCCGGCGACCGCGGGAGCCGGAGGCGACGACGCGGCGTGGGACGTCGGCGCGCTGGCCGAGCTGGACATCCCCATCCTGCAGGGCCTCTGCCTGACCACGAGCAGGCAGGCGTGGGAGGAGAACGACGACGGCCTGTCCCCGCTGGACGCCGCCTCGCAGGTGGCCATCCCCGAGTTCGACGGCCGGATCATCACGGTGCCGTTCTCGTTCAAGGAGGTGGACGAGGACGGCCTGACCGTCTACGTGGCCGATCCCGAGCGCGCGGCCCGCGTGGCGGGCACCGCCGTACGGCATGCGAGGCTCAGGCACGTCCCGAACGCCGACAAGAAGCTCGTGGTGATGCTGTCGGCCTACCCGACCAAGCACGCGAGGATCGGCAACGCGGTCGGCCTCGACACCCCCGCGAGCACCGTGAAGCTGCTGGCCAGGCTGGCGGAGGCCGGCTACGACCTGGGCGAGGGCCTGCCCGGCGTGGCAGACCAGGACGGCGACGCGCTGATCCACGCCCTCATCGCGGCGGGCGGGCAGGACCAGGAGTGGCTGACGGAGGAGCAACTGGCCGCCAACCCCGTGCGCATCCCCTCCGCCACCTACATCGAGTGGTACGCCACGCTCCCCGAGGAGCTGCGCGAGGCGATGGAGCGGCACTGGGGCCCGCCGCCTGGCGAGCTGTTCACGCACGAGGGCGACATCGTCCTGGCCGCGCTCAGGGCGGGCAACGTCGTGGTGATGGTGCAGCCGCCTCGGGGTTTCGGCGAGAACCCGATCGCGATCTACCACGACCCCGACCTGCCGCCCAGCCACCACTACCTGGCCGCCTACCGGTGGCTGTCGGCGGAGTTCGGGGCGCACGCGATGGTACACGTCGGCAAGCACGGCAACCTGGAGTGGCTGCCGGGCAAGTCGGCGGGGCTGTCGGCGGCGTGCGGTCCTGACGCGGCGCTGGGCGACCTGCCGCTGGTCTACCCGTTCCTGGTGAACGACCCCGGCGAGGGGACGCAGGCCAAGCGGAGGGCGCATGCCGTCCTGGTGGACCACATGGTGCCGCCGATGGCCCGCGCGGAGACGTACGGGGACATCGCCAGGCTGGAGCAGCTCCTCGACGAGCACGCCTCGATCGCGGCGATGGACCCGGCCAAGCTGCCCGCGATCAGGGCGCAGATCTGGACGCTGATCCAGGCCGCCAGGCTCGACCACGATCTTGGACTGGCCGATCGGCCGCACGACGCGGAGTTCGACGACTTCCTGCTGCACGTGGACGGCTGGCTGTGCGAGGTGAAGGACGCGCAGATCCGCGACGGCCTGCACGTGCTCGGCGCCGCCCCCGAGGGCGCGGTGCGGGTGAGCCTGGTGCTGGCCATGCTGCGCGCCCGCCAGATGTGGGCGGGCGCGCAGACACTGCCGGGGCTCAGGGAGGCGCTGGGTCTCGCCGAGGACGGCAGCGCGGGCCTGGGCGACGTGGACGCCGCCGAGGAGAGCGCCAGGGCGCTGGTCGAGGGCATGGAGGCAAGGGGCTGGGACCCCGCCGCCGCCTCCGAGGTGACCGAGTCGATCCTCGGCACGACAGGGCTCTCCGCGCGGGAGCTCGCGCTCGGCGGAAAGCCGGAGGCCGGGCGGGAGACGGTGGCGCGGATCCTGGAGTTCGCCGCCACCGAGGTCGTCCCCAGGCTCGCCAGGACGACCGACGAGATCGACCACCTCCTGCACGCGCTCGACGGCGGCTACGTCCCGGCAGGGCCCAGCGGCTCCCCGCTGCGCGGCCTGATCAACGTCCTCCCGACCGGCAGGAACTTCTACTCGGTCGATCCGAGGGCGGTGCCGAGCAGGCTGGCGTGGGAGACGGGCCAGGCGATGGCCGAGTCCCTGCTGGCCCGCTACCGCGCCGAGACCGGCGAGTGGCCGAGCTCGGTGGGGCTGTCGGTCTGGGGCACCAGCGCGATGCGCACGGCGGGCGACGACGTGGCGGAGGTGCTCTCGCTGCTCGGCGTGCGCCCGGTGTGGGACGAGGCGTCGAGGCGGGTCACCAGGCTCGAACCCGTGCCGCTGGAGGAGCTCGGCCGTCCGCGCATCGACGTGACGGTCCGCATCAGCGGCTTCTTCCGCGACGCCTTCCCGCACGTGGTGGCCATGCTGGACGACGCGGTGCGCATGGTGGCCGCCCTGGAGGAGCCCGCCGAGGACAACCACGTGCGCGCCCACGTCGCCGCCGACCTGGCGGGACACGGCGACGAGCGCAGGGCCACGATGCGCGTCTTCGGCTCGCGCCCCGGCGCGTACGGCGCGGGCCTGCTCCCCCTCATCGACAGCCGCAACTGGCGCGACGACGCCGACCTGGCCGAGGTGTACGCGGTGTGGGGCGGCTTCGCCTACGGCCGCGACCTGGACGGCGTGCCCGCCCGCCAGGACATGGAGAGCGCCTACCGCCGCATCGCGGTCGCGGCGAAGAACATCGACACCCGCGAGCACGACATCGCCGACTCCGACGACTACTTCCAGTACCACGGCGGGATGGTGGCGACCGTACGGGCGCTGACGGGACGCGCGCCCGCGGCCTACGTGGGCGACAGCACCCGCCCCGACGCCGTGCGGACGCGCACGCTGTCGGAGGAGACCTCGCGGATCTTCAGGGCGCGCGTGGTGAACCCGAACTGGCTGGCCGCGATGCGCCGCCACGGCTACAAGGGCGCCTTCGAACTGGCCGCGACCGTCGACTACCTGTTCGGCTACGACGCCACCACCGGCGTCATCGCCGACTGGATGTACGACAAGCTCACCGAGGCGTACGTGCTCGACCCCGAGAACAGGGAGTTCATGGAGCGGTCGAACCCGTGGGCGCTGCACGGGATCGCCGAGCGCCTGCTGGAGGCCGCCGAGCGGGGGATGTGGGAGCACCCCGACCCCGACGTGCTGCGCGACCTGCAGGAGGCCTACCTCAAGGCGGAGGGCGATTTGGAGGACGACACCAGCCGCTGAGCGGCGCTCGGCGTGCCGGCCCAGTGCAGGTGCAGGTAGGAGGCGGTCAGGAGCGGGTCGCCGTGGCCGTCTCCGCCGCCCTCCCACCGGAAGAGCGGCTCGCCGTCCGTGGTCACCGCCGTTCTGTGGAACTCGTGCCCCCTGTACGGCTCGCCTGCGCGGGTGAGCAGCGAGTCGCGGGTGGCGACGGCGTCGCGGTAGCCGAGGGTCAGCCTGGGCGTCATTTCCGCCTTCGCCGGGATTTTTCCGCACATGGTGTGGTCGTCGAGGCTCTCGCACAGGTACAGCAGTCCCGCGCACTCGGCCGCGACAGGGCCGGGGAAGGCGGCGATCCGGCGCTTGAGCGGCTCGTTGGCGGCCAGGTCGGCGGCGTACATCTCGGGGAAGCCGCCGCCGATCACGACGCCAGCCGTCCCCTCCGGCAACGCCTCGTCGCGCAACGGATCGAAGGTCGCCACCTGAGCCCCTGCCGCCTGGAGCAACTCGGCGTGCTCGGCGTACCCGAAGGTGAACGCCGCGCCCCCTGCCACCGCGACCACCGGCCCGCTGCCACGACCGCCTCGCGGCGCACCGGCCGAGGTCTCCGCCAGGCTGCCCTCTGGCACGCGCCGCGCAGCCTCGGGCATGCGCCCCGCAGGGGTGGCCAGCGCCTCGCCGGGGCTCCACGGCCGTTCGGGCAGCGCGGGAGCCGTCCGCGCGAGTCGTACCAGCGCCTCCAGGTCGCACGAGCGGGCCACCAGCTCGCCCAGCCTCTCCACCGCCGCAACCGCCTCCGCCTCACGCTCGGCGGCGGGGATCAGGCCCAGGTGGCGCGAGGGCGTGGAGACCGCGTCGTCGCGTCGCAGCGCGCCCAGCACCCGCACCCCCGCCGCGGCCAGCGCCGAACGGCACAGCTCCTCGTGCCGGTCGGAGCCCACCCTGTTGAGGATGACGCCGCCCACCCGCACGCGAGGGTCGAAGGTGGCGAACCCGTGCACGACGGCCGCCACCGACCTGCTCTGACGGGCGGCGTCCACCACGAGGACGACAGGGGCGTCCAGCAGCCTGGCGACGTGCGCGGTCGAGGCGAAATCGGTGTCGCCCCTGCCGTCGAACAGCCCCATCACGCCCTCGACCACGGCGAGGTCCGCGCCGCGGGCGCCGTGCAGGAACAGCGGCCGCACGGTCGACTCGCCGGTCAGCCACGGGTCGAGGTTGCGGCCAGGCCGTCCGGTGGCCAGCGCGTGGTAGCCGGGGTCGATGTAGTCGGGGCCCACCTTGTGCGGCGAGACCCGCAGCCCGCGCGCCCGCAGCGCCGCCATGAGCCCCGTCGCCACGGTCGTCTTGCCGCTGCCCGAGGCGGGCGCGGCGACCACCAGGCGCGGCACTACCACTCGATGCCCTTCTGTCCCTTCTGGCCCGCGTCCATGGGGTGCTTGACCTTGCCCATCTCCGTCACCAGGTCGGCCACCGCGAGCAGCTTCTCCGGCGCGTCCCTGCCGGTGATCACGACATGCTGGCCGCCGGGACGGCCCGCGAGCGTCTCCACCACCTCGTCCAGGTCCAGCCAGCCCCACTTGAGCGGGTAGGTGAACTCGTCGAGCACGTAGAACCTGTAGGTCTCCCCGGCCAGGTCGCGCTTGATCTGCTCCCAGCCCTCGCGGGCGTCGGCGGCGTGGTCGTCCTCGGTACCAGGACGCTGGATCCACGACCAGCCCTCGCCCATCTTGTGCCAGGTGACGGCGCCGCCCTCGGCCGAGTCGCCGAGCACGCGCAGCGCCCGCTCCTCGCCGATGCGCCACTTGGCCGACTTCACGAACTGGAACACCCCGATCGGCCAGCCCTGGTTCCACGCGCGCAGCGCCATCCCGAACGCGGCCGTCGACTTGCCCTTGCCAGGGCCCGTGTGGACGATCAGCAGCGGCCTGTTCCTGCGCTGGCGGGTGGTGAGCCCGTCGTCGGGGACGATCTCCGGCTTGCCCTGCGGCATGTCAACCGGCCTTCCTGTAGTCGCGGATGAGGTCGTCCATCCCGTCGAGCGGGACGAGGTGGGCGCGCAGCCTCGCCGCCAGGCGTCCTGCCAGGCCCAGCCGTACGGGGCCGCTCTCGCAGTCGACGACGACGGCGGCCGTACCGGTGAGCAGGGCCGCGGCGCGGCCCACGTCGCCTCCCGAGGTGGCGCGCCCGTCGGTCACCACCACGAGCAGCGGCCTGCGGTCGGGGTCGCGCAGCCGCTCCACCCTCAGCACCTCGGCCGCGCGGGCCAGGCCCGCCGCCAGCGGGGTGCGCCCGCCCGTGGGCAGCGCGCGCAGCCGCGCCGCGCCCGCCTCGACCGACGAGGTCGGAGGGAGCGCCACCTCGGCGGCGGCGCCCCTGAAGGTGACCAGGCCGACCTTGTCGCGCCGCTGGTAGGCGTCGAGCAGCAGGCTCATGACGGCGGTCTTGACGGTGGTCATCCGCCTGCGGGCGGCCATGGAGCCGCTGGCGTCGACGACGAAGAGCACAAGGTTGCCCTCCTTGCCCTCCTTCACCGCCTCGCGCAGGTCCTCTCCTCGGACGAGCAGGCCGGGTCCGGTGCGTCCGCGCTCCCGCTGGTACGGCGCGGCGGCGGCGATCGTGGCGGTGAGGTGGAGCGAGCGGAGCGGGCCCTCGGGAGCGCGCGCGCCGGTGGTGCGGCCGTGCGGGGTGCGCGCCCTCGACCGCCGCCCCGAGGCGCCGTCGCCGAGGCCGGGCACCTTCAGCCACGGCACCCTGTACGGCGCCGCCACGCCCGCCACTTCCCCGTCCCTCTCGCCGGAGGCTTCCCCTCGTGAGGCTTCCTCCCGGGAGGTTCGGTCGTGGGAAGGCGCCTCCTCGCCGCCGGATCCGACGGCGTCGGCGCCACGCCGGTCACCCGAGCCGTCGCGCCCGCCCGACCCGACCGAACCGTCCGAGCCCTCGGGCCCCTCGGAGCCCTCAGTACCCCGGGAGTCGTCGGTGCCCTGGGCGTCGTCGGGGTCTCCTGAAGGGCGGGAGCCTCCGGGGCCGTCGTCGTCAGGGTTCTCGTCGCCGGGGTTCTCGTCATCTGAGGTCCTGGCCAGCAGGTCCTCCAGCAGCTGCTCGTCCAGACCCGGCGCGTCGAAGGGGTCGCGCCTGCGCCGGTGCGGGAGCGACAGCCTGGCCGCCACCCGCACGTCCTCCGTGGTCACCACCGGTGCCCCCCGCCACGCCGCGTGCGCCACCGCCGCGTGCGCGGTGACCAGGTCGGCCCTCAGCCCGTCCACCTCGAAGGCCGCGCACACCTCGGCGATCTGGCGCAGCCTCGCGTCCGGCAGCTCCACCGAGGCCAGCCGCTCCCTCGCCGCCGCGATCCCCTCGGCCAGCGCCGCCTCCTGCGCGGTCCATCCCGCCGCGAACCCGTCGGGGTCGGCGTCGTGGGCCATGCGCCGCCGTACCACCTCGGCCCGCTCGGCGGGGTCGCGCGAGGCCCGCACCTCGACGGTGAGCCCGAAGCGGTCGAGGAGCTGGGGACGCAGCTCGCCCTCCTCCGGGTTCATGGTGCCGACCAGCAGGAACCTGGCCGCGTGCCGGACCGAGACGGCCTCGCGTTCCACGTAGCAGGTGCCCAGGGCCGCCGCGTCGAGCAGCAGGTCCACGAGGTGGTCGTGCAGGAGGTTGACCTCGTCCACGTAGAGGACGCCCCTGTGGGCGGCCGCCAGCAGTCCTGGCTCGAACGCCTTGACGCCCTCGGTCAGCGCCCGCTCCAGGTCGAGCGAGCCGACCAGGCGATCCTCCGACGCGCCCACCGGCAGCTCCACCAGCGCGGCCGCTCTCGTGACGACCTGCTCGCCGGGCTCGTGCGGCCCGTCGGGGCACTGCGGGTCGGGCAGCCGCGGGTCGCAGGCGAAGCGGCAGCCCGCCAGCACGTCCACGGCGGGCAGCTGGGCGGCCAGCGCCCTGACGATGGTCGACTTGGCCGTGCCCTTCTCGCCCCTCACGAGCACGCCGCCCACGCGGGGCGAGACGGCGTTGAGCACCAGCGCCAGCTTGAGATCGTCGAGCCCGACGACGGCGCTGAAGGGATAGGTCACGAGGCGGCCTTTCGGTTGACGTATCCGATCCGCCACCCCTCGCGGGCGGCGGACAACTGTGTGAGGGAGAGCGGTGCGAGGTCGAAGAGGGCAGGATCGGCCCTGAGCGCGTGACCGAGCGCGGCCCTGATGGCGCCCACGTCACAGACGACGACCGCCCTCCCCCTGCCGCCGCCGCTCGCGCTTCGGCCGGCGTCGCTGTCGCCTTCCTGTTCGTGCCGCTCGTCCAGCCAGTGCGCGACCCTCTCCGCCGCCGCCGCACGCGACTCGCCGCCGTGCGGCGCGGCGTCGCGGTCGGCCAGCCAGCGGGCGAAGGACTCGGGCTCCCGCACCGCGACCTCCTCGTACGGCAGGCCGGACCACCTGCCGTGGTCCTGCTCGGCCAGCGCCGCCACGACCACGGGCTCGAAGCCCATCGCCACCGCCGTCTCCCACGCCGCCCGGGCGGGCGACACGAACGCGAGCCCCGTCTCGAAGGAGCTGAGCGAGGCCGTGAGGCGCGCCGCCGCCTCCAGGCTCGACGGGTCGGCGCCCTCACTCCCCGACGGGAAGCGCGCGCCGCGCATCCCTGGCGTCGAGGCGTGCCGGACGAACAGCACGCCGGTCAGCCGACCCGCGCCTTCGCGCGCTCGCCCGCCAGCGCGAACAGCGCGCCGAAGGCCGCCCAGAAGACCAGCTGGGTGCCGAGGGAGGCGACCCTGAAGTCCCAGAGCAGCGAGGCGGGAAAGCCCGAGGGCACCTCGTCCACGGCGGGCAGCAGCACCCACGCGGCCACCACGGGGACCAGGAAGCACACGCCGCCGACCAGGCCGCGCGCCCACACCTCCTGGACGGTGACCCTGCGGGCGGCCGCGACGCCGATCGCGACGGAGGCGAGCCCGACGGCGACCATCACGACGTAGAGCAGGGTCCTGGCGTTGATGGTCTCCGGGTCGCCCACCGCGGGCGGGTTGGCCGGATACTTCAGGAAGGGGATGAGGACGATGGCGCCGAAGGCGGTCGCGGCGGCGGCGATCGCCAGCAGGGGCTCGGAGCGGGGTCCCACGCGACCGCGCAGCCCGGCGAAGGCGAGGGCGAACACGCCGCCCACCGCCACGCCGTACAGGCCGGTCGCGAGGAAGAGCCCGGCGCGCTGCACCGGCCTGCCGACCACGGCTCCCTCGCCGTGGTCGTGCTCCGCCGGCGCCCCTGCGTCGTGAGAGTGCGGGGCCGACGCGCCGTCGCCGGGGGCGGCCGCCGCCGCGGCCTCCTCCAGCGCGATGGCGCTGTCGATGTGCGGCTCACCGGCGAAGAAGGCGAAGCCTCCGGCGACGAGTCCCGCGAGCAGCCCGACGAGCAGCCCCCTGACCAGCAGGGTTCTGATCACGGCCGGGCCTCAGTGGCACGGCACGCCGAGCAGGTGGCGCCCGTCGTGCATCAGCTCGTGCAGGAACGTACCGGTCTGCGAGATCGCGCCGTTGTCCATCAGGACGAGGTAGGCGAGCAGCATCAGAACGGGCACGGCCAGCAGCCAGCGCGCAAGACGGTGGAGCGGAATCGGGTTCGCAGACGTGGACAGACCACTCATGTAAAGCCTCCTCAGGGATGACGCGTCCCGCTAGGTGAGGTCGCAGCGGTCAGGTGACCTGGCTCCCGAGGTTGTGGCCCCGGATACAGTGGCGCGTCCGCACCGGCATCTCACCGGATTTCCCCTGATTCGCCGCGAAATCTCCCGGAACGTATCTCTTCCTCCGGATCTCGTCAACATCGGCGGCCCCTATGACAACGTTGCCATTGATCTTTCGAAGACCTAGTGTGACGGCGACAGAGCCCCGCCCCCAAGGGAGAGTCAGTGCCCGCACGTCTGTTGTCAGCCGAGTCGACCGACCTGTTCGTGGGGACGGAGGCGCGGCCCCATCAGGTGTTGCGCGTCACCGCCGAGCAGGGCGAGCGCGAGGCCGAGGTGGTGGTGCGCGGCGACGGGGTGGCCGTGGCGGGGCGCGCGGTGGTGCCGGGAGGGAACGCGACCGTCGTCGTCGAGGTACCGCTGACGGTGAGCGCCCCCGTGGGCTCGACGGTGCCGTGCGCCGTCTCCGCGGGTGACAACACTCTCACCGTGGACGTCACGGTCGAGGAGCCGGGCTGGACGATGCACATGGTGTCGCACTTCCACTACGACCCCGTGTGGTGGAACACGCAGGCGGCCTACACCAGCCCGTGGGAGTTCCTCTCCGGCGACGCCACCACCAGGCCGCTGTGGGAGGGCAACGCTTTCGCGCTGGTCGAGGCGCACCTGGCGCTGGCCGAGCGCGACCCCGACTACAAGTTCGTGCTCGCCGAGATCGACTACCTCAAGCCGTTCTTCGACCTCCATCCCGAGCGCAGGGCAGACCTGCGCCGCCTCATGGCCGAGGGCAGGGTCGAGCTGATGGGCGGCACCTACAACGAGCCCAACACCAACCTGACCGGCGCCGAGACCACGATCCGCAACATCGTCTACGGCATCGGCTACCAGCGCGACATCCTCGGCGGCCTCCCCCGCACCGCCTGGCAGCTCGACTCGTTCGGCCACGACCCGCAGTTCCCCGGCTACCTCGCGGCGGCCGGACTGACCGGCAGCGCGTGGGCCCGCGGCCCCTTCCACCAGTGGGGCCCGATCAACAAGAACTTCGGGCAGGCGCACGACGACGCCACGCTCATGCAGTTCCCCAGCGAGTTCGAGTGGATCTCCCCCTCGGGTCTCGGCGTCGTGACGCACTACATGCCCGCCCACTACTCGGCGGGCTGGTGGATGGACTCCTCCGCGACGCTGGAGGAGGCGAGCCGGGCGGTCCACGAGCTGTTCAGGGCGCTGAAGCCGGTCGCGGCGACCAGGAACGTCCTGCTGCCCGTCGGCACCGACTACACCCCGCCGAACAAGTGGGTCACCGAGATCCACCGGTCATGGGCCGAGCGCTACGTCTGGCCGCGGTTCGTGTGCGCGGTGCCGCACGACTTCTTCGCCGCGGTCCACGCCGAGACCAGCGCCTTCAGCCCCCAGACGCGCGACATGAACCCGGTCTACACCGGCAAGGACGTCTCCTACATCGACACCAAGCAGGCCCAGCGCGCCGCCGAGGTGGCGGCGCTCGACGCCGAGCGGCTGGCCGCCTTCGCGTCGCTGCTCGGCCTTGGCCGCTACCCGCACGTGGCGATGGACAAGGTGTGGCGCCAGCTGGCCTACGGCGCGCACCACGACGCGATCACCGGCTCGGAGTCCGACCAGGTCTACCTCGACCTGCTCACCGGCTGGCGCGAGGCCTACGACCTGGCCGCGGACGCCCGCGACAGGGCCCTCGACGCGCTCGTGGCGCGGGTGGAGGCCGACGGCCGTGCCGTGGTGGTCGCCAACACGCTCTCCTTCGCCCGCGACGGCGTGGTCCGCGTGCGGCTGGAGCCTGGGCTGCGCGTCGACGCCCCTTCGGTCACCGAGGAGGGCACGCAGGTTTTCCTGGCGAAGGACGTGCCGTCCATGGGCTGGAGGAGCTTCCCTGTCGTCGAGGGAGAGGCCGAGGGCTGGGCCTCCGTCGAGGGCCACACCATCGAGAACGACCTGTGGCGACTCACCGCCGACCCCGCGCGGGGCGGCGCCCTCACCTCCGTCCTGCGGGAAGGGCGCGAGCTCCTCACCGGGCTCGGCAACGAGCTGCGCCTGTACGACGAGTACCCCCAGCACCCCGACATGGGCGAGGGCCCATGGCACCTGATGCCCACCGGCCGCGTCACCGCCTCGGGCGACACCACCGCCGTGGTCAGGGCGCAGACCAGCCCGCTCGGCGCTCGCCTGGTCGTCACCGGAACGCTCGGCGAGCTCACCTACGAGCAGACCGTCACGCTCGTCGCCGACAGGGTCGAGTTCGCCACCCGCGTCCTCGACTACTCGGGCGCCGACCGGCTGCTGCGCGTGCGCTTCCCCGCCCACGTCCCCGGCGCGCTTCCCGTCTCCGACGTGGCCGGCGCGGTCGTGGGCAGGGGCTTCGCGCTGCCCGACGCCGACGCGGCCGAGCATCCCTGGACACTGGACAACCCGGCCAACACGTGGTTCGGCCTGTCCTCCACCGCCAGGGTGGATCTCGGCGGCGAGGGGGCGCGGGCGATCGGCGTGGCCGAGATCGTCGCCGCCTCCGAAGCCGCGGCTCCCGAGGCCCGCGACCTGGTCGTGGCGCTGGCCAGGGTCGGCGTCACCGCGACCACCTCGACGGCGTCGGGCAGCAGGTACGGCTGGCTCGCCGTCGACTCCAACCTGCCCGACGTCCGGATCGTCCTGGGCGGGCCCGACGTGAACCCGCTGGCCGCCGAGCTGCTCGCGCGCAGTGACCCCGCCTACCTCGACGCGCTGAAATCGGGCGCGAGCAGGGTGTGGGTGCCCGCGGAGCGTCCGCTGGCCGAGGTGTGGCGGCCCAGCGCCGACCTGCGCGACGTGCGTGCGCTGCCCGCGCTGATCGTGGCCGACCCAGGCGACCCGCTGCTGGACGGCGCGGTCATCCACGCCACCTGCCCGCTGGGCGAGGAGGTGCTGGAGGACAGGACGGTCGCACTGCTCACCTACGGCCTGCCTGGCTTCGCCGTCGATCCCTCGGGGGCGCTGCACCTGTCGCTGATGCGGTCGTGCACGGGGTGGCCCTCGGGGGTGTGGGTGGACCCGCCGCGCCGTACGACGCCTGACGGGTCCGGATTCCAGCTCCAGCACTGGACGCACGAGTTCTCCTACGCGCTGGCGGCAGGCGACGGCGACTGGCGCGCGCTCGCGCTCCCCTCGGCAGGGCAGGAGTTCATCACCCCGCTGCTGCCGCGCGTGGTCTCCGCGCAGGACGGCGACCTGCCGCCTTCGCACTCGTTGCTGCGCGCGGACCCGCCGCGCGAGGTGCTGTTCAGCACGGTCAAGGCCACGGGCAACCCGCTGGCGCACGGCACGAAGGGCGGTGGCGACGGTGTGACGATCAGGCTCGCCGAGTCCACGGGGCTGGGCACGAGCGCGGCGCTGCACTCGCCCGTGCTCGACCTCGGCGGCCTGACCACGTCCGACCTGCTCGAGACGCCCGGCGAGCCCGCCGACCCTGAAGAGCTGCGGCTCGCGGGCTCCGAGGTCGCCACCTTCCTGACGCCCGCGCCGCTCCACGCGGAGGGCGAGGAGCTGGGCATGACCGCCGAGCTCGCCCAGCCCGTTCACAGCCGCTACTGGCTGCACAACAAGGGCCCCGCGCCGCTCGGCTACCTGCCCGTGAGCATCGCCGCCTCTCCCGGCCTGGTCACCTCGCGCGAGCCGTTCGAGCTGGACGTCGTGCTCTCCTCCCACCTGGTCGACACCGCCCACGAGGGCGTGGTCACCGTGGACCTGCCCGACGGCTGGAGCGCCGCCCCCGCGCGGCGCGTGTTCCGCCTCGAACCAGGGGGCCACGTCCGCTTCCCTGTCACCGTCACCTCCGAGCCTGGAGCGGGAGACGGCCTCCACTTCGTCGCCGTCCGCACCGAGACGGAAGGGCAGCTCGTCGAGGACGTCGTCACGGTCGCCCTCGGCGACGCCCCCGAGCTGCCCGCGCCGATCGCGACCGTCCCCGAGGACGGCGTGGCCGCCCAGGGCGCCGAGAGCGCGCAGGCCCTGCCCACGGGGCTGACCGTCACCCCCGTCACCGAGTCGCTCTCCCTGCGTCCCGGCGACACGACCGCCCTGGTCGTACGGCTGGCGAACACCACGGCAGGAACCATCAGGGGCGAGGCCCAGCTGGCATCTCCCTACGGGACGTGGGAGCTGCTCCCCTCGGTCATCCAGGCGTTCACCGTCGCGCCAGGCTCCGAGGCGGAGATTCGCTTCCCCGTCACGGTCCCCGCCGACGCCGCCGAACTCCGCTCGTGGGCGCTTGCCAAGGTCATGTGGTTCGGCCGCTGCCAGTACGCTCCCGCCGTCACCCTGGAGGTCACCCGATGATCGGGCTCGTCGACGGCCAGGCCGTCCCCCACGACGTCCTGGACACCCGGCTCCGCGACCTGAGGCAGGGCCCGCTCCACGCCGCCCTGCCCGTCCCCGGCAGTTCGGAGGAGCGCCAGATGGCCCGCTGGGTCACCCAGGTGATCCTGACCGAGGTGCTGTGCGAGCGGGAGGCGCTGTCCAGAGGGCTCGCGCCGCTGGAGGGTCCGCCGCTCGACCGGCTCGCCGCCGTCGAGCTCGGCTCCATCAACGCCGCCGCCTACAACGGCAGCCCGTGGGTGCGGGCCGTCCACCAGGCCGTGACCGCCTCCGCCGAGGTGCCCTCCGCCTGGTCGTCCGCCCCTCCTCCGCCCGCCCCTGCGCTCCACCGGGTACGGCACGCCCTCTTCGCCGACCTGGCGGAGGCGGCGGCCGCGACACCGGCCGACCTGGAGCCCCTCGGCGCGATCCCGCTCGGCTCGCTGCCGTCGGCGATCGCGCAGGCGGTGCGCGGCACGCCGTACGGCACGCTCGCAGGACCCGTCCGCGACGCCCTCGGCTGGCACGTCGCCCTCGCCGAACCCGCGCCCACCGCCCCGGAGCCCACGGCCCTCGGGCCCGCCGCTTCGAAGTCCACCGCTCTGGAATCCGGAGGGCCGCAGTCCACGGCTCCGGAACCCACCGCTCTCGTGACCGCCGCCAGGAGGCGGGCGTTCGTCCAATGGCTCGACGTGCAGCGCGCCACCCGCGTGCGGCTCGTCCACGGCCTCGAACATCCTGGCGACCCCCGCCAGCCCGACAACCACCACAAGCACTGATGACTCACGTACTCGCCATTGACATCGGCGGCACCAAGCTCGCCGCGGCCCTCGTCGACCGGTCGGGCGCCGTCCTGCGCTCCTCCACCGTGCCCACCCCGCGCGAGGACGTCTTCGGCGCCCTCGCCCTGCTCATCACCGAGGTCGTCGCCGACGGCCCGGCTCCCTTCGCGGTCGGCATCGGCTGCGCGGGCCCGCTCAACCTCGCCTCAGGCACGGTGAGCCCCGTCAACATCACCAGCTGGCGGGACTTCCCGCTGCGTGAGCGGGTGCGGGAGCTGACCGGCCTGCCCACCGTGCTCGCGGGCGACGCCCAGTGCTTCGCGCTGGGCGAGCACTGGCTGGGCATGGGCGGCGAGAGCGCGTCCATGCTGGGCATCGTGGTGTCCACCGGCATCGGCGGCGGCCTGGTGATCGGCGGCGCGCCGCTCCTCGGCCCCACGGGCAACGCCGGACATGTCGGTCACATGACCGTCAATCCCGACGGCGACCCGTGCCCCTGCGGCAGCAGGGGGTGCGTGGAGAGCTACGCCAGCGGGCCCAACCTGGTCCGATGGGCCCTGGCCAACGGCTGGGCGGCGGGCCCCTCGCCGGACGGCGCGATGCTGGCCAGGGACGCGGCCTCGGGGAACCCCGTGGCTCGGGCCGCCTTCGAGAGAGGCGCCCGCGCGCTGGCCGCGATGATCGTCTCTACGGCCGCCGCCATCGAGGTCACTCATGTGGTGATCGGCGGCGGCGTCGCCAACGCGGGCCCCGTGCTGTTCGACCCGCTGGAGCGGGCGATGGACGAGCTGGCGGGCTTCGCCTTCGTCAGGGCCGTCGAGATCCGCCGCTCGAAGCTGGGAGTGCAGGCCGCTCTGGCGGGGGCCGCCAAGCTGGCGTGGTCGAGCGCAGTGGCTACTGCCGCTCCGCCGCCTGAGCCTCACGACGCTCGATGATCCGCCGGGTGTAGGGGATGACTTCCACGACCTTCGCCCCGAGGAAGGCGCCCGCGAACGCGAGCAGGATGAGAACGAAGGGGCTCGTGGAGATCCCGTTCAGGGTCACGAAAACCTGCAGCATCGCATCGAACAGCGGCATATGCGGACTCCGGGGGAAGAATCAGGCGGGAAAGCACTCACCTTAACCGGCGTCTCAGGATGCTCGGAGCGCTTTACACCTCTCCCTTCCGCCACTGTCCTGTCCCCTTGTCACGGCCACCGCTCCGTGCAGAAGCGGTGGCCGTGGAGGCGGGCCGCCCTTCCGCCTCGGATCTCGCCCCCCATGTCACGGCCACCGCTCCGGCGTCCGAACGGTGGCCGTGCCTTCACTCTGGATCAGTGGAAGAAGTGGCGGGTGCCGGTGAAGTAGAGGGTCACGCCTGCCTTCTCGCAGGCCGCGACGACCTCGTCGTCCCTGATCGAGCCGCCCGGCTCGACGATGGCCTTCACGCCCGCCTCGATGAGCACCTCGGGCCCGTCGGCGAAGGGGAAGAAGGCGTCGGAGGCGGCCACGGAGCCCGCCGCCCGCTCGCCCGCGCGGGTGACCGCGAGGCGGCAGGAGTCGACGCGGTTGACCTGACCCATGCCCACGCCGACCGTCGCCCCGGCCGAGGCCAGCACGATCGCGTTGGACTTCACCGAACGGCAGGCCCTCCAGGCGAAGTCGAGCTCCTCCAGCAGCTCGGGCGAGGCGGGCTCGCCCGTCTTGAGCTCCCACGCGGCAGGGGCGTCGCCCGGCGCGTCGATCCTGTCGGCGGTCTGGACCAGCAGGCCGCCGTCGATCCTGCGGAACTCGGTGCTGTTGGACGGCCGGTCCGGGCAGCGGAGCAGGCGCAGGTTCTTCTTCTGGGTGAGGACGGCCAGCGCCTCGTCGGCGAACGCGGGAGCCACCACGACCTCGGTGAAGACCTCGGCGATCTGCTTGGCCAGCTCGACGCTCACCTCACCGTTGACCGCGATGACGCCGCCGTAGGCCGACACGGGGTCGCAGGCGTGGGCCTTGCGATGCGCCCCGGCGACGTCGGAGCCGACCGCGATGCCGCACGGGTTCTGGTGCTTGATGATCGCGACGCACGGGTCTTCGAAGTCCCACGCGGCCCGCCACGCGGCGTCGGCGTCGAGGTAGTTGTTGTAGGACATCTCCTTGCCGTGCAGCTGCTCGGCGTTGGCGAGGCCGCCGCTCTCCGACACGAGGAGCGCGGCCTGCTGGTGCGGGTTCTCGCCGTAGCGCAGGACGCTCTTGAGCTGTCCGGCCGCCCCGCTGAAGACGTTCTCGCCGGTGTAGGTCGAGGAGAACCAGTTGGCCACGGCCACGTCGTAGGCGGCGGTGTGCGCGTAGGCCCGCCCCGCCATGCGCCTGCGCTCCTCGAGGGTGAAGCCGCCCTGCTCCAGCGCCTGGTAGATCTCGCCGTAGGAACCGGTGTCGACGACGACGGCGCAGGTGGCGTGGTTCTTGGCGGCGCCGCGGATCATCGCGGGCCCACCGATGTCGATCTGCTCGACGCACTCGGCGTCGGAGGCGCCCGAGGCCACGGTCTCCTGGAACGGGTAGAGGTTGACGACCACGAGCTGGAACGGGTCGATCTCCAGCTCCTCGAGCTGGGCGACGTGGTGCGGCTTGGTGAGGTCGGCCAGCAGTCCCGCGTGGACGCGAGGGTGAAGCGTCTTGACCCTGCCGTCGAGGCACTCGGGGAAGCCGGTCAGCTGCTCGACCTTGGTGACGGGCACGCCGTACGAGGCGATGGCCGCCGCGGTGCCGCCGGTCGAGACGATCTCCACCCCCGCGGTGTCGAGCGCACGGGCCAGCTCCTCCAGCCCGGACTTGTCGTACACCGCGATCAACGCGCGCCGGATGGCAATGCGGCTCACTTCTTCATTCCTCCAGATCCGAGGCGGACGGTACGGCCGGTCACGGTCCAGCCCTCACGGACCATCCGGCCGACAGTGTCGACGAGCAGCCCTCGTTCGACGGTCTTGATGCGCTCGTGCAGCAGGTGCTCGTCGTCTCCGTCGAAGACGCGCACCGCCTCCTGAGCGACGATGGGCCCGGTGTCGACGCCCGCGTCGGCCAGCATGACCGTGCAGCCGGTGACCTTGACGCCGTGGGCCATGGCATCACGCACGCCGTGCGCGCCTGGGAAGGAGGGCAGCAACGCGGGATGGGTGTTGAGCACGGGGAAGGATTCGAGGGTGGGCGCCCCGAGGATCTTCATGAATCCGGCCGCCACCACCAGGTCGGGCTTGTACGCGGCGATCCGCGCGGCGAGGGCGGTGTCCCAGTCGGCGCGGGAGCCGTACGAGGAGAGTTTCTCCACGAAGGTCGGCACGCCCGCCCGCTCGGCTCTGGCCAGCCCCTCGATGCCGTCGCGGTCGGCGCCGACCGCCACGATCGCGGCTCCGTACGACCGATCTGCAACGGCATCCAGAAGGGCCTGTAGGTTGGTTCCAGAGCCGGAGACGAGAACCACAAGCCGACCTGCCTGGGACACAGGCGCACTCCATTCACATGCTTGGGTGGGGCTGCCAGGGTATCTGTTCCTCGTCCGGCAACGCAGAGGAGGTCAGGTGACGACACCGGTGCAGGCACCGGGCGGTCAGCAGCTCGCGGAGTCAGCGGGCCGCAGGGCGATATGGCTGTCGGTCGCGGCGCTGGCCATGACGTTCATGCTCCCGCTCGCGGGGCTGGTCATGGCGGTCTTCGCGCTCATCGCGGGGATCAGGGCGCTGCCGATCCTGCGCGGAGCCGGCAGGTCGACGGGTGTGGCGGTGGGCGGCATCGTCGTCTCCTCGCTCTCGTTGATGCTCTCGGCGGGCGCGACGGCCATGCAGCTCTACCTCATGGACGAATACTCCGTCTACCAGGAGTGCATGAGGGGCGCGGGCACGGTGGCCGCCAAGGAGACCTGCTTCTCGCAGTTCAGGGACGCCGCCGCGGCCAAGCTGCCGCCCGGCGTGATCGACGTCCTCGGTTCGGTACAGCCCTAGTCGTCCCGGTCCCACGCGTACGGGTCGAGGTAGATGACGTGGCCTCCGCGGTCGTCCGACTCGTCGACGATGTCGCGGCGCGGCTGCCTGGGCGCGTCGGAGCGCTGCGGGTCCGACGCGGGCGAGAGCGCCTCGGCCGCCGCTGAGGCGTGCTCGTCCTGCCAGTCGTCGCGGATCACCGGGATCGGCTGGGTGTCGGCCTCCGTGGCGTCCATCCAGTGGCCCGGCAGCGCCTTGCCCTCGGGCTCGGCGAGGCCGACCTTGCTCGCCGCCTTGGCGATCACCGCGCCCGCCTTGCGGGCGGTGTTCAGCTTGCGCGCGATCGGGCCGCGCCCTCGCGCGCCCTGGTAGAGCAGCCACCAGTTCGCCAGGCCCGCCGAGATGCCGGCGGCGACTCCCACCTCCAGGCAGACCGACAGCGCCACCTCCCAGGGCGAAGGGCCGACGGCCGCCAGCCTGGCCCCGCCGATCGGCCCGCCCGACAGCGCCGCGAGCAGCCCCGCCGCGAGCCCGGTGGTGACGCCCGTGACGAACCCCCACAGCGGCGCGGCCTCGTACGACGGCGAGGGCGCGATCCTGACGACCACCACACCCGCCGCGGCGCCCGCCGCGAACGGCAGCGCGATGACCGCCATCATCAGCGCGGGCACCGGACCGCTGTCGGGCAGCGCGCCGAGCAGCGGCAGCGTCGGCACGTAGCCGAGCTGCACGCCGGTGGGCGCGACGAGCGTGCCCGTGCCCACCGCGAAGCCCGGCCCCGCGATGTAGGACATGCCCCAGATGACGGCGTTGAGCAGGTACAGCCCCTGGACCAGCAGGAGCAGCAGCCCGCCGACGAACCCGGGGGCCAGGCCGTCGGTCAGCTCGCGCACCTGCCCGAAGTTGACCACGACGGCGACCAGCACCAGCAGCAGGCCCGCCACCAGCAGCAGCGCGACGGCGACCGCCGTGCCCACCGTGACGGCCCGCACCCGCTCGGGCAGCAGCCGCAGCATCGAGCGCCACGACCCGATGGTCCGCGCGGTGGCCAGCACGCCCGCCAGGAACGCCAGCACGAAGTGGCTGAGCAGCGCCTCGCCGATGAACGGCTGGGTGATCTCGTTCCTGGCCACCAGCGCGATCAGCCCGGCCAGCAGCGCGTACGGCGCGGCCAGCGAGATCCCCGCCTGCGCCACCAGCACCAGCTGCGCCCTGCGGCGCGCGTTGGCCTGCTCCTTGGGGCTGTTCTTCGGCAGCCTGGCCGGCAGCCGCAGCCTGAGGTCGGCATCGCGCGCCATCCACCGCGCCGCCCTGTAGAGCAGCACGGCGGGCAACACCATGAGGCCCAGCGGCAGCAGCCCGAGCTGGCCCCCAGGCCAGGAGAAGCCGGCGTGGTGGGCCGCCAGCCAGATCTGCGCCGCCGTGCGGAACACCCCAGGCAGGCCCGTTCCGAGCGCTCCCCTGGGCGCCGCGATCCATCCGACCAGCGTGAGCGTGATGAGGACGGCCAGCCCGACGCCCAGAGTGGCGGCCGCGGCGAGCATCCCGGAGACGGGCAGGGGCCGCCTCGTCTCGTCGTCGTCCCCGGAGATCTTGCTGAGCACAGTGCGGGGGGCTGTCCGGAGTTGGTCGAGAAGGGCCGTCACAGTGCTCGATGTTCTCAAGTTTTCAGTCAAGAACCCCGCAGCCGCGCCGGATCTTCACCATGATCCTGTACGGCTGCCCGCGCCCTGCCCCCGGTCAGGGCCGGGAGAACAGCGGCCCCCAGGACTCGAAGAGCTCGGCCGACGACCATGACGTGACGGTGAGCGGCGGAGTCGGCCGCAGTGGCGTGGAAGACGGAACGGCCACCGGGTGACCCCGGTGGCCGTTCCGTGCTGTGCCGTACAGGCAGACAGAGATCTAGCGGGACTGCATGATCTCGCGCATCAGGCGGGCGGTCTCGGAGGGGGTCTTGCCGACGCGGACGCCGACCTTCTCCAGTGCCTCCTTCTTCGCCTGCGCCGTGCCCGCGGAGCCGGACACGATCGCGCCCGCGTGACCCATCGTCTTGCCCTCGGGAGCGGTGAAGCCCGCCACGTAGGCGACGACCGGCTTGGTCACGTGCTGCTCGATGTAGGCCGCGGCCCGCTCCTCCGCGTCGCCGCCGATCTCGCCGATCATCACGATCGCGTCGGTGCCGGGGTCCTCCTGGAAGGCCTGGAGGGCGTCGATGTGCGTGGTGCCGATGACGGGGTCGCCGCCGATGCCCACGGCCGTCGAGAAGCCGAAGTCACGCAGCTCGTACATGAGCTGGTAGGTCAGCGTGCCCGACTTCGACACCAGGCCGATGCGGCCCGCGGTGGTGATGTCGGCGGGGATGATGCCGGCGTTGGAGGCGCCGGGCGAGGCGATGCCGGGGCAGTTCGGACCGATGATGCGGGTCTTGTTGCCCTTGGAGACGGCGTAGGCCCAGAAGGCGGTCGTGTCGTGGACGGGAACGCCCTCGGTGATGACCACGCAGAGCGGGATGCCCGCGTCGATCGCCTCGATGACCGCGTCCTTGGTGAAGGCGGGGGGCACGAAGACGACGGAGACGTCGGCTCCGGTCTGCTCCATGGCCTCCTTGACGGTGCCGAAGACCGGCAGGCCCTCGTGTACCGTGCCTGCCTTGCGGGCGTTGACGCCGCCCACGACGCGGGCGCCGGAGGCGAGCATGCGGCGGGTGTGCTTGGTGCCCTCACCGCCGGTCATGCCCTGAACAATGATCTTGCTGTTCTCGGTCAGCCAGATAGCCATTACGCACCTACCGCAGCGAGCTCGGCGGCGCGCTTGGCCGCGTCGTCCATCGTGTCAACCAGCTCGACGCCCTTCAGCGCTGCGTCGTGCAGGATCTGGCGCCCCAGCAGGGCGTTGTTGCCGTCGAGGCGGACGACCAGCGGGCGGGTCACGGCCTCGCCGCGCTCCTCCAGCAGCTTGAACGCCGAGACGATGCCGTTGGCGACGGCGTCGCAGGCGGTGATGCCGCCGAAGACGTTCACGAAGATCGACTTCACCGCGGGGTCGGAGATGATGATCTCCAGGCCCGCGGCCATGACCTCGGCGCTGGCGCCGCCGCCGATGTCGAGGAAGTTGGCGGGCTTGGGCTTGCCGGGGAAGGCCTCGCCCGCGTAGGCGACGACGTCGAGCGTGGACATGACCAGGCCCGCGCCGTTGCCGATGATGCCGACGTTGCCCTCGAGCTTGACGTAGTTGAGGTCCTTCTCCTTGGCCTTGGCCTCGAGAGGGTCCTCCGCCGCCTTGTCCTCGAACGCGGCGTGGTCGGACTGACGGAACGTGGCGTTCTCGTCCAGTGTGACCTTGCCGTCGAGCGCCTTGACCTGGCCGTCGGCCGACAGGATCATCGGGTTGACCTCGACGAGCGAGGCGTCCTCGTCGACGAAGCAGCACCACAGCTTCTCGATGAGCTCGGCCGCGCCGTCCAGGGACTTCTCGGGAAGACCGCCTGCGACGGCGATCTCGCGCGCCTTGGCGCGGTCGATGCCCGTCAGCGCCGAGACCGGCACCTTGGCGACCTTCTCCGGTGTGTTGTGCGCGACCTCTTCGATGTCCATGCCGCCGGCGGCGGAGCAGATGGCGAGGAAGGTACGGTTCGCGCGGTCGAGCAGGAAGGAGAAGTAGTACTCCTCCGCGATCGCGCTCGCCTCTTCCACGAGCACCTTGTGGACCGTGTGGCCCTTGATGTCCATGCCGAGGATGTCTGTGGCCTTCGCTACGGCGTCGGCGGCGTCGTCGGCGACCTTGACGCCACCGGCCTTGCCGCGGCCCCCGGTCTTGACCTGGGCCTTGACGACAACGCGGCCCGTCAGCTGCTCGGCAGCCGCACGCACCTCCTCCACGGTGTGCGCGACGATGCCGCGCGGCACCGGGATGCCGTAGTCCGCGAAGAGCTCCTTCGCCTGATGTTCGAACAGGTCCACGAGGGTCCGTCCTTGCTTGTTCGACTGATGTACGACGGCCCGGGCCCACCCCGTGTGCCGGGCGTTTCCGCCAAGGAAGCCTAGTCCCAAGCTTGAGCTGCCCAGGTCATCGGGTCGCAGATATCTCTTGCCTGCTACACCAGTGTGCGGTAAATCGCCCGATTGTCCCCTTCTGGATCTAGGATGTCCCGCACATCTGACCGAAGGGGCACACACCGACATGAGGCGTTTGATCGCCGCCGCCGCGCTCACGGTATCCGTAGTCGCGGTCGCCACCCCCGCTTTCGCACACACGGCCCCCGCCTCCGCGGCGCCGAAGAACCCGGTCGAGGCGCTCAAGAAGCAGTTCGTCGCCGGTCACGGCGTCAGGATCTCCGAGACCTCCACCATGACCACCGACGGCAAGTCCTCGGGACCCGTCGGCCGGATGACCGGCGTGCTGGAGTTCGGCAAGTCAGGCGTCGTCTCCTCCGACCTCACCCGGCGCAGCAAGGGCGTCACCGTCAAGCCCGACGACGAGTTCGCCGCCCTGTTCAGCCCCACCCGGTACGTCAGCGTCAAGGGCCAGACGTACGCCAAGGGCGGCATCTACGCCAGCGACCTGCCCGAGGGCAAGAAGTGGGTGCGCGTCCCCGGCGCGCCCGAGGCCAGCCTGTCCGGCAGCCAGATGATCAACATCTTCGACACCACGGTGCTCAAGACCGTCCTCAAGGGCGCCAAGAGCGTGCGCGGCGGCGTCTACAAGGGCGCGATCACGCTCAGCGACCTGAGCAGGGCCTCCGGCGGCTCCGCGGTGAAGGGCAAGTTCGGCAAGATCAAGATCGCCTACGCGGTGACCCTGAACGCCAAGCAGCTCGTCACCAGGGTGACCAGCGAGGCCAAGATGGACTTCGGCCTGCTGGGCGTCATGAGCATGACGGCGGACACCCGCTTCACGGCATGGGGCGGCAAGGTCTCCATCGTCGCCCCGCCCGAGGCCGAGGTGATCGACGCCGCCGACCTCGACAGCGAGGTTCCCGACCTCCCCAGCGTCCTCACCGAGGCCACCCAGTAACACCTCCCTGACGGTCCGGCGCCCCCGACGGGACCGCCGGGCCGTCAGGCTGCGCCCACAGCCCCGCAGGAACAACGACTGAGGGTGGCGGGGACGGGCTCTGCACCGAAAGTTCACGAAGCGTGCGCGCGATCTCCCGGCTTTCGTGATCTGTGGTCGGCAGGCTCGCGTCCATGCGCGCCTCCGAGACGCCATCGTGATCTTCGATTGAAAAGATCATCCTCCCCCTCCAGACGTTGAAGGAAACCTGCATGAGAAAAATTCTCGTCGGCCTCGCCCTCACGACGGGTGTGGCGCTCATCGCCGCCCCCGCGGCGCAGGCAGCGCCGAAGGCCGACCCGGTCAAGTCGCTCAAGGCGCAGTACGTGCCTGGCAAGGGCGTCAAGACCTCTTCCACCATCCGGATGTCGATCTCCGGCGACCCGGTCATCACCGCCCGCGAGAGCGGCGTCACGGCGTTCGGCAAGTCGGGCGTGACCGCCACCGACCGCACGACCAAGTTCCACCTCGACCCGGTCATCGTCGCGGCACTCGAGGACGAGGAGGACGGCCAGTCGCTCAAGGACCTGGTACGCACCCCCACCAGGGTGATCAGCGTCAAGCAGTGGAGCTACCTGTCCGGCGGTCTGGTGGCGAGCACGCTGCCCGAGGGCAAGACCTGGGTGCGCACCCCCAACGCGGGCGACAGCCTCGGCGGCCCCAAGGTCGACCTCTTCGCCTCCGGCACCCTCAAGACCCTGCTCGCCAGCGCCTCCTCCTACAGGAACGGCGTGGCCAAGGGCACCATCAAGGTCTCCCAGCTGCCGGGCAGGCCCTTCGGCGCCAAGGCGGGCCAGAAGGTCAGCTGGACGCTGTGGATCGACGCCAAGGGCCTCGTGAGCCGGTTCGCCACCAAGCTCTCCGTGCCCGTGGGCAGGGGCGAGACGATGGACTTCACCGCCGACGAGAGGTTCACCGGCTGGGGCTCCAAGGTCACCGTCACCGCGCCGCCCGCCGCTGACTGGATCGACTCCAAGGACCTCGACCAGGAGCTGCCCGACGTACCCGGCATGCCCGACGCGCTGACCGAGGCCGCCGGGTGAGGCGCACCTTCATCGGCCTCGCTCTCACCACCGGCGTGGCCCTCGTCACCGCGCTTCCTGCCCAGGCCGCGGCAGGTCCGGACCCGGTGAAGGCGATGAAGGCCCAGCTCTCCGCCAAGAAGGGCGCGGAGGTGGCCTCCACCACCTCCATGAGCGTCGACGGCAAGCTGATGATCAGCTTCAAGGAGAAGGGCAAGGTCCAGCTCGGCAAGGGCAGCGACCTGACCTTCAAGGGTGATCTCGGCCCCGCCATCTACGGCGCCATGGCCCCCGAGGACGTCTACCTCGTCTCGGCGCTGACCGACACCTCACGGGTGATCACCGTCGGCAAGGAGAGCTACGTCTCGGGCGGCCTCGTCCGCAACGCGCTGCCCACCGGGATGACCTGGCTGCGCTTCGACAAGCCCGTCGACTCCCCGGGCGCACCGCCGATCGACATCCTGGCCACCGGCACGCTCAAGACGCTGCTCGCCGGCGCCGCTCCCAAGGGCGGCGTCGCCAAGGGCACCATCTCGGTCGCCAAGCTGCGCTCGGTGGCGCCCAGGCTGCGGACCTTCGCCACGAAGGGCAACGTGTCCTGGACTCTCCAGTTCGACGCCAAGGGCCTGGTCAAGCGCTTCAGCGCCACCCTGCCCTCCGTCGACGGCGTCTCGATCAAGACCGAGACGCGGGTCAGCCGATGGGGTTCGGTCACCGTCTCCCCTCCGCCCGGCGACCAGGTGTTCGACGCCGACGCCCTCGGTGAGGCGGTCCCCATCCCGGACCCGATCGCCGAAGCGAACAAGTAGGACCTGTGCGCGTCGAACGGGCGGCCGGTCATGGCCGCCCGTTCGGCGCTTCACCACAGCCGCAAGGTCATCGGCTCCCCTCGCTCACTCCGTACCTTCAGGACCCCCCATGAAGCCACTTCTCATCGCCCTCGCGCTCGCCACCGCCATCCCCACCCAGCCCGCCCCGAAGCCCGACCCTGTCAAGGTGCTCGACGATCAGATCGAGCCGGGCAGGGGCGTCACCATCTCCGTCGTCACCCGCGTCAGGACCGACGGCAGGCACTACCTCACCGCCAGGACCACCAGGGTCGCCGGGTTCCGCAAGGGAGGGTTCGTCGACGTCGACGACTCGACCACGATGTACTCGCCGCTCGGGAACGAGCACATGGACGACGAGTTCCGCTTCCCCACGCTGCTCATCAGGGCCAAGGGCAAGAGCTACACCTCGGGCGGCCGCCTGATCGGCCATCTTCCGCTGGACAGGAAGTGGGTGCGCAACCACTACCCCGAGAGGAATCTCGCGGATGTCACGGTCGACCTCTTCCGGCCCGGCACGCTGCGGACGCTGCTCGCCACCGCCACCTCCCGCACCTCCAGCACCGCCAAGGGCTTCATCCACGCTGCCAAGATCCCCGGACGGCCCCTGGGCGGATCCCGGCTGAGCCGCGAGAAGGTGGCGTGGGCCCTCTGGTTCGACGCCGAGGGCAGGGTCACCCGCATGACCACCAGGATCTCGGAGCAGACGAACGACGACCACGAGTTGGGCATCACCTCCGACCTGCGCTTCACCGGGTGGGGTGCCAAGGTCACCGTCGAGCCGCCGCCCGCCGACCTGGTCATGGAGGCGGACGACCTTCCCGAGCTCGAACTCCCAGGTGAGGCGGCCATGAAGCTCGCCGAAGCTCTTCCTGAGGAAAACTGAAGTCCGGGACTGCACGATGACGCCATGAACGCAGACGTCACCGACAGCCCCGACCGTTCGGTCGCCGAGCATGTGCGCCGCTATCTCGACACCGACGGCGAGGACGGATTCCTCGAAGGCGGCGTGACCAACCTCATCCTCACCAGCGTGGGCAGGAAGAGCGGCACGCGCCGCCGTACCGGGGTGTTCTTCGGCCAGGACGGCGAGCGCCACGTGCTGGTCGCGTCCGGCAGCGCGCTCGGCGCCCCCTCGCTGCCCAACTGGTATCTCAACCTGCTCGCCAACCCCGAGGCCGAGGTGCAGGTGCGCGCCGAGCGGTTCGCCGTGCGCGCCTACACCGCGACGGGCGCCGAACGCGACAGGCTGTGGCGGCTCATGACCGCCCTGGCGCCGCTGTATCACCGGTACGCGGCAACCGCCGGGCAGGAGATCCCGATCGTCGTCCTGGAAAGGGTCTGAGCGCCCTGGCCGTGCAGGCGTGTGGGAGCGTGACGCCGCCGCCCGTGCTCAGGACGGGCCTGTCAGAGCTTCTCCAGTGGTGCGTAGGCGAGGAGCAGGGTCTTCTCGCCGCCGCTCCCGAAGTCGATCTTCACCTTGGTCTTCTCCGCCACGCCGTCGACCGACACGACGGTGCCGAGGCCGAACGCGTCGTGGGTGACCCTGTCGCCGGGATTCAGCGACGGCAGCTGCTTGCCGCCGGGCTTGCGAGCGGCCGGTGCCGGGCTCTCCTTGCGGGACGTGGCCGCGCTCCACGCCGACTTCTCGGGGTCGGTGCGCCACTCGATGAGCTTGGCAGGCACCTCGTTGACGAAGCGCGAGGCGGGGTTGAACGACGGGGAGCCCCACGAGCTGCGCACCGCCGCCCTGGTGATGTAGAGGCGCTTCTCCGCGCGGGTGATGCCGACGTAGGCCAGGCGGCGCTCCTCCTCCAGCTCCTTCGGCTCACCCAGGGAGCGGATGTGCGGGAAGACGCCGTCCTCCATCGCGGTGAGGAAGACCACGGGGAACTCCAGGCCCTTGGCGGTGTGGAGGGTCATCAGCGTGACCACGCCCTGGCCGCCGTCGCCCTCGGGGATCTGGTCGGCGTCGGCCACCAGGGACACCTGCTCGAGGAACTCCACGAGCGTGCCCTCGGGGTTGGCCTCCTCGAACTCGGAGGCGACGGAGATCAGCTCGTTGAGGTTCTCGAGGCGCGACTCGTCCTGCGGGTCCTCGGAGGCCTCCAGCTCGGCCCGGTAGCCGGTCGACACGAGGATCTCCTCGGCCAGCGCCGAGGGCGGCATGCCCTCGGCCTTGCCGATCAGGTCGTCGACCATCGCGACGAACTCGCGGATGGCGTTCAGCGACCTGGTCGCCATGCCGTACGCCTCCTCCGCCCTGCGCAGCGCCTCCCAGAAGGAGATGCGCTCACGCGAGGACAGCGCCTCGACCAGCGCCTCGGCGCGGTCGCCGATGCCGCGCTTGGGCACGTTGAGAATGCGCCGCAGGGAGACCACGTCGTTGGGGTTGGCCAGCACCCGCAGGTAGGCCAGCAGGTCCTTGACCTCCTTGCGCTCGTAGAAGCGCACACCCCCGACCACCTTGTACGGCAGGCCGGTGCGGATGAAGATCTCCTCGAACACGCGGGAGGCCGCGTTGGTGCGGTAGAAGACCGCGACGTCGCCAGGGCGCACGCCCTCCTCGTCGGTGAGCTTGTCGACCTCCTGGGCGACGAACATCGCCTCGTCGTGCTCGTTGTCGGCGACGTAACCGACGATCTTCGGCCCGTCGCCCTGGTCGGACCACAGGTTCTTCGGCTTGCGCGACTCGTTGCGCGAGATGACCGAGTTGGCGGCGGCCAGGATGTTCTGGCTGGAGCGGTAGTTCTGCTCGAGCAGGATCGTGCGCGCGTCGGGGTAGTCGCGCTCGAACTCCAGGATGTTGCGGATCGTCGCGCCGCGGAAGGCGTAGATCGACTGGTCGGCGTCGCCGACGACGCACAGCTCCGACTGGTCGGCCCCCGACCGCACCGGCTCGCCGTCGACGGTGGTCAGCTGGGGCCGCCCGACCAGCTCCCTGATCAGGATGTACTGGGCGTGGTTGGTGTCCTGGTACTCGTCGACCATCACGTGCCTGAAGCGCATGCGGTAGTGCTCGGCCACCTCGGGGAAGAGCTGGAACAGCACCACGGTGTTCATGATGATGTCGTCGAAGTCCATCGCGCCGGACTCGGTCAGCTTGAGCTGGTAGGCCTTGTAGGCCTGCGCGAGCGTCTTCTCCAGGTGCGAGCCCGCCCTGTCGATCGCGCTCTCGTAGTCGATCAGCTCGTTCTTGAAGTTGCTGACCTGGGCGGAGAACGAGCGCGGCGGGTAGCGCTTGGGGTCGAGGTCCATCTCGCGGCAGACCATCGCCATGAGCCGCTGGGAGTCGGCCTGGTCGTAGATGGAGAAGCTGGAGGGGTAGCCGAGCCTCTTGGCCTCCTTGCGCAGGATGCGCATGCAGGCGCTGTGGAAGGTCATCACCCACATGGCCTTGGAGCGAGGGCCGATCAGCCTGTCGATGCGCTCCTTCATCTCCTTGGCGGCCTTGTTGGTGAAGGTGATCGCGAGGATCTCACCCGGGTGGACCTCGCGCTCGGCCAGGAGGTAGGCGATGCGGTGGGTGAGCACCCGAGTCTTGCCTGAACCCGCCCCCGCGACGATGAGCAGGGGGCTGCCGTGATGGATCACGGCCTCGCGCTGCTGCGGGTTGAGGCCGTCGAGCAAGGGGTGGTCAACAGAGACTTGGGTGGGCACGGACCTAGGGTAAAGCGCGCCACCGACAAACGCGTCCAGGAATGCCTCGCTGCCCTTCCAGGTTCCGAGAACGGACCCCCTTCGTAAGGAGAGAACATGGAGATCACCCGAGTCCTGGTGGTGACCGCGCACCCCGACGACGTCGACTTCGGCGCCGCGGGCACGATCGCGCAGTTCGTCGACAAGGGCGTCGAGGTGACCTACCTGCTCGTCACCTCAGGTGACGCGGGAGGCAACGAGCGCGAGGTCGACGGCGAGGGCATGGCCGAGCTGCGCAGGACCGAGCAGGCCGAGGCCGCCAAGGCGGTCGGCGTCACCGACGTGCGGTTCCTGTCCGGCTACCGCGACGGCAGGGTGGAGCCCACGATCGAGCTGCGGCGCGACATCGCCAGGGTGATCCGCCAGGTGCGCCCCGAGCTGGTGATCACCAGCACCCCCGAGCGCAACTACCAGTTCATCGGCCCCAGCCACCCCGACCACCGCGCCGTCGGCGGCGCCACGCTCGACGCCGTCTACCCCGACGCGCGCAACCCCTACGCCTACGCCGAGCTGGCCGACCTGGAGGCGTGGACGGTCGGCGAGGTCTGGCTGCTCGGCGGCACGAGCCCCAACCACTTCGTGGACATCACCGACACGATCGACCGCAAGATCACCGCGCTCACCGCGCACGCGAGCCAGGTCGGGCACCGCGAGGGCTTCGAGGAGTTCGTCCGCGAGCGCTGGTCGGGCATCGCGCTGAAGGCGGGCCTCGGCGAGGGCCGCTACGCCGAGGCCTTCCAGGTCGTTCCCACCGCCTGACCCAGCGCCTGACCCGCCTGGCCGACCGCCTGACCCGCCGCTCCCGGCCCGCCGCTCCTGCCCCTCGGATCGTCTCCCCTGTAGAACCTTCCGCATGGGACTCACGCTCACCCCCGCGCTCGCCGCCGTCGTCGTCCTGCTCGCCGTCGCGGGCGCGGTCGTGGCGGGGCTGGGCGGGCTGGGGCACGCCCGTGCCGTCCTGACCGCCTGCCTGCGGGCGGCGGTCCAGCTGGGCGCCGTCTCGCTGGTGATCGCGTGGGTCGTCGGCGCGCCACCGGGCGTCGCCGCCTTCCTGCTGGTCATGTACGGCGTCGCCACCGTCACCGCGGGCCGCAGGATCGCCAAGGAGCGCCCCTGGCCCGCCGCCCTGCCCATCGCGGCGGGCACGCTGCCCGTGCTGATCGCGCTCTTCGGCACCGGCGTGGCCCCCATGCGGGGCATCACGCTCATCCCGATCGCGGGGATCCTGCTCGGCGGCTGCCTGACCGCCACCGCCCTGGCAGGCAGGCGCGCCGTCGACGAGCTGCGCCAGCGTAGGGGCGAGGTCGAGGCCGCGCTCGCCCTCGGCCTGCTCGACAGGGACGCCAACCTGGAGATCTGCCGCCCCGCCGCAGCCCAGGCGCTGGTGCCCGCGCTCGACCAGACCAGGACCGTCGGCCTGGTCACGCTGCCCGGCGCGTTCGTCGGCATGCTGCTGGGCGGCGCGCAGCCACTCGAGGCGGGCGTCGTTCAGCTGGTGGTGCTCGTGGGGCTGCTGGCCGCCGAGGCGATCGCGGTGCTCGTCACGGTCGAGCTGGTGGCGCGGGGGCGATTCGGGCGAACAGGTATCCCAGCGAGTTAGTCGCCAGGTGCAGCATCGAGGGGGCCAGCAGGCCGCCCCTGCGGCGCAGCTCGCAGAACAGCACGCCGGCCGCGGTCGTGGAGAGCACCCCGCCGACCACGACCTTGGTGACGTCCGTGCTCCCCGAGGCCAGCTCTCCGAGAGCGGGATTGGCACGGGCCAGCTCCATCGCGGGCAGGATGTGCCAGAGCCCGAACAGCGCCGACGAGAGCGCCGTGGCCGCGGCGGTGCCGTGGCCGCGGCGCAGCATGCCGTACAGGGCGCCCCTGAAGCCGACCTCCTCCAGCAGGACCGTGCCCACGGGCACCTGGAGCAGCGCCGCCTCCAGCAGCTCGGCCCTGGACAGCGACAGCGCCCGCTCGTCGTGGAAGAGCGGGCGGGTGCGCGGGATGGCGATGCCCGCGGTGTAGCCCGCGGCCACGATCGCGGCCAGCGCGGCGCCCGCCTTGGCGCCCTTCAGCCCACGGGTGAAGCCGATCTCCTCCCACGACAGGCCCGACCGCCGGGCCATCGCGACGAGCGCGGCGGTGGCTACGGCCGAGGTCAGCGGCGCGAGTCGGGGGGCGACACGGTTGTTGACGACGTTGGCCGCGACGAGCACGGCGAGGGAGCGAAGCAGCACCCCTTGAGGCTATGCGCTGCGCTGCCGCCATCCGGCGGGAAAGCGCAGCCGTCTGCGTTCCTGGGGGGTGAGCCCTCCCCAGATTCCCTCGGTCTCCCCTGACCTCACCGCGTAGGCCCTGCAGTCGTCGAGCACCTGGCAGCCCGAGCAGACCGCCTTGGCCCGCGCCTCCTGGACGGGAGACGGCGCGGGAGGAAAGAAGAGGTCGGGGTCGCTGGTCCTGCAGGCTCCCCGCCGCAGCCAGCTGATCTCTCTGACGTTCCCCAATGGCATGCGCCCAAGCTAGACCGCGAAGCCGGGGACCCGCATCACCCTTGCGACGTACATGCGCCTACACCGTTGTTGTATCCCGTCGCGAACGAGCGCTGACGCTGGGCGGCCGTGCCGTGCGCGTCGGGCCTGAACCAGTCGTCGGTCGGGTCGCCCGCGGCCTCGAGGTTGAGCAGGAGCTCGGTGTCGTCGCCCTCCTCGGCCTCCAGCACGCCCGCGCGCACCAGCCCCGCCAGCGCCCCTCCCGCGTAGCAGTCCGCCTGGAGCTCTCTCTGCACGTTGAGCGCGAACTCGGTGCCCAGCTGCGCCTGTACGGCATGCCCGATCTCGTGCGGGATGATCAGATAGGTCGAGCCGTCGCCCATCTCGTTCCAGAAGGCCGCCATCCAGTCGACGTCGTAGGCGATGAAGTGCCCGTCCGGGCAGTAGAAGGCGTTGTTGGGCACGGCGGGCTGTCCCCCGCACGAAGGACCGCCCTCACCCCTGTAGGCGACGAAGTCCGTGACCGGCTCGTAGGTGCGGCCGAGCGCCTCGAACTGCGCCTTCCAGAACGCCTCGGTGTGCACGCGTGCCAGCCGTACGTCCTCCTCGAAGGTGTCGCCCTCGCGGCCGCGGGTGGCGGCGGGCCCACCGCACGCGGTCAGCAGGAGGACCAGCAGCGCGGCGAGCGATCTGCGGAGGGTCATTCCTCCATTTTGCCCGGGAGGCCGGTGCCACACGCCCCGAGACGGGGACCGGGAGCCGGTGGGACGATCGGCGCATGATCAGGGTTCTCATCGCGGACGACCATCCGGTCTTCCGCTCAGGACTGCGCGGCCTGCTGTCCGCGCTCGACATCGAGGTCGTCGGCGAGGCGAGGGACGGCGCCGAGGCCGTACGGCTGGCGGCCGAGCTCCAGCCGGACGTCGTGGTCATGGACCTGCACATGCCGGGCGGCAACGGCGTCGACGCCACGCGCACGATCACCAGGGTGAGCCCAGGGATCGGGGTGCTGGTGCTGACCATGTTCCACGACGACGACTCGGTGTTCGCCGCGATCAGGGCAGGGGCCAGGGGCTACCTGCTGAAGGAGGCGGGCGTGGAGGAGATCTCCCGCGCCGTGCAGGCGGTCGCGGCGGGAGAGGCGATCTACGGCCCCGGGATCGCCAAGCGGGTGCTCGGCTTCTTCGCGGGCATGGCCGAGCCGTCGCGCGCCGCCTTCCCCGAGCTCACCGAGCGGGAGCGGGAGGTCCTCGAGCTGATCGCGCAGGGCCGCAACAACACCGAGATCGCCTCGCTCCTGTTCCTCAGCTCCAAGACCATCAGGAACCACGTGTCGAACATCTTCATGAAGCTGCACGTGGCCGACCGCGCCCAGGCCATCATCAGGGCCCGCGAGGCCGGACTCGGCTGACCTTCGTCAGACGTCCCAGGTGTGGACGGGCTCGTTGGCGTGCATGCGCTCGATGTAGGCCACCGTCATCCTGCGCAGCGCCTCCTGCCTGCCCTCAGGCCCGTCGCCCCGGAGGGCCGCGACGGCCTCCACCTGCCAGGTGGAGCCCGTCCTGCCGGTCAGGCAGCGGCCCTCGATCACCCCGAGCAGCCGGTCGGCGACGCTTCTGTCGACGCCCCACCGCGACAGCCCCTCGGCCGCCATCGGCAGCAGCCTGCGCAGCACCAGCTCGGCCGCGGGCACCTCGCCGAGCCCAGGCCAGTAGAGCCTGGCATCCAGCCCGTGCCTGGCCGCGCTCGCCAGGTTCTCCTCGGCGGTGCTGAAGGACATCTGGCTCCACACGGGGCGCTCGGCGAAGGGCAGCACCTTCATGAGGCCGTAGTAGAAGGCCGCGTTGGCCGCGACGTCCAGCACGGAGGGCCCCGCGGGCAGGACCCTGTTCTCCACGCGCAGGTGCGGCGTGCCTTCCACGACCGCGTAGACCGGCCTGTTCCACCGGTAGACGGTGCCGTTGTGCAGGGTGAGCTCGTCCAGCGAGGGGATCCGTCCCGCCGCGAGCTCGGCCGTGGGGTCCTCCTCCGAGCACAGCGGCAGCAGCGCGGGGAAGTAGCGGACGTTCTCCTCGAACAGGTCGAAGACGCTGGTGATCCAGCGCTCGCCGAACCACACGCGCGGCCGTACGCCCTGCGACTTGAGCTCCTTCGGGCGGGTGTCGGTGGCCTGCTCGAACAGGGCGATCCTGGTCTCCCTGTGCAACTCCTTGCCGAACAAGTAGGGCGAGTTGGCCGCGATGGCGACCTGGGGGCCCGCGATGGCCTGCGCGGCGTTCCAGTGGGCGGCGAACGCCTCGGGGCTGACCTGGAGGTGCAGCTGCACACTGGTGCAGGCGGCCTCGGGGGTGATGCTGTCGGCGTAGGTGTCGAGCCGTTCGACGCCCTCGATGCACAGGTGCAGGTCCTCACCCCTGGCGGCGAAGATCTGCTCGTTGAGCAGCTTGTAGCGGGGGTTGGCCGACAGCGTGCCCTCGTGGGTGTCCTCCTGCCTGAGCGTCGGCAGGATGCCGATCAGGACCAGGTGGCCGCCCTCGGAGCGGGCGCGCTCCTCGGCATGGTTGAGCCTGGCGCGTACCGACTCCTCCAGGCGGAGCGCGCCGTCGCCGTCCAGGCCCTGGGGGGCGATGTTGATCTCGACGTTGAACTGGCCGAGCTCGGTCGCCCAGTCGGGCTGGGCGATGGCCGCCAGCACCTCGGCGTTGCGCATGGCGGGGTCACCCCGCCAGTCGACCAGGTTGAGCTCGATCTCCAGCCCGGCCAGCGGCCGGTCGAACTCGAAGCGCGACTCGCGCAGCATCTGAGCGAAGACGTCCAGATTGCGCCGCACCTTCTCCCGATAGTTACGGCGGTCTTCCCTGCTGAACACGACGACCGGCACGTCTCTGCCCATACCTGGGAATGTCGCACGGGACTAGTAGTCCTTCAAGGACAGCCTGCCCACGACCTCACCAAAATCCTCCCCCCGATACTCCTCACCGGCCTGCTGGGCCTCCACGCGCGCCTTGTTGGTGAGGGCGAGCTCCTGGTTGCCCCTGACGTAGTCGCGCAGCTCCCGCTCGTAGGCGGCGAAGGCGGCGGTGTGATCGCCACGGGCCGCGGCGAGCTCGCCGGCCAGCACGTACGCGCCCACCATGGCCATGCTGGTGCCCTGCCCCGACAGCGGCGAACCGCAGTAGCCCGCGTCGCCGAGCAGCGCGACCCTGCCGCTGGACCAGCTGTCCATGTGGATCTGGGCCATCGCGTCGAGGTGGAAGTCCTCGGCCCCCCACATGTGCTCCAGCAGCTCGGGGAAGACCCATCCCGCGCCGCCCAGTCTGTCCCGCAGGATGCGCTTCTGCGCCTCGACGTCGCGGTGGTCGAAGGCGATCGGCTCGGACTCGAAGCCCATGTAGACCCGCGCCTCGCTGTTGCCGCGCACGCTCATCACCCCGCCGCCCCAGCCGCTGCCTGGCATCTGGTGGAAGATCTGCCAGCGGTCGAGACCGAGGATGTTGGGCGCGGTCCACACCGACAGGTAGGTGCCCAGGTGGCGGATGAAGCGGCTCTCGGGGCCGAAGACCAGGCTGCGGGTGTTGGAGTGCAGCCCGTCCGCGCCCACCACCACGTCGAAGGTACGGCGCAGCCCGCTGTCGAAGGTGACGTGCGCTCCCCTCCCGTCCTGGACGATCTCCTTGATGGAGTCGCCGAAGAGGTAGCCGACCTCGCCCGCCGCCTTGGCGAGGATCTGGCTGAGGTCGTCGCGCAGGATCTCGATGTCGGGGCCGGCCAGCTCGCCGCCGGTGAACGTGTGCTCCTCCGAGCGGTAGACCTCGTTGCCCTCGCCGTCCACCATGGACATGCCGCGCATCTGGACGCGGTGCGCGCGGATCTCCTCCAGCAGGCCCATGCGCGCCGCCACGTCGAGGGCGGGCCCGCGCACGTCGATCGCCTGGCCTCCTGGCCTGAGGCCGTTCGAGCGCTCCACGATCGTGACGTCGAAGCCGTGACGCGTGAGCCAGTAGGCCAGAGCGGGTCCGCCGATGCTCGCGCCGGAAATCAGAATGTTCATGTCAGGCAGACTGGCCGCGGGCGCGCACCGCTCACGCACCGGT
The DNA here is from genome assembly GCF_039535395.1 of Nonomuraea roseola. Taxonomy (NCBI): domain Bacteria; kingdom Bacillati; phylum Actinomycetota; class Actinomycetes; order Streptosporangiales; family Streptosporangiaceae; genus Nonomuraea; species Nonomuraea roseola. The sequence goes on from NZ_BAAAXC010000015.1 coordinate 1,687,300, forward strand.
CGCTGACCGGGCGATCACACCAGACGGCGGGCGGTGGCCCAGCGCGACAGCTCGTGCCTGTTCGACAGCTGGAGCTTGCGCAGCACCGACGACACGTGCGTCTCCACGGTCTTGACCGAGATGAACAGCTCCTTGGCGATCTCCTTGTAGGCGTAGCCGCGCGCGATGAGGCGCAGCACCTCGCGCTCGCGCTGGGTCAGGGAGTCGAGCTCGGGGTCGATGGAGGGCGCCTCGCTGGAGGCGAAGGCGTCGAGCACGAACCCGGCCAGCCGGGGGGAGAACACCGCGTCGCCGTCGGCCACCCTGCGGATCGCGTCGGTCAGCTCGCGCCCGCTGATGTTCTTGGTGACGTAGCCTCTGGCGCCGCCCCTGATCACGCCGATCACGTCCTCGGCGGCGTCGGAGACCGACAGCGCGAGGAAGCGGACCTGCGAGCCGGAGCCGAGCACGCGGCGCAGCACCTCCTGGCCGCCACCGCCCGGCATGTGGACGTCGAGCAGCACGACGTCGGGTTCGAGCGTGGCGATCGCCTTCACCGCCGACTCGACGTCCTCGGCCTCGCCCACGACCTGGATCGAGTCGCCCAGCTCGGCGCGCACGCCCGATCGGAACAGCCGATGGTCATCGACGATCAGCACGCGAATCATTTCTCCACCTTCATCGTCAACATCACTTCCGTGCCCTCACCGGGCTCGGTACGCACCCTGGCGTTGCCGCCGTGGCGTTCCATCCTTCCGATGATGGACTCCCTGATCCCCATGCGGTCCAGGGGTACCTCGTCCAGATCGAAGCCCTTGCCTCGATCCTTCACGAAAATGGTGACTTCTTCACCCTCCACCTCCGCATAAACGGAGATGACCGGGCTCTCGGAGTATTTGGCCGCGTTGACCATCGCCTGGCGAGAGGCGTTGAGCATCGCGCCGAGCCTGCCGCCCGAATCGAGCTCGGTGTCGCCCACGCAGACGACCTCGATGGGCACGCCGTGCGAGTCCTCCTCCTCGGCCGCGATGCGCCGTACGGCGGCGGCGAGCGTGGCGTCGGCGTCCTGCGCGGGCTGGTAGAGCCAGTTGCGCAGCTCCCGCTCCTGCGCGCGGGCCAGCCTGGTGACCTCGCGCGGGTCGTGCGAGACCCGCTGGATCAGCGTGAGGGTGTGCAGCACGGAGTCGTGCACCATCGCGGCGACCTCGGCCCGCTCCTCCTGCCTGATGCGCTCGCGCCGTTCGAGCTGCAGCTCCTTCGACAGACCCGCCAGCCATGGCGCCGCGATGACCGCGATGCCGCCGACCACCACCGCGGTGAAGAGCAGCCCCGGCCTGGCCGCCTGCAACTGGCCCTCCGCGACGAGGAAGCCGATCGCGCCGATGACCACGAGCACGACGCCGAGCAGCGTGCGCACGCGGTTCTTCCGCATGCCCTTGGTGGCGCCGCTGACCCATGTCTTGCGCCGTTCGGGATCCGCCTGCTGCCAGAGGATGAGCGCGCCGATGCCGCCGACGGCGAACGGCAGCATGCCGATGCCTCCCTGGGCGGCGCCGGTGATCCAGCCGAAGGCGGCCAGCGCCACGCCGATCGCCGTGAAGGCGGCCAGCTGGCTCCAGTCGCGTGCCGGCGGCGGACCCTCCGCCTGTCTGCGCGGCGTGATCATCCACAGCACGGCGTAGGCGGCGATGCCCACGCCGTCCACGACGCTGAGCAGCACGAAGCTCAGCCGGATCACGATCGGATCCAGCTTGAGCTGGGCGGCGAGCCCCTGGGCGACGCCGCCGACCAGCCGACCCTCCATGGAACGGGTCAGCCGGGGAAAGGGCGCGTCGTCTGTCTCGCGCAGAGTCTGTTGGTCAGCCATAACATGGCCATAGTCACACGTCGCGGACGTGCCGGACATCAGGGAGCAGCCCCAGGGTCTCCTCAGGGGAGTCCCGGATGCGCATCCTGGGCTTCCGCGCCACGATGGTGCCATGACCGAAGCACCGCCCACCGACCAGGCAGCCCCGCCTCGTGTGCTCAAGCGCAGCGGCGAGGGCCGGATGATCACTGGCGTGTGCGCGGGGCTCGGCCGTTACACGCGCATCGATCCGGTGGTCTACCGGATCGGTTTCGCCATGCTGGTGCTCGGCTCCGGCATCGGGTTGTTCCTCTACATCGCGGCCTTCCTGCTGATGAAGGAGTCCAACGGCCGCCCCGGCCACGTCGAGACGTGGACCAGGCGCGACTTCGACGCCGAGACCGTGTTCGCGCTGCTGACCGGCGTCGCGGGGTTCGGCCTCATCATCAACATCGCCACGGTGTGGCTGGGCACCGGCACGCTGGTGGTCGCCACGCTGATGGCGATCACGCTGCTGACCGCGCACGCCCGGGGCCTCGACCTGCCCGCGCTGGCCCGCTCCCTGCCCGAGCGGCTCAACCGCAGGACCGAGCCGATCGCGCCCGAGCCCGTCGTCCCCGAGCCGATGCCGGTACGGCCGCAGCCGCCCGCCGTCCGCAGGGAGCCGGCTCCCATGCGGCACGAGCCGCCCGCCGTCCACCACGAGCCTCGCCCCGAGTCCATGCCCTCCATGGAGAGCGCGGCCTTCAACGCCTCCGCGTCTTCAGAGGCGGAGGCCCAGGCGGAGACCGAGGCGCCCACCCGGGTGAACGAGGCGTCCGAGACCCCCACCAGGGTGAATCAGGTGCCCCAGACCCCTACCAGGGTGAACGAGGCGCCGGTGGCGCCGCTGCCCCCTCTGCCCTCCTACGGCGAGCCGTTCGCGCCGCGCGGCCCCTACCAGCCGCTCGATCCCCGCAGGCGGGCCGGCTACTCGCCCTATGACCTGAGCCACTACGGCGAGCAGGTCCCCACCCCGCGCCCCAGGCGACGCAGGTCGTTCACCGGCGTGGTCACCGTCCTGCTCGCAATGATCGTTGGAGGGATCGTCGTGGCGGCCCAAGCCACCTCTGGATCCGCCACCCCCAGCCTCACCGCCGTGGGTGGTGCCATGCTCATCACCGTCGGCGCAGGGCTGCTGGTGGCCACCTGGTTCGGCCGTGGCGCCGGGCTCGTCGCGCTGGGCACCGTCCTGGCCCTGGTCATCGGGGCGGGCCTGATGTTCGGCCATCTGCCGAGGAAGATCGGCAGCGCCACGTGGAGCCCGACGAGCGTGGCCGAGTCGGCCCGTGTCTACGAGGTGGGCATCGGCGACGGCACGCTCGACCTGACCGAGCTGGAGCTCCCTCCGGGGGCCAAGACCACCTTCAGAGCGACGCTGTCGGTGGGCGAGCTCGTCGTCATCGTGCCGCCGACGGCTCGGGTGGAGGTGCACGCGACCTCCAGGGTGGGCGACATCTCCATCGGCCAGTCCGTCGAGGGCGGCACCGACCTCGAGGTGAACAGGGTGCTCGAACCCGAGGTGAGATCCGAGGGCAAGGTGCCGACGATCGTGCTGAACCTCAAGGGCGGCGTCGGCGACCTGGAGGTGCGCGTTGGCGCGTGAGACGAGCCCGGAGCGGCAGCGGCTGCTGCACAGGACCGACTGGATGGCCCTGCTCAGCGGCATCCTGTTCCTGGTCCTCGGCATCCTGCTGGTGAGCGGTGTGATCAGTGACGCGCTGCTGCTCTGGGCGCTGCTCGTCGGCGGCCTGGGGTTCGCAGGGGTGATAGCCATCGTCGCGAGGTCCGTCAGGCGCTTGTGACCGATCGATTCATAGGCGTACGTTCGAATCACCCCCGCTATTGAGGGAGGACGTATGCCTCGAATCGCTGTCACCGTCGACGGAATCCGATACGAGGAGGACGTGGAGCCCAGGCTCCTCCTCGTGCACCTTCTCCGAGACCGGCTGGGCAAGACCGGCACCCCCGTCGGGTGCGACACCAGCAACTGCGGCGCCTGCACGGTCATGCTCGACGGGAAGAGCGTCAAGAGCTGCTCGGTGCTGGCCGTACAGGCCGACGGCAGCGACATCGTCACGATCGAGGGCCTCGCGACCGCGGGGACCATGCACCCCATGCAGCGGGCCTTCCACGAGGAGCACGCACTCCAGTGCGGCTACTGCACGCCGGGCATGGTCATGGCCGCGATCGACCTGCTCAGGGAGGACCCCGACCCGTCGGAGGAGACCATCAGGCACGGCCTGGAGGGCAACCTCTGCAGGTGCACGGGCTACTGCAACATCGTCAGAGCGGTACGGCGGGGCGCCCAGAGCATGGGGCAGGCGGTGACGACGCCATGACCGAAGAGCTCGACGCGGGCGTGGTCGCCCAGCAGATCGCCGAGAGCGGGCAGCTGTCCGAGCCCGACAGCACCCGCGAGGTCGGCAGGGCGCGCAGGCGCAAGGAGGACGCCAGGCTGCTGGCCGGGCGCACCACCTGGACCGACAACATCCAGCTTCCCGGGCTGCTGCACGTCGCCTTCAAGCGCAGCCCCATGGCCCATGCGCGCATCGTGGGCGTCGACGTCTCCGCCGCGCGCGACATGCCGGGTGTGGTAGCCGTCTTCAGCGGTCAGGACGTCGCCGACGAGCAGGGTAGCCTGCCGTGCGCGTGGCCGGTGACCGAGGACATCGTCATCCCCGACCACCCGCCGATGGCCGTGCGGGAGGTCCGCTACCCGGGCGAGGCCGTCGCCTGCGTGGTGGCCACCGACCGCTACCTGGCGGCCGACGCGCTGGACGCGATCGACGTCGACTACGAGCCGCTGCCTCCCGTCCTCGACATGGCCGAGGCGCTCACCGAGGCGAGCCCGAAGGTGCACGAAAGCGGCAACCGCGCCTTCACCTGGACCTTCGCCCAGGGTGACATCGACGCGGCCTTCAGGGACGCGCCGGTGCTCATCGACCGCACCTACGTCCAGCAGCGGCTGATCCCGACGGCGATGGAGCCGAGGGCGGTCGCCGCCACCACCGACGGCGAGTCCTTCACGCTGTGGTCCTCGACCCAGATCCCGCACGTGCTGCGCGTGATGCTGGCGCTGACCACCGGCATCCCCGAGCACAGGCTGCGCGTGGTCGCCCCCGACGTGGGCGGAGGGTTCGGCTCCAAGCTGCAGGTCACCGCGGAGGAGGTGCTCTGCCTGCTGCTCACGAGAAGGCTCGGCAAGCCGGTCAAGTGGACCGAGTCGCGCTCGGAGGGCAACCTGACCGTGCACCACGGACGCGACCAGGTCCAGCACATCGCGCTGGCCGCCGAGGCCGACGGGCGCGTCAGGGGCGTGAAGGTCGAGCTGCTCGCCGACATGGGCGCCTACCTCATGCTGGTCACGCCGGGCGTGCCGCTGCTCGGGGCCTTCATGTACAACGGCATCTACAAGATGGACGCCTACAGCTTCGACTGCACGGGCGTCTTCACCACCAAGATGCCGACCGACGCCTACAGGGGCGCCGGCCGTCCCGAGGCGACCTACGCCATCGAGCGGGTCATGGACGAGCTGGCGGCCGAGCTGAACCTCGACCCCATCGAGGTGCGCAGGCGCAACTGGATCAGGCATGAGGAGTTCCCGTACACCACGATCGCGGGGCTCACCTACGACTCGGGCAACTACGAGGCCGCGACCGAGAAGGCACTGTCGCTGTTCGGCTACGACAAGTTGCGCGCCGAGCAGTCCGACAGGCGCGACAGGGGCGACCCCGTCCAGCTCGGCATCGGCGTCAGCACCTACACCGAGATGTGCGGCCTGGCGCCCAGCAGGGTGCTCGGCTCGCTCAGCTACGGCGCGGGCGGATGGGAGCACGGTTCGGTGCGCATGCTGCCCACGGGCAAGGTCGAGGTCGTCACCGGCACCTCGCCGCACGGGCAGGGTCACGAGACCGCCTGGAGCCAGATCGTGGCCGACTCGCTGGGCGTGCCGTTCGACGACATCGCGGTCGTCCACGGCGACACCGCGATCTCGCACAAGGGCATGGACACCTACGGCTCGCGCTCCCTTGTCGTCGGCGGCATGGCCGTCCTGCAGGCGTGCGAGAAGGTGAAGGACAAGGCGAGGAGACTGGCCGCGCACACGCTGGAGTGCTCGCCCGACGACCTCGAGTTCTTCCAGGGCGCGTTCAAGGTCAAGGGGACGGAGTCGAGCAAGACGATCCAGGAGCTCGCGCTCGCCGCCTTCGCCGCGCACGACCTGCCCGAGGGGGTGGAGCCCAGGCTCGACGCCGACGCCACGTTCGATCCCGAGAACTTCTCCTTCCCGCACGGCACCCACCTGTGCGCGATCGAGGTCGACACCGAGACGGGCATGGCCAGGATCCGCAAGTACGTGGCGGTGGACGACGTCGGTCACGTCATCAACCCGCTGATCGTCGAGGGTCAGGTGCACGGCGGTCTCGCCCAGGGCATCGCGCAGGCGCTGTACGAGGAGGCCGTCCACGACTCCGAGGGCAACCTGCTCACCACGACGATGGCCGACTACCTGATCCCCACGGCCGCGGACCTGCCCGACTTCGTCACCGACAGGACCGAGTCGCCGGCGACCTCCAACCCGCTCGGCGTCAAGGGCGTCGGGGAGGCGGGCACCATCGCCTCCACGCCCGCCGTCGTCAACGCCGTCGTGGACGCCCTGCGCCCGCACGGCGTGCACGACATCCAGATGCCCTGCACGCCCGAACGGATCTGGAGGGCCATCCGATGATCCCGGCCCAGTTCGACTACCTCAGGCCAGGCTCGCTGCAGGAGGCGAGCGAGGCGCTGGCCTCGGACGAGGAGGCGAAGGTGCTGGCGGGCGGCCAGTCACTGCTGCCGCTGCTGCGCCTGCGCCTGGCCTACCCCTCGCTGCTGGTCGACGTCAGCCGCCTGGAGGAGCTGACCGGCATCCTCGACGAGCGCGACCACGTCTTCATCGGCGCGATGGCCACCCATGACGAGGTGCTGCGCTCGCCCGCGGTCATCGCGGGCTGCCCGCTCGTGGCGCTGGCCGCCGCCACTGTCGCCGACCCCGCCGTACGGCACCGCGGCACCTTCGGCGGCTCGCTCGCCCACGCCGACCCCGCTGGAGACCTGCCGGCCGTGGCCCTCGCGCTGGAGTGCGTGATGGTCACCTCCACCAGGCAGATCCCCGCGGCCGACTTCTTCCTCGACTACCTGGAGCCGGCGCTGGAGCCGGGCGAGATCCTGGTCGGGGTGAAGGTGCCCAAGCTCGGTCCCGGCTGGGGCTTCCACTACGAGAAGTTCCACCGCACCGCCCAGGCCTGGGCGATCGTCGGCGTGGCCGCGGCGGTCCGCCGGGCCAACGGCTCGATCCAGGAGGCCAGGATCGGGCTGACCAACATGGGCCCCCACTCCCGTGCGCGCCCGCGCGGTCGAGAGCGCGCTGCAGGGCGTCGAGCTGGGCGAGGCCGTACGGCAGGCGTGCGAGGAGGCGGCCGAGGGCACCTCGCCCACCTCCGACCTGCACGCCCAGGCCGACTACCGAAGGCACCTGGCCCAGGTGCTGACTCACAGGGCGGTGAACGCGGCTGCGGGCAGGCCCTGACGTCGCGTGGGCGTCCCTCAGGGGACGCCCACAACCCACGGGGTGGTCAGCGGAGGCCCCAGGCGCGAGTCTGGGACCACAGACAGGCGGAAGGAGCGGATCAATGGCGATGCGGTTCGAGCACGAGTTCACGGTCCCTGTCCCGATCGAGCAGGCGTGGGCGGCGCTGCTCGACGTCGAGCGGGTGGCCCCGTGCCTGCCGGGGGCCACGCTCGACATCGTCGAAGGCGAGGAGTTCACCGGCAGGATGAAGGTGAAGGTCGGCCCCATCACCGTCACCTACAGGGGCACCGCCCGCTTCGAGGACGTCGACAAGGACGCCTACACCCTCACGCTGCAGGCCTCGGGCAAGGAGGCGCGCGGCTCCGGCACCGCCAGCGCGTCGGTCACCGCGCGCCTGACCCCCGCGGGCGAGGCGACCGCGGTGCGGGTGGAGTCCTCGTTCAACGTCACGGGCAGGCCCGCGCAGTTCGGGAGGGGCGTCATGGCGGAGGTGGGCGGCAAGCTGATCGACAGGTTCGCGGAGAACCTGGCCGAGCTGCTGGGCGAGAGCCAGTCCGAGGAGCGCCATCTCGCCGCGGTGCCCGAACTCGACGAGGAGGACGCCAGGCCTAGCGGCACCCTGCGCACCTCGCTCACGCCCGACGAGGAGGCGCTCGACCTGCTCGAGATCGCGGGTACACCGCTGCTCAAGCGGGTGGCCCCGGTCGCCGGAGCGATTGCTGGTCTTCTGTTCCTTGTATGGCTGATCAGGCGTATTGTCCGGTAAAAACCCACTCAAGTAGGGACACACCACCGGTCCTGAGGGAATGTCTGACCTCGAGCATCGAGATCTCGGGGGAGAACAGGCATGCCGGAGTGCACCGTTGTCGTGATCGCCTACAACGACGCCGACCGCCTGCCGAGGGCCGTGCGTTCCGCGCTCGACCAGACCCTCCACGACCTCGAAGTAGTCATCTCCGACGACGCGAGCACCGACGACACGCCGAGGGTCGCCGCCGAGCTCATGCGCGCCGACCCCCGCGTGCGCTACGTGCGGCGGGCGGTCAACTCGGGCGGCTGCGGCGCGCCGCGCAACGAGGGGCTCGACGCGGCGCTGTCACCGTACGTCCTGTTCCTGGACAGTGACGACACCCTGCCCAGGCACGCGTGCAAGAGCCTGCTGACCGAGATCGAGCGGACGGGGGCCGACTTCGTCTCGGGGCAGATCTCCAGGGTGTTCGAGCCTGGCGGGCGGCGGCAGCGGTACTACCCCTACTTGTTCAGGAAGCGGAGGGTCGTCGAGGGGATCCGCGAGGAGCCGGAGCTCTTCCTCGACTGCTTCTGCACCAACAAGCTCTTCGACGTGGAGTTCCTGCGCCGCAACGCGCTGCGCTTCCCCGAGGACATCCACTACGAGGACCACGTCTTCGGCGCCGAGATGTACGCCGTGTCGCGCAGGTTCGCGGTGGTGCCGTGGGTGGTCTACCACTGGCACAGGGCGCCGGCGACCGGCTCCATCTCGCTGAGCATCAAGGAGATGGACAACGTCCGCCACAGGATGGAGGCCGCCAGGCGCAGCGACGACATCCTGCGCGCGCACGGGTGCGACGACCTCGTCCCCGACAGGCAGCGCCGCTTCCTGCGCCAGGACCTGCGGGTCTACCTCAACCCGATGCCCTCGCGCGACCTGCTCTGGGCCAAGGAGTTCGCCTCGGTCGTCAGGCCGTACCTGGAGCAGGTGCCGGAGGAGGTGATGGATGGGATCGACCCGATGGTCAAGGTCTGCTGCCATCTGATCCTCTCCGACAGGATCGAGGAGCTGAGGGTGGCGGCCAGGTCGCTGAACGGCCCCATGGCTCCGCCGCGCGTGGCGACCGTGCGCGACGGGCGCACCTACTGGGGCCCCACGCCCTCCCCCGGCCTGGACATCACCAGGCTGCGCATGGCCGAGCTGCCCTACACCGCCTCCAGGCTGCGGCACGAGGTGGTCGAGGCCGTGGGACAGGGCACGCGGCTGCGGCTGTCCGTCCGCACCTACGACCCCTTCGGCGTGCTGCGCGACTGGACGGCCTCTCTCAGGTGCGGGGGGCATCAGCGTGCCGATGGAGGTGCGCCCGTCGGCCGAGGGCGGCTACGAGAGCGAGGTCACCGTCGACCTGGCGAAGCTGCGCGGGCGCTGCGACCCGCGCATCGCCTTCACCAGGCCCGACGGGCTGACCACCTCCGACCGGCTGATGGCCGACCCCACCATGGAGGCGATCGACCTCGACCACGTGCGCGTCACGGCCGAGGGCCCGGCCGGGCTGCTGCGCCTGAGCCCGAAGCGCACCCCTCATGTGGCGCTGGCCAGGGTCAAGCGCTCCGTCCTCAGGAAGCTGAGCAACCCGAAGATCAAGCTGAAGGTGTACAAGGCGTTGATCAGGGTAGTCCCGCCGCGTAGGGATCTCGCGCTGTTCGAGGCCGACTGCGGTAAGGGATACACCGGCAGCCCGCGCGCCGTCTATGAGGAGGTACGGCGCCGCGGGCTGCCGGTGAGCGCGGTCTGGTCGGTCGCCCGCGGACGCGTCTCCTTCCCGCGAGACGCCGCCCTGGTACGGCGCGGCAGCTGGCGATACGTCTGGACCATGGCCCGCGCGGGCATCTGGGTCGACAGCCACGGCTTCCCCCTCGACTACCCCAAGCCGCGCGGCACCCGCTACCTGCAGACCTGGCACGGCCAGGGCATCAAGTCGATCGGCTTCGACGCCCCCGACCTGCGCGCCGACTTCCCCGGACCGCGCGAGCAGTGGCGTAGGGCCGTCGCCAGGTGGGACGCGCTCATCTCCCCCAGCGCCGAGTTCTCCCGCTACTTCGTGCCCGCCCTCGGCTACTCGGGCCCCGTCCTGCGGTACGGCTCGCCGCGCTGCGACGCCCTGGTGCACGGCAGGGTTCCCGCCGGGCTGCGCGAGCGCCTGGAGATCCCGCCCGACCGCAGGATCCTGCTCTACGCGCCCACCTACCGCGACGGTGCCAAGAGCTCGGGCATCTCGGTCAGGGTCGACCTGGAGGCGCTGGCCGACGCGCTGGCCGAGGAGTGGGTGCTGCTGCTGCGCATGCACCCGGTCGAACGCTTCAGGGTGCCCCAGCACGTGCGCCACTTCGTCAGGCCCGTGGGGTCGTACTCGGAGATCAACGACCTGATGCTGCTGTCCGACGCGCTGCTGACGGACTACTCCTCCGTGATGTGCGACTACGCGGTGACGGGCAAGCCGATGCTGTTCTTCATCGACGACTGGGACGAGTACCGGCTGACCGAGCGCGGCGTCAACACCGACCTGCCCGCCATCGCGCCGGGGCCGTGCGTCACCACCGACGCCGAGCTGATCGAGTGCCTGAGGAACCTGCCCGCCGTCCACGCCTCCTTCGCCGACAAGTACGCCGCCTTCCACCGGTTGTGGTGCGAGGACGAGCGCGGCGACGCCTCCGCCAGGGTGGTGGAAACGTTCTTCTCGGCGCCGCCGACCCCAGGGGTCCCCTCGCGGCCCTTCCTGCGGGGGGCGCGGTGAACAGATCGCTGGTCTTCGCGTGCATGGACGCCGACACGCTCGGCGGGATCCAGCAGGTCACCCACACCCTCGCCCAGGGGCTGGCGGGCCGCGGGTACGACGTGCACGTGATCGGCCTGCACAGGGCTGCCGACCCGTTCCGCTACGTCTCAAGGCCGCTCTACCGGCAGCACGTGATCAACAGGTCGTCGCGGCCCTCCCGCTTCGAGAGGCGCAGGCTGGACAGGGTGCTCGGGCAGATCGGGCCGGGCTTCGCCGTCCTCACCTCGCCAGGGGTGGTGTCGCGCCTGTCAGGGCGGCTGCCTGGCAGGATGCGGCTGATCGGGCAGTACCACGGCTCCTACGCCCACGCTCGCATCTGCTCGCACCTGGGCGCCATCAGGCGGCACTACGGAGAGCTCGACCAGGCGGTCTTCCTCAGCGAGGACGACGCGTGGCTGTTCTCCGAGCACGCGCTGCTGCCCAACACGTGGTCGCTGCCCAACCCGCTGACGATCTGGCCCGGCGCAGTCTCCTCGCTGGAGGCGCACAGGGTGCTGGGTGTGGGAAGGCTGGCGGGCGTCAAGCGGTTCGACCGGCTGATCAGCGCCTTCGCCATGGCCTCGGCGCCGCCTTGGGAGCTCCACCTGATCGGCGACGGCCCCGAGGACGAGCGGCTGCGCTCGCACGCCCGCCGCGAGGGCGTCGAGGACAGGGTGGTGTTCAGAGGGCGCCTGCCGGCCTCCGGCATGACGCGGGAGTACCTGGCCGCCTCGATCGTCGCGCTGTCGAGCGAGCACGAGGGACTGCCTCTGGTGATGCTGGAGTCGGCCGCGCACGGGGTGCCCTCGGTCGCCTTCGACGTCTCGGGCGGCGTGCGCTCCACCGGCGGGCTCCTGGCCCCTCCAGGTGACGTGGCCGCCTTCGCCGACAGGCTTGGCACGCTGATGCGCTCATACGACGAGCGGCGGCGCCTCGGCGCCGCCGCTCGGGTCAGGGCCGAGACGTTCGGACTCGAACGCGTCCTCGACCGCTGGGAACAGCTCTTCGCTCACATGACGCGCTGAGGCAGCTCCGACTCGGCGCGCTGCTGCGGAAGCCCGGCCAGCGCGAGCTGTCCCGAGGTCAGCAGCGCGGGAACGGGGCCCTGCTCGCGCAGCCTGTTGATGCGGTCGCGCATGAGCTTGCGCATGCGCGACCCACGCCGCTTCTGCATGGTCTTCTGGAACCTCAGCATGTGCTCCTTGGCGGCCTTCGGCGCGCCCGACAGCTCGTAGCCGTGGTCCTCGAGCCTGTCACCGAGCGCCTGCTCGGCCAGCCTGATCTCCCAGCTGTCCAGGCGCTTGGCCCAGCTGCCCACCCGCGCCCTGGTGACCTCGCCGTGCGTGTTGCTGTGCCACACCTTGTGGACCGGCACCGCATGGCTGGCGGCCTCGCGCGGCGAGCACATCGCGGGGTCGTAGTCCTCGTCGAGGAAGTGGCAGAGCTTCTTCAGCTCCGTCGACGGGTCGTCGGTCAGGTCCTCGTAGCGCAGCTCGTAGTAGCTGTCCTCGGACATCGTCCTGCGGAGCCTCTTGCCCGCGTCGATCGCCTCGGCCCACGTGGAGATGGCGTGGAAGGAGTTGAGCGTGTACCAGGGCATCTCCTTCAGGGAGGCGACGCAGTCGCGGCCGTCCCTGATGAGGTGGATGAACTGCGCGTCGGGGAAGAGCCTGGTCAGCATGTCCACCTGCTTGACGTAGCTCGGACGCTTGTCGCCCCACCTGGGCTTGCCGAAGCGGTCGGAGTACATCCTGAACGTGGTGCCGACCACCGAGCCGAGCGAGCCGGGGCCCTCGACCACCTGCCGGATGTAGTCGTCCTTGTCGATGCCGAGCTCGCGGAACTTCGTGCTGCGGTCGCCTGCGATGTACTCGGCAAGGGCGCGGCGCTTGTCCGCGAGCCGCATGTCGCCGAACGTGCGGCGCTTGTAGTAGACGGGGACCAGGAACCTGGTCTCCGGCGGCACCGCGAGCCTGGGATGCGAGCTCAGCATGAGCTGCAGCATCGTGGTGCCCGAGCGTGGACAGCCAATGACGAATACCGGCCTGTCAGACATTTGGTGAACCCCCGATTAGCGCGTGCTCTCGACTCTCCAGCGGCTTGGGGACCGCGGCGTTGCGGCGAGTGAAGAGCCACATCCGATAGACAAGGAAGATCTCGTTGGCCAGGAGCAGGATGCTGGCGACCGCCGTCACAGGGATCAGCGCCGCCTGCCCGATCAGCGGCGCCACCACGAAGACCGCCGCGTGGAACTCGATACCGCTGATCAGGTGAGACCTGACCCTGCGGCGGGCCAGGGACCGGTTGAACCGCCGAAGCGGGCCCCTCGACCGCTTCGGCCCTGGCACGCGCGGCGCCGGCGGCACCTCCGTGGACGTGGGCGCGAGCCCTTCCCTGATCGTCTCCCTGACCCGCTTCATCTGCGGTGCGTTGACGTACCTGAACAGGTCGAGGACGGCCACCGTCGCGCCCAGCAGGATGAAGTCGACGCTTCCCGTGGCCGCGTACTGGCCGTAGGCCAGTCCCGCGGCGCAGCAGACCACCCTGATCCTGTCGCCCACGTAGTCGAGCCACAGGCCGAACGGTGTCCCCGTGCCCTTCAACCTGGCGATCTTGCCGTCAACGCAGTCGATCATGAAGCTCAGGTAGAAGAGCACCGCGCCCGCGGCGAGCTGGTTGACCCCCAGGCACACCGCCGACCCCATGCCCAGGATCAGAGAGAAGACCGTGAGCCCGTTGGGTGTGATCGCTGTGTGGTTGGCCACGAGCATCGCGACCCGGCAGGCGGCCGGGTCCACGAAGTACACGGTCCACCAGGAGTCTCTCCGCTTGCGTGTCGCGTAGACGTCATCGAGCGAATAGGTCCTCATGGATTCCAGCATGGCGACGGGGTGTTGCCCTTCGATTACTCTCTGGAACTATTGGAGAATGTCCATGCCGCTTCTTGACTCTCTCCCCACCTGGCATTGCCTAGGTAGATCGATTGGGGCCTTCTATCCGAACATTCCGGTCGAGATGATGCGGTCCACCACTCTCTCGGAGGCCCTGCCGTCGTCGTGCGGGCAGTAGGCGTCCACGAAGGATTTGTACTTGCCCGCGAACGTGTCTTCGACGTCCCTGAGGCCCGCTATCGCCTCGATCACCTGGTCCGACTCCTCCACGATCGGCCCAGGAGCCTCGGCCTCGAAGTCGAAGTAGAAGCCGCGCGCCTCGTCCCTGTAGTTCGCGAGGTCATAGGTGAAGAAGATCATCGGTCGGCCCGTGTTGCAGTAGTCGAACATCGCCGAGGAATAGTCGGTGACCAGCACGTCGGAGATCAGGTAGAGCTCCGCGATGTCGGGATAGTGGGTGACGTCGATCGCGAAGTTCCCCTCGGGGAAGGCGGGTCTGTCGGTCACCAGGTAGTGGGCGCGCACCAGGAAGACGTGGTCGTCCCCCAGCGCCTGCCTGGCGCGCTCGAGGTCGAGCTCCAACTGGAAGAGCCGCTTGCCCACCCCCACGTGCTGGTCGTCACGCCAGGTGGGCGCGTAGAGCACCACCTTCTTGCCGGGCTCGATGCCGAGACGCCTGCGCACGGCCTGCGCGCGCTCCTCGCGGTCGGCCGCCTTCAGCAGGTCGTTGCGGGGGTAGCCCACCTCCAGGACCTCGCCTCCGTAGTCGTAGGCGCGGCGCATGATGGTCGTGGCGAAGGCGCTGGGCGAGACCAGGAAGTCCCACAGCGGCACGTCCTCCTTGATCCACTTGAAGGTCTCCGCCCGCCTGAACGGCGTGACCTTCAGGTCGTAGCCGAGCTTCTTGAGCGGGGTCCCGTGCCAGGTCTGCATGTACAGCTGGCCCGCGGGCTTGCCCGGGATCTCCCGCTGCGACCAGTTGCTGACGACGAGCCCCGCGGAGCTGCGGACCTCGTGGTGGCGGCGGGAGCCCTTCATGACCACCTCGGCGCCCTCGGGCGTGGCGAACTGTCCGTCCCTGGAGACCCACACCAGCTCCGCGCCGACGTCACGGCGGCGCAACTCCTCGAAGACGGCCCTGGGGTTGCAGGAGAACTGCCTGCCCTCGTAACTGTCGAAGAGCACGATGTCGCGCTTCAGCGGCAGGGAGCCGGTCCTCTCACGCAGCAGGCGCTGGGCGTACCTGCCGCGCTCGTCGGGGCCCAGCGCCACGCGTGAGCGCAGCGCGAGCGCCTCCCCCTCCTGAGAGGTCACGCAGAAGTCGTGCGATCCCGCGACGCGATACTCCGACAGCGTGCCGATCGTGGTGGGCTTCACTCTGAGGGGGACGACCCCGTCCTCGACCTCCATGAGGAGATCCCACAACCCGCTCGCCAGCGGGAGCTCCCCGCCCTGCGACGGCAGCTCCGCCACCGGCAGCCGCGCGTGGAAGCGAGCGCCCACCCACTCGAGCGGCACCGTCCTGGTCTCCGTCGAACGGCGGCGGCACACCAGCAGCCTCCCGGGCCGCGCGTCCTGGACGTGCTCACCGGACAGGACGAGGCGGCCCTCGGCGTCCCATTCGAGCGTGTCGACGATCGGGCGCGTCTCACGCCAGATGGCGGCCAGGAAGCCGTACCTCGTCACCTCCACCGCCAGCTCGGCGCCCGACGGCGTGATCCACCGCGCCGACACCCCGTCGGGACTCGCCAGGCGCGAGGACGCGCCGCCCGCGGCCACGACGATCTCCCAGCGCGGATCGTCGCCGTGCGGGTCCCGGAGCAGCGACTCGTAGGGGATCACGACGTCGAAGGCGCCCTCGGCGTCCAGCTCGACGGGGATGGCCAGGTCGCCGGCGCCGCTCAGGATGACCTCGGCCGCGCCGCCAGAACGCGAGCCGATCCTGCAGCTCAGCTCGAATCCCGACGCGCCCGCCACGGCCTGGTCCACCACGGCCACAGGGGTGCTCATCCTGATCTGGAAGCGCTGCCCCCTCGTCCTCGGCGGGACGCGCATCCGCAGGTCGCTGTCGAGCCACACGTCGACATGGCCGTGGACGGGGCCCGAGATCCTGCTCGACCGCTGGAGCCCGTGCGACTCCACCGTGATCCAGAGCTCCCAGTTCCCCGGTCTGCGCAGGAGCCGATCGCCGAAGTTGATCCGCGCCCTGAAACCCGACCAGTCGTAGCAGACCGCGGCGTGCCCTGCTCTGGCCGTCACGTCGGGGCGGGCGACCCGCTCGCTCGTCAGCTCGATCACGTCAGTGGTCTTCGCGTTGCGCAGCTCCAGCCGCAGCTCCGACGAGTCCGGGTCGGTCATCTCCAGCCGGTCGATGTAGGCGAACCCCTCGATCGCCAGGCCGCCCTCCTCCCAGCAGGCCCTGTCGACCCTGGTGTGGAGCTCCAGCTCCTCGTCGACCTCGTACAGCCTGGCCGGCACCTTCACCTTGCGGTTGCCGAAGAAGGGATAGGTCAGGTACAGCTTCGGACGGAAGATCCCCTTGCGGACTCCCTTCACCGCCGGCAGGCCCTCGCGCTCGAGGCCGAAGACCTCGCGCAGCGCGTCGACCCTGCGCTGGCGCGCCAGATACAGCTTGACCCGGTCCGCGACGGGCAGCGCCATGAGCAGGTCCAAATCGGCGGAGGCGAGGAAGGGCCGCACCCGGTCGAGCGCCGCCTCGCGCTCGTCCTCCTGCATCGAGGTGACCGCCTCGACGGCGATCATCACGTCCGCCTCGAGCACCTGCGTGTCGAGCCCGGGCAGGAGTTCGGGCAGATGGGCGGCCACGACCGAGCGCAGTTCCTCCAGCGCGTCGAAACGGGCCCGCAGGTTGCTGAGCTCCGCGCGGTTCTGCGTCGTGGACAGCTCTCCGCGGTCGCGCCTGCGCCACAGGTAGACGACGTCGTCGAGGACGTCGACCGTCTCCGCGTGCACGTGGGCGGCCACGGCGAGCGCGACGTCCTCGTAGATGCCGGCGGGGAAGCGGAAGCCCCTGGACTCCCAGAACGAGCGCCGGTACACCTTGTTCCACACCGTGCGGTCGCGCAGCAGTTGAGGGTGGTGGCGCACGTGCGTGCGCTGCACCGCCGGAGGCAGGGCCTTGTCGTGCAGCCACGAGGGCACCTCCTGGCCCCCCGACAGGCGGCGCACGGCACCGCAGGCGAGGTCGGAGCCCGTGCTCTCCAGGGACCCGACCAGCGCCTCGTAGGCGCCGGCCGGCACGATGTCGTCGCCGTCGGCGAAGGTCAGGTATCTGCCCGCGACCCGGTCGAGCCCCGCGTTGCGGGCCAGGCCAGGACCGCGGTTCTCCTGCTGTATCAGCTGGAACCTGCTGTCCCTCGCCACCCTGGCCTTCGCGATGACGGCGCTGTTGTCGGTGGAGCCGTCGTCGACCAGGAAGACCTCGATGTCGGAAAGCGTCTGCGTGGCAATGGATTCCAGACATTCGTCGAGATAGTGCTCCACGTTGCAGAAGGGCACAACGATGCTCAAGATCGTGGACATGCGGACACTCCTCAGGGAAATGACATGACTACTGTGGGTAACATCGGGTGGTCCGGTGGCAGGCCACCGGGTCACCGATCCAGACATGCGCGGACGGCACGGGGAACGGCCCGCCGGGCGCCGCGAGCGTGACCCGGACGACGGCCGAACGCACGCCGCCGAAGGCGAGGGCCGCCCGGGCGACGGCCTCGAGATCCACGCCGCGAACCCTTTTCGCACCCCCGGAGTGGCATCGCGTGAATGCCGGGAACGGCCTCGGCGAATTCGGTGTTGCCGTCGCCGGCAATAGTGCTACGCCATCCGGATGCGAAACGGCACTGCTGAAAAGAATGGCGGGATCGAATGCGTCCGAAAAGCTTCGGCCCATTACCGGGGACCGGAACGACGACATTCACGGTGACCGGCTCCGCGAATGGACGGACCAGGCCGGCGGCATGGGCAGGGGAAACCATGTTCATCCGTGATCCTCACTTTCGCGGCGTCAATGCGAGCGCGCTTCGGCCATCAGGGAGATTCCCGGCAGGCGGCCGACAGGGAGAATCCGCTCCGACCACACGACCGCGCCGAGCACGCCGTTCACCAGTGGAGACGGCTCCTCCAGGCCGCGACAGGCGGCCTTGCGCCCGCGCCACCGGAGGGCCGGCCGCAGCAGCACGTTCCAGCTCCACATCCGCTCGATCGTGAGTCCGGCGTCGAGCAGGAGCATGGACAGGGAGTCCCTGGTGTAGCGGCGCTCACGGCCGAGGGCGACGTCGCTCGCCGACCACAGGCGCATGTCGCACGGCACGGCGATCAGCGCGGTGCCGCCGGACCTCAGCAGCCTGTTGATCTCGGTGGCCGCCGCCGCGTCGTCGTCGATGTGCTCGAGCACGTCGAAGGCGACGACCAGGTCGAACTCGTCCGAGGGCAGGGGCAGGTTCCTGATGTCACCCCACATCGCCTCCACGCCCCTGGACCTGGCGTGGTCGACCGCCGCCTCCGAGCAGTCGACGGCGAGGGCCTGCCAACCGTGATCGACGAGAACCCGCGTGTTGCCGCCGCCCGCCGCCCCGAGATCCACCGCACGACCGGGCGTGCCGAGGCGGCGCAACCGCCGGGCGAGGAGGGCCCGTCGCTCGCGGTGCCACCAGTTGCGGTCTTCGAGACGCATCGCCCGGTCGATTTCGACGGCATCCATCTTTACTCCCTGTAGCCGCTTCTCGTCCTCGGCATTCTGGTCGCGTCACCGGCTGCGGACGTCTCGTTGAACAGCAGCAGGAATCAATCCTGGCAGTTCTTTACCTGACGGGATCGGCCATCGGCGAAGGGAGTCAACGCCGGGCAAATTTATGTCCACCGAAAGGCAACGGCACCGGGCTCGGCGAGCGCTGGGTTTACAGTCGCTCTCTGGTTCCAAGCCATTTATCCGCTCGGACGGGGAGTGCCCCTGTGCATAATCGGCAAACGGCGCCAATTCCACTTGCACAGCCTGTGATCGGCGAGGCGGAAATAGCGGCGGCCGTGCGCGTGCTACGCAGCGGCCGGGTCGTCCAGGGCCCAGAGGTGGCCGCCTTCGAGCACGAGTTCTCCTCCATGGTCGCGGACAGGCACTGCGTCGCCGTCAACTCGGGCACCTCGGCACTGCACCTGACCCTCATGGCGCTGGGCATCGGCCCGGCCGACGAGGTCATCGTGCCCTCGTTCACCTTCGCCGCCACCGCCAACGCGGTGCGGCTCGTCGGCGCCGATCCGGTCTTCGCCGACATCGACCCCGCCACCTACTGCCTGGCGCCCGACGCGGTCGCAGCGGCGATCAGCCCGCGCACCGCGGCCATCATGCCCGTCCACCTGTACGGTCACCCCGCCCCCATGGACGACCTCCAGGCCCTCGCCGACCGGCACGGCCTGGCCATCGTCGAGGACGCGTGCCAGGCCCACGGCGCGGCGCTGGACGGCAAGCCCGCGGGCTCCTTCGGCGCGGCAGGCTGCTTCAGCTTCTATCCGACCAAGAACATGCACGCCCTGGAGGGCGGCATGATCGCCACCGCCGACGCGAACCTGGCCCGCAGGCTCCGTCTCCTGCGCAACCAGGGCATGGAGGCGCGCTACGCCAACGAGATCGTCGGCGCGAACCTGCGCATGACCGACGTGGCCGCCGCCATCGGCAGGGTGCAGCTCGAGCAGCTGCCCGGGTGGACGGAGCAGCGCGTCAGGAACGCCAAGAGTCTCGACGCGCGCATCACCGCGCTGCCGACGCCCTTCGTGGCCGACGGCGCGACGCACGTCTACCACCAGTACACGCTGCGCGTGCCCGGCGAGCGCGACCGCTTCCAGCAGCGGCTGTCGGAGCTGGGCGTGGGCAGCGCGGTCTACTACCTGACCCCCGTCCACCGGCTGAGGCCGTACCTGCCCGAGCACGGGCACCTGGCGCTCCCCGAGACCGAGTGCGCGGTCGCCGAGGTGGTGTCGCTGCCGGTCCACCCGTCGCTCACGCCCGCCCAGCTCGACCGCGTCGCCGAGGCGGTCAACGAGGCGGGGAGCCTGCTGTGAGCCGAGGAAGGACGCTGCGCGCCGGGCTGATCGGGCTCGGCGCGATGGGGCGCCACCACGCCCGCGTGCTGTCGGGGCTGGAAGGCGTGTGCCTGGCCGGCGTCAGCGACCCGCTGGCCTCGAAGATCGCGCCCTTCCACGGCGTCCCCCTCCTCACCGACCTCGACGACCTGCTCACCCTCGGCATCGACTACGCCGTGGTGGCCACGCCCACGGCCACGCACGAGGAGGTCGGCCTGCGCCTGGCCGCGGCGGGCGTCTGCGCCCTGATCGAGAAGCCGCTGGCGCACACGGTCGACGCCGCGGACCGGCTCGTGACGGCCTTCCGTTCACGAGGGCTGGTGGCCGCGGTGGGTCACATCGAGCGCTTCAACCCCGCGCTGCTCAGCCTCCGCGACAGGCTGGAGGCGGGAGAGCTCGGCGAGGTGTTCCAGGTCGCCACCCGCCGCCAGGGCCCCTTCCCCAACCGGATCACCGACGTCGGCGTGGTCAAGGACCTGGCCACCCACGACATCGACCTCACGAGCTGGGTCACGGGACAGGACTACCTGTCGGTGTCGGCCCGCACGATCTCCAGGAGCGGGCGGGCCTACGAGGACATGGTGGCCGTCGTCGGCCAGCTCGAACGGTCGGCCGTCGCCAACCACCTGGTCAACTGGCTGAGCCCGCTCAAGGAGCGCTCCACGATCGTCACGGGCGACCTCGGGTGCTTCGTGGCCGACACCCTCACCGCCGACCTCACCTTCTACTCCAACGGGACCGGTCACACCGAGTGGGAGGCGCTGAGCGCCTTCAGGGGCGTCTCCGAGGGAGACATGATCCGCTACGCCATCCTCAAGCGGGAGCCCCTCCAGGTCGAGCACGAGCGGTTCCGCGACGCGGTGCTCGGCCTGCCCGCCGACATCGTGACGCTCGACAACGGCCTTCGCACGGTGGCGGTGTCCATCGCGGTGCTGCGCTCCGCCCACGAGGGCGTGACCGTGCACCTGAGCGGCCACCACCGCCTCGAGACACAGAAAGCGCACTGACATGCCATCACCTGCCGCCCGGCCCCGGCTCGCCGTCATCGTGGGCAACGCCATCACCGGTGACTCCAGAGTCCAGAAGACCGCCCTCGCCGCGGCCCGCGACGGGTGGGAGGTCACGCTCGTCGGGCGGGCCGCCGGTGGTGAGACCGAATACTCGTCGTTCGGTCCCGTACGGGTCATCAGAGTCGCCGTCGACAACGTCATGCGTAAGCACGCGTGGGTGAAGCGCCAGCGGCGAGGCCCGCGCGCCAGAATCACACAGTGGGGCCTGCCCGACGAGAGGGCCTTGGCCCGCTACCGGACGGCGCACCGGGTCTGGGTCAGGGAGCAGCGCGCCCACATCGGCTGGACCTACAGCGCGGGAGCGAGCGGAGCCCTGTCCCGCCACACCAGGCGGCTGTGGATCCGCCTGGGCAGGCACGTCCACCAGGCGCGCGTCCGCGCCTTCAGGTGGGAGCGCAGGCGCAACCGCAGGAAGCACACGCCGGTCGGCGAGTGGCGCAGGGACATGCCCGAGCTCATCGACCTCGAGCTGGCCTTCGGGGCGGTCCTCGACGACCTGCGGCCCCATGTGATCCACGCCAACGACATCACCATGATCGGCGTGGCCGCCCAGAGCGCCGCGCGGTTGCGCTCGCGCGGGATCACCTGCCGGTGGCTCTACGACGCCCACGAGTACGTCAGGGGCGCGGACTGGCACACGGAGCTCAGGACGAGCGCCTATCACGACCTCGAGCGGCAGTTCATCGGCAGGGCGGACGCCGTCGTCACGGTCTCTCCCGAGATCGCCGAGGTGCTGCGGCAGCAGTATCACCTGCCCTCCACGCCGCTGGTCGTGCGCAACACGCCGATCAGAGAGGCCGTCGGCCGTGGTGAGAGCTCCGCCAGCGTCCGCGCCGCCTGCGGTCTCGGCCCCGACACGCCCCTGCTCGTCTACTCGGGCTGGATGGACAGGGACCGCAGTGTCGACACGGCCGTCGCCTCGCTGACCTCGCTGCCGAACGTCCATCTGGCGATCGTGTCGGGGCGCAAGAACGCGGTGCTCAGGGAGCTGCTGGAGCTCGCCGAGCGGATCGGCGTCAGGGATCGCGTCCATGTGGTCCCCTACGTGCCGCAGGCCGACGTCGCCGACTACCTCTCCACCGCCGACCTGGGTCTGATCTGCTCGAAGCGGCTGCCGAACCACGAGATGTCGCTGCCGACCAAGCTGGCGGAGTACCTGCACGCGGGGCTCGCGCTGGTGGTCAGCGACGTGCGCACCGTCGCCACCTACGTCAACGCCCACGGGGTGGGCGAGGTCTTCTCCTCGGGAGACGTGCCCGCCTTCGCCGCCGCCGTACGGCGTGGCCTGTCGAGGAAGAAGGAGCTGGCCGAGAACATCTCCGAGGCCATCCTCAAGGAGCTGTCGTGGGAGTACCAGTGCTCGATCCTGCTGCAGCTCTACCGCGACCTGTCGGGTCTCACCCCGCCCCCGCCCTCCTCGGTCGTGCCGTGGGACGCGCGTGAGCGGATGGGGAGCGTGACGGACGGCGGCTGGACCCCGCTCCGCGCCACCCCGATCAGGCTCGGCCTCGGCCCCGCGAACCACGCGGGCCAGCTGGCCGCCTTCGCGCAGGCCATCAGCAAGGAGCGCGGCGACGTCTCGATGGAGGTGGTGATGCTGAAGCGTCCCGACTCTCCCTTCGACTATCCCGCCGACCACTACCTCGACCCCGCTGCCTTCGGGCGCAGGGAGACGCAGATCGCGCAGATCCAGCGGACCCTCGGCCGCTACACCCACCTGCTGGCCGACGCCTTCCTGCCGATCCTGGGCAGGCTCAACGGCGAGCACGTGGACGGCGACCTGCCCGCGCTGCGCAGGGCGGGCATCAAGGTCGCGCTCCTCGCCCACGGCAGCGAGGTCCGCCACCCCCTGCGGCACATGGAACGGCACGAGCACTCGCTGTTCCACGACGCCCCCGAGGAGGTGGTGAGGCGGCTCACCGCGGTCACCGAGCACAACCACAGGATCGCGAGGGAGTGCGGGCTGCCCGTCTTCGTGACCACACCCGATCTCCTGGACGACCTGCCACAGGCGATATGGGCGCCGCTGGTCGTGGACGTGAACGCCTGGGCCTGCGACGCGCCCGTGATGCGCAGAAGCAGGCCCAAGGTGCTCCACGCGCCGTCCAAGCGGTGGACCAAGGGGACCGCGCGTATCCTTCCCGCGCTCACCGGCCTGCACGAGCGTGGCGTCATCGACTTCCAGCTGGCCGAGAACGTCTCCTGGTCACAGATGCGCGCGCTGGTGCGGGAGGCCGACATCGTGGTCGACCAGTTCGCCATCGGCAGCTACGGCACCTTCGCCTGCGAGGGGATGGCAGCGGGCAAGCCCGTGATGGCCTACCTGTCAGAGAGCGCCTACGGCGGCGGCGTGCCCGTGCCGCCCATCGTCAACGCCACCGTGGACACGATCGGCGCCGCCATGGAGCGCCTGCTGGACGACAGGGACGCCACGGCGCGGATCGGGGTCGAGTCCGCGGCCTTCGCCCGCGCCTACCATGACGGCGCCCAGACCGTCAGGGCCCTGGCGGGGTTCCTTCGGTGACCGCCGGATCGGCGCGCCGCGAGCAGCGACGCCACCTTCACCGCCGTGTCGCCCGTGCCGAAGGACGGCCGAGCGTGGGACAGGTGCGCTGCCGGCACGGAAAGGTCGGCGAGGTCTCTGACCGCCAGGCACGTCGACCATCACAGCTCCCACGAGGGCCGCGCGTTCGGCCAGGCCCTCGTGGGCCAGGTGCGCCACGGCCCGCCGGGTCGGCGCGAGCAACAGGCCGGCCGCGTGGTCGGTCAGGCGTGACGCGTCGCGGCCGGGCGCCGACCACGCCGAGTCCGACAACAGATCACATCAGCAACGAAATGCAACCATTCAACTCCGGAGAGTAGCGCAACATGCAAGCGGACGTCAGCGTGATCATCGCGGTCTACAACACCATGCCGTACCTGACGGAATGCCTGGACTCGGTCGTCTCGCAGACCATCGGGCTCGACCGGATACAGGTCCTCGCCGTGGACGGCGGCTCCACCGACGGCGGCGACAAGGAGCTCCAACGCTTCGCCGAGCTGTATCCGGGGTTGTTCACCGTGCTCACGCAGGAGAACTCGGGAGGCCCTGCCCAGCCGAGCAACAGGGCGCTGTCCATGGCCACCGGCAGGTACGTCTTCTTCCTCGGAGCCGGCGACCACCTCGGCCCCGAGGCGCTCGAGCGGCTGGTGTCGGCCGCCGACACCTACGACTCGGACGTGGTGCTCGGCCGTACCATCGGGGTGAACGGCAGGAACCTCAGCCGGGCCGTCTACGAGCACACCAGGCCCGAGATCACGCTCGACGATTCGCCGCTGCCGTGGGCGCTGTCCAACAACAAGCTGTTCCGCAGGGAGCTCGTCGAACGGCACGGGCTGCGCTTCCCCGAGCACATGCCGGTCTGGAGCGACCAGCCGTTCACCCTGGAGGCCTGTGTCCGCGCCCGGCGGATCAGCGTCCTGGCCGACTACGACTACTACTACGCCGTGCGCAGGGACGACGCGAGCAACGTCGGCTCCAGCACCTCGCAGCTGACCAGGCTGCGGTGCGCGGCCGAGGTCATGAAGTCGGCGGCGTCGCTGATAGAGCGGGGGACGCGCAGAGACGCCGTGCTGAGGCGGCACTTCACGTGGGAGCTGTCCAAGCTGCTCGACCAGGACTTCCTCACCCTGGAGCGGGAGCGGCAGGACGACGTGTGCGCGGGTGTGGGCGCTCTCGCCGAGGCGTACCTCACCCCTGGCATCCTCGCCAAGCTCGACCGCACGCGCAGGGTGAAGCTCCTGCTGGCGCAGGCGGGGCTCGCCGACGAGCTCAGGGAGCTCATCCGCCGCGAGCGGGACGGCGCCGGGTCGGCGGTGGTCGTCACGGGAGACGGCGTCTACGAGGCGCTGCCCGGGTTCGGCACCCTGCCGAATCACCACTTCGCGCTGACGGGCAGCGCGGCAGGGCTCCTGCGGGTCGACGACGTCGTCCGCGACGAGGACGGCATCCTGGCCGGGCGCCTCCCGCTGGTCGGCGCTTCCTCGGTGCGTGTGGCCTTCCTTCCTGTGCGCAAGGGCAGGAGCCAGGACGAGGACATCACCGGCTGCTACAAGCTCGCCGAGGGCCACGTGCCGCCGTTCGCCGAGCCGGTCTCCGCCGAGCAGCACGACGACCACCTCGCGATCAAAGTCCACGTCCCGTACGCGTCGCTGACGAAGCGCAGGGCCGACCGCGCGAAGATCTTCGTCCCCCGGCTGTACGTCAGGGTCGCGAACGTGACCTACCAGCTCCCCCTTCCACAGCTTCCAGGACCGTCGACCTCTGTCGTCCGGTGGCGCGGAGGAAAGGCCTTCAGGATCACCCTCGGCGACGATGCGCAGGGCAATCTGAAGATCTTCGTCAGCAGGATGTCGCGGCTCAAGGCGATAAGGCGGGCGCTGCGCCGTACGCGGAGAAGGAGGCACGCATGAACGTGTGCGTCGTCGGTCTCGGGAAGATCGGCCTTCCGCTCGCGGTGCAGTTCTGCGGCAAGGGCCACCGGGTCGTCGGGGCGGACGTCGACGAGCGCGTCGTCGACCTGGTCAACGCCGGCGAGGAGCCGTTTCCCGGCGAGAAGGACCTGGACGTCAGGCTGAAGGAGGCTGTGCACAGCGGCCTGCTGTCCGCCACCCGCGACACGACGGCGGCCGTCGCAGGCAGTGACGTGGTCGTCGTGGTGGTGCCGCTCCACGTGGACGCCGAGGGCGCGCCCGACTTCGCGTCGATGGACGCCGCCACCCAGGCGGTCGCCAGGGGCCTGCGCCCCGGCACGCTGGTCAGCTACGAGACGACTCATCCCGTCGGGACCACCAGGAACAGATGGGGTCCCATGCTGGAGTCGGGTTCGGGGCTGACGGCCGGACTCGACTTCCACCTGGTCTTCAGCCCCGAGCGGGTGCTGACCGGCAGGGTCTTCGCCGACCTGCGGCGCTACCCCAAGCTCGTGGGCGGGATCTGCGAGCGGTCGGCCGAGCACGGGGTGGCCTTCTACGAGTCCGCTCTCGACTTCGACACCCGTCCCATGCTCAAGAAACCCAACGGGGTCTGGGATCTCGGCTCCACGGAGGCCGCCGAGCTGGCCAAGCTGGCCGAGACCACCTACAGGGACGTCAACATCGCACTGGCCAACCAGTTCGCGAGGTTCGCCGCGCGCCGGGGCATCGACGTGGCGCGCGTCATCGAGGCGTGCAACACCCAGCCCTACAGCCAGATCCACCAGCCCGGCATCGCCGTCGGGGGGCACTGCATCCCGGTGTATCCGCAGATCTACCTGTGGGGCGACCCCGACGCGAGCGTGGTCCGCGCCGCGAGGGAGGCCAACGCCGCGATGCCCGCCTACGTCGTCGGCATGCTGGAGGCGGCCTACGGCGAGCTGGCGGGCGCGCAGGTGCTCGTCCTCGGCGTGGCCTACCGCGGAGGGGTGAAGGAGAGCGCCTTCTCCGGCGTGTTCCCCACCGTGGCGAGGCTACGGGAGCTGGGGGCCACGGCGTACGTCGCCGATCCGCTGTTCTCGACCGGGGAGATCGCGGCCATGGGGCTGAAACCGTGGCAGGGCGAGCCCGTCACCGCGGCGATCGTGCAGGCCGACCACCTGGAGTACCGCACGCTCGGCGCGGAGGACCTGCCCGGCGTGCGGGTGCTGGTCGACGGGCGGCGGGTGACCGCGCCCGAGCGGTGGCGGGGAGTGCGGCGCCTGGTGATCGGCGCCTAGTCTCAGGGGCGTTCGCTGAGCCGGTCGGCGGAGTCGCGGACGTAGGTCAGCCCCGTCTCGGGGCAGACCCACACGTCCGCCTCGCCGTCCTTGGCCTCCAGGCGGACGCCCGCCCTGCCCACCCAGCCGATCCTCTTCGCCGGAACCCCCGCCACCAGGGCGTAGTCGGGCACGTCCCTGGTCACGACGGCCCCTGCGGCGACCATGGCCCAGCGGCCCACCCGCACCGGCGCCACGCAGACGGACCTGGCTCCCAGCGACGCGCCCTCCTCGACGACGACGCCGACGGCCGTCCAGTCGTCGCCGTCCTTCACCTGGCCGTCGGCGCTGACGGAGCGCGGATTGCGGTCATTGGTGAGGACGGCGGCGGGCCCGACGAAAACACCGTCGGCCAGCGCGGCCGGTTCATATACGAGCGCGTAATTCTGGATTTTCACGTTGTTTCCGAGTCGCACCCCTGGCCCGACATAAGCGCCCCGTCCCAGAATGCAGCCGTCGCCCAGACGCGCGTTCTCTCGCACCTGGGCGAGATCCCACACGCTGACCCCAGACCCGATCTGGGCGCTTTCGTCCACCTGGGCGGTATCGGCGATTCTGTTGTCCATGGGTCGCCATTTCTCCCGTGCTGGTTCTTGCCGGAATTCAGGCTAGTCGAAGCTCGCTCCCCCGCCCCCGAGGCAGCCGTCTGCCGGCCCGGAGCCGTCCGGAATGCGGCACCATGGACGAGATGTGATTCCCCTCGTCGCTGGAGGCGCCGGATGTTGGTGCGTGGACTCGTCCTCGCTGGAGCGATCGTGGCGCTGCTGCCGGCGCTCCCCGCGCAGGCCGCCCCCAAGGTCGACTGCGCGAAGGTGAAGTGCCTGGCCCTCACCTTCGACGACGGCCCAGGCCCTGCCACTGGAACGCTCCTGTCGACGCTCAAGAAGAACAAGGCCAAGGCCACGTTCTTCCTCATGGGCAAGCACGTGGAGCTGCGGCCCGCGCTCGTGAAGCGCATGGCCCGCGAAGGCCACGAGATCGGCAACCACACCTGGTCCCATCCCAGCCTCCCCACGCTCTTCGACGAGGAGATCACCCAGGAGCTGAGGGCCACCCAGGAGGCGATCTCCTCGCTCACCGGCAGGACGCCCCGGATGTTCCGCCCGCCGTACGGGAACACCGATGACAGGGTGCGGGAGCTGGCGGGAGACGAGGGGATGGCGCAGGTGCTGTGGACCGGCACCACGCTCGACTGGAAGCTGCGCGACCAGAAGAAGATCAGGTCGGCGGTTCTCCGGCTGGCCAAGCGGGACGGCGTCATCCTCATGCACGACGTGGTGCCGCAGACCGTCCAGGTGATGCCCTCGCTGATCAAGGAGCTGAAGAAGCGCGGTTACCACCTGGTGACGGTGTCGACCCTGCTCAAGGGGCGTAAGCTCACCCCCGGAACGACCTACCCGTAGATCCCTGGACAATATCGCGTGTGACGGTCGAACGTTCCACGGCGAGGACATTCCTCTTCATCCAGATCGTGCTCCTGCTGTGGTGGGCTGCCTTCTACCCTGGCCTGTTCAGCCGCGACTCCGCGCTCTACCTGACCCACACCCTCGAAGGGCCGTGGGTCAGCGACCACTCGGTCCTCTACGACGCGCTGTTGTGGCTGAGCGTGAAGGTCACGGGCGGGGTCGGCGTCGTGACGTTCCTGCAGACGACCGCCATGGCCGCGGCGATCGCCTTCCTCGCTCAGGAGCTCAAGCGCCTCGGAGCGCCGCGCCTGCCGACGACGATCGCCGCCGTGCTGCTGCCCTTGGCGCCGCCGTTCGGGGCGTTCGCGGTGACGTTCTGGAAGGACGTGCCGTTCACCGCCTGCGTCATCGCCATCACCGCCGTCACCGCGCGCATCGCCAAGGACAGGGGGCCGACCAGAGCGACGCTGATCGGTCTCGGCGCGACCATGCTGGGCGCCGGGCTGTTCAGGGCCAACGGGTTCCTGGTAGTGGCGATCATGGTCGTGGTGCTGCTGATCATCGGGAAGGGCGCGAGGGCGCGGCTGGCCGCGACAGGCCTGGTCGCGGTCGGCGTGCCCGTGCTGCTGACCCACCTGGTCCTTCCGCAGGTCGGGATCGTGCCGCCGTCGCGCACGTTCGTCTACCACACCGCCTACGGCGACATCGCGGTCGCGTGGAAGGAGCGCACGGACCTGTTCACCACGCAGGACGTGGCGCTGATGGCCGAGATCGCCCCCCTGGAGCGCTGGTGGAGGGGGGCCAACTGCAACACGATCAACCCGCTGATCTGGCGCGAGGACTTCGACTGGCGGCGCTCCGACGAGCTGGCCCCGCAGGTGATGGCGCTGTGGCAGCGCATCCTGATGGAGGCGCCCGACCAGGTGATCAAGACCCGGCTGTGCAGAGGGGCGATCGCCTGGCGTCCTGGGGCCGACCGGTGGTCGGAGGGCGGCGAGACCTACCACTTCTCACACCGGTGGTTCACGTGGGAGTACGTCGGCCCCTACGCGATCGAACGCCACCCCGAGCTGGAGAGCTTCAACCTGAGCCCGCTGTCGGCGCCGCTCAACGACCTCGCCACCCGGTGGCTGCGGGCCTCCTACGAGCCCGACCTCGACTGGCTGCTGTGGCGGGGGCCGATCTGGTGCTACGCCTCCTACCTGGCGCTGGCGGTCGCGTCCTGGCTGCGGGGCAACCGGTGGGTGTTCGGGATCGCGGCCGCGATGATCGGCCAGCAGACGGCGGTCCTCGCCAACATCTCTGCCCAGGACTTCCGCTACATGGCCTCGCCCGTCTTCATCGGCTTCCTCATGCTTCCCCTGCTCGTCCGCTTCTGGCGCGCGGGACGCGGGTAAACTCCGCGGAATGACAAGACGGCTGGCGTGGCTCGACGCCCTTCGTGGCGTGGGCGCGACGGCCGTCCTCGTCGAGCACCTCAACTACCACTTCCTCGACGGGCTGCGGCCCCGCTGGATGAACCTCGGGATCTACGGGGTCCTGGTGTTCTTCCTCGTCAGCGGCTACATCATCCCCGCCTCGCTGGAGCGCAGGGGCGAGGTGAAGGCGTTCTGGATCAGCAGGCTGTTCCGCCTCTACCCGCTCTACCTGCTGGTCATCGTGATCACACTCGCGCTGGCGCCGCTGCTGCCGTTGCGCGGCGACGCCGACTTCTTCGCCCACCTCACGATGCTCATGGAGGTCACGGGTTCGGCGGGCCTGGTCGAGCCGATGTGGACGCTCTCCTACGAGATGGTCTTCTACCTGCTGGTCACGGGCCTGTTCGTGGCGGGGGTGCACCGGCGCAGCGGACTGTTCGCGCTGGCGTTCGCGGCGCTGGCGAGCCTGGTCGCCTTCACGATGCCGCGCGAGGGCCACCTGCTCGACGGCCCGTGGGCGCCCCTGGTGGTGCTGGCCGTGGTCGCGGCCGGCCTCGGCTGCGTCCTGTACGGCTCCCGCTCCCTGCGTACCGCAGGCGGGGTGGCGCTGGCCGTCCTGGCCGTCGCGCTCATCTGGATCGGCAGCAGGGAGACCTGGCAGGGCGCGATGATCCTCTCGGTGATGTTCACCGGCACCGCGATCTACCGCTGGCAGCACGGCCAGAGCTCGGGCCTGTGGCCGGTGGCGGGGGTGGCGACGCTGATCGTGGTGGTGCCGTTCCTCAAGCCGGTGACCTTCAACGGCCTCACGAACCTGGCCACGATGGGGCTGGCCGCGGCCACGTTCGCGCTCTTCTTCGCGCTGCGCGAGCGAGCCATGCCGCGCGTGCTCGCCTGGCTCGGCCTGGTCAGCTACTCGGTCTACCTCGTGCACGTGCCGCTGCTCAAGCTGGCGCTGCTGGTGCTCGGCGACACCAGGCTGCTGCCGTGGCCCGTCCAGGTCGCCCTCGCCCTCGCGCTGTTCGCGCTGATCCTGGGCGCGAGCTGGCTCACCTACCGCTTCGTCGAACTGCCCGCCCAGCGGTACGGCAGGCGGCTGGTCAGCAGGTCAGTGGGTGGCGTCGTAGAGCTCTCTCGACCGCGCGACACACGCACTGTGTCGTCATGACCAGTCGGTGAGCGTCAGCGTCGCCTCATACAGCTCCAGGGCGGCGCGTCCCCGCCAACGATCAGGGCCACGTCCGCTGGCAGGGGACGAATCAGACAGGTCAGAATGGGCAAGCATGATCCCGCCGCCGGTGTGGCCGGCGCGGTCGGCGAAGGAGGCGTGTGGACGAGAGCGTGTCGTTGGCCCAGCTTGCCCATCGGCTGGAAGAGGTGGTGGGCGAGCTACGCGGCATCCCCGTCGACGTCGAGCGCCTGGAGGACAGCGAGCTCGTCCGGCAGCAGATCGCGCAGGCCGCCCGCACGGCCCGGGAGCTGCGCGCCATGCACCCGGTGGGCTCGCCCGAGAAGGGCCGCCAGGAGCAGCAGAGCAGGCGCAGCGTGCTCGACGCCCTGCAGCAGGGCATGGAGATGCGCACGATCATCCACGCGAGCGTGTTGGACGACCCCCGCAAAGCGGCTCGGATCAGAGAGCTGCACGCCGCCGGTGACCTGCACAGGGTCGTCGACGAGCCGGTCCAGCAGCTGCTCATCTTCGACCGCGCGGTGGCCTTCCTCCGTATCACCCCCGTCGCCTACTCGCCCGGCGCCCTGGTGATCAGGCAGCAGAGTCTGATCGCCACCCTCATCGACCTGTTCGAGCAGACCTGGGCCAAGGGCAGAGAGGTCACCGAGCAGGCGCACCGGCTCACCCCGCGCGAGCGCGAGGTGCTCGCCCTCATCGCCGAGGGGCGCTCCAACAGCGCCGTGGCCCGCTCCCTGTCGATCACCGAGGCGGCCGTCGGGAAGCACGTGGCAAGCGTGTTCGCCAAGCTCGCGCTCCCCGCCACCGAGGACGACAACCGGCGGGTGCTGGCGGTGCTGGCCTACCTGCGCGGCACGGCGAGGTAGTGCCAGGCCTACCTCGGCCTCGTCCCAGCCCCCATGCGGCCGCGAGCCGGCGCGGACTTCAATGAGGCCATGCAACGAATGACTGGATTGCTGGTCGGCGCGGTCTTCGGCGCGGTGTTCGTCGTCGTCAACGCGCAGAGCCCGCTGAACACCGTGACCGTGAACCTGCTGCGGGTGGCCGCCTGCCTGGCGGCCGCCGGCGTGCTCGCCATGTGGCTGGTCACCGCCAGGAAGGAGCGGCCCGCCGCGGGCTCGCGGCGGAACATGTTCAGCCGCGGTTACCTGATCGTCGTCGCCGCCGAAGCGATCCTGCTCTTCGGCGGGATCCGGGTGCTGGCCGCCTGGGAACGTCCTGAGCAGACCAACGTGGCCTGGGTGGCGTTCGTGGTCGGCGTGCACTTCATCGCGCTGGCGCCGATCTGGAAGGACTGGGGCATCGCCGTACCCGGCGTGGTTCTCACGCTGCTCGGCGCCGTCGGTCTCGTGCTCGCGTCGACGGCCGCCGTGTCGTGGGTGCCGATCGTCAGCGGCGTGCTGTCCGGCGCCGTGCTCCTGGCCGGGGCCGTCACCTTCGGCTGGCGCAATGTGGCGGCGGGGACGGCCTAGGCGAGCGGCCGGCAGAGAAGCGAAAAGGGAGAGCCGCGGAATGCGATTCCGCGGCTCTCCCTTTCGTGATCGTTACTCCCACTCGATCGTGCCGGGCGGCTTGCTGGTCACGTCGACCACCACCCTGTTGACCTCTCGCACCTCGTTGGTGATGCGGGTCGAGATGCGCGACAGCACGTCGTAGGGCACCCGCGCCCAGTCGGCCGTCATCGCGTCCTCCGAGGTCACCGGGCGCAGCACCACCGGGTGACCGTAGGTGCGGCCGTCGCCCTGGACGCCCACCGAGCGGACGTCGGCCAGCAGCACCACGGGGCACTGCCAGATCTCGCGGTCGAGCCCCGCCCTGGACAGCTCCTCACGGGCGATGGCGTCGGCCTCACGCAGGATGTCGAGGCGGTCCTGGGTGACCGAGCCGATGATGCGGATGCCGAGCCCCGGCCCGGGGAACGGCTGGCGCCAGACCATCGCCGCCGGCAGGCCGAGCTCCTCGCCCGCCCTGCGCACCTCGTCCTTGAACAGCGTGCGCAGCGGCTCGACCAGCGAGAACTGCAGGTCCTCCGGCAGGCCGCCGACGTTGTGGTGCGACTTGATGTTGGCGGTGCCCGTGCCGCCGCCCGACTCGACCACGTCGGGGTAGAGGGTGCCCTGGACGAGGAAGTCGACGGGGCCCTCGGACATGATGGCGCGCTGCTCGTCCTCGAAGACGCGGATGAACTCGCGGCCGATGATCTTGCGCTTCTCCTCGGGGTCGGTGACCCCGTCGAGCGCCTTGAGGAAGCGGTCGGCGGCGTCGACGACGCGGAGCTTGACCCCGGTGACGGCGACGAAGTCGCGCTCGACCTGCTCGGCCTCGCCCTTGCGCAGCAGGCCGTGGTCGACGAAGACGCAGGTCAGCCGGTCGCCGATGGCGCGCTGGACGATCGCGGCGGCGACCGCCGAGTCGACGCCTCCCGACAGGGCGCAGATGGCGCGGCCCTCGGGCCCGATCTGCTGCTGGACGGCGGCGACGGCGTCCTCGACGATGTTGAGCATCGTCCACGAGGGACGGCAGCCCGCCGCGTCGAGGAAGTGCTTCAGCACGGTCTGGCCGTGGTCGGAGTGGAGCACCTCGGGGTGGAACTGCACGCCGTACAGGCCCTTGCCCGGGTGTTCGAAGGCGGCCACCGGCGTCTCGTCGGTGGCGGCGGTGACGGTGAAGCCCTCGGGCGCCGCGGCGACGCTGTCGCCGTGGGACATCCAGACGGTCTGCTTGGCGGGCAGACCCGAGAAGAGCACGCCCTCCGTGCCGACGCGCAGCTCGGTGCCGCCGTACTCGGCGATGCCGGTGCGGGCCACCTCGCCGCCCAGAGTCTGGGCCATGGCCTGGAAGCCGTAGCAGATGCCGAAGGTCGGCACCCCGGTCTCGAACAGGCCGACAGGAACGGCGGGCGCGCCCTCGGCGTAGACCGAGGAAGGGCCGCCGGACAGGATGATCGCCTTCGGCTTCTTGGCCAGCATCTCCTCGACCGGCATCG
The DNA here is from genome assembly GCF_039535395.1 of Nonomuraea roseola. Lineage (NCBI taxonomy): Bacteria > Bacillati > Actinomycetota > Actinomycetes > Streptosporangiales > Streptosporangiaceae > Nonomuraea > Nonomuraea roseola. The sequence continues at coordinate 1,721,105 of NZ_BAAAXC010000015.1, forward strand.
TCGAGGGGACGATCTCGGAGTAGACGTGGCACTCGCGCACTCGCCTGGCGATGAGCTGTGCGTATTGCGCACCGAAGTCGACCACGAGCACTGTGTCGAATTCAGACACCGAGAAAACCCCCAAGCAGGTGAATGCGGTGCTCCCAGTGTATCCGGACCGCTAGGGGCGAGGCTCGCCGTCGGGCGGCTCGGGAAGCAGGCCCGCCAGCAGGGCCGTCGTCTGCTCGCGCAGGCTGTCGTCGTAGCCGGGATGGGTGAGGACGAGGAAGTGCTCCTGCCTGATGGCCTCGACGGTGGCGTCGGCCACCTCGGCCGGCTCCATGCCCTTCTCCAGCATCCCGTCGAGCCACTCCTGGGAGGTGAGGTCGTCGCGGGTGCGGGCCACGACCAGGTCGGCGGGCCTGACGCGCTCGGAGCGGCTGATGCCGGTGCGGACCCCTCCCGGGCACAGCGCGGTGACGCGCAGCTTGGAGCCGATCTGCGCCAGGTCGAGGGCGAGGGACTGCGAGGCGGCGAGGGCCGCGTACTTGGTGACCGCGTGACCGCCGGTGTTGGCGCCCGCGAACAGCCCCGCGACGGAGACGGTGTTGACGATGTGCCCCTCGGTGCCCTGCTCGATCATGCGCGGCACGAACTCGCGGATGCCGTGCAGCACGCCCCAGAGGTTGACGCCGAGCAGCCAGGCGACGTCCTCCTCTGTGCGGGTCCAGATCCTGCCGCCCTGGAAGACCCCCGCGTTGTTGCACAGCACGTGCACCGCGCCGAGCTCGCCGAAGGCCCTGTTGGCCAGATGCTGGACGGCGGGCGCGTCGGAGACGTCGGTGATCTGGGTGAGCACCTTGACCCCCGAGATCATCGCGGCCGTCTGGGACAGGCCGCGCGGATCGACGTCGGCGAGCATCAACGACATGCCCTCCGCGGCGAACCGCACCGCCAGCGCCCTGCCGATGCCACTCGCCGCGCCCGTCACCACCGCGACCCTGCCGGAGAGCTCTCGCACCCGCCCCTCCCTAGCGCTCGCTTGATTCTGACGTTAGCGTGATCCGCGTCGCGTGGAAAGGACACGAATGAGCGCGGTAATCGTTACCGGCGGCGCCTCGGGCATCGGCAGGGCGTGCGCGCTCGCGCTGGCGGAGGCCGGCCGCCCGGTGGCGATCTGGGATCTCGACGGCCCCGCGGCCGGCAAGGTCGCCACGGAGGCGGCCTCCACGGCCCTCGGGCTTCGGGTCGACGTCACCGACTCCTCCGCCTTCGACCAGGCGATCGCGGCCACCCGCGACGCGCTCGGCCCGATCGGCGGGCTCGTCCACGCGGCGGGCGTCGCCCACCCCATGGCCGTGTCCGACCTGACCGAGCAGGCGTGGGACTTCGTGCTCGACGTCAACCTGCGCGCCCAGGCGCTGCTGACCAAGGCGCTGCTCCCCCGGCTGCGCGAGGTGGAGGCGGCCGCGATCGTCGGGATCTCCTCGATCGAGGGCCTGGTGGGACAGGCGTTCATCCCCGCCTACTGCGCCTCGAAGGCGGGGCTGCTCGGCCTGACCAGGTCGATGGCGCACGAGCTCGCCCCGATCAGGGTGAACGCGGTCTGCCCCGGCTACATCGACACTCCCCTGCTCGCCGGGGCGGCAGGGGAGCTCGTCGAGACGTTCAAGGGCAGGGCCCTGACCAACAGGCTCGGCAGGCCGGAGGAGGTGGCCGCCGCGGTGCGCTTCCTGATGAGCGAGGAGGCCTCCTTCATCACCGGCGCCCACCTGGTGGTCGACGGCGGCGCCACCGCCGTCGACCGCTAGCCGCAGCGGCGGCGACCACCGCCGCCGTGTCACTACGGGCGCAGGTGCTCGATCGTGACGTGGTGCTGCTCGGTCAGCCGCTGGGCGATCAACGAGCGGTGGCAGGCCTCGGGGTCGCGCTCGACACAGAGCAGCGCTGCGATCCCACTGCTCGGCAGCGCCGACACGATCGGCGTGAGGTCGGCGCGGTCGAGGATCTCGGTGGTGTAGCGGCGGGTGTACTCGGCAGCGAGTTCGCGGCGCGAGCGCTTGCCGACCCCTTGGCGGTCATCCTCGGCGTACTGGAGCTGGCGTAATTCGGTGGTCGGGGCGAGCTCGCGGTGGTGCTCGTAGACGATCCCGGCATGGGCGAGGGCCGCCTGCAGCCGACGGGAGTTCGCCCAGGCGTACTCGGGTCCGCGGACACCGCGGCGCTGGCGTACGTCGAGCAGAAGGCGGACGTCCGCCTGCCGCAGTCGTTGCAGGAAGGACTCGCCGTCGAAGCCATAGACGCCGATGGTCACCATTCTGAGCACCGGAAATCACCCACCTGCCTCCTACTCGTGCCGCCTCCGGCAGCCCTGCCGGAGGCGGCGAGGTCGCATCACGCGACGGCGGTCCCCTCGAGCTCGACCATCAGGTCGGGGATCGCCAGCCGTGTCACCCCGAGCATCGTGGTGGTCGGCGCCACCCCTGCGACGCCCAACCTCGACGCCAGCACGCCGTAGTGCTGGAAAAGCCGATCGACGTCGGTGGTGTAGACGTTGAGCCGGACGAGGTTCGCAAGGGACATGCCGGCCTCGCCGAGCACGGCCTCCAGATTGTCGAGGCTCAGCGCCAACTGCGCCGCCATGTCATCGGTATGCTGGGGCTTGCCGTCGCCACTCATCGCGGTCTGCCCGGCGCAGTACAGGGTCCGGGTGTGCCCGGAGACGATCTCACCCTGGTTGTACCCCATCTCCACCGACCACGCCCACGGGTTGACCGCCGTTCGCTCCATTGCCACATCAGCTCCATTCGATTCGTCGACATGACGTACGACCGTCGGCTCGGTAGTCGCCATCTTCTTGGTCGCGTTGATGAGCCTCCCAACAAATCACGACATCCTGTGTCGTGTATTTCGGTACAGTTTTCGCATGCGTGCCGACCGGTTGGTCTCGCTGGTACTGCTGCTGCGGCAGCACGGTCGGCTGTCCGCGTCCGAGCTGGCCCGCGAGCTGGAGGTGTCCACCCGCACCGTGCTGCGCGACATCGAGGCGCTGTCCGCAGCCGGCGTCCCGGTCTACGCCGAACGCGGCCGGCACGGCGGTTTCGCGTTGTTGCCCGGTTTCCGGACCGAGCTCACCGGACTGAACCACGACGAGGCCCTTGCCCTGCTGGTCGCCGGATCGCGGCGCGGCGCGCAGGCATTCGGCCTCGGCTCGGCGCTCGCTTCGGCGATGCTCAAGGTGGTTGACGCGCTACCCGAAAGCTATCGGGACACCGCGGCCGGCGCGGCCGAGCGACTGCTCATCGACCCGGAGACCGACCTCCTCTCGCGCCGGCTGGTCGCTGAGGAGGTGCCTGACGCCATAGCGGCCGAGGTCCTGCGCGCGGTGTTCGCCGGACACAAGCTGCAGATCCACTACGCGGCTGTGAACCAGACCCCGAAGTGGCGCACGGTGGACCCGATCGGACTGGTCACCATACGCGAGATGGGCTATTTGCTGGCCACGAGGTCTGGCGCGGACCGCACCTACCGGCTGTCCCGGATCTTGGCCGCCAAGGAACTCACCGAGCCCGCACAGCGGCCAGACCGGGTCGATCTGGACCAGGCCTGGCAGGAACGCAGCACGCGGTTTCGGACCGGCGGCGACCAAGTCACCGTGCTGGTACGGGTGAACCCGGCGCGGCGGGAGGACCTGGTGGGCACCGCGCTGGCCGTCCGCGCCGAGGAAGCCGACGCAGACGGCTGGCTGCGGCTGGAGGTGTCCTTCCAAGATCCGAGACACGCCGAATGGGCGCTGTGGCAGCTCGCCACGAACGCGGAAGCCCTGGCCCCGCAGTGGTTGCGCGACTCCCTGCGCGACCGCGCCACCGCGATCGCCGCCCGCTACGGAGTGTCATCCTGAGAGTTGTCGCCTTCTGCGGGCCGCCGCCGACGCGATTCGAACCGCTCCATCCTGGTAGACGCCAAGCGCGCCGCGGACGGCGCGGCGGAGCGTCGAGGGCATCTGTCACCGCCCGGCGCGGCAGTTAGCGGACCTCAACCTCTTGACACGACCACCCCCGCCTTGACCAACCGGCACTGCCGCTAGCCCAGCGCGCGGGAGAGCAGGCCGAGGGGCGGCGAGCCGAGGCCGAGCATCGCCTGGTGGAAACGGCGCAGGGAGAAGCCCGCTCCCCACTGCGAACGCGCCTCCTCGCGCAGGTCCTGGATGAGCAGCTTGCCCCAGGTGTAACGGCCGTAGGTGGGGTCGAAGGTGGCCCTGCGAGCCTCGGACAGCGCCGCAGGGCCCGCCAGATGGGTGTCGCTCTCGAAGCGGCGCGCGCCCTCCTCGACCGTCATCTGACCGGTGTGCACGCCGATCGCGCAGGCCAGCCTGGTGACCCTGATCAGCGCCTCGAGCCACACGCCGATCTCGAAGCGCGGGTCGTGGGCCTCGAAGCCCTCCTCGACGCACAGCTCCTCGCCGTAGTGGGCCCAGCCCTCGGCGAACGACATCGACAGCAGCAGCCGCCTGACGTCGGAGCTCACGTGACGCAGCGCGCGACCGTGGGAGAAGTGCCCAGGAGCCACCTCGTGCACGTTGATGGCGGGCAGCGTGGTGTCGCTGAAGACCTCGAGCCACTCCTCCTGCTCGGGAGCGGGCCAGGAGGTGTCCGGCGGGGTGATGTAGTACCAGGAGGGACCCTCGGGCTCGCCGGGCGCGTTCCACGCCATCATCGCCATGGCCCAGCGCCGCGACTCGGGCGCCAGCCCGACCAGGCACTCGCCGTCGTGGTAGGGCACGAGGTCCTTCTCGCGGGTGAACGCGATGGCCTTCTCCGTGCCGATCCTGGCCGCCTCGATGACGCCGTCGGCGTCGGGGTGGCGCTTGACCAGCTCGCGGGCCACCTCGAGCGGCGGCCTGCCCTCCTCGCCCAGCTTCGCGCACGCCTGCGCCAGCAGCGAGTGGAGGCGGTCGCGCTCGGCGTCGGCGCGCTCGGCGAGCCTGCCGAGATCGACGGGCAGCCCCTCCGAGGCGCCCATCAGCCTGGCCAGCGCCTCGCCGCCGAGCGCCGCGTCAGGGTCGCCGACCGCGGCGGCCCGCTCGACGTGCGCGACCAGCCGCGCGTGGGCCTTCAGCGCGTCGTCGTCGGTGATGCCTGCGGCCAGACCCTTCACCGCGCCGAGCAGCGAGGTGGCGACGGGCGCCGCCACGGCGTCGAGCGAGCTGATCGCGTGCTCGACCGCCTCGGGCCACCGCGCCAGGTGCGCCGCCTTGGCCGCCTCGCGCTCGGGCGCGGGCGCGTAGTCGCGGTCGTAGCAGGCCAGGTCGAGGTTGGACAGGTGGAAGAGCGGGTTGCGCCTGTGCAACTGGAGCTCGCCGAACACGACCTGCGCCGCGCCCTCGAAGACCTCCAGGTGAGCGGCGTCGTAGGGGTCGGCGGGCGCGGGGCCCTCGCCGACCCGCGCGAGAGCCGCGGCCACGCCCTCGGGCGAGAGGTCCTGGACCCTGCCGTCGTACTCGTGCCTGCCGCCGCTCTCTCTCGCGTCGGCCTGGTTGAGGTCGAGCACCGCCCGCAGCCTGGCGTCGAGGTCGATCATGTGGAGTCCCTTCGGATGAGCTGGAGTGTCCAGACGTCTACGTCGCCGCAGGCCATGCCGCGAACGAGCCGGTCGATCAGCGTGGCCATCCTGGCAGGCGCCGCCGACAGATCGGGCCTGACCGTGCTCAGCCTCGGCCGGGTCAGCCGTGCGAGGGGCAGGTCGTCGCAGCCGATCACCGCCACGTCGCCCGGCACGCGCAGCCCCGCGTCGTGGAGAGCGGCCAGCAGCAGCATCGCGTACTCGTCGTTGTAGGCGAACACGCCCTCGCCGCCCTTCAGGCCCGCCACGAAGGCAGCCGCCTCGGCCTCGTCGAAGGCCAGGTCGACCGCCGCGACGGGGACGCCGGCCGACCGCGCTCCGCGCAGCCTGGCCAACCCCATCTCCCTGATGCCCTCCTCGCGGGGCACCACCGCCACGATCGGGTCGCGGCCCCGCTCCACCAGATGCCGTACGGCCAGCGCGCCCACCCCCTCGTGGTCGGTGAGCAGCGAAGGGACGTCGTCCACCGGCGCGTGTCCCATACCGATGATCGCCTTGACCCCCGCCGCCCTGAGCACCTCGATGCCCGCCCTGGTCAGCCTGCTGGTGTCGGCCACCACGGCGGTGGGCCTGAGCTCGGCCCACGCCTTGGCCGCCGCGACGCCCTTCGTGCGGCGGGCGCCGTACTGGACCATGGTGTAGCCGCGCCCGCCCAGTTCCTTGTCGAGCTCCTCCAGCAGGCCGGTGGCCAGCGGCCCCTGCGGGATGTCGGGCACGGCGACCAGCACCACGCCGCTGCTGCCCGTGCGCAGCGTGCGCGCTCCCGCGTGCGGGACGTACCCGAGCCGCTCGGCCGCGTCGCGGACGCGTGACCTGGTCTCCTCGCTGATCCGGCTGCCCGGCCGGTCGTTGAGCACGTAGGAGACGGTGGCCTGGGAGACGCCCGCCGCTCGGGCGACGTCCATGCTCGTGGCGGGCCTGTTGCCGCTCATCACATCCAGAACATTCCTCTTGTCAGGTGCGGTCACTCGATGCTATCCAGTGCTTATACGTATAACCACCCCCCATCAAGTCAGGAGTCGCCATGGTCCCCACCACTGGCGTCCGCCGGGACGGCATGCCGAAGCTGCTCACCGTCCTCGGCGCGAGCAACGCCGTCATGTACGCGCTCTACATGGGCGTCGGCGGCCTGCTCGTGCAGACTCAGATCGCCGAGATCGACCCTGCCAACAAGGTCGCCAACGTGGGCCTGGTCGCCGGGGTCAGCGCCGTCTTCGCGACCGTCTTCAACCCGATCGGCGGCATGCTCTCCGACCGGACCACCCGCTCACGCTGGGGCAGGCGCAATCCCTGGATCCTCGGCGGCGCGATCGCCGCGCTGGCCACGATGCTGCTGATGAGCCAGGTCTCGACCGTCCCGATGATCCTGCTCGGCTGGTCGCTGGCGCAGGCCATGATGAACCTCTACCAGGCCGCGCTCACCGCGATCATCCCCGACCGCGTCCCCGAGCAGCGCAGGGGCACCGCCTCCGCCGTCCTCGGCGTCGCCACCTCCGTCGGGATCGTGTTCGGCACCCAGGTCGCCGTCTTCTTCGTCGGCGACGTCTCGCTCGGCTACCTGGTGTACGGCTCGGCGGTCGTGCTCGGCGCCCTCCTGGTGGTCTCCCTCACCCACGACCCCCGCCCCGGCGAGTACGAGGTGGCGGTCAAGCCCAAGCGGTCGATCGCCGACTTCCTGTCCGCGCTGGGGCACCGCGACTTCCTGTGGGTCTTCATCGGGCGCAGCCTGATGGTGCTCGGCTACTTCATGGTCCTGATGTTCATGCTCTTCATCTTCCAGGACCACATCGGCATCCCGAAGGACGAGGCGCCACAGGCCGTCGCCACCGCGACACTGGTCTCGACGATCTGCGCCGTGCTGGCGACCGTGGTGTGCGGTCCGCTGTCGGACCGGCTCGACAGGCGCAAGCTCTTCGTCACCGTCGCGGGCGTCGTCACCGCCGTGTCGATGGCGCTGCCGCTGCTGTGGCCGAGCTGGACCTCGATGCTGATCTACAGCGCCATCCACGGCGCGGCCTTCGGCGCCTACGGGGCCGTGGACATCGCCATCGTGACCCTCGTCCTGCCCAGCAAGGACGACGCCGCCCGCGACATGGGCATCCTCAACATCGCGAACGCGGGGCCACAGATGATCGCCCCGTTCATCGCCTCGGCCATCATCGGGCTCGGCGGGTACTCCTCGCTCTGGCTCGTGGCCATCGTCATCTCACTCATAGGGGCGGTCGCCGTACTGCCGGTCAAGGGAGTCAGGTAAATGCAGCTGCACACGCGCGAATGGGGCACAGGCGACCGGGTCGCGGTGCTCATCCACGGCATCATGGCCAGCTCGGAGTGCTGGTGGCGGGTCGGGCCCGCGCTCGCCGAGCGCGGCTACCGGGTGATCGCCGTCGACCTGCCCGGCCACGGCGCCTCGCCCAGGGCGGAGACCTACCCGGTGGAGCTCATGGCCTCGTCGGTGCTCGAGTCGGTGCCGTCCGCGCCCGCGCTGGCGATCGGCCACTCCCTCGGCGGCCTCACGCTGGCCGCCGCCGTCGACAGGCTCCTGCCGGAGAAGGCCGTCTACTCCGACCCCGCCTTCAGGATGCCCGTGCTGGAGGGCGGCGTGGCGATGACCGACGGCTTCGTGGCGGCCAAGGACTGGACGGCCGAGCAGATAGCGGCCATGCACCCGGGCTTCTCCGCCGAGGAGGTGGCGGTCGAGGTGGAGATGCTCAAGGGCTGGGACCCGCAGACCGCGCTCGCCCTGGGCAAGGTGGTCGGGACCGACTTCACGCCCGCGCCCGTGACGCCGTCTCTGGTGCAGATCGCGGACCCGAGCTTCCTCGTCGCCCCCGCCTTCGCCGAGGAGTTGCGGGAGCGGGGGTTCGAGGTGCGGATCGTGAAGGGCGCCGAGCACACCATCCACCGCCACCTCTTCGACGACTTCCTGAGCGGACTCGACGGATATGTCTAGACCTATGACGATCCGCATCACCACCCTGGCCGAGCGGCCCGACCTGGCAGATTCCCTGTGGCAGATGCCCCACGCAGAGCTACCCGACGACGGATGGGACGCGGTGGTGCGGTGGGGCGCGGACACCCGCAGGAGGGGCGCCCGCTCCACCGCGATCTCGGCGCTCGACATCACCATCAGGACCGACCTGCTGGGCGGCGGGATGTCGGGCAGGATGCTCGCCGCGATGCGGGAGGACGCCGTCTACGTGGAGCCGAACGTGTGGGTCAGCCACCCACTGTGATCTGCTCGCCCGGCTTGAGCAGGCGGAGCCTGCCGGACAGGCCCGCCCGCCCGAAGGCCTCCTCCAGCGTCGAGCGGCCCTGGGTGAAGTGCGCCCAGTGCTCGAAGTGGAGCGGCACGACCTCGCTCGCCTCGAGGATCCGCGCGGCCTCGGCGGCCGCCTCGCTCGACAGCGTGAGATCGACGGGGCCGAGCAGCGGCGTCCGCGCCGCGCCCGCGAACAGCACCGCCACGTCGACGGCGCCGAGGCGCGAGCGGATGCTCCTGACCACCTCGAGCGAGGCGTTGTCGCCGCTGACGTACACGGTCGGCAGCCCGTCGCCCGACAGCACGAAGCCGGTGACCTCGCCGGTCAGGTGCTCGCTGCCGTCCGGGCCGTGCTGGGCGGGAACGCCGGTCACCCGCAGCGCGCCGACCTCGACGCTCTCCCAGTTCGGCAGCGCCCTGACGGCGCCGCCGAGCCGTCCGGCCGCCTGCCCCGTGGACAGCACCAGCGGGACGGTCTCCAGATACGCCCTGCCCGAGGTGTCCAGGTTGTCGGGGTGCTGGTCGTGCGAGAGCAGCACCAGGTCGGCGGGTTCGGGGCCGAAGGCGGGACCCGCCGTCTTGGTCAGCACCCGCGTGCCCACCGGGTAGTCGCCAGGCGGGTCGAACGTCGGATCGACGACCAGCCGCACTCCACCGAGCTCGATGACGGCGGTCGGACCGCCCGCGTAGCGAATCTCCATGCCGTGCTACGACATTCACCGGCTCGCGGGTATTCCCCCGATCACGGTCACGATCAGCCCGCCCTTCATGCGCTCGGCCAGCCTGAGCCCCGCGACCAGAGCGGTGCCCGAGGCGTCGCCCACCGGATGCCCCGTCACCTCGGCGATCGTGCGCGCCGCAGCCCTGCTCTCCTCGTCGGGCACCGGGATCACCCTGTCGACCAGCTCGCCCCTGAAGCCCGGCTCGACCCGCGGCCTGCCGATCCCCTCGATCCGCGAGGGCATCCCCGTCGTGTAGTCGGCGGCGTCGAGGGTCCAGCCGGGGAAGTACGCGGAGTTCTCGGGGTCGGCCACGGCCACCCTGGTGCGCCTGCCGAGCGTGGCCGAGGTGGCGCCGGTGTTCGCGCCGACCACCACCCAGTCGGGCTCGACCTGCGCCAGCAGCTCGTCGGCGAGATCGTGCTCGGCCGCGCGGCCGAACTGGTCGAGGAAGTGCCCCTCGATCTCGCGCGCCGCCTCGTAGATCGCCAGCGGCGGCGTGACGAACCTGCACTCCCCGCCCAGCTCCTCCACCCTGCGCGCCCGCTCCTCACTGCGCTGTCCCGGCATCACCACGACGTACGCCAGGCCGAGCCGCCTGGCGAACCACGCCTGCGCCACCGCGGCGTTGCCTCCCGTCGCCTCGACCACGGTCGTCCCCTCGGTGACCAGCCCTTCGGCGATCGCCTGGCGGAACAGCGCCCTGGCGTGCCTGTGACGCATGGTGCCGGTGGGATGGGCCGACTCGTCCTTCATCAGCACCGTGACGGGCCCGCCCGCAGGGAACTCCACCAGCGGGGTCGGCTCCTGCTGCTCGTCCAGCAGGGCCAGCGCCCATGCCTTCCAGCTCATGACAGCACTTTCAGCCTGAGCGCCCCTGGAGCCGCCTCGGGAACGGCCGGCCGCACGGGCGCGACCGGCGAGAGGGTCACGTACGGCGAGCCGGGGGCGGGCCTGGGATCGGGCTCGCCCGCGTTCGGCCAGAACGACATCGCCCGCTCGGCCAGCGCGGTGATGGTGAGCGAGGGGTTGACGCCGAGGTTGGCGGAGACCGCCGATCCGTCCACGACGTGCAGGCCGTCGTAGCCGTACATCCGGTGGTAGGGGTCGATGACGCCGCTGTCAGGGGAGTCGCCGATGGCGCAGCCGCCGAGGAAGTGCGCGGTGGCGGGGGTGTCGAACAGGTCGAGCCACGACCCGCCGGGCACTCCGCCGATCTCCTCGGCCGCGTGCCGTACGGCCTCGTGGCCCGCGGGGATCCAGGTCGGGTTCGTCCCGCCCTCGCTGCGCAGGCCGAGCAGCGATCTCCTGGTGGTGATGGCGTCGCCGTTGGCCTGCATGACCAGGGCGATGAGCGTCCGCTCCGACCAGCGGCGCAGGTTCAGCAGGCGCAGCGCGGTCAGCGGGTCGCGGGCCACCTGGCGGGCGAAGCCGCGCAGGCGCGAGCCGTCGCCGTCGACCAGCAGCGTGCGCAGCAGGCCCATGGCGTTGGAGCCGTCGCCGTAACGGACGGGCTCGATGTGGGTCCGCGCGTCGGGGTGGATCGAGGAGGTGATCGCGACGCCGTGGTTGAGCTTGGGCCCTTCGGCGGAGAGCCGCTCGAAGCCGAGCAGCGCCTCGGAGTTGGTGCGGGTCATCGCGCCCAGCCGCGGAGAGAGGCCGGGCAGGGTGGTCGACTTCAGCCGGTGCAGCAGGCGCTGGGTGCCGTACGTGCCCGCCGCGAAGACCACCTGCCCGGCCCTGAACGTACGGCGCCGCCACGGCGCCCCCGTGCGGTGCGCCGTGACCAGGTAGCCGTCGCCGTCGGGCCTGACCGAGACGACCGTGCACTCGGGATAGACCTTCGCCCCCGCCCGCTCGGCGAGGTGGAGGTAGTTCTTCGTCAGCATGTTCTTGGCGTTGTGGCGGCAGCCCGTCATGCACTCGCCGCACTCGACGCAGCCGTCGCGCAGCGGGCCCGCTCCGCCGAAGTACGGGTCCTCGCCGCCCTTGCCGAAGTAGACGCCGACGGGCGCGGGCCTGAAGGTGCCGGCGACGCCCATGCGCGCGGCGACCTTCTTCATGACCTCGTCCGCTCGGGTCAGCGTCGGGTTCACGACCACGCCGAGCATGCGCCTGGCCTGGTCGTAGTAGGGCGCGAGCTCGGCCTTCCAGTCGGTGATGCCCGCCCACTGCGGGTCGAGGAAGAACGGCTCGAGCGGCTCGTAGAGCGTGTTGGCGTAGACGAGCGAGCCGCCGCCCACGCCCGCTCCCGCCAGCACCATGACCCTGGTGCCCTTGGGGCCGCCCAGCACGTGGATGCGCTGGATGCCCTTGAGCCCGAGCCATGGCGCCCACAGGAAGTCGCGCGCCCGCCACGAGGTCTTCGGCAGCGTCGACTCGTCGAACCTGCGGCCGGCCTCCAGGACGCCGACCCTGTACCCCTTCTCCGCCAGCCGCAGGGCGGAGACGCTGCCGCCGAAGCCCGAGCCGACGACCAGGACGTCGAAGCTCACTTGAGCCGCAGCTTCTTCATCGTCTTGAGCAGCCCCGCCAGCACGTCGGCGTACTTCTCGTACGGCATGCCCATCGGCGGGTCGAAGCCCAGCCATGACGCCTGGGTGGCGATGTTCTGCACCTCGGTGAATTTGAGCAGGCCCTCGACGCCGTGCCTGCGGCCGAGGCCCGAGGCCTTCATGCCGCCCATGGGCGCGTCGTAGGAGGCGTAGGCCGCGCCGTACCCCTCGTTGATGTTGACGGTGCCCGCCTTGACGCGCGCGGCGAGCGCCCGGCCCCGCGCCGGGTCGCCTGTCCACACCGAGGCGTTGAGCCCGTAGATGGTGTCGTTGGCCAGCGCGACGACCTCCTCCTCCGTGGAGTAGGGGTAGAGGCTGACCACGGGGCCGAAGGTCTCGTTGCGGCACAGCGCCATGTCTTCGGTGACGCCGGTCAGCACGGTCGGCTCGTAGAACAGCGGGCCGAGGTCGGGACGGGCCCTGCCGCCCGCCAGCACCTTCGCGCCCTTGTCCACCGCCTCGGTGACGTGCGCGACGACGCCGTCGAGCTGACGCCTCGAGGTGAGCGAGCCCATCTGGACCGACCAGTCGCGCCCGGCGCCGAGCTTCATCGCCCCGACCTGGCGCACCAGGCGGTCGGCGAAGGCGTCGAAGACCGACGCGTGCACGTAGAGCCGTTCGATGGAGATGCACAGCTGGCCCGCGTTGGTGAAGCAGGCGCGGATGGCGCCCTGGGCGGCCACGTCGAGGTCGGCGTCGTCCAGCACGATCATCGGGTTCTTGCCGCCGAGCTCGAGCGAGCAGCCGATGAGCCGCTTGGCCGCCTCCTCCGCGATCTTGCGTCCGGCCTTGGTGGAGCCGGTGAAGGCGACGTAGTCGGCGCCGTCCATGAGCGCGTCGCTGATGTCGGCGGGCTCACCGAGCACGACCTGCCAGATCTCGCGCGGCATCCCGAGCTCGACCAGCAGGTCGATGGTCCACAGCGTGGACTGGGAGGTCTGGGTGTCGGGCTTGTGGACGACCGCGTTGCCCGCCAGCAGCGCGGGCACGACGTCGCTCACGCCCAGCGAGAGCGGGTAGTTCCACGGCGAGATCAGCGCGACCACGCCCTTGGGGTGGCGCAGCTCGATCACCCTCGTGGCCACGGGGAAGATGCCCTTGCGCGCCTTGGGCGCCAGCAGCCCGGCGGCGCGGCGGGCGTAGTAGAGCGCGCAGCCCGCGACGTCGAGCACCTCCTCGAAGGCGTGCCTGCGGGCCTTGCCCGTCTCGCGCTGGACGATGTCGAGGATCTCCGCGCGCCGGTCGAGGATCGCGTCGTGCAGGCGCAGGAACGGCCTGGCGCGCTCGGCGGCGGGCAGCGCGGCCCACGCCTCCTGCGCGGCGCGCGCCCGCTCGTGCGCCGCGCGCACGTCGTCGGCCGTGGAGACCGGCATCGCGGCCATGGGTTCGCCGGTGAAGGGATCGATGATCTCCTGGGTTCTCCCGCTGGAGACGACGTGGCTCAGGCTGTGCGGCATACCTCGAAGAATATTCGGTGGCTCAACCGTTATCGCGGCCCTGGAGAATTCCGGTCATGGCGCCCTTCAATCCGCTCAGATCAGGAGACCCCGCAAGACTCGGCGGCTACTCGCTCGTGGGCAGGCTGGGCGAGGGCGGCCAGGGCGTCGTCTACCTCGCCACCGACCCGGTGGGCGCCCACGTGGCGATCAAGTGGCTGCGTCCGGGCGACGCCGTCAGCACCGAGCGGTTCCTGCGGGAGGTCGAGGTGGCCAGGCGGGTGGCCGCCTTCTGCACGGCGCAGGTCCTGGCGACGGGCTCCGAGCTCGACAGGCCCTACATCGTCAGCGAGTACATCGAGGGACCCACCCTGCAGCGGGTCGTCCAGGAGCATGGCCCGCGCTCCGGGCCCGCGCTGCACCGCCTGGCCATCGCGACCGCCACCGCCCTGGCCGCGATCCACCAGGCGGGGATCGTGCACCGCGACTTCAAGCCGGCCAACGTGATCATCGCGCCCGACGGCCCCCGAGTGATCGACTTCGGCATCGCCAGGGCGCTGAACGCCACTTCGACGATCACCTCGTCGCCCGTGGGCACGCCGTCGTTCATGGCTCCCGAGCAGTTGCTCGGGCATCAGGTGGGCCCTGCCGCCGACATGTTCACGTGGGCGTGCACGATCGCCTACGCGGCCTCGGGGCGTCCCCCTTTCGGCAGCGACACGATGCCCGCGGTGATCAACAGGGTGCTGAACGCGCCGCCCGACGTCTCGGAGCTCGACGAGCCGCTGCGCGAGGTGGTGCACGCGTGCCTGTCGAAGGATCCCTCGCTGCGGCCCACGGCCGAGCAGGCCATCATGCGGCTGCTGCGGCAGCAGCCCGGCCACCACGGAGCGCCGCAGGGGCCGTTCCATGCCCCCGAGTTCCGCTCCACGATCCACCCGCCGCCGCGGCGGAAGAGGACGGGGCTGGTGGTCGGGCTGTCGGCGGGGGTCGCCGCGCTGCTGGTCGTGGTGGCCGCCGTGGTGGTGCCGTGGGGGCGGCTGGTCGACCTCGCGGCGGACTCGCCGGCCGTACGGACAAGTGAGCGCACGCCCTCCCCCACGAAGAGCGCCCGGATCACGCCCAGCCCCACGGCCAGCCCGTCCAGGCAGCGGCTGCTCGGCACGCAGGCCACCGTCTACGAGCGTCCTGGCGACCCGATCAGGCTCACCAGCTACGAGGTCTACGACAAGAAGGCCAAGGAGTGGGTGAACTACGCCAGGAAGACGCTGACCGGAAGCTTCTCCCGCTACGAGGACAACTGGGAGACCCTGCTCTCCCCCGACGGGCGCCTGCTCGCCGAGCGCGGCAAGGACTACACCTCCGACAAGTACGACGCCATCTTCATCACCGACAGGCGGACCGGCAGGAAGACGACCGTCAAGACCGTGAAGGAGCCGCTGATCAGCAGCATCCGCGCCTGGTCGAACGACGGCTCCAAGATTCTGCTCAACATCGAGCGCTCCAAGGGCGACGACTGGGTCTACCCCGGCTTCGCCATCATCGACGTGGCCACGGGCAAGCTCGCCATGGCCGACGTGCCCGGCACCACGGAGAACTCCTTCGGCTGGGACGGCCGCGGCGAGGGCGTGGTCAACCAGTACGGCTCGGACCTCAGGTTCTTCGACGCCTCCGGCAGAAGGCTGCGCGACGTGCGCGACATCGGCGACCTGCCGGCCGGGACCCAGGACATCTTCTCCCCCTCGGGCGCGAGCTTCGCCACGGAGTGCCCCGACGGCGAGCTGTGCGTGTGGGACAGCCGCTCGGGCGAGCGGCGGCACATGATCTCCACCTCCTGCGACAAGCTCCTCGGCTGGTACGACGAGACCCACCTCTACTGCTGGGAGCTCGACAACGCCGCCAAGGACAGGATCGAGGTCATCGACTTCACAGGAAAGGAGATCCGCACGCTGGTCGACATCCCCGACGGCGTCGGATACAGCCCGACCTTCACGAGATCCCCGTGAACCGTTCGGAGCGGGCACGCGTGTAGGAGGCATGAAGACGTTGATCCGGACGGCACTGACCGCCGCGGCCCTCGCGACGGCGACCGCCGCCTGCTCCTCATCCGTCACCGCGCCACCGGCGGCCGCTCCGCTCGACCTGAGCGACGTGAAGCTGGTCTCCTACGACGGCTGCGACGACATGCTCTCCGGGTTGCGCGAGAACACCGCCAAGAGCGTCACGGAGTGGGGGCTCGGCGGCCCCCAGATCATGTACATGGAGCGCGCGGACATGGCGAGCAAGGCCGTGCCCGAGGCGACGCGGGACAACGCGGGCGCGGCCGAGCACTCGACGACGAACGTGCACGAGCAGGGCGTCGACGAGCCCGACCTGGTCAAGACCGACGGCAAGAGGGTCATCACGGTCAGCAACGGCAAGCTGCGCGTCATCGACGCCGCGACCAGGAAGGTCACGGGCACGCTCGAACTGGCCAAGGAGAAGTGGGTGGCGGGCGACCTGCTGGTGTCGGGCGACCGGGCGCTGGTGCTGTTCAACGGTGGCGGCATCCCCTTCGGCGCGGTCGCCAAGCGCGCCTTCGCGCCCCAGGGCGGCCCGCAGTACGCGCTCGTGGACCTCTCGGCCGAGCAGCCCAAGCTGCTCGGCACCATCGAGCCGAACGGCATGCACGTGGACGCCCGCCTGGTGGGCTCGACGGTACGGCTGGTCGTGCGCAGCCAGCCCGACATCGTCTTCCCCCAGGCCCGCGAGGACGTGTCGAGCGCCGAGCGGCTCAAGGTCAACCAGGACGTCGTCCGGCGAGCCCCCATCTCCGCGTGGCTGCCGAAGTTCACGATCACCGGCGCGGCGGGCCCGTCCCGCGAGGAAACGGTGCCGTGCGAGCGGGTCAGCCACCCGGAGAACTACACGGGGACGTCGCTGCTGACCGTCCACTCGATCGACCTGACGCAGGACCTGGCGGCCTCGGCGGCCAACCCGATCAGCGTCGCGGCCGACGGCGACACCGTCTACGGCACCGGCACCAGCCTGTACGTGACCAGCAACCCCCGCTGGTGGTTCCCCGTCCCTGTCGACCCCCCGGTGATGGACACCCCCGTGGAGCCCGCGCCCTCGGCGACCGCCTCGGCCCCTCCCGCCTCCACCTCCACCTCCGGCACCTCCTCGGGCTCCGGCCTGGCGCCCGCCGAGGAGCCGACCTCGTCCGACCCCTCGCCCGCCGTCCCGCCCACGCAGCCGGTGGCGCCCACGGAGCCGGTGACGCCCACGGAGCCGGTGGCGCCCACCAGCTCCCCCGTCATCCCGCCGGAGGAGACCGAGGTCCACCGCTTCGACATCAGCCGCCCAGGCGCGCCGAAGTACGTCGCCTCGGGCAAGGTCCCCGGCAGGCTGCTGAACCAGTACTCGATGTCGGAGCACGAGGGCAACCTGCGCATCGCCACCACCCTGGCCGACCAGAAGACCAGCTCGAGCGCCGTCTACGTGCTGCGCGCCGACACCCTGGCCAAGCTCGGCGAGGTCGGCGGCCTCGGCAAGGACGAGCGCATCTACTCCGTCCGCTTCATCGGCCCTGTCGGCTACGTCGTGACCTTCAGGCAGGTGGACCCCCTCTACACCCTCGATCTGCGCGACCCTGCCGCGCCCAAGGTCACGGGCGAGCTCAAGATCACCGGGTACTCGGCCTACCTCCACCCCGCCGGCGACGGCCGTCTCATCGGGCTCGGGCAGGAGGCCAGCGAGAAGGGCAGGACGCTCGGCACCCAGGTCTCGCTGTTCGACGTCAGCGATCCGGCCGCGCCCCGAAGGCTGTCCCAGCTGTTCCAGAAGGACTCGGGCTCCGAGGCCGAATGGGACCCGCACGCGTTTCTGTACTGGCCCAAGACCGGCGCCGCCGTCATCCCGGTGAGCAGCTACCGCGAGAACCAGACCGACTCGGGGGCGATGGTGCTGAAGATCTCCGACACCGAGGTCACCAAGGTCGGCACCATCACGCACCCGAAGATCAAGGAGGGCGACCACAGCTTCCAGCCCGGCATCCAGCGCTCGATGGTGATCGGCGACTCGCTGTGGACGCTCTCGCAGGCGGGCATCAAGGTCAACGACCTGAACACGCTGGACGAGCAGTCCTGGATCCCGCTCAGCTGACCATAACCAGGGGGTTATGAAGCAGGTCTTGGACAGCATCGGGGCACGCTTCCCATGATGCTGTCCATGACCCACGGCCGGCGCGCCCACACGACTTCACCTGGGCGAACGGCAAGATCGTCAAGGCGGACCCGCAGTACGCGTGACCCTCAGGTCGGCAGCGCGACGGGGACGATCTCGGGGGCGCCCAGGCGGATCGCGTCGGCCTCATGATCGGTGTCCTGCTCCTGGGACAGCCGCTCGGCCTCCACCCGCTTGGTGAAGTACTCGACCTCCCTCTTCACCTGGTCGCCGTCCCACTCCAGCGGCCCCGCCAGCAGTTCGGCGGCCTCCTGCGCCACGGCGAGCCCGCGGTGGAAGGTCTCGATGGAGATGTGCGTGCGCCTGGTCAGCACGTCGTTGAGGTGGCGCGCCCCCTCGTGGCTGGCGGCGTAGACGATCTCCGCGCGGAGGTAGTCGTCGGCCCCGTTGAGCGGGCGGGCCAGCGAGCGGTCGTGCTCGACCAGCTCGAGCACCTCCTCGATGAGCGAGCCGTAGCGCTGGAGCAGGTGCTCGATGCGGGCCACATGCAGACCCGAGTTGTGCGCGAGCCGGTGACGGGCGTTCCACAGCGCCTGGTAGCCCTCGGCCCCCGCCAGCGGGATCCTGTCGGTGCAGGAGCGGGGCACGCGCTGGTCCAGCCCGTGCGCCACGGCGTCGACGGCGTCCCTGGCCATCACCCTGTAGGTCGTGTACTTGCCACCGGCGATCATCACCAGGCCAGGCACGGGGTGGGCCACCACGTGCTCACGCGACAGCTTGGAGGTCTCCTCGGACTCACCCGACAGCAGGGGACGCAGGCCCGCGTAGACGCCCTCGACGTCGTCCCTGGTCAGCGGCACCGAGAGCACCGCGTTGACGTGGTCGAGCAGGTAGTCGATGTCGACTTTGGAGGCGGCGGGATGGGCCTTGTCGAGGGTCCACTCGGTGTCGGTGGTGCCGATGATCCAGTGCCTGCCCCACGGGATGACGAACAGCACGGACTTCTCCGTGCGCAGGATGATGCCGGTGAGCGAGTGGATGCGGTCGCGCGGCACCACCAGATGGATGCCCTTGGAGGCGCGGACGTGGATCTGCCCCCGCCCGCCGACCAGCTCCTGGATGTCGTCGGTCCACACCCCTGTGGCGTTGACGACCTGCCTGGCCCTGATCTCGACCTCGGTGGAGTTCTCGAGGTCGCGCACGCGCACCCCGGTGACCCGCTCGCCCTCGCGCAGGAAGCCGACCACCTGGGCGCGCGGCGCCACGAAGGCGCCGTAGGCCGCCGCGGTGCGGAGCATGGTCATCACGTAGCGGGCGTCGTCGACCTGCGCGTCCCAGTACTGCACGGCGCCGGTGAAGGCGGTGCGCTTCAGCGCGGGGGCAAGGCGCAGCGCCCTGCTCCTCGACAGGTGGCGGTGCCCTGGCACCCCTCTGGACATCCCCGAGGCGAAGGCGAGCGTGTCGTAGAGCGCCACCCCTGCCCCGACATAGGGACGCTCCCAGCCGAAGTGCGTCATCGGGAAGAGGAACGGCACCGGCCGTACGAGGTGGGGGGCGATCCGCTGCAGCAGCAGCGCGCGCTCCTGCAGCGCCTCCCTGACGAGTTCGAAGTTGAGCTGTTCCAGGTAGCGCAGGCCGCCGTGGATCAGCTTGGACGAGCGAGAGGAGGTGCCCGAGGCGAAGTCGCGCGCCTCGACCAGCCCGACGGACAGGCCGCGGGTGACCGCGTCGAGCGCGACTCCCGCGCCGACCACGCCGCCGCCCACGACGACCACGTCCAGCTCTCGTTCCGCCATCGCGGCCAGCGCGGCCGATCTCTCGGCGGGGCCGAGCCGGGCGGATCCGATGTTCGCCGTCATGACTTCGAACGTACCCGCTTTCGGACGGCACGCCTCACGCGCGGATCACCTTCACGCCCGCCTCGCTGAGTCGGCCGACATGCTCGTCCGGGAGCCGCTCGTCGGTCACGAGCGTGTCGATCCTGTCGATCGGGCAGATCCTGGCGAAGGCGCGCCTGCCGACCTTGGAGGAGTCGGCCACGACGACGACCTGGGCGGCCCTGCTGATGAGCAGGTTGTTGACCGAGGCCTCACCCTCGTGGTGCGCGGAGGCGCCGAGCTCGACGTCGATCGCGTCGACGCCGAGGAAGGCCACGTCGAGCGTCACCTGCTCGAGCACGCCTCCGGCCAGCGGCCCGATGAGCTCGTAGGACTGCGGCCTGGCCACCCCGCCGGTCACGACGATCTTCACGTGCTGGCGGACGGTGAGCTCGGAGGCGATGTTCAGCGCGTTGGTGACGATCGTGAACCCGGCCTCCAGCGTGGAGCGGGTGGCGAGGGAGCGCGCGAGCTCGGAGGTGGTGGTGCCGCCGTTCATGCCGATCACGGCGCCGGGAGAGACCAACTCGGCCGCCGCGGCGGCGATGCGGTGCTTCTCGTCGGCGTGCCTCGCCGTCTTGTAGCGCAGCGGCAGGTCGTAGCTGACACTCTGCGCGACCGCGCCCCCGCGCGTGCGCATGAGCATCTGCTGCTGGGCCAGTTGATCGAAGTCGCGGCGGATCGTCGCGGTGGAGACGTCGAGCGCTTCGGCAGCGTCCTCGACCGAGAGCCGTCCCTCCTGCGCGAGCAGTTCGAGAATCGAGTTCCATCGGTCATAACGGCTCATGAAGGCAAGCGTGACACAACCGAGGACCGCACGACCAGCACTGCACAGTCGTGCTCCATTCTGATATAAAAAGAGCAGAAACAAACACAATCGGGAGGAATGCCTTGACCACCCACACGGAGGCCGAGATCGCGTCCCAGCCCAGCTGCTGGCAACGCGCCGTCGAGAACATCCCGGCCGACGCCCTGCCCCAGCCGGGCGAGCGGGTCGCCGTCGTCGGCTGTGGCACCTCCTGGTTCATCGCGATGGCCTACGCCACGCTGCGCGAGCAGGCGGGGCTGGGCGAGACCGACGCCTTCGCCGCGTCGGAGGCGCCGCTGGGCCGTTCCTACGACAGGGTGCTCGCGCTGACGCGCTCGGGCACGACCACCGAGGTCCTCGACCTGCTCGGCAGGGTCGACGCCAAGACCACGGCCATCACCGCGGACCCGAACACCCCCGTCATGACGCTGGCCGACCAGGTCATCGTGCTCGACTACGCCGACGAGCGGTCGGTCGTCCAGACCCGCTTCGCCACCACCCAGCTCGCGCTGCTGCGCGCCAGCCTCGGCGAGGACCTCACCAAGGCCATCGCCGACGCCTCCGAGGCCGTCGCCTCGCCGCTGGCCGCCGAGCTGGTCGAGGCCGAGCAGTTCAGCTTCCTCGGCGCGGGCTGGTCCGTCGGCCTGGCCCAGGAGGCCGCGCTGAAGATGCGCGAGGCCTCCAGGTCGTGGACCGAGGCCTACCCCGCGATGGAGTACCGCCACGGCCCGATCAGCATCGCGGGTCCCGGCCGCGTCACCTGGATGCTCGGCACCGCGCCCGAGGGCCTGCGCCAGCAGGTCGAGGCCACCGGCGGCACGTTCTTCGAGACCTCGCTCGACCCGATGGCCGAGCTGATCCGCGCCCAGCGGGTGGCCGTCGCGCGCGCCTTCGCCCGCGGACTCGACCCCGACGAGCCGATGCACCTCACGCGATCTGTGATTCTTTCTTCATGAGCCTTACTCTCGCCGACGCCCGTATCGCGACCCCTGAGGGAGTTCACGACGGGTGGCTGACCATCGAAGACGGCCGCATCACGCATGTGGGCCACGGACCCGCCCCCCGAACGGGCCACAGCCTGGCGGGACGACTCGTCGTCCCCGGCTTCGTCGACATCCACAACCATGGCGGCGCGGGCGGGTCCTTTCCGACTGGTGAGCAGGACAAGGCGCGTGACGCTGTCGCGCTCCACGAGAGACACGGCACCACCACGATGGTCGCCAGCCTGGTGACGGGGTCGGTCGAGGACATCGCCTCGGCCACCTCCTCCCTCGCCGACCTGTGCGACGACGGGATCCTCGCGGGCATCCACTTCGAGGGCCCCTACATCTCCAAGGCGCGCTGCGGCGCCCACGACCCCAAGTTGCTGCGCCGTCCCGACCCCGAGGAGTTCGGCGGGCTGGTCAAGGCGGGGCGCGGGCACGTGCGCATGCTGACCATCGCCGCCGAGCTGCCTGGCGCGCTCGACACCATCCGTACGGCGGCGGCCGAGGGCGTCATCGCCGCGCTCGGTCACAGCGACGCCACCTACGAGCAGACGATCGCCGGCATCGACGCGGGCGCGCGGGTGGCCACCCACCTGTACAACGCGCTGCCCCCGCTCGGCCACCGCACGCCCGGCCCCATCGCGGCGCTGCTCGAGGACGAGCGCGTCACGATCGAGCTCATCAACGACGGCGTGCACGTCCACCCGGCCATGCTCCGCCTGGCCTACACCGTGGCAGGCCCCGAGCGCACGGTGCTGATCACCGACGCGATGGCGGCCACCGGCATGGGCGACGGCACGTACGTGCTCGGCTCGATGGAGGTGAGCGTCAAGGACGGCGTCGCCCGCCTGGTCGAGGGCGGCTCGATCGCCGGCAGCACGCTCACCATGGACGTCGCCTTCCGCCGCGCCGTCCAGCAGGTCGGCCTCTCGCTGGCCGAGGCGGTCGAGGTCTCCTCACTCACGCCCGCCCGCGTGCTCGGCCTCGACGACACGATCGGCTCGATCGCCGTGGGCAAGGCGGCCGACCTGGTCGTCATGAACGACTCTCTCGAGGTCGCCGGCGTCATGCGGCGCGGCGCCTGGATCACGGAGCCCTGATGATCCTCACCGTCACGCTCAACGCCGCCCTCGACGTCACCTACCAGGTGCCCGACGCCGACTGGGACGGGGTGAACCGCGTCTCGGCGGTGCACAGGCGTGCCGGTGGCAAGGGCGTCAACGTCGCGCGGGTGCTCGCCGCCCTCGGCCGCGAGGTCGTGGTGGCGGGCCTCGCGGGCGGTCCCACGGGCCAGGCCATCAGGGCCGACCTCGACGCGGCGGGCCTGCCGTCCGCGCTCACCCCCATCGGCGGCGACTCCCGCACCACGCTGGTGGTCCACTCGGGCACCACGGCCCTGTTCAACGAGCCGGGCCCCGACGTCACCCCCGCCGAGCTCGACCGCTTCCTGGCCGACTTCCTGGAACTGGCGAAGCGCGCCGAGGTCGTCGTGGTCTCCGGCAGCCTGCCGAGGGGCGTCCCCTCCGACTTCTACGCCACCCTCGCCGACCTGTCCGAGGTCCCCACGATCGTCGACGCCGACGGCGAGCCGCTGCGCCACGCGCCGAAGGGCCGCCCCACGATCGTCAAGCCCAACAAGGACGAGCTGGCCCGCGCCTTCCCCGAGGGCGGCGCGCAGGCGCTCATCGCCCGGGGCGCGGGCTCGGTCGTGGTCTCCATGGGCGAGGACGGCCTGCACGCCATCACCCCCGAGGGGACGTTCAGGGCGCGCATGCCGTACAGGGTCGAGGGCAACCCGACCGGCGCGGGCGACGCGCTGGTGGCGGGCCTCGCGCTGGGCCTGGCCGACGGCTCGCCCTGGCCCGAACGGCTGCGCAGGGCCGCGGCGCTGGGCGCCGCCGCCGTCGCCGCGCCGGTGGCGGGCGAGTTCGACCGCGACGTGTTCGACGCCATCCACCCCCAGATCGTCATCGCTTAAGGAGCACCATGCCTCTCGTCGGAATCGCCGAGATCGTCCACCACGCGAAGGCAGGAGTCGGCGCGTTCAACGTGATCCAGCTGGAGCACGCCACCGCCATCGTCGCGGGCGCCGAGGCGGCCGGCGCGCCCGTGGTGCTCCAGATCAGCGAGAACGCCGTCCGCTACCACGGCGCCCTCGAGCCCGTCGCGCTCGCCTCGCTCGCCGTGGCCAGGCGCGCGGCGGTGCCCGTCGCCGTCCACCTCGACCACGCCACCGACAGGGCGCTGGTCGAGGAGGCCGTCTCGCTGGGCCTCGGCTCGGTGATGTTCGACGCCTCCGCGCTGCCCGACGAGGAGAATGTCGCGGCCACGGCCGAGGTCGTCGCCCACTGCCACGCGCACGGTGTCTGGGTGGAGGCCGAGCTGGGCGAGGTCGGCGGCAAGGACGGCGTGCACGCCCCGGGGGCCCGCACCAAGCCGCACGAGGCCGTCGACTACGTCGCCCGCACGGGCGTGGACGCCCTGGCGGTCGCCGTCGGCACCTCGCACGCGATGACCACCAAGGACGCCGTGCTCGACCTCGCGCTGATCGCGGAGCTGGCCGCCGCGGTGCCGGTGCCGCTGGTGCTGCACGGCTCCTCGGGCGTCTCCGACGACAACCTGCGCGACGCCGTACGGCACGGCATGAAGAAGATCAACATCGCCACGCACCTCAACAAGGCGTTCACGGGAGCGGTCCGCGAGTACCTGGCCGGCGACCCCAAGGTGGTCGACTCCCGCAAGTACCTCAAGGCCGGGCGCGACGCCGTGACCCGCGAGGTCACCCACCTGCTCGGCGTGCTGGGCTGAACCCGCAGGCGGCGGCATACGTGTGAAGGGGCATGCGCCTGCTCGCCTTCCTGGCCGTCCTCGCCGGATTCCTCCTGGTCCCCGCGGGTGCGGCCTGCGCCTGCAGCTGCGCGCCCTTCGAGCCCCGCGCGGCGGTGGGCGACGCGGCCTCGGTGTTCACGGGGACGGTCACCGGCCTGCGGCAGCTCCCCGGCTCGCCGCTCGGGCCGAGGCCGCCCTTCGTGGTGACGTTCGCGGTGGACCAGGTCTACAGGGGCGAGCGGCAGGCCACGGTCGAGGTGGCGACCAACGCCGACTCGGCCTCCTGCGGCTACCGGTTCGCGCAGGGGGCGCGCTACCTCGTGTTCGCCTCCGACGGGCCGATGGGCAGCGGGCTGTTCTCGATAGATCCAGGCACCACGCTGCACTCCTCGCTCTGCTCGGGGAACGTGGCGCTCAGGCCGGGGAGCGGCCCCCTGCGCAGGGGTGACGAGGCCGTGTCGCCGGAGGGCTCGGAGCAGTCGCTCACGAAGGAGCTGCTCACCGTCCTCGGCCGCCCGGCGCCCGCTGTGTCGCCCAGCGAGCCCCCCCGCATCATCTCCCGCGGTGTCTCCCGCCGGGTCTCCCGCCGGGTCTCCCGCGGTGTCTCCCGCGGTGTCTCCGGCGGCGGCGGAGGCCGGGCGGGAGGGCGGCCAGGTCTGGGGGCCGGTCATGAGCGGCGCGGCCCTGCTGGCGGGGGCCGCGGCGGTGGCGTGGCTCTCGGCGAGAGTGACGGCGAGGCGAAGGCGCACCCGCTGACCTGCGCCCTGTCAGCACCCGCTGACCTGCGCCCTGTCAGGAGTCCAGCGCTCGCAGCACCCGCTCGACCTGCCGTCCGAATGTGCCCGGCGGGTTGCGCGGGCCCTCGCCCGACAGCAGGAACAGCCACATCAACGCCTGCAGCCTGCGGCACTCGCGCACCCGTGCCGCCTCTTCGCGGTCGAGCTCGACGCAGGCCAGGACGTCCACCTCGCCGTCGACCCACGCCGACACGTGCTCGGCCAGCTCCGCCAGCTCGAAGGCCCTGTCGCTCCTGCCTGAGTCCTCGAAGTCCACGATCCGGACGCGCGTGCCGTCCCAGAGGAAGTTGGCCAGGTTGCCGTCTCCCGCGCCGAAGGCGGGTCGCGCGCCCGCGGTGCCTGGCCGCCAGCCGTCCAGCCAGCGGGCGCCCTCGCTCACCGCCAGATCGGCCCGCGAGCCCCTGGGCCGCCACCGGGCGCACCACTCGCGCACCTGCGCGGCCAGCGCAACGACCTGCCATGGCCGCTCGGGCAGGCCGTCGAGGACCCGGGCGGGCACCGCCTCGTGCATCGCCCCGAGCGCCTCGGCCAGACCTTTCAGCTGCGCCTGCCCGAGCGTCAGACCCCGCAACGGCGTCCCCTCCAGCCTCGACATCACCACCACGCCGGGCTCCAGGGCGATCGGCTCGGGCGCGAGGCCCGGCGCGTGTTCGGCCAGCAGGGTCAGCGCCAGCCACTCGCGCTCCGCCGCGCCCTGCGCCCCGTCGGTGAACCGCTTGGTGACCGCCTCGCCCACCACCGAGACCGCATGCGTGTTCTGAAGATCCATGGCGAGGGATTCTAGGAGCCGGGCGTCCCCGCCTTCTCCGGCGAGTTCAGGCCCACGCTGTTCACGCCGACCACGTCCGAGACCCGGTGCCAGGGTCACCTGGTACGGCAGGGCATGAGACCGGACGCGCCGCTCGCGCCCCGCCGCCACGGCGCGAACGGCATGACGGACGGGGCCCGTCATGGGACGACGGCGCATCCTCCCGTCAGACGACGAGACCCGCACCGCGTACGGCGGTGCGGGTCTCGCTGGGTACGGGCGGGTCAGCGCTGGACGGGCGCCACGACCACCTCGACGCGCTGGAACTCCTTGATGTCGGAGTAGCCCGTGGAGGCCATGGTCCGCTTGAGCGCGCCCATGAGGTTCATCGAGCCGTCGGCCACGCTGGAGGGCCCGTGCAGGATCTGCTCCAGGGTGCCGACCGTGCCGAACTCCACGCGGCGCCCGCGCGGCAGGTCGGGGTGGTGCGCCTCCGAACCCCAGTGGAAGCCGTGCCCGGGGGCCTCGGAGGCCCTGGCCAGCGGCGAGCCCACCATCACCGCGTCGGCGCCGCAGGCGATGGCCTTGGCGATGTCGCCCGAGGTGCCCATGCCGCCGTCGGCGATCACGTGGACGTAGCGGCCGCCCGACTCGTCGAGGTAGTCGCGGCGCGCCGCCGCCACGTCGGAGATCGCCGTGGCCATCGGCACGGCGACGCCGAGCACGTTGCGCGTGGTGTGCGAGGCCCCGCCGCCGAAGCCGACCAGCACGCCCGCCGCGCCCGTGCGCATCAGGTGCAGCGCGGCGGTGTAGGTGGCGCACCCGCCGACGATCACCGGCACGTCGAGCTCGTAGATGAACTGCTTGAGGTTGAGCGGCTCGGCCTTGCTCGACACGTGCTCGGCCGAGACCGTCGTGCCGCGGATGACGAAGATGTCGACGCCCGCGTCGATGACCGTCTTGTGGAACTGCACGGTGCGCTGGGGCGACAGCCGGACCGCGGTGGTCACGCCCGCGTCGCGGATCTCCTGGATCCTGCGCCCGATCAGCTCCTCCTTGATCGGAGCCGTGTAGATCTCCTGGAGCCTGCGCGTGGCCGCCTCGATGTCGAGGGAGGCGCACTCCTCAAGCAGCGGGCTGGGGTCCTCGTAGCGCGTCCAGAGGCCCTCCAGGTCGAGCGGCGCGAGACCGCCGAGCCTGCCGATCGCGATCGCCGTGGCGGGCGAGACCACGCTGTCCATGGGCGCGACCACGACGGGCAGCTCGAACCGGTAGGCGTCGATCTGCCAGGCGATCGAGACCTCCTCCGGGTCGCGGGTGCGCCGCGACGGCACCAGGCCGATCTCGTCGAGCGCGTAGGCACGGCGGCCGGTCTTGCCGCGGCCGATCTCCACCTGAGTCATCAAAAAAATTACCTTCTGTGATAGTTCGGAGCTTCGACCGTCATCTGGATGTCGTGCGGGTGGCTTTCCTTGAGGCCGGCCGACGTGATCGGCATGAGCTGGCTGCGCTTGTGCATTTCGGGGATCGTGCGGCATCCGGCGTACCACATGCCCTGGTGGAGGCCACCGACGAGCTGGTAGGTGACGGCGGAGACGGGGCCGCGGTAGGGGACCTGCCCCTCGATGCCCTCGGGGATGTACTTGTCCTCGGAGCTGACCTCGTCCTGACCGTAGCGGTCCTTGCTGAAGGAGGTGCCGCCGCGCTCGCGGTTGCGGACCGCGCCGAGCGAGCCCATGCCCCTGTAGGACTTGAACTGCTTGCCGTTGATGAAGATCAGGTCGCCCGGCGACTCCTCGCAGCCGGCCAGCAGCGAGCCGAGCATGACCGTGTCGGCCCCCGCCGCGATCGCCTTGACGATGTCGCCCGAGTACTGCAGGCCGCCGTCGCCGATCAGCGGGACGCCCGCGGGGCCGCAGGCCAGCGCCGCCTGGTGGATGGCGGTGATCTGCGGAGCGCCCACGCCCGCGACCACGCGGGTGGTGCAGATGGAGCCGGGGCCGACCCCGACCTTGACGGCGTCGGCGCCCGCGTCGATCAGCAGCTGCGCGCCCGCGCGGGTGGCGACGTTGCCGCCGATCACGTCGATGCCGTGGCTGTTGGCCTTGATCTTGGCGATCATGTCGCCGACGCCCTTGGAGTCGCCGTGGGCGGTGTCGACGATGATGACGTCGATCCCCGCGTCGAGCAGGGCCTGCGCGCGCTGCTCGGCGTCGCCCGCGACACCGATCGCCGCGCCGACCACGAGGCGGCCGTCGGCGTCCTTGGTGGAGAGCGGGTACTGCTCGCTCTTGGTGAAGTCCTTGATGGTGATGAGGCCGCGCAGCCTGCCCTGACCGTCGACGAGCGGCAGCTTCTCGATCTTGTTGGCCTTGAGCAGCGAGAACGCGTCGTCGCGCGAGACCCCGACGGGCGCGGTGACCAGCGGCATCGCGGTCATGACCTCGCGCACCGTGCGGCTCTGGTCGCTCTCGTAGCGCATGTCGCGGTTGGTGACGATGCCGACGAGCACACCGGCGTCGTCGGTGACAGGGGCGCCGGAGATGCGATAGGTGGCGCACAGCCGCTCGACGTCGGCGAGGGTGTCGTCGGGCGAGCAGGTCACCGGATTGGTGACCATCCCCGCCTCGGAGCGCTTGACCAGGTCGGCCTGCTGGGCCTGCTCCTCGATGGACAGGTTGCGGTGCAGGATGCCGATGCCGCCCTGACGGGCCATCGCCACCGCCATGCGGGCCTCGGTCACGGTGTCCATCGCGGCGGAGACCAGCGGGATGGACAGGCTGATGCCACGCGAGAGCCTGGTGGTGGTGTTCGCGTCTCCCGGCGCCATGTCCGAATATGCGGGAACGAGCAACACGTCGTCGAACGTGAGCCCCGTTTCAGTGAATTTGGACATGCCGTGACCCCTCCAGCCGCCATCCCTGCTTGTACGCAGCAAGTTTAGTGGGTGCGGCCAAAAGGATCTGGGCGGGTCTGGAGGACGATGACCCCCACGGTCCGTCGTCCTCCAAGCATCGAAGTGCCGAGGAACCGGGACGGTCGGTGATCCGTCCCGGTTCCCCGGCCACCGGCAGCCTCAGGCGAGGCGCTGGATGCCACCGAACCCCCCTCCGCGTCCAAGTGGCGGCGCTGCTCGCTGTCAGAGTGCCGACGCTGGGTTAATGCTGCGTTACGCCGTGGCACACCGCAATGTGCAAACGTGCAATTGCACGAAGTTGCACCTGTCGTGGAGGAGTCGTCGCAAGGGCGGGACAGGGCCCTGTCTCCGGGTTATCCTCGCGGCACGCCCGTGTCCCCTCTACGGAGCACAGCACATGCGCAATGACTCCAGCACCATGCCCGACCCCCTCGAGACCCTCGGCCTCGATCCGGCACAGACCGCGCTGTACACGGCGGTGCTGAGACTGCACAGGGCCACCTTGAGCGAGCTCGCGGCAGCCATGGACGGCCCTGTCGAGACCGTCGGGAGGCAACTGAACGATCTCGTGCGGCTGGGCGTCATCGACGAGCAGTCCGGTCACTACCTCGCCCGCCACCCCGCCGCCGCGCTCGGCAGGCTGATCGCCGAGCGCCTCGACCTGCTGGCCGAGGAGAGCCGCCGCATCGACTCCGCGCTCGGCTCCATCCGCCACCTGATCCGCGACTACGACGCCGGGCGCGACTACCAGAGCGGCCCCTTCACCGTCGAGCAGGTCAGCGGCGCCGACATCCTCTACGAGAGCGTCGTCGGCATCGCCGTCCAGTCGCCCACGCCCATGGAGCTGCTCACCGCCATCCCCGACGAACGAACCATGATCGACTTCGCGAGGAAGTTCGCCGACCCGTGGGTCGACGCGCAGCGGCGCGGCCTGCTGAGGCTGCGCGCGATCATCCCCGTGGCGACGCTTCCGCTGCCCGGCGTGCGCGACCAGCTCGGCCGCCTGATCGAGACCGGCGGGCAGGTGCGCACCCTCGACAGGGTGCCCAGCTGGTTCATGACCGCCGGCGCGGGCGTGGCCGGCCTGCCCGCCACCTGGGGAGGCAACCTGCCCGACCACGCCTACAACTTCTACGTCGTGCGGGCGCCGATCGTGGTCGGCGTGCTGCGCTCGCTGTTCGAGGAGCTGTGGGCGAGGGCGATGCCGCTGCCGTGGGGCCGCAAGGCCGACGGCGTCGTGCAGGTGCTCAGGCTGGCCGCGCAGGGCATGTGCGACGACTCCATCGCGCGCCATCTCGGGGTGTCCGTGCGCACGGTCCGCGCCAGGTTCGCCGACGCGATGGCCGAACTCGGGGCCCAGTCGCGCTTCCACGCGGGCGTCGAGGCCGCGCGCAGAGGATGGCTCACGTAGAGCCGCCCATCAGTCATATGGTGGGAAGGTGCTGGAAGACGTGCCACCGGACCCGTTCGCGGACGACCCGAACGATCCAAGCTCGGCGTTGGGCGACCTCGACGACGCCGAGCCGCTGACCGCGGCCGAACGCGACGAGGCCATCACCGACCTCGCCGACGTCGAGGTCTTCCGCTCGCTGCTCGAGCCGCAGGGGGTGCTCGGCCTCGTCCTCGACTGTCCCGAATGCTCCGAGCAGCACTTCTTCGACTGGGAGCTGCTGCGCGGCAACCTCCGCCAGATGATCGAGAACGGCCAGCCGCAGGTGCACGAGCCCGCCTTCCACCCCGACCCGTCCGACTACGTGAGCTGGGAGTACGCCAGGGGCTACGTCGACGGTGTCATCGACACCGAGGAACGGCACTGACCGACGTCCTCGACCAGCGCCGCCAACAGCCTGGCGGCCTGATCCCACCCGGGCGGCGGCTCACCCCGTGACAACGCGTCGAGAAGCGCGTCGCTCTCCTCCTCGGTCAAGCGATCGACTCCAGCTCGGCCATCTGCCGCAACCGGGCCAGCGCCCTGTGCTGGGCGACCCGAACCGCTCCTGGTGACATGCCGAGTACATTACCGGTCTCCTCGGCCGACAGCCCTGACACCACCCGTAGCAGCAGCAACTCGCGCTGGTTGTCGGGCAGCCTGGACAGCAGCCTGCGGGCCTGCTCGACCTCGATGTAGCGGACCACCGTCTCCTCGGGCCCCGGCCCCTCGTCGGGACCGTCGGGCAGGTCCTGGGTCGGGACGGCCGAGCGCACCGAACTGCGCAGTGCGTCGGCCACCTTGTGCGAGGCGATCCCGAAGACGAACGAGGCGAACGGACGCCCCATGTCGCGGTAGCGCGGCAGTGCGGACAGAACGGCGATGCACACTTCCTGCGCCACATCATCTGCAATGTGATATTGCCCTGAAACCCTTCCAAGGCGCGCCCGGCAATAGCGCACCACCATCGGGCGGAGCTCCCCGAGCAGAGATTCGATCGCACTGCGATCCCCCTGGACGGCGAGGCTCGTCAGTTCCCGAAGGTCGGACTCATCCGATCGTGCCGGAAGTCTCGACGCTAGCCTTACCCCAATTTTGGCGTCGGCGACGCTTCCCTCGCTCACGTTAGGCATGATGCCCGCACTCATCCTGCCTGTCGTCATAGCGAACGGCTACGGATTGGTCACATTGAGGCGACGATAACGGGCCGTAATCGAGTGACGACACTAAGCCTTTCAGTGTGAGACAATATTTCACGCGATTAGCGGAAATGCGCGACACTTGTCAGACTCGTGGACGCTTTACGAACGCGTTCGGTTTACCGGAATAAGGGTCATTTTCGGGCAACTCGCTGTTCTTTGCGGCTCATGCGCATCTAGGCGAGAGGGAACGGCACCCCGCGCTCAGCCTCCGGCCTGGCGCCGTGGATGCGCCGCTCCTCCTCGGTGATCGACACGTCGTTGATGCTGGCCTCGCGCCGCCTCATCAGCCCCTCGGCGTCGAACTCCCACAGCTCGTTGCCGTAGCTGCGCCACCACCGCCCAGAGGCGTCGCGCCACTCGTACTGGAAGCGCACCGCGATCCTGTCGTCGCCGAAGGCCCAGAGCTCCTTGCGCAGGGCGTAGTCCAGCTCCTTGGCCCACTTCCCCGCCAGGAAGCTCTCGATCTCCTCCCTGCCCGTGAGGAAGACGTCGCGGTTGCGCCAGACGGAGTCGGGCGTGTAGGCCAGGGCGACCCGCGCGGGGTCGCGGGTGTTCCACGCGTCTTCGGCGGCCTGGACCTTGGCCAGCGCGTCGGTCTCCGTGAAAGGCGGAACAGGCGGACGGGACATGACAAACCTCCAGCTACGAGGGCCAGCGAGAATGACGGGGCGGCGCGCCCTGTCATGTGTCCAGGCTTCCAGCGGCGGCCACGCCGCTGCCATGTCCATCGTGACTAGAATCCCTCAGATATGGACATCGTGATCCTGGCCTACCCCGGCGTCCGGCTGATGGACGTGACCGCGCCGCTGGAGGTGTTCGGCACCGCGGCCGGGTTCGGCGCGCCGTACAGGGTGCGGCTCTGCTCTCCAGGGGGCGGGCCCGTGACCACCTCGACCGGCGTCAGCCTGCTGGCCGAGCCGCCCGTGACGAGCGCCCACACGCTGGTGGTGCCAGGCTCGCCCGGCCTGCCGGCCCACGGTGTCCGCGAGGAACTGCTGGAGGCGGTCTCAGCGGTCAGCGCGCGGCGGGTGGCCTCTGTGTGCACGGGCGCGTTCGTGCTGGCGGAGGCGGGGCTCCTGGACGGCAGGCGGGCCACCACCCACTGGCGGCACGCCGCGACGCTGGCCTCCCGCTATCCCGCGATCGAGGTGGAGCCCGACGCGATCTACGTGCGGTCGGGCGAGGTGCTCACCTCGGCGGGGGTGAGCGCGGGCATCGACCTGTCGCTGGCGATGGTCGAGCAGGACATGGGCGCCGACCTGGCCAGGGAGGTGGCCCGCGATCTGGTGGTGTTCCTGCAACGGCCGGGTGGGCAGTCGCAGTTCTCGGTGGCCTCGCGCACGCCGCGCCCCAGGCACGACCCGCTGCGCGGGCTGCTGGACCAGGTGGCGGCCGACCCCGGGGCCGACCACTCGCTGCAGGCGATGGCCGCGAGGGCGGGCGTCAGCGTCCGCCACCTGACGCGGCTGTTCCACGAGCGCGTGGGCCGCACGCCCGCCGCCTACGTGGAGTCCGTACGGCTGGAGGCCGCCCAGTCGCTCCTCGACTCGGGCGAGACGGTCACGGCGGCCGCCGTGCGTTCGGGGATGGGCAGCGACGAGTCCCTGCGCAGGGCCTTCCTCCGCCACCTGGGGGTCACCCCCTCGGCCTACCGCGCCCGGTTCAGGACCTCGCTCTCGTGACCCCGTCGTGGCGGGAGCCCCCCGCCCTGGCAGAGCCAGCCCGCCCTGCCGGGGCAGAGCCGCCCGGGCGAAGCGAGTCCCGGGCAGAACGAGTCCCGGGCAGAACGGTCCCGGGCAGAACGGGTCCCGGGCAGAACGGGTCCCGGGCAAAGCGAAAGGGCCCGCGCAGCAAGGCACGGGCCCTTCCACACAGACCGATCTAGTGACCGTGGCCGTGACCGTGGCCGTGACCACCGGCGGCCGGGGCCTCATCCTCGGGCTTGTCCACCACGAGCACCTCGGTCGTGAGCAGCATGCCGGCGATGGACGCGGCGTTCTGCACGGCCGAGCGGGTGACCTTGACCGGGTCGATGACGCCCTGCGCCACCAGGTCGCCGTACTCACCGGTCGCGGCGTTGAGGCCGTGACCGACGGGCAGCTCGGAGACCTTGTGGGTGACGACGTAGCCCTCGAGGCCGGCGTTCTCCGCGATCCAGCGGGCGGGCTCGGCCAGCGCGCGGCGGACGACGCCCACGCCAGTGGCCTCGTCGCCGGACAGACCGAGGTCGTCGAGGTCCTTGGAGACGTGGATCAGCGCGGAGCCACCGCCGGAGACGATGCCCTCCTCGATCGCGGCGCGGGTCGCGGAGATCGCGTCCTCGAGGCGGTGCTTCTTCTCCTTGAGCTCCACCTCGGTGGCCGCGCCGACGCGCAGCACGCAGACGCCGCCCGACAGCTTCGCCAGACGCTCCTGGAGCTTCTCGCGGTCCCAGTCGGAGTCGGACTGCTCGATGGCGAGCTTGATCTCCTTGACGCGGTCCTCGATCGCCTGCGCCTCACCGGCGCCGTCCACGATCGTGGTGGCGTCCTTGGTGACGACGACGCGGCGGGCGCTGCCGAGCACCTCGAGGCCGACCTGGTCGAGCTTGAGGCCGATCTCCTCGCTGACGACCTGGCCGTTGGTCAGGATCGCGATGTCCTGCAGCATGGCCTTGCGGCGGTCACCGAAGCCGGGCGCCTTGACGGCGACGGAGGTGAAGGTGCCGCGGATCTTGTTGGTCACCAGGACGGCCAGGGCCTCGCCCTCGACGTCCTCGGCGATGACCAGCAGCTGCTTCTTGGTCTGGGCGACCTTCTCGAGCAGCGGCAGGAAGTCGGCGATGGAGGCGATCTTGCCCTGGTGGATCAGGATGTAGGGGTCCTCGAGGACCGACTCCATCCTCTCGGGGTCGGTGACCATGTAGGCCGACAGGTAACCCTTGTCGAACTGCAGGCCCTCGGTGAACTCGAGCTCCATGCCCATGGCGTTGGACTCTTCGACGGTGATGACACCGTCCTTGCCCACCTTGTCGAACGCCTCGGCGATCAGCTCGCCGATCTTGGCGTCCTGAGCGGAGATCGTCGCGACATTTGCGATCTCCTTCTTGTCCTCGACCGGCCTCGCGGTGGCCAGCAGCTTCTCGCTGACGGCCTTGGCGGCCAGGTCGATGCCGCGCTTGAGCGACAGCGGGGAGGCGCCGGCCGCCACGTTGCGCAGGCCCTCGCGGACCATGGCCTGGGCCAGGACGGTCGCGGTGGTGGTGCCGTCACCCGCGATGTCGTTGGTCTTGGTCGCCACTTCCTTGGCGAGCTGGGCGCCGAGGTTCTCGTAAGGCGCCTCGAGCTCGATCTCACGGGCGATGGTGACACCGTCGTTGGTGATCGTCGGCGCACCGAACTTCTTGTCGATGACCACGTTGCGGCCGCGCGGGCCCAGGGTCACCTTGACTGCGTCCGCGAGGGCGTTGACGCCACGCTCGAGAGCGCGCCGTGCGTCCTCTTCGAACTCCAGGATCTTCGGCATGGGAAAAGTCCTCTCAGCGTAGAAAGCCCCGGGCACTTGCGGGCCCGGGGCTTTCTCACGGCTTACTTCTCGATGATGGCGAGAACGTCACGGGCGGAGAGCACGAGGTACTCCTCGCCGCCGTACTTGACCTCGGTGCCGCCGTACTTGCTGTAGAGGACGATGTCGCCCTCGCTGACGTCGAGCGGAATCCGCTTGTCGCCGTCCTCGTCCCAGTTGCCGGGGCCCACCGCAAGAACCTTGCCCTCCTGCGGCTTCTCCTTGGCGGTGTCCGGGATGACCAGGCCGGAAGCGGTGGTCTGCTCGGCCTCAAGCGGCTGGACCACAATGCGGTCGCCGAGCGGCTTAACGGGAACCTTAGTGGCGGTCGTCACGATCGGACCTCCCCTTCAGATTTGAATGATCTAGAAGAGGCGACCAGCTGGGCCTGCCGTCGCGGGTGTCAGACCTGCCTCGTCGCACGTTGGCACTCTCGGTATGAGAGTGCCAACACGAAACATATGCAAGCAGGCTCTGCCCGTCAACACGAACCGCCCCGCTCCGCTTAGAGCGTGACGCCACTGCCTCCCGAATCACCCATCGGGCGACATCTCGCACGTTGCCCCTCGGCCTCGGCTTCGGGTGCCTGCACTAACGTCGTACGGCGTGGACCACGACGCCTTCCTCTCCCTTCTGACGCCTCGCGGGCAGCGAGCACTCGCCGAAGCCGTCGAGCTGATGGGCGCCGATCCCGTCGTGGCCGCCACCAGGATGCGCAGGACCCACGACGCCGACCTCACCTCCGCCGCCCTCATCCAGGCCACGCTCCGCCAGCGGGCCGTGGCGAAGTTCGGCGACGACGCGGCGTCGATGTACTTCACCCCTCACGGCGTCGAGCAGGCCACCCGCCGCGAGGTCGCCGAGCACCGCGCCGCCCGCTTCCGTCCCGGGCAGCGCGTCGTCGACGTGTGCTGCGGCATCGGCGGCGACCTGATCGCGCTGGCCAGAGCCGGCTGCGAGGTCGACGCCGTCGACACCGACCCGCTGACCGTGGCCGTCGCGCGCGCCAACATCGACGCGCTCGGGCTGTCGGAGCTGGCCACGGTCCGTACGGCCGACGCCGCGACCGTGGACCCCTCCGGATACGACGTGCTGTTCGCCGACCCCGCCCGCCGTACGGCCAGGGGCAGGACCTTCGACCCCCACGCCTACTCGCCGCCGTGGCCCGTGGTCCTCGACCTGCTCGGCAGGGCGCCCGCCGCCTGCCTGAAGGTGGCGCCCGGCATCCCTTACGAGTTCGTCCCCGAGGGGGCGGAGGCGGAGTGGGTCTCGCACAGGGGCGAGGTCAAGGAGGCCGTCCTCTGGACCGGCCGCCTCTCGGGCGGCGCGGGCGTCAGGAGGGCGACGCTGCTGCCCGGCGGGAGCACGCTCACCGCCACCGGCGCCGAGGCCGAGGTCGGCCCGATGGGGCGCTTCGTCTACGAGCCCGACGGCGCGGCCATCCGCGCGCACCTGGTGGCCGAGGTGGCCGAAAGGGTCGGCGGCCGCCTCGCCGACCCCATGATCGCCTACATCACCGGCGACGATCCGGTCGACACCGAATGGGCCTCCAGGTACGAGGTGCACGAAGCCATGCCGTTTTCCGTCAAACGCCTGCGAGCCGCCCTCCGTGCACGCCAGGTCGGAAATGCGACTATCAAGAAACGCGCGTCGGCGGTCGACATCGAGCGTTTGCGGCGCGACCTGCGCCTTTCCGGTGACAAATCCGCGGTCGTCATTCTGACCAGGATTATGGACCGCCCTTCGGCGCTCATCTGTACCCCCTCTCGACCTGCGTAAATGACAAATCGGGGCGATACATTGATAATCGCGATCTTTTAAAGTCAGCCCCGAAGGATCTTGATCCAGCTACTAGGGTGGCCGGGCGGGAGTTCTCCCCTAACGAATCTGAAAACCACACCGCTGCGCGGCATACCGTCGGCGAGTGAAGGAGCTTTCGGTGGATCACTCCAACCACACCACCCTTCTCCAGGCAGGCAGCCAGACCGCCATCTCCGACAGGATGCGCGAGCTGCTAGCGCGCGCCGCCCAGGACCACGTCTACGAACAGCGCACCCAGGGCGCCGTGCTCGACGAGATCCGGCAGCGGCTTGAGGGCATGGAGTGGCTGCTGCGCGAGGTGCGCGAGCGGGAGCTCGGCGGCCTCAGCGGCGCGCTCGAGACCGTGAGCGGCCGCCTGGACGACATCACGACCAGGCCGCCGTCATGGGCCGAGGGGCTGGCCCAGCACGTCGAGGCGGTGCGCGACCACGTCGACGCCGTCGGCGAGCAGGTGGGCAACGTCGACGCGCGCGTCGAGTCGGTCAGCGAGCGGGTCAAGCCGGTGATCGAGCTGCCGAGCCTGTGGGCCGACGTCGGCGCCGTGAGCGAGAGCCTGGACGAGGCGCTCAGCCGCCTTCAGTCGGTCGTCGAGAGCAGCGAGGGCATCTCCCAGCGCCTGGGCGACTTCGCGGGCAAGCTCGGCCAGCTCAACGCCAGCATGGAGGCCGCGGCCAACCGCTTCACCAGGCTCGACAAGTCGATGGCCGACCTGACCACGCGCACCGAGCGCATCGAGGCAGGGCTGAGCGCCCTGCCCGGTGCCGTCGAGGCCAAGTTCAAGACGGTCGACGAGGCCATGACCGCCTCCACCGAGCTGCTGTCGGCCTCGATCGAGGAGGTCGGCGCCAAGGTCGACGACGCCGAGAGCCGCCTGGCGGGCAGGATCGACGGCCTCGACGGCAGGGTCGACAGGGTCGACGGCCGCCTCATCGCCGTCGACACCAGGCTCACCAGCGTCGACGGCCGCATCGAGACGGCCGACGGGTGCCTGGCCGACATCGACACCCGTCTCGACGGCGTCGACGGCCGCCTCGGCGGGCTCGACTCCCGCCTGGCAGGCGTCGACCAGCGGCTCGGCGCCGTCGACGGCCACCTCGGCCGGCACGACGACCGCTTCGACGGGCTCGACGGGCGCATCGACGGCCGCTTCACCGCGCTCGACGAGCGCATGGCCGGCACGGGCAACCAGCTCGGCGAGACCGCCACCAGGGTCGAGGGCCGCTTCAACGACCTGGGCATCCACCTCGACACGATCGACGAGCGCCTGTCGGAGGTCGAGGAGCGCGTCGTCACCCGTTTCGACGGCCTCGACGCCACGCTCACCGGCATGTCCACCACCGCCGACAAGGCCAGCGAGCACCTCGAGGCCATCGACGACCGGGTGGAGGCCGTCAACCAGCGCGTCGGCCAGCTGCCCGTCACGCTGAGCATCAGCGAGCGCGTCGGAGAGCTGCTCGACACCCAGACGATCGAGCACGTCAAGCGCCTCGACGCCATCGACGAGCGCCTGACCGCCGCGGCGGCCGCGCTCACCGACGCCGTCACGGCCCGCCCCGACCGCGCCGAGCTGGCCGAGAGCGTCACCGGCATCGTCGAGCCCGCCACCACCGACCTCACCAAGCGCCTCGGCGCGTTGGAGGAGACCATGCTCGCCCTGGCCGAGGCGCTCCTGCGCCCGAGCCGCAACACGAAGGACTAGCCGCGACGCTCGGCGGGGACGCTACGGCGATCCCGCCGAGCGGCCTGCGCCGGCCGGGGAGCCGCGCACGTCGAGCACGTGCTCCTCCACGTGATCGAGGGCCAGCCGTACCGCCCCGAGGGCCACGCCCTCGTCGCCCAGCGTCGACATCCTGACCTCGGGGGTACGCAGGCACCACCTGTCGAGCTCCCTGCGCAACGGCTCGACCAGCACGTCGGCCGAGCGGGAGAAGCCGCCGCCGACCACGACCACCTCGGGGTCGAGCGTCAGCACCAGCGCGGAGGCGCCGAGCGCGAGGTCCTTCACGTAGCGCCTGACGGCCGCGACCGCGTCCCTCTCACCCCTGCGCGCCGCGGCGAAGACGTCGCGGGCCTCGCCCTCCACCGAGCGCAGGTGCTCCTGCGCCCGGATCCAGCCCACCGCCGGCAGCGAGCCGATCGACCCCGCCGCGTTGCCGAACCCCTTGTGCAGCTTGCCGTCGATGATCAGGCCCGTACCCGTGCGCAGCCCTGCCAGCAGGAAGACCATGTCCCTGGCGTGCCTGGCCACGCCCGTCCAGCACTCGGCGAGGGCGGCGAGCTTGCTGTCGTTCTCCACCCGCACGGGGCACGGCAGCAGGCCGCCGACGTGCGCGGCCAGGTCGAGCCCCGTCCACTCGGGCAGCGCGTCGGAGAACATGACCCGCCCCGCGCCGTCGACCAGGCCGGTGGTGGCCACGCCCGCGGCCCACACCTCGGGCGCGCCCTGGAGGCAGGCCGTGATCGCCTCGGCCACGGCGGCCAGGCGCTCGGTCCTGCCCATCTCCGGCGTGACGGAGACCCTGACGCGGCGCTCCACGCTCCCGTCGAGGTCGGCGAGCATCGCGAGCACCTTGTGACCGCCGATGTCGACGCCCACGACCCTGCCCGCGTCGGCCCTGAACCTGTAGCGGCGGGCCGGTCTGCCCACGCCGCCCGCGACGGGCGCGGCCTCGGCCACCCAGCCCTTGCCCATCAGCTCCCGTACGACGTCCTCGGCGGACGCCCTCGACAGGCCGGTCCGCCCGGCCACGTCGGTGAGCGTGAGCGGCTGCTCACCGCGCAGCACACCGATCACGGCGAGGGCGTTGAGCTGGCGCAGGCGCAGCAGATCCATCTTGCCTCCGCCTCCTCGCAGAATAATGATGGATTCCATGGTAATCATCCCAAGGGAAGGTCACATGGCTGGAGTGACGCTCGCCGTCGTCGGCGCGGGGCTGCGAGGGCTCACCTACGCCCGCAGGGCGCACGCCACGGGCGCGGGGCGCGTGGTGGCGGTGGCCGAGCCGGATCCGCAGCGCAGGGCCGCCTTCGCGACGGAGTTCGGGATCTCTCCCGACCTCGTCCACGCCGACTGGAAGGACCTGGCGGCCGCGGGGAGGCGCGCCGACGCGGCCTTCATCACGACCCAGGACCAGCTGCACGCCGAGCCCGCCGTGGCGCTGGCGGACCAGGGTTATCACGTTCTCCTGGAGAAACCGATGGCGGCCAGCGAGCGCGAGTCCGTCATGATCGCCGACGCCGCCGACCGTAACGGGATCATGCTGGCCGTCTGCCACGTCCTGCGCTACACGCCCTACACGCAGACGCTGAAGGACCTCCTCGACGAGGGGCGCATCGGGCGGCTGGTCAACGTCCAGCACCTCGAGCCCGTCGGCTGGTGGCACCAGGCCCACTCCTTCGTGCGCGGCAACTGGCGGCGCGAGGACACCTCGGCGCCGATGCTGCTGGCCAAGTCGTGCCACGACATCGACTGGCTGATCTATCTCTTCGGCGCAGGGCCCTCCAGGGTCGCCTCGTTCGGCGGCCTCAGCCATTTCAGGGCCGAGGAGAGGCCCGAGCACGCGGCGGACCGCTGCCTCGACTGCCCGCTCGAGCCCAGCTGCCCGTACTCGGCTCCCCGCCTCTATCTCGGCTGCCTGGGTGATCCCGCTCGGGAGTTCTGGCCGCTGTCGGCGGTCACCGCGGGCCGTACCGAGGAGGAGGTCCTGGAGGCGTTGCGCACCGGGCCCTACGGACGCTGCGTCTACGCCACCGACAACGACGTCGTCGACCACCAGGAGGTCACGATGGAGTTCGCGGACGGCGCGACCTGCTCGTTCACGATGAGCGCGTTCACCCCCATGGACCACCGCAGGACCCGCCTGTTCGGCACGCACGGGCACATCGAGGGAGACGGCCGCGTGCTGCGCGTGGTCGACTTCAGAGACGGCAGCGAGGAGCTCGT
The DNA here is from genome assembly GCF_039535395.1 of Nonomuraea roseola. Taxonomy (NCBI): domain Bacteria; kingdom Bacillati; phylum Actinomycetota; class Actinomycetes; order Streptosporangiales; family Streptosporangiaceae; genus Nonomuraea; species Nonomuraea roseola. The sequence continues at coordinate 1,761,742 of NZ_BAAAXC010000015.1, forward strand.
CGACACCCACGTGATCGCCGGCCCTTCGGCTGCCGAGGGGCACGGCGGCGGCGACGCGGGTCTCACCGACGCCTTCCTCGCCGCCGTCTCCACCGGCGACCCGAGCCTGCTGCGCTCCGACGCCGCGTCGAGCCTGGCCACGCATCGCGTCGTCTGGGCCGCGGAGCGTGCCCGCCTGTCGGGCACGGTGGTCACCCTCTAGAGCGCCACCGCAGTCCGCTCTCCGGTTCCTCCGCGGCCACCGGGTCAGGGCCTGTCGCCCGACGCCGCCTGGCGAGCCGCCTCAGACGTGCACCGTGGTGATCGGCAACGAGGAGTCGGCGGGGATCTCCAGTGACGAGGGGGCCACGCCCGCCGCGACCAGGTCGGAGCCGAGCGTCGCCACCATCGCGCCGTTGTCGGTGCACAGCCCAGGGCGCGGCACGCGCAGCCGTACCCCCGCCTTGTCGCAGCGCTCCTGCGCCAGCGCCCGCAGCCGCGAGTTGGCCGCCACGCCTCCGCCGATGAGCAGGTCGTGCACGTCGTATCGCTTGCACGCCTGCAGCGCCTTGCGGGTCAGGACGTCCACGACGGCCTCCTGGAAGGAGGCGGCGACGTCGGGGACGTGGATCGACTCGCCCGACGCCTCCCGCGCCTCCACCCAGCGCGCCACGGCCGTCTTGAGCCCGGAGAAGGAGAAGTCGAAGGTGCCGTCGTCGATCTTGCCGCGCGGGAAGGCGATCGCCGTGCCGTTGCCGGAGACGGCGGCTTTGTCGATGTACGGACCGCCGGGGAAGGGCAGCCCGAGGACCCTGGCCACCTTGTCGAAGGCCTCGCCCGCCGCGTCGTCGACCGTGGAGCCGAGCGAGATGACCTCCTCGGCCACGTCGGGCACCAGCAGCAGCGAGGAGTGACCGCCCGAGACCAGCAGCGCGATGCAGGGCCTGGGCAGCGGGCCGTGTTCGAGCTGGTCGACGGCGACGTGCGCGGCCAGGTGGTTGACGCCGTAGAGCGGCACCCCGAGCCCCAGCGAGTAGGCCTTCGCCGCGGCGACGCCCACCAGCAGCGCGCCCGCCAGGCCTGGGCCCGCGGTGACGGCGATCGCGTCGACGTCGGAGAACTTCACCCCCGCGCCGGCCAGCGCGGCCTCGATGGTCGGCGTCATCGCCTCGAGGTGCGCCCTCGAGGCGACCTCGGGGACCACGCCGCCGAACCTGGCGTGCTCTTCCATGCTGGAGGCGATGGTGTTGGCCAGCAGCGTGTGACCTCTGACGATGCCGATGCCGGTCTCGTCACAGGACGTCTCGATGCCAAGGACCAGGGGTTCGTCAGCCATCCAGCTTCCTCTTCATCATGATCGCGTCGGTGCCGTCGTCGTAGTAGCGGCGGCGCACCCCGATCTCCTCGAATCCGAACCGTTCGTAGACCGACCTGGCCCGCGGGTTGTCGGAGCGGACCTCGAGGAAGATCTCCACGGCTCCCCTCCTTCGCGCCTCCGCCAGCAGATCGGTGAGCAACGCGCTGCCGGTGCCCTTGCTCTGGCGATCGGCCAGCACCGCGATCGTCTGCACGTCGGCCTGGTCGGCGGCCACGGCCAGCCCCGCGTAACCGATGATCTGCTCGTCCTCGACCGCGACGACGTAGTGCCTGGTGCGCGGCTGGTCGGCCAGCTCTCCGCGGAGCATGCCCTCGCTCCACGCGTCGAGGGGGAAGGTCGCCCGCTCGATCGCCATGACCGCGGGCAGGTCGGCCTCGGTCATCTGCCTGAGCTTCACGCCGTCACCTTTTTCGGTGGCTTCGGCACCACCGCGTCGGGCCTGCGCAGGTAGATCGGCCTGGGCTCGTCCAGCGCGACGCCCGCCGCCAGCCGCTCGGCGGCCAGCGCGGCCATGAACCCGCCATAGGGGTACGGCGGCGCGTCCGTCTCGCCGAGGAAGTCGGGGTAGAGCCCCGCCCCCGCCCCGACGACCGCCAGCCCCTCCACGGGCACGTCGGCGGGCCTGTCGACGAACGGCCCCGCCAGCCTGTTGCGCAGGTCGGCGTAGCGGGCCCAGAAGACCTCCTTGCGCCTGGCGTCGGTGGCCACGAGGAACTCCTGCGTGAGCCCGCTGCCGTAGGCGACGGCGTCGAGACTGCAGATGCCGTACGCGGGCGCGCCCACGGCGGTCGACAGCGCCTGCGCGGTCATCAGGCCGACCCGCAGCCCCGTGTAGGGGCCGGGGCCTGAGCCCGCCACGATCGCGGTGACGTCGCGCAGTGCGGCGCCCGCCTCGCTCAGGACCTTCTCGATGGTGGGAATGAGCAGCTCACCGTGGCGGCGGGCGTCGAGCACCGTCGACTCTGCGAGCACCGAGGCGCCGTCGTGCAGCGCGGCGGTGACGGCGGGGGTTGCGGTATCAAAGGCCAGGACCAGCACGAATATTTAGCCTAGTGCGTCGCGGCGGGTGCTGCCTGACTACGACCAACCCGTTCGGTGGCGCAACCACTCCAGCGCGACCACGCCCTGCGCCCGCTGGAAGGCCCTGACCGTGGGCAGCCCCGGCGGGTCGGGCTGACGGCCGTTCCAGACGAAGAAGCCGGTCAGCCCGGCGAGCACGGCGGTCACGGCGGGGTCGGGAGAGTCGAAGAGGTCCTGCGGCGGCGGCCCTCCCTGCATGCGCACCGAGGGCAGCATGGCCATGATGTCGATCCACGGGGCTCCGACGCACGCCCACGGCCAGTCCACGACGTACACCTGGTCCTCGGTGAGCAGGAGGTTGTCGGCCCTGAGGTCGGCGTGCACGAGCGTGTCGCCCTCGGCCGCCTCCGCCCAGCCCGACTCCAGCTCGGCCAGCGCGTCCAGGTGGCGCAGCGCCCACGGGTCGAGGCCGGTCGTGTCCTCCTTGAGCAGCCGCCGCCATCCGGTGAAGGCGTCCTTGTGTCTCTCGGCGAACATCGGCGCCTCGACGGGCGAGGGGGTGAGCCTGGCCGACAGTTTGCCGACCGCGTCGACTACGCGTCGCAGCTCGTCGTCGCGCCACGGCATCGCGGGCGGACGCCCCTCGATGTCCTCGAAGACCAGCGCCACCCAGTCGCCGGTGTCGAAGGAGGTGAGCAGCCTCGGCGCGGGCACGTCGGCGGGCAGGCTCGCGGCGATCGCGGCCTCCCATCGGTAGGCCCTGATGGAGTCGGGGTTGGGCGAGCTGCCGCACGCCTTCACGAAGGCGCGTCTGCCGTGCTCGGTGCGCAGCCGTACGGCCGCCGCGGGAGAGAAACCGCCCGTCTGGGTGACCGCCTCGACCACGCGACCGCCGAGGAAGCCGGCGATCTGGAGGCGCAGGGCCTCTGGTACGTCCTGCCAGGGGAGGCGCACCCCTGCGGCGGGCGGATTGATCTCGTCGTCCATCCGCCCATCATGGCGGCTCTCAGGCCAGCTTGATAGGCGACGCGTAGACGATGACGTTGTCCTGGTACTCGTGCCTGGCGTAGTCGAAGATCCCTCCGCAGGTCACGAGCCGCAGTCCCGACTCGGTGTAGACCCGCTGGGCGGGGAAGCGCTCCTTGTTGACCTGCTCCACCGACTCGACCCGGTACTCGGCCACTTTGCCGTCGCTGCGCGTCACTTTGACGACCTGCCCTCTGCGCAGCTGCCTCAGCTTGTAGAAGACCGCGGGCGCCGTCTTGGTGTCGACGTGCCCGATGATCACCGAGGCGCCCTTCTCCCCCGGCACCGCGCTGTGCTTGAACCACCCCGCCAGCTTGGGCTTCTCGTACGGCGGGAGCTCCACCTCCCCGTTCTTGGTCAGCCCGAGCTTCATCAGCGGCGCGTCGAGGTCGATGGCGGGGATGTCGATGCTCTCCGGCACGACGGAGGCCGGCGTGGCCTCCTCCCGCACCTGCAGCGTCCTGCCGAAGGCGACGAGCACGAGACCTGTGGCGGCCCCCGCGAGGACCACCCGTGACATCCGAGCCATGTCTAGCTACGGCGGCGCCGCAGCGCCAGGCCGATCCCCCCGGCCAGGGCCAGGCCCAGCAGCACCCCCGCGGGGCCGAACGGAACGCCCGACTCGTCCTCGGCGCCCTTGGCGAACGTGCCACCGCCGCCGGCTCCCGGCGCCTTGGTGGGCACGACGGTCCTGGTCGAGGTGGGCGTGGCCGTGGGCCCTGCCGCGACGACGCGCAGGGTGGCCCTGCCCGTGTCGTTGGTGCCGTCGCACTTGACGCTCACCGCGTAGTTGCCGCGCTTCATGGTGCTGGAGACCTGGGCGTCACCGCGCACCCATGGAACGGGGGCCGGCGTGGCGGTCGTGGTGGGGGTGGCGGTCGGGGTGGGCGGCGGCACGGGGTCCAGCGTGACCGCCGCGAGGAAGGCCTTGGAGGTGGCGGTGCCGCTGTGCTCGGGGCCACCGGTCGGCACGGGGCAGTTGGCCAGGATCCACACCGTGGAGTTGTCACCGGCCGTCACCCTGTCGGGGTTGAGCCTGACATCGATGTTCTGCCTGGTCGTCGTCGTAGCGGTCGCCGTCGCCGTCGCGGTGGCCGTCGCCGTGCCCGTCGCCGTCGCCGTCGTGGTCGCTGTGCCGGACGGCGTGCCGGTCTGCGCCTGCGCCGAGCACCCCGCCACTCCTAACAAGAGGAAGGCCCCCGCGTACGCGACTCGCCTGACCGTGAGCACCGCCGCACCCCACTTCGCCGATATCCATCAGCATCCACCCGAATTGGATGCTGCACCCCACCTGATACCCAGAAAATCTGGGTGAACCCATGACCAAATGATCTCAGTCTTGTCCTGGGGTTGCCGGAGTTTTGGCGTTAGACGGGATCAGACGGCGTGTCGGCCCAACGAGGACCCACTCCGCGCAGGGTGACCGAGCGCGCCTCGTCGTCGTCGCCGCCCGACCGGGTGATGTGAATCTCGAGTCTTTCGTCCGACAGGCCCTCCACCAGACCCTCGCCCCACTCGACGACCGTCACCGACTCCTCAAGCGAGGCGTCGAGGTCGAGATCGTCGACCTCGAGGTCGCCGCCGAGTCTGTAGGCGTCGACGTGCACCAGCGCAGGCCCGTCGACCAGCGACGGGTGGACGCGGGCGATGACGAAGGTGGGCGAGGTGATGGGGCCCCGCACCTTGAGCCCCTCGGCGATGCCCTGGACCAGCGTGGTCTTCCCCGCGCCCAGCGGGCCCGACAGGATGACCAGGTCGCCGCCCCTGAGCCTGGCGGCCAGCCGTACGCCCAGCGCGCGCATGTCCTCGGTCGTGGCGGCGGCAGTCACAGTTCCACCCTCTTCACCAGGTCGCGCAGGGCCTCGTTGACCACGCCTGGACGTTCGAGCTGGATCAGGTGCGAGGTCTCGGGCACCTCGGTGAGTTGAGCCTTCGGCAGCGCCGCCGCGATCGCCCTGCTGTGCTCGGGCGGCGTCAGCCAGTCTTTCTCCCCGACCATGATCGCGGTCGGCACCCCGTCGAGGACCCCGAGCGCGGACAGCTTGTCGTGGTTCATCAGCGCGGGGTAGAAGTCGGCGATCACCTCGGTCGGCGTGGAGCGGATCATGGACTCCACGAAGTCGACCACGGTCGGGCTGACGTTCCTGGAGTCGCCGAAGCCGAAGTGGCGCAGCACCAGGAAGGCCACGTCGTTGCCCACGTGGCGGGTCTTGTCGACCAGGGAGCCGCCCCTGCCGAGCACGGAGACCGTGGCGGGGGCCACCTTGTGCAGCCCCTTGGCCACCAGCGCGGGCAGGCCGAGGGTGATCTCGGCGAGCTTGCCCGCGCTGGTCGCGATGAGCGCGACGCCGCGGATCCTGTCGCCGAACAGCTCGGGATGGCTGTCGGCCAGCGCCATGATGGTCATGCCGCCCATCGAGTGGCCGACCAGCACGCACGGACCCTGCACGAAGGTCTCCAGCACCTCGTAGAGGTCCTCGCCCAGCCGTTCTATCGAGCTGTCCTGCTCGCCTCCGCGCTGCGAAAGGCCGTGGGAGCGCTGGTCCCACAGCAGGATGCGGTAGTCCTCGCGCAGGTCGCGCCGCTGGTAGTGCCAGGAGTCGAGGGTGTGCGTGTAGCCGTGGCAGAAGACGATCGTGACGGGGGCGTCTTCGGGGCCGTCGATCTCGATGTGCAGCGCCACCTCGTCGGAGGTGATGAGCGTGCGCTCCCTGCCCCTCAGCTCGCCGAAGGGCTCGTCGGCCTCGGGATCGGGCCGCAGCCTGATGCGGCCGACCGCGTAGCGCTTGGCCAGCGCGGCCGCCGCGACACCCGCCGAGGCGGCGCCGACGATCGCGCTCGCGATGCCGACCTTCCGCCGTGTCGTGGTCGTCATGCCTCCACCCCCTGGTACACCCTCGGCACGCGCGCGCCGAGCCTCGTCACGATCTCATGCGTGATGGTGCCGAGGATGTCGGCCCACTCCTGACAGGTCGGTTCGCCGCCCGTTCCAGGACCGAACAGGACGACCTCGTCGCCGTCGGCCAGGGGGGCGCCACCCACGTCGATCATGAACTGGTCCATGCAGATCCTGCCGACGACGGGTAGGCGCCGGCCTCCGGCCATGACCTCGACCCGTCCCGTGGCGCTCCTGAAGATGCCGTCGGCGTAGCCGAGAGGGACCAGGCCGAGCGTGGTCTCCTCGGTCGTGGTGTAGAGGTGGCCGTAGGAGACGCCCACGCCCTCGGGCACCCGCTTGGCCAGCGCGATCCTGGCGGCCAGCGTCATCGCGGGGCGCAGGCCGAAGTCGCCCTGCTCGGGGATGGGGCTCAGGCCGTACATGGCGATGCCTGGCCGTACGAGGTCGTAGTGGGTGCGTGGCAGGGTCAGGATCGCCGCGGAGTTGGCGAGGTGCCTGATCACCTGGGAGCCCGCGACACCCGCCTGCTCGGCCAGCTTCAGCGCGCTCTCGTAGGCGTCGATCTGCAGGTCGATGGAGGTGTGCCCGGGCAGGTCCGCGCAGGCGAGGTGGGACCACAGGCCGACGACCTCGACCGCGCCCTCGGCCTGCAGCCGCGCCGCCTCGCGCAGCAGCCCAGGCCATGCGGCCAGGGGCGCGCCGCCCCTGCTCATGCCCGTGTCGGCCTCGAGGTGGACCATGGCCGTCTTGCCCGTACGGCGGGCCGCGGCGGCGATCTCCACCAGCCTGCCCTCGTCGGAGGCCGACAGCTCGATGCCCGCCTCGAGCGCCTCGTCGAGGGGCTCGCCCGGCGTCAGGATCCACGACAGGATCGGGACGGTCACGCCCGCCGCGCGCAGCGCCAGCCCTTCCCTGATGTAGGCGGTGCCGAGCCTGCTCGCCCCGCCCTGCACGACCGCCATGGAGGTGGCGACCAGGCCGTGTCCGTAGGCGTCGGCCTTGACCGCGCCCATCAGCTCGGCGCCGTCCGCCCGCTCCTTGAGCAGCCCGACGTTGTGCCTGATGGCGCTCAGGTCGACCCGCGCCTGCGCGGGCGTCGCCTCACGGAAGCTCATGTTTCCAGTTTGTCAGCTCCGCCGACCGCCTGAGCGTGATTCGCCTCTCAGTGACCGCATCGCGAGGGGGATCGCGGCCGCGACGTCGGCGGCGGTCAGCGGCGCGCCGTCGGCCGCCATGCGGCCCGCCAGTCCGTGCAGGAAGGCGGCGCAGGCCCCGGCGTCGCAGGCGCCGAGCCCTCCCGCCAGCAACGTTCCTCCCACGCCCGACAGCACGTCGCCCGTGCCGCCCGTGGCCAGCCACGGCGTGCCCGTCGGGTTGACCCTGACCGGCCTGTCCTGCTCGGCGACCACCGTCGTCGACCCCTTGAGCAGCACCGTCACGCCCAGCTCCGCCACCGCCCTGCGGGCGTGCTCGAGCCGCGCCCCCGCCACCCTGTCGGCGGGCACCCCGAGCAGCCGCGAGAGCTCGCCCGCGTGCGGGGTGATGAGCACCGGCGCGGTACGGCGCAGCAGCCCCTTCTCCCTCGCCACGATCGTCAGCGCGTCGGCGTCCACCAGCACCGGCACGTCGGTGGCCAGCACCCTGGCGACCAGCTCGTGCGCCCAGTCGTCGGTGCCGAGCCCCGGACCGACCACCCACGCCTGGACCCGTCCGACGCTCTCGAGCGAGGGGGTCTCCAGCTGCGTGATCACCGCCTCGGGCCAGCTGGCCCGCACCTGGTGCACGGGCGGCGCCGTACCCACGTAGCGGACCATCCCCGCGCCCGCCCGCAGCGCTCCGCCGACCGCGAGGACGGCCGCGCCGGTGTAGCGGTCGCTGCCCGCCGCGACGCCGACCACGCCCCTGCGGTACTTGTCCGACTCCGCGCCGGGCCGAGGCAGCAGGTCGTCGACGTCCTCGGCGGTCATCGCCGCCACGTCGGGGTCGGGCAGGTGGGGGCCGAGGCCGATGTCGACGAGTTCGAGCGCGCCGACGTACGAGGCGCCTGGATCGACGAGCAGGCCGGTCTTGACCGCGCCCATCGTCACCGTCAGATGCGCCTGCACGGCCGTCCCCGCGACGCGGCCCGTGCTCGCGTCCACGCCGCTGGGCACGTCCACCGCGACGACCAGCGCCTGCGCGGCGTTCGCCCTGTTCGCCAGCGACGCGTACGGCTCGCGCAGCGCCCCCGTGGCGCCGATGCCCACCAGCCCGTCGACGATGAGGTCGGCCTCGCCCATGTCCTCGGCGACGCGCCCTCCCGCCCGCAGGAAGGCCGCCAGTCCCTCCTCGTGCGTCTTGGAGCCCGCGAGCAGCGCCTCGACCCGCGCGCCCCTCCTGGCGAGCCATGCGCCCGCGTGGAGGGCGTCGCCGCCGTTGTCGCCGCTGCCGACGAGGACGAGCACGCGCGAGCCGTACACCCTGCCGAGCAGGCCCGCGCAGACGACGGCCAGGCCGGTGGCGGCGCGCTGCATGAGCGCGCCCTCGGGCAGCGTGGCCATCAGCGTCAGCTCGGCGGCCCTGATCTGGTCGGCGGTGTAGGCGGTGCGCATGATCCGAAACTAACCTTCGGCGATCACGTAGGCCAGCGCGATGCCCCCGTCGTGGCTGAGCGAGAGGTGCCAGCGCTTCACCCCGAGCCCGTAGGCCACCTCGGCGGCCTGGCCGCTGATGTGCAGCTCGGGTTTGCCGTGCTCGCCTGTGCGGACCTCGGCGTCGAGGTGGCTGAGACCGGGCGGCGCGCCGAGCGCCTTGGCGACCGCCTCCTTGGCCGCGAACCTGGCCGCGAGCGACTGGGTGCCGAGCGTCCGCTCGCCCTCGGTGAACAGCCGCGAGCGGAGCCCCGGCGTGCGCGCCATGGTCGCCTCGAACCTGGCCACATCGACCACGTCCACCCCGATGCCCAGAATCATCCACCCAGCGTAGCCAGGGCTAGAAGCCGCCTCGGTGCCACGGCCCCCAGATGGCGAACGACAGGCCCTTGCCGGACTGGATGTTGACGTACAGCGTGCGCCCGCCGGGGCCGAAGGTGGAGCCCGCGAACTCCGCGCCCGAGTCGCCCGCCACCGGTTCGAGCCGCGCGAAGTCGAAGATCTCCCCTCGCCTGGTCAGTCCGCGCAGGTAGTTGCCGTCTCCGCCGTCCTCGCACAGCACCAGCGCGCCCTTCGGGCTGGTGGTGATGTTGTCGGGCAGGTCGAGCACCATCGAGCCTGGCGACTCGTAGACCAGCCGCAGCCGCTTGCTCCACGTCTCGTACGCCCACACCTGCCCGCGGCCCTTGCCGAACCCCGCCGGCGGGGTGTCCCCCGTGGCCGTGGCCCCGCCCTGGGTGGAGACGAAGTAGATCACCCCGTGGTGGTGGACCGCGCCCTCCAGCCTGGAGAAGAGCGCCGCTCCCTGGTCGCGCCCCTGCTTGCCGACGGCCTGGATGGCCACCTCGTTGGAGGGCGTGCCGGTGAAGGCCGGGTCGGGGTCGTCGATGTCCACCCACGTCACGTCGTACGAGGCTCCCGCGGGCTGGCCGGCGGACAGGTCCTTGTTCGGCGCTCCCCTGACCGCCAGCATCTGCAGCCGCCCGCCGTCGTCGATCCTGCCGCTCCTGAGCGGGTTGCTCGGCGGCAGGTACCTGTAGAAGCCCGACGCGAACGCGAAGTTGTCCTCGGTCAGGTAGATGGCCCCGCTCAGCGGGTCGAAGGCCGCCGACTCGTGTGCGAACCTGCCCGCCGACCTGATGGGGCGCGCGCTCGCGGCCGCGTCGATCGGGACCTCGAAGATGTAGCCGTGCTTCTCGCGCAGCTTGGTGTTGTCCCCGCCGGAGAAGTCGTTGCCCACGTCGGGCCCGTTGACGGTCTCCTCGCACGTCACCCATGAACCCCACGGCATCGGGCCGCCCGAGCAGTTCATCTGCGTGCCGTTGAGCGAGGGGCCGCTGCGCAGCACCCGGCCGTCCTTGGTGACCTGGAGCGTCGCCGTACCGCCCCCCGCCGCGGGATCGTAGGCCGTGGACGGGTCGCCGAACGCCCCCACGGGCCCGTTGACCTCGTGGTTGCGCACCAGGATGGTCGTCCCTCCCGGACCGCGGAAGGCGGCCATCCCGTCGTGGCGTCCCGGCGTCGGCGATCCGTCGGTGAACGCCTCTCCCGCCGGGTTGAACGAGCGGTAGCCGAACCCGTCGGGCAGGTGGAGCCTGACCTGTCCGTCCCTGTGGTCCTGCACCGGCTTGAGCGGGCCGTAGCCCGCCCCCGGCCGCGGCCCTCCGTTGACCGCGGCGCTGGCGGCCCCGGTGAACGGCCCCGCCACGCCTGCGGCAACGGCTCCTGCGAGAAAACGGCGACGATCCATCAGCCCTCCCTGGCGACGTTCACGTCACGTTAATCCCATGCCACCAAATGGCCATATGTCAGAAATCGCCAAGGCGGGGAGGGCGCAGAGGGGTACCCACTTCCTCGCATCGGTAATCCCATGTGTTTATCCACAGGCTGTGCATGACCGGGTCATGGCCGAGAGCATGCCCCGCCTCCATGCACTCTTGCGCGGTCAATAGGCTTTCAGGGTGAACAACGGCTACGTGGAACTGAGCAGGGAGCAGTGGAGCGAGCTCCGCAAGAACACGCCCTTGACTCTCACCGCAGACGAGCTGGAAGACCTCCGTGGCGTCGACGATCCGATCGACCTGGCCGAGGTCACCGACATCTACCTCCCGTTGACCCGATTGCTGAACCTCCACTTCACCGGGTCCAAGCAGCGCAGCAGCGTGCTGAGCGCCTTCCTCGGCAACGACGGGGAGCGCGTGCCGTACATCCTGGGCATCGCGGGCAGCGTCGCGGTCGGCAAGTCGACCACGGCGCGACTGCTCAGGACCCTGCTGACCAGGTGGCCCGAGCACCCGAACGTCGCGCTGATCACCACCGACAGCTTCCTCTACCCCAACGAGGTGCTGGAGGCCAAGGGCATCATGCACCGCAAGGGCTTCCCCGAGAGCTACGACAGGCGGGCGCTGGTGCGGTTCGTGGCCGAGGTCAAGGCGGGCGGCGCCGAGGTGCACGCGCCCATCTACTCCCACCTGGAGTACGACATCGTCCCCGGCGCGACCCAGGTCGTGAAGAAGCCCGACATCCTCATCATCGAGGGGCTGAACGTCCTGCAGCCCGCCCCGCCCACCGCCCTCGCGGTCAACGACTACTTCGACTTCTCCATTTACGTGGACGCCAAGGTGGAGGACATCCGCAACTGGTACGTCCACCGCTTCCACCAGCTGCGCCGTACCGCCTTCGAGGACCCCAAGTCGTACTTCAAGCACATCGCCGAACTCTCTGAGGAGCAGGCCACCGCCTTCGCCAAGAACGTCTGGCGCGACATCAACGAGCGCAACCTCGTCGACAACATCCTGCCCACCAGGGGACGCGCGGGCCTCGTGCTGCAGAAGGGCCCCGACCACGCCATCAGGCGGGTACGGCTGCGCCGTACCTGACCAGCTCCAGCTCCTCCGCCACGAAGGCCGCGAACCGGCCGTGGCACCCGAGATCGTCGATGTCGGCGAACCAGCACGGCTCGCCCTCCTCGTGACAGCAGATCGTCATGGAGGGCAGCCTGCAGGGCCCCCGTCAACGCGCGGTCAAAAACGAATAGACGACAATGGGCGGCGTGCTCCATCTGCGACTCATCAGTCCCTCGGCCCGCACGGACGAAGTCGTCAGTGTCCTCGAGGACTGCACAGGCGTGACCAACATCGCCGTCGTCGAGGGCGCGGCGCGCGAGCCGCGCGGCGACCTGATCTTCTGCGACATGGCGCGCGAGGCCGCCAACGAGGTCATCGACAGGGTCAGGTGGCTGGAGCACGAGGGCTCGATCGCGGTCGAGCACATCGACCTGTCGATCTCGCAGGCCGCCGCCGAGGCGGAGGAGCAGGCCCCCGGCGACGGCGACGACGCCGTGGTGTGGGCCGAGCTGGCCCAGCGCGTCGATGACGACCTGCGCCTCACCTGGGCCTACCTCGCCTTCATCGCCATCGCCACCCAGCTCGCCGGCATCGGCGTCGTCACCAACTCCCTGGTGCTGATCGTCGGCGCGATGGTCCTCGGGCCCGAGTTCGGCGCGATCGCGGCCGCCTGCTTCGGCCTGCTGACCGGCCGCTTCCGTCTGGTCGGCAGGGCGCTCAGGATCCTCGCGATCGGTTTCGCCGTGGGGATCGCGATCACCTTCGCGTGCGCGCTGGTCTCGAGGGGCTTCGGCTGGATCGACCACGACTCCCTCGACATCGGCCACGAAGAGGTCCAGTTCATCGTCAAGCCCGACAGGTGGTCCTTCATCGTCGCGCTGCTCGCGGGCGCGGCCGGCGTGCTGTCCGTCACCGCGGGCAAGTCCTCCGCCCTGGTCGGCGTCTTCATCTCGGTCACCACCATCCCCGCCGCCGGATACGCCGCCGTCGCGATGGCCCTCGGCGACTGGCCGGAGGTGGGCGGGTCGGCGCTGCAACTGTTCGTCAACATCGCGGGCATGGTCATCTCCGGCACGGCCGTGCTGTACCTCCAGCGCACGATCTGGCCCCAGGGGATGAGCCGCGGTTCGTCCGCTCGAACGAGGCCGCAGGGCGGGCTTCGCGGGTAGTGTCCGGATCATGCACATCCTCGCGACCGAGGGGCTGACCCAACGCTTCCCCACGGTGACCGCGCTGGACCAGCTCTCCGTCACGGTCGAAGCGGGCGTCACCGGCCTCGTGGGCGCCAACGGAGCGGGCAAGTCCACGCTGATCAAGATCCTGCTCGGCCTCCTGCCCCAGACCGCGGGCAGGGCTGAGGTGTTCGGCCTCGACGTCGTCACCCAGGGCCCGCAGATCCGCGCTCTCGTCGGCTACATGCCCGAGCACGACTGCCTGCCGCCCGACGTGTCCGCGACCGAGCTGGTCGTCCACCTCGCGCAGATCTCCGGGCTGCCGCGCACCGCCGCCCGCGAGCGCGCCGCCGACGTGCTGCGCCACGTCGGCCTGTACGAGGAGCGCTACCGCGCCATCGGCGGCTACTCCACCGGCATGAAGCAGCGCGTCAAGCTCGCGCAGGCGCTCGTCCACGACCCGCAGCTGGTCTTCCTCGACGAGCCGACCAACGGCCTCGACCCGCAGGGCCGCGACGAGATGCTCACGCTGATCAGGCGCATCGGCACCGAGTTCGGCATCAGCGTCCTGGTCACCTCCCACCTGCTCGGCGAGCTCGAACGCGTCTGCGACCACGTCATCGTCATCGACGGCGGCCGTCTGCTGCGCTCCAGCGCCATCACCGAGTTCACCCAGAGCACCCAGATCCTCACCGTCGAGGTCGAGGAGGGCGCCGAGCCGCTGGCGGCCAGGCTGGCCGAGCTCGGGCAGTCCGTCACCGCCCACGGCCGCGGCCTGCTGGTGCAGGTCGACGGCCCCGAGACCTACGACACCATCCGCGACGCCGTGTGCGACCTGGACCTGTGCCTCATCCGCCTCGAGCAGGGCAGGCAGCGAATCGAGGACGTGTTCCGTGTCTGAGATCTACGACATCGGCTACCGCCACTACGAGGGGCCTCGGCTGGGCCGCGCCCACGCCGTGCGCGCGCTGATCACCCAGAACCTGCGCAGCATCTTCGGCCTGGGCCGCAGGGCCCGCAGCAAGCTGATGCCGTTCCTGCTGGCCGCCTCCATGCTGCTGCTGCCCGTCGTGTCGATCGCGATGATGGCGATGCTCGGGCGCAACGACATCGGCTACACCAACTACCCGGTCATCATGCAGGCCGTGATCGCGATCTTCCTGGCGTCGCAGTCGCCCACGATCACCGCGCCCGACCTGCGCTTCAAGGTGCTCCCGCTGTACCTGTCGCGGCCGGTCTCGACGCTCGACTACGTCGCCGCCAAGGTGGTGGCGATGACCACCGCGCTGTTCGCGCTGGTCGCCCTGCCGCTGACGGTGATGTACGCGGGCGAGCTGCTGGTCGACCCGCCGGGCCCTCCGCACACCAAGGAGTACGTCGCGGGGCTCGTCACCGCGCTGCTGCTGGCGCTGCTGCTGTCGACCTTCGGCCTCGCGCTGGCCTCCTTCACCCCGCGCCGCGGCCTGGGCGTCGCCTCGGTCATCGCGGTCTACCTGCTCGCCTCCGCCGTCTCGACCGTGCTGTTCGCGACCTTCGAGTCGATGGGACGCGCCGACGTGGCCCAGTGGGCGTGGCTGGTCAACCCGTTCTTCCTGGTCGACTCGGTGCAGTCGTGGCTGTTCGGCACCACCCCCGCCAACGGCTACACCTACCCGGCGGGCGTCTTCTCCGCGCTCCTGCTCGCCGCGCTGCTCGGCCTGAGCCTGACGGCGTTCATCCTCCGCTACCGGAAGGCGGCCTCCCGGTGAAGATCGAGCTATCCCAGGTCTCACGCTGGTACGGCAACGTCGTGGCCGTCAACGACATCTCCATGACCATCGGCCCCGGCGTCACAGGGCTGCTCGGGCCCAACGGCGCGGGCAAGTCGACGCTGCTGCACATGATGGCGGGCTTCCTGGCCGCCTCGGGCGGCACGGTCACCCTCGACGGCACGCCGACCTGGAAGAACCACCAGATCTACCGCCACATCGGGCTGGTGCCCGAGCGCGAGGGCGTCTACGGCTTCCTGACCGGCTGGCAGTTCGTGCTGTCGGCGGCCAAGCTCCACGGCCTGCCCTCACCCGAGGACGCCGCCACCAAGGCGCTGGCCATGGTCGAGATGGAGCCCGCGCGCGACCGCCGCGTCGAGACCTACTCCAAGGGCATGAAGCAGCGCGTCAAGGTTGCCGCCGCCCTCGTCCACGACCCCCAGGTGCTCCTGCTCGACGAGCCCTTCAACGGCATGGACCCACGCCAGCGGATGCACCTCATGGACCTCATCAAGTCCATGGGCACCGCGGGCAAGACCATCCTGTTCAGCTCGCACATCCTGGAGGAGGTCGAGCGCGTCGCCCAGCACATCGAGGTCGTGGTGGCGGGACGGCACGCCGCCTCCGGCGACTTCCGCGAGATCCGCCGCCTGATGACCGACAGGCCGCACCTGTTCAGGATCCGCTCCAGCGACGACAGGAAGCTGGCCGCCGCACTGATCGTGGACCGGTCGGCGGGCGGCGTCACCCTCACGCCCAACGGCCTCGAGGTCCAGGCGACGGAGTTCCGCCGCTTCGCCTGGCTGCTGCCGCGCGTCGCCCGTCACGAGGGCGTCCACCTGCACCAGGTCTCCCCCGCCGACGAGGACCTGGAGAGCGTCTTCGCCTACCTGATCACGAGGAGCTCGTAGTGAACGGCGTCGTAGCGGGCATCACCTACCGCGCGGTCCTCGGCCGCCGCCGCATCCTGCTGCTCATCCTGCTCCCGCTCGGCCTCGTGGGCCTGGCGGTGCTGCTGCGGCTGGTCGGCAGCGCGGACGAGCGCTCGGCCGTCACGCTCATGCAGAGCTTCGCCATCGGCACCATGCTGCCGCTGCTCGGACTGATAGCAGGCACCGGGGTCATCGCGCCGGAGATCGACGACGGCACCGTGCTGCACCTGCTGTCCAAGCCGATCTCTCGGCCCGTCATCGCCCAGACCAAGTTCGCGGTCGCCGCCTCGCTGCTGGCCCTCTTCGCCGCCCTGCCGACCTTCGTGGCGGCCTGGCTGCTGGTCGGAGGAGAGTCGGGCATCGCCACCGGCTTCACCGTCGGCGCGCTGTGCGGGGGGATCGCCTACGCGGCGCTCTTCCTGCTGCTGGGCGTCGTCACCAGGCACGCGGTCACCATCGGGATCATCTACGCGCTGGTGTGGGAGGGCCTGATCGGCAACTTCGTGCCGGGGGCCAGGCAGTTCTCCGTCCAGCAGTGGGCTCGCTCGATCGCCGACCAGCTCAGCTCCTCGCCGTTCCTGGCGACCGACGTGAAGCTGAGCTTCGCCGTGCCCGCGCTGATCGTCGTCACGGTCGGCGGGGTGCTGTGGGCGGGCCAGCGCCTGCGCGCCTACTCCCTGACCGGCGACGAATAGGCCGCGTGCCCAGAAAGAAAAGAGAGGTACGGCACCGGCGTGCCGTACCTCTCTTCGTGCAGAACCCTCAGACGCAGGCCGTGCGGACCACGTCGGCGAGCTGACCGGCGACCCTGCTGGCCTGCTCCTCCGACGAGGCCTCGACCATCACCCTGATCATCGGCTCGGTGCCGCTGGGCCTGATGAGCACGCGGCCCGTCTCGCCCAGCTCCGCCTCGGCCGCGGCGACGGCCTCGGACAGCTGCGGAGCCGCCGCCTTGCCCCTGTCGACGTCCTTGACGTTGATCAGGATCTGCGGCAGCGCCGTCATCACCGAGGCGAGATCGCGCAGCGACCTGCCCGTCCTCGCCACCACTGACAGCAGGTGCAGCGAGGTCAGCAGGCCGTCGCCCGTGGTCGCGTGGTCGAGCAGGATCACGTGACCCGACTGCTCGCCACCCAGGTTGTAGCCCTCGGCCTTCATCGCCTCCAGCACGTAGCGGTCGCCGACCGCGGTCTGGATGACGTTGATGCCGGCCTCACGCATGGCCAGCTTGAAGCCCAGGTTCGACATCACGGTCGCGACCACGGTGTCGCGGGTCAGGCGACCTTCGGCGTGCATGGCCAGCGCCAGGATGGCCATGATCTGGTCGCCGTCGATCACCGCGCCCTTGTGGTCGACCGCGAGGCAGCGGTCGGCGTCGCCGTCGTAGGCGATGCCGAGGTCGGCGCCGCGCGAGATGACGACCTGCTGCAGCTTGTCCAGGTGGGTGGAGCCGCAGCCCGCGTTGATGTTGAGCCCGTCGGGACGCGCGCCGATGGCCTCGACCTGCGCGCCCGCGCGCAGCAGCGCTTCGGGCGCCACCACGCTGGCCGCGCCGTTGGCGCAGTCGACGACGATGTTGAGCCCGTCGAGCCTGCCGTCGACGGTGTCGAGCAGGTGCGAGATGTAGCGGTCGGCCTCGCCGTACGCCTCGCGCACCCGGCCGACCCCCGAACCCACGGGACGGTCCCACCGCTCGCCGAGCCGGCGCTCGATCTCGTCCTCGACCGTGTCGGACAGCTTGAAGCCGCCGCGGGCCAGGAACTTGATGCCGTTGTCGGGCGCGGGGTTGTGGGAGGCCGACAGCATGACGCCGAGATCGGCGCCGAGCGCGGCCGTGAGATGGGCGACGGCTGGGGTGGGCAGCACGCCGAGGCGCAGCACATCCACCCCGGACGACGCGAGGCCGGCGACCACCGCGGCCTCCAGGAATTCACCTGAAGCGCGGGGGTCCCGGCCTACGACCGCCACAGGCCTCTTGTGGCCTGTGGCGGTGAAAGCGCCTGCATCGCCGAGGACATGAGCCGCCGCGACCGAAAGGTCCATGGCGAGCTCGGCCGTGAGGTCGCGACCAGCGACCCCACGTACCCCGTCGGTGCCGAAAAGGCGCCCCAATTTAGCGCTTGCTGTACTGCGGAGCCTTGCGGGCCTTCTTGAGGCCGTACTTCTTCCGCTCCGTGGCGCGAGCGTCACGGGTGAGGAAGCCGGCCTTCTTCAGCGGCGGACGGTTGTTCTCGACGTCGAGAACGGCCAGCGCGCGGGACAGGCCCATGCGCAGGGCACCGGCCTGGCCGGTGACGCCGCCGCCGTCGATGCGGGCGATGATGTCGAAGGCCTCCTCGGCACCGAGCACCACGAAGGGCTCGTTGACGATCTGCTGGTGGACCTTGTTCGGGAAGTAGGTGTCAAGCGAACGACCGTTGATCGTCCACTTGCCGGTGCCGGGGACGATGCGCACGCGGGCGATCGCCTCCTTGCGGCGGCCGGTGCCGTACGAGTTGCCCGTGGTGACGGGCTTGCGCACGGGAGCGTCAGCGCTGGCAGCGGACTCGGTGGTGTACTCGGACGGGAACTCCTCAGGGGAGAAGTCCTCCTGCTCGGCCTCGATCACGGCCGTCTCGACACCGGTGGGCTCAGCCACGGTTCTCCTCTAAATCTTTCGCGAACTACTACTGGGCGATCTGGGTGATCTCGAACGGCACGGGCTGCTGGGCCGAGTGCGGGTGCTCGGACCCGGCGTAGACCTTCAGCTTCTTGGCCATCTTCCGGCCAAGAGCGTTCTTGGGGAGCATGCCCTTGACGGCCTTCTCGACGGCGCGGTCGGGCCGCTTCTCCATCAGCTCGCCGTAGGTCACGGAACGCAGACCGCCCGGGTAGCCCGAGTGGCGGTAGGCCTTCTTCTGCTCGAGCTTGTTGCCGCTCAGCGCAATCTTGTCGGCGTTGATGACGATGACGAAGTCACCGGTGTCGACGTGGTTTGCGAAGATCGGCTTGTGCTTACCGCGGAGCAGGGTCGCGACGTGGCTGGCCAGCCGGCCCAGCACCACGTCGGTAGCGTCGATGACGTACCACTGACGCTGGACGTCGGCGGGCTTCGGTGTGTACGTGCGCACGGTCGTAGCCTTCTTTAATAGCGTCTTCGGCGCTGTCGGATGCGACAGCTCTATGGTCGGTCGGTGCGGGCGCACGACAGCCCGGACCTTCCGTCTCCAGCAGATGGGAGATGACGCCGGACGCGCCGCGCATCGGTCACTGACGGACCGACTCGCATACAACGAACGCTTAGGTTACCGCCACTCCATGACATGGGTCAAAACGAGCGGGGTCACCTCGGCACAGTCTACCTGCGGCACGGTTCTGTTTCGGTTCGCGGCATCCCCTTCTCCAGGAATATCTGACGTCCCTATCGTTGACTGCGGTATGTGGCAGACCCCTCACACCCGGCACACCCAGCCGAGTTCCCGGCGCCGGAACCTCCTGGGGCTGCTGGGCTGCCTGCTTGCCGTCCTGTTCGCGGGCGTGCTCATCGGCAGGCTCTCGGTCAGCCCCCTCGACGCGTCCGACCAGGTCTACCTGAACAACACCGCGCCGCCGTCCGCGAGCACGCAGGCCACCTCTCCCACGCCCTCCGCCTCCCCCTCGGCCAAGCGGCCCCGCGCCCACGTCGAGAGCCGCGCGCGCCGCACCGCCAAGCCGTCGGCCAGGCCCTCCACGACGGCCTCGAAGCTGACAGAGGTTCCAGGAGAGCTTCCGGGCGATCCCACCCAGGTGCTCGGTTCACCGCTGATCGAGGTCTCCTCCTCGATGGCCACGCAGGTCGTCAAGCTCACCAACGCCGCCCGCGCCCGCAAGGGCTGCCGTCCCCTGCGGGTCGACAGGCGGCTGACCAGTTCGGCGCGCGCTCACTCCCTGGAGATGGCCCAGTCGGGCGTCTTCTCCCACGACTCCCCCGACGGCGCCTCCCCGTGGAACCGCATGGAGCGCGCCGGATACCGCGACGGCGCCGCCGAGAACATCGGCCGCGGCTACGTCAGCGCCAGAGAGGCGGTGAGCGGCTGGATGGCCAGCCCCGAGCACCGCCGCAACCTCCTGCACTGCGGCTACCGCGCGATCGGGGTCGGTGTCGTGGCGGGCCCAGGAGGCCCCTGGTGGACACAGGACTTCGGCTTCTCGTGACCTCGCCCACGGTCAAGCCCGGCTAATCTCGGCGCATGGGTTCCGCCAAGAAGACCGAAGAAACCCCCTCCCAGCCGCGCAGGGCGATGTGGAGCCCCTATGACGAGGGCCCCCGCTCAAGGACGCCGCTGTGGTTCGCCCTCGGTGGCCTCGCCGTCCTCGCGGCGCTGGTGGCCGGTCTCGTGATGATGTGGAACACGAAGGGCCCCGATCCCACGGCCGACCCCGCGCAGCGCGCGAGCGCGCCCCCCGTGGCGGCGCCCGTCGTGCCCGCCGACAAGTACGGCTACGCCTCCGCCCGCGAGACCGACCCGCAGTCGCTCACGCAGAAGGAGCTGTTCCCGAAGAAGAAGTTCACGGCCGAGGGGCGCTCGTACGAGATCACCATCCTCAAGACGGACAAGAAGTGCGCCGACGCGGCCGAGGGCGACAAGCTCGACAAGGCGCTCAAGTCCGGTAAGTGCACGCAGCTCGTGCGGGCCACCTTCAAGGACAAGACCGGCAAGGTCGTCGGCACGGTCGGCGTCGCCAACCTCGTCGACAGCAAGGCCGCGGCCAAGGTGGCCGCCTCCGTGCGGACCAAGGGCGAGAGCAAGATCTTCGTGAAGCCGCTGGCCGGCACCGACACCGTCACCAAGTTCATCGGCGCGGGCGAGGCCAGCGTCCACGTGGCCACCCACGGCCACTACGCGGTCATGCTGTACGTCCAGTTCAAGGACGGCCACAAGCCCACCAAGAAGGACGCCAGGCAGCTCTCGCAGGCCAGTGCCGACGTGACCAAGGCGACCGTCTATCGCGCGCTCGACTCACGTTCGCTCAGCGGCCGCAGGGCGAGCTGAAACCGGTCAGTCACCACCTAAGGCCGACAAAGCACCCCGCAGATCAGGGCGAGAACGCCCATACGGGCATGCCGATCTCCTGACTATGGTTAGGCTCCCCCTATGCGTGGCCAGGAATCTGGGTCTGAGCACGAGCGCGAGACGGACGGCTCGGCCGCACCGGCGACGCCACCGCCGAGTTTCGGCAGGCCGGCGGTGCGGACCGAGCCGAACGTCTCCCCGGCCTACCCTGGGGGCTCCTACCACCCGTCGCACGGCGACGCGCTGGCCGAGCCCCCTTTCGCCGACTTCTCCGGCCAGGTCGCCGACCCCGGCGCGGCGGGCGCGAGGCCGCCCATCCCCGTCTACCAGGGGCCGCCGCCCGACCTTCCCTCACCGGAGCCCATCCCCGACTTCCCCCCGCCTGGCGCCGATCTCCCCTCGCAGGGGGGCGGGGTCCCCCTGAGCGGAGACGACGCCACGGCCGAGCACGCGCGGCAGGGGCTGCCGCTGAACGCCAGGCCGCTGCCGGCCTTCCCAGGGGTGCCTGCCGAGTCGTGGTCGAAGTCCGCGCAGCCGTGGGAGCACGGCACGGACGACGCCCGGCCGTACGACTGGTTCGCCGATCCCGAGCCCGACGCCGATCCGTCGTGGCCCGACCCCCAGCAGCCCGGGTCCCAGCAGCCGGTCTCCCAGCAAACCGCGTCGCAGCAGCCCGCATCCCAGCAACCTGCGTCACAGCCCGCCTCGCCGCAGCCCGCCCAGCAGGCGCCGCATCAGCCGAACGGGCAGTGGGGCGGCCCCGCCGAGGGCCCGCGGGACGACTCGCCATGGGCTCCCTCACCCGCGGCGTGGCAGCAGGGCCTCGAACCGGTCGTGCCGGGCGCGCCGCCCTGGCAGCCCCCTCCCGGCTTCACCGCCGCCGCAGCGGGGATGAAGGTCTGGCCCTCGCCCTCCGACGACGTCCCCGCCATCCCGCCATGGCCCGCCGCCACCGGTGAGCCCATCGACGACGCCAACGGCGACGACGAACCGCTCGACCCGTCCATGACGGTCCCCTTCGCGCACAGCGCCGAGCCTGGCGACGTCCCCGTGTGGCCTCCGCTGCCCCCGGGAGAGGAGCCAGACGACGACCGCATCCCCGACCTGCCGTTCGACAGTTCGACATGGGGGCGGCCCAAGGACAGCGACACCCCAGCCGACGTCCTCGACGACGTTCCGGCTCCGCCCGTCACCGGCGAGGAGAACGCCTTCCCTTCAGACGCGAAGGACCCCGACCCGCGGCCCGAGGCCGAAGGCCCCGCCCGCTTCCACGGAGCCATCCCGCTGCCCCCAGGCGAGGCCGCTCCCGCCCCGCCCGACGGCGCGTCTGCCCCGCAGGCCGCCCCCGCGTCCGGCGCGCAACCGCCGGCGCCCATCAGCCCCGGGCAGGAGCCGTCCGCGCAAGGATCACCCGCGCAGGGCGCGCTCACAGGGCCGCCGTCCGGGCCGCAGCAGGGGCCGCCCGCCGGGCCGCCCATAGGGCCGCCCATGGGTGGCGGCCCGTCAGGGTCGGCCGGCTCGCCCGGCACGCCCGTGGCCGAACTGCCGACGCCGCCGCACGGCGCGCCGATGGCGCCCTTCGACCCCTTCTCGCCGATGCCCCCCGGCGGTCTCCTCCCGCAACCCGAGCCCCCTGCCAAGGCGGGCAACGGCAAGAAGGCCCTGTTCGCCACCCTCGGCGTGCTGATCGTGGCGGGGGTGGCCACCGGCGGTTTCTTCGCCTACAGGTCGATGAGCGCCGACAGGCCCGCTGACGCGGGCGTGGGCCCCACCGCCCAGCCGTCCGTGTCGGCCGCCCCCGGTGACGCCGCGGGGAGCAGCTCCCTGCTCGACTCCGAGGGCAGCGACCCGGAGAAGATGTCGGTCAACGAGGCCTTCCCCGACAAGAAGATCGAGGTGGGCGGGCGCGTCTACACGCGCGTCAAGGTCAACATGGCCGACGACTGCAAGGCGGCGGCCACCGGGCCCTTCGCCACCGCGCTGCAGGACAAGAAGTGCAGCCGCGTGCTGAGGGCCACCTACGTCGACAGCAAGAAGCGCTACGCGATCACCACGGGCATCGCCGTCCTGCCCACCAAGGAGGCGGCGGCGGAGGCCGACCAGGCGAAGGACCTCGGCAAGAACCTCTGGTTCCGTCCGCTGCCGGGCTCGGCCTCCAGCGGCGCCGACCGTGTGCACATCGCGGGCGGCTACGCGGCGGGGCTGCTGTGGGGGCGCTACATCGTCTTCAGCTACGCCACCTACGCCGACGGGCACACGCCGACCGCCAAGGAGAAGGGGCTGGACACGGTCAGCGGCGCCTTCCGCGACCACACCTCACTGGTGCTGGAGCGCAGGATCACTGAGTGAGCGTGCGGACCCGCCGCGTCGCGGCCGCCCTGGCGGCCAGCTCCGCGGGCGGCGGGTAGCCGACCTCCTCCAGGCACAGGCCGTGCGCGGGCGCCACGTGCACCCCCGAGTCCCGTACGGCTCCCGCCAGCACCTGCGCGGGCCACTCGCGTGGCCGCCTGCCGTCGCCCACGGCCAGCAGGCACCCCACCAGCGCCCTGACCATCGAGTGGCAGAACGCGTCGGCCACCACGGTCGCCTCGAGGACGCCTTCGGCCGTCCGCACCCAGTCGAGCCGCTGCAGCTCCCTGATCGTGGTGGCGCCCTCGCGCTTCTTGCAGAAGGCGGCGAAGTCGTGCTCGCCGAGCAGGTGCGCGGCTCCGGCGATCATCGCGTCGAGGTCGAGGGGGCGCAGGTGCCACACGATCTCCCCGCGCCGCAGCGGATCGACGCCGCCAGGCGCGTCCTGCACGCGGTAGACGTAGCGCCTCGAGAGCGCGGAGAAGCGGGCGTCGAAGCCCTCAGGAGCCACGCTGACGCGATGGACCCGCACATCCGGCGGCAGGACGCCCGCCAGCCTTCGCAGGAGCGCAGGGAGCCGCTCATCGACGCTCGAGGGCTGCGGGTCGCGGACCAGCTCGTCGAACGACGCCTCGGGCAGGTCGACGTGGGCGACCTGCCCTCGCGCGTGGACGCCCGCGTCCGTCCTGCCCGCCACGGTGAGCGAGACCGCGTCGCCGAGCCGCAGGATCGTGCCCAGCGCGTCTTCCAACTCGCCCTGCACCGTGCGCCGTCCCGGCTGGCGCGCCCATCCTGAGAAGTCCGCGCCGTCGTAGCCGAGGTCGAGGCGGAGCCGTACCACGATCACCCTCCTGGAAACGGGGAAGGCCCGGCACCCCGAGGGGTGCCGGGCCCATGGGCCTGAAGGATCAGGCCTCGTCCTTCTTCGCCTCGGCGGGGGCCTCGGTGGCCTCCGCCTTCTCGGCGGACTCCTCGGTCTCGGCCTCGGCGGGAGCCTCGGTCGTCTCCTCGACGACCTCGTCCTTCGCCTCGGCGGGAGCGGCGGCGGCCGGAGCCGTGCGCGCGACGCTGACCTGGTTCAGAGCCTCGGTCACCAGCTCGATGACCGCCATGGGCGCGTTGTCGCCCTTGCGGTTGCCGATCTTGGTGATGCGGGTGTAGCCACCGGGACGCTCGGCGAAGGTCACCGCGATCTCGGTGAAGAGGTGGTGGACGACGCCCTTGTCCTTGACGACGGTCAGCACCTGGCGACGGTTGTGGATGTCGCCCTTCTTGGCCTTGGTGATCAGGCGCTCCGCCAGCGGGCGGACGCGCTTGGCCTTGGTCACGGTGGTGGTGATGCGGCCGTGGCGGAACAGGTCCGTGGCGAGGTTCGCCAGGATCAGCCGCTCGTGAGCCGGGCTGCCGCCAAGACGTGCACCCTTGGTGGGCTTGGGCATTGCGTTCTCCTTGAGAGTGAACCCGCCCCGGCCGTGTCAGGTACCGGAGTCGGGCCGCCAGGCCCCCGTGAGGAGGCCCGCGATGATCTTCTAGTACTGCTCGGTCTCGACGTACGCGCTGTCGTCGTCGTCGTAGCCACCGCCGGCCACCGCGCTCGGGTCGAACCCGGGCGGGGAGTCCTTGAGCGCCAGCGACATCTCGTGCAGCTTCTGCTTGACCTCTTCGATCGACTTGGCGCCGAAATTCCTTATATCGAGCAGGTCCTGCTCGCTGCGGGCCACGAGCTCACCCACGGTGTGGATGCCCTCGCGCTTGAGGCAGTTGTAGGAACGGACCGTGAGGTTGAGCTCCTCGATCGGCAGCGCCAGGTCGGCGGCCAGCGCCGCGTCCGTCGGCGACGGGCCGATGTCGATGCCCTCGGCCTCGACGTTGAGCTCGCGGGCCAGGCCGAACAGCTCGACGAGGGTCTTGCCCGCCGAGGCCACCGCGTCGCGGGGCTTCATGGCGGCCTTGGTCTCGACGTCGAGGATCAGCCTGTCGAAGTCGGTGCGCTGCTCGACACGGGTCGCCTCGACCTTGTAGGTGACCTTGAGCACCGGCGAGTAGATCGAGTCGATCGGGATGCGGCCGATCTCCTGGCCCGGCTGCTTGTTCTGCGCGGCGGAGACGTAGCCGCGACCGCGCTCGACGGTCAGCTCCATCTCCAGCTTCGCCTTGCCGTTCAGCGTGGCGATGCGCAGCTCGGGGTTGTGCACCTCGACACCGGCAGGGGGCGCGATGTCGGCGGCGGTGACCTCACCCGGGCCCTGCTTGCGCAGGTACATCACGACCGGCTCGTCGTGCTCGGAGGAGACGACCAGCTCCTTGAGGTTCAGGATGATGTCGGTGACGTCTTCCTTCACACCCGGAACGGTCGAGAACTCGTGCAGCACGCCCTCGATGCGGATGCTCGTCACGGCCGCGCCAGGAATGGACGACAGCAGCGTGCGACGCAGCGAGTTGCCGATGGTGTAGCCGAAGCCCGGCTCCAGCGGCTCGATGATGAACTTGGACCGGGTCTCGTCGATCGACTCTTCGAGAAGAGTCGGACGCTGAGCGATCAGCATTTCTTCGGGTCTCCCCTTGTCGTGCGGCGCCCGCTATATGACGCCACTCCGATGAACAGCCTAAATGGGATACGGCATGCCGTACCCCATTTGTGCCCTCTCGGGGCCAGGGAACCCTGGCCTTCGAGACAGCTCCCCGGACCTGAACGGCCCGGGGCAGGTCTCGCGAGGCCCGGTGAACCGGGCGCCCGCAGCGAGCTCTTACTTGGAGTAGAGCTCGACGATCAGCTGCTCCTGGACCTGGGTGTCGATCTGCTGGCGAACCGGCAGCTGGTGAACCAGGACGCGGAGCTTCTCCGGCACGACGCCCAGCCAGGCCGGGACCGTCTTGTCGCCCGCGGTCGCCTTGGCGACCTCGTAAGGCAGCAGATTGGCGGCCTTCTCGCGGACCTCGACGATGTCGTGCTCGCGCACGCGGTACGACGGGATGTCGACCTTCTTGCCGTTCACCAGGATGTGTCCGTGACGGACCTGCTGGCGAGCGGCGTCGCGCGACTGGGCGAAACCGGCGCGGTAGACCACGTTGTCGAGACGGCTCTCCAGGATCTGGAGAAGGTTCTCGCCGGTCTTGCCGCCCTTCTTGTTGGCTTCCTCGTAGTAGTTGCGGAACTGCTTCTCGAGGACGCCGTAGATGCGGCGGGTCTTCTGCTTCTCACGAAGCTGGAGCTGGTACTCAGACTCCTTGGGACGACCGCGACCGTGCTCACCCGGGGGGTAAGGACGGATTTCGATGGGGCACTTCGCGGACTCACACTTGCTGCCCTTGAGGAAGAGCTTGGTCTTCTCGCGACGGCAGAGCTTGCAGTCCGCACCCGTGTAACGAGCCATTTCTCAATATCTCCTGGGTGTCAGACGCGGCGGCGCTTCGGCGGACGGCAGCCGTTGTGCGGAACCGGGGTCACGTCCTGGATGGAGCCGACCTCGAGGCCCGTCGCCTGCAGCGAACGGATCGCGGTCTCACGGCCGGAGCCGGGGCCCTTCACGAAGACGTCGACCTTGCGCATGCCGTGCTCCATGGCGCGGCGGGCGGCGTTCTCCGCAGCCATCTGCGCGGCGAACGGGGTGGACTTACGGGAGCCCTTGAAACCCACGTGGCCCGCGCTGGCCCAGGAGATCACGTTCCCGTTCGGGTCGGTGATCGAAACGATCGTGTTGTTGAACGTGCTCTTGATGTGGGCGTGCCCGTGAGCGACGTTCTTCTTTTCCTTGCGGCGCACCTTCTTGGGCGCACCCTGGCGGCTCTTAGGAGGCATTCTTTGCCTTCACTCCTGAGTTCATCGGTCCCGCGGCTGCGAGGACTACTTCTTACCGGGCTTCTTCTTGCCGGCGACGGTCTTCTTCTTGCCCTTACGGGTACGCGCGTTGGTCTGGGTGCGCTGGCCGTGGACGGGAAGACCCTTCCGGTGCCTGATGCCCTGGTAGCAACCGATTTCGATCTTGCGGCGGATGTCGGCCTGAACCTCGCGGCGCAGGTCACCCTCGATCTTGTAGTTCGCCTCGATGTAGTCACGCATCGGGACGAGCTCAGCGTCGCTCAGCTGGTGAACGCGAAGGTCACCGCTGACGCCGGTGGCCTGGAGGATCTCCAGAGCGCGGGTGCGGCCGATTCCGTAAATGTAGGTGAGAGCGATCTCCAGCCGCTTTTCGCGGGGGAGGTCGACGCCAACCAGGCGAGCCATGGTCGGGCATTCTCCTTCACTGTGGCGGAGGTCTTGCGCCTCACTCCCCTCCCCATGCCCGGGGTGAGGGCCTCGGCCTCCGACCGAGGGTGTCCCGCCCGGAGGCGGGTGTGAAACGCGATTACTGATTCAGGCTTCTCATGCGTCGAGCCCGCACCCTCGAGGGGCGGACTCGGAAAAGCCTTCGCGACCTAGCCCTGACGCTGCTTGTGGCGCAGGTTGTCGCAGATCACCATGACACGACCGTGCCGGCGGATCACCTTGCACTTGTCGCAGATCTTCTTAACGCTCGGCTTAACCTTCATAGTCCTTCGTGATTCCTCAGACGTTTTACTTGTATCGGTAGACGATCCGCCCACGACTGAGGTCGTAAGGGCTCAGTTCCACGACTACCCGGTCGTCCGGCAGGATTCGGATGTAGTGCATCCGCATCCGTCCGCTGATGTGGGCCAGGACCTTATGGCCGTTGTCGAGTTGCACCCTGAACATCGCGTTCGGGAGCGACTCAACCACAGTGCCCTCGATCTCGATGGCGCCGTCTTTCTTGGCCATGTCCCTCGCGTTTCACTGATCGGTCGTCTGAGGTTTCGGTTCACTAAGCAGCCGCGGCCATCCGCATCGAATGAGAGCGGCGGTCTGCAGGACCGCCAACACAGGATGGCCATAGTGAGCCGACTAAGGAGTGTACGACACCCGGGCACAAAATGCGAAACGCATGCCAGGTGTCCTGACACAACCATGCTCCAGGCTACCTCAGGTCCGACACTGCGTACGCCGCCCGGTAGACCGCGTGCACGATGAGATTGTCGGTGTACGACCCGTGAATCCGGTCAAAGGCCCCGCCACAGGTCACCAGCACCAGCTTGCGCTCGCGTGTCGCCCCGTAGACCTCGTCGGCGGGGAAGCTCGACTTGGGAGTGCGCTCAAGCCGCTCGACGGAGAACACCGCCACAGTACCGTCCGCCCTGACCGCGGCGACCGTGTCGCCCCTGCGCAGCTCCGACAGCCTCGCGAAGACCGCGGGCCCCGTCCTGGTGTCGAGATGGCCCACGATGACCGCCGACCCTCTCTCGCCCGGCGTGGGGCCGCCGCCGTACCAGCCGGCGATGTTGGCGTGGTCGAGCGGGGGCACGGCGAGCCGCCCGTCGTCGGCCACGCCCAGCACCACGAGCGGAGCCTTGACCCCGAGCCGCGGGATGAGGACGTGCGTCGGCTCTGCCCTCTCCGGCTCCCCCGCCAGCGGCGTGGGCCAGGGGTCACGCGCCGTGGACGCGCTCGGCGCCGGCGCCTCCGCCACAGGGCGCGGCGACGCCTCGACGGGCATGCAGCCCGCCGAGGCCAGAAGCGTGAGCGCGACGATGACGTGTCCACCCGGCCCCATCGGCCGCCGACACGCGGGGCCGGGTGGACACGTGTTCATGGGGCGCCGTCTCGTCCAGGACGACGCCTTCTCCTGACGAGGGCCGCGGCGGTGCCCGCCACCGCCATGAGGACGGCGAGCGCGCCCGCCAGCCACGGCTCGCGAGACGAGTGCGCGCTGGCCTGCTGCGCCGACTCCGCGCCCGTGGCGAGCCCTCCGCCGCCGGTGTCAGGCCCGGAGGTCGGGTGCCGGGAGGCGCGCTGGACCACCCTGAAGTAGCCCGTCGCGTCCTCGTTCGCGCACCGCACCGCCACCGCGTACTGGCTCGGGTACACGCCGCTCGGCAGCGTGGTCGTGCCGAGCATCCGGCCGTTCCTGAGCGAGAGGGGCACGCTGTATCCGGGGAAGGCCCTGGACACCGCCGTGACGTTGGCCGACTTCGTGCAGGCGTTGGTGGTGATCGTCACCTGACTGCCGGGCTGGGCCGGGTTCGGCGTCATGGAGACGTACTCCTCGTCCTTGCCCGCCTGGTCCTGCGGAGGGGAGCCGGCTGTCAGCGCTCCGGTCGCCACCGCCGTAAGCGTGACCCGCGCCAGCAGACCGGAGTACCGCCCCAGGCCCATCGTCCCCCCAATGCGACGGTTTCCCTCGTCAAAGATCACCTACCCGGCCCGATAACCGCCAACTATCACCAGCGGTAAAGACTGCGTCTATTGCCTGTCGTACCAGGACAGAGGAACAGCGAAGGCCCGCCGGTGACCAGGTCACCGGCGGGCCTTCTACGTCAGAACCCCCCTGAAACACCCCAGGGTTAGTAGATGCGGAACTTCTTGCCGCAGTTGTCGAACTTCGAGGAGCCCCAGCAGGTGTAGGTGTAGATCTTCTTGATCCCCTTGCCGCTCCACGAGCCGCTGTGCTTGCCGTCCCAGCCCTGGCTGAACTTGTTCCAGTGGCCGCCCTTGTAGTACTCGAACCAGACGTAGCCGCGCTTGCCGCCGAACTTGTCCACGCCGTGCCACTGCGTGTAGACCTTGCCGTGCGATTTGAAGGTCTTGCCGAAGGTGTAGGCCTTGCCGTCGCTGGAGAAGTACTTGCCCCATCCGCCGGTCGAGGCGCTCGCCTCGACGGTGGCGGCCTGGGCGGCGGGGGCGATGGCCAGGCCGGTGGCGACCGAGCCTGCGAGGGCGGCTGCTACGAGAAACTTGCGCATTTTCTTCCTCCTGTGAGCGATGTACGACTCACGTTAGGGAGATCGCGCCAGGCCTTCCGCGCACAAATCCACACAGTGCACTAGTGCACAGATAGCCCTATTTCTTGCCCCCGAAGATGGTGCTCACCAGCAACAGCGCGCCCCACGGCCCCGCCACCCACATCGGCCAGAAGTAGCCGCCGAAGTCGGTCAGCAGCCAGATCACCGACGTCACCGCGACGGCGGAGGCCCACGCCCCCCATGCGCCCTTCATCCCCGGGTGCAGGCCCGCGGGGGCGGGGCTCGGGGCGGGAATGCGAGCGGGCTGGGCGCGCAGGTCGACCTCGGGAAGGTCGGCCGTCACCCTGGCCAGTTCGCCGTAGGTCTTGCTCGCGTAGACCTGTTCCAGCCGTTCGTTGAACTCGTCGACCGTGATGCGTCCCTGCGCCGTGTGCTCGCGGAGGATGGCGGCCACCCGATCGCGGTCGACGTCCGATGCACGCATTTCGGGGCTCTGCGCCATCCCCATCACTCCCGCCGTCAGTTCAGCTGCGACAGGCGCTCTTTGCCCCCATCGAGGGCGGTTAGCACCCAAGGACCATTATGTGTCACGGCGACGCTGTGCTCGAAGTGCGCGGAGGCCCTACCGTCGATCGTCACGACGGTCCAGTCGTCGTCCAGCACGCGGGTGCGCGGCGTGCCGAGGTTGACCATGGGCTCGATCGCGAGGCACATGCCCGCCTCCAGCGCGGGGCCGCGGCCGGGCTTGCCGTGGTTGGCCACCCAGGGGTCCATGTGCATCTCGGTGCCGATGCCGTGCCCGCCGTACTCCTGGGGGATGCCGTAGCGCCCCTGCGAGCGGACGTACTTCTCGACCTCGTAGCCGATGTCGGACAGGTGGCGCCCGACGGTCAGCGCGGCGATGCCGTGCCACATCGACTCCTCCGTCACCCGCATCAGCTCGGTGAGCGCCGGCGAGACCTCACCCACAGGTACGGTCACCGCCGAGTCCCCGTGCCACCCCTCGAGGATCGCCCCGCAGTCGATGGAGATGATGTCGCCCTCGCGCAGCTTGCGCTCGTTGGAGGGGATGCCGTGCACGACCTCGTGGTTGACCGAGGCGCAGATGGTCGCGGGGAAGCCCTGGTAGCCCTTGAAGGAGGGGATCGCCCCCTCGCTCCTGATCGCCTTCTCCGCGATCGCGTCGAGGTCGAGCGGCGTCATGCCCGGCTCGACCGAGCGCCTCAGCAGTTCCAGCGTGCGCCCGACCACCAGACCGGCCGCGCGCATCTTCTCCAGCTGCTCGGGCGACTTGATCTGGATTCCATGCCTGTTCTTCTTGAACAAGTTCGACACCCCCCAGGGTGGTTCAACGGGCGAACACCGGAGCCCAATTCCCCCATAGAGGGGCTGATCACGCAACAACGCCGACCCCGATCATCGGGGTCGGCGTCGTCGCTTCGCGCTAACCGGCGTACGGGCGGATTTCCTTCATCGCACGCTGGGTGACTTCTTCGACAGGCCCTGTCGCGTCGACCCCGACCAGGATGCCCTCGTCGGCGTAGAAGCGGATCAGCGGCGCGGTCTGCTGCTGGTAGACCTCCAGGCGGTGCCTGACGGTGTCTTCCTTGTCGTCGTCACGCTGGAAGAGCGTGCCGCCGCAGGCGTCGCAGACGTCGTCCTTCTTGTCGTCGAACTCGACGTGCCAGATGCGGCCGCACTGACTGCAGGTGCGCCGCCCTGCCAGGCGCCGGACGACCTCCTCGTCGTCGACCACGAGCTCCAGGACCAGGTCGAGCTTCTGATCCCACTCCTTGAGCATGTCGCGAAGGATCTCGGCCTGGGGGACGTTACGGGGGAACCCGTCGAGCAGGAAACCGTCCTGCGCGTCGTCCTCCGACAGGCGGTCGCGGACCATGGCGATGGTCACCTCGTCGGGCACGAGGTCGCCGCGGTCCATATATGTCTTGGCGAGCTTGCCGAGCTCCGTGCCGCCCGAGACGTTGGCACGGAAGATGTCACCTGTCGAGATCTTCGGGATGGACAGGTTCGATGCGATGAACTGGGCCTGTGTCCCCTTACCCGCTCCGGGGGGCCCGACCAGAACGAGACGCACTACCGCAGGAAACCTTCGTAGTTGCGCTGCTGAAGCTGGCTCTCGATCTGCTTCACCGTGTCAAGGCCGACACCAACCATGATCAGGATGCTCGTCCCTCCGAACGGGAAGTTCTGGCTTGCCCCCGCGACCGCCAGCGCGATGATCGGCACCATCGAGATGAGGCCGAGGTAGAGCGCGCCGGGAGCGGTGAGACGGGTCAGAACGAAGTTCAGGTACTCGGCCGTGGGCCGACCCGGACGGATGCCCGGGATGAACCCACCGTACTTCTTCATGTTGTCGGCGACTTCAGCGGGGTTGAAGGTAATCGACACGTAGAAGTAGGTGAAGAACACGATGAGCAGGAAGAACGTGATCATGTAGACGGGCGTGTCGCCCGTGACCAGGTTCTGGGAGATCCACTCGACCACCGGGTTGATGTTCTCCGCGGTCGCGTTGGCGAACAGGGAGACCAGCAGCTGTGGGAGATAGAGCAGCGAGGAGGCGAAGATGACCGGGATGATGCCGGCCTGGTTCACCTTCAGCGGGATGTAGGTCGAGGTGCCGCCGTACATGCGCCTGCCGACCATCCGCTTGGCGTACTGCACGGGGATGCGGCGCTGGGCCTGCTCGACGAAGACCACCGCGGCGATCATGAAGATGCCGACGACCATGACGATCGCGAAGGTGAACGGGTTCACGCGGTAGATGTTCAGCAGCTCCGACGGGAAGACCGCGACGACCTGCGTGAAGATGAGGATCGACATGCCGTTGCCGACGCCGCGGTCGGTGACGAGCTCTCCCAGCCACATGATGACCGAGGTGCCTGCCGTCATGATGACGACCATCGTCACGATGCTGAAGATGTTGTCGGGGTCGAGCAGCACCTGCTGGTTGCACTCAGGGAACAGCTGTCCCGAGCGCGCCAGCGCGATGAAGGCGGTCGACTGGAGGATGGCGAGACCGATCGTCAGATAACGCGTGTACTGCGTGATCTTCGTCTGGCCTGCCTGCCCCTCCTTCTTCAGGGCCTCGAGGCGTGGAATGACGACGACGAGCAGTTGGAGAATGATGCTCGCCGTGATGTAGGGCATGATGCCCAGGGCGAAAACCGACAACTTGAGCAGAGCGCCGCCGCTGAACAGCTGCACCATGCCGTAGAGGTTGCCGGAACTGCCGGCCTGGGCCTGGGTGAGACAGGCGCGAATGTTCTCGGTGTGAACACCCGGAGTCGGAAGAACCGAGCCGAGGCGGAACAGCGCGATGATGCCCAGTGTGAAGAGCAACTTCTTGCGCAGGTCCGGCGTCCGGAACGCCCGGGTAAACGCGGTCAGCACGGTCCCTCCAGCACGCCATGATGGCGGTATGGGTCTGCGATGGTGCGGGGATCAGCCATCTGAAGTCTCAAGGTCAGGCGAGCAGGACAGAACCCTGCCGTCTCGCGAACTCTAACGCACTACAGGCACGGGGGCCCATTGTCAGAACCCCCGTGCCGAGTAATGCCACTTACAGCTCGGTAACGGACCCACCGGCAGCAGCGATCTTCTCCTTCGCGGAACCCGAGAAGGCGTGAGCCTGCACGTTCACCGCGACGGAGATCTCGCCAGTGCCGAGGACCTTCACCGGCTGGTTCTTGCGAACAGCGCCCTTGGAGATCAGCGTCTCGACGGTGACATCGCCACCCTCGGGGAACAGCTCACCGATCTTGTCCAGGTTGACGACCTGGTAGGTCGTCTTGAACAGGGCGTTGGAGAAGCCCTTGAGCTTCGGCAGACGACGCTGCAGCGGAACCTGGCCACCCTCGAAACCGAGGGGAACCGTGTTCCTGGACGTCGTGCCCTTGGTACCGCGACCGGCCGTCTTGCCCTTGGACGCCTCGCCACGGCCCTTGCGGACCTTGGCCTTGTTGGCGCCCTTGGCGGGACGCAGGTCGTGGATCTTCAGCGGAGCCTTGTCAGTCATGACTAGTCGACCTCTTCCACCTCGACGAGGTGCGTCACCACGGAGACCATCCCACGGATCTCGGGACGGTCCTCCTTGACGACGACATCGCCGATTCGCTTCAGGCCAAGCGAACGCAGCGAGTCACGCTGGTTCTGCTTGCCACCGATCTTCGAGCGAACCTGAGTGATCTTCAGGCGTGCCATGACTAGCTCACCGCCTTAGCCGCAGCAGCGGCCTCGGCCAGGCCCTCGGCGCGAGCCTTGAGCATCCTCGCGGGAGCGACGTCCTCGATCGCCAGACCACGACGCGCGGCGATCGCCTCGGGCGTGGAAAGGCCCTTCAGCGCCGCCACCGTGGCGTGCACGATGTTGATCGGGTTGTCCGAGCCGAGCGACTTGGACAGAACGTCGTGGATACCGGCGCACTCCAGAACGGCGCGCACCGGACCACCGGCGATGACACCGGTACCGGCGGAGGCCGGACGCAGGAAGACGACGCCGGCCGCCTCCTCACCCTGCACGGTGTGCGGGATGGTGCCCTGGATGCGGGGGACGCGGAAGAAGTGCTTCTTCGCCTCCTCGACACCCTTGGCG
This sequence comes from Nonomuraea roseola, assembly GCF_039535395.1. Lineage (NCBI taxonomy): Bacteria > Bacillati > Actinomycetota > Actinomycetes > Streptosporangiales > Streptosporangiaceae > Nonomuraea > Nonomuraea roseola. The sequence goes on from NZ_BAAAXC010000015.1 coordinate 1,796,160, forward strand.
ATGGCCGCGGGGACTTCCTTGGCCTTGCCGTAGCCGACGCCGACCAGGCCGTTGCCGTCACCGACGACAACCAGGGCGGTGAAGCTGAAGCGACGACCACCCTTCACGACCTTGGCCACTCGGTTGATCTTCACTACACGCTCGATGTACGAGACGCCCTTGTCAGCGGCGCCACCGCGGCGATCGTCACGACGGTCACGCCGCTCGCCACCGGTGCCGCCACCGCGACGCGGAGCTGCAGCCATCAGTGGTTCCTCTTCTCAGTAGCCATTAGAACTCGAGCCCGCCTTCGCGAGCGCTGTCCGCGAGAGCCGCGATGCGACCCGCGTAGCGGTTACCACCACGGTCGAAGACGACAGCGGTGATCCCGGCTTCCTTGGCCCGCTGAGCGAGGAGCTCGCCGACCTTCTTGGCCTTCTCGGTCTTGTCGCCCTCGGCAGTACGCAGGCTGGCGTCCATGGTGGAGGCGCTGACCAGCGTGTGGCCGACGGTGTCGTCCACGATCTGCACGAACAGGTGACGGGTCGAGCGGTTGACGACCAGGCGCGGACGCGCGGCCGTACCGACAACCTTCTTGCGGACGCGGCCGTGACGGCGGGCCCGCGAGACGGTGCGAGCAGCCGTGTGCTTGCTGTACGCAGTCTTGGGAGCCATGCCTACTTACCAGCCTTTCCGACCTTGCGGCGGATAACTTCGCCCTGGTAACGCACACCCTTGCCCTTGTAGGGGTCGGGCTTGCGCAACTTGCGGATGTTGGCGGCGACCTCGCCGACCTTCTGCTTGTCGATGCCGTCCACGTGGAACAGGGTCGGCTTGTCGACGCGGAAGGAGACGCCCTCGGGGGCGTCCACGATCACCGGGTGGCTGAAGCCCAGAGCGAACTCCAGCTGCGTCGGGCCCTTGGCCGCGACGCGGTAACCGACACCGACGATCTCCAGGGTCTTGGAGTACCCCTGGGTGACACCGGCCACCATGTTGGCGATCAGCGTCCGAGAGAGGCCGTGCAGAGCGCGGACCTTCTGCTCGTCGTTGGGCCGGGAGACGGCGATGGTGCCGTCGTCGTCGCGAGCCACCGTGATGGGCTCAGCGACCGTGTGTGAAAGCGTGCCCTTCGGGCCCTTGACCTGGACATCCTGGCCGTCGATCGTGATGTCGACGCCGCTCGGTACAGGGATGGGCAGCCGTCCGATTCGCGACATGCTGTGTTCCTCCCCCCGCTACCAGACGTAGGCGAGGACTTCCCCGCCCACTCCACGCTTGCCAGCCTGCTTGTCGGTCATGAGACCGGCGGACGTCGAGATGATCGCGACACCCAGCCCGCCCAGAACTCGAGGCAGATTGTCCTTCTTCGCGTAAACACGCAGCCCGGGCTTGGAAACCCGGCGCAGCCCCGCGAGCGAACGCTCACGGCTCGGCCCGAACTTGAGCTCCACCACGAGGCTCTTCCCGACCTTGGCGTCTTCGACGGCCCAGGACTGGATGTAGCCCTCCTGCTGGAGGATCTCGGCGATGTGCGCCTTGATCTTCGAATACGGCATCGCCACGCTCTCGTGGTATGCCGAGTTCGCGTTGCGCAGACGTGTCAACATGTCTGCGATCGGGTCGGTCATCGTCATGGCCAACGGCCTTCCTCGCCGCGGTTTCCAGTCGGTGAAGCGGTGCTCTACCGGTGGACCTTCGGCGCGGTCATGGGCGCTTGCAACAGCGCCCGGTTGATAGTTCTTCGTACGGCAGGCAGTGCCGAGGGGCGGTCCGCGAGGAGCCGCCCCTCACAGTACCTACCAGCTCGACTTGGTGATGCCGGGCAGCTCGCCGCGGTGCGCCATCTCACGGAAGCAGATCCGGCACAGGCCGAACTTCCTGTAGACAGCGTGCGCACGCCCGCAGCGCGAGCAGCGGGTGTAGGCGCGAACCGCGAACTTCGGCTTGCGCGCCGCCTTCACCTTCAGAGACGTCTTAGCCATGCTCAGGCCTCCTTGAACGGGAAACCGAGAAGCTTCAGCAGCGCCCGGCCCTCATCGTCGTTCTTCGCCGTGGTCACGACCGTGATGTCCATGCCTCGCGGCCGGTCGACCTTGTCCGGGTCGATCTCGTGGAACATGACCTGCTCGGTGAGACCGAAGGTGTAGTTTCCGTTGCCGTCGAACTGCTTGGGCGACAGGCCGCGGAAGTCCCTGATGCGGGGAAGCGCCAGCGAGAGCAGACGGTCGAGGAACTCCCACATGCGGTCGCCGCGCAGCGTGACGTGCGCGCCGATCGGCATGCCCTCACGCAGCTTGAACTGCGCGATGGACTTGCGGGCCCTGACGACCGCCGGCTTCTGGCCGGTGATCGTGGTGAGGTCACGGACAGCGCCCTCGATGAGCTTCGAGTCGCGAGCAGCCTCGCCGACACCCATGTTGACCTTGATCTTGGTCAGGCCGGGCACCAGCATGATGTTCTCGATGCCGAACTCCTCACGAAGCTTCGCGATGATCTCCTCGCGGTACTTCGTCTTGAGGCGCGGCGTCGGACGCTCGGTCTCAGTGGTCGTCGCAGTCATCAGTTGTCCTCACCCGACTCGTCGGCCTTCTTGTCGGCCTTCTTGGCAGGCTTCTCTTCATCCTTGAGCTTCTTGACGTTGCTCACGTGGATGGGAGCCTCCATGGTCTCGACGCCGCCCTGCTTGGCGCCGCGAGGACCGTTGAGGTTCTCCTTCGAGTGCTTCTTGATCATGTTGACGCCCTCGACGATCACGCGGTCCTCGCGCGGGTTCGTCGAGATCACACGACCCTTGGCACCCTTGTCCTTGCCGGCGATGACCTGAACCAGGTCACCCTTCTTCACGTGCAGCTTCGTCATCACAGCACCTCCGGCGCGAGCGAGATGATGCGCATGAACTTCTTGTCACGCAGCTCACGGCCCACCGGGCCGAAGATGCGGGTGCCACGAGGGTCACCGCTGTCCTTGATGATGACGGCGGCGTTCTCGTCGAAGCGGATGTAGGAGCCGTCGGGACGGCGGCGCTCCTTCACCGTACGGACGACGACGGCCTTGACCACGTCGCCCTTCTTCACACCAGTGCTGCCGGGAAGTGCGTCCTTCACGGTGGCGACGATGACGTCGCCGATTCCCGCGTAGCGCCGACCCGAGCCACCGAGAACGCGGATGCAGAGAATCTCCTTGGCACCCGTGTTGTCGGCGACCTTGAGTCGCGACTCCTGCTGGATCACGTCAACTCCTGTTGGTCTCCGCCGGTTCTCATCGCTGAGCCTGGCGGAACTGTGTGTTGTCTTGTTCCCCCGGCCACAACCCACGAAGGGGCCGCACCGCAGGCGACGCGAGGGCTCACGCCCTCGCGTCCTTGGACACCGTCATGGGGGGTGTCTCCACCCCCCACGAGGCGCGCATCTATGCGGAAGACCTTACTTGGCCTTCTCGAGCACCTCGACGACACGCCAGCGCTTGGTGGCGGACAGCGGCCTGGTCTCCATGAGGAGAACGCGGTCGCCGACACCACACGTGTTGGCCTCGTCGTGCGCCTTGTACTTGGTCGTACGGCGGATGACCTTGCCGTACAGCGGGTGCTTCACGCGGTCCTCGACGGCGACGACGACGGTCTTGTCCATCTTGTCGCTGACGACCAGGCCCTCACGGGTCTTGCGGTAGTGCCGCGTGGTCTTCTCGGTTGCCTCAGACATCGCTCGTCTCCTTCTCGACCGTGACAATGCCGAGCTCGCGCTCGCGCATCACGGTGTAGATACGGGCGATCTCGCGGCGGACGGCACGCAGCCGCCCGTGGCTCTCCAGCTGACCGGTCGCCGCCTGGAAGCGGAGGTTGAACAGCTCCTCCTTCGCCTCCTTCAGCTTCTGGACCAGGGCGTCCTGGTCCTCGAGCCGCAGCTCTCCGGCGGTCAGGCCCTTAGCCATCACGCCTCACCCACTTCACGCTTAACAATCTTGCACTTCATCGGAAGCTTGTGGATCGCGCGCGTCAGCGCCTCGCGAGCGATGGGCTCGGCGACGCCGGACAGCTCGAACATCACGCGCCCAGGCTTGACGTTGGCGATCCACCACTCCGGCGAACCCTTACCGGAACCCATGCGGGTCTCGGCGGGCTTCTTGGTGAGCGGACGGTCGGGGTAGATGTTGATCCACACCTTGCCACCACGCTTGATGTGGCGGGTCATGGCGATACGAGCCGACTCGATCTGGCGGTTGGTCACGTAGGAGTGCTCAATCGCCTGAATGCCGAACTCGCCGAACACAACCCTGGTGCCGCCCTTGGCGGCGCCACTGCGGTCGGGCCGGTGCTGCTTGCGGTGCTTGACCCTGCGAGGGATCAGCATGGTCAGCTCCCTTCAGCACCCGGCTGCGCAGCCGGGCCGGTCTCGGGGGCAGCCTGCGCGGCCGCCTCAGTCCTGGGGGCTCGGTCTCCACGACCGGCGCCGCCACCGCGGCGAGCGCCACCGGCGCCACCACCACGACGGGGACGCTCGCCACCGCCGCCGCCACCGCGACGGTCGTCGCGGTCACGACGCTGGCCGGCACGAGCGCCGGCGGCAGCCGCCTCACGCTCGGCGCGGCTCGTCGGAGCCTCACCCTTGTAGATCCACACCTTCACGCCGATACGGCCGAAGGTGGTACGGGCCTCGTAGAAGCCGTAGTCGATGTCCGCGCGAAGCGTGTGCAGCGGCACACGACCCTCGCGGTAGAACTCCGACCTCGACATCTCGGCGCCGCCCAGACGACCCGAGCACGCGACCCGGATGCCCTTGGCGCCGCTCTTCATGGCCGACTGCATCGCCTTGCGCATGGCGCGACGGAACGAGACACGGCTGGAGAGCTGCTCGGCCACGCCCTGCGCGACCAGCTGAGCGTCGATCTCGGGGTTCTTGACCTCGAGGATGTTGAGCTGAACCTGCTTCTTGGTCAGCTTCTCCAGGTCGCCGCGGATGCGGTCGGCCTCGGCGCCGCGGCGGCCGATGACGATGCCGGGACGCGCGGTGTGGATGTCGACCTGGACGCGGTCGGTCGTACGCTCGATCTCGACCTTGGAGATGCCGGCCCGCTCCATGCCCTTCTGCAGCATGCGACGGATCGCGACGTCCTCAGCGACGTACGACTTGTACAGCTTGTCGGCGTACCACCGGCTCTTGAAGTCGGTCGTGATGCCGAGGCGGAACCCGTGCGGGTTAACCTTCTGGCCCACTATCGGGTCCTTCCCTTCGGCTCGCGGGACTCCACGATCACGGTGATGTGGCTCGTCCGCTTGTTGATCCGATAGGCGCGACCCTGGGCACGCGGACGGAACCGCTTCAGCGTCGGGCCCTCGTCGACCCACGCGCGGCTCACGACGAGCGTCTGCGGGTCGAGCTTGAAGTTGTGCTCAGCGTTCGCCATCGCGCTCGAGAGCACCTTGTAAATCGGCTCGCTCGCTGCCTGAGCAGCGAACTGCAGCACGGCCTGCGCCTCCGAAGCGGGCAGCCCGCGAATAAGGTCCACCACGCGGCGGGCCTTCTGGGGCGTGACACGGACGAACCGCGCCTGAGCCCTGGCTTCCATCGCTTACTCCTCTGATGCTTCTGAAGGCGCTTACCGCCGGCTGCGGCGGTCTTCCTTGACGTGGCTACGGAAGGTCCGCGTGGGAGCGAACTCGCCGAGCTTGTGACCGATCATCGACTCGGTGACGAACACCGGGACGTGCTTGCGGCCGTCGTGAACGGCGATCGTGTGACCGAGCATGTCGGGCACGATCATGGAACGCCGCGACCACGTCTTGATGACGTTCTTGGTGCCCTTCTCGTTCTGGACGTCGACCTTCTTCTGAAGGTGGTCGTCCACGAAGGGACCCTTCTTAAGGCTACGTGGCATTTCGGCTGCTCCTACCGCTTCTTCCTCTTGGACCGACGGCGGATGATCAGCCTGTCGCTGGCCTTGTTCGCCTGACGGGTACGGCCCTCGGGCTTGCCCTTGGGGTTGACCGGGTGGCGACCACCGGAGGTCTTACCCTCACCACCACCGTGCGGGTGGTCGACGGGGTTCATGGCCACACCACGGACGGTCGGGCGCTTGCCCTTCCACCGCATACGGCCGGCCTTACCCCAGTTGATGTTGGCCTGCTCGGCGTTGCCGACCTGACCGACACTCGCGCGGCAGCGCACGTCGACCATGCGCATTTCGCCGGAGGGCATACGCAGCGTGGCGTACTGGCCCTCCTTGGCGAGCAGCTGGATCTGCGCGCCGGCGGAACGACCGAGCTTGGCGCCGCCGCCCGGACGGAGCTCCACCGCGTGGATGAAGGTACCGGTCGGGATGTTGCGCAGCGGCAGGCAGTTGCCCGGCTTGATGTCGGCCGCGGGGCCGTTCTCGATCCTGTCGCCCTGCTTGAGGCCGGTCGGCGCGATGATGTAGCGCTTCTCGCCGTCGGCGTAGTGCAGCAGGGCAATGTTGGCGGTGCGGTTGGGGTCGTACTCGATGTGAGCGACCTTCGCCGGAATGCCATCCTTGTCGTGCCTGCGGAAGTCGATGATCCGGTAGGCGCGCTTGTGACCGCCACCCTGGTGGCGAGCGGTGACCCGGCCGTGGACGTTACGGCCACCCTTGCTGTGAAGGGGAGCAAGCAGCGACTTCTCCGGCGTGCTGCGGGTGATCTCGGAGAAGTCCGAGACACTCGAGCCGCGGCGACCAGGAGTCGTCGGCTTGTACTTACGGATGCCCATCTTTTTCGTTCATCCTTCGTCGGTTACATGGGTGAGCCCGCCACGCTTTCGCGAGGCGGTCTCATCCCCCGCAAGCCGTACGGCTTGCGCTTGCTTACGTGTCGGCTAACCGATCTGACCGAAGATGTCGATCCGGTCGCCCTCGGCCAAGCTCACGATCGCGCGCTTGGTGTCGGGCCGCTTGCCGAACCCGGCGCGGGTGCGCTTGCGCTTGCCCTGCCGGTTGATGGTGTTCACGCTGGTGACCTTGACACCGAAGATCTGCTCAACCGCAATCTTGACCTGGGTCTTGTTCGCGGTCTTCTTCACCATGAACGTGTACTTGTTGTTCTCATCGATCAGGCCGTAGCTCTTCTCGGAGACAACGGGCTTGATGATGATGTCGCGCGGGTCGGAGACCCTCTCCAGTCGGCCCTTGGGCTTCTCGGAGGCGACAGCCTGCGGGTCGGTGATGTTCTCCATCAGGCGTCTTCCTTCCCGCTCTTGCTCAGCCGCGCCACGACCTGGTCGTACGCTTCCTGCGTGAAGACCACGTCGTCGTGGACGAGCACGTCGTAGGTGTTCAGCTGCCCGGCGTCCAGCAGGTGGACCTCCGGAGCGTTGCGCAGGCTCAGCCAGGTGAGCTCGTCGGTCTCCTCGACCACGACCAGAACGGTCTTGGCCTCGGTGATCTTGCGCAGGGCCTCGAGGGCCGCCTTGGTCTTGGGGGTCTCCCCGGTGACCAGGCTGCTCACGACGTGCACGCGACCGCCGGTCGCCCTGTCGGACAGGGCGCCGCGCAGCGCGGCGGCCTTCATCTTCTTGGGCGTCTTCTGCGAGTAGTCGCGCGGGAGGGGACCGTGAACGGTGCCACCACCGGCGAACTGCGGCGCGCGGGTCGAGCCCTGACGGGCGCGACCGGTGCCCTTCTGGCGGTACGGCTTCTTGCCGCCGCCCCTGACCTCACCACGGGTCTTGGCCTTGTGGGTGCCCTGCCGGCGAGCGGCGAGCTGGGCCACGACGACCTGGTGGATCAGCGGAACGTTGACCTTCGCGCCGAAGATGTCTTCGGGCAGGTCGACGGAGCCGGTCTTCGCGCCGCTGGCGTCGAGGACGTCAATGCTGGTCACTTGGCAGCCCCCTTCTTTGCAGCGGTGCGGACGAGGACCAGGCTGCCGTTGGCGCCGGGGATCGCACCCTTGATCAGGATGAGACCGTTCTCGGCGTCCACGGCGTGAACCTTGAGGCTCTGCACGGTGGTGCGGACGTTACCCATCCGACCGGCCATGCGGAGACCCTTGAATACGCGGCCAGGGGTGGCGCAGCCACCGATGGAACCCGGCGACCGGTGCTTGCGCTGCGTACCGTGCGACGCGCCCAGGCCCTTGAAGCCGTGACGCTTCATGACACCGGCGAACCCCTTGCCCTTTGACTTGCCAGTGACGTCGACGTACTGGCCGGCCTCGAAGGTGTCAGCCAGGAGCTCCTGGCCGAGGGTGTAGTCGCTCGCGTCGTCCGTGCGGATCTCCGCAAAGTAACGGCGCGGGGTGATGTCGTGCTTACGCAGGTAGTCGCCGAGCGGCTTGTTGACCTTCCGGGGGTCGACCTGTCCGTAGCCGAGCTGAACGGCGGTGTAGCCGTCCTTGTCTGCGGTCCGGACCCTGGTCACCACGCACGGACCGGCCTCGACCACGGTCACCGGAACCATCCGGTTGTCCGCGTCGAAGACCTGGGTCATGCCGAGCTTCTTGCCCAGGACGCCCTTGATCGTCTTAGCCATGTCAGTGCGTTCCCTCAGAGCTTGATCGAAATGTCGACGCCGGCGGGGAGGTCGAGTCGCATGAGCGAGTCGACCGTCTTCGGCGTCGGGTCGATGATGTCAATCAGCCGCTTGTGCGTGCGCATCTCGAAGTGCTCGCGGCTGTCCTTGTACTTGTGCGGCGAGCGGATGACGCAGTACACGTTCTTCTCGGTCGGCAGCGGCACCGGGCCCGCGACCTTCGCGCCAGTCCGCGTCACCGTCTCGACGATCTTCTTGGCCGAGCTATCGATGACCTCGTGGTCATAGGCCTTAAGCCGGATGCGGATCTTCTGTCCCGCCATAATGGCCTCGGTGTCCTTCGCTGTCGTCTGAAAAAGTATCGTGCGGCCTGTTGCCGCTGTAGTACGGGCGGAGACCGCCCGCTGACCCCACGTAGCAGACGTATTCGATCTGCTGTTTCTTCCGTGATCCGGCAGTTACTTCGGTCACGATTCCGAAGCGACTGCGAGATCACGGCCTAGCCGTGGAGCCGTGGCGGGAGCCGGGAGGCTCCCGTTGCCCGGTTGGGCGGCCGGTTCCCTGTGCGCGAGAACCGGCCGCCGCCCCAGTGGTGGTGCTACTTGAGGATCTTCACCACGTTGCCGGCGCCGACGGTGCGGCCACCCTCACGAATGGCGAACTTGAGGCCGTCCTCCATGGCGATGGGCTGGATCAGCTCAACGCGCATCTCGGTGTTGTCGCCCGGCATGACCATCTCGGTGCCCTCGGGGAGGTTCACCACACCGGTCACGTCAGTCGTACGGAAGTAGAACTGAGGACGGTAGTTGTTGAAGAACGGCGTGTGACGGCCGCCCTCGTCCTTGCTCAGGATGTAGACCTGGGCCTCGAACTCGGTGTGCGGGGTGGTCGTGCCCGGCTTGATGATGCACTGGCCGCGCTCGACGTCCTCGCGCTTGATGCCGCGGAGCAGCAGACCGACGTTGTCACCGGCCTGGCCCTCGTCGAGCAGCTTGCGGAACATCTCGACACCGGTGACCGTGGTGGTGGTCTTCTCGGTCTTGATGCCGATGATGTCGACGGTCTCGTTGACCTTGACGATGCCGCGCTCGATACGACCGGTCACGACGGTGCCGCGGCCGGTGATCGAGAAGACGTCCTCGATCGGCATCAGGAAGGGCTTGTCGATGGCGCGGGTGGGCTCCGGCACGCTCTCGTCGACAGCGGTCATCAGCTCGATGATGCTGTCGCCCCACTTCTGGTCGCCCTCGAGGGCCTTCAGAGCGGAGACGCGCACGACGGGCAGGTCGTCGCCGGGGAACTCCTGAGCAGACAGGAGCTCACGAACCTCGAGCTCGACGAGCTCCAGGATCTCCTCGTCGTCGACCATGTCGGCCTTGTTGAGCGCCACGACGATGTAGGGGACGCCGACCTGGCGGGCCAGGAGGACGTGCTCCTTCGTCTGCGGCATCGGGCCGTCGGTCGCCGCGACCACGAGGATCGCGCCGTCCATCTGAGCCGCACCGGTGATCATGTTCTTCACGTAGTCGGCGTGACCGGGGCAGTCCACGTGAGCGTAGTGGCGCTTCTCGGTCTGGTACTCGACGTGCGCGATGGAGATCGTGATGCCACGAGCCTTCTCCTCGGGCGCCTTGTCGATCTTGTCGAACGGGGTCGCCTCGTTAAGCTCAGGGAAACGCTCGTGAAGCACCTTGGTGATCGCCGCGGTCAGAGTGGTCTTGCCGTGGTCGATGTGCCCAATGGTGCCGATGTTCACGTGCGGCTTAGTCCGCTCGAACTTGGCCTTAGCCACTGGTTCTCTCCTTAGAGAATCTGACTGACTTACTTCACACTCGGGCCCGGGTGTCCCCGAACCCCTGAACAGCGGGGCGACATCTCATCACCCCACCAGGGACCTGGGCTGGTCGCCCTGATCCCGAAAGGCCCGGGGCACTCGGCCCCGGACCGGCGGGACCAGGAACTATTCGCCCCGGGCCTTCGCGACGATCTCCTTGGCGATGCCCGGGGGCACCTCCGCGTAGGAGTCGAACTGCATGCTGTAGCTCGCCCTGCCCTGAGTGCGGCTGCGCAGGTCACCCACGTAGCCGAACATCTCCGACAGCGGAACGAGCGCCGCGATGACACGGGCGCCAGCGCGCTCGTCCATCGACTGGATCTGCCCGCGGCGACCGTTGAGGTCACCGATGACGTCACCCATGTAGTCCTCGGGCGTGGTGACCTCAACGGCCATCATCGGCTCGAGGAGCACAGCGTCGGCCTTGCGAGCGGCCTCCTTGAAGGCCATCGAGCCGGCGATCTTGAAGGCCATTTCCGAGGAGTCGACGTCGTGCGCCGCACCGTCGGTCAGCGTCACCTTCACGCCGACCATCGGGTAACCGGCCAGCACGCCGAACTCGGCGGCCTCCTGGGCGCCCGCGTCGACCGAGGGGATGTACTCCCTCGGGACACGACCACCCGAAACCTTGTTCTCGAACTCGTAGCCGTCGTTGCCCTCGCCCAGCGGCTCCAGGTTGATGATGACCCGCGCGAACTGACCGGAACCACCGGTCTGCTTCTTGTGGGTGTAGTCAACCTTCTCCACCTTGCGGCGGATGGTCTCGCGGTAGGCGACCTGCGGGCGGCCGACGTTGGCCTCGACCTTGAACTCGCGACGCATACGGTCGACGAGGATCTCGAGGTGAAGCTCGCCCATGCCCCAGATGACCGTCTGACCGGTCTCCTCGTCGCGACGGACCTGGAAGGACGGGTCCTCCTCGGCCAGACGCTGGATGGCGGTGCCGAGCTTCTCCTGGTCGCCCTTGGTCTTGGGCTCGATCGCGACGTTGATGACCGGAGCCGGGAACGTCATCGACTCGAGCACGACCTGGTTCGACGGGTCGGAGAGCGTGTCACCCGTGGTGGTGTCCTTCAGACCCATCACGGCGACGATCTGACCAGCGTGCGCGGACGGGCGCTCCTCGCGCTTGTTCGCGTGCATCTGGTAGATCTTGCCGATCCGCTCCTTCTTGCCCTTCACCGAGTTGATGACCCCGGTGCCGGTCTCGAGCGTGCCCGAGTAGATGCGGATGTAGGTGAGACGACCCAGGTGCTGGTCACTCATGATCTTGAAGGCCAGCGCGGAGAAGGGCTCGGTGACGTCCGCGTGACGCTCGACGACCTCGTCCTCCTTGCCGACCGCGTGCCCCTTGAAGGCGGGGATGTCGGTCGGCGCGGGCAGGTAGGCCACGATCGCGTCGAGCAGGGGCTGAACGCCCTTGTTCTTGAACGCGGTGCCGGTGAGAACCGGGTTGATGGCGCTGGCCAGCGTGGCGCGGCGAATGGCCGCGACCAGCTGCTCCTCGGTGGGCTCAGTGCCCTCGAGGAAGAGCTCCATCAGCTCGTCGTCGTTCTCGGAGACGGTCTCGACCAGCTTCTCGCGCCACTCACGAGCCGTGTCGGCGTACTCGGCAGGGATGTCGACGGTGTCGTACATCTCGCCCTTGGCAGCCTCTTCGCTCCAGAGCAGACCCTTCATCTTCACCAGGTCGATGACGCCCTTGAAACCGGACTCGACGCCCCAGGGAAGCTGGATGACAGCCGGCGTCGCCGCCAGACGGCTGATCATCATGTCGACGCAGCGGTGGAACTCCGCGCCGACGCGGTCCATCTTGTTCACGAAGCAGATGCGCGGCACGCCATAGCGGTCAGCCTGGCGCCACACCGTCTCCGACTGCGGCTCGACACCCGCGACACCGTCGAACACGGCGACGGCGCCGTCGAGGACGCGGAGCGAGCGCTCCACCTCGATGGTGAAGTCGACGTGACCGGGAGTGTCGATGATGTTGATGGTGTGGTCGAGCCACTCACAGGTCGTCGCGGCAGACGTGATCGTGATGCCGCGCTCCTGCTCCTGCTCCATCCAGTCCATGGTGGCAGCGCCCTCGTGGACTTCACCGATCTTGTAGTTGATGCCGGTGTAGAACAGGATGCGCTCGGTCGTGGTGGTCTTGCCCGCGTCGATGTGGGCCATGATCCCGATGTTGCGGATCTTGGCCAGGTCAAGAGCGGTCGTGGTGGCCACTTCTCTCGCGTCCTCGTCGTCTCGTCGAACCCGCTGTTACCAGCGGTAGTGGGCGAAGGCCTTGTTGGACTCGGCCATCTTGTGGGTGTCCTCACGCTTCTTGACGCTCGCCCCGAGGCCGTTGCTGGCGTCAAGGAGCTCGTTCATGAGGCGCTCGGTCATGGTCTTCTCGCGGCGGGCGCGGGAGTACTGCACCAGCCAACGCAGGGCCAGGGTGGTGCTGCGCGCGGCGCGCACCTCGACCGGGACCTGGTAGGTCGCGCCACCGACACGGCGGCTGCGGACCTCGAGGGTGGGCTTGACGTTGTCGAGGGCGCGCTTCAGCGTGACGACCGGGTCGTTGCCGGTCTTGTCCTTGCAGCCCTCGAGCGCCCCGTAGACGATCGACTGCGCGATGGAGCGCTTGCCGTCAAGGAGCACCTTGTTGATCAGAGCGGTCACCAGCGGCGAGCTGTAAACCGGGTCAGACATGAGCTGACGACGGCCAGGAGAACCCTTGCGAGGCATGGTTACTTCTCCCTCTTCGTGCCGTAGCGGCTGCGGGCCTGCTTGCGGTTACGGACGCCCTGCGTGTCGAGGGAGCCGCGGATGATCTTGTAGCGAACACCCGGCAGGTCCTTCACACGACCGCCACGCACGAGCACGATGGAGTGCTCCTGCAGGTTGTGGCCCACACCGGGGATGTAAGCCGTGACCTCGATGCCGTTGGTGAGCCGAACACGGGCCACCTTGCGCAGTGCCGAGTTGGGCTTCTTGGGCGTCGTGGTGTAGACGCGCTGGCAGGTGCCGCGACGCTGCGGGCTCCCCTTGAGGGCAGGAGTCTTGGTCTTGGTGACCTTGTCCTGCCGGCCCTTGCGGACCAACTGCTGAATAGTGGGCACTGCCACTCCGTTCGTGCCTTGGCCGGTAATACGTCAAGTCGTGCTTTTCGCAGGTACTGCCGGTGTCATGACCTGCTGGTTTTCCTCTTGCGCCGACCCACGCGGTCGGGCGTGTCGCGCTCTGTCGAGCCACCACCCGGCGTAATCGAACGCTGGAGAGAGACCATGCCGCGCAACCTGTCGGAGCGCACGCATGAGGGCCCATGAACCCACGGGCACGAAGGGCAAGACTACCTAGCCCAGCGCAGCACGTCAAAACGACTGCGATCGGCCGCTGTCGATGCGACCGTACATTCGTGCCGTGGCCTTATCAGACCCTCGTCTAGCTTACCCGCATCTCTCGAGTTGTCTGGCCCTTCTCCACACGCGTTTCGCGGCGCCTTATTCGTCCGTCGCGGCCGGTGCCGCTCGACGTCCCCACCTGCCCACTCACCGTGCGCGTCACCGCGTGGGCAGGCGTGCCGCGTCCGCGGGAGCGTGACGTGCCCCTCAGGGCCCTCAGGGGGGCCATGGCGTGACGGTGCGCGCAGGCGCGCGCCGTCCGTCAGGTCCGGACAGCGGCCCGCCGCGCTGGAAAAGGGGAACGCCCCGTGCCTTGCCGGAGCAAGGCACGGGGCGTTCCGCGCAACCGATCACTCAGCGGTTGTACTGACCGAAGTCGTACTCCTCCAGCGGCACGGCCTCGCCGCTGCCGGTGCCGAAGGTGTAGTCCGCGGCCGAACCGTCGTAGCCGCCGACCGTGTACATCGCGGCCTTGGCCTCCTCGGTCGGCTCCACCCGGATGTTGCGGTACTGGGGCATGCCAGTGCCGGCCGGGATCAGCTTTCCGATGATGACGTTCTCCTTCAGGCCCAGGAGCGAGTCGGACTTGGCGTGGATCGCCGCGTCCGTCAGGACCCTGGTGGTCTCCTGGAAGGAGGCCGCCGACAGCCACGACTCGGTGGCCAGCGACGCCTTCGTGATGCCCATGAGGACCGGACGGCCGGAGGCGGGCGTGCCACCCTCGGCGACGGTCTCGCGGTTCATCAGCTCGAAGCGCGGACGCTCGACGAGCTCACCGGGCAGCAGGTCGGTCTCACCGGACTCGAGCACGTTGACGCGCTTGAGCATCTGCCGAACGATGATCTCGATGTGCTTGTCGTGGATCGACACACCCTGCGAGCGGTAGACCTGCTGGACCTCGGCGACCAGGTGCAGCTGCACCGCACGCGGGCCGAGGATGCGCAGGACCTCGTTCGGGTTGACCGCACCGGCGATGAGCTGGGTGCCCACCGAGACACGCTGGCCGTCCTGGATGAGCAGGCGCGAGCGCATCGAGACCGGGTAGGCGATCTCCTCCGAACCGTCGTCGGGGGTGATCACGATCTTGCGGGTCTTGTCGGTCTCGTCGATGCGAGCCCGGCCCTCGGCCTCGGAGATCGGGGCGACACCCTTGGGGATGCGCGCCTCGAAGAGCTCCTGGACACGGGGCAGACCGTGGGTGATGTCCGCGCCCGCCACACCACCGGTGTGGAAGGTACGCATCGTCAGCTGGGTGCCGGGCTCACCGATCGACTGGGCGGCGATGATGCCGACCGCCTCGCCGACGTCCACGAGCTTGCCGGTGGCCAGCGAGCGGCCGTAGCAGGTCGCGCAGACACCGATCTTGGCCTCGCAGACGAGCGCGCTGCGGGTGCGGACCGTCTCGATGCCGGCCTCGACCAGCGCCGTGACGTGGATGTCGTTGATGTCGACACCCGCCGAGGCGATGACCTTGCCGTCGACCTCGACGTCCTCGGCCAGGATGCGGCCGTGCACGTTCGACTCGGCGTTCTCGGCCTTGACCAGGTTGCCCGACGAGTCGCGCTCGCCGACGTGCAGCGGGACCGCGCGGTCGGTGCCGCAGTCGATCTCACGCACGATGACGTCCTGCGCCACGTCCACCAGACGACGGGTCAGGTAACCCGAGTCGGCGGTACGGAGCGCGGTGTCGGCCAGACCCTTTCGCTGACCGTGGGTGGAGATGAAGTACTCCAGCACCGACAGGCCCTCGCGGAAGGAGGCCTTGATCGGCCGCGGGATCGTCTCACCCTTGGTGTTGGACACCAGACCACGGATACCGGCGATCTGACGCACCTGCATCTTGTTACCGCGGGCGCCGGAGTTGACCATCATCCAGACCGGGTTCGTCGCGGGGAACGCGTTGACCATGTCGGTCTCGACGTCCGCCGTGGCGTGGGTCCAGATCTCGATGAGCTCCTGACGGCGCTCCTCGTCGGTGATCAGGCCGCGCTCGTACTCGCGCTGGACCTTGTCGGCCCTGCGCTCGTAGCTCTCCATGATGTCGGCCTTGTTGGGCGGCGCGACGACGTCGTCGATCGAGATCGTGACGCCGGAGCGGGTCGCCCAGCGGAAGCCGGCGTCCTTGAGCGCGTCGAGCGAGGTGGCGACGTCGACCTTGGGGTAGGTCTCGGCCAGCTCGTTGACGATCGCGGACAGCTGCTTCTTGCCGACCTGGAAGTTGACGAACGGGTAGTTGCTCGGCAGCGTCTGGTTGAACAGGCAGCGGCCGAACGTCGTCTCCAGGCGGATGGAGTCACCGGCCTCCCAGCCCTCGGGAGCGGCCCAGCCGCGGGGCGGCTGGACGTCACCGGCGAGCCGGATCTGGATCTTGGCCTGGATCTCCAGCTCGCGCCGGTCGAAGGCCATCTGGGCCTCGGCCACCGAGCCGAACACCCGGCCCTCGCCGATCGCGCCGTCCTTCTGCGTGGTCAGCCAGTAGAGGCCGATGACCATGTCCTGGGTGGGCATCGTCACGGGCTTGCCGTCGGCCGGCTTGAGGATGTTGTTGGTCGAGAGCATCAGGATGCGCGCCTCGGCCTGGGCCTCAGCCGACAGGGGCAGGTGCACGGCCATCTGGTCGCCGTCGAAGTCCGCGTTGAACGCGGTGCAGACGAGCGGGTGGATCTGGATGGCCTTGCCCTCGACCAGCTGCGGCTCGAACGCCTGGATGCCCAGACGGTGCAGCGTGGGCGCGCGGTTGAGCAGCACGGGGTGCTCGGTGATGACCTCTTCGAGCACGTCCCACACCACAGGGCGGGCGCGCTCGACCATGCGCTTGGCCGACTTGATGTTCTGCGCGTGGTTCAGGTCGACCAGGCGCTTCATCACGAACGGCTTGAACAGCTCCAGCGCCATCTGCTTGGGCAGACCGCACTGGTGCAGCTTCAGCTGCGGGCCGACGACGATGACCGAACGGCCGGAGTAGTCGACTCGCTTGCCCAGCAGGTTCTGACGGAAACGACCCTGCTTGCCCTTCAGCATGTCGCTGAGGGACTTCAGGGGCCTGTTGCCGGGACCCGTGACGGGACGGCCGCGACGGCCGTTGTCGAACAGCGAGTCGACGGCCTCCTGGAGCATCCGCTTCTCGTTGTTCACGATGATCTCGGGCGCGCCGAGGTCGAGAAGTCGCTTGAGGCGGTTGTTCCTGTTGATGACCCTGCGGTACAGGTCGTTCAGGTCGGAGGTCGCGAACCTGCCACCGTCGAGCTGCACCATCGGGCGCAGGTCCGGCGGGATGACAGGGATGCAGTCGAGCACCATGCCGCGAGGCGAGTTGGTCGTGTTGAGGAACGCCGACACGACCTTGAGCCGCTTGAGGGCGCGGGCCTTCTTCTGGCCCTTGCCGCTGCGGATCGTCTCGCGCAGGTTCTCGGCCTCGGCGTCGAGGTCGAAGCTGATCAGCCGCTCCTGGATCGCCTGAGCGCCCATGCCGCCCTTGAAGTAGCGGCCGAAGCGGTCGCGCATCTCGCGGTAGAGCATCTCGTCGCCCTCGAGGTCCTGGACCTTGAGGTTCTTGAAGCGGCTCCACACCTCGTCGAGCCTGTCGAGCTCGCGCTGCGCCCTGTCGCGAAGCTGACGCATCTCGCGCTCGGCACCCTCGCGAACCTTGCGGCGCTGGTCACCCTTGGCGCCGGCCGCCTCGAGCTCGGCCAGGTCGCCCTCGAGCTTCTTCTGCCTGGCCTCGATGTCGGCGTCACGACGCTGCTCGATGTGCTGCCGCTCGACGGAGATCTTCGCCTCGAGCGAGGGCAGGTCACGCTCACGCAGTTCGGTCTCGACATGCGTGATCATGTAGGCCGCGAAGTAGATGACCTTCTCGAGGTCCTTAGGGGCCAGGTCGAGCAGGTAACCAAGGCGCGAAGGAACGCCCTTGAAGTACCAGATGTGCGTGACAGGCGCGGCCAGCTCGATGTGGCCCATCCGCTCACGACGCACCTTGGCGCGAGTGACCTCGACGCCGCAGCGCTCACAGATGATGCCCTTGAAACGGACGCGCTTGTACTTACCGCAGTAGCACTCCCAGTCGCGGGTCGGGCCGAAGATCTTCTCGCAGAAGAGTCCGTCCTTTTCCGGCTTGAGAGTCCGGTAGTTGATGGTCTCGGGCTTCTTCACCTCGCCGTGCGACCACTGACGGATGTCGTCAGCGGTTGCGAGGCCGATCCGGAGCTCGTCGAAGAAGTTGACGTCCAGCATGTGCGATCTCCCCCTCAGACTTCTTCCACGCTGCTCGGCTCGCGCCGGGACAGGTCGATACCGAGCTCCTCGGCGGCCCTGAAGACGTCCTCGTCGGTGTCACGCATCTCGATGGACATGCCGTCGCTGGAGAGCACCTCGACGTTCAGGCACAGCGACTGCATTTCCTTGATGAGGACCTTGAAGGACTCGGGGATGCCGGGCTCGGGGATGTTCTCGCCCTTGACGATGGCCTCGTAGACCTTGACTCGGCCGAGGACGTCGTCGGACTTGATGGTGAGCAGCTCCTGCAGGGCGTAGGCGGCGCCGTAGGCCTCAAGGGCCCACACCTCCATCTCGCCGAAGCGCTGGCCACCGAACTGCGCCTTACCACCCAGCGGCTGCTGAGTGATCATGGAGTACGGACCGGTCGACCGCGCGTGGATCTTGTCGTCGACCAGGTGCAGCAGCTTCAGGATGTAGATGTAGCCGACCGAGATCGGGTACGGGAACGGCTCGCCTGAGCGGCCGTCGAACAGCCTGGCCTTGCCGGTCTCCTGCACCATGCGGTCACCGTCGCGGTTGGCGATGGTGCTGCTGAGCAGGCCGACGATCTCCTCCTCGTGCGCGCCGTCGAACACCGGGGTGGCGACGTTGGTGCGCGGCGCGACCTGGCCGAAGCCCTTGTCGCGCAGCCGCTCGGCCCAGGCCTCCTGGACACCGGTGATGTCCCAGCCCCTGGCCGCGATCCACCCGAGGTGGGTCTCGAGCACCTGGCCGACGTTCATTCGGCCGGGCACGCCCAGCGGGTTGAGGATGATGTCGACAGGCGTGCCGTCCTCGAGGAAGGGCATGTCCTCGACCGGGAGGATCTTGGAGATGACACCCTTGTTGCCGTGACGGCCGGCGAGCTTGTCGCCGTCGGTGATCTTACGCTTCTGGGCCACGTAGACGCGGACCAGCTCGTTGACGCCCGGAGGAAGCTCGTCGCCCTCCTCGCGGGAGAACACGCGCACACCGATGACCTTGCCGGACTCTCCGTGCGGCACCTTCAGCGAGGTGTCGCGGACCTCACGCGCCTTCTCACCGAAGATCGCGCGCAGCAGCCGCTCCTCCGGGGTCAGCTCGGTCTCGCCCTTGGGCGTGACCTTGCCGACCAGGATGTCGCCGGGAACGACCTCGGCGCCGATGCGGATGATGCCGCGCTCGTCGAGGTCGGCCAGGACCTCCTCGGAGACGTTGGGGATGTCCCTGGTGATCTCCTCGGGGCCCAGCTTGGTGTCACGGGCGTCGACCTCGTGCTCCTCGATGTGGATCGAGGAGAGGACGTCGTCCTGGACCAGCCGCTGGGACAGGATGATCGCGTCTTCGTAGTTGTGACCCTCCCACGGCATGAACGCCACGAGCAGGTTCTTGCCGAGCGCCATCTCGCCCTGGTCGGTGCAGGGACCGTCGGCGATGACCTGGTTGACCTCGACCCTGTCGCCCTCGGCGACGATGGGCTTCTGGTTGAAGGAGGTGCCCTGGTTGGAGCGCTTGAACTTGGCGACACGGTAGGTGGTGCGCGTGCCGTCGTCGTTCATGACGGTGACGTAGTCGGCGGAGACCTCCTCGACCACGCCGGCCTTCTCGGCGCTGATGACGTCGCCCGCGTCGGTCGCGGCACGGTACTCCATGCCGGTGCCGACCAGGGGCGCCTCGCTCTTCAGCAGGGGCACGGACTGCCTCTGCATGTTGGAGCCCATGAGCGCGCGGTTGGCGTCGTCGTGCTCCAGGAAGGGGATCATCGCGGTGGCGACGGAGACCATCTGGCGGGCGGAGACGTCGACGTAGTCGACCTCCTCGGCGCGCGCGAGCTCGGTCTCACCGCCCTTGGTGCGAACCAGGACGCGAGGCTCGGCGAAGGAGCCGTCGGGGTTGAGCTGCGTGTTGGCCTGCGCCTTGACGTAGCGGTCTTCCTCGTCGGCCGTGAGGTAGTCGATCTGCTCGGTCACCTTGCCGTCGACGACCTTGCGGTAAGGCGTCTCGACGAAGCCGAACGCGTTGATGCGCCCGTAGGAGGCCAGCGAACCGATCAGGCCGATGTTGGGACCTTCGGGGGTCTCGATCGGGCACATCCGGCCGTAGTGGGACGGGTGCACGTCTCGAACCTCGAAGCCCGCCCGCTCACGCGACAGACCACCGGGGCCCAGCGCGGACAGACGCCGCTTGTGCGTCAGGCCGGCCAGCGGGTTGGTCTGGTCCATGAACTGCGACAGCTGCGACGTGCCGAAGAACTCCTTGATCGACGCCACGACCGGGCGAATGTTGATCAGGGTCTGCGGCGTGATCGCCTCGACGTCCTGCGTGGTCATGCGCTCGCGGACGACGCGCTCCATGCGGGCCAGGCCCAGGCGGACCTGGTTCTGGATGAGCTCGCCGACGCTGCGCAGGCGACGGTTGCCGAAGTGGTCGATGTCGTCGGTCTCGACGATGACCTCACGGCCCTCGGCGCCGGGCATCGAGTCCTCGCCGGCGTGCAGCCTGACGATGTACTCGATGGTGGCGACGATGTCCTCTTCGGTCAGCGTGCCCTGGGTGATCTCGGCGTCGATCCCCAGCTTCTTGTTGATCTTGTAGCGACCAACCTTGGCCAGGTCGTAACGCTTGGGGTTGAAGTAGAGGTTCTCCAGCAGGGTCTGCGCCGACTCCTTGGTCGGCGGCTCGCCCGGACGGAGCTTGCGGTAGATGTCGAGCAGGGCGTCATCCTGGCCGGCCGTGTGGTCCTTCTCCAGGGTGGCCCGCATGGACTCGTACTGGCCGAAGCGCTCGAGGATCTGGTCGTTGGTCCATCCCAGTGCCTTGAGAAGCACGGTGACGGCCTGCTTGCGCTTACGGTCGATGCGCACACCGACGCTGTCGCGCTTGTCGATCTCGAACTCGAGCCAGGCACCCCGGGACGGGATGACCCTGCAGCCGTAGAGGTCCTTGTCGGAGGTCTTGTCGACGCTGCGGTCGA
The DNA here is from genome assembly GCF_039535395.1 of Nonomuraea roseola. Classification (NCBI taxonomy): domain Bacteria; kingdom Bacillati; phylum Actinomycetota; class Actinomycetes; order Streptosporangiales; family Streptosporangiaceae; genus Nonomuraea; species Nonomuraea roseola. The sequence goes on from NZ_BAAAXC010000015.1 coordinate 1,817,053, forward strand.
AGTAGACACCGGGGGACCTGACCAGCTGCGAGACCACGACACGCTCGGTGCCGTTGATGATGAAGGTGCCCTTCGGCGTCATGAGCGGGAAATCGCCCATGAACACCGTCTGGCTCTTGATCTCACCAGTGGTGTTATTGATGAACTCCGCCGTCACGAACATGGGGGCGGAGAAGGTCATGTCCTTGTCTTTGCACTCATCGACTGAGTACTTGGGCGGCTCGAACCGATGGTCACGGAACGACAAGGACATGGTCCCCGAGAAGTCCTCAATGGGACTGATCTCTTCGAAGATCTCTTCGAGGCCCGACTGGGTCGGGACGTCCTTGCGCCCGGCCTGACGAGCCGCCTCTACCCGGGCCTTCCACTTCTCGTTGCCAAGCAACCAGTCGAAGGACTCGGTCTGCAGAGCGAGAAGGTCAGGAACTTCGAGGGGCTCCTGGATACGCGAAAAAGAGACGCGACGGGGACCGGCGGGTACGGCGGAGGCGTTGCGCGAGGCTGCCAACAGATGTCCTTCCGAGGGCTCGCGGCGGACTGACTACACGCACGCCAGACAACCTCGCAACGTGAGCAAAGGAAGCGGGTCGTCAAAGGGCAGCGCAAAGGGGCAGTGTAGCCGAACGGCACACGCCTGTCCACTTCGCTCTCGCTGCATGCTCCACGTTGACCGCAGCATCGCCCGTCCGAGCGGAAACGTCAAGCCCGCGAGCCGGACTTTCGGCCAACTCAAAGCCTGGACGCTGGGATTTCTCCCCAAGGTGACAGCTCACTAGCCGACAGCCCCAAGACGATACCCGCGAGCCGGGGCCGCTAACGCTCTGTCACACCGGAGGCCGAACCCATGCTGCCGTGCGGTGGAACTGTGACTGAAGTACCCGCGCCGAGAGCTTCGCCAAACCTGGATTTTGATAACAATTGAAAGTCGGGACATGCCCGGACATCATGCGCTACCGAGCAGCGTGGACAGATCGCCGACCAGCCACTTCGAACCAGTCTTCACCATGACGAACCTGACCCGGTTCTGGATCACCTGCTGCCTCGGCTCGGCGCTGCCCGGCGCCTGCTTGACCGTCCCCATGTTCACGAACAGCAGCACGGCCACCCGGTCGGGCGTGGCGCTCTCGACCGCGGCCCCCGCCACCGAGACCTCCTGCACGGTCCGCTGCTCGGTGACCCTGGGCACCAGCGAGGCGCGCAGCTCACGGTAGCGCGCCGTCAGCGCGCCCGTGGTGAGGGCCTCGGCCCGCTTCAGGTCCTCCTCGATCGTCGCGTGGTTGTAGGACAGCAGGTCGGGTGCCATCGCGCGGGCGGCGGCCACGGCCTGCTCCCCCGACTGCCTGCCGCCGCGCAGGTCGTTCAGCTCGCCCAGCATGCGCACCGCGGTCCAGCCCACGAAGGCCACCGCCAGGGCCAGCACCGCCGCCATCGCGACCCTCACAGCACCTGCTCCGCTTTCGAGACCAGCCAGACGCCCTTGACCTTGGCCAGGTCCATGGACCACCTGAAGTAGCGGTCCTGGTCGGGGGTGCCCGACCCGACCCAGTTGATATGGGAGTCGGCGACGACCAGCACCTTCGCCGTGCCCTCGCCCATGGACACCACCCCCGCGGCCTTCACTGCGCCGGTCTGGACGACCTTGTTGGCGATGGTGGTCTCCTTGAGCTTGGGCGCGCCAGCCGAGTACTCGGCGAAGGCGGTCCCCGTGGAGGTGGCGAGGATCTTCTGGATGCTGGCGTCGGCGCTCTGGTAGTTGAGCGAGAGCAGGTTCACCGCGTGGACCGAGGCCGCCGCGAGCGCCGCCCGTCTGTCGGCCGCGGCCGCCTCCTCGTCGCGCACCTGTGCGCTCAGCCAGACGGCCGACCCCGACACCAGCAGCAGGGCCGCCGCCAGCGCGACGGTCAGCCTGCGCAGCACGGTCACCGACCTGGAGGAGCCAGCTGTGCCTGCCATATCGCGGGATCATAACGCCCGGTTCATTCCTTCAGGCGCCGAATGGCCGGGCCGGCGGCGGAGCGGTGTCACCGGCACCGCCGGCGCTCATCGACGATCTTCGTGCGGACCGGCGGCTCCGGCGAGACGTTCGGGCGTCAGCAGAGAGTCGCCGATCGCCTCTCTCTCGCCCGACAGACCCTTGACCAGCGCGTGCAGGTTGTCGATCAGCCTGCCGTGCTCGTCGTCGCGTCCTGCGATGTCGGCGAGCACGACGGTGAGGTTGTCGACCACGCTGCCGATCACCTCTTCGCGGTCGGCGAGCGGGCCCGTGACGGAGGAGATGTGACCGAGCAGGCTTTCGACCGTGCCCTCCTCGCCCTGCAGCACCTGGGCGATCTGCCGGCTCAGGGTGTCGACGTCCTCGGGGCGGATCGCCTTCAGCAGCGGCCTGAAGCCGTGGGACAGTGCGCTCACGTCGAGCGCAGGACGGGTGGTGGCCACGCGCTCTCCCGGCTTCAGGTAGCCGGTGGCGTCGCTGCCGGGGGTCAGGGCGAGGTAGCGCCGGCCGGCCAGGTTGCGCCAGCGGATCGCCGCGACGACGCCGCGCGGTAGCGGGCTGCTCCGCCTGACGGAGAAGGCGACCTCGGCCTGCGTGCCGTACAGGGAGATCTCCTCCACGCGGCCGACGCGGACGCCCGCCACGCGCACGTCGTCGCCCGGCCGCAGGCCGGTGGCGTCGGTGAAGAGACCCCTGTAGACCTGCGCGGGGGCGACCGTGGCGCCGGAGATCGTGAGGGCCAGCATCGCCGCGCACGCGGTGGTCAGCAGGGCGAACAGCGTGAGCTTCAGCCCCGCGCCGAGGGTGGTGGTCATCGGATCAGCTCGGTGATGTCAGCGAGTTTGGACAGGTCGCGCCCGATCGGCATGGGTCAGTGCACGCCGTTCATGTGTGCGTTGACGAGCCGGGGGTACTCCTCCAGCCAGTTGCGGCCGCGCTCGTCGACGAAGGAGCCCTGCGGCGGGATCACCCCGTTGGCGGCCAGCCACGCGCCGGGCGGCTTCTGGGTGCGGCGGATGCCGTTGCCGCTGGGCATCAGCTGCGGCGGGATCGGCGGCAGCGTGCCGGGGTCGTGGCCCTGCTGCGCCTCGGCCTCCAGCTCGGAGATGTCCTTCTCCTCCGACATGCCGATGGGACCGTGCCTGCGGGCGTTGAGGAACTGCCTGACCACGGGCTCGTCACTCGACAGCAGCATCTCGCGCGGCCCGAACATCACCAGTTCGCGCCTGAACAGCAGCCCGATGTCGTCGGGGACGGTGCGGGCGGTGTTGATGTCGTGGGTGACGATGAGGAAGGTCGCCTCGATCTCGGCGTTGAGGTCGACGATCAGCTGGTTGAGGTAGGAGGTGCGGACCGGGTCGAGGCCCGAGTCGGGCTCGTCGAACAGGATGATCTCGGGGTCGAGCACGAGCGCCCTGGCCAGGCCGGCCCGCTTGCGCATGCCGCCGGAGATCTCGCCAGGCAGCTTGCCCTCGGCGCCGACCAGGCCGACCAGCTCCATCTTCTCCATGACGATCTCGCGGATCTGCGACTCGCTCTTCTTGGTGTGCTCGCGCAGCGGGAAGGCGATGTTGTCGTAGAGGCTCAGCGAGCCGAACAGCGCGCCGTCCTGGAAGAGCACCCCGAACAGCCTGCGCAGCTCGTAGAGCTTGTTCTCGCTGCAGTTGGCCAGGTCGTAGCCGTCGATCCAGATGTGGCCGCGCTCGGGGCGCAGCAGGCCCACGAGGGTCTTGAGGAAGACGGACTTGCCTGTGCCCGAAGGGCCCAGCAGCACCGAGATCTCGCCGGCGGGGAGCGTCAGCGAGACGTCCTCCCAGATGACCTGCCTACCGAACGACTTGGTCAAGCCGTCGACCACGACCTCGACGCCCACAGGTCACCTTCCCGTCGCAGGTGGTAACGAGACGAACACTTTACCGACGCGCACGATCGTCGTAGGGAGCTTCCCGCGAATTGGACTCCATTCCAATAATCGGACGGGATTGTTACTTGCCGGTTATGTGAGGGCACACAGCGCGGTGGCTAGCCTGCGCCCAGGTCGTACAGAGTGACGCCGTCGACCGTCCGCGCCTGGTAGGTCTCCTGGACCCATGCGGCGATCCTGGCGGCGTCGTCGCTTCCCGCCGCGCTGCCCGCCCCGCGTCCCGTGGCCATGCCCGTGCCGACGAAGTAGTGGATCCTGCCCTCGGCGACGTACTGCTTGAACCGGGCGAGCGTGGGCGCGGGGTCGGTGCCGTTGAAGCCACCGACCGCCATCACGGGCAGTTCGGTGGCGAGCTGGTACCCCGAGGCGCTGTTCGAGCCGACCGTGGCGGCGACCCATGTGTACGGCCCCGCGCCCGCCTTCAGCAGCGCCACGACCTCGGCGCTCGGCGTCGAGGTGCTCAGCAGGCCGCCTCCCCCGCCGCCGCCGGGACCGCCCCGCACGAACCCTCCCTGCCGCCCACCGCCCTCGAATCCGCCCTGAAAGCCGTCCTGGGAGCCGTCCTGAGAACCGCCCTGGGAGCCGTCCTGAGAGCCGTCCTGAGAGCCGTCCTGAGAGCCGTCCTGGACCCTGCCGTCGGGCGCGGGGGCGGCCTGCGGCCGAGCTCTCCGCGGGCCGTCCGGGCCGTCGAACCCGCCTCCCGTGGACGGGCCCGCCGTCGGGATCGCCCCCGTGTGCCCCGAGGCTGCCGTGTCCACCGCGTACGCCGCGGGCCCCGCCAGACACACCGCCACCGCCACGGCCGCCGCCACCCCCACGACCCGCATCCCGGAGGCCGCCACCAGCGCGGCCGCCGCGACCAGACCACCGGCCAGCACCACCGACCCGAGCCAGCCGTTCCAGTCCTGGCTGCGCGACAGCAGCGTCCACGACCACACGCCCGACACCACCACGACTGCCGCGAGTGCCCATGCCGCCAGTGGCGCGCGCCTGCGCGCCCACAGCTCGGCCGTACCCATGCCGACCAGAGCCGCGATCGCGGGCGCCAGCGCCACGGTGTAGTAGGCGTGGAAGATCCCCTGCATGAGGCTGAAGACCAGCCCGGTGACCACCAGCCAGCTCCCCCACAGCGCGAAGGCCGCCCGCGCCGCTCCCCGCGTGAACCAGAGCCCTGCGGCCAGCAGGATGAGCGCGGCGGGAAGCAGCCAGGCGATCTGCCCTCCTGCCTCGGTGTCGAACAACCGCAGCCAGCCCGCCTGCTGGTTCAGGTTGCCGAGTCCGCCGTAGTCGGCGCCGTCGAGCCGTCCGATGCCGTTGTAGCCGAGCGCCAGCTCCAGCACGCTGTTGCCCTGCGAGCCGCCGATGTAGGGACGCTCACTCGCCGGCACCAGCGCGACGGCGACCGGCCACCACCCCGCCGACACCAGCATCGCCACGCCCGCCGCCACGAGCTGCCACACCCGCCGTCCGATCGTCGTCGGCGCGGTCAGCAGGTAGACCAGCGCGAAGCCGGGCAGAACCAGGAAAGCCTGGAGCATCTTGGCCAGGAAGGCGAAGCCGAGGCAGACCCCGGCCAGCACCAGCCACCGCGTCGCCGCCCTCTCCCCCGCCCTCACCAGGCAGTAGGCGGCCATGGTCAGCAGCAGCACGAGCAGCGCGTCGGGGTTGTTGAAGCGGAACATCAGCACCGCCACGGGCGTCAGCGCGAGCACCGATCCGGCCAGCAGCGCCGACCAGGCGGGGAAGTTCCTGCGCACGGTCGCGTAGAGGGTCGCGACGGCGGCCACTCCCATCAGCGCCTGCGGCGCCAGGATGCTCCATGAGCTGAGTCCGAAGACCCGCACGCTCAGCGCCATCGGCCACAGCGCCGCGGGCGTCTTGTCCACGGTGATGGCGTTGGCAGCGTCGAAGGAGCCGAAGAAGAACGCCTTCCAGCTCTGACTGCCCGCCTGCACCGCGGCCGAGTAGAAGGAGTTGGCCCAGCCCGACGCGCTCAGCCCCCAGAGGTAGAGCACCGCCGTCGCGAGCAGCAGCCCCGCCAGCGCGGTCCGCTGCCGCCTTCGCCCGATCGAGTTCATGCTCCGACGCTAGGAACGCTCTCTGAGATCAGCGTGAGATCCGGCTGAAGTTCGCATACGGGTGTCCTGACATACAAAAAGAGCGGAACCCACCCGGCACCAGGGTGGTGTTCCGCTCTTTCCGAAGAGACGTGCCGTCTTACTTGACGGTGACGGTGGCGCCGGCGCCCTCGAGGGCAGCCTTGGCCTTCTCCGCCTGCTCCTTGTTGACCTTGGCGTCGAAGACGGGCTTCGGAGCGCCGTCGACCAGGTCCTTGGCCTCCTTCAGGCCGAGGGAGGTCAGCGCGCGGATCTCCTTGATGACCTGGATCTTCTTGTCGCCGGCAGCCTCGAGGATGACGTCGAACTCGTCCTGCTCCGCAGCCTCTTCAGCCGGAGCGGCGCCGACCGGGCCGGCGGCGGCAACGGCGACCGGGGCGGCAGCCTTGACGTCGAAGGTGTCCTCGAAGAGCTTCACGAACTCGGACAGCTCGAGGAGGGTCATCTCCTTGAACGCGTCGAGCAGCTCGTCGGTGCTGAGCTTCGCCATGATGTTTCCTCCGTATGGATCTTGCTAAATGGTGAAACGGGACCGCGGTGAAGTTGCGGCAATCCCCGGTCTTACTCGCCAGCCTCTGCGCGCTTGGCGCGAAGGGCTTCGGCCAGCTGAGCCATGTTGGTGGGCAGCGCGGCGAACACGGCGGCAGCAGCGGACTGCTTCGCCTTCATCGCACCGGCCAGCTTCGCGAGGAGAACCTCACGGGACTCGAGGTCAGCGAGCTTGGTGATCTCAGCGGCGTCGAGGGCCTTGCCCTCCATGAAGCCGCCCTTGATCACCAGAAGGGGATTGGCCTTGGCGAAGTCACGCAGACCCTTCGCGGCCTCGACGACGTCGCCCGTGACGAAGGCAACGGCAGTCGGGCCGACCAGCAGGTCATCGAGACCGGTCACGCCGGCCTCGTTGGCCGCGATCTTGGTCAGGGTGTTCTTCGCCACGGCGAACTTCGCGTTCCCACCGAGCGCAACACGCAGCTGCTTGAGCTGTGCGACGGTGAGACCGCGGTACTCGGTCAGAACGGCGGCGCTGCTGCCCTCGAACTCGTTCTTGAGCTCGGCAACCGCTGTCGCCTTATCCGCCCTCGCCATGGGCCTCCTTCCAGGTGTGCCGCCGGCGAAGGCCTCCGAACATGAAACAAGCCCCGGCGCAGGCGCACGGGGCTCACCATGTGGAATCCACACAGAAGAACTTCGCATCTCACCTACGCGGGCCGTCCACGATGTGGATCCTTCGGTCACCAGGCCTTGAGGCACCCAGCGACGACCGGCGGTCTTTGGCAAGCACCAGAATAGGGGGCGATTAGTCAAGATGCCAAATCGCCCCCCGCTGGGGTCAGTTTCCGGTGTGCTTCGGCAGCTCGCCCACCTGCTCGGCGGGCGGCGCGACGATGGAGACCGGCTCGTTGAAGCCCTTGAAGAACAGGTTGGCGTTGAACGTGGCGCCCTTCTCCGCGCCGGTCATCGCCAGCTTGCGGGGCAGGCCGTCCGCGCCGACCCAGATGTCGAAGGTGACGTTCTTGAGCTCGCTCATGTGCTGCTTGGCCTGCTCCTGCTTGTCCGCGGGCAGCTGCTGCACCGCGGCGTCCACGGGGAACGTGCCGCTGTAGTGGGTGGTGTCGACGCCGCCCACGGCCTCGGTGCCGACCTGCTTGACGTTCTGCGAGGCGGTCACGAGCTTGGTGACGTTGGCCAGGTCGAACTGCTGGACCTGGTCGAGGTACTTGCTCGCGTCACCGCCCGCCGCCTCGTTCAGCGGAACCTTGATCCACGGCTTGGTCGCGCCGAGCATCTTGTTCAGCGCCTCGACGCGCAGGTAGACGGTGTCTCCCTGCAGGACGGCGCGAGCACCGCCCGGCAGGCTCTGCCCGCCGAAGTCGGCGCTGTCGAGCGTCAGGTCGGCGGCGAGCTGGGGCTTGCTCTGGTAGACCATCCGCCCCTGGACCTTGCCCGAACCCTCCTGCGGGTCCGTCACGTCCACGACGGCGTCCACGGTGTAGCTGGTGACGTCCTGCGTCTTCTGCGCGGCCTGCTCCAGGACCTCGGCGGCGGCCAGATTCACCTGGATGGGCACCGCCCCGGACGCGGTCGCTCCTGTCGATCCACAACCGGCGACCGCGACCAGGGCGGCGGCGCCCGTCGCGACGGCGGCGAGAGTAATCCTGCGCTTCAGCATGCTCCGACACTACGTCGCGAGGCCGCCTCAGGCGCACAGGGATGACCCGGAGATAACCCTGAGTCTGCTTCATCCCTATATACGTGTTGAATCCCATTCAGCACGGCGAATCGCCGGAAACGAAAGACCCCCGCAGGAAATCCCTGCGGGGGTCTGACGAGAAAAGCGGGATCAGCCGTCGAGCTCGGCGGTCATCGCGCGGGTCACGTTGGGGTCGACCGGGACGCCCGGGCCCATCGTGGTGGAGAAGGTGACCTTCTTGACGTAACGCCCCTTGGCCGCGGACGGCTTGAGACGCAGCACCTCGTCAAGGGCGGCGGCGTAGTTCTCGATGAGCTGGCGCTCGCCGAACGACGTCTTGCCGATGATGAAGTGCAGGTTCGCCTGACGGTCGGTGCGGAACTCGATCTTGCCGCCCTTGATCTCGGTCACGGCCTTGGCCACGTCCGGGGTCACGGTGCCGGTCTTCGGGTTCGGCATGAGACCACGCGGGCCGAGGACGCGGCCCAGACGGCCGACCTTGCCCATCAGGTCAGGGGTGGCGACGACGGCGTCGAACTCGTTGAGCCTGTTGCCCTTGGCGATGTCGTCGATGAGCTCGTCGGCGCCGATGATGTCGGCGCCGGCCTCGCGGGCAGCCTCGGCACGGTCACCGGTCGCGAAGACCAGGACCCGGGCGGTCTTACCGGTGCCGTGCGGGAGGTTGACCGTGCCGCGCACGATCTGGTCGGCCTTGCGAGGGTCGACACCCAGCCGCAGCGCCACCTCAACGGTGGCGTCGAACTTGGTGGTGGAGGTCGCCTTGGCCAGCTTCGCGGCCTCGGCGGGGGTGTAGAGCTTGTCGCGGTCGACCTGCGTCGACGCGTTCTTGTGCGCCTTGCTGCGCTTCACTTCTGTCTCCTCGGTGGAGTCTGTGGTCGCGGGCCAGCGCGTGGCCCTCCCACGGAACGAACGGAAAGGTCTTAGTCAGCGACGGTGATGCCCATCGACCGGGCGGTGCCGGCGATGATCTTCTCAGCGGCCTCGACGTCGTTGGCGTTGAGGTCGGGCATCTTCGTCTCGGCGATGCTGCGCAGCTGCTCGCGGCTCAGCTTGCCGACCTTGTCCTTGTGGGGAACCGCAGAGCCCTTGTCGAGGCCGAGCGCCTTCTTGATCAGCTCAGGCGCCGGGGGCGTCTTCGTGATGAAGGTGAAGCTGCGGTCCTCGAAAATGGTGATCTCAACGGGGATGATGTTGCCCCGCTGGGCCTCCGTGGCAGCGTTGTACTGCTTCACGAAGTCCATGATGTTGACGCCGTGCGGACCGAGGGCGGTACCGACCGGCGGGGCGGGCGTGGCCTGGCCAGCGGGAAGCTGGACCTTGACCAGTGCCGCGATCTTCTTCTTCGGAGGCATGTGTCCTTCTCCGGGTCCTGATTGCGGTGCCGTCCACCCGCGGGTGCGGGTGGACATGTCGGAAGGCCGCCCTTCGCGAGGGACGGCCTGCCCAACGTCTGTGACGACAGAGACGTGCGGGGGACTCCGGCGGCTAGAGCGCGCGCGGAGTCACACGTTCCCCATCGAGTGTATGCGAGGCTGTCAGATCTTAGAGACCTGGTTGAACGACAGCTCGACCGGGGTCTCGCGACCGAAGATCGACACCAGCACCTTGAGCTTCTGCGACTCGGGGCTGATCTCGCTGACCGAGGCGGGCAGCGTGGCGAACGGACCGTCCATGACGGTGACCGACTCGCCGATCTCGAACTCGACCGCAGGGCCCGCGGAAGCCTTGGCGGTGGCCTTCTTGGCCTCCTCGGTCGGCTCGGGCGCCAGCAGCTTGGCGACCTCGTCGATGCTGAGCGGGCTCGGCTTGTTGGAGAGGCCGACGAAGCCGGTCACGCCGGGCGTGTTGCGCACCGCGGCCCAGGACTCGTCGGTGAGGTCCATGCGCACCAGCACGTAGCCGGGCAGCACGCGCTCCTTGACCGGGACCTTCTTGCCGCTCTTGAACTCCTGGACGGTGTGCGTGGGCACCTCGACCTGGAAGATGTAGTCCTCCATGTTGAGCGACACGTTGCGGCTCTCGATGTTGGACTTCACGCGGTTCTCGTAGCCGGCGTAGGAGTGAATGACGTACCACTCGCCGAGCTGGCCGCGCAGGGAGCGCTTGAACTCCTCGACGGGGTCGATCTCCTCGACCTCGTCGTCTCCCTCTTCCTCGACGACGGCCACCGGAGCCTCGTCGGACTCCTCGACGTCGTCGGCGTCTTCGGCCTCGGGCTCCTCGACGTCGGTCTCCTCGACCTCGTCGATGGACTCCTCAGCGGCGACGTCGTCGTCCCACTCCTCGCGAGGGGTGTCTGAAGTCTCGGACACGGTGACTTTTCCTCTTTCGTCGAATCGAATGGTGGCCCGTCGGGCGTCACCCGCCGGCGTGGGATCAGCTGCCGCCGAAGATCCGCAGGACGCCCTCCGTGAACAGGGCGTCAAGCCCCGACACGATCGCAACCATGATCAGAACGAATACCAGAACGACCGTGGTGTAGGTGATGAGATCCTTGCGCGTCGGCCAGATGACCTTGCGCAGTTCATTGACGACCTGCCGATAGAAAAGGGCAGGAGAAGTGCGCTTCTGCTTCTTCTCGCCGCTCGGCTTGCCTGCGGTCTCGCTGTGCGTGTCGATCGCCACAGTCCTCACCTGATCTGTCGTATCCAACGCAGTTGCGCGGCGCGCTTACACGCCTTGCTGCGCGGACCGCACTCAGCAGGGCACGAGGGACTCGAACCCCCAACCGCCGGTTTTGGAGACCGGTGCGCTACCAATTGCGCTAGTGCCCTATGTCGTCAACCACACTACATGGATTGACTTACTGCCCGGGCCGATCGCCGCATCGACATGCGGCGGCAGGACCAGGCGAAAGTGTACGGAAGAATGACGGCTACGTCGAACCGGAACGAGATCGCCCTGGTCACAAGCCACTTGCCCGCATGGGCGTGTCGCCTTCTGTCACCATGTGAACATGTCCAGCCGCATCTCCGCACGCATCTCCGCGATCTCCGAGTCCGCCACCCTGGCCGTCGACGCCAAGGCGAAGGCCATGAAGGCCGCGGGCCGTCCCGTCATCGGCTTCGGCGCGGGCGAGCCCGACTTCCCGACCCCCGGCTACATCGTCGAGGCTGCGGTCGAGGCGGCGCGCGAGCCTCGCTTCCACAAGTACACGCCGGCGGGCGGCCTGCCCGAGCTGAGGCAGGCGATCGCCGACAAGACCCTGCGCGACTCCGGCTACCAGGTCGACGCCTCGAGGGTCCTGGTGACCAACGGCGGCAAGCAGGCCGTCTACCAGGCGTTCGCCACCCTGCTCGACCCCGGTGACGAGGTCCTGGTGGTCGCTCCCTACTGGACGACCTACCCCGAGGCGATCAAGCTGGCCGGCGGGGTGCAGGTCGACGTCGTCACCGACGAGACCACCGGCTACCTCGCCTCCGTCGAGCAGCTGGAGGCGGCCCGCACCGAGCGGACCAAGGTGCTGCTGTTCGTCTCGCCGTCCAACCCGACGGGGGCGGTCCACCCGCGCGAGCAGGTCGAGGCGATCGGCCGCTGGGCGGCCGAGCACGGCCTCTGGGTGGTCACCGACGAGATCTACGAGCACCTCGTGTACGGCGGCGCGGAGTTCACCAGCATCGCCACCGCCGTGCCCGAGCTCGGCGACAGGGTCGTCATCCTGAACGGCGTCGCCAAGACCTACGCCATGACCGGCTGGCGGGTCGGCTGGCTCATCGGCCCCTCCGACGTGGTGAAGGCCGCGACCAACCTGCAGTCGCACGCCACCTCCAACGTCTCCAACGTCGCCCAGGTCGCGGCGCTGGCCGCGGTGAAGGGCGACCTGTCGGCGGTGGAGCAGATGCGTGAGGCGTTCGACCGTCGCAGGAAGACCATGGTCAGGATGCTCAACGAGATCCCAGGGGTGCTCTGCCCTGAGCCGCAGGGCGCCTTCTACGTCTACCCGTCGGTGAAGGCGCTGCTGGGCAAGGAGCTGCGCGGCAGGCGTCCGCAGACCTCGGCCGAGCTGGCGGAGCTGATCCTGGAGGAGGCCGAGGTGGCGGTCGTCCCCGGTGAGGCTTTCGGCACGCCGGGTTACTTCCGCCTGTCCTACGCGCTGGGCGACGACGACCTGGTCGAGGGCGTCAGCCGCCTCCAGAAGCTCCTGGCCGAAGCCGTCTGATCCACCCGATGTGGCCCTGTCGCGGCCTTGTCCGGGTCAGGAGGGGGCCTGGACGGAGGCCGCCAGGGGCAGCAGGTCGGCGGAGAGGGTGTCGCTGACGCGGATCCATGCGCCGGTGCCCGTGCGTTCGAGCCAGGCGATCATCATCCCGCCGCTCGGATGCCTGCCGACCAGGGCGGGTTTGCCGCGGACGGTGGTCTCGCGCGGCGAGGCGAGAACGGCGCGCTTGCGGTAGGTCTCCCAGTCGGCCGCGACGGTGCCGTGCTCCACCTGCACCTCGACGAAGCTCGACCCGGCGGCGTAGCGGGCCCATCCGCCCTCCACACCGGGCTCGGGCGCGATGGAGCCGCCTCCTGTGCGGCTGAGCCCGGCAGGCAGGTAGGTGAGCCAGAAGTTGTCGGCCACGACCGTGATGCCGGGCGAGGTGGCGGTGGGGGTCGAAGGAGGCGTGGGGGCGAGGGTCGGGACGACCGTGACGGGTGAGGTCCTGCCGAAACCCGAGGAGAAGATGGCGATGATCGTGAGGACGGTCACCGCCAGAGCGGCGAGGGCGAGCGCGGCCCGCCATCGCCCGCCGTGGGCGGTGACCAACCCGTCAGGCGCCATACCCCGTTAGATGCCCGCGTTCGCCGCTCTGATCACTCCGAAGGGCGGATCCCTTCGGCGATCTTCCGTAGCTCGGTGGAGACCGCCTCGGCGTCGAGCTTCGCGGCCCTGTCAGGGCTCATCATCACCTCGACCGCGAGGTCGTCGCGCAGCTTGAAGCCGATGGTCGGAGTGCTCGGCTCCCTGCCCTGCTGCGTGCCGGGCTTCCCGACCTCGCCCCCCTCGCCGACGTCGGCCACATAGGCCTGTCTGCCGCCGAGGTCGACGAGCTCGACACCGTCGAGCTTCAGGCGGGCCTCGACCTGCCTGCCTGCCTTGCCCTCGTGGACCATGACCTGGATGCCGTACCTGCCGGGGCGGCCGTCAGGAGTGTCGTAGCTGGTGGTGTAGCTGGTGCCGCCCCGCGCCTTCTTGCCGGACCACTTGCTCGACCACTTGCCCCACACCAGCCCTTCGGGCAGGTAGCCGAGCGTGATGCCGCCGAACGTGCGACCGTCGCCCAGATCGCCGAGCGCCTGTGGCGCCTCCTCCACCAGGTAGAGCTTGACGGTCGCGCCCGGGGACACCTCCGTGCCCGGCTTCGGCTCCTGGCCGAAGACGTGCTCGTGACCGGTCAGCTTCTCGCCGACGAGACCGACCGCACGCAGCGCCGCCTGGGCCTCGGCCAACGTCATGTCGGTCAGGTCGGGCACCGTCACCTCGGTCACGATCTTCGCGGTCGTGGGCGCCTGGGCCACGTCCGAGGAGCCCGAGCTCATCGACAGGACCACGGGAGCCCCCGCCGCCAGAGCGGCGGTCACGAGGGCCGCCCCCGCGACCCTGAACCTGATCACATGCCTGCGGTGCCTCCTGCGCACGCTCCCGCCCATCGTGGACGGCGCGTGCACGTCGGCCACCCGGGCGGCCATCGCCTCGGCGAGCCCCTCTTCGACCTTCATACGAGCGCTCCTTCCTTCATGTTCTCGCGGATTCTGGCGAGCCCCCGCGCCGCCTGACTCTTGACCGTGCCGAGCGAGCAGCCGAGCGCCGCCGCGGTGGCCGACTCCGACAGGTCCTCCCAGTAGCGCAGGACAAGGACGGCCCGCATCCGTGCGGGCAGCCTGCGCAGCTCGGCCATGAGCGCGTCGCGCAGATCGAGGTCGGGCGCCGCCGCCTCGGTCTCCGGCGGCCTGGCGAACGTGATCTCCTGAATGATCTTGCGGCGGCGGGCCGCCGAGATGGCCGCGTTCACGACGACCCTGCGCGCGTAGGCGTCGGGGTTGTCGTGCCCGATCCTCGGCCAGTGCCGGTAGACCTTCTCCAGCGCGTGCTGGACGAGGTCCTCGGCGTCGTGCTGCGACGCCCCGCATACCAGGATCGCGGTGCGCAGCAGTGACGTGCTTCGGGCGGCCAGGAACTGGTCGAAGGCCGCCTCATGTTCTTCCGTCATCAGCGAGGTCCCCTTTCGCCCCTCCCAACGCGTCAACCCACCGCGAGGTTGAGTGGCACCATATGGAAATGCCACGTCCCCTGGCCGAGCTGCCCAAGGCTCATCTGCACCTGCACTTCACCGGCTCCATGCGGCACTCGACGCTGATCGAACTGGCCAGGGAGCAGGGCCTGCACCTGCCCGACGCGCTCGAGGAGGACTGGCCGCCGCAGCTCCACGCCACCGACGAGCGGGGCTGGTTCAGGTTCCAGCGCCTGTACGACATCGCCAGGTCGGTGCTGAGGCGCGAGGAGGACATCTACCGGCTGGTGCGCGAGGCGGCGGAGGACGAGGCGGCCGAGGGCTCGCGCTGGCTGGAGATCCAGGTGGACCCGTCGGGGTTCGCCTCACGCTTCGGCGGGCTGACCGCGACACTGGAGCTGATGCTCGACGCCGCCGAGCGGGCCGCCAAGGCGGCCGACATCGGGATCGCGACGGTCGTGGCGGCGAACAGGACCAGGCATCCGCTCGACGCCAGGACGCTGGCCAGGCTCGCCACGCAGTACGTCGGCAGGGGCGTGGTCGGGTTCGGGCTGTCCAACGACGAGCGGAGGGGAAGGGCGCGCGACTTCGAGCACGCCTTCAGGATCGCCAGGCGGGCGGGGCTGCTGGCCGTCCCCCATGGGGGTGAGCTGCTCGGCCCCGAGAGCGTCGCCGAGTGCGTCGACGATCTCGACGCCGACAGGGTGGGGCACGGCGTGCGGGCGGCCGAGTCCGAGCGGCTGATGGAGCGACTGGCCGACAGGCAGATCTGCTGCGAGGTGTGCCCGACCTCCAACGTGGGGCTCGGCGTGGTCGCGGGGCCCGAGGACGTGCCGCTGCGCAGGCTGTTCGACGCGGGGGTGCCGATCGCTCTGGGCGCCGACGACCCGCTGCTGTTCGGTGCCAGGCTGCTGCCGCAGTACGAGCTGGCGCGCGACCTCTACGGCTTCGGCGACAGGGAGCTGGCCGAGCTGGCGCGGCAGTCGATCAGGTCGTCGGCCGCGCCCGAGTCGGTGCGCAAGGAGCTGATGAAGGGCGTGGACGACTGGCTCACCGCACCCTCAGCGGAGTGAGGAGGCGATCTCCACCGCCCGCTCCTTGGAGGTGACGCCTTCGAGGCGGTGGGCGAGGTCGCCGTCGAACCAGATGAGGGTGGGTCCCGCCAGTCGTAGCGGGAGCCGGCTGCCGTCCTCCCTGTCGAGGCGGCTGAGCGTGTGCTCCTTGGCCAGCCACCAGCCGTCGCCGCCGACGTTCTCCGGCCACGGCTCGCGCAGCTGCTTCACGAAGTAGGGGGTCAGGCCCTCGAACTGGTCGAGCCGCACGCCGTCCGCCCAGAACAGCGAGACGATCCTGTCGCCGTCGCTGACCGTGACGCGCTCGGGCTCGCCCAGCGCGGCGGGCACCTTGACGGGAAACCCCGTGAGCCGCCGCGCCTCGGCCATGGAGACCTCGCGCTCGCCCGGCAGCGGCACGGGTGTCGCGGGCGGCGCGCCCTGCTCGCCGACGCGCACCTCGATGCCCGCCAGGCGCAGGATGTGGACGACGGCGGCCCTGCCCTGCGGGGTGGCGGCGGTCAGCGCCACGATCACGACCGCGATGGCCGCGACGAGCCGCCACCTGGGCCGCCTTCTCGCCGGCGGCGCGGGCTCGGGCGAGGGCTCCTCGATGCGTGCCCGTACGGCCGCTGCCACCTCGGCGGGCGGCGGGGCGGCCGGCAGGTCGACGAAGTCGGCGAGCGCCATGAGCTCCGCCTCGAGGTCGTCGTCAGGCGAGGTCACGTCCCACCTCCTCCCTCAGTCTGGCCAGTCCGCGATGCGTCCTGGACTTGACCGTGCCGACCGGCCAGTCGAGCACCTGAGCGGTCTCCTGCTCCGACAGCTGCAAGAAGTACCTGCAGACCACGGCCTCCCGTTCCCGATCAGGCAGGCTGCGGACGGCGGCCAGCAGGCGCTCCCTGCGGTCGCCCGCGACGGCCGTGCCCTCGGGGTCGTCGGAGGCCTGCGTGGCGGCCATCGCGCCGAGCCTCAGCGCCAGCTCCGACCTGCGCCCTCGCGACCTGGTGAGGTTGTGGGTCTCGTTGGCGACGATCCGCAGCAGCCACGGGCGGAAGGGCGCGTCCCTCCTGAAGCCGCTCAGATGCCTGAACGCCTTGACGAACGCCTCTTGCACCACGTCCTGAGCCTCGTCACCCGCGCCGAGCATGGCGGCGGTGCGGTGGGCGAGCGCGCTGTAGCGGGCGACGAGCGCCTCGTAGGCGGACAGGTCACCGTCGAGGGCGCGGGCGATCGCCTCGTCGTCATCCATGGGCGAGTCAGATTCCATCCCATGCGGAGGCTCGCGCGAAAGAGGAAAGCGAGAAAAGAAAGGCGGTGAGACGGCCCCTCCTCCACCTCACCGCCTTCGCCGACCGACACCCCCGGTCGTCGAACGGCTGCGAACAGTCTTCACTTCCTCACACATCGTCACATCCGTAGATCGGCCCACGCACATACCTATTTCTTGTGGCGAGGTGGAGGTCGGCAGGGCAGCCGAACAGCGGCGCCGCCTCCTTCCGGCCGCGTCGAGCGGCCCCGCGGGCCCCGCGAACATGGTCAGCTCGGCAGGGAGGTCACCCAGGCCGCGATCTGCGCTCTGGACGAGAACCCGAGTTTGTCGAGGATGTGCTCCACATGCGCGTCCACCGTCCGTTTGGAGAGCACCAGTTGCTCGGCCATCTCCCTGTTCGACAGCCCCTCGGCGACCAGCTGGGCGACCTCCCACTCGCGGCGGGTGAGCGGGAGCTCGGCGCGTGGCTCCCTGCCGCCCGCCGCCGCGGAGACCGCCTCGTCGAGGCCGAGCCGGCGGCCTCTGGCGTAGGCCGCGGCGTAGACCCTGCCGCCCAGCTCTCGCTCGGCCTGCTCGGCGCAGATGAGGTGGGGCCTGTTGAAGTGCCTGGAGTCGAACAGCAGCGGCCCGACCGAGCGCCAGATCGTGCCCGCAGCGCCCTGCAGCACCGCCGCCATCTCCGGCTCGCCCGCCTCGGCCCTGAGCAGGGCGACCAGCTCGACAGACAGCACGATGCCGACCAGGTCGTGGAAGCGGTGGCTGACGCGCAGGCTGCGCAGGGCCAACGACAGCGCCCGCCCCCTCGCCCCCTTCGCCCAGGCCGCGTACGCCTCCACGTAGTCGACGTAGGACAGCACCCACTGCTCCCCCACGCGCTCGCAACGGTCGCGCACCTGGCCGCACAGCTCGGCGCAGGAGTCGAGCTCACCGCGGAAGGCCAGCACGATCGCCAGTTCGACGCAGGCCATGAGGACGTTGCACTCGAGCACGCCGAGCTTCGCGTACCGCTCGACGGCCTCGGTGAAGAGCGGGACGGCGCGGTCGTGCTCGTCGGCGATCAGCGCCGCGCACCCCAGACGATGGACGGCGTAGGCGACGGCCCGCTGGTCCCCGTGGTTCCTGCACTCCTCGAGGAAGCGCATGCCCGAGTCGCTCTCGCCGATGAGGACGCAGACGTAGCCCGCCACCCACAGCGCCCTCATCCGCGCGGAGGTCGGCTCGGGCGCGGCCGACAGCGCGCGGCCGAGCCAGTGGCGGCCCTCGCGCAGCTGTCCGCAGCCGACCCAGTAGAACCAGAGGGTCGCGGCCATGTCGAGCGCCTGCTCGTGGGCGTCGAGGGAGCGCTCGAAGGCGGCTCGCAGGTTGCCCAGCTCGGCGCGGGTGCTGGAGAAGATGGCCGGCTGGCGGGGGCCGAACCAGTCGGCCTCGTTGGCGCGGGCGAGCCTGAGGTAGAAGTCGGTGTGGCGGGCGCGCAACGCGTCGGTCTCCGCGGCGCCGAGCCTTCCCAGCCACTCGGCGCCGTACTCCCTGACGGAGTCGATCAGGGAGTAGCGGACGCCTTCCTCCCGCTCCTCCCTGATCAGGATCGACTTGTCGGCCAGGGCGCCGACCAGGTCGACGATCGTCGCGCGCGCCAGGCGCCCGTCGGAGCAGACCGACTCGGCCGCCACCAGGCCGAAGCCGCCGCTGAACACCGACAGCCGCGCCCACAGCAGCCGCTCGTCAGGCGTGCACAGCTCGTGGCTCCAGCCGATCGCCGCCCTCAGTGTCTGGTGCCGGGGGCCGCCCGCCCTGCTGCCGAGGTCGAGCAGCTTGAAACGGTGGTCGAGACCCTCGACGACCTCCTCGACCGACAGCGCGCGCAGGCGGACCGCCGCCAGCTCGATCGCCAGCGGGATCCGGTCGAGCCTGAGGCACAGCTTCCTGACCAGCGCCTCGTTCTCCGCCGTGACGGCGAAGCCGCCGGTCGCGGCCTGGGCCCTGTCGGTGAGCAGGGCGACCGCGTCGGAGAGCATGAGTGAGGGCACCGGCAGCAGGTGCTCGCCCTCGACCTCGAGCGCCTGCCGTCCCGCCACCAGGACCTTGAGCCCCCGCGACCTCCTGAGCAGCAGCTCCACCAGATGGGCGCAGCGCTCGACCAGGTGCTCGGTTCCGTCGAGGACGAGGAGCAGGCGCTTGTCGGCCAGGTGGGCGGTGAGGACCTCCTCGTCGGTCCTGGCGGTCTGGTCGGTCAGTCGCATCGCGTCGGCGATCGCCGTCTCGATCAGGCCGGGGTCGTGCAGGGTGCTCAGGTCGACGAAGAACACCCCGTCGTCGAAGGTTCTGCGCGCGGAGTGGGCCGCTCGCATGGCCAGCCGCGTCTTCCCTACGCCGGCGACGCCGGTGAGCGTGACGAGCCTGGCCCTGCCGAGAAGACGCCTGACTTCCTTCAGCTCTGCCCGCCTGCCGACGAAACCGGTGACGTCGGCAGGGAGGTTGCCTCTCTCCATTACTGCCTCGTGTGTGGGGATTCACGGGTTCACGCATAGTAACGCGCCGAATGCGCCCTGGAGTGTCTGTTCGCGAGTTCGGCGGATGAAGTGACCCGGAGATCCGAGCGGGCACTAGACTCTGCGGCACCGCATTCTTGGAGGAACAGCTCTCATGTCATCTGGGTACGACCGCGTGGTCCAACCGGCGGCCGGCGACGAGGCTCTGGAAAACCACCTCGGCGGCGACGAGGCCAAGAACTACCGGCAGTACGAGTTCGACATGGTGGCGCCCCACGTCGGCCGCTCCATGCTGGAGATCGGCTCGGGTCTCGGGCACTTCGCCGAGCAGTTCCTGCCCCGCCTCGACCGGCTCGTGGTCAGCGACTTCGACCCCTACTGCGTCGAGCAGCTGCGCAAGCGCTTCGCCGACCGCTCCGACATCGACGTGCTGCACTTCGCCCTCCCCGACGCGGTCCCGATGGAGGAGAAGGTCGACACCGTCGTCATGATGAACGTCCTCGAGCACATCGAGGACGACGCGGGGGCGCTGCGCTCGCTGGCCCGCGTCGTGACGCCCGGCGGCAGGATCATCATCTGGGTGCCCGGCTACATGCAGCTATACGGGGACTTCGACAAGAAGGTCGGCCACGTCCAGCGCTACACGCCCAAGACGCTGAGCAGCTCGGTGGCGAAGGCGGGGCTCGACATCGACGTCATCAAGCCGATCAACTTCCTGGGCGGCATCGCCTGGTGGGCCGCGGTCCGCCGCGGCGGGGTCGGCTACCCTGACCCGCGCCTGGTCAAGATCTACGACCGCACGGTGGTGCCGGCGACGCGCCTGATCGAGCGCTTCATCCGCCCCCCGTTCGGCCAGACCGTCTTCTGCGTCGCCCGCGTGCCCTCCTGACCCGATCCGCTTCGTAGCTCGCGCGGCGCTTTCCCGCCGTTTTCCGAGCTGCCTCTTCACGATCCTGTACGGCGAAGCCACCCCACGGCCACCGGAGTCACCGGTGGCCGTCGGTCTTTCACGCGTGCTCCAGCAGGACTCCGGCCGATCACCGCAACGTCGCCCGTGAACCCATAAGGCCGCGACCTCGCACCTGCGAATCCAGCGAACCGGCGAGCTCTCGTTTCTGTGAGCCGTGCGAGTCGGCGAACTCTCGCGCCCACGCCCGCCCGGCCCCGAAGCCGCCACGCCGGCGACCCCGGCGTCACGCGACCCCGGCCACGCGCGCTCGATGGCCGTCTCCCTGGACAGACCCGGGCCACGTGCCGAGGGTGGGCATGACCCGGCCTGGCCGTACGAGATGATCACAGAATCGGGTGTCGACGGCAGGCGCGGGGAAGAACAGAATCGGAGGAACGCGAGCGGAGGCCGTTATGACCGAGTACGCGCGGGCGCGAGAGGTTGCCGAGCAGGCCAGGCAGGCCGAGTGGGAGCGGCCGAGCTTCGGCAGGCAGCTCTTCCTCGGTGACTTCCGGCTCGATCTCGTCCACCCGATCCCCACCCTCGACGAGTCGGCCACCAAGAGGGGCGAGGAGTTCGTCAGGGCCCTGCGCAGGTTCCTCGACTCGCGGGTGGATCCGGCGCAGATCGAGCGGACCGCGACGGTGCCCGACGAGGTGGTCAGGGGCCTGGCCGGCCTCGGCGCCTTCGGCATCACGATCGAGGAGGAGTACGGCGGCCTCGGCCTGTCCCACCTGTACTACAGCAGGGCGCTCATGCTGGTCGGCTCCTACTGCCCCGCGCTGTCGGCGCTGCTGTCGGCGCACCAGTCGATCGGGGTGCCGCAGCCGTTGCGGCTGTTCGGCACCGAGGAGCAGAAGCGCGAGTTCCTGCCGCGCTGCGCCCGAGGGGAGATCTCGGCGTTCCTGCTGACCGAGCCCGATGTCGGCTCCGACCCTGCGCGCCTGTCCACGACCGCGACCCTCGACGGGGACGACTACGTGCTCGACGGCGTCAAGCTGTGGACGACCAACGGTGTGGTCGCCGACCTGCTGGTCGTGATGGCCAGGACGGGCAGGAAGATCAGCGCCTTCGTGGTCGAGGCGGACTCGCCCGGCATCACCGTCCAGCGGCGCAACTCCTTCATGGGCCTGCGCGGGATCGAGAACGGGGTGACGCGGTTCGAGGGGGTACGCGTCCCCGCCCGCAACAGGATCGGCCGCGAGGGCGACGGTCTGAAGATCGCGCTCACCACGCTGAACACCGGCAGGCTGTCGCTGCCCGCCACGTGCGCGGGCAACGCCAAGTGGGCGGTGAAGATCGCCCGCGAGTGGTGCAACGCGCGCGTGCAGTGGGGGCACAGGGTCGGCGAGCACGAGGCGGTGGCCACCAAGGTCGCGTTCATCGCGGCCACCGCCTACGCGCTGGAGGCGGTGTGCGACCTGTCGAGCAGGCTGGCCGACGACGAGTCCAACGACATCAGGATCGAGGCCGCGCTCGCCAAGCTGTTCGCCAGCGAGATGGCCTGGCGGGTGGGCGACGAGCTGGTCCAGATCAGAGGCGGGCGCGGCTACGAGACGGCCGAGTCGCTGGCCGCGCGCGGCGAGCGCGGCGTGCCCGCCGAGCAGATCCTGCGCGACCTGCGCATCAACCGGATCTTCGAGGGTTCCTCGGAGATCATGCGGTTGCTGATCGCGAGGGAGGCCGTGGACGCGCACCTGTCCGTCGCCGGCGAGCTGATCGACCCTGACGCCTCCAGGCAGGACCGAGCCAGGGCGCTCAGGCGGGCCGGCGCCTTCTACGCCAGGTGGCTGCCGGGGCTGGTCGTCGGCGAGGGCACGCTCCCCGTCGCCTACGGCGCCTTCGGCCCGCTGGCCCATCATCTGCGGCACGTGGAGCGGACCAGCCGCAAGCTGGCCAGGTCCACCTTTTACGCCATGTCGAGGTGGCAGGGCGGCATGGAGCACAGGCAGGCCTTCCTGGGCAGGATCGTCGACATCGGCGCCGAGCTGTTCGCGATGACGGCGGTCTGCGTGCGGGCCGACGAGGACTCCCGCGACCTCGGACGGCGTCCCATGGAGCTGGCCGACGTGTTCTGCCGCCAGTCGAGGATCCGGGTGGACGCGCTGTTCGACAGGTTGTGGGACAACAGCGACGCCCATGACGCGAGGGTGGCGGGCTACGTCCTCGACGGCCGCTACACCTTCCTCGAGGAGGGGATTCTCGACCCGTCCGTCGAGGGCCCGTGGATCGCCGCTCCGACGGACGGCGAGAACGTCCACCGGCACATCCGCTAGCGGCGGCGCGGCAGAGTCCGCCAGCGGCGGCGCGGCAGAGGACGACACCTCGGCGACCAGCGGCCCGACCCCTCCCTGCCGCCATGGAGGCAGTCCGCTCGTCCCGCGAGAAGGCCGGCTGTGTCGTCCCTACAAACCGGAGGACCCTCCTGGCCGCGCCCCACTCCGGGCAGGCGGCGGCCATGGCGCAGGAGGACATCCGCTCCCAGTGGATAGGTAGGGTGATATGCGGCGTTTTGTAGTACTTCGCCGAGGGCGATCGTGAGGAGGACGGGTGGCGGAGTCGTTCGGCGGGTTGCTGCGAAGCTGGCGACACGCCGCCCAGCTGACGATCGAGGAGCTTTCCCACACATCCGGCGTGAGCGTACGGGCCATCGGCGACATGGAGCGCGGAACCAGCCGGGGCCCGCAACGGCGCACCGTGGAGGCGCTGGCCGAGGCGCTGCGGCTTGACGACGCGCAGCGGGTGGCGCTGTCTGAGGCGGCACGGGCGGGCCGACCCCGTCAGGAGGCCCCCGCGCCGGGGGCGTGTGAGCTGCCCCGCGGAGTGGGCGACTTCACCGGGCGGACACGGGAACTGCGTGCGCTGCGCGAACTGGCGGCTCGTACGGGAGACGAGCAGGCCGCCGTAGTGGCGGCCGTCTCCGGGGCCGCCGGCATCGGCAAGACAGCGCTGGCCGTGCGAGCCGCAGGGCAACTGGACGATCTGTTCCCCGACGGCCGCTTCTACCTGGACCTGCGCGGCATGGATCCGATCCCGCTGGACTCGGGGACGGCGCTGTCCCGGCTGCTCAAGGCCCTGGGCGTGGCCGAGCGGCGCATCCCCGCCGACGAGGAGGACCGCGCAGGCCGGTACCGGGCCCTGCTGCGCGAACGGCGGTGCCTGATCATCCTGGACAACGCGGCCCACGAAGGCCAGGTGCGTTCGCTGTTGCCCTCGGCAGGGCCGGTGATGACGCTGGTCACCAGCCGCAGGCCACTGGCAGGACTGGAGGGCGTGCACCAGCTCCCGCTGGCGCACCTGGCCGCGGAGGAGGCGGCCGCCCTCCTGCGCGCGATCGTCGGCGCGGAGCGCGCCGCGGCCGATCCGGACGGGGTGGCACAGGTGGCGAGCCTGTGCGGAAACCTGCCGCTGGCTCTGCGCATCGCAGGCAACCGGCTGCAGAGCAGACCCGGCTGGACGGCAGGGCAACTGGCGGCACGCCTTGGCGACGAGGGACGGCGAGTGGAGTCCCTGTCCGCGGGAGACCTGTCCGTGGCCGCCGCCTTCGCGCTGTCGTACCGGCAGCTCTCCCTGCCGGCCCGGCAGAGCTTCCGCCGCCTGGCGCTGGCCGCGGCGCCGGAGTTCGGTGCGCCGATGACGGCGGTCCTGGCCGAGCTCGGCAGGGCCGAGGCCGAGGACGCCCTGGAGGAACTGGTCGACCTCGGTCTGCTGCAGTCGCCGTACGTGGGCCGCTACCGCTTCCACGACCTGGTACGGCTGTTCGCCCGCGCCCGGCTGTCCGAGGAGGAGCCCGTCCAGGCCCAGCGGCAGGCTCGGCGGCGTATGGACGACTGGCTGCTCGAGGTCGCCACGGTCGCCGGGCGCTGGTTCGAGCCGGACTACGGCGCCCCGCCGCAGGACTGGAGCTCCCTCGTCGAGCTGAACAGCTCGCAACAGGCACAGGAGTGGCTCCAGACAGAGGGCGAGGCCTGGCTGGCGGCGCTGAGACAGGCCTTCCGCGTCGGCGAGCACGCGCGCGTCGTCGAGGTGGCCGAGGCCATGCACTGGTTCTCGGACCTGTGGATGCACTGGGGGCACTGGCCGGAGGTGTTCGACCTGTCCTCCAGGGCCGCCCGCGCCATGGGCGACCGCGCGCAGGAGGCGGCGCATCTCAACTACCTGTCCTGGGCGCAGACCTACTGCCAGGCTCGCTTCGACGAGGCGGAGGCGACCGCCCTGCGCGCGCTGGAGCTGGCCCGCGACATCGGCGACGTGCGCCAGCAGGGCTGGTCGCTGATCTACGCCACCTGGTCGCTGTGGGCTCGCGACGACCACCCGAGCAAGGAGAGCGGGCTGAGCTACACCCGGCAGGCGGCGGAGTGCTTCCAGCAGGCAGGGGACACGGAGGGCTACGCCCAGGCCATGACCAGCATGGGGCACTGCCTGCGCAGGCTCGGCCGGGTGGAGGAGTCCGTCAGGCACAACCTGGCCCTGGTGGACCGGCTGCGCGATCCCGCCTTCGGCGGCTCGCCCGCCATCGTCAACCAGGCCGTCGGCGCGACGCTGAATCTGGTGGGTGACGGCTACTTCGCCCTCGGACGCTGGCAGGAGGCCGCCGACCACTACCGCCAGGCGTTGTGGGAGATGAGCGAGCGCCCGATCAGCCGGGCCGTGGCGGCGACACTGACCAGCCTGGGCAAGGCGCTGGTCCGGTTGGAGCAGGTCGAGCAGGCCCGCGAAGCGTTCCGTGAGGCCATGGAGCTGTACGAGGCCTCCGGTGACGCCGTCAGGGCGGCCAGGGTGCTGGAGCTCCTCGAGCAGGTCGCCCGGTCAGCTGCTGCCGTCACGCGTCCACAAAACGCTGGATGAACGTCAGAGCGGTGCCGCAGACCTCGCGCCATCCGCCGTCGACGGTCAGCGAGTGCCCGCGGCCGGGCATTTCGAGGATCTCCGTCAGGTGGTGCTCGTTGCGGACCTGCTTCTCGTAGGAGGCGTGGGCGACGGCCCAGGGGACGATACGGTCCATCTCGCCTGACATGAGCAGCAGCGGGCCCCTGTCCTTCGCGGTGGGGTCGACCTCGGGCTCGCTCCACGGGTCGAAGGCGGCGGCCGCCTGGAGCGGCGGCACGCCCGGTGCGGGGACGGCGAACCTCTCGTACAGGCGCTCGGCCTCCGCCTCGTCGACGGCGTTGGCGAAGGCGTGGCGGAACTGGTCGTAGGTGAGCGGGACGGCGCTGCCGGCGACGGCCTGGTCGGCCGGCCCGCGGACGGGGGCACGCGGAGGGGAGATCGGCAGCGGCAGCGCGCCCTGGACGGGCGCGGGGCTGATGGCCACGGCGGCACAGGCCAGGCCGCGCCCTGCGAGGATCTGCGCGAGCAGGCCGCCGGTGCAGTGGCCGACCACGGCGGGCCTGCGATCGAGCCCGCCGATCAGGTCCGCGAAGTGGCCGGCCACCTCGCCTGCCGTCCTGGCAGGCGCAGTCCCGGCAGGCGCGGCCCCGGCCGGTGGCGCGCTGGGCCAGGCCGGAGTGACCGGGGCGAATCCCGCCTCGGCGAACACCTGAGCCCAGCGCTCCCAGCTGGTGGGCAGCAGCCACAGGCCGTGGACGAAGACGACGGGGATCCGGCCGGTGAGGTTGGCGTGGCGTATCTGGGCGTGCTCGAAGCTGGAAGGCATCAATCCGTCCGAGGTCGGGGGGTCGGCACGGGACCGCCGGAGGTGGCGGCGGTCCCCGTACGGGTCAGCAGGACGGCCTCAGCTCGTGGCGAGGGCCTTCCGGAGCGTGCCGATGGCCAGCTCGATCGCCGACCCGGCCGCCTGGGTCTCGCGCAGGGCGTTGAGCATGACGAAGTCGTGGATGATCCCCTGGTAGCGCACGGCGGTCACGGGCACCCCTGCCGCGCGCAGCTTGTTCGCATACGCCTCGCCCTCGTCCCGCAGCACGTCCGCCTCGGCGGTGATGACCAGCGCCGGAGGCAGGCCGGTCAGCTCCTCGGTCGTGGCGCGCAGCGGGGAGGCGGTGATCTCGGCTCGCTGGGCCTCGTCGGTGGTGTACTGGTCCCAGAACCACTGCATGCCGTCCCTGCGCAGGAAGTAGCCCTCGGCGAACTGCTGGTAGGAGCCGGTGTCGAAGGACGCGTCCGTCACCGGGTAGAACAGCACCTGCTGCCGCAGCGCGACCCCGCCGCGCTGCTTGGCCATCAGTGTCAGCGCGGCGGCCATGTTGCCGCCGACGGAGTCGCCGGCCACCGCGACACGCGTGGCGTCCAGGCCCCTGGCCGCGCCCTCGGCGACGATCCACTGCGCCACCGTCCAGTTCTGCTCGATCGCCACCGGATAGCGGTGCTCGGGCGACAGGTCGTACTCGGGGAAGACGACGGCGGCGCCGGCGCCCACCGCCAGCTCACGCACCAGCCGGTCGTGGGTGTGGGCGTTGCCGAAGACCCAGCCGGCGCCGTGGATGTAAATGATCACGGGAAGGTCGCCCGTGCTGCCCGCGGGCCTGACGACGCGGGCTCGGACCTCCTCGGTGGGGCCACCGGTGATCGTCACCCACTCCTCATCCACGGCCGGCTTGTCGACGGGGCCGGACTGGACGTCGTTCACGGTCTTACGGCCCTCGTCCGGCGTGAGCTGGAAGAGGTAGGGCGGCTGGGCGGTGGCCTCGGCGAAGGCTCGCGCGGCAGGTTCCAGGACAGGCTTGCTCATCATCGCTCCAAAGGGGAAAGGCGGGGCCCTCGGCACAAGGGGGGCTCCCGTTCACCGCACATCCAAGCAAGCAGCACCGGGCGAGGACGAGGCAGAAGCACAGGCAGAAGTACGCTTCCGCCTCGTCTCCCCTTGCCGTGGCCTGTTTGGATCGCCGCTGAAACCACTGACCCCTTGCCGACAAGGAGCGCTTCCATGACGGAGAGCACCACCCCGACCGTCGTCCTCGTGCACGGCGCGTTCGCCGACGCCGCCAGCTGGTCCGGCGTCATCGCCGAACTGCAGCAGCACGGCGTCCCCGTGGTGGCCCCGCCCAACCCGCTGCGCGGCCTGGCCTCCGACGCGGCGTACGTCGCCTCCGTGGCTGCCCAGATCGACGGACCCGTCGTGCTGGTCGGCCACTCCTACGGTGGTGCGATCATCACCGTGGCAGGCGCGACCGAGAACGTCGTCGGTCTCGTCTACGTGGCCGCCTACGTCCTCGAGGAGGGCGAGAGCCTCGGCGAGCTGCAGGGACGATTCCCGGAGCCGCCGCTGGCGGCGAGCCTGCGGCAGGCCGCCTACCCGGTCGAGGGCGCCGAACCCGGCGTCGAGTTGACGATCGAGCCCGAGAGGTTCCCTCAGGTCTTCGCCGCGGACGTGCCCGGCGAGGTCACCAAGGTTCTGGCGGTGGCGCAGCGGCCGCTCGCCGCCCGGGCGTTCACCGAGACCGCGAGCACGGCGGCCTGGAAGACGAAGCCCTCATGGGCGGTCATCGCCGGCGCCGACCAGGCGATCAACCCCGACGTCCAGCGGTTCGGGGCCAAGCGGGCGGGGGCGGCCGGCGTCGAGGTCGCGGGCGCTTCGCACGCCGTCGCGCTGTCCCGTCCGAAGGAGGTCTCCGACGTGATCCGCGAGGCGGTTCGGGCCACCTCGGCCTGACCTCTCATCCTGGGTCACCGGTAGGCCATGCTGCCGGCCCTCGGCGTCTCCGTCCCGGCGCGGAGTCACCGTAAGGGCCGGCGAACCCGACCAGACGCCCGACCCTGGGTGCCGCCGCCGGTCGATGGAGGCGCAGCAGCACGCCTTCGATCATCACCGAGGCCTCGGAGGCCAAGCGGGACGCGGACGGCCGGTGATGACGAGGAAGCTCCACGCTGCAAAAAGTTTACACTTGCTTGAAATCACCGGATTAGCATCACCTTCCGACAAAGTTTGACTTATCCGGTCTAGACCGGTTTCGCCGCGTTGTTTTCAAACCGATATGCGCCGGTATAGACCAGGCGATGAATCCCGCCCTACCCTGACGCAAACGCGTGGTGCTGACAGGCGCGCGCATCTCATCCCTGGGCGGGTTCCGCCGGCTGGTATGGACCAACGGCCCGTCCGACGAGAAGGCGGTATCTACGGTGAACATCAAGCTTGTGGGCGGCGCCGCTCTCGGCCTCGCCACCATGCTGGTCCTGTCCAGCTGTGGCGGCGGCGACGCCGGCACGCCCGCCGAGGGCGGTTCGACGGGGGCGGCGGCCGGCGGCGAGCAGGTCACGCTGAAGATGGTGGCCGCCGACTACGGCGACAACCCCACGGCCGACAACGCCGGCACGAAGTTCTGGAAGTCCGTGGTGGACGGCTTCCAGGCGGCAAACCCGAACATCAAGGTGGAGGTCCAGGTCATCTCCTGGAACGACATCGACAAGCAGGTCGCCACCATGGTCCAGAACGGCCAGGTGCCCGACATCCTGCAGACGGGCGACTACTCGGGCTTCGTCAAGGACGGCCTGCTCTACAAGGCCGACGAGGTCCTCTCCCCCGAGGTCTCGAAGGACATGCTCACGAAGTTCGCCGACTTCGGCAAGGTCGACGGCACCGCGTACGGCATCCCGTTCGTCTCCTCGGCCCGTGCGCTCTTCTACAACAAGGAGCTGTTCGAGAAGGCCAAGATCACTGAGCCTCCCAAGACGTGGGACGAGCTCAAGGCCGCCGCGGAGAAGCTGAAGGCCGCAGGCGTCAGCCAGCCGTTCGGTCTCCCGCTCGGCCAGGAGGAGGCCCAGGGCGAGTCCTTCCTGTGGATGCTCGGCAACGGCGGCGGCTACACCGACGCCTCAGGCAAGTGGACGGTCAACTCCCCCGCCAACGTCGAGGCCTTCCAGTACGTGAAGGGCCTGGTCGACGCCGGCCTGACCACCCCGAACCCCGGCACCAAGGACCGCAAGACGGTCTGGGAGGACTTCGCCGCGGGCAAGGTCGGCATGGTCAACGGCGGCCCCATGTCGATTCCGATCTTCGACAAGGGCGCCGTGAACGGCAAGTACGCCGTGGCCCCGATCGCCGGCAAGACCGGTCCCCTCGACACCACTCTGGGCGTCATGGACTGGATCATGGCCTTCAACAAGAACGGCCACGCCGCCGAGATCAAGAAGTTCTTCGACTACTTCTACACCGGCGACGCCACCCAGAAGATCGTCGACAACTACAAGTTGCTGCCCGTCACCAACGGCGGCATCGAGAAGCTGTCGGGCGACGAGAAGCTCAAGCCGTTCCTCGACGCGCTGCCCAACGCGAGCTTCTACCCCTTCAAGGACCCCAAGTGGTCCGAGGTGAACACCGCGATCAAGCAGACCATCGGCGGGGCCGTCAAGGACGACCCGGCGAAGGTGCTCGGCGACCTGCAGAAGGTCGCCGAGGGCAGCTGATCCTCGGAGTCGGTACGGCCGGCGCTGCCCCCAGCGCCGGCCGTACTCCCATGGAAGGTTTTTCATGAAAAGGTTGCGCGTTCTGGAACCCCTGGCCTGGGTGGGGCCGGCGGTGGTGCTGATCGCCCTGGTCGTCCTGTGGCCGGTCATCGAGATGGTTCGGACGTCGTTCCTCGAGGTCAGCCGGTTCGGCGTGGTCCGCGGCTGGAACGGCACCGAGAACTACGACAAGCTCTTCGCCGAGACCGACTTCTGGCCGGTGATGCTGCGCAGCCTCATCTGGGTGGTCGCGGTCGTCGGCTTCACCGTGCTGATCTCGCTGGCGCTGGCCCAGCTGTTCAACCAGCGCTTCCCTGGGCGCAAGATCGCCCGTTGGGCCCTCATCGCCCCCTGGGCCGCCTCGGTGCTCATGACGTCGATCATCTTCAAGTGGATGCTCGACCCCGAGGTCGGCATCATCAACCTGATCAGGCGCGATCTCGGGCTGATCCCCGCGATGGGCGGCTCCGACGCCGACCAGCTCGGCCAGGCCGCCACCGCGTTCCCCTGGCTGATCTTCGTCGCGGTCTTCGTGTCCGTGCCGTTCACCACGTACGCGCTGCTCGCGGGCCTGGCGACGATCCCCTCGGACGTCTACGAGGCGGCCAAGATGGACGGCGCCTCCAAGTTCAGGACGTACTGGTCGATCACGCTGCCGCTGCTGCGACCCGCGCTGACCGTCGCCGCGCTGATCAACGTGATGAACGTCTTCAACAGCTTCCCGATCATCTGGTCCATGACCCACGGCCAGCCGGGCTACTCCACGGCGACCTCGACCATCTTCATGTTCATCCTGAAGGGCTCGAACATCGGTGAGTCGGCGGCGATGTCGGTCGTGAACTTCGGCATGGTGATCGTCCTCACCGCCATCTTCCTCAAGATCTCCAAGTGGAAGCAGGAGGTGGCGTGATGGCCCACT
This sequence comes from Nonomuraea roseola, assembly GCF_039535395.1. Classification (NCBI taxonomy): domain Bacteria; kingdom Bacillati; phylum Actinomycetota; class Actinomycetes; order Streptosporangiales; family Streptosporangiaceae; genus Nonomuraea; species Nonomuraea roseola. The sequence goes on from NZ_BAAAXC010000015.1 coordinate 1,847,595, forward strand.
CCCGTCCCGTGACGGGCGGCGCGATGCCGTCGGTCAAGAAGGTGGTCATCGCGGGCTCGGCCTACGTGATCGCGTTCATCTTCCTCTTCCCCTACCTGGTCATGCTGCTCACAGCCCTGCGTCCGCAGAGCAGCCTGCGCGAGGCGGAGTACTTCCCCTCGTCCTTCGAGTGGTCGAACCTGCTGAACTTCTGGACGGGCGGCCTGGCCGACAACCTCCTCGTGACGCTGAAGGTCGCGGCGGGCTCGACGCTGCTGGTGCTGCTGGTCGCGCTGCCCGCGGCCTACTACTCGGCCAGGCACAACTTCAGGGGGCGCACGGCCTTCCTGATCCTGGTGCTGATCACCCAGATGTTCCAGCCGACCGCGATGCTGGTGGGCATCTACCGCGAGTTCTACCAGTTCGGCCTGGTCGACTCGACGTGGTCGCTGATCCTGGTCAACGGCGGGTTCAACCTGGCCTTCGCGGTGTGGATCCTCAACGCCTACTTCGCCTCCATCCCCAGGGAGCTGGAGGAGGCGGCCTTCATGGACGGCAACGGCCGCTTCGGCGCGCTGTTCAGGATCACGCTGCCGCTGGCCATGCCAGGCGTCATCACCGCGCTGATCTTCACCTTCATCGCGGCGTGGAACGAGTTCGTGGTCGCCCTGACCCTGACGACCAGCCCGGCGAACCAGCCGCTGACGGTGGCGCTGAACTCCTTCATCGGTCAGTACTCGGTCGACTGGCAGAACCTGTTCGCCGGTTCGGTGATCGCCACCCTCCCGGTGATCATCCTGTTCGCGCTGATCGAGCGCAAGGTCGTCGGCGGCCTGACAGCCGGTTCGATCAAATAGCGACAATCTTGCTAAAGTCCTCCGCGATCTTCATTAACGATCTCGGAGGACTCCTTGAAGCTGCGCACCATCGCCGCCGCCCTCGTCCTGGGCGCCGGCGCCCTGGTCGGTACGGCGGGCCCCGCCTCGGCCGCCACCTGCTCGGGCACCCACCTGGACAACTGGCCCATCAAGGGCGGCTACATCTCCGTCTACTACAACTCCTCGACCGGCTACAACTGCGCGATGACCTACACCAACAGGCCGGGCGTCCTGCAGTACATCCGGGTGACCCTCGGGGTCGAGGGCGGCACGTCGAAGACGGACGCCCGCAACTACAAGTACTACGCGGGCCCCGTCAGTGTGTACGGCAAGGGCAAGTGCATCGAGTTCTACGGGCAGGTCGGCTCCAGCAACCCCCTGGAGGGCGTCGGGAACGCCTACTGCGGCTGAATTTAATCCGTTGCGTGCCGTACTCGCGCTGCCCTAACGTCTGAGCCATGCGCCTTTACCTGTAATGCGCGGGGCTGACCAGATCAGCCACCCGCCACTCAGCACTTGAGACCCCGTCCATCCAGACGCGGCAGCTGAGCTTGCCCGACCGGCCATCTTCGATGCGGCCGCGTCGCAAGTTGCGTAAAGGAGCACTCTTATGCGAGTTCGTTCAGGCAAGAAGAAGCACGGCACCAACCTGCCCGGCAGGGAGACACCGCAGCTTCCCCGCCAGATGCCCAAGATGCCGCAGCGGCCCATCGCGCCGCCGCGCCGCATCCCGCCCAAGGGCCGCTGATCTACGGGCAGATCGATTCATACGGCTCTCCTGGCAGGTGCCGCTGCCACTCCCTCCTGATGAAGGAGTCGCCCGCTACCGCGCAGACCGCCGGTAGCGGGTCGGAGGGAAGAGCGACGTCCCACCGCTGGACGAGTTCGGAAGGACTCCCCGTCGGATCCACCGCCACCGTGGCCTCTCTCGACGAGACTGGAGTCCTCGTTCATGATCGAATACTAGCCCGGACCGGCGTCGGCCGGCCCGGGCCGGCTTCGAGTCAGAGGCGCTCGATGATCGTGACGTTGGCCTGGCCGCCGCCCTCGCACATCGTCTGCAGGCCGTAGCGGCCGCCGGTGCGCTCGAGCTCGTTCAGCAGCTTGGTCATCAGGATCGCGCCGGTGCCGCCCAGCGGGTGGCCGAGGGCGATCGCGCCGCCGTTCGGGTTGACCTTGGCGGGGTCGGCCCCGAGCTCGCGGATCCACGCCAGCGGCACGGGCGCGAACGCCTCGTTGATCTCCGTGACGTCGATGTCGTCGATCGACAGCCCGGCCTTCTTCAGCGCCTTCTGGGTCGCGGGGATGGGCGCCGTGAGCATGTAGACGGGGTCGTCGCCGGTGAGGGCGAGCTGGTGGATGCGGGCGCGCGGGGTGAGCCCGTGGTCGCGGACCGCCTGCTCGGAGGCGATGAGCAGCGCGCCCGAGCCGTCGGAGATCTGCGACGACGTGGCCGCGGTGATGACGCCGTCCTCCTTCAGCGTCTTGAGGCTCGCCATCTTCTCCAGGGTGGTGTCGGGGCGGGGGCCCTCGTCGTCCTCCACTCCGTTGACCGGGACGATCTGGTCCCTGAAGTAGCCGTTCGCGATCGCCTTGGCCGCCCTCTGGTGCGACTCGAAGGCGAACTTCTCCAGTTCCTCGCGGGTCAGGCCCCACTTCTTGCACATCAGCTCCGCGCCGCGGAACTGGGAGATCTCCTGCTTGCCGTACCGCTCGACCCACATCTCGCCGAACGGGAAGGGCATGCCCTTCTCCAGGGCCGCGGTGATCGACGAGCCCATCGGGACGATGCTCATCGACTCGACGCCCGCCGCCACGACCAGGTCCTGCGTGCCGGACAGCACGCCCTGCGCGGCGAAGTGGATCGACTGCTGGGACGAGCCGCACTGGCGGTCGATCGTGACGCCCGCGGTCGTCTCGGGCAGCCCCGCGCTCAGCCAGGCGTTGCGGGCGATGTCCATGCTCTGCGGGCCGAACTGCATGACGCAGCCCATGATGACGTCCTCGACGGCCGCCGGGTCCACGCCGGTCCTGTCCATGAGCGCCTTCAGCGTGCGCGCGGCCAGGTCGGTGGGGTGGACGGTGGAAAGGCCGCCCTTCTTCTTACCGACGGGGGTGCGGACCGCCCCGACGATGTATGCCTCTGCCACAGTGCCTCCCGGGTCAAAACCGAGCAACATTCGGTCAGTGAGAGGTTACAACAGAATGTTGCTCTGTGCCTGTGAGAGTCGCCTCACCCGGTGTCTCCGCAGGGCTCTCCCTGTCCGCCCTCCGGCTCCAACGACCTTCCCGTACGGCTCCCGCCGGGTGGAGGCCACCGTGGGATGCCGGTTGCCGCCCGTCCATCACGCGTCCTCCAGCACGACTTCGGTTCCCGCCGTCACGTCGCACCTTGAGACGGGCGACGTGACGGCGCCCGGCCGGAGTCGTGCTGGAGTGGCGTGATGGACGGGTGGTCAGGGGTGACCGCGGTGGGCTGGGGTGGGCCTGCCGTACGGGCAGGATCCGAGCCCCGCGGCGCGGAGGATCAGGAGCGGTGAGAACCGGTCATCGTCGCGTAGACGATGATGTTGTCGGTGTAGTGCCCGGTGCTGCGGTTGTAGGCGCCGCCGCACGTGATCAGGTGCAGTTGCGCGTTCTCCTGGTCCCCGTAGACGCGCTGGGTCGGGAAGGTCGCCTTGCCTGCCTGCTCGACCCCGCCCACGGTGAACACCGCGGTCGTGCCGTCGCGCCGCTTCACCTCGATGACGTCGCCGTTGCGGATCTCGCCGAGCCGGCTGAACACCGCGCTTCTGGTCCTGGTGTCCTTGTGTCCCAGCATCACCGCGGGGCCAGCCTCACCCGCCGTGGACCCGTGCCGGTACCAGCCGACCAGGTTCGGATTGTCGATCGGCGGGGTCTGGATCGCGCCCTTCCTGTCCACCCCGACCGACGAGACCGGCGCGTTGATGCCGAGCCGCTTGATGACCACCCTGAGCGGGTTCGACGGCTGCATGGGCGGCGCGGGCACCACCTGGGGCAGCGGCGGCGGGGCCGTCGGGGGCGCCTCGAACAGCGCCTGCTTCGGCTGTCCCGAGGAGATCGCGTCGGGCTGGCTCGACAGCGACAGCGACTGCCGCCCCTCCGACAGGCCGTACTCCTCGGGGTTGAGCAGCATGAACACCAACCCCACGACCACGGTCAACACGCCCGCCACCGCGGCGAGGATCAGCGTGGACCGAAGGATCTTGCTGCCGCGATCGTCATAGGGCTCGGGATAGTGCGGCGCCACGGGGGTCAACCCCTGGAGACGGAGCGGCGACGCAGGACCAGCCCGCCCGCCGCGGCGGCCAGCACGACCAGCGACCCGGTGAGCACGAACATCCGCCCGTCAGGCCCCATGTCCCCGCCACCACCGGTCTCGGCGGCACCCTTGGGCGTCTTGGTCACCTTCCCGTTCCCCCCACCGACAGGCGTCTGGGTAACGGTCGCGGTGACGGTACGAGTGGGCTTGGCACTGGTGCTGGTGCTGGGAGAAGGCGAGGGAGAGGGCGAAGTGCTCGCAGCGGTCACGGTGAAGCTGTGACTCTTCGGTGCCGGGGTGGCCTGAACCGTGCACTTGTACTGGTACACGGAGGTCGACGTTCCGAAGTACAGGTCCGAAGCCTTCAACGTCACCGTGCCGGCCGTGGTGGGCTTCACCTTGAAGCTGACCGAGGGGAAGGTGATCGTCGAGCCGGCGGTGAGAGTCGTGAGCGCCGCCTCCGCGGTCACCGAGGTGCCGGAGACGCCGGCCCCGCTCACAGAGGCGGTGGCGATGAACTTCGCTCCTGTGGTGAACCCGCCCGTGGGCACCGTCAACTGCCCACCCGTGTAGGTGGCGGGGACGGTCTGCTCCTCGTTGGCCTTGGCCGCTGTCGGCATGGTCATGGCCACCGTGATGGTGGCGTCCTTCGGGTCCCCACTGCTCTGCGTGGCGCACTTGTAGGAGACCGTGTCGCCACCCGTGCCTCCGCCGCCTGCGCCTCCCACCGTGGTGGAGAGGCTGGCGGGCGTCGCCGCACCTGCGGTGCACGTTGACTCCACATCAGTGCCGGCACTCGACGCGACGATCAGCTTCAGACTCTGCCCAGTCAGCGGCTTCACCACTACGGGAGTCGTTCCGCTGGGCGTGAGCTCGACCTTCTTCTGCGGCACAGTGGGCGACTGGCCGACCTGGATCTGAGTGGAAATGGTGATGTCTGGCTCGGGGTCCCAATTGGGCGCCGTCTCGGTCACGCCCGTGACGTCGAGGTCCGCTTCGATCGCGAGAGTCGTTCCTGCATTGATGACCTGACTCGTCTTTATCGAGGTGAACTCCCACGTCACAGCGACCTTCTGGCCCGTGGGGACCGTGTCAGGAGTCGTGATCTTCACGGCTACCCTGTCGGTGCCGGCAAAGGACCCCCCGGTACACGAGAACGGGATCGTCATCGTCTGGTCCACCGCCGTCGCCTGTGCGGGCGAGGCCAGACCGACTATCGACCCGACGAAGAGAGCCAGCGTTCCCGCGAGGCCCAGGGCGGAGGTCTTCAGGGCGAGGCGGCGCCGCGCCTTTGACTTCTGCACTGTCTCTCTCCGTTCCAAACACAGCAAGTGACCGACTGCAACTGGCGTAACAGGATCCCAGTCCTTGGTCACGGTTCGGTAGAGATCCTACGAACTCTCCCTGTGAATCGTCATCAAACTTCCAATATCCGCCCAAATTTCCCCGTCCGTTATCCCTTCTTCTTGGACAGGGTGGCGTAGACGATGACGTTGTCGTCGTAGTGGCCGTTCGCGCCGACCATCCCGCCGCAGGTGATCAGCCGCAGCTGGGAGTTGGTGACGTTGCCGTAGACGCGCTTGGTCGGGAAGGCCGACTTCTTCACCTGCTCGATCCCGCTCACCGTGAAGCGGGTGACCTTGCCGTCGGACCTGTAGACGTAGATGAAGTCGCCCTTGGCGAGCTCCTTCAACCGCCTGAACACCGCGGCGCCGCTCTTGGTGGTGACGTGCCCGTTGATGATCGACGGGCCCTTCTCGCCGGGCACCGGGCTGAAGCGGTACCAGCCGGTCAGGTTCGGCTTGCTCGTCGGCGGGGCCTGGAGCTCGCCCTTGGAGTCGACGGTGACCCCGCCGATCGGCGCGTTCACCTGGATCTTGGGGATGCGGATGCGGGTCGGCTTCGCCTTCTTGGCGGTGGGCTTGATCGGCGCCACGACCGCACCGGCAGGGGCGGGCGGGGGCGCGCTCAGCACGGCGGGGGCCAGCGGCTTGTTCGGCCCGCCAGGACCGACGCTAGGCAGGACGAACGCGTTGGCCACGTTGTACATGCCGATGGTCTCGCCGCCCTGACCGGACTGGGCCACCGGCACGGCGCCGTCGGAGCCGTCGTCCACCGGGGTGATGAAGGCCAGCAGGCCGGCCATGATGGTCGCCACGCCGCCAAGCGACCCGGCGATCAGCAGCCCGGGAAGGGCCCTGTTCAGCAGCGACTTCTGCTCGGTCATGATCCGCCCCTCCCTCTAACGCCGGTTCCCGGCGTGCGCGGCGCGCCGCCGTCTCATCACGACCCCGCCCGCCGCGCTCCCGAGGAGCAGCACGGACCCGCCTGCCAGCAGGGCGTACGGCTGCTGGGAGGCCACGGGCGCTTCACCGGACGGCACACCGCCGAAGGGCGTCTTCTTCACCTGGGCCGCGACGTAGTTGGTCGCGGTCGGACCCGCCGAAGGCTTGGACGTGGCGGTGGGGGTGCTGGTCGTGTTCCCGTGCACCGACACGAGCCTGTCGGCAATGGTCCTGTCGTCGTGGTGGTTGTTGTTGCCGTTGTTGTTGTTCTGGTTCGGCTGGCTGGTCGACGTCGAAGGACTCGGCGACTGGGTGGGCGTGACCGACGGCGAGGGCTGCCCCGTGGTGGGCGTGACCGTCGGCGACGGACCTGGTCTGTCCTTGACCGTCACCTCGATCGACACCGGGTTGCTCACGATCTTGCAGGTGGCCCGGTGGAAGTCCGTGGGCACCGCGGCCTTGTTCGTGATCACCCGGAAGGCGTCGAGCCACGCCTTCCTCGTCGTCGCGTTCGTGATCTTGATCTTGTGCTCACCGTAAGGGAGCCCGTTCAGCTCCCACAACGTGTGCCCGCCGTTGTGCACCTCGTTGACCGGGTCACCGATGGCGTCCTTGGAGGGGTCCACGGATCCCCGCGCCTCGCCGTCGAGCTCGATCTCGACCGGGCCGCCCTCGTGGTCTCGAGGCCCCACGTACTGCACGCCCGTGCCGACGAACTTGAGCTCGGCCCACGCGTACTGGCTGGCGGTCTCGTGGTAGTCGTTGTGGATGTGCTTCTCGGACCTCGGACGATCGTCGAACGGCGTCCAGCCGGGCCCGTAGGTGATCACGTGGCCGCGCGGGTTGTCGATGTCGTTGCCGTCGTTGACGTTCGCCTCGCCGTCCGGCGGCGCGAAGTCGACGACGATGTCCTTGGGCTCGATCCTGATCACGCCCGGCTTGTTGAGCAGCCCTGGGTCAGAGATTCCCGCGGGCAGCGGCAGCTCCTTGTCGAACTGCAGCCCCTGCGTGATCGTGGTCGCACCCGTCGGCTGCAGGATGTTCTGCCAGGCACCGGCGATCTGGACGTTGCCCATGACGTTCATCTGCGCGCCGCCGGCGTAGTAGCCGGGCGAGGTGAACCGGCTCGCGTCCTTGTAGGCGAGCGACCACTTGAGGTCGAGCGCCCCGCCGACGACGAGGTCGGTCGCGAACGTCAACCTCGTCCTGAGCCGGACCGGCGGGTACTTCGCGATGCTGGCGGGGCTGGTGCCCGTGCACTCGTAGTCGATGACCAGATCCGCGGGGGCCGCCGAGGCGGGGGCCGTCGGCAACAGTACGCAGGCGGCTGCGGTCAGCCCCACCGATCCGGCTGCTAAAGCGCTGCGCCACCGAGCCACGGCACACTCCGATCTCCCAGAAACCAAGAGCAGATCTTAAGGTTTCAATCACCTGCTACACAGGAGAAAGAGACAACCGGCGACACTTGTGATGAACCCGTGTCCAACGTCGTGCTCGGTACTGGCGCGGAAGTGAGACAGGACAGCCAGTGGCAACTTGCACGGGAACAACTCCCGTCCGGATACATGCGGGCTGGCCAACGACGGCAGGACGGGTTCATGGCCCACCTGGCGAGCCAGGTCTCCTCAGTGGTGGCGTCCACGGTCGTGGGAGAACGAGATTCGACCAGGGCCTGACCGGCGCACGGACCTTCGGCCTGGAGGAGCTGTACTCAGGCTAGGCGGGGCGGGACAGGTCCATGGTCCAGTTGGTGCGCCAGCTCGCCCCTTCGTCGTAGGAGAACGACTGTTCCCAGCGGGCGGTCTCGGGTGTCGGGCGGGTCCACTCGAAGCGGACCTTCACCGGCAGCCCTCCGAGTACGTCATCGCAGACGAACTCGCCGCGCCCGTCGCGCCAGGCTCCTTCCACCGGCGGGTCGAGCTGCCCCGGCTGGCGGGTGGAGGCCCACCAGATGCGCCACACCCCCGCCTCGGGGTCGAACTGGCGAAGGGTGAAGCCTTCGAACGTCTCGGTCCATATGCGGTCGATGTGGCCCAGGCCGCCCAGGATCGGCTCGGCGTGCGCGGTGGCGTCGAACTCCACCCACTCGGTGCAGGCGGGGTCGGTGACGTCGACGAGTTTGCGGTTGCGCACCCGCCAGTCGCCGAAGATGAAGTCGAAGTCGTGACGGCCGTCGGAGGAAGGGCTCAACGTCTGCTCCTTGTCGGGGGGTGGCTCACTCTAGGGAGCCGCTCCGACAGTTTCCGCCTGCCGTACGAATGAACAGAATTGTATTCTGTTGCCGTAACCCCAGCATGGAGGCGACTGATGCAGCGAGACCTCTTCGAGGAGGAGCACCTGCTCTTCCAGGAGACCGTCCGAGAGTTCATGGCCCGCGAGGTCCTCCCCCACCACGCCCAGTGGGAGAAAGACGGCATCGTGCCGAGGGAGGTCTGGAAGAAGGCCGGCGAGCTCGGCATGTTCGGTTTCTCCGTGCCCGAGGAGTACGGCGGCGCGGGCATCACCGACTTCCGCTACAACGCGGTGATCGTCGAGGAGATCATCAGGACCGGCGCGTCCGGCCTGGGCTTCTCGCTGCACAACGACGTGATGGCCCCCTACCTGGTCGACCTCACCAACGACGAGCAGAAGCAGCGCTGGCTGCCCGGCTTCGTCTCCGGTGAGCTGATCACCGCGATCGCGATGACCGAGCCGGGAGCGGGCAGCGACCTGCAGGGCATCAGGACCACGGCGGTGCGCGAGGGCGACCACTACGTGGTCAACGGGCAGAAGACGTTCATCACCAACGGCATCAACGCCGACCTCGTCGTGGTGGTGGCCAAGACCGACCCCTCGGCAGGGGCGAGGGGAACGACGCTGCTCGTCGTCGAGCGCGGCATGGAGGGCTTCGGCCGCGGCAGGAACCTCGACAAGATCGGCATGAAGGCGCAGGACACCGCCGAGCTGTTCTTCGAGAACGTACGGGTGCCCGTGGCCAACAGGCTGGGTGAGGAAGACGGCCAGGGCTTCTTCCAGCTCATGAACAACCTGCCCCAGGAGCGCATGTCGATCGCCGTCGCGGCCGTGGCGGCGGCCGAGGCGGTGCTGGAGCAGACGATCGAGTACTGCAAGACCCGGCAGGCCTTCGGCCGCACTATCGGCAGCTTCCAGAACACCAGGTTCGTGCTCGCCGAGCTCGCCACCGAGACCGAGATCGCCCGCCACTTCGTCGACAAGTGCGTCGTCGCGCTCAACGCGGGGCAGCTGTCGGTCGTCGACGCGGCCAAGGCGAAATGGTGGACCACGGAGCTGCAGAACAAGGTGATCGACCGCTGCCTGCAGCTGCACGGCGGCTACGGCTACATGATGGAGTACCCGGTCGCCAAGGCCTGGGTGGACAGCAGGGTGCAGACGATCTACGGCGGCACCACGGAGATCATGAAGGAGATTATCGGCCGCTCCTTCGGCTTCTAGACCATACTGGTTCATATGGACGGCGGCCTGATCCTCCTGGTCTTTCTGGCGTTGCTGTTCGCCTGGGCGCTCAACCGCGTGCGCAGAGCGCTGCGCCTCGGTCCTGTCGGCTACGTCGGCGTGGTCGTCGTCTTCATCATCGTCATGCTGGCGATCTGGGGTCAGACGCTTCGAGGATGACCCTGGCGACCAGCTCGGGGTCGTCGCTCATCGGCACGTGCCCGCAGCCCTTGAGCAGCTTCACCCGCTGGTTCGACCAGCGGGCCGCTCGTACGGCCTGCCGCCGGAGCAGCAGCCGGTCATGCTCGCCCCACGCGATCGTGATCGGCGACTTCGGCGGCGCGGGCGGCATCATGCCCGTGAAGGAGTCGAGCGTCTCGTTGAAGCCTGGAGCCGAGGCGAGCGCCTCGGTGCCGGCGGCCAGGGCGACACGTCCGAGCCGCGAGGGATGGGCGACGAGCAGGCCCGCGCCGAGAAAGCCCAGGGGCTCGGAGCCCAGCAGCCGCGACAGCGCCCCAGAGCCCGGGGCCTCGGCCCCTTCGGCGACGCCGCCCTCCGCCGAGGCTCGCATGGCGCGCAGCACGCTCTGGCACCACAGCAGCTCCGCCCTCGACCAGAACCCGGCAGGGGAGATCGCGGTGGCGGTGCGGACCACTCCGCGGGAGGCCAGCTCCAGCGCGATGTAGCCGCCGAGGGAGTTGCCCGCCACATGTGGCTCGCGCACGTCGAGCATCGCGCAGAACGACTCCACCGCGTCGGCCAGCGACTCGGCCGTGTACGGCGTGCCGGGCGGCAGCCCCCGCGACCTCCCGAACCCCGGCAGGTCCACCGCGATCACATCACGCGAGGCGGCGAGGCGGTCCATGACCGGAAGCCACGCCTGCCAGTGGTGGCCGATGCCGTGGACGAGGATCAGCGGCGGGCCGTGACCGCGCCGCTCGAAGGCCAGCTCCATGGCACCGAGTCAATCACTACCTGCTACGCGTGGGAATCTCGAACCAGACCGCTTTGCCTTCCTTCGTGGGTCTGGAGCCCCAGCGCTTGGCGAGCTGGTCGACAAGGTAGAGCCCGCGGCCGCCCTCGTCGTTCTCGCCGGCGCTGCGGATGCGCGGCAGGCGCAGGTCCTGGTCGAAGACCTCGACCCAGACCGACTCCTCGCCCCTGCGCAGCCTGAGGGTGAACTCCTTGTCGCTGACGAGCTCCTCCTCGAAGCCCGGCACGTCCCATGACTCCTCGAACGGCAGCGGCGGCCCCTCGACCACCAGCTCCCTGCGCGGGATGCTCGCGGTGGCGGCGTGCAGGACGACGTTGGTGACCACCTCAGAGACCAGCAGGCAGGCCAGCTCGGCGCGTTCGTCGGGCACGTTCCACCCGGAGAAGGCCTCGGCCGCCATGCGCCTGGCCTCGCCGACCATGATCGGCTGGGCGGGGAAGGTCCGCTCCTCGACGTCGAGGTCGATGGGGCTGGCGCGCAGCACGAGGATCGCCATGTCGTCGTCGATCTCGCCGGGCACCGCGCGGGTGGCGGTGTCGGCGATGCGCTCGACGTTCTCCTTGGTGCAGGCGGCGAGCTTCTCCTGCAGGATGCCCAGCGTCTCCTCGTCGGAGGGCATCCTGCCGCCGAAGTCGCGGCTGGGACGCCGGTCGACGAGGCCGTCGGTGTAGAGGACCAGCGCGGCGCCCGGCGGCAGCGTGCGGGTCTCCTCCTTGTAGACCAGATCGGCGTGCATGCCCTTGGCGCGCACGCCGAGGGGCTGGCCGACCTCCTCGATGCTCATCTCCAGGCACTGGCCGTCGTGCAGCAGCAAAGGGGGCGCGTGGCCGGCGTTGGCGAAGGACAGCTGGCGCGACCAGGCGTCGTAGACGAGGTACTGGCAGGTGACGATGGGCGGCACGCTGATGTCGGCGCCCGACTCGTCCTGCTCCGGGGTGGCGATGATGCGGGTCCACTCGTCGAGCCTGGCCAGGATGTCGGCGGGCGGCTTGTCGTCCTGGGCGAAGGCGCGCAGAGCGGCGCGCAGCTGGCCCATGATGGCCGCCGCCTTGGCGCCGCGGCCCTCCACGTCGCCGATGACGATGCCGACCCTGCCGGCCGACAGCGGGATCACGTCGTACCAGTCGCCGCCGACCTGGGTCTGGATGCCCTGGCCGTGAGAGGCGAGCGGGGCCGCCGGGTAGTAGCGGACGGCTATGTCGAGGCCGTCGAGCGCGGGCAGGGCCCTGGGCAGCAGGTGCTTCTGGAAGGACTCGGCGGTGTGCCGCTCCTCCTCGAACAGCAGCGCGTTGTCGACGGCGAGCGCGACGCGGGTGGCGATGGCGCCGACGAAGTCACGGTCGAAGGCGTCGTAGTGGGGGCTGCGCCGGTCGGTGAGGTTGGACAGGCCGAGGTACATCAGGCCGAGCGTCTCACCGCGCACGCACAGCGGGGCGACCACCGCGGAGGTCATGCCGATCTCGCCGCACAGCCGGGCGCTGCCCTCGTGGGGGCTGGGGAAATTGCTGGAGGCGAAGTCTTCGACCAGGATCGTCTCCTGGCGGCGCATCGCGGTGTCGGCGTAGTGGCCCGCCGGATAGCGGATCTCCGAGCCCACCGGCTTCCAGGTGTCGGGCGGCGGGTTCCAGCCCTGTACGTGCTGGGAGACCCTGCGCACCAGCCGCTCACCCTCCATCAGCTCGATGAAGCAGTGGTCGGCGAACTGCGGCACCAGCATCTCGGCGACCCGCTTGAGCGTCTCCTCGACGTAGAGGGAGCCCGCCAGCCGCTCACCGATGCGTTCGAGCAGGCCGAAGCGGTCCTTCTCGCGCTCGTTGCTGCGCATGGCCTCGCGGGCGGTGATCACGATGCCCGTCACCGACCCGGAGTCGTGGCGCAGCGGCACCGCCTGGGCCCTGACGTAGATCATGGTGCCGTCGCCGCGCTTGACGTCGAAGGTGCCCTCCCACACGCCGCCCTTAAGCACGTGCTTGGCGAGCTCGACGGCGAGCGGGTGATCCTTCTCCATGATGCCGAGCGAGAGGACGGAGCCCTCCCGCACCGACCCCTTGCCCTGGCGCCCGAACAACTTCTCCGCGAACGGATTCCAGTACAGGAGGTTGCTGAAACGATCCGTCACCACGACGGCCATCTCCGCGTGGTCGAGGACCGCCGACGCCGACAAGAAGTCGACCGCTTCCTGAGACAAATCCCCCCAGCGTTTCATCCGGAGACCACTCCTCGGGGAGGCATGTGCGCAAAGCGAACCACGGGCGCTCCTGCAACAGTCGTGTCCGGGGAGTGGAGGGACTCCCATCTGGGATTCAACCAAGCAGCAGCGCCGTCGTCAGCGCATCGAGACGAATACGTGCGCGGCGATCTCACGCGGAAGCTCCGCGGGAGTCTCTGTCGCGTCGTTATCACCTGTCACCCGCACACCGTCGTCGCTCGCCGCGAGCGTCACCTCGCGTCCGGGTTGTATCCCAACTTGCTTGAGTTTAAGCATCACAGCGGGATCGCTTTGCACTTGTTCGCTAATTCGACGCACGACTACAGGTACTTCTCTGGGTCCTGCGAGGTCAGCCATGCAAGGGAAGGTCTGCCACGCGTCGCCCTGTGGCCCCTGCGCGCCGAGCTCCTCGAGACCCGGGATGGGGTTGCCGTGGGGGTCGACCGTCGGATTGTCGAGCAGCTTCACCAGCCGCTCCTCGACCGACTCCGACATCACGTGCTCCCAGCGGCAGGCCTCGATGTGCACCTCCTCCCACGGCAGACCGATGACCTGGGTCAGCAGGCACTCGGCGAGGCGATGTTTGCGCATGACGCGCGTGGCGAGGGTGCGGCCGAGGTCGGTCATGGCCAGATGGCGGTCGCCCTCCACCCTGACCAGCCCGTCGCGCTCCATGCGCGCCACGGTCTGGCTGACGGTGGGACCACTCTGCTGGAGCCGCTCCGCGATGCGCGCACGAAGGGGAACGATCCCCTCTTCCTCGAGTTCGTAGATCGTACGGAGATACATCTCCGTCGTGTCGATCAAGCCGTGTGCGGTCAAGGCTCCTCCCGTCCTGAATGCTACGTCGGTCATGGGGCACAGAAGCCACAGAAACCCTAGTGGGAGAACGACCAACGATGGCAAAGGACGGAAACACCGGAGCGGCCCGGTTCCTTCCCGAGCGGCTCACCCTGCCCGAGCTGCGGCGCGCCGCGGCCCACTGCGAGGGTTGCGATCTCTATCGCGACGCCACCCAGACCGTGTTCGGCGAGGGCCCTTCGCAGGCCCGCTTCCTGATCGTCGGCGAGCAGCCCGGCGACCAGGAGGACCGCAAGGGCGCACCTTTCGTGGGGCCCGCCGGCCGCATCCTCGACAAGGGGCTGGAGGAGGCGGGCATCGACCGTCAGGATGCCTACCTGACCAACGCCGTGAAGCACTTCTCCTTCACGCTCAGGGGGAAGCGCAGGATCCACCAGAAGCCGACCGTCGCCGAGATCGAGGCGTGCGGCCCGTGGCTGAACGCCGAGCTGGCCCTGCTGAAGCCGGAGATGGTGGTGGTGCTCGGCGCGACGGCGGCGCGCGCCCTGCTGGGCGCGGCCTTCAAGGTCACCCAGCACCGGGGGGAGGTGCTGGAGCTGGGCGAGGCGCTGGCCGTGGCGACCATCCACCCGTCGGCGGTCCTGCGCGCCCCCGACCGCGACGAGGCCTACCAGGGGTTCCTGTCGGACCTCAGGCTCGCTCGCCGCTCCTGTAGTTCCTGAAGGCCGGTACGGCGAGACCCACCAGGAGGACGGCGACCGCGCAGGCGAGACCGCCGCCCACCCACGCCCCCGTCATCCCGACGGCCGTGGCGGTGGCTCCCGCCCGCAGGTCGCCGAGGCGCGGCCCGCCCGCGACCACCACCATGAAGACGCCCTGCATGCGGCCCCGCATCTCGTCGGGCGCGTGCAGCTGCAGGATCGACTGCCGCCATACCGAGGAGACCACGTCGGCCACGCCGCCGACGGCCATGAACGCCACCACCAGCCACAGCTCGTGCACCATTCCCGCGGCGGCCACGGCGAGACCCCACACCGCGATGACGATCACCAGCGCGACGCCCTGCCGCCTGACCCTGCCGACCCATCCGGAGAACAGCGCGCCCGCCACCGACCCGATCGCCATGGCGGCCGTCAGCCAGCCCAGGGCGATCATCGAGCCGCCGAAGCGCTCGGCGACCAGCTCGGGGAAGAGCGCCCTGGGCAGCGCGAAGACCATGGCGATGATGTCCACGACGAACGACATCAGCAGGACCGGGCTGCCCATGATGAAGCGCAGCCCCTCCAGCACGGCCTTCGCCCCCGGGCGGACCACCTCGCCGAGCGGCTGGAGCGTCGGCAGCCGCAGCGCGGCGTAGAGGCTCGCGCTGAAGAGCACCGCGTCGATGGCGTAGGCGGCGCCGAAGCCGCCGGTGGCGAGCACGACGCCGCCGATCATCGGGCCGAAGACCGCGCCGAGGCTGAAGACCAGCGAGTTGAGCGCGTTGGCGGCGGGCACCAGGTCAGGAGGGAGCAGCCTGGGGATGACGGCCCCTCTGGTGGAGGAGCTGATCGCGAACCCCGCTGCGCCCAGCGCCACGGCGACCAGGAGCACGTGGACGTTGCCGAGCCCGAGCATCGCCTGGGCCACGAGGAGGATCGTGCTCGCCCACGCGACCACGCAGCCGATGATCAGCAGCTTGCGCCTGTCCATGGCGTCGGCGACCGCGCCGCCCCACAGCCCGAAGACCACCAGCGGGATCAGGTTGGACAGGCCGAGCATGCCCACCCAGAACGAGGAGTGAGTGAGCTCCCACACCTGCTGGCTGACCGCGACCACGGTCACCGCGACGCCTACGTGCGAGACGGCCTGCCCCGCCCACAGGCGCCGGTAGGCCGGCACGCGGAGCGGTCGCGTGTCGACAACGAAATCCCCGAAAGCCATTCACGGCACATTAGGGGGCAAGCCGCTCCAGGACCCAACCAGGGTGAACCCGCCGGTAGCGCAACCTGTCGTGCATCCGCTCCAGCTGGCCCTGCCAGAACTCCACCTCCGTGGGCACCACGCGGAAGCCGCCCCAGAAGTCGGGAACGGGCGGCTCCTCCGGCCAGCGCTCGGCCAGCTCGGCGTAGCGCGCGTCGAGCTCCTCCCTCGACCGGACGACCGCCGACTGGCGTGAGGCCCACGCGGCGATGCGGGAGCCGTACGGCCTGGAGTTGAAGTAGGCGGCCGACTCCTCGTGGGCGAGGCGGGCCACGCTGCCCTCGACGCGGACCTGACGGCGGATCGGATGCCAGGGGAACAGCAGCGAGGCGCGGGCGTTCTCGGCCAGGTCACGGCCCTTGCGGGACTCGTAGTTGGTGAAGAAGACGAACCCGTGCTCGTCGTAGCCCTTGAGCAGCACGGTGCGCGCGCTCGGCCTGCCGCCCGCCGAGGCGGTGGCGACCACCATCGCGTTCGGTTCCGGCAGTCCGGCCTCCAGCGCCTCCTCGAACCAACGGGTGAATTGCGTGATCGGATCGGCCGCTACGTCGGTCTCGAGCAACGGCCTGCCCTCATAGGTACGGCGGAGCCCCGCCAGCGAAGTGGCATCCACGAGAAGGTATTCTTGCGCGCTTGGTGGCGATCCCACGCATTGCCCCCTACCAGCAGTGATGACGTTTCGGCGTGCCCGAAGACGAAGCACGCTCACGTAGGGGGTTAAATTGACCCGCCGGTATCTCGACATCAACAGAAGCGGACGGGCTCCGGGGATGCGAACACTCCGAAGCGGGCCGCGACCATGAGTACGGATTGCCCACACGGCAAGAAAGGGAGGCGGCCGAGAATGTCCGACTTCAAACCCGGCCTCGAAGGCGTTGTGGCTTTCGAGACCGAGATCGCGGAACCGGACAAAGAGGGGGGCGCCCTTCGCTACCGGGGCGTCGACATCGAAGATCTGGTCGGCCGTGTCCCGTTCGGGCACGTCTGGGGTCTGCTGGTCGACAACAAGTTCCAGCCCGGCCTTCCGCCGGCTGAGCCGTACCCCATCCCTGTCCACTCCGGTGACATCCGCGTAGACGTGCAGAGCGCGCTGGCCATGCTGGCTCCGGCCTACGGCTTCAAGGCTCTGCTCGACATCGACGACGCGCAGGCCCGCGACGACCTCGCGCGCGCGTCGGTCATGGCCCTGTCGTTCGTGGCGCAGTCCGCGCGTGGCCTCGGCCTGCCGATGGTGCCGCAGAGCAGGGTCGACGAGGCGGCGACCATCACCGAGCGGTTCATGGTCCGCTGGCGCGGCGAGCCCGACCCCAAGCACGTCAAGGCCATCGACGCCTACTGGACCTCCGCCGCCGAGCACGGCATGAACGCCTCCACGTTCACCGCCCGCGTCATCGCCTCCACCGGCGCCGACGTGGCCGCCGCGCTGTCGGGTGCGGTCGGTGCGATGTCCGGCCCGCTGCACGGTGGCGCCCCCGCCCGCGTGCTGCACATGATCGAGGGCGTCGAGAAGCTGGGCGACGCCAAGAAGTACGTCCAGAGCGAGCTCGACGCCGGTAACCGCCTCATGGGGTTCGGCCACCGCGTCTACCGCGCCGAGGACCCGCGCGCCCGCGTGCTGCGCCGCACCGCCAAGGAGCTCGACGCTCCTCGGTACGAGGTGGCCGCAGCGCTGGAGAAGGCCGCTCTCGAGGAGCTGCACGCGCGCAAGCCCGACCGGGTGCTGGCCACCAACGTGGAGTACTGGGCCGCCGTGGTCCTCGACTTCGCCGAGGTTCCCTCCCACATGTTCACCTCGATGTTCACCTGCGCCCGCACGGCCGGTTGGGCCGCGCACATCCTGGAGCAGAAGCGCACGGGCAGGCTGGTCCGCCCAAGCGCGAACTACGTGGGCCCCGCCACGCGTCCGCTGAGCGACGTGCCGGGCGCCGACGAGGTCGTCGGCATCATCTGACACCTCTTCCTCGGTAACGGCCCGCTGATTCCTCCAGCGGGCCGTTTCTCGTTCCCCCCACAAGGTGCGAATCTCATATCCCGGACCCAGGACAAGCCATGCGAGACGGCTCAGTAGGCTTGGGCAGGTGGCTGACATCGTGATTCCCGCTGACATCAAGCCCGCCGACGGCCGCTTCGGCTGCGGGCCCTCGAAGGTCCGACCCGAGCAGCTGTCCGCGCTCGCCTCCTCAGGCGCGAGCGTGATGGGCACCTCCCATCGACAGAAGCCGGTCAAGAACCTGGTCGGCAGAGTCCGCTCCGGCCTGGCCGACCTGTTCTCGCTGCCCGAGGGCTACCAGGTGGTGCTCGGCAACGGCGGCACCACCGCCTTCTGGGACATCGCCGCCTTCGGGCTGGTGCGCGAGAAGTCGCAGCACCTGTCCTTCGGCGAGTTCTCCTCCAAGTTCGGCGCGGTCGTCAGCAAGGCGCCGTGGCTCGGCGAGCCGACGATCATCAAGTCGGAGGTCGGCACCTACCCCGAGGCCGTGGCCGAGGAGGGCGTCGACGTCTACGCCCTCACCCACAACGAGACCTCCACCGGTGTCGCGATGCCGATCAGGCGGGTCGGCGGCGACGGCGCCCTGGTCCTGGTCGACGCGACCTCGGGCGCGGGCGGCCTGCCCGTCGACATCTCCGAGACCGACGTCTACTACTTCGCGCCGCAGAAGAGCTTCGCCTCCGACGGCGGGCTCTGGATCGCGATCATGTCGCCGCGCGCGCTGGCCCGTGTCGAGGAGATCGCCGCCTCAGGCCGTTACGTGCCCGAGTTCTTCAGCCTGCCCGTCGCGATCGACAACTCGGGCAAGGACCAGACCTACAACACCCCGTCGGTGGCGACGCTGTTCCTGCTGGCCGAGCAGCTCGACTGGATGAACGGCAACGGCGGCCTGGCCTGGACGACCTCGCGCACCGCCGACTCCTCGCAGCGCCTCTACACGTGGGCGGAGAAGTCGTCGTTCGCCACGCCGTTCGCGGCCCCCGAGTTCCGCTCGCAGGTGGTCGGCACGATCGACTTCAGCGACTCCGTCGACGCGGCGGCGGTGGCCAAGGTGCTGCGCGCCAACGGCATCGTCGACACCGAGCCCTACCGCAAGCTCGGCCGCAACCAGCTGCGCGTCGCGATGTTCCCCGCGATCGAGCCCTCCGACATCGAGGCCCTGACCACCTGCGTCGACTACGTGGTCGAGCGCCTCTAGCCGTCCTTCGCCCGGCGGGACAGCTCGTCGAGCAACGCGGGCGCGTCCTCCGGCTCGACGCTCCGCGCGAACCTGGCCGGCACCGGCAGCCTGTCGGTGCCGGCGGCGAGCGCCTCGAGCATCCGTCCACTGACCCCTGCGCGCCGCTGAGCCGTCCGCTGAGGGCCTGCGGGCCCTGCCGCGACCCCGAGGCTCAGTAGGCCGGGTACGTCGGCGTGGCCAGCCGCTTGCGGCGCAGCACCCAGGCGGCCGCCACTCCGCCGACGAGGCCGAACAGGTGGCCCTGCCACGAGATGCCCACCTGGGTGGGGTCCAGGCCCCACATCAGCGAGTAGTAGGCCACGGCCACCCCGATGCCCACGAGGATGTCGAGGGCACGCCTGTCGAAGAGCCCTCGCGCGACCACGAACCCGAAGTAGCCGAAGACGAGGCCGCTCGCGCCCACGGTGGCGACGCCGGGAGGCGTGGCGACCCAGGTGCCGACGCCGCCGACCACCATGATGATCAGTGTCGCCCACAGGAACTTGCCGAGCCCGCGGAAGGCGGCGAGGAAGCCGAGGACCAGCAGCGGCAGCGAGTTGGCCATCAGGTGCGCGAAACCGACGTGCAGGAAGGGCGCGAACAGGACCCCGATCAGCCCGTCCGGCGACCAGGCGATGATGCCGAGTTCGGCGTCGAGGTCGCCCGGTGTGACGTAGTCGAAGATCTCGACGGCCCACATGACGACCACCATGCCCCCCACCAGGAGCAGCGCGCCGAGCGCACCCTGCAGCAGGCCGCCCGCGCCACGCTTGACCGACTCGTAGGGGGAACTCATGCGCTCTCCTGCCGCCGAAGGTGGATCGTCTCCCTTTACGGTAATGCGGGGTTTCCCCTCATCGGCATAAAGAAACAGGCTCCTCCCGAGAACGGGAGGAGCCTGACAAGCAGGGCTACTCGCCCCTCCACTGCGGGGCGCGCTTCTCGGCGAAGGCCGCCGCGCCCTCCATCGCGTCCTTGGAGCCGAAGACGGGGTTGATGATCGGCCCCTGCTTCTTGAACATCTCCTCGATCGACCAGTCGGCGGACTCGATGATCACCTTCTTGGTCGCCGCGAGCGCCAGCGGGGCGTTGGCCGCGATCTTCCGAGCCAGTTCGAGCGCGCCCTCGAGCGCCCCGCCCGGTTCGGTGATCCGGTTGACCAGGCCCAGCTCGTACAGCCTGGAGGCCGGGTAGTGGTCACCGGTCAGGGCGATCTCCATGGCCACGTGGTAGGGGATCCTGCGCGGCAGGCGCATGATGCCGCCCGCCCCCGCCACCAGGCCGCGCTTGGGCTCGGGAAGGCCGAACTTCGACTCCGACGACGCCACGATCAGGTCGCACGACAGCGCCAGCTCGAAGCCGCCCGCGAGCGCGTAGCCCTCCACCGCCGCGATCAGCGGCTTCTTGGGCGGAGCCTCCGCGATGCCGCCGAAGCCCCTGCCCTCGATGACGGGGAAGTCGCCCGCGAGGAAGGCCTTCAGGTCCATGCCGGCGGAGAACGTGCCGCCCGCCCCTGTCAGGACGTAGGCCGACACGTCGGTGCGGGAGTCCAGGGAGTCCAGCGCCGCGACGATGCCTCGCGCGACGGCGCCGTTGACGGCGTTGCGAGCCGACGGGCGGTTGATCGTGATCACCGCGACGCCGTCGGACTCCTCGATCAGAACCTCTTCTGCGGACACGCGCACCTCATTACTTGGGCTGGAAGCGGATGCCGCCGTCGAAGCGGATGACCTCGGCGTTCATGTAGTCGTTCTCGACGAGGGAGCGCACCAGGTGGGCGAACTCGTCGGCGCGACCCATGCGCTTGGGGAAGACGACGGGGGCGACGAGCTTGGCCTTGAACTCGTCGGCGTTGCCCGAGAAGCCGTAGATGGGCGTGTCGATGATGCCGGGGCAGATCGTGTTGACGCGCACGCCGATCGCGGCCAGGTCGCGGGCCGCGGGCACGGTCATGCCCACGATGCCGCCCTTGGACGCGGAGTAGGCCAGCTGCCCCGTCTGCCCCTCGAGCGCGGCCACGGAGGCGGTGTTGACGACCACGCCGCGGTGCCCGTCCTCGGAGACGGGGTCGGTCTTGGCGATGGCGGCCGCGCCGATGCGCATGAGGTTGAAGGTGCCGATCAGGTTGACCTCGATGACCTTGCGGTAGCTGGCGAGGTTGTGCGGAGCGCCCTCGCGGTTGACGGTGCGCTCGGCCCAGCCGATGCCCGCGCTGTTGACGATCACGCGAACCGGCTTGCCCGTGGCCACGGCCGCGTCGACGGCCGCCTGCACGTCGCCCTCGTCCGAGACGTCCGTCCTGACGAAGACTCCGCCGAGTTCGTCGGCGATCGACTTGCCGCGCTCCTCGTTGAGGTCGGCGATGACCACGGTCGCGCCCTGGCGGGCGAGCTCGCGGGCCGTGGCCTCGCCCAGCCCGCTGGCCCCGCCCGAGATGATTGCTACTGCTCCGTTGACGTCCATGCCACGGACCCTAACGCGAGAACCGAATGAAGTTCTACTCGGGGTGCCCCAGTTTCTCTTCAGATCTCGCCCACGGCCGTGTCGACGTCCGAATAGACCTTTATCCGCCGGTCGAGGCCGGTGGTGCGCAGGATGCGGGCGACCGGAGCCTGGGGCGCGGCGAGCGAGACGCCGCCGCCTTCGCCCGTGGCCAGCCGCCAGGCCTCGATGAGCACCGACAGCCCGCTGGAGTCCATGAACGACAGCGCCTGGAGATCGAGGACGAGCCGCGCGCCGTCCTGTTTGATGGCGTCGCGCACCTCGTCGCGAAGGAAGGGAGCGGTGAAGAGGTCGAGCTCTCCCTCCACGGCCACCACCACGGCATCGCCCATGGCATGACGCGCCAGCCGCAGCTTCATCTGCCCTCCTCGATGAGCCACTGTACTTCCACATCCCCAGGGGGGCCTCATGGACAAACTACGATCACCACTATGCAGGACGACCTTTCAGGAACCCGCGTACGCCTGCCGGCCCTCGCGATCAGCCCGATCCGGGCTGTTCTGCGGAGGATCGCGTACGCCTGCGCCGCTCTGGGCGTGGTGTTCCTGCTGGTAGCGCTGGATCTGGACGGGTACAAGGACAGCTACGACGGCAAGGTCTCGCTGCTCGACGCGCTCTACTACGCGACAGTGACGGTGTCGACCACAGGGTACGGGGACATCACCCCTGTGACGCCCCTCGCCAGGACGGTGAACATCCTGGCCGTCACCCCGCTGCGCATCGTCTTCCTCGTCATCCTCGTGGGCACGACGCTCGAGGTCCTCACCCAGCGCACCCGCGACAACTTCCTGATCGACCGCTGGAGGTCCAGGTTGCGTGACCACACCGTGATCATCGGCTACGGCACCAAGGGCAGGGCCGCGATCCGCACGCTGCTCGAGAACGAGCGGGCCAAGGAGTCGATCGTGGTCATCGACCCGCGCGGCGACGCGATCGAGGAGGCCAACAGCGACGGCTTCGCCGGCGTGGTCGGCGACGCCACCCGCAGCGACGTGCAGAACAGGGCGGGCGTCAGCAGGGCGAAGGAGATCATCGTCGCCACCCAGCGCGACGACACCACGGCGCTCGTCACGCTGACCGCGCGCCAGCTCAACAAGCGCGCCACGATCGTGGCCGCGGTGCGGGAGGCGGAGAACGACCCCCTCGTACGGCAGAGCGGCGCCGACGTCGTCATCACCTCCTCCGAAGCGGCGGGCAGGATGCTCGGCGTGGCCACCCAGAGCCCCGCCGTCAGCGCGCTGATCGAGGACTTCCTGGCCTACGGCAAGGGCCTCGACCTGGAGGAGCGCCCCGTCAAGCCGCACGAGATCGGCAGGTCGCCCTCCCAGTGCGAGGGCGTGGTCGTCGCGGTCGTGCGCGGCGGCAGGATCATGACCTACGCCGACGAGGAGGTCTCCTCGATCATGGAGGGCGACCGCGTGGTGGTCGTCAACGCCCCTCAGGAATAGCGAAGCCGTACGGCAGCTCGAGGCGGTGGACGGCCAGCAGCGCGGGGTCGGCCAGCAGCGAACGGGTGGGCCCGTCGGCGGCGATCACCCCTCCTGACAGGATCAGCGAGCGCTCGCACAGCTCCAGCGCGTACGGCAGGTCGTGGGTGACCATCAGCACGGTCACGTCGAGCGAGCGGAGGATCTCGGCCAGCTCCCTGCGGGCGGCGGGGTCGAGGTTGGACGAGGGCTCGTCCAGCACGAGGATCTCGGGCTCCATGACGAGGACGGTGGCCACCGCCACCCGCCGCCGCTGCCCGAAGGACAGGTGGTGCGGCGGCCTGTCGGCGTGGTCGGCCATGCCCACCCTGTCGAGGGCGTTCTTGACCCTGCGCTCCAGCTCCTCGCCCTTGACGCCCATGTTGGCGGGGCCGAAGGCCACGTCGTCGCGGACGGTCGGCATGAACAGCTGGTCGTCGGGGTCCTGGAAGACCAGCCCGACCCGCTGCCTGATCTCCTTCAGCGTGCCGGGGCGCACCTCCGTGCCCGCCACCCTGACCAGGCCGTGCCCGGCGGTGAGGATGCCGTTGAGGTGCATGACGAGCGTGGTCTTGCCCGCGCCGTTCGGCCCGAGCAGCGCGACGCGCTCGCCCCTGCCGATCGTCAGGTCGACGCCGAACAGCGCCTGCGTGCCGTCCGGGTAGGCGTAGGCGAGCTCGCGCACCTCCAGGGAATTCACCACCATGACGCTCCAAGGACGGCCAGTGCGGTGACCGGCAGGGCCAGCGCGACCACCCACTGCCGCCCTGATCCCGAAATTTCGTGAATGACGGGGAGGGATCCGTTGTATCCCCTGCTGAGCATAGCCAGGTGGACCCGCTCGCCCCGCTCGTAGGAGCGGATGAACAGCGCTCCAGCCGAGCGCGCGATCACCGGGATCTGCCGCACGTCGCGCGCCACGAAGCCGCGCGACTCCCTGGCCACCCGCATCCGCCGCATCTCCTCCATGATCACGTCCAGGTAGCGGAGCATGAACATCGCGATCTGCACCAGCAGCGAGGGCAGCCTCAGCCGCTGCGCGCCCAGGAGGATCATCCTGGGCTCGGTCGTGGCCGCCAGCAGGATGGAGGCCACGACGCCGAGCGAGGCCTTGGCCAGGATGTTCCACGCCGCCCACAGCCCCTCCACGCTCAGCGAGAGGCCGAGCACCTCGGTCCTCTCCCCCATCCCGATGAACGGGATCGCCACCGCGAACGCCACGAACGGCACCTCGATCACCATCCGCCGCGCGACGTGGCCGAGCGGCACGCGCGCCACCACCGCCACGGCGGCCAGCAGCAGCGCGTAGCAGCCGAACGCCCAGAAGGACTCCCGCGGCGTGGCCACGACGACGACCGCGAACGCGAGCACCGCCACCAGCTTGCAGTGCGGCGGCAGCCGGTGGGCCGGCGAGTCACCCGGACGGTAGAGCTGGTGGTGGTGCCCCGCGCCCATGCTCAGACCTCGGTCCTGCTGCCCCTGCGGCGGGCGGCGTAGGCGATGGCCCCGGCCACCACCAGAGTGATGCCCACGCCGACGAGGCCCGCGACGCCGACGGGTACCCCGCCGACGTCGCCGTAGTCGGCCAGCGCCCACGAGCCGAGCGGGTGGTCGGTGGCCTGGCCGAGGAAGCCCTTGTTCTCGGCGACCGCCTCCAGACCGTCGGGGTCGGAGGAGGCGAAGAAGGAGACCACGCCCGCGAGCAGGAGCGTCACGCCGATGCCCCCGACCAGGAACGGCCTGACACCGCCCGCGACCTGCCTGTCGGCGGCGGCGGCCGCCGCGACGGTGGAGGTCGCGCCGTCCGCGCCCTTCAGCACGAGCGGCGCGCTCAGGCCGCGCGCGCCGTACACCAGGTCGGGCCGTACGGCCAGCACCGCGCCGACGGTGGCGGTGGTGATGAGCGCCTCGCCGATGCCGATGAGCACGTGGACGCCGCCCATGGCGGCCGCCACGGCGGCGGCGTCGACCGGGGCGGTGCCGCCGACCGCGAACAGCGCGGAGAAGGCCAGCGCGGAGACCGGCACCGAGACCAGCGCGGCGAGGAAGGCGCCGGCGCTCACCCCCGCCTTGCTCCTGACGGCCCTGGTGACCAGGCGGAAGACGCCCCAGCCGACCAGTACGGTGACCACGCCCATGATCAGCACGTTGATGCCGAGCGCGGTGACGCCGCCGTCGGCGAAGAAGACGCACTGCACGAGCAGCACCACGGCCATGCACAGCACACCTGTGTAGGGCCCGACGAGTATCGCGGCCAGCGCGCCGCCGAGCAGGTGTCCGCTGGTGCCCGCCGCGACGGGGAAGTTGAGCATCTGGACGGCGAAGATGAAGGCGGCGACCAGACCGGCCATGGGCGCGGTGCGGTCGTCGAGCTCCCTCTTCGCGCCGCGCAGGCATACCGCCACGCCCGCCGCCGCGACGACACCGGCGGAGACGGAGGTAGCGGCGTTGAAGAAGCCATCGGGTACGTGCACAGCCAAGCCTCCATGGAGGGGGATCAAACGTCCCTACTTTAAGTGATGGCCTTGCACCTGCATATATGTGGCAATTAGTCGAGGAGCCTACGAAGGAGGGCGCGGGGTGTGATCTTGCGCACGACGGTGCTCAACCTGCCCTTGCCCGCCGTCGCGTAGGGCCTGACGCTGCTGCGCACGGGGCCGCGCCACCAGCTGCGCGGCTCGGCCACCGTGTCCGCGTCGGCCTCGATCCTGAAGCGCGCGGGCGGGCCGCCGAGCTCAAGCTCCAGGTAGGCGTCCCAGGTGCCGGGCGCGAACCTGCCCACCGCGGGCCTGGAGGCGAACATCCCGCCGGGCAGCGACACCACCCGTTCGGTGCGCTCCCTCCCGGTGTGCCGCTCGCGCCAGACCAGCTGGCGGACGGCCCCCGCCTCGGGGATGCCGTCTCCCCCGACCGTGATGGCCCCGTCGATCACCAGCCTGTGCCCGAGCGCCCACCTCGTGCGGGTGAGCCGCACGGAGCCGGGCACGCTGAGCACGTGCCCGCCGACGTCGAGGCTCAGGTTGCCGTTGGACCTGGTGAAGTACGGCAGCGCGACCACGTTGCCGACCAGCCGGGGGGCGGGCCTGGTGATGCCGCTCTCCCTGTCGGCGCCCAGCCTGCCCAGGCGGACCACGCCCTCGCACTCGACGGCGACGTGCAGGTCCCACACGCCTGAGGTCAGCTCGGCCAGGTCGATCCTGGCGGAGAAGGCGTGCCCGTCGGTCTCGGCGGGCACTGCCACCTCGCCCGCCTCCTCGTTCCTCGACCGCAGCACCAGCGCGACGCCGCCCTGGCCGTCCAGGCCGTCGAGGGTGGCCTCGCCCTCCACCACCAGCCTGTCGCCCTCCCACCGCAGCCCGGTCAGGCGGCGCCACACGGTCGCCGCCTCGATGTCGGCCAGCCGTACGAGCCTGTCGATGTCGCCGAGTGCCGACAGGCGCTGCCTGTCGGTCGTGGTCAGCCTGGCCATGACGCCGGGGGTCATCCACTCGTCGCACAGCGCGGCGACCTCGTGCACGATCTCCTTGCGCCGCACCTCGTCGGCCGCCAGGAAGGGCACGCCGAGCTGGGCGAAGATGTCGAGCCTGAAGTGGCGGCGCAGCAGGTGGTCCCGCAGCGGGCCCGGCTCGACGTGCTGGGCCATCAGCGCGATCGGTCTCCTGATCATGGCGAGCCAGCCGAGCGGGTCGCGGCTGGAGGGCTGCTGCATGATGCTGCTGCCGTCGGGCCTGGCGACCAGGTGGTAGCAGTCGTAGTCGGCCACGACGGAGATGACCTTCGCGTGGCAGTAGGCGTGGACGCTGAAGTAGATGTCCTCGCCGACCAGCTGGCCCTCGGCGAACCTGATGCGGTGCCTGTCGAGCAGCTCCCTGCGGAAGAGCTTGAAGCAGCTCAGGCTGTTGTAGACGGCGCTGGTGCCCAGCTCGGCCCGGTCGGCGCTGGCCTGGAACATCGAGACCGGCGCCCTGCGGCCGTGGCCGACGATCTTGCCGAGGACGATGTCGGAGCCGTTGCGGTCGGCGACGGCGAGCATGCGCTCCATGGCCTCGGGTCCGAGGTGGTCGTCGGCGTCGCAGAAGAAGACGTAGCGGCCCCTGGCGTGCTCGATGCCGGTGTTGCGCGGGCCGCCCGCGCCGCCGGAGTGCTCGGCGCGCACCACCCTGATCACGCCCCGGTGGTAGTGGGCGTAGAGGTCGAGCAGGTCGGCGCTGCCGTCGGTGGAGCCGTCGTCGACGACGACGATCTCCTTGTTCACCCGCTGCACGAGAGCGGAGGTCAGGCTGCGATCGAGAAAGTCCCTGCAGTTGTGAACAGGGATGATGACGCTGACGTCGACACTCCCGTCGTCGGACCCCGTTGGTTGTTCAGCCACAGCCGCGCCCCTCAGCCGTCACGTTCCGCTTACATCCCGTTTCAGTATGTGACTAGGGAAGGGCGTGGCGTGGCCGATCGGGCGTGTTCATGCCCGTCCTTTTAGGCCAGCAGACATATCCCCCAGAGCTGCGTATTTGCAGATTAAAAGGGGTGTCGCGGGAGCGCTGAATTCCTCCCGGGCGTAGAGAATCATCCCCGCAGGGAACAGTGCCCTACCCCCGGCCCTCCCGCGTGATCCGGAAGTACGGATCGCGCGTCTACACTCAGGCAACCTTGACCGGGGAGGTGGCAGGAATGGGAACGGAACTCAGCCGTCAGACGACCGAGGATCCAGCCGTGCGCTCTGCCGAGCGCATCGTCTCCTCCGCACGACTGGGCGAGCTGTACGAGTGCTCGGCGCTGTTGCGCCGCACACGGCAGCGCGCCGAGGAGATCGTGAACGAGGCACGGGCCCTGCTCGCGGAGGCCGAACTCTACGGAGACCCCATCCGCGTGCTCGCGCTCAACGCCCAACTCGAGGAGGCACGTGCGGCCTACCGCAGAATTCTCCAGGCCTACACCACGATCTGCAGGAAGATCGCCGAGGAGCGGAGCGCCATCATCATGGCGCAGGTCAAGGAGACCAGGACCGCCATGAACGAGGGATTGTCAGGCGTCGCCTGACAGGCGTAGCGTCAGGATATGCCTGACACATGGAAGGACAGACTCCGCTGCTCGTTCTGTCACAAGAAGAGCACCGAGGTCGCCAAGCTCGTGGCGGGGCCTGGCGTCCACATCTGTGACCAGTGCATCGGCCTGTGCAACGAGATCCTCGAGGCCGAGCGGCTCGACGCCTCGCCCGAACCCAGGCTCCCGATGTGGGAGGAGATGAGCGTCGAGCAGATCCTCGGCCACCTCCCCAAGATCGCCGCCGTGCAGGTGCAGATCGACGACAACCTCCACGACTGGGTGCGCCACCTGCGCACCCGCGACGTGAGCTGGGAGCGCATCGGCGCCTCGCTCAACATGACCAGGCAGTCGGCCTGGGAACGCTTCAGGTAAACCGGTGTGATCAGTGGGGCGTCTCATGATCAGGGAGGCCCACCATGCAGGTTCTCGATGGCCTCGCGGCGACCGACCTGACCGAGCTCAGGCTTGAGCTTCTGCTGGTCAGCGCGCTGCATGAGGAGGCCGATCGGCTGGCCGCCGAGTGAACGGGCTCCAGCTCCCCGGCAGGGGCCGGGGAGCTGGAGCAGGGGGCTCAACGCAGGTCGGGCGGCAGGCGCCGCCTCTTCAGGGCCAGGTGCAGGTGGAGCCTGGTCAGCCCGTCGTCGAGATCGGCGCCGAGCGCGCCGGCGATGCGGCCGAGCCGGTAGTAGAGCGTGGTCCTGTGCAGGTGCAGGCGGGCCGCCGTGCGCTGGGCGTTGCCGCCGAGGTCGAGATAGGTCTCCAGGGTGTGGGCCTGCTCGCCGTCCAGTGGGGCCAGCGGGTCGTCGGCCGCGCCGAGCAGCACGCGGTAGACCCCCAGCTCCGACCACGAGACGTGCCCGGGCAGGGCGGGGTCGGCCGCGGCGAGATGCGCGGCGGCCAGCGCCTGCCGGTAGCTCTCCGGAGCCGCGTCGAGCCCGGCGGGGTCGCTGTAGCCGCGGGAGACGCCCTCTTCCAGCGGAGCGCTCTCCGCGGGATGGCGCAGAAGGTAGGCCGCGTGGGTGTCGGTCACGAACCCGCCGATGGCGTGACGCTCCCTCCGCGCCGAGGCGGGGATGACGACGCACACCTGGACGAGCTGGGGCGGCATCCTCTCCCAGCCCTGTCCTGTGGTGAGCAGGCGGCGGACCAGCGTGTCAGGGTCCTCCCGCCAGTCGGCCGCCAGATCGCGAGCGGCCTCCTCCGCCAGGGCCAGCGCCTCGTCGTCGAGCGACTGGCCGGGGTCGAGCAGCCACAGGTAGCCGAGGCAGCGCCCGCCGTGCCTGATGGGCACGCAGACCCGCGCGCCCATCCCGAGCTCTGGGTTGGCGGGCAGGCGCACGGCGGAGGTGGCGGTGGCGATGCCGTGCCTGTCCTGCCACCGGCTGACCTCGGGAGCGATCTGCCTGGACAGGATCGCGGCCACGCGCACGGGATCGGCGTCGGCGTGCATGGAGCTGTAGGCGAGCAGGTGGCCGTCGGGGTCGTCGACCGAGACGCTGCGCTCGATGACCGCCGCGAGCGCGTCGAGCCTTGCCTGCATCCGACAAGTGTAGGAGCGGGTCCCTTCATCCACACCATGCGCCGGCGCGAAGGGCCTGCCTAACCTGACCCCATGCTCGCCCCTCGCTCCTGGGTACCCGCCGCCTCCGAGGACCTCGTCCGACGCGGCGCGGCCGAGGTCGCCGCCCAGAACCCGCTGTCCACGCTGGCCGAGATCGACAGGCTCGCCGCCCGCAACCACGAGATCCACGACGTCGAGTGTGTCAACCTCAACCCCGCGGCCAACATCATGAACCCGCGGGCGGAGGCGCTGCTGTCGGCGAACCTCGGCTCGCGCCCGTCGCTCGGCTATCCGGGCGACAAGTACGAGATGGGCCTCGAGGCGATCGAGCAGATCGAGATCATCGCCGCCGCGCTGGCCGCCGAGGTCTTCTCCGCCCGCTACGCCGAGGTCCGCGTCGGCTCCGGCGCGCTGGCCAACCTCTACGCCTTCATGGCGACGTGCCGTCCAGGCGACACGATCATCGCCCCTCCGCCCTCCATCGGCGGCCACGTCACCCACCACGCGGCGGGCGCGGCCGGTCTCTACGGCCTGACCACGGTGGACGCGCCCGTCGCCGCCGACGGCTACACCGTGGACGTCGCCGCGCTGCGCGAGCTGGCCGCGCGGGTCAGGCCCAAGCTGATCACCATCGGCGGCAGCCTCAACCCCTTCCCCCACCCGGTGGCCGCCGTGCGCGAGGTCGCCGACGAGGTGGGGGCGCGGGTGCTCTTCGACGCCGCCCACGCGTGCGGGATGATCGCGGGAGGCGTCTGGCCCAACCCGCTCGCCTCGGGCGCCCACCTGATGACGATGAGCACCTACAAGAGCCTCGGCGGTCCCGCGGGCGGTCTGGTCGTCACCGACTCGGCCGACCTGGCCGAGCGGCTCGACGCCATCGCCTACCCGGGCCTGACGGCCAACTTCGACGCGGGCCGTACGGCGGCGCTGGCCGTGGCGCTGCTCGACTGGAAGGTCGCGGGCAAGGCGTACGCGGAGATGATGGTGGGCACCGCCCACCAGCTGGCCACCAGCCTGGCCGAGCTCGGCCTGCCGGTCTTCGGCGGCGGCACCAACTCCCACCAGTTCGCCCTGCTGGCCCCTGGCGGCGGCCAGGCCGCGGCCCGCAGACTGCGTCAGGCGAACCTGCTGGCCTGTGGGATCGGCCTGCCCGTCGCCCCCGTGGCGGGCGACGTGAACGGGCTGCGCCTGGGCACGCCCGAGGTGGCGAGGCTCGGCATGAAGGAGGACGACATGCCGGTCCTGGCCTCCTTCATCGCCCGCGGTCTCGACCCTTCGACGGATCCGGCGTCGGTGGCCCCCGAGGTGACGGCCTGGCGCGCCGGCTTCTCCGGCGTCCACTTCACCTGCTAGACGGCGCGTTGCACCCTGGCCGCCCTCGCCGCGGCCCCCGCGCGGCGGGGCAGGCCCACGGTGACGACCAGCCCGCCCTCGGGGCGGGGAAGCGCGGTGACGGTGCCGCCGTGCGCGTCGACGATGGCCCTGACGATGGACAGCCCGAGCCCCGAGCCGCGTTCGGACCTCACCCTGTCGCCCGACAGCCGCCTGAAGGGCTCGAACAGGTCGTCCACGTCGTACGGAGGCACCACGGGCCCGGTGTTCTCCACGGTGATCACCGCCGACTCGTTCTCGCTGGAGACCCTGACCCAGATCTCTCCGTCGCGCACGTTGTACTTGATCGCGTTCTCGATGAGGTTGAAGACGCACCTCTCCAGGAAGAGCGGGTCCCCCTCGGCCATCGCGGAGCCGAGGTCCTGGTGGATCGTGACACGCCGCCTGCGGGGGTGCAGGTCGGCCTGCTCCATCGCGGTCGCCACCACGTGACGCAGCTCGACGGGCTTGCGGGCCGACAGCTCCTGCTCCGACTGGGCGAGCAGGAGCAGCCCCTCGATCAGCCGCTCGTGGCGGGAGTTGGTGCCGAGCAGCGCCCTGGCCAGCGCCTTGAGGTCGGGCGAGGCCTCGGGCTCCTCCAGCGACACCTCCAGCACCGTACGGTTGACCGCCAGCGGGGTGCGCAGCTCGTGCGAGGCGTTGGCGATGAACCTGCGCTGCGCGTCGAAGACCCTGTGGAGCCTGTCGAGCATCGCGTCGAAGGTGTCGGCCAGCCGTTTGACCTCGTCTTTCGGCCCCACCAGAGCGATGCGCTCGTGCAGGTTGCTCTCCGACAGCCGCTCCGCGGTCTCGGTGACCCTGTCGAGCGGTCGCAGCGCGCGGTCGGCCACCAGGTAGGCGACCACGACCGCGGTGATCCCGATGAGCACCATGATCATCAGGGAGGAGCGCAGCATCTCCTCCAGCACGTCGGCCGCCCTGTCGCCGACCGCCCGCTTGACCGCCACGTCGATCTGCTCCTTGGACGGCAGCGCCCCGCCAGGACCGGTCTTCGTGTACGCCATGACCATCTGCTTGCCCAGGGCGTTGGCCGTCAGGATGTAGGTGAACCAGAGCAGCACCGAGCCGGCCACGAAGAACAGCACGCCGTACAGCACGGTGAGTCGTGTCCTCAGCCCGAGCCTCACAGCCGGTACCCCTTGCCCGGCACGTTCTCCAGGACCGGCGGCGCGCCCAGCTTCCTGCGCAGCGCGGTCATGGTGACGCGCAGCACGCTGGTGTCTCCCTCGGCGAACTCGTCCCACACCTCCCTGCGCAGCTGGGCCGAGCTGACCAGCCGGCCTTCGGCGCGCATCAGCTCCCGCAGCAGGTCGAACTCCTTGCGGCTCAGCGCGAGCTCGCGTCCGTCCCTGGTGACCGTACGGCGGGCGGGGTCGAGCCTGATCCCCGCCCGCTCCAGCACCGGCTGGGCCACCGCGGAGGTACGGCGGGCCAGCGTCCTGATCCTGGCCACCAGCTCGGCGAAGGCGAACGGCTTGACCAGGTAGTCGTCCGCGCCGAGGGAGAGCCCGTCGACCCGGTCGCGCACCTGCCCCGCCGCGGTGAGCATGAGGATTCTGCTCTTGCTCGTCAGCTCCCCGCAGACGTCGTCGCCGTGCACCTCCGGCAGGTCACGGTCGAGGACGACGACGTCGTAGTCGGTGTAGGAGGCCCGGTCCAGCGCCTCCTGGCCGTCGTAGGCCACGTCGACGGCCATCGCGTGCAGCCTGAGGCCCCTCGCGACGGCGTCGGCCAGTTGTTCCTCGTCTTCGACGATCAGCACCCGCATGTCTCAGAGAGTGCAGCACCGACTGTTAGTCGCGAGTAAGCGCCTTATCCGGCTTTAGCGCCCCGTTCGGTGAAGTGTGCCGCATGAGAACACGACTAGTGCTGGCCTCCCTGCCACTGCTCCTCCTCACCGCCTGCGGCAGCGCCCCCACCACCGCCGAGGTGGCGAGCGCCGAGGGCACGGGGAAGACCGGCAGCGCCAAGCCCAGCCCATCCGCCACGGTCGACAGGGCCGAGGCCCAGCTCAAGTTCGCGCAGTGCATGCGTGAGAACGGCGTCGACATGGCCGACCCCGACCCCAACGGCGGCATCCGCATCGAGGCCAAGAAGGGCGGCGCCGACCAGGGCCTCATGGACAAGGCCATGAAGGCCTGCAAGGAGCACCTCGACGGCGCGATCGGCGACAAGGCCGCCCAGGATCCCAAGCGTCGCGACCAGATGCTCAAGTTCGCCCAGTGCATGCGCGAGCACGGCGTCGACATGCCCGACCCCAGCGCCGACGGCATGGTGAAGATGACCGTGCCCAAGGGCAGCAGCGAGGCTACGGTCAAGGCCGCCCAGGAGGCGTGCAAGGAGCTCGCGCCCGGCATGGCTGGGGGCGGATCGTGAGAAAAGGCGTTCTCGCGGGCGCCTGCCTTCTCGCGGTCGCGGCGGCGGGGACGGCGCTGGTCGTCCTCACCGAGGGGGGCAGCACCGGCGTGGCCGCACAGAGCGCCGCGCTGGTGCCCGCCACCGCGCCCATCACCAAGCAGGACCTGGTGGACACCAAGACCGTGGAGGGCTCGCTCACCTACTCGGGCGAGCGCCAGGTCTCCTCGGGCAAGGCGGGCACCGTCACCTGGGTTCCCGAGGAGGGCTCGATCATCAGGCGCGGCCGCTCGCTGCTCAAGATCGACCGCGAGCCCGTCGTCCTGATGTACGGGAAGCTGCCCCTCTACAGGACCCTGGAGCAGGGCATCGACGACGGCCCTGACGTCGAGCAGCTGGAGCGCAACCTGAGAGCGCTCGGCTACGACGACTTCACCGTCGATGACCACTTCTCCTACGCCACCTACCTGGCCGTCCTCGAATGGCAGGAGGACAGGGGCCTGCCGGAGACGGGGCGGGTGGACGCCTCCCAGGTGGTGTTCCTCCCCTCGGCCGTCAGGGTGACCGAGGCCAAGGCCACCGTCGGCGCCAGAACCGCTCCAGGCCAGCAGGCCCTGACCGTCAGCGGCCTGCGGCGGCTCGTCCACGTGGACCTCGACACCGGCGACCAGTCGCTGGCCAGGAAGGGCGCCAAGGTCGAGGTCGAGCTGCCCGGCGGCGAGACGATGGCGGGGAAGATCACCTCGGTCGGCACGGTGGCCAAGAGCGCCCAGGACGGCACGACCATCGACGTCGACATCACGCTGGCGAAGACCCCGAAGACCAGGCTCGACCAGGCCCCCGTCGAGGTCGAACTGGTCAGCGAGCGCAGCGAGGACGTGCTCGCCGTACCGGTGGAGGCGCTGCTCGCGCTGCGCGAGGGCGGCTTCGGAGTCGAGGTCGTGGAGGGCACGCGCGCCCGGCTGGTCCCGGTCAAGGTCGGCGCGTTCGGCGGCGGCATGGTCGAGATCACCGGCGAGGGCCTGACCGAGGGCATGAAGGTCGGGGTGCCGTCGGAATGAACATCGTCGAGCTGCGCGGGGTCACCAAGACCTACAACGGGCACGTCCACGCGCTGCGCGGGGTGGACCTGACCGTCTCCACGGGGGAGCTGCTGGCGATCATCGGCCCCTCCGGGTCGGGCAAGTCCACGATGCTCCACATGATCGGCACCCTCGACCGGCCGACCACGGGGTCCGTGCGGATCGCGGGGCACTCCGTCCTCGACCTGACCGATCGGCAGCTGTCCGCGTTGCGAGCCCGCCACCTCGGCTTCGTCTTCCAGCAGTTCCATCTCTCGCCGGGGGTGAGCGCCCTGGACAACGTGGCCGACGGGCTCCTCTACACCGGCACCCCGCTGCGTACCCGCCGCGAGCGGGCCGCGTCGGCGCTGGAGCGCGTGGGGCTCGGACATCGGCTCGACCACAAGCCGAACCAGATGTCTGGCGGCGAGCAACAGCGCGTCGCCGTGGCCAGGGCCGTGGTCGGCGATCCTCCGCTGCTGCTGGCCGACGAGCCGACGGGCAACCTCGACTCGGCGGCGGGCGCGGAGGTCCTGAAGATCATCAAGGAGCTCCATGAGGGAGGCACCACGATCGCGATCATCACGCACGACAACGAGATCGCCGAATGGTGTCCCCGGCAGGTACGGGTCAGGGACGGGCTGGTGCTGTCATGAAGCCGGCGAGGCTGAGCCTGTCCGACGTCTTCAGGGTGGGCGCGTCAGGGCTGCACGCCCGTCCGACCAGGGTGATCCTCTCGGCGCTCGGGATCGCGATCGGCATCGCCACGATGATCGCGGTGATCGGCATCTCGTCGTCGTCACGCGAGGAGCTGCTGCGCCAGCTCGACAAGCTCGGCACCAATCTGCTGACGGTCTCGGCGGGCAGCACCGTCTTCGGCGAGCCGTCCAAGCTGCCCGTCGGCGCGGTCGACATGGTCTCCCGCATCGCCCCCGTCACCTCCGCCGCCGCCACGGGGAGCGTCTCGGCCACCGTGCGGAGGACCGCTCACATCGACGAGGCGGTCACCGGAGGCATCACCGTCCAGGCCGCGACCACCTCCCTGCTCACCACGCTGGAGGGGGGCGTGGCGAAGGGGACCTGGCTGAACGACGCCACCTCCCGCCAGCCCGCCGTCGTCCTCGGCGCCAGGGCCGCCGAGCGGCTGGGGATCACCCGCACCGGGGTGCGCGTCTGGATGGGCGGCCGGTGGTTCACCGTGATCGGGATCCTCGGCCCCATGCCGCTGGCCCCCGAGATCGAACGCTCGGCGCTCATCGGCTTCCCCGTCGCCGAGGAGGAGCTCGGCTTCGACGGGCACCCCACGACGCTCTACGAGCGGTCCGCCGAGGAGGCGGTGGAGGCGGTGCGGGAGGTCCTGCCCCGTACGGTCAACCCGGAGAACCCCTCCGAGGTCGAGGTCAGCCGCCCGTCCGACGCGCTGGCGGCCAAGGCCGCGGCCTCGGGCGCCTTCACCAACCTGCTGCTGGGCCTCGGCGCCGTGGCGCTGCTGGTCGGCGGGGTGGGCGTGGCCAACACCATGGTCATCTCGGTGCTGGAGCGCAGGAAGGAGATCGGGCTGCGGCGCTCGCTCGGCGCCACGCGAGGGCAGGTGCGGGTCCAGTTCCTCTCCGAGTCGCTGCTGCTGTCGGCGCTGGGCGGGGTCGCGGGCGCCGTCCTTGGCGCTCTGGCCACCATCGGGTACGCGCTGTCGCAGGGCTGGCCACCCGTCGTCCCGCCGTGGTCGATCGGCGGCGCGGTCGGTGCCACCCTGATCATCGGCACGGTGGCGGGGCTGTACCCGGCCATGCGCGCGGCCCGCCTGTCACCCACGGTGGCGCTGTCCACCTCCTGACCCGCCGATCCGAGCAGGGCGGCGGCATCGACCCGATTCCCGATGCCGCCGCCCTGCTCGCATGACCCGCCCCGGCATGCGCGGGCTGACCATGATGGCGACCTCAGCTCGACTCCTCAGCTCGACTCCTCAGCTCGACTCCTCCGCCTCGGCGACGAGCTCCTCGCTCCACAGCCTGCGCATCTCCGCGCAGCCGTCCAGCAGCTCGTCGAGCGGGCCGCGGCCGACGACCCTGCCGCGGTCGAGCACGACGACCTGGTCGGCCCGTTCGAGCGCCGCCTTCCTGTGCGAGACCACGAGCAGCGTCTCGGGCCCGCTCCCTTCGCGGGCCGCGTGGGCGATCCTGTCCCACAGCAGCCTCTCCGTCTCCACGTCGAGCGCGGACGACAGGTCGTCCACGACCAGCAGGTCCGGCCGCCTGACCAGCGCCCGCGCGGCCGTCGCCCGCTGCACCTGCCCTCCTGACAGCCGTACGCCACGGGGCCCGACGACCGTGTCCATGCCGTCGGGCATCGCCGCGAGGTCGTCCTCGAAGGCCGCCAGCTCCAG
The DNA here is from genome assembly GCF_039535395.1 of Nonomuraea roseola. Classification (NCBI taxonomy): domain Bacteria; kingdom Bacillati; phylum Actinomycetota; class Actinomycetes; order Streptosporangiales; family Streptosporangiaceae; genus Nonomuraea; species Nonomuraea roseola. The sequence goes on from NZ_BAAAXC010000015.1 coordinate 1,884,411, forward strand.
CGCGCGCTCGACTTCGTCGTCGCCCGCCCGACTGCCGAGGAGCAGGTTCTCCCTCAGCGACTCGGAGAACAGCCGCGGGACCTGGCTCGCGTACGCCACACGGCCAGGAACCATGAACGTCCCTGGATCGTCGACGCGCACGCCGTTCCACAGGATCGTCCCCTCGTCCGCGGGCAGCAGACCGAGCAGGGCGCGCACCAGCGTCGTCTTGCCCGCGCCGACGGCCCCCGTGATCACCGTGAACGAGCCCCGCCTGACCCGCAGGTCGACCTCGTGAACGCCGCGACCGCTCGCGTCGTGGCGGACGGTCAACCCCCTGACCTCGACGACCTGGAGCGCCTCAGCTCGATCCGGCGGCGCGACGGAGGCGGGTGGGTCCGTGTGGAACCGGACGCCGGTGTTCCTCGACAGGTCGCCCGCGTCTTCGTGCGGAGCCATCAGCCTGGTGAGCCTTTCGGTCGAGACCGCGGCTTGGGGCAGGCGGTAGAGGATCACCCCGATGGTGCGCGGCAGCGCCGCCAGCCAGCCGACGTAGCTGGTGAACAGCGCCAGACGACGGCCGCGGTGAGCGCGGCGGCGGAGCGGGGGCGGGGCCGGAGGTGGCGCAGGACGTCGCCTGCGGAGGCGGCCATCAGCTAGACCCGCCGCTTCACGCGCAGCAGGTACTCCTTGCGGTTGAGCGGGTTGTGGTCGGTCCTCCGCCTGCCCCGAACCGGCCCGGAGACCGGCTGGTGGCGGTCGAAGGCGCACTCCAGCTCACCCTCCCCGCGCGTCAGCGCGGGCAGCTGCCGCTGCAGCCCGTGCACCATGGCCGCGGGGATCTCTCCTTCCAGCACGTACGCCGAGCCCCTGCTCTCCGAGCTCTGCGGTACGGCCCGCAGCCGCGCCAGCGCGGCGACCACCTGGCCGAACGTGTCGGCCGGGATCTCCAGCCTGAAGCGGTGCATCGGCTCGTACACCCTGGTGCCCGCCTGCCTGAGCGCGCTCATCAGCACCAGCGGCGTCAGGTTGCGGAAGTCGCCCGCGGTGCTCGACATGCTCTTGTCGAAGACGGCATGGGAGTGGCTCTGCCGCGCCGCGTAGCCGGAGTGCGTCATGGTGACCGTGCAGTCGGAGATCTCCCACCCGTGGACGCCCTGCAGCAGGGCCAGGCGCACGGTGTCCTCGACTGCCTTGAAGAACGTGGGCGGCATCGACCCTGGCTCGACCTCCAGCCCGAACTCCACCCCTGTGCCGGCCGGAGCGGGCTCCACGCGCAGCCCGACGGTCGCGAGGAACGGGTTGTCCTCCGCGTGCATGATCTCGACGGCCGCGCCCGTGCCGCTGAGCCGTTCGACGCAGATGGTCGTCGTCTCGCGGAAGGTGACGTCCACGTGGAAGTCCTCGGCCAGCGTGGCCTGGATGACCTCCTTCTGCACCTCGCCGTAGAGGGAGACGAACACCTCCCGCCTGATCTCGTCCTGGCGCACGTTGATCAGCGGGTCCTGCTCGGCGAGGTGGGCGAGCGCGAGGTGCAGCGCGCCCCTGTCCTCGGGCCGCGCGGGCACGACCACGCTCTCCAGCGTGGGAGGGGCGAAGTGGTGAGCCTCCGCCTCCTTCGCGGGGGTGCCTATCGTGTCTCCGATGCGGATGTCGGTCAGGCCCCGGACCTTGGCGATCCGCCCGGCGACGACCTCCCCTCGCTGGACGGCGGAGCCACGCTCGAACACGCTGATCGCGGTGACCCTTCCGGCCTCCGTCTGCTCCCTGACGGGGAGGGCGCCGGAGAACATCCGCACGTAGGCGATCTTCTCCCCCGCGGGACCGCGCTCGACCTTGAAGACGGTGCCCGAGGCGGGGCCGTCCACGTCGCCCTCGATCGCGGGCAGCAGCTCCCCGATGCCGGAGATCAGCGAATCCACCCCGGCCCCTGTCACCGCCGAGCCGAAGAAGACCGGGTGCACCAGTGCCCGTCGGGTCTGCGCCGCCAGCTCCTTGCGGAGCACGCCGTATGGCACCCGCGCCCCGTCGTCGACGAAGGCGGCGAGAAGCGCGTCATCGCCCTCGGCGAGGACCTCCGCGAGCCTCGCCGTGAACGCCGCGTCGGCGGCGCCGTAAGGCTGGAAATCCGAGCGCCGCGTGCCCACCTCGCGCACCGATCCCATCGCGATGACGGCAGGGGTGAGTTTCTCGGAGATCGCCCACAGCACGCGCTCGTCCTGCGCGCCGCCACGGTCGGTCTTGTTCACGAAGACGAGCGTGGGAATGCGCAACCGCCGCAAGGTCCGCATGAGCACGCGGGTCTGCGCCTGCACGCCCTCGACGGCGGAGACGACCAGAACGGCGCCGTCGAGCACGCTGAGCACCCGCTCCACCTCGGCGATGAAGTCGGGGTGGCCGGGGGTGTCGATCAGGTTGACGGTGACGCCGCCGATCTCGAACGACACGACGGCGGACTTGATGGTGATCCCGCGCTGTCGTTCGAGCGCAAGGGAGTCGGTCTGTGTGTTGCCCTCATCGACGCTGCCGACTTCGTCGATGACACCGGCGGCGTGGAGCAGCCGCTCGGTCAGGCTCGTCTTACCGGCGTCTACATGCGCCAGAATCCCCAAGTTCAACGTGCTCACGGAGCGACATGTCCTCAAGATAGGTGGCATTTACCTTTTGGGTGGACATGTAAGCCGTGCGCATTTCCGTCTCCTTGATCGGCGAGCGGTCATCTCGAGTAGAGCAGACGGCCGCCTCGGCGAACAACCGATTTGTCATCGGGCAGAACCGGCCTCGAGGGTCTGGACGGCGTGCTCGACCCAGGCGTCCAGGAACCGGTCCGCCTCGAGATCGCCAGGCGTGTGCCCGATGAGGATGTTCAGCAGCGGATAGTAGGTCAGCGACGAGATCAGCACGGCCGCCGTCGCCTCGGGGTCGGCCACGTCGGTTCCCTGTGCCCTGATCCACTGGGCGGCCTCGCGGTAGAGGGTCGCGATGACGCTCTGCCACATGCGCTCGAAGAGCTCGGAGAAGCCGTGGTACTCCCGCAGCATGATCCGGATCAGGTCCCTGTCGCCCTCGATCACCGACCAGACGACGCTCGCCATCAGCCGGAGGGCCTCACGCGGGTCGGCAGGCGCCTCGGCGACCGTCTCCCTGTTGCGCAGGGTCATGAGTTCCAGATTGCGCTGGACGGCCGCCTCCAGCAGCGCCCCCTTGGAGGGGAAGTGCTTGTAGAGGGCGCCCGAGCCGGCGGTCAGCCCGCAGGCGACCTGGATGTCGGCCACCGAGGTCGCGTCGTATCCCTTGCTCGCGAACAGCCGTACGGCCTCGGTGAGCAGACGGTCGCGCGTCACGCCGGGGGTGGTTCTCGCCATGGAAAGAGATTACTCTCTTTCCATGGTCCAAGTAACAGTGGAACAGGTCATCCGCTGCACCCCGGAACGGTTCCTCGCGTTCGTCATGGACGCGGAGAGGTACGCGGACATCGACGACAAGATCGGAGCCATCGACTGGGTGCGCCGCACCGGCGACGTCACCGAGTTCAGGTTCCGCCCTGCCCTCCCTGGCATCCCCGGGCCCGCACCCAAGCTGGTATCCCAGATGCGGCTCACTCCGGGCGAGCGCGTCGACGTCAGGTACGCGCCCCTGCCGCAGAACCGGCTCAACCACCGGCTGTCGAAGTTCGCGGCCAGCTTCGTCGCCGAGCCCGCCGCCGAGGGCACCAAGGTGACCAGGACGATCTCGATCGACTTCGCCCCCTGGATCGGCTGGCTCCTCGAACCGATCCTGCGCCGCCACCTTCCCGCGGACGTGGAGAGGGAGATCCGCGGGGCGAAAGAGCGCCTGGAACGAGAGTGACCGCGACGGGCCTGCGCCCTGAGGGTCAGTCGGCGATGGCCTGGTAGGCGGTGGTCCAGAAGTCCTTGTGGAGGCGGGGCGTGTCCAGGGAGTCCATCGCCGCCTGGGTGAACAGGATCCCGGTCAGCCCCTCGGCCGGATCGGCGTAGGCCGTGGTCCCCAGTCCGCCGTCCCAGCCGAACTGACCCACCGACGCCAGGTCGCGTCGGTGCGTACGGACGGCCATCCCGAAGCCGTAACCGCCGTGCCTGCCGAAGTGGTCGCCGAAGGCGTCCTTCTCGACCTTCTGCTCCGGAGTCAGGTGGTCCGTCGTCATCAGCTCGACCGCCGCACGGGACAGGATGCGCTCGCCGTGATGCGTGCCCTTGTTCAGCAGCATCCGGTAGAAGGCGTGGTAGTCGTCCACGGTCGAGACCAGCCCGTCACCGCCCCTCTCGAAGACCGGCGGCGAGCTGTACTTGCCGCCTGCCGCCTCGTCCCACACGACCAGCCCGCCGGTCTGCGGGTCGTGGGCGTAGCTGGCCGGCAGCCTGTCGATCTTCTCGGCGGGCACGTGGAACCCGGAGTCCTTCATCCCGAGCGGGCCGAAGAGCCGCTCACGCAGGAACGCCTCGAACGACTGCCCCGCCACCCGCTGGACGAGCACGCCGAGCACGTCGGATCCCGTGTGGTACTGCCACAACGTCCCCGGCTGGTGCATCAGCGGAAGCCGGCCCAGCCGGCCGAGCCATTCGTCGGGCCCCGCCTCCGGCGCGGAGCCGTCCAGGCCCAGCTCGCGCATGGCGACCTGGATCGGGTAGGTGTCAGGAGCCGCCAGCACCGCCCCGAAGCCGAAGGTGAAGGTCAGCAGGTCCCGTACGGTGATCGGCCGCAGCGCCGGCACCGTGTCCTCCAGCGGGGAGTCGATGCTCCTGAGCACCTGGCGGTCGGCCAGCTCGGGCAGCCACTCGTCGACCGGGTCGTCCAGCCGCAGGCGGCACTCCTCGACCAGGAGCATCACGGCGGCGGCGGTGATCGGCTTGCTCAGCGACGCCAACCGGAAGATCGTGTCCCTGCGCATCGGCGCGCCACCGCCTGCGTGCAGCGTGCCCATCGTCTCGACGTGCGTGTCCTCGCCCCTGCCGACCAGGGCGACCAGTCCGGGGATCCTGCCGGACTCCATGTGCCGGGCCAGCACCTCACGCATCCGGCGCAGCCCCGCCTCCGACAGCCCCCTGTTGTTGTCCTTCATCGCCCAGTTGCCCTGCGTGTCCCAGGTGGCGGTGGTCGACATGGTCTCTCCTTCACGTCCTGCGTACGGCGTTCCCTTCATGCGAACACTGTACGCACAATGCCATGGCGTACGCAAGGCCGGAGACGCGCGCGCCTTTCGTCGACCGCCTGCCACCGAACCCCTCACGGACGTCCTCGACCCAGCAGGCCAGCGCTCGCGCTGGCCGTCGACCATGCGGTGTCGCGTCAGCGGTCGTGTCAGGACGGCAACGGCCCGGTATCAGAGCGGTCGGCGAAAGTTAACGCCATGAACGGTTCAGCGACCGCGGCCTCAAGACCGGGCGAGATCCACTCGGGCGACCCGACCTGAGTGATCCAGACCCCGGGCACACACAGGACCGCATCCGCGAGCCGTCCGTTCACCTGAATCTCGGATCCGAAGGAGCACACCACCATGTCCATCACCCTCACCGACCAGGACAAGACCACCCTCCGCCTCGCCGCGTGGGGCGCCATCTCGCTGATGGCCGCCGCCGGCGCCGCCGGCTCACCCCACAGGGCCGCCACCCACGGCTCCATCGCCCTGACCTCCGCGACCGGCCTGGCCGGGCACGTGCTCACCAAGGCACCCAAGGGCGTGAAGTACGGCAAGTCCGTGGCCGAACTCGCCGACCAGGTGCTGCCGGCCCTGACGGCAGCCATGAGCCTGCTCAAGAAGCAGACTCCGGCAGAGGCCGACAACTTCCGCCGCACCGTCATCGTCGCCATCGAAGCAGCCGCCCAGACCCACAAGGGCCAGCCCAGCCCCACCATGGCCGACATGATCCGCAAGATCACCGAAGCCCTCGACGCCGCCTGACGGGATGTCGACCCGCGTAACCACAGCTGGTCACGGGGTTCCTCTCCGGATCCCGGCTCATCGCCCCCGTGCTCATCGTGCCCGGGCCGAGCACCCATTCATCGACTGCCCGCGTGACGTCCGCAGACAGACGTCATGCGGGCCGGCCCAGATGCCGGCCAGCACCTCCGCCAGCTTCGCCGGCGGGGACACGGCCTCGCTTTTGTCGTCAGGTCCGCCGATGCCTGGCCTCAGCAGGCGCGCCGAAGACCTCGGCGAGAGGCGGGCACCCGGGCTCCTCGGTCGATCCGGCGTTCCTCGGGAGCCGAGGACGCCGCCCTATTGCTGCGTGTCGGAGGACGTCTCCGCGATCTGCACGCTCAGACCTCGGGTGTCCGAGTCGAGGAGGAGCTCGCCGAGCTGTCGCCTCTGCTCCGGCGTGAGCCGTACCGGCCACACCGCAGGCAGCACGAGGACGTCGCCGTTCGGAAGGGCGACCAGGTCAAGTGGTAGCGAGGGGGATGAGATCACAGTACGTCTACTGTCCCACGTCAGGACGCTACGCGAGCCGTCTTCGCGTCTTCTCGCTCGAGGAAGGCCATGGCGCGCAGGCGCGCTCCTCACGCCATCCGCTCGAACCCGACCCGCCGCCGCGTCACCATTCCTCCTCCAGTAGGTCGATCTGCCCTTCGCAGTTCCAGCCTCGCGGCACCCCGGTGATCCTCAGCGGCTTCCGAGGCGCCAGCCCCAACCTGGCCGCGCACTCGGGCCCGATCCCCGCGGCCCTCGACTCGGGGGTACGAAGGGTGTGCTTGCACGCTTCACACCGCACCACGTGTTCGCGCACGAAAGGCTCACTCAGATCGAAGAGGGTCACCGCCACATCCTTCATCCCGCCCTCCTCGAACCCGTCGCGATGAACAGCGCACCACCACGTATGTACCCACAGCCGCCCCCGCGCATGGGAGCGCGCACCGTCAGGAGCCGGGGCGAGATCGGACGACGGCTCCTACGAACCCGGTGCGCTTCCCGCCCTGCCGCTGCGCCGCACCACGGGGATGTGCACCCCCTTGAGGAGAAGTGCGGCCACGAACGCCACGTTGCCGAGGATTCTCAGGTGGTCCCTGTAGAGCTCGAGCTCGGTCATATCGCTGTAGCCGATGGCGATCGCGAGTCCGATCAACGCGGCGGCGGCGCCGAACAGCATGTAGGTGAATCGGCTCAGGAGGGGCCGGTTCGCGCCGCGGTGACCACGACAGCCGTGTAGCGCATCGTGAAGCGGCCTCCCATGGCGTCGACAGCGGCCCCGATGCCCGCCAGCACCTCCGCCAGCTTCGCCGGCGGGACCTGGCTGAGGCCGCCTTGGGTGGGCAGCTGGTCCAGCCACTCGTCCGTGGTGTAGGACTGCTCCCAGTCGAATCGCCACTGCTCCGGGTCGCCGAACGCGCCCGCCCGCCCCATCCCGTCGGCCGCCTTGCCGAACAGCACCGCGTACCCGTCCAGGGCGGACATCGCCTGCCGGTGGCCCCGCGCCACCAGCGAGTCGGGCACCACCCGGTCGTAGACCGCGGCGAAGGCCTCCGTCGCTTCGGGCGGGGGCTGGCCCACGTTCCAGAACGCCGCCAGCCGTCCGCCTGGCCGCAGCACCCGCGCCGCCTTCGCCGCTCCCACGACCGGGTCGACCCAGTGCCAGGCCTGCCCGGCGATGACCGCATCGAAGTTCCGGCCGGCGGGATCCCAGTCCTCGAACGTCGCCACCTCGACCTCGACCCCGCCGCGCCGCGCGAAGTCAGCCATCCGCGCGTCGGGCTCGACCCCGAGCACCTTGCAGCCGGCGGCCTGGAACTGCCGGGCCTCTATGCCGGTGCCGATGCCGACGTCGAGGACGTCAGGCCCTGGGCCGGCGGCCACGATCCGGTCCACCATGGCTTCGGGGTAGCGGGGCCTGGTGCGGTCGTAGCGTTCGGCGTCCGATCCGAACGACTCCGCTGCCTGTCGGTGTCGATGAGGTTCGTTCTCGGCGAGACGCGCTCGCTCCAAATGAGGCTCGCTCTCGGCCTGACGTACTCGCTCCGGCGGTATAGTGGGCATGCGCCCACTATGAATGGGCGCTCGCCCACTCGTCAACCGGGCGGGCCTCGCGAGCGAAGGAGCGAAGCACGGTGCCGACAGGGGTGGCCATCCACGACGCGCGCGCCCAACTCTTCGACGCCGCCGAGCGCATCCTGCTCAGGGACGGGCCGAACGCGCTGACCAGCCGGGCGGTCACCACGGAGGCGGGCTGCGCCAAGGGCGTCCTGCACCGGCACTTCGCCGACTTCGACGCCTTCCTCGCCGAACTCGTACAGGACCGCATCAGCCGGATCGGCAGCCAGGCCATCTCCCTGCGCGAGTCCGCAGGCACCGGCACCGTCGCCGACCACCTCACCGGCGCGCTGATGGAGCTGTTCGGGTCGGTCGCCGTGGCGATCGTCGGCCTCATCACCTTCAGGGACGACCTGCGCGCCCGGCTTCGCCAGGCCACCCCGACCGGCGTCCCGGTACTCACCGAAGCCACGGCCATGATCGCCTCCTACCTCGCAGGCGAGCGCGACCTGGGCCGCATCGCCGCCGACGCCGACGTCGACACGCTCGCTCCCACACTGATCGGGGCCGGGCACCTGCTCTTCGCCGACCGCGAGGCCACCCCGCCGGAGGCCGAGGCCGTGCACAAGGTCGTGACCACGGTCATCGCCGGCGTCCTGCGGGAACCGCCGCCGTGAACGGCCCGCGCCCGGGTCAGCCGATCCTGCTGTCGACCACACCGCCCACGTCGCCGCTCCAGACGTCGTCGTCCTCGTGAAGCCAGGTGCCGGATTCGTGATCCTGCTCCTCCTGACCGCTCGCACCGCCCGTCCCGCTCATTGGCATGAAGGGCGAGCCCATGCCGTGCGAGGCGGTGGCCCGGCCGTTGACCGGACCCGGTCCGAGGCTCGTGCCGGCACCGGGAACGCCGAAGGCGGTGGCCGGGGAGTGGTTCGGACTCGCCGGGGTGGAGTGGTTCAGAATCGCCGGGGTCGAGAGCGGGCTCGCCGGGGTCGAGTGGAGCGTGGTGCCGGGCGGGTCGATGGGGCGCTGGAAGTCCGCGAGCTCGGTTGGCGGGGCAGCGGGCCGTCCGAAGGCACGTGCGGGATCGTCCGGGCCGCGGGCGGAGTGGCTCGGCGACGGGGCGTCACCGTCCGGCTCCTTGGTGTCCGGGTCGGCGTCGGGCGATGGGGTGCCCGGCTCTCGACCGGGATCCGGCCCGCTCCGGCCGTCCGGATGACCAGGAAGGTGGGGGGCGTTCGTGATGCGGGGGGCCGGGGAAGGTCGGCCCCTCACCGGCAGGGCTGCCACCCGAGAGGCCGGTGGGGGCAGGGCCCGCGTCGGAGGCGGAGGGGCTCGAGATACCGGGGAACGCCGGTTTGCCGAAGGGCACGCCTGATGCCCGCGATGAGGCCCTTGACCTCCTCCACGCTCCGATCGTCGTGGTCGACCGTCCACTCGCCGCGGGAGGGCTTGAGCCAATGAGTCTTCTTGATGCTCTCCTCGGCCATGGCCCTACACACCGCCCAGGTTCGCGCCGCTCGCGGCCTTGTAGTTGCCGGCCCCGGCGTCGACGAGCGCGATGGCGGCGTCCAATGTCTTCTGGACCTCCCGGTAGACCGTGACGAACTCCTGGTGGCTGGTCTCCAGCATCTGGGCGAAGGTGAGACCGCCCTCCCACCTGCCGATGCTCTGCAACTGCGTCTTGAGCTGCGCGAGCGTGGTGTAGCGGGTCAGATCGTCGATGGAGCCCTGGCCGGCGGTCAGGCCGCTCCCCTCGCCGCTCCCGCCTTCGCCGGTCAGGCGGCCCAGCACGTCTCTCAGCGCCTGAGCCGATCCCGCGATCGCTCTGTCGTTGTAGACGACGCCGTCTCGTTCCGCGTCCAGTCCTGGCCAGTCGTATTCGAGTGGTACCGGTTCCGGCGCCATGCTCGCCTCCTCAGAGGTATCCGATCACCGGGAACGCTGAAACGGCACGCTTCGGCGCTGCTCGACAAGGCGCACCATACCATTCCGTATGGTGCGCTCCCGGAGGACGAGGCTAAACTTGGATTATTCGTTCTCTTGTATCATTCGTGTTTATAACGGTAGGTTTGCGACATGACCGCATCCAGGACTCCGACCATCGCCGAGGAGCTGCGCGGTGCCGGCCTGCGGGTGACGGCCGCCCGCGTCGCGCTGCTCGAGACCGTCCGGGACGGTGACCATCTCGGCGTCGAGGCGATCGCCTCCGGGGTGCGTGATCGCGTAGGTCATATCTCTCTGCAAGCCGTGTACGAGGCCCTCCACGCGCTCAACGCCGCGGGGCTCGTACGCCGCATCGAGCCACCCGGCAGCCCCGCCCTGTTCGAGGGGCGCGTCGGGGACAACCATCACCACCTCGTGTGCCGGTCGTGCGGTGCCGTCGCTGACGTCGACTGCGCGGTCGGCCATGCGCCCTGCCTGACCGCCTCCGACGACCACGGCTTCTCGATCGACGAGGCCGAGGTCATCTACTGGGGCCTGTGCCCCGGCTGTTCCACCACCCGCAGTTCCTGAGCACCGTGATCTGCCAGTCCGGAAGGATTCCCATGTCCGAGAACCACGACGCAATCGTCACAGACCCGAAGACGGAGGGTGGAGGTGGCTGCCCGGTCGCGCACGAGCGCGCCTCCCACCCGACTCAGGGTGGCGGAAACCACCGGTGGTGGCCGGATCGGCTCAACCTGAGGATCCTCGCCAAGAACCCCGCCGTGGCCAACCCTCTCGGCGAGGAGTTCGACTACGCCGAGGCGTTCAAGACCCTCGACCTCGCGGCCGTGAAGCAGGACATCCTGGAGGTGCTGACCACCTCGCAGGACTGGTGGCCTGCCGACTTCGGCCACTACGGCCCGTTCATGATCCGGATGGCCTGGCACAGCGCGGGCACCTACCGGATCAGCGACGGCCGCGGCGGCGCGGGAGCCGGGCAGCAGCGCTTCGCCCCCCTCAACAGCTGGCCGGACAACGGCAACCTCGACAAGGCACGCCGCCTGCTGTGGCCGGTCAAGAAGAAGTACGGCCAGAAGCTCTCCTGGGCCGACCTCATGATCCTCACCGGCAACGTCGCCCTGGAGTCGATGGGCTTCAAGACCTTCGGCTTCGGCGGCGGTCGCGCGGACGTCTGGGAGCCTGACGAGGACGTCTACTGGGGCCCCGAGTCCACCTGGCTCGGCGACGAGCGCTACAGCGGCGACAGGGAGCTCGAGACCCCTCTCGCCGCGGTTCAGATGGGCCTCATCTACGTCAACCCCGAGGGCCCGAACGGCAACCCGGACCCGCTCGCCGCGGCCCGCGACATCCGTGAGACGTTCCGCCGGATGGCGATGAACGACGAGGAGACGGCCGCCCTGATCGTTGGCGGTCACACCTTCGGCAAGACCCACGGCGCGGGCCCGGCCGACCACGTCGGCGCCGACCCCGAGGCCGCCTCGATCGAGGATCAGGGCCTCGGCTGGAGGAACTCCTTCGGCACCGGCAAGGGCGGCGACACGATCACCAGCGGTCTCGAGGGTATCTGGACGAACACCCCGATCACCTGGGACAACAGCTTCCTCGAAATCCTTTATGGCTACGAGTGGGAGCTGTTCAAGAGCCCCGCGGGCGCGCACCAGTGGCGGCCGAAGGACGGCGCGGGGGCGGGCACCGTGCCCGACGCCCACGACCCGTCGAAGAGCCACGCTCCGACGATGCTGACGACCGACCTCGCGCTCCGCGTCGACCCGATCTACGAGCAGATCACGCGACGCTGGCTCGAGAACCCCGACGAGCTCGCGGACGCCTTCGCCAAGGCGTGGTTCAAGCTGACCCACCGCGACATGGGCCCGGTCGTGCGCTACCTCGGCCCTGAGGTCCCGGCAGAGACGCTGCTGTGGCAGGACCCCCTGCCCGCGGTGACGCACGAGCTCATCGACGCCGCCGACGTCGCCGTGCTCAAGGGCCAGGTTCTCGCCTCGGGCCTGTCGGTGTCCCAGCTCGTGTCCACCGCGTGGGCGTCGGCCTCGTCCTTCCGCGGCAGCGACAAGCGCGGTGGCGCCAACGGGGCGCGCATCCGCCTCGAGCCGCAGAGCGGGTGGGAGGTCAACGACCCCGACCAGCTGGCGACGGTGCTGCGCACCCTTGAGGGCATCCAGCAGTCCTTCAACGCCGCCCAGACCGGCGGCAAGCAGGTCTCGCTCGCCGACCTGATCGTGCTCGCAGGCGGTGCGGCGGTCGAGCGGGCCGCCAAGGACTCCGGCTTCGACGTCGAGGTCCCCTTCACGCCGGGCCGTGTGGACGCGTCGCAGGAGCAGACCGACGTCGAGTCGTTCGCCGCGCTCGAGCCGACCGCCGACGGGTTCCGCAACTACCTCGGCAAGGGCCACCGGCTGCCGGCCGAGTACCTGCTGCTCGACCGGGCGAACCTGCTGACCCTGAGCGCCCCCGAGCTGACGGTCCTCGTCGGCGGTCTCCGCGTCCTGGGCGCGAACCACCAGCAGTCGTCGCTCGGCGTCCTCACGACGACCCCCGGTTCTCTGACCAACGACTTCTTCGTCAACCTGCTCGACATGGGCACGACGTGGAAGGCGACGTCCGAGGACGCGAACACCTTCGAGGGTCGCGACAGCGCCACGGGCGCGGTCAAGTGGACCGGCAGCCGGGCCGACCTCGTCTTCGGGTCGAACTCCGAGCTGCGTGCCCTCGCGGAGGTCTACGCGAGCGATGACGCGAAGGAGAAGTTCGTGAACGACTTCGTCGCGGCGTGGGACAAGGTCATGAACCTCGACCGGTTCGACCTCGTCTGATCATGACGTCCAGGCCGGCCGCACCGGCCGGCCTGGACGCCCTCAGCCCGGAGGTCCGGCGCTCCGCCTGAGCGGGCCCCGGCCGCCCTGCTGCGCCCAGCCGTACGGCAGAGCGGTGCCTTGACAGGGTCGCGTCCCAGCGGAGATCGTTTCGCGGAGGACTCCCCCCTCCAGGGGATCGACGGGGAAGAGCGCCATGAAGCTGATCTTCGGTGGGTTCGTACTGGCTGCGATGGCGGGCGCGCTGTGGGCGCGAAGGCGCTACGTGGTGGTCACGGTCGAGGGGACCAGCATGGCCCCGACGCTGTCCGACGGCGATCGGGTCCTGGTGCGCAGGCGCCGCATCGACCAGGTCAGCACGGGCGATGTGGTCGTGCTCGAGCCGCCGCTCACTCCCGCGGAGATCGGACCGCCCGGCCCGGACGGCCGGCAGTGGAACATCAAGCGCGCCGTCGCGTTACCCGGAGACCCGGTGCCGCCCGGCATCCACGACAGCGTGACCCGGGTGCCCCCCGGCGCACTGGTCGTCCTGGGTGACAACACCGACAGCGTCGACTCCCGGCAGCGCGGGTTCTTCGACGCCGACCGCCTGCTCGGCGTCGCCCTGCGCCGGTTGGGCGGACCACCGCTGTAAGCCGGTATATCGTGCGTTTCCGACTTCTCGGCCCGATGCGGATCCAGGTCAACGGGTCGCCGGTCAAGATCACAGCACCCAAGCAACGGACCGTCCTGGCCATGCTGCTGGCCCGGGCCGGCCACGTCGTCCCGATCAGGTCGTTGGTGGCGGAGGTGTGGGACGAGCGGCCACCCCGCTCCGCGGTGGCGAACCTGCGCACCTACCTCATGCAGCTGCGCAAGCTGCTGCCGGACGAGGAGTGGCTGGTCACCTCGGACGTCGGCTACCTGCTGAGGGTCGGGCCTGAGGAGTTCGACCTCTTCGAGTTCGAGGCGCTGTCCGCGCGCGGCCGCCAGGCGCTGGCCAGGCGGGACCTGGGTGCCGCCGAGGAGGCCTTCACCAGGGCCCTGGCGCTGTGGGACGGGACCGCGGCGGAGGACGTGCCGCTGGGGCCCACCCTGCGCGAGGTGGTCGCCCGCCTCACCGAGCACTATCTGGGCGTGGTGGAGGAGCACGCGGACGTCCAACTCGCTCTCGGCAAGAACGCGACGGCGGCCACGCGGTTGCGCGAGGTGATCGGGCAGTACCCGCTGCGTGAGCGGCTGCACGCTCAGCTCATGGTGGCCCTGTACCGCAGTGGCGACGTGGTCGGCGCACTGGACGCGTTCGGGGCCGCCCGCCGGATCCTGGCCGACGAACTGGGCATCGACCCCGGGCCTGACCTGCGCCGGCTGCAGCAGGCGATCCTGCGCAGGGACACCGCTCTGCTGGCTCCCGACCGTGACGTCCCCGCCGTACCTGTCGATGACGGGCGTCCGCGTCCGCGTCTGCTTCCGCGGGCTCCCATGGTGTTCGTGGGCCGGTCCGCCGAGCTCGCCCACCTGCACACCGTCCTGTACGGCGGGACGGGCCCCTCGGTGGTCGCGCTGCACGGCCCCGGTGGTGCGGGCAAGTCGGCGCTCGCCCTGAAGGCGGCACACGGCGTGGCCGACCGCTATCCCGACGGTCAGCTCTACGTCGATCTCCAGGGATCCACGCCCGGCCTGCCGCCGTTGCAACCGGCCGAGGTACTCGGCCGGTTCCTGCGCGCGCTGGGGGTTCCGCCCGGCGACGTCCCTGCGGCACCGGCGGAGGCGGCCACCCACTACCAGTCGCTGCTGGCCGACCGGCGAGTCCTGATCGTCCTCGACAACGCCGTCGGCGCCGCCCAGGTAGGGCCGTTGCTGCCGGCGGGAGGCGGCTGCGCGGCGCTGGTCACCAGCCGCGCCGCGCTGACCACCGTGGACGCCGTGCCCATCGCCGTCGGCATGCTCGACGAGGCGGAGTCAGTGCGCCTGCTGGCGTTGCTGGCCAGTCAGGAGCGGGTGAGCGCCGAGGCGGAGGCGGCCGCGGAGATCGCGCGCTGGTGCGGCTACCATCCGCTGGCGCTGCGCATCGCCGGGGCTCGGCTGGCGGGCCGGCCTGACTGGTCGCTCGCCCGGTTCGGCCGGCGGCTGGGCGACCAGCAGCGGCGGCTGGACGAGCTTCAGGCGGCCGACCTGCGGGTGCGCACCTGCTTCGAGGTCGGGTACGGGACGCTGACGAGCACCGCGAAGGCGGCCTTCCGCGCGTTCGGCGTGCTGGAGGTGCCCGAGGTCGGCGTCGAGCTCGCCGCCGAGCTGGCCGACCTCGACCCGGCGACGGCGGAGGCCGCGCTCGACGAGCTGACCGAGGCACGGCTGCTCGAGCCGGTCGGCGACGGCCGGTTCCGCATGCACGACCTGCTGCGGCTCTTCGCCGCTGAGCTGGCCGTCACCCATCATGCGCCGGAGGAGCGCACGCGGGCGGTCGGACGGGCCCTGGACTGGTACCTGGACCACTGCCGCCGGCTGCAGGCGCTGTTGCAACCGCACCTGGTGCCCGTCAGCGGGGGCGCCCGCGCAACCGGTGTGGACCTGAGCGATCTCCCCACGGCGGTGCGGTGGCTGGACACGGAACTGCCGTGCCTGGTGGCGGCAGCCGTACAGGCGGCGAAAGGGAGGCAGGGCGGCTTCGCCATCGAGCTGATGGCCCTGATCAAGGCCATCGCGATGAAGAACGGCTACTGGCGGGAGCTCGAGACCATCGCGCGGCTCGCCATCGAGGTCGCGCGGCGCGACGGCGACCGCACCGTGGAGGCGTCCACGCTGGCGACGCTGGGGCTGGTGGAGTGGAAGTCCGGGCAGGCCGAGGCGGCGCACGACCTCCTGCGCAGGGCGCTCGATCTCTGGCGTGACGTGGGCGATCGCGGGGAGGAAGGGCTGGCGCTGCACAACCTCGGCTGGTTGTGCATGCAGTCAGGAGATCTCGACGCGGCCCTCGACCACATCAGCGAGGGCCTGCTGCTGCTCGAGGCGCACGGGTCGAACCGCGTCGGGCTGGTCGCGCACAACCTGGGTGAAGTCCTGCTCCGGCTGGGCCGGTACACCGAGGCGGTGGACCGCTTCGAACGGTGCCTGTCCATCCGGCGGGCCGATCGCGACCTCTACGGCGAGAGCATCACGCTGGCCGCGCTCGGCCGCTCCCACTGCCTGCTCGACCAGCGGGAGAAGGCTCTGGTGGTGCTGGCGGAGGCGCTGGCCCGCTGCGAGGAGACCGGCAACAGGGAGGACCAGTGGGAGGTTCTGCTCAGCAGGTCCGAAATCCGTCTGCGGCAGGGTGATCCGGCCGCGGCCGCGGCCGACCTGGCCCGCGTCCTGGAGCTGACGGCCAAGATCGGCGATGCGTACGGCCACGCCGCCGGCATCCGCCAGCTCGCCAGGGCAAGGGCGGCCCTCGGCGATCCGCGCGCCGCGGCTGACGCAGGCAAGGCCGAGCGACTCTTCGCCGATCTCGCGACGCGGCGCGATCCGGTGCTGGAAAGGCTGCTCACCGCCCGGCTGTAGCGCGGCTGTATCAGGCGCTGTATGCCCCCCGCATAGGTTTCGGCTGACCGCATCGCAATGAAAGGAGCGAATCCATGACTGCTGTTCTTGGCAGGCTCGGCGACCGGATTCTCGACAAGCTGGTGCCCAAGGCGTCCGCGAAGGCGGCCGCCGAGTGGTACGTCCACTGCTACTGCAGGGAGCGCTCCGACTACCGCAAGATCTGCACCACCGCAGGTGGCGTGACCCGCTGTGGGTCCTGCTACGCGTTCAGAATCTGCGGGGGCTAGGTAGGCACGCAGGTCTGGCGGCGGTGCCCGCCGCCAGACCCGGCGCGAGGTGAAGACTGTGCTGTATCTCATGATCGCGTGTCGAGTCCTGCTGGCCGCCGTCTTCGCGATCGCGTTCGCGGGGAAGGTCCGTGGCCGCGCGGCGTTCGACGAGTTCGTGGCCTCCATCGTGGTTCTCGAGGTCCTCCCCCGACGCGTGTCCGTGGCGGCCGCGCACGCGCTGCTGGCCGCCGAGGCCGCGGCGGTCCTGCTGCTGGCGCTGCCGTGGACCGTACCGCTGGGGTTCGTGGCAGCTGTGGGGACGCTCGCCGTCCTGACCGGCGGCATCCTGGCCGCCCTGCGCCGAGGACGGCAGGCGCCGTGCCGGTGCTTCGGCGCTTCCGTCACACCGCTCGGCCGGGTGCACGTGGTGCGCAACCTCGTCCTGGTCACCCTCGGCGGCGTCGGGCTCATCGCCTGGGTCACCGCCGGCGCGTCCACGCCACATCCGGCCGGTGTCGTCCTCGCACTCGTCGCGGCCGGCGTGGGCGCCCTGCTCGTGGTGCGCCTCGACGACCTGATGGAGCTGTTCACCGTCTGAAGTGAGGTTGCCTGATGCCCTTCCTGGTTGCCGCTGTCGTGTTCGTCGGCCTCCTGTGCCTGTTCAACCTGGTGCTCAGTCTGGGGGTGCTGCGCCGGCTGCGCGAGCACACCGCTGAGCTCGCGCGCCTCAACGAACGCTCGATGTTCATGCCGTACGACCCCGCCGTGCTGGTCGGTCGCGCGCTGCCCGAGGCCGCGGCGGGCGCGCGGCTGGTGGGCTTCTTCGACGTCGGCTGCAGCACGTGTCACGAGCGCGCACCGCAGTTCGCCGAGGCGGCAGGGAAGCAGCCTGCCCTGGCGGTCATCACCGGCGACGGCGCGAAGGTCGACGACCTCGTCGCCATGGTCGGCGGCGTGTCGAGCGTGATCACGGGCGAGGAGGCGGCACGCCTCACGCACGACCTCGGCGTGGAGGCCTTCCCCACCTTCCTCTGGGCCGACCAGGAGGGCACGGTCGCCGCCGCGCACACGGAGCTGTCCGAACTGCCCGTCGTGGCGACGGCCAGATGACCTCGGGCCGCCTGCGACGGGCCGCCACCCTGGGGCTCCTGTGCTGGCAGGCGGGACCTGTGCTGGCGGTGTCCCAACTGGTGGTCACCGTCGTGGCCGGGCTGCTGCCCACGGGCACCGTGTGGGTGACGAAGCTGCTCATCGACGGGCTGGCGGCGGGTCTCGTGGACCGGGTGCTGGGGCCGGTCGTCGGCCTCGTCGCGCTCGGGCTTGCCGCCGGGGTGCTGCCCCACGTCACGGGATACCTGCGGGCCGAGTCGGATCGCAGGCTTGACCTGCTGCTGCAGGACCGCCTCTACACGAGGGTGAACGGGTTCCAGGGGCTGTCACGGTTCGAGGACCCGGCCTTCCTCGACGAGCTGCGGATGGCCACGCAGGCCACGGGCGGCGCGATGGGCCCGATCACCTCGGGCCTGTTCGACCTCTGCCGCAACGTCATCACCCTGGCCGGGCTCCTCGGCGCGCTGGCCGTACTGAGCCCTCTGATGGCAGGGCTGGTGGCCGTCGCGGCGCTGCCCACCCTCGCCGCCAGGATGTCCCTGGAGAAGCGGCGGACCAGGATGATCGCCGGGCAGTCGGCGGCGGCCAGGCGGCAGATCTTCTACTCCTCGCTGATCACCGACGTGGAGGCCGCCAAGGAGGTACGGCTCTTCGGGCTCGGCGACTTCCTCAGGCGCAGGGTCATCGGCGAGCTCAGCACGATGCAGGCGGCCGAGCGGCGGCTGGACCGGCGGGAGGCGCTCACTCAGTCGGCGCTGGCCGGCCTGTCCGCCGTGGTCAGCGGCGCGGGGTTGGTCTGGGCGGTGTACTCCGCCCTGGCAGGGCGGCTGACGCTGGGCGACGTCACGGCCTTCGCCGCCGCCGTGGCAGGCACCCAGGCCGCCCTGATCGCGACCGTGGAGAACGCGGCCAACGCGAGCCACGCGCTGCTCCTGTTCGACCACCACGAGCGGGTGATGTCGCTCTCCGACGACCTCTCACCACCGCGCAGGCCGTCCCTGCTGCCGGCCCTGCGGCGCGGCATCGAACTGCGCGACGTGTGGTTCCGGTACGACGAGAGCCATCCCTGGGTGCTGCGCGGCGTCGACCTGACGATCCCCCACGGCGCGTCGGTCGCGCTCGTGGGGCTCAACGGAGCCGGCAAGAGCACGCTGATCAAACTGCTGTGCCGCTTCTACGATCCGTCCCGCGGGACGATCCTCTGGGACGGCGTGGACATCCGCGACGTACCGCCGGCCGAGCTGCGCGCCAGGATGGGCGTGCTCTTCCAGGACTACATGAGCTACGACCTCACCGCGGCGGAGAACATCGGCGTCGGCGAACTCGAGGCGATGTCCGACCGGACCAGGATCCAGGCCGCCGCCGAGATGTCCGGCGCCGACCAGATCGTGCGGGCCCTGCCCCAGGGGTACGACACGATGCTGAGCCGGATCTTCTTCGGACCGGAGGACGACGCGGGAGTGGTGCTCTCCGGCGGCCAGTGGCAGCGGCTGGCCCTGGCCCGCGCGCTGGTGCGCGGGCAACGCGACCTGCTCATCCTCGACGAACCCAGCTCGGGGCTCGACGCGGAGGCCGAGTACGAGGTGCACAGGCGGCTGCGCGAGCACCGGGCGGGACGCACCAGCCTGCTCGTCTCGCACCGGCTCGGCGCGGTCAGGGACGCCGACCTCATCGTGGTGCTCGGCGAAGGGAGGATCGCCGAGCAGGGTACCCACGACGACCTCATCGCGGCGCGCAGCGGCTACGCCCGGCTGTTCGAAACCCAGGCCAGCGGCTACCGCGTCGAGGCCTAGCAGTCCCCGCGTCCCTTCGGGGAGCAGGTCGTCATGCCGTGCCGTTGGCGGCGCACCAGTCGGCCCACGTGGTGGTGCCCTTGCCCAGCTGCTTGTTGTAGAAGGAGGTCCAGGAGTTCTCGCTCGGGCCAGGCGCGGTGGGAGCGGCCTTGTAGAGCGGGTGGGCGGCGTCGACCTCCGCGCGCAGCCACGGCTCGATGTCAAGGTAGGACGGCAGCGACCAGCTGCGGGCGTGGTAGGTGAGCTGCCCGCGCACGCCGGTCTCCGGCAGGCACATGAACGGCGCCCACGGGCTCGTCCTGGACCAGCTGATCTTGGTCTTCATCGCGCCCCTGGGGACGGTGCCCGCGATCGTGCGGGCCGCGACCTCGCGGTCGTCGACGTAGAAGTCGAACATCTCCTGGGCCGCGTAGACGCCGTTCACCAGGCCGAACGACTCGCCCAGCGTGAGCCCGAAGTTGGTGCGAACCGGGATGTCGCTGGTCCACACGGTCTCGTCATGCATCTGCCGCAGGGGCGGGCCCGCGTAGGAGGGCGTGACGTTGAACGGGCCGAAGTTCACCGTGTCGTTGTTGATGGGCACCACGGGATAGGTCCGGAGGTCGATCGGGTTCTTCCACTCCCGCACGATCTTCGTGGGGTCGGCGGGGTCGGTGTAGAAGACGATCTCGCGGGAGAGCTGGTAGAGCTGCGTGGTGCCGGGTACCCGGTACAGCCGCCGGATGTTGTAGCCCTCGATGTTGAACAGCTTCTGGCCATGGCGCAGCTGCGGGTCGTGAGCGTTGCCCTCGATGTTGGCGTAGACGGCTCCCGAGATCCTGAAGACCATGTCCCGCCCGTCAGGACGCCCGTTGGTCTGCAATGACAGCAGCCCGCTCTTGTCCGTCACCGTGCGGTAGACCGGCCCAGGGGCTGTCGGATCATCCACCTCCTCGCCCGCCGCCGCACCGGGAACGGCGACGCAGACCAACAGGGCGGTGAGGGCTGCGGACAAGGTGAAAGCACGGCGCTTGAACAAGAGTGCTCCTGCGATACAGAGGGGTGACAGGGACAAATGTGATCATTTCAGCTCACGGGACCCACCCTCAACCAAACCTGGCGTCAACGACACAGTCATCCGAGCCCTTCACTTTCGTGATCAGTCTGCGCTTCCCGGAGACAAGGAACCTTGCGACAATTCCGCGACAGAACGCGCGGGTACGGGAGGCCGGGGTGTCGAACAGGGTGCTGACCCACGCGTTCCACGTGGACGTCGCCCCGGAGAAGGTGTTCGAGCACCTCACCGCTCCGGAGAGTTACATCGGCCTGTCTCCTCTCGTGGTCGCCGTCAGAGAGGTGGACCGCTCGGAGCCTGGCGTGATCCGGTACACAGCCGTCGAACGCTTCCGATTCCTCTGGATCTTCACGCACGACAACCCGATCAACGTGGCCCTCCACACCGACGGTCTGTCCGTCCACGGCGAGGTGCGAAGCCCTGGACGCATCCGCATGGCCTACCGCTTCGACCTCGAGCCTGAAGGCGCCGGCACACGGGTGAGCGACAGGCTCGACCTGACGGCACCGTGGCTCCTGGCCGGGTTCGCCGCAGGCCAGGCGCGCAAGGTCCAGCTCGCCCGCGCTCGGATCCTGGCCGAACGGCTGTCTCACCACCCATGAGCCGCCGCTGGCCCCCGACGTCACTGGCGTAGGCGGTCGATCGCCGGGTCCGCGAGCTGTGGATGGACAGCCGGGAACGAGCCGTCACCGAACAGGATCCGCGCCGCCAGGGCACGACCGGCACGGCTGCGCAGCATGGTCACCGCCGCCTCTGCCAAGGCGGGTGATCGAATGCCGGCGAACACGCGGCGCAGCAACAGCCGGCCTCGGAACCGGGTCCGCAACGCGTTCCCGTCGTACTGGCGCAACATCCGCGGATCGCCGGTACGCAGGTAGCCGGCGGCGACCGCCGCGGCCCAATCGGACATGCGGAAGCAGGGGTCCAACCCACCGGCCGTCAGCGGCGACACCGCGCCCGCCGCGTCTCCGACGAGCAGCCCGGCGGGGCAGGCCAACCGTCGCAGCACACCGCCGACCGGGATCGGACCACCTCGACGCTCGACCGGACCTGCCGGCGCCGCGCGGCCGGGCGCGTCCGCGGCGAAATCGTCCAGCAGGTGACGGATGCCGCTGCGCATCGCGTCCGGATAGCCTGCGACGCCGACGTGCGCATGCCGGCCGTCGTCGATGACCCACCCCAGGTACCCAGGAGCGACCCGGGGGTCCAGCACGCAGTGGAACGCCGGGGTGGTCGTGCCCGACGCGATGGGATGGACGATCTCGGCACCGACGAGGAAGCGCCGGTTGACATCAAGACCGAGATCGCGGGCCACCCTGGAGCGGGCGCCGTCCGCGCCGACGACGAACCGGGCCCTCACCGGTTCCGCACCCGCGAACCGTACAAGACCCTTCGACGCGCCGACGTACCGTACGCCCAGGAGGACCTGCGCCCCGGCCGACTCCGCCGCGCGGTGCGCGTGCTCGTAAACGGCCGCCATGTCGGCCACGCGGTACTCGTCCCGGTCGCTGGTGAGCCGGATCGGCGCCCGCCGCGACGGCGGATACAGCAGCACGTCCCGCACACCAGGCCCGAGCAGATGGTCCGGCAGGTCGAAGTCGTCCAGGGTGCGACGCACGAAGATCCCGGTCGTGCGGATGCCCGCCGACAGCGACCTGCGGCGGTCGACCACCATCACCTTCAGATGCCGTCGCGCCAGCAGGCGGGCTGTGCGCAGACCGGCCAGGCCCGCACCCACGACCAGTACATCCACTGTCTGCATATCCTGCGACGATAGGAGCGATGCCGCACCCAGGCGACCGTTTGCACGCGACCCGCACAGTACCTCCCCACCGTCGCCACAACAGGAGCGCACCAGGCTCAGGCGGCGGGCCGGCCGTGACACGCGCGCAACCCGCCTGACCTGCACGGAGGCGTCAGCGAGTAGTGATCTCGAGATAGGGGACGGTCTCGGAGGAGAGGCCGCCGACGGCCACGCCTACTCCAGCGCTCTCGGCCAACCCCACGCTGGCCGGTCCGCCCAGCTTCGGCTTGAGGTAGCTGGTGAGATCCAGCTTCACCCAACTGCCGGCCTCATCCACCGGCGGGAACTCGCCGAGTTTGTTGCTCAGCGGCGGGCGGGTGTCGAAGGTGACCCTGGAGGTCCAGTCGTTCCCCATGGCGTACGCGATAGCCCTCCCCTGGACGTCTCCGCTGTCGTTGACGTGCATGTGGGCGTGCAGCACGATGGAGGCGATCCGGGCAGGCTTGACCTTGACGGCGCCGAGGTCGAAGCGGAAGTAGGTCTCGCGGTAGTAGCCCGGGTTACCGGTCTTGACCTTGCATTTCATGCAGGCGGGGAACGCGTCGCCGGAGTAGCCGCCTGCCCGGACCATATTGGTCATCGTGGCGGGCACGCGCAGCCTCCGGGGACCCGCCTTCGGCGAGGGGGAAGGGGTGGGTGTCGCCGAGGCCGCGATGCTGAGGGGGAGGGCGGCGACCCGCGACGCGCCGTTCATGGTCACCTTGACGGTGATGCGGACCCGACCGGCGGCAAGCACGGTGACCTGGCCGTCGGGGCTGACGGTGGCCACGCGGGGATCGGCGCTGTGAAAGTCGAAGGCGGCTTTCGACAGGCTGGCCGCGCGCCCGTTGGACAGACGGCCGGTCACCTTCAGCTGGAGAGTCTGACCCGGAGTCTGGGCTTTGGCGTCCGTTGTCACGAACACCTTGGTGAGGGTGGGCTTCTTGGACGGCGCCGAGGGTTCAGCCGAACTCGTCGAGGGGGTGACAGGCTCGCGCTCGGTGGCCACGGGCTGCGGGGAAGTGGTGGTGGCGAGCACCGCCTTCGCGGCGGGTCCGCCGGTCAGGTTGACCGCGGCAACGGTGGCGACCACCGCGGTGAGCGCCGCAGCCGTCGCGAGAATCCATCGGCGGGACGTGCGACGTGCGCCGGTGGGCGCCGTCACGGCAGGCCCAGTGCGAAGGGGAGGGACCGCTGCCGGTGCCGGGGGTGGGACGGCGGCGGGAAGTGGTGCCGGAACGGCGGTCGCCGGTTCGGTCACCGGGAGCCCGAGAGCCCGCTGCACCTTCTGTAACTCTTCGACGAAGGCCCAGGCGTTCTGTGGCCGCGCGTCCGGCTCCTTGGACATCGCCCGCTCAACGAGGGCGCGCAGCGGAGCGGGGACGCTGTGCTCCGGCAGCGGGGGCAGCGGCTGCCTGAGCACCCTGAGCAGCAACGGGGCGACCCCGACATCGGCGGCGTCATAGTAGGCGGGACGCCCGGTCAGCAGCTGGTAGAGAGTCGACCCGAGCGCGTAGACGTCGGAGACGACGTTCTGGGGTAAGCCGTTGAGCACCTCAGGAGCGGCGTGATGCGGAGTGAAGATGAGCGTGTTGGACGACAACTGTCCGACGTCCAGCATGCGTGCCACGCCGAAGTCGGCCAGCGCCGGCTCGCCGTACTTGGACACGAGGATGTTCTGCGGCTTGATGTCGCCGTGGAAGACACCGGCATCATGCACGGCCGCCAGCGCGGCGGCGACCTTCACGCCGATCCGCAGCGCCTCGTTCGCTGGGAGCGCTCCTGCCGCGCGCAGCTGGGTGTAGAGACTCCCACCTTCCTGAAAGTCCATGACGATGTACGGCCGGCCGTTGGTGGTCGTGCCGGTGTCCAGCGCCGCCACGATGTTGGGGTGGTCGCTCAGCCGACCCATGACCTCCAGTTCCCGCCGGAAGTTGCGCAGCGCACGCTCGTCCAGGTCCGCCACCGAAAGAATCTTCACGGCGACGACGCGGCCGACCCGCTCGTGCAGGGCGCGGTAAACCACCGCGAAACCACCCTGGCCCACAGGTTCGATGAGCCGGTAACCGGGAATGTGGTCCCGAAGATCCCCCAGTGTCACCCGACAGATACTGGCATATCGGGAAATCTTTGTCAGGGATCCAGGAGCTCCAGGCGACCCCAACGAATCGGACGCGGACCATGGCTGTGAGGAGCGCCCGGATTCGCGCCGAAGAATGATCGTGGACGCGATCAAGGGTGAGCGTTGCATCCGCGGCTACCTCCGCACCAAGGAGCACTACCGCAGCTCTTCGAGTGGCACCAGTGGCTGGAGAGCGCGCTCTACTGGATCGCCGTCCAACCCCTCAACGGAGAGATCACGGTGGACGATTTCCACGAGCGACTGAACGGGGACCGCGATCCCGAGCATCGCACCCTGGAGCGCTCCGGGGAGAAGGGCGCCGAGGAGTGCCGGCCTGCATTCCTCGCCTTCGGGGACGGAATGGAGATCAGATCAATGGAGCAGCCGCTCACGAAGTCCACGTAGGGCCAATATCTCGCCATTCCATGACCAAATGGGGCGAATCCCACCCAGCGAACTGGTCAACGCGCAGGTAGCAAGTTATCTCTGGCGCCACCGTCAGTAAGCAACGACAACCCCCCGGCACCTCGTGGCGAGACGGCCTTTGGTGGTCAGCGCGCGGGCGGTGCCGGCCGCGACCGGCCGAAGATCCGCAGCGCGGTCAGCGACCGCCCAGCGTAGGACGCCGGCAGCGGCACGCTGTTTTCACGGTCATATCCAAGGAGAGGGCGGGATACCCTGCCTGCGGTGCCTCGAACCACGTGACCGGAGGAGTCGATGCTGGGATGACGGCAGGGCGACCGATGCCCACACAGGACGACGTGCTCGGGTACTTCAACACGCTGTCGAACTGGGGACGGTGGGGCGACGACGACGAGCTCGGCACTCTGAACCACATCACCGACGACGTCCGGCTGGCGGCGGCGCGAGCCGTGCGCCACGGCAGGAGCGTGTCGTGCGCATGGGAGGTTGCCGTACCGGAAGACATGGAGCGGTCGACGACGACGTGCCCGTGCGCCGCCGACATGCCGGGTGCCGAGGACATGCCGGTGCCCGGATTCCGCAACGACCGGCGCTGGGGCTTTTCGTCCGAGCGGCTCGGCGTCACGTTCCACGGCAACACCCTCACCCACCTCGACTCGCCGTGCCACATCTTCTGGGACGGCACGATGTACAACGGGCGGTCGCACTCGCTGGTCGACGCCGCAACGGGATCGGCGTGGGCGTCCGTCACGGCGGCGGCGAACGGGATCATCACGCGTGGTGTCCTGCTGGACATTGCGAGCGTGCGGGATGTGCCGTGGTTGGAACCGGGGCAGGGTGTGTTTCCCGACGATCTCGAGGAGGCCGAGCGTCGCCAGGGTGTGCGGGTGCGATCCGGCGATGCGGTACTCCTGCGGACCGGCTATGGCCGCGTCCGGCACGAGACCGGTGCGGTCAGCGGTTTCACGCAGGCCGGGTGGCACGCGTCCTGCCTGCCGTGGCTGCATGAACGGGAGGTCGCGCTGATCGGCGCTGACACCCCCCAGGACGTTCAGCCATCGGGGTACGAAGGCGTGTTGATGCCGGTTCACGCCGTGAGCCTCGTCGCCATGGGTCTGTGGATGCTCGACAACTGCGACCTGGAGGCGTGCGCGACGACGGCTGCCGAGCTCGGCCAGTGGGACTTCCACCTCGCAGTCGCGCCGGTCCGCTTCGCCGGTACGTCCGGCAGCCCGGTCAACCCGATCGCCACATTCTGACCGCGGTTCACGAGGAGGTGCGACGCCATGAATTAGCAAGGGGCTTCACTCGTGTCTGCCCATCGAGTCCGCCAGGACGCCGACAAGCTCAAGCTCGGCGAGAACTGGAAGGGAAAGGACACGTCATCCATGAGCAAGCGGCGACGGCCGCCGACGTGTTCGCGGACGCGTCAAGAACGCCGCCTGAAGATCCATGCCAGGTACGAGGGTGCTCCCAGCTCGGGAGGGCCCTCTTTCCTATTCTCCGGGCCACGCGGCGAGGATCTCGATACCGATCACCCGGCCGCTCTCGTCCAGGTCGAAGTTGACCATCGGGCTGTCCACCGGGACCGTCCGCGCCACGCCACCGGGCGCGATCGGACCCCGCAGATAGACGTACGCGGCCTCCGCCTCGGGGTCGTAGGTCCAGGTGCCCGGATGCTCTTCCAGGGTCACAGAGTCTCCTGTTAGCAAGATCTCAAGATGGTCCTGACAAATGAAAAGCCCCTGAACAGATCTTCCCTGTTCAGGGGCTTCTCGCAACAGAGCCGACGTGGGGAATCGAACCCCAAACCTTCTGTTTACAAGGTCCACAAACGATCATCAGGATCGTTCAGGTTCGTTCGCCCCGCTGGTCGCCGGACGCCCGACCGTCCAGATCAGTTCGGCTCAGTTCGTGATCGTCCGTTCGGGTGGCTCCCAAGATGGCTCCCAGGCCATGAGGAGGCAATGAGCCTGAGCCCTGTTGATGCGAACTGACATCAGTCGAGAACGCCTCAATGAAATACGTAACCCCTGCTACCGGCGGCCCGTAGCCCAGAATCGCGCTCACCTCCGGCCATATTGCGGAAGTGATGGGGTAGCAGCCGGCCTCCATCCACTCGTCGTCGCCTCGCTCGAAGAGATCTCGGATCAGCTTGATCTGTTCGCGCGTGATGGGTTGATCGGCATGGTGTGAGCCATCCGAGTCGTGGTAGCTCGCCAGCGCCCATCGGGTACCGCAACCAGCTTCGGACCTCATCGGCTGATGGTAGGGGAATCTGCAGTTATGTGGCCACGGCGGGAGGTCACGGGAAGAGGCTGGATCACCAGTGAGGAAGATTTCGGTACACAGCTCGCCGAACTGCTGCGGTGCAGGTGAGAGGCGGTCTTCCCCTGTCCGTGAGTCCCCGCGAGTCCCCCCTGTTCTCCAGTCGTACTGGCACGCGAGTGGCACGTCACCTACGACTCTTGATCGCTGCCTCAATACGTAGCCCAATTCCGACGGTCGCGAAGATGAGCGCTCCAAGGAGGGCGTTAGTTGTGAGCTCTTCTTCAATGATGAAGCCGAGGATGGGAACTGCTGCGCTCAGGGCAAGAGCTGCGTTCCCCCACCCGTCCACTGGTTGGTTGCCGTCAGTTGCCTTCCCCTGACGTGCGGCAGGATCTTCTTGTTCACTCATGCGCTGAGCCTCCCATTGGTGTGTGAGGCCAGCAAAGGGATAGACCACGCGTACGCACGCCCCTTCACGCCGGATCTTCCCGTCTGCCTCGTCCCACCCGGAGGGACAACAGCTCGGGGACGGAGGGTCAAGGCCGTCTTCGCGTGTACGTCAGCCGGTAGACGTTCCTCGGCCATGGGATGCCAACGGTCACAGACGGCCTTGATCCGGAGGAGTCGAGATGTTGGGCTCGCCCGGGACGCGGCAGACGGGAAGATCCGGCTTCCACCTCAACTACCTATGGCCTTCGTGGTGCAACGTCGATCACCCCGGAGCCGAGTACCCCCGCCAGAGGCACAGTGATGTAACGGATCTCGATTACTCAATACGTCTCCTATCGAGGGTGCTATCCCTCGGAGGGAATGGACGGTGTCGAGTTTTCGGAGGTCTTGTGTCCGAAGCGTTGTGGGGCAAGCTGATCGACATGGTTCCAGCTGTACTCTGGGTGGTTTTTGCATTCGTGGTGTATTTGGGCTTACGGAAACCACTCAGGGAAGCCCTACCGCGAATGACGAGGATCGGGGCGTTAGGTGTTGTCGAGGTCGAGTTCACAGAGGTTGAGCGACTGCTGACCAAGGCTGTCGAAAGCAGCAGTCAGGAGGAGACAGAGCCGCTGGTCAGTCGTGCAGATCGTCAGGCGGTTATCCGAAGGCTGGACCATGCGGCCGTGTATCTCAAGGGTGGCCGGATACTTTGGGTGGATGATCTCCCAGGGGGTAATTCATACCTGACCGCACTATTCAGGCAGCTGGGCATGGTGGTAGACGAGGTCACTTCAACGGATGAAGCTTTGGCGCACCTCAACCGGAATGCATACGACCTCGTGATCAGCGACATCCATAGAGAGATGGATGGTCAGGCTGGGATCAAGATGCTCCACACCTTCCGTGCGAGAGGTATCAACCTGCCGGTTGTAATCCACGCGGCGCGGTTTGATCCCACGCTGGGCGTCGACCCTATGATCTTCGGCGGCACGAATCGTGTCGATGACGTGGTGCACTACGTGATCGATGTCATGGAACGAGTACGGCTGGGAGATGGCTGATGCGATAGGCGGCCCGAGTGGGGGCTGCGCGCGAGAACGGCCCCCAGGCCGCAAGCGCAGCGTGCGGCCTGCAAGCGCGGGCCGCACGGCGGCGCGCAGCGCCGCCGCTTGATCCCTATGAGAACAATTCGGCAATGCAGCGGCCACGCCTGTCACTAGTGGCTCAATCCAGAAGCTCAGGGCGGCGGCTGGTGAGGGCGCGGCGAGCTGTCACGAACCGCTCGTGGAACATGAGCGGGCCGACCTGTCGGCGTCCGGGTTCAGGTCTGTCGCATGGTGATGAAGGCTTCCCTGACAGTGGCGAACGCGCGGAGCTGTTGAGTGGCGCCGTCGTGGTAGGGATTGGCCCGCAGGACCGACAGGACGGAACCGTGGGCCCGGGCCAGCACGAGCGGGCAGTCAAGTGCCTGGAGCCTGGCCGCCAGCTCGGCCAGGGCGTCGGCGGCCGTGGCGTCCACGTAGAAGACCGCCTCCGCGTCCATGATCATGCATCGAGGGCGCGGCTCGGCGGTGGTGACCAGATTGAGCATTCGCTGCTTGATCCGCCTGGCGTTGGCGAAGAACAGCGGCGCGTCGATGCGATAGATGAGGATCTCCGGATGGGGTGAGGTGCCTTCGGTGATCTCGCGGGGGTCCTGGTTGTCTCCGTCGATGGCGAGCAGGGCGTCATGCGGCCGGGCGGTGCGGCGTAGCAACTGGCCCACCGACAGGAGCGCGGCGACGATCAGGCCCCGGAGTACGCCGAAGGCCAGCACGCCGGCCAAGGTGACGAGCGCGAACACGCTCTCGGCGCGCCAGCCATGCCACAGCCGCTGGAAGCCGGTGACGTCGATGAGCTTGGGCGCGCCGGCCATGACGATGGCGGCCAGCACCGCCATCGGGAGCAGCGCGATCAACGGGCCGCCGCTGACCAGGACGAACATGACGATGCCTGCGGTGATGAGCTGGAAGAGCTGGGAATGCGCGCCGGCGCGGGCTGCCATGGTGCGGCTGGTGCTGGCCATGGGAGGGAAACCTCCGAGCGCGCCGGTGGCGATGCTCGCCGCGCCCAGAGAGGCGGTCTCCCTGTACAGGGCGATGCGGCGGCCGACGTCGGCTTCCGTCTGCCGGACAGCGCTGACAGTCTCGATCGAGGCGATGAAGGCCATGCCCAGGGCCGGTATCACCAGGGCGGACAGGTCGTCCCAGCTCACCCGAGGCAGTCCTGCGGGTGTCGGCAGGCCGCCTGAGACTGTGCCGACCACGGCAAGGCCCCGGTCGGCCAGGCCCGCCGCCGCCGAGATCGCGATCGCCGCGAGGCAGACGGCCAGGCCGGCAGGCACTCGGGACAGAAGACGCTTGAGCAGGACGAGCGCGATGAGGGCGCCCACGCCCATCATCGCGGTCAGTGGTTGCGCCTTCTGCACGTGCGTGAGCGCGTACCAGAGTTTGGCGATCGGGTCGGGGTGAGGTGTCGGGATGCCGAGGAGGGGTCCCACTTGTCCCGCCAGCATCTGGATGCCCACGCCCGCGAGGTAGCCGAGCATGACCGGCGAGGACAGGAATTCAGCGATGCCCTGGAGCCGCAGTACGGCTCCCAGCAGGCACCACAGGCCTACCAATATCGACAGGGCCGCCGTCAGCGCGGCCGCTCTGCCCGGGTCACCGCCCGCACGATCCTGCACCGTGGTGAAGGTCAGCAGCGCCATGGTCGACGACGCTCCGACCGCGACGAAGCGCGTGGCGGTCAGCAGGGCGAACACGATCGCGGAGCCCATGGCGGTGTAGAGCCCCACGGCTGGGTTCAGGCCGGCCAGAGCGCCGTAGGCCAGGCCTGTCGGCAGCAGGGTCACCGCCATCGACAGGGCGATCACGACATCGGCGCGCGCCGAGCGTGCCGAATACTGACGCAACTGGCCGAGCAGCGGTATCACGTCCGCCATGGGAGCCCGAGGGGCATCCATTCGACGACTCCTCACCCAGCTGGAGCGGAAAGTCCATCATGCGATCAGCGCCGGCCGCCGCTCACCCGACACGACTGGGTTCCAGCGTAAAAACCCCACCTCAACCCGCAGCATCTCCGGCGTCGGAATTGTCCTGTTCAAGAGACTGATGGCGGTTAGCAATGATCCGTCAGTTGATCGGGTGAGGCTCGTCCTATCAGGGGAGACCGTCTTGAGGTGGCTTTCGGCTTACCGAACAGACAGGAGAGCGCGATGAGTCACACACCAGACGAGTGGCGCAGGAACCTGCCCATACCCGATACCGCCCCGATCGGGTTCACCGCCCAGGACATCAGGGACCAGGAACCCGCCTTCGACAAGAGGCGGCCGCTACGCCCGCCGGGGAACGCGCCCAACGTGGTGATCATCCTCATCGACGACATGGGATTCGGCGGGTCGTCGGCCTTCGGCGGGCCGTGTGAGATGCCCGCGGCCGAACGACTGGCCGCCCAGGGGCTGAAGTACACCCGCTTCCACACCACCGCGCTGTGCTCGCCGACCAGGCAGTCCCTGCTCACTGGCCGCAACCACCATTCGGTCGGGATGGGCGCCATCACCGAACTCGCGACCACCGCTCCCGGCTACACCGGTATCCGCCCCCACAGCGTCGCGACCATCGCCCACATCCTGAAGTACAACGGCTACAACACCGCCGCCTTCGGCAAGATGCACCAGACGCCCGCCTGGGAGACCAGCCCGTCGGGGCCGTTCGACCGCTGGCCGGTCGGCGACGGGTTCGAGAAGTTCTACGGCTTCCTCGGCGGTGAGACCAACCAGTGGGAACCGACCCTTTTCGATGGCACCTCACCCGTGCAGCCGCCGCGCACCCCCGAGCAGGGTTACCACCTGTCGGAGGATCTCGTCGACCAGATGATCGCCTGGATACAGGCCCAGCAGTCACTCACCCCCGACAAGCCGTTCTTCTGCTACCTCTCCTTTGGTGCCACGCATGCCCCGCATCACGTGGCACCCGAGTGGCGCGAGCCGTACCAGGGCCGCTTCGACGACGGCTGGGACGCCCTGCGCGACCGGACGCTCGCCCGCCAGAAGGAACTGGGCGTCGTGCCCCAAGAGGCCGAACTGGCACCATGGCCAGCCGAGGCCCCCCACTGGGACCAGCTCTCCGACCTGCAAAAGCGGGTCGCGACCGCGCTCATAGAGAACTACGCCGGCTTCGCCGCCCACACCGACCACCAGGTTGGCAGGCTCATCGACGCGCTCACCGAGATGGGCGTGCTGGACGGCACCCTGCTGTTCTACGAGCTGGGCGACAACGGCGCCTCGGCCGAAGGCGGGCTGGACGGCACGACCAACGAGCTCTTCACGCTGAACGGCCTGCAGGACACCCTCGAGAGCGTCGCCGCCGGCCTCGACAAACTCGGCGGCCCAGAGTCGTATCCGCACTACCCATTCGGGTGGGCGCTGGCGATGGACACGCCGTACCAATGGACCAAGCAGGTGGCCTCGCACTACGGCGGCACCCGCAACGGCCTGATCGTGCACTGGCCCTCAGGGATCGAGACAGGCGGCGGGATCCGCAACCAGTGGCACCACGTCATCGACGTCGTGCCGACGATCCTGGAGGTGACCGGGCTGCCCGAGCCGTACTCCGTCGACGGCGTCGCACAGCGGCCGATCGAGGGCGTCAGCATGCGCTACAGCTTCGCCGACGCCGACGCTCCCGAACGGCACACCACGCAGTACTTCGAGATGTTCGGCAACCGCGGCATCTACCACCTGGGCTGGACCGCGGTAACCCGCCACCGCATCCCCTGGCAGCCGGGGGACCAGAAAACGCGGGCCTTCGACGACGACGTCTGGGAACTCTACGACACCAACACCGACTGGACACAGGCCCGCGACCTCGCCGAACAGGAGCCGGGCAGGCTGGCCCGGCTGAAGGAGCAGTTCCTCATCGAGGCCGCCAAGTACCAGGTGTTCCCGCTGGACGACCGCCTCTCAGAGCGGTTCAACCCCGATATCGCCGGCCGTCCCGACCTGCTCGGCGACCGCACCTCGATGACGCTGCACGCCGGGATGAAACAGCTGCTCGAGAACACCGTGCCCAACGTCAAGAACAAGTCGCACTCGATCACCGCGGAGATCGAGGTACCCGACGGCGGCGCCAACGGCGTGATCATCGTGCAGGGCGGTCGGTTCGGCGGGTGGGCGCTCTACCTTCACGAGGGCTGCCTGACCTACTGCTACAACTATCTCGGCAAGGAGCGGTACTTCCTGCGCGCGCCCGAACCGCTCGCCGCCGGGCGGCACGTCGTCCGCTACGAGTTCACCTACGACGGAGGAGGGGTCGGCCAGGGCGGGACCGGGCTGCTGACCGTGGACGATGCCAAGGTCGCCGACGGGCGCATCGAGAAGACGGTGCCGCACATGTTCTCCGCCGACGAGACGCTGGACATCGGCATCGACACCGCCTCGCCGGTGAGCGAGGACTACGCCGCCGGTGACAGCGCCTTCACCGGCACGATCGCCTATGTCCGCATCGACATCGGCCAGGACGACCACAGCCATCTGGAGAGCGCCGAGCAGCGTCATCACCGGTTGATGGCCAAGCAGTAACCGACCAGGCACCGGCCTCGCGCCGTGGATCTCGCCTTTCTCGAC
Source organism: Nonomuraea roseola (assembly GCF_039535395.1). Taxonomy (NCBI): domain Bacteria; kingdom Bacillati; phylum Actinomycetota; class Actinomycetes; order Streptosporangiales; family Streptosporangiaceae; genus Nonomuraea; species Nonomuraea roseola. The sequence goes on from NZ_BAAAXC010000015.1 coordinate 1,917,578, forward strand.
CATGAGCGGACCTGGTTGGTCTGCACGTCTTGAAACCTCGGCGCGGGCCTCTTCCACCACATGGTTGTCGACTCGCCGGGCCGGTCGCCAAGAGGGGATGCCATGGCCTCATCGTCGCGGTTTCGGCAAATTCCACACGCCGAGCCTCCGCCTGACGCTCCTATGTCAACGGGTGGGCGGCTGTAGATCGTTTAGGGTCAGCGTGTGCGTGTTCGCCAATATGTCTACTTCGCCCTGAAGAGCGAGACCAGGAAACCACGGAGATCACAGCTCGGATTGGGCTTGAGCCGGACGAGACCACAGTCCGCGGCAGCCGGACAGCAGAGCCGCCCCGTCCCGTTGCGCATGCATGGAAGATCGTGTGTCGCGAGCCGGGGCTGACGGTCGATGAGATGATCGCTCACCTGATCGATCGGGTTGAACCGTTCAGCCAGGCCATTGGCCAGTTGGCGGAGGAACTGAACCAGGGCCAGGGTGATGATGGTTCGTGTGCAGTTCTGCAGGTGGTCCGTTACCTCGACGACGAGGATGGCGAGGAAGAGGACTTGTGCTCGCCCCAGCGGGGCTTTGAGAAGATAGCGGGGCAGCATCAACTGCTCGGCTGGCATCTGGACCGCCGAGTGCTGTACTTCTTGATCTCGACCCGCGCTGAGCTGGACGTGGACGAATACGGGTGACGGCTCCTGTTCAGCAGAGGTCTGCTGCCTTCCAGATCTTCGTCAGGGAGCCGGCTGTTCAACCACGACGTGTGCGGTCTGGTCCTGGACGAGGGCTCGATAGATCACATCTGACAGGTGCCGTTTCCACCTCAGCCCCTGACCGCCTGGTGCTCATCGCGATCATCTCGGAGCCTGAGGCCCCCGCCGGAGGCATCGGCTTTCAGGCAGTCCCAGGACGGCCGGGGTTCAGCAGTCGGCGCCAATGCGAAGCACCCAAATGGCCGCGTAGCGGTTGAGGCCGGTAGCGGGAGCGCTTGCCTTGTCGGAACGTTCATGAGACCGACCCGGACACCTTCTCGCACCTGTTCTCCAGGTTGGCCAGGAAGGCGGGCCTCGGTCACCGGCATCCGCACGAGCTGCGCCACTCCGGCGCCTCGCTCATGCTCGCCCAGGGCACTCCGCTGCACGTCGTCTCCGAAGTGCTCGGCCACGCCGGCATCGCGATCACGAAGGATGTCTACGGGCATCTGCTGGAGGGCGAGAGGCGCGCGGCAACGGAGGCCATTTCGACCGCCCTCCTGGGGAAACAGTCTCCGGTGGCTCCCAAGGTGGCTCCCGACGGCGGGGAAGACACCGGATGAAGCACCGAAACGACAAGGCCCCTGATGGCGTAATGCCAGTTCAGGGGCCTTGTCGTTTGCAGATCCGACGTGGGGAATCGAACCCCAAACCTTCTGTTTACAAGATTCTCTGTGACTGTCCAACGGCGTCCGCTGCCATCCCTCCGGCCCTGGTCAGCGGCCTGTTCGCAAGATCCCGGTCCACCAGCGTCCACGGCTGTTCGGGGGCGTTGTTAGCACCCGCGTTAGCAAGATCACCTAATCTGATGCTCTTCGGGGAGTGGATCGCGGCCGGTGCTCACGTCTCTACCTCGGGTCGAGTGCGCGCGTCATCCAGATCGTGTTGCCGCGCGTTCGGCGTTCTCGGTGATGCGGCCGCTTCGGTAGAAATCGAGCTTCTCGAGGACGCGGAACGAGGGTGTGTTCCACTCCCACACGGTCGCCCAGAGTCGTCGACGTCCTGTTCGAGTCGCGGCTTCGACGACCGCACGGGCGGCTTCTGTCGCGTAACCATGGCCGTGAGCTCGTTGTGCCAGCTCATACGCGATCTCAGGTTCGTCGAGAGATCCTTGACCGACAGTCAATCCGCAGTACCCAATGAACTCACCGGTGTCTCGCAGCTCGATCGGCAGCAACCCGAGCCCCGGATCCGCCGCCAGCGGATTGTTAAGGAGCCAGCCGCGGATGTCCTCGACCGTCGGGCGTCCCTCGGCGTCGATCCGCCGTATCGGCGGCACTCGTGGATCCCGCTCAAGCCATAACCCGCGGTACTCCTCGGCATCCGACGGCACCCACCGCCGCAACCGCAGCCGCTCGGTCACCAGCTCCGCCGGTAGATCCTCATAGGTCCCACCCGACCAACCTAACCCGGTGCTGGCCAAGACCGGAAAACGACTGCAAGAGGCGGACGTAGAGCTTCTCAACTGCGTCCGCCTTTGTCGATCGTCATCGATCTCACGTCGGCTCTAGTCGTGTTCACGATTTGTTCGCCGCAACCAGGCCGGCACGAGGACGCCAACCACACCCACCAGATACGGGCCCAGCATCCTTCGGTGCAGCTCCAGAGCTCCCCCGGTGGGTTCAGCGTCCACCTTCGTCCAGGGATATGTGAGACCGTTGTTAGCAACCGCGTTAGCAAGATCATGCTGACGAACCGCCCCTGTCCGGTCGCTGAGGGCCTTGGCTTGTGAGCAGGCTTCTCATCTTTCGCATTTCCGGTGTTGTCCAAACTGATCTTTGGATCATCCGTGGCATCGGGAGGCCCAGGCGCGTTCCAACAGCCGTCGTCTGTGTGCTGTATCAAGGAGATCAGGCATCTGATCCCCTCCACGCATTGGGGCCGGTATGGACGGTGGCATCGTAGCGATTCTCACTGGGCTTGTCGGGGTAGCGGGCACACTCGGTGGCGCGCTAGTCGGCAGACGAGGTGCGGTCAAAGTGGCGTCGGTGACAAGCGATTCCAACCACGAGTTGGCGCGCCAGGCGGCCCGCCGCCAGGCTTACGCTGCGCTCGGCACGGCCGCGTTTCGGTTCGGACGCAAGGTCGCTGACATCCAACAGATCATGGACAGGCGCTGGGCTGGATCGCGTCCTACTCACGTACCCGTGCCGGCCGAGGAGTACGCGGCACTGGACGCTTGCCTGGACGAGGTAGCACACACCGCCATCAGCGTTCAACTACACGGACCGGGCGAGCTTGTTGATATGGCTTGGGACGTCTACTTCGCTTGTCAACGTGCCGAAAGGGCTCTCGCAAAATACGGGGTAGTCGGTCGGCCCAAGCTGGACGAGATCAGAGAGGCACTGGATGCCGCCACGATGGAGGCGTCCCGGGCGCGCGGAATCTTTTTGAGCAACGGACGTGCCCACCTGGAGGGAAAGCCGGTGCCGCTTCAGGGCGAGCCGACCCTGCAACCCGCATACGACGGCGACCGGGCTCAAGGCTAGCGCGGCTCCAGTTGGTGGACCGCGGCGCTTACCAAGCAGCATCCCAGCGCGTCACGGACATCAACCACAGTTCATCCGGTGGCAAGCCGACCCGGAGCACAGGGCCGCCAGGCCCGAGCACCGGAAGCGGCGCGGCAGCATGACCGTCCACTTTTCAGGTGTAGTAACTCCCTGCTCGGCTGATCGGAACCGTGGTCAGACGCGTGTGGACGGTGGCGCGGATACGTCGGTGTGTGGGGACGTTGCTGTCAGCGCTACTGTCACCTCAGCCATAGCCACCTGATGCCGGGGCCCGACGAAGGAAGTCTTCGGCGTCGATCGCCCCAGCCACTGACGGTGAATAGAGAAGTGAGCGATCTTCTCGGCCCTGCCCAGGGCCGTCAGCCGGAGCACCGTAAGCGGAGCCAACTACCACTATCTGCCTTTGCGGCTGAGCAATCATGACTTGAGATCGAAAGGCGATCGAGGTGCGCGTAGAGCTCGCTGTGCTGTCTCCATATTTGAAGTCAGCGCAATGACAGACTGTCACGAGCATAGCTACACATGACATAGCCACTAATCTCCTGACACGCCCGTACCGTACAGCTTATTCTCAGCGCATCAGCCGTTCGCTCGCGAGGGAGCCATCCAGTGGGTCTGAGACTCAAGGACATATTGAGACGGTGGCGCGATCGAATGATCTATCCATACAGCCGTGAGGCTCGCACGACCGGTGTGCTCCCCGGCGACCTTCGGCCACCTCCATCATCCCCAGTTGTCCGAGCACACCTTGCCGATGCACGCAGATGCCTGGCTGAAGCCGCCACATCCCGCACTCCGGCCACCCGTTATGTCAGCGCTCACCTGGCTGCTCTGCGGGCCGCTGCAGCAATCCTCGCCAGCCACCCCCGGCCTCAAGGGAATCGCGCCAGGCTACGCAGCGCCTGGGAACTGCTTCCTCTTGTTCAACCTGACCTAGCTGAATGGGCTGCCTATTTTTCGGTATCCGCCGCGAAGCGGGCGGCGGCCGAGGCTGGCATGGTCCGTCACATAACTGCTAGCGAAGCTGATGATCTGCTTGCCGAGGCTGAAACCTTCGTCGCAAGCGTGGAGTCGCTCCTTATTCGGGGCGAGTCGGAACGCCATATCCCCCCTCAGGGTTTCGATCTCTTGTCTATGGGGGCGGATGAACATGCGCGGGAAGCCGCAGTGAGCCTGGTCGGTGGCCTCGACTACCTCTTCAGACGGCTCGGCCCGCCTCCACCTCACCTTTCAGACGAGCGCGAACCACTATTGCAGGGGGACGGGGGAGCCAACCGATGACGGCCGATCCTCTCGACAGAGGGCCCACGGGCCTGGAAATAGCAACGCAATGGGCCCAGCTCCCTGCCGAGCATCTCACTCCTGCCCTCAAGGCTCTTGAACCCGTGCTTAGGCGAGAGCATCAGTACCGGATGGCGGTGCTTGCGGCGCGAACCCAAGAGGTCCATGACCGCCGAGGGTACGTTCTCCATCTCGTTGGGGTTGGCGCAGGACTGGTCGTCGCTGTCGCGATGCTTGCCGCCGCGGTGGCTCTCGCGGTGAATGGCCACACATGGTTCGCACTCGCGCTCACGGGGCCGAGTGTGTTCGCCCTAGTGAAGATCTTCGTGCTTCGGCACGCGACCGCAGGCGACATCAAACAGTTGAGAATGGCCCAATCGTCTCCGCAGCCGCCAGCTATCCCTCCCGCGACAGAGCCAGGAGTACCTCCACTAGTATGATCACCTCGTACGCCGTCGACCCACCGCGAAGCGGCAGCGGGCCGGGGACCCCGCGCATCTGGGTCCACGACACAAGACGTACCTGCGCCTCACTCCTGGCTCGGAGGGCTTCATCCGTCACAGGCGCCTTCAAAGCACACCGCCTGATAATGCCGCCGCCCGGATATCGCGGCTGACATGCTCCTCGTACGGGCATGGCAAAGGCCCTCCGGGATCATCCCGGAGGGCCTTTGACCTGGAGCGTGGCCGAGAGGACTCGAACCCCTAACCTTCTGATCCGTAGCCGGGTCATGGTCGTCCACAGGTGTCCATGTCCGTCTGCCTGCCCAGCTCGCGCCTCGGGTCACCAGGGCACCGATCCAGGTCCGTCCAAGGTTATCCAGGACCGTTGTTAGCAACCGCGTTAGCAAGATCGCCCCCGCCGGTGGCTGGGTATCGAAGTCGGTGATCGTCACGGTCTCAACCCCGTTCGTCGGTGCAGCGAACAACACCGCTCTAAGGAGAGAGTGGGATGGATGGACACTTCGCCCAGGCTGACCTGCACGAAACACAGTGATGATCTCGTTCGGCAAGTTTGAACATCCCGCACATGTCCCGCGTCGTCCGCCTAGCTACGGTCACCACATCATCCGATGGCAAGCCGACCCGGAGCGCAGGGCCGTCAGGCCCGAGCACCGGAAGCGGCGCGGCAGTCTTCACGGCAATCCACCTCAGGGAGATCAGAGAGTTCCTGCCAACACTCAACCGAGTTTTGGCACCTCACCTCTCCACCTCGTCGCTGTCAGATCTTTCGTTTATGGAGTTCATCATTGCATGGATTATGGATGCACCCGATTTCCTTGCTTGAGCGGTTCCCTTGCTTGGGCCATCAGTTGAAGCAGGTAGCAAATCGAGCTCAACAGCTCTACGTTTTGCCTCCTCTAGTCCCGTGAAAAAATCCGCAGGATTGTCATAGGATTCAATGTATTTCATCACCTCGTCGGGATAAACATCTTCAAGCAGGGTGACTGACCGAGGAGTGTTGATAGCATCAATCCACTGCTGAGCAATCGTCCGCAGAACAGTCTCAACGACTTCGGGGGTATCGAGTCTTATAAAGTAATATAGATCATGTTGATCTATCAGATCTTGTGCGTACAGTGCACCTGACCAGTTTTCAACACACTCTCGCCTGATCCATTTATCCATTGAGTCAGAAAGCATTCTCATGGTTTCGAGAACCTTCGGCGCCTCCCAGTGATTTTCTTCAAGCAATATCGCTACGTTTAGATATTCGCAAACCTTATCGATCGAGCTTAATTCCCAGGCGGAAAGGTTGATAGCCTCTAGCTCGATAATTGACGCACCGATCCAGTCGGCCAGTTCTTCCAAATTGTAGTAATGTGCGATCTCAAGTGCCGTGACCGCGTTACCAAGGAGCTCCTCGTCTTCTTGATTTCCAGTGAGAAGGCCATGCCACAAGGTTGGCGGCTTTTTCATAGTTCTCATACACGCAGCGACTAGCTCAGAAAGATGGGGCGTGAGAAAGTCGGGGCGGGACTCCACAAACCGCACCTGCGCGATGCTGTAGATCGCGGAAATCTGCTCAAAGTACTCTGCGCATTTCAGGAGGGCATCAATTACCAATGGACTACGCTTAACGTAGCCCTGCATATAGTCCCTAATGGATGGGTTGTGAAACTCGACCCAAGAGTCGGATTCGACACTTGGGGATTTAATCATGGTCCCATTTAGAAGCTTTAACGCTTTGGTGAAGGCGCGCGAGTTGGCTACGTTCCCGAGCATGGTAGTGCAGGCGGTGAAGGAACTTTCCAGCTCTGAAAGGGCGACTGGTTGCTTCAAGGTGAGGAGCACGCTCAGAAGAATTGCACAGTCCGGCTCCAGCTGGTTATTTATGATATGATCCCACAGCAAATCGGGCCTATCCAGCGTTCTCCGCAGCCTGGCGGAAGCGGTTCGGCCATCCTCGCTGAGGGTTTTCGAGACGGCCAAGCTCTGTTGAATTAGACGTGGATTGAAGTTGTGGTGGTCTAAGATCTCTTTGTAGGTCTGCTCGCTTCCGAGATTTGCCCGCTCCGCCGCACTTAGCCCGGAGAAATACAAATGGTTGTAGAAAATCCTTGCCCGCACCTCATCGGTGTAGTCGTCCAATGAGATTGCGCAACTGGCCGGGTCGAAATCATATAGTGCAACACGCTCGTATTCTAGGCGCGCTTGCTGAAGGAGATATTCACGAGTCGTGAGAATTAGGCGCTTATTGGAGAATCGATGGACACGCTCTATGAGCCGTAGCAAACGGTTGTCTTCATTCTTGGATAGGCCATCGGCAAGTATACTGCTGCCCAAGAAGTCATCATAGTAAAAAACTTGGGGAGCACTATCGTCCCAAACGGCATATATCTCATCCACGCTTCTGCTGATTTCCGCAACCTGATAACCCTCCTGCATATACGCCGCGATTAGCATATGCGCAAGAGTGGTTTTCCCGATGCCTGGCATGCCAGTTATCAGACAGAAGTGATGCCGTTCGAGAACGGTAGCCGATCGACTAAAGACGTCGCTCGTAGCAAATGTTTTCGCGGACTCTGCAATATCTTCTCCGAGGTGCGCGGACCGCGCGAGCGTGTCGCGATTAAGGATTGATTGCAAGACCGCGGTACTGCTTAGCCATAGGCGAAAGTGGCGCTGGACCAAAGTCGGATTATTCCGTAGCTCGCTCACGACATCTTCTATGCCGAATATGTCTCCAGGGCCGTGCACATATGGATGGAGCAGATCTGCGAGCTTGTCCTTCATGCTTCGAGACATCCGGGACGAAGTCGCGAGAATATAGCGCTGCGGTTTGAGAGATTGTATCTTTGGAAGTTCTCGGTTCTTGATATGGCTTACTAGCGAACTCGCGTCAGATGACACCCAGTGCTTGCATTGAATTACTAGTTCAAGAGTCTGTGGAGAACTCTTTAGGCGAAGGTCAATTCCACCGTCGGGGCCGGGTGAAAATATTTCAAGATGAACCCCAAATTTTGATTCGAAAATGTCTTTGCAGAGCATCTCAAAGTCAAAATCCGTCAGTCGTCCGATATCGAATGAGTCCAATCTGGCTCCTTCGAAGAAGTGCGGCCTCTGGGGCAGTCTGGGCCAGCATACGACTGACGGCCTCTCCGCGTGGGCGGTGCTGGCCGCGACCGGCCGGAGAGCCGCAGCGCGGCCAGCGAGCGCCCGACGCGCAGGACGCCGTAGGCGGACTGCCTTGATGACGTGTAGATAGGTTGCTTTCACACGTGGTCATTGATCGGTGATCTTGAGGGGATGCGGCCTGGCGCTGGTCCATACGCGTTCGAAGCTGCTCAGGTAGACAGCCGCAGTGCCGGCTTCGGTGCCTGACTGAAGATGCGTGACCGGGGCTTGGGCAGCTGAGATGCCATACGCGTGGGTGTTGACGAGGATCTGGTTGTCGGCCCGGTAGATGGAGTTGTACAGAACCGTCCCGTGGAGGCGGACCTCGACGCCGGGGACGTCATGGAGAGGCTGGTAGAGCATGAGCGCGTTCCTGGTTCTGGCCGCCATAACGTCGGGACCGATGTGCTCGTCCGCCCCTCGGGCTGCAACCTCCGGGCTGTCAGGATCGCCCAGGAGCACGCGTACTTTTACCCCCACGCGGGCCCGCTGAGCGATCGTCAGCATGAGGCTGGTGTCCTCGGCGAGAAATAGCCCGCTGTAGGTCAGGATGTCGATCTCCCTGACTGCGCTGGCGAAGTGCTGTCGCCACACCGCTTGCGGTACGGCGTGACGGTGCGGATACACCGCTTGAATATCGCTGGAGATCGTTCGGCGGTACCCGGCTACCTCCGGCCATAGGTCGGCTTCGTCCACTTGGAGAACGTCGGCCACGGCCCACCGATGTCGCGGATAGGGAACACGGCCTTGCAGCCACCGCTCCACCGTCTTGGGGTCCACAGCCAGGCGCGCTGCAAGATCGGTCGCCTGGAGCCTGGCATTGGCGAGCGCGTAACGCAGGTGCTGGTTCATCCGGTCCGCTCCTCAAGCAAAACCGCCTGTTGCCAGGGACGCCAACACGAGACGTCCCTAGACGTCCCAGAGTTGCGGTGTAGAGATTCCTAACCTCTGGAGACCCTCGACGGACAAGCCCCACCACGTCGAAGGGACAGGCCCGATGGTGAACACCCGCCCCGACCAGCTCGTCTACCAAGAGCGACTGTTGACGGCCCTGCGCGACGAGTTGCGCGCTCGCACGATCCCGGCGGTCCTCGTCATCGCCGAAGGCGGACGGCCCGGCCTGGATGTCGTCGACAGTCGGTTCCGGACCCGCCGCGTCTTCGTGCACCTGGCGTTCTGCTGGTTCTACTGGGGTGACCAGCAGGATGAGCGGGTGACCTGCCTGCGTCTGCTGCCGCCGTTGAGCGCCTGGCGGAAGTCGTCGCGGACGGCTGGAACGAGGGCGAGCAAGGAGAGATCGGCGTCGACCTCAGCAAGATCGCCAACGCTCATCGTTCCTGATGCCGTGAGCATGCGCGAAGACCGGCTGGCGGGTCTACTGCCAGATCGCCGATGTGCTTCGGGAGCGCATCACCGCGGGCGAGTACCCGACGGGCACGCTGCCGTCTGAGGCGGAGTTGTGCACCGAATTCGGCGTCGCCCGCAACACCGCTCGGCGCGGCCTGGCCGTCCTGGAGGCCGAGGGCCTGATCGTGACCATCCCGGCCAAGGGACGCATGGTGTCGGGCACACGGGCCGCGCCGTACCGCTATCAAGAGATCGCCACCGACCTTCGCGGCCAGATCACCTCTGGGGCCCTCGCGCCCGGCGCCGCCGTACCGAGTGAGAGCGAGTTACGGCGGCGCTACGACGCCTCACGTAACACCGTGCGGCAGGCGCTAGCGGTGCTGGAGCGCGAGGGCCTCGTCATCACCCACCCGGGCAAGGGCCGGTTCGTCAGCGAAGGGTAAGTTTGGGACGTCCCGGGACGTCCCAAACTCATCCACTAGCTTCCCCTCCGGGCCCCCTGCCTATCGTGAACAGCATGAGACACGTTGCCTGGGCGCGAGGCCTGGCCAACCAGCTGCTGGAGCGTCCGCTGCCCCGCCGTTGGGAGCACTCGCGCGGGGTCGGCACACGAGGCGAAGAGATCGCCCTCATCCTCGGCGAGGACGCCGAACTCCTGGCCATGTCCGCCTGGCTGCACGACATCGGCTACGCCCCCGACCTCGTTGACACCGGGTTCCACCCGATCGACGGCGCGCGCTACTTGCGCGACGTTCACGGCGCCGACGAGCTGCTGTGCAAGCTGGTCGCCCACCACACCTGCGCCGCCATCGAGGCCGAAGACCGCGGTCTGCTCGACATCCTGGAGCGCGAGTTCCCGATGGAGCGTCCCGACCTGGTCGAGGCGCTCACCTTCTGCGACATGACCACCAGCCCCGACGGCGCCCCGGTAAAGGTAGAGGACCGGCTGGCCGAGATCAGCAGCCGCTCCGGCCCCGAGCATCTGGTCACCGGCACCATCCAGAAGGCAACCCCGTGCATCCTGTCCGCCGTCCACACGGTGAGGGAACGCCTTTACGCAGCCGATGTACGGCTTGTCTTCGCCAGTTAGGCGGCGCTCTCGCTTTCGGCATGATGACCTTCTGCGACATGACCACCGGTCCCGACGGCCAACACCTCAACATGGCGGACCGGCTGTCCGAAATTCACTCCCGCTATGGCCCGGACCACCTGGTCAGTAGATCAATCACCGTCTCGACCCCGTGCATCATGGCTGCCGTACATTCGGTCGAGGCCGCGATCCTGGCGCGTGAAGCCGCTGGGTGACGTCACGCTGCTCAGTCGCCGACGTCGGCAAGGTATTCGGCGCTGACGGCGCGCAGCTTGCTCTCTGCGACAAGGGCCTCGTCGAGGGTCAGCATCACTGAGCCGACCTCGACCAGCCGATGCCCGACCTTGGAGAACAGCACCATCCTGCCGTTCGACTCATGCCGCCAAAGCCAACGATCCGCCGCGAGCCTTTCACAACCGGGCTTGGCATCTTCCCGACTCCACGCCGCACATGCCCGACGTGGATCCTCGTTGTCGGTGATACGGATGAGCACGTCGGCTTCGCTCTCTCGATCCTTGGCGTAGCCGAGTTCCGTGGTGCGGTCGGCGAGAGGCAATGTCCTGACCAGCCGGCGATCCGGGACGATAGCAGGCACCGCCAACGGGACGGACTCGCGGAGATAGGTGATGTACTCACTCCGCCGATGCCGCTGTTCCGTCTCCGCTCGCCGTTCTTGGATCGTCGCCGTCGTGATCACGCATGTGCACACCACCACAGCGGCGATCACACGTGGCACCAGTGACGTGGTGCCCGTCAGCCGTGCCCAGGTAACGGAGCCTGGCATGATCTGGACCCCAGGCCAGCTTCGCGAGTTCCTCGCTTCCGCAGCGGAACACCGGCTGTTCGCCTTCTTCCACCTGGCCGCCTACACCGGCGCTCGACGCGGGGAACTGCTCAACCTGCGCTGGTCCGACGTCGACCTGGAGACGCCCCAGATCCATATCACTGGCTCAGCGGCCGTGATCGACCGGCAACGGGTCGAGGGAACCACGAAGAGCGGGCGCTCGCGCGTCGTGTCCCTGGATCACGGCACCGTCAAGGTTCTCAAGGCCCACCGCGCCCGTCAGGACGAGGAACGCCTCAAGCTCGGCCCGGAGTGGAGGGGCGGGGGCGCCTATGTCTTCACGACTGGATGGGGAGACCCGCTCTTCCCCGATACGCCCAGCTCACTCATGCCGAAGCTCATCGCCGCTTTCAACAAGCAGCATTCGAAGACGCCGCTCCCCCACGCCCGGCTTCACGACCTCCGGCACATCCACGCGACGACCCTGCTTCTAGCCAGCGTCCCTGTTCATGTCGTCGCTGCTCGCCTCGGCCACGCGGATCCCGCCATCACCCTCCGCGTCTACGCTCATGTCGTCCATGAGCAAGCCACCGCATCCGCCAACGTCTTCGCCAGCATGGTTGAAGAGGCCCGTTAGTACACGGATACCTACTGTGGCACTCAGCGCAGAAGCGCGTGCGTTCCCCGGTTGTAGTCATCGACTTTTGGCCGACTTTTCGCCGCTGCCAAAAGTCGGCCAAAAGTCGGGTGACGCCGCTACGATGATGCGGAGCATGGTTACCTGTGAACCTGCCACGCAAGCAGATGCCCGCCCTTGATTTGAGCCTCTTAGGCGGGCATCCGTTGCTCTAGGGCCTGGTGGTCACTCTTCCACCGGGCCCTACCTCTTTAGCAGCCAGTCGATAATGATCAAGATGGCTCGCACACCGTGCGAGACCCACTCGATCCGGTTGAGCTGCTTCTTTCGTCCGCGCCTAGACATGCTCCTCCTTCTGACGCGCGGAGTGGAACTGGCCATGCCAGTCGCTCCGCTGGGTCATTACTGCGCGAGGAGATGGCGACTCGACGGACGCATGAAAGCTTAGGACCTTCGCGATCCCCACGTTTGGGAATTGTGCACTTATCCACGGCTCGTTCGAGGTGACCCTTAGCTGCCATGCGCACCGCTCCGGCCACCTCCAGGAGGAGCCGTTAGCAGGGGCGTTAGCAAGATCGCCAGATTGTCCGGACAAACGAGAAGCCCCTGAACAAGGACTCCCTGTTCAGGGGCTTCACTACTCGGAGCCGACGAGGGGAATCGAACCCCTGACCTTCTGTTTACAAGACAGATGCTCTGCCGATTGAGCTACGTCGGCACGGCCCAACAGTCTAGACGCTACCGCCGCCGATGACGAGCGACCTCGTACAACGTCACCCCAGCCGCCACCCCTGCATTGAGCGACTCCGCCGCCGCATGCATCGGGATGCGGGCCACCACGTCGCACTGTTCGCTCACCAACCGCGACAGCCCCTTCCCCTCAGACCCGACCACCACGACGAGAGGCTCCTGCAGGAGCTCCACCTCGTCGATGTCGACGCGGCCCGCGCCGTCCAGGCCCACCACGAACAGGCCCGCCTCGCGGTACTCGCGCAGCGCGGCCGTCAGGTTGGACGCGCGGGCGACGCGGAGGTTGGCGAGGGCGCCCGCCGAGGTCTTCCAGGCGCCGCCGGTGACGCCGGCCGCCCTGCGCGAGGGGATGAGCATCCCGTGCGCGCCGAAGGCCGTGGCCGAGCGGGCGATGGCGCCCAGGTTGCGCGGGTCGGTGACGCCGTCGAGCGCGACGATCAGCGGGACCTCGGCGGCGTCGTGCGCGATCTCGATGAGCTCGGAGGGGTGCGCGTAGGAGTAGGCCGGGATCTGCAGGGCGACGCCCTGGTGGACGGCGCCCTCGGTGAGCCGGTCGAGCTTGTCGCGGCTGACCTCGAGCAGCGCGACGCCGTTGTCCGCGGCGACCTTGATGGCCTCGCGGACGCGGTCGTCGTTGTCGATGCGCTGGGCGACGTAGAGCGCGTTGGCGGGGACGCCCGCCACAAGCGCCTCGAGGACCGGGTTGCGCCCGCCGATGTACTCGGGCGCGTCCTCGGAGCGCTTCTGCCGTACCGGAGCCTTGGAGGAGGCTCCGCCCCGATCCTCGCGGGCGATGCGCTCACCGCGGGCCTTGTCCTTGTACCAGTGCCTCATGTGCGCAGGCGGAGTCGCGCCCTTGCCTTCCAGGGACCGGCGTACGTTGCCACCTGTGCCCTTGGCCGGTCCCTTCTTCTTGGAGGGCCTGCCCGACGCTCTTCCACCTGCTGCCATGCAACCAAGGGTACTAGCGGGACAACTCCCATCGCGCCCCGTGCGGAGTGTCCTCGACTGTGACGCCCGCTGCGGTGAGCCCGTCCCTGATCGCGTCGGCGGCCGCGAAGTCCTTGCGCGCCCTGGCCAGGGCGCGCTGGTCGAGGGCAACCTTGACGAGCGCGTCGACCACGGGACGAAGGCCGGAGTCGCCCGTGCGCCACTGCGGCGAACGGGGGTCGAGGCCCAGGACGTCGAGCATGGTCTGGGTCTCGGCCAGCAGCCTGGCCACGGCCTCCTTGTCGCCGCGCGCCAGCGCCACGTTGCCCTCGCGCACCACCTCGTGGATGACCGCGAGGGCCTGGGGGGTGCCCAGGTCGTCGTCGAGGGCGTCGACGAAGGCCTGGGGCAGGGGCGCGTCGGCGTCGACGTCGTGGATGACCTCGGCCGCCCGTGTGACGAATCCCTCGATGCGCTGGTAGGCGGCGGCCGCCTCGAGCAGCGCCTCCTCGGAGTAGTCGATCGAGGAGCGGTAGTGCGGCGCCGCCAGGTAGTAGCGCAGCTCCACCGGCCTGACCCGCTCCAGCAGGTCGGGGATCAGCAGCGAGTTGCCGAGCGACTTGCTCATCTTCTCGGCGCCGATCTTGAGCATGCCGTTGTGCATCCAGTAGCGGGCGAACCCGTCGCCGGCCGCCTGCGACTGCGCGATCTCGTTCTCGTGGTGCGGGAAGATCAGGTCGAGCCCGCCGCCGTGGATGTCGAAGGTGGAGCCGAGGTACTTGGTGGCCATGGCCGAGCACTCCAGGTGCCAGCCGGGACGGCCCGGCCCCCACGGCGTGGGCCAGATCGGCTCGCCGGGCTTCTCGCCCTTCCACAGCGCGAAGTCGCGCGGGTCGCGCTTGCACGACTCGTCGTCGGTGTCGCCAGCGGCGCGCATGTTCTCGAGCTTCTGGTTGGACAGCTTGCCGTACTCGGAGGCGTAGGACTGGACGTTGAAGTAGACGTCGCCGCCCGAGGCGTAGGCGTGGCCGCGCTCGATGAGGCGCTGCATGAGCGTGACCATCTCGGGCACGTGCCCGGTCGCTCGCGGCTCGACGGTCGGCGGCAGGCAGCCAAGCGTGTCGTACGCCCAGGCGAAGGCGCGCTGGTTGCGCTCGGCGACGACGAACCACGGCACGCCCTCGGCCGCGGCCACCCGAATGATCTTGTCGTCGATGTCGGTCACGTTCCGGCAGAACGTCACGTCGTAGCCGGAACGCGTCATCCAGCGCCTGAGCACGTCGAAGTTCACACCGGAGCGGATGTGCCCGATGTGCGGAGGCGCCTGCACGGTGGCCCCACACAGGTAAATCGACGCCCGGCCGGCTTCGACCGGAACGAATTCACGGATGGCGCGCGTGCTGGTGTCGTATAGGTGCAGGCTCACGAACGCAAGGCTAACGCCTCACCCCGCCTCACATGCCGAAGAATCAGCCCCTGAGAGTCACCTTCTCGGCACGGATGCGTACGATCAAGCGCTCGTTGCCGGGCATGTCCTCCCACGGCTTGCCCGTGTACTTGTGCGAGAGCTCCTGGATCAGCTCGCCGGTGGGGTCGTCCTCCATGACCACGCGGCCACGCACCTCGGCGTACCTGAACGGGTTGGCGGGGTCGATGACGAGAATGCTGGCCCTGGGGTCGCGCGCGAAGTTACGCGGCTTGCGCCGTCCCTTCACCGTGGAGAACAGGATGTCGTCCCCGTCGGTCCGCACCCACACCACGCTCGACTGCGGCCCGCCGTCGGGGTTGATGCTCGTCACTGTGGCGTAGTTGGCGGCGTCGAACAGCTTGCGTACGTCCTCGTTCATGAACACCATTGTTCTGTAGGCTCGAACCCGCCATGGATGTGACTCCCCCCTCCGCTCTGCGCCGCATCGGCATCGCGCTCGCCGGGCTCGCCGTCGCGGGCCTGACCGCCGCCGCCTGTGTCCTCTCCTTCGACGACCTGCGCGCCCTCGCCGTTCTCGGTACGGCCCGCGCCGACCTCGCCTATCTCTACCCCGCGGGCTTCGACGCCCTGCTGGTGGTCGCGCTGATCAGCGTGCTGCTGCTGCGCTCGGGGCGACTGCTCGTGCGCGCCCAGGCGGCCGTCGTGCTGGTGCTGCTCATCGTGGCCGCCGCCACCGTCAACGTGCTCGCCGCGGTCGGCGGCCTCACCCGCCTGCCCGCCCAGCCGGTGGCGGTGGGCGTGGCGGTCACGCCGTGGGTGCTGCTGGCGGTGGCGCTGTGGCTGTGGCTGGTGTTGATCAAACACGTGCAGACGCGCCGCGCGGCCCCCGACGAGCCAGGCGGTACGGCGGAGCCCGACATCGTGCCCTTCCGCGGACATCGTGAGGCGCCTCCCCTGACCGGCTCGGCCGAGCAGGAGCCCGAGCCGACCCCGGTGATCGGGCCCACCCCCGCCCCGGAGACGCCGCCGGTGTCGCAGCTGCCCTCGATCCCCGAGCCCTCCATCCCGGTGTCGGAGCGTGTCGCCCGTTGGGAGGCCGAGTCACACAGGAGGGTCGAGGAGGAGCGGCGCGCCGTACCCGAGCCACGCCCGGACCCCGACCCCCTGGACCAGGCGCCACGCCCTGGCCCCGACCCCTTGGCCCAGGCGCCCGCAGGCGCTCCCGGCGTGGCGGAGACCCACCCGACGGCAGGCCACCCAACGGAGGCCGACCCAACGGACGCCTACCCAACGGACGCCTACCCAACGGACGCTGCCGTGGGCGACCCCGTCCGAGCAGAGGACCCCGTAGGGGCGGCTCGCGCCGCCGAGGAGGCCCGCGCGGAGGACGCCCGCAGGGACAAGGCTCAGGCGGAGGAGGCTCAGGCGGAGGAGATCCGCGCGGAGGAGATCCGCGCGGAAGCTCTCCAGGCAGAGGCTCTCCGGGCCGAGGCTGAGGAGGCTCGGCTGCGGGAGGTCGCCGCGGAGGAGGCTCGACTGCGGGAGGAGGCTCGCAGGGAGGAGATGCGGCTGGAGGAGAGCGCGCCGGTGACCTGGGAGGCCCCGGAGGACGACACCGCGCCGCACCACCCTCTCTCGCAGGACGACACGGCCCCACATCACCTCCCCTCGTCGGGTGACACGGCGCCGCACCACATCCCCTCGGCGGTCGCGCACCCGGAAGCCCAGGAGCCATCGGCCGCCCCCCAAGTCGCCGAAGCAGCGCCCGCCCCCGAAGCCGAGCCCGCGCCCACGCCTGAGCCCGAACCCGCGCCCGAGCGGCGGCGGCCCGTTCGCTGGGGGGATCTGCGCAGGACCGCGCCCGCCGACGTGCTCGTCCACCCCCGCCCCGACGCCAACCGCGACGCCGACACCCAGCCCGTCCGCGTCATCACCGACCGCACCCCGAACCCGCAGAAGACGTTCGCCGCGGCCGACGGCCCCGACCCCGGCCACGGCCCCGAGGCGGCCGACGAGAGCGAGCCCACGCACGGCCCCGCCCAAGCCGGCCCGCATCACACCGGGGATCCCACAGCGCCGCAGGACGCCGGTGAACCTCACTCGAAGCTCGCCGGTGAACCTCCGGCACCGGATCGTGCTGCGGAGCCCTCCTCTCCGTCCACCGGGGACTTCGCCGGCGAGCACGACGCGCCGTACGCCGACGCCCCCTCAGGACGCCTGCGCAGCACCCCACGCCCTCCCGAGGAGGAGTGACCCTCGAGCCCGCGCCCGCCGAGAGGGGGCGCAGGGGCGGCGGAGAGGGGGCCGCGGTGGGCGGCCGCCGTACGAGCCGCTCCCCCGCCCGAAGACCGCCTGCAAAGCCACGATCGCCGGTGCGCTCAGCGCACCGGCGATCTGATGGCCTAGAGGTCCGTCTCCCTGAGGGATGCTGCTGAAGAGGGAACGGGAAACGAACCCTTACTGCTGTACGGCGGCAGCCTCCGTCTCAGCGCGCGAACGCCTCACACCCCGAGGTTCGGCGAGGCTGAGAGGAGCCTCCTGCCGCCTAAACGCTCGTGCCGCGACGGAGACCCGCCACAATGCCCACGCCGACAATGGCCAGGACGACCTGCATCACCAGTTCGATCCAGTCGATGCCAGGGGTCGTCTGTACGCCCAGGACCTGGGCGAGAGCGGTGCCGATCAGTGCCGCCACGATGCCGACCACGATGGTCAGGATCCAGCCGATGGCCTGCCTGCCGGGAAGCAGAAGACGACCGATCGCGCCGATGACGGCACCGATGACGATGGCGCCGAGGATGGATGCGATTGTCATGAGAACCTCCCCGTGAGAGTGAGATCTTCACTTCTCACGGGAGTGGATTACCCCTCTACACCGCGATTATCGCGTCCATGCCGAAGACGCAGGTCAGCGTGTACCCCTGCTCATCTGGGCCCGCGCGAGGATGAACACTCCTATGACCGCGAAGAGGATCTGCAGGCCGTGCTGGATCCAGTTGATGCCCCGCGTCTCGCTCACTCCGAGCAGGTAGGCCACGAAGGTGCCGAGGAGCGCGCCTACGACGCCCACCACCCAGGTCATGGCGATCGACATGTCCTGCTTGCCGGGCACGATGAGCCTCGCGATCGCGCCGATGATGATGCCGAAGACGATCGCGGAAATGATCGCACCGATCATGTCAGTCTCCCCCCGTGACGATGACATGTCAGAACTGGACATACCCGACATCGTCGCAGCTTACGCACGCCAAAGGCGACGGTCCGTACCGCGCCAGTGACGGACCGTCGCCCTCGGTGGCATGGCGGGCTAGGCACCACCCGCCGGGACTACCCCTCGCTAGAAAGACGCGCCAGAGCCCGTATCGGTTGTCCTGGCGACGACGAGCGCGGTCGCGAACGCCGCGATGCCCTCGCCCCGCCCGGTCAGGCCGAGCCCGTCGGTGGTGGTGGCGCTGACGCTCACGGACGCGCCCACGGCAGCACTCAGCGCCTTCTCCGCCTCGGTACGGCGCGGCGCCAGCTTGGGCCTGTTGCCGACCACCTGGATGGCCACGTTGCCGATCTCGAAGCCGGCGGCGCGCACCACGCGGGCGCTCTCCTCCAGCAGCGCGACGCCGGTGGCGCCTGCCCATCGTGGATCGGACGTGCCGAACAGGCCGCCCAGGTCGCCGAGGCCCGCTGCGGACAGCAGCGCGTCACAGGCGGCATGAGCGGCGGCGTCGCCGTCGGAGTGGCCCTCGAGCCCTGTCTCGCCCGGCCAGTGGAGGCCGGCCAGATGGAGCTCACGGCCAGACGCGAACGGGTGGACGTCGACTCCGACGCCCACCCGTGGCAGATTCGTGTTCAGGAGTTGAGAACCTCGTCGAGCAGGGCCTCGGCCTTGTCCTCGTTGGTCTTCTCCGCGAGAGCCAGCTCGCTCACCAGTATCTGACGGGCCTTGGCGAGCATGCGCTTCTCGCCCGCCGACAGGCCGCGCTCGCGGTCACGACGCCAGAGGTCCCGAACGACTTCGGCGACCTTGTTGACATCACCCGACGCGAGCTTTTCAAGATTTGCCTTGTAACGCCGCGACCAGTTGGTCGGCTCCTCGGTGTGGGGCATGCGCAGAACGTCGAAAACGCGCTCAAGGCCTTCCTGGCCAACGACATCGCGCACACCAACAAGTTCCGCGTTCTCCGCAGGCACCTGGACGGTAAGGTCGCCCTTGTCGACCTTGAGAACCAGGTAGGTCTTTTCCACACCCTTGATGGTCCGGGTCGTGATTTCTTCGATCCGTGCAGCCCCGTGGTGGGGGTAGACGACAGTGTCGCCGACCTGGAAAGTCATGTGACAAGTACCCCTTCCGCTGTACTCCAGGGTACCACGCGTTCACAGCCTCCCGGAACAGTGAAATCACCATAACTGCAGGTCAAAGGCGCATATTACCACTTGACAACCGTTCAACTCTGTGAATCACAGAGTCTGACATACCGAATGACCTGCGGGGGCGCGGATATGACCATGAAGGCGGATGGATAAGGTAGGCGCTGCCCCAACTCGCACGCGTGCCATAAGGAGAACCCGCCCGTGACCAGCCGTCGCTGGATTATCGCCGCCGCTGCGTTCCTTGCCGCACCGGTACTGGCCGGCTGCGCCGCCGGATTCGACGCCAACACCAACAAGCCCTATGCCCCGAACGAGGCCGCCGCACTCATCCAGGACGGCTCCTACGGCACGCGCGGCATCAAGATCCCCCAGGCGTTCGTGCTCGGCCCCGACTCGGGCGCCAAGCTCGCTCAGGGCGGCTCCGCCCCCGTCTACCTCCACTTCGTCAACACCAACGGCGCGGCCGACCAGCTCGTGGGCGTCGTCGCCGAGGGGCTCGGCAACGTGAAGCTCGCCGCCCCGATCGCGCTGCCGAGCAACCAGGGCGTGAACACCGGCAAGCCCACGCCCCAGATCATGATCGAGGGCCTCACCAAGCCGCTGAGCGGCGGCGAGAGCGTCAAGCTCGACCTGCAGTTCGCCAACGCGGGCGTGGTGCCCGTCACGGTGCCCGTGATCACCCGCAGCCGTGAGTACATGGCCTATCCCATGGCTCCCGGCGCCACCCCCGCTCCGCCCACGCCGACGCCGTCCGCGACGACCGCCGCCGAGTCGGGTCACTGACGCCGCTTTCCGTTCGGAGGGGCGCTCTCCGCGCCTCTCCACACGACAGAGGGCGCCGTCCGCGCCCTCCCCTCACGACAGGGGGCGCCGTCCGCGCCTCTCCGCACGACGAGGGCGCCGTCCGCGCCCTCCCCGCACGGCAGAGGGCGCTCTCCACGCCCTTCCCGCACGACGGGGGACTCTCCGTGCCCCTCCTCGTACGGCAGGGGGCTTTCCGTGCCCTTCCCGTACGGCACGCCCGATCGGCGCCTCCGTCCCCGCAGGGTGCCCGTCCGGCGCGGGCGGGCCCCGGGCGGGACTCCGGTCCCCGCCGTCACGGCGAGACGTGAGAGGGCCCCCTCAGGCCCCTCAGGCCCCTCAGGCCCCTGGAACAGCGAAACCCCGCCTGCCGTACGGCAGGCGGGGTTTTCGGTGTGGCGTCAGTCCTCGACGGGGTCGAACTTGTAGCCCAGGCCACGCACGGTCAGGATGCAGCGGGGGTTGGAAGGATCGGCCTCGACCTTGGCGCGCAGCCGCTTGACGTGCACGTCGAGCGTCTTGGTGTCGCCCACGTAGTCGGCGCCCCAGACCCTGTCGATGAGCTGGCCACGGGTCAGCACCCTGCCCGCGTTGCGCAGCAGCACCTCGAGGAGCTCGAACTCCTTCAACGGCAGCTGCACCTGCTCACCGCGCACGGCCACGATGTGCCTGTCCACGTCCATCCTGACGGGCCCGGCCGCCAGCACCGCCGACTCCAGCTCCTCCACCGTGTCCCCCTGCCGCCGCAGCACCGCGCGGATGCGGGCGACGAGCTCCCTGGAGGAGAACGGCTTGGTGACGTAGTCGTCGGCGCCCAGCTCGAGGCCGACCACCTTGTCGATCTCGCTGTCCTTGGCGGTCAGCATGATGACGGGCACCTTGGAGCGCTGCCGCAGCGAGCGGCAGACCTCGGTGCCGGGCAGCCCCGGCAACATCAGGTCGAGCAGCACCAGGTCGGCGCCGTTGCGGTCGAAGGTGTCGAGCGCCTCGGGTCCGGTCGTCGCGACCGAGACCTCGAACCCCTCCTTGCGCAACATGTAGGACAGGGCGTCGGAGAACGACTCCTCGTCCTCCACGACGAGAACGCGGGTCACAATCCCTCCTTAGTCGGGTTCGCGACCCGAAGCGTGAGCTGGTTGGTGTTGGCTTCGCGCCGCTCAGCCATTGGCGGCCTCCAGGGAGCGTTGGACGGGTACGGCGGAGCCGCCGAACGCCGGCAGGCGCAGCGTGAAGGTGGAGCCCGAACCCTCCTTGCTCCACACGCTCACCTCGCCCGCGTGCGCCACGGCGACGTGCTTGACGATGGCGAGGCCGAGGCCGGTGCCACCGGTCGCGCGGGACCTGGCCGCGTCGACCCTGAAGAACCTCTCGAAGATGCGCTCCAGCGACTCCTCGGGGATGCCGATGCCCTGGTCGCTCACGCTGATCTCGACCGAGTCGCCCGCGGGCCTGGCGCTGACCACGACCCTGGTGTGCTCCGGGCTGTAGGCGATGGCGTTGTCGATGAGGTTGCGCAGCGCGGTGACGAGCAGTTCGTCGTCGCCCCAGATGCGCAGCCCCTCGGTGCCGCCCGCCACCAGCGTGATGTCCTTGGCGAGGGCCTTGGTGTTGCAGTGGTCGATCGCGTCGTGGACCGCCTCGTCGATCGGGACCTGTCCCGGCGTCGGGATGGGCTCGGCGCCCTGGATCCTCGACAGCGTGATGAGGTCCTGCACCAGGTAGGTGAGCCTCGCCGCCTCGTGCTGCATCCTGCCCGCGAAGCGGGTGACCGCCTCGGGGTCGTCGGCCGCGTCCTGGATCGTCTCGGCGAGCAGGCTGAGCGCGCCCACCGGGGTCTTGAGCTCGTGGCTGACGTTGGCGACGAAGTCGCGGCGGACGGCCTCGACCCTGCGCCGCTCGGTCTGGTCCTCCGCGAGCACGAGCACCTGGCCGTGGGAGCCGAGGGGCGCCACGCGCACCGCGAAGTTCGTGACCTCCTGGCCGAACTTGTGTCCCGCGACGTCGATCTCGCTCTCGCGGATCTCACCGTCGCGCCGTACCTGCCTGGCCAGCGCGAGGAGCTCGGCGGCCATCATCCGGTCACCCTTCACTAAACCGAAGGCCCTCGCGGCCGAGCTGGCGCGCAGGACGCGGTCGTGAGCGTCCAGCACCACCGCGGAGGAGGGCAGTACGGCCAGAACGGAGGCTACGCCCTGCGGAAGGGCGCCGGTCTCCGCGTCATCTGCTGCGTCGGCCTTGCCCGGAATCTCGATCTGGTTCCGGTAGAACAGGACAGCGACAGCCCCGACGACGAATCCGGCCAAAGCCGCAAAGCTCATGGCCATCTCACCCATGCGCATCCTTCCTGAGTCCTACGACTCGATGGTAGGCGGCCTTTTCGGGCTTACAGACCCCTCACCAGGGCATGAACGGGGCCTTTCCCGGAAAGTTCATCTCTCGGTCGGGGTTCGTTCATCGCGTGACACGTACGGTGACGGCATGCGTGACGCCTACCACGAAGAACTCGATTCGCTGACTGACAAGCTGGTGGAAATGACCAGGCTTGTCCGCTCGGCCATCTCGAGGGCCACCACCGCCCTCCTCGACGCCGACCTGCCGCTGGCCGAGAGCGTCATCTCGCACGACGAGGAGATCGACCGGATCTTCGCGGACATCGAGGCCTCCATCTACGAACTGATGGCCAGGCAGCAGCCCGTCGCCATCGACCTGCGCATGGTCATCACCGCGCTGCGCATGGGCACCGACCTGGAGCGCATGGGCGACCTGGCCGAGCACGTGGCCAAGGTGGCCAGGCTGCGCCACCCCGACTCGGCGATCCCGCCGGAGATCCGCTCCACGATCGTGCAGATGGGCCAGATCGCCGAGAGCCTCATCACGAAGGCGGGCTCCTGCGTTGCCAGCCGCGACGTGGAGGCGGCGATGGAGCTCGAGCATGACGACGACGCGATGGACAGGCTGCACAGGCGGCTGTTCAAGGAGATCCTGCACAAGGACTGGAAGCACGGCGTGGAGCCGGCGATCGACATCACGCTGATCGGCCGCTACTACGAGCGCTACGCCGACCACGCGGTCAGGGTGGCGCGCGACGTCGTCTACCTGGTCACCGGATCCCGCCCGTCCTGAGGCCGTCCGGCGGCCGTCGCCGGCTCACCGTGCGCTGTTGAGGAAGGTCAGCACGGCGAGGACCCTGCGGTGGCCGCCGTCGGAGGGCGGCAGGCCGAGCTTGGAGAAGATGTTGCCGACGTGCTTGTGCACGGCGTTGTCGGTGACGAAGAGCCGCTTGCCGATCTCGGTGTTGCCGAGGCCCTGGGCCATCAGAGCGAGCACCTCGCGCTCGCGGTTGGTGAGCGCGTCGACGGCGTTCCCCCCGGCCATGAGCTGCGCGATGACCTCGGGGTCCATGACGGTCCCTCCGTCGGCGACCCTGCGCAGGTCGTCGACGAACTCGCCGACCCTGCTCACCCTGTCCTTGAGCAGGTAACCGACGCCGCCCGAGCCGTCGGAGAGCAGTTCGCGCGCGTACACCTTCTCGACGTACTGCGACAGGACCAGCACCGGCATGCCCCTGTGCGCCTGCCTGATCGCCAGCGCCGCCCTGATGCCCTCGTCGCGGAAGGTCGGCGGCAGTCGGACGTCGGCGATCACGGCGTCGGGTCTGTGCTGCTCCACGGCCTCCATGAGCCCCTGCGCGTCGGTGACGATGGCGGCCACGTCGATGCCCTTGGTGCCGAGCAGCAGTTCGAGCCCTGCCGAGAGCAGGACGTTGTCCTCGGCGATCACGACGCGCACGGCAGCTCCACGTTGATCGCGGTGGGCCCGCCGGGCGGACTGGAGACGAGCACGGTGCCGTCGAGCGCGGCGACCCTGCGCCGGATGCCGACCAGGCCCGTGCCGCGGCTCTCGTCGGCGCCGCCGATGCCGTCGTCGGTGACCTCGACGAGCAGCCTGCCGTCGTGCCTGCTCATCCGCACCGCGACGCGGGTGGCCCCGCTGTGCTTGGCGGCGTTGGTGAGCGTCTCGGCCACGATGAAGTAGGCGGCCGCCTCGACGGCGGCCGGCAGCCTGCCGAGCTCGCCCAGGTCCAGCTCGGCGGGTACGGCCGAGCCCGCGGCCAGCGAGGCCAGAGCGCCCTCCAGCCCCCTGTCGGCCAGGATCGGCGGGTACATCGTGCGGATCACGTCGCGCAGCTCGGTCATGGCCTCCTCCGTCCCCTCGTGCGCCTCCTGCAGCAGTCTGGCGAGCGTGCCCGACTCGTCGGGAGGAAGCGCCTCCCTCGCCACGCCCAGCCGCATCGCGATGGCCACGAGCCTGGCCTGGGTGCCGTCGTGCAGGTCGCGTTCGATGCGGCGCAGTTCGGCGCCGTGGGCGTCGAGCACGCCCGCGCGGCTCTCGGTCAGCTCGCCGACCCGTTCGGCCAGCTGCTCCTCGGCCGAGGGCTCCAGCGCGGCCAGGCACACGCGGGCCTCCCACCGCGCCAGGCGCGGCATCGCCCACGCGGTGAGCGCCCCGCCGAGCACGATCTGCACGGCGCCCAGACCGAGCGCGCTGCCCCATCCCGTCACGGGGACCGCCAGCAGAACCGTCATCGGTTCGTCCACGGGGAAGATCCACCACGCCGTGGCCGCGACGAGGCCGCCCACCGAAAGGCCGACGCAGAAGAGCGCGCCCAGCCCCGCGGCGAGGCCGATCACTATGTGCTGAAGGACCCAGCGCAGGTCGCGCCTGTTCCCTCTGTCGTCGAGCAGCTGACGCCACTGCGCGCCAACGCCCTTGGCCAGGGTCGCGGACCGAGGGGTGATGGTGACGCCGAGCAGCTCGGCGGCCCTGCGGCGGTGCCACTCGGCCCACAGCCGCAGGCCCGCCACCATCCGGGGGAACACCACGAGCCCGACGCCGCCCAGCCCGGTGGAGAGCGCGCCGACCGCGAGGAATGGCACGACGAGAATCGCCGCGAGCGCCGTCGGCAGGCCGATCAGGAGATATCGGCTACCGCGCCACACTTGGTCCCAACGTTCACGCATGCCGTCCAGTCTGCTGTAACGCGCGAACAGCTCGCACTACAGCAGACTCCACCTTCCGGCCGTACGGCCCGTCAGCGGCCCTGGTTGGCGACGGCCTCGATGGCCGCCTTCGCCGCCGCGGGGTCGAGGTACTCGCCGCCGCGCACGAGCGGGTGGAAGTCGGCGTCGAGCTCGTAGCGCAGCGGGATGCCCGTGGGGATGTTCAGCCCCGCGATGTCGTCGTCGGAGATGCCGTCGAGGTGCTTGACCAGGGCGCGCAGCGAGTTGCCGTGCGCGACGACCAGCACCGTGCGGCCCGCGACCAGGTCGGGCACGATCG
The DNA here is from genome assembly GCF_039535395.1 of Nonomuraea roseola. Taxonomy (NCBI): domain Bacteria; kingdom Bacillati; phylum Actinomycetota; class Actinomycetes; order Streptosporangiales; family Streptosporangiaceae; genus Nonomuraea; species Nonomuraea roseola. Next base: position 1,943,196 of record NZ_BAAAXC010000015.1, read on the forward strand.
AGTCGTACCAGTAGGGCAGCATGCGGTCGACGACGTCCTTGAGGCACTCGGTCCTCGGCATCAGCTCCGACGGCAGCGTCGCGTAGCGGGCGTCGCCCGCCTGGGAGTACTCGTCGTCGTCGTCGAGGGGCGGCGGCGGCACGTCGTAGGAGCGGCGCCAGAGCATGAACTGCTCCTCGCCGAACTCCTCGCGCGTCTGGGCCTTGTTCTTGCCCTGCAGCGCGCCGTAGTGGCGCTCGTTCAGCCGCCACGAGCGGACGACCGGCAGCCAGGCCAGGTCGGCCGCGTCGAGCGCCAGGTTGGCGGTGCGGATCGCGCGGGTCAGCAGGCTGGTGTGGACCACGTCGGGCCTGATGCCGGCCTCGACCAGCAGTTCGCCACCCCTGCGGGCCTCCTCCTCACCCTTGGGTGACAGGGGGGCGTCCACCCAGCCGGTGAACAGGCCCTTGACATTCCATTCGCTCTCGCCGTGCCGTACGAGCACCAAAGTCGCCATGCGGACAAGCCTAGCGAGCGGGCTTGCGTGCCACACCACACAGGAAATACGGGGGCGAATCCCTGAACGGGACGTGGTCGGGGTCCTCGGGGCGCCACTCGGGCAGGTTGACCATCCCCGGCTCCACCAGGTCGAGCCCGTCGAACAGGGCGATGATCTCCGCGGAGCCGCGTGCGGTGAACGGCGCGGACGCCTCCTGGTAGACGCGCTCGACGCCGGGCGCGATCTCGGGCCTGATGTCCTTGCAGGCGTGGGAGAGCGCCATGAAGCTGCCGGGCGCCATAGCGGAGGTGAGCGTCGCCATGATGGGCCTGGGGTCGTCCTGGATGAAGTGGACGATCGCCACCATCAGGACGGCGACCGGCCTGGAGAGGTCGAGGTGCTCGCCGGCGTCGGCGAGCAGGCGCTCGGGCTCGCGTAGGTCGCCGTCGATGATCCGGACATGGGGGCGGTCCTGGAGCAGGGCGCGGGCGTGCGCGAGAACCTGGGGGTCGTTGTCGACATAGACGACCTTCGCCTCCTCGCCCGCCAGCTGGTGCACGTTCTCCTGCGTCGGCAGGCCGGTGCCGATGTCGAGAAACTGGGTGATGCCCTGTGCCCGGAGAAAACGGACCGCGCGCCCTAGAAAGGCGCGGTTCTCCCTCACCATGAAGGGGACCTGCGGAACGATCTCCAGCACCTTCTCCGCCGCCGCGCGATCGGCGGGGAAGTTGTCCTTGCCGCCGAGGTAATAGTCATACATTCGCGCGACATTAGGAATACTGGGATCAAAGCTCACGAATCGCGATCGTACGCCAACGAAGGCATACCGATCATCTGATTCGGCATCAGAGTCGTCGGGCTACGAGGGCGACCGGTCCGGGTCGGCGAAGCGGGCGAAGGCCCGCAGGTTGGCCAGCGACTCCCCTCGCTTGGCCCGCCACTCCCACTCGCGCCTGATCGAGGAGGCGAAGCCGAGCTCCAGCGCCCTGTCGAACCACTCGTCCGCGTAGGTGAGCACGCAGCCGAGCAGCCTGTCGAGCTCCTCCTCGCTGATCGCCGCGAGCGGGACCCTGCCGACGAGATAGACGTCGCCGACGGGGTCGACGGCGAAGTGCACGCCGTACATGCCGCCGTTCTTGCCCAGCAGCCACTTGTAGAACTCGGCGTGGTTCTCGTCGGGCTGGCGGCAGAAGAACGCCTCCACGTGCAGCGCCTGGTCGCCGACGATGAGCCAGGTCATCGTGGCCAGCTTGTGCTGGCCCGGCAGTTTCACAAGGAACGCGCCAGGACGCGTCTCCTCGAAGGAGACCTCGGCGGACTTGAGCGCGGCTTCCAGCACATCCCTCATACGGCAAGCCTAGACATGTCACGCAGATGTGACACGGCGCCGCCGTAGACGTCCATCAGCCTGGCGGCCGTGGCCGACCAGCCGAACGCGTTGGCGTGCGCCCGCGCGCCCTCGGACAGCTCGTCGCGCCACCGCGGCTCGGTGACGAACCTGCGCAGGACCCGCGCCCACGTGTCGGGGTCGTGGCCGTCCACGAGCACCCCCGAGACGCCGTCGTTCACGGCGGTGCGCAGCCCGCCCACCGAGGCCGCGGCCACGGGGGTGCCGCACGCCTGCGACTCGAGCGCGACCAGGCCGAAGGACTCGCTGTAGGACGGCACGACCGTCACGTCGGCCGCGCGGTACCAGTCGGCGAGCTCGTGCTGCGGAGCGGGGGGCACCAGCCGTACGACGTCGGAGATGCCGAGCTCGGCGGCCATCTCGGTGAGGATCGAGGGCCGGGCGAGGCCGTTGCCCGAGGGACCGCCGACGGCGGCGACCACGAGACGGCCGCGCAGCGAGGGATCCTCGATCAGCATCCTGGCGGCGGCGCGCAGGAGCACGTCGGGGGCCTTGAGCGGCTGGATCCTGCCCACGAACAGCAGCACGTGGGCCTCCTGCGGCAGGCCGAGCCTGTGGCGGGCGGCGCCCTGCGAGGCGGGCTGGAAGACGGTGAGGTTGACCCCGGGGTTGACCACGGCCACCTGGTCGGCGGGCGCGCCGTACAGGTCGACGAGCTCGCCGGCCTCTGCCTCGGTGTTGGCCACGAGGCGGTCGGCGATCTCCACGACCTGCTCCTCGCCGAGCACCCGCGCCTGGGGCTCCGGCTTGTCGTCCTCGGCCAGCAGCAGGTTCTTGACCTTGGCCATGGTGTGCATCGTGTGCACGAGCGGCACGCCCCAGCGCTCCTTGGCCAGCCAGCCGACCTGGCCGGAGAGCCAGTAGTGAGAGTGGATGAGGTCGTAGTGGCCGGGCTCGTACATCGCCTCGGTGCGCAGCACGCCGGAGAGGAACGCGCACAGCTGCCCCGGCAGCTCGCGGCGGTCGAGCTCCTCGTAGGGGCCGGCGGTGATGTGCCTGACCAGCACGCCGGGGGCCAGCTCCGCCACGGGGGGCAGGTCGCGGGCCGTCTGCCTGGTGAAGATCTCCACTTCGACGCCGAGTTGGGCCAACCGTTTGGCGGTTTCCACGATGTACACGTTCATACCGCCGGCGTCGCCGGTGCCCGGCTGGTCCAGCGGAGACGTGTGCATGCTCACCGTCGCGACCCTGTTGACGCGTCGCCTCACCAGACATCACCTCCAAGAGGGTTATAACTAGCCAGAACTTTCCGACATTCCCACGGAAAGATCAGCGTTTCGTGCCCTGGCAGGATGGGGGCCATGAAGAAGACGGCAGTGGTGACAGGCGCGAGCAGCGGGATCGGAGAGGCCACCGCGCGGCGGCTGGCCGCCGAGGGCTACGAGGTCGTGGCGGGGGCCAGGCGCAGGGACAGGCTCGACAAGCTGGCCGCAGAGGTGGACGGCATCACGCCCGTGACGCTCGACGTCACCTCCCAGGAGTCGGTGGACGAGCTGGCCGCCTCCCTGTCCCGCTGCGACGTGCTGGTCAACAACGCCGGAGGCGCGATCGGGCTGGAGTCCGTGGCCGAGGGCCGCGTCGAGGACTGGCAGCGGATGTACGACACCAACGTGCTCGGCTCGCTCCGCGTGACACAGGCACTGCTGCCCAAGCTGGTCGCCTCGGGCGACGGCGTGCTGCTGATGCTGACCTCGGTCGCCGGCCTCGTCTCCTACGAGGGAGGCGGCGGCTACTGCGCGGCCAAGCACGCGCAGACCTCGATGGTCGAGACGCTCAGGCTGGAGCTGGTCGGCCAGCCGGTGCGGATCATCGAGATCGCGCCCGGGATGGTGCACACCGAGGAGTTCGCGCTCACCCGCTTCCGCGGCGACGCCGACGCGGCCTCGCGCATCTACGAGGGTGTGCCGGGACCGCTGACGGCCGACGACGTGGCCGACGCGATCACCTGGAGCGTCACCAGGCCCGCGCACTTCAACGTCGACCGCATGGTCATCAGGCCGCGGGCCCAGGCCGCGCAGCACAAGGTGCACCGCGTCAGTGGCTAAACCGGTCGGCAGCGTCACCAGGGGCACGACCGGCGTCAACAGGCTGCGCAGGGCCGACCGGTGGCTGACCGCCGTCCACGGCCGGCTGCTGCGGGTGGCCGAGCGGCCCCTCGTGGTCGACCTGGGGTACGGCGCGTCCCACACCACCACGCTGGAGCTGTTCACCCGGGTGCGTGCGGTGGCGCCCGACGCCGAGGTCGTCGGGATCGAGATCGACCCCGCGCGGGTGGCGCTGGCCAGGCCGTACGAGAGGGAGGGGCTGTCCTTCGTCCTCGGCGGCTTCGAGCTGCCCGTCTCGCGCCCGCCGACCGTCGTCAGGGCCTTCAACGTGCTCAGGCAGTACGGCGAGGCCGAGGCGTGGGGCTACTGGGACCTCCTGCGCGGCAGGCTCGCGCCAGGCGGTGTCCTGGTGGAGGGGACCTGCTCGGAGACCGGGCACAGAGCGGTGTGGGTCTGCCTCGACGCGTCGGGGCCGAGGACGCTGACGTTCTCGGCCAGGTTCAACGCCTTCGAGCGGCCTTCGGACCTGGCCGACCGGCTGCCGAAGACGCTCATCCACCGCAACGTGCCTGGCGAGCCGATCCACGCCTTCCTCCGCGACTTCGACAGGGCATGGGCCTTCGCCGCCCCCTATGGAGCGCACGGCCTGAGGCAGCGCTGGCTGGCGGCCGTCGAGACCCTCGTGGAGAGCTGGCCGGTGTACCGCACGGCGCCGCTGGGCGGAACGGGGCGCTGGCGGCTGGGCGAGCTGACCCTGCCGTGGGCGGCGGTAACGCCGATCTCGTAATCTGCCCCCTATGTTGCGTTTTGTCCTGGACCCCGAGCTGACCGAGGACCTTTTCGACGACGTGCTGGACTGCTGGGTCGATGTGACCAACGCGGGAGGCGCCGTCGGATGGGTGCCGCCGGTGACAGCGGACGACATCAGGCAGGTCGCCACCGTGACCTTCGCCCGCTGCGGGGAGAACGGCCCCGACAGCCTGCTGGTCGGCTTGGACGGCGAAGGAAGGGTGGCCGCCTGGGCCGTCCTTGTCGCCAACGCCAACCCCTTGATGGCGCACTGGCGCACCGTGATGCGCGTGATGGTGCACCCCAAGCACCAGGGCAAGGGCTACGGCGCGGACCTCATGCGAGCCGTGGCCGACGCGGGCCTGCGGCTCGGGCTCGAGGCGCTCAAGCTGACCTGCAGGGGCGGGCTCGGCCTCGAGTCCTTCTACGCGGGGTGCGGCTACCAGGAGATCGGCCGCCAGCCGCTGGCGATCAGGGTCGCGCCTGGCGACGACCGCGACGAGGTCGCCATGGTGACATTTCTGGAGCAAAGGGCGTGATGTCGCTCTCATCTGCCTCCCAGATCCCAGCTCGACAGCCTGTAGTACTACGCTGATGAGTGTGAAGGGTCTTGGCGAGCTCGAACGCAGCATCATGGACATCCTCTGGGCGCAGAACACCCCGTTGACGGCCCGTGAGGTCGGCAGGCTCATCGAGGAAAGAGACCTGGCGCCCACCACCGTCATGACCGTTCTCGACCGTCTCACCCGCAAGGGCTTCCTCGACAGGACCCGCGACGGCAGGGCCTGGCGCTACCAGCCGGCCGAGAGCCGCGACAACTATGTCGCTGAGCTTATGCTTGAAGCCTTGGACATGACGGGCGACCGCTCGGCCGCCCTGACCCGCTTCGCTCAGGCTGTGTCAGGCCCGGAGGCGGAGATCCTGCTCAGAGCCCTGTCGGAGCTGGAGGAAGAGTGATCACGGCGGCGGCGTTGTCAGCGCTCGCCGCGGCGTGCGCTCTTGGCGCCTGGCGCTTCACCACCGCGCGCTGGACCTCACGCGCGCCTCGCCTCGCCATCGCGCTGTGGCAGTCGCTCGGCGTCACGTGGGGTCTGGCCAGCATCGGAGCCCTGCTCGCCTACGCCGTCACGCCGTACGACAGGGGCGTGATCCACGGGCTGGTCGCTTTCGCGACGGGAAGGAAGCCCGACGCCAGCTGGGACCTCTGGCACGCGCTCGCGATGATCGCTGGCCTGACCCTGCTGGCCGTGCTCGTCGCGGTCCTGGTGACCGCCGGCGTCCAGACGCTGCGCGCCCGACGCCGCCACCGCCTGGTGCTCTCGCTGATCGCCCGCGAGGAGCCCGGCATCCCGGGCGTGCGGGTGCTCGACCACCCGGGCGCCGCCGCCTACTGCGTGCCAGGCCTGCGCTCGCACGTCGTGGTCAGCTCGGGCACGCTCGCGCTCCTCTCGCACGACGAGCTGACCGCGGTCCTCGCCCACGAGTCGGCCCACGTCCGCGAGCGCCACGACCTGGTGCTGCTGCCCTTCGGGGCGCTGCGCAGGGCGCTGCCGTGGTCGAAGGTCGTCAGGGACGCGCAGGCGCAGGTCGAGCTGCTGGTCGAGATGGCCGCCGACGACCGCGCCCGCCGCTACTGCTCCCCTCGCCGCCTGGCCACCGCCCTGCTCCGCTTCGGTACGGCGGGAGCCGTACCGACCCCGAGCGGCATGCTCGGTGTCGCGCAGTCGCAGGTCATGGCGAGAGTCGACAGGCTGATCAAGCCGCGCCCCGAGCTGTCGCGCTCGACGCGCTACGGACTGGTCGCGCTGAGTGTGACGTTGACCACGTCGGCCCCCTTCCTGTGGGCGCTGCCCTTCTGACCTCACTGTTCGCCGCTTGCAGGTGTTAGCTGTCCGTTTGCAATTGCAAGCACGGAGGGGCAGACTACGGGTATGGCACTACCCAAGGTCGGCTCGATCGGCGAGTACATCCGCGAGCAGCGGCAGCAGGCGAAGATCTCGCTGCGGCAGCTCGCGGCCGCGGCAGGGGTCTCCAACCCCTACCTCAGCCAGATCGAGCGCGGCCTGCGCAAGCCGAGCGCCGAGATCCTGAACCAGATCGCCAAGGGTCTGCACATCTCGTCTCAGGCGCTCTATGTCCAAGCAGGCCTGATCGAGGATCGCGAGCCGCCGAGCGACGTGATCACCGCGATCAGGAGCGACAGCCTCATCACCGAGCGGCAACGCCAGGTGCTGATCGATATCTACGAGTCGTTCCGCAAGGAGAACCGCGCCGAGGACGAGCAGACCTCCCAGAATGCTCATCCCCGGCACGGCTCCGACACGGACGACGAGCCGCCGCTGCCAGAGGAATTTCTCGCCGCTCTTGAGCCCTTCGCGGCGACCTCGAACAACGGCATCGTCACCCAGGAAACCAAGGAAGGTTAACCCATGACGCTGGCCACCGAGGTCAAGAAGCTCACCGAGTCCAAGCCGTTCTACGCCGTCGCGGGCGCGGGCGACTTCGCCGTGGAGAAGCTCCGCGAGTTGCCCGAGCAGCTCCAGAAGCTGCAGTCGCGGCGCACCGACATCACCAAGGACCTGCCGGTCAAGGCGCGCGAGGTCCGCACCAAGGCCGAGGAGCTCGCCCGCGAGTTCCCCGAGAAGGCCCGCGTGTACGCCGACCAGCTCGGCAGCAAGGCCACCGAGTTCTACGAGGAGTTCGCCACCCGCGGCCGCAAGGTCGTCAGCAAGGTGAGCGGCGAGGCCGCGCTGGAGCTGGAGGAGGTCTCCGAGGCGGCGGAGCCGCCCGTGGCCACACCGGTGAAGAAGACCACCCGCGCCCCCAGGGCCACCACGAAGGCCTGACCAAGCAGCATCGAGGACCCTCGCCCGCAGTCCGGGCGGGGGTCCTTCGCACATCGGCGGGCACTCAACCCGGTGAAGCGGCCCGAGCCGAGGGAAGCGGCCCAAGCCCGGACAAGCCGCCCTGGCCCGGGGAAGCCGGCCGAGCTCGGGGAAGCCGGCCCTGGCTCGGGGAGCGGCCGGGGGCGGAGATCCGGCTCATGGGGCGCCGTGACGGCGGGGACCGAAGTCCTGCCGGGCGGCGCGCCCTCGCTGGAGGGGACGCTGAGACGCGGGAGGTCTCGGGCTTGCTTGCCGTAAGGGATTGGCAACCGGTTAGGGTGGGGGGCGACATTGCGGTACTGGGCGGAGCGAACATGATCTCCTTTGGACTTGACCTCATCTTCGCGATCCTCGCGATCATCGCGTTCGGCATGACCGTGTGGGCCCTCATCCACGCGATCCGCACCCCTGCCAACGCGTTCGTCGCCGCGGGCAAGCTGCAGAAGAAGTGGTGGCTCCTGATCCTCGGCCTCGGCACGCTGTTCTCGTTCGCCACGGCATGGGGCTATTTCGGCGCGAGCGGTCTGGCGCGGCTCAACATCTTCGCGATCGCCTCGGTCATCGCGGCGGGCGTCTACCTGGCCGATGTCAAGCCGGCTGTCACCGGAATGGGCAAGGGTGGCAATAACGGTCCTTACGGGCCCTGGTGACATCGGAAACCATCTGTTAACGCTTCCGGAACAATGCTACGTTCGCGGGAGCGCTCCCACCCTGCGCGCATCATCCGGTGTGTGGAGGACAGATGCCAGATCAGCCCACCCTCGCACAGGTCGCCGCCGAAGCCGGAGTCTCCCCGGCGACCGCCTCCCGTGTCCTGACCGGGTCAGTCAGGGTCACGACCTCGACGCGTCGTCAAGTGCACGACGCGATGTCCCGCCTCGGTTACGTACGGCGGCGCGCGCCGCACGGCGTCTCCTCGCGCAGGACCGACCGGTTCCTCGCCGCCGTCGTGTGTGAGCCCGCGCCACGCCTGTTCGGTGAGCCCTTCTACGCCAGGCTGCTGTCGGCCTTCGAGGAGGCGCTGGCCGAGCACGGCGTCCCCCTCATGGTCATGACGGCCGCGCACGCCGTGCCCCCTCTGGTGGCCAAGGGGATCGACGGCGTGCTCCTGGTCGGGGCGCGCGACGGGCATCCGCTCGCGGTCACGCTGGCCGCCTCGGGCATCCCCGTGCGCTGCGTCGGGCGCCCGCCCGACGGGCTGGCCCTGCCGTACGTGGATCTCGACAACCGCGACGGCGGACGCCAGGCCGCCGAGCACCTGCTGCTGTCGGGCAGGAAGGCGATGGCGGTGATCGCGGGGCCGCCCGCGATGCCCGGCGCGCGCGCCAGGATCGAAGGCTTCCTCACCACGCTGACCAGCGCCGGCATGACCAACGTGCCCGTCGCCTACGGGGACTTCAGTCACCTGTCGGGCGCGCAGGCGATGCGGTGGCTGTTACGCCGCTTACCCCACCTGGACGCGGTGTTCGCCGCCTCGGACGTCATGGCGGTGGCCGCGCTCCAGGTCCTCCACCGGGCGGGACGCCGGGTGCCCGACGACGTCGCGCTCGTCGGTTTCGACGACGCGCCGGTCGCCAGGCACGTCAATCCCCCTCTGACGACGGTGAGGCAGCCGGTGGAGGAGCTCGCCGTCGTCGCCGCCCGCCTCCTGCTGAACGGCCAGCGGCACAACCCCGTCCTCCCCACCGAGCTGGTGGTCCGTGAATCCGCATGAGGGCGAGCTGCTCGCCAGGCGGTACGAGCTGCAGGAACGCATCGCCACCGGCGGGATGAGCGTGGTGTGGCGGGCCTTCGACAGGTCGTTGCACCGCACCGTGGCCATCAAGCTGCTGGCCGGGCCGTTCTCCTGCGACAGGGAGATCATCAGGCGCGAGGCGAGGGCGGCGGCGCGGCTGGTCCACCCCGACGTGATCGAGGTCTACGACTACGGCGAGACCGTCACCCCCGGCGGACGGCTGGCCGCCTACGTCGTGATGCGCCTGCTCGACGGGCCCTCCCTCGCCGACAGGATCGCCTCGGGCCCGCTGCCGTGGCCGGAGGCGGTGACGGTGGCGGGCCGGCTGGCAGGGGTGCTGGCCGCCGCGCACGCCCAGGGCATCGTGCACTGCGACGTGACCCCTGCCAACGTGCTGCTGACCTCCGACGGCGCCAAGCTCCTCGACTTCGGGATCGCGGCTCCGGCCGGGTCGTCGTACGAGGAGCTGTCGGGGACCCCGCCCTACGTGGCGCCCGAGCGGCTGGCGGGCGCGCCCGCCGACCCCGCCGTGGACGTGTACGCGCTCGGGGTGGTGCTCTTCGAGATGCTCACGGGGCGGCTGCCGTACCCCGAGACGACGTGGGAGGACGTGGCTGCGGCCCGCCACCACGGTCCCGCGCCGGTGCCCGAGGGCGCTCCCGGGGTGGTGGCCGGGCTGTGCCGAGCCTGTCTCTCGCCCGACCCCGCCCGGCGTCCGACCTCGCGCGAGGCCGCCGCCGTCCTCCGCTCCGCCTGCTCACGGGAGGGCACGCACCCCGCCCCCTCATCCGTCGCAGGCGCGCCGAAGGGAGCGCGGAAGGTTCGCGGGTGGTCCGCGCGGGCGACGATGACGGCGGGGGCCCTGCTGCTGTCCGGCGCCGCACTCACGGTCGCCACCGGGTACGGGCTGCCCGACGCCACGCCGTGGATGGCCCTTCCGCTCCCGATCTCCACCGCCACCGGCGAACCCGCGCTCCCTGCGTCGCCGAAGGGGAGCCCACCCGCGAACGCTCCCTCGGTGACCCCCTCGCCCCGCCCGGGAAGCGGCCTCGAGAGCAGCCGTGTGTCCGATCCGATCGGCACGGAGAAGAACCCGCCGGTCGAGCCCCCTGCGGCCAATCCTGACCCGGAGCGCCTGGCGCGTGCATCCGCCGCGCCGCCCTCCACCGCCGATCCCGTGGGACGAGCGGCCGCGGCGGCCCCTCGTCCCACGGTCGAGGAGGCCGTGGCCGAGTTCAACGACGCGCTGGACAGGGGGCTGGCAGGCGCGTCGATCCGGTACGACGTGGCGCTCGACCTCCGCCAGGTTCTCGCCAACCTGGCCCGCTCGGGCTCAGGCGATCTGGAGCAGGTGCGCGTCAAGCTGCACGACCGCCGACGCGAAGGGGTGCTGGCCACCGACCTGCTCAGGGTTCTCGACCGCCACCTCGGCGCCGTCGAGAACGCCCTCCGCGCCCGCTAGCCCGGCCGCGCCGCCCGGCGGACGGGCATCCAGGTGGGCGTGGGACCTGTCGTCAGGAAGTCGGTGATCAGCCTGACGCACAGCTCCGGCTTCTCGTGGAGGAGCAGATGGGAGGTGCCAGGGACGACGGCCAGCTGCGCGTCGCGCAGGCCCCGGTACAACGCCAGCGTGTGCTCCAGCGTCACGATGTCGTCGTCGGCGGCCATGACCAGCGTGGGGCAGGCGACGGCGTCCAGATCGGCGCTCGCCAGCCCCTGCTCCTCGCTCACCGACCTGGCGACCTTGGCGATCACGACGGGGAAGTGGTCAGGGCCGTCGGGCGACACCTCCGCGTAGGCCGCCACCAGAGGCGCGGGCGGAGGAGCGTCGGCGGTGGGCCGCAGGATCATCCCGTCGGGATGGAAGCCACCGCTGACCAGGACGAGCCTGTCGACCAGGTCGGGACGGCGCACGGCGACCCACAGCGCCACGAGCGCGCCCGCGCTGTAGCCGGCCAGCCGTACGGGCCCGTCGACGGTCTTCTCCAGGAACTCGATGGTGTCCTGGGCCATCACCCCGATCGTGATCGGCCCTTCCACGTCGGCGGTGTGACCGTGGCCCCTGCGTTCGGGCAGCAGGAGCCTGAACCGGTCGGCCAGCGCGTCGAGGTTGCCCGTGAAGTCCCTGCTGTCGGTGAGACCGCCGTGGAGCAGCACCAGCGGATCGCCTTCGCCGCGCTCGTCGTACCAGGTCCGCACGCCGTTCACGTCCACGTAGTCAGCCATCGTGCCGCCTCTCCTTCGTCTCCGGGTGAATGCTCATGCCGGTAGTACGAAGCGGCGGCGGGAAACTCATCGGAACAGCGCTTCGGCCTCCTCACCCGACGGCAGGCCGAACACGGGGAAGAGCCTGCCGGCGTCGAGGTAGGTCGTCAGCTCGATGATCAGGCCGCCCGACAGCGAGAGGACCACGAGCGCGAACGGCTCGTGCCTGCCGTACGGGCCTGTCGGCAGGTACTGGGCGAAGGCCGGCGAACCGTTGGCCACGGTCGGCAGCAGGCGGGCACCCTCGCAGGGGCGGCCCGCCGCGAGCAGCATCTCGCGGATCTCCGCGCGGCCGCGGCGCCACCAAGGGAACGGGGGCATGGACGTCGTGGCGTCCTCGTGCAGCAGCGACACCAGGCTCTCGACGTCGTAGCGCTCGAAGGCGTCGCAGTAGCGGGCCAGGAGCCGCCGTTGCTCCTCGTCCATCGGCCGGTACGGCTCGGCGGGCGCGACGGGCACCGTCCTGAGCGTCGCCCTGGCCCGTTGCAGCGCGCTGGTGACCGACGCGACCGAGCTGTCCAGCAGCCGAGCGACCTCGTCGGCCTTCCAGCACAGCACGTCGCGCAGGATCAGCACCGCCCGCTGCCTGGGCGGCAGATGCTGCAGCGCGGCGACGAAGGCCAGGCGGATCGTCTCGCGCTGCGCGGCGACCTCCGCGGGATCGCCGTCGGCGCGCACGACCCTGCCGTCGGGGATCGGCTGCACCCAGGCGCTCTCGGGAAGCGGCGGGCCCAGGTCGGGACCGGCCTGGGCCTGCGGACCCAGATCCATCGCGCGGGCGCGACGCTGCGCGCTCCGCAGCATGTCCAGGCAGACATTGGTGGCGATGCTGTACAACCACGTGCGCAGCGAGGCCCTGTGCTCGTCGAACCGGTCCAGGCTCCGCCAGGCGCGCATCAGCGTCTCCTGCACGGCGTCCTCGGCCTCGAAGGGCGAACCGAGCATCCGATAGCAGTACCCGACCAGTTCGGACCTGTGCGGTTCCAGCTCTCTCGCCTCAGGCACGGCCGGCCTCCTTCATGGGGGCGACAGTACCTCCAGGAGCGAAGCGAGGCGGGCCACGCCCCGGCACCGCTGAAAGTTTCATCCGCGCCGGTCGGGGGCGGCGGGGTGTAGCCGCAGCATGGGTGCCGGATGGGAGCAGCCACCGGTGTGAGCGCCCCGACCGCTCGTTGACATCACTGGAGCGCATCGCAGAATGTGTCTTGGGAGCGCTCCCACGATCCCCCCGCATCTCCCGCAGAGGAGCACCTCCAGCATGTCCAAACCCCGCGCCCGCAGGCGCCTGACCATCGCGGCGCTGGTCGTCATGGCCGCCGGCACGGCCACGATCACACCAGCGCACGCCGCCGTCGCCTGCGGCGTCGACTACACGATGAACGACTGGGGCGGGGGTTTCACCGCCAACGTGAAGATCACCAACCTCGGCGACCCGCTCACCGCATGGAAGCTCGGCTTCGGCTTCCCCGGCACCCAGAAGATCTCGCAGGGCTGGAGCGCCACCTGGAACCAGTCAGGCGCGAGCGTCACCGCCGACAGCCTGTCGTGGAACGGCAACCTGGGCACCGGCCAGTCGACCGCGATCGGCTTCAACGCCACCTACACCGGCCCCAACGCCAAGCCGTCCGCCTTCACCGTCAACGGCACCGCCTGCACGGGCGCCAACCAGGCTCCCACCGTCAAGGTGACCTCGCCGAGCGCCGGGGCGACGTTCACCGCGCCTGCCACGGTCGCCATCGCGGCGGAGGCCGGCGACGCCGACGGCAGCGTGGCCAAGGTGGAGTTCTTCCAGGGCAGCACGAAGCTCGGCGAGGACACCACCGCGCCGTACGCCTACAGCTGGGCGGACGTGGCCGTGGGTGAGTACTCACTGACGGCGAGGGCGACCGACGACAAGGGGGCGATCACCACCTCGGCCCCCGTCGGCATCAGCGTCAAGGCCGACAGCGCGCCCGCCGTCGTGGCCACTCCCAGCGGCATCACGGTCCCCGAGGGCAGCGAGGCCTCCTACGAGGTGAAACTGTCCAAGCAGCCGGCGGCCGGCGTGACCGTGGCGACGTCCAGGACCTCGGGCGACACCGACCTGACCGTGAAGTCGGGGGCCTCCCTGACCTTCACCACCTCGAACTGGAACACCGCGCAGAAGGTGACGATCGCCGCCGCCGAGGACGCCGACCAGACCTCGAGCAGCGCCGAGTTCACCTCCACCGCGACCGGCCACGGCGCGGCCGAGGTCACCGCCTCGGAGGCGGACAACGACCTGGGCGGGGACAACGAGTACACCAAGCGCTTCATCGAGCTCTACAACGACCTGAAGGACCCGGCCAACGGGTACTTCTCGCCGGAGGGCGTGCCGTACCACTCGGTGGAGACGCTGCTGGTCGAGGCGCCCGACCACGGGCACGAGACGACCAGCGAGGCCTACAGCTACTACCTGTGGCTCGAGGCCGCCTACGGCAAGGCGACGGGCAACTGGGCGCCGTTCAACGACGCCTGGGCCTCGATGGAGAAGTACATCATCCCCGCGACGGCCGACCAGCCGACCAACTCCTTCTACAACGCCGCCAAGCCCGCCACCTACGCCGGCGAGTGGGACGACATCGCGCAGTACCCGTCGAAGCTGGACACCGGCGTGAGCGTCGGCCAGGACCCCATCGCCGCCGAGCTCAAGGCCGCCTACGGCACCAGCGACATCTACGGCATGCACTGGCTGCTCGACGTCGACAACACCTACGGCTTCGGCCGCTGCGGCGACGGCACGACCAAGCCCGCCTACATCAACACCTACCAGCGCGGCCCCGAGGAGTCGGTCTTCGAGACGATCCCCCAGCCGAGCTGCGACACCTTCAAGCACGGCGGCAAGAACGGCTTCCTCGACCTGTTCACGGGCGACGCCGGCTACGCCAAGCAGTGGAAGTACACCAACGCCCCCGACGCCGACGCCCGTGCCGTCCAGGTGGCCTACTGGGCGCACATCTGGGCCAAGGAGCAGGGCAAGGAGTCGCAGATCACCGCGACGGTGACCAAGGCCGCCAAGATGGGCGACTACCTGCGCTACGCGATGTACGACAAGTACTTCAAGAAGCAGGGATGCACCAGCACGAGCTGCCCCGCCGGCACCGGCAAGGACAGCTCGGCCTATCTCATGAGCTGGTACTACGCGTGGGGCGGTGCGCTCGACACCAGCGCGGGCTGGGCCTGGCGCATCGGCTCGAGCCACAACCACTCCGGCTACCAGAACCCGATGGCGGCGTGGGCGCTGTCGAGCGTCGACGTGCTGAAGCCGAAGGGCGCGACAGCCGTACAGGACTGGGGCACCAGCCTCAAGCGGCAGATCGAGTTCTACCGCTGGCTGCAGTCGGCCGAGGGCGGCATCGCGGGCGGCGCCACCAACAGCTGGCAGGGCCACTACGCCACCCCGCCCGCGGGCACGCCGACCTTCTACGGCATGGCCTACGACTGGCAGCCCGTCTACCACGACCCGCCCTCCAACCAGTGGTTCGGCTTCCAGGCCTGGTCGATGGAGCGCGTCGCGGAGTACTACAACGTGACGGGCAACGCCGAGGCCAAGGCCGTGCTCGACAAGTGGGTGAAGTGGGCGACCGACCACACGACGGTCAACGCCGACGGCACCTACCAGATCCCCTCGACGCTGGTGTGGACCGGCCGGCCCGACACCTGGAACGCCGCGAGCCCAGGGGCCAACGCCGGGCTGCACGTCACGGTCAAGGACTACACCACCGACGTCGGCGTGGCGGGCTCCTACGCCAAGGTGCTGATGTACTACGCGGCCAAGTCGGGCGACACCAAGGCGGGTGACATCGCCAAGGGCCTGCTCGACGGCATGTGGAAGAACAACCGCGACGCGAAGGGCGTCTCGGTGGCGGAGACGAAGGCCGACTACAGGCGCCTGGCCGACAAGGTCTACGTGCCCGCCGGATGGACCGGCACCATGCCCAACGGCGACGTCATCAACAGCGACTCCACGTTCCTGTCGATCAGGTCCTTCTACAAGAACGACCCCGACTGGCCCGAGGTCGACGCCTACCTGAAGGGCACGGGCCCCGTTCCCTCGTTCAACTACCACCGCTTCTGGGCGCAGGTCGACGTGGCCGTCGCGCTCGCCGAGTACGGCCGCCTGTTCGGCTAGAGCACCGGAGGGGGCGGCTCGCGAGAGCCGCCCCCTGACGGAAGGAATCCCTCATGCGCAAAGCGCTCATGGCGTTGCTGTTACCCGCGTCCATGCTCGTCGCCCAGCCAGCGCAGGCCGCCACCTTCGAGTACGGCGAGGCGCTGCAGAAGTCGCTGTTCTTCTACGAGGCCCAGCAGTCGGGCAGGCTGCCGAGCTGGAACCGCGTCTCCTGGCGCGGCGACTCGGGCCTCGACGACGGCAAGGACGTCGGGCTGGACCTGACGGGCGGCTGGTACGACGCGGGCGACCACGTGAAGTTCGGCCTGCCGATGGCGTTCACCGCCACCATGCTGGCGTGGGGCGCGGTGGAGTACCGCGACGCTTACGCCGCCTCGGGCCAGCTCACCCACCTGCAGAACAACCTCAAGTGGGTCAACGACTACTTCATCAAGGCCCACCCCTCGCCCAACGTGCTCTACGGGCAGATCGGCGCGGGAGGCCCCGACCACGCGTGGTGGGGCCCCGCCGAGGTCATGCCGATGGCCAGGCCCTCCTACAAGATCGACGCCTCCTGCGGAGGTTCGGACCTGGCCGCCGAGACGGCCGCCGCGATGGCCGCCTCCTCGATCGTCTTCCGCCCGACGAACCCGACGTACGCCGACACGCTGGTCACCCACGCGAAGCAGCTCTACACCTTCGCCGACACCGTGCGGAAGAAGTACAGCGAGTGCATCACCGACGCCCAGAGCTTCTACAACTCCTGGAGCGGCTACGACGACGAGCTTGTGTGGGGCGCGATCTGGCTGCACCGGGCCACCCAGGACCAGGCCTACCTGGCCAAGGCGGAGTCGTACTACGACAACCTCGGCTCCGAGCCGCAGTCCACGACCAAGTCGTACAAGTGGACGATCGCGTGGGACGACAAGTCCTACGGCGCGTACGTGCTGCTGCACAAGCTGACGGGCAAGCAGCGCTACCTCGACGACGCCAACCGCTGGCTCGACTACTGGACGGTCGGCGTCAACGGGCAGAAGGTCAGGTACTCCCCCGGTGGCCAGGCCGTCCTCGACCGGTGGGGTTCGCTGCGCTACGCGGCCAACACCGCCTTCGCCGCGCTCGTCCACAGCGACTCGATCTCCGACGCCACCCGCAGGACGCGCTACCACGACTTCGCCAAACGCCAGATCGACTACGCGCTCGGCGACAACCCGCGCGGCAGCTCGTACGTGATCGGGTTCGGCGTCAACCCGCCGAAGAACCCGCACCACCGCACCGCTCACGGCTCGTGGACCGACCAGCTCAGCTCCCCCGTCGACAGCCGCCACGTCCTGTACGGCGCGTTGGTCGGCGGCCCGCCCGACCCCGACGACAAGTACACCGACAGCCGCCAGGACTACGTGATGAACGAGGTGGCCACCGACTACAACGCCGGGTTCACCAGCGCGGTGGCCAGGCTCTACCAGGAGTACGGCGGCGCGCCCGACGCGGCCTTCCCCGTGCGGGAGACCCCGGACGGCCCCGAGCTCTTCGTGGAGGCGGGGGTCAACGCCTCGGGCACGGCCTTCACCGAGATCAAGGCCATCGTGCGCAACCAGTCGGGCTGGCCGGCCCGCGCGCTGAACGACGGCTCCTTCCGCTACTACTTCACCCTCGACGGCGACACCACCGCCTCGCAGATCAGCGTCTCGGCGGCCTACAACCAGT
This sequence comes from Nonomuraea roseola, assembly GCF_039535395.1. Taxonomy (NCBI): domain Bacteria; kingdom Bacillati; phylum Actinomycetota; class Actinomycetes; order Streptosporangiales; family Streptosporangiaceae; genus Nonomuraea; species Nonomuraea roseola. The sequence continues at coordinate 1,960,637 of NZ_BAAAXC010000015.1, forward strand.
GCAAGGCGCCGACCGTGCAGCCGTTCGGCGGCAGGATCTACTACGTGAACGTCGACTGCTCGGGCACCTCCATCGCCCCCGCAGGGCAGTCGCAGCACCGGCGCGAGGTGCAGTTCCGCATCGCTAGCACCGGCACGTGGGACCCCTCGAACGACTGGTCGTACACGGGCGTCGCCACCACGCCGGGGGCGACCCCCGTGCTCGTGCGGAACATCACCCTCCACAGCGGGGCCACCAGGATCTGGGGCAACCCGCCCGGCGACGAGCCGGCCGACCAGAGCCCGCCCACCAAGCCCGGCAAGCCCGCCGTCTCCGGCATCACGGGCAGCACGGCCACGCTGACCTGGGCCCCCTCCACCGACGACGTCGGCGTGACCGGCTACGACGTCTACGAAGGCACCACCAGGCTGGCCACCTCGACCGGCGCCACCACCACGCTCACCGGCCTCACCCCTGAGAAGGCGTACACCGTCCACGTGGTGGCTCGCGACGCCTCTGGCAAGAGCTCGCCCGCCTCCGAGGCCACGGCCTTCACCACCTCCGACGGGCCTCCGCCCGGCGACTGCACGGCCACCTACAAGCTGGTCAACTCCTGGCAGGGCGGATTCCAGGCCGAGGTCAGCGTCACCGCGACAGGCGGCTGGACGGTCGGCTGGATCTTCCCTGGCGACCAGAGGATCGGCCAGCTCTGGAACGGCACGCACACCCAGAGCGGCGCGGCGGTGTCGGTGAAGAACCTCGCGTGGAACGCCGACGGAGGCTCGTTCGGCTTCACCGCCACCGGCTCAGGCGTCACCCCCTCCCCGCTCACCTGCGTCAAGCCCTGAACCCAACGCCAGGGGAGCAGGCGCTCCCCTGGCTTCGAGGAAGCCCATGAGACTCCGCCACGCCCTGGCCGTCATGGCCGCCGCCCTGCTCGTCCCCCTCACCGTCCAGCCCGCCCACGCCGCCACCGGCCTGCACGTCTCCGGCACGAAGATCCTGGAGGCCGGCGGCCAGGAGTTCGTGATGCGCGGCACCAGCCACGCCCACACCTGGTACCCGACCAGGATCTCCTCCTTCCAGGGGATCAAGTCGCTCGGCGCCAACACGGTACGGGTGGTGCTCAGCGGCGGGCGCTGGACGAAGAACGACACCGCCGACGTGACCAACGTGATCGGCCTGTGCAAGGCCAGCAAGCTCATCTGCGTGCTGGAGAACCACGACACCACCGGGTACGGCGAGCAGTCCGGCGCCTACACCCTCGACCAGGCCGTGGACTACTGGATCAGCGTGAAGGCCGCCCTCCAGGGCCAGGAGGACTACGTCGTACTCAACATCGGCAACGAGCCCGTCGGCAACAACGCCGTCACCCCCGCGTGGACCGAGGCCACCTCCGACGCGATCAAGCGACTCAGGACGGCGGGGTTCGAGCACCTGCTCATGGCCGACGCGCCCGCGTGGGGCCAGGACTGGAAGAACGAGATGCGCGACAACGCGGCCACGGTCATGGCCGCCGATCCGAAGCGCAACACCGTCTTCTCCGTCCACATGTACGGCGTCTACGACACCGCCGCCGAGATCGTCTCCTACCTCGACGCCTTCGAAGCCGCCGGCCTCCCGCTCGTCATCGGGGAGTTCGGCTTCAACCACTCCGACGGCGACCCCGACGAGGACACGATCATGGCGGAGGCCCAGGCCCGCGGGGTCGGCTACCTCGGCTGGTCGTGGAGCGGCAACGGCGGCGGCGTGGAGTACCTGGACCAGGTCACCGATTTCGACCCGGCGAGGCTGACGAGCTGGGGCCGGCGCCTGTTCAACGGCGCCAACGGCATCGCCGCCACCGCGAAGCAGGCGGCGATCTACGGCGCCGTCGTCCCGGACACCGAGAAGCCGACCAGGCCGGGCACCCCCGCCGCCTCGGCCGTCACCGGCACCACGGCCACGCTCACCTGGGACCCCTCCACCGACAACATCGGCGTCACCGGCTACGACGTCCACAACGGCACCACCAAGCTCGTCAGCTCGACCGGAACCTCCACCACCCTCACCGGCCTGACCCCCAACACCAGCTACACCGTCCACGTCATCGCCCGGGACGCGGCAGGCAACCTCTCCGACGCCTCGGCCACAACCACCTTCAAGACCACCACGTCCACGACGACCTGCACCTCCACCTACAAGCTGGTCAACTCCTGGCAGGGCGGCTTCCAGGGCGAAGTCGCCGTCACCTGCCCCTCAGGCACCACCGGCTGGAAGACCACACTCACCTACCCCGCCGGCGTGACCGTCACCCAGACCTGGAACGCCTCCCTCACCGGCACCTACACCTTCACCAACCTGTCCTGGAACGCCTCCGGCGGCACCTTCGGCTTCCTCGGCACCTGGACAGGATCCGGCACGCCACCCACTCCGGTGATCAGCACAAGCGGTAGCTGATCCACATCCTGGACGTCCCTCCTCCTCCCCGAGAGGGAGGGACGCGCCTCACGCGGGCGCGGACGTCGTCTGCAGGGCGCCGGCCAGCCAGCGGGCCAGCTTGTGGTGGCCGCCGAGCGTGGGGTGCACGCCGTCGGGCAGCAGCACCTCCGAGCTCCTGCCCTCGATCCAGCGCCTGCCCAGCGGGTCGAGGAAGGCCACCCGCTCGCGCGCTGCGACCTCGGCCAGGGCGTCGCGCAGCAGGTAGGCGCTGGGCGGGGCCCTGTCGATCCAGATCGGGCCGACCATGACGATCCTGGTGCCTGGCCAGTGGGCCTTGACCGACCAGACGAGCCTGGCGGCTGCCTGCCGTACCGTGGCGGCGGGCCACCTGCTGTCGTTGTGGCCGCCTGAGATGACGAGCAGGTCGGGGGCGGGGCGCCAGGCCAGCTCCGCCATGAACGACTGCTCGAAGGTGCGGCCCACCCTGCCTTCGTTGACGAAGCCCGTGCCGCCCGCGCCCGCGATCACCGGCTGCCAGCCGAGCTGCCTCGCGGTCTCGGTGGCGTAGGTCTGCCAGGTGCGCACCGGCCCCGAGCCGACGGTGAAGCTGTCGCCGACGAACATCATCACCGGCGCCGCCTTCCGTGCGGGCTGCTGTGCCGCCTGCTGGACGGCCGGCACTAAGGGAGGCGGCTCCGACGCGGCGCCATTGCACCCCGCGATAGCGGGACATATCCCGAAAATCGTGGCGGCCGACGCGAGCAGACGACTCCGCAGCAAGCCGCGCATGACCACCTCGAGAGCTCTAGGCTGCCGACATGAGCTTCGATCTCCACGGGCGCACACAGCGGCTCGAACTGTCCGACCAGAACCTGCGCGCCTTCGAGGCGGTCGTCCTGGAGTCGACGCCAGAGGGGATCGTCTTGAGCAAGTCGGCATTCTACCCAGGAGGCGGCGGCCAGCCGGCGGATCACGGAGTTCTCCTCTGGCAGGGGGTGGAAACCAGGATCGTCGGCGTGCGCAAAGGCGACGATCTCCACCTGATTCCGGCAGAGGGCGACCCGATCCCGCCCGTGGGCACGGTCGTCGAGGCCGCCGTGGCCGACGAGCGGCGCTCGGCCCTCATGCGCACCCACTCGGGGCTCCACGTGCTGTGCGGCGTCGTCTTCCGCGACTACGGCTCGCTGGTCACCGGCGGCAACATGGAGCCGTTCTCGGCCAGGATGGACTTCAACCTGCCCGAGGTGCCGCCCGGCTTCAAGGAGGCGGTCGAGGACGCCTGCAACGCCGAGATCACCGCCGATCGGCGCATCGACGTTCGGGTGCTGCCGCGCTCGGAGGCCTTCGCGATCCCCGACATCATCCGCACCGCCACCAACCTGGTGCCCGACGACGTCGAGGACGTCCGCGTCGTCGACATCGTCGGCCTCGACACCCAGGCCGACGGCGGCACCCACGTCGCCTCCACCAAGCAGATCGGCCGGATCAAGGTGGCGAAGATCGAGAGCAAGGGCAGGGGCTTCCGCCGCCTGCGGATCACGATCTCCGACTGAGCCAGTCGGCCAGCTCGCCGAAGCCGTTGCGCCTGGCCGCCCCCTCGGCGTCGACAGGCTCCCAGCCGGGCAGCCACGACGGGTCGGCCCCGCGCTCCAGGAGATAGGCGGCGAGCTCGCGCTGACCGCCGTGGGCGGCGTGCCAGAAGGCCAGGTCGAGATCGAAGGGCTCGGTCATGCGATCCAGCAGCCCGAGCGCCGCCGCCTGGTGCGCCTGCACCGAGGCGCCCCTTTCGACCAGCCTGCGCGCGGTATTCCACTGCGCGAAGGCGACCGCGTCCGCCAGTGGCGTGCCGCCACCGATGACCGCCCCTTCGGCCTCGATGTCGGCGCCCGCGTCGAGCAGCGCGTCGAGCGCCTCGACGTCGTCGTTGCTGGCCGCCCAGTGCAGCGGGGTCTCGGTGTGCGCGCCGACGAACCGGGCGTCGACCTCGGCGCCGTGCGCGACGAGCGTGGCGATCGTCTCAGCCACATGCGGCAGGTGGCCCGGCCAGTCGGTCGCGACGTGGAGCAGTGACCTGCCCTCGATCCTGGCCCCGACCAGGTCGGGATGCTCGGTCAGCAGGCGGTCGAGCTCGGCGTGGTCGCCCGCGCGGACGGCGGCGACCACGGCGAGCGTCCTCGGCTCCTCAACGTCCATGCCCGCCATCCTCGATCATCGCGGCCAGACCGTCGAGCTGTAGCTTGAGCCCCAGCTCGAACAGCGCGTCGAGGTCGAGGTCGTAGCCGTCGCCGACGCCCTTCACCATGGCCGCGAAGGCGGGATAGGCGCCCGTGTCCATCAGCGTGCGCAGGCCGGGCTCCTGGGCGTCCATCCACTCGTCCTCCGTCAGCCCGGTGACGGCCTGCGCCTGGGTCTCGCGCTCGGCGTTGACCGCCAGGCCCTGGATGAAGCTGTAGAACAGCACGTGCAGGTCGAGCCTGGTGACGGGGTCGAAGCCGAGGCTCTCGATCGCGGCCAGCGCCTGCTCGGCGTGGACGGCCAGGTTCGGAAGGATGACAGGACGGCTGAGCGGCGTGACCTGGGCGAGCCAGGGATGGCGCCTGTGCAGGGTCCACAGTGTCCTTCCCACCAGCTCGAGCCGAGCCCGCCAGCCCTCGGGGGGCGGCGTCGGGTAGCCGAGCTCGGCGTAGGCGGCGTCGGCCATCAGCAGGACGAGGTCGTCCTTGCCGCCGACGTACTTGTAGGCCGACATCGGGGCGACGCCCAGCTTGGCGGCGATCCCCCGCATGGTCAGCGCGCCCAGCCCCTCGGCGTCGGCGATCTCGATGGCGACGCGCACCACCCGCTCACGTGACAGCGCCGTCTCCGGCAGGGGTTCGGGCAGGGGTCCCGAGGCGGGCGAGGCCACGACCGTGCCCACGCGCGGCCTGGCCAGGACGACCCCCTGCTGCTGCAGGGTGTTCATGGCCTTCGTGGCGGTCGCCAGAGCCACCCCCCCACTGCCTGGCGACCTGCCTGACGGGCGGGAGCCGGTCACCCGGCTTCAGCTCGCCCGAGGCGATACGGCGTTTGATGTCGTCGACGATGTCGAGATAGGGCGACTGCACTAGTACACAATACATCGTACATTCAGGACATGACGAACATCCTGATCTCCGGGTCGAGCATCGCGGGCGCCACTCTGGCCTACTGGCTGCGCCACCACGGCTTCTCCACCACCGTCGTCGAGCGCACCCCAGGCCTGCGCCCCGGCGGCCAGGCCATCGACGTGCGCGGCGCCGCGCTCACCGTGGCCGAGCGCATGGGCGTCCTGGACGAGATGCGCGGCCTGCGCACCACCTGGCGCGGCATGTCGATGCTCGACGGCGACGGCAACGAGGTCATGCGCGACACCGAGGGCACCTACAGCGGCGGCAGGTTCGACAGCGGCGACATGGAACTGCTCAAGGAGGACCTCACGCGGATCGTGCACGACCGCGCGCGGGACGGGGTGGAGTATCTCTTCGACGACACCGTCACCTCCATCGGCCAGGACGGCGAGGTCACCTTCGAGAACAGCGCGCCGCGCCGCTTCGACCTGGTGATCGGGGCCGACGGACTGCACTCCACCGTGCGCCGCCTGGCCTTCGGCGACGAGTCCGACTTCATCCACCACCTGGGGATGCACCTGTGCATCTTCACCATGGACAACCTCCTCGACCTGGAGAACTGGCAGATCTGGCTCAGGGACGGCGACGCCGGGCTCGGCCTGTTCCCCGTGCGCGACAACACCCAGCTCAAGGTCAACCTGGGCTTCCACAAGGAGCGGCTCGACTATGACTACCGCGACCTCGACCAGCAGAGGCGGCTGGTCGCCGAGCACTGCGGCGGCCTGCGGTGGGAGGCGCCCAGGCTGCTCGAGGCCATGTGGAAGGCGCCCGACTTCTACTTCGACTCGATGGCGCAGATCAGGATGCCCACGTGGTCGAAGGGACGGGTCGCGCTGGTCGGCGACGCCGGATACTGCGCCTCGCCTCTGTCGGGCCAGGGAACCAGCCTGGCCATGGTCGGCGCCTACGTCCTGGCCGAGGAACTGGGCAGGTCGCTGGACGGGGCCTTCGACAGGTACGAGTCGCGGATGCGGCCCTTCGTCGAGGCCAACCAGGCCCTCGCGCTGGAGAACCCGGGAGGGCCGGCCTCCGACGAGTCGGTCGCCAAGGCCAAGAACGCCATCACCCTCTGACCGGCTCCCTCAAAGGGAGCGGAACTGGCGGGTGGAGGAGATCGCGCCCGAGGTGGTGGTGGTGAAGGTGCGCATCGACCCGGCGAACTTCGACAGGTCCCACTCGGCGGGCCCGTGGTACCAGTAGAGGTTGTCGGCCTGCTGGCCGCTGCCCGTGACCGAGGCCACCACCCTCGACCAGTGCTCCACCCCGTCGAAGATCACCGCGTAGGGCAGGTAGCGGGAGAACAGCTCGACCCTGTGCTGCTCGGGCACGTTCCCGAGATCGCCCGTCATGAGGTAGTGGCGGAAGCCGAGCGTGTGGGCCAGGGCCGCCGAGCCCTTGGCGGTCTTGGCGGGCATCGACTGCCCGCCGATCGCCAGCGCGGCGCCCGCGATGATCACCGCGAGGCCGAGCAGGCCGTAGGTGGTGAACCAGGCCAGCGCCACCGTGGCCGCGACCCCGAGCAGGCAGAGCCCGACCCCGGCCGTGGTCCACCTGGTGCGTACGGCGTCGGGCCTGCGGGCGAACCAGCCCTGCCGTACGACGTCGGTGTAGAGGGCGTCGCGCACCTTGCCGAGGTGGGAGTGGAAGGCGCCGGACAGCTGCGAGAGCAGCACGCTGTCGCGCCCTTCGAAGATCGCGTCGTACAGCGCCCTCTCGTACGGCAGCAGCGAGGCGATCGGCGCGTTGGGCAGCCTGACGAGCACCCAGTCGGGCGCGTCGTAGGTCTGGCGGGGCTGCTCGTCGATGCGCAGGTAGCCGCGCACCGCGAGGTCGACGATGGTGGCGGTCACGTCGATCACGTCGGCCTGCTCGTCGATCAGCGTGCCGATCTGGCCTGGGCGCACGCCGTCGGGCGGGGTGAAGTGGCCGTCCTGGACGGCGGCGACGGCGCCCTGCTCGTGACCCACCGCGCGCGCGTCGCGTCCGCGGGTCCACCACAGCAGGCCGACCCCGCCCAGCAGCAGGGCCAGCAGCCCGGCCAGCGCGCCGCCCGTGACGGTGTCGAGAGTGAACGCGCTGGTCATCGACCAGCGCCGCTCGAGGATCGGCGCGCCGCCGCTGGTGCCCTTGGGATAGCCAAGGACCACCGTCAGCGCCTGGCCCGCGTTGAGGCCCTGCTGTTCGAACTCGGCGCGCACGCCCGTGTGGTCCATCGAGGCCGAGGTGCAGCCGATCGCGGAGGTGAGGTCGCCCGCGAAGCAGGACAGGTTCTGGATGGCGGCGGGCCCCGAGACCTTGACCGTCGCCTTCGCCACCGGAGCGCTCCAACCGCCCACGGCGAACCAGCGCAGTTCCTCCGTGCCGCCTACCTGCGTGACCGCGCCGGTGACGTCGTAGGAGACGGTGCCGTCGCCCTGCATGGTGAGCACGTCTCCGGCGAGGGTGCCGCCCTTGACGTTGGAGATGCGGTAGATCCTGTCGAAGTCGTCGTCGAAACGGGTGCGGGTGAGAAACGTGCGCTCGACCTTGCCGCCCGCGCCGCTGATCTTCTCGGTCACGTGCAGCACGCCGCCCTTGCCGAGCTCCAGCGTCACCTCGTCGGTGAGAGGCGCTGTCTGCGCGGCAAAAGGCATCGCTCCCATGAGGAGAGCGATGAAGGCGACCCTGATACCCGTCATGGCGGCAGATCGTAGCGGTTGGCACCGACCCTCTGAGTGGGTACAGCTCTGACCAGGGGGAATGCAAATGTTGCGGGCTTTGTCAGCGATCTACGACGCGGTCGCCGTCGTCCTGTGGGCCTATGCGTGGGCGCCCGGACGGAGTTTCATCGGCGGTATGCCCCCGCCGGAGGTGTCCTGATGGCGCTGCCCTCCTACGAGCCGATGTTCGCCAAAGCGGGGCCGCTGCCCGCCAAGGGCCAGTGGGCCTACGAGATGAAGTGGGACGGGGTCAGGGCCCTGGCCTACGTCGAGGACAGGGGGGTCAGGCTCGTCTCCCGCAACGGCAAGGACGTCACCGTCGCCTACACCGAGCTGCGCATGCTGGGCGGCGCGGTGGGCGGGCACGATCTCGTGCTCGACGGCGAGATCGTCGCCTTCGACGCGGCGGGCAGGCCCTCCTTCGGCGCGCTGCAGCCGCGGATGCACCAGCGCAACCCCGTCAGGATCGCCGAGCTCGTCAGGTCGGTGCCCGTGACGTTCATGCTCTTCGACCTGCTGCACATCAACTCCGCCAGCGCGGTCGGCCTGCCGTACACCGACAGGAGACGGTTGCTGGAGGAGACGGTCACGCCGGGCGCGCGCTGGCAGGTGCCCGTCTGGTTCCACGGCTCGGGCGAGGAGGCGGTGGCGGCGAGCAAGCAACTGGGCCTCGAAGGGGTGGTGGCCAAGCGGCTCGACTCGCCCTACCGGCAGGGCCGGCGCTCGGCCGACTGGACGAAGGTGAAGAACTTCAGGATGCAGGAGGTCATCATCTGCGGCTGGAAGCCAGGCGAGGGACGGCGGTCGGGGATGATCGGCTCACTGCTGCTCGGCGTGCACGACGCCGGCGGACGCCTGGTCTTCGCGGGCCACGTCGGGACCGGGTTCACCGAGCGCATGCTGGCCGACCTCGGCTCGCGCCTGCGGCCGCTGGAAAGGCCCGACCCGCCGGTGCTGGGCGTGCCGCGCGAACACGCCCGCGACGCCCACTGGGTGGAGCCCGTGCTGGTCGGGGAGGTCCGATACGCCGAGTGGACACCCGAGAGGAGTCTCAGGCACCCGTCGTGGCGTGGGCTGAGGGAGGACAAGGGGCCAGGCGAGGTGCGCGTCGATCAGGCCTCGTGAAGGATCGGCCAGACCTCGACCTGGTCGGCCGGCAGCTCGGCGGCGAGCTGCAGCGCCCGCTCCTCGCTGTCGACGTCGAGGAGGTACCAGCTGGCGAGGTACTCCTTCGACTCCAGGTAGGGGCCGTCGGTGACGACGGGCGCGCCGGTCACGGTCCTGACCATCTTGGCCTGGGCGGCGTCGGCCACGCCGAACGCGCCGAGCAGCTCGCCGCTCTCCTTGTGCTTGGCGGTGAAGGCGTCGAAGGCGGCGGCCGTGGCCTGCCACTCCTCGGCGGGGATCGACTCCCAGAGCTCCTTGTTGCCATAGATGATCATCACGTACTTCATGTCAGTCACCATACTGAGGGCGTGGACGGCCGGCGAGCTCGTCGACGCCGTCGCGGGGGTGGCCGACCCCGCGACCGGCCGTCCCATGACCTCCGGCACCCCCGTTCACAACACCTCGACGGGCAGGGGCGTGCTGTCCTATGACACGCTCCGCGCGGCCGGGGCCGGAGGCTTCTCGCCTGGGAAGCCCCGGCGGCGGCCCGCGGTGCCGGGGGAGCGGTGATGGGTAGGGGCGCGGAGGACGGTGTCCGAGGGGAGGGTGGATGCGGCGCTGGACGGACGAGCACACCGCGGGGGACCTGTTGAGCGCGGCGCGCGCCGGTGACGACGACGCCTTCGGCCGGCTGGTCGGGCCGTTGCGGGACGAGCTGCGCGCGCACTGCTACCGGATGCTCGGCTCCGTCCACGACGCGGAGGACGCCGTCCAGGACACGCTGGATCGGGCTTGGCGCAACCTGTCACGGTTCGAGGACCGGGGGTCGATCCGGCCGTGGTTGTACAGGATCGCGACGAACCGGTCGCTGACGCTCATCGAGCGGCGGGGGCGGCGCGAGCTGCCCACCGACCTGAGCCCGGAGGGCGCTCCCCTCAGCGAGACCGCCTGGCTCGAGCCGTATCCTGACCAGCTGATGAGCTGGACGGCGGAGCTGAGCCCCGAGGCCCAGGTCGTGGCGCGCGAGAGCGTGGAGCTCGCGTTCGTCGCCGCCCTGCAGCACCTGACGGCTCTGCAGCGAGCCGTCCTGCTGCTGCGCGACGTCCTCAGCCACACCGCTCGTGAGACCGCCGACCTGCTGGAGACCACGGTCCCCGCGGTCAACAGCGCCCTCCAACGGTCCAGGAAGGTCCTCGCAGGCCTGCTCCCCGAATCCACCCAGCGGCGGACGCTGATCACGCTGGGCGAGGCGGCCCAGCGGGAGTTGGTCCAGCGGTACATGGCCGCGTGGGAGGCCGGAGACGTCGACTCCATCGTGGCGATGCTGACGGAGGACGCCAAGTACTCGATGCCGCCGCTGACCGCGTGGTACGAGGGCCACGACGGCATCCGCGGCTTCCTGGTCGAAGCACCGCTGAAGCGGCGCTGGCGCTTCCTGCCGACCCGGGCGAACGGGCAGCTCGCCTTCGCCACCTACATGTGGGACGAGGACAGGGCCCGCTACGTCGCCGCGGGCCTGGACCTGCTGGCCCTTCGCGGCACGCGCGTCGCCGAGGTGGTCTCGTTCCTGGACGCCGACTTCCTCGCGTACGGCCTGCCCGCGGAGCTGACGGAGGCCGACGCGGGCGCCCGCGATGAGTTTCGGGGATCCGCGCGGGTTGTAGTCCTGAGGGAAGCATCGATCCGGAAGGACTGAGCAGCCATGTCCACCGACCACGAGCAGATCCGCGCGATGATCGAGCGCTGGGCCGAGGCGGTCCACCGCGGTGACCTGGACGGGGTTCTCGCCGACCACGCCAAGGACATCGTGATGTTCGACGTGCCGCCGCCCTACGAGGGCGTCCGCGGCCTCGACGCCTATCGTCAGACGTGGCCGCCCTTCTTCCAGTGGCAGGAGCAGGGCGCCTCGTTCGCGATCGAGTCGCTGGACGTCACCGCGGGTGACGACGTCGCCTTCGCCCACGCCCTGCTGCGGTGCGGCACCCGGGAAGAGCTCGCCGACAACCCGGAGAACCGCCTCAGGCTGACGCTCGGCCTGCGCAAGGAGAACGGCCGGTGGATCGTCGCCCACGAGCACCACTCGTTCCCGATCACCGACTAGGAGGCTCCGGCCTGTCGGTCACAGGCGGATCAGGCCGCGTTCGACCGCCACGGTGACGGCGGCGGTGCGGGTGTCGACGCCGAGCTTGCCGTACACGTGGACGAGGTGGGTCTTGACGGTCGCCTCGGTGATGAACAGCGCCCTGGCGATCTCCTTGTTGCCCGCGCCCTTCGCCAGGAGCTCCAGGATCTCGATCTCCCTGGTGGTCAGCGCGGGCCCGGGGTCGCGCATGCGGCGCATCATCCGGGTCGCCACCTTGGGCGACAGGACGGTCTCTCCCCTGGCGGCGGCCTTGATCGCCTGGAAGAGCTCGTCGGGAGGGCAGGCCTTGAGCACGTAGCCGGTGGCGCCCGCGTCGATGGCCCTGACGATGTCGGCGTCCGTCTCGTAGGTGGTCAGGACGAGCACCTGCGGCGCGTGGGGAAGGGCGCGGACCAGCCGCGTGGTCTCCACGCCGTCAGGGCCCTCACCGAGCTGCAGGTCCATGAGCACGACGTCGGGCTCGCGCAGGGCGATGCCGCGCACGGCCTCCTGCGACGTGGCCGCCTCCCCGACGATCTCCATGTCGGGCTCGCCGCCGACGAGGGCGGCGATGCCCGCCCTGACGACGGGGTGGTCGTCCACCAGGAAGAGTTTCAAAGCGGGATCCTCGCTGCCACGGCCGTGCCCTCACCGGGCACGCTCTCGACCACCAGCGTGCCACCCACCTCGGCCAGCCTGTCACGCATGCCGCGCAGGCCGTACCCCCGGCCTGGCCCGGGCGCGGCCTGGTCGAAGCCGACGCCGTCGTCGAAGACGTCCAGCGTCACCTCGCCCTCCAGGTACGACAGGGTGACGACCACCCTGCTTGCCTGGGCGTGCTCGCGGGCGTTGGCGAGCGCTCCCTGCGCCACCCTCAGCAGGACAGCCTGCGTCCTGGCGTCGAGGGGGTACTCGGCCCCCTCCTGGCGGAAGTCGTCACAGATCGACTTGAGCGCGTCGGGCAGCGACCTCTCGGCCAGGTCGGCGGGCCCGAGGTCCCTGACGAACCGCCGGGCCTCCTCCAGGTTCTCCCCCGTCGAGGTCATCGCCTGCCGCAGGTAGGAGCGGGCAAGGGACAGGTCGCTCTCCCATGCCCTGTCGGCGGCCTGCAGCAGGATGCGCTGGCTGGTCAGGCCCTGGGCCAGGGTGTCGTGGATCTCGCGGCTGAGCCGCTCTCTCTCCTCCAGGACTCCCGCGCGGCGCAGCTCCCAGAAGATCACCACGGTCATGGCCGCCACCGCGATCGGCGCGAGGACCTGGCTCGGGTCGAACCTGTCGGCCAGGTTGATCTGGGCGACGATCACCGAGACCGTCAGGACGGTCGCCGCCACGATCGTCAGCGGGGGCGAGAGCAGGCGCAGGCAGACGAAGAAGAGCGGGATCGCGCACCACGAGAACGACGGCGCCATCTCGACCAGCACCAGCCAGAGCAGGAGCACCGCGACGAGCCACGCCAGGCGCCCGCGGTGGCCGAGCGGCCGCCAGAAGACCACGCCCGCAGCGTAGACGAGACCCAGAACCGCGGCGAGGCCGACGTTGACGGCGCTCTCGGCGTTGAGACCGTGCCTCACCAGCAACCGGGAGGCGGAGGCGACGAGCAGCAGGAAGAAGCCCACGTGCATGGCGCGGTTCAGCCGGAAGCGTTCCACCTGCTCCTCCCCCCTCCACATCAACCAATCGGTTGACGTACGGCTCAGCCGATTTCTTCCCCCGCTTCGACCGGACGTGCGATGGCCCCCGCCGTGGGCGACGGCAGGCTGGAGGACATGAACCTCAAGAGCTTCCGCATCCGCACCGCCGCCGGCCTGGCCGCTCTCGCCGTGGTCGGTGGCGTCACCGTCTCACAGTCTGCCGCCATGGCCGACCCCGGCGCCCCCGCCGTCGTCCAGACGAACGTGCTGTCGGCCGACGCCGCTCTGAAGATCGCAGAGGCGGTGCAGAAGGAGGCGGCCAGGCAGAAGCAGCGCGTGACCGTCGCGATCGTGGACCGCTCGGGCGCGACCAGGCTGATCCTGAAGGGTGACGGCGCGGGCCCGCAGACCGAGGAGTCGGCCAGGCGCAAGGCGTTCACCGCCGTGTCGTTCGGCCAGGCCACCAGCGCGCTGTCGAAGAACCAGGCGCTGGCCGCGATCCCAGGCACGCTCCTGCTGGGCGGCGGCGTTCCCGTCGCCTCCGGTGGCAGCCCGATCGCCGGCATCGGGGTGGGCGGCGCGCCCTCCGGCGACATCGACGAGGCCCTCGCCCAGGCCGGTCTCAAGGCCGTCCAGGGGCAGCTCGGCTGATCCCCGATGCCTGTCGGCCGCGGATCTCCGACGCGCAGGGCCGTGCTCCTCGCCGCGGCCCACCTCGCGCTGGCCGCGTGCGCGGGGCCTGCCGGTCCCGAGCCCGGGTCACAGACTGTGCGACCAGGCATGAAAGGATCGAATGTGCTCACAGGACAACTGCTCACAGCCGCCGCCGCGGGCGACACCACCGCCGTCAGGGAGGCCGTCACCGAGGGCGCCGATCTGGAGGCTCGCGACAGCCAGCAACGCACCGCCCTGCTGCTGGCCAGCGCGGCCGACCACGTCGAGGTCGCGGAGCTTCTGGTCGCGGCGGGCGCCGACCCCAACGCCCTCGACGCCCAGCACGACACCCCTTGGCTGGTGACCGGTGTGACGGGCAGTGTGGCCATGATGCGCGCGCTCCTGCCCGCCAGGCCCGACCTGACGATCACCAATCGCTACGGCGGCGTCTCGTTGATCCCCGCCTGTGAGCGCGGGCACGTCGACTACGTGCGCGAGGTGCTGAAGACCGGCATCGACGTCAACCACGTCAACAACCTGGGCTGGACGGGGCTGCTGGAGGCGGTCATCCTCGGCGACGGCAGTGGGCCGTACCAGGAGATCGTCAGGCTGCTGCTGGCCGCGGGCGCCGATCCCGACCTGGCCGACTCCAACGGCGTGACCGCGCTGCGGCACGCCGAGCAGAAGGGCCAGCGAGAGATCGTCGAGATCCTACGACGCGCCTAGCCGTACCTCGCCGACCGGACGGCCGCCGCCCAGCAGCGGGGCGGTCGCCATGTCGTCGAGTTCGGGGGCGTCGAGGCCGAGCGCCCGCAGGGCGGCCACGGTCACGGGAACGCGGGCGCGGGAGGAGCCGTCCTCGATCTTGACGGTGCCTGCCCTGCCGTCGGAGTAGACGAAGGCGTCGAACGCCTCGGCCCCGGCCTTCACCATCAGCCCCGGGATGGCCCGCATCAGCCTGGCCTCGAGCCGGGTGGTGCCCGACGTCCACTCCGGGTGGGTGGTCATGGCCTCGTAGACGCGCCGTTCGGGCGAGCCCTGCTCTCCCAGGGGGAACGCGCGGAAGGCGCGCGTCACCCCCACCATCGAGACGAAGAACAGCGGCGCCCCGCAGCCGTCGACCCCGGTGGCGGCCACGCGCTCGCCTGTCAGCTCCTCGACGGTCTCCCTGATCGCCCGCTGCAGCGGATGGGCGGGGTCGAGGTAGGTCTCCAGGGGCCAGCCGTTGACCACGCAGGTGGCGAGCATGGCCGAGTGCTTGCCCGAGCAGTTCATGAAGATCCGCGCCTTGGTGGTCACGGTCCTGTCGTCGGGATAGTCCTCGGGGCACAGCAGAGCGCTCTCGTCGAGACCGGCGCCCGCGAGGATCTTCCTGGCGCCGTCGACATGGAACGGCTCGCCCGAGTGGGAGGCGCACGCCAGCGCGAGCAGCTCCCCGTCCAGGTCGAGCCCGCTGCGCAGCATGCCGAGCGCCTGCAGCGGCTTCATCGAGGAGCGCGGCGAGGCCAGTGCGTCGACGGCGCCGTGCGCCTGCACGGGCTTGCCCTCGGCCGACACGGCCAGCATCCTCGCCCGGTGCGTGGACTCCACGAACCCGGAACGGACAACCTCCACAACGAGCGACATTTCCCCTCCCTTTCGCCACGAGTGTATTACCGCCTTCCGGGGGCGTTCCGCCGGGAAGGCGAGGGTGCGCCACAATGGTGTTCCATGCGAGCAGTCGTTCAGCGGGTGAGCCACGCCTCCGTCGTCGTCGACGGCACGACCGTCGGCGCGATCGACGAGCCCGGCCTGATGGTCCTGGTCGGCGTCACCCATACCGACACCCCCGCGGAGGCCCGCAGGCTGGCCGCCAAGCTCTGGGGCCTGCGCGTGCTCGACGGCGAGAAGTCCTGCTCCGACATCGGCGCCCCCCTCCTGGTGATCAGCCAGTTCACCCTCTACGGCGACACGCGCAAGGGCCGCCGCCCCACCTGGCAGGCCGCCGCTCCGGGCCCGGTCGCCGAGCCGCTGGTGCAGGCGGTGATCGACGAGCTGCGCGCGCTCGGCGCGCACGTCGAGACCGGCAGCTTCGGAGCCGACATGAAGGTCTCGCTCCTGAACGACGGCCCGATCACGCTCGTCATCGACCTCTGACAGGTGGGGCCAGCCTCACCTTTTTCAGTGATGAGCCGCCCATGTCGCCCGTACTCCACCATCTCTACCGTGGACGCATGACCATCTGGCGACGGATCCGCGCCCACTGGGGGGCGGCGACCTGGCTGCGCACGCTCCACGTGGCGACGGGCCTGCTGACCGGGCTGCTCTCAGCGGGGGTGATCGCGACTCTGGTGGTCGGTTCTGTGCTGCTGGTCTGGACCGTGGTCGTCCCCGTGATCGCGGTGGCCCTGCTGTTCTGGACCCTGCCGCTCTTCACCGCCCTGCAGCGCTCCCGCTTCGCCGCCCACCTTGACGTCCACATCCCCCCTCTGCCGCGAAAGGACTTTTCCCTCCACCCGCTCAAGTGGCTGGTCTCGCAGGCCAGAGCCCTGAGCACATGGCGGCAGCTCGCCTACCACCTGCTGTGCCCGCTGCTCAACGGTCTCGGCTCGCTCGCCCTCCTGACCGCGTGGGGCGGAACCGTCGCCATGGTGTTCCTCTCGGCACGCGCCTTCGACTTCTCGCCGTCCCCCGCGTTCGGGGCGGCGTTCGCGCTGATCGGCGTCGGCCTCTTCCTGGCGGGCCCCCTGGTGGCTCGGGCATTCACGTGGGTGGACGTCATCGCGGGCGAGGCGCTGCTCGGGCCGGCCCTCAGCGACGAGCTCGCCCAGCGGGTGGAGACCCTGCAGGAGAGCCGCGCCGAGGTCATCGACGCCGCGGACGCCGAGCGCCGCCGCATCGAGCGCGACCTGCACGACGGCACCCAGCAGCGCCTCGTCTGGCTGGCCATGAACCTCGGCATGGCCCGCGCCACCCTCAAGGACCTGCCCGAACCGGCGATGCAGGTGATCACCCAGGCGCACGAGGAGTCCAAGCAGGCGCTCAAGGAGCTGCGCGACCTCGTGCGCGGACTGCACCCCGCCGTCCTCACCGACGAGGGCCTGGACGCGGCCCTGTCCGGCCTCGCCGCCCGCGCCCCCTTCCCCGTACGGCTCAGCGTCGACGTCGGGCAGCGCGCCTCGCCCACGATCGAGGCGGTGGCCTTCTTCGTGGTCTCCGAGACGCTCACCAACATCGCCAAGCACGCCGGGGCCACCAAGGCGTCGATCACGGTCGTGCGCAAGGGTGACAGGCTACGGCTGGCCGTACGAGATGACGGAAGAGGAGGGGCCGCGCCCGAACGCGGCTCGGGGCTGCGCGGCCTCGCGCAGCGCGTCGGCTCCGTGGACGGCGAGCTGCGCATCGACAGCCCGCAGGGTGGACCGACGACGATCGAAGTGGAGCTTCCATGCGAGTAGTGCTGGCCGAGGACTCCGTCCTGCTGAGAGAGGGCCTGACGTGGGTACTCGGCTCGGCGGGCATGGAGGTCGTGGCCGCCGTGGGCGACGCCGAGGAGCTGCTGCGCGCCGTCGGCGAGCACCTGCCCGACCTGGTCATCACGGACGTGCGCATGCCGCCCTCGCACAGGGACGAGGGACTGCGCGCCGCGCTGGTGCTGCGCAGGCAGCGCCCCGGGCTGCCCATCGTGGTGCTCTCCCAGTACGTCGAGGAGCGCTACGCCAGCCAGCTGCTGTCCACCGAGACCACAGGGGTGGGCTACCTGCTCAAGGACAGGGTGGCCGACGTCACCGAGTTCGTGGAGGCGCTGCGCAGGGTGGCCGCCGGAGGCACCGCGCTGGACCCCGAGGTGGTCGCCCAGCTGCTGCTGCGCGGCCGCAGCGACCCGCTGGACCAGCTCACCCGCAGGGAGCACGAGGTGCTCGCCCTCATCGCCGAGGGCCGCTCGAACGGGGCCATCGCCGATGCCCTGGTCGTGTCCGAGGGGGCGGTCGGCAAGCACATCAACAACATCTTCGCCAAGCTCGGCCTGTCCGGCGCCGACGACAAGGACCATCGCAGGGTGCTGGCCGTCCTGCGCTTCCTCAAGGTGTGAGAGGAGCACGCGTGCGCAGAACCTGGCTCATCGTGGGCGGAGTGTTCACCCTGGCCACCGTGGGCGGCCTGGGAACCGGCTTCGGTCTGAACGTCGGCCTGCCGGAAGACTCCGCCGACACCTCGCTCCTCTACTCCACCACGACGGAGACCACGGTCAGCGCCTACCGGATCACCACCCCCGAGCTGTTCGTCGAGGTGGCGGGCGAGGTGGACGTCAAGGTGATCGCCACCCCCGCCTCGAAGGGAGCGCGGCGGCTCACCGTCGAGCGGCGCCTCACCTGGACCGGCGCCGACGGCCGCCACCACTCCGAGTCATGGAACGGCAGGTGGCTGCGGGCGGAGATGATGTGCGGAGTGGCGGCGTGCGGCGCGCTCTACACCTTGACCGTCCCCGAGGGCACCCCTGTACGGCTGATCACGCCGCCCAGGACCCTCACCTGCGCACCTCGGGTATGCCAGGACGGCTGACCGGGCGGGCGGGAAGGCCCGCACCGGATCTAGCGGATGCGGCGGCGCAGGGCGGGGTCGATGGCGACGTTGCGGCCTGCGTCTGGAGGCACGATGACCTCCTGCGAGGCCGCCACCCCGCCCGCCAGCAGCGGCTCGTCGACCGGCACCGTGCGCTTGACGAGCGCCAGCGCGATCGGTCCCAGCTCGTGGTGGCGGGCCGCGGAGCCGACGAAGCCCACCTCCTGCCCGTCGAGCAGCACAGGCGCCCCGTGCGGGGGCAGCGTGTCGACGCTGCCGTCGAGGTGGAGGAAGACCAGCCGCCTGGGCGGGTGGCCCAGGTTGTGCACGCGGGCCACGGTCTCCTGGCCCCGGTAGCACCCCTTGGTGAGGTGGACGGCCGCGCCGATCCAGCCCACCTCGTGCGGGATCGTCTTGTGGTCGGTGTCGAGGCCCAGCCTCGGCCTGTGCTCCTCGATGCGCAGCGCCTCGTAGGCCCACAGCCCCGCCAGCGGCTTGCCCAGGTGGGTGTCGAGCTCGGCGCGCGGCACGAGGAAGTCCTCCGACGCGCCCGACAGCACCGCGAGGTCGTCGGCGAGCGAGACCTCGACGCGCAGCATGAACCGCATCCGGTCGAGGTAGTCGATCAACGGAGCCGAGGTGCCGGGCTCGACGTGGGCCAGGACGGCCTCGCCGTCGTCGACGAGCGTGAGGTGGTGCTCGACGCGGCCCTGCAGGTCGAGGATGAGGGTCTGGGTCCACTCACCTGGCTTGAGGATGTCGAGCTTCTGCGAGGTGAGGTCGTTGAGCCATTTCAGCCTGTCGACGCCCGCGATCCTGACGACCTCGCGGTTGCTGCGGTCGACGACCGCTTCGCCCTTCACCAGCGCGCGCTGTTCGGCGAAGAGGTCGCCGTAGTGGGCGGCGACGTCGGCGTCGGGGGACTCGGCCGCGACGGCGCCGGGAAGATCGAGCAGAGGGCTACGCATGCCGTCAGGCTACCCGGCAGCCACGACAGCGGCCGAAGACGGTCAGGTGCCGGACGTCGGCGACGAAGCCCAGCTCCTCCTCCAACCCTTTCACCAGCCCGTCGGCCATCTCGGGACGCACCTCGCTGACCTCGCCGCACCCCCTGCACACCAGGTGGACATGGTCGGCCTCGGCGGCCAGATGGTAGGTCGGGGCGACGTGGTTGAGGTGGGTGTGGGTGACCATGCCGAGCTCTTCGAGCAGTTCGAGCGTGCGATAGACGGTGGAGATGTTGACGCCGCGGGCGGTCTGCCTGACTTTCGCGCAGATCTCCTCGGGCGTGCCGTGCCCGAGCGTCTTGACCGCTTCGAGAACGAGCTGCCGTTGCGGAGTCACGCGGTAGCCCTTGGCGCGGAGCTCCTCGTGCCATGCGGTCTCGGTCATGTCCAGAGTCTACGGCCGGCGAATAATCGCTTGCCCGTTACCGGACCTGCCGCATAGCTTGAAAGCACGCGGAAAGGAGGTGGTCCAAACAATGGTGATTCATAGTTGGGCTAGCGAGGTGGCTGTCCGCTAGCGGCGGAACCATCCGGACCAGGTCTGGATGTCTCACGCCGCAGAGGCGAATCTGAGGCAGCCACCGGGGCTCCGAGCAGCTGGAGGGCGGGGTCCATCCCCGTCTGTGGTCCATCCAGCCCGCCTGTCGACAGGTGGAGCGAGCTCGGGGCCCTTCCCATTTCCTGAGGCTTTCCCCGAAGGTCCGCAGACCCCTGCGAGCCGGGGTGCTGCGGCCTTCAGAGCGTCAGTGTTCCCCGCGCGCGGGGACGCCGAGCTTGGCGCAGGCCTCGTTGTAGAGGCGCACCACCGCCTGCCGTACCTGGGGGCGCTCGGTCAGCGTCTGGCCCCACGGCACGCGCACCCGCTCCCCTCCGTCGATCGTGAACTCGATGGCCTCGGCGTCCACGTCGCTGGTCGTCGCGGTCGTCGCCTCGGGACGGCCGCCCAGGCCACGCACGATCAGCAGGCCGTCGGCGGCGTGGTCGTCGTTCATGTGCCGCTTGATCGCCTCGACCACGTCAGGCGTGAAGGGGCCGCTCACGCGACCTTCTTCAGCTCGGCGGACATGTGCGAGGTCAGCCCTACACCCTCGGCCGCCATGTCGTAGGCCCACATCAGGTTGCCGTTGACCAGGCCGTAGAGGCGGTGTCCCGCGGTGTACTCCTTCGCGCTGGCGGTGCGCGCCACCACGTCGGTACGCAGCTCGATCTTGTGGAACACCACCTCGCCGACGTAGATCTCGACGATGCCGGTGGGGTGCGAGAGCAGCACCTCGAGCTGGCGGTCGGGCTGCTGGCGCCAGTAACCGGTCTCGGTGGCCAGCGGCCGCACCCTGTCGCCCGCGTCGTCCAGCAGCCACGTGCGGCTGGTGTAGGTCAGGAACGGCTTGCCGTTGTGACCGAACTCGATCTCCTGGCCGAAGTTGAAGCTCTCGATCGTCGGGTAGCCGCCCACTCCCGCGCCCTCCCACCTGCCGAGCAGCCAGGCGATCGGCTCGAGGTCGGGATGCACTTCAGGTTCTTCCATGTCTCCCAAGCGTAGGGCGTCCGGGAGGGCGAGGCGGGACCGCGGCCTGATCGGCGGCGCTCTGAAGGCGGGCGGATGCGGACGTGCGGGGCGGTTCGGTCTAGGCTGACGAACATGGCACGATCACTGGTGATCAAGGTGACCGCTGGGGCCGACGCCCCCGAGCGATGCAACCAGGCCTTCACGGTCGCGGCCGCCGCACTGGCGAGCGGGGTTCCCGTCTCGCTGTGGCTGACGGGTGAGGCCTCCTGGTTCGCCCTGCCCGGCAGGGCCAAGGAGTTCAGCCTGCCGCACGCCGCCCCCGCTCGAGGACCTGCTCGACGCGGTGCTGGCGGCGGGACGGGTCACGGTCTGCACCCAGTGCGCCGCCCGGCGCGACATCACGGTGGACGACCTGATCGACGGCGTCCGCATCGCCGGAGCGCCGGCCTTCGTCGAGGAGGCCGTCACCGAGGGCGCCCAAGCCCTCGTCTACTGACCGCGGGTCCTCGGCCGCTCGCCGGGAGCACGTGACCGGCCGCCGCCACGGACAAGAGCCGGTCGTGCACGCGCCCCCGGGAGTGGGTCAGCGGGCGAGGACGGTGTCGAGGCGCTCCTTGCGCAGGCGGTCGTACCAGCTGTCGTCGATCGGCGCGAGCGTGCTGCCCACCGCCCACTCCAACAGCAGGTCGGCCAGCGCGGGGTTGCGGGCGAGCGCCGGGCCGTGCAGGTAGGTGCCGACGACGTGCCCCGCGTAGCAACCCTCGAAGCCGTCGCCGTTGCCCGTGCCGACCAGCGTGCGCGACAGCGGCTTGACGCCGGGCCCCAGGTGGGTGACGCCCATGTGGTTCTCGAAGCCGGACAGCGTGGGCAGGTTGAGCTCGCTGTCGACCTCGGCCACCAGTTCGCCGACCGCGCGGGCGGGCCCGCGGGTGCTGGAGATGTCGAGCAGGCCGATGCCGTCGACCGGCTGGCCCTCCTCGCCGCCGAACGTGCTGCCCATGATCTGGTAGCCCGCGCAGACCGCCAGCATGGAGGCGCCCCTGGCGATGGCGCGGTGCAGGCCGCCGTCCTTGCGCAGCCGCTGGGCCGCGAGGATCTGCGGCCTGTCCTCGCCGCCGCCGATCAGGTAGACGTCGCCGGTCTCGGGCACCGGGTCGGAGGAGCGGACGTGGACGGTCTCGACCTCGATCCCCCTGCGGCGGGCGCGCTGCTCGAGGACGAGCACGTTGCCCTGGTCGCCGTAGGTGCTGAGCAGGTCGGGGTAGATCCAGACCAGGCGCAGGGAGCTGTCAGACGGCACGGCCGAACTCCGATCGGATCTGCTGGAAGGCGGTGTAGTTGGCGATCACGTCGAGGCGTCCTGGCGGGATCGCGTTGAACGCCTCGGTGAAGCTCTCACACAGCTGGAAAGGCACGTCGGCCACGTCGAGCCTGAGCGCCAGGTCGAGACGGCGCTCCCCCGTGATGTAAACGGGACGGCCGCGCAGGATGCGGTAGTCGACGTCCCACAGCCATGAGGTGTCGCGCCCGTCGGGGCCCTGGGCGTTGACCGACAGGATGATCGGCAGCGAGGGGTCGGAGACGTCGAACGCCTCCAGCCAGCCCGCGGGGTTCTTCGACAGCAGCAGCCGCGCGGCCCGCCCGTCACGCTGGACGGTGGTGTAGCGGCCCGCGACCGAGGTGACCTCACGCAACCTGGGCAGCGCCGACTGCACGTGCAGCCCGAACGCCTCGGCCACCGCGAGCGCCATCGCGCCGTTGGAGCGGTTGGCCAGGCCGGGCAGCTGCAGGTCGAGCACCCAGCGGTCGCCGCGAGGGTCGATCACCGCGTCGTCGTCGAGCACCCAGTGGGGCTCGGGCCTGTGGAAGGTGCACTCGCGGCACGCCCAGTCGGCGCCCTTCCGGTCGAGCGGCCCGCCGCACTCGGGGCAGCTCCAGGAGTCTTCCTTCCAGCGCTGGCCACCGGCGACCCAGGTGACCTTGGCCGCGGTGGAGGCGCCCCAGGTGACCAGCGGGTCGTCGCAGTTGGCGATCACGTGGGTGGGCTTGCCTGACAGCGCCCTGCGCCACTTCTGGGCCAGCAGCCAGATCTCGGCGGCGCGGTCCATCTGGTCGCGGCTGAGGTTCATCAGGCAGACGACGCTGGCGCCGGTGGTGTCGAGGACCTCGGGCAGGTACTTCTCGTCCACTTCGAGCACGCCGTACGGCGCGGCCTTGTTGGCCGACAACGCGGAGACGTGACCTGCGGGCATGTTGGCGCCGAACGCGTTGGTGGCCACCTCGCCCAGCTCGGTCAGCGCCGAGGTGATGAGGCGCGTGGTGGTGGTCTTGCCGTTGGTCGCGCTGACGAGCGCGAGCTTGCGGTCCCTGGCCAGCTGCTTGAGCAGGTCGGGCTCGAGCACCAGGCCGACGCGCCCGCCGATCACGGACCCGTCACCACGCCCGGTGACCCTCGACAAGGTGGCGGCGGTGCGCCCCAGGACACTCGCGAGCTGGGCCCGCAGCGGAAGCTGGGTCATGCTGACCGATCCTAGTCGACCCGCACAGGCCGTCACCCTCCCGACGTCCACGCCCGCAAGGGTTCTCGAGGACGAACCACCCCATGACCACCCGCAACCTCGCCGCCGCCCTCACCCCCGGCACCAGAAGACCGAACCTCTCCAGGCGACGGAGCCGAGCGACGAGGGGGCGACCTGGAACGCCGCGTCAGGAGCGGGGGGTGGGCGAAGGGCGGGGGGTGTGGGAGGGGGGCAGGGGGCCGGGGCAGGAGCCCCACAGGCCCTTGCGGGCGGCCCTGGCCTGCCTCTCCAGGCTCGCGAACTCCTCCGCGTGCGCCACGTTGGGCCGCACCCGCAGGGCGAAGGCGTTCCCCTCGGCCAGCTGCCTGGCGTTCACGAACTCCCCCGACGCCGTCCACACGTACCGCAGCTGACGGCGCTGGTCGTCGAACCTGCGCCTGTCGAAGGCCAGCGCGACCGTCGATCCGCGCGGCACCATCCGCAGGAGCGCCGACGTCGACTCCCTCGCCCAGCACCGGGGCCTGGGGCGGGTCTCGGGAGCGTCAAGGCCGATCAGCCTGACCCGCTGCTCGCGTCCCCTGCGCCGTCCCTCGAGCGGCGACACCACGAGGGTGTCGCCGTCGGTCACCCACACCACCGTCGCCCGCTCACGCACCCCCTCCGGCGGTGCGACGACGGGCGCGGGGGCAGTGGAGCGCGTCAGGTAGAACGCGCTCCCCACCAGGGCGAACCCGGCCAGCAGGGCCAGGGCGGCCACGGTCCGTCGCACACCGTGACACCTACCCCTGATCGGCGAAGGCGATCTCGGCGGGACCCTCCCCGTCGAACGGCAGGACGAAGCGCCTGGGCCAGGACAGCACGCTCTCCAGCCAGCCCGCGCCCATCGTCTGGCCCACGTGCCTGATCCTGGCGGCCTGCTCGACCCCGACGGCCACCGTGCCGATGTCACGCTGGATCCCCGCGTTCTCGTCGTCGCCGAGGATGACCCGCCAGGCCAACGCCCTGTTGTGGTCCATCTCCATGGACAGCGGATGGTGGCGAAGCGCCCTGGCCCTGTGCCCGAGCAGGTCGGTGGGGGCCCCTGCGCTGCCGAAGAGCGCGTACTCCATCGGCGGCGCGGGGCTGCGCAGGTCGGGGGCGGGCCTGCCGTACGGGAAGAGCCTGTCGACCTCGTGCAGCCAGCGCACCTGCGGGATGACCCAGGAGTGCCCGGGACGTTCGCCGCCCGCCTCCATCGCGTCGAGCAGACGCAGCGCCGACGCGGCGGCCTGCTCGGTCAGCAGCGCGGGATCGAACCAGCTGCGCAGCGACCAGGCCCGCCGGGTGACCGAGCGCTCGACGAGCGTGGCGAGCAGGCACTCCCTGCGCCGCGACGGCAGCTCGCTCCACGCGCCCGCCAGGTGGCGCGGCACGCCGGGCAGCGGCCTGTTGCTGACGTAGGCGAGCACGACCGTGTCGCACCAGATGCGCAGCCACGCCCACTCGGGGGCGTCGGCCAGCAGATCGGCCTCGCGCAGCTCGACCAGCGTGCAGGCCTGGCCCGTACGGCACTGCGTCCCGCACGCCGCCGAGCGCCTGCCCCTGATGGGCGGCGGCGGCCCCGCGATCGCCTTCTCCCTGTCCTCGCCGAGCGGCACCTGGATGCGCAGGGGCCTGTCCATGCCGTCGGCGAAGACGGCGGCGACGCCAGGCTGGAGCGAGACGACCTGGCGCGACTGCTCGTCGTTGAGGTTCATGGCCGCGCCGACCAGCGCCCTGTCGTCGGCGGCGGGCAGCCTGTGGACGACCTTCAGCGCCGTGTTCTTCACCACGTCGGAGATCAGCTTGGTGGGGATCTGCTCGGCGACGACGAGGCCGGAGCCGTACGCCCTGATCTCGGCGAGCATCCCTGCCAGCAGTTCGACCGCGTGGGTGGCGGCACGCCCAGCGCCCCGGTCGCGCAGCAGCCGGTGCGCCTCCTCGATGACGATCACGTGCCGCAGCCCGCTCGCCCGCTCGCCCCTCGCCCGCATCCGAAGGTGCTCGACGATGCGAATGATCAGCGTGCCCATGAGGAACGCCTTGTCCTCGTCGTTGGCCACGTCCTCGATGGCAAGCACGACGTTGCGCTGGAGCAGCCCGCCGATGTCGGCGGGGTGTCCGCCCTCGAAGAAGCGCCCGGCCGAGCCGACCCGCAGCGAGCGCAGGCGCAGCGAGATGAAGCCCTCGACGTCGGCCTGCACCTCGCGGCCGTAGCCGATCTCCCTGATGACGTCCATGGCGTGGTGCTGGAGCTGCTCCAGCGTCGGCACCGAGGGCGGCACCTTGGAGCCCGGCACCGCGCCGCCCGTGACGACGTCCCACCCGTTGGCCTCGTAGACGCGCTGCAGCGCCATCGACATGATCTGGGGGAACGGCTCCTCCGCGTCGAAGGCGGCCATGAACAGCGCTCTGACCATGTCGATGTGCGCCTGCACGGGATAGCCGGGCTCGGGCTCGAGCGGGTTCACGCTGAACGGCACGGTGTCGGGGGCCGAGGGGTTGATGACGGTGACGGGCTCGGCGACGCGTCCCGCCATGGCGGCGTACTCCGACTTGGCGGGCTCGATGGCCAGCCAGGGGATCTTGGCCACGCTCAGCTGTTCGAGCAGGTGCCTGACGGTCTGCGACTTGCCCGAGCCCGTCGCCCCTGTGACGAAGGCGTGCCTGTTGAGCGTGGCGAGCGGCACCCCGAACGAGCCGACGGTCCTGTCGTGGCCGTCGAGGATGGAGCCGAGCTCCAGCTCTCCCGTGGCCTCCGACGTCACGTCGAAGAAGCCGGGGTCGAGCACCCGCACGCCGGGGACCTCGCGTCTGGGCAGGCCCGCGAGGGCGGCCAGCGTGCCCGCCGTCGCGGCGAACGGCACGGCCGCGCCGTCGCCGGGATCCTGCATCGCCGCCGACAGCGCCTCGGTCAGCGCGCCCGCGGCGGGCAGCGCGGTGCGCAGGCGGTAGGGGTGGTGGCTCAGCTCGACCGAGCCGACCAGCACGGGCGCGATCTGCCGCAGGTCCTCGGGGGTGGCCGCGCCCGCGAGCACCCTGACGTTCCACAGCCCCGCCTCGCGGAAGGCGTCGAGCTCCTGGATGCGGCGCTCGGCCCGCTCGGCGTCGAACCTGGAGCGCTCGGAGGCGTCGCCGTACTGCCTGAGCACGTTGAGCTGGGTGCGCAGATGCGCCACCTCGGTCTCGAGCAGGTCGGTCGGCTCGGCCACCACCAGCCACGCGAAGGGCCTGGACATCAGCGTGACCAGCGTCGACTCGAAGAGCGTCGGCTCGGTGGGCGCGGCCTCGCGGCGGTTGTCCAGCGGCGGGGCCTGCCGCCCTGGGCACGGCACCCACACGAGGTCGCCGAGGTCGGTCAGGTAGTCGTCGGCCAGCCGCTCGCCACGGGCTCCGCTGGGAAACAGCAGCGCTCCCCGCATCGGCCCCGCGTTGGTGACCAGTTCGAGGGGCGCGCCGCCGCCGCGCGACACCCACCCGATCACGAAGGGCCTTCCGTGCTGCGCGGCGGAGAGCACGGCCGGCAGCACGGTGACGAAGTCCCACTCCACCGACGAGGCGCGGGCGGGCGCGGCGATCGACTGGATGCGGTACCACGGACCAATCAGCACGTCTTTACCTCCTGGGAACTCTCACGAGAACGCGCGCGAGCGTCGGAGGAGGAGGAGACGCACGTTCCATCTGAGAAAGTCCGCCGATGATCAAGCTGACACCCGGGAGTTGGCCATCTTCTTACCCCTTCTTGCGCCAGTCGAGGCGCTGAGGGGGCGGGCCGAGGTTGGGCGGGGGCTCCTCCGGGTCGGCGGGCTCGTCCATGCCGAGCACCGCCTCACGGACCTGCTCCAGCTCGCCCAGCGTGGTCCTGGGGAAGGTGAGGATCGCGGGGTTGGCGTCGGCCAGCCGTACTCTCCGGCCCTCGGCTGTGGCGTCCGTGACGATCACCGAGGTGGTGGGCAGCTGCTGGAGCTGGTGCGGCTCGACGAGGAACTCCCTCGAACGCTGCAGGACCCGCTCCTTCTCGCCGATCTTGTCGGCGGTCCTGCCCCACTCGGTGGACTCGGTGATGTCCTCCTTCAGGTCGGTGCCGCTGTCGGCCCGCTCCTCGACGCCCTCCTCGACCTGGTCGATCGTGGAGGTGTAGGGGGTGCCGTTGAGGCCGGCCACGGAGGCGCTGATCGTCTCGGTGAGCTGGGCGAGCTCGAGGCGGTGCTCGGTGCCGACGTGCTCGCTGGCCACCCGCGCGTCCTCGGCGTTGCCGAGCCGCATGAACGCCACCGCCGCGTGCCCCCTGCCCAGCCGCTCGCGCACGGTCGGCGTCAGCGACCTGTAGGTCAGCACCAGCCCGGTCCTCGACGTCTCGCAGGCGTCCATCAGCCTGTCGAGCACGTCACCGCGCAGCTTGTCCGCGCCCGCGACGATGATCGTGTGGTACCACGGCCGGTCGGAAGCGGGCGACTGGCGCAGGATGTGGGTGAGCGCGGTGGCCACGTACGTGCCCAGCACGCGGTTGCCGAACACCCCGGCCTGCCTGTCCATGCTGACCACGCGCAGGCGGGCGGGCGGCAGCCGTACGGCCTCGGTGCCCAGGGTCTCCAGCTTGCGCAGCTGCGACTCCAGCGCCCACGCCCTTTCGATGACCACCCTGTCGCTGACGCCCCTGCCGAACATGGTGCCGATGCGCTCGAGCTGCTCGGCGGTGATGAGGCCGTACTTGAGGTCATCGCGAGGGTCGCCCACCTGCGCCAGCGCCCGCAGGGCGGCCGTCACCTGGGCGATCGTCGCGTTCTCCCCGAGCACGTCGAGGACCCGCTCGAGGATCGCGTTGTCGAAGCTGAGGTCGCGCGTGGTGCGGTGCTCCTCGCTGACGCTCACCACGTGCGCCAGCACGTCGGCGAAGGCCTCGGGCTTCAGCGTCGCCCCGAGGTCGAGCTTGGGCAGGTCGACAGGCAGCACCCACACCAGCGGGTCGTCGCCGCCTCTGCGGGCCAGCTCGATCAGGTCCTTGGCGATGGCGCCCTCGGACAGGTCGAGCACGGTGAGGTGCCCTCCGCTGTAGAGCCGGGTCGCGCCGAGCAGCGTCACCAGCGCCGACCAGCCGGGCAGCGTGCCGCCCGCCACGTCGACGCGATCGATCTCGTCGGGTACGGCGACCGCGTACCAGGTCAGCTGCCTGTCGTGGCGGTCCTTGAGCTCCTGCCACTCGCGGTAGCGCTCGGCGTGCTCCTCCTGCGCCCTGAACAGCTCCTTGTCGCGTTCCTGCCTGACGCGGTCGTCCCTGGCCTGCTGCTCCTGCACGCGGTAGCGGACCGCCCTGTCGCCCTGCAGGACGGCGTAGCTGCAGATCGCCGCCACGCCTCCGGCCGCGACCAGGCCGATGATCGCGAACGACCAGTTGAGCACGCCCGCGACGGCGGCCCCCAGGATGAGCACGGCGAGCACCGCCATGAACGTCCTGAAGATCTTCACGGGGCGGTTGAGCAGGTCCTCCTGCATCCGCTCCCTGCGCACGAGCTCGGGATCGGGCTTGCTCTCCCGCTGCGGCTCGACGAAAGGAGAGGGACGTTTGGGCGGCGGCCCCGGATCTGGGTGCAGCAGGACGTACTGCCAGCCCAGGTAGATGCGATCCGCCTGGAGCTGCGCCTGCTCGGGATGCACGTCCGCCACGTGACCCTCCGGCCGCCCTATCTCATTAGTAGTGCCCAAGCCTACGAGTTACACCACCGGTTCCGGCAGGGTTCCCGGCAATTCACCCAGCAGATGGGAGCATTGCGGCAGATGGTGCAACTGTGACCTATTACCATCGTTGCCCATGACGGAACCCTCCTCAGGCGACGACAGCCCACGGCGTCCCGTTCTGGTGCCCGCGGTGGGTTTGGTCCTGGCCACAGGGCTGGGCATCACCGCCCTCCTCGGCGGCCTGAACGAGGTACCTGATCCCAACCCTCCTCAGTACACGAACGGCCAGGAGCTCGACCAGGGCCGCTTCAAAACTCAGTTCGTCGAGGCCAGGGAGTCTGTGCAGAAGCCCAGGTTCACCGGTGACGAGGCCAAGCGCTTCATCGAGCTCGTCTTCAAGGTGACCAACCAGGGCAAGGAGACGGCTCGCGTCGGCATACCGCCGGCGAAGATCGAGGGCGCCTTCGCCCTCGACAGCTTCGCAGGCTCGCTGGTGAAGGTGTCTCCGTCGCTCAAGCAGCAGTACGGTCCCTACGCCTACGCCGTCTCGAAGGGTGTCCAGAGCGAGCAGCTTCAGCCGGGCGTGACGACCACGGTGATCGTCCGCTACGACCTGCTGGGGGACGCTCCGGCTCCGGAGAAGGTCACGTTGGACGTCGCGAGCTTCGAGTGGAAGCCGGGCTTCAATGATCCCTCCTTCGCGTGGCGGATGGTCTCCGACGAGGTGGACGACGCGTTCTTTCCTGAGGTCAAGGCGCGCATCACGCTCGATGTGAAGGGACAGGGCTCCGCATGACCGCCACGCAGGAACGCTCGGCTCCCCCGCGCCGGTCGCGGCGGGCGGCCAGGGGCAGGGCCGGCTCTCGCACACTCAGCGCGATCGCCGGGCTGGTCCTGGTGGCCGCCGCAGTGGGCGTGCAGACCCTCGGCCTGACCCCGAACGACCGGCGCGCTCCCATCTCGACGACGGGCAGCCTGGGCGAGGATGTCGACACGGGCAGGTTCACCGTCAGGGTCGACAAGGTCGCCGGGGCGAGAGCCGTGGAGACCCTGTCGGCCGAGCCGGTGGCGACAGAGCAGCTCTTCGTCGTCGTGACGGCCTCTGCCACCTCCGCCAAGGAGCCACTGAAGCTCGGCCAGCCGCGACTGATCACGCCCGACGGTGTCTCCTATGAGGCCACCGACAAGATCCCTGCGACGAACACCCTGGCCAACCCCTGGGTCCAGCCCGGCTTCTGGGTCAGCGGCTTCTTCGTCTTCGAAGTGCCCGCGTCCGCGGTGCAGGGGTCCAAGGTGGCCTTCGGCCTGCCCAAGAGCGCCCTCGTCGAGCCATTCGAGCCCGAGGCCGAGGTGGACCTCGGCCTCGACGAGGCGAAGGCGGCACAGCTCACCTCCGCGCCCCAGGACGTCTACCCGCTGAAGAAGAGCTGATGAGCACAGAACGCGACTGGTTCGCTCCCGCACCAGGGCCGACGCCCGGCCCAAGGAATCAGCCGGCTCCACCGCGCGGCTGGGATCCGCGTGGCGCCCCGCGAATGCCCCATCCCGACCAGCAGGTGTGGCCGCCTCCACCGGCTCCCGATCCCGTGGGAAGCAGCACGCAACCCATCCCTGCCCTGCCGAGCGCGGGGCCGCTACCGCAGCCGCCGCCGCAGAGGTCGCAGGACCCCTCTGCGCAGGACCGGTCCGCTTCGAACGACTCCTCCGCCGCCGTGCCTCCGCCCCGCAAGCCCCGCATCGTCCTGCAGGGACTCGGTGCCGTGCTCGCCCTCGCCGTGACCCTGGGCGCGATCACCTACGACGACTACCGTGCTTACAGGGTCAGGACCGGCGCGAACGAGATCACGCAGACCCACGTCGTGCAGCCCGGCCAGGCGATCACGCTGAAGCACATCTCGTGGAAGGCGAGCGTCGAGGCCATTCCTTCCCTGCCCGACGGAAAGAAGGCCGGGCCAGGGACGACCTACATGAAGATCATCATCACAAGAGCCGCCGCGGACCAGGAAGGCACCGTCAAGACCGCGAAGCCGGGGAAGATGAGGCTCGAGGACCGCCTAGGCCGCTCATGGGCGATCGAGGTAGGCGACGACGCCGTCCGCGGCGACAAGCTGGAGATCGGGCGGCCGTACCCGATCACCGCCTTCGCCCGGGTTCCGGCTGCCCAGGCCCAGGAGGTGGAGCTGGTGCTGCGGCCCTCCAACTACCGTTCAGACGTTCCCACCGAGAAGCTGATGACCACGAACACCGACCCGGACGACGTGGAGCTGCGGTTCAAGCGCTGACAGCCTGCCCCGAAAGCCTCGCCCTGGTGGCGGCCAGGTCGAACGTGGCCGCCATCAGGGCCATCGTGAGAACCGTCACGACGAGCTCCTTGACCATCTCGATCGGCGGCCCGATGAGCAGCCAGTACCAGGGAGTGCCCGAGCCGACCAGCGTGCGTACTCCACGCAGCGCGTACTCCGCCCCTACGTGGAGCGCCACGTAGGACAGGCACATCATGCCGAACAGCGCCGCGCCGCCCTTGAGCGTCAGGCGTAGGGAGTTGGCAAGCGGCACCCAGCGCTCCTGGAAGCCGCCTGTGACCCTGTCGAACGACTTCTGGGTGAGGTCATGGGAGCTCTCGAGCCTGTCGACCCCTCGCTCGAACCGTGTGCCTCGCAGCATGGTGCGCGTGTCGTCGGCGAAGGCGCCGAAGACGAGGATCGCCACCGTGAGCCACGTCAACGGCATCACCACGGCGTCGACGATGAACGGCCAGATCTCGCCGACCGCGCCCCAGACCGCCTCCCAGCCCGGAACGGTCTCCTTGGCCTGCGACCACACCTCGCCGGTCGTGGAGACCACGGACCTGTGCTCCATCCACTCCGACCGCGCGTCGGCAACCGCCACCGTGGCGTTCAAGCCGTAGAAGACGAAGGCGAATTCGGAGAAGGCCGCCGCGATGCCCGCGAACTTCCCTGTGCCCTTCTCCACCATCTTGGCGAAGAAGAGCTTCAGCGCGAAGGCGACCGCCATGGCGCCCAGCGACACCCGCCAGTCGAGGTCGACGAGCCCGCGGCCGACCACGGACTTGACTCCCTGGAAGGCGTCGGCCGCCACCTGGTCGATGTTGTGGAAGAAGTCGAGCTGGACGAACTCCCTGGCGTCCTCCCTGTGGAAGCTCCAGGTCATGTAGATCGCC
Organism: Nonomuraea roseola; assembly: GCF_039535395.1. NCBI lineage: Bacteria > Bacillati > Actinomycetota > Actinomycetes > Streptosporangiales > Streptosporangiaceae > Nonomuraea > Nonomuraea roseola. The sequence goes on from NZ_BAAAXC010000015.1 coordinate 1,992,846, forward strand.
GCGAACGTCGGGGCCACCCTGTCCATGGCCTTCCAGAACCGCTCGTCCGCCTCGCCGTCCGCCTGTCGCGCCCTGATCTCCCACAGCGCACCTCTCAGGGAGTAGAGCATCCCCGTGGTCACCGCCATGGAGGTCATGACGACCAGCGTGAGGAAGGTCATCGTCGCGACCAGCCGGACCTGGCGGAGGTCGCCGTAGGCGATCTCCGTGCCCGCGTACATCAGGCCGAACCGGACGGCCTCGCCCACGGAGAACCACATGATCAAGGGCAGCGCGCACTTGCCCGCGAGGCGTAGCGCGTGCAGGGGCAGCGAGAACGGTGACGGCATCCGCTGGGCCGGTGTCGGCGCAGGCCGGGGAGGTGCCGCCACACCAGACGATCCTGACATCTGGTGAATCGTAGCGTTACACGGTTAACAGCGGGAATGCGATCCTATAGTTGACTGTTCAACTACCCATGAACGAGATCGAGCGCTACCGCTTCGCCGAGCGTCTCCTCGGGATGAAGGACCCGCTCGGCGCCCTGATGATGCTGGAGCCGCTGCTCCAGGAGCACGGCGACGACCGCGGCCTGCAGGAGCTCGCCGCCCGCGCCTACTACCACTCCGCCCAGCTCGGCAGGGCGAGGCAGGCGCTGACTTCGCTGCTCGAGCGCGATCCCAGCGACCACTACGCCCGCTTCCTGCTCGGCAGGACGCTGGAGCGGTCGAGCCTGCTGACGGAGGCCCTGCCGCACCTGCGCATGGCCGCCGCCATGCACGCCGACCCCGACTACGCGGAGTCGGTCGGCAGGGTGGAGCGCAAGCTGGCCGCCTGAGCGGGCCGTACGAGCAGGTGCATGAGACCGCCCGCGACCAGGCCCCAGAAGGCCGAGCCGACGCCTGCCCAGGTGACGCCCGAGGCGGTCACGACGAAGGTGACGACCGCGCCCTCCCTGCCGTCGGCCCGCGTGAAGGCCGACGACAGGGCGGCGCCGAGCGCGGCGAAGAGCGCCAGCCCCGCGACCGCCTCCACCAGCACGGGAGGCGACAGGAGCACGAGAGCGGCGGCGGCGCTCGAGCAGAGGCCCAGCCCGATCATGGAGACCCCGGCCGTGACCGAGGCGATCCAGCGGCGGGAGGGGTCGGGCTCCGCCTCGGGCGAGGCGGCCAGGGCGGCGGTGATGGCGGCCAGGTTGATGGCGTGCCCTCCGAGGGGCGCGCCCACCGCGCTCGCCGCCCCTGTCGCCAGCAGCACGCCGCGCAGCGGCGGGCGGAAGCCGTAGCCGGACAGGACGGCCATGCCCGGCACGTTCTGCGCCGCCATGGTGACCAGGAAGAGCGGCACCGCGATCCCGACGATCGAGGGAAGGGTGAAGACCGGCACGGTGATCTCGATCACCGGCGCGACCTCCAGACCGGCGGGCCGCGACGTCAGCGCGATGGCCGCGACGGCCGTCAGCAGCGCGCCGGGCACCGCCCACGTGCGGGCGAACCTGTAGAGCAGCGCCCAGACCAGGATCACGGGGCCCGCGAGGTACGGCACGTCGAGCATGGCGTGCACCGGCGCCAGACAGAGCTTGAGCAGGACACCGGCGAGCATCGCCGCCGCGATGGGCCCGGGGATCGCCGCGATCGCACGGCCGAGCCACGGCACCAGCCCCGCGGCCATGATGAGCGCCCCGCACACCACGAAGGCGCCCACCGCCTCGGCGAACGAGCCTCCCGCGCCCATCAGGAGCGCCGCGCCAGGGGTGGACCAGGCGATGGCGATGGGCATCCGGTGGCGCAGGCCGAGCGTGATGGAGACCACGCCGACGGCGACGCAGAGCGCCAGCAGCCCCGAGGCGGCCTGCCGCTCGTCGGCGCCCACCCCGCGCAGTCCGGCGAGGACCACGGTGAACGAGCTGGCGAATCCGACCAGGGCGGTCACCACTCCGGCGACGATCGGGCGGGCGCGTTCCATATATGGAACAGTAACAGATCGGGCAGGATGACTCCCATGAGCGCGATCGACGGGGACCTGCGCGAGGTCGGAGCCAGGCTGCGCCGCATGCGTGAAGAGCGCGGCCTCTCACTGTCGGAGCTGGCCAGGCGGGCGGGGGTGGGCAAGGCGACGCTGTCGGGGGTGGAGACTGGTGTGCGCAACCCCACCCTCGACACCCTGTGGGCGATCACCGCGCAGCTCGGCGTGCCCATCGCCGCCGTCCTCGGCACGCCCACCGAGTCCGTCGTGATGCGCGGCGAGGCGGTGGTGGCCACCCTGCTCGAGGTCTTCGAGGACGATGGCGTCACCTACGAGCTCTACCGGATGCGCGTGCCGCCCGGGGGCACCCAGACCTCGCCCGCCCACCACGAGGGCGTGACCGAGCACATCACCGTCTTCACCGGCACGCTCAGCGCGGGCCCGCTCGACTCTCCGCAGGTGGCGGGGCCCGGCGGCTACCTCACCTGGCGCTCGGACGTCCCGCACGGCTACGCGGCCGTGGGCGCGGAGGAGGTGCTCGCCTCCCTGCTCATCCGCTACCCGGCCACCAGGTGACCGTCGTCGACCAGCCACAGCCTGCCGTCGGGCAGCGCGCCGCGCAGCCCCTCCGTGGCCTCCTCCCCCGCCAGAGCGGGCAACTCGGGCACGGCCAGCCCGGCGAAGGCGATGGTCCTGGACGGCCGCCACACGCCGGTCGCCGCCAACCGCCTGCCCATGCCCTTCCACCCCTCGGGCTCGTCGGCCACCACCCAGAGATCGGGGTGCCCCGCGACCATCCGGCAGGCGGGCCGCAGCCACGACGCCGCCTCCTCAGGCCACGACACCACCTCCCCGACGAGCCCGCTCCTGGCCTCCCACTCCTCGACGAAAGCGCGCGCCCTGCCCACCGAGGCCGCCGACCGCCCGTGCCCGACGTTCACCAGCGTCGGATGGTGCTGGTCCACCAGCCGCAGCACCATGGTCAGCTCGGCGCCCAACCTGGCGCTCACGCCGCCACCTCCCCCGGCCTGCACGTACGGCATGCGCGGTAGCCCGCGGACTCCGCCTGAGCGACGCTGCGGAAGCCGTGCCTGTGCCTGGGCGTGATACGCCTGGCGTTGTGGCAGGTGGGGAAGCACACGATGCCGGTGGTGTCGCTGGCCAGGTAGAAGACGTTCTCCTGCGCGAGGTCGCGCAGCCCTTCGAGGTCCACGCCCTCGTGCCTGAGCAGCCGCTCCTTCGCCTCGGCGCCGAAGACGTACTCGCCGGGCGAGCCGTCGGACCTGACGATCCTGTGGCAGGGGATGAGCAGCGGGACGGGGTTGCGGGCCAGCGCGGTGCCCACCGCGCGTACGGCGGCGGGCCTGCCGATCTGGCGGGCGATCCAGGCGTAGGGCCGCACCTCGCCGCGCGGGATGCGCTGCGCGGCGGTCAGCACGTCACGCTGGAAGTCGCTCAGCTCTCGCAGGTCGAAGCGCAGGCCGGCGGCCTTCCCCGTGCGCAGCGCGGGCACCAGGCCGGCGGGCGGGCGATCGCCCTGCAGGAGCGGCCTGCCGTAGCGGGCCCTGAACTCCGCGGTGAAGCTCTCCCTCACGGCGGGGTCGTCGTGCGGGCCGTACCACCGCAGGAAGGCCACGCCCTGGTCGGTGGCGGCCACGGACACCTCGCCCAGCGGTCCCTCCACGCGGACCCAGCGGGCGGCGATCCTGTCGAGCAGTCCCTCGGGTGCGTCGGCCGTCAGGCCTGCGAGCCCGGAGAGCAACGGATCCTGGTTCATCGGGTCATCTCCCTCAGACGCTTGAGCCCGCGCGACACGTGCGACTTGACGGTGCCCTGCGGGAGTCCGAGCACCGTGGCCACCTCACTGACCGGCAGGTCGACGACGTGCCTGAGCACCACCGCGGCGCGCTGATCCTCGGGCAGCAGTCGCAGCAGCTCAGCCAGCTCTCCTCCGGTCTCACGCCGTTCGGCCGCCGCCTCCACGCCCTCGCCCGTGTCCACGGAGTCGACGGGCTCTTCCATCAGGTCGGGCGGCGGGTGGCGGACGCGGGTGCGCACGCAGTTGCGCCACACGTTCATGAGGATCGTCATCAGCCAGGGGCGCGGCTGCAACGCGGCGATGCGCTCGCGATCGTAACCCGCCACCGCCCGATAAGCGCGCAGGAACGCCTCCGCGGTCAGGTCCTCGGCATCGGCCCAGCGGCCGCTGAGCCGCAGCGCGGTCGAGAACACCAGCCCGCGATAGGTGCCGTACAGCTCGGCGAACCCCTGGTCGAGGTCGTCGATCAGCGCCTTCCTGACCGGGTCCAGGCAGTCGAGTCGGTTCACGTCCTCTACAACACCGCCGGGACCTGGATCGTTGCAGTCCTCGGCGGGAACGCGAGAAGGGGGCCACGTCCTGGCGGACGTGACCCCCTTCTCTACGTGCGGCGCGCGGTCAGACCGCGACGGACAGCTGGGCGACCTCGCCCAGCTTGGCCTGGACGGGAACGTCCCTGGTGACGCCGCCGCCCGCGATGATGCGGACGGTCCAGTCACCTGGAGCGGCGAAGAAGCGGAAGACGCCCTCGTCGGACACCACGACCTCGCCGGTGAACTCGCCCGAGTGGTCGAGCAGGCGGGCGTAGGCGGTGCCCGCGCCGGTCACCACACCCTGGATCACGGACTGGGTGGACAGGTCGATTCCGGCCGGCAGCGCGACGGTCTGCTCCGGAGCGGCGCAACCCTGCGTCGAAACGGTCATTAGCGGGCCTCCCCCAACTCGATCGGCACGCCCACGAGCGAGCCGTACTCGGTCCACGAACCGTCGTAGTTCTTCACATTGGCCTGGTCGAGGATCTCGTGCAGCACGAACCACGTGTGCGCGGACCGCTCGCCGATGCGGCAGTAGGCGATGGTGTCCTTGCCGAAGTCGACACCCGCGCCCGAGTAGAGCTCCTTGAGCTGCTCGTCGGACTTGAAGGTGCCGTCGTCGTTGGCCGCCTTGGACCACGGGATGTTGCGGGCGGTGGGCACGTGGCCCGCGCGCTGCGCCTGCTCCTGCGGAAGGTGGGCGGGGGCCAGCAGCTTGCCGGTGAACTCGTCGGGCGAGCGGACGTCCACCAGGTTGAGCTTGCCGATCGCGCTGACGACGTCGTCGCGGAAGGCGCGGATCGAGGAGTCCTGCTCCTGCGCGGTGTAGGTCGTCGCGGCACGGGCGGGCACGTCGGTCACCAGCTCGCGGGAGTCGAGCTCCCACTTCTTACGGCCGCCGTCGAGCAGCTTCACGTTGGAGTGGCCGTAGAGCTTGAAGTACCAGTAGGCGTAGGCGGCGAACCAGTTGTTGTTACCGCCGTAGAGGACCACCAGGTCGTCGTTGGAGATGCCGCGCTCGGACAGCAGGGCCTCGAAGCCCGCCTTGTCCACGAAGTCACGGCGGACAGGGTCCTGCAGGTCGGCCTGCCAGTCGATCCGGACGGCGCCACGGATGTGGCCCTTGGCGTAGGCGCTGGTGTCCTCGTCGACCTCGACGAGCACGACACCGGGAGTGTCGAGGTTGGCCTCGACCCAGTCGGCATCCACCAGGGCGGCGGAGCGGCTCATTGGGGAACCTCCATTTTGGCAGCGGGCAGTAGACGGCGAATCATCAGGTACATCTCGCAGCCGAGGCAGAATCCGAAGGCTGCGTTGAGGAAGGCGGCGAGGAGAGCCGCGGCCGTCGCCCCGAGGGCGAGCGGTGTGATCCCTGCGATGAATCCGATCAGCCCCGCGGCCGCGAAGACCAGCCCCACCACCTGCGCGAACCGCGGTGGGCGAGCGTCTTCCGTCTTCGTCGGCGCACTCCTGAAGAAGATCCTGTACGGCGAGCGACCTGCCGCACCGGCGGCGAACACCACTGCCTGGACGGCCAGCAGCCAGGCGCTTCCCGTCACGAGGACGAGAGCGAGGACCAGGGTGGTGACGGCCGCGCCGAGGCGCAGCACTCTAGGGTCGGCACGCATCGTGGGATGCTCCTGAAGGGTCGGATGGGGCGGATCGAATGTCCGCGCGAGACCGTCCTCAGGCAGCGCGACAGAGCGCGGTGGACACGCGGCAGAAATCAACCGCGCGCCGCTTCGTCAGCAGCTCTGTCGTGGGGTTCATGACCACGACACTACCTGCCGTCTCGCCTTCTGTCACTTCTCGTCCGGGTCGTGAGACAGGAACGCTCCGAGCGCCGCGATCACGTCGGCCTTCCTGGGCTGCCCAGACGCCCTCTTCACGACGGCTCCGCCACCGTCCAGCACGAGGACGGTCGGCGTCCGCATGATGTCGAGCTCGCGCACCAGGTCGAGCCTGGACTCCGCGTCGATCTCGACGTGACTCACCCCCGGCACCAGCGCGCTGACCTCGGCCAGCACCCTGCGTGTGGCCCTGCAGGGCTGGCAGAAGGCGGTGGAGAACTGCACGAGCGTCGCCCGCTCGCCCAGCTCGTGGCCCAGCGCGTGCGCCGTGAGACTCTGCCCTGACTCGCGCAGCCTGCCGTCGCGGCGCAGCTTCACCACCCCGATCACCGTGCCGAGCGCCAGCGTCGCCAGCACCACCCACCAGCCTGTCATCGCCAGGTGCAACCGCGGCGGCGACGGGATTCTTCCCCCTACTTCGCGGTGATCCTGACCAGGAGCCCGCCGTCGGCGTCCCTGACCTCGAAGGAGCGGATGGACTCCGGCGGCGTGCGGCTCTGCACCTTGAAGACCTCCGCGCCGGCCTCGTAGCGCGCGGCCCGGACGGTCCAGGGCGCGGAGACCTCCTTGGCACCCGCCTTGCTCACCACGACGAGCCTGCACTCGGTGCCCGGCGGCACGCCTTCGAGCTGCACCTGCAACGGCATGCCAGGTGACACGGTCACGGTCGCCTTGACGTCCTTCGACTGTCCGGTGAAGGCCCGCCCCGGCTCGCTCATCTTGAGCTCGGCCGAGACCGAGGGCAGGGGTGAAGCCGAGGGCGAGGCCATTGTCGCGTTTCGGTCCTCCTCCGCGGCGCGGCTCCGGTCCGGCCGCGCCGCCGAATCCCGCGGCTCCGACTCCTTCGCTGCCAGCTCACCTTCGGAAGGTCGCACCGCCGAGGCAGGGGCGTCCTGCGCCGCAGGCGCCCCCGCCGTCGGCTGGCTGCGGTCCTGGAGGGTGGTCAGCACCGTGCCGCCCACCGCGAGCGCCGCGACCGAGGCCGCCGCCACCAGCAGCAGGCGTCCGCGCCTGTGCCGCTTGACGCGGTCGTTCAGCAGCCGGTCGAGCACCTCACGAGGAGGGCTCGCGACCAGTTCCACGTCCTTCTCCGACACCTTCGACAGGAAGACGGGCAGCCCCTCGAGCTCCATCAGCTCGTCGGTGCACCCCTCGCACGAGGCCAGGTGGACCTCGACCTCCTGCGCCTCCTCGGCGTCGAGCGCGCCCAGTGTGTAGGCGCCCAGCGACAGCCGTACCTCCTCGCAGGTCATCATGGCGCCAGCCCCCGCTCTTCCAGGGCGAGCCTGAGCGCCCGCAGCGCGTAGTAGGTCCGCGACTTGACGGTGCCTGCGGGAATGCCGAGCGTCGCCGACGCCTCCTTCACCGATCGCCCCCGGTAGTAGACCTCGAGCAGCACCTCACGATGCTCAGGACGCAGCGCGGCCAGCGCCTCGGCCACCGCCCACGACTCCACCGCCTTCTCCAGTTCGTCGTCGGCGGGGATCACCGCCAGCGCCTCGTCCCCTGCCTCCTGCGGCCTGGCCTTGCGGGCACGGTGCTGATCGACGACGAGGTTGCGGGCCACGGTGAACAGCCACGCCCTGATCGGCCGCCCGGAGATCGCCTCGGGATGCCGCCATGCCCGCAGCAGCGTCTCCTGCACGATGTCCTCCGCTCGGCCCGGGTCCCCGGTCAGTCGCAGCACGTAACCGTAGAGCGGCCCGGCGTGCTCGTCGAAGAGGGTCCTGACGAGTTCCTCGTCGGCGGTGCCTGCTGGGCTCACCCCCTCATCACGTACGGCGGGCCGTTTCGGTTCGAAGTCAGCCACGGAGAGGTACGTCACTTGCCTCGGCGGTGATCTCCAGCCCGGCGGGGACGGCCTTCACGCCCGTCACCTTGACGTCGAACGGGAGCTTGCCCTTGAACGGGATCGTGTAGGTCAGGAAGCCCGCGGACTTGGAGGGGATCCCGTTGACCTTGTCGGCGGTCAGCTTGATGCCCCCGTCGACCACCTCGACCCGCATCTCGGCGTCGAACTTCACCTTCGTCACGCCGAGGTCGACCTCGCCTGACGCGGTGAGCCTGTCGCCGCTGCCGCCGATCTTGACCCCGCGCGGCGCGAACTTGTCCACGGTCGACCTGGAGAGCGTCCCCTGGACGTGCACCCTGCCCGCGGTGATCTGGGCGCGGTTCTGCACGACGTCGGCCAGCGGAGCGGTCACGTCGTAGGCGGCGCCGCGCAGGTTGTCCACCTTGACGGTGTTGTACGTCAGGGTGCCGAGGTCGAAGCGGACCTCGGGGTAGCGGCCCGCGATGGCCTGGGTGAGGAAGGGGATGCCCTCGATGGTGACGGTGGGGGTGCCCGAGAGGTCGGAGGACGCGGCGATCCTGGTGGCGATGTCGCGCTGGACCCCCGCGACGGCCACCCTGTCCACGGCTACGAGGACGATGATCAGCACGATCAGGAAAATGATCAGCTTGCGCATCGGGCTCCTTCTGGGGGAATGCCTGGCGCTACCTTATCCCCCGGCAAAGGGCGGAAGGATCTCCACGACGGCCCCTTCCGGCAGGCTCACCGCCGAGTGCTCGCGCCTGCCGACCGGATCTCCGTTCACGAGGAATGACGACCGGCGCACGACGCGCGCGAGCTCCTCACGGTCCGCTGTGATTTTGGTCATGAGATCGCCCAGCGTGTCGGCCTCGAAGTCCTCCTCCGCGATACCGGCCGCTTCCTTGGCCGCGGCCCAATAGCGAACTTTTCCAGTAGGCATAGCCACCTCACAATTGATTCCGCTCCATTGTGCGGGTTCGTTAACGAGAATGTTTCGTGTGAACGCATGTTCACCAGGTGGACGCGACCTGGACGCTTCATGCCCGTGGGTTATCCTCACCTACAGCGGGATCCGGGCGACGTAGCCCCCGGGTCCCACACGTGTTTGTACGGCACACCACGTACGGCAAACGCGGAGGCCCCGAACAGAGGAGTCGAAATGAGCAACCTGCTCCTGCTGACCAACGCCCTCGAGCCGTCCTCCGAGGTGCTGCCTGCCCTGGGGCTGCTGCTGCACTCCGTCCGCGTCGCGCCCGCCGAGGCTTCGGCCCTGATCGACGCTCCACCCGCCGACGCCGTGCTGGTCGACGCCCGCCGCGAGCTGGTCCAGGCCAAGAGCCTGTGCAGGCTGATCAGGACCACCGGCGTCGACTGCCCGCTCCTGGTGATCGTCACCGAGGGCGGCCTGGCGGGGATGACAGCCGAGTGGGGCGTCGACGACGTCCTGCTCGACAGCGCGGGCCCCGCCGAGGTCGAGGCCCGCCTGCGCATGGCGACGGGCCGGCTGTCCATGGCCGCCACCGACGAGGTGCCCGACGAGATCCGCAGCGGCGACCTGGCCATCGACGAGGCCACCTACACCGCCAGGCTCCGCGGCCGCGCCCTCGACCTCACGTTCAAGGAGTTCGAGCTGCTGAAGTACCTCGCCCAGCACCCCGGCAGGGTCTTCACCCGTGCCCAGCTGCTGCAGGAGGTATGGGGCTACGACTACTTCGGCGGCACCAGGACCGTCGACGTGCACGTGCGACGCCTGCGCGCCAAGCTGGGCCCCGAGTACGAGTCGCTGATCGGAACCGTCCGCAACGTCGGCTACCGCTTCGTGCCCGACCGCGGCGCGGCCGACGCCGAGAACCACGCCCACGTCTGAGCTCAGCGGCTCAGATACTCCTCGACGAACCTCGTGGTGTGCGTGGCCTTGGCGAACTCGGGCAGCGCCAGCAGCTCGCGCAGCAGCGGGATGGTGGTGGCGACGCCCGGCCCCTCCACCTCGAACTCCGCCAGCGCCCTGTCGGCCCTGGCGATCGCCTGCGCCCTCGTCGGCGCCCACACCACCAGCTTGGCGATCAGCGAGTCGTAGTCGGGCGGCACCCTGTCGCCCTGGGCGAAGCCCGAGTCGACCCGCACGCCGGGGCCGCCCGGCGGGTTGAAGACGGCCAGCGTGCCGGGGGTCGGCCTGAAACCGGCGGCGGGATCCTCGGCGTTGATCCTGCACTCGATCGCCGCGCCCGTGAGCGTCACCTGCTCCTGGGTGAAGGAGAGCCGCTCGCCCGCCGCCACGCGCAGTTGCTCGGCCACCAGGTCCACGCCGGTCAGCATCTCCGTCACCGGGTGCTCCACCTGGATCCTCGCGTTGATCTCCATGAACGTCGCCGCTCCCGAGGGATCGACGAGGAACTCCATCGTGCCCGCGCCCGTGTATCCGACCCGCGCCGCCCCCGCGACCGCGTACGCGCCCAGCGCCTCGCGCACCTGCTCGGGCAGTAGCGGCGAGGGCCCCTCCTCGATGAGCTTCTGGTTGCGGCGCTGCAGCGAGCAGTCGCGCTCGCCGAGATGGACCACCGTGCCCGCATCGTCGCCGAGGAGCTGCACCTCCACGTGCCTGGCGGCCGGCACGAAGCGCTCCACGTACACCGATCCGTCGCCGAAGACCTGCTGGGCCAGCGCGGTGGTGCGCCTGAACGCCTCGCGCAGCTCGGCGCGGTCGCGTGCCACCTCGATCCCGCGCCCTCCGCCGCCCGCGGCCGCCTTCACGATCACCGGGTAGCCGATCTCCTCGCCGAGCGACTCCGCCTCGGCCGGCGAGCCGACCGCTCCCTCGCTGCCGGGCAGCACGGGCAGGCCTGCCGCGGCCATCAGCGCGCGCACCTTGGCCTTGTCGCCGACCGCCTCCATCACCTCGGGGCGCGGTCCGACGAACGTGATGCCCTGGCCCGCGCACACCCTGGCGAAGTCGGCGTCCTCCGAGAGGAAGCCGTAGCCGGGATGGACGGCGTCCGCCCCCGTCCTGAGCGCCGCCTCGATGACGGCCGGGACGTAGAGGTAGCTGCGGCGCGCGGGCGCGGGGCCGATGTGGACGGCCTCGTCGCACGCGGCCACGAACCTGGCGTGGCGGTCGGCGGTCGAGTAGACCGCCACCGTTCGCAGGCCCAGCTCCCTGCAGGTCCTGGCGATCCGCAGGGCGATCTCTCCCCTGTTGGCGATGAGCACCTTGCCGACGCTCATACCGAGCCCACTCTGATCCGCACCAGCGCCTGGCCGTACTCCACCGGCTCGGCGTTGCCCGCGACCACCTCCACGACCTCGCCCTCCTGCTCGGCCACCACCTGGTTCATCAGCTTCATCGCCTCGACGACGCCGACGGTCTGTCCCGCCCGCACCCTGTCGCCCACCCGCACGTACGGCGCCGCCCCCGGTTCGGGCGCGTGGTAGAAGGTGCCGACCAGGGGCGCCGTCACCGCCGTGAGCGCGGGGTCCTCCGCCGCCTCCTCCGCAGCCACCGGAGCCTGGGCGGGTACGGCGGGCGCCGCCACGACCTGCGCGGCCGAGGCGGCGCTCGCCCATGTGACCTCCAGCGCGCAGTCGCCGAGCCGCAGCGACACCGCCGCCACCGGCCCTGGGACGGTCTTCACCAGGTGGGCGACCTCCTCCCGCAGCACCCGCAGCGCGGCGTGCTGGTCGTGCTCCTGCTCGCGCTCACTCACCGTGGATCACCCCCAGCCTCCTGAACCGCTCGTAACGGTCCTTGCGCAGTTCGTCGGGTCCCAGCCCTGACAGCTCCCGCAGCGTCTCGGCGACGGCCGCGTGGAGCAGGTCCGTCGCGGCCTGCGGATCCTCCTGGGCGCCGCCCCTCGGCTCGGGTACCACGCCGTCGACGACGCCGAGCCCGAGCAGCTCGGGCGCGGTCAGGCGCAGCGACTCGGCCATCTCGGGGGCGTGGGACGGGTCGCCGTACAGGATGGTGGAGCAGCTCTCCGGGCTGATCACGGAGTAGACGGCGTGCCTCAGCATCAGCACGCGGTTGGCCATGGCGAGCGCCAGCGCGCCTCCGCTGCCGCCCTCGCCGATGATGGTGGCGACCACCGGGACCGACAGCTCGGACATGCCGGCCAGGCAGTCGGCGATCGCCCACGACTGGCCGCGCTGCTCGGCTCCGACGCCGGGGGCCGCGCCCTGGGTGTCGACGAGCGTGACCACCGGCAGGCCGAGCCTGTCGGCCAGCTTCATCAGGCGCAGCGCCTTGCGGTAGCCCTCGGGGTGGGCCAGGCCGAAGTTGCGCTCGACCAGCTCCTTGGTGTCGTGGCCCTTCTGGTGGGCGACGATCATGACGGGGGCACCGTCGAGCAGGCCGAGTCCGCCGACCACGGCGGGGTCGTCGCCGTGCAGCCTGTCGCCGTGCAGCTCGACGAAGTCGGTGCACAGGCGCCAGATGTGGTCGAGCGCGGTGGGCCTGGCCGGGTCCCTCGCCAGCCGTACCGTCTCGTGCGGGCCCAGCACGCCGCCCAGCGCGGTGGGGTCGCGCAGCACGACGGGCTCACGGGGCGCGGCGGGCGCGGAGCCCGCGCCGGTCGTCATGGCCAGCAGCCTGGCCAGCAGCGGCCGCAGGCCGTCGCGAGACTCGACCCTGTCGAGCATGCCGTGCGCGAACAGGTACTCGGCGCTCTGGAAGCCCTCGGGCAGGCGCTCCCTGGTGGCCGCCGCGATGACCCTGGGCCCCGCGAAGCCGATGAGCGCGCCGCGCTCGGCCACCAGCACGTCGCCCAGGGTCGCGAAGGAGGCGGTGACCCCGCCGAAGGTCGGGTCGGTCAGCACGCAGACGCTGAGGAGCCCCTCGCGTTGCAGCCGCCTCATGGCCTGGGCGGTCTTGCCCATCTGCATCAGCGACAGCGCGCCCTCCTGCATGCGCGCGCCGCCTGAGGCGATCGACAGCACCAGCGGCAGGCGCTCGGCCATGGCCAGCTCGCAGGCGCGGGCCACGCTCTCGCCGACGGCCGAGCCCATGCTGCCGCCGAGGAAGGAGAAGTCCATCACCGCGACGACCGCGCGGTGCCCGCCGATGGTGGCGACGCCGTACACGAGAGCGTCGGCGAGACCGGTGCGGACGCGGGCGGACGCCAGGCGCTCGCGGTAGGGACGGGAGTCGGTGAAGGACAGCGGGTCGTCGCCGGCGACCTGTGGGGCCGCGGCGAAGGAGCCCTCGTCCACCAGGACGTGGAGGCGGCCGGCCGCGCCGAGCCTGTGGTGGTGCCCGCAGTCGGGGCAGACCATGCCGACCCTGGCCAGGCGCGGCTGGTACACGATGGCCGAGCAGCCCGGGCACAGCGCCCACTCCTCGGCGGCGGGAAGCGGCGGTGAGATCGTCACTGGGCCCGCCCCTCCGGGGTCCAGGTGTAGAAGCGGGTGGCCATGGCGTCGGCGGGGCTTCGCCAGGTGTCGGGGTCGTACGGCAGGACGTGCGCGCCGAGCCTGTCGCTCAGCTCGGCGAAGTCCTGCCTGCTCCTGGCCCGCGCCATCGCCGCCTGCTGCGGCCCTTCGAACTCCACGAGATGGAAGTAGAGGTCCTGGTAGGTGAACAGCTCGCGCCTGGTCACGCCGAGCGCGTGGGGCAGCTCGCCCGCGTCCGACTCGGCGAACAGGCGGGCGACCTCGGCCGAGTCGCCTGAGGCCAGGCGGGCGACGATGAGAATCCTGTCGGACACGTGAACTCCTGGTGGAACGGGCCGTCATGGACGCTCTCACCGTAGGAACCCCGGTCACGGCCTGTCTCCCGCCGCCCGCTCGATTGTGGGCCTCCCCCGGACAGGGGAACCCCTCCCCCTACGGGCTGACGGGAACCAGGCCGTTCTCGTAGGCGTAGATGACGACCTGCACCCGGTCGCGGACGCCGAGCTTCTGGTACAGGTGCTGGACGTGCGACTTGATCGTGCTGTCGCCGAGCACCAGCGTCCTGGCGATCTCCTCGTTGCTGTAGCCCCGCACCAGCAGCCTGAAGACCTCACGTTCGCGCTCGGTGAGCTTGTCGAGCGTCTGTGCCGAGCCCGATGACAGCTCGGGGCGCCTGGCGAACTCGTCGATCAGCCTTCTGGTCACCGAGGGCGACAGCAGCGCGTCGCCCTCGGCGGCCTCGCGGACGGCCTCCAGCAGCCTCTCGATGGGCGCGTGCTTGAGTATGAAGCCGCTGGCGCCGCTGCGGAGGGCGTCGAAGAGGTGTTCGTCCTGGTCGAAGATCGTGAGGATGACGACCTTCGTCGGCTTCCTCCTGTCGAGCGCGACGATCTCGCGGGTCGCGGTCAGGCCGTTCATCCTCGGCATGTCGATGTCCATCAGCACCACGTCGGGCTGTTGCGAGCGGACCATCCGCACCGCGTCCACGCCGTTGGCGGCCTCGCCGACGACCACGATGTCGTCGGCCTTCGAGAACGTGGCGTGCAGCCCGCTGCGGATCAGCGGCTGGTCGTCCACGATCAGGACGCGGATAGTTCGCATATCCCTGCCTTTCCGGGCTGTCGCGGGATGACCGCCCGCACGACGAACGAGCCGTCGGCGTGGTGGTCGTGGACGAGGCTGCCGCGATGTTCCTCGACCCGTTCGCGCAGGCCCTTCAGTCCGTGGCCGCCCGACCTGCTCCAGGCCGCGGCCGAGCGTCTCCACCCCCTGCTGACCACCTCGACGCACAGGTCGTCGGCGTAGGACAGGCTCAGCTCGATTCGGTCAGCCCCGTACTTCAGCGCGTTCGTCAGGCTTTCCTGCGCGATGCGGAAAGCGGTGTGCGTGATGTCACTTGGAAATGTCCTTTCGGCGGCAAGATTGTCCAGGCGAAGAGTGGTCGTGCCGGTGGGCAGGCGGGTCGCCAACTGCACGACCCGCGACGACAGCGGTTCGACCGAATCGCTTTCTGTTTTCCGCTCGACGGGTTTCGCCGCGGATGTGTCGCGAAGGGTGCCCAGGATGGCTCGCAGGTCGTCAAGGGTGGCCTGCGCGGTCTGGTCGATGATCTCGGCGGCGTGCCCGGCCGATGTGGACGCCGCGCCGAGATGGCGGGCGTGCAAGGCGATGACGGTCAGGCCGTGGCCGACGCCGTCGTGCAGGTCACGGGCGATCCGCCGGCGTTCGGCGAGGATCGGGCCGCGGTGTCGTCCACTCCTCCTGCGGTGTACCAGCAGCGCCACCGCGAGGATGAGCGCGCTCCCCAACGCGTCTATCACGGTGTGTAACAGGAGAGTCGCTAAATATCCGGCTATGTCCCCCATGAATCGGCAGCTTACAAGAGTGCGTTAAGAAAGCCCACAGCCCTTCCATAGATTAACATTCCGTACATCTTTCGCGAAACGCGGACGCTTGGTAGCACGTCCAGGCCGCACAATCAATGATTCACAGCGCTTTCACAGAACGCTCCTAGAAGTAATTCAATTCTGTACTTATCCATAAGACGAGGAGGTCCACCCGAGAGGGGAGCGCGGGGTTCGCCCTGGCGGTGGAAGACGGGCGGGGCCCGGCGCAACAGGCTGAACGGCGACGGCGCAGAGCCGTACAGACCGAAGGGAAGCCTGATGCAGCGCTACGCGATCACCTTCGAGATCCGACAGGGAACCCAGGCGGCGGTGCGTGAGCTGCTGTCCGGGTACGCGCCGCCCGAGTGGGAGACCGCCGACGGCACCCGGCTGCTGAGCACCTCGATCTTCATGAAGGACACCACGGTGATCCGGGTCATCGAGATCGACGGCAGCCTGCCGAGCGTGATGCGCCACCTGGCCGCACAGCCCAGCATCCAGAAGCTCGAACGCGAGCTCGACCCCTACCTGGCCACCCCCAGGGACATGAGCACCCCAGAGGGCGCCCGCGCCTTCTTCGTCAGCGCCCTCATGGAGCACGTCACCACCCGCGTCGCGGAGCCGGTCCGATGAGCGGGCAGGTCCTGCTGGTCACCGGCGCCACCGGCGGTCTGGGCGGCGCGATCGTCCCCAGGCTGGCCGCACGAGGCGACAGACTCCTGCTGGTCGGCCGCGACAAGGACAGGCTCGCCGAGCTGGAGGCCGCCCACGGAGCGCCTGGCCGGGTGGAGACCCTGACCGCCGACGTGTCCGACCCCGAGGGCGCCAGGTCGGCGGCCGAGGAGGCCGTCACCAGGTACGGCAGGCTCGACGGCCTCGTCCACCTGGTCGGCGCCTTCAAGGCGGGCCCGCTGTTCCTCATGGACGCCGACGCCTACGAGCAGACGCTTCGCGCCAACTTCCTGTCGGCGGTCACCGCCACCCAGGCCGCCCTTCCGCACCTGGGCCAGGGTGCCAGGCTGGTCTTCTTCACCACGCCGCTGGCCGACGAGCCGCTGCCCGCGCTGTCGGCGTACGCCGCCTCGAAGGCCGCGCTGGTGGCCTGGGCGCGCTCGATCGCGCACGAGCTCAAGCGCGGCGGCGTCCACGTGAACGTGATCAGCATGACCATGGCCGACACGCCCGACAAGCGGGCCGCCCGCCCCGACCTCAACTTCGACCACACGATCGCGCCCGACCTCGTCGCCCGCGCCGTCGCCTTCCTCACCAGCGAGGAGGCCGACGGGCTCTACGGCGCGGTGGTGCCGGTGCTCGGCCGCTTCGAGTTCCGCTCCGACCTGTCGGGGCCGCCGCGATGACCGCCAGGATCGTCTTCCTCATCACCGTGCCGGCCGAGCGTCAGGACGACTTCCTCGTCGCCTACGAGAAGATCAGGTACCAGGTGTCGGGAGGCGTGCCGGGCCACCTGAAGGACCAGGTCTGCCAGTCGGCGACCGACCCCGAGCAGTGGCTCATCACCAGCGAGTGGCGGGAGCTGGCCGACTTCCTGGCATGGGAGGCCACGCAGGAGCACCGCGACCTGGTCAAGCCCATGCGCGAGTGCATCACGGCGGCGAGGTCGCTGCGCTTCCTGGTCAAGGCGGAGACAGGGACGTGAACCCGCTCAGGGTGCTCGTGGCGGGCGGCGGCATCGGGGGGCTGACCGCGGCGGTGGCGCTCAGGCGCGCGGGCGCCGCGGTCACCGTCCACGAACGCGCCCCCGAGCTGCGCATGGCCCAGGCCGGTCACGGGCTCGTCCTGTGGCACAACGCCGTGCTCGCGCTGCGCGACCTCGGCCTGGAGCCGGGCGTCGAGAAGATCGGCTACGAGCTGCGCGAGCACCTGTTCAGGAACAGCGGTGGGCGCAGGCTCGCCCGCTGGTCCATGGCGAGGAAGGCGGCCGAACTCGGGGCGCCCGTCTACAGCGTGAGCCGTCCCGATCTGCACGCGCTGCTGGTCGAGGAGGTCGGCGACGCCCTCAGGCTGGACTCGCCCTGCGGCGGGTTCTCCGCCGACGGCAGCGGCGTCACCGTCCGGGTCGGCGACGCCGAGGAGCGGGTGGACGCGCTCATCGGCGCCGACGGGCTGCGCTCGGTGGTGCGGGCGGCGCTCGTCCCGCACGAGCCGCCGCCGCGCTACGCCGGGTTCACCGCCTTCCAGGGCGTCATCGAGCTGCCGGGCTCCGGCGTGCCCGAGCACACCTTCCTCAGCACCTGGGGCAGGGGTCGCTGGTTCGTCTGCTACCGGCTCGCCGGCGATCTCGTCTACTGGGACGGCGTGCTGAGCGACCACATCACCGCCCCGTTCGGAACGCGCCCGCTCGACCTGCTCGCCAGGGAGTTCGGCGACTGGCCCGACCCGATCCCCCGGCTGGTCGCCGCCACCGACCCTGCCGACCTGACCACCGTCCCGATCTTCGACAGGCCGCCCATGCCGCGCTGGGCCCACGGCAGGGTGGCGCTGCTCGGCGACGCGGCGCACCCGATGACCTTCAACCTCGGACAGGGCGCGGGACAGTCGATCGAGGACGCCCTCGTCCTGGCTCGGTGCCTGAAGGGCGGCGACGTCGCCGAGGGGCTGCGCCGCTACGAGGCGCGCCGGGTGGCCCGCGCCGCCCGCATCGTCCGCAGGTCGAGGGCCAACGGCGCCCTCACCAGGTGGCGCCATCCCGTGGCGTGCGCCGCGCGCGACGCCTTCATGCGCCTCACCTTCGACCGGCTCGTCTACCGCAAGACCTACCAGCTCACCATGGAGGACACCTCATGACCGTCACAGGTCTGCCGACGGGCGTCAGCCGTACGGCGGTGCTGATCGCCCAGGCCAGGGAGGCCGAAACGGCCCGTCCCAGCGGTCTGTTCAAGGACCCGCTCGCCCGCCCTCTGGTGGAGGCCGCAGGCCGCATCAGCGGTGTGAGCGAGGCTGGCCGCCGCGCGGCCGAGCACTTCGTGCTGCGCACCCGCTACTTCGACGACCGCCTCGGCGAGGCCGTCCGCGCAGGGCTGCGGCAGGTCGTGCTGCTGGCAGCGGGGCTCGACACCAGGGCCTACCGGCTCGACTGGCCCGCGGGCACCCGGCTGTTCGAGGTGGACCTGCCCGACCTCATCGCCTTCAAGGACAGGGTGCTGGCCGAACACGACGCGCAGGCCCGGTGCGAGCGCACGGCCGTCGCCGCCGACCTGCGCGACGACTGGCCCGCCTCCCTCGTCTCGGCCGCGTTCGACCCTGAACGGCCGACCGCGTGGCTGGTCGAGGGCGTGCTCATGTACCTGACCCCCGAGGACGGCGCCGCCGTGCTGAAGCGGCTGAGCGAGCTGTCCGCGCCGGGCAGCAGGCTCTCCGTCGAGCACGTCAACCAGGCCTACGCCGACCAGCCGAAGATGCGGCCCGCCATGAACAAGCTGGCGGCCACGCAGGCGGCCTGGCTGTCGTCGGTGGAGGACCCCGAGGAATGGCTCGCGGCGCACGGCTGGCGGGCCGAGATCACCCACCAGGCCGACCTCGCCGTGAGCCTCGGCCGTCCCGTTCCCGCCATGGCCCACCCCGCGGTCGCGGGATCGGCCCGCATCTGGCTCGTCGACGCCACCCGCGACTGACTGACAGGGAGACAACGATGGAATTCACCGAGAGCAACCTGCGCGACCTGCTCGCCACCGTGGGCCTGCCGTCCAGCGAGGGCGGTGAGGAGCTGGAGCGCACCTTCGACGAGCTCGGCCTCGACTCGCTGGCCAGGATGGAGCTCGCCACCCGCATCCAGGACAGGTTCGGCGTGGACGTGGAGGACCGGATCACCGCGGAGGCGACCCCCTCGCTGGTGCGCGACCTGGTCAACGAGCGACTGATCGGAGCCGTGCGATGATCGGCCACACCGACAACGCGATCGAGATCGCCGCGCCCATCGGGTTCGTCTGGGAGCAGACCAACGACGTGCGCACCTGGCCCGACCTGTTCTCCGAGTACGCCGAGGCCGAGGTGCTGGAGGAGGGCGACAGCACGGTCACCTTCCGGCTGACCATGCACCCCGACGAGCAGGGCAGGGTGTGGAGCTGGGTGTCCCAGCGCACCTGGGACACCGAGTCGAGGACCGTCAGGGCGCGCAGGATCGAGACGGGCCCCTTCGAGTTCATGAACATCGCCTGGGAGTACGAGGAGCTCACCCCCGACCTCACCAGGATGCGGTGGGTGCAGGACTTCCACATGAAGCCCGACGCCCCCCTCGACACCGCCGCGATGACCGACAGGATCAACACCAACTCCGTGGCGCAGCTGAACCTCATCAAGGAGAAGGTGGAGCGCCGCCGCCGCTCGGTCGTCGGCTTCCACGACGTGCCCGCCAACACCAGGCGCGGCGGCGACCTGCGCACCCTGCTCTCCCCTGCCACCTGCGGGTCCTCCTCGGGCTTCTGCGGCGCCGTACGGCTGGCCCCCGGTGAGGGCATCTCCGAGCACTACCACCCGTACTCGGAGGAGTACCTGTTCGTCGCCTCGGGCACGCTGAAGGTCGATCTCGACGGCGAGCCCGTCACGCTCGGCCCCGAGCAGGCCCTGTTCGTGCCGCGCAACGTGCGGCACAGGCTCACCAACGTCGGCGCCGGCGACGCGCTGGCGGTCTTCCAGCTCAGCCCGCTGGCCCCCAGGCCCGAGCTCGGTCACGTCGACACCGAGCCCTACCCCGAGCAGGTGGGCGCATGAGGAGGGCCGTCGTCACCGGCATCGGCGTGCTGGCGCCAGGCGGCGTGGGCAGGGAGGAGTTCTGGAGCAGGATCGTGGACGGCAAGCCCGCCGTCCGCAGGATCACCACCTTCGACCCCACCCCCTTCAGATCGCAGATCGCCGCCGAGGTCGACTTCGACGCCGCAGCCCTGGGCCTGACGCCGAGGGAGCGCAGGCGCATGGATCGCTTCGTCCAGTTCGCCACGGTCTGCGCGGACGAGGCGCTGGCCGACTCCGGGCTCGACCTGGAGCGCTCCGACCGCGACAGGGTCGGCGTCAGCCTCGGCTCGGCCGTGGGCGCGACGATCTCGCTGGAGGAGGAGTACGTCGTGGCCAGCGACCACGGCAGGGAGTGGCAGGTGGACCACCGCCACCTGCGTCCCTTCCTCTACCAGGCGCTGGTGCCCTCCAGCGCGGCCACCGAGCTGGCCGTGCGGTACGGCGCGCACGGCCCCGCCGCCGTCGTCTCGACCGGTTGCACCTCGGGCATCGACGCCATCGGCAGGGCCCTGCAGCTCATCCAGGACGGCGAGGCGGACGTGATGATCGCCGGCGCGTCCGACGCGCCGATCTCGCCCATCACCGTGGCCTGCTTCGACGCCATCAGGGCCACCACCCCCGCCAACGACGACCCTGAGGGCGCCTCCAGGCCCTTCGACGCGGGCCGTCAGGGCTTCGTGCTCGGCGAGGGCGCCGCGGTGCTGGTCGTGGAGGAGCTGGAACACGCCAGGAAGCGCGGCGCCAGGGTCTACTGCGAGATCACCGGCTACGCGGCCAGGGCCAACGGCTTCCACATGACGGGCCTGCGTCCCGACGGGGTCGAGCTCGGTGAGGCGATCGTGGACGCGCTCGGACAGGCCAGGCTGGTGCCCGAGGACATCGGCTACATCAGCGCGCACGGCTCGGGCACCAAGCAGAACGACAGGCACGAGAGCGCCGCCTACAAGCGGGCGCTCGGCGAGCACGCCCGCAGGGTGCCGATCAGTTCGATCAAGTCGGTCGTGGGGCACTCACTGGGCGCGATCGGCTCGATCGAGATGGCCGCCTGCGCGCTGGTGCTCGAAAGGGGCGTGGTGCCGCCCACCGCCAACCTGACCACCCCCGACCCCGAGTGCGACCTCGACTACACGCCGCTGGTCGCCCGCGAGGTCGAGGCCAGGCACGCGCTGTCGGCAGGCAGCGGGTTCGGCGGCTTCCAGTCGGCGATGATCTTCTCGGTGCCCGGAGCGGCCGCATGAGCCGCAGAAGGGCCGTCATCACCGGTCTCGGCGTCGTCGCCCCCACGGGCATCGGCGTCAGCGAGCACTGGGAGCGTTCGCTGGCGGGCGCCACCATGATCAGCCGGGTGGAGGGCTCGCCGATCAGGCTGGCGGGGCAGGTCGAGGGGTTCCGTGAGGAGGAGTTCGTCGACAGCAAGCTGCGGGTGCAGACCGACAGGTGGACCTGGTTCGCCATGGCCGCCACCCAGCTGGCGCTGGCCGACGCGGCCTTCGACCCTGCCAGGGAGAGCCCGTCGGACCTGTCGGTGGTCACCGCGGGCGGCTCGGGCGGCAACGCCTTCGGCCAGCGGGAGATCCAGGCGCTGTGGAGCCGTGGGCCGCGCTCGGTCAGCGCCTACCAGTCGATCGGCTGGTTCTACGCGGCCAGCAGCGGCCAGCTGTCCATCAGGCACCAGCTGAAGGGGGCGTGCGGGGTCCTCGTCGCCGACGCGGCCGGCGGGATCGACGCCCTGCGAGAGGCCGCCAGGCTCGTCCGCAGGGGTACCGAGGGGGTGCTCACCGGCGGCACCGAGGCGCCGCTCTCGCCGTACGCGCTGGCCTGCCAGGCCGGCGAGGAGACGGTCAGCCGCGAGAGCGACCCCGCCCGCGCCTACCGGCCGTTCGCGCCCGACGCGGGCGGGTACGTGCCGGCGGAGGGTGGGGCGATCCTGCTGGTGGAGGAGCGCGAGTCGGCGCTCGGACGGGGCACGCCCTCGGTGTACGCCGAGATCGCGGGCACCGCGTCCACGCACGACGCGCACCACATCACCGACGCGGCGCCCGATCCCCGCCAGTACGCCAGGGCCATGCGCGAGGCGATCGCCAGGGCCGGGCTGCGCCCCGACGACATCGGCGTGGTCTTCGCCGACGGGGCGGGCACGCCCGAGCGGGACGCCCTGGAGGTCGTCGCGCTCACGGAGGTCTTCGGCTCGCGCGCGGTGCCCGTCACCGTGCCCAAGACGATGACGGGCAGGCTGTGCTCGGGCGGCGCCGCCCTCGACCTGGCCTGGGCGGCGCTCGCGCTGGCCGACCAGGTGATCCCGCCGACCGTCAACGCCGGCGTCGAGGTCGGAGGGCTCGACCTGGTGCGGGAGGCCCGCACGGTCTCCGGCCTGTCGGCGGCGCTGGTGGTCGCCAGGGGCTCGGGCGGCTTCAACTCCGCGGCGGTCCTGACCGCCGTCTGACCCCTTCCCCACCGGAACGGCCACCGCCTCTCCCCGAGGCGGTGGCCGTTCCTTCGTCCTCCCATGCCTGCTCAGTGCACGGGCTCGGGTACGGCGGGCCGCACGTGCTCGTCCTCGGGCCTGGCGGGCGAGGGCTCGACCCGCAGCAGCCTGGCCGCCCAGCCGGGCAGCCACCAGTTCCACCTGCCCATCATGGCCACGACGGCCGGCACCAGGATCGCCCTGATGAGCGTGGCGTCCAGGGCGATGCCGAGCGCCAGGCCGCTGGCGAACACCTTCACGTCCAGCTCGGGCGTCATCGCCAGCGCGGCGAACGAGATGAACAGGATCAGCGCCGCCGACGTGACCAGCCGGCCCGTGCGCCCGACGCCCTCGATCACCGCGTGCGCGGTGCTGCCCGACCTGTCGTACTCCTCACGCATCCTGGCCAGGATGAAGACCTCGTAGTCCATGCTCAGGCCGTACAGGAACGCGAAGATCGTCAGCGGGACGAACTCGCCGATCGAGCCGGTCGGATGGATGTCGAGCAGCTCCTTGGTGCCCCAGCCGTACTGCCACAGCAACACCATCGCGCCGATGACCGCGCCCAGCGACAGCAGGTTGAGCGCGATGGCCTTGAGCGGCAGCAGCAGGGACCTGAACGCCCTGGCCAGCATCACGAACGTGACGAGCGCGATCATGGCGAGCATCCACGGGAACGCGCCGTAGGTCTGCGACCTGAAGTCCATGCTCTGCGCCGCGTTGCCGCCGACCCTCGCGTTGGCGGGCACCGCGGCCCGCACCGCGGAGATCGTCGCCTCGCCCGCCGCGCTGCCGCCCTCGGCCACGGGCAGGACGGTGACCACCGCCGTACCCGATCTGCGCCAGGCCGCGTGGTCGGGGGCCAGCACGGTCGAGACGCCCTCGACACCCCTGATGGCCTCGACGGCGGGCGCGGGGTCACCGGTGACGAACACGTCGAAGGCGACGATGGAGCCGGAGGGGATGCCCGCCTCCTTGAGCTCGGTCAGGCCCTCGTAGGCGGAGCCGCTGGTGCGCAGGCTGCCGCTCTCGGGCAGGCCGAGGTCCACCCTCGTGCCCGTGACCGCCAGGGCGACGAGCAGACCGCCGGTGAGCAGCGCGGCGGGCCAGCGCAGCCGTACGACGCCTCTGGCCCACGCCGACCACGCCCTGCCCGCCCGCGCCTCGCGGGCGAAGCGCGCCCCGCCCGCCCGCCTCCTGTCCAGCCGCTGGCCCGTGCGGGCCAGCACCACGGGAAGGACGGTCAGCGTGACCGCGACGCTCACCGCCGCGATGATCATTCCGGCGATCCCCAGGCTGCGCAGGAAGGGCACCGGCAGGACCACCATCGTGACCAGGCCGATCGCCACCGCCAGCCCGCTGAACAGCACCGCCCTGCCCGCGCCCGCCATCGCCCTGTGGACCGCCTCGTCCCCCCTGTGCCCGAGCGCCTGCTCCTCCCGCCATCGGGCCACGATGAGCAGCGAGTAGTCGACCGCGATTCCCAGGCCCAGCAGGGGCATCGTGGTCAGCGCCACGTCGTGGACGGTCATCACCAGCGTCAGCAGCAGGATCACGATGAAGGAGCAGAAGATGGCCAGCACGGAGATCAGCAACGGCACGAAGGCCAGCGCCGACCTGAACACCAGGAGCAGCACCACCACCGCGGCCAGCACGCCGATGCCGATCTTCGTGGGGACGTCCACGCCTCCCGCGTCCACGCTGGGCGCCAGCGCGTCGAGCCCGGTGACATGGACCGTCGAACCAGGCGGCAGATGCGGGGTCATCGCCTTGACGATCACCGGGCTCTCGTCGGGCGTCTCACCGAGGCCGCCGCCCGGCGGGCTGCCGTCGGAGTAGGTGCCGGGGAAGACCAGGCCGAGCGTGGTCCTGCCGTCCGAGCCCACCAGCTTGGGGTCGGCGGTGTCTGCGTAGGAGACGACGCGGGCCTTGGGCAGCACCGCGGCCACCGCGGCGAACGCCCTGCCCAGGCTCTCCTTCTGGGCCGTCACCGACTGTCCCTCGGGCAGGCGCACGACCGGCACGAACGGACGCTGGTAGCCACCGTTGCCGTAGACCTTGACGATCTCCTGGTTGGCGTCGAAGGCGGGCATCCCAGGGTGGGCGTACTCCTCCGACAGGCGCTGGATCGCCAGCGGGGTCGCGCCCATCCCCACCAGGAAGGCGACCGCGGTCAGCAGGATGACCAGGCCCTTGCGGCCTAGCACGAATGCCGAGATTCTCTCCATACGAGCAGTTGACCAGCGCGGCGGCAGGCAGCTCTGTGATCTCTCTTAGAGAGCCATGTGAGTTTCCCCGATCCCTGACTCTTCGGGTCAGAATGACCACGTGAGCCGAATCCTGGTCGTCGAAGACGAACCCTATCTGGCCGATCTCGTCGCCACCGCCCTGCGTTACGAGGGGTTCGAGACGGCGGTCGCCGAGACGGGCGCGGTCGCGATGGCACTGGTCAGAAGCTTCGATCCCGATCTCATCGTGCTGGACGTGATGCTGCCCGACATTCTCGGCACCGAGGTGTGCCACCGGATCAGGCTCGCGGGGTCGCAGGTCCCCGTCGTCTTCCTCACCGCGAGGGACGCCACCGAGGACAAGGTGGGCGGGTTCACGGTGGGCGGCGACGACTACGTCACCAAGCCGTTCAGCCTGGAGGAGCTGACCGCCCGCATCCGCGCGGTGCTGCGAAGGACCGACAGGAGCGCGCCGGAGAGCGCCAGGGTGGCCTTCGCCGACCTGGTCGTGGACGACGACACCTACGAGGTCTTCCGCGCCGGCCGCAGGATCGACCTGACGCCGACGGAGTTCAAGCTGCTGCGCTTCCTGCTGGGCAACGCAGGCAAGGTGATGTCGAAGCGGCAGATCCTCGACCACGTGTGGGAGTACGACTTCGGCGGCAACGACGGCGTCGTGCAGACCTACATCAGCTACCTGCGCCGCAAGGTCGACGCGTTCGACCCGCCGCTGATCCACACGATGCCCCGCATCGGGTACGTCCTCCGGCTGCCGGTGGAGCAGTGATGTCGCTGCGCACCCGTCTGGTCCTGACCACCGTGGGCCTGGTCGCCATCGCGCTCGGCCTGGTCGCGGGGGCCACGCGCGCTGCAGGACTGGCACGGCCCCGGCAACAGCAAGCTCATGGCGCTGACCACGCCCGAGGCGCTGCTGGCCGCCTCCGAGGAGCTGACCAGCCGCATCGCCCTGGTCCTGGCAGGCACCTCGGCCTTCGCGCTGGTGTGCCTGACCGTGCTGGCCGCCCACCTGGCCAGAAGGGGGCTGCGCCCGCTCGACAGGATCGTCGAGGCCGCCGCCCACATCGGCTCGGGCGACCTCGACCGCAGGATCGAGACCGCCCCGCCCGGCACCGAGGTCGGCAGGCTCGCTCACGCGCTCAACGCGATGCTGGTCCAGCTCGAGCGGGCCTTCAGGCAGCGCGAGGCCTCCGAGGAGCGGCTGCGCCGCTTCATCGCCGACGCCTCGCACGAGCTGCGCACCCCGATCGCGACCATCCGCGGCTACGCCGAGCTGTTCAGGCGGGGCGCCCACGACAGGCCCGAGGACCTGGCCAGGGCCATGCACAGGATCGAGGCCGAGTCGGCCAGGATGGGCCTGCTGGTGGAGGAGATGCTCCTGCTGGCCAGGCTCGACCAGGGCAGGCCGCTGGAGCGGGAGCCTGTCAGCCTGGTCTCGCTGGCCGCCGACGCGGTGGCCGACACCCGCGCGGTCGATCCGTCGCGCTCCATCACCCTCGAGTACGGCACGCCCGTCGTGGTGACGGGCGACCCCGCGAGGCTCAGGCAGGTCGTGGCCAACCTCCTCACCAACGTCCTGCACCACACCCCCGAGGGCACGGCGGCGAACGTGCGGGTGGCCGAGGAGGACGGCTTCGCGGTCCTCGAGGTCAGCGACGAGGGCCCGGGGCTGACCTCCGAGCAGGCCGAGCGCGTCTTCGAACGGTTCTACAGGGGCGACCACCGCCAGCCCGGGGCCCAGCGGGGCGGCGGCGCGGGGCTCGGCCTGTCGATCGTGGCCTCCGTCGTGGCCGCGCACGGGGGCCTGGCCACCGCCTCGTCGGCGCAGGACAAGGGCACCACGTTCACGGTCCGCATTCCGCTCGCTCGAGCGTGACCAGGCGCACGCCACCACCGGCGTGGACGGCCCGCACGATCTCGGCCCGCGGCAGCTCCGCGATCCCGACCGTCAGGTCGGCGCGCTCCTCGCACCAGCCGACGATCGCCTCGGGCCGCTCGACGGGCGCGGCGAAGTGGACGAGGCTGACGTACCAGATGTCGCGCGTCCAGCTCTCGAAGGCGCCCTTCTCCCCCAGCGCGTGGGCGAAGCGCTTCTGCAACGTGGCGAGCGTCTCGTTGGCAGGCGTGGCCCAGACCAGCACGCCGCCGTGGTGGCCGGCCACACCGCGCAGCTCAACCCTGACCGGCGGCAGCCCACGCATCGCCTCCTCCAGCGCCGCCCCGTAGACGCGCCGGTCGGTGACGTCCTCCCTGTACGGCTCCAGCGAGCGCAGCGTCACGTGCAGCACGTCGGCGCCATGGACCCAGTGCCCCGGCCCCACCACGGGCCTCAGCTCGCCGGCCAGCTCCACCAGCCTGTCGAGCACGGGACCCGAGGGACGCAGTACCGCCGCCGCGCCCCAGCGTCCGGCCCCCTCCACCGGAGGACGGTCGTAGGTGGCCCGTCCGTCGAGCAGCGCCGACCGGCCTCTCGCGAAGAACTCCCCGAATCGCGACATTCAGGGAGTATCGCGCAGCTCGCCCTCCAGGAGGCCCATCAGCACCATGTCGTGCCACTTGCCGTCCCTGCGGAAGGACTCGCGCGCCCTCCCCTCCTCGACGAAACCCACCTTCTCGTAGACGCGCCTGGCGCCGGTGTTCGCGTCGGCCACCCAGAGCGTGATGCGGTGCAGGCGCATCCTGTCGAAGCCGTACCTGCAGATCAGCCGGACGGCCTCGGTGCCGAAGCCACGGCCCCAGCAGTCCTTCTCTCCGAGGTAGACGTCGAGCTCGGCGTCGCCCGTCTCCGGTTCGGCGCCGCCCAGCCGCACCAGGCCGATCAGCCTGCCGTCCTCGAGGCTCTCCACGCCGAGCAGCACGTTGTCGTAGGAGTTGCGGTCGCGGGCCTCGCAGCGGGCCACGGTCTGGGCGAGCGTCTCGGGATAGCCGTCATCCATCCAGCGCATCACCTCGGGGTCGCTGTTCCAGCGCCAGAGCGTCTCGGCCTCGTGGGGCTCCATGGGACGCAGTCGGATGCGTGTGCCTCTGAGCATGGCCAGAAGGGGATCACCTCATGACAGAGGCCCGCAACCGAATTGATCGCGGGCCCCTGCGGGTGGCATCAGTCGACGACGGTGATGCGGTCGGTCGCGGGAGGTGCGACAGGGCTGTGCTTGCCCAGGTAGTCGACGAACGCGTCGATGTCCAGCGGGCCGCTCCACAGGTCGGTGCCGTTCTTGAGCTCGGCGAAGGCGTCACCGCCGCCGACGAGGAAGTTGTTCACCGCCACGCGGATCGACTGGGTGTCGGTCACCGCGACGCCGTCGATCTTCATGGCCGACACCTTGGAACCCCACGGGGCGCTCCTGCTGTAGGTGTAGGTGAAGTTCGACGAGGGCTGCAGGATCTTGGTGAACGCCTGGTTGTTGGGTCCGCCGACGAACTGCTGCTCGAGGACCGTCTTGAGCTGCGCACCGGTCAGCGTGATCACCTGGGTGAGGTTGTTGAACGGCTGGACGGTGAACGCCTCGCCGTACGTCACGACGCCGTCGCCCTCACCCGCGGGGGAGCCCGGGTGGGTGAGGGGCGCGCGCACGCCGCCTGGGTTCATGAACGCGATCTGCGCGTTGCCACCGGTCCTGGTCGCCTCGAGCTGGCTGTCGGCGATGAGGTTGCCGAGCGGCAGCTCGCCCGAGGGAGCGGCGGTGATGCCGATCTCCGCGGTGATCCTGCCGACCTGCTTGTTCGCGATGTCCGCGCTGCGGGCCTTCCACAGGGCCACCGAGTCGGCGACGGCCCTGTCCTCCGCCACGGTACGGGTGACGATGTGGTTGGCGGCCGCCACAGTCGAGCGGACGACGTCCCTGGTGCGCTTGTCGACCTGGAAGTCGATCTGGGTCAGCACGCGGCCGAAGGAGGAGCCCTGCGTGTAGTAGCGCGGCTGCCCTGCGGGGTCGGTCGTCTTGCACACGTAGGCCTGGTGCGAGTGGCCGCTGACGACCACGTCCACCTGCGGGTCGAGGCCGCTCGCGATCCGCGAGCCGTTGCCCGGAGTGACCGAGCAGGCGCTCGGGTCCTGGTTCGGGGTGACCTGGTCGCCCTCGTGGACCAGCACGACCTGGGCCTTGACGCCCTGGCGGGCCAGCAGCCTGGAGACCTTGTTGGCCGCGGCCACCTCTTCGGTGAACTTCAGGCCCTGGATGCCGGAGGAGGAGACGATCGTCGGGGTGGTGGCCGTCACCAGGCCGATGAAGCCCACCTTCACGCCGTTGACGCTCTTCACGAAGTACGGCGGCAGCGCGTACCTGTCGTTGCGCTCCTTCAGCACGTTCGCGCCGAGGAAGTCGAAGTCGGTGCCCTCCCACTCGCCGGCGGGCGAGCAGCCGTCGACGGGGTGGCAGCCGCCCTTCATCAGGCGCTGGAGCTCGGTGTAGCCCTCGTCGAACTCGTGGTTGCCCGCCGAGGAGGCCTTCAGCCCCATCTGGCCGAGCACGTCGAGCGTCGGCTCGTCGTGGTAGGCGGCTGAGATCAGCGGGGAGGCGCCGATGAGGTCGCCGGCCGCCACCACCATGGTGTTGCGGCCGGTGTGCTGCTTGAGGTGGGTGGCGAGGTAGGCGGCCCCGCCCGCGATGGAGTACTTGCCGCCGACGATGCCGGTCAGCTTGCCGTCGGCGTCGACCAGCGGCCCCTTGGGGTCGAGGATGCGGCTGGCGGACCCGCTCGGCGGCTCCAGGTTGCCGTGCAGGTCGTTGATCGTCAGCAGGCGGACGGGCACCGTCCGCTCGGGCCTGGCCGCGTCGGCAGGTCCCGCCACGAGCGTGACGCCGCCCATGGCGATGGCCCCCGCGAGAACGAGCGGGAGGAAGGAGCGAGAGGTCATGCCTGCAGACGTTACGGAACGAAGCTATGCGGCAGACGTCTGAAAGGTAACGATTCATCGGCCTCCCACATGGCGTTATTTGCCAGTCGGCAGCCTAGAGTTCGATCTATGACAGTGCGCGTGGTGGAGCGGGGACGGCTCGATGACAGGGAAACAGCCGACGTGCTGGACGTCGTCGAGGCGGCGACGGAGGCCGACGGGGCGCGTCCGCTCAACGAGCACGTGATGCTGCACCTGCGCTACGGCGGCGACGAGCGGGCCCGCTCGCTGCTGCTCTACTCCGGCGCCTCGCTGGCCGGCTACGCGCACGTGGACCCGACCGACGAGGTCGAGGGGCCCAGCGGCGAGCTGGTCGTCCACCCCGCGTTCCGTCGTCAGGGACTCGGCGCGACGCTGCTGCGGGCCGTACTGGAGGTCTCGGGAGGGCGGCTGCGGCTGTGGGCGCACGGCGACCACACGGGCGCGGCCGCGCTGGCGGCCTCCGCGGGCTTCGAGCGGATGCGCTCGCTGTGGCAGATGCGCCGCTCCCTGTTCGCGCCCCTGCCCGCCTCCTCCCTGCCCGAGGGGGTACGGCTGCGCACGTTCGTGCCGGGCCAGGACGAGGAGGCGTGGCTCAAGGTGAACGCCGCCGCCTTCGCCCACCACCCCGAGCAGGGCGGGTGGACCCTCGACGACGTGCGGCTGCGCGAGGGCGAGCCCTGGTTCGACCCCGAGGGGTTCTTCCTCGCCTATCGCGACGAGCGGCTGGTCGGCTTCCACTGGACGAAGATCCACGGATCCTCCTCCGAGGAGCACGGCCACGAGCCCCTCGGCGAGGTGTACGTCGTGGGGGTGGATCCCTCGCAGCAGGGCACCGGCCTGGGCAAGGCGCTCACCCTGGCCGGTCTTCGCCATCTGCGCTCGCGCGGCCTCGCCCAGGCGATGCTCTACGTGGACGAGGCCAACACGGCGGCGATCAGGCTGTACGAGTCCCTCGGTTTCAACCGGTGGGACGTCGACGTGATGTACGCGGCTACTCGATGAGCCAGTGGAGGATGTAGTACGACACAGCGGCCACCAGCGCCGCCGCGGGGATCGTGAGGATCCACGCGGTCACGATGTTGCCCGCCACGCCCCACCGCACGGCCGAGAGCCGCTTGGTGGCACCGACGCCCATGATGGCGCTGGTGATGGTGTGGGTGGTGGAGATGGGAGCGCCGAAGCCGATCGCCGCGACGTACAGGACGGTCGAGGCGGCGGCCTCGGCCGCGAAACCCTGCGGAGGGTCGAGGGCGATGATCCGCCGTCCCAGCGTGCGCATGATGCGCCAGCCACCGGCGTACGTTCCCAGCGAGATGGCACCGGCCGCGGCCAGGATCACCCACTGCGGAATCGGGTCGGCCGGCGCGGCGTAGCCGCCGACGACCAGCGCGAGGAAGATCACGCCCATCGTCTTCTGCGCGTCCTGCAGGCCGTGCCCGAGCGCCATCGCGGCGGCCGAGACGGTCTGCGCGTAGCGGAAGCCCCTGTTGGCCTTTCCTGGTTGCGCGTTGCGGAAGATCCAATAGATTGCGATCATGATCGTGGCGGCGAGCGAGAACCCGACCATCGGGGACAGGATCATCGGGATGACGACCTTCTCCAGCACGCCGTCCCAGTGCACCAGGCTGGCCGAGGCCAGCGCGGCACCCACCAGGCCGCCGATGAGCGCGTGGCTGGAGGAGGAGGGCAGACCGAAGTACCAGGTGACGAGGTTCCAGGTGATCGCGCCGATCAGCGCGGCCGCCACCACGACCAGGCCGTGGGTGCCCTCTGGCGCGTCGATGATCCCCTTGCCGACCGTCTGGGCGACCTGAGTGCCGAGATGGGCGCCGATGAAGTTCATCCCCGCGGCCAGGAAGAGCGCCGCGCGCGGGGTGAGCGCGCGGGTCGACACGGAGGTCGCGATGGCGTTCGCCGCGTCGTGGAAGCCGTTGGTGTAGTCGAAGACCAGTGACACGACCACCACGCCGATGACGAGGGCGAGCGTGAGGTCCACTTAGCTTTCCTTGACCGCGATCGACTCGACCGTGTTCGCCACGTGCTCGAAGGCGTCCGCGGCTTCCTCCAGGCGGTCGATGACCTCCTTCATCTTCATGACGGTGAGCGCGTCGTACTCACCACTGAAGAGCTTGGCCAGAAGCTTCCTGTAGACCTGGTCACCCTGGTTCTCCAGGCGGTTGACCTCGATCCAGTACTCGTTGAGGTTCTTCATCGAACGCAGGCGCGGCATGGCTTCGGCGGTCAGCTCGGCCGCCCGTTCCAACACCTCCACCTGCCTGACGACGTCCTTCGGCAGATGGTCGATCTGATACAGGACGATGAGGTCGGACGCCTCTTCCATGGCGTCCATCACATCGTCGAGGTTCGAGGCGAGGCGATAGATGTCCTCACGGTCAAAAGGCGTGATGAAGCTCTCGTTGAGCCGGTTCATGATCGCATGAGTGCGTTCGTCACCGGCGTGCTCGCAGGCGCGCATCTTCTCGGCCAGGGCTTCCCTGTCCGAACCGTCACTGATGATCTCCACCAGCAACCGCGATGCCGTGACCAGGTTGTTCGCTGAGTCGGCGAACAGGTCGTAGTAGCTGTCCTCACGAGGCGTGAGACGCAGGCGCACGTCGTTCTCCAGATGTGCGGGGATGGTCCGCAGAGAAGGGTACGGGTTACCAGCGGAAATGCGAACTTCATGGTGCGCACACCCACTCTTCTCCCTCTCGCTACCCCTCGTATGATCTGCGACACCGGGTTCGGGAGTACTTTGGAGGGTATTTTGCTCGTGGCCGCTTTGCCCTGGTTTGAGCGCCTGATAAGGGCGTTCAGATGAGCGTGCGGTGGAAGTTCTTGAAGCTGCGCGAGGGTGTGGGGCCGCGCTGGCCCTGGTAGCGCGAGCCGTACTTCGCCGAGCCGTACGGGTGCTCGGCGGGAGAGCTCAACCGGAACATGCACAGCTGCCCGATCTTCATCCCCGGCCACAGCTTGATCGGCAGCGTGGCCACATTGGACAGCTCCAGCGTCACGTGCCCGGAGAAGCCGGGGTCGATGAAGCCGGCCGTCGAGTGCGTCAGCAGACCCAGCCTGCCGAGAGAGCTCTTCCCCTCCAGCCGGCTCGCCAGGTCGTCAGGGAGCGTGATCACCTCGTAGGTGCTCGCGAGCACGAACTCGCCGGGGTGCAGAATGAAAGGCTCATCCCCCTCCGGCTCCACCTGACGGGTGAGGTCGGGCTGCTCCACGGCGGGATCGATGTGCGGGTAGCGGTGGTTCTCGAACACCCTGAAGAAGCGGTCGAGCCGCACGTCGATGCTGGACGGTTGGATCATTGCCTTGTCGAACGGGTCGAGACTGACACGGCCGGACTCGATTTCGGCGAGGATGTCTCGGTCAGAAAGCAGCACGGAGAGCAACTTACCGTGTGCGACAGCGAAGTCGGCTGGGGCGGGGTTGCTTGAGTGGGCGGGATTTCCGCTACAGTGGTGGGCGCGGCGATCGCCGATGCGGGTGTAGTTCAATGGCAGAACATCAGCTTCCCAAGCTGACAGCGCGGGTTCGATTCCCGTCACCCGCTCCAACTTCGAAGGCCCAGGTCAGGGATTGAACCCCGACCCGGGCCTTGATCGTTTCTAGGGTTGGTTGATCTTCGCGGGCCATTAGCGGGCCATTAGGTCTCGTCCTGCGAGAGCCTTGCCCTGTGGACGAGCACTGCTGTGAGTTGATGACCCGTCAAGTGACGTGGCGCTGCGACGATCACGAAGATCCGTTCGACTGCCTGGATGTCCTCATAAGGTTCGACGCCAGGTTCCGGGAGTACGGACTGATCATCCATGACGGTGGGACCTCGACCATCGGCATCGCCTTCTGCCCTTGGTGCGGGAGCCGCCTGCCCGTCTCTCAGCGTGATCGCTGGTTCGAGGAACTGGAGCAGCGCGGGATCGACCCATGGGGAGCCGAGATCCCCATTGAGTACGAAGACGGGCGTTGGCTGCACTCATGACCCGGTCAGCAGAGCGATTGGCTCTCGGCACCTTAGTCATCCCGTAGGCACCAGCGTTCCGGTCGCGCCGCCTTCCTCATCACTCTCAGGCTCTTCTAGCTGCCGATTGATCGCGTCCGTGATCGTCTGGTCGGCACCCCGTACAGCGTGCTGATAGATCATCGCGGCTCGTACGTTGTCGTGGCCCATGCGGGCCATCAGGTCCTTGAGCCCCGCACCGGACTCCGCGGCAAGCATGTTGCCGGTATGCCTCAGGTCGTGGAAGTGGAGACCGCTCAGGCCCATCTCGGCGACCACGTTGACCCAGCGGGTCCGGGTGTTGAAGCCGCTCCGGCGGATCGGGCCACCCTTCGCGCCGGGAAACATGAGCGCGGCCGGATCGTCCTTGACGTAGGTCTCCATGTGCTCCCGGAGGATGGGGACGATGCTCCGCGGGATGCCGACCGTGCGCCGACCGGCCTTGGACTTGGGCGGGCCGAGGACCAAGCCTCCGGCTGACCGCTCCACGAAGGCCACGCGGATGCGGACGGCGCATTCGTCGAGGTCGACGTCCATCCGGCGCAGCGCGCTGACCTCACCCCACCGCAGGCTCGCGAATGTGGCCAGCAGGACCATCGCGCGGTAGCGGCGATCCTGCGTGGAGTCGGCCCGGCCGTCCGTGCTCATCTTCCACAGCGCGCGTTCGGCCTCCGTGCGAGTGAGGAAGGTCTCAGGGTGCGTGCGCATCTCGCCGTGCCGTTGGAAGCGGAGCCGGTATGCCCGGTCCTTGATCTTGCGGACGTTGCCGATCGGTCGTCGACCCACCCGGTCGGCCAGCTCGTAGACCTGGGCAACGGTGAGTACCGGCCGTTCCTGCGCCTGCTCGTCACCTGCCCCGCGTATTCGGCATGGGTTGCGCGGGATGATCCGGTCGTCCTCGGCAGCCGTCATGAGCACGGCCCGCAGCAGCCGGTACGCCTTGGCCGCCATTCCGACCGAGACGCCCTTGCCGAGCTCGGCCCGCCACTGCCGAACGGTCGCGGTGGACAGCTTGCCGACCGCCACGCCATCCAGGTACGGGACTATGTGCTTCTTGAGGAGCCAGCGGTACAGGTCGACGGTTCGCGGTCGCAGGCCGGGACGCTGCGAAATCCACGTCTCGGCGTAATCCTTGAGCTTGACCTTGCTGCGCTCCGGATCGATCCACTCCCCCTTGATCATCTGAGCTTCGATCAGGGACAGCGCCCGCTCGGCGTCCGACTTGCGCTCGTAGGTCTCCGTGCCGGAGCGCATCTGCCCGTCAGGGCCGGGATAGCGGATCTGGAAGCGCCCGGACTCTCGCTTGCGGATGTTGCCGAAGTGCCGATGGTTGTCCTTGTTCGCCATCAGGCGGCCCTCCCGGTCGCGTCGAAGGTCGTCAGGGGCGCGACGGTGCCGGCGACGACGAAGGCGATCAGTGCTGACTCGCGGATGCGGACGTGCCGCCCGATCTTCACGAACTCGATGCGGCGTTCGGCGATCAGCCGGCGGACGAAACGTTCGGAGGTGTGGAGCAGTTCGGCCGCCTCAGGGACGGTGTGCAGATCGTCCACGGTCACTCCCCTCAAGCCGCTTCCGGAATTGCCGAAAGATCTTGACCGCTGGCTCTCGCTTCCAACTCGCGGAGATGAGCGCGCCACAGGTTGCGTTTCGCCACGGAGCGCAGGAGCCTGACGCCGAGAGGGTCGAGATCGGGATCTCCGGCCTTCACCGGCCGCCAGACGTAGCGGCGGACGTCGACCGGCTCGTCTGGCTGGCCGAGGGCTTCGAGGACCCAGGTACGGCGGTCCTGCTTGTGCTCGGCGAGCGTCTTGTTTCGACCACTTGCGGGAGACCAGCACGCGGCGACCGGCGTAGCCGAGGTGGTCAGGCTTGTGGGCCTTGGAACGGCACTGGCCAGGAGACATCCCCGCTTCGCACCCTTGGGCTGCACGCCGTACCGCAGCCAGTTCGGGCACGTCGGCGAACACGGCTCGTAGCGGAGGGCCGCGACGAAGCGGGCCGCGTGCTGCTGGTGAGCCTGACCGTCGAGGGACTCGCCGAGACTCTTGGTCAGGTACTTGCTCAGGTAGCGGATGCACTGGTCCGCGTCAGGCGTGCCCGCGAGGACGCCCTGAACGTCGACCTGTGCCCCGAAGCGGATCACGTGCAGGGGTTCGGCCTCGTCGTCCTGGTCGAGCGTGTCGAGAGCTTCGTCCCAGGTCGGCAGAACCTCACCGGTCGTCGGATCAAGGTAGCCCGCGTCCTCGTCCCAGACGGGCAGGTGATCGCCGTCGAAGGCGACGTGATCGGTCGACGGCCACCAGACCTGGTGATACGTGGCCGCTGCGATCTGCTTGATCTCAGCGCGGGGCAGCGTGCCCCGAATCGCCATGTGCAGGTGCGGAGCGAGGCGCTTCTGAGGCTCGACGCTCGCGAAGTACTGCACGTCATAGCCCGCGACGCGGCGGAGGTTCTGCACGAACCGGTCGACGAGCTTGGAGAAGTGCAACGCGTCTCGGGCCGCCCGGCGGTAGTCGTACGTGTCCGGGTCGATCGGGATGCCGTTCCTGACCTTGCCGTAGCTGGGCAGGGTGAGCGTGACGAACAGCGACGGCCGGTAGGTCTTGCCGTCCGAGCCGGTGAAGGTACGGCCGAGCGTGCTGTTCGCCATCTTGCGCTTGGGCAGGTCGGGGGCATCCTGCCGCCGCCTGGTCGAGCGGTTGCGCTTGGCAGCCGTACGGCCGAGCACGCTGCCCCGCATGCCCGACTCGTTGATCTCAGTGTCAAGCCCGGCGAGGATGGCGTCATGGTCGGCGGTGTCGTCGCCGGCCTTTTCGGCGGCATCCCGTTGGGCCTGGATGTCCGCGCGGAACTCGACGAGCCAGCGCTGCTCGTCGGTCGGCTCGTCACGTGTGATGACCGGCTCGTGGTCGAGGTGCCAGCCCTCTCGACACTGGGCCATGCGAAGCTGCCGGTTCCGCTTCGCGCACGGCGGGCACTTGCTCTCCATCGTCGCGCCGCATGGGACGTCGACGATCTCGCTCTTTCCAGTGATCGTGTCCAGTCGCCCGAGCGCCACGGGCCGGACACACACTCCGTTGATCTTGGCGATTTCCTCAGCGACGTCTCTTACGAGTGGCTGTGCCATGCGGACTGCCCGAGGGGCTGAACGCTCGGTCAACGGGGCTCCTCTCCGGTCTCGGGGAACGTGAGCGCGGACTGTCCGCAGTTGCGGCACTCGACGACGCCTCGCATCGGGTCGAGCCACAGCATGTTGAGCACCCCGCAGACGGAGCAGCGCAGCTCGTCGAGGAAGTGGGCCAGCGTCATCGAGCCTCCTCACAGTCGGCGACCATGGCCCGGATGTCCGCGTCGGAGACGTACGCGGCACGGACCCTGACGGGATCTGGGGTCGTTTCCAGCCGGACGTATCCGACGCCCGCGCCCGGAGCGGGAAGCGGTGAGATCTGATCGGCGAGCGCTCCCCTGTCGCGTGCGCCGTCGCCGAGAACCATGTCCACCTGTTCCGACTCGTCAAGTCGGAGCGCGATCTTGTCGGGGAACAGGTTGCGGATGTTCATGACCTCCTTGCGCGGATCCTGGAGGGCCGCCAGAACGCCCACACCGACCGCACGGCCCTGCGTGGTGAGAGTGGCCAGGGCAGCCGAGATGCGCTGCCTCAGCTGCCTGTCGTGCTGGTACGCCGTAAGGAAGGCCACTTCGTCGACGACGACCAGGAGGAAGGGGTCGTCGAGCGTCGGGGTGTGGGAGCGCTGAAGACCGGCGAAGCGTGCCGCGCGCTTCTGCATGACGCTGACCGCCTCGTCGAGCAGGTCGGCGCAGTCCCCCGGATCAGCGGCATATCGCGCGCCGAACAGTTCGCGGCCGAAGGACAGTTCCATGAGCTTCGGGTCCAGCGCCCAGATCTCGACCAATCCTGCGCGTACGGCGGGGAGCAGGCCCCGGATGGCCGACCAGATGATGGATCCCTTGCCGGCCCCTGTGGCTCCAGCGACCAGCACGTGTGTGCCGAGGAGACGCAGGAACCACGGCGTGCCGTCCTCCTGCTTGCCTATCTCGACGGGTCCGACGCCTGGGGTATCAGGGATCGGGAGCGCCGGTATGGGAGTCTCCAGCGGGTCGCGCCGCGGGAAGGTCAGGACGAGCCGACCGGAGCTGACGATGCTCACGCGGCAGGTACGTGCGCCGAAGCCGTGCGAGAGGTTGTCGGTTCTATCGGCCCAGTCCTTGACCGCCTGTCCATCGAGCATCTTCACGGTGATCCGGTCCGCCCACGCGTCAGAGATGACTTTGACGAGGCGCGGCAGATACTCCCGTCCACGGATGTGGCGGGCGAGCCTGGACACCGTCATGACCGGTTGCCAGTGGCGCCGGTAGATCCAGAACCATCGGGCGAAGGCCAGCAACCGCCAACCCACCCAGTGGGCGAACGTGGGCCGGTCGAGGAAGCCCCACGTCACCAGGCCGACGAGGACCGGAGTGACGAGAAGGAGAGCGACGCGCCAGCCGTACAGGACGTGCAGCATTACCGGAACGGCGACGACGACGGGGACGACCGGATGACGCCAGGCGAACCGGAATAGGCCCGTGACGAACCGAGCCGCGAAGATGACGAGCGTGATGATCGCGGGCGTCTGGACGACCGCGGGCTTGAAGACGACGGCGGTGTCGGGTGTGGTGGAGATGATGCGGTGCGGCTCGTCGCCGGGCATCTTCTTCAACATTAGGATCGGTGTCCTTCCAAGCATTCGCGTGTGTGGGAGATCCAGGGGCCGCCGGAATGCCACTTCCAGCGGCCCCATTTGTGTGTCAGGCAGCCTTGTTCGCCTGGGTGCCGTGAACGCCGCGGAACATTCGCTCCACCGTGAGCACGAACGACACGGCCTCGCGGGCCAGGGACCGGGCGAATTCGACGTCGTCGGCCGTGATGTGATCCCTGGCCGACGTGGTGACGAGGACCTGCGTGCCGCCAAGGTGCAGCTCCAGAACGGGCGTTCTCTGCTTGTAGGAGTGGCTCTCGGCTTGCGCGCCAGGAGCCGCCTTGAGGCTGATCACGCTCACCGCGTGAGCCTGGCGGCGGGCCATCAGGCGGCGTCCTTGGCACTCGCGGCGGGCTTGGCATGGACGCGCGGTGCGTGCATGTCCGCCGACTTGATCGAGTACGCCAACCGGCCGGCGGCGTTGACGTAGGGGGTCACCGTCATGCCGTCGAACTCGACCGGCGTGAACGGCATGCCGTTGGCCGGAGGCGGCGGAACCGGCTGAACCGGAGAGACGATCTTGACGGCCACGGTCTTCTGCGCCGCCTTCAGCGACGGGTCCGCGTCCATGACGGGGATCTGCCAGACGAGTTCACCCGTCTGCTTGTCCCGCGCCTGGACGACCCGATCACCCGAGGAGGCGTCGAAGTCCTTGACCATCTCGACCCCACCGACGGCGTAGCAGCCATATGGGAAGACGTGACCGAACTGGACAGGGATGGGTCCTTGCAGTGCCATGATGTGCTCCCGCTTGTCGTGTTGTCGACAACTCGTATTGTCGAGTGATTCGAGAGTAGCACATGAACTTATCAACTCGACAATACGAGTTCCAAGATCTTCGCGTGATGGGGTGGTCTACCCTCGACGGCATGGCTGCGAGCGACGCAAAACAGGTGAAGTCCGCTGGATTGACCTGGGTTAGCACCACCGGCGGCCCGCACATTCTGGTGCCGGAGTCCTCTTGCGAGCACTGGCGTGGCGTGCCCATGGACTATTCCGATGATGAGGGGGACTACGGCCGAGCCTGCGCTGTGGACGGCTATATCGGGTTGATCGACGTCGGGACGGTGCCAGCACTGGTCTTCGGGGACCATCCCGGCATGACTACGTATCTGCGATCGCAGAGAACACTTGTCCGCTGGATGGGGGCAGACTCGGAGGCCGAGCTCATAGGCGTCGCCATCGATGCGCTCGATTCACAGACAGTCCCATGGGATGAAGAGCTGCTGTGGGACGTGCATGAGCCGGTGATCCTCTTCGACTCCTCATGTGCTCACGAGCACATCGCAGCGGAGGACCACCTGCTGATCGATCTCGCACCAGGCAGCTACACCGTCCGCGCCGGGTATGTCGACCGTCCGGACGCGAGTGCGATCCTCGTGCAGTTCACTCCGACCGCAGATCGTCAGAGCGAGTAGGCGTCCTCCAACTCGTGGAGATCTCCCGGCAGCACCAGGTCCACGATCAGAACCGGGCGGCCACCACCGTTGAACACACTGGCCAGCACGCCCAGGACCGGAGCCGTCTTGCGTAGCCCCAGAAGCTTGGCCTCATCCGCCGAAGGGTGACGGGCGCTCAACCGCTCCGCGACGTGCTGAAGTTTGATCCCCTTGGCTGACTGAAGGTGTTGCCTGACGCCTACCGCCAGGGCCTCGTCATCGCCGAGATCAGTCCCCTCCGCCACCTCGGCGGGGCACCAGATCGTCACGAGATCAATCGGCCGCTCCGATTCGCGAAAGAGGACGCGCCGCCTCATCACCGGCGATTGTTCGGAGAGCCCAAGGAGCTTTGCCACGTGCGCAGGAGCGGGAACTGTTCCGGCGTCGATCGGAGATCCGTTCTCGTCGACTTCGGCACGATCGAGCACGGCGCGCCCTGGCCGAGTGTTCTGTTCTTCCGAGACGGGCGGAGCCGCCTTGACGAAGGATCCCTTGCCATGCTCGCGCTCGATAGTGCCTCGCAGTTGAAGCACCTGAAGCGCCCGTACGACGGTCGGCCGGCTCACGTTGAACTCGCGTACGAGCTGCGTTTCGGAAGGCAGCAAAGAGCCTGGAGGGTAAGTGCCGTCTGCGATTCTCTGTCTGATCGCCTGCACGATCTGGGCGTACTTCGGAGGCGCGAACTCTTCAGACGACATGACGACCACCCAACAACTCGACTTGTCGTGAAGTCTAGCGGTGTGGTCTCGTTCTGTCTGCCCCACAGGAAGGAGCCGGGGGAGACGACACCGACTGCGCGCAGCGCGCCTCCCGCGCTCTGAGACGCGGCGACACAGGACACCCGGAGTCGACCATGTCGCCGCGCCCGTCTATCGCGCCTGACCGGAGAGCAACGCAGCCCACACGGTGCGCGCTTCGCTGAGCGACCACCGAAAGGTCTCGTGGATCTCCGGCGCGCCGTCGAGCTGGAGCATCCGGCGGATGTACGCCACGCCGCCGGATTGGCAGAGTTCGTAGACCGTAGCCCGGCAGGTACATGTCCACGAGAGAACCCGCACGCGGCCTTCTCCTGGGTAGGGCTGCTGCCAGGCGAGGCGCATGTGATCGGCTTTCGCCATGGCGACGTGAGGACTGAGACAGTCAGCGAGGACGATCACGACTCCTCACCGGTCTTCCCCGTCCCGCGGCAACGCCAGCAGTCGGCAGGCTGCCGCCCACCGTAGACGTGAGCACCCGACCCCTCCGCCACCACCAGAGCCCGACGAAGGCTGACGTACTTCCAGCCCCGTCCCGAGCACGAATCACATTGCGCTGCCATGCGACGAGGATTTCCCGATCTCATGTCGCGTCTCGCCTGCGCTCATGTGCCGCTTGTGATCATGCCGTCTCGATCTGTCTCGTCTTTGTCTCCTCTCTGCCGCCTCCCGCGGTTAACCTGGGCGTACCAGGTCCCCCAGACCCCGAGGCGCGCTCATGGCGGAGCAGTCGATCACGCTCAAGACGCTGTTGTGCGAACGGCACTGGCAGACATACAGCACCTTCTGCAAGGAGTACGACAGGGCCGCCGCGAAAGTGGACCCGACCTTGCGTGGTGGTTACCCGAGCCGCGCGCAGCTCCACCGCTGGTTGTCCGGCGAGTTGAAGGGCCTGCCGTACTCAGATCACTGCCGGGTCCTGGAGGCGATGTTCCCGGGGCGTACCGCGAGCGAACTGTTCGCCGCGTACGCACCCGAGGTGCCCGCGCAACGGACGGCCCCCGAGCCGACGACGAGCGCGGGTTGCGCAGACGAGACAGGCCCCGGGCCGCAGATGGCCGATGTGTCCGCTGTCTTCAGCAGCCGGTCTGCTTTCTCCGCAGCCTTTCCGCCCTCGACGTTGTTCGACGGCGCGAAGGAGATCAGCGCGGCCGGGCTCTCGCTCAACGTGATCTGCCAGAGCTACCCGGATCACCAGCTCAAGCGACTGCTTGAGAGCGGCACCCGGATTCGCTGTCTCTTCCTCGACCCCGCCGGATCTGCGATCAAGGCGCGGGAGGACGAGGAGCGATACACGGACGGGACGCTGACCACACTCACTGCCCTCAACATCAGCATGCTGAGCCGTCT
This sequence comes from Nonomuraea roseola, assembly GCF_039535395.1. Lineage (NCBI taxonomy): Bacteria > Bacillati > Actinomycetota > Actinomycetes > Streptosporangiales > Streptosporangiaceae > Nonomuraea > Nonomuraea roseola. The sequence continues at coordinate 2,034,721 of NZ_BAAAXC010000015.1, forward strand.
CAAGGCCCGGCTCACTCCGGAGGCTGCCGAGCGACTCGAACTCCACGTCTACGACGAGACGATTCGCTTCAACATCCTCATCGTCGACCACGCCACCTGCGTCGTTCAGCCCTACCTCCCGCAGGCCCGCGGAGTCGACTCCCCTACGCTCGTGATCACTGACAACACTGCCGCGGACGGGCTGTTCCCCGTCTTCGACCAGGTCTTCAACGAGATGTGGGAGCGGAGCAAATCCGTATGACCATCGACACCCGGACCCTCCTGCCCATCGCCGAACAAGCCGTCACCATCGCCAGCGAGATCGTCAGAACCAAGCTGCCCGGAACCGTCACCGTCAAGGGCGACCGCGACATGGCCACCGAAGTGGACTACGCAGTCGAGCAGGCCGTCCGGGAGTTCCTGGCGGTCGAGACGCCAGAGATCGGGTTCCTCGGCGAAGAGGACGGCGGCAGCCGGATCGGAGAGGGCCTGATGTGGGCACTCGACCCGGTCGACGGCACCGCGAACTTCCTGCACGGCATCCCGCTATGTGGAATCTCGCTGGGCCTGGTCGACAAGGACATGCCCGCGCTAGGCGTGATCGAGCTGCCCTTTCTCGGCTCCCGCTACACCGCCGCCATAGGGGACGGGGCCGAGGCCAACGGAACCCGGATCCGCGTCACAGACACCGGTGACCTCGACGCCGCGATCGTCGCGATAGGGGACTACGCGGTCGGGACTGATGCCGCAGCCAAGAACCGTCCTCGCTTCGCGCTCACTCACGAGCTGGCGGCCCGCGTGCAGCGAGTCCGCATGTTCGGCTCAGCAGCCGTCGACCTGGCCTGGGTCGCCGAAGGCAAGATCGACGCCAACATCATGCTCAGCAACAACCCGTGGGACACCGCCGCCGGCGTCCTCATCGCCCGCGAAGCCGGAGCAACGGTCGTCGACATGGACGGCAGCCCCCACACCATGAACTCCGAAGCCACCATCGCAGCCAGCCCGAAGATCCTTGCCGATCTCGTCGAACTCATCGCCGAAGCGCAAAAGGCCGCACGACTGAACGCGGGCATTGCCGAATAGTTCTTGTATGGATCAAGGGCGGCGCAAGCGCCGCCACGCGGCCCGAGCTTGCGGGCCGCACGCTGCGCGTGCGGCCTGGGGGCCGTTCTCGCGCGCGCCCCCCCACTCGGGCCGCGCGAGGACAAAGCCGTTCTATCCCACGTCGCCAGTTGGCGTCTCACGCCAGGCCTCCCAATGGAAGGCATCGCGCCAACCCGAGATGCGATACATCCACATCGTGAATGCCTGAGTCAACACTCGGATGTCTCGGCATGCGGTCTGGAAGTGAGCATCGGCGCCACCCTCGCGATGCTCCAACCGGTACGTTCCATCATCCTGACGGTAGGCCTGCATGTAGTACTCAGAGTTTTCCGCATCTGAACGTTCCAGGATGAGGAAACGATTCTTCGCCGACAACTCATTCAGGAGCTTGCGGATGTCCTCTGAAGTCGGGCCATCAATAGAGTCACCACGTTCATTGAGCGCGCGAACGGCTACCTTCACGGACAGAGAGTAATGCCTCCGGTGGGGGCTCTCCGGCTCCGGGATGATCGCCGCGCCGTACGCCAGGGCCGTAGATGGCTGAGGTGGAAGCCTGATCATCCCGCCCGCCATCAACCCGGGACAAGCCGAGCAGACCAGGGCCACGGATACCAGATCGTTCGTCCGTGGGGCGCTCCATCTGGTACCCGTGACCCTGGCCCGCTTCCCCTGCGGGGCGGGACGACGGCAGACGGGATGATCAAGCAGGGTGAGGGCTGGGCGTCGCGCGTGACAGACTGCCCTCGTGGTCGAGGATCGTTCGCCAGCGATTAATCACTGGCTTGCTGTGTGGGAGCTGAACAGCCTTTACGCACGCGACACCAGCCAAGGGGAGGGGCGCCGCGCGTGGGCCGAGGCGGCTATGTACGCCCTTGCCAGAGCAGAGGACGAGGGCGTGGACAAGGTCGACGCCGACGTCAGCCGGTTCCACCTACGGGCGAACGTGATCACCGATCTCGGCTCCAACGGAAATCCCCTGTGGGACCCTGACACGCTTGGAGTCGACATCCTTCAGGCCCTCCCCCTCAGCCGACAGCAAGCCGCGGCGTGGTCCGTCGCCTGGAGTGATCAGCCTCTACCGGAGATCTTGACTCTGCGCCGCTGCAAGAACCTTGTCAACACAGCCAAAGCCATTCGCGAGCACCTGACGGAACCGACAACCGCCCACGAGATTGACCAGTGGCTCATCCTTTGGAAGCAGCTTCCGTAAGTCGATGGAACCGCAGGACAACCTATGATCGTCGTGCAATTAGCGTGCAATTAGACGGGGTGACGAGGGGTCAACCACGGTCACTCAGGACCGGCTACCTGCTCAGCTCAGCGCCCTGACAAGCCCGGATCATTGCTGTTCCCAAGCTGACAGCGCGGGTTCGATTCCCGTCACCCGCTCCAACGAAGAAGAGCCAGGTCAGGAATGGTTTCCCGACCTGGCTTTTGATCTTTCTAGTCTTCCATTCGATCTTCCGTGCCCGTTACGTGCCCGATCCGTCTGGATCTTGGTCCTTCAGGGCCTCCTCCGCGAGCTTCCCGAGGGCGTCCGCGATGGCCCGGTCGCGCTCCATCGCGGTGTGCTGATAGATCAACGCGGCTCTCGTTGTCGAGTGACCCATTCGGGTCATCAGGTCCCGGAGGCTCGCCCCAGAGCGCGCGGCGAGATCGCGTGACCCAGCCTGGCAAGGTCCTGTACATCATCGTGTGCGCCGCCGGACCGGCCGCAGATGTCGGCCGCCTCGTCGCCTTGGCCCAGGACGACGGATGGACTGTCCAGATCATCGCCACCCCACCGGCACTCGACTTCATCGACGCGCCAGAGCTGGAGCAGCAGACCGGCCGTCCTGTACGTAGCCAGTACCGCAAGCCGTCCGAGCCCAAGTCGCCGCGAGCCGACGCGATCATCGTGGCCCCGCCACCTATAACACGATCAACAAGTTCGCCCAAGGCATCGCCGACACCTACGCCTTGGGCCTCCTGTCCGAGGCTCCTGGGCTGGGGATCCCGGTTGTGGTCCTGCCGTTCGTGAACAGCGCACGTGCCTCGCGAGCCCCGTTTCTGCGCAGCGTCGAAGACCTACGCGCCGAAGGGGTACGCGTCCTGTTCGGCCCCGGCCAGTTCGAGCCACACGCACCGAGCACGGGCGGGGAGCAGTTCGACACTTACCCGTGGAAACGCGCACTCAGCGAACTTGCCGAATTGGGCTCATAGGAATCAAGCGGCGGCGCGCCGCGCCGCCGTACCCCGGCCCTCTGCCGCCCGTCGGCCGGGCATGCGGCCTGGGGGCCGGTCCCGGCCGTCGGCGCCCTGGGCCGTCGCCGCACCGCGCGCCCGCCGCACCAAACCACCGCGCCGACCACCGGCACGCCGCCGCCCGACGTGTCACGCAGCCGCTCCGCCGTGATCAGATGGCTGAACCTCCGGAAGGCTGAACCCACATGACCAGATGGGCTCTACGCGCCCTCGCTGCCCCCGCAGCTCTGCTGACCTTGATGGTCACCGGCGCATCCGCCCCCCTCGACTCTTGGGTGTCGGAAGCGGCGTACGAAGCCGCCTGCCACCCGTACGAAACTGAACACAGCACGGAAGGAAACCAGCGCTACGCCAACGACACCTCCACACCCGTAGTGCCGCCCCGGCCTGAAACCAGAGTACGGAACATCGTTCTCTGCAAGACGATCAACCGTTGACCTGCGACCAGACGCTTTATGCCTCCGGCGGGGGCACTCCGGCTCCGGGATGACCACCGCAGGCGTTCTCATCGCCGCTGACCCGTTGGTGGCTGGGGTAGGGGCCTGCTCATTCCGTCTGCCGTCGACCCGGGACAAGCCGAGCAGACCAGGGGTATGGGGCCGAGATCGTTCGTCCAATGGGGCGCTCCACCTTGACCCCCTGGCCTTGCTCCGCTGCATTGCATGTGGGACGAGACAGACGGGAAGATCGGGCGGGGAGGAGCGTGTGCGTCCGCACGAATATGGCCACGACGTCGGGCCATTAGGGGGGCAATGGCGGTCACTCGCGGACACAGGCGGAACCCCTCTCGCGCAGGTCAACCCCCATAGCCTGGGCGATCATGACGATTTGCAAGCAGGAAGTCAGGAGTTCGAATCTCCTAGGTTCCACCTGGGAAGACTCTCCCTCGCCGATCACTGTGAGGCGAGGGTGAGTGACAAACTGCGTGACTACCGCGTCCGTGGTCACGCATCTGTCGCCTGTGGTGACCGCCGTCCTGAAGCGATCGTCCTCCGCGAGCCGCTCACCGTCCCCATGGTCGCGTGCTCGATGGCCTAGCCATGACACGCGAAGTGCAGCAAGCGAACAACCCCCTACCTGGGTGATGGGTATGTCAGCTTGGGAACCCGATTTTGTGCCCTGATCGGGGCCTTGCCCCCGCTCAGAAGTTGGACTCTGGGTCGCCACTGCTCACCGAAGCTGACCGCGGCGGATCGCACGCTGGTCGCACACGGTTGGCACTCCTGCGCCGGATCGGCTCCCGGGCGATGGTGAAGGGCGGCCGGCTTTCGCCCGGTGTCCTTGGTCGGGCCGGGAGCGAGGGGGCCCGTACGCTGGCCCGGCGGGTCGGGCAGGTTCCTTCCTGCCCGCAAGTGTCCGACCTGGGTCCCCTCGCTTCGGGACCCGGCGCGGCCGAGGTGGGTAAAGCAGGTCGCCCGGCTCCGACCTCGACTACTTCGTCCCGAAGCCACATCACCGGAGCGTCGACCTGACTCAGCAGGAGGTGGTCGTCTCGGCTAGGCAGGAATCGGTGCCCGGCCCGCCGTTAGCGGTATCGGTGCCCGGCCCGCCCAGGATCCGGTCGTTGCCGGCTTCGCCGTCGAGGGTGTCGTTGCCGGCGTCGCCGCTGATGTCGTCGGCGCCGTTGCCGCCGAAGACGGTGTCGTTGCCGGCACCGGCGGCGACCCGGTCGTTGCCCGCGAAGGGGAGGATGACGTCGTCGCCGCCCAGCGCGGTGATACGGTCGGCGAACGGTGACCCGCAGATGACATCGGCGCCCGAGGTGCCGATGATGGCCTGCCCCGAGGTGGCGGTGCGCCGGTCGATGGTGCAGCCCGGTCCGTCCTGGAGCGTCCCGTGGACACTGTTGGTGTTGAAGAAGCCGCTGCCGGTCTCTGCGGGGTTGTTGGTGAGGACTAGGCCCGTTGCCCCGTTTAGCGCGCGGGTTGCGCCCTGCGCCGACGCCACGTCGTCGTGAAGCAAGATCCGGTCGGAGAAGAGGTACGTGTCGTCGTGTGGCCCCGAGATCTGCGAGCGAACCGACTGAGCCGGGACGGGAGCACCGCGGAAGTCGTAGCTTGCGCTCTGCGTCGCGCTCATCCCTGCTTGGTCCATGAGCGCGTAGCCCTGGTAGGAGAACTCGACGGTGGAAAGCGAGGTCCCCGGCGGCGTATGCACGTTCAGCGAGAGCGTGCATTCCTTATCCGAGGCATCATCACCGGGTTCGATGAGCGTCTCGTATGCGCTGAATGTAACGGTGAACGCCTTCCCGTCGGGGCTGATCGCCGCCTCCCATGTCCCGGGCGGGCACCCGTTTCCGTTCGCACTGACGCTCGAGATGTATGCCTCGGCCGGGTTGGGGGCAGAGGATGTCGCGACCGCGGGCGTCATGACTGCTGCGGTGAGGACGGCGGCGGCGAATGTACCTGCGGCCAGCTTAGGGAGTGTGTTGCGCATGATGAATGGCATAGGGCATTCCTTTCCGTGTGAGCGTTCCCAGCGAGAACGTCAGGTAATTTCCTGAGGCTCGTTGACCTGTGTCAGATCGAGCTCGTGAATGGTGTCGCGGTAGCGCGGATGCCGGAGCTGTTCTTTTTCGTATCCGCCCGCACCGCTGCGATAGTGCGACAAGGGAGATACCCCAGCATCAAGCATGAAAGACGCACACACGTTTACAAGCGGGCAAATAATCAGCAAGGAGCGAAAAGAGGGGGTGTCCTTGATGTCCGAATATCTGCCATTAAAATGGATATTATCCGGACGCTTAGCTCCCGAAAATTCCGATTCGCGCAGATATGAATCTGGCCCTGGCCCGGCGGTTGGCCGGGGGCAGCAACCGCAGCAGCAACCGCGCCATATTCGGGCGACCTTGAGCGGCCGTTAATGACCTGCGACCAGCGCAAACGACCTGTAGCGATCTCGCTGCCGAGATTTCACACCGAAGAGGTCAACGCGTCCTGTTTGCAGCCCGCGCATGTAGCAGCCATCCTGAACCACTTCGGTGGACCGATGTACCACATAACCCCAGCTCAACGACTGTCCCGGACGAACCGGCTGCCGTTTGCAAGCAGGAAGTCAGGAGTTCGAATCTCCTAGGCTCCACCAGCACAAACGCACCCCCACTAAAGATCGCTTAGTGGGTGTTTGGTCCTGTGAGTTCTGTCTGGTCGGTGTTTCAGGTCTCTCGCCAGGTTGGGGTGGATTCGCGGGCGAGGCGGCGGGTCATCAGATCGATCATGGCGATGTGAATCATGGCTTCGGATCGAGCGGGCAGGGCCTCGTAGTCGCGGACCAGTCGGCGGTGGAGCACGAGCCAGCCGAGGGTCCGTTCGGCGACCCAGCGGCCGGGCAGGGCAGTGAACCCCCTGGTGGCAGGGTCGCGGCGGACGACTTCGACGTCGATACCGAGGGCGGCGCCGCCTTCGATGGCCTTGGTGCGGTAGGCGCTGTCGGCCCAGGCCTTGGTGATGGTCGGGTGGTCTTCGGCGACCTGGGTCAGCAGGGGCAGTCCGGCGGCGCCGTCGGAGACGCCGGCGGCGGTGACCAGCACGGCGAGTAGCAGGCCGAGGGTGTCGGTGACGATGCTGCGCTTGCGGCCGGCGATCTTCTTGCCGGCGTCGTAGCCCTGGCTGGCCGCGGGCGCGTTGGCGGAGGTCTTGACGCTCTGAGCGTCGATGACGCAGGCGCTCGGTTCGGGATCGCGGCCTTCGGCGGTGCGCACTGATCGCCGGAGCAGGCCGGTGAGCTGGGTGAAGACCCCGTCTTTCTGCCTGTGGGCGAAGTAGCCGTAGACGGTCTGCCAGGGTGGGTACTCGTGCGGTAGGTAGCGCCAAGGGATGCCGGTGCGGTCGACGTAGAGGATCGCGTTCAGGATGGCGCGCAGGTCGTGCTCGCAGGGGCGGCCGATGTCGAGGCCTTTGCCGCGACGGTCGGCGCGCCAGGCGCTCAGCACTGGTTCGATGAGCGCCCATCGTGCGTCGGACAGGTCGCTGGGGTACGGTCGCTGCTCGGCCATGCTTCTGGCGTATCGCAGATTGCACGTGCCACCCAGTCCTGAGTGTCAGCTTTCAATCACATACCGTGACGTGCTCGGCATCTTGGGATGAGACAGGACTTTCCTGGATGAGGTCGGCGCTCTGCGGCTTCTCATCGACGCCACCACACCGACATGCGCCGAAAGCACGCAAATAGGGCGGTCAGGCTTAGGGACGTACTGGGACCTACATCACCTCCCAGGATTAAACGCCCACTTAGAGGAAAAAACCACCCGCCGTACCGAAGCCCACCCCGCCTACCTGCAGGAACGGCGCAGATGGCGGCTGGTGGGGCCAGCCTTACCGACAGGCCGACAGCGGCGGCAGGACGCGCTCGAAGCCGGGCAGCCTGGCCTGCGCGACGGAGGCGTACAGGTGCTTGTCGAGCCGGTTCAGGCGTGATCGGAGTCGCATGTGTATCTCTTGCCCAGCTTCGCCGACGTTTACAGGACGCGTTTGGCCCCCGGCAGGGAACGCACCAGGTAGGCCAGGCCCCAGCACAGCGGCAGGGCGAGAACGGCGACGACGGCGAACTTGACGATCGCGGCCGCGTGCAGCCCGCTGAAGGCGTAGGAGAGGCCGACCAGCACGACGGGGTGGATGAAGTAGACGGTGTAGGCCTGGTCGGACAGGAACCTGCCGCGCGGCCCCTGCCGGTTGAAGCGCTCGCGGAAGGTCACCAGCAGGCCGATGGTGATCCCCACCGCGAACACCGCCTCCCACGTCGCCGCCGCCAGCTCCGACGGCATGCCCTGGGTCGCGAACCGGACGGGCAGCAGCACCAGCGAGCAGGCCGCCGCCGCCGCGAAGCCGAGCCTGCCCGCCCTCCTGGACAGCGCGTCGAACCAGCCGTGCCTGAAGGCCAGCACGCCGAGGACGAACATGCTGACGTACTGGGGCAGGTGCGAGGGCGTCGGCAGGCCGAGCACCGGCACGTACAGGCCGGTGGGCACGACCAGGCGCCACAGGAACGTGGCGGCCGCCAGCGCGAGCGTGTACCCGGCGATCGCCGCGAGCCCCGGCGCGCCCTGGGGCACGGGGCGTGGGGTCCTGCCGTAGCGGCGGACGAGCGCGTAGACGGCGACGAAGACGAGCAGCACCTCCACGAACCACATCGGGCCCGGGTCCCAGGAGGCGAGGTAGAACTGCCAGTACGGCAGGTCCATCTCCCTGTAGATGCCGAATGTGACCAGCGGCCTCAGCAGCAGGAGGAAGACGAGCAGGGGGATGCCGAGCCGTACCAGCCGGTCCCTGAGGAACGGGCGGCCGCCCTTGCGGTCGTAGGAGCCGGGGGTGAAGAAGCCGGACAGCAGGAAGAAGAAGCCCATGAAGAAGGCCTGGTCGAACATGACCAGGACGTCGAGGGCGAGCCCCGAGGGGTCCTGGGCGGTCTCCACGTAGTACCAGACGGGGATGTTGCCGTAGGTGACGGCGACGTGGTGCAGGACGACCAGCACGGTGAGGGCGACGCGCAGGTTGTCGACGTAGGCCAGGCGCTTCATCGGACCGCCCTGAGGAAGATCTCGACCAGTTCCCTGGCGTGGGCGTCGAGGTCGTGCTGGGGGTAGGCCGCCCAGTAGGCGAACATGTTGTCCACCGCCGAGGAGTGGGTGATCGCCATGACGCGGGTGTCGAACGGCCGGAACTCGCCGCTCTCCTGGCCGAAGCGGTAGATGCGCTCCAGCGACTCGTACAGTTCCTCGTTGGCGGTGATGCCGTAGCGGGGTGAGCCGTCGGGCAGCCGGAGGTTGTGGAAGATCTCCCCCAGCGCCATGAGCTGGACGCGGTGGTCGCGCATGTGCTCGGCGACGGTGAGGTGGATATCGTCGACGGCCACGTGGTCGCCGAAGGCTTTACGGAGTCCGACGATGCGGAGGGCGGACTCCCGGTGTGTTGGCATGCCTTGAGAATCGCGCGGCGGCGGGGGTGGCGGATCGTCCGGCCGGAGAGCGGGATGGTGGATTCCGGCATCAACCGATCGGTTGATGCAGGGAGAGCGGCTGGTCCGTGGCGCGGGTCCCAGCGCCGGCGTCCACCGGCACATGCTCCAACGCCAGGCTGTCGTGCGTGTTGGCTGCGCTGATCGCGACAGAGATCGGCAGACCGGTCCGTTCAGTGATCAAGTGGATCTTCGAGCCTTTCTTGCCGCGATCGACAGGATTCGGGCCCGTCAGATCCCCCCTTTGGCCGCCCGGACACTGACCGAGTCGATCACACACCGCGACCAGTCCAGCTCGCCGCGGGAACCGAGCTCATCCAGGATGACCCGATACGGCTTGGCCCACACCCGGGCTCTGCTCCAGTCAGCGAAGCGGCGATGCACCGTCTGCCAGGAAGCGCCGAAGCCCGGTGGCAGCTGCCGCCACGTGCAGCCTGTGGTGGCCACGAACACGATGGCGGCCAGGATCAGGCGATCATCGGCTCGCCGGCGGTCACCACCCCTGCGGCCGCTTCGGAGGCGGCGGCATCACGCGCTGAAACAGCTCCCATAACTCGTCAGGAACCAGCTGATCCAGGAGCGCTTCCGTGATCGATCCAACGAGTGATCACCAATCAAGACACGGTCTAACACGATAGAAAGGGCCGTCGATGTCGATCGCATGGTGAGTCTGGCAGCCGTGCCCGTTGTGTGCCCGTTCGCAGAGCGATCAGTGGGGAGTCACGGGGACTCGCGGTCACTCGACCGGCGCATGCCCAGGTCAGCGTTTCCCCTGCTCAGAGGCCTGATCTTGAAAGAGTTCCCAAGCTGACAGCGGGTTCGATTCCAGTCACCCGCTCCCACCACTGCTTAGCGCAGCAGATCCGGGTCATGCTCATGCAGCACGGGTTCGGGATGGGCACGGCACCAGTCAACAACGCGGTACGTGATGCGGTCGAAGGGCTCATCATCGGTGAGCGGGTGCTCACAGTCGGCCAAGCGATCAAGATCCGCGGCCAGCCCCTTCAAGGTCTCCGCGCCGAACAGTCCCGACCCGATGAGCTTCTCACGCAGGTAGACCAAGAGACGCTCGTGGTGCTCGTCCCAGTTCACGTTGCCGTTGCGCTGAGCCTCGTCTCTGAGCTTTTCCGCCGCCCGCAGCAACTCGCCCTGGACGCTGTCCGCCTGCCCCCGACGCGGTACATGGGTCTTCCAGATGTGTCGAGCATCAACGGCATACTGCGAATCCATGCAGGCGACCGTACAACCCACGCCTCCAACAGGCCGCTCCCACTCCCGGATGGTCAAGCGGGCGAGGTGTGCATGTCACGAAGGAAAGACGAGGTCACGAGCTGATCGTCGGGCCATTAACCCCGGCAACGAGGGGTCAACCACGGTCACTCACGACCAGTCGAACGCCCAGTTCAGCGGCCTCACCTGCCGTACTCGCTGCACTTCCAAGCTGAGAGCGCGGGTTCGATTCCCGTCACCCGCTTCAACGACGAAGGCCCAGGTCCGGGACGGATTCCCAGTCTGGGCCTTGATCGTTTCTGGAGCCTTGTCGATCTTCCGTGCAATTAGCCCGCTGGAACGAAGATTCCGGCCGAGCCGTCGTCATCCTCATCGGTCCCGCTGATGTGCCGGCCGATCGCGTCAGTGATCGTCTGGTCGGCACCTCGTCCGGCGTGCTGATAGATCATCGCCGCTCTGACGTTGTCGTAGCCCATCCGCGCCATCAGGTCCTTGAGCCCTGCGCCGGACTCGGCCGCGAACATGTTTCCCGGCGTGCCAAAGATCATGAAAGTCCAGGTTCGGACACCGATGGCCCGGACTGCTTCCGGCCACGCCGATGCCCGGTTGAAGCCACTCCGCCGCATGAGGCCGCCCTTGGCTCTAGGGAAGGCCAGCGAACCGGGCGCGTCCTTGACGTAGATCGCCAGGTGTTCGGTGAGTGCCGGAATGATCGCCTTGGATATTTGCGACGGCCGGCCTTGGACTTGGGCGGACCGAGGACCATCTCTCCCGTCGATCGTTCGGTGTAGGCCGCCTTGATCCGGACGGTGCCGACCTTGAGATCAATGTCACTGCGAGTGAGCGCCGTGATCTCACCCCAGCGGAGGCTCGCGAAGGTATCGAGGAGAACGAAGGCGCGGAAGCGCCGGTCCTGGGAGAAGTCCGCGTGACCCGTCTCGGGCACCCGCCAGAGCGCCCGTTCGGCTTCCGCGCGGGTCGCGAAGACCTCAGGATGTGTCCGCATCTCGCCGTTGCGCCAGAACCGGACGCGGTAGCCCTCCCCCTTCTTCAGACCCCGAATGCTGCCGACAGGCCGCTTGCCGATCCTCTGCGCCAGCTCGAAGACCCGGGTCACGGACAGGACGGGCCGTTCCTCGGCGTGCTCGGCATCGGCCCCGCGGATTCGGCACGGGTTGCGGGCGATGATCCGGTCGTCCTCCGCAGCCGTCATCAACACGGCCCGCAGGAGCCGGTCCGCCTTGGCCGCCATGGTGACCGAGACGCCGTTGCCGAGCAGTTCGGCCCGCCACTGCCGGACCATCGCGGTGGACAGCGTGCCAAGGGCGGCGCAAGCGCCGCCACGCGACCCGAGCTTGCGGGCCGCACGCTGCGCGTGCGGCCTGGGGGGCCGTTCTCGCGCGCCCGCCACTCGGGCCGCGTGAAGAACGGATATGCCTGCCCTCTCGTCAGTGATGCGGGTCTAGGTCTTGGCCTGGAGCGAGGATCCGATCGGCCAGCTCGGCCGTGCCGACTGTCCCATCAGGATCAACGCTAATGGGCGTGGCTAGGCCATTGGCATGAATCAACCAAGCCAATACCAGCTCGGTTAGCGGTTTTCCGCCCTCATCATTCCAATGAGCCCGCCATCCATCCCCAGGCACCACGCCCACGACTCGCTCTGCGCGCTCTAAATGCGAAAAGTCCTGCCAGTAGGAGACTGGCCGAAGGACACCGTGCTGAGGATCGACCACCAGGGCTTCGCCTGTTCCCTGGTCCCATGCTTCGACAGGACGAAAGCGTCCGGTTTCCGTTTCAGCTCCGGTGAAGACGGCAGTCCAACCGGTCGTGTTGAAGATACGCATAGCGGCCATTGTCCAACGCCGCTGCATTAGGCGCGGTGCTCTCGAAACTACGGCCAGCCGCAAGGGAGGATGTTGATGTGGGGAGAGCACGGAACTCCCACACCAGCCTGCCGGGCAGACTGAGGGCGTGACAGAGGACATCGCGCAGCTCATCGAACTGCTTGACGACGACTCGACCAACATCGCCGACGATGCGCGAGACGAACTGATGACGATCGGCATCGGCGTCATGCAGCCACTGATGACCGCAGTGCCCCGGATGCGGTCATATGGCCAGCTCTCCGCTATCGAAATCTTTGAACATCTCGGCGAGGTCAACGCCGCACCGGTGCTGATCGACCTGCTAGACAGCGAGAACTCGACGGTACGCGAGTGGTCGGCAAATGCTCTGGAGCAGCTAGTACTCCAGCGACATTTCGAGATCATGGGCGGGATCTGCGCTGGTAGTGGCAACGGCGGGCGATCGCCTGATGCCGTCGGCGCCAACTCGACCAGCGCAGGACCTGCTCGATCGAGCGTGTGTGGGTGAGCAGGAGTGCGGCCAGCAGGCGGCGGATCTCGGGCACGGTTAACGCGATGTGCTGGTTGTCGGTGGTTCGGGGCTGTTGGGCTGCCACGACGGCGAGGAAAGCTAGGGCGAGCATGGCCAGGGTGATGTGGCGGTGCCACGGGGTCCAACCGCGGACCTGGTAGTGGTCCAGGCCGACCTGGCCCTTGGCCGCCTGGAAGGACTCCTCGATGGCCCAGCGGATGCCGGCGATGCGCACCAACGTCATCAATGGCTTCGGGGTGGGTGCGTAGCAGCGGTAGAAGGCCAGTTCGCCGGTGGTCAGGTTGCGGCGGATCAGTAGCCACCGCCAACCGGGCCGGTGTTCGTCGATGCGGGTCCATGCCCAGGCATACAGGCGGTGGCCTTTGGCTCCTGCCCCGGCGCTGTAGCGGTGCCAGTGCCGGTCAGCCGCCATAGCGGCGATCTGGGCGACGGTCATCTCCGCCCCGTCCAGGCTGGCCCGGCGGTTGGCGGCGAAGGCCAGCACATAGCCGACCCGGCGATCCTCCAGCGCCGCGCGCAGGCGAGGGTCTTGGCCGTAGACCTCGTCGCCGCTCACCCAGGAGGTCGCGATCCCGGCGTCCAGCGCGGCGGTGATCATCGCAGTGGCCAGCGCGGGCTTGGTCGCGAAGGTGGTTGGGTCCGGGACTCCAGCCCGCCCGCAGCGCTCGGGATCGGCCAGCCACGAGTGCTCGGGCAGATACAGCCGACGGTCGATCAGGGCTCGTCCGGCACCGGTGGCATAGGCCAGGAAGACGCCGATCTGGCAGTTCTCGATCCTGCCCGTCGTGCCGGAGTACTGGCGCTGCACCCCGGCCGAGCCGGTGCCCTTCTTCTCGAAGCCGGTCTCATCCACGATCAGTACACCGCCCGGCCCCAGGTGCTCGACGACGTAGCTGCGGACATCGTCGCGGACCTCATCGGCGTCCCAGCGCGCCTGGCGCAGCAGGCGTTGCATGCCCTGCGGGCCGGTTGCTCCGGTGTGTTCGGCCAGGTTCCAGCAGTTCTTGCGGTCGATGTCGTCCAGCAGGCCGTGCACATAGGCGGCGGCGGTTCGACGTGGCTCGATGCGGCCGAACCTGGCCGCGATCCGGGCGAGGAGGTCGTTGAGGGTGACGGTCCATCGGTCAGGGTCTACGCTGTCGCCCACGGCCACTGCGTGATCTTCGGTTGTTCTCACAAACTCCGCATGATCTTGCAGTGGCCGTTCCCATGCGACCACAACACCGAAGATCGCGAAGTGTCACTGGAGTACTAGGCGTCCGTTCGGCTGTGCCTGCGCTACGGGCGGCTTATCGACGGCTGCGGGTCCAGGGTGTCCCTCCGGACTTCACCGAGCCGGTTGCCCTTCGCCGTGCGCTGACGACGCTAGGGGGACGGCAGCAGGTGGTGCCACCGTTGACCGCTTCCTTACGGGTCTCGACAGGCGCCTTGGACGCGACCTGTCCAGCGATGCGGTTGGAAGAGGTCATCAACGACCTTGCCAAGCACGACCAGGCCGTCTTGTACTTCCAGCTGTGGAGGACTACTGACACCGGCATCTACTGGACCGACCACGAAACCCTGCATTGGGAGTTCGACCCTCACGCACCCTGGCCACAGACGGTAGCCATCACTCGTGAGACGGCCCTGATGGAGGCGGCTTTCGTCACCGTCCACGGGAACCTCTTTGCCGCCGTGGAGTGGATCGACGAGTCGGACGTGTGAGATCCCGCAAACAAAGCAACGACTCGGATAACGCAGCCGCGTTGGAATCGTCTGCGCCGCAGGGCCGGCCGGAGAAGTCGGCCGGCTCGGCACTCTGACCCAGGACAATGGATGGACCGCCGGCACCTACGCTCTTGGTCTCCTGTCCGAGGCTCCTGGACTGGGCATCCCGGTTGTGGCCTTGCCGTCCGTCAACAGCGCATTCGCCGCCAGTACCCCGTTTCTGCGCAGCGTGTATGCACTACCCGCCGAAGGCGTACGCGTCCCGCTCGCGCGCGCCAGCGCTCGGGCCGCGCAACGGATAGCCATACGGACGATCGTGGGCTGAGCAAGCATCCGGGCGGTACCGGTTTCCCTGCGGCCTCCCGCGGGCGCTCAATCCCGAGCACGCCGACGCTCCGCGAGGTGGCCCCACGCTGATGCGACAGCGATGGAGACGACCAGCAACGTGGCGCTTCCGGCGATGTCGAGCACATAGTGGTTGCCCGTGATAAGCACGACTGCCGCCATACCCAGCGGAAAGATCCACGACAGCAACGCCAATCGCGGATGGGAGCCCCGCAGCGCGTACCACACGGCATACGCGCACCACAACGACCACCCCACGTGCATGCTGGGCATCGCCGAATACAAGTTCTGACCGTTCTCGATCTCTCGTGAGGCATGGCCGCCCAGGATGTCGTGCCCGGCAATGATGTCGACGACGCCCGGTAGAGCGAACCGTGGAGGTGACATGGGCAGCGCCCAGAAAACGGGCAGCACGAGAACGGCCATCGCGACGAGGGTCCGGCGGACCTTGACGTAGACATCGGCATGCCGGACGAAGACCCACACCAGCACACCGATGATCGCGAGGTAGTACAGGCGGTAGTAGTACACCGCCGGCTGGATGAGGGCCGGATGCTCGGTCAGCCACTGGTTCGCCCTCAGCGCGATGTCCAGGTGGACGGCCCGCTCTATGGACTGCAGGGCCAGCGCGTTGGCGGTGGCGGCTGCGACGTCCTTCCCGGCGGCGGCATGAAGCCGTGAGAAGAGAAGGATCACGAGCAGCAGACCAGCCACTTCGACGAGCGGGGCGGGGCGCCCACCCGTCCTCCCGACCAGTGCGGCTGACCGGGCACGTGCTACCAGGCGCGATAACCGGTCGGCGGCCACCTCGAGCGGGCTCACGAGGGCACCCTAACTCACCCCGCTTCGGCATGGATCATGTCAGCCGAAAGAGCCTCGGGCGGGGCGCTCCGGCTAAACGCCCCCCACAAGGCGAGATTCCTTGAATTCCCGAGCTGACAGCCCAGGTTCGATTCCCGTTTCCCGCTCTCACTGTGAAAGCCAAGTCAGCGATAAAGGCCCGACCTGGCTTTGATCGTTTCCAGAGCTGTTTCGATTTCCGGGCGCAGGCAAGGCGACCTATGCACCGGCGTTGGAACGGCGCGGCTATGTCAGGCTGTCGATCGATGAAGTGATCTGGACGCGGTTCGGGCGCGATGCTGCCGAATTCGATCCAGCAGAGTCCGGAGGACCACAAGGCGGCTGCCGAGGAATCATTGAGGAAGCGGCTCGTAGATCTGGTGGAAGCCGGCCAACCGGTGGTCCTGGACCACAGCTTTTGGCGCCGGACGACTCGTGATCACTACAAGGCCCCGATCGAGAGTCATGGGTGTCGGTGGGAGCTGATCTATCTCAGGACAAGCCCGGCGACGTTGCGCCAGCGGCTGGCTGTACGCAACAAGCTGCACGGGGCCAACTCTGTGACCGTGTCCGAGGATCTGCTCAACAGGTACCTGGCCGGATTCGAGGAGCCTGTTGACGAAGGGGAGCTCACAATCCTGCAGGACCGATGCGACCAACCGAGGGGCGTACGCCATTCTTCGTGCCCGTTGCGTGCCCGTTCTCAGAGCGATCAACGGGGAATCGCGGGGCGTTTCCCCGTTCAGAAACCGGAATCTCGAAAGAGTGCCCAAGCCGACAGCGCATGGACCACGAGCGAAGTCGTCGACGCCTCTGGCGTGATCACCGCGATACTCGTCTGCTGTCCGCAGCACGGCCACAGCCGCTGTGCTCATGAAGATCCGGAGCACACTCGGAACGATCTCCACCCGTCATGCCCCGTGAGGCATGAAGCTCCAGGCCGCGACGCCACACGTCGCGCAGCGATCACCTTCAACCCGTATCCTCCTCGTCCTCGGACGGCAGCAGGCCGCATGCATGCTCGATGTCCCCGCTTGCGATCATGTCTTGTATGGCAGCGACCATCGAGGCGAAGCCAGGCTGGCGGATGATGATCAGATCCGAGCAGGAGAAGTACCGACCGTTGAGGTGCTCGCCTGTCTCCTGCCAGCGATCCATGATCTCGCTGACGACGCCAAGTGTCATGAACGTCGCGTACCGACGGGTGCCATCTGGCAGTGTGATGGTCGCGTCGGCCTGATCAGCGGTCTCGGGAGCGTGCCCCTCCCATGCAGGGATCATCATCTCGAAGCCCGGGTCGCTGACGCGATAGAAAGGCCCGTCAATCTCGATCATGCAGCCCACTCTGTCAGGGCCGCCGCGGGCTGCAATAGCCCTCAAGACCTCCTGTGATCGCTGGAATCAGCGAGCCGCGAGGCTTGCAGTTCGAATGCAATACGAGACGGTTCAAACTGTTCACATGGACCGCCCACACTCTCTGACCTGCATTGAACGATCCGGAACGGTCCGGGCTGGATTTGATCCGGTGGTTCGGATGCCCGAAGGCGTCCTACGCGTCGGCAGGGTCGCGTAGCGCGAGTGCTTTGGCTTCGGTCAGTCCTTTGCGCGCTGCGGCCCTGCGCCGTGCCCGGACCTGTGAGCTCGTGCGCGGACGATATTTCGGCTCCCTGGCGCAGCCGCAGGTCTCGAATCCGTCGTAGCGGAGTCCTGCTCCCAGAACGGCCGCGACCGCCGACCAACGGCGGTCTTTGGTCTTGCGCGGTGCGGCGAAGTCATGGCCGGCGAAGAGCATCGGCCTCCGGCAGCGTGTGCAGAGGTGCTCTGCGCCGTCCCAGGAGAGTTTGTGGCTCTGACGGCAAGGAACGCACACGTAGTGGACCTTGTAGGTGACCATCGCGTATGTGCACACAGGGACAGAGTACTCATCGCTTAGGTGAAGATCGTTTCAGGATTGCGGGCTTGGGATCGGCCCCCTCACATGTACGAAGGTGGGCTCCCTGCTGAGGGAAAGGCATCGATCCGTCTTCGGGGAGCTAGCTGTGCGCCCTGCTCCCCCACGACCCCTTTCACCACTGTGTCCGGTGCCTACCGTCGTGATCCCTCCCGGCCCACAGCCAACGTCAAGGGTCGCTTCCGGGGCGTTGCCGGCGACCTTCGACGTTGGTGGATGTCGGCCGGCAGGCCGCGACGCCAGAACTACGGTGAGTGAGTCAGCGGCGCCCGTACGTCAGCCGCCGCAGCGCCGCCTCGGCCGGTCCCCTTCGCCCACCGGGTGCCAGCAGCGCGGCGAGCACCACGGTGGCCAGCCAGGCGACCACGGCGATGCCGGACGCCGCGGCGTCTCCGACACGTGTGCCGAGCCCTCCCGCGTACGGCGCGAACACCGCCACGAAGATCACTGACTGGAGGAGATAGCAGGTCAGAGACCACTGGCCGCACGCGACGAGGGCCCTGACGACCGGACCGGGATACCCGCGCCGCATCCGGCTGACGACGAGTCCGATGATCGCCGCGTACGCGAGCCCGCCGGCGATGCCCGTCACGCTGTGCAGTGCGTACGCGGACACGGCAACCATGTCCGACGGCGTCCAGATTTGGGTGTCGATCAGCATCAGCGGCACCCCTCCGAGGAGGGCCAGCCCTGTGCCCACGACGGCGACCCGGGAGAGCAGGTCCCGGTGCGGCACGGGGTCCTCCAGTATGCGGCGCCGGGCCGCCCAGATCCCGAACAGGAAGGCCGGCACCACGCTGGCGGCGAAGTACGTAGGCGTCATCCCGGACCACCCGATGAGCCGCATCACGGTCGCCTCGATCGGGTCCGCCATGGCGGCGGGCGTGTCGCCCTTGGGTGCGGAGATGGTGAGCAGCCCGAAGCCGAACAGCACCACGACGTGCAGCACGAGCCCGACGACGGCGGCCCGCAGCACGGATCGGTCCTCGCGCCGGATGAATCCGACGAGTACGAGCCCGATCAGCCCGTACGCCCCGAGGATGTCACCGAAGAACAGCAGCAGCGCGTGGCAGAAGCCGAACGCCAGCAGCCACAGGCTCCGGCGGCGCAGCACCTTGCGCACTTGTGGCCAGCTTCTGCCGGTGGCGAGTTGCCGGTTGGCGAGTTGCACCAGGCCGTAGCCGAACAGGGCGGCGAACATGGGCAGAGCGCGCCCGTCCACCAGGAGGATCTGGACGCCGCCGACCAGCCGGTCGAGCGAGCCCCCGTCGAGGGCGTAGCCGCGGAAGCCCGCCTCATGGCCTGAGAGGTACATGTGCGCGTGCGCCAACGCGATGAGCAGCAACATCAGCCCGCGCGCCAGATCCGGCGCCAGCGCTCGATGGGTGATGGGAGTGGCCCCCTCTATGGGAGCCGGTGGGGCGATGGACATGGCTGTCCCCTCAGAATTAGATACATAAATGTAGCTAACAACCAAGGTAAGCTACAGTCGTGTAGCTATGCAAGGGGTGGCGATGAGCGAGCACAGCGCCAGGCCGCGCCGTCGCGGCGAAGAACTGATCAAGGCCATTCACGACGCCGTACTGGAGGAGGTGGTGGAGGTCGGTGCGGGACGGCTGACCATGGACGGCATCGCCCGGCGCGCGGCCACGCCCCGCACGACCCTGTACCGCCGCTGGTCGGACCCGATCGAGGTGCTCCTCGACGCGCTCTACCACCAGCACCCTGTCGAGGAGCCGACGCCCGGCGCCGACGACCTGCGCGGCGACCTCATCCGCGCCCTGCGTCTCATGGTCGAGTGGGCTCTCAGCCCGGCGGGCCGCGCGGTCGCCACGATCCTCACCGATCCCAAGAGCGCCGCGCTGATGTCCGAGGCGTTGTTCGAGCGGGTCTTCGCCAACCGGGGCGGCACGTTCACCCGTACCGTGCTGCAGCACTACGCCGACCGGGGCCGATTCCCTGTCGAGTTGCTCACCCCGGTCGTGGCCGACATCGGCGAGGCTCTCGTCACCAAGCGGCTGCTCGACTCCGGGACAGCGCCCAGTGACGAGGACCTTTCGGCCATCGTCGACCAGGCGATCCTGCCCGCCATCGGGCTCGGCCCGGGAAGGCCGCGAGCATGAGGAGCTGACAGCGCAGGTTGGATTCCGTCACCCGCTCCAACTGCTTCGACTTCGTGTGGAGCGCGCTTCGCGCGTCGAGCCTCAGGCCGTGTTCTGTGGGGGCGCGGCCCCCACACCCCGCTCCACTGCATCGGCTTCGCGATCTGAGCGCTACGCGCCTGAGAGCTCAGGCTGCATCTCCTCGGGGCTTCGCCCCAAACCCCGGCGAGGGGCTCCGCCCCTCCCGCTCCCCGACCGCTCGACCTCCGGGCAGCTCGGGTGGCGATGGCAACAGACAGACCATGCCCCCGGCGGGGGCGCTCCGGCTCCGGAATCATCGCCGCGCTGGGCGGCTGGGCCATAGGTGGCTGAGGTGGAAGTCTGATCACCCGGGACAAGCCGAGCAGGCCAGGGCCACGGGGTGATCAGGCTGGCGTGAGGTCTGCGCAGGTGCTCACTTCTGCAGAATGTGACCATGGAGATCATCAGAGCAACGTCCGATGTGATCACGGCTAACCTCGGGCCGGACGACGCTCTCGCCATCAACAACGCCCTCAATGAGATCTGCAACGGCGTCCACCTCGATGAGTGGGACTTCCAGACCCGCATGGGTGTCGATCGCGAACAAGCCCGCAAGGTGCTGCACGCAATCGGTGCTGCGATCGACGTGATGAAAGAGCAACGCCAGGCCGAAAGCAAGGAGTGGTAGACCCCCAGGTCCGGGGTGATCACCGTGCAATTAGCCAGGGGAACGAGTGGGCAACCACGGTCACTCATGACCGCGCCTACGCCCCAGGCCCGGCACCCTACAAGTCGTCATCCATGCGGTTCCTAAGATGGCAGCTCGGGATAGATCCCGTCACTCGCTCCACGTGTTGAAGCCGGGTCGGATGCAACATTCGAGGCCTGGCTGGATGAGTGTGCAGACAACTTCGATCCAGCCCGCGGTCACTCCTCCCAGATGGCGCGCAACGAGGGCCACCACGGTGGTAGTGCTTCGCGGTGCACACCGTGGGGCGGCAGGCGTTCGATTGCGACGCACGCCGGAGGCAGTTGCCGTTTGAGGTAGGCGGCCAGCTTGTGGTGACCGTCGATAAGGAACCAACCGGGGAACTTACTGTGGACCCCGGACAAGCCGAGAACAGGGCTACGGGGCCAAGGAGCCATCGCCTCATCCGCGGCCCTGGAAACAGCGGAAGACCCCGGTTACCCATGACCGGATACGCTTTCAGCGGCGTCAGAGCGTACTGCGGGGCTCTGGCCGGAGGAGGAGCGGTGGTTCGGCCGTTGGGAGCCTCGTTACGCGCCTGCTGTCACGCGGCGCACCCGGCGATCGCGTGCCGGTGGGCGGCGGTGTGTGAGCCGCAGGGGCTGTCCAGAAGATCAGCGCGCATCCGCCGGCAGTGTGCCGGCCTGGTGACGGCAGAGACACGGCCGGCGTCGTGCGAAGTGTGCCGATCAAGGACGGTGTGATGTCGCATCCTTGGCGCGGCTGGTGTGTCCTTCGACCCGGCCTCATGTTGTACGGCGGGACGGTCGGCAGGAATGGCCTGCACGCCCACCATGCGGTTCAGCTGATCGTCTCCGCCGAGCCCTTCACCATGGCCGACGCCCACGGCGAGCGGCTGACCACGAGGATCGCCGTCGTTCCCCCCGACACCCGCCACGCGATACTCGCCGGAGCTCGTGAGGCCCTGCTCGCTCACCTGGATCCCCGGAGTGCGCCGGGCCGGTCCCTGCTCGCGCGCTTCGGTACGGGGTGCAGGGCTTCGGCCTGGTCGCCGTCCGTCACGCAAACCAGGGATCTGCCCGTCCACGGCTCTCCAGCTCACGCGGTGACCGAACCGGCGCGCACGAGCCCGAGATCGGGGCACCACAAGGGACGGCCGCTCATGTTCGCGGAGCCGCCGGTCGGTCATGCGCGCTCGGCCGAGGCGACGACCGCGCTGCAGGTGGTCGAGGTGTGGACCGGCCACAGCGCCGCCGACATCGTTCCGCTCCACCCGGCCGTGGAGGCGGCGATCACCGTGATCCCCACGCTTCTACGAGGAGGACCGGTGCGACTGCGTACGGTGGCGGACGCGGTCCACCTGTCGCCGAGTCGGCTGGCTCACCTGTTCAGCGCGCACGTGGGGATCCCTCTGCGGCCGTACGTGCGGTGGCTGCGCCTGCAGCGTGCCATCGGCCTGGTGGCCGAGGGAGAGACGTTGACGGTGGCCGCTCACAGCGCCGGGTTCACCGACAGCCCGCACTTCACCCGCGTCTTCCGGGACACCTTCGGGAATGCGCCCTCCGAGCTCGCCGCCGCGATCGACTGGTTGCCCTGAACCGGAAGGACGCCGGCCTGCGCTGGTCGCGCGCCTCGTAGGCCAGGCTGAGCGCCTCGTCCAGGTCCTTGGCCTCGACGTCGAGGCACAGCCCGCGCCGGAGCTCTGGGGTCGCTCCCGGCGCGCGCAATGAGAGCCGTCGCCCTGCCTCGTCGATGCGGAGCTACGGTGTGTCGCCAACGGATGGCTGACTACGTCTGGCGTAGCTCGCGCTTGAGGATCTTGCCGGTCGCCGTCATCGGCAGCGAGTCGCAGAACTCGATGGTCCGCGGGTACTTGTACGCAGCCATGTTCTCCTTGCACCAGGCGATGAGCTCGTCCTCGCTCGCCGTCGCGCCTGGCGACGGGATGACGTAGGCCTTGACCTCCTCGCCGTGCGAGTCGTGGGGGACGCCGACCACCGCCACCAGCGAGACCGCCGTGTGCGTCATCAGCACCTCCTCCACCTCACGCGGGTAGACGTTGAAGCCGCCCCGGATGATCATGTCTTTCGTGCGGTCGATGATGGCGTAGTAGCCGTCCTCGTCGCGGGTGGCGATGTCGCCGGTGCGGAACCAGCCATCGCGTATGACCTCCTCGGTGGCCTCGGGCCGTCCGTAGTAGCCCTTCATGACGTTGTGCCCGCGGATGGCCACCTCGCCGGGGCCCTCGCCCTCGATGGTGTTCCAGTGGTCGTCCACCAGGCGCATCTGCACGCCCCAGACGGGGAAGCCGACGGTGCCGGGCTTGGTGGGCCGCCCGAGCTGGTTGAAGCTGGCCACCGGGGAGGTCTCCGACAGGCCGTAGCCCTCCAGGATCGGGATGCCGAAGGTGGCCTCGAAGTCCTTGAGCACCTCGACCGGGCAGGAGGCCCCGCCCGCCACCGCCAGCCGCAGCGTCGAGGGCGCCTCGGCCCCGTCGGCGTGGATCTTCGACAGCAGCGCCCAGAACATCGTCGGCACCCCGGCGAACATGGTCACCCCCTCCCTGCGCATGAGCTCCAGCGCCTCGCCTGGCTCGAAACGCGGCTGGAGCACAAGGGTGGCGCGGCGGCGCAGGCTCACGCACATGCCTGGGATCTGGCCGAAGGAGTGGAAGAGCGGCAGCACGATGAGCGAGACGTCGCCGTCGGGGTCGGCGGGGAACATCTCGTCGCTGACCATGGTGTTGATCAGGATGTTCAGGTGGGTCAGCTCGGCGCCCTTGGGCTGGCCGGTGGTGCCCGAGGTGTAGAGGACGACCGCGGTGTCGTCAGGCGCGGTCTGCACCGTCTCGAACTCCCCGGACATGCCGTCCAGCGCCGCCCAGAGCGACTCGCCGTGCTGCGACTCGGTGGCCAGCGGCGTGGCGGGCAGGACGAAGAAGTGCTCGCAGCCCTCGACGGCGTCGAAGGCCTCCCGCCCGCGCGCGCCCATGGGCAGCTCGGGGGAGCCCTCGAAGCAGAAGAGCGCCTTGGCGTCGCTGTCGTCCAGGTGGTAGGTGATCTCGCGCGGCTGCAGCAGCACGTTGAGCGGGACCACGGTCGCCCCGGCCTTGAGGATGCCGAAGTAGACGAAGGGGAAGTACGGCAGGTTCGGGCAGAGCAGCGCGACCTTGTCACCCTTGCCGATCCCCCGGGCCACCAGCAGGTTGGCCACCTGGTTCGCGACGGAGTTCACCATGGAGTACGGCAGGCGCAGGTCGCCGAAGACCAGCGCGGTGCGGTCTGGAACATGGTGGGCGCTGTCTTCAAGAATGATCGACAGGTTGAGCATCGCGACCCTTTCCTCAGGATGTGGGAGGGCCACTCAGCTCGCGTCGAACCCCTCGTCGCGAAAGCGCATGGACCGCTGCCACGCCCGGCGTGCGCAGGGCTACGCCCCTGCCTCGTCCGGGACCGGAACGTCTTACGTCCCTAGGATGCGCCGAGGATCTGGGCAGGGCTTGTACGAACGTGTCGACTCCCCCTGCGGGTACTCAGGTCAGGTCCACCAGCCTTCGACGACCTCGACGCCCTCCTTCTCAAGGGCGTCGTGCCACACCGGATCACGCAGCAGCCGCGCCTCCCAGACCCGCACGATGCCGTCCGGTCCCATGACCGCGTCCTCGCGGGAGGGATGCAGGAACAGCTCGCTCGTGCCCTCGGGCAGGGCCGCGAGCCGGCGGAGGTAATCGTCCCGCAGTTGCTGGTAGGTGCCGAGTTCGTGTGCCGTGCGCCTATTGGTGGCGATCGTCTGCGGAATGGACACGCCGAGAGCGTCAGCGAGGGCGACTGCCTTGGCGTGCTCCGCCGCGAGCTGCGGCGGCAGTGGCCCACCGACGTACGGCTCCGCGTCGCGAGGCAGCCGGAAGGCCAGACCGTGGCGCGCACACCATTCCAGCGCCTGAGCGAGCCAGGATCGGCCGTGCAGGCCGTACAGGGTGCCGGCATGAGAGTCCGCCGCCGCGGGCGCGAAGCCGCGGCCGCGCATCCAGCGCAGTTGGGCGTCCGCCTCCCCGATGACCTCCCTGGCCTCGCCTCGGGCTCCGAGAACGAACGGATCGTCGCTGAGAGTCCCGTCAGGGTCGACGAGGCTGGCCGCGCCGTCGAGAGGTCGCCAGCGCGGGAGTCCGTGCTCGCTCGTGAGGGTCACGTGCAGCCGGGGCACCACGCCGAGCTCCCGGACGTGGTTGGCGGCCTGCTCGGCGAGCGGAGAGACAGGGATGAGGGTCGTCGCGCTGACCTGTCCTTCGGCGAGCAGGGCGGCGATGACCTCTGTGGTGCCGGGCTCGCGGCCGAGATCGTCGGCCGTGATCACGACGCGCCGGGTCACGGGGTGCGCTCCACGTCCGGCTCGTTCGCGGGACCGGCTGGCGGCGGCTCGACCGGCCCAGCCGCCTCGGGCGGCGGCTCGACCGGGACCGAGACGAGTCGCGCCGCGACCGCGCCGATCGCCGTCAGTACGAACGGGTACACGCACAGGTAGACACGGAACGCGAGCCCGGGGTCGGCACCGGGGTCATGGCCCGAGTTGTAGCCGAAGAAGACTCCCAGCGAGGTGAGGGCGAATCCCGTCACGATCCCGTTGAGCCGGGCGAAGAACCCGAATGCCGACAGGAAGAGCCCTTCACGATGCGCTCCGTTGCGCGCGGCGTCGGCGTCCAGCACACGTGCCACGATGAGGTCGTTCGTCGCGAGCATCCCCGACCATCCGGCGCCTACGAGCACCCCTGCGGCGATCGCCGTCACGAGGTCGGTGGCGAAGAACAAGGCCGCGAAGCTGACCGCCAGGATCGCGAAGGCCAGCCGCCAGGTCCACAGGGCGCCGCGGCGGGCGACGACGCGCGTCCACACCGCGAGGCCGCAGGCCGAGATGAGGATGACGATGCCCTGCAGGTAGAGCGCGTTGGCGACAGGGAGCCCGAGTGAGTAGCGCACGTACAGCTGGATGCCGGAGAGGACGAGCGCCATGGCCACCCCGTAGCAGGCGCCGGTGAGCCCGACCGTCCAGAACATCGGGTTGCGGACGATCGACCACAGGCTGGGCAGCAGGCGCGGCCGCTCGTGCGTGGCGTAGCGCGGATTCTCGCGTGCGCCGAGCGCCATGAACGCGATCACGACGAGCGCGATCACGCCGTAGATGATCGCAGTGGTCTGGAAGCCCTGGGTGGTTTCCTCGGTGCCGAACACCTGCGTCGTGAGCAGCGGGGTGACCGCCAGCGAGATCACGAGTGCCACGAGCTGGAAGCCCTGGCGCAGGCTGTTGGCGACGGCTCGGTCGCGCTCGTGCGGATAGAGCTCGGGGAGCAGCGCGCCGTAGTTCGCGTTGAGCATCGAGTCGAAGGCCTCGCACAGGATCGCGAAGATCGCGAACCAGAGCACGAGGCCGATGCCATCCAGCGAGGTCGGCGCGGAGAAGAACGCGACCATGCACGCCGCGAGCATCGGCGCACCCACGAGCAGCCACGGCCGGCGCCTGCCGTACCGGCTTCTGGTGCGGTCGGAGAGGTGGCCGAGCACCGGGTTGTCGACGGCGTCGATGATCGCGTAGATCACCATGACCACGCCGTAGGCGCGCACGTCGAGCCCGAGAATGTCGACGTAGAACAGGATCATCGATCCCTTGATCATGTTGATCGGGATCGACGTGCCGAACATCCCGATGGCGTAACGCCATGCGGGAGTCCGTGCCGGGGCGGAAGTCGTAGCGGACCGGGACACACGACCACCCCTTTGCCGATGCCGACGCTGTGCGCGGCGTTACCTTCGCACTCACAGGAGAACAGCAGGTGAAGCGGAATCGTGCCGCGCCGGACGTCTATCACCGGGCACGTCGTGTCCCAGTGTTGTCCCAACGAATACCGCGGAGCAAGGCAGTCGAGGGTCAAGGTCGTTCGTCCAGTGGGGCGCTTCGCCTTGGCCTGGCGCCCTCGGCCCGCTTGCCCTTCGGGCGGGTCGACGGCGGACGGGGGTGACCGGACAGGGTGGCGGCCCGTTATCAGCGACCCTGGCACGCCAGGTGACCCAGGTGGCGGGCGTGCCGACGGTTTGGGACCGCGTCCGTACGGTGTCAGTGGTCTGGCGTCTCGTGCCGATCGATGTGATCGCGGAACCAGTCGAGCGTGAAGCGGTATGAGGCGATGCCGTAGTCGAGCGTCGCGCGCTGATGGGTGACGAGGTCGCGGTGCTCCTCAGGAACGTCCAGGGTGTCGAGGTGCTCGTCGAGGGCCGAGAGCACGGCGAGGTCGGTCTCGACGCGCGCCGTGATGCGGCGGAGCACCGGTAGGCGCTCGGCCGGCTCCAACAGGCCGAGGAAGTAGAGCCTGGACAGCGCCGCGGTCTCCAGGTCGGGCCCGGTCAGGTCCCCCGTCATCCACGCGCGGAACTCCTGACGACCGGCGTCGGTCAGGCGGTACACCTTCCGCCCCCGGCCTCCGGCCTCGACGCTGGCCACCTCGATGAACCCCCGCGCGAGCAGGCTGTCCAGCGCGCGTTTGATGCTGCCGGAGCTGGCGCTGTAGAAGAGCGCGACGCCGGCCTCGAATCCTTTGATGAGGTCGTAGAAGGTCTGCGGGGCGATCAGGAGCAGACCGAGGATCACATGAGCCATTGGTCAAGTCTAGATTGTTGACTCTCATAGACATGTCTAGTAGATAGATCATCAGAACCCGGAGGGAACGGAGACAAGGAACATTCACGTGACATCGCCGCTCGCCACGACCCCTGCTCATGACAATCGCGTTCCCGACGACGTCGACGCGCGGCTGACGGGCCTGCTGGAGAGCCTCGTCGCGCAACGCGGCGTGCACCACGCCAACCTCGCCGTCACAAGCGGCGACGGGAAACAGCGCTGGTCCGCCGCCTCAGGCCCCGCCGGTGCCGACGATCATCCGCTGCGTCCCGACACCCCGTTCTTCATCGCGAGCGTCACCAAGCGTTTCATCATCACGCTGGTACTGCAGGCGCACGAGCGCGGCGAGCTCGAGCTGGCCGCGCCGATCAACAGCTATCTGCGGGCAGAGATGATCACTGGACTCCATGTCTTCAGGGGGATCGACAGGACGTCCGCGATCACGGTGCGCCACCTCGCGAGCCACACGTCCGGATTGCCGGACTACTTCGAGAAGCGTCGTGAAGGCCCCAGCCTGTATGAGCGCCTCGCCGCCGGTCAGGATCTGGCCTGGACCTTCGAGGACGCGATGCGGATCACGCGCGAGCAGCAGCGCCCGCACTTCGAGCCGCAGGACCTCACGGCCGCCCGCCAGAAGGCCCGCTACTCCGACACCGGCTTCCAACTGCTCATCCGCATCGTGGAGACGGTGACCGGTCGCTCGTTCGCCGAGCTGCTGACCGAGCGGATCATCGGGCCGCTCGGCCTGACGCACACCTGGCTCCCAGGACATCGCCCGCCGGATCCGGCGACCGCAGCGCCCTCACCGCTCTACGCGAGACAGCGCCGCGTGGAGCTGACCTCGATGATCGAGTCTTGCAACGACCTGTTCAGCACCACCGGCGATCTCCTCACCTTTCAGCGAGCGCTGCTCGACGGCCAACTCTTCAGTGACGCCCGCTCACTGGAGCTGCTCACCGAACGGCGCAACCGGCTGCGCAACATCCCCATCCTCCGGTACGGCCTGGGCACCATGTTCTACAAGGTCGGCCGGCTCATGTCACTGGGGCGCCGCCCTGTCACACTCGTCGGCCACTCGGGAGCCACAGGGACGTGGCTCTTCCACTGTCCGGAGCTCGACCTGCACCTGGTCGGCACCGTCGACCAGACCAAGGGACAGGCCATCCCCTTCCGGTTCATGGCGCGCTGCCTGGGCGTCTGGCGAACGTCAGGGGTCGCCCGTCACCGGGCCACGGCCAGGCGGTAGTTCTCGTCGGTGGTGAGGAGGTTCCGATGGGTGTCGTCCGCGGTGATGACGCCGCCGTCCAGGACGAGGACACGGTCGGCCACGTCCAGGAGGGCCGGGCTGCTGGTGATCACGATGGTGGTGCGGTTCCGGCGTAGCTTCGCGATGTTGCGCGCGATGAGCTGTTCGGTGACCGCGTCGACGGCTGTCGTCGGGTCACGCAGGACCAGGATGTCGGCGTCGGCGGCGAGGGCGCGGGCCAGGGACAGCCGTTGGCGCTGCCCGCCGGAAAGGTTCGCGCCGCGGTCTCGGACACCGTGATCGAGCCCTTCGCGGTGGAGGGCGACGACGTCGGTCAGCATGGACGCCTCGACGGCCTCGGGGATCATACGGCCGGCGCCCGCCGGGTCGATGTTCGTGCGGAGGGTGCCTGCGAAGATCTCCCCGTCGTACGGGTTCACCAGCAGGTGCTCGCGGACCGCCTCGATCGACAGCTCCTCCGTCTCTCGCCCGCCGACCCGCACCACGCCCTCGTACGCGTCGGGCGGGACGTTCATGGTCAGGATCGACGTGAGGTCGGCCGCCGCGCGCGGCTGGTAGGCGGCGATCGCCACGAACTCGCCGGCCGACACGTGGAACTTCAGCTCGCGCAGGGACCCGTATCGGACGCTGTCGACCTCGAGGTCTCCGCCTGCGGACAGGCGCTCTGTCCCCGGGGTCATCACCGGAGGCGCGGCCAGCACCAGCGCCATCCGCTCGGCCGACGCCCGCGCGATCATCACGTACTTCGGCATCTCCGAGAACAGCCTGAGCGGTTCCATGATGAACTGAGCCAGCCCCACGGCCATGACGAGCTCCCCGATGGTGATCTGGCTGTCGAACGCCAGCCAGCCCGCCGTCAGGGTCACAGCGGTGGCGAGGAGCGCGTTGAGGGCCAGCGCGGCGCCGGCGTACGCGCCGTTCACCCTGGCGACGGTGATCGCCTGGCTTTTCGCCTCCGTGCTGACCTTCCGGTAGGAGAGGAACGCCGCGTGGTTGCCGCCGAAGCCGTGCAACGGGCGCAGGCCGACGATCAGGTCGGCGACCTTCGCGCCCGCCCGCGCCACCCGGGCCTGGTGCTCGCGGGTGCTGGTGCCGATGCGTTTGGACATCACGCTCAGGATCGACAGGATCGCGATGGTCCCCACGATCACCAGCAGGCCGAGCTGGACGCTGGCCATGCCCAGCGCGACCGCCGCGATCAGCACCGCCACCAGTGAGCTGATCAGCAGCGGCACCACCTCGATGATGTCGGCGGTCTGGTCGGCGTCCTCGGTGGCGATGGTCAGGACCTCGCCGGACTTGAGGTCGACGTCCCTGGCCACCGGTTGGAGTCCGCAGGCCGCGACCTGCACACGCCAGCGGTGTGCCTCGGTCGTGTTGGCCTTCTGCAGGATGCGCATCCCGAACCGCCACGACAGTGACACGGTCGTGATGATCACGGCCAGCGCGGCGATCGACAGGGCGAGCGAGCCGAGGCTTCGGTCCCGCAGCGTGTGTTCGACGATCAGGCCGAGCGCGATGGGGAAGGCGGTCTCGCCGGCCTGGTACATGCCCATGAGGACGGTGCCCCAGGCCATGGCGCCCGCGTTGCGCCGCAGGGCTGTCCGGAGCACGTCGGCCCCCGCGCGAGACCTCTGTTTGTCAGGAGTGGTCATCGAGGTGTCGGGCAATCGCTTCCGGGGTTCGCAGGGTGAGCTGATGACGAACGGTGATCACGTTGCTGACTGCCTTCCTGCCACGCCCGCCACAGTCGCTCGTACCGGCCGCCCGATGCCACGAGTTCCTCGTGGGTTCCTTGCTCCACGACGCGTCCCGCCTCCAGCACGGCGATGCGGTCCGCCGCCATCGCCTGGGTCAGCCGGTGCGCCACGAACAGCGTGGTGCGGCCCAGACAGGCGGCCGACACGGCCCGCTCCAACTCGGCGGCGCCCTGGCTGCCCGCCTCCGCGGTCGACTCGTCCAGCACCACGACGGGCGATCGGCCCAGTACCAGCCGAGCCAGGGCGAGCTGGGCGGCCTTGGTGCCGTCCAGGCGCTCGCCGCCCTCACCGACCACGGTGCCCAGCCCGTCGGGCAGCGCCGCGATCCACGTACCGGCGCCGACCCTGCGCAACGCGTCCATCAGCTCGGTGTCGGTAGCCTTCGGCGCGGCCAGCCGCAGGTCGTCGGCGAGCGGACCGGAGAACACGTGCGTCTCCTGCGTCAGGATGCTCACCAGGGCCCGCGCCCCCCGCCTCGTCCAGGTCCGCGAGATCGGTCGATCCGATGCGCACCGACCCGGCCTGCGGGGTCCCGATGCCCGCGATCAGCGCCGCCAGGGTCGTCTTGCCCGCGCCCGTCGCCCCCACCAGCGCGAGGGAGCCACCCGCCGGGATCACCAGGTTGACGTCCCGCAGGACCGGCCGCTCGGAATCGGGATAGCCGAACGTCAGCCCCTCCACCGTCACCGGGTACGGCTCGACGTCCGCCGGCGCGACGGCCACACGACCCACCAGCCTTTCCTCCGTGGCCTCGCCAAGCACCCCGACCAGCCGGGTCAGACTCGCGCCCGACTTCTGCGCCTCGTCGAAGGTGAACATGATGGAGCCCAGTGGGTTGAACAGCCGGTGGAACAGCAGCGGGGCCGCCGACGCCTCACCCAAGGTGACGGCATCGGCCTCCAGCAGGACGTAGCCCACCACGATGATCAGGACCAGCCCGATGAACTCGGCGCGGTTCTCCCTGCCGACGAACCGGCCGAAGAACCGGAACACCTCGACGCCGAGATCGCGCACCCGCCACGACTCACTGGCGACCTTCTCGCGGAAGGCGTCCTCAAGGCGGTACGCCCGGACCGTGTCGATCCCGTTCAGACCACTGATCAACGCCTGCGCACGGTCGGCCTGGGCTTCCCGCTGCTTCTGGTAGAGCGGGGCAGACCGTGGGAGATACCAGCGCAGGGCCAGCGCGTACGCGGGCAGCGCGCCGGCGCCCGCCAGGCCGAGTCGCCAGTCCAGTCCGAACATGCCGCCCGTGGCGATGACGACCAGCACTCCGGCCGAGAACACCGTGGGGACGGCCGTGCGGATCCCCCTGGACAGCACGGCCACGTCGTCGCCGACCCTGGACAGCACGTCCCCCCGGCCGACCTGCTCGATCCGCGCGCTCGGCATTCCCAGCACCGCCCGGACGGCGCCCTCCCGCAGCCGCGCGAGCAGGTCCGCGCCCAGCCGTCCGATCAGGTACGTCGACGCCGCGGTGGCCGCCGCGCCGAGAAGCGCGGCGGCCACCATCAGCGCGCCGATCGTGATCAGTATCGACTGCGGTTCGCCTTCGATCACCCCGTCGACCACCCGGCCGAGCAGGAGCACCGGCAGGACCTGAAACGCCGCCCCTGCCACCGTGGTGAGCGCGGTGGCCGTCGTCAGCCATGGCACTTCGCGGGCGTGCGCCGCGACCCAGCGGGTGGCCTCGCGTCCGGTCGCCGTACGCAGGGTGGCCGGGGCGACAGGGGTGTCGGTGGTGCTCACACCCGGATCAGGGCGGGACGGGGGCGGAGCACGTTCATCGACATCGTCAGCCGACCGACTTGACGAGTTCGTCGATCGCGTACGGCAGGGACAGCAGGGTGCCCTGCGACAGGGCCGCGCCGATCGCCGGGCCCTCGCTGTCCAGAAGGTACGACACCTTCCCGTCCTTGACCGCGGGCAGGTTGTCGAACAGCGCGAACTTCTTCAGCGCGTCCTGGTCGGCCTGGTCGTTGATGACGAAGATGCGGTCGACGTCGATCAGGTCGATGCGCTCGGGAGAAAGCACGGTGTAGAACTTGCCGTCCGCGATCTTGTCGATCTCCGTCGCGCCCTTGAAGCCGATGCCCGTCAGGAGGCGTCCGCGCACGTCGGTGGTGGTGAACGGCGCGACCGCGTCCTTGTACCAGGACAGCGCGACGGCGGTCTGACTCGCGAACTCCGGGTGCGCCTTACGGGCGGCGTCGAGCTTGTCCTGGATGCCCTGCACCAGCTTGGCGCCTTCGTCCGCCTTGCCGAGCGCCTTGGCGATGTGCACCGCGTTGTCCTGCCACGGCGCGCTGAACGGCTCCTTCTCGCCCTTGGTGCGGCCCACCGTCGGGGCGATCTTGGAGAGCCGGTCGTAGGCGGCCTGGTCGATCTCGGAGTAGACCGCGATGATCAGGTCGGGCCGCAGGGCGGCGATCTTCTCGTAGTTCGGGCCGGTGTCCCCGTTGCTCATGATGACCTCGGGACGGGCGTCGCCCCACTTGTCCTTCACCCAGGGCCACTGGGTGTTGATGTCAGGAGTCTTGCCCGGCGGGTTCGGGTACTGGTCGACCATGCCGACGGGCTTGATGCCGAAGGCCAGGATGGCCTGGTCGTCGGTGTAGCCGACGGAGACGACCCGCTGGGGGGCCTTGGTGATCTGCGTGGACCCGAACGCGTGCTCCACAGTGACGGGGAACGCGCCACCCGCGGCGGCCGCGGTGTCGCCGCTCGGCCTGTCCGCCGCGCCGGAACCGCATCCCGCGATGAGGCCGGCACTGAGGGTCGCGGCGGACAATACCGCTGCGAACCGCCGCAAGGACTTCTTGACTGTTGTTCGCTGGAGGAGCATCCGGAATCCCTTGCTTTCGTGCGATCCACTGCGACCCTGACTAGCAGCAGGAGAACCGTAGCACGGGAGATTAGGCAAGCCTAAGCTCACTTGATCTGACGTGGGGTGCGGCCGGCCCATGACCTGGGAGCCCTACCGCCCTTTGAGGTTCGCCCTCACCAGCAGGTAGACGAGGAAGGGGCCGCCGATCGCGGCAGTGACCACGCCGACCGGGAGAGTGACCGGCAGCGCCGTCCGCGCCACCAGGTCGGCACCGATCAACAGCAGCGCGCCCGTCAGCCCCGAGGCCACCAGCGGCGGCGTCGGGTACCGCGACAAACGCAGCGCCACCTGCGGCGCCACCAGCGCGACGAACGGGACAGGGCCCGCCGCGCTCACCGCCACGCCGGCCAGCAGTACCGCGCACAACAGCAGGACCGCCCGCACCATCGAGTACCGGACGCCCAGGCCGGCCGCGACCTCGTCACCGAAGTGCAGCGGCCTGAGGTGGAACGCGACACACGACACGACGGCCACGAGGGCGAGCGCGCCCCACAGCGCCACCCAGACCTCGCTCCACGATCGGTTGTCCAGCGAGCCGACCAGCCACGCCTGAGCCCGGGCCACGTCCCGGATGTCAGCCGTGACCAGCAGCCAGATGGTGATCGCCTCCGTCACTGCGCTCACCGAGATGCCGATGAGGATGAGCCGGAGGCCATCGATCCCGCGCCGCCACGCCAGGAAATACACCAGCAGGCCCGTGCCGAGACCGCCCGCGAGTGCGGCCACGGACAGGCCCACGGAGTCGACGATCGCCGCGGCGGCCCCACCGGACACCGTCACGAGGAACACCGCGACCGCGCTCGCGCCACCGGTGATCCCCAGAATGTCCGGACTGGCCAGCGGGTTGCGCGCGATGGACTGCGTGATCGCCCCGGACATCCCCAGCGCGACCCCCACGATGAGCCCGGCCAGGGCGCGCGGCATCCGCAGATCCATGATCACGAACTCGTCGACCCGCTCCCCCTGGCCGAGGAGCGTGGCGATCACCTGGGACAGGCCGATGGGGAAGTCCCCGACGCCGATGGACAGGCAGAACACCAGAGAGGTCGCCGCCATCAGCAGCAGCGTGACGAACACCATCCAGGGCCGCCATACGAACGACGCGGAGCCGAGCCGCACGCCCGGCGTCACCGACCGCTTCACCGCTGTCTCGTTCATACCGTCTTGAACTTTCCGCGCCACACCAGCGCCGCGAAGAACGGGGCGCCGACGAGGGCGACGACGACGCCTGCCTGCAACTCGCCCGGTCGTGCCACCACGCGCCCCACAATGTCACAGACCAGCAGGACGAGGGCTCCGAGCAGACCCGCGCACGGCACCAGCCAGCGGTAGTCAGGCCCGGTGACATACCGGGCCACATGGGCCACCATGAGCCCGAGAAACGCGATGGGGCCGCATGCCGCCGTCGTCGCGCCGGCCAGCAGGGTGATCGCGACGATGCCGACGGCTCGGCTCAGCGTGAGGTTCACCCCCAGCCCTCGCGCCACATCGTCACCCAGGTTGAGCAGATTGATGGTGGGCAGGGTGGTCAACGCCAAAGCCAACCCCAGCACCGTGAACGCGAGCACCGGCCAGATGACGTCGAATCCGACACCGGACACGGAGCCCGCCTTCCAGAACCGCAGCGCGTTCAGCGACGCCTGGTCCGACAGCGAAACCGCCGTGGTCATCGCTGCCAGGAACACCGCGACCCCCTGCCCGGCCAGCGCGAGCGTCAACGGGCTGCCCGCCCCCCTGCCGATGCTCGCCAGCCCGAACACGACGACACCGGCGACCGCCGCTCCCAGGAAGGCGAACCAGACGTACTGGTACGGACTGGAGAATCCGAACAGGACGATCACCGACACCACGGCGAACGAGGCGCCGGTGTTCACCCCAAGCAACCCCGTGTCTGCGATCGGGTTACGCGTGTACCCCTGGATCAACGCACCGCTGACCCCCAGGGCGACGCCCGCCACGACCGCGAGCACGGTCCGGGGCACCCGTACGGTCTGGACGATGAGCGTGATCTCGGTGAGCCGCTGGTCGGAGCCCTGCGCCGTGAACAACCCGTGCCACACCTCCGCGGGACTCAACGCGCGCGCACCGACAGCCAGCGACACCGCCCCCGCGACCAGGAGAACAACCGCGAGCGCGCCCAGGCCCGCGACCCGCCGCCGGCGGGCCGCTGTGGCGGCCTCGGACGAGGGACGTATCCCCACAGTCGTACTCATCGACGCACGCTATTCCTTCGATCCACCAGGGGCGTACGGCCAGAGGGGTCGCGACCTCAGCGCCGGCCGCCCAGCTTCGGACATGCCATCCGAGAAGAACCCACCCACCATCGCCTCGCGCGTCGCGACCGTCCGCTGTCGGCTGGGCCGCTTCCCGTGGGGGTGGTCTCGGGAGAGCGGGCTTGTGTCCGCCGATCCCGCGCCTTCTCGATCTATCAACTTAGGTGAGACTAACCTTATATTGGGGCGAAGCAGGCCTGCGCATTCTTTCGGTGGACCCGGCGCCGACGAGGCCTGGGCGGCGGCGGAGAGACGGGCAAGACGACCCTGGGTGGTTACCGGCCGAGGTGGAAGCCGAGTGGCCGACCGAGATCCAGGGGCAGATCTCGCCGGCTATGAGGACATCGCGGAAATCAGCTTGCGGTCCATGCCGGGTCGGGCCGAATGGAGATGACGGGGTTCGGCTTCGACGAGCACGTGATGTGTCCCCTGACTTTCGACAGGGGTATGAGTTGACTATCGAGGGATGATCCGTCCCGGCCACCCGCACCAGGCTCGCTCCCATGAACATGTACTTTCCCGGACGGTGGATCGGCGGCGTGACGCTCGTCCTGGGGCCGGTCGTCCTGTGCGCCGGATACCTGCTGCGTTACCTGAGCTCGGTCACCGCGCTCACTTCTCAACAGCAGGCGTGGGCGGAGGCGCAGCCGTTCGCCGCCGCCGGCCAGCTCCTCGCCTACACCTCGGACCCCGCCCTGCTCACCCTCTCCTACGCGGTCTTCGCGCTGGGGGCGGTGCTGCTCTTCCCCGCCTTCATCGCCCTGGCCCAGCGGGTGGGGGGCAGCCTCGCGTTCTGGGGCGCCACGCTGCTGGTCGCCGGGCTCTTCGCCCGCCTGTACTTCGCCGGTGCCGACCAGACCGCCTTCCAGCTCACCGAGGTCCTCGGGCTGGAGCAGGCGACGGACGCCATCATGAAGGAGTACGTCGACATCTCCTACGGGCCCTGGCGGGTACCGGTCTGGGCCTCGGTCGGCCAGTACGCGGGCTCGCTCCTGCTGGCCATCGCCGCCTGGCGCTCCGGCGTGCTCGGCATCGCCCGTGCCTTGATGCTGCTGCTGGCGGGCGGCACCTGGATGGGCGTGCTGAAGGCCGCCTCGATCCCCGATGTCCTGGTCACCGTCCTGCTCTGCGTGGCCTTGGTCCCGCTGGGCACGCAGATGCTGCGTGAGCGGCCACCGGCCTCGACCGCCCGGTCGAAGATGCTGAGCTAGTTTTCGCCTCGGCACTCGGGGAGGGGCAGCGCATCTCCCCTCCCCGAACGCTTCCCCTCGGCTCGACGACACTGACAACACCCTCACGGCCACCGCGAGTAGCGAAGCGGGAGCAACAGCGCAGGTGGAATCTCGTCAGGAGGGGGGCTTGAAGGACAGCAGGTCGCCGGGCTGGCAGCCGAGAACCTCGCAGATCTTGCTCAGCGTGGAGAATCGGATCGCCTTGGCGCGGTTGTTCTTGAGGATCGACAGGTTCACGTTGGTGATCCCCACCTTGTCGGCCAGCTCGACCAGCGTCATGCCACGCTCCTCGAGCAGCCGGTCCAGGTGCACCTCGATGGCGTGCTCGGGGTTCTCGACAGGGGACATCAGACGGTTCCCGCGAGTTCCTCACGCATGTGCGCGCCGACGCGGACGACCTTCGACATCACCACGAGCCCGAGCCCGGCGATCAGGAACGCCCACGGGAAGACCCAGCCAGACAATGCCATCTCCCACACATCACTGACGGGGCCGGCCACCATCGACACGGCCAGGCCGGTCTCGACGATGGTGGTGAAGAGCGAGCTCGCGAGCGTACCCGCGACAAGGAACACGCCGAGGAACCACAGCCTGCGGACGACCATCTCGTCGAAACCGCCCTCCCGCCGTGCGCCCCTGATCAGCCGGTCGAGCAGGAAGAGCGCGGCGAGCAGGACCAGCGGGGTGGCGAAACGCGAGGTCTGGTACAGCAGCTGGGTGCCGAGGCCGGAGTCGTCCTTGCAGAGCTGAGGCATGGGGTGGAGGAACTCGGCCCCCTCCTTCACGGGGTAGAGGGCGCCGTCTGCGGCGCTACTCGCTTCCACGGCCTTCCGGCGTTGGGGATTCTCGATGAAGTTGTTCTTCACATCGCCGAAATGCGGCGAGGGCGCACACACCAGGCTTCGGGCGCCGAGGGAACCATAGGCGTTCTCTCCGCCGGTCAGGGCCGCACGCCCGACCTCGTAGATCATCACTGCCGCGAACAGCACCAGGAGGACGCGTACGGTGACCGCCGTCCATCTCAGAGGGGTTGATCTGTCGAGAGGCATCGCGAGGCTCCTTATCGTTCATCGATACTATCGATTATCGATCGTATCGATAATCGATAAAGAGTCAAGGGACGCCTCGGGCTGGGCTCTGCCGTCCCGGCACAGGCCACGAACTCACCCCGAGCGGCGCGCTGGGGTCCCGAAGCGAAGACCGCCGAGTGGGTCGAGGACGCGGGAATGAGCGGCTGGCGACCGTAACCCTGTACACCCTCGACGAGAGTCCCGGGCAGAGCGCCGCGCGACTTCTCCCTGTCTGCGACGCGGCCGAGAGGGAGAAGATCACCGGACAGGTGCCCTGGTGAAGCGACCGACTCCGCGATGCCGGATCCGTCAAGTCTTGTGTTGCGACGCAAACCCGTCGATCGTCCAGAGCAAACGGGAGGAACTTCATGGTTCGCAGCAAGCTGGCGCAATGCACCGTCGTGGCTCTGGCCGCGACCACCCTCACCGCATCACCCGCCGACGCGGTCACCGGCTACACCCCCGAAGGGGTGTGCGGCAGCGGTTTCGGCCGGGTCAAGGACGGCACGAGGGCCGTGGTGGACGACCACGGCACCGTCTTCGGCCACGTCTACCTGCTCTACAACGCGCGAACAGGAGAGAACTGCACCGTCACCATCAAGACGAAGTACGTCGGGGAGTCCACCTGGACCGGCGTCAACCTGATCCGGCGCGGCCGCGACAAACCGCAGGACGCCGGTTACTACCGGTACTACGCCGGGCCGGTGAAGGCGTACGGCAAGGGCATATGCGTCGGCTACCAGGGCCTGGTCTCCGGGATGAGACCTGGAGGAAAGTTCACCAGCAGCACCCCGGTGGGAGTCGGAGAGCGTACGGCCTGGGGCAACTGCGGCTGAGCCCGCTGCCTCACCTCGGCCAGGGGCCGGCTCAGCTCCGATTGGCTTCCTGCGCCACCCGCTCGAGCCGGCCCCGATACTCCTGCCACCACGCCTGGTCGCCCGGAGCCAGGCTGTCGTTGTCCGCCCGCAGCCCTGCGGTCCCGTCGATGAGTTCCCTGACGATATCGGCGTGCCCCGCGTGCCGGCTGGTCTCCGCGATCACCAGGACGAGGGTCCGGTGCAGCGTCACCCGACGCCGCTCCTCCGGCCACCACGGCACCTGCCCGATCGCGTCCAACGCCAGCGCGTCGATCGTCGCGTCCGAGTGCGCCCAGGCCCGGCGGTACAGCCCGACGATCTCTTCGCGCCGCTCGTCGGCGGTCGCCCACATGTCCGCGTTGGGCTCGGCGTCGTCCGCCATCCACGGCAACGGCTCGGCGGACGGCCGTCCGAAGGTGTCGCCGAAGTACCCCAGCTCCACGCCCGCCACATGTTTGATCAGCCCCAGCAGGTTGGTTCCTGTGGGTGTCAGTGGACGGCGGGCGTCGTACTCCGAGAGCCCGTCGAGCTTGCCCAACAGGGCTTCACGGGCGACCTGCAGGTAGTGGTGAAGATCCGCCTTCGGTTCCCATCCAGTCATGCGGACATCCTTCCTCACCAGGTCGAGGAGCCAGCCGGAGCGGCGAAGCTCCCAGCCAGGACGCCGTGGGAGCACGGCGCTCAGGCGGCGTATCCCAGCGCCAGGGAGACGGCCACCGGCACCAGGTAGAGCAGTGGGAAGGGGACGTGTGAGTACGAGCGCGCCCGAAGCACGGTGACGACGGCTCCGGTGAAGTACAGCACCAGGCCGATCGCGGCCAGGACGCCGATGACCGGCACGAACAGGCCGACCAGCATGCCCACCGCCCCCGCGGCCTTGGCCACGCCGAGCCACGGCCACCACGAGCTGGGGACGCCGTACTCGGTCAGGGGCTCCACGACCCACTTGGCGCGGACGAAGATGGAGAAGGCCGAGAAGCCCACCCATGCGGCGGCCAGAACGGTGACGACCAGGTAAACAGTGGACATGAGAGATGCTCCTCATCAGGTGGGCGCGGGTGTGAGCCCTTCACTGCCTTGACCCCGCAGGGCTCGGAAGTGTGACAGGCCAGGCGGACCACCTGACCTGCCCTCGATCCAGAGAGGAGCTAGGAGGGCGTTCCCGCCGGCGTCCGCGGTAGCGGTGACGCGTCGAAGGTGCCCTCTCTGCGTACGGTGTGCCAGCGCAGCCGCACCCCGAGCACCGCGGTGGCCACCGACTGGATCACGACGAGGTACATGAGCTGGCGGTAGACGAACTGCTGCAGGGGCAGGACCCAGAGGGCCGAGGCGCGCTCGCCGTCCAGCCGCAGCGCGTACCAGCCGGTCAGCGCCTGCACGATGACGAACCCGCCCCATACCGCCACGACCGGCAGCGGATCGCCCACGGCGGCGCTGTAGACGGCCATGAGATCGACGACGGGCGCGAGCAGCGGCAACACGACCTGGAACAGGGTGAGATACCCGAGACACCGGCGGCCGAAGGAGGCGCGTTCCAGTACGGCTCTCCTGTGCTTCCACATCGCCTGCAGGGTGCCGTAGCACCAGCGGTAGCGCTGCTTCCACAGCTGGCCGAGCGAGGTCGGCGCCTCGGTCCACGCCAGCGCCTTCTCCTCGTAGACCACCCGCCATCCGGCCCGGCACAGCGCCATCGTCAGGTCGGTGTCCTCGGCCAGCGTGTCGGTGCTGACGCCGCCGAGCTCGATCAGCGCCGAGCGTCTGAAGGCCCCGATCGCGCCCGGCACGGTGGCCATGCAGTCCAGCAGTTCGAAGGCGCGCCGGTCGAGGTTGAAGCCGATCACGTACTCGATGTGCTGCCAGCGTCCGATCATGCCGCGCCGGTTGCCGACCTTGGTGTTGCCGCTCACCGCGCCGACGGCGGGGTCGGCGAGCTGGCGGATCAGCTGCCCGATCGTGGCGGGTTCGAAGACGGTGTCACCGTCCACCATGACCAGCAGTTCGTGCCCGGCGTGGGTGATGCCGGTGTTGAGCGCGGACGGTTTGCCGCCGTTGTGCTGCCTGATCACCCTGACGTTGTCGAAGGCGAGCGCCGCGGCGAGCGCCGCGGTGTCATCGGTGGATCCGTCGTCGACGACAAGTACTTCGAGCGCGCCCTCGTAGGTGGTGTTCACCAGCGACCTGATCGTCGCCTGGATGCCCGCCGCCTCGTTGTAGGCGGGCACGATGACGGTCACCGAGGGTGGCGCGGGCCAGGCGGGGGCGCGGCCCCTGCGCCTTCTTCCACCTCGGTTACGGCGGGCGTGCACCCAGGCCAGCACCGCGAAGAAGGCGAGCCTGGCCAGGGTGAGCACCCCGGCGGCGAACAGCACCCACGACAGCGATTCGGTGAACGCCTTCGAGCCCCTTTGAGCGACGTTGAGCACGGCGCCCGCGAACCGCTCCACCGGCTCAGCCTGCCGGTGCGCCGAGGGCATCCCGAGCGCCTGCGTCACGGTGACCCCGCGATACCCCTTCGCGGTGAGAGCGCCCAGCACCCGATCGACGGCCTCCACGGTCTGGCGCCTGTCGCCACCGGCATCGTGCATCATGACGATCGCGCCGCGTCCTCTGGCGGGAAGAGCGGCCTTGACGATCTGCGCCGAGCCGGGCCTGGCCCAGTCCTTGGTGTCCAGGTCGGTGAGCACGAGGAGATATCCCCTGTCCGCGACGGCCTTCAGGCTCTCCCATTGTGGGCCCGTGACCGCGGCGGGAGTCGAGGAGTACGGCGGGCGGGCCAGGGTCGTGTGCAGGCCTGTGGCCCCCGCGAGTGCCTGCTGCGTCAGCGACAGCTCCAGCCCGAGCCGCCAGCCGGGGACCTCGCTCAGATCGGCATGGGCGTAGGTGTGATTACCGATCTCGTGGCCCTCGGCCACGATCCGCCTGGCCAGCTCGGGGTGTTGAGCGATCTTGGAGCCGACGGTGAAGAAGGTCGCCTTGGCGCCGTGCCTCTTCAGCGCGTCGAGCACCTGAGGGGTCCAGGCGGGGTCGGGGCCGTCGTCGAAGGTCAGAGCGAGGGTCTTGGCGGGCAGGCGGACGCTGGCGACCTGGCTCCCCGTGAGGTTCAGCATGGGACCGCCCCGCCGTACCCGCTCGAGTTCGGGGGAGGGAGGGCCGGCGGCGGGCGGGGCCGCGTGTGTCTCGCCGACCACGTTGGTCACGTAGCCGTTGAGCACCAGGGCGCCGGAGGCCAGCAGGAGCCCGACGGCCAGCAGAAACCAGTGGCCCCTGGGATCGGTGGCCTTCCTGACAGGCTGAGGCGACAGGCCGGGCGGCTCGCTCGGGCTCTTGCGCCGGCCCTCCTCGGACTGCGCGGCGCCGACGTCCTGCCGGGGAAGGAGGGGAGCCGGTGGCCAGACCTGCCTGTCCTGAGGGCTCGGGGCCCTCACTCCTTCGGGCCCTTCGTCTTGCCCTGGGCGTGTCCCGGTGGGGTCTTGTCCAGGCCGGGCGGCTGGTCGGGGGTGGGGTCGGGTGTCGGTTCCGTGCTCGGTCGCGGATCGCCGCTGGGCGTCGCGCTTGGTTCGGCGCTGGGAGAGGGCTCCCGTGGGTCCACCACCGTGTCGGGCACGGGCTGCTGTGACGGCGTGGCGCGACGGGTCACGCGGGACCTGACCGTGGGGATGGCCCTGGTTCGCGTGGGTGTCGCCGTGGGTGTGGGCCGTCTGGACATGCTCGCCCGAGGTGTCGCCGCCGGCTCGGAAGCTCCGGGCGAGGCCGCGCT
This sequence comes from Nonomuraea roseola, assembly GCF_039535395.1. Lineage (NCBI taxonomy): Bacteria > Bacillati > Actinomycetota > Actinomycetes > Streptosporangiales > Streptosporangiaceae > Nonomuraea > Nonomuraea roseola. The sequence continues at coordinate 2,077,071 of NZ_BAAAXC010000015.1, forward strand.
CGCGGGACTTTCTCCGTCGTTTCCAGGCCAGCCGCTCACAGAGAGCGTCGTGCTGGAGAACAGCCCCCCGATCACGATGGCGAACATGGCCAGCGCCAGCACGCCGGAGGCGATGGAGCTGACGATGACCAACCGTCGACGTCGACCGCTGTGGTCGACGAAGACCGCCTTCTGGATCGGCGCAGGGCCGTGCTGCTCGGGGGACACGGCGAGTGATCGTAGTGATGGTTGATAACTAGTCGGGAAATTTCGCCTTTCATTGCGAACCACATCGGCTGCTGACGCGCCGCGCATGCCGTACATCGAAGGTGCCCTGGAGTGACCTGGCCCGTTTCCTGCCCGGCTTCCACCCCTGCGCCGGATCCGTGCGGCCGTCCCTTATGACATGGATCACACCGTCCGTAAATCCAATTATGTCCGGAAGTTGCCTGTGATATTTCTGTGACCGGACACGATCTTGTGGACATTCAGAACGGGGGTTCTGTTCATGATCGAACCGACAAGGCATCTGGAGCGGTAGACCGTTACGGCCATCCGCCCGGTGGGGGACATCGGGCCGCTGCGCCGACCTCTGCCGTCAACCCCATCCGTACATGGGGACACCTCTGACATTGCATGTCCGATTTATCCAAAAAGGACGCACATTGAGCATTTCTATGGCCACGCCCCTTCGCCGAGCTGCGCTTGGACTCGGAGCGGCCACCCTTCTCGTCGGCGCCACGACCCTCGACGCCGTGGCAACCGTCGACCCGGTGCAGGAGGCCCTCTCCCAGGCCGCCTCCTCGGGCGCCGCGGTCCAGGTCGCCAGCCTGACCGATGAGAACAGCACGACCGTCGCCAACCCCGACGGCAGCTTCACCACCTCCATCACCTCCGGACCCTCGAACGTCCAGCGCGACGGCGCGTGGGTGCCCATCGACACCGGCCTCGTCGCCGAGGGCGGGGTGCTGAAGCCCAAGGCCTCCCGCGCGAAGGTGGAGGTCTCCGCAGGGGGCAACGACACCCTGGCCAAGCTGACCGACGACCAGGGCAGGGTGTTCTCGCTGCAGTGGCCGACGGCGCTGCCCGCCCCCGTCGTCAAGGACAACGTCGCGACGTTCACCAACGCCGCGGGGCCCGGCGCCGACCTGGTCGTCACCGTGATCCCGACCGGCTTCCGCCACGACGTCGTCCTGCGCGAGCGTCCCACGGAGCCGCTGGAGCTGCGCATCCCCGTGCGGACGCAGGGCCTGACGCTGTCCGAGACGGCCGACGGCAAGCTGGAGCTGGCCGGCGAGAACGGCCAGCAGGTCGCCTCCGCGGCGCAGCCCGTCATGTGGGACTCCCGCGGTCACGGCAAGCCCCGCGGTGACTCGATCAAGAAGATCGACACCCAGGTCGAGACGCAGAACGGCACCTCGGTGCTCGTGCTCAAGCCGGACACCGCGTACCTGTCGGACCCCAAGACCGTCTACCCGGTCACCGTGGACCCGACGATCACTCTGCCGATCGTCACCGACACCGACGTCGCGACCTCCTGGGCCTCCCACCCCGGCGACCCGATGATCATCGCGGGTACCATGCCGTGGGAGAACGGCCAGGGCGGCGACATCATGCGCAGCCTGCTGAAGTTCAACACCGACAACCTCAAGGGCAAGCGCGTCGTCTGGGCCACGCTCAAGGCGTGGAACCTGGAGACCAACAAGTGCGGTCTCATTGTGGGCTCCGGGCTCACCGCCGAGCGCATCACCAGCGCCTGGGACGAGACCAACCTCAACTGGGACAACAAGCCCTCCACCACCAGCAGGGGCGCGTTCACCACCTACGAGGGCCGCGGCCGTACCTGGACCGAGGGATGCGCCCGTGGCGCCGGCTACCTCCAGTGGCCGGTCACCACGATCGCCAGGGACTGGGCCGCCGGCGCCGCCAACCACGGCATCCAGCTGCGCAGCGCCGACGAGAAGGAGACCACCAACTGGCGCGCCTTCGCCGCGTCGGAGAACAAGGACGCCTCGGTCAAGCCCCCGACCCTGAGCGTCACCTACTGGCGCTAGTCCGCGCCACCCCCTGACCGGGTCATCCACAAGATCTCCAGCCGGGCCTGAAGCGCCTGGACAGGCGGCCCCACCCGTGACACGCGGTGGGGCCGCCTTCCGCGTAGGTGAGCCGTACGAAGGCGGCGGCCTTCGGCGGTCAGGTGCGTGCGGTCGCATGGGATGGGGTCGTCCCGACGAGGGCGGCCTCAAGGTCCGCCACGGCCACCGCGAGCCTCAGGGGGACCAAAATGGTGGGCTCTAGGCGCATATCGGCAAAAGAGGTACGTTCCAGGAGGCGTGATCTCGGGGGACGATCTTGCTCACCCTCAGTTTCCTGGAGGAGCTTCATGCGCTTGTCCTTCCGTAAGGCCGTCGCCGTGGCCGCGGCCGCGGCTCTGGCCTTACCCCTCTCACTCACCGCCCCGGCCCAGGCGACGCCCGTCGACGACGTCTTCGCCAAGCTGCTGGTCAAGCAGGTCAAGGGCGCGAACGTCAAGAAGCATCTGGACGCGTTCCAGTCCATCGCCACCGCCAACGGCGGCAACCGCGCCGCGGGCACGCCCGGCTACGACGCCTCTCGCGACTACGTGGCGAACAAGCTGCGCAAGGCCGGTTACAAGGTCACGCTCCAGCCGATCAACTACGTCGAGAGCTGGGTCGAGAACAGCCCGCCCGTGCTGGGCTCGTACGTGCCGAACGAGGACTTCTACTCCTTCCAGCCCTCCCCTGCGGGCGACGTCACCGCGCAGGTCCAGGGCGTGGACCTGACGCTGCCGCCCAGCCCCGCTCCCAGCTCGACGAGCGGCTGCGAGATGTCCGACTTCTCGGGCTTCGTGGCGGGACGGATCGCGCTCATCCAGCGCGGTACCTGCCCGTTCGCCACCAAGGTGCGCAACGCGGGCTTCGCGGGCGCCGCGGGGATCATCGTTTTCAACGAGGGGCAGCCGGGCAGGACCGACGCCTACCCCCTCGACATCGGCGAATGGCGCGCGGGAGTGCCGATGGTGTTCGCCGACTTCGCCGTCGGCCAGGCGCTGGCCGCGCCGGGGACCACCGTCCGGCTCAAGGTCGACTCCACCCTCGTGCTCGGCACCGACGAGAACGTGATCGCCGAGACCCGGTTCGGCGACCCGCGCAACGTCGTGATGGTCGGCGCGCACCTCGACAGCGTGCCCGAGGGCCCCGGCATCAACGACAACGCCTCGGGAAGCGCGGCCATCCTGGAGACGGCCCTGCAGATGAAGCTCTTCCCCGTGCGCAACAAGGTGCGCTTCGCCTTCTGGGCCGCGGAGGAGATCGGCCTGCTCGGCTCGGACCAGTACGTCGAGAAGCTGTCCCAGGCCGAACGCGACCGGATCAAGCTCTACCTGAACTTCGACATGGTCGCCTCGCCCAACTACGCCTACAAGCTGTACGACGGTGACGACTCCGACGCCACCGGCTTCCCCGCGGGCCCGCCCGGATCGGCCGAGATCGAGCAGCAGCTGAAGGCCTTCTTCACCAGCCGCAGCCTGCCCACCGTCGGCACCGACTTCGACGGCCGCTCCGACTACGGCCCGTTCATCGCGGTCGGCATCCCCTCCGGCGGCATCTTCACCGGCGCCGAGCAGCCGAAGACGCCCGAGGAGGCGGCCATGTTCGGCGGTACGGCAGGCATCGCCTACGACATCTGCTACCACCAGGCCTGCGACACGATCACCAACGTCAACGCGACCGCGCTGGACGTCAACGCCGACGCGATCGCCGACTCCGTCGCCCGCTACGCCTTCAACACGCGGAACCTGCCCGACAGGGAGGCCGCGCTGACGGCACGCGCCGCCGTACGGGCTGCCACGGGAAGCGCCGCGAGCTGACCCTCATCACGTGAAGGAGGGCGCTCCCACAGGAGCCGCCCTCCTTCCATCGCACCCTCTGTCCCACCCCCCACGGAGGAACCGATGAAGTCCCGTATCCTCGTCCTGGCCGCCGCGATCGCGCTGGCCGCTCCCCTCACCGCCGGCGCTTCGACGGCGTCCTTACCTCTGGCGCCACCGAACATCTCGCTGGCCAACGTCAAGGCCCACCTCAGCCAGCTGCAGTCCATCGCCTCCAGCAACGGCGGCAACCGCGCCCACGGCAGGCCCGGCTACCTGGCCTCGGCCAACTACGTCAAGGGACAGCTGGACGCGGCCGGGTTCCAGACCACCCTGCAGTCGTTCACCTACAACGGCGCGACGGGCTACAACGTCATCGCCGACTGGCCCGGCGGCAACCCCGACGACGTCCTCATGGTCGGCGCCCACCTCGACAGCGTGACGGCGGGGCCCGGCATCAACGACAACGGCTCGGGCAGCGCCGCGATCCTGGAGACGGCGCTCGAGGTGTCGCGGCAGGCGCTGCAGCCGTCCAAGCACCTGCGCTTCGCCTGGTGGGGCGCGGAGGAGCTGGGACTGCGCGGCTCGCAGTACTACGTCACCAACCTGCCCACCGCCGAACGCTCCAAGATCAAGGGGTACCTGAACTTCGACATGGTCGGCTCGCCCAACGCCGGCTACTTCCTCTACGACGGCGACAACTCCGACGGCGTCGGGTCGGGCCCCGGACCTGCGGGCTCGGCCGAGCTGGAGCGGACGCTGCAGGACTACTTCGCCTCGATCGGCGTGCCGACCAGGGGCACCGACTTCGACGGCCGTTCGGACTACGGGCCGTTCATCTCGCGCGGCATCCCCGCCGGAGGCACCTTCACCGGCGCCGAGGGCATCAAGTCGAGCGCGCAGGCCCAGCTGTGGGGCGGTACGGCGGGGCAGGCCTTCGACCCCTGCTACCACCGCGCGTGCGACACCACGAGCAACATCAACGACACGGCGCTGGACCGCAACGCCGACGCGGTGGCCTACGCCGTGTGGACGATCGCCACCGCCGTGCCGCCGCAGACGGTGTGGTCGGACGACCTCGAGAGCGCCACCGCCTGGACCGCCAACCCGAGCGGGACCGACACCGCCACCCTGGGTCTCTGGGAGCGCGGCGACCCCGAGGCCACCACCTCGAGCGGGAACAAGCAGCTCGGCACGGCCGTGAGCGGCGCCAACGACCTGGTCACAGGACGGCTGGCGGGCGCGAGCGCGGGAGCGTACGACGTCGACGGCGGGATCACCTCGATCCAGTCGCCTCCCGTCACGCTGCCGTCCAGTGGCGTGCTGAGGGTGTCGTTCTCCTGGTACCTGGCGCACGGCAGCAACTCCTCCAGCGCCGACTTCTTCAGGGTGAAGGTCGTGGGCGGCACGACCAGCACGGTGTTCCAGCAGCTGGGAGCCGCTTCGGACCGCGACGGGGCGTGGGCGGCGTCCACCGCCGACATCTCGGCGTACGCGGGCCAGACCGTCCGCATCGTGTTCGAGGCGGCCGACGCCTCGGGGGCGAGCCTGCTGGAGGCGGGCGTCGACGACGTCAAGGTCACTCGCCAGTAGTTCACCGGCGCCGCCCCTGGGTCAGGGGCGGCGCCCCGCACCCGCCCCGCGCGGCGGGCCCGCGTCAGCCGATCTGTTCGGCCAGGGCGGTTTCCCTGGCCGAACAGATCTAGAGCGGTCCGCGACGCCAGGGGCCGCGGATCGCGTACGTCCGCCCGGGCGGGTCGAGCTCGGCGGTGCTGCCCAGCTGGTTGACGAACATGGTCGAGCCGTCGGGGGCGAAGCAGGCTCCGGCGAACTCACTGTCGTCGGCGATGTTGACGGCGAACTCGAACGGCTGCCCTCTCCGAGGGTCCAGGCCGATCAGCCGGTTGACGTTCGTCAGCCCTGGCGCGAGCGGGTGGGGGTCGGCGTCGGCGGACGACGCGTCGTCCTCGCAGAGGACGATGCCGCCGCGTGGGGTGAAGACGAGGTTGTCGGGTGAGTCGAGCTCCCTGCGCCCGGGCGATTCGTAGACCAGCACCAGCGTGTCGCCCCTGCCTCGCGTGCCGGGGATGAGCCGCCAGACCTGGCCGTAGCCCTCCCTGTAGCCGTCGGCGCCGGGGGCGTCGCCGTTCTTGGCGTCGCCGCCGCTGGTGGAGTTGAAGAAGACGCTGCCGTCGCCGTACCAGCAGCCCTCCAGCCGGTTGAACTTCGCTCCGCCCTTGGCCAGCCCCTGCTGGGTGCAGGTCGGGGCGCCGTTCTCCAGGTCGGGATCGGGGTCGTCGATCCGCACCCACTCGACGGGCAGGCGGGTGCCCATCGTCTGTCCCTCGCGGCAGTCGTAGTTGGCGACATTCTTGATTTTCAGCATCTCGAGGACGCCGCCCGAGGCGAGGTGGCGAGGGTCCTTGGGACGGAAGCGGTACAACCCGTCGGGCTTGCCCGAGTCGTCCTCCGTCTCATAGACGTAGCCCGTACGCGGGTCGACGGCGACCGCCTCGTGGGAGAACCTCCCCATCGCGGTCAGCGGCATGGAGGCGGCGGGCCTGCCGGGCTCGGGTCCGTCGAGCGGTACCTCGAAGATGTAGCCGTGCTTCCGCGCCCAGCCCTGACCCCGGCCCGCCGTGGTCTCCTCGCACGTCAGCCAGCCACGTCCGTGGAGCATCATGCCGCCGGCGCAGTTGATGATCGTGCCGTTGAGGCTGACGAAGTGCCGCAGCACCTCGCCGCTGCGCAGATCCACCTCGAGCGTAGTGGTGCCGCCGACGCCGAGTTCGTCGTAGCGCTCGGAACCGGGCACGTGGACCCGGCCGATGGGTGACCCCGGCGGGGTGCGGACCTCGTGGTTGCGGATCAGCCTGGCGGTGTGACGGCGGGTGCCGGGGAAGGCGGCCATGCCGTCGTGGGCGATCGGGGTCGCCACCCCGTCCGTCATGGGGGTGCCCGTTCTGCCGAGCACGACGTAGGAGAAGCCGGCGGGCAGCGCGAGCAGCTCCTCACCGGTGTTCCTGGAGGGCGTACGGCGCAGCGGGCCGTACCCCACCTGGTTCGGGTCGGTCCAGGGACGGCCGGCGTCCGCCCACGACGCGTGAGCCCCCAATGTCTCCATGGCGACGCCGCTGGCCAGCACGCCTCCTGCGGTTGCCAGGCCACGGCCGAGGAAGGATCGTCGATCGAGCTCGGTCATGAGTGCTTCCCCTCGGGACCGGACAGGAACAGAACTTCCCCCACCGTAGACGCGCTTCCGCCCGTTGAGGGGGCCTATTCCGGTCGCCCGGCGCGCCGCGCCATCAGCGCCTCGATGCCGTCGAGCAGCAGGTTGAGCCCGAACAGGAAGTCGGCGTCCTCCGTCCAGCCCTCGGACTCCCTCAGCAGCCCCGAGCGCATCATCGCCGACAGCACCGGATACGTCGCGGGGTCGAGCACCTCGGCGAGCACCTCGCCGTAGTCGGTGGCTCCCTTCACCCCCGCCGCCGCCAACTCCTGGCCGGCCGCCTTCGTCGCATGCACGAGCGTGGCGTCGGTCAGCGCGTAGCCGGTGAGCGCGGTGGCGGCGTTGAACTTCTCACCGTCGTCGAGCGTGGTGTCGCCGAGCGCGTCCAGGAGACGGTCCAGCCAGTACAGCCGCCGAGGCCCCATCGGCGGGGTGAGCCCCTGGAGCGACAGCAGCCATGGACGCGAGAGCAGGAAGTCCCTGTTGGCACGGGTCCACACGGCGAGGTAGTCACGCCAGGACAGCTCCCCCCGCTCGGGTGGCGACGGGACCGCGCTGTCGGACATGACGGTCAGCAACTCGTCCTTGCTGCCGACATACCGGTACAGCGCCATCGGCGCGACGCCCACCTGAGCCGCCACGCTGCTCATCGACAGCCCTGCCAGCCCCTCGGTGTCGGCGATCTCGATGGCGGCAGCAGTGATCGTCGCCAAATCCAGTCGCGGCTTCGGGCCCCTGCGCGATGAGTGCTCGCGCCCCCACATCCGCGCCACGACCGGCGGCAGCTCCACCATCGAACACCTCCCTTTCCAGGAACTGTGTACGTGATATAGCTTAATAACTATGTATGCGATACACAGTACGACGCACACGGATACTGAGGCCGCGATCCACGCCCGGGGCCTCACCAAGTCCTTCGGCGGCACGCGCGTGCTGTTCGGGGTCGACCTCGCCGTCCCGACAGGCTCACTGCTGGCTCTCCTCGGACCGAACGGATCCGGCAAGACCACCACGGTGCGGATCCTGACCACGCTGCTGGCCGCCGACAGCGGCACCGCCGCCGTGGCGGGCCACGACGTCGCGCGCGAGCCCGTCGCGGTGCGCCGCGCCATCGGCCTGACGGCCCAGCAGGCCACCGTGGACGACCTGCTCACGGGCAGGGAGAACCTGGAGCTGTTCTCCGGCCTGTACCACGTGGGCAGGCGGGAGGCCAGGCGCCGTACGACAGAGCTGCTCGACCGCTTCGACCTCGGCGACGCGGCCGACCGCCGGGTCTCGACCTACTCAGGCGGCATGCGCAGACGACTCGACCTCGCGGCCAGCATGGTGGCCGCACCCCGGATCCTCTTCCTGGACGAGCCCACCACCGGCCTCGACCCGCGCAGCAGGGCCGAGCTCTGGTCGGTCATCCGCGAGCTGCTCGCCTCCGGCACCACCATCCTGCTGACGACCCAGTACCTGGAGGAGGCCGACCAGCTCGCCGCCCGCATCGCGGTGATCAACGGCGGTCGCATCGTCGCCGAGGACGCCCCTGACGTCCTCAAGCTCCAGGTCGGCTCCGAGCGCCTGACCCTGCGCCTGTCGAGCGCCGAGGACCTTTCCCGCGCCGGCGCCGTCCTGGCCACGGGCGGTGACACGGGCCTCCATCTCGACGCCGGCCGGTGCGAGGTCACGCTGGCACTCCAGGACCCCGATCACCTGCGCCGCGCCCTGGACCTCCTGCACGGCGCCGCCATCGCCGTTGAGCGGGTCGAGCTGCGCACACCCACCCTGGACGACGTCTTCTTCGAGCTGACGGCGGCGGCATGAGCACCGCCATCGCCACGACGGCGGGCGACCTGCGCCGTCTCGCAGGCAGGGCGCTGCGCCACGAGGCGCGCACGCCCGACGCCCTCATGGTGAACATCGCCCTGCCGGTGATCATCATGCTGCTCTTCGTCTACGTCTTCGGCGGCGCGATCACCACAGGGTCGAGCGGGCTGGCCTACGTCGACTTCGTGGTGCCGGCCGTCCTGCTCATGGCGGGCGGGTACGGCGCCGCGCTGACGGCCGTGAGCATCTCCCGTGAGATGACCGGCGGGATGATCGACCGCTTCCGCACCCTGCCCATCAGCGGCTGGGTGGTCCCTGCCGGGTTCGTCGTCGCCTCGGTGGTGCGCAGCGTGGTGGCGACCGCGATCGCACTGGCGGTGGCGATCGCGCTGGGCTTCCGCCCCAGCGCCTCGCTCGCCGAAGGGGCGCTGGTGCTGGCCCTGGTCTTCGGGTACGTCCTGGCGGTGTCCGCGGTCGCGGCGCTGTGGGGGCTGTTCGTCAGATCCACCCAGGCCGCCGAGGCGTTCAGCTTCATGGTGATCTTCTTCCCGTACGTCTCGGACGGCGTCGTGCCCGCGGAGACCATGCCGGGCCCGCTGCGCGGCTTCGCCGAGCACCAGCCCACGACGCCCATCGTGGAGGCGCTGCGCGCGCTGCTCCTGGACCAGCCGATGGGGAACGCGGGATGGTTGTCCGCGATCTGGCTCACCGCCGCCGTGCTGATCAGCGTCCCGATCGCGGCGGTGCTGTTCAGAAGGAGAACCGCCAGGTAGCCCTCTGCGGGCGCCTGTGAAAGCACTTCGGCGCTTCGGGCAAGTAGGGGCGACCATCGTTGACCCGACCCAGCGGAGACACCTGCATGGCCGTTCCACCTGACCTGGCCGACCCACCCGACCTGCGGGTGCTCAACCGGGGGGACCGCGGGTGCTGCTGAGCGTGCTCTGCGGCCTCAGCCACGCCGAGGTCGCCGCCGCCCTCAAGATCCCGGCAGGAACGGTCGCCTCCAGGCTCAACCGTGCCCGCAAGGCACTCGGCGACGTCAACCCCCTGGAGGAGACCCATGGATGAGCTGACCCTCCTGGCACGGGCGCTGCCCGACGCTCCTCCGCCGTCTGCGGAGGTGGTCGAGAGGGCCCGTGCCCGGCTGGCCGCCGCCCGCCGGGAGCCGGTACGGCCACGCAGGCCGGGCCGGCGCGGCCTCGTCTGGGCATGGACCCTGGGCACGGCCGTGGCCACGGCCGCCGTCGTCATGGCCGTCGTCACGCTGGTGTCGAGCCTGGCCCCCGTCCCCGCGCCCGCGCTCGTGCCAGCAGGGGGCAAGAGGCCCTGCTCAGACTGGCCGACGAGGTGGCGAAACTGCCGGACGACCGCGGCGCCTACTGGCGCAGGCCGCTGCTCAACAACGGGCTTCAGGGTACGGGTGGAGGACAAGGCCTTCAACGTGCTCTCCTCGTCGCGGATCGACCTCTGGCAGCCGCGCGACGTCCGCGACCCCGTCCACGTGGAGCGGTGGGAGCAGTTCGTCCGCCCCGCCACCTCCGCCGACGAACGCGCCTGGCGGGCGGCCGGCGCGCCGTCCACCGTCCAGCGCGTGTGCACGCCGGGCACCCGCGCGGGCGACTGCAAGAAGTTGCGGATGCGGTCGAAGCCCTCCGACTGCCTCTACACGCACGCGGCCGAGCCCGGGGGTGTGCTCGGCGACCTGCGGCTGGGCGAACTCACCCTCGCCGACCTCTCGGCGCTGCCCGGCGACGCCGCCCTGCTGCGGGAGAGACTGCGCGCCTACTGGAAGGCCGGCGAGAACGCCCGGGCATGGAAGAGCTTCGAGGAGTTCCTCCCCATGGCCCTGGCCCTGTTGGAGCTGCCGGTCAGCCCCTCGGTCAGGGCCGCCGCCCTGCGCCTTCTCGCGGGCCTGCCGACGACCAAGGTGCGCGGCTCGGTCACCGACCCCATGGGACGCCAGGGCCTCGCGGTCACCTTCGTGAAGAGCGAGGGGTTCACCGGCCAGTTCGGCGCCGACGACGAGGTGGCTGAGCGGTACGTCGCCATCCTTCACCCTCGCACCGGCGCCGTCCTGGCCGCCAACGTCTCCATCGCGGCCGAGAGCGCCGAAGGGCTCGCTCAGGGGACCGTCATGTACTACCAGGCATGGGCGCCCGAGGCCGGCTGGACCGACGAGCGCCCCGAGCGGCCCCGCGGCTGCAGGCTCAGCGACCGCCTGATTCCCTGACCACGGCGAGAACCCGAATCCCGCCATCGGGAGACAGCAGGCATGACACAACCGCAACCGGTGGAGACGCTAGAGGCGGACGACGCCGAGCTGATCCGCCGGTCACACGATGACCCTGAACAGTTCGCGGGGCTGTTCGACCGCTACATCGAGCAGATCCATCGCTATGTCGCCAGGCGGCTCGGCACCCAGGCGGCCGACGACATCGCGGCGGAGACGTTCCTGACCGCCTTCCGCCGCCGCGCGTCCTACGACCTCACGCAGCGGCTGGCCAGGCCGTGGCTGTACGGCATCGCGACCACCCTCATGGCCAGGCACCGGCGCGGCGAGGAGCGGTTCCTGCGCGCGCTGAGCCGTACGGGGGTGGACCCGTTGCCCGAGCCCATGGCCGACGCGGTGGTCGGCCGCGTCGCCGCCCAGGAGGAGGACCGCCGGCTCGCGGGGGCGCTGGCGGGCCTGTCGCAGGGCGATCGGGACGTGCTGCTGCTGGTGGCGTGGGGCGATCTGACCTACGAGGAGGTGGCGTGGGCGCTCGGCGTGCCGATCGGGACCGTCCGCTCCCGCCTGCACCGGGCGCGCAAGAAGGCCAGGGCCGCCCTCGGCGGCGACGATCCGACGAGAGAGGTCTCCTGATGAACGAGATCAAGCAGTTCCGCTCCGCCACCCCCGTGATCACCCGTGAAGCGGAGGACGCGGCCCGCGCCCGCCTGCTGCGGGCGATGCACGAGCCTGCCCCCGAGCCCGTACGGCGGCGCGCGCCACGCGTGCCGCGCCTCGCGTGGCGGCTCGTGGTCGCCGGCGCGGCGGCCGTGGCGCTCGTCGCGGGCCTGGAGGTGGTCCAGAGCGACGGCCGGCCGGACACGGTCGCCGTCGCCAACGTCCAAGAGCTGGGAGAACGAGCCGCCAAGAGCGTCGAGGGCGACCCCCACGACCCCTACGCCGCCTACAAGCGCACCCCTTCGCCCGGCCAATGGCTGTACGTGAAGGAGACGATCGCTCCGCTGCTCAACGAGCCGCACCCGGAGGTCGATCGCGACAGTCGCATGACGCGCGAGACGTGGCAAAGCCTGGACGGCAAGCAGACCGCGCTGGACGACGGGAAGGGCAAGCTCGTCATCCATGAAACCCGCCCCGACATCACCGCCGCCGACCTGGCCAAGAGCCCCGTCACTCCGGAGGAGTCGCTGGCCAGGGTCGGGGCGGTCGTCGACGCCACCCCCGCGTCGCCGTTCGACGACGGCGCGAGCAGGCAGCAGCGGGTCTTCCAGGCGATCTCCCAGCTCATGAGAGAGCAGGCGCTCACGCCTGAGGTACGGGCCGCGCTGTTCCGCGCGCTCCCGATGATCGAAGGCGTCACGGTCAAGCAGGACGCCGTCGACGCGACCGGCCGCCGCGGCGTGGCGTTCGCCTACACCGGCCAGTGGGAGCGCTCCGAGATCGTCCTCAGCTCGGACGACTACCGGTTCCTGGGAACGTACGGCGAGGCCATCGCCGACCGAACCTTGGAGAAGGTCACGGTCAAGGCGGGCACGCCGCTGGCCTGGACCGCCCAACTGGAGACCAAGCTCGTCGACAAGCCCGGCCACCGCCCCTGACCCTCCTCCGCCCCGGCGCGGTAGGAGGGGTCGCGGATCCCCGCGACCCCTCCTGAGCGCTCCGCGACCTTTCCTGAGCGCGGATCTCCGCGGCCCTTCCTGGCGCGGACCGAGCTACGAGCGCAGGTCGCGCAGGAAGGTGCGCAGGTCCTGAGCGAGCAGGTCGGGGGCCTCCATGGCGGGAAAGTGGCCGCCTCGGTCGAACTCCGTCCAGTGCTCGATCTTCCCCGCGGGGTCCATGACCGAGCGGACCGTGGGGTCGGCGGCGAAGACCGCGACGCCCGTGGGCGGCCCCGCCGGCTCCGCCCACCCACCGTCGTCGCCCGCCGCCTGGGCGGTCATCTGCCGGTAGACCTGCATGCCCTCGTAGACGGCGTGGGCCGAGGAGGCGCCCGAGCCGGTGAACCAGAAGACGCTGACGCCGGTCAGCAACTGATCCTTGTCGACCGCGTCCTCGGGCAGCTCGGCCGACAGGTCGGTCCACTCCTTGAACTTCTCCACGATCCAGGCGAGCTGACCCACCGGCGAGTCGGCCAGCGAGTACGCCAGCGTCTGCGGCCTGGTCGTCATGAGGTGCAGGTAGCCGAGCCCGTCCTGCTGAGCGGCGTTGAACCGTTCGGCCCTGATCCGGTCGGACTCCGAGAGCCCTTCGATCTCCAGCGGCGGCGCGAAGGGAAACGTCGAGCTGGTCCCCGTCAGGTGGATGCCGGTGACCCGGTCGGGCGCGACCATTCCCAGCATCCCCGCCACTCCCCCTCCCGCGTCGGTGCCGTGGGCGGCGTACCGCTCGTAGCCGAGCCTGGCCATCAGCTCCGCCCACGCCTGCGCGACCCTGAACAGGTTGCCCCAGCCCTGCCGCATGGGAGCGGAGAATCCGTAGCCCGGCAGCGAGGGGATGACCAGGTGGAAGGCGTCCGCCGGGTCGCCGCCGTGGGAGCGGGGGTCGGTGAGGCGCTCGATCACCTTCCGGAACTCGATCGGCGAGCTGGGCCAGCCGTGCGTGAGGATCAGCGGGAACGCGTCGGGCTCAGAGGAGCGGACGTGCATGAAGTGCACGTCCTGCCCGTCGATCGTGGTCATGAACTGCGGGATCTCGTTCAGCGCCGCCTCCTGGGCGCGCCAGTCGAACCCGTCGGCCCAGTAGGCGGCCAGGTCCTTGAGATAGCCGAGCGGCACCCCTCGGCCCCAGCCCTGCTCGGGCGACTCCTGAGGCCAGCGGGTGCGAGTGAGCCGGTCCTTGAGGTCGTCGAGGTCGGCCTGCGGGATCTCGATACGGAAGGGGCGGATCTGCGGGTCTGCGCTCATGGGAACCACGGTAGAACTCAATGCGGAAAGGATCGTTCCGCGATTTGGCTCACGCCGCGGCCATCTCGCCGATCAGCGGGACGGGGCCGGGGACCAGAGGCCGGCGGCGGTGCCGTCACGCAGGTGCTTCTCGTAGGTGACGACCTTGTCGTGGATGATCCCGAGGCATGCGTCGAGGTCGGCGATCCTGGCTTGCACGATCCGCTCGTGCTCCCGCAGCAGAGCGAGACGGTCGGGCTCGTTGCCAGGCCCCGACCGGACGAGTCGAGCGAACTCCTTCAGCCTGGCGATCGACATGCCCGAATCGCGCAGCCGGTTGCAGAGCAGGAGCCACTCGACGTCTTCGGGCCCGCAGGCCCGCCGCGGCGGAGGAGGCCCTGCGCGACATCCCCAAGACGGAGGTGCACGCGCTCGACCTCGCGGATCTGGAAAGCGTGCGCGCGTTCTCCGACCGGTTCCTGGACGCGGGCCGCGCGCTCGACGTCATCATCAACGGCGCGGGCGTCATGGCCTGCCCTGAGACCCGGGTCGGCCCCGGCTGGGAGGCGCATTTCGCGATCAACCACCTGGGGCACTTCGCCCTCGTCAACCGCCTCCGTCCGGCGTTGACCCCAGGCAGGCCACGCGTGGTGTCCGTGGCGTCCTCCGGGCATTTCCTGTCCGGCATCCGCTGGGACGACCTCCAGTTCCGCGACGGCTACGACCGATGGCTGGCCTACGCGCAGTCGAAGACCGCCAACGCCCTCTTCGCCGTCCACCTGGACGGGCTCGGCGCCGCCGGCGGACCGCGCGCCTTCTCCGTGCACCCCGGCAGCATCCTCACTCCCCTGCAGCGGCACATCCCGCGCGAGGAGCAGCTCGCTCAGGGCTGGATCACGCCTGAGGGCGAGCCTGCGCCGGGGTTCAAGACCCCCGCCCAGGGCGCGGCGACGGCCGTGTGGGCGGCCACCTCTCCCCTGCTCGAGAGGTACGGCGGAGCGTACTGCCAGGACTGCGACCTCGCCGAACCCGCCACCACCGACGACATGCTCGTCGGCGGGGTCAAGCCCTGGGCGCTCGACCCCGCGCAGGCCGCTCGCCTCTGGGACCTGTCGAGCGAACTGACCGGGCTGAACGCGTTCGCGTAGCCCGAAGACGGGAGGTCACCAGGTCACCGGCGAGCCTCCCGCGGCGTGAGCACGACGGACAGGCCGTCGAGCAGCCGTTCGAGGCCGAAGGCGAACAGCGACTCCAGATCGAGCTCCGCGCCGGGCTCCGTGACCTGGGCGATCAGCGGCCCGTCGACGGGGAGCCTGGCCCTGATCCACTGCTTGCTGGTCATCCCCGTGTCCAGCTCGGCACCGGCCTCGCTCTCGATGTTCACCGCCGTCCCCCTCACGTAGTTGACCATCGTGGCGTAGACGTGCAGTCGGGTGTTCGGGTCCAGGCCGAGGCCGTCGAGCGCGCGCAGGGTCCACAGCCCGTACTCCAGCAACCCCGGCAGCGTGACCGGCCTGGTGATGGACACGAGCCGCGGCAACCACGGATGGCGCTGGTAGGTCGCCCACTGCAGCTGAGCGGCCACCCGCAGGTGGGAGCGCCATCCCGGTGGCGGCTCCGGATACTCGATCTCGGCGAAAGCGGCGTCGGCGATCAGCTGGGTGAGCTCGGCCTTGGCCTCGAGGTGCCGGTAGAGGGTCATGGTGGCGACCCCGAGCTTGGTCGCCACCGCCCGCATGGACAGCGCGGCCAAGCCGTCGGCGTCGGCGATCTCCATGGCCGCGCGGACGACGCGGTCGCGTTCGAGACCCCCTGCCGAACGCGAGGGCAGTCTCCTGGGAGCGACCACGGCGCCGACCCGAGCCGCGGACTCGATGGCGCCCGCCTGCTTGAGCGCCGCCAGCGCCTTGGTGGCCGTCGCCATGGCGACGCCCCACTCGCGCACGATCGCCCTGGTGGTGGGGACGGGATCGCCGGGCCGCAGCTCTCCATCGGCGATGCGCCGCTCGATGTCGGCGACGATCCGGAGGTACGGCGGTTGCGGATCGTTCACGACGCCATGCTGCCACGCCTCAGCGGTCAGGCAGCCAGTTGCCGTGCAGGCCGAGCGGCACCCTCACAGGGAGGTGGACGCGCGCGACGGGCTCACCGGTGAAGTCCTGGGCCGAGAGGATCACCAGGTCGCTCGCGTTTCGAAGGGGATCATGAACGTACGTGAGCAGGTACCCCTCGTCCTCCCCTTGCCCCGCGGCGGCGAACACGGCCTCCCCGACCGCCTCGTCCCTGCCGAACGCGTGCACCTCGGCCGTCCCCCGTTCCAGGTCGTGCTTGACCAGGGCGTTGGTGAAGGCGTCGTCCGGCGGCATGCCCTCGGGGGCGAACGGGATCCCGTACAGGGCGGTCGCCGCCGAGTAGCCATATCGGTAGGGGCGGGTGGCACGCGCCTCGTTCACGCGCGGGAAGTCCTGCGGCCGGTCGTCGATGCGCCGCTGGTGGATCCTGTCCCGCTCGATCGTCCAGCGGTCCAGCACGGGCCGGATGGCCCCCGGGTCGCCGGGATCGAACGGCCCCTCGGCCGTGACCAGGTCGACCACGACCGAGTCGCCGTCGTCGTAGGCGTTGAGCGTGTGGCTGACATGGATCGGGTCGATGTCCAGCCAGCGCACGTCACCACCGGTCCGCGGCATGACGCCCACTCGCGTCGGGTGCTCCGGCAACCACCCGCAGTCGAACCCGTCGAAGCCCAGCGGCGTGTCCCAGAGCACCACGTGGTTCTCCGTGAGCGCGAAGTCGTGCATGAACGGCGTCCGCGGCATGGGGATGGCGGTGGTCCTGACGACGCTTCCCCCCGCGTCGGTCACGATGTGCTGGACGAAGTCGCGGCCCGGCATGTACGACAGCGCATGCAGCTCGCCGGTGAGCGGGTCGTGCTTGGAGTGCGCCCCCGCCGTGAACCCCTCCGCGGTCCCTCCCAGATCGCACACGCCCACGGTGTTCAGCTCCTCGTCCAGCTCGGCGGGCGGCAGACCGCCCTCCGCCATGGCGAAGGTGCGCCGGGCGTGCTCGATCACGTGCACCATGGGCGCGAAGCCCGGTGTGCGCACGAAGCGGTTGCGGTACCACTCGGCCCGGCCGTCACGCAGCCGCACCCCGTGCACCATGCCCTGGCCCATGCCCCAGATGTGCACCACCGGGTCTTCCACGCCCAGCGCGTTGGGTCCGTTGCGCAGGTAGCGGCCGTTGAGCTCGGCCGGGATCCGCCCGGTGACCGGGAGATCGTAGGCGGTGACCTCTTCGGTGACAGGCGCGAAAGGCCCTTCCAGATATCTCATGTGGACACCGTACGCAGGGAAGCTCCCGAGCCAGGCGCCACCATGGAAAACGCCCTACTGTGCACTAGTGCAACCACCCGAGACCGCGCCAGGCTTCGCGTGGTGCTTCGAGCACGCCCACGGCCTGCTGGCGGGTACGTCGCGCAGGCCGTACGGCCCGACGGACACCAGCACTCGGAGGGCCACCCCTCAGTCGCCGCTCGCGGGCCTGTTGTCAGGCCGGTCCGCGAGCAGGGGGAGCTTCGGGTCCCAGCGGGTGTCGTCCGCCAGGTCGCGCCGCCGCCGCGCGATGCCCGTCAGCGTCTCGAGCACGACCCTGTTGGCCAGGAAGGAGGTGATGTCGGCCTGGTCGTACGGCGGAGACACCTCGACCACGTCGACACCCACCACCGGCAGCTCGTAGGCGATGCGGCGGACGGAGTCCAGCAGCTGGCGCGCGGTCAGCCCGCCAGGCTCCGGGGTGCCGGTGCCGGGCGCGTGCCCCGGGTCGCACACGTCGATGTCCACCGACATGAAGACGCCGTCGCACTCGTCGACGGCGATGGCGAACGCCTCGGTCAGGCACTCGTCGAGGCCCCTGGCGACGATCTCCGACATCTCGTAGGAGCGCATCCGCTGCTCGGCCATCCAGTTCAGCGTCTCGGGCTCGGGCCAGTAGCCGCGCAGCCCGATCTGCAGGAACCGGTCACCCCGCAGCGCCCCCGACTCGATGAGGCGCCGCATCGGCTGGCCGTGCCCGATGAGGGAGCCGAACGTGATGTTCCCCGTGTCGGCGTGCGCGTCGAAGTGGATCATCGACACGCGACCCTGCCCGAGATGCTGGGCCACCCCCGCCGCGTCGGGCCAGGCGATGGTGTGGTCGCCGCCGAGGATCAGCGGGATCGCGCCGTTCGACGTCACGGTGTGGACAGCGTGCTGGAGGTCGTGCACCGAGCGCGCGGCGTCGCCCGAGTACATCTCCACGTCACCCGCGTCGTAGACCTTCAGATCGCGCAGCCCGTCGACCCGCATCGCCAGCGAGGGCCTCGACCCGTCGTGCGGCAGATAGCAGGACTTCCGGATGAACTGAGGGCCGAACCGGGTGCCGGGCCGGTGCGAGGTGCCCCCGTCGAACGGCGCGCCGAGGATGACCACGTCGGCGTCCGCGTAGGTCGCGCCGTCCTGCCAGTCGCATCGCTCCACGCCGAGAAAGGTGATGTCCGGGCCGAACTGGGTTCCGTAACGTGCCATGTCAGGGATCTTCCTCATTCGTCCGCCGTCGAAGCGCGGCATGCCGCCACGACCGTGGCAATAGATCTACCCGCGCTTCCACCGAAGGCAAAAAGACCGGTACGACGGGCAGAGACAGGGCCCCTGACCTGCCCTTGACGGGCCGAACTAACCCGGTCTCGGAGATTGACTCCACGGAAGTTCGCCTTTATCGGCTGAGCAGGCGCATACTGGTAACGATGAAGCCCACGAGAGCAGCCCGTCGCCCCTTGCCCGGAAGTCCCTTCAACCGACCTGCCGCGCCTCTACCTCCGCCTGAGCAGTTCGAGCTGCAGGACAGGGTGAGCCACGACAAATACGGCCTCGGCCTGGTGATCGGCGTCGAAGAGGACGTCGCCGTCCTTGTCGACTTCGGCACCGAGAAACTGCGCATCAGCGCGCCGTACCCCAAGCTTTTCCGGCTCTGAGATCACGATGGTGCCTACCGAGTGGCATGTCGGCTGAGTTCGACCGGCCACGCACGCACTCGTGACCTTCATCGGCCAGCACTGAACGACGCGACGACGTCGACGTGAGGGGCCCATGCCCTCGGCATGGGCCCCTCACTCGCGCCCACCGCCGGTATATTCGCCCGTCATGAGCCATCGCTTAGGTATTCACCGTCGCCAGGCGATCTCCGAAGAGCGGCACGGCGTGTCGTGAAGCTCTGGCACCTGGCGGTTCTCGGACCCGCGGCCGCCTTCGCCGTCCTGACCATGCTGGCCGCCCCACCCGTCGGCGACGGCTTCCTGCTGTCCACCCTCGCGGGGGTGGCAGGGCTCATGGCCCTGTGCACGTGGATGACCTGCCTCGCGTACGCCGAGTTCCGCCGCCCCCTCCTGCTGCTCGGCCCCCCGCTCATCGCCGGCCTCGCCCTCTGGAGCAGCACCGCCCAGGTTCCGACACGGGCGGCATTCCTGCTGTCGGAGCCCGCGCTCACCGCCTACGCCGACGCCCTTCCCGAGAAGGAGTCGTGGACGTTCGAGGAGCGGCGCGCGGGCCTGTTCACGATCACGCAGGCGCGCCGCCGGCAGGGCGTCGTCCAGCTCGCCACAGGAGACGGTGGGCTGCTCGTCTCCTGTGGGCTGGCCAGGGCACCGGCCGACCGTCTGGCCGACATCGAGGCCTCAGAGATCGAGCACCTCACCGGCGACTGGTACACCACCTGCCTCGACTTCGACTGATCCGCCCCTCCGGCCGGGGTTCCACACCAGCCATTTGCGCTCGACCTCGTCCTCGAGGTCGACACCGTGGTGGCGCGCCATCAGCAGCACCTGGCTCAGGACGTCGGCGAGCTCCGAGCGGAAGCGCGCGTCGAGCTCCTCCGCCGAGAACCCCTTGGCGCGGGCCTGTCCCGCCCGCATGAGGAAGGCCTGGGTCAGTTCCCCGATCTCCTCCTGCAGCTTCAGCAGGAACCAGGTGTCGTCGCGGTCGATGCCGTGCCTGTCCGCGTAGAGCCGCGACACCTCCTCGACCTCCTCGGTCAGCGCGCGCAGGTCCATCAGCCATCCAGATAGGCCAGGACGGCCATGACGCGGCGGTTGAGATCGTCGTCAGGCGGGAGTCCGAGCTTGGCGAAGATGTTGGAGGTGTGCTTGCCGATCGCCTTGTCGGTGACGACCAGCTTGCCGGCGATGGCCTGGTTGGACAGCCCCTCCGCCATCATCGCCAGCACCTCGCGCTCCCTCGGCGTCAGCGCCGCAAGACGGTCGTCGCGGCGGGTCAGGAGCTGGCTGACGACCTCGGAGTCGAGCGCGGTGCCGCCGGCCGCGACGCTCCTGACGGACTCCACGAACTGCTCGACGTCGCCCACCCTGTCCTTCAGCAGGTAGCCGATCCCGCCCGACCTGTCGGACAGCAGCTCCCTGGCGTAGAGCTGCTCGACGTACTGGGAAAGGATCAGCACCGGCAGCCCCTTCACCCTGCGTCGCGCCTCCAGGGCGACGCGCAGGCCCTCGTCGGTGTGGGTGGGCGGCAGCCTGACGTCGATGACCGCCACGTCGGGCCGGTGCTTCAGCAGCGCGGCCAGCAGCATCGGGCCGTTGTCGACCGCCTCCAGCACCTCGAAGCCGTGCGTCGTCAGCAGGCGGATCAGCCCGTCCCTGAGGAGAGCGAGATCTTCGGCGATGACAACGCGCACGGCAGCTCCATGATGAGTTCGCTCGGCCCGCCTGGGGGGCTGTGGACGGTCAACGTGCCCTCGAAGGCGGACAGCCTGCGCGCGATGCCGTGCAGACCCGTGCCCGCTCCAGGGTCGGCGCCTCCTCGGCCGTCGTCGCCGACGGTCAGGCGCAGCACGCCGTCGGCGTACGTCAGGCGCACCCACGCCGACGAGGCCCAGCTGTGTTTCGCGACGTTGGACAGGGCCTCCGTGGCGGCGAAGTAGAGCGCGGACTCCACCGGAGCCTCAGGCCTGCCCTCCAGGTCGAGGTCGAGCCGTACGGGGACGGGGCACAGCAGCGCGGCGGCCTGGAGGGCGCCGACGAGCCCGCGGTCTGCCAGGACCGGCGGGTGGATGTTGCGCACGAGATCACGCAGGTCGGTGAGGGCCTGACCCGCCGACTCCCATGCCTCCTCGATCAGCCCCCTCGGGTCCGGCGCGGACTTGGCGAGGCCGAGGGCCATCCTGATGGAGATCAGCCTGGCCTGCGCGCCGTCGTGCAGGTCGCGTTCGATCCTGCGCAGCTCGGCGGCCTGCGCGTCGGCCAGCTCCCTGACACGGGTGTCGGGGTGCAGGAGCAGGTCGGCGAGGCGGGTCTGGGCCCTGGTGGCGAGGTGGCCGAAGCCGGCGGCGAGCGACACGATGGCCAGCATCGACAGCGACAGGGTGAGCGTCACGGCCATCGAGGCCTCGGCCGTGCGCAGGGTCCAGATCACCCCGAGCGCCGAGAGCATCACCACCACCCCCAGCAGGGCGGCGGGGCCCGTCACACCGTGCACGAACAACCATGCGACCAGCCGCAGGTCACCGGGGTCCGATCCGGCGAGCCTGCGTCCCGCCGCCAGCACCCTGCGCCGCGCGAACGGCAGCGCGAGCAGCAGCACCAGCGCTGCCACCCCGGTCGCCGCGTTCGTGAACAGCCTCACATCTGAAGAGTAGGTCCAACCCCACTGTGCCGGGCGCCGGTGCGCGAAAGCCTGAAGGGGGCGCTTCCAGCGGGGCGTGCTCGTCAGGGCCGCCGAGCCCGAACGGCCGGGACGTCGCTCGAGGAGGCGTTCATGGGGTGGACCGAGGGAACTGTGGAGTTTCGATGATCGACGCGGTGCTGGCGGAGTGGCTGAAGTTCAGGTCGCTGCGCTCCAACTTCTACCTGCTCGCCTCGTCGCTGCTGGCGGTGTTCCTGAGCGCGGGGGTGGCCTTCATGGTCACGCGCGGCTTCGACAACCAGTCCGGCGCGGACCGGTTGCGCTTCGACAGCCTCGGCGACGGGCTGGGCACCGGGCTTCCTGTGGCCTACTTCGTGCTGGGCGCGCTCGGTGCGCTGACCATGACCGCCGAGCACGACACGAGCCTGGTGGCCGTGCCCAGGCGGCTCCTGCTGCTGTTCGCCAAGGTCCCGACGCTCCTGGTGGTGGGGCTGGTCGCCGGTGAGGTGCTGGCCTTCGGCATGCACTTCGCCACGCAGGCGGTACTCGGCGACAGGGCGGGGCGGGTACTGCTGAGCGGGCAGACACTCGGGACGTCGCTGTCCGAGCCCGGCGTGCTGGCCGGGGTGGCGCTCGCCGGTGCGTCGGTGTCGTTGGTGGCGCTGGTCGGTCTCGGCGTGGGCACGGTGCTCCGCTCCACGGCCGGCTCGCTGGTCGCGCTCATCATGCTGGTGTTCGTGCTGCCCACGGCGGCCATGACGCTGCCGAACCCGTGGGGCTCGCGGATCGGCGCGTACATGATCGTGGGCGGTGGCGATCTGCTGCCGCCGCTCGCCGCCTTCGCGGTGCTGGTCGCCTATCCGGTCGTGGCCATGGCGGCGGGCGCGGTCGCCATCGTCGTGCGGGGACGCAGGACCAGGCCGCTGGTCGCGGGGGTGGCGGCCACGGGCGCGCTGGTGGCGACGGTGGTGTTCGCCCAGCCCGCGGGCGCGGCGTCCGCCATCGATTGGCAGCCGTGCCGCAAGGACATGGAGTGCGGCTCCGTCCAGGTGCCGGTGAACTGGGACCAGCCCGGCGGCAGGAAGATCAGCCTGCCGGTGGCCAGGCTCGCCGCGAACGGCACAGGGCGCAGGATCGGCACCGTCTTCTCCGTCCCGGGAGGCCCGGGCGGCTCGGGCGTCGACGACCTGGAGAAGTCGGGAGGCAACTTCTCCCACCTGCGCGATCGCTTCGACGTGGTCAGCTTCACCCCTCGCAACTCGCCCTCGCTGGAGGTCTTCTCCTCCGAGTGTCTCGTGAAGGGTCCGTGGCTGACTCTGCCGGGCGACGAGCGCGCGTACGAGAGGCTGGGCGAGGCGAACGCCGCCGCCGCGCGGCGGTGCGCGGCGCGCGACCCCGAGCTGTTCGGCCACCTCGACTCGGTCTCCGTCGCCAGGGACATCGACGCCGTCCGCGTCGCGCTCGGCGAGGAGCGGCTCAGCTTCGTGGCCACCTCCTACGGCGGCGTGCCCGCCTACGCCTACGCCAGGCTCTTCCCCTCCAGGATCAGGGCGATGTACCTGGACGGCGTGGTGAACCTGTTCCGCAGGGACGAACGCCACAAGGTCATGGAGGCGCAGTTCGACCGGTTCGTCACCTGGTGCGCCGCCAGCACCGCGTGCAAGCTGCACGGACGCGACGCGGGCGAGGCGTGGCGCGCGCTGGTGGCCGCCGCCGACCGCACGCCGATCCCCGCGGACGGCACCGCCTACAGCGGGTTCGACCTGCAGATCGCCGCCGCTCCGCACCTCGTCTCGCCTGGCGACGACCACGCGAGGTGGAAGCAGCTGGCGGAGAGCGTCGAAAGGGCCGAACGTGGCGACGCCTCGGGCTTCTCCGGCTACGTCGAGGCGGGCATCGGCAGCCCGAAGCCCATGGCCTTCGTCGGGATGAACATGACCCACTGCCTCGACGGCTTCCGCTTCCGCGACTACGCCGACTACCGCGGCGTCAGAAGGAACGGCGAGCGCCTGTCGCCGAACCTGTCGGGCAACGTGGTCTGGCACCGGCTCGGCTGCGTGGGCTGGCCGCGGCCCGTGAAGAACCCGCCCGCGCCGCTACCCACGGCCGGACTGCCGCCGTTCCTCGGCGCGGGAACGTGGACCGACTACGACGACACCGCCGACCTGGCGATGCGGGTGCCGGGCTCGTCGGCGGTCCGCTTCGAGGGACACGGGCACGGGCTCTACCTGACAGGCGACGCCTGCACGATCGCGCACGCCAACCGCTACCTCATCGATCTGCGACTGCCCCCTCGGGGAACGGTGTGCAGGCCGGAGAGCGGGTGAGCCAGTCGTGCAGGCGGGCGCGCCGTACGAGGGCGACGTCGGCGGCGAGGACGACCAGGGGCGAACCGCGGCCCGAGAGGCACCAGACCTGTGTGGTCGCGACCATGGGGACGAGCGCCGACAATTCAGTGGTGGACATCAGAGAAGGCGCGGCCGCCGACGCGGAGCGGATCGCGGCGCTGCACACCAGGAGCTGGCGGACGGCCTACGCCGGGATCTTCCCCGCCGACTACCTCGAAGGGCCCGTCGAGGAGCAGCAGGCCGCCATGTGGCACGAGAGGCTGGTCAACGGCGCCAAGGGCGAACTGCTGATCGCCGACGACGGCACGAGCATCGCGGGGTTCGCCTATCTCATCCCCGAGGACGGCCGGGTCCTGCTGGACAACCTGCACGTCGACCCCGCGCTCAAGCGGTCGGGCATCGGCGGCGTGCTGCTGCGCCACGCCCTCGACAGGGCGGCGGGCCAGGAGCTCTACCTCGAGGTGCTGAAGGAGAACAGGCCCGCCATCGCCTTCTACGAGCGCCATGGCGCCACCAGGGCCAGGGAGTTCGTCGAGCGCTTCCCCGGCTTCGAGGTGGACGTGCTCGAGTACTACTGGAGCGGGATGCGCCCTTGGTGATCCTGCGGTGCGGCGCGAGCCTGGTGTGAACCCAGGTGATGGTCAGCCAGGGGTCGGGCGCGTCCAGCTCGGCGGCGTAGTAGCGGCGGGCGGGCTCGCGCAGCGAGTAGACCAGGTGGAACGGCGTGTCGCCGCCCGCCAGCCGCCTGGCCCTGATCATGGCCATGAGCGGTACGATCCCCGACCCGCCCGCCACGAGCGTTCCAGCTCCTCGCCGTCGAAGCGGTGGCAGATCCACGCCTTGCCGTCGGGCAGGTCCTCCAGCGGCAGGTTGGTGGTGTGGCCGCCGTAGGAGTGGACGAGCGCGTACTCCGCCGCGGTCTCGACGTCCTCGAACAGCACGTCGAGCGAGACGCCCTGCCAGGTGGTGGCGAACTTGGACCACTTGGTCACGCAGGGTCAAGCGCATCGCATGGGGGTGCGAGATCTACCCGACGGCGTAGCCGGCGACCGAGGGCCAGCGGACGGTCATCACCACCGACTCCTCCTCGGCGACCCACGAGTGGTCCACCCCCACGCCCCACACGACGTAGTCACCCTGCCGCTCGAGAACCACGCTGCGGCCGGGGAACTCCAGCCTGAACCTGCCGCTGATCAGCACGAGAAGGGCGGTGCGCTTCTCGCCGTGCACCCACTGGGCGCGCTCCTCGCCCTGGGGGTGGACGCCCCACTTGATCTCGACGTCCTGGCTGTGCCGTACGTCGTCCTCGGGCTTGAAGTGCCCCAGCAGCCAGCCCCTGTCGCCGAGGGCGTCGGCCTGCGCGTGGCCGACGTAGATGCTCTCCGTCACGACCGGTGACGTTAACACGCAGGTAGGCTGCGCGCGTGATTCGTACAGCAACCGTCCAGGACGTCCCCGAGATCATCGCCATGATCCGCGAGCTCGCCGACTACGAGAAGGCGCTGCACGAGGTGCGCGTCACCCAGGAGCAGCTCGAGAGCGCCCTTTTCGGACCCAGCCCCGCCCTGCACGCCCTGATCGCCGAGCAGGACGGGCGTGTCGTGGGCTACACGCTCTGGTTCCTCAGCTTCTCCACCTGGCGCGGCACCCACGGCATCTACATGGAGGACCTCTACGTGCGCCCCGAGGCCAGGGGCGGCGGCCACGGCAAGGCGCTGATGAAGGAGCTTGCCAGGATCTGCGTGGAGCGCGGCTACCACCGCCTGGAGTGGTCCGTCCTCGACTGGAACCAGCCCACCATCGACTTCTACAAGTCGATCGGGGCGGTCCCGATGGACGAGTGGACCGTCTACCGGCTTACCGACGAGCCACTGCGGAGGCTGCCCCAACAGGCCGGATAGGGTGGCCTGACGTGCGAGACATCACTGTTTTCAGCGGCAGCGCCCACCCTGAGCTGGCCGCGGAGATCTGCGCCCACCTCGGCACCCCCCTCCATCCCGTCCGCCTCCATCGCTTCGCCAACGACTGTCTGGAAGTCCAGCTGCAGGCCAACTGCCGCGAACGGGACGTCTTCCTCATCCAGCCGCTCGTCCCTCCCGTGCAGGAGCACCTGGTCGAGCTCCTGCTCATGATCGACGCCGCGCGCGGCGCGTCGGCCGCCCGCACCACGGTCGTCATGCCGCACTACGCCTACGCCCGCTCCGACAAGAAGGACGCACCTCGCATCTCCATCGGCGGCCGCCTCGTCGCCGACCTCCTGGTGGCCGCGGGCGCCGACAGGGTGCTGGCCATGACCCTGCACTCGCCGCAGGTGCACGGCTTCTTCAGCGTCCCCGTCGACCACCTGCACGCACTGCGTGAGCTGGCCGCCCACTTCCGCCGGTACGACCTGTCCAACACCGTCGTCGTCTCCCCCGACCTCGGCAACGCCAAGGAGGCCGCCGCCTTCGCCAGGCTCCTGGGCGCCGGGGTCGCCATGGGCGCCAAGCAGCGCCTGAGCGACGACAAGGTGACGATCAGCTCGGTGATCGGTGAGGTCAAGGGCAAGGACGTCATCGTCCTCGACGACGAGATCGCCAGGGGCACGACCGTCATCGAGCTCCTCGACAGGCTGCGCGAGCGCGAGGTCAACTCGATCAGGATCGCCTGCACCCACGGGCTGTTCGCGGCCGGGGCCGTGGAGCGGCTCACCGACCGCGACGACGTGCTGGAGATCGTCTGCACCAACACCGTCCCGATCCCCGAGCCCAAGCCCGACGCCAAGCTGCGCGTGCTGTCGGTGGCGCCCGCGCTGGCCGAGGCGATGCGCCGCATCCACGAGGGCGAGTCGGTCTCCGCCCTCTTCGGCTGACCTTCCCTCCTTACGCGACCACCGCGCGAGCCACGCGGGCCAGCGCGGCGCTGATCTGGGACGGCGTCAGGCCCCGGTCCTCCCGCTGGTAGGTGTAGACGTCGGGGGCCAGGGGCGCCAGCAGGGTGTCGACCAGCGCGTCGGCGTCCCGCACGCCGTCCAGCAGCGATCTGACGTGGACGCGCCAGAAGCCGTACGCGCCCGTCTCGAAGCGGGAGCGGCCCACCTCCGATCCGAGGATCAGGTGGGCGTGCTCCTCCAGCAGCTCCACCATCGCCGCGTAGAAGGCGGCCATGCGCTCGGCGGCGGGCGCCCCCCGGTCCGAGCGGCGGCTCGCCGCGGATCAGCTTCTCCTGCAGCACGCGTTCGTGCTCGTCGAGCAGGGCCACGGCGATCGAGGCCCGGTCGGGGAAGCGGCGGTAGAGCGTGCCCCGCCCGACGCCCGCGGCCTTCGCGATGTCGTCCATGGTGACGTTCGGCGCGCCCTTGGCCCTGAACAGTCCTGCGGCGGCCTCCAGGATCCTGGCGCGGTTGCGGGCGGCGTCGGCTCTCTCCATGTGGACATGGTGTCCGGTTATCGGGTAGCTTCGCAAGTGGACACCGTGTCCGCTTAGTGAGGAGCCCCCTGTGAACCTGTTGCACCTCGACGCCAGCGCCAGGCGCGCGTCCTTCTCCCGCGAGCTGTCCAGGATCTACGCAGACGCCTGGCGCACCGCCAACCCCGACGGCGGCTACACCTACAGAGACCTGGCCGCCTCGCCCGTCCCCCACATCGACGAGGCCTGGACCGAGCTCTGCGACTACGTGCTCGCCCACGAGATCACCGAGATCGCGCGCTACCGCGAGGCGGTGCGCACCCCGGCGCAGGAGCGGGCATGGGCCGTTCTGGAGCCGATGCTCGACGAGGTGGTCGCGGCCGACGTGATCCTCATCGGCACGCCGATGTACAACTACTCGATCCCCTCGTCGCTGAAGGCCTGGCTCGACCAGATCACCTTCCCGAAGATGTCGCTCAAGGGGCGCTCGTTCGTGGTGACCAGCGCGAGGGGCGGAGCGTACGGACCCGGCACGCCCAAGGAGGCCGTGGACCACCAGGAGCGCTACCTGCGCGACTTCTTCCTCGGCCACTTCGCCGTGTCCGAGGTGAGCTTCGTCCACGCCGAGCTGGTGAATTCGCTGATCGACCCCGGGCTCGCGCACCTGCGTGAGCGGCACCTGGAGTCGGTGGCCAGGGCGCGAAAGGAGGCGGGACGGTGAACTGGGTCTATCTCGCTCTCGCCGGCCTGGTCGAGGTGGCCTGGTCGCAGAGCATCAAGCCGACGCAGAACTTCACCAGGCCCGTGCCGACGGCGATCTCCCTGGTGCTGATGGCGGCGGCGGTATGGCTGCTGTCCAAGGCGATGGACACCCTGCCCGTCGGCACCGCGTACGCCGTCTTCACCGGCATCGGCGCGGTGGGCGCGATCACGCTGGGCATCGTGTTCAACGACGACCCCGTCAGCGTGGGGCGCATGGCCGCGCTGTCGCTGATCGTGGGCGGCGTGGTCCTGGCCAGGGTCACCGCCTGACCGTCCGAAGGGCGGCATTTCCGGCTCGTGAGTAGGATCGCGGACGTGGCTGAAATCAGGGAGCTGTATCTGACTGCGGCGGCCTCAGCGGTGGCCCTGCTTCGCGACCAGGCGGTGGCGGCGGCCTGGGCCAAGCCCAGCGCGCTCACCGAGTTCAGCGTGGCCGGCCTGGCCGGCCACCTGGCTCAGCAGATCTTCAGAGTCGACCTCGCCCTGGGCGCGGAGCCGAACGGCTCCGTCATCCCGCTCAGGGAGCACTACGCCCGCTCCGCCTGGGTCACGGCCGGCCTCGGGCACGAGTCGAACGTCAGCATCAGGCGCGGCGGCGAGGACACGGCGGCGGAGGGGCCAGGCTCGCTGGTGGCCCTCGCCCAGGCCGGCCTCGACAAGCTCACGGTCGCCCTGCGAGCCGAGCCGGCCGACAGGGTGCTCGGGCTGCCGTGGGCGCAGTGGTCGCTGACGCTCGACGACTTCCTGCTCACCAGGCTCATGGAGCTCGTCGTCCACTCCGACGACCTGGCGGCCAGCGTGGGCATCCCGACGCCCGAGCTGCCTCAGGACGTCATCGATCCGGTGGTCGACCTGCTGGCGCGGCTGGCCGTCCACCGGCACGGGCCGACGGCGGTGATCCGCGCGCTGAGCAGGACCGAGCGCGCGCCCGCGACGATAAGCGCCTTCTGAGCCCGCCGGAGGCCGATCAGGCGGAGGGTGAGCTCAGCAGGCGCATGGCCTCGGCCACGTCGTGAGCCGACGGCGCGGTGGCGGGATCGAGCAGCCACTGCGCCAGCAGTCCCGTGAGCATCGCCTGGTAGAAGGAGCCGAGCACGCGCGCCCGCTCGGGCTCGGCCTCGGGGTCGATCTCGCTGAAGATCTCCGCGAGCCCGAGCCGCGCGGCCTCCACGCCCGCGGCGAGGTGCTCGCGCATCTCCGGCAGGTGGTCGATCTGTCCCAGGATCTCGAACTGCGTCGCCCACAGGGGCCTCAGTTGTTCGAAGGTGTCGATGACCCGCTTCCACGCCGCCTCGAAGCGCTCCATGGGGCTCGCCTCGGGATCGAGGTCGCCCTTCAGCGCGACCTCCAGGGAGTCGCCCCACTCCTTCATCGACTCGAACAGCGCCTCGTTGAGCAGCGCCTCCTTCGACCCGAAGTGGTAACCGATCCCCGCCAGGCTGACCCCTGAGGCGTTGGCGATGTCGCGTGCGGTGGTGCGCGTGTATCCCTTCTCGACCAGGCAGCGCTTGGCGCCCTTGAGCAGGTCTTCGCGATTTCCTCCCATCGCCCCAACCTAGCACAATTGTCTTAGACGTTCATCCAAGCCGCGGACGAGCGCCGCGAGCCCCAGCTCGAAAGCGGCCATGGCCCGCGCGGGCGGCGCGTCCTTCAACGCCAACGAGAGCAGGGGGAGCTCCTGCGAGGAAGGATCGATCATGACACTGGGCGCGGCCAGGTCGAGCGCGGAGCCGATCGCGAACGACTCGATCGCGGTGAACACCGTGACCACCTGATCGCTCGGCCATCCCGCCCGCTCCAGCAGCGCCACCGCGCGCTCGTACATCGCCAGCGTGGCGGGCGACCTGATCGTGGTCGTGGACAGCAGCTTCGCGGTGTTGGGATGGCGGGCGAAGGCGGCCAGGTACGACCTGGCCCATACGGCGAGCGCCTCCTGCCACGGCTCCCCGTCCAGCGCGTCCACGTCCATCTCGGCCACGACCAGGTCGCGCACGCCCTCGACGATCTCCTCGCGGCCCGAGACGTGGTTGTACAGCGAAGCGGCCTGCACGCCGAGCCTCCTGGCCAGGCGCGTCACGGTCAGCGCCTCGGAACCCTCCTCGTCCACCAGCGCCAGAGCAGCGGCGAAGATGCCCTCCCTGCTCAGGATCGGCCGCCGCGGTCTTCCCATCACGTGCCCCCTTCGAGTACCGTCCCACCAACAAACTAACGCCTTTAGTTTCGGAGCCGGCCATGTCTCTGTCACGCAATGCCATCGGCACCGCTGACCTGGTCTTCTTCGTCGTGGCCGCGGCCGCTCCCCTCACCGTCATGGCAGGGGTGGCGCCGCTGGCGATCGGCATCGGCGGCGTCGCCGCTCCGCTCGGCTACCTGCTGTCGGGCATGGTCGTCGGCCTGTTCGCGGCCGGGTTCACGGCGATGAGCGGGCACGTGCGCAACGCGGGAGCCTTCTACGCCTATATCGGCAGGGGCCTGGGCAAGGCGACGGGCCTCGGCTCGGCGTACGTCGCGGTCATCTCCTACAACCTCATCGGCATCGGGCTGATGGCCGCCTTCGGGGTGTTCGCCGCCTCGACGATGGCCGACGTCTTCGGGCTCGACGTGCCATGGCAGGCGTGGACGCTGCTGTGCGTGGCGGCCGTGGGCGTGCTCGGCTACCTGAAGATCACGCTCAGCGCCAAGGTGCTGGGCGTGGCGCTCGCGCTCGAAGTGCTGATCCTGCTGGTCTTCGAGGTGTCGGTGCTGGTCAGCGGCGCGGAGTTGTCGCTCAGCCCGTTCAACCCCGCCGAGCTGTTCTCGGGCGGCGCGGGCGGCATGTTCGTACTGTCGATCGGCGCGTTCATCGGCTTCGAGGCGACCGCGATCTACGCCGAGGAGGCGAGAGACCCTCAGCGGACGGTGCCGAAGGCCACCTACGCCGCCGTCGCCTTCCTCGCGCTCTTCTACACCTTCACCGTGTGGATGATCATCAACGCCTACGGTGCGGACAGGGCCGTCGAGGTGGCCAACGGCGAAGGCGGCGCGGACATGGTCTTCACCGCCACCGCCTCCTTCGCGGGCAAGTGGGCAGCGGACGCGATGCACCTGCTGATCGTGACGAGCTGCTTCGCCGCCGCCCTGGCCTTCCACAACGCCTCCACCCGATACTTCTACGCCCTCGGCCGCGAGGGCGTGCTGCCCAGGCCGCTCGCCAGAATCTCGGCGCACAACGGCTCGCCGTACGTCGCGGTGATCACACAGGTCGTGATCTCCGTGCTCATCATCGTGGCGGGCATCGTCGCGGGCTCCGACCCCTACGCCGTGATCTTCCTGTGGACGAACGGCACCGGCATCATCGGGGTCATGGTCCTGCAGGCGCTGGCCGCGCTGTCGGTGGTGGCCTTCTTCAGGAAGGATCGCCGAGGCTTCAGCGCAGGACGCGTGCTCGTCGCGCCCTTCTCCGCCTTCGTCCTCCTCGCGGTGATCATCGTGCTGGTGGTGACCAACTTCGAGCTCATCACCGGGGCGACGGGCACCGTGAACGCCCTGCTCATCCTGCCCGTCCCCGTCGTCTTCGCGCTCGGCGCGCTGCTCGCCCTGCGCATCCGGCGCCACGACCCCGCCCGTTACGCCCAACTCACCACGGAGGAAGCCACCCGTGCCTGACCTGCACTTCACCAACGGCACCGTCTGGACGGGCACGGAGACGGCCACCTCGCTGGCCGTCTCCGGCGGAAGGATCGTCTCGCGACCCTCCCCCGGCGCCACCGTGGTGGACCTGCAGGGCGGCCTGCTCATGCCGTCCTTCGGCGACGGGCACGCGCACCCGATGTTCGGCGGCCTCGAGGCGCAGGGTCCGCAGATCAAGGGCCTGACCACGGTGTCGGAGATCGTCGCGGAGGTGGGGCGCCACGCCGCGGAGCACCCGTCGCAGGAGTGGATCGTCGGGGGCAGCTACGACCCCTCCATCGCCCCCTTCGGCGAGTTCGACGCGCGCTGGCTGGACGAGGCGGTCGCCGACAGGCCCGTGGTGCTGCGCGCCTACGACTACCACACCGTCTGGTGCAACACCGCGGCGCTGGAGCGGGCGGGGATCGGCCCCTCGACGCCCGATCCCCGGCTGGGCTGGATCCTGCGCAGGCCCGACGGCAGCGCGCTCGGCACGCTCAGGGAGTGGCACGCCTGCGACCTCGTCCTCGACCTGGTACCCGCCAAGTCCCTGGACGAGCTGGTCGAGGGACTGGCCGAGGCGGGCAGGACCATGGCCGCCGCGGGGATCACCTGGGTGCAGGACGCCTGGGTCGAGCCGTCCATGGTGCAGGCGTACCTGGAGGCCTCCAGGCGCGGCGCGCTGCGCTTCCGCGCCAACCTCGCCTTCCGCGCCGACCCCGACACCTGGACGGCCCAGCGCCCCGCCTTCTCCTCCCTGCGAGACACCGTCAACCGCGCAGGGGAGGCGCTCGTCACCGCGAACACCGTCAAGTTCTTCGCCGACGGCGTCATCGAGGGCGGCACCGCGGCCATGCTGGAGCCGTACGTGGACGTGCCGCACTCCTGCGGCATGCCCGTCTGGGAGCCCGCCGCGCTGGCCGAGGCCGTGGCCGCGTTCGACGCCGACGGCTTCCAGGTGCACATCCACGCGATCGGCGACGGCGGGATCAGGGCCGCGCTGGACGCCGTCGAGAGGGCGGCACGGGAGAACCCCGCGTGGGACCGCCGCCCCGTCATCGCGCACACCCAGCTCGTCGACCCCGCCGACCTGCCGCGCTTCGCCGAGCTCGGCGTGATCGCCAACTTCGAGCCGCTGTGGGCGCAACTCGACCCGCTGCAGACCGAGCTGACCGTGCCCAGGCTCGGCCCCTCCCGCGCGGACCTGCAGTACCCGATGCGGACCCTGCGCGAGCTCGGCGCCACGCTGTCGTTCGGCAGCGACTGGCCCGTCAGCTCGCACGAACCGCTGCTCGGCATCCAGGTCGCGACGACCAGGCAGACCCTGGACGGCGCGGGCGAAGCGTGGACACCGGACGAACGGCTCTCGGTCGAGGACGCGCTCGCGGCCTACACCTCGGGAGTCGCCTACCAGGCCTTCGCCGAGGCCGACCGCGGCGCCCTGGACACCGGCAAGGCGGCCGACCTGGTGTGGCTGTCGGCCGACCCGCGCGCCGAGGACCCGCTGCGGCTCAGGCACATCAAGGTGCTCGGCACCTGGCTGGCGGGAGAGCGCACCTTCTGAGCGGCGGGGTCAGAGGATCCGGTCGGTGCGGTGGCGGTCGAGCGCCCTGCCGTACCGGTGGGAGACCTCCGGCATGATCGACTCGCCGTCGGCGGCGCGCGGCAGCCCGAAGACGTATCCGGGAAAGTCGAGCTCGCGCTGCACCTCCCAGATCCGTTCGTCCCGGTCGGGCGGGAACAGCTCGGCAGGGTCGCCCACGGCCACCCAGCCGATCGGCACGGTCGTGTCCTCCGGCACGTCGGTGCGCTCGACGGGGCCGCCCTCCGCGGTGAGAACCGCGCCGAACAGCACCCTGCAGCCTGGACCCACCCGGACCTCACCGCAGAGTGTGGCGGTCGGGGCGACGTAGGCCGTGGGATCGACGGCCGGGCTCACGCCCTGGTGTTCGAGCAGCATGCCTCCATCATGCGGACGGCCGGATCAGCATGTCCACGTAGACGAGGTTGACGACGACGTGGATGAGGATGATCACCCAGATGTTGCGGTAGCGGGCCCACAGATAGCCCTGCATCAGGCCGAACAGACCCTGCGCGGCGACCACCGAGGCCAGGCCGATGCCGATCGCGTCGGGCCTGATGTGGCTGACGTGCATCGCGGCGAACAGCAGCGAGGTGGCGAGGATGCCGGGCCAGGTGCCGTACAGGGCTTCCAGGCGGGTCTGCAGCCACCCTCTGTAGAAGATCTCCTCCAGCACGCTGGCGGTGAGCAGCGTGATCAGGGAGCCCACGGCGAGCGTGACGGGGTCGGGCAGCTGCTGGGTGAGCGGCGGCGAGAGCGGGCTGACCTCTGCCAGCAGGAACCAGGCCAGGACGGCGGGCAGCGGCGCCAGCCAGGTCACCGGCGCGGGCATGGACCTGGCGGCGGGGCCGCCCTTCCTCAGCAGCCTGAACCCCACCAGCGGCACCACCAGCAGGATGGCGACCTTGACCACGGGGTAGAGCAGGCCGCGTCCCACGAGCAGGACGGCGAGGGGGAAGACGAGCGCCGCGGCCACCAGCAGCCGGCTCTCACTGACCAGTCTGGGCCTCGGGAGCTCGGCCAGGGGCCGGGGCGGCGGCACGCGCGGCGGAACCAGGCGAGCCAGGATGATCGCGGCGAGGGGCGGCAGCAGCGTGGCCCAGAGGGTGACGCCCGTGGCGCCCGGATCGGCCGACATCCGGATCTCGGTGTTGCCGGTGAGGATCAGCGTCGCGTAGGCGACGACGAACGCCGCCAGGCCCACGCCCGTCACGATGGCGCTTCTGGACATGATGTTCATGATTGCCGGGCTTTCGCCCGCTTTCCTCCTGCGGGGGGACCAGGCGGATGTCATCCCTTAGATTTACTCTGGCTCGCCGTCAACGCGCCGAACACCTACCGCTCGCTGCGCCCGCCCGCCACGCCGAAGCGGATCGCGCGGGCGGAGGCTGCGATGGGGACGCGCTTCCCCGACGCGCTCAAGGCCTCACTGCTGCGCCACGACGGGGCTGTACTTCACCGACGGCCGGCCCTGCTACCTCCACTTCCTCGAGGAGCTGGCCAGGACGCTGGAGTCGGGCAGGCGGTGGCGCGGCTTCACGCCCTCCGGCACGCCAGAGGGCGATCTCGTGTGGGACTGAGCTCCTGGCCGCGCGGGTCTCAGCGCACGACGGCCTCGTCCGCCGCCATCGTGTCCGCGTAGTAGCAGGCGGCCTGCGCCTCGGGTACGGCAGGCAGCACCTCCAGCAGCTCCGACCTGCACCGCGAGTCGACCCCCGCCAGAGCCGCCGCGCCTGAGGCCAGCACCTGGCAGCGGGCGTGGAAGCGGCAGCCACCGGGGATGCGCGTCGGGTCCGGCGGCTCGCCGCTCAGCACCACCCGCTCGGGCGACTCGGGGAGCACAGACAGCAGCGCCTGCGTGTAGGGATGCTTCGGCTCCTTCAGCACCTCCTCGACGGGCCCCGACTCGACGATCCTGCCGAGGTACATCACCGCCACCCTGTCGGCGATGTTCCAGGCCAGGCCGAGGTCGTGGGTGACGACCAGGGCCGACAGGCCGAGCTCCTCGCGCAGCTTCAGCAGCAGGGCCAGGATCTCGCCCCTGACGCTGGCGTCGAGCGAGGCCACCGGCTCGTCGGCGACGAGCATGCGCGGGTTGAGCGCGAGCGCGCCGGCGATGACCACGCGCTGGCGCTGCCCTCCGGACAGCTCGTGCGGGTAGCGCAGGAAGAACCGCTCGGGAGGCCTGAGCCCCGCCCTGGACAGCGCCTCGGCGACGACCTGTTCCTCGTTGGCCATGCCGTGGATGCGCGGCCCCTCGGCGACCGCCTCGTAGACGGTGTGCCTGGGGTTCAGCGAACCCGTGGGGTCCTGGAGGACGAGCTGGGCTTCACGGCGGTAGGCCTTGAGCGCCTTGCTGGTGTAGGTCAGCGGCTGCCCGCCGTACAGGACGGTGCCGCTGGTGGGGCGCTCCAGGCCGAGCAGGGTGCGCGCCAGCGTGGTCTTGCCGCAGCCGGACTCGCCGACCAGGGCCACGATCTCGCCCTCGCCGACGGCCAGGTTGACGCCGTCGACGGCTCGGGCGCGCCTGCCCCTGGAGGAGAACTCCACGTGCAGGTCGCGCGCTTGCAGGAGGGGGGTGCTCATGAGGTCTCCTTGGCGCGCTCGTCACGGGCGGCGGTCTCCAGCGAGGCCGCCGCGACCACCTCGCCCCTGCCCTGCCCGCGCTCACTGTCCGGGGAGGGCGCGGCCGGATCATCGCCGCCGGTCTCCGCGTCGGGTGAGCCGAGCTCGTCCGCGCCGGCCTTGAGGTCGGGGCGGACGTGCACGCAGGCGGCGGTGTGCGGTCCCTCGCCCTCGCGGCCCGCGGGCCACAGCTCGACGTCCAGCGACGAGCAGAGGTCGAGGGCGACGGGGCAGCGCGGATGGAACGAGCAGCCCGAAGGCAGGTCCATCGGGTCGGGCGGGTCCCCTCCGAGCCCCTTGGGCGCCATCCTGGAGACCGGGTCGCCGACCGTCGGGAAGGCCGCGGCCAGAGCGGCGCTGTAGGGGTGTCTGGCGGCGTGGAACACCTCGTGCGAGGGGCCGTTCTCGACCACCCTGCCCGCGTACATGACGGCCAGTCTGTCGCACATGTCCGCCAGGACGGACAGATCGTGAGAAATCATGATCAGGGAGATGCCGTGCGAGGCGATCAGGTCCTTGATCAGGCTGAGGACCTGCGCCTGGACCATCACGTCGAGCGCGGTCGTCGGCTCGTCGGCGATGATCAGGCGGGGCGAGCAGGCCAGCGCCATCGCGATCATCACCCGCTGCCGCTGCCCTCCGGACAACTCGTGCGGATAACTGCGCGACCGCCACGCGGGCAGCCCCACCTGCTCCAGCAGTTCGGCCACGCGGGTACGCGCCTGCGCGGGCTGGGCCAGGCCGTGCACGAGCAGCGGCTCGGCGATCTGCTCGCCGATGCGGCGCACGGGGTTGAGGCCGTGCTGGGCGCCCTGGAAGACGATGGAGGCCTCTGCCCAGCGCACCGCGCGCAGCCGTCCCCACTTCATGGCCAGGATGTCCTCGCCGTCGAGCACGATCCTGCCCTCGACCCGGGCGTCGCGGGGAAGCAGCCGCAGCAGCGCCATGGCCAGCGTCGACTTGCCCGAGCCCGACTCCCCCGCGATGCCGAGGGCCTCGCCGGGAGCCAGCGTCAGCGAGACGTCGCGCACGGCCGGGACCTCGCCGGAGGCGATGGTGTACGTCACCGAGACGTCTTCGAGCGACAAGAGGTTCATCGGCTGACTCCCCGAAGGCGTGGGTTGAGCACGGCCTCCATCGCCCGTCCGCACAGCGTGAACGCCAGCACGACCGCGACGATGCAGAGACCGGGCGCGAGGATGTACCACCAGGCCCCGGCCGTGGCCGCGCCCCAGTCGTAGGACCCGCGCAGCAACTGGCCCCACGACGCCTGACCGGAGTCGGCGCCGAGGAAGGCGAGCGTCGACTCGGCGACGATCGCGCTGGCCACCTGGAGGGTGGTGTTGGCGAGCACCAGCGGCGCGACGTTCGGCAGCACGTGCCTGGTCATCACGTGCCAGTGCCCCGCGCCGAGCGCCCTGGACCTCTCGATGTACGGCCTGGCCTCGACCGCGAGGGTCTGGGCCCTGATCAGCCTGGCCGTGGAGGCCCACGAGGTGATGCCGATCGCCAGGATGATCGTCGAGGTGCTGCCGCCGAGGATCGCCGAGAGCACCAGCGCGAGCACCAAGGAGGGCAGCACCAGGAACCAGTCGGTGATCCGCATCAGCGTGGCGGACGCCCATCCTCTGAAGTGCCCCGCCGCGATGCCGACCACGGTGCCGATCACCATGCTGAGCAGGGCGGACAGGAACCCGATGAGCAGCGAGACGCGCGAGCCCCACAGGATCATCAGCAGGATCGAGCGGCCCGACTCGTCGGTGCCCAGCAGGAACTCCAGGCTGGGCGGGGCCATCTTGTCGCCGGTCGCCTTCGTGACGTCCATGCCGGTCCTGTCGGTGATCAGCGGAGTGATCACCGCGAGCACGACGAAGACCAGCAGGACGACGGCGCCGACCACGCCCGCGCGCTGGCGGCGGTACTGCTGCCAGAACCTGGCGAGCGCGGAGCGCCTGCGCGCCCACGTCACGGCGCTCATGCCGACCTCACCCTCGGGTCAAGGACGTGGTAGGCCACGTCGGCCAGCGTGTTCATGATGATCACCGCGACGCAGACGACCATGAACGTGCCCTGCATGACCGCGAAGTCAGGGCCCTTGATCGCCTCGTAGAACAGCAGGCCGAGGCCCGGCCAGGAGTAGACGGTCTCGACGGAGACCGCGCCGCCGACCACGAAGCCGATGTGGATGAAGACGAGCGTCACGGTGGGCAGCAGGGCGTTGGGGATGGCGTGGCGTCGCCGGACCATGTCGTCGCGCAGGCCCTTGGCGCGCGCGGTCGTCACGTAGTCCTGGCCGATCTCGTCCAGCAGCGACGAGCGCATGACCAGCAGGTACTGCGCGTAGACCACCGCCACCAGCGTGAGGCAGGGCAGCACCATGTGGTGGGCGACGTCGAGCACGTAGCCGAAGCCGTCGGGCGCGTCGACGCTCTCCATGCCCCTGGTCGGGAAGAGCCCGGGGATCGGGCCGATGCCCGCGCCCAGCACCATGAGCAGCAGCAGGCCGAGCCAGAAGGTGGGCACCGACCACAGCACGAGCGAGACGCCGGTGGAGAAGCGGTCGAGGCGGCCGCCGTGGTGCCATGCGGCGCGGGTGCCCTGCCACAGGCCGAGGCTGACCGCGATGAACAGGCCGACGCCCGTGAGCAGCAGTGTGGGGCCGACGCGCTCGCCGATGAGGTCGGTGACAGGGCGCTTGTACTCGTAGGAGGTGCCGAGGTCGAACTGCAGCGTCCTCAGCACGAAGTCGGCGAACTGCTGCATGAGCGGCTTGTCCAGGCCCATCTGCCTGCGCAGCAGTTCGATCTGGTCGGGACTGAGCGGCACGTCACGCGTGTAGGCGATCACCGGGTCGCCGGGGATCAGGCGGAACAGGAAGAACGTCGCGACGATGACCATGCCGATGCTGAGCAGCGCCCCGCCGAGCTTGGTGAGGGCGTAGCGGAGCGTGCCCCGGTAGGCGGGCCGGTCCTCGCCGGGGCCCGCCGCCGTCTGGACGGCGGCGGGCTCGGTTTCGAGCGGAGTGGCCATTATTCGCGTTCGTCCGAGGTGGTCTTACGCCGCCTGGACAGGAGGAAACCACCGACACCGAGCACGACGACCGCGGCCGCCGCGATGCCGATGATCATGCCGGTGTTGGAGCCGCCACCGTCGGACGAGGCGCCGGTGGCGACGGCGGGGGCGTCCAGGGTGATCATCGGGTAGCCGCTGGCGCCGCCGTACAGGATGCCCTCGCCCTGCTTGCCCGCCGGGATCGGGGTGATGCTGGTGATCCGGTCCTTGCGGTACAGCTCGAGGTTGTTCGGGTAGTAGATCGCGATGACCGGCGCGTCGGTGTAGAGGCGCTGCTGCATCTGCTTGATCATGTCGGCGCGCTTGGTGGCGTCGAGCTCCTTGAGCTGCGACTGGTAGAGGTCCTCGTACTGCTTGTCGCAGTAGAAGGACTCGGTGCCGCCGCCCTCGCCCGTCGGGGTCGGCCTGCGGCTGCACAGGTGCGTGGCCAGGACCTCTTCGGGGTCGGGGTTGACCGACCAGCCGCTGATCGCGATGTCGAACAGCGCGGTGCTGCCGGTCTCCTCGGTGAACTTGTTGGAGTCGAGCTTGCGCGTGGTCAGCGTGATGCCGATCTCCTTGAACCACCCGGTGAGGAACTGGGCCAGCTTGTCCTCGGTGGGGGTGTCGGTGTGGATGCTGAAGCGCATCTCGAGCTTCCGCTTGCCGTCAGGCATGGTGCGGACGCCGTCGTCTCCCTTCTTGTACCCGGCCTCGTCGAGGATCTGGTTGGCCTTGGCGAGGTCGAAGGAGATCTTGTCCGCGCCGGCGGCCTCCCAGAAGAAGTCGGTGTACATCGGCGGCACGATCGAGCCGCTGGCGGGGACCGCCAGGCCGTTCTGGACCTGGTCGACGAGGGCCTGCTTGTCGATCGCGTGGTGGATGGCCTGGCGGACCTTCGGGTCCTTCAGCGCCGGGTGGCCGTCACCGATCTCCTTGTCGTCGGAGGTGGTGGCGCCGTGGTTGATCTGCAGGTACGCGGCCCGGCGGCCCGGGGTGTTCCACTGCACGATGTTCGCGTCGCCCGCGCCCGCCTCGAACTGCGGCGCGGCCAGGCGGCCGATCAGGTCGATGTCGCCCTTCTTCAGGCCCGCGATGGCGGCCTCGGGGTTCTCGTAGAAGATGACCTGAAGCTCGTCGATCTTGGGCTTGCCCTGCCAGTAGTCAGGGTTGGCCTTGAGCTTGACGTAGTTGTCCTTCTTGTGCTCGATCGGGATGTACGCGCCGTTGGTGACCGCAGGGTAGGTCTCGTTCTCGAACGTGGCCATGTCGCCGACCTTCTCCCAGATGTGCTTGGGCACGATCGGGATCGGGTTCGACAGCATCGACGCCTGCGGCGCCTTGGTCTTGATCACCAGAGTGCGGTCGTCCGTCGCGGTGACCGTCTCGAAGTTCTCCACGGCGGGACCGTTGCCGGTCTTGGCCGCGTCATCCGTCATGATCTTGTTGAACGTCCAGGCCGCGTCGTGCGCGGTGACCGGCTGACCGTCCGACCACTTGGCCTGCCGGATCTTGAAGGTCCAGGTCAGCCCGTCGTCCGACGACTCCCAGGACTCGGCCAGGTCAGGGCCAGGCTTCAGCGTCTTGGGGTCGGGCGCGGTGAGGAACATGTACGTCCATCGCTGGAGCTGGCCCGCGATCAGCCGTACCGCCAGGAACGGGTTCATCGAGTCGACCGACTGGATCGAGCCGATCCTGACGGTCTTCTTGCCCGTCGTAGCAGGGTCAGCGGCCTGGGCGGCGGTGACGGGTGCCGCCAGGACTAGAGCCACCCCGAGCGCCGTCAGGCGCGCGAGCCATTTACCCATTGTTGGTTGCCTCACTCTCAGGCAGGGGGAGACCTGTTAATAGAGAAAGGCACACCATCCCAACATCGCGTGTCAACGAGTGGCGGAAAATTGTTTCACTCTCGTTTCCATCCGCGATGTTATTTTTCACCCCTCTTCGGAAACTTGACCTTCCTTCACCCGCAACCTGCGATCTACCTGCACGGCTTCCAGCATCCTGCGGTCGTGCGTGACGAGCAGCAGCGTGCCGGGGTAGTGGGCCAGCGCCGACTCCAGCTGCTCGATCGCGGCGAGGTCGAGATGGTTGGTCGGCTCGTCGAGCACGAGCAGGTTGACCCCCTTGGCCTGCAGCAGCGCGAGACCCGCGCGGGTCCGCTCGCCCGGCGAGAGCGTGGCGGCCGGCCGCAGCACGTGGTCGGCCCTCAGCCCGAACTTCGCCAGCAGCGTGCGCGCCTCGGCCTCGACCAGGCCTGACGCCTCACCGAAGACGCCGAGCAGCGGCTCCTCGCCCTCGAAGCGCCTGCGCGCCTGGTCCACCTCGCCGACCACGACGCCGGGACCGAGCGCGGCGTGCCCCTCGTCGAGCGGCAGCTTGCCGAGCATCGCGGCCAGCAGCGTCGTCTTGCCCGAGCCGTTCGCGCCGGTGATCGCCACGCGCTCCGCCCAGCCGACCTCCAGGTCGACGGGGCCGAGGGTGAAGGACCCGCGCCTGACCACCGCCTCGCGCATCGTGGCCACGACGGCGCCGGCGCGTGGGGCGGCCGCGATCTCCATGCGCAGCTCCCACTCCTTGCGCGGCTCCTCGACCACCTCCATCCGCTCGATCAGCTTCTCGGTCTGGCGGGCCTTGGCGGCCTGCTTCTCCGTCGTCTCGACGCGGGCGTTACGCCCGATCTTGTCGTTGTCCTTCTGCTTCCTGCGGGCGTTCTTGACGCCCTTCTCCATCCACGCGCGCTGCGTGCGGGCGCGCAGCTCCAGGTCGGCGCGGGTGTCGGCGTACTCCTCGTAGCGCTCGCGGGCGTGCCTGCGGGCGACCTCGCGCTCCTCCAGGTAGGCCTGGTAGCCGCCGCCGAACAGGCGGACCTGCTGCTGCACCAGGTCGAGCTCGAGGACGGCCGTGGCGGTCCTGGCCAGGAACTCGCGGTCGTGGCTGACGACCACGGTGCCGGCGCGCAGCCCCTTCACGAACGCCTCGAGCCGGTCGAGGCCGTCGAGGTCGAGGTCGTTGGTGGGCTCGTCCAGCAGGAACAGGTCGTAGCGGCTGAGCAGCAGCGACGCCAGGCCCGCACGGGCGGCCTGACCTCCCGACAGGGACGTCATCGCCTGGTCGAGGTCGATCATGAGCCCGAGGTCGGCGGCCACCTCCTCGGCGCGCTCCTCCAGGTCGGCGCCGCCGAGCGACAGCCAGCGCTCCAGCGCGAGGCTGTAGGCGTCGTCGGCCCCCTGCCGCGACTCGACGAGAGCCTGCGTCGCCTCGTCGAGGTCGCGCTGCGCGCCGGTGACACCGGTACGGCGGGCGAGGAACTCCCTGACCGTCTCGCCCTGCCGCCGCTCGGGCTCCTGCGGCAGATAGCCGACGACGGCCGAGGGCGGGTTGAGGCGGATCGAGCCGCCCTCCGGCTGGTCGATGCCCGCGAGCATTCTCAGCAGGGTGGACTTCCCCGCTCCGTTGACGCCGACGAGGCCGATGACATCGGAGGGGGCGACGACCAGGTCGAGCTCGGAGAACAGGACTCGCCCCCCATGACCTGCGGCGAGACCTTTTCCAACAAGAGTTGCACTCATAACAACCGCTAGCGTAATCGCATGCCGCGCTCCCGCATCGCGATTTTCGCCGCCGTAACGATCATCCTGGGGCTGGCGACGAGGCCGCTGTCGAAGTACGCGGGGGACGCGTTCTACACGGTGCTGCTGTACTGGGTCGTGCTGTTCGTCGCGCCGAGGGCGAGGCCGGCGGTGGCGGCCCTGATCGCTCTGGGCGCGAGCTGGGCGATCGAGTTCGCCCAGCTGCTGGACCTGCCGAGGGTCCTGGCGCCGGTGCTGGGCAGCACCTTCAACCCGCCTGACCTGTTCTGGTACGCCGTGGGCGCGGCGGGGGTCCTCGCCCTCGACCTCACCCTGCGAAGCAGGGCAGGGCGGAAATCCCCGGCCGCACCCTGAGGCGGCACGCGCACGGTCAGGCCGCCTGGCATGCCGATCACCTACTACGAACTGCTGGTCCTGCTGTCCGGCGCGCCCGAGCGCACGGCGCGGATGAGCCCGGTAGAACGCGCGAAGGGCCGCGCATCCCCTGGATGCGCGGCCCTTCGCGAGACGGCGACGGTCAGTGGCAGCCGCCGGAGCCGCAGCACGAACCGCCCGCCTGCGCCAGCATGACCCTGTCGGCACGGCCGGCCAGCTCGTAGCCGGCCTCGGTGACGGCGGCCAGCACCAGCGTGTCGTCCAGCGGCGCCGCGCTGGTCACGGTGACGGCCTTGCTCGCCAGGTCCACCTGCACCTCGCTGACCCCTGCCACCTTGCCGACCTCGGCGGTCACCGAGCTGACACAGTGGCCACAGGTCATACCCTCGACCTGGTACGTCGTGACGGTCATCAGTCTCTCCTCACAGCTCGGAAGCTCGTGTCGCTCACTATATACCCCCCAGGGGTTTACGCGGCATAGATCGGCCCTACTCGGGCACGGTGGTGAGCTCGGTCGCCGACCTCGACGGGCTCGTGCTGCCCGGCGGCGTCGCGTCCTCAGCCCGCCACGACCTCCGCGCGGGAGCCCGTGGCCCTGAGCAGGAGCAGGGCCGCGAGAGCGCCCGACGCACCGAAGATCGCGATGGCGCCGCCGGCGCCCGCGAACTCGGCCACCACCCCCGCCACCACCATCGCCAGGCCCTGCACGGCCGTCAGGGTGGCGGCGACGACGCCGATCGCGCCACCCCGCTGCTCGTCGGGGACCAGGGCGACGAACTCGGCGTTGGCCACGACCTGGTAGGCGGTGAGCGCGCCGCACGCCACGAGCAGCGCCAGCATCACCGGCAGCGGCGGCACGAGGGCCGCGCCCATGAGGGGCAGGAAGCTCGCCAGCGCCATCGGCCCGAGCAGGCGTGGTCGTGCCTGCGGCCTGACCCGCCTGGTCAGCACGAAAGTCCCGGCCACGTATCCGGCGGGGATGGCGGCCATGAGCAGACTCGACAGATCCTCGTCGAGGCCGATCTGCCTGCCGTACGGGACGGCCAGCGCCAGCGGTGTCATGGAGAAGGCCGCCAGCATCGCCAGCATGGCCAGCCAGCGCAGGCGGGGCCTGGCCGTGATCGTCCTGACCCTGTCGCGCAGGCGGGCCTTGGCGGCCCGCTCGGGCTCGGCGGGAGCGTACGCGGCCAGCCTGGCGACGATGAGCGCGGAGACGAGGAAGGTGGCGGCGTCGATG
Source organism: Nonomuraea roseola (assembly GCF_039535395.1). Classification (NCBI taxonomy): domain Bacteria; kingdom Bacillati; phylum Actinomycetota; class Actinomycetes; order Streptosporangiales; family Streptosporangiaceae; genus Nonomuraea; species Nonomuraea roseola. The sequence continues at coordinate 2,121,364 of NZ_BAAAXC010000015.1, forward strand.
ACGAAGGCGAGCCTCGGCCCCGTCGCCACGACGACGAGGCCGCCCACCAGGAAGCCCGCGACATAGGTGAACTGGTTGGTGACGTGGTAGGCGGCGACCCCGACGGTGTAACGCTCCCCCGCCAGCATCTGCGGCAGGATGGCGGCCCGCGCCGCGCGGGCGGGCGATTCGAGCGCCTGGACGGCGAAGAGCAGCAGGTAGAGCACGACGAGCGGCATCGCGGGAATCGCGAGGAGAAGCACGAGAATCGCGCGCAGCAGGTCCGCTGAGACCATCACGTTTCTGCGCGGATATCGGTCGGCGAGAACGGCCAGCAGCGAGCCTCCCATAATCGCGGGGAGATAGCTGATGGCGTAGGAGAGCGCGGTCAGCCAGGCCGACGACGTGCGCTGGTAGACGAGGATGACGACGGCCACCCTGGCCAGCTGGTCGCCCAGCTCGGAGATGACGGTGGCGCTCCAGAGGCGGCGATACTCCGCGACGGCGAAGACGTCGCGGAATCCCACGGACTGGTCGGTGCTCTCTGAGGGCTTCACCGTTCCGGCCATGGATCTTCGCCACCCGTGTCCATAGATCGCAAAACGGTTGCAACGTAACAAGATCCCCTGATGAGATCAAGGCTTGAAATACCGCAAACAATTTCAGATCATTACGAACGCGGCGTAGATCAATTTATCACCATAATGAGTGATAAATCCGATTCACGCACCGCGTCCAAGGGGAAGGGGGTGGCACCGTGCAGCGCGGCGTCTCCTGGACCTGACCGGCGGCCCATCGCCACCGGTAACCACCTCGTACGGCTGGCCGACCGCCAGCCGTACTCGGACGTTCCCCAGGACGACGAGGCCCCCTCAGGAGGCCCTGCGGACAGCGCGGACGGTGACCAGCCCCAGCCCCGCGGCCCCGGCGAGCAGGATCGCCGCGTCGATGAGCTGGAAGCGCCAGAACCGGTCATGCCCGTGGAAGTAGACCACGTGCCGGTACCCCTTGCCGATCAGGCACTCCTCGTAGGCCGTTCGCGCGCTGTCGTTCCTCCCCGTGTCGACGCCGCGGGGGCACGCGCCAGGCGGCGTCTCGGCGATCTCCCGCCCCGCGGGGTCGAGCCACGCGTGCTCCACCAGCCGCACGTCCTGGCTCGTCACCGTGGTCTGGTCGGCCGTCACCACCCTGGACGGCGTGGCGTAGTGGTCGCTCAGGGTGAACAGCCCGAACGTCATGACCGCGAGCACCCCCACGACCACCGCCATCGCGGCCAGGGTGCGGCGCAGCACCGCCCCGGCCGCCGTTCCCAGCATGAACGCGAACAGCCACCAGGCCGCGGGCTCCACGCCGAGCATGTTGAAGATGCCGACGTTTCCGAAGGTGTCGGTGCGGAACCTCGGCCGCCACACCGACACCATCGCCGACATGGCCAGCCCGCCCAGCGCGACCAGGCCGCCGAGCCCCACGAGCTTGACCGCGAGCCAGCGCCGCACCGGCACCGCCTGCGTCCAGACCAGCCGGTGGGTCCCCCTCTCGAACTCCCTGCCCAGCAGCGGCGCGCCCCAGAACGCCCCGATCAGCGCGGGAGCCACGATCGGCAGCCATCCGAAGACGGTGTAGACGGCGTCGTAGCGCGCCCCCAGCGCCGCGTCGAGGTCGCCAGGAGCCAGGCTCGCGTTCGAGGCGACGAAGGCCGCCGCCTCCAGCCCCGACACCAGGAACATCAGCCCGAGCGCCGCCAGCAGCCCGAACGTCACCAGCAGCTGCCCCCTGTGCTGCCTCCAGGTCAGCCAGATCACGTCCGCACCCCCTCCAGCCTCGGCAGCGCGGCCGCCTCGGGGCTGCGCAGGTACGCCATCACCAGGTCGTCCAGGCTCACCGCCCGCACCCGCCAGCGCGGGTCGGCCACCGGCGCGCCGCGCACCAGCACCGTCTGCTCCTTGTCCGTACGGCTGCCGCCCACCACGCGCGCGTTCGGGGAGAGCCCGAGCGGCCCCGTCATCATCCTGTGCTCCGACAGCAGCTCGTCGATGTCGCCGCTGACCTGCACCCGCCCCTCGTTGAGCACGATCAGCCAGTCACAGGTGTCCACCAGGTCGGAGACCACGTGCGAGGAGATCACCACGCTCATCCCCGTCTCGGCGACCGCGCCCATGAGCGAGCGCATGACCTCGTGCCTGGCCAGCGGATCGAGGTTGGCGAGCGGCTCGTCGAGCACGAGCAGGTCGGGCCGCCTGGCCAGCGCGATCGTGAGCGCCACCTGCGCCTGCTGCCCGCCCGACAGCCTGCCGACCTTGCGGTCGAGCGGGATGCCGAGGCCGGCCAGGCGCTCGCGCGCGTACGAGTCGTCCCATCGGGTGTTGAGCCTGCGGCCGAGGGTGAGCATCTCGGCCACCCTGAAGCCGTCGTAGAGCGGCTTGTCCTGCGCCACGAAGGCGACCTCGCCCGCCGTCCTGACGGCGCCGCGCTCGGGGGTCAGCAGGCCGACCACCACGTGGAGGAAGGTCGTCTTGCCCGCGCCGTTCGGCCCGACCAGCGCGACCACCCTGCCGTCCGGCACGCGGACGGAGCAGTCGCGCAACCTGCTGCCGATCTTCAGGCCCCTCGCCTCGATCATGCGCTCTCCTCACGGAAGGAGTCGGTGACGGCCGCGCCGAAGAGCGCGTGCATGTCGTCCTGGTCGAGCCCCGCCTCACGCGCCTGCCCGATCCAGGACATCAGGGACCTGCGCAGCCGGGCGTGGTCGGCCAGGCCCGCGCCGCCGATCGAGCGCTCCACGAAGGTGCCCATGCCGGGACGGCCGATGACCAGGCCCTCGCGTTCGAGCTCGCGGTAGGCCTTGAGCACGGTGTTCGGGTTGATCGCGAGGCGCTCGACGACCTCCTTCGCGGTGGGCAGCTGATCGCCGGGACGCAGCGTGCCGAGGCGAAGAGCCTGCTTGACCTGGTGGACGAGCTGGAGGTACGTGGACACCCCCGACCCTCTGTCGAGATAGAAGTCGATCACCATCACCCTTTCACTATTCGAATAGTGAAAGGGTGATGGCTCAGGAAGTCAAATCGGCGACCAGCTCCTTGACCGAGCGCTTCAGCCGTTCGACGCCCAGGTGGCGGACCAGCTCCCCGTCGAACGAGCCGAGGACGGCGTGGGCGAGGAAGTCCGCGTCGCGACCGGGCCTGGCCTCGGCGATCAGCCTGCTGACGTGGGCGTGCCACCGCAGGTAGGTGGGGTCGGCGTACTTGTCCTCCGCGCAGGCCCGCTCGTGCGCGGCGAACAGCGCGATGTTGCGCCCCGCCAGCTCGGCCAGCTCGTCGAGGAATCCGAGCAGCCGCTCGGTCGCGGGAAGGGCCCCGTCCTCGGCCGCGATGCGCGCGGCCAGCCGTTCGGCGCGTTCGGCGAGCAGCTCCTGGAACAGCCCCGTGCGGCTGCCGAATCTGCGGAACACCGTGCCCTTGCCCACCCCCGCCGCCTCGGCGACCCGGTCGAGCGAGACGCTCTCGCCCGCGGCGAGCAGCTGCTCGGTGGCCCGCAGGATCGCCTCGCGGTTCCTGGTGGCGTCGGATCGCACATCTCCCCCTTGTAACCGGACTGACGGTCCTCCTATTATCAACCGGACCGTCAGTCCGCTTCAATGGGAGGAGCGCCATGCGTGCGCTGAAGGAGCATCGGATCGTGGACGTGCCCGAGCCGGAGCCTGGCGAGGTCCTGGTGGAGGTGCGCCACATCTCGGCCAACCACAGCGAGCTCCGCCACCCCCGGATCGGCGGGCACGACGCCGCGGGGATCGTGCTCGAGGGGCCAGGCAAGGGACGCAGGGTGGTGGCGTTCGGCGCGGGAGCGTGGGCCGAACGCGCGGTCTTCCCCGCCTCCTCCGTGGCCGAGGTCCCCGACGGCCTGGATCTCGCGGAGGCGGCGGCGCTGCCCATGGCGGGGCTCACCGCGCTGCGCACACTCAGGGCGGCCGGGCCCGTGCTCGGCAGGCGGGTGCTGGTCACCGGCGCCTCGGGTGGCGTCGGCAGGCTGGCCGTCCAACTCGCCCACCTCGCGGGAGCGCACGTGATCGCCCAGGCCCGCCGGGGCGACGGCCTGCGCGAGCTGGGCGCCGACGAGGTGGTCTCCTCCCTCGACGACGTCGAGCCCGTGGACGTGGCGCTCGAGCTGCTGGGCGGCCCCTACCTGGTCAGGGCGTGGGAGCTGCTCGCGCCCGGAGGGAACGCGCAGAGCATCGGCTGGGCCTCCGGCGAGCCCGCGGCGTTCACCTCGCTGTTCGCGCTCGGCGCAGCCAGGTCGGTCCACTCGTTCGGCGACGTCAGCGAACCTGGGCCCGACCTGGCGGTGCTGGTCGATCTCGCGGCCAGGGGGCTGCTGTCGCCGTCCGTCGGCTGGCGGGGCTCGTGGGAGCGCGTCGGCGAGGCCGCCGACGCGCTCTTCGCGGGAAAGATCAGGGGGAAGATCGTGCTGGACGTGACCTGACGCGCGCGTGCCCCGGGTCGTACGGCGCGCGCTGCTCGACCCTGGCCTCCACCCACGTGCCGTCGACCCCCACCGTCACGTTCTCGGGGGCGCCGCGCAGGTAGGCGTAGGCGATCGAGGCGTCCACCCTGTGCCCGTAGCCGCCGCTGGTCACCCTGCTCGCCGGCGCACCGTCGACCCTGACGGGCTCGCCACCCAGGCACACCCGCCGAGGGTCGTCGAGCACCAGGCACCGGAGCGTCCGCTCGGGCTCGCGCGTGAGCGCCTCCTTGCCGAGGAAGTCCTTGCCCTCGTGGACGGCGAAGCCCAGCCCCGCCTCGTACGGCGTGGTCTCGGGGGTGATGTCCAGCCCCCAGACGCGATAGCCCTTCTCCAGGCGCATCGAGTCGATGGCCCGGTAGCCGCCCGGCCGCATGCCGTACGGCAGGCCCGCCTCCATGAGCGCGTCCCACAGGGTGAGGCCGTACTCCGCGGGGCAGTAGAGCTCCCAGCCGTACTCGCCCACGAACGTCACCCGCTGCGCCAGCACCGGCACGTGGGCGACGGTGATCTGCCTGGCCTGGAGGTAGGGGAAGCCCAGGTCGTCGTCGGACAGCCGCTCCAGGATCGCGTGCGCCTCTGGGCCCCACAGGCAGTAGCAGGCGTACGCGGAGGTGACGTCCCTGACATCGAGGCCGTGACGGCGCAGCCACGCGGCGTCGTGCGTGCCGTACGCGGTGCCGGTGACCAGGCGGAAGCGGTCCTCCGCGAGGCGGGTGACGGTGAGGTCGGCCTCGATGCCGCCCCTGTGGTTGAGCACTTGGGTGTAGACGACCGCGCCGGCCTTCCTGTCGATCTGCCCCGCGCACAGGTGCTGGAGGGTCTCGAGCGCCTTCGGACCCGAGACCTCCAGCTTGGCGAACGAGCTCTGGTCGAACAGCCCCGCCGCGTCGCGGGTGGCCAGGCACTCCTCCCGTACGGCGGGCGACCACACCCGTCCCGCCCAGCCCAGCGGCCTGCCGTCCTTGCCTCTCTCCCTCTCCGGGACCGAAGCGGCAGGCTTGGCGGGCGGGGCGTCGAACTCGAACCAGTTCACCCGCTCCCATCCGGCCTTCTCGCCGAACGAGGCGCGCAGGTCGGCGTGCCTGGGCCAGGCGGGCGAGCGGCGCAACGGCCTCGCGGCGGTGCGCTCCTCGCCCGGATAGACGATGTCGTAGTACTTCGAGTAGGAGTCGAGCGCCTTCGTCCTCGCCCAGCGTCCCGACCCCGCGTAGCCGCCGAAACGGCGCACGTCCATCCCGAACAGGTCGTACTCGGGCACGCCGTCGACGATCCACTCGGCCATCACCTTGCCGACGCCGCCCGCCGCCGCCAGCCCGTGCACGCAGAAGCCCGCCGCGACCCAGAACCCCCGCACGGCCGTCTCGCCCAGCAGGAACTCGCCGTCGGGGGTGAACGCCTCGGGCCCGTGCACGATCTTCGACACCTGTGACGCGTCGAAGTCGTCCGTGGTGCGCTTGGCGACGACCGGCAGCCGGTGCCGCGCCGACGCCCACGACTCCCCGAACTTGGGCAGGTTCGGCTCGAACAGCAGCCTCGGCTCGGCCAGCGGGTCGGCGGTGTCCCAGACCTCGGGGCTGCGGATGTAGCCGCCGACCAGGATGCCGCCGTCCTGCTCGCGGAAGTAGACGATGTTGTCGGGGTCGCGCACGGTCGGCGTGGACGCGGGGATGTCGGCCGGGTGGGTCACGACGTACTGGTGCTTGATGGGGACGATCGGCACGTCCACCCCTGCCAGCGCGCCCACCCTGCCCGCCGCCGCTCCCGCGCAGTTCACCACGGTCTCGGCGGTGATCGTCCACTCCTGCGCCTCAGCCCCTGCCAGGCGGACGGCGTGGACGGCCCCGCCGGCGACGTCGATCCCGGTGACCCGCACCCCCGTGACGATGCGCACGCCGAGCTTGGCCGCCCCCGCAGCCAGCGCCCTGGCCAGCGACGCGGGGTCGAGCCAGCCGTCGCCAGGCAGCCACAGCGAGGCGAGGATGTCCTCGTCGTTGAGCATCGGCATCAGGTCGTTGGTCTGCCGCCCCGACAGCAGCGACATCTCCAGCCCGTACGTCTCGGCCGCCCCCGCCTGCCGCACCAGCTCCTCCACCCTGGCGGGAGTGGTCGCGAGGCGTAGGCCACCCACCCCGTGCCATCCGGGGTCGAGCCCCGTCAGCTCCGCGAGCTCGGCGTAGAGGCCCGCCGAGTACATGATCATGCGGGTCTGGGTGACGGTGGAGCGGAGCTGTCCGACGAACCCCGCCGAGTGCCACGTGGTGCCCTCGGTGAGTTCGTGCTGCTCGACGAGCACGACGTCTCGCCAGCCGAGACGGGCCAGGTGGTAGGCCACACTGCAGCCCGCCACACCCCCGCCGATCACTATCGCCTGTGCCGAATCGGGTATTCCCATGATCGAAGAAGTCATGTAACACCTTGCCCGCAGGATCGGAATGGTCTAAATGTAGGCCAAAGGGAGTCGCGCATGCCAGACGTGATCGAATTGGTCTCCGACTGGGCCGGGCGGCCGGTCAGGCAGACGCCCATCAAGGGCGGCCTCAGCCATCTGATCGCCAAGGTCGAGACCGGGGACGGCGAGCGATGGCTGCTGCGCGTCCTCGACCCCGCCGTGTGCTCGGCCGGGCTGGGCATCCCGATGGAGCAGGAGATCGAGAACACCGTCCGCGCCGCGGACACCGGTGTCGGGCCGAAGGTGATCCACCACTTCCCCGAGGTCCACGCCCTGCTCATCGAGTATCTCGACGGCGTCACCCTCAACGCCGCACAGGTGCCGCGCCATCTGGACGCCATCGCCACGGCTTGCCGCACGCTCCACGCAGGCCCCCGCTTCGTCAACGACTTCTCGATCTTCGACAAGCTCCGCGACTTCCGCCGCCTCTGCCGTACGAACGGCCTGGCCACCCCGCCCGGCTATGACGACATCCTTCCCACCGTGGCCGACATCGAGCGGGCCATGCCGGCGATTCCCACCGTTCCGTGCCACAACGATCTGCTGGCCGAGAACTTCATCGCCCAGGGCGACGAGATCCGCATCGTCGACTACCAGCTCTCCGGCAACAACGACCCCGCCTTCGAGCTCGGCGACATCGCCGCGGAGGCGGATCTTGACCCCGACCAGACCGCACGCCTGGCCAGGGCCTACTTCACCACAGGCGAGCACGACTCGCGTGTGCGCCTCTTCCACATCATGTCGAACGTGACCTGGACGCTGTGGTTCTCCGTCCACCACGGCCTGCTCGACAGGCAGGCCGACTTCGACTACGCGGCCGAGGCCGCGGGGAAGTTCGCGCGAGCCGTACGAGACCTGGACGGCGTCGGCCGTCTGATCGACGACGTCCGGAGGCACTGACACCCCCCAAGGAGACCCATGACCTTAGACGAGGATTCCAGGCGGCTCGCCGAGCTCGGCTACAAGCAGGAGCTCTCGAGGACCTGGAGCGGCTTCTCCAACTTCGCCATCTCCTTCTCCATCATCTCGATCCTGGCAGGCTGCTTCACCACCTTCGGCCAGGCCTGGAACAACGGCGGGCCCATCGCCATCTCCTGGGGCTGGCCGCTGATCTCCGCCTTCATCCTGATCATCGGCTTCTGCATGTCGGAGCTGGTCTCCGCCTTTCCCACGGCGGGCGGCATCTACTGGTGGGCCGCCACGATGGGCAAGCCGATCCACGGCTGGTTCACCGGCTGGCTGAACCTCATCGGGCTCATCGCCGTCACCGCCTCCGTCGACTACGGCTGCGCGACCTTCCTCAACATCACCCTCAACCGCCTCACGGGCGGAGCGTGGGAGGGCACGCTCTCCCAGGCGTTCGGGCTGTTCGTCGTCGTCCTGGTGCTGCACGCGCTGATCAACGTCTTCAGCCACAGTCTCATCTCGCTGCTGCAGAACGTCTCGGTCTGGTGGCACGTCGCGGGTGCGGCGATCATCGTGGCCATCCTCGTCTTCGCGCCGAGCGAGCACCAGACGCTCGGCTTCGTGTTCACCGAGACGATCAACAACTCGGGCTTCTCCGACTCGTCGTTCTGGTTCTACGTGCTGCCGCTGGGCTTCCTGCTCACGCAGTACACGATCACCGGCTTCGACGCCTGCGCGCACGTCTCCGAGGAGACGCAGGGCGCGGCCATGTCCGCGGCCAAGGGCCTGTGGCGCTCGATCTTCTACTCGGCCATCGGCGGCTGGATCCTGCTGCTGGCCTTCCTGTTCGCCGCCACGAACGTCGACGAGATCAACAAGCAGTTCGGCTTCGTCGGCGCGATCTTCGACACCGCGCTGCCCGCGAACCTCGCCACCGCGATCTTCGCCATCTCGACGATCGGCCAGTTCTTCTGCGGGATGAGCTGCGTGACGTCGATGTCACGCATGATGTACGCCTTCTCCCGCGACGGCGCGGTGCCCGGCTGGAGGCTGTGGTCGCGCGTCAACCGCAACAGGACCCCGGTCAACGCCATCGTCGCAGGGTGCGCGGTGGCGGGCCTGATCACGCTGCCCGCGCTCTACGCCCCCGCGGGGCTCGGCACGCCCATCGCGTTCTACGCGGTGGTCTCGATCGCGGTGATCGGCCTCTACCTGGCCTTCCTCATCCCGATCTGGCTGCGGCTGCGCATGGGCGACCGCTTCGTGCCCGGCCCGTGGACGCTGGGCCCGAAGTACAAGGTGCTGGCCTGGATCGCCATCATCGAGATCGCGGTCATCTCGGTGTACTTCATCATGCCGCTGTCGCCCGCGGGGATTCCCGGCAGCGCCGACTTCACCTGGACGGCGGTGAACTACGCGCCGCTCGCGGTGGGCGGGGTGCTGCTCGGCATCGCCCTGTGGTGGACGCTGTCGGCCAGGAAGTGGTTCACCGGCCCTCGCCGCACCGTCGACGTCGACGAGACCATCGGCTGAGCCATCGGGGGTACGGCAGGCATGCCGTACCCCCGACCGACCAACGCGGAGATCGTCAACCGCTTGAAGTCGCGAGACCGTAGCGACGCCCCCCCGACGGCCGACATCCTCGAAGCCGTCGCGGAGGGCAGGCGGTGATCGTCATCGACTCGTCGGCAATGGTCGCCGCCCTCACCGGCCGCGAAGCCGACGTTGAGCTCCTCGACGCCCTCCAGGGCAGCATCCACGCCCCTCATCACCTGGACGTCGAGGTCCTCTCCACGCTGCGGGGGCTCGCACCGGGGGGAAAGCTCTCGCAAGCCTCTGCCGAACAGGCTCGCATCGACTACCTCGCCCTGAACATCTCCCGCTACGAGATCAAGGGACTAGCGGAGCGGGTGTGGGAGTTGCGGCATGACCACACCGCCTTTGACGCCTGCTATCTCGCGCTCGCCGAGGCCCTCGAAGCGCCACTGATCACCTGCGACGGAAAGCTCGCAGGCAGTGCCCACGACGCCGACGTACGGGTGTTTCCGGGCTAGGAGGCCTGGAAGGCCTTCGCCACGACCGCGCGGACCTCGTTCATGTCGGCCGAGCCCCGGTCGCGCAGCAGCGAGGTCATGTCGGCCTCCGGCATGCCGCAGGGGATCGCCCAGTGCCACGGCTCGAGGTCGCCGTCGACGTTGAGGGCGAAGCCGTGGCTGGTGACGCCGCGCGACTGGCGCATGCCGATGGAGACGATCTTGCGGCCCGTCTCGACCGTCCAGACGCCGGTGAGCAGTTCGGACCCGGGTGGCGTGTCGCGGCGCTCGGCGGACAGGCCGAGCGCGGCCAGCGCCTCGACCAGGCGCAGCTCCACCTCGCGGACGTAGTCGACGATCCCTTCGTCATCCCCCAGCTTGACGATGAGGTAGCCGACCAGCTGCCCTGGCCCGTGGTAGGTGAGCTGACCGCCCCTGCCCGTCTCCACCACGGGGATGCCGCGGGTGGGGTCGGGCAGGTGGTGCAGCGGTGTGCGCCTGCCGACGGTGAAGACCGAGGGGTGGCTGAGCAGCCACAACGTGTCGGGCCGCGCATCGCGTTGGCGCTCTGCGACCAGATCGGCCATGCGTTCCATGGCCTTCTCGTAGTCGACGAGTTCGTCCTGGATGAGCGTCAGCGACCGTTCCCTCATGCTTCGAGCATAGAACCCGTCAGTGACGCTGAGGGCCGTTGGGCATGATGACCCAGAGGACGACGTAGAGGATCCAGAGCGGGCCTGGGATCAGCGAGAGCAGCAGCCACACGATCCTGACGAGGGTGGGCGGCAGGCCCAGCCGGTCGGCGATTCCGCCGCAGACCCCTGCGATGATTCGGTGTTCTCTCGAGCGGTGCATCGAGCTCCTCCGTGTGGTGTCGATTCACCTTGTTCAACGGCTCTGCCCCGGATGGGCGTTCCTATCCGCGACCCTGATTGAACCCTGACAGGGTCAGCCATCTCTCGGCCAGCGCCAGATGTCGCGGGGTCAGGCCCCTGCGTGGCTCCACCGGGATCAGCAGGAACTCGTCGACACCCTGATGTCCCCTGAGGTACTCCTCGTCGGCCACCCACAGGTGGTCGTCGAACCAGACGAACGGCCTGCCGTCCACGTAGTCGGCGACGCAGGGCGTCTTGAACGACTCGCCCCGCTCGCTCGGCCCTCGGGGGGTCATCGGCACCACGGGCAGTTCGGGCAGTCCGAGGCGGGGCGCGATCCACTCGTTGGCGTTGTGCTCCCACGTGGTCGCCCAGACCAGCTCGGAGCCGGTCTTCAGGGCCAGCTCCATCAGCCGGGCCCCGTGGCGGAGGTTGAGGTGGACGGTGTAGGAGTCGGGGCCGATCGTGCACTCGTAACGTCTGAAGTCGGGGCTGGCGCGGCTGAAGGGGTTCAGCACGCCGTCGACGTCCACCAGCAGGAGTGGCTTCACCCAGCCAGACTAGTGACCATGGCGTGGGGCTCTATGGTGCTTTGCATGGATCTGCACTCCCTCCAGAACCAGCAACGCCTGCTGGTCCGCCAGAAAGTCACCATGATGGTGAACCGATATGTCGCCCACGCCGAGAACCCCGACGGCTCGGAGGGCCCGATGGTGGCCTTCGCCGAGCAGAAGCGGATGACGCTCAAGGAGCAGGTCACCCTCTACACCGACGAGTCCAGGAGCCAGGTGCTCGCCTCCTTCAAGGCGCGCAACATCATCGACCTCGGCAGCGGCTACGACGTCTTCGACGGGGAGGGGCGTCCGATCGGGGTCTTCCGCAAGGACTTCGGCCAGTCGCTGATCCGCTCCACCTGGCACCTCGACCAGCCCGGCCTGCCCACGGTCACGGGGCAGGAGCGCAGCATGCTGGTCAGCGTGCTGCGCAGGTTCGTCGACTCCCTCTCGTGGCTGCCCTACCACTTCGACTTCGGCGAGGTCTTCTCCGTGGTCAAGAAGTGGGGGCTGCGCGACCGCTACGTCGTCGACATCCGCGACCCCAGGACCGACCGGCGGCTGGTGATCGCCATGGCGGTCGCGCTCGACGCCCTTCAGTCCCGCTGACCGTCCTGCGGACGGCGGGCACCCGGCCGCGCTCGCCCTCCACCACGCGGGCACGCCCCGGACGGCGACGACCTCACCAACCGGCTATGACGTCGCGGGCATGCCCTTCCTGATGACGGCGACCTGGGCAGGATCCCAGCCTGGCTGCGGCACCGAGGCCAGCAGCAGCCGGGTGTAGGGGTGTTCGGGCTCCTCGAGCACCCGGGCGACGGGGCCGCTCTCGACCACCCTGCCCCTGTGCAGCACCAGCGTGTCGTCGCACAGGTGCCTGACGACGGCCAGGTCGTGGCTGACGAACAGCAGCGCCACCCCCGACTCGCGGCGGACCTCGGCCAGCAGGTCGAGGATCTGGGCCTGGATGGAGACGTCGAGCGCGGCCACCGCCTCGTCGAGCACCAGCACCGAGGGCTCGACGGCCAGCGCCCTGGCGATGGCGAGCCGCTGGCGCTGCCCGCCGCTGAGCTGGTGGGGCCGTGCGCCCGCCTCGCGGCTGCCCAGCCCGACCTGGTCGAGCAGGGCCGCCGCGCGCGAACGGTCCTTGCCGTGCAGCCTGAGCACCGCGTGCAGGCACTCGGCGGCGCTGAGCCTGGGGTCGAGGGAGACATAAGGGTCCTGGAAGACCATCTGGATCTCGCGGGCCCTGCGCAGCCGCGCCGTACGGCCCCGCTCGCGAAGCTCCCTGACCTGCCCGTCGACGGTGACGGTGCCCGAGTCGGGCGTGACCAGGCCGACGAGCATGCGGGCCACGGTCGTCTTGCCCGAGCCCGACTCCCCGACCAGCCCCAGTGCACCGCCGCTGGGCAGGGAGAAGGAGACGTCGTCCGCGGCGACCGTGCCGGGGTAGGTCTTGCGCAGCCTCTCGACGGTCAGCATGCGGGCGCCTCCTCCTTGATCAGATGACAGGCCGCCGAGCCGCCCTCGACCGCCACGCTCGGCGGAGGCGAGGAGGCGCAGGCCGCCACGGCGTGCGCGCACCTGGGCGCGAAGGGGCAGCCGTCGAAGGCGTCGTCGAGCGAGGGCGGCCTGCCGGGAATCGGTTTGATCGGCCGGGGGTCGCCCAGCTCGGGGGTGCAGGCCAGCAGCCCTGCCGTGTAGGGGTGGCGGGGATCGGCGAACAGCGCGGACGCGGGCCGCGACTCCACCACGGTTCCGGCGTAGAGCACGTAGATCCGGTCGCAGTAGGCGGCGGCCAGGTGCAGGTCGTGGGTGATGAACAGCATGCCGAGCTCGCGCTCGGCCTGCACGCCGCGCAGCAGCGCCAGCGTCTCGGCCTGGGTGGTGACGTCGAGCGCGCTGGTGGCCTCGTCGGCCAGCAGCAGCGCGGGGTCGGCCGCCAGGGCCGCGGCGATCACCACCCGCTGGAGCATGCCGCCGGACAGCTCGTGCGGGTACTGCCGCATGCGCAGCTCGGGATCGCGCATGCCGACGGCGGCCAGCAGTTCGAGCGCCCGCCCGCGCGCCTCCTTCCTGCCGCGGCCCAGCGTGTGGACCATGCGCTCGGTGAGGAAGTCGCCGATCCTGCGCACCGGGTTCAGCGACGAGCGCGGATCCTGATAGATCATCGACACCGTGGCGGCCCGCAGCGAGCGCAGCCCCCCGTCGTCGAGCGAGAGCACGTCCTGGCCCTCGACCAGCACCTCGCCACGCGCCGCCGCGTTCTGCGGAAGCAACCTGAGCACCGCGCGGGCGATCGTGGACTTGCCCGAGCCCGACTCGCCGACCAGCCCGACGACCTCGCCGCGGGCCACGCTCAACGCCACGTCGCGCAGGATCGGCCGGTTGCCGCCCGCCTCGATCGTGAGATTCCTGATCTCCAGCAGCATCACGGTCTCCTCGCGGCCAGCCGGTCAGCGAGCCTGACCCCGATCACGTTGAACGACACGACGACCAGCGCGATCGCCGCGCCGGGGACGAGCACGGGCAGGAAGGCGCCCTGCACCATCGCCGCCTGCCCCTCCTTGACCATCAGGCCCCAGTCGGAGGAGGGCGGCTGCGCGCCGAAGCCCAGGAAGCTCAGCGTGGCCAGGCTCATCAGCCCCTCGCCGAACAGCACGACGAGGTAGCCGACGATCGCGCGGGCCATGTTGGGCACCAGGTAGCGCACGCAGATCGTGAACCCGCTCATGCCCTGCACCCGGTAGGCGTCGATGTACGGCTTGGCGCACTCGGTGACGGCGATCGCCCTGGTGTACTTGGCGATCGTCGGCGTGTAGGCCAGGCCGAGCGCGACGACCGCCGTGGTGACGCCGTTGCCGAAGACCGCCACGACCAGCACCACGAACAGCAGCCCGGGGAAGGCGTACATCACGTCGGTCACCCGCGAGACCAGCGCGTCGACCCAGCCGCGCCACCAGGCGGCCGCGGTGCCGAGCGCGACGCCGAGCACCGAGGCGATGGCCAGCAGCGCGAGCGGGCCGATCAGCGAGGTCTGCGCGCCGTACAGGATCCTGGAGAGCAGGTCGCGGCCCGACTGGTCGGCTCCGAGCAGGTGCGCGGGCGACATCGGGGACAGCGTCGCGTCGAAGTCGACGGCGCCGGGCGCGTACGGCGCGGCCACGGGGGCCAGCACCGCCCCCGCCACGACGAGCACGAGGAAGGCGGCGGCGAGCTGGAAGCCCAGCGGTCGCCTGGCCGAGGGCATGGTGGTCGCGACAAGGGTCATGACCTGCTCCTCGCTCGCGGGTCGATCAGCGGCTGGACGAGCTCGACCAGCGTGGTGACCGCGATGTAGGCGGTGACCATGAGCAGCAGCACCGCCTGGGTCACGGGGAAGTCGTGGGTGTTGATGGCACCCACCAGCAGCGTGCCGACGCCGCTCAGCTGGAAGGCGCTCTCGACGGTCACCGTGCCCGCGAGCAGGCCCGCGGTGACCAGGCCGCACATCGTGACGATGGGCCCGAGCGCGCCGCGGAAGACGTGGCGGACCACGATCAGCCGCTCGGACAGCCCCGAGGCGCGGGCGACGGTGACGTGGTCGAGCTCGCGCTGCTCGACCATCGCCTGGCGGGTCACCCTGCTGATGATGGCGAGCGCGCCGAGCGCCAGCGTGACCGCCGGCAGCGTGAGGTGCCACAGCGACCCTCCGCCGCCGACGGGGAACCAGCCGAGCTGCACGCCGAACAGCGAGATCAGCGCGGTGGCCACCACGAACGGCGGCACCGAGGTGGCGAACGTGGTGCCGGCCACGACCGCCGCGTCGGTGCGGCCGCCGCGCACGGCGGCCAGCACGCCGAGCGCGACGCCGAACACCACGAACAGCACCGCCGCGTAGGCCACCAGGCCGAGCGTGGTCGGCACCCTGGCCGTCAGCAGGTCGCCCACCTGGTCGTTGTACTTCAGCGAGCGGCCGAGGTCGCCGGTGAGCGCGTCGCCGAGCCACCTGAGGTACTGCACGACGAAGGGGTCGTCCAGGTGGTACTGCGCCCTGATCGCCGCGAGGTATTCGGGGGTGAGGTTCTCCTTGCCGCCCGCCAGGAACGTGACGGGATCGCCGGGGGCTGCGTAGGCGGCCCCGAAGATCACGAACGACGTGGCCAGCAAGGTCGCCACCAGGCCCGCCACCTTGCGGGCCACGCGTGTCACCATGTCAGCCCTTCGCCCCCAGGTCGACGGCCCACGGGTAGCCGAAGTACGTCATGGAGGCGGGCGGGCCCGTCACCTTGCCGCCGAGCACGACCGTGGAGGGCACCTCGACCAGCGAGATCCACACCATGTCGGAGGTGAAGCGCTGCTGCAGCTCGATCACCTGCCTGGCGCGGGCCGCCGCGTCGGTCGTCTCCAGCGCCTTGGCCACCAGCGCGTCGTACTCGGGCGAGCTGAAGCCGACCCAGTTGTTCGACGAGCCGCTCAGGCCGTTGTCGTAGAAGCCGATGGGGTCGTTCTTGGTGATGTACCAGTCGTCGGGCACCAGATCGACCTGTGCCCGCTTGTCCTTGTCGGTGTAGAAGGTGCCGAACTCAGAGCCGGGGATCGTCTTGATCTCCGCCTTGAGCCCGATCTTCGTGGCCGCGTCGACGACCGCGTTGGCGATCACCGAGCGGGCCTGGTCGCCGTCGGAGGCGACGACGATCGGGGTCTGCGGTGCGCCCGCCTCCTGCACGAGCTTCTTGGCCGCCTCGAGGTCGGGCGCGGCGGGCGCGCCCTGGAGCTGGTCGTAGGCGCTCTGGAAGCTCTGCTTCTCGTAGGACCAGGCGCCCGCGCCGACGGGCACCTTCCACGGCCTGGCCAGCCCGGCGAAGCCCGACTTGGCGACGCCCGCCCTGTCGACGGCCAGTGAGAGCGCCCTGCGGATCTTCGCGTCCTTGAGCACGCCCCGATCGGTGGGCAGCAGCACGAACACCCTGGTCGTCGGCCCGTAGGCGACGTTGACCGCCGGGTTCTTCGCCAGCGCGACGGCGGGGCCCGTCTCCGCGAGGTAGGCGCCGTCGGCCGCTCCCGTGGTGAGGCTGTTGACCATGGCGCCGTCGTCGGCCCACCTGAAGGTGACGGCCTTGGTCAGCGGCTTGACGTCCTTGTTCCAGTAGCCGTCGAAGCGGTCGATCGTGATCTCGGTGCCCGACTTCCACTCGGCGAGCCTGTAGGGCCCCGAGCAGGCGTCGGGATGGCCGGGCGTGCCGTAGTCCTTGCCGAGCCCGTCGACGACCTTCTTGTTGAGCACGATGCCCGCGTCGCCGGCCATCGCCTGGATGAACAGCGCGTTGGCCTTCTTGAAGGTGACCTTGACCTGGTCGTCGCCCACCTTGGCGACGGCGTCGACGTCCTCGAACTCGTCGGACTCGTTCATCCCCTCACCGGCGTGCCGCTGGAGGCTCCACACGACGTCGTCGGCCGTCAGCGGGCTGCCGTCGTGGAAGGTGACGCCCTTCCTGATCGTGAACACGAGGGTCTTGGGGTCGGGCTGCTCGGCCTTCTCCGCCAGCCATGGCTTGATCGTCATGTCGGGCTGGGTCTGCATGAGGCGCTCGCAGACGTTGGCCATGATCGTGCGGTTGGGCGTGCCGCCGTCACTGTCGAGGTCGAGGGTGCCGGGCTCCTCGCCCAGCAGCCATGTGGCCTTCTCCAGCGCGCCCTTGGCCTTGGGTGTCTGGTCGACCAGGGTCAGCTTGGCCACGTCGGGCGCCTTCGTCGTGGCCGCGGGTGCGCCACAGGCGGCGGTGACGCCGATCAGGCCCACGAGGGCCAGAATCTTCTTCACAGGGTGTCTCCGTCGTAGAGGTTCCATGGGACGCGCTCGTACTCGTGGTCGCAGGGCGTGCCCGCAGCGATCAGGTAGTCGCCCGTGGTGAGGTCGACGCAGCTCGACAGCAGGGTGGCCCACCGCTTCACGGCGGGCTGGCCCTCGTCGGGGTGGGTGCACAGTGACTCGGGGTGGCCGAGGTGGTCGGACATCGCGGTGTGGATGAGCTTGCGCGCCTCGTCGCGACCCGAGGCGTGCCGTACGGCCCGCAGCCCCGACTCCGCGCGCGGCACCCGGTAGAGGGAGTCGGCCGAGCCCGGCCTGTAGGTGGCGGCCAGCTGCGGCGGCATGAACGCCTGGTAGTGGTTGCCGTGGACGAGCAGCCCCTCTGCCGGGTACATCCAGCCCACCGCGCCGGGCGTCGTCTCCAGGTCGATGGCGAAGCCGTCGCGGTGGGTGACCAGCGCGTTGCTGGCGATGTGGGCGCGCGACCTGGTGAGCGCCTCGAGCGCGGCGTTGAGGTTGTCGCTGTCGAGCACGCGCCGCCTGACGAGCGTCTGCGGCACCCCCACGGAGTCGTCGAACCTGCCGCCGAGCCCGTTGGCGTTGAGCGCGATGCCCGCCGAGTTGGCCCCCTGCCGCCCGACCTGCCCCGCCTCGACGTGCATGATGACCGTCGGCCTGCCCGGCTGGACCACGCGCAGGACCATGACGGTGTCGGCGACGCCGCTGCGCCAGTCCCAGTTCTGGCCCGCGTAGACGTGGCCGTCGCCCGACGCCTCAGGCAGCAGGGCGAAGGAGGTGCAGCCGTCGGGCTCCATCGAGCCGAACGTGCTGTCGTAGATGATCTCGCCGCGCGCGTTGAGCGCCAGGATGTCGAGGAAGGAGACGCCCGCGCCCTCGGCGATGCCCTCCATCTCCTCCACCAGCTCGGGGGCGAAGGCCCTGGACGGCGCGACCCAGCGCCCCGCTCGCTGCGTGACCTGCTCCCAGGTGAGGCCGCTGGAATGGGCGAACGCCTCCGCGTAGTAGGCCAGCGCCCTCTCGATCAGCTCGCGCGTCTGCTCGCCGTACTGGCGGCCGCGTTCTCGCGGTGCGCCCGAGATCTCGACGAGGGGCAGAGAGGTGAGGCTCAATGGTGCTCCTTGGACCTGGCGGGCCATGTAATGTGCGTTCCAGAGACCGCAGAACTCTGTAACGCGGGTTTCTGAAGCCAGGGTAATGAGCGTTACGCAGGAGTCAATAGCCGTAATGGAAAATTCACAGAGTCCGATCGAGCAGCTCAGAGCTGTGGTCCGGCAGGTGTGGGAGGAGCTGTCCCCCGCCGAGCGCGCGGTCTGCCAGTACCTGATCTCCGCGGCGCCCGAGCAGATCCTCTTCGCCAGCGCCGCCGAGCTCGGCACGGCCACGGGCACCAGCAACGCCACCGTGATCAGGACCATGCAGCGGCTCGGCTTCGGCGGCCTGCCCGGTCTCAAGCGGGCGCTGGCGGCCGAGTTCAGCTCGGCCGTCGCCCCCGACATACGGCTGCAGCAGCGCATCAGCCACGTCGGCCACGACCTGTCCGACATCTGGGCGAGGGTCTTCGACGAGGCCTTCGAGCGCATCGAGCACTGCAAGCGCCTGTTCGACCAGGAGGTCTTCACCCGCGCGGTCTCCGTCGTGGCGGCCGCAGGCTCGGTGCTCGTCTACGGCGCGGGGGCCTCCGAGCCCGCCGCCCGCCACCTGGCGCTCAAGCTCGGCCGCCGGGGCCACCGCGCCCGACCCATCTCGGCGACCGGCTTCGCGCTGGCCGACGAACTGCTCTGGCTCGGGCACGGCGACGCCGTGGTCATCTTCCAGCCGGGGCGGCGGCTGCGCGAGATCGAGGTGCTGATCGACAGGGCCCGCGCGGTCGGCGCGGGCGTCGTGCTGGTCTCCGACGAGCTGGGCGCGGCTTTCTCCGGCAGTGTCGAGGCCGTCCTTTCGGCGCCCCACACCCCCACCGGCATCACCGCCGAGCCACTGACCGGCATGATCGTGGCCGACGCCCTGCTCCTGGCCGTCGACTCCCTCGACGAGAACCGATCGGTGGAGTATTCACACCAGTTGACCGCTCTGCGAGAGCAGCTCCTGGGCCCCCGTAAGGTCCAGTAGCCTCACCTCGTCGTCTTTTCAACGGAAGGTGCGTCTCGTGATCGGCTGGTTCGAAGCGGTGGTCCTCGGGTTGCTCCAAGGGCTCACGGAGTTCCTGCCGATCTCGTCGAGCGCGCACATCAGGGTCGTCTCGGCCTTCTTCGGCTGGGACGACCCTGGAGCCGCGTTCACGGCCGTCATCCAGCTCGGCACCGAGGCCGCGGTCCTCATCTACTTCCGCAAGGAGCTCTGGGAGATCATCTCCACCTGGACCCGCTCCCTGTGGACGCCCTCGCTGCGCGGCGCCTTCCCCGCGCGCATGGGCTGGTACGTGATCGTCGGCACGCTGCCCATCGCCATCCTCGGGGTCACGTTCAAGGACCAGATCGAGACGGTCTTCCGCGACCTGCGACTGATCGGCACCACGCTGATCGTCTTCGGCGTCATCCTCTGGATCGCCGACCGCACCGCCCGCACCAAGCTGACGCTCGAGAAGCACCTGTCCTTCACCCACGCCCTGCTCTTCGGCCTGGCGCAGTCGCTCGCGCTCATCCCCGGCGTCTCCCGCTCCGGCGGCACGATCACCGCGGGGCTGCTGCTCGACTACCGGCGCGAGGAGGCCGCGAAGTACTCCTTCCTGCTGGCCATCCCCGCGGTGCTCGCGTCGGGTGCGCTGGAGCTGTTCGAGATCGGCGGCCACGGCACCCCCGACTGGGGCCCGACCATCCTGGCCACGGTCATCTCGTTCGTGGTGGGCTACGCGGCGGTGGCCTGGTTCCTGAAGTACATCAGCACGCACAGGTTCACCGGCTTCGTCATCTACCGCATCCTGCTGGGCGTCTTCGTCATCGCCGCGGTGTCGTTGGGCTGGATCCCAGCGTGACCCTGCTCGCCAGGCAGAAGATCACCGCGAACAGGGCCCAGGCGGCCACGTAGGCCACCGGCTCCCCCACCATCTGCCGCCCCTCGAAGTAGACGACCAGGCCGACGACGGCGCCGGGGATCGCGCCCCACCAGCGCCGCCACCACACCTCGTGCACGACGACCTCGAACGCCACCAGGGCGATCGGCCCGAACAGCAGCATCTTCGCGTTCAGCTGCTGGGGCAGGAAGTGGTCGAGCGCCATCACCGCCACCGCCGACAGCGTCGTCAGCAGCACCACTGCGCCGAACGGGGCGGGCTCCTCACGTGGATCGGTCACGCTCCCATTCTGGGCAGGGGCCTCACACGGCGACATCCGTCTTTGGTCTACGGGTGACGGCCGGGTAGGTGGCCATCGTGAACAGCAGCGTCACCACGCCGAGGGCGCTGGCCAGCACGATCACGCCCGTCCTGCCGTACCACTCGAGGGCGAGCCCTCCGGCGATGCCCGCCACGAACAGTCCCAAGTACTGGCTCGAGGCCAGCAGCCCGAGCCCGACCGGGACGTTGCCCGGCACCGCGGCGACCGTCCTGTATTGCTGCGAGGGACCGATCAACCAGCCGAGCGCACCCCAGACGAAGGCCCACACGAGGGCGACGCCGAGGTTGAGGTTGGCCACAGGGAGCAGGGCCATCAGCACGGTCGCCCCCGCGATGCCGAGGAAGACCATGCGGCGGGGACCGTAGGCGTCGGTGAGGCGTCCACCGACCGCGTTGCCGACCACGCCGCCGACCCCCCACGCCCACAGCACCGCGGCCAGCGGCAGATCGATCAGCGAGCCGAGGTAGGTGTAGGCGCTGAAGCCCCCGGCGAAGATCAGCAGTTGCGTCAGCAGGACGGCCAGCACACCGCGGTCGGCCAGCGGCGTGAAGCGATCCCTGATCCTGGTGGAGGCGGGCAGGCGCACGTCGGGAACCACCAGGGCGACGGCGGCGAACCCGACGGCGGCCAGGCCGACCACCAGCCACAGCGCCGAGCGCCATCCCGCCACGTCGCCCATCCAGGTGCCGAGCGGCACGCCGATCGCCGAGGCCACGGTCAGCCCGCCCATCACCAGCGCGAGCGCGCGGCCCCGCCGTTCGGGGCCGACCAGGGCGGTGGCGACGGCGGAGGCCACGGGGGTGACCATCGCCGCGCCCGCCGCGGCGATCACCCTGGTGCCCAGCATGAGGCCGAAGGTGGGCGAGAGCGCCGTCAGCGCGTTTCCGGCGGCGAGCACGCCGAGGCCGATGAGCAGCAGCCGCCGTTTGGACAGCTTCGCGGTCAGCGCCGCCAGTACGGGTGAGAGCAGGGCGTAGGCCAGGGCGAAGACGGTCATGAGCTGGCCGGCGGCCGACGGCGAGATGCTCAGGTCGCCCGCGATCGGCAGGACCAGCCCCGCCGTGACGAACATGCCGGTGCCCACGGCGAAGTTCCCAAGGGCCAGGGCGTAGAGCTTGGGGGTCATGAGGACAAAACTCGCCTATTGTTGGACTGTTGTCAAACTTTCAAATCGAGAGGCAGGCTGGAGGGATGCGTGTGCTCCCACAACCGGCGACCGAAGACATCCAGCTCACCGAGGTGCTGCACGCGCTCTCGGATCCGGCGCGCCTCGAGGTCGTCACCCGCCTGGCGGTGCAGCGAGAGCTCACGTGCAGAGGGGTCGGCGACGAGATCGGGCTGCACAAGTCGACGATGTCCCACCATTACCGGGTGCTGCGCGAGTCGGGGGTCGTCTCGAGCCGTCAGGAGGGCAGGCAGAAGTTCATGACGCTGCGCAGGGACGACCTCGACGCCCGCTTCCCCGGCCTGCTCGACTCGGTCCTCGGCGCCACGCTCTGATGCTGCCCATCCACGCGGCCCTGCCCGACCTGATCGACGTGCTGGAGAAGGGCGGCTGCGCCGTCCTGACCGCCCCGCCAGGCACCGGCAAGACGACCGTGGTCCCGCTCGCGCTGGCCGATGCGGGGCTGCGGGTCGTGGTCGCCGAGCCCAGGCGGCTGGCCGTACGGGCCGCCGCACACCGGATGGACGTCGGCTACACCATCAAGGGCGAGCGCCGCACGGGGGCCAGGAAGGGCGTGGAGGTCGTCACCACGGGCGTGCTCCTGCAGCGCCTCCAGCGCGATCAGGAGCTTCCCGGCGTCGACGTGGTCATGATCGACGAGTGCCATGAGCGACACCTCGACGCCGACACCGCGCTGGCGTTCCTGCTGGACGTCCGCGAGACGCTCAGGCCCGACCTGCGCCTGGTGGCCGCCTCCGCGACCGCCGACACCGCGCCGTGGTCGCGGCTGCTCGGCGACGCCCCCGTGGTCTCCGCCTCCGGCGTCACCCACCCCGTCGAGATCGTCTGGGCGCCGCCCGCCCGTCCTGTCGTGCCGCCGCACGGCCTGCGCGTCGATCCCGCGCTGCTGGCCCACGTCGCCGACGTCGTACGGCGGGCGCTGGCCACCCACGAGGGCGACGTGCTGTGCTTCCTGCCGGGAGTCGGCGAGATCACCCGCGTCGCGGGGATGCTGCAGGACCTGAACGTCCTCCAGGTGCACGGCCAGGCCCCGGCCCGCGTCCAGGACGCCGTGCTCAGGCCCTCCTCCACGCGCAGGGTGGTCCTCGCCACCTCCGTCGCCGAGTCGAGCCTCACCGTGCCCGGCGTCCGCGTGGTGGTCGACTCGGGGCTGGCGAGGGAGCCGAGGACCGACCACGCCAGAGGGCTCGGCTCGCTGACCACCGTGCACGTCTCGCGGGCCTCCGCCGACCAGCGGGCGGGACGGGCAGGACGCGAAGGTCCCGGCACCGTCTACCGGTGCTGGACGGCCGCCGCCCATGCCCGCCTCGCGCCGCACGCGCCCCCCGAGATCGCGCTGGCCGACCTGACGGGGTTCGCGCTGCAGGCGGCCTGCTGGGGCGCGCCAGGCGCCGCCGGCCTCGCGCTCCTCGACCCGCCCCCCGCGCGCCGCGATGTCCGCCGCCACCCGCACACTGCTCACCCTCGGCGCCCTCACCCCCGCCCCCGCCACCCCGGCACCCCAGGAGCCTTCCGAGAGAGCGGCGTCTCCGGCCGAGGAGGCCGTCGGTGCGGGAGGCGGGCCCGCGGGCGACGACGTGACAGCCGTGCGGGTAACCGGGAGGGGACGGCGGATGGCGCTCGCCGGCGTGCATCCCCGCCTGGCCAGAGCCCTCATCGACGGCGGCCCCCGCGCCGCCGAGGTCGTCGCGCTCCTGTCCGAGCAGCTGCCCCGCGAAGCGGGCGACGACCTCGTCGAGATCTGGCGCAGGGCCAGGCGCGACAACGACCCCCGCTGGCTCCGCGAGGTCAGACGCCTGACCAAGGAGCCCGTCAAGGGGCCTGACGACGCCGCCGCCGGACTGGCCGTCGCGATGGCCTTCCCCGAACGCGTGGCCCGCAGGAGGGGCGGCGCCTACCTCATGGCCTCGGGCACCCAGGCCCAGCTCCCTGAGGGCTCCAGGCTCGCCACCGCCGAATGGCTGGCCATCGCCGTCGCCGACCGTCCCACCGGCGCCGCCTCCGCCAGGATCAGGCAGGCCGTCGTCATCGACGAGCCGACCGCAAGGCTGGCCGTGCCGGTGACCGTACGCGAAGAGGTCGTCTGGCGCGTGCCGCCGGGCGAGCGGCGCGGCGACGTCTCCGCCCGCGTGATCGAGCGCCTGGGCGCCATCGAGCTGTCGGCGACCCCGCTGAGGGACGCCGACGTCCGCGCGGCCCTGCTGGAAGGGCTGCGCACCGAGGAGATCCTCACCTGGACCCGCGAGGCCGTCGCGCTCAGGGAGAGGATGGCCTTCTGCCACCGCGCCATCGGCGAGCCCTGGCCCTCCATGGACGACCTGATCGGCCTGGCCGACCGGTGGCTCGAGCCGGAGCTGTCCCGGGCCCGCCGCCGCGCCGACCTCGAACGACTCGACGTGGTGGCGGCGCTCAAGCGCCTCGTCCCGTGGAGCCGGCGGCTGGAGGACGACGCGCCCTCGCATCTGGAGGTGCCGAGCGGCTCGCGGATCCGCATCGACTACTCGGGCGAGCAGCCGGTGCTGGCCGTCAAGCTGCAGGAGCTGTTCGGCTGGCAGGAGGCCCCGCGCATCGCGGGCGTCCCGCTGCTGATCCACCTGCTCTCGCCCGCGGGCCGTCCCGCGGCCGTGACCGCGGACCTGGCCTCGTTCTGGCGCGAGGGCTACCGCTCGGTCCGCGCCGAGCTGAGGGGCCGCTATCCCAAGCACCCGTGGCCTGAGGACCCGCTCACCGCGACCCCGACCCGCCGGGCCAAACCCCGCCAGGGCTAGAAAGGAGGCATGTATCCAAGCTCCGCCCTCGGCGAGTTCCTGCGTTCGCGCCGCGCGAGGGTGACCCCCGAAGCGCTGGGCCTGCCGGAAGGCGTCAGGCACCGCAGAGTCCCCGGCCTGCGCCGCGAGGAGCTGGCCCCGCTCGCCGGTGTCAGTGTCGGCTACTACACCCGCCTGGAGCAGGGCCAGAGCCCCAACGTGTCGGCCGAGGTGCTCGACGCCATCGCCCGCGTGCTCGACCTCGACGACGACGAGCTGGCCCACCTGCACCGCCTGGCCCGCGCGGCGGCCTCGGGTCCCAGGAGGGCCGCGCCCGAGCGGCTGCGCCAGGGGATCAGGCTGATGGTGGAGTCCATGACCGAGGTGCCGGCGTGGGCGGTGGGCCGCAGGGGCGACGTCCTGGCCTGGAACCGCCTCGCCCACGCCCTCTTCGCGCCGCACTGGGAGTTCGAGGGCCCCGAGCTGCCGAACTTCGTCCGCATGGACTTCCTCGACCAGGAGTTCACCCGCGGCCTGTACGCCGACTGGACGCAGAAGGCGCGCGACGACGTCGCCTACCTGCACGGCTCACTCGGCCGCTTCCCCGGCGACGAGGGCCTGACCGCTCTGGTCGACGAGCTGCTCGAGCTCAGCCCCGACTTCGCGCGCCTGTGGACCGAGCACCCTGTCAGCAACTGCGCCTCCATCGCGCGCGACCACCTGCATCCCGAGCACGGCGTCCTGTCCCTCACCGCCGAGTTCCTCCGCACGCCCGACGACGAAGGCCAGGGCGTCACGCTGTTCCAGCCGGCCCCCGGCTCTCCCTCCGCCGCCCGCCTCCGCGCCCTCGCCGCCGAGCTGACCCGCTGAGCCGCCCGACGCTGAGGCCTCCCGACGCTGAGGCCGCCCGACCCGCTCACAGCTGATCCGCTCAGGCCTGATCCGCTCAGGCCGTCACGAGCCGGTCGGCGGGGCGCGCGAGCACCAGCGGAGCCGCGAGGGCGCCCAGCAGCGCGACCGCCCCCGCCACCAGGAAGGCCGCGTGCAGTCCGCCGAGCGTCGCCATTGACGCCGTGGCCTCGGGCGCGAGCGCGGCCGAGCGGGCGGCGGCGACGGCGGTCAGCGCCGCCACGCCGATCGCCCCCACGAACGTGGGCATCTGCGCCAGGCTCCCCGCCACCCCCTGATCGTCGTCGGAGAGACCTGAGGTGATCGTCGTGATGGTGGCCACCACGGCGAGCACGTGCCCGAACCCCATCGCGGCCGATGTCGCGAGCAACACTCCGATGCCGCCGCTGACCGGCAGGAACACCATCGCGGCCGTTCCCACGGCCTGGACGGCCAGCCCGGCGGTGAGCACCCGCACGGTGCCGATCGTGGACATCAGACGGGCCGCGAAGGCCCCCGCCGCCAACGCCGCGACGCCCTCCCCGAGGAAGCCCAGCCCCGTCTGCAGCGCCGAGTACCCCAGGACGTCCTGCATGTGGATGCTGAGCAGCAACGTCGCCCCTCCGCACATCCCGAACGTGACCAGGCCGAGCGTCATCCCCCACTTCACCGTCGTACGGCGCAGCAGCCCGAGCGGCACGAGCGGGGCGACATGCCTGCCCTCGGCCACCAGGAACAGGCCGAGGAGCACGACCGAGGCTCCCACGGAGAGCCACGAGCCCGCCGAGATGCCGTAGACGAGCGCGAACAGCCCTGCGCTCGCCAGGACGGCGCCGGGCACGTCGAGCCTGGCGAGGCTCCCGCTCTCGCTCTCCCGCACGACGCTCACCGCGCCGAGCAGCACGAGGGCGCCGATCGCCATGAGGATCAGCATCGTCCATCGCCAGTTCAGCCCCGAGGTGATGAGGCCGCCGCCGATCGTGCCGATCACGAAGCCGAGCGAGAGCAGCGCGCCGTTCACCCCCATGGCCCTGACCCTCCTCGGCCCCTCGGGGAAGGCGGAGGTCATCAACGCGAGCGCGGTCGGACCGATCATGGCCGCGGCCACGCCCTGCCCCGCCCTCGCGGTGACCAGCACGCCGGGGAGCGCGGCGAGCGCCGCCATTAGGGAGAAGGCCATGAAGGCGACCACCCCTGCCATGAACAGCCTTCGCCGTCCCACGACGTCGGAGGCCCTGCCGAACAGCGGCATCAACGCCGCCGTGGGCAGCAGGCAGGCCGTCACCACCCACTGCAGCCCCGAAGCGGTGGCGAAGCCGAGGTCCCTGCCGATCGCGGGGAGCGCCACGGTGATGATCGAGTAGTCGAGTCCTGTCATGAAGGTGGCGCCGCACAGTGTGATGAGGATCAGCCGGCCGCGGGCGCCCAGTGAGGTGTCGTTCGTCATGCCGACCAGCGTGGTGCGGACGCGATCGGCCGACCAGCGCCCTGCTGGAGGTACACCTGTCAGGTGCAGGCTGCCGTAAGGAAGTCAGGCGAGCTGGGCGGCGAGCAGCAGCAGGTGCGGCTCGGAGCCCGGAGGAGCGACGAGTTGCACGCCTCCAGGACGGGCGCCGAAGGGCAGGGAGAGCGCGGGCCAGCCCGACAGGTTCCACGGAGCCACGACGGCGATGTCGCGCAGGCGTGTCCTGCCCACGGGCAGGGGAAGGGCGGCGAGCGCGGGCACGATCAGCACGTCGGCGTCGCCGAACCACTGGTCGGCGCCGTAGTCGCGCCAGCGCTCGCGACTACGGCGTCCCAGTCCGCCGCCCCTCTCTCGCACGCGGCCAGGGGAGCGCCCGCCGGCGATCGTGGCGAGGACGAGGAAGGAGGGCAGCCTGGCGGGATGGTCGACGACCGTGTGCCCCGCCTCCCGCAGGCGTTCGGCTGCCGCCGCGACCGCCGCCCTGAAGCCGGCTCGTACCCCGAGCCCTCGAGGCAGCGGCTGGGGAGCGGCGGCGACGCGCAGGCCCGAGCGCCTGGGCGGGACGCCACGGGGCGGCCTGAGCAGCCAGTCGTCGTCCTCGAAGTCGGGAAGGCCCCACTGTCCTGCGGGGCCGGGATCGCGCCAGGCCGAGGCCAGCTCGGGCTCGCCCGCGAGCACCGACAGCACCAGCGCCAGGTCCTCGGCCGTGCGGGCGAGGGGAGCCCACTCCCGCCACTCGCGCGTGGCCTCGGGGATCACTCCCCTTCCTGGCTTGAGCGCGAGCACCCCGTGGCAGGCGGCCCGTGTGCGCAGCGAGCCGAACTCGTCACTCCCGAGCGCGAGCGGCACCAGCCCCGCCGCCACGTCCTCCGCGCAGGGCCGTCCCGTCTCGACGAGCAGCGCGCCCGCCGCCCGCAATCTCGCGTGCGCGGGCCGCTCCCCGGCCGGAGCCACCGCCACGGGCACCCCCGCCAGCGGCAGCTCATGGAGATCGGCCCTCTTCTGTACGGCACGCGCCTCGTCGGCCAGGCGCTCGCCG
Source organism: Nonomuraea roseola (assembly GCF_039535395.1). Classification (NCBI taxonomy): domain Bacteria; kingdom Bacillati; phylum Actinomycetota; class Actinomycetes; order Streptosporangiales; family Streptosporangiaceae; genus Nonomuraea; species Nonomuraea roseola. The sequence continues at coordinate 2,149,147 of NZ_BAAAXC010000015.1, forward strand.
TCCGCGCCGACCGCGTGGAGAAGGTCGTCGGCGATCGCGGTGGCCGTGGCCTCCCCCTGGCGTACGGCCTCCGCGATCTCGATCGCGGACCTGCCTGCCCACACCATGAACCGATTCTGGCCCCACGGGGAGGCGTTCACCAGAGGCCGGGGCCAGGCCCGATCAGGATCTGGGCTCCCTGCCCGCCTGTTTGAGTGCGGCGCGCAGCGCGTACTCGATCTGCGCGTTGACACTTCTGAGGTCGTCGGCGGCCCACTTCGCGATCGCCTCGTAGACCGCGGGGTCGAGGCGGAGCAGGAGCTTCTTCTTCTCAGGCATACAGGCTGCCGGCGTTCACCACCGGCTGGGTCGCCCGGTCACCGCAGAGCACGACCAGGAGATTGGAGACCATCTGCGCCTTGCGCTCCTCGTCGAGGTCGACGACTCCCTCGGCTGCGAGCCTGTCCAACGCGAGCTGCACCATGCCGACAGCGCCCTCCACGATCTTCGTGCGAGCCGCGACGACCTGGGCGGCCTGCTGGCGCACGAGCATAGCCTGGGCGATCTCGGGGGCGTAGGCCAGATGCGTGATGCGGGCCTCCAGCACCTCGACCCCCGCCAGCTCCGTGCGGTCGCGCAGCTCGGTCGTCAGCTCGGTGGCGACCTCGGCGCCGTCACGCAGGCTGGTGCGGGCGGGCTCGTGCGAGTCGTAGGGGTGGGTGGTGGCCAGGTGCCGCACGGCGGCCTCCGACTGGATCGCGACGTACTCCTCGTAGTCGTCGACCGAGAACGTGGCGCGCGCGGTCTCCACGACCTTGTAGACGACCACTGCGGCGATCTCCACCGGGTTGCCGTCGGCGTCGTTGACCTTGAGCTTGGTGGTCTCGAAGTTGCGCACCCGCAGCGTGATCTTGCGCTTGCTGGTGAAGGGCAGCACCCACTGGAAGCCCGCCTCGGCCACCGAGCCGACGTAGCGGCCGAGGAACTGCACGACCTTGGCCTCGTTGGGGTTGATCACCGTGAAGCCCGTCAGGATCACCACGGCGAGAACCACCCAGGCCAGGCCCAGTCCCATCAGCGCGATCTCGCCCGCGTTGACGCCCACGAGGCCGGCGGCCACGCCGAGCACGATCAGCACGGCGAGGACGAGGAACCCGTTCAGCCGGAAGGCCCTTTTCTCCATCGTGTCCCCTTGCTATTGAAGTGATATCACTACGATAGCCCATGAAACCGGCGGAGAGAACGCCGAAGGGGACCGGCGGCGTCAGAGACGCCGCCGATCCCCTTCGATGCGTCGATCAGACTCCGGCGGGATGCCAGACGGTCTTGGTCTCCATGAACGCCGTCATCCTGCGGATGCCGGGATCGGCCGACCAGTCGGGCGAGCTCGGGCGGATGACCCGCTTGAGGTTCTCGGCCGCCTCCTGCTCGCACCTCAGCGCCAGGTCGGGATCGGCGACCCCGGTGAGGTCGAGCCCGTTGACGTCCATGTGCGCGGCCAGCCAGGGCGCCAGCTCGGCCTGGTGCCCCGTCAGGATGTTGACCACGCCGCCCGGCAGGTCGGAGGTGGCCAGCACCTCGGCCAGCGTGATGGAGGCCAGCGGCGAGCTCTCCGAGGCCACCACGACGGCGGTGTTACCCGTGACGATGACGGGAGCCACGACCGAGACCAGCCCGAGCAGCGGATCCGAGGGGGCGATCACGGCCACCACGCCCGAGGGCTCGGGCGTGGACAGGTTGAAGTACGGCCCCGCCACGGGGTTGGCCGACCCGCGGACAGAAGCGATCTTGTCGGACCAGCCCGCGTACCAGACCAGCCTGTCGATGGCCGCGTCGACCTGCTCGAGCCCTGCCTTCTTGCCCAGAGGCAGCTCCTCGGCGAACTGGCCCCGGCGCCCCTCCAGCATCTCGGCGATCCGGTAGAGGATCTGCCCCCTGTTGTACGGCGTGGCCCCCGACCATCCGGGGAACGCCTTGCGCGCCGCCGTCACGGCGTCACGCGCGTCCTTGCGCGACGCCCTTGAGGCGTTGGCCAGGAAGTCGCCCTTCGGGGACGTCACGACGTACGACCTCCCGCTCTCGGAGCGCGGGAACGCCCCTCCGATGAACAGCTTGTAGGTCTTGCGCACGCTGAGCCTGCTCATCGCTTCTCCTCCGCCGGCCGTACGGTAACGAAGATCTGGCCGCAGCGGCTCACCCCGCAGCGGTGGGCGAACCAGCCGGTCCTGGTCGGGCGCCCGGTACGGGCGTAGGCGTGGCCACGGGTGGCCTGAGCGCGCCTGGTCCGCCTCCTGGTCAGGCGATGATCACACGTCAAGGTAGGCCTCCAGCCCCGCGAGCCCGCCTTCCCGGCCGTAACCGGACTCCTTGTAACCGCCGAAGGGGGACGTGGGGTCGAACTTGTTGAAGGTGTTCGCCCAGACGACCCCGGCGCGCAGCCGGTCGGCCATCCACAGGATGCGCGAGCCCTTCTCGGTCCAGACGCCCGCGGACAGGCCGTACGGAGTGTTGTTGGCCTTCTCCACGGCCTCGGCAGGCGTGCGGAAGGTCAGCACCGACAGCACGGGACCGAAGATCTCCTCGCGCGCGATGCTGTGCGACTGCGCCACGCCGGTGAAGATCGTCGGCGGGAACCAGAAGCCCTTCTCGGGCAGCTCGCAGGCGGGAGACCAGCGCGAGGCGCCCTCCTGCTCACCGAGGTCCGACAGCTGCCTGATCCTCGCCAGCTGGTCGGCGGAGTTGATCGCACCGATGTCGGTGTTCTTGTCCAGCGGGTCGCCGAGCCTCAGCGTGCTGAGACGCCTGCGCAGGGAGTCGAGCAGCTGGTCCTGCACGGACTCCTGCACCAGCAGGCGCGAGCCCGCGCAGCACACGTGCCCCTGGTTGAAGAAGATGCCGTTGACGATGCCCTCGACGGCCTGGTCGATGGCTGCGTCCTCGAAGACGATGTTGGCCGCCTTGCCGCCCAGCTCCAGCGTGAGCTTCTTGGACGTGCCCGCGACGGTCCTCGCGATGATCCTGCCGACCTCGGTGGAGCCGGTGAAGGCCACCTTGTTGACGTCGGGGTGCGCGACGACCGCGGCGCCCGTCTCGCCCGCGCCCGTCACGATGTTGACCACGCCGGGCGGCAGGTCGGCCTGCTGGCAGATCTCGGCGAACAGCAGGGCGGTCAGCGGCGTGGTCTCGGCCGGCTTGAGCACCACCGTGTTGCCGCAGGCCAGCGCCGGAGCGATCTTCCACGCGAGCATCAGCAGCGGGAAGTTCCACGGGATGACCTGGCCCGCCACGCCGAGCGGCCTGTCGCCGAACCCGGCGTAGGCCAGCTTGTCGGCCCATCCGGCGTAGTAGAAGAAGTGCGCGGCGACCAGCGGCACGTCCACGTCCCGCGACTCGCGGATGGGCTTGCCGTTGTCGAGCGACTCCAGGACGGCCAGCTCGCGGGCGCGCTCCTGGATGATGCGGGCGATACGGAAGAGGTACTTGGCCCGCTCGGCCCCGGGCATCGACGACCAGACCCCGAAGGCCTTGCGCGCGGCCTGGACCGCGCGGTCCACGTCGTCGGAGGAGGCGACGGCCACCTCGGCCAGGACCTCCTCGGTCGCGGGGTTGACGGTCTTGAAGGAGGAGGAGCCGGGGACGAACTCGCCGTTGATGAACAGCCCGTAGGACGGCTTGATGTCCACGACATCGCGCGACTCGGGCGCAGGTGCGTACTCGAACATCTCGATCAGTCCAGGGTGAAGTAGTCGGGACCGGCGTACCGGCCTGTGGCGAGCTTCTGGCGCTGCATGAGCAGGTCGTTCAGCAGGGAGGAGGCGCCGAGCCTGAACCAGTCGGGGCTCAGCCAGTCGTCGCCGACGGTCTCGTTGACCAGCACCAGGTTCTTGATGGCGTCCTTGGTCGTGCGGATCCCGCCCGCGGGCTTCACGCCGACCTGGCGCCCCGTGACGTCACGGAAGTCGCGCACGGCCTCGAGCATGATCAGGGTGACGGGAAGCGTCGCGGCGGGCGACACCTTGCCGGTGGAGGTCTTGATGAAGTCGGCGCCGGCGATCATCGCCAGCCACGACGCCCGCCGTACGTTGTCGTAGGTCGCCAGCTCGCCCGTCTCGAGGATCACCTTCAGGTGCGCCTCGCCGCAGGCGGCCTTCACCGCGACGATCTCCTCGAAGACCTTCTGGTAGTCGCCCGACAGGAAGGCGCCCCTGTCGATCACCATGTCGATCTCGTCGGCGCCGGCCGCCACGGCCAGCGCGGTGTCGCTCACCTTGACCTCGAGGGACGAACGGCCGCTGGGGAAGGCGGTCGCCACCGAGGCGACCTTCACCCCCGAGCCCTTCAGCGCGGAGACGGCGACGGCGACCAGGTCGGGGTAGACGCAGACGGCGGCCACCCGGGGCGCACCCTCAGCGGTGTGCATCGCCTTGGCGCACATCGCCCGGACCTTGCCGGTCGTGTCGGCGCCCTCCAGGGTGGTGAGGTCGACCATCGAGATGGCCAGGTCGATGGCCTGAGCCTTGGCGGTCGTCTTGATGGAGCGGGTACCGAGCATCGCCGCCCGCTGGTCCGCGCCCACCCGGTCGACACCTGGAAGGCCGTGCAGGAAGGCCCGCAGCGTGGCGTCCGAAGAGGCCACGTCCGCGAGCGAGGTAGTCACAGTTGACACCATCACAGCATCGCCGACCGGGATGGGTAGTTCCAAACCGGAGCTGCCCGAATGTTCGCTCGTTTTTCGTCAGCATCATCTGTTTCACCTGTAGGTAAGCACCGCGCTCGTGCCGCCCGCGTCGACCGTGGCCCACATCTGGGAGGTGCCGGGAACGTTGGCCAGCCCCCGCACCTCCGCGTGCGTGGAGCCCTCGGGCATGACGGAGATCTGCGACCAGGAGCCGTCCACGAAGCGCACCAGCGCGCCAGGGAGCCCCGTCCGCGCGGCTGCCAGCCATATCCCGCTGCCGCCGTCCGTGGTCACGTGGGTGTAGGCGGTCGCGGGGGGACGGTGAGGCAGCCGCTCCCACGCGACGCCGTCCCAGCGCAGCACCACCGCCTCCAGCGGCGCGCCGCCCACCGTGATCGCCCCCACCGCGTAGCCGAGACCGGCGTACGGCATGGCGAGGTCGTTCAGTTCCAGGTGTCCGCCCTCGGGCAGCGCGATCGCCGGAATCGGGGTGCGCAGCCACTCCCCGTCCGTCCAGCGCAGGATCGAGGCGGCGCGCTCGCCCCCGTAGCCGAGGTTGGACTCCCCCGGGCTGCTGAGCGCCCAGACGTGCCCGCCTGGAGCCGCGGCGAGGTCGCTGATCGGCAGCGGGGCGGCGACCGGGCGCCACGCCTGTCCCTCGTAGTGCCAGAGCCCGTCAGTCATACCGTCGCGCGAGAGCCTGAGCCCCGCCGCCCAGCACTCGTCGGCCCCCGTGGCCACCGCCGCGGTCACGTGCGCGGACTCGGCCTCGATCGGCAGCCTGCTCCACTGGCCCTCCGCCATGCGCCGCACGTCCACGCGGGCAGGGCCGTCGGTGAAGGTCCAGGTCACGCCCTGCCCGGCCTGCCTGACCAGGTACGGCCCCGCCTTACCCGGCTCGCCGTGCCACTCCACGCCGTTCCACCGCAGCGGAGGCAGCCCCGCACGTATCACCCACGCGTCCTGCGGCCCGCCGGAGGAGACCTCGCGAAAGCCGCCCCACATACCGGTCTCGCCGATCAGCGAGACCTGCCACCCATGTCCGTGAGCTGCGGCGGGAGCGTCCGCGATGAGGAGCACGCAGGCCGCCACGATGATCGTCCATAGCTTCACGGCGCACCATCGTCGCCGGTCTAAGGCGGCCCCCAGGCGTGTCCTAGGTAGTCGTAAGCCGATGGTTCGGCAGAGATAGGGCATCCGCCCGATGTGGCGGGGTGGGCCTTAGCCGGATTCTTGAACATGTCAGCAAGTCGCATGAAGAAACAGGAGATCCGGCCGTGAACCCGGAAATTGAGTACCAGCTCATGCAGTCCCACGCCAAGGAGCTTCGTCAGGCGGCGGCCATGCACCGCCGAGTACGCGAGGCGCAGAAGTCGGGTGAGTCCGAGCGTCGCCACCGTTCGCTCTTCAGCAAGTTCAGGAAGTCGTGACCGCCCCCAAGGAGCCCGGCCGCATCCTCCCTCGCGGCCGGGCCCCACAGCCCCCCTAAACCGGTCGTAACCTCTCTAAAGGGCATGCCATGCTTGAGGACGTGATAGGTCGATCGGTCAGTCCCGTCTTCGTGGGGCGGGAAGCGGAGCTGACCGTCCTGACGGAGTCCTTCGACGAGGCGCGTAAGGGCGCGGCCACCGCCGTCCTGCTGGGCGGCGAAGCAGGGGTCGGCAAGACCCGACTGGTGCAGAGCTTCGCCGAGCGCGCGGCGGCCGACGGCGCGCACGTGCTGTTCGGCGGCTGCGTCGAGCTCTCCAGCGACGGCCTCGCCTACGCTCCGTTCACCGCCGCGCTCCGCCAGCTCGTCAGAGAGATCGGCACGGCCAGGATCGGCTCGCTGCTGCCCGAGGGCGCCGAGCGCGACCTGGCCAGACTGCTGCCCGAGTTCGGCGAGCCGAGCGCGGACGGCGACACCAACACCGGCAGGGCCAGGCTCTTCGAGCAGTTCCTCACCCTGCTCGAACGGCTGGCCGAGTCGCGGCCCGTTGTGCTGGTCGTGGAGGACATCCACTGGGCCGACAGGTCCAGCCGCGACCTGATCGCCTTCCTCAGCCGCAACCTGCGCGAGTCGCAGGTGCTCATGGTGCTGACCTACCGCTCGGACGACCTGCACCGCCAGCATCCTCTCCGCCCCGTCCTGGCCGAGCTGGGCCGGGTGGCCGGCGTGCTCAGGCTCGACCTGCCGCGCCTGTCGCGCGACGAGGTCGCAGGGCAGATGGCCGGCATTCTCGGCGTCCCGCCGCTCTACTCCCGCATCGAGACCGTCTACCAGCGCAGCCAGGGCATCCCGCTGTTCGTCGAGGCCCTGATGGAGTGCGACGACGGCGCGGGCGAGGTGCCCGACTCCCTCACCGACCTGATCCTCGGCTCGGTCGAGCGCCTTCCCGAGGAGACCCAGCGCGTCCTGCGCATCGCGGCCGCGGGCGGCATCCGGGTCGGCCACGCCCTGCTGTCGGCCGTCAGCGGCCTGTCGGAGCTCGACCTCGAGGCCGCGCTGCGCCCCGCCATCGCGGGCAACGTCCTGCAGATCGCCGACAACCGCGCCTACGTCTTCCGCCACGCGCTGATCCGCGAGGCCGTCCACGACGAACTGCTGCCCGGCGAGCACCAGCGCCTGCACGGTCGCTACGCCGAGGAGATCTCCCGCGACCGCACCCTCGTGCCCCCTGGCAGGGCGGCGGTCGAGATCGCCCACCACTGGTACGGCGCGCGCGACGACCACTGGGCGCTGATCTCGGCGTGGGAGGCGGCGCAGAAGTCGTTCAAGGCCTTCGCCTACACCGAGGCCATCCCCCTGCTCGAACGCGTCCTCATGCTGTGGGACAAGGTGCCGGGCGCCTGCGGCGACATCGGCGCCGACCACACGGCGGTGCTGGAGCGGGCCTCCGAGGCCTCCCACGCCTGCGCCGACATCGACAAGGGCGTCAAGTTCGTCAAGGCCGCGCTCAGCGAGCTGGAGGAGTCGGCCGAGCCCGAACGGGTCGCCGCGCTCCTGGTGCGCTGGGGCAACTTCAAGCTGGCCAAGACCAAGCCAGGCGCGCTGGAGAACTTCCGCCACGCTCTCAGCCTGGTCCCCGAGCCGAGCAGCACCCGCGCCGACGTGCTCGTCAAGCTCAGCCGCCACCTCATGCTCACCGGCCAGGTCGCCGAGGGCACCATGCTGGCCGAGGAGGGTCTGGCGCTGGCCAGGCAGCTCGGCGACAGGGTCATCGAGGGCGAGCTGATCATCAACCTCGCCCTCGGATACTCCCTCGACGGAGAGATCGAGCGCACCTTCGAGGCCAACACGCGCGCCATGCGCCTGGGCGAGGAGGTCGGCTCGGGCCAGCTGATCCTGCGCGCGGTGGCCAACAACATCGACGCGCTCAACGAGCTGGGCCGCTCCCGCGAGGCCATCGAGCTGGGCCGCGAGGGCGAGGCGCTGGCCAAGAAGTACGGCAGGGTCAGAGCCTCGGGCGCCTTCATCCTCAACAACCTGGCCGAGGCGCTGGAGAGCCTGGGCAGGTGGGAGGAGGCCGTCCAGGTCATCGACCACGCCCTCAGCCTCGGCCCCACCCAGAGCACCCGCCACCACCTCATGAGGGGGCGCGCCGACATCGCGCTGGGCAGAGGCGAGGTGGACCTGGTCGAAGGGATACTGTCCGAGCTCGGCGTCCTGAAGGACCGCCAGGAGGACTTCATCCAGGACATCACCAACAGCAGCCGCCTGCACATCGGCTGGCACATGCTGAAGGGCGAGCCCGACCACGCGCTGGCCGTCGCCGAACGCCTGCTCAACAGGCCCAACCAGGCGCACAAGGCCGCACTGGCCTGGCGAACCCTCTCGATGATCCGCACCGTCTGCGACGCCGCCGAGCCAGGACTGCCCGAGAGAGCGGCACGGGTGCGGGCGATGGCAGCCGAGCTGGCCGCCACGCTGGCGGTCAGCGGCCCGGTGTCCGAGGCCTACAGGCTCACCTTCGACGGCGACTTCGACGCCGCGGCGGAGGCGTGGGAACGGCTCGAAAGGCCGCACGCCCGCGCGAAGTCGCTGCTGAGGGCGGCGACCGTACGGGCACGCGCGGGCGACAAGGAGGGGGCCGCCTCCCGGTTGCGCGCCGCCCATCCCCTCGCCACCGCGCTGCTGGCCGCGCCGCTGGTCGCCGAGATCGAGGGATTGGCCCGCCGTCTCGGTGTCACGCTGCTGGAGGAGCCCGCCGCGCCCTCGCCCGACCTGCTCACCCCGCGCGAGCTGGAGGTGCTGCGCCTGGTCGCGCTCGGCCGTACCAACAGGGACATCGCGGCCGAGCTGTTCATCTCGGCGAAGACGGTCAGCGTGCACGTCTCCAACATCCTCGCCAAGCTGCGGGTGGCGACCAGGGGCGAGGCCGCCGCCGCCGCACACAGGCTGGCGTTGCTGTCGGCGTGACGCCGTCCTAGAGCAGGGGTTCGACCAGCAGGGCGATGCCGAAGACCGCGAAGGCGGCGGCGGCGCCGTACCTGATGGCCTTCTCCGGCAGGTGCTTGCCGAGCAGGCGCCCGACCACGATGGCCAGGGCGTCGGCGGCGACCATGCCCACAGTGGAGCCGATCCAGGTGCCGAGCCATCCGTGCTGCGTGGCCAGCGTGATGGTGGCCAGCATGGTCTTGTCGCCCAGCTCGCTCAGGAAGAAGGCCACCGTCACGGCGATCACGGCGTTCCTGGTCGTCCGCTGGGCCTTGCGCGACTCCTCCTCGGTCAGCTCGTCGCCGCGCAGTGTCCACAGGGCGAAGCCGAGGAAGGCGATGCCCGCGACGATCGAGATGGCCGTGGTCGGCAGCGCGTCGCCGATCAGCCCGCCGACGGCCACGCTGGCCAGGTGCACTGCCGTGGTGGCGATGGTGATGCCGGCCAGCACGGGCCAGGTCTTGAAACGGGTGGCGAACGTCATGGCCATCAACTGGCTCTTGTCGCCCAGCTCGGCTACGAAAATCACGCCAAGACTGATCCAGAACGCTTCCAACGGTCCTCTTTCGTACAGCCGGACCTGAAGCGACCTGGGGAAGCACGACTTCGGCCCGGCATGGCTGCCAGGCCGAAGGTCTCGTCCGCCTGTTACAGGCTCGCGTAGCCGGGCAAAAGAGCCAGCATGTCGACCACGCGGATTGTGGACTACTCCCCTTCGGGCATATCGGACTGAGGATATCACCATGGTCAAGCTGTACAGACGCTGGCTGCTGGAGATGTGGAACGGCGACTTCGACCTGGCCGACGAGCTGGTGTCGGACGACTTCGTCGGCCACTGGCCCGGCATGGACGTGCACGGCCCCGACGGGCTCAAGCGCGCCCTGGAGCAGGGCCACGCGCCGTTCACGAACGTGATGGTCACGCTCGACGTCGGCCCGATCGTCGACGGCGACACCGTCGCAGCCCGCTGGACGTTCGAGGGCGACTACACGGGCGGCATCCCCGGCGTGCCCCTTCCCGAGAACGCCCGCGTCGCCTTCAGCGGCCACGACATCCTGCGCGCCGAGAACGACAGGTTCGTGGAGTACTGGGTGATCTCCGACACCCGCTGGATGCAGGGCTAGAGCGCGCAGCCGACCATCACGGGCTCGTTGACCAGCGTGACGCCGAACTTCGCGAGCACACCGTCGCGCACCTCACGGGCCAGCGCGATCAGGTCCGCGGTGGTGCCGTGGCCGTGAGGGTTGGTCAGCGCGAGCGTGTGCTTGGTGGAGATGCGCACGGGACCGCGCGTGTACCCCTTCGGGAACCCTGCCTGCTCGATCAGCCACGCCGCGGGCACCTTGACCGAGCCGTCCGGCATGTCGAACCGGGGGGATCCGTCGCCCAGCGCGGCGGCCTGCTCGGCGGAGACGATCGGATTGGTGAAGAAGGAGCCCGCGCTGCGGGAGTCGGGGTCGTCGGGGTCGAGGACCATGCCCTTGCCCCTGCGCAGCCCCAGCACCGCCTCGCGCACCTCGGTCAGCGCGGCCCGCTCGCCCACGCGGTTCACCAGCTCCTGGTAGGTGAGCGGGCCCGACGTCGCCGAGACGTCCAGCGCGAAGGTGACGCCGAGCACGACGTAGCGTCCCAGGTCTCGCTTGAAGGCGCTGTCGCGGTAGGAGAACCCGCACCTGCGCGCCTCCACGTCGACCACCTCGCGCGTGCGCCGGTCGAAGACCCGCACGCACCGCACCGTGTGGGCGACCTCCTGGCCGTAGGCGCCGACGTTCTGGATCGGCGTCGACCCGACCAGCCCAGGGATGCCCGACATGCACTCGAGCCCCGACCAGCCCTCGGCGACCGCCCGCGCGACCAGGGGGTCCCAGTCCTCGCCCGCCTCGGCCTCGACCACCACCTGGCCGCCGTCGCGCGAGACCGTCACCCCGCGCGTGGCCACCTTGACCACCAGGCCGTCGAAGCCCTGGTCGGACACCACCAGGTTGCTGCCGCCACCCAGGATCAGCGTCGGCTCACCACGCCTGTCGGCCTCGGCCACCAGCGAGACCAGCTCCTCGGCGGTCGTCGCCTCCTCGTAGGCGCGAGCGGGCCCGCCCAGGCCCAGCGTGGTGTACGGCGCGAGCAACCTCAGGTCTCCCATAAGCGACAAGCCTACGAGGAACGCAGCATGCGCAACACGGCCTCGTAGTTCCTGCGCGCCTCCCTGTCCCTGTATTCAGGGGAGACGTCGTGGTAACCGTGGTGACGCTCCTGCCGTACGGGCAGCCGCGCGTCGGGCACCACCAGCGGCCCCTCCAGCGCGAGCGACAGCACCAGATCGGCGTTGCGGTAGTAGCGCACCTTCTCGGGGAAGGCCCGCAGCGCCGCGCCTCTCCGCACCGCCATCAGGTACCCGAGCAGCGCCCGCACCCGTCCGGGCCCCGACTCGTTCCACTCCGTGTCGTTCTCGCCGGGATCCACGCCCTTCCACCCGGCGGCGACCGCCCCGTCCTTGACCGCCTTCACCAGCGGCGTGAGCGCGTCTCCCTCCAGGACCGTGGACGTCTCCATCAGCACGTGCACGTCCGCGGTGTCCAGCTGCATCAGCTTGGTACGGGCCGCGCCCCAGCCCGCCGTACCTCCCTGCCAGTGCGGTTGCTCGGCCACGTGCCACGCGGTGATCCGCTCGGGGTGACGCTCGGCCAGCTGGTGCAGCGCCTCCCCCGCGCCGTGCACGTTCCCGAGGTCGAGGGCGAGGATCGGGGCGCTGGTGTGCTCGAGGACCGACTCCAGGCACCTGCGCATGTCGTCGGCCCATCCGTCGACGATGACCCCCACGCTCGCGGTCACGCCGGAGATCTCGACCCGCTGCCGCTCCAGGTCGACACCCGCGATGTCGAGCCTGTTCGTCGCGAGGCCGGCGTCCCAGGTCCGCTGCGCGTGCAGCATGTCGTCACCGGGGTCGCCCGTCTGGCCGGGGTCGCCCGAGAAGCCCAGCTCGGCGGCGGGGTTGATCTTGTCGAGGCCGCTGCCCTTCTCGCCCTCGGTCTCCGTCATCGCCGAGACCGGGACGGAGCGCACCGACGGCCACTGCTCGAAGGGGGGTTTCACGGTCAGCTCGTAACCGTCGGCCGAGTCGCGGACCTGCCAGCCCGCCTGCTCGATCTCCTGACGGAGGACGTCGGCGGCGGCGTAGTCGCGCACCGCCCTGGCCTTGACTCGCCGCTCGGCGAGCTCGGTGACGTGTCTCGGGGCTTCACTCATATCCCACGACTACCCACTCACCCTGACGAAAGTCAGCGATCACCCGAGCTGGTTTCCGTACGCGGGGCGGCCACCGTATTCGCGGAAGGACGGATGACGCCGGCTGCCGGAGGATGAATGAACCCGGCGGCCCCGTCACCGCAGATGACCGGTACCACCGCCGAAGGCGGACACCGGCGGGGCCGTCACCGCAGAGGACCGGTACCACCGCCGAAGGTGGACACCAGCGCCCCATCAGCGCGGACAACCGGTACCGCCGCCGGAGCTGCACACCGGCGGCTTCGTCACCGCGGACGACCGGAACGAGCGGGGCTGCCGGAGCAGGCCCGAAGCAGCAGGGCCAGGTCAGCCCGCCAGGCAGAACCTCATCGGCGATCAGGCGCAGCCCCGCGGCCCCCTCCACGCGGGCGGGAGGCGCAGGTCCCTCGGCCGCTTGGACCAGGAGCAGGTCCGCCCTGCCGCCACACCATCGCGGGGATCGCCCGGGGCACACGAGAAGACACGCGCCCTCACGGACGGCGCTCTCGACCGTGTGCCCCGGATGCCCCTCCCGGCGACAGCCGGCGAGGTAAGAGCCTGGTTCAGCGGTAGTTCGTGAACTGCGCGGTGCATGATCGTGAACTCGACGCGAGTGGTGATCTAGGCTCTGGCCTGGGCATCCGGCTCTCGCTATGCCTCGTCCTCTGTCGTCAGCGGCGCTCCTGTGATCCGGTGTGCTGGGTGACCTGCGGCGATGCTAAGCATCGATAGAGCAATGCCTTGATCATCTCGCGTATGTCCCACACCTGGAGGTTATCGGGAGGCGCAGCCCTAGCTTTGTGCTGCACATGTAGCAGCCGCTCGAAACGGGATATCTTCTTCACCATGAGTGCCCAATACGCATGGTCTGAACGCTTCCCCGCAAGGCATTCGGCGACCGAAGGCCCTGATCGCTCAGCGTTGAACACTGACAGCGATCTGCATCCCCCAGCTACCGAGGCAAAGGTCCGCCAGCTTGAAGAGCAATTGGGCATGGAGCTGCCGCCGAGTTACCGGCAGTTTCTCCTGTTCGCCAATGGGTGGGGTAACGCCGATGACTGCCGCCTGCTGCGTGTCGAGGAAATCGGCTGGCTTCGTGATGTCGCCCCCTCGGTCGCCGAGAGCTGGTCAGCACCCAAGCCCGAGAACTCATGGAGCGTGCCCGACGAGCTCTACTTCGTCTACGGACACGAGCAAGTCTCCGGCAACATGAGAGGGGAGTATGTATCCGATACCCTTCTAGCCGGGTATTGGGACGACGGAGTCGTTCTCCTCAACCCCCACGTCAAAACTCCTGAAGGTGAGTGGGAAGCGTGGTATCTCGCGCCTTGGCTAGCCGGCGCCAGTCGTTACACGTGTTTCTGGGACCTCATAGCGTACGAGCTCAGGATCGGCGCCTAAATGAGGGCACGCCCGTCTCGAGGTTGAAAAGCTGCGAATCAAAGCTAATCAGGTAAGGAGTGATGTGCTGCTGCTCTTTCTTTAGCGGGCGGTAGACGTGATCACTGCTTAGTATTCTTGACCTACTGAGGTGCCTGGAATGATATTGCCTCCGGTTTGTTAGGAACCTGATCGCCGCGACCATGCTTTAATTGCGCATGAGTGCTGGGTTCGAGATCAGTCTCGAACCCAGCACCCAAGCACTACACCGATTACTACTCGATCATCACCCAGAAAGAGTTCTCATTGCCGACTCGGAATTCGGCGTAGAATCTATTCAGGGCATTACCCTGGTCTCGGTTTTGTTTTGCGTTGAGCGTACGAATCGAGAAGTCCCACTCAGTGCTCGCGGCTCCCTCTAATGTGGCTGCGAATGGATACTCGTCACAGTTCAGGTCGCTCCAGTCGGCCCCGGGGGCAATGTACTTTTCCCATTGATAGTATTTGCAATAGTTGCTTCCCGGATTCTGCGGCCATACATAGTCTTTCACGTCGCCGCGGTCGGCAATGAAGGAACGTCGCGAGAAGACGAGCCGGTTAGACATATTCCTGATCTTGCTTGTGGTCCTGTGTAGTGGTTCGCCTGCATCGCTCCCGACAGGAGCCGCCCAGTTCCCCGGGATTTTCTTGGGCTGCTCATTGCCAATGATATTCCTGCTTGGCGGATTCGGGACCTCGTACTCCCCTTCACGTTTAGGCGGGTTGGTATTCTTGTTCGTGGCGGGGTTGAGAGCGTCCTTGATGTGCTGGGCCACTTCTGGGAATTCAGTGCCACTTTTCGTGGACATGACGAATACGCGTTTCGACCTGGTGTTGATACAGCCGCCGACGCGATCCTCAACCTGTGAGTCACCCGCGCCGAACGCGAGGCTATCGCAGCGGAAGTGGGGCATCCACCGCTTCCAGCCCGTGGGCACCCCCTCACCCTCGCGTGCGACGCCGACCCACTCGCCGTTAACGTCAATGACCTTCTGGCTGAAGAGGGGCAGGCGCAACCACTCCACCCCAAGGTCGGTGTAAAGCACGACCTCGGGATGGAACGCGCAGGTGACTACGCCCGGATTGTCGATGGTCGTTCGAATCTTGAAGGGATCGTACGAGCTGGATTGCCAGGTAGAGATATCCTTCTTCTTTTCTCCGTCGCCAGTAGTGCAGCCCTCATCTGTGAGAGGAGGATCCGGAATATATAGTCTCGTTGTGATGGGCATGCCACTCAACTGGTTTCCGGGCTTGACCACGCGCCCGTCTTCACCGATGAGCGCGAAATCATCGAGCTGGATGAACATCTTCATGTCCGTCGGCTTGATGCCGTCTCCGGCGACCCCATCCACCACACCGGTCCCGGTCGCGTTTCCGAGATAGCTGTGGATGACTACCGTGGCCCGGAAGCGGAGGGCGAGGTCTTCATCGAACGGCTCAGCCACCTGCTTGCAGGCCCATTTGAGGACCGGATTCTTGAACAGGCTCTTACAGCCGGCTTTCACTAGTCTGCCGGTCGATTCGTCCTCTACGTAGTCGTTCACTTGGAGGTAGGAGGACCAGCAGGAGTTGTACGGCAGCTCGCGGATTCGCGCATCGTACTCGCCGTGCCCGGTTTCGCTTCCGCTGACCTGGCATGTTTGCAGATTGATGCGGTCATAATCGAAGTCGCTGGTTACAACCGCAGCTTGCGTAGACGCGGTCTTCTGCGGTGCGGTCACAGCCACAGGTGCCGAGACTGTGACCGATGCGATCACACTGGCGACCTCATCGGCGCTGAACGGGCGCTGGTAGATTTGAACCTCGTCGATGCTCCCTGCCATCGCCGCGCCGATCCGTAGCGGGGCTTGGGCGTTCCAAGCGGGGAAGGACAGCTGCGCTGTCCCGGCCTGTGCACCGTTCAGGTACAAGGTCGCCGTTTTGGTGGACGCGTCGTACACGCCCGCCAGGTGGAACCACTCGTCCACGGGCGGTTCGATCCCGGACAGCACGCCTTCTACCGTCGCACCGGTGGTGTCGGCGCTGGTGAAGGTGAACACCAGTCCGTGGTCGGCGGTGCTGCCGAGGCGGAAGGGCGCCTGGTGGGTTCCCTTCTGCTCGAGGACGGTGTAGTCGCCGTCCTTGTCGCTCCAGCGCAGCCAGGCGGCGGCGGTGAAGCTCTGGTCGGTGCGGATCACCGGCCCGGCCGTCTGCGCCAGAGGCTCCTCACCCGGCTGGATGACGTCGACGGTCATCTGCTGCCAGTCCGACCAGGCCGAGGAGGCGTCGCCGGCGACCGCGCGCAGACGCCAGCGCATCTTCCACCCGTCAGTGAGCGTGTCCGCTGGGACGGCGATGCTCGCCTGGGTGCCGGAGGCGACACCGTCCACGGCGCCGGCCCAGATCTGGCCGGTGCCCTGACCGGTCGCGGCCGGGTCGTGCTCGATCTCGGCCTCGGCACGCAGGGCCTGGCCGGTCGGGTGGGTGAGGGTGGCCTGCAGTGTGGGGGTGAGCGTGTCGGTCACCGTCACGCCGTCCACCACTTTGGACGGGGTGATGGTCAGGCCGGTGGCGGTGGGTTTGGGCAGGCTGACGGTGAAGGTCTGCCAGTCCGACCAGGTGGAGGCGGCGGTGGATGAGACCGCGCGGGCCCGCCAGCGGGCCTTCCACCCGTCGGCCAGCTTGTCCGCCGGGATGGCGATGTTCGCCTGGGTTCCGGCTGGGACGTTGTCGGCGCTGCCGGTCCAGATCTGTCCGCTACCCTGCCCAGCGGGTGCGGCGGGGTCGTGTTCGACTTCGGCCTCGGCGCGCAGTGCGCCGCCGACCGGATCGTTCACCTGGACCAGCAGGCTGGGGGTGAGGGTTGGGGTGACGGTGGTGCCGTCCACCTGCTGGGACGGGGTGACCTGCAGCGCGCCAACGGCCGGTTCGGAGACCGGGTCCGGCACGTCCACGGTCAGGAGTTGCCAGTCCGACCACAGCGAGCCGGCCGTGGTGGCGGTATTCACCGCCCGGACCCGCCAGCGCACCTTCCACCCGTCGGTGAGCTTCCCGTCGGGGACGGCGATGCTGGCCTGGGTGCCGGACGCAACGTTGTCCACAGCGCTCGCCCAAATCTGGCCGGTGCCCTGCCCGGTCGAGGCCGGGTCGTGCTCGACCTCGAACTCCGCCCGCACCGGATGCGCGGCCGGGTCGGTGACCGTGGTGTGCAGGGTGGGGGTCACGCTCGTGGCCACGGTGATGTCGTTCACCACCTGTGAGGGGGTGACCTGGAAGGCGCCGACCGTCGGGTTCGGCACGTCGACCGTGGCCGTCTGCCAAGCCGACCACACCGAGGTGGTGGCGGCGGTGGCGTTGACCGCACGAGCTCGCCAGCGGACATTCCAGCCGTCGGCCAGCTTCCCGGCGGGGATACTCACCGTGGCCTGGTCACCGGACGTGACCGCCGGAGATGCTCCGGCCCAGATTTGGCCGGTGCCTTGGCCGGTGGCGACGGGATCGTGTTCGACCTCGAACTCGCCGGTCAGGTTGCCGCCGACGGTGTCGGCGACGGTGGCGGCCAGTTGCGGGGTGAGCGAGGTGGTTACGGTCGTGCCGGCAACATCCTGCGCCGGGGTGATCGTGAGATTAGCGATCGTGGGGGACGATGCGGGCGCGTTGGTCGTGACGACCAGCTTGGGCGGGGCGTTCCATTCGCTGTCGTCGGAGGAGGCGTACATCCGCCATTCGATGGTGGTGTTTTCGGTCGGAGCCTTCAGCACCAGGCCGTGGTTGGCCGCGCCTGCCGCCCAGTCTTGGCTGATGCCGGTGATATTCCATTCCGTCGGAGTCAGGGTGCTCGTGCAGTCGATGGATGTCTTGTTGATTTGGGCGTCTTCGGTGGTGAAGGCGGGCTTGTTCGCCCAATAGAGGTTGTTCTCATCCCAGGCGCCGGTCACCCGGGCCGCCTGGACACCCTGCCCGACTGCTGCTCCGCAGGTCTTGGCATCGATGATCGACATCGACAGCTTGGCATCGGTGATGGTCTTGCCCACGAGCGAGGAGGTGTCGAAGCGCAGAAGGGCGCGCATCTTCTGGCCTGTTTGCACACCTACTGGCAGGGCGTTGCTGGTCGGATAGGCCGGGGAGTCGACTGTATCGGTGCTGAGGACACTGAGGTCGTTGTTGACCGGCAGCGTCGTGGTCGGATCCACCCGGACCGGATACACCGTCTTCGGGTCCGACAGGAACGCGTGGTCGGGCTTGAGCACCAGCTCTGTGCGCCCGGGCTTGGACACGACTTGGGTGTCGATGACCGCGTGCTTGGCCAGCGGTAGGCGGCCCTTGGCGCTGCCGTCCCACATGATCGGCTGGGGGGCTGAGGCCACGAGCTTCTTGTCCTTGGCCTTCAGCAGCAGCCGTCCGCCCTTGCCCTCAGACAGGGTCAGGCCGTCGCTCTCTACGCCGATACGCAGTTCCAGCGGCTTCGACGGCCGCTGCCGCAGCACCACGTCGTGCCGGAACCCGGTCGGCAACACCGTCACCACCAAGTCGGCGCCCACGCCCGCGGCGTCGATGTAGGTGGCGACACTGCCCTTGATGCTCGGCTTGGGCAGCGGTGTCGGCCAGCGCAGCGCGTACGACTTCCCGTCGGCCGACATTTTCACGAACGGATCCGTGCCACCGGCCGAGATCTCCACGGCCGCGCCCTCGGCCAAAGCCTTGGGCCGCAGCTTGCCGCCCTGCTCAGCCAAGGTGGTGTCAATCGCCACCCAGCCGCTGCCCTGCTTGGCCCGCACCGGACCGGCCGTGACCTCGGTCTTGAACGTCTTCCCGTCCGGCTGGGCGTAGGTGATGCTGGTCGCGGTCGTCTCGTCGGCGACCTCGACCGCCTTGCCCTGCTTGGCCGCCGCCTGGGAGGCGGCGATCCGCGCCTGCGACGGCACGTTGGAGACCGCGTTCCCGCTCTTGCCGACGATCCATGACGCCGTGTCGTGCAAGCTCGCATCGTGATCGTTGCCCGACGAGTCGGCAGCCGTACGGCCGTCCCCCTCATCAAACGTCCAATGGCCGGCTGCCTGATCGATCGTCCGGAAGGACCAGGTGTAGGGAGCCATCGCGTTCTCCCACGGGTCGATCGCTCCTGATACCTCAGCGGTGTACGCCGTACCGGGGTGGAGCGGCTGCACGGGAGCAAAAGTCGCGATCTTCTTGGTGTCGTCCAGCGTGGTGGTGCCCTGGATCTGGACGCCTTGCGCGCTCTTCACCACGAACTGTGGATCGAAGATCTCCTCAGAGAACGTCACCCGCACCTGGGAGCCTAGGGAGACATCGGTGGCGCCGCTGGCTGGCTCTGTCGCCAGCACCCGTGGCGGTGTCGTGTCATCACCCTCGGGATTGGTGGTGTCGTCGCTATCGCCGGGATCCGGCACTGCGGGGGAGAGTTTGTCGGTTCTGATCAAGGTGCCTTCACTGTCCCGCTGCCCTTCATTTGCAGCGATCAGCTCATCGCTCAGCGGTTCGATCAGCTCGTCGAGTTCTGGCACGTAGACGGATTTGGTGAGAGCTTCCTCGTATTCAGGAATCGAGGTGAGCGGCTCCCGTGAGGTGGTGACCACCGTCTCCAGGCGTGGCGGCGTGGGTGCCTCGAAGTCGACGGTGAGGATCGGAGGGTGGAGTTGCCCCTTGCAGGCCTCTAGCGGGGTGCTCCTGCAGCCGCCTGCTTCGTCGGTCCGGTAGCGGCGCCAGTTGGTGCTGTCTGATTCGCTGCCGGCAGTGAGTTGGACGCCGTAGTTGGAGGCGCCGTCCGACCATGCCTGGACGATCTCGTCGATCGAGTAGACCAGGTCCCATTCTTTGCCTGCCCAGCTCGCGGCTCCGCTGGTGCAGTTGGGGCTGTAGGCGGCATATTCGGTGATCTGGCCGGTCGAGGTGACCGACGGCTGGCTGTTCCACGTCATGGTCGCTTCGTCCCAGGCCGACGTGATCCGCCGGGTGGTGACGCCGGAGCCGACGTAGGTCCCACAGTCGTTGGACAGGTGGTTCCACAGGATCAGGTCAGCGTTCTGTACCTTGAGGCCGCGGAACTCGGCGGGCATGTCGGGGAACTTGATGTAGCTGCGCCAGCGCACGGTGCCGCTGTTGGACTTGCCGACCAGGATCCGGTCCAACCGGAAGTTGTCCCAGCTGTCAGGATAGTCCGCGTCATTGACGAAGGTGTCCCAGCCCTGTTTGGGCAGGCCGCCTGCGCCGGTATGGGTCTCCCACCAGTCGGCTGCTACGGCCGCCATGGTCACGGGATAGGTGACCGCAGGGTCGGCCAGGAATGCGGCATCCGGAGCGAACACCAGCGTCTTGCCGTCGCCATCGAGACTGACAGCGGCCTTACCGACTTTGCCCGCGTCGATGGGGGCGTAGGCGTCGGCGGCCGTGACGTCCTGCAGGAGCGTTGGCCGCACCTCGGTCAGCGTCTTGCTGTCCTTGCCCACGATGATGGGCTGGCCTTGGGCATTCTTACTGAAGGAGAGTCCGGCGGGCAGTGCTACCGGCATCTTGAAGGTGACCGGGCCGGTGGGCCGTTCGGTGATGATGACCTGCTGCCGGAAGCCGGTCGCGGTCGCGGTCACCACGAGGTCGCGGCCCTTGCCGTAGGCGGCTGGGTATCGCGCGGTGTTGCCCTTCAGTGTGGGCTTGGGCAGCGTCGAGGGTGTGGTGATCTTCGCGGTGTCGGCGCCTGTCGTTGCTTGGCTCTTGAGCAGAGTCTTGTCCTGCCCGGCAGACAGCGTGAGGGTGCCGTTGATCGCCTTGGGTTTGATCACGCCGGCCTGTTCGACGAGCGTGGTGTCGATCGGGGTGAAGCCCTTGCCGTCGGTGTTCTTGACCCGGACTGGCTGGCTGTGCAGTTCCATCCGGAGGGTCTTGCCGTCGGGGTTGGCGTAGACGGTGGCGGTTTCTGAGCGTAGCGACTCGATCTCGACGCGACGGTTGTCCTTCTTCGCCTGCGTCAGCGCTTTGCTGGTGGGGGTGGCGGGCGCGTTTGGCGGGGGCGTCGTGGGGATGCTTGTCGGAGTGGTGGTGGTGGGGGGTGGCGTGGGGCCCTGCGCGATTGCGGGTGCGCTCATTAGCGAGAGCGGCAGCGTCAGAGCTGCGAGCAGGGCCGCGCGACGACGCGTCCGGACGGATAAGCCCGACGCTGTTCGTGATGTGTTCACTCCAGCCTTTCGAACAAAATTGGCAAAACGGAGTGATCATCACATGTGTTGCGATCTGATGTAAAGATCCTTTTCGGTGGCGGAGAGGGTGGGTTTCGGTGAGCATCGGGCGTGTGGTATCACTACTGGCGCCGCGAGCAGGCAGGAGGTTGGGGCCACGCTGAGCGGGCAGGAACGGCTCGGTCAGAGGTGCGATTCCACGCCAAATGCCGGGGTCATCGACAGTCGGAGCATTCGCGGCCCCGAACGCCCAACCGGCTATGGCCAGCACCGAAGTGAGCGATCGTTACGGCCCCTACCACAACGACATCGATGAGAGTCTTTTCGTCTTGCGAGGCTTCGCCCGGTGATCGAAGTTGCTGTGCGCTGCTGTCATCGTTGGCACCCAGCGCTGAGGCCAGACGAAGTATGACCTCAGTGTCGATCACCCCGCTACGGCGGGCTCCAGCCAAGTGAGCGATCTCTAAGGCCCTACGAGGCTCGCCGTGCTGTGCGACACGGTTCAGATCAGGCGTTCCAGGAAGACCGTGACCGTCAAGGTCGCGATGCTGGCGACGATCAGGTCGACAGCCCATCGTAGATTGCGGTGCTTGAGCACGGCGATCTTGCAGGCCAGGAGGGCATCGTTGGCCAGGGCCAGCTCGTACCTGCCCGCCTCGGCCTCCTCGACGTGCATCAGGTCGATCAGGGCCTCAGGTGTGGGTGCCTGGGCATAGGTGATGATCCTGGGGCCGCCATGTTTGGGGATTCTCGGGCGGACGGTGTACAGGATCAGCATGACGGCGATGGACAGCATGATCAGCGCCATCACGACGCCGACGCGCCCGATTCCTGGGAATTGGGCGGGGCCGGTCAGGATGAGGGTGACGAGCACGCCGTACGCGACACCTCCCCAGGACAGCAGGAGACCGGCTCTGGTCTCGCTGGCCCGTACCAGTTCGACGTAGGCCGTCTTGTTGACGGCGTCGAGCCTCTCCCTGAGAGCCGGAGCGATGTGTTTGTCAGGTGCACCGATGTCGCCTTCGAGGCGGGGAGTCGGTGTGGTCGGGTCGTGCTTCATGGTGAGCGCCTCCTTCACCCGAACCGTTGGCCGGTGGGTGCCCGAGGCCGCGACGCGTCCCGGGCGTGGGCGGGCGGTGTGAGTCAGGCCACCTTCGACGGTACAGCCAGTGGAAGAAGTCGCCGCAGGTCACCCCGATTACGCAACAGCCGCTGGTCGGATCGATCATGGCCTTCGGCTGCTCGCGGTGGCGTCCGTACAGGACTGATGGCCGGCGGTGCCGTCAGAGATTCACCGTGCCCGATGGCAAGGCCCGACGAAGGAGGGCCGCGGCAGCCGATCGCCCTGGCTACGGCGAGGAGCGAAGTCAGCGATCGTCACGGCTGACGATGAACAGGTGCACGAAGACCCGATCGTCTACCGAGGCGGCCGTTTCGCTCGGTGTCGGGGGCGCGTTGTCGCAGGCTGTGCAGGACTTACTACAGTGAAGAGAGACGGTCGGCCGCTCATCTTCCCGTCTCGACCACAGGACCGGACATGACCGATGTCATTGTCATCGGCGCTGGCCCAGCAGGCGCCTTCGCTGCTCATCGCGCCGCGGACCTGGGCGCTCGTACCACTCTGGTGGCCCGCGACGAGTTCGGCGGGATGGCGGCCAACGACGGCCCCGTACCGGTCCGCACCCTCGCCCATGCGGCCCGGTTGCTGCGGGAAGCACACCAACTCGACCGGTACGGCATCACCGGGGACGGATTTCGTCTGGACTACCCGCGGCTCCTCGCCCGGGTACGCGAGGTCGTCCACGACGTCCGGACACAATCGGATCTGCGCGATCGCGTCGATGGTCTGGGGGTGACAGTCCACGAGCATGCAGGGACGGCCTCCTTCGTCGATCCGCACACGGTCGAGACCAGCGGGGGGCTGCGACTCCACGGCGATAAGATCATCTTGTGCACGGGCGGCGTCAGCCGGCCGCTCACCGTTCCAGGCGCCGAGCTGACCCACACCCACAGCGACGCCTGGGCGTTGCGCGACGTCCCTCCGTCCATGCTGGTGATCGGCGGTGGCGCGACCGGTGCGCAGGTGGCCTCCATCTTCACGGCCTTCGGTTCACGCGTCGAGCTGTTCGAGAGGGGGCCTCGCATCCTTCCGACGGAGGACGACGACGTCTCGGCGGTCGTGGCCGAGGCTTTCCGCGAGCGCGGCATGGTAGTGCGGGAGAACTTCGACGCCATCGAGTCCTTCGACAAGACATCCGATGGCGTGCTGATGCACTTCACCCAGAACGGCGCACCCGCCAGTGCCGAGGCGGCGCTCGTCGTCGTCGCCATCGGCTGGACCGCGGCCACCACAGGACTCAATCTGGCGGCGGCGGGTGTCGAGACCGACGAACGCGGCTTCGTGCGCGTCGACGCCTACCAGCGGACCTCCGTCCCCCACATCTTCGCCGCGGGGGACGTCACCGGCCGGCTCATGCTGGTGCCGCAGGCAAGTCAGTCCGGGTTCATCGCAGCGACGAACGCGGTACGCGGACCGGCAGTTCCCATGTGGGACCAGGTCAGCCCCATCGGCAGCTTCACCGACCCCGAATATGCCCAGGTGGGCCTCACCGAGACGAAGGCCCGCCAGGAGCACGACGTGATCGTGGCCACCGTCGGCCTCGATGCCGCCACACGTCCCGTCATCGATGGCCGGACCACCGGATTCTGCAAGCTCATCGTCGACAGGACCAGCAACCAGATTCTCGGTTGCCATGTCGTCGGCGAGCGCGCCGTGGAGACCACCCAGCTCGCCGCTGTGGCGATGACCGCTCGGATGCGGGTCGATGAGCTCGCCAGGATCCCCCTGTCCTTCCCTACCTATGCAGGCATCGTGGGGCGCGCCGCCTACATCGCCACCCGCCGCCTCGAACAGGACGCGGGCAGAGACCTGAACGAGGCGTCTTGAAGCTTGGGACGCCGGCAGGTGGCTTGTGCGGTCGCGGGGGCGGCTGCGGGTAGACATCCGCGACGAGCTTTGACGCAATACCGCACTATGAGACAATTGGGACAGTCGGGTCACTTCAGTACTTCAGCCTCCCCCATCCAGTAGGACGACGTAGGGGGATCGGTATGGAGATCAGGCCGCAGGCGGTCGTCATCCCGAAGGAGACCGACCATCTGGAGCAGGGGAAATACGGCCCCATCTTTCCAAAGACGCC
This sequence comes from Nonomuraea roseola, assembly GCF_039535395.1. Lineage (NCBI taxonomy): Bacteria > Bacillati > Actinomycetota > Actinomycetes > Streptosporangiales > Streptosporangiaceae > Nonomuraea > Nonomuraea roseola. The sequence continues at coordinate 2,173,270 of NZ_BAAAXC010000015.1, forward strand.
GGCGTGCTACGGGTTCACCATCATTGCGAAGGTCAAGCCCGGCCGGGCCGACACCATCCGCAACTACGGGAACACGCTCGCCAAGGCGCTGGAAGCCGATCCGCAGTTCCTCGCTCCGCTCAAGCTGCACTACCTGCGCTGGGTGCTCTTCGACGACGACACGCGATTCATGTACCAGGGCATCTTCGACACCGACTTCGACAAGTACACCGAAGACGCCATCGCGCTCTTCACCCAGGCGGGGCTGAACACGGCCTTCGAGAACCTGGAGGGCTTCCCCGAGGACTGGAAGACCAACCCGGAGGCGTTCATCACATTCGTTCGCGAGCACCATTGCCCGAGCTTCATCGAGTACGGCGAGTACCCGTACTTCACCGCCGACGAGATCAAGAAAGCTCTGAAGATCAAGAGCTCCCTGTCGGAGATGCTCGACCAGCTGCAGTGACATCCGCCAGCGCCACCCGGAGACGAGATGAGCGAGTCCAGAACCGCGCGCACCTACAACCAGAACCATGCGCCGCGCCCCTACACCCCCGGCCGGCGGCGGTTGAGCATCTACGTGGCTTGGAGCTATCCCGCCGAAGCCGGCAGGAACGTGGCCGAGCTGGACAACCGCTTCTCCACGATGACCGAAGTGCGCCGCGTGACGTGGCCGGCCTACGAGGACCCGAAATGGTCGGACCCGCTGCGCTTCCAGCAGGGCATCGCCGGTGGGCTGGAGCTGTTCTTCTGGGGCTGGCTGCCGTTCCAGCAGTTCGTGGAAGAGAGCACCGGGTACCCGGTGCCCGTGTACCAACGCGTCGATCAGGCGGGTTTTCATACGCCGCTGGATGAGCGGGTGCTGGCCGACACCGACACCCTGTTCGTGTGGGGACTGGATCACATGATCACCGGGCAGGACGCCACACCTGCGGAGATCGATGCGGTGCGCGAATGGCTCACCCGTGAAGGAACCTGCCTGGCTCTGGGGCCGCATCATGACGTCGGCGCAACGGACGACATGGCGGTGCGCGACATGGAGTACCGCCACCACGGCGACGCGCTGGTGCCCCGTCAGCAACGCTTCGGCAGGTACACCCGCTCGCTGATGGCGGGGCTGGGGACGCCCGTCGAGAACCGCTACGGGCTGCGCCCCGCCGTGGCGGAGGGGAACAGGAGCGCGCCCCTGTCCATCGCCAGGGATCTGGACACCAAGGGGTGGCTGGACGGCGTGTCCAGCTTCAACTTCCACATGCACCTGCCGCACTACGCCGTGACCACCGACGACCCGAACGTCATCCACGTGCTGGGCAGGCAGCCGATCGACATGTCCAGGCCGCCGCACCCGTTCACCGAGGCCGGCAACACCGAGTTCAACATGTTCCTGTGGATGCCGCCAAGTGGGAACCGTGCCGGTGACGTGATCTTCGCCGACACCACGATCTTCAGCTCCCTGTTCGGCGTCGACGAGAGCCTGCGCACGTTCTGGAACAACATCGTCTCGGCGAAGTAGCACGGCAGGGAGGCGGGTTCCGGTGAGCGAGCAAAACCAGGTCAAGCTCGAACTCGACGACATCCAGCGTGGGGTTCTCAGCCCCCGGCCGAGCCCGTACGCGGCCACCTACATCCTGTTCCGCATCGACGACCGTAGGCACGGGCGGGAGCTGATGCGGCGCGCGAGCGCCGTGGTGACCTCGGCCGCCGACTCGATGAGCCCTCTGGGCGAGACGTGGGTCAGTATCGCCCTCACCTATCACGGTCTCAAGGCATTGGGCGTGCCACAGGAATCGCTGAGCACGTTCGCCTGGGAGTTTCGGCAGGGGATGGCCGCACGGGCGAAAGCGCTGGGCGACGTCGGCGAGAACAGCCCCGAGCACTGGGAATCGCCGCTCGGCACGCCTGACGTCCACGTGGTGCTGGTGGCGCTCGCGCCTGACAGCGCGGAGTTGGAGGCCGCCATCGATCGCGCCCGCCCGGCGTATGAAGCCCTCTCCGGCGTGAAGGCGATCTGGCGACAGAACTGCCACGCGTTGCCCACCGAGACCGAACCCTTCGGCTACCGCGACGGCATCAGCCACCCGGCCGTCGAGGGCAGCGGCATCCCCGGATCCAACACGCTGGAGGAACCGCTCAAGGCCGGTGAGTTCGTGCTCGGGTACCGCGACGAACTCGGCGGCCTCCAGGCCCCGACGCCCGAGGTGCTCGGGCGCAACGGCACCTACGTGGTCTTCCGCAAACTCCACCAGCGGGTCGCCCTGTTCCGGCAGTACCTGAAGGACAACTCCACCAGCCCCGAAGACGAGGAACTGCTGGCCGCGAAGATCATGGGACGCTGGCGCAGCGGCGCGCCGCTGGCGCTCAGCCCGGACCGCGACGATCCCGCCCTCGACGCCGACCCGTACCGCAACAGCTTCCTCTACCAGAAGGACGACCCGGCGGGGTTCATCACCCCCGGCGGCTGTCACATCCGCCGGGGCAACCCCCGCGACGCGGCGGTGGCGGGCGTGGTGAGGCTGCACCGGATGATCAGACGCGGCACCGTCTACGGCCCGCCGCTGCCCGAAGGCGTCCTGGAGGACGATGGGGTTGATCGGGGGCTGATGTTCGCGTTCGTCGGAGCGCACCTCGGGCGGCAGTTCGAGTTCGTCCAGACCGAATGGATGAACGACGGCGTCTTCTTCGGCGCGGACGACGCCAAGGACCCCGTCGTCGGCTTCAGCGACGGCTCCGGTGACTTCACCATCCCCCGGCGTCCTGTACGTCGGCGTCTGCTCTCGCTGCCGTCGTTCGTCCTCACACGTGGTGGCGAATACTGCTTCATGCCGGGGCTGACCGCGCTGCGCTGGCTCGGCGATCTCACCGGCTGATCATGACGACGCTGCTCTTGCACGACAGGGGAGTCTCATGCCTACGTTGCAACTGCTGTTCAACGCCGTCACCGTGATCTTCATAGCGACCACCATGTTCGCCGCCGGTCTGGGAGCGACGCTGGCGGCCCTGCGCGCCGTGTTCGCGAACGTCCTGCTGGTCCTGCTGGTGCTTCTGGCCAACCTGATCGCCATCCCGCTGCTCGGCTGGGGCGTTGCCGCGCTGTTCGGCCTGCCCTCGGCGGCCTTCATCGCGCTGCTTCTGATCGCTTCCTCACCTGGCGGGCCGTTCGGAGCGAAACTCGGCATGGTGCAGAACGGGGACGTGGCCGCGGGTGCGGCGATGCAAGTACTGCTCGCCGCCATCGGCAGCATCACCTTCGGTCCGACCGTGAACGTCGTCCTCCAGGCGGCGAATGTGGGTGGCGGCGTCGCGCTCGACGTCCCCAAACTGATGCTGACCGTCGTGATCCTGCAGCTCGCACCGTTCGCCGTGGGATTGATCGTGCGCCACTACGCGCCGTCCACAGCGCTGTCGTGGCATCCTGCGGCCGCCAAGACGTCGAACGTGACGTTCCTCATCGTGCTGGCGGGCATGCTCTTGGGCAACTGGCGCGACGTCGTCGCGCTGATCGGCTCTCTCAGCCTGCTCGCGGGCTTCGTCTTCGGCGGCGTCGCCTTCGCTCTGGGCACGGCCCTGGCCACCGGACCGTGGACCCGCCGCACCACCATGGGCGGAGTCGCGGCGGTGCGCAACGCGGGGCCGGCGCTCGCCGCCGTGGGCATCGCCTTCGGCAACGAGCCGGCCATCCTGGGAGCGCTCGCAGCTGTACTTCTGAGCGGCCTGGCCGCAGCCCTCCCCACCGCAGCGGTGCTGAGCCGTCGCCGGGCGACGCCACCGCAGGAAGGGCGACCATCTTCCCAGCCCCTACGCCAGAGGCGCTGATCGAGCAACTGAACGCCCAGAAATGGGACGTGTGACCAGATCACGGCCGCTGACGCCATCGATCGTCCGAGTTGTGCGCAACTGAGGAACGAGGAGGACACGATGCAATGACGACGATCGTTGAGACGACCGGGGGTCAGTGGGCAGGGGTCGAACTGCCGACCTTCCGCTTTTTATGCGGACCAATTCCTGATCGTCTTGCCCACGCGAGGTCAGGGCGTGGTGGGCGGGTGCCACCGTCCGCTGGCGGAAGCCGACGTTGTCGTCAGCGGTGTCGTCGTCAGCACCACCCTGTCCGGCGGCAAGACCCGACGAAGGAGGGTCGCGGCAGCCGATCGCCCCGACCCTGAACCTCGGGTACCGAAGTCAGCGATCGTCACGCCTCCACGCGATGACCTCTTGAACTGAAGCCTCAGGCCGGGGCCTTTGCCGTGCGCAAGATCTCGATCGCCCCGATGACGTCGCCGACTACATGGTCCGCCTGGCCCTGGTGGTCCAGATCGGTTCCGATCCACACCGTTCGCAGCCCGGCGCCTCTCCCTCCGGCGATGTCGGCACTCAACCGGTCACCCACCATCCACCCGCCATCGGCCAGACTCACCCCGCAGCGCTGGGCGGCGATCTCGAACAGTGCCCGGTCTGGCTTGCGGACGCCCTCCAGGCCGGACACCGCACAGCCATCGACGGCATCGGCGAGTCCGGTCTGTCGGAGCTTGCCGAGCTGATTGTCCGCAGCGCCGTTGGTGATGATCCCCACCCGCCGACCGGACGCCCGAAGCTCGGCTATCCCGGCCATCACCTCTGGGCGACACCGCACCAGGTGCGGCATGTGGCTGCGGTAGGCAGCCCACAGATCCTCGACGGGGTCGTCGAGCGCGAACCGCTCCCGCACCATGCCGAAGAACGTTTCCCGGTGGGATGGGCCTCCGCGGTTCAACTCCAGCAACCAATCGACGGCATCGGGGCCGAGATCCTGGGCGTCGGTGAACTCCTGCGCCCAATGTCCGAAGGCCGCGTCCAAGTCGATGAGCGAGCAGATCGGCCGCCAGCTGCTGATGCCCGAATACCTACCGAGGCAGGAAGAACGACGCTCAGCAAGTCACGTCACAACCTGGAGGCCTTGGCGCCAGGTGGGGTGTGCCGGGTGCCAGCCCAGTTCGCGCTTGGCCTTGGCGTTGGATGCGCCGCGCAGTTCGGTCATGAGCACGACGCCGGCCTGTCCGGCGGCCAGCCGTCCGATGAACCGCGGTACGCGCATCGGTTTCTTGGCGCCCAGCATCGCTGCCAGTTCCGGCAGCCATTCGGCGACCGGGGCGGGGTCGTCATCGACGATGTTGTAGACACCGCGGCCGCCGTTCTCCACGGCTGCGACCGTCGCCTCGGCGGCGTCGGCGATGTGGACGAACGACCACACCCCGCCGCCGTCGCCGACGACCGGGAACTTGCGTTTGCGGATCGTCTCAAGCTGCTCGGAGCCTGGCGCCATGGAGGTGCCGGGTCCGTAGAACGCGCCGTAGCGCAGCACGATCCCTTCGGTCCAGGCGGCGCCCAGCACGGCCTTCTCCAAGTGCTCGATCGCGGCGATCATCGGGGCCATCTGGCCGGGTGAGCGATCCAGGGGGTCTTGTTCGTTCTTGACCGGCCCGCCGGTCCGGGTGTAGGTGAACGCGCCGTTGCTCGCGGCGACGAACCGTCGTACTCCTGTGGCGCGTGCGGCCGCGAGCAGGTTGTCGGTGCCCTCGATCCGCAGCCGGTCGGTGGCGGCGAAGCTGCGTTCGAAATGGCGGGTGTCGATGTGCCCGATGGCGGTCAGCTGGTGAACGATCACCTCCGGGGCCGCCTGGCGCACGGCCGCCTCGACCTGGGCGCGATCGAGCGCATCGGCGATGACCGGTACCGCGCCCAGCTGTGATGCCCTGGCCCTGCCAGATTCGCTGCGGATCATAGCGAACACCTCGTGTCCCGCATCGACCAGACGCGGCACCAGTTCCTTGCCCATCGCTCCGGTCGCTCCTGCCACCAGCACTCTCATCGTCGGCTCCCTTGCTGTCCGGTTCGGATTTGTCACTTGAACCGGATGGCCCGCCGTTTCCTGACAGGAGCCAGAGGTGATACACGTCACATCACGAGCAGGGGCTCCCCATGGCTGGCCGCCGCCCATTGCTCGGTCGCGCGTTCGAGCTTGTCGGGGTTTGCCTGGGTACGGCAGGCAGTGATGCCCTCGGCGGTGACCTCCAGGCACATGATGGCGACGACCCGGCCTTCCACGACGGCCACAACGGCGGGTTCGCCATTGGCGGCCCAGGCGTATATCTCGGGCGAGCCGCCGACGATGGCGCGCTTGGCCTCGGCGGGCTTGAACATGGCCCATACGAACTTCGCGACCGCGACGGCTCCCTCGAACGCCTTGGTGCGTGCCGGAACCTTCCCTCCGCCGTCGCCGATGGAGATGGCGTCCGTGGTGAGCAGGCGTACGAGCTCATCGGTCTGGCCACTGGTGGCGGCCGCGAGGAACTCCTCGACGATCCGTTGGGCGGCGGCCTCGTCGATTTCGCTGCGGGCTTTGCCGTATGCGACATGCTTCTTGGCACGGTGAAAGATCTGCTGGCTGGCAGCCTCGGTGATGTCGAGGATCTCGGCGATCTCCCGGTGCGGGTAGTCGAAGGCCTCCCGCAGCACGTACACGGCCCGTTCGTTGGGGGACAGGCGCTCCATGAGGGTGAGGACCGCGTACGAGACCGATTCGCGCTGCTCAGCGGTGTCGGCCGGGCCGAGCATCGGGTCCCCCACGAGCAGCGGTTCGGGGAGCCATCGGCCCACGTAGGTCTCGCGGCGTGCCCGCGCGGAGGTGAGCTGGTTGAGGCACAGGTTGGTGAGTACCTTCGTCAGCCAAGCCTCGGGGACCTCGACGCGGTCGACGTCGGCGGCCTGCCAACGCAAGAACGTCTCCTGCACGACGTCCTCTGCCTCGTGCGCGGAGCCGAGGAGACGGTAGGCGATGGCCTCCAGACGGGGCCTGGATAGCTCGAACCGGTCGACGTCACCCACCGTCAAAGGCATGACCTGATCATATCTCCGCAGTGCCTCCAGCTGGTCACGGCCCTTCTCGTCGCGAGCACCTCAAGCGCTTCGCCATCGTCGAACAAGAGATCGACGACGAGACCGACCCGCGCAAGCCGCTGCGCCGTACCGCCAAGCTGCTGTTCACCACGAACCTGCTGCTTCCGATGCACCGGGCGACCTGGTCGCACATCTGGTCACCGGCGGCCCGTACGGCAGGCATCCCGCCTCGCGTCGGCCTGCACCGTCTCAGGCACTACTTCGCGACCCTGCTGATCCACAAGGGCGCTTCGGTCAAGCCGTACAGCTGGCCCTCGGTCACTCCACGCCGATGGTCACGCTCAACACGTACGTCGGAGAGTGGCCCGAGGCACACGAGAAGACGCGTGCCCTCGTGGACGGCGCTCTTGGCCGTGTGCCCCGGATGTGCCCTCAAAGCCCTGCAGGACGATAGCCGCCCAGGTAAGAGCCATGATCAAGCCACTTTTCAGCGGTAGTTCGTGAACTGCAGGGCGATGTCGAGGTCCTTGCCCTTGAGCAGGGTGATGACGTCCTGCAGTTCGTCCTTCTTCTTGGAGCTGACCCTGAGCTCCTCGCCCTGGATCTGCGCCTTGACCCCCTTGGGGCCCTCATCCCGGATGATCTTTGAGATCTTCTTCGCGTGCTCCTGGTCGATGCCCTCCTTGAGGGCGACCAGCATGCGGTACTCCTTGCCGGACAGCCTCGGCTCGTCGGCGTCAAGGATCTTCAACGAGAGGCCGCGCTTGACCACCTTCTCCTTGAAGACGTCGAGGGCGGCGTTGGCGCGCTCCTCGCTGTTGGCCTTGATCTCGATGTTGTTCTGCCCGGACCAGCTGATCGCTGCCCCAGTGCCCTTGAAGTCGAAGCGGTGTCCGATCTCCTTGACCGTCTGGTTCAGCGCGTTGTCGACCTCCTGGCGGTCGATCTTGCTGACGATGTCAAAGCTGCTGTCGGCCATCGGTGTGAGTGTCCTCTCTTCGTCCCCTCCGACCTTAGCGACCAAGGGGGTCCGAGGTGGGGATCGGGCATGGGACAAACCGATGTCACGTGCGGCTCGAAAGTCCGCTATTCTTCTGTCTGTCGCCGCGAGCGGATGACACGGCAGGTTGCCCGAGTGGCCAATGGGAGCGGACTGTAAATCCGTCGGCTTAGCCTACCCAGGTTCGAACCCTGGACCTGCCACAGCAGTACGAAGAGGCCCGTCACCAGCGGAAACGCGGTGACGGGCCTTTTTTGTTCACTCCGGTTGGTTACGGTCGTCTACGGCGATTCACGGTTGATCGTTCCCACTCCGTTCCCACGTGGATTAGGCCCGAGTCGCTTCCCAGATGCGTTTCATCGCCGCGCTCTGCTGCCCGTGAATGCATTTCGCGTAGACACGCAAGAGCACGTCTACGCTGTGCCCTGCCCACTCGGCCACCTGCGGCGCCGAGACCCCGGCGTTGAGCCATGTGGAGACGGCGGCGTGGCGGAGGTCGTAGGGAACCGCCATGAGCGGGGACTTGGCCTCTGCCTCGGTGAACGCCCTCCCTCGTGCCTCATGGAAGACCTTGAGGTAAGCACGATCTGTCATGAGACCCCCGCGCGGCCCGATAAAGATCCGACCGTCAGGGCCGGTCCCGAACTCGTCGATGTGTGCTCTGAGCATGGCCCCTAGCTCAGGGTGGATCGGGACAGAGCGAGTGTCGCCATTGGCCCGGTGCTTGAGCCCGCGCCGCTCGCGGACTCTGCCGCTGTCCGTCCAACGGCTTCCGGCGCGAGGTTCAGCGTTGGTGAGCCGCATCTCACCCCATGCGCCTACGGGAAGACTAGCCAGGTGTTCCTCACGGAGGTCTACGACCTCCTCGGGGCGTAGCGCCGCGAAGTACATGCAGGCGAAGAACGCCTTCATTCGCTTGCCACGTTCGGCGCGCTGCTCTACGGCGCTGAAGAAGCGGCGCGCTTGTCCGATGTTGATGACCACGCGCGGGTCAACGCTGGCGAGGAGTCGCGGCCTGGTCCACTTCACGGCCTTGAGAGGGTTGCTGGACAGCGCGCCGATCTCCATGGCGTATTCCATGGCGTTGTTCACGGTCGCACGCTTGCGGGCTGTAGTCGCGGCGGCGGCGGTCTTGCCCTCCTTGGTGCTACTGATCCTGTCGAGCAGGCCCCGTGCCAGGACGGCCCCCTTGCCTGACGGTTCCTCGAAGGCCGTCATAAGAACGGTGTTGGACTCCAGCCATCGATAGGCCGTTGCCAGGGCCGCTGGCGGCTCCTCCAGACCATCGCGAACGCGATTGCTGTACGCCCAGCGGAGAGCCGCGCGACGGTTATCTCTGTCAGGCGCCTTGTCCACTCCGAGCAGCAACGCCTCTGTTGCGTCTGTGAGAGCTTCCGCGATCCCCCGACGGTGGTTCGGCGAAGCGTGCTTCCACTTGGCCTCCGCATAGGACAGCGAGAATGCGAACCAAGTCAGGACGGATTCCTCGCGCTTCCACGAGACCGGCCGCCCTGTTGTTACGTCGAACGCTTCCCCTCGGCGAGCAGCGGCCATCAGTTCGGATCGGAAGGTGTCCGCCAGGGCGACCGTGCTGAAGCGCTCCTTCAATGGCGTGCCGTTCACCTTCCATGAGACACGACAGGAAGTGATCTTGCCTGCGCTGTTCTTCCGCTTCTCGATGTTGTGAATGCGCACGTCGTAGCTGACGTTCATCAGGCGGCGTCCTCTCGCTCGTTGAGCCAGCGGTCCAGTTCGGAACGGCGTACACGGAGCTGCCGATTGGCCAAGGTGATGCAGCGCGGTCCGCGCCTCTTCGCGCGCCACTCATAGAAGGTGGACTGTGCGATCTTGAGTTCCTTGCACACCTCGGGGACGGTGAGCTTCTCGTCAGCACTCATCAGGCGATGTCCCTTCCAGCTAGCTCGGGGTGGACTCGGTAGGCCGGTGAGGGCTTGCGCCCTGGCCCGCTTCTAGGTGGTGGCGGTTCGCGCCTGATCCAACCGAGTTGTTCGAGCAGGTCCAGCGGCGCTTCCAGCTCGGCTACCTTGCGAAAGCGGCTGCGGGAGAGCGCGGTGAAGGCTTCACGGATCGTGAAGCGAGCTGTCCGGGTGCGCTCAAGCCAGGCGTGAACGGTGCGGGCGGCGTCCACGTCGGAGTCGGCGCCCATGGCGTCGAAGGTGGCCAGCGCGTGAGCGGTGAAGTACTCGCCGAGAGAGATGGCGGCGTTGACGGTGTCGGCGCTGATCGGACGCCGCCAGCCGTCGTCGACATGTGTTGCCAGGTGGATTAGGCCAGCCAGGCGCATCACTGCGCCGTCGAACTTGCCTGCCCAGTCGGTGATGTGTCCGAGGTCGCCGGAGTCAGGACGTAGGCGGGTCTCGGTCCTGCGGCGGTGCTCCGTGAAAATCTGATCCGCTTCGGCGGACAGGACCAGGCGGGCAGGGTCTTCCCAGTCGTGCATGCCGATGGTGAGCTGTTGCAGGTTGCCGTCATAGCGGGCCATAACCGGCTCCGGCACGGGCGGCGAGTCGATGCGCCGGTATCCCACGTTGCTCTTGGGCAGGCTGTAGAGGATCCTCCCCAGCAGGCCCTTGCCGCGAAATCCCGGCATGCCGGCGATGTCGGCGACGATCTCAGGTTGTACGGCCAGGCCCATGGTCAGGGCGGCGCTGTCGACCCGTTCCGTGCGGCCTCGCCGATCGACGATCAGCGCGTCTCCGGCGTGGCCCTTGAGGAACAGGTCCAGGTTGGGCGTGCCCGAGTAGCGTCCGGCGAGCGTGGCGAAGATGCCGCCCTCGGCGCTCAGGACGGCCAGCCGTCCGCCCTGCTCGGTGAGCAGGCTCGCGGCCGTCTCCGGAGTGATGTCGTCGGCTACGAGCCGAGGCAGGACAGGAACCTTGATGCCCTCCACGGCCAGCGCGGCGCTCTGCGCTTCGGCGACGGCCTCGGGGGCGGCTTCGCCTCGCGCACTACTCGCCGTGCGGGCTGCCTTCTCCGCCACGTCAGCGGCCAGGCGGCGAGCGACTTCGGCCTCGGTGATCTGCGGGCCGATCCGATCCGCCAGCGCTTTCTCCGCCCTGTGGAGCGGCGCGGTCATGGCACGGAAGACGGCTGACTTGCGCGAGCCAGGCGGCATGGCGACCAGGACGAACAGATTGACCGGCTCGGTCCACGACCCTCTGACATTGACCACCGCTCGGCCCCCGGCGGCGGTGGACAGTGCGGCCAGGCCAACGCAGCCCGCCAGGTCGAGAGGGGTCTGAGTCTCCTCCGCCACGGCGACCATGTGATCGGCCACCCACGTAGGCAGCGCATGCACGGGAAAGGGCGGCAGGTCGCGACGCTGGCCGAAGGGCGCGGGCTTGTCCCACGGCTGCGCGGCCTGGTGAAGCTCGGACAGTTGCTCAGCCGCGCCCAACCTCGTGAGAAGAGCCTCGGCGGCGGCGTGTGGATCGGTGATGGTGCTCAAGCCGCCCTCCGAGGTTCGCGGTACCCGGAGTCGAGTCCTGAGCGGATCGTGGAGAAGGCTTCGCGGGCAGGAAGCCCGATGGCCTCGGCGGCGCTCTGAAGGCAGGCTTCCGCCAGGTGGCGTGGCAGCAGGTCTGCGGCGGCGAGCTGCCCGAGGGCGAAGGCGGCGGCATTGAGCGTGTTGTTGCGACTGCCGTGAGTGGCGGCCAGGACGCGTTCCACTTCGGCGCGCATGGCGGTCAGCGCGTAGCCTAGAGCGTGACCCACCGCGGGTTCCCGTGAGGGCTGCACAGGGGCGGCAGCCAGACGTTCTGCCAGCCAGGACGGGAGCAACGCCGGGGCAGCCGTGTGGATGGCCTCGTACCTTCCGGAGGCCACGCGGCTTCCAGGGCCGACGACGTAGCCGCCGCATGCTCGGATGTCGATCTTCCAGCCGAGCTTGCCGGCCGAATTGCCGAGGTCCGCACCAGGCGGGGTGGAGAAGTAGAGATGCATGCCGCCGCGCCCCGTGCGGACCGTGAAAGTTTCCAGAGGGAGAGGCTCTGCCGCTTTCTCACAGAGCAGGGCGAGAACGTCAGCGCCGTCATGAACGCCGGGCTGAGCCCATTCAGGCGGTGCCGGTTCATCCCCATCCTGGGGGACGTCCAGGTCGATCGCTGTGAGGCGAGACGGGCCACAGGCAATGCCGATGTTGTACGGCGCGCGTCCCCACGTCTGACGGATAAGTGCGGCGCTGGTGGTGGCCTGCCGCTCCCAGTCGGTGAAGCCGCGCAAGGGGCGCTTCTGACCAGGCGTGAGCGGGAAGACGTGCCATCCGCGAGCGGCGGCGGCCAGGGCATACCGGGTGAGGTCGTACATGTGGATTTCCCCCATCAGTGGTTGCCGTCGCGGTGCAGGCGACGGGCGTAGACATAGAGCTGCCAGCCGAGGCGAGGCCGCAGGCCGGTGCCGTGGCAGGAACGGCAGGTGCGGTTCTTGCCGCCAGGGGCGCAGCGGCGGCAGACGCCCCACGGGGACGCGAGACAGAAGCCGAAGTAACCGAGAGTGATGAGTGGCAGGCACAGCACTAGCAGGACGATGGCGGTCGCCATGAGGGCCTCCAGGGCCGAATACGGAGTTTGCGCAGGTCAGGGTCTAGGCGCTAGATCGCTGGTAGAGCGCCGTTTTGGGCTCTAGGGGAGCCTCTAGACCTAGAGGGGTCGGCCTCTAGATCTAGAGGCGATCCGGGGCGCTACGAAGCGGCTCCACGATCACGTTGGGTAATGGTGTTCACGATGTCGTCACGGACGATTCCGATGCGGTTCGCGCCCTTGCCGCCGCCCTCGGGCGTGCCCCATACCTGCGTGGTCTTGATGCCGTACGGCTTGAGCGCCGTCGTGAGCTGAGCCGTCCTCGCGCCGCCCTCCAGCGCTGCCCAGGGGGCGTAGACGTCGCTGCGGAGATCAGCCAGCCGGTCCACGACGATCTCATTCCAGACCTTGGCCTCGGACGGTGGGACCACGGCGAGGATGTCTGCCAGCAGGTCATAGGTCGGGATGATGTGCTCGGGCCTCTCCCCCAGGCCGTGCCCGGACAGCGTCCCCAGTTTGGTGCGCAGGGCGTGCGCTCGATCGGCGATGCGCTGAGTGGCCGGAGTATCCAAGTAGGCCGACCGAACCACCTTCGGCATCGGAGTCGCGCCCACGAGGTAGCCGATACCGGCGTCGATCTCGGGAACGAACACGGTGGCGCGGACGCCGTTCTTGTAGGCGGACGTTCCCAGGATCATGTCGTTCTCGATCTGACCGGCCACTCGAAGACAGAACCGGATCGACACGTTCGCTGAGATGCCAGTGGGCAGGCTGTCCTTGTCCGGGCGCTGGGTGGCCAGGATCAGCACCACGCCGAGGGCGCGCCCGAGCTTGATGATGAACTCTGCGTCGTCGCCGGCCTTGCCGCCGTACTCCGGGTGCGCGAACAGGTTCTGGCACTCGTCGATGATGCAGACCAGCGGGTGGAGCCCAAGAGATCGCTTGTCGGCGATCTCGCGAGTGACGCGCTTGTCCGGGCACAGGTCGGGCGGCAGCGCCTTGAGCGCACCCGAGCGGCGCATGACCTCCTTGCGCAGCAGGGTCAGGGAGTCAGCCGCGTAGGCGATAGCCTCGTCTTCGATCCCCGAGATGTAGCGGTGGCAGTTCTGCTCGTGAGGGTCCAGGTCGCCGGTTCCCTTGAGCTCGTGGATCCAGCCCTCAACGGTCGGGTCGAGCAGGGCCCCCGAGGCCAGCACGCGGACGGCGGCGGTCTTGCCCTGGCCTGGCAACGAACCGATCAGGATGTTGTGCTGAATGATCGGCACAACAATGGGGCGTCCACGAGGGTCGCTGCCGAAGGGAATGCCCTTGAACACGTCGTGGCTGCTCGCCTTTGTCAGTGGGGAGCGTACGACGGTCTTGGACAGGTCCTTGTCGCCCACCCAGAGGATCAGCCGTCCCTCGTGAATGGAGCTGTCGCCCTCGGGCCAGATGCACCCGAGCGGGCGGCGCAATGCGGAGGCCATGCGGTCGCGCTTGTCCATCACGTCGGCCACGGTCACGCCGTACGGCAGGTCGATGTCAGCCCGCCAGCCAGGGCCGTCGCGGGTGATCGGGGCGACGAACCGAATGGCGTCCTTTGAGTTCTTGGCGATGGCCTGGTTGATGCCCGCAATGCTCAGGGCGGTCAGCGCGCGGATGACGATGTCACTGGTCAGCCGCTCCACGTTGGCAGGTACCACGGCGCGGTTGATGAGCGGGCGATCGGCTGGCTTGCCGATGACGCCGAGGGCCGCCAGGGCGACGGCGAGTGCCGTCCACTGCACGTGCGTTGGCTGGTCGGCTACCACGATGGCCGCGATCAGCAGCGTCACGAGAGCAGCACCGGTGACCCAGACGCGCAGGCGGACGCGAGAGTCTCGCTGCCTGCTCAGCTTGATGTAGTTCTCGGGGTCAGCCTTCTGCACGCTGGCCAGCCGTACGGGTTCGCCCTCCAGGTCGAAGGTCCACCGGACCATGCCACCGACCAGGCGGGCGAAGCCTCGCGGGGAGCGAACGGCCAACCGTCCGCCATACAGCGGCGCGCGGGCCAGCTGGTACCCGCTGACGTGCAGGTAGTGGAGGCCCACCCACTTCAGCGTCTCGCTCGCTTCAGGAGCCGACCGCAGCCACAGCGGAACGATCGGCTGTCGAGCACGAGCCTTCGCCTCCAGGTCCGTCCGCCAGTCGGTCCGGGCCGGGCCGGGCTGGTCCACGCGGACGATCTCGCCTTCGAGAACCGGTCCGTCCGCAGGGGCGACGGTCCTGTCCGCCTCAGCGGGACGGTCCTCGGGCGGTCCGTCCGGTTGGCGTCCGGCGCGTGCGGCGTCCAGGTGGACGATGTCCGCGTCTCGGCCGTCCGGGTTTTCGTTGGGGTCAATGTGGTCGTGCGTCATGATGAGGTCACCTCGTGGTCTTCGCGGTTGCGGGGTGGCGGGGCGCGGTCTGGTCTTGGCGGATGAGTCCGCGCCCCTGCTGGCGGTTCAAGGGACGATGCGCGGTCCGTCTGCGCGCCGTCCGGACGGACGGCGGGCGTCAGGCGGCCTGCCTCTGGTTCGGTACGGCGTCCGCATGGCTGGCCTCGCTCTTGAGGCGGGCCAGCAACGCCGTGGCGCGGTCAGAGGAGATCGACCGGCCCGTGTCGCGGACCGCCTTCAGCAGCCGATCACGGGTCAGGGAGAGGCCTCGGTCCGCCAGGTCGGCGGCGATGCTGCGCCCGACCGGCATGAGGTCATCGATACCGGGGACGGTCCGCTTGAGGGGTTTTGCCGGAAGTGCCAGCGCCTCTGGCTGTGGTTCGGCTGATGCGGATGTGGGCCCGTCGCTGGCCTGCTCTGTGGGCAATTCGGGGACCTGAGCCGCATCGCGGGCCATCAGGTGACCGAGGGCAGCACCCATGCCCAGGACCAGCACCGGCAGCACGGAGACGGCCGCTGTGATCACGTCCGGTGCCTTGGGTTGAGCGGAGATCTCCAGCAGGTGAAAGGCGATCTGGCCGAGCATGCCCAGTGCCAGCGACCCGATGGCCGACCACTTGGCGAACGTGCGCGTAGTGTCGCTCACCCGTCCGCCGCTTCTCAGCCACGCGCCCAGGGCGTACGCGGCGTAGGTCTCCACGCCGATCGGCAGTGTGATGGCGGTGTTGATCTGAAAACCGTCCGCGATGCCGGGCAACGGAGTGACCATGCCGAAGCCGGTCTTCTCCCCCAGCCCCACCCATCCCGACCACGTGGCCACGGCGGCGGGCAGGGCGAGCAGCACCAGCATGGTGTTCCTCTGCATCAGGCCACCTCCGCTCGGTACTCGGCGAGTTCGGCGGCAGTGTGGCCAGCCCAGACGCCGGAGGCCGGGCGGACTCGAAGCGCGTAGAGCTCACAGAGCCGCAGCGCGGGGCAGGTGGCGCAGACGTCGCGGGCAACGTCCTCGCGGGCGGCTCGCTGGTCGGTACTCTCGATCGTGTCGATCGGTCCGGTGTGCAGCTCGGGGTCGTAGACGCACTCGGGGAGCGCTGTCTCCTGCATCCGCCACGGCGTCTTCAGCGCGGTGTGTGAGGGGTGGACGGGGCGATTTACGCGGTTGGATCGGCGAGTCATGATGGGCTTGCTCCTTTTACCGGGAGTGAGGGGCGGCCTGCGTCTTGGCGGATGAGGGCCGTCCCTCTTGCGTGTGGAAGGTTCAGCCGAGGTGAGAGGCGAAGGTCGCGAAGGCTTCAGCGACCTTCAGAAGGGCGTCCAGCGCGCCCGTGGCGAACGCGGCGGCCTTCGCAGGCTCGCGGACGATGAAGAACAGAGCGCCGATCACGAGCAGGGTCGGCATGATGCGGCGTGACTGCTGCGTAGGGATCATCATCGGTTTCCTCCTGGTCGACCGCCCGTGTAGGGGGCGCTACACGACAGACCGTATAGGGCCCCCTGCACGAACGTCAAGGGGGTACTACACGCGTGTTGTCTAGTCCCCCCTTGACGAAGCGTCTACGCTGGTGGGCATGACGGATGAAGGCGTGAGTGAGGCGGTCAAAACCGCGCTTGCCGACCTCGTGCGCGCTTTCGACGCGGCAGTGGCGGCGATCGAGGCAGAACCAGATCCCAACCGTGCGTACGGCGGTGCAACTCAGCTTGTGGAGACGATCCGGCAGCTCAATGAGCTTTCGGGCGATCGCCGCGCGCTCACCGCCGCCCGCATCTTCGAGCAAGAGCGGATGTCGCTGGCCGACCTGGCTGGCCGCATCGGAGTTTCGAAGGCACGAGCAGCCCAGTTGATCAAGACGGCCAAAGACGCCACTGATCAGCGTGGAACCGCGATGGAGGAAACTCAGTGAGCGAGCGCACCGAGGTTCGGGTGGAGGTCTGGCCGGTCTCGGCGGACCAAACCGGAATTTGGCTGATCAGCGGGAGCGACGCATGGCGCTCCTCGGCCATCCTTCAGGAGAGCGACCCGCACACGACCGTCACTGATGTCTTGGAGGCGAACAAGGCCGCAGCAGGCGTGAAGCTGCTGCACTCCACCTCGTGGCGTGCTGACGGCCAGGCCGTCATCCTGACCTACGTGGCGGTCATCGACTGCCTGGACTACGTGCGCGATCAGTGGCCGGACGCGAAGCCGGTCAGCCCCGCTCTGACTGACGTCGTCGGCAAGCCCATCGAAGTGGACGCGGCCGACGCCCCCATTCCGCGGTACATAGATGTCCTCCTGCACGGGATGCGCCACCTGCAGTTCCTGCTGCAGACCGACTCCTCGGCCCGCGATGCGCTGTGCGAAACGTGGCGGCGGCACCTTGCGGCCTTCCGTCCCGCGCTGGCCGGCATGTACGACCACAAGCACGGTGAGGAGCCCATCACGATCGCGGATGGGCAGATCGCTTAGGAGACTCGCATGGCTGAGCAGTCGGAGAATCAACGCCGGGCGTATGAACTGCTGGGCGTGCTGTTGGAACGCGCCGCTCGCGAGGAGTTGCCAGTCATCGCGTGGACCGTGGCGAGCGCCCAGTCCGAACCGATCCTCGCTGGGCACTGTGAGGCCGTCGACCCGATCCAACGGCAAGACGATTTCGAAGCGTGGCGGGCAGCCCTCGGAGCCGAGGCATGGCCGAACGGCATCAAGCAGGACTACGGCGTGCGCCTGCATGCCTCTGTAGCGGATCAAGGGGCAGGCGTGACGGTCACACTGGCAGCGGAGATCCGTCACGACGAGATGTGACGCGGAACGTCCTCGCACAATCCGCAGTAAGCGCTCAGAGGAGTGATCTTCTGAGCGCTTACTGCTTTCGGCAGGCGCCACTCCCGCTCAGCGGAATCACGCAGAACTCCGCAGAATCAGACCGGCTCTGTCTCGCCGTCACCCCCAGGCTGAGGCGCGGCCACGAAGGTCCCCTTGGCGGGCAGGGTCACCACCAGACCGCGTTGACGTAGCTCTTCAATGGCACGGCGCGCGGTGCCCAACGCCACCCCGTACTCCTCGGCCAAGGCGCGTTCTCCAGCGAGACGGGCATTCACGCGTAGCTCTCCCGCCTGGATGCGCGCGGCGATGTGATCGGCCATCGCCGCGTAGACGTAGACGGCTCCCTCGGGGTCGAACGGCGGGATGCCCTGCTCTTCTGCCATAACAGCAACCTAGAACGGCCCTGAGCTGCACAAACACTTAGGTAGCGGCATGCTGCTGCATACCGCTCTATACCGCGCTATCCTGAGGCCATGAGAGTGCCAGGATTTTCGCGCATCACTCTCGACCTGAATCAGGGGCAGGCCGAGGAACTCGCTCAGTCGATCCAGAAGGCGTACCCGGACTGGCTCATCGAACAACCCGGAGGCATCTGGTGTGCCACCGGGACATGCTGGGAAGCCGGCTGCGCCTGTACACGGACGATTCACCACCACAGCGCTCTGGGGCTTGTGGTGCTCCTCGCCACCGCGACTGGCGAGGTTTCGTGATGCCGTCAGCGCCTTACACCTACATGGACCGGTTCGTACTGATCATCAGCGGGCTTGGGCCGTGGTGCCTCCACGAGCGCCAGGCCGACACGGCCGTCTCACAATGCGTCACCGCGCTGTGCGGACGTACGGCCCGAGTGGGCAACAACTTCGGCCAACTGTTCACCTGGCGCGTCGGCGATGCCGTCTGCAAGGAGTGCGCCCGCCTCGTCACCGAGCGTGTGAGGCGGTCCTAAAGCGGCGCGGCGGCGAGCGCCCCGTCCTGCCACCCCTTAAAGGACGGCCCGTGTCGCGACTCGCCGCCGCGCTCACCACCCCGACGTGTCCAGCAACGATTGATCAGGGAGCACTCATGATGGAACCCTCCGACGTCGTGGGCCTGGACGCAGCTCTGTTCGCCTTGAGGCGTGCGTATCAGGAGGTCGTCCGTCAAATACGGACCGAACCCGACCTGCGCACGGCCTACGAGAGTGCCACTCGCCTCGCCGAGCAGATACGCGGGCTGGCTGATGAGGCCGCCCTGGTGAGAGCCGAGACCGCGTTGCGCATCCAGACGGCAGAGGGGCTTTCAGTGTCGGCGCTCGCCGAGCAACTCGGCTTGTCCAAGGCCCGAGCCGGACAACTCGCTCGCGCAGCACGCCGAGTGCAGCCCTCCGAATCTGCGTAGTTGCGCTCGATTCTGCGGACAGCACTCCTGTCTAGAAGCACGGGCTCATTGACCTGCCGTATCGGCCCTCCATGGGAATTCTGCGGATTGCGCGGCAATGCGGCGGCATGCGCGACAGAGCCAGAAAGGCGTGACGGTTCGTGCCTTAGAAGCCACTCGGATCAGCGAGCTGGTTCTGCTGCGAGCATCGCACTCGCGTGCCCCTGACGCCGTGCACTGGGCCGAACGTCATAACCGATGTGGCCACCGGCTTTCTCCAGCGCCGGAGTGAGCCGGTGACGGATCGCCAACCTGCCCAGCATGTGCTCCCCATCGGTCCACCACAGCGTCGTCATCGGGACGAAGCCAGGTGCTCTGTCAGCGGCTTCATCCCGCTCACGCAACAACCGCGCCACGTACGCGTCAAAGGCCGACGGGACAACCAGGGCCGGAGGATCAACATCGGTGACGAACCACGGAACCGGGTAGTCGCGGTCTGCACGCCATTCAATGATCGCGGCCAGGAACGAGACCCGCAGCCTACTGGTCGGATTGATCAATTCAGGCATCCGACCAGCATGCCCGCACGTCTTTCGTTCCGCTACTTGCACACGGCAGGGAGGTTCACGGCGAACTCATGACCTGTCCGGACGCTCTGACAGAGTCCGGCGATCATCAGGGAGCCCACATGCACAGTGAGCATGACGACCCTCGACCTCAGGAGGAGACGCGGCGCTGGCCGCCGCCGTACGGCATGTCACCAGCGAGCTTCGGCCAGCAATCCGCCGAGCCCCCGCGACTGTACGCCCGCTATGCTCAACCCACGCCGCCAGGCCGCCGCTGGGGGATCACGCTGGTCCTGGCCGCCGCCCAAATCTGGGATCGCCACCTGCGTCCTGTGCTCCTGAGCGCCCTGGTCGCTCTCATGGCCATGGGCGTGTGGTCGGCCAGCTGGACTAGCGCATCCATCCCAACGCCCGCCGTCCACGACAGTCCGCTGGCCGCACCACGCCATCAGCGGACGGCCTCAGCTCTGCCCGCCCCTACCTCACCGACGCCGGCGACTGCCAGCCCGTCGTTGACGAGCGCGAGGCCCACGCCGCCGCAGCGCCCTACCGCCCAGTCGACCCACCGGGGCCGAGCCGCGCATAACCGCGACCGAGCCGACCGCCACGCCTCGGCGAGCTCCCGCGCGAAGTCGAAGACGGCCAAGAGACCAAGTTCCAAGACGAAGAGACCGCCACAGAGGGCGAAGCGCATCAGCACGGCGGACCGCAAGTGCGATCGACTCTTCCCGCCTCATAAGCGGGCCTCCGCGCTGCGCAACAGGATCTGTCACCGGATGTACGGCTGACAGGAGGCACGCCCTCCCTACTTCCCCAGCCAGCGCCGATCACCTGCTGCGGATGCGATGGGTGACAAGCACAGAGTGGTGGTCTGTGCCTTCAGGGCCGTTGGGGTCGGCATGCACGGTGGCGGCCTGAAGGCGCGGTAGATCATGGATCAATCGGTGCTCCGCCTCCACTGCGACCCCGTGCGCTTCGACCAGGGAGAGTGAGTGGTTCACCGCGATGTCCACCTCAGCGCGCAACGCATGGCCGATCCAGCGCAGCCGCACGGCTCCCACCTGCTCGACTCCTGGGACGCCGGAGAGGATGTGTTCGGCCTGCTCGACCAGGCGGGGGTCGACGGCGTCCATGAGCCGGTGGTAGATCTCGCGTGCGGCGTCGCGCAGGACGAAGCAGATCGCGGCGGTGATGGCGAGGCCGACGAGGGGATCGGCGATCGGGAAGCCGAGAGCGACGCCCCCAGCGCCGAGCAGGACGGCGAGCGAGGTGAAGCCGTCCGTGCGGGCATGGAGACCATCCGCGACCAGGGCAGCTGAGCCGATCTCCCTCCCGACCTTGATGCGATAGCGAGCGACCGCCTCGTTGCCAAGAAAGCCGATTACACCCGCTACGGCGACCCATCCGAGAGCTTCCACATCCTGTGGATGAATGAGCCGGACCACAGCTTCGTATCCCGCCAACGCCGCCGAAGCCGCGATGAGCAGGACGATCGCGATGCCCGCCAGGTCCTCGGCTCTGCCGTACCCGTAGGTAAAACGGCGGGTCGCTGCTCGACGCCCCAGGGAGAATGCGACGGCCAGGGGAAGCGCGGTCAGCGCGTCGGCGAAGTTGTGGAGCGTGTCGCCAAGAAGCGCGACGGAGCCGGAGACAGCCACGATAACGGACTGGACGAGCGCGGTGGCCATGAGGGCGGCGAAGGAGAGAGCGAGCACGCGCATGCCCCGGCTACTGGACTCAAGCGCCTGATCTGTCTTGTCCGCGCTGCCATGGCTGTGCGGGGCGATGGCGTGCCTGACACGAGACAACAGTTTCTTGATGCCCTGCGATTCCTCGTGACCATGTCCGTGACCCTGTACATGGTCGGGAGTCCTTGGACCAGACATGACACACCTCGCTTCATAGATGTCTCAGTCCTGGGACCATACGCAGGCGAACAGGTACGCAGCAATGAATCAGGTGCTATCACCTCGCAAGAGTGGGCATTCTGCGGCTCTTACGGGCCGGCACTGATCGCATCAGCAGCGGATCTCATGACATGGGGGTTGCGATCCTCGGTCGCCCCGGAGGGCGACCGCCACATGCGCGCGTCTGCCCAGCGGGCACGACGCTGCTGCCGTTGCGATCCTCGGTGGCCCCGGAGGGCGACCGCCACTCGATCCAGGTGCGCATCAGGTTCTTGAAGGCGCTGTTGCGATCCTCGGGCGCCCCGGAGGGCGACCGCCACCGTCAGGCAGGGGCGAAGTGAGCCGGCATCGCAAGTTGCGATCCTCGGTCGGCCCGGAGGGCGACCGCCACCGTCCGCGCGCTTGTGGACGGCCGTGGTCCCGTCGCCGTTGCGATCCTCGGTCGCCCCGGAGGGCGACCGCCACCGTGTGCAGGAGGCGGAGGCGAGGGCGAAGCGGTGGTTGCGATCCTCGGTCGTCCCGGAGGGCGACCGCCACGGCAGAGCCGGGCTTGGGGGTGATCCAGCCCTTGACGTTGCGATCCTCGGTCGCCCCGGAGGGCGACCGCCACACGACTTCGCGGCTTCGTGACGTCACGACTTCGTGTTGCGATCCTCAGTCGCCCCGGAGGGCGACCGCCACCCACCCGGCTTGGCGCAGGCGTAGATCTGCTCATCGTTACGATCTTCGGTCGCCCCGGAGGGCGACCGCCACCGACGCCGGACGCCGTGTACAAGGCGCTGACCAAGGTGTTGCGATCCTCGGTCGCCCCGGAGGGCGACCGCCACCGCCGCCTCCGCCAACGCCAGGTTCAGGTACACCCGTTGCGATCCTCGGTCGCCCCGGAGGGCGACCGCCACACCGGGCCGCCGCCCGTGCCGACGCTGAGCGCCATCGTGTTGCGATCCTCGGTCGCCCCGGAGGGCGACCGCCACCGGTCGGTCGGGTCCTACTGTCGGCTGGGCTCACGTTGCGATCCTCGGTCGCCCCGGAGGGCGACCGCCACGGCCACCATGGCGGGCACGACGCCAGCCGTACAGGGTTGCGATCCTCGGTCGCCCCGGAGGGCGACCGCCACGGAGACGTGCGAGCCGACATCCGCGAAGACATTGCTGTTGCGATCCTCGGTCGCCCCGGAGGCCGACCGCCACTGACGACCGGGTCGGACGTCGAGCCGGTACCAGCGAGTTGCGATCCTCGGGCGCCCCGGAGGCCGACCGCCACCATGCAGGTCCCCAACACACACAGGTAGGCACGCATGTTGCGATCCTCGGTCGCCCCGGAGGGCGACCGCCACCGGCGCCGCGGGTGCAGGTGCCCTTCACGCCGTCGTTGCGATCCTCGGTCGCCCCGGAGGGCGACCGCCACCGGGCCCACGGACGCTGAGATCCGGGCGCGGATGAAGTTGCGATCCTCGGTCGCCCCGGAGGGCGACCGCCACACCGTAGACCGCGCTGGGCTCCCAGCCGGTGTCAGCGTTGCGATCCTCGGTCGCCCCGGAGGGCGACCGCCACATCCAGACCTATGGGCGGAGGACGAGCAGGCGTGCGCCGTTGCGATCCTCGGTCGCCCCGGAGGGCGACCGCCACCCAGGCACGCCGCGCCTACCAGGCGTGGGCCGACGTTGCGATCCTCGGTCGCCCCGGAGGGCGACCGCCACCAGACGCAGGAGACGTGATGACGCTCATGACCACCGAGTTGCGATCCTCGGTCGCCCCGGAGGGCGACCGCCACACGCCCAAGACGAACGCTCGCCACTCGCCCGCGGTGTTGCGATCCTCGGTCGCCCCGGAGGGCGACCGCCACACCAACTCCTACACGTTCCCGGCCGGTACGACGGTGTTGCGATCCTCGGTCGCCCCGGAGGGCGACCGCCACCTCGCCGGTCGACGGGTTCGTCACCGCCGGCTGCGTGTTGCGATCCTCGGTCGCCCCGGAGGGCGACCGCCACCAACCCCGGTGGTCAGCGCTACTGACCCGCACACGATGTTGCGATCCTCGGTCGCCCCGGAGGGCGACCGCCACTCTCGAAGGAGATCGTCATGGCCGAACCGATCTGGCGTAGTTGCGATCCTCGGTCGCCCCGGAGGGCGACCGCCACTCGATGGCGAGCATCGCCATGATCGGCTTTCCAGTGTTGCGATCCTCGGTCGCCCCGGAGGGCGACCGCCACGCCGTGACCCGCTACACCGCCCGGATCGAGCTGAAGTTGCGATCCTCGGTCGCCCCGGAGGGCGACCGCCACGGTATTCGAGCAGGCACAATGCCTTCCCGGCGTCGGCAGGAAGACTGGCGAATTCACTTATCAAGGAACATTTAGGGCGATAACTCATTAGGAACCCACCGCGTGTCGCGTGAGCAATTCAGGTTCCGAACTACAGGATGAGCGGGTCATGATGGGGAGCGGGCTCAGCAACGCCCAAGCGATGCACTGTGGCGAACCCGTTGCTTGGCAGCCGATAGACCCGTACCGAATCATCGGAAACCTCGATAATCCGCGTTGCGGCGTCGAGCAGGGTAAGCAACTCTGCGTCCGTACAGGTGATCTCGAATACGGACTTCTGGACGCGATGACCGTATCCCTCGCATAGCTTGGCCATTCGCCGCAGCCGACGTCGACCCTCTGGCGTGGTAGTCACCACGTCGTACGTCAGGAGAAGTTGCATCAGCCGACGGTCCAAGGGACGTAAGCAGGCAGTTCGCCGCGGATGTGCCGAGCTAGGAGGCGGGACTGGACAACAGGCAGCAATGAGGCGGACACCTTTCGTCCGAGTAGCTTGTGCGGCCAGTCCTTGTTCTTCCATCCCTGCCATTCAGCGAGAACGAGACGGCGACCGTCCTCAGTCAACTGGACGGCACCGCCCGGAAGTGTCTGGAAGTGTTCCTTGCGTAGTCGCTTGCGGTTAAGCAGGTTGAGCGCGAGCCTGTCGGCGTGAATGGGACGGAACTCTTCCATCAGGTCCAGGGCGAGAGCCGGCTTGCCGGGGCGCATGCCGTGGAGGAAACCCAAGTAGGGATCAAGACCCACTTGCTCCGCGGCTCCATGAACCAGGGAGCGGGTCAGCCCGTACAAGAACGACAGCAGCGCGTTGACAGGGTCGGTGGGGGGCCGTCGCGTCCGGTTGGTGAAGGGGGCGATGCCGGACGGCGGGCGGAGTATGCGCGTCAACCCCTCGAAGTAGAGGCGGGCTGCGTGACCTTCCAGTCCCATGAGTTCGTCAAGGTCTCCCGCGTCACCGGCGCGGGCCAAGAGGTCATCGATGTCATGCGCGAGCGACCGCAGAAAAGTTTGTGTCGGGCCGCTCTCATCGCGTGCTCCTCGAAGGAGGAGTTGCCGAGAGTTCTGTAACTTGCCGGCGACGCAGCTTCTGGCGATCTTCAGGCGTAGAGCAGTGTCGGAGTGGGAGAGGTGCTGGGCGTGGCGCAACAGGACGTTGCCGCGGATGGGTCCGTCGACTCGCCCGAGGAAGCGTCCGGACAGACTCATCCAGACCACGGACCGGCCGTCCTCGGCGCACCGAGTAAGGAGTTCGGCGGACAGAGACACGTGACCGTAGACCACAATGCCGTCCAAGCGGCGCAGGGGTAGCCTCGTTTTCGAGGTTTCCGGAATGATGATTTTAAGACTGTCGTGGTCGAGATGGAGACTCGCCCCTTGTGTCTGGACGTAGAGCGTGTTCAGGAGTTCAGTCATCCCAGGCCGCTTCAGGTTGGGGGGTGAACAGGCTGGACGCGGCTCGCATGATGGCGCCCCTGCGAGCGAGAACGCGCGGCATGCACATGTCATGCATCGAACAACGCCGACACCGTTGATCGGCCGCGGCGTCGGGAAGCGTGGCCGTGGTCAGCGTGTGTCGTACCTCTTCGGCGAGGGTGAGCACCCGCTCCCGGGCGGCGGCATCGACGGCGACAGTGTGTCTGCGGCGATCCGCGGTGGAGTAAACCACCCCTTGCGGAACCGAGCATCCGAACATGGCCTCTAGGCACATCGCCTGGCCCGTCACCTGTACGTCAGCAGGTCCGCCCGCCTTGTACGAGCCCGACTTGTGCTCGACCGGGATGACGGGGCCGTCATGATGGATCTCCACTACATCGCAGACCCCGACCAGCGCGAGCCCGTCGTGCCACACCGGAAGGGCACGCAGGGTGCGTACGGCGCCGCGTGTCTCGTACCCGGGGTCGTGGACGCGCTGGTGCATGAGGGTGCCGCGAATGGTTGCCGCGTCATCGGCGTATCCGTCCTCTAGGAGGATAAGCCCGGCTTGGCGTGGACAGTAAGCGTGATGTTCCAGAGCCGACAGCGTCACCTGTAGCACGGGAGCGCCGTCGGCCTGCAGAGTCCTGAGGCTCACCCGATGACGCTGGTAAGGGCGACCCCATGGGGGAGGTCATTCCCGACAGAGACGGTGTAGTCGGCGAACGAGCGCGGAATCGGCTGGTTGGGGGCGGCCTTGATGCGATCGAACAGTTCGTGAGCCGGCGCCATGCCAAAGGGGTCGTCGTGACTGAACACGTACAGGCCGCGCAGCGCCATCTCGCCGCGGGTGGAGGCGCGGTCGTGTTCGAACATCAACACCATGGCGCGCCAGAACGTTTCCAGGTCCTGACTGGTTACGCCAGTGCGGCGGGCCAGAGGGGCGCTGAAGTGGCCATATCCCAGGTAAAGGCCGTAGGGGATCATGTGCTTGTTGCCCATCTCGGTCGACTCGCCCTTGTCGATATCGTCCACGCGGGTCTGGGTGACGCGGGTGATGGCGTGCTCTTGCGGCAGGACCACGTCGATGGAGCGGGAGAAGGTGAGCTGCATCGGGCCCTGGACACGTCCGCACGGCTTCGTGCCGGTGGACATGACGGCGCCGAACATACGCACGTCGTAGAAGGTCTGGCACATCCACTGCTGCGCCTCAGGCTCGGACTTACGCCGCTGTTTGGGATCCAGGTCCAGGGCGGCGTAGGCCCGTTCATGCTGCGCGTTAAGCGCGACACCGGCCTCGACGTAGATGTCGTAACCGGCCATGCCCTCGTTGAGTAGGGCCACCATGTTCCGAATCTTGCGCTTGATCGCTACGTCGGTGACCAGGCCATGGCCGGTTTCCGGATCGGTCCGGGGCATGCCGCCGGCGTCGGGGTCACCGTTGGGGTTGCCGTCGCGCACGTCGAACAGGAAGACGAAGTCGTGCTTACGGGCGGGGTCCAGGTGGACGGACATGCCGTGGAGTTCCTTTCGATAGGACGAAGATGATGAATCAGACGGATTCGGGTGCGGAGGCCTTGCGCGCGGCGGCGGCTGCGCGGGCCGCGTCTCGGTCTGCCGACCGCTGCTGGTGGTAGCCGAGAACGAAACGTCCCTGGCCAGCGAGATCCAGGGTGGCTGGCATCTCGTCGGTGAAGTTCTGGAAAATTTCGTCCAGGCGTTTGTCCAGGGCGATCCCGGCTGCCTTTTTGGTGCCTCGTAGCCGCCGCAGATGGCCGGTGGCGTTCTTGCGCAACATGGTGAGCACCGGCAGCGGCCTGGCCATGGCCGCGCCGAAAAACTTGTCCCCGATGGTGGTGTTGACGTTGTCCAGGGCGGTGCGCTGGATGTCCTCAAGCACGGCGAAGACCCGTCCGCACAGGTAGGCGGAGTCGCGAGTGCCCAAGTTGAGATGCTCCAACAGGATCTCCTTAATGGCCGGGGTGGCTCGGACGAGTAGAAGACGCAGTAGCGCGGTACGCGGCAGGTCAACGCGGTTGTCGGCATGAATGCGCTGGATCAGGCGGGCCAGCAGATTCGAGGGCAGCGGGGTGCCGTGCAGGGCGGCGGCCATGAGATCTCGCTCGGCCGACCGGGGTGCGGTGTCCTTGACATAGCCCTGCTTGCCGTACCGGCCGAGCGAGGACGCCATCCGCCACAGTGGGACCCGCTGTGGTCCTTCCTCCCACAGATCGGTCATCTCGTGGTCGGCAAACCAGGTGCCCAGGTGTTGACACAGCTCGATCAACGGGACGTCGATCCAGTCACGGATCACCACACGGCTTTGGTTCGCCGACAGGGAAACGGCGTAGAAGTCGTTGTCGTCTAGCCAGTCGGCCCGGCGGGCCGACGGTAGGTTCAGCTGCTCAACGACGCTGCGGACGTCCTGTGGCTGGGCGTCGCGGACGGCCCCCAGCAGAGAAAAAGGGGCCGGGCGGCGCAGCCACCACACCAGGACGCTGTCAGCGCCGCGGTAGTGATGCTGACGGTCCGCCAAGAGCGCGTTCAGTGCGGACATCGCCTGCCCGCCGCAGGTGTCGCAAAGCGGGGTGTTGGCCAGTTGAATGATGCCGCCGCGCCCCTGGGCGGTCTTGTTGATCGATACGAGCTGTGCATCCCGGCCCCGTCCACCCGCCACTGGGATGCCGCCCGGCTTGACCGGCTCCGGAATGGTGGCCAGCAACGGGCCCTGCTCACCACATGACAGGCAGATCCCCTGACCGCTGGCGGCGCTCTTGCGCTCTCGAACGATCTGCCCCCACACCTTCACAGCGGACGGCAGATCATGCATCCAGCCCTGATCTGTGCGGACCGCCACCACGTCGGACGGCTTGGCCTGCGCAGGGATCTCCACCTCTGAGAAGGCGCCGCGCCGCAGGAAACGGACCACTGGCTCAGCCAGTGGTTCGTCTTCGGCCCATCGATTGACCAACTCAGCGAAGTCCTCGGCGCGCCGCTGGGCGTCGGCGATCTGCTTGTCGCTGTCGTCCTTGGGCATGGCCAGTACGTACTGCAAGGTGTCGGTCAGCAAGAACGGCAGCGATCCGGTACCGGAGCGCTGCACGTACGGCGTGTCGAGCGGAATCCCCGCCTTGGCATCGGCGGTGCTTAGATCCACCAGGCGGTCTCCCCGCGGGCGTCCGTCCGCGTCTAGGTCGATCGCCCAGCGCACATTGCGGTTGCGGTAGTAGGGCGGGGGGAGGTCACGTCTGTCGGCGGCGTGGGCCGCGAGCTGTCTGATCAGCATGAGGTCACCGCCTGCCGCCGGTACGCGTGCTGGCACTTGGCAGCTCGATGCCTTCACGCGGTACCGCCAACACGCCCTGCTGGAGTTCTGCATGGAACCACCGGTAGCTTTCGCCGTCCGGGCGGTAGACGATGCTGTGCAGCATCACTCCGAACATTTCGTCGCGCTGGATCGGCTCGCGATCTGTCTTCGCGTGGAAGGACGCCGAGAACTCCCGAACACCGAGGAACGGCTGGGAAAAGCAGGCGCCACGCTGGACTTTCCGGCGAAACTGATCGCGGTACTTGGCCTCAGGGGCGGTGGCGTGCGGGCGCAGCCGTACCTGCGCGTGGATACGGTACGCAACGTCGCGCAGGCACACCATGTTGCGCTGGTCGCGGTCAGCTTCGACGTCGAAACGCACAGTGGTGTCTGCCATGGCCTCGCGCACCCAGGCCAGCGTCAGCATGGAGGAGACCTCGTTGCGGCGGATCGAAACCCATCGGATGGGCTTCAGTACATCGATGCGCTCGATCTGGTAGCTGAATTCCGGCTTCCAGAAGATCGCCTCCAGAACACCCTTGGCGGCCGACGGGGTCATGACCGGATAGCTCATGCGCTCGGTTTTGAACTCGGGGCGAGTAAAACAGGCGTACGGCGCCTCGACTTCCACGACGAGCGCCGGAGGTGGGTGGTGAACGCGACGGGTTGTCAAAACACCAGCTCCTGGGGGTCGGGAGAGGCTATATCGATGCCTCGATGCGGGTGGTAGTCGCCGAGCCATTCGATGAGGTCACCGACGACAGGGGCGGCAAGTCCTTCTTCCATTGCCTTGCGCGCGGCACCCCGCGGGAGGGTGGCCAGATAGGGACGCAGAGCACGCAGTTGCGCCCCTGCACCCGGATGGCCGGCACGCAGGTGGGCGAGTATCCGGTCCAGCTTCTCGGTGTTGCCGTAACGGACCGCGACGGGAACGGTCCACTCGTCGATCATGCGGAAAAGTTCCGCCACACGCGGGAAGTCATGGGCCTGGCGTCCCTGCTGGATCTCCCGACCGGCCGCCTCGACATTGTTGAAGTCGAACCTCGCCTGGTAATAGGCCTGCAGCGCATCCAGATCGTCCGGCGGGCAGTGGGGGCCGAACCTGGCGCGGGTGGCCTGCAGTGCGGCGCCGTACAACATGTCGGCTGCCTTGTTGCCGTCCTCGGGGTCGAAGATGATCATCTCTCCGTACGGCAGGCGCCCACTTCGGTTGACCCGGCCAGCTGCCTGCTGCATAGAATCAGCGGAAGCGATCGCTCGAAACCCGGTGGGGAAGTCGAGATCAACTCCTGCCTCGACTAGCTGTGTGCTTACCACCGCGATCGGCTGCCCTTCGTCGAGGCGCTGCCGGATCTCCTCCAGAGTGTTGCGCCGGTGGGCCGCCGCCATACGCGTCGACAGGTGCAGCGCTGGACGATGCTCCTCCACGAGTTCATGCATCCGGGCGGCGTCTCTGGTGGTGTTTACCACCACCAGGACCTGTGGCTCCGACGCGGCCTGCTCGGCAATCCGCGCCATCGTCGGTTTCGGATCTAGCAGCCACCGGTAGCGCACCCGGTTCAGCGCCTTGTACAGCGGCTTCGGCTCGGCAATGACATCCCTGATCGGTGTCTGCTGCAGCGGGCTGAGCACCTCGAAGGGTGGTTGAGTGGCCGAGGCCAGCACTACCGTCACCCCGAACCATTGCGTGAGGCTTCGCAGCGCGGACACGATCGGGATCAGCAGGCGGTCCGGCAGTGCCTGTACCTCGTCCAGGACGATCACCGAGCCGGCCAGCCGGTGCACGCGACGCATCGCCGCGGGCTTGTGAGAGAACAGCGACTCGAACAGCCGGATGGTGGTGGTCACTACGAAGGGAGCGTCCCAGTTCTCCGCAGCCAGCCGCTGCCACCTCCTCCCAGGGGTGCCGTCGTCCAGATCGATGCCGCTGTGGTGCTCCAGCACCACCGAATCCCCGCCCTCGACCTCCAATAGGTCGCGATAGACCGAGGCGTTCTGTTCAGTGATGGACATGAACGGCACCGCGACGATAATGCGCTTCATGCCATGTAGCCGGGCGTGATGCACGGCGAAGCCGCCCGCCGCGAGTGTCTTCCCCGAGCCTGTGGGGGCTGGGATGCGGTAAATCCCACGCGGTCCCTGCGCGGCCTCCAGGCACTGCCGATAGACGTCCTGGCGCAATCCGTCGATCGGTGACCTCGGCTTGTTCTTGAGCAACTCCTGGCGTCCCTGCTCGAATCGCTCAGCCAAATCAGCAGCAGAAACCGAATGAAAAGGGCGTGTCGTGCCGGAGAAATGCTCCTCAGTGTCCAGAAAATCCGCATCAACTACCGCGCTGTAGACCATACGCACCAGGAGATCTAACGCATAGGAGTCCGCAGTTGCGGCCTCGGGCAACCAGCGAGGCAACGCGATCGACGCCGGCGAATAGATCTCGGGGACGACTTCCCCTACCCGCTGGATGGCCTCGGCGACCAGCGGGTCAGTATCCGCGAAGAGCAACTCCTTCTTGAGGCGTGTGGAGTCCGGCAATCCTCCGTGGTGACCAAACACCACGGACGACATGATGCCCAGGCCCTGCTTGTCCAGCAGCCAGGTACCCGCATGCTTGTGCGGGATGCCTACCCGACCACCGTGACGTTCCGCATCGATGAGGCCCCGCTGCCACTCGCACGACCCTTTTCCGACATCGTGCAGCAAACCACAATGAGCGGCGAGCGGTCCCGCGCCGAAGACCTCGCCAAAGGCACCTGCACGTAACGCAGTTCCCCGCAAATGGTGGGTGAGATCATGGCGAAGCCGGTCGCCATCCCGGGCGCTGTGCGCCCACAAGCGCTCAGCCACGCACACCCCCTACTTGGAAAAACCCTACGAGAGCTGCACTTTAGGAGATAGCACCGACAGTTTCGCCGCGTTCCGCCAAATAAGCGCCAACAACATCGATTGCTTCACGCTGTGCAGGGTCGGCCGCTCAGGCGACCGAGCCTGCGCCTCTGCTCCCCGCAGGCCAACCATGATCATTATTGCGATCCACAATCTCGCGACTGCGGAGCATCCCGCAACTCTTCGGAGCGCCTGGAGACCCCAACCAGACGAGGATCCGCCGTGGGAGTAACTTTGTGCTCGGACACCTCCGCAGACAGAGAGACGTGCGGTTCGGAACCTGAAGTGCTCACGCGATACGCGATAGGTTCCGAAGTAGTTATCGCCCCCTATGTTCCTTGATAAGTGAATTCGCATCCCCTCCTGTCGGCGCTAGAAAAGCGTCATGCCTGCTCAGGTGCCGTGGCGGTCGCCCTCCGGGGCGACCGAGGATCGCAACCCAGTCGGGATGAACCAGCACCCCGCGTCCGTCGTGGTGGCGGTCGCCCTCCGGGGCGACCGAGGATCGCAACGGCGTAGGCGGCCGCATCAACCTGCTCGCCCTCGGAGTGGCGGTCGCCCTCCGGGGCGACCGAGGATCGCAACGTCGTCTGTCAGCGCGCGGTCAGCGGCCCGGGTGTGGTGGCGGTCGCCCTCCGGGGCGACCGAGGATCGCAACTGACTCTCGCGCTCGAACTTGTCTCTGGCCTCCCGGCGTGGCGGTCGCCCTCCGGGGCGACCGAGGATCGCAACACGCCAGCTCAGGCGCGGATCGCGACGGACGACGCGGTGGCGGTCGCCCTCCGGGGCGACCGAGGATCGCAACCTGTGAGCTATCCGCCTGCCCGCCCGCCGTGGCCGGTGGCGGTCGCCCTCCGGGGCGACCGAGGATCGCAACTGGTTCACGCTCCCGGACCACGTCACGCTCCCCAAGTGGCGGTCGCCCTCCGGGGCGACCGAGGATCGCAACGCCCTTGCACCTCCAGCACTGCTTGAGCGGATGCCGGGTGGCGGTCGCCCTCCGGGGCGACCGAGGATCGCAACTGTGCTTCGATCACATCGGTCGGCAGGTCGAGGTCGTGGCGGTCGCCCTCCGGGGCGACCGAGGATCGCAACCTGTCGACGTCGCCGCTGTCCGCGCTGGACATGCAGGTGGCGGTCGCCCTCCGGGGCGACCGAGGATCGCAACTTGTTCTGTGCCAGCAGGGCGACGCCGATGCCGAGTGGCGGTCGCCCTCCGGGGCGACCGAGGATCGCAACTCCCGTTCGGGGTGGTCAGCGCGGCCACTCCAGGCAGGTGGCGGTCGCCCTCCGGGGCGACCGAGGATCGCAACTCCTTCGCACTCCCCGGCCGGCGAGAGATGGACCTCCGCAAGTGGCGGTCGCCCTCCGGGGCGACCGAGGATCGCAACGACCTCGCGTTCGTTGACGAGGCCGTGGAGGTCACCGTGGCGGTCGCCCTCCGGGGCGACCGAGGATCGCAACTGCACAAGGGCCTCTTCGGCTTGCTGCCCGTCGTACAGTGGCGGTCGCCCTCCGGGGCGACCGAGGATCGCAACTACCCGCTCGAGATCGCTGAGGGTACTGCGCTGGAAGTGGCGGTCGCCCTCCGGGGCGACCGAGGATCGCAACTTCCTCGAGACGGGCCACCAGAACGGGATGCCCTGGGTGGCGGTCGCCCTCCGGGGCGACCGAGGATCGCAACGGCTCAGGACGTGTACGCCGGCGCCGGCGCTGGGCTGTGGCGGTCGCCCTCCGGGGCGACCGAGGATCGCAACGACTGGGATCTGACCATCAACTGCGTGCCCGGCTCGTGGCGGTCGCACTCCGGGGCGACCGAGGATCGCAACTCCACACCCGGGATCTCTCCCGGGTCCTCCACGCGGAGTGGCGGTCGCCCTCCGGGGCGACCGAGGATCGCAACGCGATCAGACGCTGTTCCAGGCGCTCCATTTCCTGGTGGCGGTCGCCCTCCGGGGCGACCGAGGATCGCAACTTGCAGTGGACGATCCCGCGGCCGTTGCCGTACTCCAGTGGCGGTCGCCCTCCGGGGCGACCGAGGATCGCAACATCACGATGCTCGGCTACGGCCTGGACCGCATCCGGGTGGCGGTCGCCCTCCGGGGCGACCGAGGATCGCAACTGCCACTTGGCGTGGATCGAGTGACCCTCCTCAAAGAGTGGCGGTCGCCCTCCGGGGCGACCGAGGATCGCAACATCGACGTCGAGAACACCTCCGCCGTCCCTGTGGATGGTGGCGGTCGCCCTCCGGGGCGACCGAGGATCGCAACACGCTCTTCAACCCCAACCAGGTGCTCACCCGCCCGTGGCGGTCGCCCTCCGGGGCGACCGGGGGTCGCAACGATGAGACCGCGTCGGAGTTGACCCCCGCATCACCGTAGTGATCGCCTTCGAGAGGGCCGGTTAGGCGGTCTCGGCCCTCCAAGCGTCGCGGAGGAACTGCTGGCGTGAGCACATCCCGTCGGCGGTTTCCGTGCTATTCAGGCGGTGGATGCGCCTATAGCCGTCAGACCAAATTCCGACTGTTCCCACTGCGTTCCCATTCTGGCAGCGGATTCGGGAATCAGCAGGTCAAAGCACGCTCGTCACAGGACTGTAAATCCGTCGGCTTAGCCTACCCAGGTTCGAACCCTGGACCTGCCACAGGGAGTTTTCCCAGCTAAGAGCCCCTTCGGGGGCTCTTTTGCTTTTCCAGGCCATGCAGCCTCATGTCAGTGGTCGCGGGATAAATGCGGGCTGATTTCGGGCGTGTTTCCCCTGCGCTCAAAGGGCGCTGCGGGACATGTGCGGGATGGAACACCGAAGGGCCCCGGAGGCTCTCCAGGGCCCTTGGTAGCCGATGCTCGATCATGCGGCTGGAGCCTGTCTCAAGGTCGATCAACGGCGTGTCGTAGCCGGGTAAGCACCCTCACCCCTCGTGCCTACGATCCTGGTGTCCAGTGAGGAGAGGGGACGTGCAGGTAGCGAGCGGCATACGTCCGGCATCACAGCTTCACGGGCACGGCGAAGCGCCTCGTCATGGCCCTCCAATGGCGGATGGGATCGCGGTGTGGTCCTCACCCTGGAGGCCCTCAGAAGTACGATGTCCAGCCGGAGCTGATGGCGGTGGCCGGGCCGAACTTGTTGCCCCCCCTTGCCGTTCCAGAGGTACAGCATCCCGGTCTCGGCGTGCACGGCGCCGATGTCGGTGTGACCGTCCTTGTTGACGTCCCCCAGCGACATCAGTGTGCTCGCGTACGGCTCCCAGCCGGGCCCGAGCTTGATCGCGGGCGTGAAGTTGTTAGAGCCCCGGCCGTTCCAGACGTGCAGCTCGTTGCCGGCCTTGTTGACCGCCGCCAGGTCACCGATCCCGTCGCCGTTGAAGTCGCCGGCGATCGGACGGCTGAAGACCGCCCAGCCACCGCCGATCGTAGTGGCCGGGCCGAACCTGTTACCGCCTTCGCCGTTCCAGACGGTCAACGTCCCCGTCTCGGCGTGCACGGCGCCGATGTCGGTGTGACCGTCCTCGTTGACGTCCCCCAGCGACATCAAGGTGCTCGCGTACGGCTCCCAACCGGGCCCGAGTTCGATGGCGCTGGTGAACTCGTTGGCCCCTTCGCCGTTCCAGACGTGCAGCGTGTTGGTGTCCTTCTTGACCGCGAGGAGATCGCTGATCCCGTCGCCGTTGAAATCGCCGGCGATCGGACGGCTGAAGACCGCCCAGCCACCGCCGATCGTAGTGGCCGGGCCGAACCTGTTACCGCCTTCGCCGTTCCAGACGGTCAGCGTTCCGGTGGCGGCCGAGAAGATGTCGCCCACGCCGTCGGAGTTGAAGTCCGGCGTGGCCGATCCACTCGTCCAGGCGCCGTCCGGGTTCTGCGCGTGGGTGAGGGTCTCCCAGCCCAAGAAGTGTGACACCCCTGCGGGGCGGCTCTGCTCGACCCACCGCGTGGCGTAGGGAACGTCGTCGTATCCGAGACGGTGGTGCAGCGCGTTGTAGCCCACCTCGAAGTGCGCCCCGAGGTCACGGGTGACCTTGCCGCCGCACAGCCACGACGGCACCGTCCCGCCCAGTTGCAGCCGAGCGTGGAAGTCCATCGCGAATCGCAGCCGGTGCTTGGCCTTGGCGTACAGGTCCACACCCTGATGGCGGGCCGTCTCCGCGACGTGGGAGATGGCGGCAAGCCCCCAGCCGGTGTGCCAGAAGTCACGGCAGGTCTCCTGGGTCAGCCCGTCTACGAACTTGGTCTGCCCATGCCAGTAGTCGATGATCTCGGCTTTGGTGTTGTACGTGCTGCCCGGCGGCGCCTTGGGCAGCGCGCCGTCCGTCGCGAGGTAGATGTAGGCAGGCAGCCGGCCGCGCCAGGTCGCGACCGCTCGGTCGAAGGAGGCGCGGTCGTCAAGGTGTACGGCGATGCCGATGGCGGCATCCGTCATGATCAATTCCCAGTTGCCGTTGTTGTTGGGCCTTCCTGCGATCAGGGTCGGGAGGTACACCGTGCGAAGCTTGCCGGCGAACCGGCCGGCCTGGGACCAGCCGGTGTAGGTGTGCTTGATGAGTTCGGCGGCTCGGGAGAAGTTGGCGCCCGCCCAGCCGGTCTGCAGTGGCGCGTTGTCCCCGGTGTGTTTGGTGATCACGGCTGACCAGGCATCCATGATCTGAATCGCCTTCGTGGCGTAGCGGGAGTCCTTGGTGAGGTACCACTGCAGGGCGTGCGTGTAGGCCGCCATGGCGTCCTTGCGCTCGTCCGAGCAGCCATGGTCGGGATCCGACCTCGGGCCGCACTCTACGACAGCGCGGGGCTTGGCCGTATAGGACAGCGAGGCATAGGAACTGCGCTGCAGGGCGGTCCAGGCAGACTTCCACGGCTCGTTGCCGAGGTTGGCCTTGACGAAGTCGAGCTGAGCGCGGCTGACCAGGACGCCAGGGTGCTTGAACACGGCCGCCTTCGCGGGCTGCGGGACGGACACAGCGGCGACCACGAGCATGGCGGCGGCAAGAGGGCGAGCGAGACGCACGGATTTCCTTCCAGGGAGAGGCCGCCCATTCCGTCAGCCGCCGGGCTCAGCTGTCAACATTTTCGTGCCGTGGACCTGGGCCGCTATACCCGCGGCATACCGTACCCACGGTTGGACACCCCGCCGGTTCAGGATCTCGACCAATTGGGGTGGCACCACAGCTGTTTGCACCTCCTTCCTCCTGCCTCGACTTCGTGCGCTCCTTGGTGACGCCCCTCCGATGGGCATGGGTACGAGTACGGCGGGCTCCATGGCGGCGCTGGAGGACGCCGCAGCCGCCGCGAACCTGTCCGCCCTGGCTGACCTGGGCTTTCCATGCCTCCTCCCGGCCATCCGCAGCCGATGCACGTAGTGAGACGCGCCACGCTGGCCGTGACCGAGCGCTCTAAGATCAGTGCCGCAGAACCGAACAGCCCTGTACGTGACAGACGGAGGGGGTGCGCTCATGGGACTGGACATCAGGGTCTTGGGCCCGTGGGAGGTCTCCGCGGACGGTACACCGCTGCCGTTGGCCGGCAGTCGGCGGATCAGCCTGCTGGCCCGGCTGTCGCTGAGCGCCGGCCAGCCGGTCACGGCCGAGCAGCTGCTGGCCGATGTGTGGGGCGACAGCCACGTGGCGACGGCGGCCAAGCAACTGCACATCGTGGTGTCGAAGCTCCGCGCGACCGTCGCGGCGTACCTGGCCGCCGAGGTCATCGTGACCGTGCCCGGCGGCTACCGCCTGGACCTGCCGGCTGAGCACGTCGACGCGCACCGGTTCGCCCGGCTGGTCCGCGATGCCCGCGCGGCACGGGCACGTGGCGAGACCGCCGCTGCGCACGCGCTGTTCCGTCACTCCCTGGGTCTGTGGCGGGGCGATGCCCTGGCCGGGATGCAGGGAGAGTGGGCGCGAATCGAGGCCGCGCGCCTGGGGGAGGAGCGGCTGTCCGCCTTCGAGGACGACGCCGACCTGCGGCTGGCCATGGGCGACCACCACGCTGTGGTTCCCGAGCTGGCCGCGCACATCGAGGCGCACCCGCTGCGGGAGCGCCCGAGGGCGCAGCTGATGCTCGCGCTGTATCGGGCTTCGCGGTCGTCCGACGCCCTGGCGGTCTACCGGGACACCCGCCGCGTCATGGTCGAGGAGCTCGGCATCGAGCCGGGCGCCACGCTGCGGCGCCTGCAGCAGGCGGTGCTGGCCGGAGACCCGGTCCTCGACCTCTCCACCCCTCCCCAACAGGCTGCGCAGGGCGTGGCTCCCGCTCCGGCCGAGCTGCCCGCCGCCGCAGGGGCCTTCACCGCACGTGACCTCGAGTTGACCTGGCTCGGCAAGACGCTGACCGAGATCTCGCCGGGTGCGCCGGCCATCGCGGCGATCGATGGGCCGGGCGGGATCGGCAAATCGGCGCTGGCCGTGCACGCCGCGCACGCCTTGGCCGGCCGCTTCACCGACGGGGTCCTCCACGTCGACATGCGCGGCGCCACCGCCGGGATGGAACCGCTGTCGCCGCTGGACGCGCTGGGCCGGCTGCTGCGCTCGCTAGGACTGGACAGCTCCGCCGTACCCGCCGCGGTGGAAGAGGCGGCGGCGCGCTACCGCTCGCTCACCGCCACGCGCAGCCTGCTGATCATCCTCGACAACGCCCGGGACGCCCCCCAGGTCCGCCCACTTCTGCCCGCCGGGGCGGGATGCGCGGTGATCATCACCAGCCGGCAGGCGCTGACCTCGCTCGACGGCGTGAACCACCTACGCCTGGCCGAGCTCGACCCGGCCGACTCCACCACGCTGCTGGCCCGGATCGCCGGTCCCGCCCGGGTGTGCGCCGAGCCGGAGGCGGCTGCGCGGATCGTCCGGCTGTGCGGCGGCCTGCCGCTGGCCCTGCGCATCGCGGCGGCGCGCCTGGCCGCCCGCCCGGACTGGACGCCGTCCTACCTCGCCGACCGGCTCGCCGACGCCACGCGCCGCCTCGACACGCTGGAACATGCCGACCTGGCCGTGCGCGTCAGCATGGCCGTCAGCCTGCACCACCTGCGCGAGGAGCCGGCGGGCCAGAACGCGGCCTGGTTGTTCGCCCTCCTCGGCCTGCTGGACACGCCCGCGCACACCCCGGAGGCGGCCGCGGCCCTCACTGACCGGCCCGCGCACGCCGTGGAGGCGGCGCTCGACCACCTGATGGAGGCCCGTCTGCTGGAGCCGGCCGGTCCCGGCCGCTACCGTATGCACGACCTGGTCCGGCTGTACGCACGAGAGCAGGCTGCCCGAGACATTCCCGAAGGCGAGCGCCGCGCCGCCACGCACCGGGCGCTGCATCACTATCTCGCCACCGCCAGAACGGCCGGTCTCCTGCTCAATCCCTCCTTGGTCAACGTGGCCGGCCTCCGAGCCGACCAGCCCGGGCTGCACCTGAACACCGCTCAGGAAGCCATCGCCTGGATCGACACCGAACGCGACAACCTCATCGCCGCGGTCCGGCAGGCCGACGATCTCGAAACCGCCACCGGACTGGCCGCCTGTGTCAACGGGCCTTTCAGCCATCGAGGCTGGCTCGACGATCTGATCGAGATCCAGCTTCACGCGCTGGAAATCGCTGCCCGTGCGGGCGACTGGGCGGGCCAGGCTCGCGGGCACAACTACCTGGGCTGCATCCACAAGAATCAGGGCCGCTTCGAGCCTGCGGTCGCCCACCTCGAACAGGCCGTCCTCTGCTGGGAACGGGCGGGTCTGCCCTCCCGAGCCGCGGGCCCGCTGCACAACCTCGGCACGACGTACGGCAGGCTGGGGCGCTTCGACGAAGCGCTGGCCACCCAGAACAGGGCGATAGCGGCAGTCCGGGAGAGCGGCCTGCGCGATTACGAGGCGACCGTGCTCAACGGCCGGGCGTCGGTGCTGATCAAGATGGGCCGCCTGGACGACGCGATCGACGCCGGCCGGAAGAGCCTGGAGATCTGGTCGGACTTCGACAATCCCCATCACGAGGGCGCGACGTGCGACACGCTGGCCGACGCCTACCGGCGTGCGGGCCGGCTCGCGGAAGCCGAGCCCCTCTATCGGAGGGCCGCGGAGCTCCAGCGCAGAGCCGGCCACCGGGCACTGGAGGCCGTTTCCCTGTGGGGGCTCGGCGACACCCTGAACGACCTGGGACGGCACGCCGAAGCCCGCGAGTGCTGGCACCGGTCGGCACGGACCCTGCGCGACGTCCACCTTCTCACCGAGGAGGAGCTGGACCTGATCCTGGCCCAGGATGTCCCCCCCGCCCCCAGACCCGATCAAGCACTTCTGAGCGGGCGGTTCGCGAGCTGACGTCTGACACCCCCTGCCCGAGCTCACGATCGAGCCGTCGCACTCCCGAGGTGGCGCAGGGTCGCGGCCGCTGCGCTGAGCAACGTCAACAGCAGGACGAGTGCCATGAAGACCTGCCCGTGCATACCGAGCACGAAGACGGTCATCTCTGAGAACTCCGGGTCGTAGGTGGCGGTGCCTGGAAACAGGAGCGCTCCGAGCATGCCGAGCCATGGGGTCGCGAGGATCGCGGCGGCACAGAGCAGCCGCGAGTGGACGTTCCCGTCCCGTCTTGTGACGAGCACGAGGCCGATGAGGCCGAGCAGCACCGTCATCACCATGTACTGGGCGTCGTGGAACTTCGCGTGCGGTGGCCAGCCCTCGTTGAAGGCGTGCTGCGCCGCCAGATCGGGGATCACCAGGTCCGCGAGCACGGCACCGGCCATCGTGATCAGCCCGACCGCGGCGATGAGGATGCGCGGGAGAAGCACGGTGAAGCGACCTTTCCGTCATAGGTGCAAGAGCGTCGGAGCGGGCCCGCTGTGCTAGAGCGTCCAGTCGTACGAGGGAGCCAGCGACCGCTCGAAGACCGATCTGGGCAGGAGGGGGAGGGCGGCGTCCCGTACGGCGGTCAGCGCGGAGGAGGTCCAGTGCGCGGCCGCGCCGACCTGGCGGGAAAGGCGGACGATCATCTGCGTCCGTGGCCTGCGGTCGCGGTCGTAGGCCTCCAGCCCGGCGCGCACATCCCTGCCGTCCACCGCGGCGGCCAGCGTGACCGCGTCTTCGATCGCCTGGCAAGCCCCTTGCCCCAGATTGGGGGTCATGGCATGAGCGGCGTCACCGAGGAGCGCGACCCTGCCCGCGACGTAGGTGCTCAGGTCAGGCAGCTCGTAGGTGTCGCGTTGGATCACGTGGTCCTCCCGCGCGGCGTGCAGCAGGGCGGGTATCGGATCGTGCCAGCGGGCGAAGCGTTCGCGCAGGTCATCCAGGACGCCGTGGGAGCCCTGCGGGGCGTTGGCCATGATGTAGCAGTAGGCGCGGCCGTCGGGCATGGGCATGTGTCCGAACCGTTCGCCTGCGCCCCAGGTTTCGGTGCTTGCCTCGACGGGCTGTGGCGGGGTGAGGAGTCGCCAGGTGGTGTAGCCGACATAGCGGGGTCCGCGTGCGTGCGGCCAAAGCGATCGCCGGGTGATGCTGTGCACGCCGTCGGCGCCGACCACGAGATCCGCGGTGGAGGCGCCGCCGCTGTGGATGACCGTTCCGTCGGGCCGTACGTGATGCACCTCGATGCCCGGCCGCAGCGCCGCTGAGGGCACCGCGGTGCGCAGCAGGTCGATCAGGTCGGCCCGGTGCACGGTCGCCCACTGGCCGAAGCGGCGTTTCAGGTAGTCGAGGTCGTTGCGGACCAGCCAATGCCCGTTCCTGCGCCGGATTCCCGCAGGCGGGTCGGCCGGCCCCTTCGAGCGCAGGAGGTCGCCCAGGCCGAGCGTGTCCAGTGCGCGGAGCCCGTTGGGTTGCACCGCAAGCCCGGCGCCGACCTCGGTGAACTCGGGGGCGCGTTCGAGGACCTCGATCTCCCAGCCGCGCTGATGCAGAGCGGCGGCCGCGGTCAGCCCGCCGATCCCGCCACCCACAATGATCGCTTTCACTGTTCGGTCTCCATCTGTGGTGTCATCGCGGACGCCTGCGTCAGTGCAGGCCCCGTTTGTCCGGCGTCCAGAACGGCTTGACCTTGATCGAGGTCCGCGGCCAGTTGCGCTCCTTGACCAGGAAGTCCCGAACCATCTGACAGGTCCTGGCTTCTCCGGCCACATAGGCGGCCCCGGTGTTGCCCGGCAGGTCGAGTTCGGCCACCGCGGCGAGCAGCAGCGGGGAGGAGGCGGCCGAGGCGCCCTGGCGGTACACGCGGCGCAGCCGGTGGGGCCCTGGCATGGGCAGGTCGCGTTCGGGGGTGTCGCTCTCCAGGACACCGTGGACGCTCGCCGCCCCTCCCAGCGCCCGGATCATCGGGCCGAAGGCGGCGCTGGCGCTCTCCTCGCCGATGAACACGTGAAAGGCCGCCTCGCGGGTGAAGAAGTCGCCTTCGGGCCACCAGAAGGTCACCGCGTCGCCTGGCCTGGCCTGGCGCGTCCATCTCAGCCCGATGCCGTCGCCCTCGTAGAGGTGCACCCGCAGTTCGAGCGCCTGCTCGTGGGGGTCGAAGTCCCAGATCGTGTAGGTGCGCAGTGTCTCGGCCGGCCGCAGGATCCCGGAGACCGACAGCGGATCCTTGAGCTGGATCCTGATGTGCTGGCCGGGCGTGTAGGAGAAGGTGATGGGCCGGTCGGTCTGGAGCCGGATCCGCTGCATCGCAGGGGTGACCGGCTCGACGTGCGTGATGGTCGCGTTCATCGCGTACTTGCCGAAGACGGCGATCAGCGGGTTGCGCGTGCGCGGCATGTCAGGACTTCTCCCGCGTGCCGTACGGCTCGCGCAGGCCACGCCGTACGTGCGCGGACCTGGACAGCCGCCACCACACGGCCGTCGCGAGCGTGAGTGACGCGAGGAGGATCCACCATCGAGGTTCCACAGCGACTCCTAATGGCTCTAAATTTGCTTAGAGCCATTAAGGAAACATAGATGCCCTAGGATGTCAACGGCGTCACAGCGAGCGAGGGGGAGCCATGCCAGCGCACACCACGAGCCGGCGGGACAGGCTGCGTCAGGCCACCGTGGAGGAGATTCATGTGACCGTGCGCAGGCTGCTGGTCGCGCAGGGATCCGCCGCGGTGACGATCAACGCGGTGGCCCGGGAGATGGGCATGAGCGGTCCGGCCCTGTACCACTACTACGCCGGCCACGACGAGCTGGTCGGCGCGGTGACCGCGGGCTTCTTTCGCGAGCTGGCCGAGACGATGGAGCAGGCGCGCGACGCTCACGCCGACGCGCCGATCGGCGACCGGCTCCTGTCCGTC
This sequence comes from Nonomuraea roseola, assembly GCF_039535395.1. Classification (NCBI taxonomy): domain Bacteria; kingdom Bacillati; phylum Actinomycetota; class Actinomycetes; order Streptosporangiales; family Streptosporangiaceae; genus Nonomuraea; species Nonomuraea roseola. The sequence goes on from NZ_BAAAXC010000015.1 coordinate 2,215,819, forward strand.
TGCCGCGCCATGCGCGCCTGGGCGATCGCCCACCCGGCCGAGTTCGGCTGGATCTTCGCCAGCCCGATAGCCCCGCCGAACAGGCAGCAGGATTCGGTCCGCCACCAGGCCGCGCTGCGATTCGAGCAGGTCCTGCTGGACCTGACCGTCGAGCTGTGGCAGGCGCAGCCGTTCCCGGTGCCCGACCTGGCCGGCCTGCCCGCGTCGTTGCGCGAACAACTGACCGCCTACTCGGCCACCATCGAAGGACGGCTGCCGCCCGAGGCGGCCCATGTCTTCCTGACGTGCTGGATCAGGCTGTACGGCCTGCTGTGCATGGAAGTTCTGCACCAGCTCGACTTCGCCTACACCGACCTGGAGCCGGTCTTCGAAGAGTGCCTACGCGACCTGAGCACCAAGCTCTCGCTGGACTACTCCGAACCACCACTCACGGAGGGCCGGCGTTCTTCGTAGGCAATTCGGTGTGCCGCCTGCAGGGGGAACGGTGTGGTGGCCCGGACATCCGGGCCCAGATTGATCTTACCGAGAACCTTGCCTTTCATATCCACCAGCTGAATCGCGCTGGACGCGCTCTCGTTGTCATTGCCCAGCAGAACGGCGAGGCGACTCGTGCCCGCGTCGAAGTCGATCGCCGTGACGGGGCGACCAAGGTCACCGACTACAGAAATTTTCGGATCTTCGCTCGAGAAATCGACAAGCCGGAGAACCCCGCGCTCATCGACGAAGAGGGCTCGCCCTTGATCTATCCAGGTGGCGTGAGACGCGTCGATATCCATCACCACTGTCTCGCTATTCACCAGAGCATTCGCAACGGACCCCCCATCGCCGCCGCCGTTGTGACACCCAAGAAGCAACAGAGCGCGTCCTTCGCTACTGAGAACTGGTTGCGCAGAACCGGAATCCACGCCGCAGCCATCCAACTCCAGCCGGGTGGATCCATCACTGGACAACAAGTAGGATCCGCTGTTCCACACGAGAGACGTATTCTGTACGGCGAGCAGCCATTGGCGGTCACCGGGTTCCGTGAATCCACATGAGCCGCATGCCCCGATGAGTACGGCCAGGAATACTGCAGTCCACCGGTTCAACGTGGCGGGCTTGCAAGTGTTGCGCATAGTCTCACGCCTCTTGTCGGAAAGGCACGGGACGACTTCCTTCGACCATCAGTCGCGGCACCCTGGATGCGGGGATTCAACGTCGTCACGGCTTGGCCAGGGGGACGATTCTTCGGTACTTGCCGCCTGGTGACTGCTGCGGCGGTTCGTCGGCACGTTCGAGGGTGATGTCCCCTGCCTTGTGCTCGGCGAGCAAGTGGGTGATCTTGTCGTGGACGATCTGCCATACGCCGTCGATGTCGGCGCCGTCTGCCGGCAGGAGGCGCATGCGCAGGGTGGTGGGCGCGGTCTGGACGAGTTGGAACTGCTCGATACCCGGAACGTTCAGTACGGCGCCGAAGGCCATGGGTGAGATGTTGACGCGCTCACCGCGATCAGTGGGGAAGGTGAGCAGGTCAGCGACGCGGCCCTGCACCCGGATGGCGGGAAGTGGGCTGCCGCAGGGACAGGGGTCGGGGCGGACCAGGACGCTGTCGCCGAGGTCGTAGCGCAGGATCGGCTGGACCCGGTTGCCGAGGTTGCTGATCAGGACGGTGTGCGAGTCCTGACCTGGCGGGACAGGCCGATGATCGGCGTCGACCGGCTCCAGGACGGCCCAGTCGCTGTTGACGTGGTACCAGCCGTGCGCGCAGCCGGAGCTGAGGAAGCCGCACTCGGTGGAGGCGTAGGAGGCGCGGACCTTGGCCTGGAAAGCGGTGGTGATCCGCTCCCGGACCTCCGGAGTCAACGTCTCACCTCCGGGGATGACGACCGCAGGGTGGATGCGCAGACGGCCCGCCTCCTGCTCGCCTGCCAGCAGCGTGAGCATGCCCACGAAGCCGGCGAGACTGGCGGGATCGAACCGGTTGAGCTCGTCGACCAGCTCCGCCATCGGCTGGTTGATCGAGAAGACCCGCATCATCCGGCCGAGCCACGGCCTGTCCACGCCGAACCTGGCCGCCCCCGCGACGGTGGCGAAATGGCCGCCTGGTGCGGTGACTATGGCAGTACGGCCGGCGCGGGACAGGGTCCTGATGACATCGCGGGCCGCCATCCCACCGCCGGCGCGCAACCCGACGGCGGTGCCCACGGCCAGGTTCCGGTCGTCCAGCACGAAGAGGCCGCGCAGGCCGCTGGTGCCTGTGCTGGTGGCCACCAGGTACCGGCCCTGGAAGCGATGCCCCACGAGGCTCGGGTCGGCCACGAACGCCTCGACCCGCTCGAGCGTCACCTGGCGGTCGGTGACCCAGTCGTCGAAGCGGGCCGTCAGCATCTTCTTGTCGGTGACAGGGAGCAGCCCCAGGTCGTCCACCTGCTCCGGCAGGTCCCGGTACAGCTCTCGGTAGTAGGGCGAGTGGGCGCGGGCGTAGGCCACCATCTCGGCCAGGCGTGCACGCTGCCGCCGTGCGATCCCCGAGGGGCCTTCCCGCATGGCGCGTCGTGCGTCGAGGGAGAGCGATCGGACGCTTTCCTTCATGATGGGCTGATCCTTTCTCCTGCGAGCAGGACCTTCAGGCGGTTCACGGGCTTTAGGTGGGCTGCCGCACCGAGAGCAGGCCGCTCATGGCGATGTCGAGGCCACGACTGGACGCCTCCCACAGCTCGTCCTGCGACCGGCCGAGCCGGACGCTGGCCAGGCCGGCCTGCTGGATGGCGCCCATCAGGGCTCCGGTCATCGCGGCCGCGGTGATCGGGTCCAGCTGGTCGGGGAACGCTTTCAGGAGCTCGTCGGCGATCCGCTGCTGCAGGTCCAACAGCAGGTACAGCCCTTTCGCCTGAAGCGTCGGCGTGCTCATGACCAGCCGGACCGTCGCCGACAGCTCCTCGGGCTCCCTGCGGGGAACCTTGGGACGGCGGTGGGCGGCGTACTGCTGGACCATCCTCGCCAGCACCTCGCCAGGGCTCTCGTGCGGCCGACGTTCCGCGATCGCCGCGAGCAGCACGTCGAAGTCCCGATCCATGCCGACCCACAGCACCTCGTCCTTGCTGCGGAAGTAGTTGGAGAACGTCTTGGGGTCGACATCCGCCGCGGCGGCGATCTGCGCCATCGTGGTCTGCTCGTACCCCTGCTCCTCGAACAGCCGGATGGCCGCCATGACGATCCGCTGCCGGGTCAGCTGCTTCTTTCGTTCGCGTCGCGACTCCTGCATGGCCCAAATATACGTCTAGAAGAATTTTCCCGACAACCGGAAAAATACCTGTAGACGGAGGCGGCGTACACGCGACGCTGATGGGCACCACAACCAAGACGAGAACCCGAACTGGATGATTCATGTCCGAGGCGCTCCCCCGCCCCGCCACGCTCACCGATCTCTTCGTCGACGACCCGACGGCCGCGCCGCTGACCTACCCCGGCCGTCTCCCCCGTACCTCGGGCCTCCTCCAGGACGACAGCTTCGTCCCGCTGGCCGACGTCGCAGGCGCGCCCGCCGAGGACTGGCAGGCCCACGTCGAAGGCCAGGCCGTACGGCTCGGCGACCATCTGGAGGCGCTCGGCGCGGCGCCCGTGTCGGCGCGTCACGCCGTCCTGGCGGTCGGCTCCAACGCGGCCCCGAGCCAGCTCTACCGCAAGCTCTTCGACAGCGCCCTGCGACCGGTCGTCCCCCTGACGCTGGCGACGGTGGGGGGCATCGCTGCCGGGGTGTCCGCCCACATCAACCGCCACGGCTACGTGCCAGCCGCGCCCATCGCCGTTCCCGGTCCATCGCGGATGTTCGTGCTGTGGGTGGACCAGGCCCAGCTGGTGGCGTTGGACGTGACAGAGCCGAACTACTACCGGCGCCTTCTGCCCGCCGAGCGGCACCCGGTCACGCTGGTGTCCGGTGCGGCACTTCCCACGTGCTCGGTGTACGTGGGCAGGCACGGGTGCCTCACAGAGAGGACGGGCGAGGCCATGCGGCTCGAAGCCCAACCACGGCTGATCGCCCGCCTGCTCTCCCGCTCGGCGGAGCTGCGGAAGCTGTGCGGGCCCACGCCTGAGACCTTCGTGGCGCGGGTCAGGGAGCCTCTGGTGCGCGAGACCGCCTGTCACCTGTTCCGGAGCCTGGGCCTGACCCGCGAGCAACCTGAACTGCTGGGCCTGCCCACCCGTACCGCCTGCTGAGCGGCTCGCCTCAGCCGCACTGCGCGGCCAGGAGGCGTTCGAGGCTGTCGAGGATGAGGTCGAGGCCGAACGTGAAGGCGTGCACGCCGTCGTAGTGGCCCTCCATGACGTACAGGGCCATCTCGGTGAGGTACGGGTACCTGCCAGGGGGCAGTTGCGGCAGGTAGGCCCCGGCCTTCTCGGGATACTGCTGCGGCTCGAAAGGGAAGGTCAGCTTCTGCAGCGTGAACCCGTAGACGTGGCTGTCCATGGCGTTCCACGCGTGGTCGGCCAGTTCGATCGAGAAACCCGCCTGTCGCAGGGTGCCGACGGTGGAGTCGACGTAGCGCAGCATCGCCGGTCCGACGTTCGGACGCGACATGAGCAGCCGGCACGCCCAGGGGTGCCGTAGCAGCACCTCGTGCGCCGAGATCCCCCGCCGGCGCATGGCCTGCTTCCAGTCGTCCCCCAGGGACGGCAGAGCGATCTCGCCGACGACGAGGTCGACGATCCCGTCCAGGATCGCGTCCTTGTTCGCCACATGTTTGTACAGCGACATCGCCTCGACGCCGAGCTCCTGGCCGAGCCCGCGCATGGTCAGCGCGTCGGTGCCGCCGGAGTCGGCGAGTTCGAGGGCCGCGCGCAGTACCCGCTCGGTGCTCAGCGGTTCACGTGCGGCCATCCGGTCACCTCGGCGTGTTGACATGTCGGCCATGGCTGTCTAGCTTACGCGGTAAGCCCGGCTTACACCGTAAGCCTACGAGGAAAGCGGCCCGGCATGCCTGCTACCGCCACGACCACACGCGAGCCGATGAAGGCCGTCGTCCATCACGCGTACGGCTCACCCGACGCGCTCGACCTCCGAGAGATCGACAAGCCGGTCCCCGCCGACGACGAGGTGCTCATCAAGGTGCACGCGGCGGGGCTGAACGCCGCCGACAGCTTCCTGCTGCGCGGCGAGCCGTACGCCATCCGCCCCATGGCGGGCGGCCTGCGCCGGCCGAGGGCGAACCACGTCCTCGGCAGGGCCGTGGCCGGGCTGGTCGAGGCGGTCGGCGAGAAGGTGACAGGCGTGCGGGCGGGCGACGCGGTGTACGCCGAGTGCCCAGGCGCGCTCGCCGCGTACGTCCGGGCCGCCGAGCGGCTCGTCGCCCCGATGCCCGCCACCCTGACATTCGAGCAGGCCGCCGCCATCCCGGTGGCCGCGACCGCCGCCCTGCAGGGCCTTCGCGATCGGGGACAGGTCCGGCCAGGGCAGCGCGTGCTGATCAACGGCGCCTCGAGCGGCGTCGGCACCTTCGCCGTCCAGATCGCCGCGTCACTGGGCGCCCACGTCACCGCGGTCTGCGGCGGGAGAAACGCCGACCTGGTCGGCTCGATCGGCGCCGACCACGTCATCGACTACACCAAGGAGGACTTCACCAGGGCGGGCCGGCGGTACGACGTCATCTTCGACCTCATCGGCAACCACCCCGTCTCGGCGCTGCGCCGGACGCTGAGCCCCACGGGAACCCTGGTGCTGTCCTCGGGAGGCGGCGGCCGGTGGCTCGGGCCGGCCAGGCGCATCGCCGCCTCGCTCGTGATCAGCCCGTTCGTACGGCAGCGGCTGCGCCCGTTCGCCGCGAAGGAGGACAGGGCCGACCTGCTCGCCCTGAACGACCTCGTCGAATCGGGAGCCGTCACGCCGGTCATCCAGCACGTCTACCCGTTCGGCGAGGCACTCGAAGCCATGCGCCAGATCGACGGCGGCCACACCACCGGCAAGATCGTCGTCAGCCTCCTACCGTCACCCTGAACCGGCACGGCAGGGGTTCAGGCGAGTCGGGAGTAGACGTACATGTCGCGTCGTTCACCCCCCACCTCCTGCCAGCTTCGCAGCAGGCCCTCCAGGGTGAAGCCCGCGCGCTCCGCCGTCCGTGACGACGCGGTGTTCCACGGCTCGACGTGCAGTTCCACGCGCGGGATCCGCAACCGCGTCAGTCCCCACGACGACAGCGCCAGCAGTGCGGCCGCCGCGGCGCCCTGCCCGCGGCCCGACGGCGCCACCCAGTACCCCACCGAGGCCCGCCCGTGGGCGCCCGGCCACAGGCCGATCTGCCCGACCGCGCGCCCGGCGGCGAGATCCTCGATCGCGAAGGAGTAGCCGGTCCCCTCCGCCGCCCTCTCCCACTGCCGCCGGACGAACGCGGCGCCCTCGGCCTCCGTGTAGTCCGACGGCACGCTGGTGACCTGCGTGATGTACGCGTCCGTCGACGCCTCCCTCACCGCGTCGAGGTCGTCCAGCGTCCAGGGGCGGAGCCGGTGTTTCGGGCCTGCCCGGAGCTCGGGAACGACAAGCGGTGCGTCCATGCGATCATCCTGCCAGGCCCTGGCCTGCTGTTCCGATCAAGGCACTTGCGGGCTTCTGCAGTACTCCGGGAGGATCATCCCCACTTGTCACCCCCCGGAAGGACACCCGTGAGACGCCTGTCCCTGGTGGCCATGATCGCTGTGGCCGGTCTGATGATTCCCGCCAGCGCCCAGGCGGCGGACGGCGTGGCAGGGGTCGACGTGAGCAACTGGACGGGCGACATCGACTGGGCCAAGGTCCGCGACGCCGGAGGCAGATTCGCCTTCGTGCAGGCCACCGAGGGCGTCGACTACCGCAACGCGCGTTTTGACGCCCAGTACGGCGGAGCCGCCGCCGCGGGTCTCATCAGGAGCGCCTACCACTTCGCCCAGCCGCACGAGACGGACGGCGCCGCCCAGGCCGACTACTTCGTCGACAACGGCGGCGCATGGATCTCCGACGGCCAGACGCTGCCCGGCGTGCTGGACGTCGAGGACAACCCGTACAAGGACAAGAACGGCAAGAACAACTGCTACGACCTGTCCCCCGAGGACATGGTCACCTGGATCCGCGACTTCACCACCCGTTACCACCAGCGCACCAAGCGTCGCGCGATCATCTACACCACGACGAGTTGGTGGGAGACGTGCACGGGCGCTTCGACCAAGTTCGGGAAGAATCCGCTCTGGCTTGCCCGCTGGGGCGCCGAACCGGGCGAACTGCCTTCAGGATGGAAGAAGCACACGTTCTGGCAGTCAGCTGACAAGGGCCCCATCGTCGGCGGCCAGGACTCCTTCAACGGAACCGAGTCGCAGCTCAAGAGCCTGGCCAATCCCCCTGCGGAAGTGACGGTCTCGGGTGCGGCCAAGAGCAGGAAGCTCTACACGATCACGCTGAAGAACACCGGCCCTCACGCGGTCACCGACGTCAGGCTCGCGGGACGCACGTTCGGCGGCCAGAAGGTGGTCAAGGCGGGTCCCGGCTGCTCGTTCAGCGGTACGGCGGTGCGATGCGTCATTCCCAAGGTCAACCCCGGACACTCGATCAGAGTCACGATCGCGACCAAGCCCTCGAAGGCGAGGGGCACGGTCGGGCTCAACGTCACGGTCGGCTCCGTCAAGGTCTCGCTCAAGGCGCGCTGACCCTCTTGGTCCTGCTGCTGGCGGTGCCGTCGTCGATGCCGCTCCGCCAGCTCACCATGCCCCGGATCGTGGTCCTGGCCTACGAGTACCAGGGCATCCCCTACTCGTGGGGCGGCGGGCACAAGGAGCGCCCCGGGCCGTCGACTGGAACGTGCCAGGGGTACACGGGCAAGATCAAGCCGTGCCCTGCCAGGCGGACGCGCGGCCTGGACTGCTCGGGTCTGACCCGGCTGGTCTACGCGCGCGCCCACGGCTACGACGTGCTCGGCCCCGGCAACACCGACGACCATCTGCGCAGGATGCGCAAGGTCACCGACCCCCGCCCCGGCGACCTGGTCTTCTTCGGCAAGCGCAGAACCCACCACGTCGGCGTCTACCTCGGCGACGGCAAGATGATGAACGCCCCCGAGACGGGCGCGGTCGTCCGCGTGGACGACATCGCGGGGCGCAAGCACCTCAGGGGTTACTACCGCCTGTGAGGACGGCGGAGCAGCCGCGTGTCGCCCGGCCTGCGGGGCGGAGGCCCGCTACGTTGGCTTTGCCCCGGCGTGAAACCCAGTTGGTATGGCTGTAACGCGTGTCAACCAACGAAAAATGAGAGACCTGAGGTCTACTCTGTGCCGCTATGGACAGGCGGTGGGTTGGGCCGGAGGGTCTCGAGATCGTCCCGGCGGTGCGCGCGGGGCAGCAGGTCCTTCGCATTCGCAGGCACGGATGGATCGTGGCCGACTGCTTCTCGGTGGAGGCGGTGGCGATGCATGTCGATCTCGCGGAGCTGTGCGAGGTGGTCGACTTCATGGGCCGGACGAGTTCGCATCATCGTTGAGTGCCGTGTATGGTTACACCTGTCCGCAGCGCAGACGCGAAGCGGACAGGCCCCTATAGCTCAGTCGGCAGAGCGTCTCCATGGTAAGGAGAAGGTCAACGGTTCGATTCCGTTTGGGGGCTCCACAGCCAACGCCCGCTCCGATCTCGGGGTCGGGCGTTTCTTGTATGGATTTCAGGTCAGGATGGTTCCTGAGGCATACTGGGGGGCACCTCACTCGATCGGGCGAAGTTCTGGCGTGTTCGTGACTAGTCCGCGGGTCGGGTATCCTTCATTGGCCGGGAGTTTCGACCGGCATAAGGCGGAGTAGCTCAGTCAGGCAGAGCAAACGGCTCATAATCGTTGTGTCGCCGGTTCAAGTCCGGCCTCCGCTACTACCCAAACCCGAGTCATCGCTCGGGTACGGGTGTGTCCCAGTCCCAAACGTAGAAAGGCACTCCCACGTGGCTGCCACCGACGTTAGGCCGAAGATCACGCTGGCCTGCCAGGAGTGCAAGCACCGCAACTACATCACGCGGAAGAACCGGCGCAACGACCCGGATCGGCTTGAGCTGAAGAAGTACTGCCCCAACTGCCGCACCCACCAGGCACACCGCGAGACCCGCTAAGGTCCGCGCCCATGGGCGGTCGCTTCAACGAAGTACTGCCCACTGTGTCCCTGAATCGGGCCCGCACCCACCAGGCACACCGCGAGACCCGCTAAGGTCCGCGCCCGTGGGCGGTCGCTTCAACGAAGTACCGCCCACTGTGTCCCTGAATCGGGCCGCACCCACCAGGCGCACCGCGAGACCCGCAAAGGTCCGCGCTGCCAGGCGCAACAGGCTCGCAAGGCCCGCTGCGGCGGCTGAGGTGGTCCCGGGTAGCCTAGCCCGGCACTCCTGACGCATAACCGAACAAACGGCGTCCTCACTCGAGGGCGCCGTTTGTCGTCTCCAGGCCGCGACAGCCCGAATGTTGTTCTGTTACCGTCGGCTCAACAGCCCAGAACGCAGCTAAGGAGCAGGGCGCTGATGGCCTTGAACCGTGATTTCGTGGGACGGACCTACAAGTCCACCACCTCGTACGAGGTCAGCCGGGTGAAGATCAAGGAGTTCGCCGCGGCTATCGGTGACAGCAACCCGATCTACCGCGACAGGCAGGCCGCCCAGGCCGCCGGGCATCCCGACGTGGTCGCCCCGCCGACCTTCCCCATCGTGTTCAGCCTGCAGAGCGGCGGCGAGGCGCTGGCCGACCCCGAGCTCGGCCTGAACTACGCCATGGTGGTCCACGGCGAGCAGCGGTTCGAGTACGTCCGCCCCATCTACCCGGGCGACGAACTGGTCACCTCCTCCACCATCACCGAGATCCGCAGCGCCGGCCGTAACGAGCTCATGACGATCAGGAGCGACGTCACGACCGTGGCGGGCGAGCCGGTGTGCACCACCTACAACACGATCGTCGAGCGCGGAGGGGCGGGCTGAGCATGGCTGCCACGGTGAAGTACGACGAGGTCGAGGTCGGCCAGGAACTGCCCGCCACCGACTACCAGGTGCGCCGGCTGAACCTGGTGATGTACGCGGGCGCGTCAGGCGACTTCAACCAGATCCACTGGAACGAGCGATTCGCCAAGACCGTCGGGCTGCCCGACGTGATCGCGCACGGCATGTTCACCATGGCCCAGGGCGGCAGGTTCGTCACCGACTGGGTCGGCGATCCCGCGGCGGTCATCGACTACGGCGTGCGGTTCTCCTCGATGGTGATCGTCCCCGACGACGACCAGGGGGCGACCATCACGGTGAGCGGAGTCGTCGAGGAGAAGCTCGAGGACAAGAGGGTGGTCGTCGGGCTGACCGCGAAGTCGGGTGACGCCCGCGTGCTGTCCAAGGCGAGGGCGGTTGTGCAACTCTCCTGATCGTGACAGAGATCCCCCTTCGCCGGTTCACGGCCCGCGTTCTGCCCGTCGACGCCCGTGGCCGGGTCCTGCTGCTGTACGGCTTCGACCCGGCCCATCCCGACTCGCCTTACTGGTTCACGATCGGGGGCGCAGCGGAGAAGGAGGAGAGCCTCGAGCAGGCCGCCGCGCGCGAACTGTTCGAGGAGGTCGGCATCACGGCGGCGCCGGAGAGTTTCGGCCGTCCGCTGGAGACCCACACGGTCGAGTTCTCCTTCGCCGATCGCGCCTACGTCCAGGACCAGACGTACTTCCCCGTCCGCGTCGACGCGGCCGAGGTACGCTTCGACCACATGGAGGAGATCGAGCTGGCCACCACGCTCGGCCACCGCTGGTGGGGCGCGGACGAGCTGGAGGCCAGCGGCGAGGTCTACCACCCGCCGATCCTGCCCGCGCTGATCAGGAAGGCCGCAACACCCTCGTAGCGCCCGCGATCAGCGCCGTGGCCAGGATCCAGCCCGCGATGATCAGCCCGTAGGCCAGGCCCTGAGTCCACCCCGCGGGGTCGAACAGGTCGCGCTGGCCGAAGGCGGGAAAGGGCAGGAGCAGGTCGAAGGTGTAGGCGAAGGAGTCGAAGCCCGGGCTCTCGTCCGGCTTGATCGCTCTGGGCGGCACGAGCCCGAACGCGACGGTCCCCACCGCCAGCAGCAGCGAGAACCACACGCCCGCCAGCCACGGCCGGTAGCCGTATCCGACGGTCACATCGAGCAGGCGGCCCCACAGCCGTCCAAGGGGGTTGAAGGTACGGCGGCGGGCGCGCTGCTTGGCGAGCAGGGTACGGCGGGCGAGCAGGTCGTTGCCGTCGCGCAGGTACCAGGCGGCCAGCTGCTCGTACGGCTGGGGCAGGAAGCCGTAGGGATCGCGCGCCACCCATCCGACCCTGCGCTCGATGGAGCCGCCGCGCAGCGTCTCGTAGATGAGCCCGTTGAGCCTCAGCTGCTCGGGCCAGCTCTCCGGGTCGTCACGCATGGTGCCGATGCGCGAATGGGCCAGCGTGACGACGCCCTCGACCGGCTCGGTGTACTTCAGATAGACCTCGCGCGCCTCCATGTGGCTCGCGTGCAGCGCGTAGGGGGTGTCGGGGCTGCGCAGGGCCCCGGTGATCGACAGGCTGGTGAGGCGGGCCCCGCGCAGGCGCACGCAGCCCAGCGCGGTGAAGCCCTTGCCGCACTTCATGATGTCCTCGACGACCATGCTGTCGCCGGTGAACGCGTCGCCGCCCGGATTGCGCAGCGTGGCGCCGTCCATGAAGAGCCCGCCGGTCAGCCGCGCGCCGACCAGCCTGAGCCCGGAGGAGATCTCCGCGTTCTCCAGGTAGAAGCCCGCGTCGACGGTGAGGGCGCCGGTGTGGACCCCACCGTCGATCTTGGTTCCGCCCATCCACAGGCCGCTCTCGAAGGAGGCACGCGGCAGCCGTACCGTGCCGGTGACGTGCGCCCCCGACAGGCTGAGGTGACCGGAGACCCGCATGCCGCCGCCGTTGAAGCCCGGCATCTGGCAGTCGGTGAAGCGCATGGTCCGCGTCACGCTTCCGCTGAAGTCGGGCGCTTCGTCGAGGTAGCAGCCGCTCAGCGCCAGCTCGTAGTCCACGGTGCCGCCGCGCAGCTCGAGGCGTCCGGTGATCCTGGCCCCGCGCAGCCGTACCGCGGGAACCGCGCCGACGCCCGGCTCGCGCGCGCCCAGCAGGAGCGCCACGATCACCTGCGCCCTGACGGTACGCTCGGGCCCCCACGTCGCGCCGTCGGCGGGCGCGTTCTGCCCTGGCGTACGGCCGACGCCGATCGGATTGTCCCCGAGCTGGACCAGCGCGCCTGAGTGGAAGGCCCGCCACAGGCGGCGCTCGGCCTGGGTCAGGCGCAGGCGTAGTCCGTTCTGAACGACCATGGCCTGATTGTTCCGCACCCTTGCGAGCGCGAGACGCGTCTCCCCGTCACGTCCGATCGCAGTTATCGTGACTCATGGGGAAAATCTACGAAAAGCTCACAGACCGGCTGCGCGAGTTCATTTCCGCTCAGCCGGTCTATTTCGTGGCCACCGCTCCCGCATCCGGCGGGCATGTGAATGTCTCACCCAAGGGCTACGCCGACACCTTCGCCATCCTCGACGACCACACCGTCGCCTACCTCGACCTCGACGGCAGCGGTGTCGAGACCATCGCCCACCTGCGGGAGAACGGCCGCATCACGGTGATGTTCTGCGCGTTCCACGGCCCTCCCACCATCGTCCGCCTGTACGGCACCGGCCGCGTCGTCACCCAGAACGACCCCGACTTCGCCGAACTGCTCACGCGCTTCGGCCCGCATCCCGGCGTGCGGTCGATCATCGTGGTCGGCTGCGACCGCATCTCCGACTCGTGCGGCTATGCCGTACCTTTCATGGCTTTCGAGGAGGACAGAGGGCTGCTCGACCAGTGGGCGGAGCGCAAGGACGTGCGACAGAAGCGCGCCTACCGCGCCAAGAACAACAGGGAGAGCATCGACGGGCTGCCGGGACTGAGCGCGTCGGAGACCGACCCCGTGGCGACCCACTCCTGACCGCCCCGCTCGAGCTCGGCAGCTCGGCACCCCCTGCGACCTGATCGCGCGACTTCGGCAGGGAAGTAGGCCACCTTTCCAACCCCGGAGCCCTGAGCGGAGTTATTAGAGGGCATGGACCGCTACGAAGGGTTCCGGGAGTTCGTCGATGCGCGGCAGCAGTCGCTGATGCGCACCGCCTATCTGCTCACCGGGGACTCCCATCTCGCCGAGGACCTCTTGCAGACGGTCCTGACCAGGGTCGCCTCCCACTGGAGCAAGCTCGCGGGGACCGGCAACCCCGAGGCCTACACCCGCAAGGCGCTGGTGAACCAGCACCTGTCGTGGCGGCGGCGGCGCTCGTTCTCCGAGATCGCGGGGCTCGAGGTGCCCGATCGGGGCGAGGCACACGACGACGCCACGCTGCGCCGTCTGGCCCTCCGGCAGTCGCTCGCGAAGCTCTCGCCCAAACAGCGCGCCGTGATCGTCCTGCGCTTCTACGAAGACCGCTCGGAGCAGGAGACCGCGCAGCTCATGGGGTGCTCGGTCGGCACGGTGAAGAGCCAGACGCACTACGCGCTGTCGAAGCTGCGCGCACTCGCTCCCCAGGAGGTGTACTGATGAACGCTCTGCGTGACGACCTGCACGAACTGGCGCTCGAAGCGCCTTCGGTGGATCTGGCCTCACAGGCGCTGGCAGGTGCGCGGCGACGGCGTGCCGTACGGCTGGTCGTGAGCGTGGCCGCCGCTGTGGCCGTCGTGACGGGGGGCGTCGCCGTCGCGGTGGGGGCACCCGAGCGGGCCACGGTGGTCACCCCGCAGGTGAGCCCGCTGCCGTCCGACGTGATCACCCAGGAGGCACGCCCGCTGCCGCGCAACGGGGTGGGCGCGCTCCTGGAGGCCTACCAGCGGCAGGGCCGCTGGCATCTGGTCACGCGTGAAGGACGGTTGTACGACGCGGGCGAGGTCATCCAGGGCGACGGCCCGCTGAGCATCACCGTCGACGGGCGGCGGATCGCCTACTTCGACGGGAAACTGCGCACCATCGTGGTGCGCGACCTGGCCAGCGGACAGATCTGGGGAGCGCCCCTGCAGCTTCCCGCCAGGACGTTCGACGCGGAGTACGCGCTCCGGCTGTCGCCCAGCGGGATGCGCATGATCGTCGCGGGCTGGGGAGCGGGCCGAGGACGCAACGTGCTCGTCGATCTCATCAAGGGGTCGGTGAAGGAGCTCGACAGGGCCTGGTTCCCCGTCAGCGTCAGCGACACGGGCGCGGCCGTGCTGATCAGACCCTTCGACGACCATACGAGCCTGCGAATCCTCGGCCACGACCAGATCACCCTGCCCGACTTCACCTACGACTTCAGCCCGCTCGCCCCCGACGGCAGGACGATCGCCAGGCTGGGGCAGACCCATGACCCCGACAGACGACCCCAGATACAGCAGGACAGGACGATCATCCTCACGGACGCGCTCGCGGGAGGCGACCGGCCCAGGGTCAAGCTGTCCGGTATCCCCTCCGGCGTGAACCCCGCCAGGCTGGGCGCCTGGTTGAACGCCGACGAGGTCACGCTGCTCGCGGTCCCCACATCAGCACGCGACGGCAACGCCGCCACGGTCTACGCGGTGAACGTGCGGACAGGGCAGGCCAGGAAGCTGTTCGTCACGCAGGACGCGATGAGAACCATCGTCCCCGGCCTGGTCTCCTAGCTAAGGTGACAGCCATGCTCGTCCCCCTGCTGGCCGCCGGCTCTCTCCTGCTCGGCGCCGCCCTTCCCGGCGGCGCCCCGTCCCCCGCGCCTGTCCGCTATGCGGGACTGACCTCGTGCCCCGGCGCGAACGGCAAGCGGCACATCTGCGGGCCGTGGCGGCTGTGGCTGCGCGGCGGCAGGACCGTGCAGCTGAAGGACGCCCAGATCCGTTCGCTCGACGCCAGGGGCCGTGAAGAGGTCCAGCGCGCCCCTGTCGCCGTCGACCCCTACGGCCGGCACGTCGCCTACTTCGCGACCTCCGACCGCCGCCTGGTGGTACGGAACGTCGGCTCGGGCAGGCTCACCCGCGTCCCCGGTACGGCAGGCAGCCTGCCGTCCGGGCTGCGTATGTCGGACGTGGAGCTGCGCGTCGGCCCCGAGGGCCGCTATCTCGTGCTCGACCCCACGCGCAACTCGACGCGGGGCGTCCTGGTGATCGAGGTGGCGACGGGGAAGGCGTGGACGCTTCCGGCGTATGCGAGCGTCCAGGGGTTCAGCCCCGACGGACGGCTGCTGCGGGTGGTCCTCGACCAGGAGGAGAGCGCCGTCTACCGTCCCGGGGGCGCGGTGCCGTCCGGAGGCGTCACGGTCGTGGGATGGGGGGCGCTGACGTCGGACGGCGCCACCGTGGCGGGGGCGGCTCGTGAGGGATCGCGGGTGCTGGTGCGGTTCTACGCCACGTCCAACGCGATGGAGTCGCGGGCGCCCGTCCGGGTGAAGGTCCCTTCGGCGGAGGAGCCTCGCATGCTGCGCTGGGACTCCGGGTCAGGGATGACGCTGCTGACGTTCGACGAGCCGCGGAGGTTCGTGGCGAGGTCGGTGGAGGTCAGAGGTGGAGGCGCGCGCGTGGTGGACAGCTTCACTGTCGGCAGGCACACCTGGGACGTCCACCTGGCAGGCGACTGACACGACGGTCCAGCCTGGTCAAGGCTTGGGTGCAGCTGACTCCACCCGGCGCTGGGTGCTCGCCGAACGGCTCCCCTGGCTCAGCGGCGGTAGCCCGCCATGCGCTCCAGCCGGGCCACGCGCTCTGCCGTGGGCGGGTGGGTGGAGAACATCCGGCCCAGCCCGCTCCCGCTGAACGGGTTGGCGATCATCATGTGGGAAGCCGACGTCAACCGGCTGTTCTCCGGCAGCGGCAACCGACGGACGCCCATCTCGATCTTCCGCAACGCCGACGCCAGCGCGAGCGGATCACCCGTCAGCCGGGCGGCCGCCTCGTCAGCCTGGAACTCCCTGGACCGCGAGATCGCCATCCGCACCATGCCCGCCGCGACGGGACCGAGCACCATCATGAGCAGCGCCCCGAGGAAGCCCGGCCCCTCGTCGTCGTCAGAACCCCCGAAGAACACCGCCACATAGCTCAGCCAGGTGATCATCGTCGCCAGCGCTCCCGCGATCGACGAGATCAGGATGTCCCTGTTGTACACGTGCGACAGCTCGTGCCCGACCACGCCACGCAGCTCCCGCTCGTCGAGCAACTGGGTCAGCCCGTAGGTCACGCACACCACCGCACGGCGGGGGTTGCGCCCGGTGGCGAAGGCGTTGGGCTGGATCGTCGGCGACATGTAGAGGCGCGGCATCGGCTGCCTGGCCTCGGTGGAGAGCTCACGCACGATCCGGTAGAGGGTCGGCTGCTCGACCTCGCTCACGGGGCGCGCACGCATGGCCGACAGGGCGATGCGGTCCGAGAAGAAGTAGGCGACGCCGTTGCCGGCGAGAGCGAGCAGGAGCGCGATCTGAACGCCGGTGCCGCCTCCCAGCCACGCCCCCAGGGTGATGATCAGCGCGGAGAGCAACCCCAGGAGGAGAGCGGTGCGCATTCCGTTGTGGCGCAAGGGGTCTCTCCTTCCGTGGCGTGGGCTCACCTGTACCAACGTCCATCCCCCGGCCACGCGTTCCCACATCCACCGCCGCCACCACCCCTCCTGCTCGAACCCGGGAACGGAGGCCGGGAAGACCGACCCGCCGACCTCGAACGAAACCCGCCCACCCCCAAGCCGGAACCCTGGGCGAAGCGCTGTGGCGGGCCCCCGCGACTCGCAATGCGGAGCCCCGCGGACGGGACCCAAGACCGGCCCCATGCAGATGGCACCCGCACCAGGACCACCACGCCAACGCCACCCGAAACCCCGCTGGAGCTGAAACCCAGGCCCGAGACACGATGGCCCGAAGCTCCCGGTGTGCTGGAACCCCAGCCCGAGAACCCCGTGAGCCCGCAGCTCCGGCTCGCTGCAGCTGAGGCCGTAGCACGAGACATGGCGGCTGAAGCTTCCGGTGCGCTGGGATCGGAACTTGGGACATGGCGAGTCCAAAGCTACGAGCCGCCGAATCCGGAGCCCGAGGTGTCGGGTCTGGGCAGGGCTCCGGTTGGCGGGGCGCGGCGTCGGCAGTCCGCCCTCGACCTCGGGGCAGAAGGGGACCAGCCTGCCCTGTTACAACGTGGTCATGCCGAAGACCAGTTGGGGGGCCGCCGAGAACAGGATGGCGACCACCAGAGTGACCCCCACCGCCATCCACCCGGCCGTCACCGGTCTCCTGCCCACCCCCGTCGCTCGGGGAGCCCCTGAGGTCACCGGTGTGAACAGTCGGGCCGTCCACACGACGTAGTAGTAGAGCCCGATCACCGTGTTCACGGCCATGACGATGGCGAGCCATCCCAGCCCGCCGTTCACGATCTCGCGGAAGACCACCACCTTCGCGAACAGCCCCGCGAGCCCGGGCGGCAGCCCCGCCAAGCAGATCAGGCTGAAGGCCAGCGCCAGCGCCGCCACCGGGCTGCGGAAGGCCATCCCCCTGTAGTCGTCCAGCTCGTTGCGCGTGCCGCTCCTGGACACGAGCATGACCACCGCGAACGCCCCCAGGTTCATCGCCGCGTAGAACACCAGGTACGCCACGGACGCGCTCACCGCCAGACCACGCTGACCCGCCTCGGTGATCACCGCGAGTGGCGCGAGGATGTAGCCGGACTGCGCGACCGAGGACCAGGCCAACAGCCGTACGGCGGAGCGTTGCCGCATGGCCAGCAGGTTGCCCACCGTCATGGTGAGCGCCGAGATGATCGCGATGATGGGCGACCAGGTCGGGGCCTGGCTCGGCAGCGCGCTCATGAGCACCAGGATGAGCCCGGCGAAACCCGCCGCCTTGGAGATGACCGACAGCAGAGCGGCCACGGGGATCGGCGCGCCCTGGTAGACGTCGGCCGCCCAGGCGTGGAACGGCACAGCGGCGATCTTGAAGGCGAATCCGGCCACCACGAGCACCACGCCGACGGTCACCACGGCGGGCAGCTCGTTCAGTGGCACGCCCGAAGGAGCAGGCGAGAGCCCGCCGAGGATCTGTCCGAGCCTGATGAGATGCACGGCGCCCGTCATGCCGTACAGCAGGGACACACCGAACAGCATGATCGCCGTGGAGACGACCGAGACGAGGAAGAGCTTGACGGCCGCCTCGGAGGCCCTGCCGTCGTAGCGTTTGAGCGCCGTCAGCGCGAACACCGGCAGGGAGACCAGCTCGAGCGCGACCACGAGCATGATGAGGTCGCGCGAGGCGGGCAGGGTGGTCGCGCCGACGAGGGTGCAGAGCAGGAGGAAGTACCACTCGCCGACGGGGATGCCGCCCTCAGCGAGCTCCGTCATCGACAGCAGCACGACCACGAGGCCCGCGACCAGCGCCAGACCTGAGAAGACGAGCGTGAAGTGGTCGACCACGAACGAGCAGGGCGCCGCGCCGCCCGAGCTGACGAGATCGCCTGGCACGCAGAACGTCTGCAGCGTGGTGCCGGCCGCGGCCTGGGCGACGACGAACGCGAGGGCCGCCAGCAGTCCAGCGAGCGACACCAGGCCGAGGGCCGTCCTGACCTTGGCGGTGTGCGGAAGGAAGGCGTCGAGCAGCAGGACCAGACCCGCCAGCAGGGCCACGATCAGGGGTGGCGCGATGGCGAAGTAGTCGATCGTCTGGATCACGACACGCCTCCCAGCAGGATCTGTACGGCAGGCGTGGTGAGGGACAGCAGCGCCTTGGGCCACAGCCCGAACACCAGCGTCAGCACGACCAGCGGCACCCAGGCCACCAGTTCGTACCGGCGGACGTCGGCCGCCGTCGGCACCGCCTGCCCACCCTCGCGGACGGCGGTGGCGGCCCCTGCCCCCTCGGACGTCGCACGTCCACCCTCATCGAGGGCGGTAGCGGGAGTCGCCTGCCCACCCTCGAAATCGAGGACGGGGACACCGGCGCCCGATCGCGGCGCCGTCCTGCGGCCGTGGGTGACGCGGGAGAGCATCGTGAGGAAGTACGCCGCCGTCAGGACCGCTCCCAGACCGCCGATCACCATGAAGGCCAGGAACAGCGGGCGGGACAGCCCCGGCGCCGGCTGGAAGGCGCCGAGCAGGGCCAGCATCTCGCCCCAGAACCCCGCGAGCCCCGGCAGGCCGAGAGAGGCGATGCAGGCGAAGGTGAGCAGCGAGCCCAGATGGGGATAGCGGGTGAGCATGCCGCCGCCGATCGTCGGCATGTCCGCCGTGCCGTACCGCTCCTTGATGCCTCCCGCCAGGAAGAACAGCAGGCCGGTGATGAGACCGTGAGCGACGTTGGCGAACAGGGCGCCGTTGACGCCGACGGGGGTCAGCGTGGCGAAGCCGAGCAGGACGAAGCCCATGTGGCCGATCGACGAGTAGGCGATCATGCGTTTGAGGTCGGTCTGGGCGAGGCAGGCCAGCGAGCCGTACACGATGCCGACCACGGCGAAGGCGCCCAGCCACGGGGCGACGGCGGCCGCGCCCTCGGGCAGGACGGGGATGGCGATCCTGGCGAAGCCGTACGTGCCCATCTTGAGCAGGACGCCCGCGAGCAGCACCGAGCCCACGGTGGGCGCCTCGGTGTGCGCGTCGGGCAGCCACGTGTGCAGCGGCCACATCGGCGTCTTGACCGCCAGGCCGAGGCCGACCGCGACGAAGGCGACGATCTGCACCGAGCGGGACAGCCCTGAGCCGTGTGCCTGCGTCAGGGCGACGATGTCGAGCGTGCCGGTCTGTGCCCAGATGAGCAGTAGGCCGAGCAGCAGCACGACCGAGCCGAGCAGCGTGTAGAGGATGAACTTGACCGCCGCGGCCCGCCGTCCCTGCCCGCCCCAGATGGCGATCACGAAGTACATGGGGATGAGCACGACCTCGAAGAACACGAAGAACAGCAGCAGGTCGAGCGCGAGGAATGTGCCGAGCATGCCGACTTCGAGGACGAGCAGCGTGAACACCAGAGCCCGTGCGCGGTCCGGCAGACGGCCGGGGCTCCAGCAGAGGTAGACGAAGCAGAGGAAGGTCAGCAGCGCGGTCAGCACGACCAGGGGGAGGGAGATGCCGTCGACGCCGAGGTGGAAGCGCAGGCCGAGCGACGGAATCCAGGGCACGTCCACGGCGAACTGGAGACGCGCGGCCTGGCCGTACTCGAAGAACACCGCGAGCAGCACCGCCAGCGCCAGGGTGAGCCCCGACACCAGCAGGCCGATGAGCCTGAGGCGGCCCGCGGTGGCGGGCACGAGCAGCAGCGCGGCGCCGAGCAGCGGCACCGCCAGCAGCGCGACCGGCAACCAGGTCATCCGAACACCACCGCCCCAACCGCGATCAGCAGCACCCCGGCCAGCAGGCCGCTGACGTAGAGCTGCACGTTGCCGTTCTGCGCGAGGC
The DNA here is from genome assembly GCF_039535395.1 of Nonomuraea roseola. NCBI lineage: Bacteria > Bacillati > Actinomycetota > Actinomycetes > Streptosporangiales > Streptosporangiaceae > Nonomuraea > Nonomuraea roseola. Next base: position 2,236,166 of record NZ_BAAAXC010000015.1, read on the forward strand.
GCAGCAGCCCCGAGGCTCCCTGGGCGGCACGGCCCGAGCCGCGCACCGCGCCGTCGACCACCGTGTCGTCGGTGCGCACCACCGCTCTGGCCAGCGCCAGCACGGGACGGACGAACAAGGCGCCGTAGACGGTGTCGACATAGAAGGCCCGCTCGCACGGGACCCTGAGCGGCCCGAGCAGCCTGGCCGGATCGGCGAGCGGATCGCCTCGCCACACCGCGTAGACGATGCCGGCGCCGAGCAGCGCGAGCGCCACACTGATCGCCGCCGTGCCCCAGCTGACGTGGTCGAGCCCGAGGACTCCGAGCCCCAGAGCGGGGACGGCGAGCAGGACGACGGGCCCGAGCATCGAGGCGGGCGCCTCCCGGGTGTCGACGATGTGAGCGGTTCCCGGCTCGGGCTCGGGAAGCGCCACGACCCGCACCTGCCCGAAGAAGGTGCGCAGCCAGGCCCGTGCGGCGTAGGCGCCGGTCACGGCGACCGTCGCGAGCGCGCAGGCGTACAGCAGCAGGGCCGCGGCGTCGGTCAGGCGGCCCGCGCCCAGCGCGTGCTCGGTGGCGAGCAGGACGCCGTCCTTGCTGAAGAAGCCGCTGGCGGGCGGTAGCCCCATGAGCGCCGCGAAGCCGATCGTCATGGTCACGAACGTGACGGGAAGTTCTCTCCGCAACCCGCCCATCTGGCTCATGAGGTTGGAGCCGACGTGGTGGATGACCACGCCCGCGCACAGGAACAGCAGCGCCTTGAACGCGCCGTGCGTGAGGAGATGGAAGATCGCGGCGGTGTCGGACCCCGCGGCGAGCGCTGCGGCCATGTACGCGAGCTGGCTGACGGTGGAGTAGGCGAGCACCCGTTTCAGGTCGTCCTGGGCGAGCGCGGCCAGCGCGGCGCCCAGCATGCCCAGGGCCGCGAGGACGGCCAGCACGTCGAGGGTCGGCGGCGCGGCGAGGAAGACGGGGAAGAGCCTGGCGACCAGGAAGATGCCCGCCGCGACCATCGTGGCGGCGTGGATCAGCGCGCTGATCGGTGTCGGACCCGCCATCGCGTCGGGCAGCCAGGTGTGCAGCGGCACCTGGGCGCTCTTGCCCGCGACCCCCGCGAGCAGCAGCATCGTGGCGGCGACCACGGTGGCGGTGGGCAGCTCCGGCACCTTGGCGATCACGTCGTCGATGCGGAAGCTGCCGGCGGACAGGCCGAGCACGAAGATGCCGAACAGGAAGCCGACGTCACCCAGGCGCGTGACGAGGAAGGCCTTGACCGCGGCCCTGGAGTTGGCTCTGTCCTCCCACCAGTGGCCGATCAGGAGGTAGGAGCACAGCCCCATGATCTCCCAGCCGACGTAGAGGACCAGGAGGTCTCCCGCGTAGACGACGAGCAGCATGGCGCTGGTGAACAGGCTGATGAAGGCGCTGTAGGAGGGGTAGCGCGGGTCGTCCTTCAGGTAGCCGATCGAGTAGATCTGCACGGCCAGCGCGACGAGCGTGACCAGGATGGCCAGGATCGAGGAGAGCTCGTCGGCCTGGAGGGTGAGGGAGATCGGGACCCCGCCCGTCTCGATCACCCCGTAGGTGTTCCCCGCCTTGGCGGTGGCCGACGCGGCGGGGCCCTCCGCCGAGTAGGGCGAGAGCCGCTGGAAGAACGCGAAGCCCTGGCTCGCCGCCAGCCAGCACGCCAGGACGGCGGAGACGGCGGCGGGAAGCACCGCGAACCAGGCGGCCCTGCGGTTGGCTCGCGCGTCGGCTCCCCGTTGCGCGGCCGTGCCGTCGGCGGGCCTCTCCTCGGCGGGGTCGTCGGCGGCTCGCGGCCTGGCCGTGCCGGAGGACGGCCGGAGGTGGCGGGGCCAGCGGGACAGCAGCAGACCGGCGAAGGCGGCGAGGAACGGGAGCAGGATGACGAGCAGGGGAAAGGCGTCGACGAACGTGCGGCTCACTGGACGCCTCCTCGGCTCGCACGCTTCTCCTGCCGGCCGGCCGCCGCCCCGTTGCCCGACGTCGCGGGGTCGTCCACAGGCCGCTCCCCTCCTGAGCCGCCGCCCTGCTGGTCGGCGCCCGCCTGCGGGGGCGGGAGCGTACGGCCCGCGGGCATGGGCTGGTCCTCCGACAGCTCGCGCAGCTGGTCGAGATCGACGGTCCTGCGGTTGCGATACAGGGCAAGGACGATGGCCAGGCCCACCCCGAGCTCGGCCGCGGCGATCACGATGACGAACAATGTGAGGACCTGCCCGCCGTGCAGCCGATCGCGCAGCCAGACGTCGAAGGCGACCAGGTTGAGGTTGACCGCGTTGAGCATCAGCTCGACCGACATGAGCACCAGGATGGTGTTGCGCCGGGCGAGCACGCCGTACACGCCGATGGAGAACAGCAACGCGGCGACGACCGCCGGATAGACGATGTGCACTACTCCCCCCTGCTCTCAGGGGCCGGGGGTTCGTCGCCTGACTTGATATCGGTGCGGGACAGCACGATGGCTCCGATCAACGCGGCCAGCAGCAGGACCGAAAGCGCCTCGAAGGGCAACACCCAGGTGCGGAAGACGCTCGCGCCCAGCTCCTTGGCCGCGCCGCCGCCGGGTTCGAGCGGGCTGTAGGCGGTGCGGAAGGCGTCGATGACGACCGCCACGAGGACGCCGGCAGTCGCGAGCGCGACCACGGCGGCGACCAGCCTGTTGCCGCTGTCGAGGTCGGCCGATCTGCCGATGGGCGCACGGGTGAGCATGATGCCGAAGAGCAGGAGCACCACGACGGCGCCCACGTAGATGAGCACCTGGACCCAGGCCACGAACTCGGCCGTCAGCACGATGTAGCAGCCGGCGAGCGCTCCGAAGGAGACCACGAGCCAGAGAGCGGCGTGGACGAGCTGTCTGGTGGTCACGACGAGCAGTGCCGAGCCGACCGCCACCGCGCCCAGGAGCAGGAAGACGATCTCTTGCCCTGTGGGGGACAGATAGGAAGGCACCGCGGTCACTAGTCCTCCTCGGGCTCCGCCGGTTCGTCGCGCTTCAGCCCGCCTGGAGGACGGATGGAACGGGGATCGGCCATCCTCCGCCTGCGCGGCTCGGTTGCAGAAGTCTGCTCCTCCGGCGGAGGCTGCGGCGACGACGCGCCCGAACCTGTGGACAACTCTTCACCCGAGGGCGCGCCTGTGGATGAAGCGCCTGGCGATGGGCTCGAGGACTCGGGAGGAAGGGCGCCCGGCGGCCTGATGCCGCGTACGTCGCCCATCCTGGTGCGGCGCTGAGGCCGTCCCCTGTCACCTTCCGACGTGCCCTGGGGGCGGTCCCTGCCTGGGACGTCAGGCGCGCGCTCGCCCACCTGGTCGCCGGCTTCGGCCCTGCCTGCCGTACCCGGCGCGTCGGTCGATCCCGGCTCACCTGCTCTTCCAGGAGCGCCTTCGGTTCCGGAAGCGTCTCGCGTTCCAGGAGCGGCGGGCATACCGGGCGTACCGGCAGTTCCGGCCGTTCCAGGAGAAGTCGTGCCAGGGGTCGCCGGACCGCCAGTGGGGGTGGCCCCTCCCGCAGGGCGCGCCTCCGCTGCGGGCGGGGTCGGTTCGGTCGCGGCGGGGGTTTCGGGGGTTTCGGCCCCGGCCCTGCGCGCCGTCCGCGCGCCAGGAGCGGCTGTCTCCGCCGCGCCCGCCTCGTCCCGCGCGGTACGGCCCGCAGCACGTGGCGGCCGGGCACCGGCGGCGAGCTCCTTGGGCGGCTCGGCCCCCACCTCGTGCGCGGGAGGAGGCGGGACCGTCTCCACCCAGGTGGCGAGCCTGTCCTTCTCGTGCAGAAGGTTACGGATGTCCCCTTCGGCGTACTCGAACTCCGGCGACCAGAACAGCGCGTCGAACGGGCACACCTCGATGCAGATGCCGCAGTACATGCACAACGCGAAGTCGATCGCGAACCTGTCGAGGACGTTGCGCTGCCTCGCCCTCCCGCCCTCGGGGGCGGGCAGGGTCTCCTTGTGGGAGTCGATGTAGATGCACCAGTCGGGACATTCGCGGGCGCACAGCATGCAGGAGGTGCAGTTCTCCTCGACCAGGGCGATGACGCCGCGGCTGCGCGAGGGAAGGTCGGGATGGACCTCGGGGTACTGCTGGGTCACGGATCGGCGCAGCATGTGGCGAAGGGTGACGGAAAGCCCCTTTACCAGTCCTACTCCCGGTATCCGCGCCATGATTCACATCATGGCGCACTATGCGTCGCAGGTGAATGCACCAGCCCGTTGTCCCCAGGTTTTCCACAGCCATCCACAGGAATCACGGACGTTATCCACAGGCGTCGTCCACAATCCCGATTCCATCTCCCGACCGGATACTCTCTCGCCCATGCCGCACAGCCATCCCCACCGCCCCGGCGCAGGAGCCTGGACTGCCGCCGTCGCCTGGGCCGTGGTCCCGCTGCTGACGTGTGGCATGGCGACGCCCTTCACCATCGGGTTCGCCGCCTACTGGCTGCAGAGCAGGGCCCTGATCGTCGCCGCAGCGCTCTACGGCGCGTGCGCCAGCGCGTTCGTCATCGTCGCGCTCAGCTACGACGACATCGAGAAGGCGCCCGACTGGCTGTTCGCCCTGGTCGGCATCGGCCTGCTGGTGGCGTGGGCAGGGGGCGTCATCCACAGCGGCATCCTGGTTCCCCTGATGGTCAGGCGCGGCAGGCCCGCCCACCCCCACGCGGGCTCTGTCCACAGGCAGGCCGTCCACAACCGCCACCCAGGGCAGGGAGGCCCCGCGCACGGCGCGAACTCCCGTCCCACCGCGGGCCGCGACCCTGTCCACAGCAGGTCCACCATGCCCTCAGGCGCCGCGCGCCGTCCGGGCGAGCCCGAGTGGATCGGCCACTACCGGGTGCTGCGCTCCCTGGGCCGCGGCGGCCAGGGCGCGGTCTACCTCGCCGCCGCTCCCAACGGCACGCAGGTGGCCGTCAAGGTGCTCCACGACCTCGGCGACGAGTTCGCCCGCACCCGCTTCGCCCGCGAGGTCGACGCCGCGCGCAGGGTCGCCACGTTTTCCACAGCCAGGCTGCTCGATGTCAACATCAGCCAGGACCAGGCCTACATCGTGAGCGAGTACGTCGCGGGCCCCTCCCTCGAGCAGCTCGTCCGCGCCCATGGGCCGCGCGACGAGGACAGCCTCACCAGGCTCGCGCTGTCCACAGTCGGCGCGCTCGCCGCCATCCACAGGGCGGGCGTCGTCCACCGCGACTTCAAGCCCAGCAACGTCCTGATCGGCTCCGACGGCCCTCGAGTGATCGACTTCGGCATCGCGCGCTCGCTCGACAGCTCGACGATGACGGGCAAGGTCGCGGGCACGCCGCCCTACATGTCGCCCGAGCAGTTGTCAGGATCACCCGTCGGCCCGCCGTCCGACGTCTTCAGCTGGGCGGTGACGATGACCTTCGCGGCGACCGGCAGGCCCGCGTTCGGCGAGGACACGGTGCCCGCCGTCTTCAACCGGGTGCTCAACCTGCACCCCGACCTGTCGCCGCTGCCGCCCTCGTTACGCGGGATCGTGGGCGCCGCGCTGGCCAAGAACCCCTCAGACCGCCCCACCGCGTCCGAGATCATGCTCGCCATCGTCGACTGATCACCGTGTACGGCAAGCCCACCCCAGCCCACCGTGGTCACCGCCCCCGCCCGTCCCCCACGCTCCTCCAGCCGACTTCGGCTGACCGCCGTCACATCGCCCCTGAGGGACGAAGCGCCCGCCGTACCCCCGGGAGCCTCAGCTGACGAGGACCTTCACCACACCGGTGAGCGCGAGCTGCACCAGGGCCAGGGGAACCAGGCCGACCCACGCGAGCCGCTGCAACTGGTCCTCGCGCAGCCGGGGAAAGCTGACCCGGAACCAGATGATCACGAAGGCCAGCGCGAAGACCTTGAGGAACGTCCAGACGACACCGGGCAGCAGCGGGCCGTGCCAGCCCCCGAGGAACAGCACGGTGGTGAGGAACGACAGCACCACGATGCCGACATACTCCGCCAGCATGAACAGGGCGAACCGCATGCCGGTGTATTCGGTCATCGGGCCCATGATGATCTCGGACTCGGCGATGGGCATGTCGAACGGCGGCCGCCGCAGCTCGGCGAGGCCCGCGAGGAAGAACACGACCGCGCCGATCGCCTGCCAGGGCAGCCACCACCACTGCCAGGCCTCGACGATGCCGGGCAGGGAGAGGGTGCCCGCCGCCATGGCCACCGATGAGGCGGCCAGGACCAGCGGAAGCTCGTAGGACATGAGCTGCGCGGCCGAGCGCATCCCGCCCAGCACCGAGTACTTGTTGGCCGAGGCCCACCCGGCCATGATCGAGCCGAGCACGCCGATGCCCATGACCGCGAGCACGTAGAACAGCCCGAGATCGAGATCCACCCCGACGAGGCCGGGGCCGATGGGGATCACGATCAGTACGAGGAGGTACGGGACAAGGGCGACGCCCGGCGCGAGCTGGAAGACCCTGCGGTCGGCGGCGGCCGGGATGACGTCCTCTTTCTGGGCGAACTTCACGCCGTCCGCGATGAGCTGCGCCCAGCCGTGGAAGCCTCCTGCGTACATCGGGCCGAGGCGTGACTGCATGTGCGCCATGACCTTGTGCTCGGCCTGGCCCACGACGAGAGGGAGGAGCAGGAACACGAGCAGGATGACGACGAACCTCAGAACGATGTCGAGGACTTCACCCATCGGGCTCCTCCAGGGGCGCACGCGATTCCGAAGACTGCGATGACGATTCCCCCGACGAAGCCGCCTCCCCCGCGCCCGCAGGAGTCGAAGGCGCCGCCGCAGGAGTCGAAGGCGAGCCTGGCGCATCGAGGCGCTCGGGCGATGCGGAACCGGGCGGAGCGGGCTCTCCTGAACCTGCGGGGGGTGCGGGCAATCCGGAACCTGCGGCGGGTGCGGGACGCTCCGCCGTAGAAGAGGAGCCTGGCGGAGCCGACTCTCCGGAACCCGCGGCGGATGCGGGACGCTCCGCCGTAGAAGAGGAGCCTGGCGGAGCCGACTCTCCGGAACCCGCGGCGGGTGCGGGAGGCTCCGCCGTGGAACCGGGGGCGGTCGGCTCCCCGGAGATCGGGGGCGCGACGGCTCCGGTGGAGGCGGATGGGGAGGGCCAGTCGGCGGGAACGCCGGGCGGGAGGGTCTTGCGGCGGCTCGGGGCGCCGTGACCCGACTCGCCAGGCTCCTTCGCGCCGGGCCACGCCTTCGCCACCCGAGCCGCCAGCACGAAGTCCTTGCGCAGCGGATGTCCCTCGAACCCGTCAGGAAGCAGCAGCGGCACCAGATACGGGTGATCGTCGAAGATCACGCCGAACATCTCGAACGTCTCCCGCTCGTGCCAGTTCGCCCCCCGATACACCCCCACAGCGGACGGCAGGTGAGGATCGGCGCGCGGCACCCGCGTCCGCAGCAGCAGCCGCTCGTGCGTCGACGGGTTGTAGACGTGAGCGACGACCCCGAACGCGTCGGGCGGCTCGTCGACCCCGCTGAGCCAGTCGAAGAACTCGTACCCCGTGTCCCTGCAGAACGTCAGCAGCTCGATCCAGTCGCTCGCGGCGACGTCGACCGTCCGATCACCCCATGACTCCGAGACCTGGGCCCTGTCCCCGAACCGCTCGGCGAGGGTCACGCGTCCTCCCCGTGGGCGCGGGACCACACGTAACGGTCGCCGAGCTTCTCCTGGGCGATCTTCTCCTGCAGCTTCATGATGCCGTGCAGCAGCGCCTCGGGCCTCGGCGGGCAGCCGGGGACGTAGATGTCGACAGGGATGATCTGGTCGACGCCCTTGGTCACGCAGTAGGAGTCCCAGTACGGGCCGCCGGTGTTGGAGCAGGCGCCGAAGGAGATGACGTACTTGGGGTCGGGCATCTGCTCGTAGAGCCGCTTGACGGCCGGGGCCATCTTGTCGGTGACGGTCCCCGAGACGATCATCAGATCCGCCTGGCGGGGGCCGTTGGCGAAGGGGATCACCCCGAAGCGGATGAAGTCGTGCCTGCTCATCGAGGTGGCGATGAACTCGATCGCGCAGCAGGCGAGACCGAAGTTGAACACCCAGAGGGAGTAGCGCCGTCCCCAGTTCAGCACGAAGCGCATCGGCTTGGGCGCCAGCCGGGAGACCGGCCCCACAGTCGGCATCGGAAGATCGGCCATACCTCCATTCTCCAACGCCCGCCGCTCCAGGAGTAGAGGGGCACTCCGACATCCCGCATCCCGCCTCGACAAATCCACCCCTGTGGTGTGACTCCGGCCCTGGAGAGGGCGTTTCGGGAGATCGCCAGGGCCGATCCAGGCGGAAGGCCGACCAAGGCGAAGGGCTGGGGCGGTGAGGAGGGTGTAGGGGTCAGGTCCAGGTGAGGACGCGTTTCTTCCAGGCGTACAGGATGCCCAGCGCGATGAACCCCAGGAACACGAACATCTCGACCAGCGTCGTCATCCCGTACCCGGGTGTCGCGAACACCGTCGCCCAGGGGAACAGGAACACCGCGTCGACCGCGAACACCACGTACAGGTACGTGAACACGTAATACCTGATCTGCGACTGCGCCCACCCCTCGCCCACAGGGTCGACGCCGCACTCGTACGTGGTGAGTTTCTCCACCGTGGGCCGGGAAGGGCGGAGCAGGCGGTTGGCCGTCAGGGCTCCCGCGACGATGCCCACCCCGATGACGAGCAGCGCGAGAACCAGCGCGTAGGAGCCGAAGTAGCCACCCATGTGCTGATCGTAACCCCACCCAAAGCCTCTGTCCTCATAACCCCAAACCATGGCAAAGCGGGTTTGAGCGGCCATAACCTGACCTGCATGCACAAAAGGCGATTCTTCGGAGGAATCGCGCTTATCGCCGCCGTCTCCACCGGCTGCGGCATGGCCACCGCCTCCCCCGAGCGGGGACTCACCATCCCCGCCGAGCCCACAATGATCAGCTTTGTCGACCCCTCCCACGTCGAGGAGCTGACCACCAGGACACTCACCGCAGGTGACGCCGGCGACAGGGATGTGCACATCGTCTACCCCCAGCTGAAAGACGCCCCCGACCTCAACCGCAAGCTCGGCGCCCTCGCGCAGACCCAGCTCCGCCGCTTCACCGAGTCCACCGTCCCCGAGGGTCCCCGCCCTCGTCCCGAGCTCAACGTGGACTGGCAGCTGACCGCCGCCGACGACGACATCGTGGGCGTACGGCTCCGCACCGGCGAGTTCGCGGGCGCCGCCTGGGCCAACTCCCTCCGCACGGTCTGGTACGACCGCTCCTCCAAGCAGGTCGTCGACTCCCCCGGCCTGGTCACGAGCCTGTACCCGTTGACCACGATCGTCCGCGAGGAGCTGAGGAAGCGGGGCTCCGAGGTCAGCTACGACGCCGTGCGGCCCAACCCCGACCTGTTCGACTCCATGGCCTTCAACCCTGCGGGCGATCTCGTGGTGGAGTTCGACGACTACCAGGTGGGTCCTGGCGCGCTGGGCAGGGTGGCGGTCGCCGTACCGGAAGAGCAGGCGGAGCCGCTGCTGACGGAGACGGGACGGCGCGCGCGCGAGGCGGCGAAGGAGGCGACTCCTTCGCCCGCCGTCAGCGGGACCCCGATCACCAGCCCACCGGCCACGAGCAGCAAGGCGGGCGGCGTGGACTGTGAGAAGGACAAGTGCGTGGCGCTGACCTTCGACGACGGGCCAGGGCCCTTCACGGGCGAGCTGCTGGAGCAGCTGAAGAGGGCGGGCGCGCGGGCGACGTTCTTCACCGTGGGCACGAACGTGGCGGCCAATCCCGAGCTGGTGACCGACATGCGGGAGCAGGGCCACCTCGTCGCCAACCACACCTGGTCGCATCGGGACCTGACCAAGCTGTCGAGCAGCAAGATCACCGACGCCATCGCCAGGGCGCAGAGCGTGATCAGCGTCGAGCTCGGACAGGCGCCCACGCTGCTCCGCCCGCCGTACGGGGCGGTGAACAAGCAGGTGGCCACGATCGCCCGCAGGCTCGGGCTCTCCCTGGTGAACTGGGACGTCGACACCAGGGACGGGCACGAAAGGAACCCGGCGACGGTGGTGCGGAGGGCGGTCGCGGGCGCGCATCCGGGGGCGATCATCCTGATGCACGACGTGCACCGCACCACGGTCCAGGCGCTGCCCGCGATCCTGCGGCAGCTGGCCGAGAAGGGCTACACGTTCGTGACGGTCCCCGAGCTGTACGGCTCGGCGGGGATGCAGGCAGGACACACGTACACGTCGGGTAAGCGGCCCCTGACGTAGGTAAGCCTTGCCGGGGACATATAGTTAGGCACCGTGACCCGAACCGTCCTCTTCGCCCGCCTGCACGTTGACCTGTGCCGGCTCGCGGCAGGGCTGTGTCGCCCCTCCCGTTCTCTCGCGTCGGCCTGACTTTCACCGCGTTTACCCGTGACGGGTGTCACGGAAACGTGTGACCCCCGAGGACTTAGCATGGAATACGAGAACGTGCCACGAGCGCAGTCGAGGAGGACTTCGCTGTGACTAAGCAGGTTCAGCAACTCGAGCGAGTGGTCATCCGGTTCGCCGGCGACTCCGGTGACGGCATGCAGCTCACCGGCGACCGCTTCACAGCAGGGACGGCGGAGTTCGGCAACGACCTGTCCACGCTCCCCAACTTCCCCGCCGAGATTCGCGCGCCCGCAGGAACCCTGCCCGGCGTCTCGAGTTTCCAGCTGCACTTCGCCGACCACGACATCCTGACGCCAGGCGACGCGCCGAACGTCCTGGTCGCGATGAACCCGGCGGCGCTGAAGGCCAACCTGGGCGACCTGCCCAAGGGCGCCGACATCATCGCCAACACCGACGAGTTCACCAAGCGCAACCTCCAGAAGGTCGGCTACGACGCCAACCCTCTCGAGGACGACTCGCTGCGTGAGTGGCGCGTCCACGCCGTGCCGCTGACCTCGCTGACGGTGACGGCGCTCGAGGGCTTCGACCTGTCGAAGAAGGACGCCGAGCGCTCCAAGAACATGTTCGCCCTCGGGCTGCTGAGCTGGCTCTACCACCGGCCGACCGAGCACACGATCAGCTTCCTCGAGCAGAAGTTCGCCAAGAAGCCCGAGATCGCCAAGGCCAACATCGCGGCCTTCCAGGCGGGCTGGAACTACGGCGAGACGACCGAGTCCTTCTCGGTGTCGTACGAGGTCAAGCCGGCCCAGCTGGCCCCTGGCGTCTACCGCAACATCTCGGGCAACCAGGCGCTGGCCTACGGCCTGATCGCGGCGAGCGTCCAGTCGAAGCTGCCGCTCTTCCTCGGGTCGTACCCGATCACGCCGGCCTCCGACATCCTGCACGAGCTGTCCAGGCACAAGCGGTTCGGCATCCGCACCTTCCAGGCGGAGGACGAGATCGCGGGCGTCGGCGCGGCGCTCGGCGCGGCGTTCGGCGGCGCGCTGGGCGTGACCACGACCAGCGGCCCCGGTGTGGCGCTGAAGGCCGAGACGATCGGCCTCGCCGTCATGACCGAGCTGCCGCTGATCCTGGTCGACGTGCAGCGGGCAGGCCCTTCGACCGGCATGCCGACCAAGACCGAGCAGACCGACCTGCTGATGGCGATGTTCGGCCGCAACGGCGAGTCGCCGGTGCCGATCGTGGCGCCGAGCACGCCGAGCGACTGCTTCGACGCGGCGATCGAGGCCGCGCGCATCGCGGTGAAGTACCGCACGCCGGTCTACCTGCTGTCCGACGGCTACCTCGCCAACGGCTCCGAGCCGTGGCGTCTGCCGGAGGTCTCCGACCTTCCCGACATCTCCACCGAGTTCGCGGTCAAGACCGACGAGGAGTTCCATCCCTACGTCCGTGACCCCGAGACGCTGTCGCGGCCGTGGGCCATCCCCGGTACGGCGGGCCTCGAGCACCGCATCGGCGGCATCGAGAAGGCCAACGGCTCGGGCAACATCTCCTACGACCCGAACAACCACGACCTCATGGTCAGGCTCCGCCAGTCCAAGATCGACGGCATCGACGTGCCCGACCTCGAGGTCGACGACCCCGAGGGCGACGCCAGGGTGCTGGTCCTGGGCTGGGGCTCGACCTACGGTCCCATCGCGGCAGCCGTACGAAGGATCAGGAAGTCGGGCGGCAAGGTCGCCCAGGCCCACCTGCGCCACCTGAACCCCCTGCCGGCCAACACCGGCGAGGTGCTCAAGAGCTACGACAAGGTGCTCCTGCCCGAGATCAACCTCGGCCAGCTGGCGCTGCTGCTGCGCGCGAAGTTCCTGGTCGACATCATCAGCTACAACCGCGTGCGCGGGCTCCCGTTCAAGGCCGAGGAGCTGGCCGGAGTCATCCAGGACGTGATCGACAGTGAGTGAGACCCTGAACGGCAAGGGCCTGGCCCTCGTCCCGAAGACCGATGCCAAGCAGACCCTCAAGGACTTCAAGTCCGACCAGGAGGTCCGCTGGTGCCCCGGTTGCGGCGACTACGCCATCCTGGCCGCGGTGCAGAGCTTCCTGCCCGAGCTGGGCCTGCGTCGCGAGAACATCGTGTTCGTCTCGGGCATCGGCTGCTCCAGCCGGTTCCCTTACTACCTCGACACCTACGGCTTCCACTCCATCCACGGTCGCGCCCCCGCGATCGCGACGGGGCTGGCCTCCTCCAGGCCCGACCTGAGCGTGTGGGTGATCACGGGTGACGGCGACGCGCTGTCGATCGGCGGCAACCACCTGATCCACGCGCTGCGCCGCAACGTCAACCTCAACATCCTGCTGTTCAACAACAGGATCTACGGTCTGACCAAGGGCCAGTACTCCCCCACCTCCGAGATCGGCAAGATCACCAAGTCGACCCCGATGGGCTCGCTGGACAAGCCGTTCAACCCGATCTCGCTGGCGCTGGGAGCCGAGGCGTCGTTCGTGGCCCGCACGATCGACTCCGACCGCAAGCACCTGCAGTCGGTGCTGCGCGAGGCCACGGCGCACAGGGGCACGTCGCTGGTGGAGATCTACCAGAACTGCAACATCTTCAACGACAACGCCTTCGAGCAGCTGAAGGACCCGGAGATCCGCGACGACATCACGCTGCGCCTCGAGCACGGGCAGCCGATCGCGAGCGCGTCCAAGGCCGTGGTCAGGGCGGCGAACGGCGGGCTCGACGTGGTGCCGCTGGCTGAGGCGGGCGACCGCGTCCTGGTGCACGACGCGCACAACCCCGACCCTTCGGTGGCGTTCGCGCTGTCGCGCCTGGACGAGCCCGCCTTCGAGCACGTGCCGATCGGGATCTTCCGGCAGGTCGAGCGGCCCGCCTACGACACGCTGATGGCCGAGCAGCTCGAGGAGGCCGTGGCGCAGAAGGGCCCAGGCGACCTGAGCGACCTGCTGATGGGCGGCGACACCTGGCGCATCGGCTAGAGCACGGACCTTCGGCCCGCAGAGGATCATCCTCTGCGGGCCGATGTCATGCGGAGCCGAGCTTGGCGTAGTAGGCCAGGCAGTCGTCATACGACGGGAGCAGACCCTGCTCGGCGGCCTGGGCCAGCGAGGGCGCGGCCGCGTCCTTCGGTGAGAGCAGGGGCTCGACCCCGTCGGGCCACGCGATGCCGAGGTCGGGGTCGAGAGGGTGGATCCCGTACTCCCGGCCCGGCGCGTACGGCTCGGAGCAGAGATACACGACGGTGGCCCGCTCGCTCAGGGCCATGAAGGCGTGTCCGAGCCCCTCGGCGAGGTAGAGCGACCGTCGAGAGCGCTCGTCGAGAGCGACCGCCTCCCAGCGGCTGAAGGTCGGCGAGCCGACGCGAACGTCCACCACCACGTCGAGCACCTCCCCCGCCACGCACGTGACGTACTTCGCCTGCCCGGGGGGCACCGCCGCGAAGTGGACGCCCCTGAGCACCCCCGCGCGAGACACCGAGCAGTTGGCCTGCGCGAGGCGCAGGTGATGACCGGCCGCGCCGCTCAGGCTGTCCGCCCTGAACCACTCCAGGAAGGCGCCTCTGTCGTCCTCGTGGACGGTCGGGGAGTGAACGTGGGCTCCCTCGATCGTGAGTTGTTCCATGTGCACAGGACCCCTCCGGTCGCTGGGGTGCGTACGGCTCGCGACTCCGCAGGGAGCCGCGAGCCGTACGCGTCGGATCAGATGATCAGGGAACGGTCACCGTCTGTGTGGAGACGCTGGTGCGGTCGTCCGTTCCTGTCACCGTGAGGGTGATGCGGTAGGTGCCCGCCTGGGCGTAGGTGTGCTGGGCGGTGACCCCGCTCCCGACCTGGCCGTCGGCGAAGCTCCAGGTGTAGGAGTCGATGGGCGCGGAACCCGGGGTCGAGGCCGTGGCGTCGACCGAGCACGCCAGGGCGGTGCACGCGGCCGTGAAGGCGGCCGTGGGCCCCGATGCCGTGCTCGTGGCGGAGAAGTCGTCCACGGTCAGCAGTACCGGCGGGTTGGTGGCCGTGCCCGAGAGGTACGAGGCCAGGCCCACCCCTCCAGGCGCCTGCATGCCCGCCGTGGCGTCCGTCACCGTGGCCTGCCACCCCGCGGGCTCGGCCGCCGCCTGGTTCCAGACCTTCGCCGAGATCGTCGTGGGCGAGGTGCCGGTGACCTGGAGCCGGATCCTGAGCACATCCCCCGCCGCGTAGGACAGACCGGGGATCAGCTGCTCGGTGGTCAGCAGGTTGTCGGTGTTCGGCGCGGTGATCCTGGTGAGCGCCAGCGCCACCCCTGTGGGCAGCAGCCGCACTCTGGCACGGTACTCGCCCTGGCCGCTCACCCGCCTGCCGACGGCCCAGATGTAGGTGCCGTTGCCGGTTCCCGTCTTGTCCGCCGACACCTTGAACGTGACGTCGGAGTCCGTGCTCGACACCGAGTCGAGGAAGGCGCGGGGGCCCGCGGTCGTCGCCGGAAGGTTGATCTTGGCCGCGTTGCCGTCCGCGGAGAAGTTCGCGCCGCCTCCGAGGAGGCTCCACGCTCCGCCCGTGTCGGCGTTACCGAGCGAGCCGCTGACCGTACGGGAGAAGGCGTCCGCGGCGAGGACGGACGGCGGGTTGTCCGGCGGGCGGGGCACCGCCACCTGACTGCTCTGGCCCGTGGCGCTGTCGTCGTCGGTGACGGTCAGCGTGACCGTGTAGTCACCTGCGACCTGGTAGGTGTGCGTCGCGTCTGCCCCTGTGCCGCTCTGCCCGTCGCCGAAGTTCCACGCGTAACCCTCCACGGTGCCGTCGGCGTCGTCGGAGGCGGTGCCGTCGAACGCGCACTCCAGGTCTTCGCACGACACGGTGAAGGAGGCCGTGGGCGGCTGGTTGGCAGGACCCGAGCCCGAGCCCTTCTGCCAGTGTTCGGACACCTGGGCGGCGCTCAGCGTGGCGGAGTAGATCGCCACCTCGTCGAGCGTGCCCGCGAAGTCGTCGCTGGACGGCCTGGCGGGCCAGGCGTTGAGATTGTCGCCGCCGACTCGCCAGTAGCCCGTGTAGCCTTCGGCGTTGGTCTGCGGGTGGGTGCCGACAGCGGCGCCGTCGACGTACAGCGTCATGCCGCCCGAGCCCTGCGTGGCGACCACGTGGTGCCACTGGCCGTCGTTGTAGGCGGTCGGCGTGGTGATCAGGTTGAACGCGCCCGTGTAGGTGCCGAACGTGAGCTTGCCGTCGTTGCCCATGTAGACGTGGCGGTCGTAGTTCCCGCTGGTGCCGCTGGCGGCGTTGCCGAAGCCGACGAGCTTGCCGCCGCTCGTGGTGGTGGTCTTGAACCACAGCTCGGCGGAGTAGGTGGTCGGGTTGGAGACGGGCGCGGTCGAGATCACCCTGCCGCCGTTGACCGTGATCGAGGGGTTGCCGGTTCCGGTGATCGCGCCGGGCTGCCCGTAGGTGACGCCGGTGGCGGTGTAGGTCCCGGGCGTGCCGGTCTGGCCGGAGTCGGCGGCCACCGTCCCACTCGCCTCGCCGAGGCGCCAGTACAGGCTCGGCTCGTCGTCGTAGACCGATCTGCCGTAGTCGTCCGCTGGCCTCGGCGGAAGGGTGCTCGTCCTGCCACTGGCGACGAAGTGCTCGTTGACCTTGGTCAAGGACAGGGCGGACGGGTAGATCGCCACCTCGTCGATGTCACCGGCCAGGTAGCGGCTGGTGGGCTGGGCCGGCCATCCGTTCAGGTTGTCGCCGCCGACGCGCCAGTATCCGCCGTATGGCTGGGCGCCCGTGGTGCCGGCGTCCTGCGCCACCCTGCGCCCGTCGACGTACAGCGCGATGCCACCAGAGCCCTGCGTGGCGACGATGTGGTGCCACTGCCCGTCGTTGTAGGCCGCGGAGCTGTTGACCGTACGGACACCGCCCGGATACACGCCGAACCACACGCGTCCCGCGTTGTCCATGTAGACGTGGCGGTCGTAGTTGGAGCTGTCGCCGGTCGCCGCGTTGCCGTAGCCGACGATCTTGCCGCCGCTGGTGGAACTGGTCTTGATCCAGGCTTCGATGCTGAAGCTGGTCGTCGCGTTCTCCATGGACAGGGTCCTGGTGAATCCCGTGCCCGTGCCGTTGAAGGCCGCTGAGGCGTCGGTGTCACCGTTGATCGCGCCGGGAGAGCCGTGGCCCACCCCTGCCTCGCGGGTCGAGTCGAGGAAGCCCGCGTAGTCGTAGGCGAGCGCGCCGCTGCTCTCGCCGAGGCGCCAGTAGTGGGCGGCGCCGTCGCCGACGACCTTCTGCGCGTAGGCGCTCATGGAGCCGGACGACGAGATCGTCACCGGCGCCGAGGTCCCGCTGCCGACCGTGTTGCCCGAAGGGTCGACGGCACGGATGCGGTAGGTGTGGGTCGATCCCGGGGCCAGACCGGTGTCGATGAAGCCCAGCGAGGGCAGCGTCCAGAAGTTCGACTTGTACTCCACCTCGCCGATCGGCGTGGAGCCGCCGTCGCGCAGGATCTGGTACTTCAGTTTCTCCTGGTCGCGGTCCCAGGTGGCCTGCCAGCTCACTCTGGCGGTGCCCGCGTTGAGCGAGACGGCGCTCGGCGTCAACGTGGGCAGGGCGAGGGGGCCTGAGTCCTTGGGGGCGCCGGCCTTGACGGCGAAACGGGTCAGTCCCTGCTGGGGCGCGCCGTTGACCGTGGTGAACTCGCCGCCCATGACGAGGTACTGCGAGTTGCCCGTCAGCGCCCAGCCGCCCTGGTTCATGCCCGTGTAGCTGCCGGCGTTGACCGTGGGGTACCAGTGCAGGAGCGTCGGCACGGGCTGGCCGCTGTACTGGCTGTTGTTGGAGGGCGGCGCGGGGTCGTTGCCGGTGGGGTAGATCGTCGTGGCGAGCGCCCGCTGCCAGCGCGTCGGGGAGACCTCGGGGAAGCCGCTGATCGAGACGCAGTCGTGTGCGTGGCCCACGCTGTAGAGGGCTTGTCCGATGGGGAAGACCCCGTAGGAGGCTCCGTAGCAGTTGTCGAGCCAGAGCAGGTCGCCCGTGTTGGGTTCGACCGCGAAGCGGCCGTCGAACCAGTGCCATCCCTCGCCGTCGGCGGCCGCGTAGACGTTGGTCCCGTCGGTCACCAGGTCGTAGGTCATCGAGTAGTTGGTCCCCTGGCGGGCGGGGATCGGGTTGCTGCTCCACGGCAGCGAGGCGGCGGTGACAGGATCGAGCGCGCCGATGCCGACCCTCGTGACGCCGTTGAGCGACTGGAACTTGCCGCCCACGATGACCCTGCTGGAGTCGGGGGACATCAGGAGCGCGAACACCTCGTCGTCAGTGGTCGGCGCCCACGTTTGGAGCGTGCCATTCGACCGCGAGACGGCAGCGAGGCGGGATCTCGTCGAGCCGTTGACGTTGAAGAAGGCTCCGCCGATGTACACCGTGGTGTTGCTGACGGCCAGAGCTCGGACGACGTTCCCTACCGAGGGGGCGAAGCCGGCGTCCAGCGTTCCCGTGGCCACGTCGAAGGCGGCCACCCGGTTGCGGGTCTGGCCGTTCACCGTGGTGAAGTCTCCGCCGACATAGATCTTGGACTTGTCGGGGGCGACCGCGATGGTCCGCGCCTGGCCGTTGAGGGCGGGGTTGAACGGCAGCAGGTTGCCCGTGGTGATGTCGAAGGCCAGGATGTTCGACCTGTTCACCTCCTGGGCCGATCCCGGGTTGGTGCCGGGAGGACGGGCCTTGGAGAAGCTGCCGACGGCATAGACGGTCGTGCCCACGGTGGCCATCTTCCAGACGACTCCGTTGATCTGCCAGGTGGGCAGGGCGTCGGCGCTGACGGTCTCCGGAGTCCCCTGTTCGGGATCGATATCCGCTTGGGCCGCTGGTATGACCAGTGTCACCGCGAGAAGCGCGATGAGCGCCATCGCGGTCCTGGATAAAAGCGCTTTGATCACGATTTTTCCTACATCTCAGGGAATAACGCGCCCTCACGGGTCACGCTGGATGCGAATCGTAATATGGCGTTACAAAGACGAGGAGACCCTGATTAGTAGAATTTTGTAACAATCCGGCGCGTTTTTCCACGTCGATGACACCGGAGGGCAGCGTGCCGTACCGCCCGGATTGGCGATCCAACCCGGGCGGGAATGGGCCATCTGTCAGGTCACTGTGACGTCGGGAGAGCTCGGGCTGGAAATACGGTTATTGTGCGGGTCTATCGCGCGAACGCGATACTTGTAGACCGATCCGGGAACCCTGCCCAGGTCCGCGCACGACAGGTTCGGCAGCGTCCAGAAGACGCTGTTGGCTTCCGCGGTGCAGGCCACCTGCCCGTCGCTGCGCACCACTTCGTAGCGGACCTTGCGGTTGTCCAGATCCCAGGTCGCGCCCCAGGTGATGGTCACCTTGCCGCCACCGTTGGCCACCGCCGTGGGCGCCTGGAAGTTGGTCTGCACGGGACCGGTGACGTCGGGGCTGACGTCGTGGGTGGTGAACCTGGTCAGGCCTTCCTGGGGAACGTCGTTGACCTGGGTGAAGTCACCGCCCGCCCACAGATGGGTGCCGTCGTTGGCCATGGTCCACGGCCCCTGGACGAACGGGTAGGTCGTGCCCGGCTGGGCGTTGGGGAACCAGTGGAGGACCCTCTGCTTCACCCCCTGGGCCGTGTCCGCAGGTTCGGCGAGGAAGCGCCTGTGCGGGCGGGTCTCGGGGAAGCCGTTGCCCTCGTAGTAGGTCTGCATGTCGCAGCGGTGGGCGTGCGAGCCGCTGTAGAGCACGCCGTCCATCACCGAGATCGACTGCGTCGCGCCGAGACAGTTGTTGATCCAGATGCGCGCACCGGTCTCCGGGTTCACCGCGAGACGGCCGTCGAACGTGCCGACGCCGTCGGCGCTGGCGAACACTCTGGTGCCGTCGGTGACCAGGTCGGTGACCCAGGAGCGGCTGTTGGAGTTGTTGTAGGGGATGTCGTTGCTGAGGAAGCTCGCCTTGGTGCCGTTGCTGACGTTCACGGCCGACAGTCCGTGCTGCCAGATGTTGTTGATCCTGTTGAAGTCGCCGCCCACGATGAGCCTGGTGCCGCTCGGAGAGAGCACCATGGCCATGACCCGCTTGTCCGCGGTCGGCGCCCAGGGCAGCAGCGCCCCGTCCGCCCGGTTGAAGGCGGCCAGCCTGGTCCTGGTGACGTCGTTGACGGCGGTGAAATGACCCCCGGCGAAGACGGTCGTGTCCGAGACGGCCAGCGCCCTGACCCGGCTGTTGGGCGAGGGCGCGAAGTCCGGGTCCAGCGCTCCCGTCGCGGTGTCGAAGGCCGCAATGCGGTAGCGCCGCTCGGTGCCGATCTTGCCGAAGTCGCCCGCCACGTAGAGCCGTGAACCGTCAGGTGAGGCCTTGATCTCCCAGACGGTGTCGCAGCGGTACTGGTTGCCGCCGAGGTTGTCGCACTCGGTCTGCACGACGTCGTCGGTGAAGATCGGGCCGGTGGCGACGGGCGCCCAGGGCAGAAGAGCTCCCGTCGCGGCGTCGAAGGCCGCGAGACCGGTACGCGCCACCTCTCCCGCGCCGCCTCGGGGTACGCCCGGCGGCCTGACGTGGTCGAAGTTGCCGCCCACGTAGGCGACGCCGTTGACGATCTCCATCGCCAGCACGACCCCGTCGGTCTGCCAGGTCGGCAGCGCGTCGGCGGTGACCGTGGCGGGCTCGCCTGGAGCGGGCGTGGTGTCGGCGCCTGCCGACATCGGTGGAACGAGCAGCATGGAGAGGCCTAAGCAGGCCATCCCCGCCGCCATGAGTCGTTTACGCATGTACCCCCCTCAGGGCTGGACCGCACGCCTTGGTCGCAGCGCGGCCATGCGGTCCTTCGATGGCGGCTGCGAGATCTAGCCCCTCGCGATCACTTGAGTCCGATCGTCACCATGACGCTTCTCCAGCCCCGCTGGTTTACCGGCGATCACACAAGTCCACGCGATGATCAGGAACAGCCAGATGGAGGCCACGTTGGCGCTCGCCGCCATCATCTCGGCGGTCAGCGCGTCCACGAGCAGGAAGGCCATGAGCCCGAGCAGCAGCGCCGCCTCCGCGCGCACCTCCTTGACCCGGGTCAGCGACAGCTGGACGACCATGACGGCGAAGCAGAGCCCCGCGAACGCCACCACGCCCACGACCCCGCCTTCGACCAGGATGTTCACGAACGCGTTGTGCCCGCCACCGAGCCCGATCTCTTCGAGGAAGAGGCCACGGGCCGAGGAGATCCCGTTGCCGAAGAGCGGCTGCTTCATGGCGGCGTCCAGCGCCAGCGTCCACAGGTCGGTACGGGAGTTCAGCGACTCCAGCTGCTCGGCGGACTCGCCCCTCGTGGCGAACGCGATGATCTCGTCGGGAAACGCGAGCACGGCCAGCGCGCCGACGGGAATGACGAACAGCAGCATCTCCGCCCTGCCCCGCGGGCCTCGGGAGCACAGCAGCAGCACGGCCAGGCCCACCACGCACCCCGCCGCCGCGCCACGAGTGCCTGTCGCGATCAGCGCCGCCCCTGTCACCCCCACAGCGATCAGGTAGAAACCCTTGCGCCAGCGCCGAGGGGGCCCTCCTGGCAGCAGGAAGGCGACGGCCAGCAGCAGCGCGATCCCGAGGAAGATCCCGGCCGTCACGGGATGGACGTACAGCCAGTTGAAGCGGTCCTGGGTGTTCGGCGTCCGCTGCAGAGGCATCGCCACGCCGATCCCCACCGAGACCACGACCAGGCCGATGAAGGCGTGGGCGAGCCTGTGCAGGTCCTCCCTGGTCGCCCTCGTGGCGACGACCTGGCAGACACTGGCTGTCACCAGGAGTTGAGCCGCGCGGACGACCGCGAACTGCGGATAGGGCGTCCACATCACGGACATGGCCACGTAGAGGGCGAAGATCCACGCCAGCACAAGGGCGATCGAAGCCGTGCGACGCGGCGACCTGATGCCGAACCTGCGGTAGAGATAGACCGCGACGAGGCCGTAGGCCCCGATCTCGACGAGGATCTGGGTGTCCACCCCACCGCTGATCGCCTCGCCGATCCCTCTGGACCTGAGCTTGTACTCGCTCGCCAGGATGAGCGCCATCGGCGCGAGCGTCGGCCACCAGGCCGGACGCGATCGACGGTGACGCGCTGTCTCCACCTGGCACCCCGTTTTGGACCGTTCGATCGCGCTGCGTGTGTCAGCATACGACGGTAACGCCGGCGGCGAAATGTAGGGAGAGGGCCTGTTTTATGGGGATGCGAGATCTGCTGCCCGAACCGTTAATCGAGGCGGGACGCGCCGGGTTCCGCCTGTACGGCATGGCCACCGCCGACCTCCGCCCAGACCCCGACTTCCTGCTGATCGGGGCGAAACGCGGCGGTTCGACTTCTTTCTACTATGCGCTGCTCGAGCACCCCCGCGTCGTTCCGCTCTTTCCCGCGGCGGGCCTGATCCCCAAGTCGAATCACACCAAGGGCGTGCATTTCTTCGACTCGAATTACAGTCGCGGGTTGCGGTGGTACCGCTCGCACCTGCCCAGCAGACTCACCCGCGCGAGAGCCGCCCGCAGGTCAGGCGGGCCCGTCGTCACAGGTGAGGGCTCGCCCTACTACCTGCACCACCCGCTGGCCGCCGAGCGGGCGGCGAAGGATCTCCCTGACGCGCGCATCCTCCTCATCCTGCGTGATCCCGTCGAGCGAACCTTCTCCCACTACCGGGAGCGGGTCCGCAGCGCGGCCGAGCCGCTCGACTTCGAGGCGGCGCTCGAGGCCGAGAAGCAGAGGACCGAGGGAGAGGAGGAGCGTCTCGTCACGGACCCCGCCTACTCCAGCTACGCGCACGAGCACCAGTCCTACGTCGCGCAGAGCGAGTACGCCCGCTGCCTGCGCCGCTGGTTCGAGCACTTCCC
Source organism: Nonomuraea roseola (assembly GCF_039535395.1). NCBI lineage: Bacteria > Bacillati > Actinomycetota > Actinomycetes > Streptosporangiales > Streptosporangiaceae > Nonomuraea > Nonomuraea roseola. The sequence continues at coordinate 2,258,342 of NZ_BAAAXC010000015.1, forward strand.
TCTCGCCCGGTTCCACATCCTGACCAGCGAGGAGTTCTACAAGGACCCGCAGAAGGCCTGCGACGGCGCCGCGGCCTTCCTCGGCCTGCCCTCCGCCCCTCTCCCCTCGGCTGGACGGGTGTGGAACCCCGCCCCCAAGTCGGACATGACAGATCAGGTGCGGGCCAGGCTGGCCGAGCACTTCGCTCCGCACAACGCCGAACTGGAACAGATGCTGGGCAGGACGTTCCCCGACTGGACCGCCCCCTGAGACCTCCGCCGTGCGAGCGGGTGCGGGCGGGAACGGCGCGCTAGCCGCCGAGCCTGTCGAGCGCCGCCAGCAGGCGGCGGGCAAGCCCTCTGTCGTCGGCCTGGCGGGCGATCACCACGGTCCGCCAGTAGTCGGCGGCCTCGAGATGATCCGTCGGAGTGACCGCTCCGCCGAAGACCGCGGCCCTGGTGGCCAGGTAGTAGACCTCGTCGGCACCGGGCGGACCATGGCGCGCGTCCTCCCAGTCGATCAGCCACGGCACCGGGCCCCTGGTCATCCGCAGGTTCCACGGGGTCAGGTCGCCGTGCATCGGCTCCCAGTGGGCGGCGACCCCCTCGGGACGCGGCAGTCCGGCCAGCAGGCTCGTGATCTGGGCCGCCACCTCGGCCGCGGGAACGTTCCTCGCGGGCCTGGAGGGGATCGGCTCCATCGGCGACATGACCAGCCAGGCCATGCCGTCCGCCGAGCCCGTGCCCATGAGCTCCGGCACGCGGAACCCCGGTCTTCGGCCTCCCGCCAGCATCTGCAGGACCTTGGCCTCGCGCTCGACCTCCCCTGCCCGCGCGCGTGCCTTGAGGAAGCCCACCGGCCGCCCCGACCTGAGCAGCAGGAGCGCCGCTCCCTCGCGGGAGGCCTGGGGCCGGTGGTAGACCGCGTAGCCGTCGAAGGGGCCGATCGACTCCTCCGCGCTCTTGAGCACCGGCCGCCACGGCTCGGCGTCCCACCACTCGCGGCGGCCGGGAAGGATCCACGGTCCCGCCAGGCGGGCGCCGGCGTGCAGGATCCGCTGCGCGGTCAGCGGCGTCGGTCTGGAGAAGGTCAGCAGTGACAGGCCAGCGGCGCAGGACCGCGCGTCGTCCACCGGGATCCAGACGTTGCTGCGGCCTGGTGGATAGCGGACGAACCTTCCGCTCATGCGCCCGCCTTCAGGTCATGGCAGAGCCGCTCGTAGCGCGCCGCGACGTCGTCCCATGTGTAGTGCGTCCTGGCACGTTCCCTTCCGCTGTCTCCTCGCTCGCGCGCGTGGGACGGCGACGCCTCGGCCGCCTCCACCGCCGCCGCCAGGTCGTCGGGGCCGGCGAAGAAGACGCCGCTGTCGCCCAGGACCTCGTGGTTGAAGACCACGTCGAACGCCACGACGGGGGCGCCCGCACCCATGGCGCGCAGGAGCGAAGGGTTGGTGCCGCCGACCGAGTGCCCGTGCAGATAGCTGGCGCATCCGGCGTACAGGGCGTCGAGCAGGTCCTGGTCCCAAACCCCGCCGACCAGCCTGACCCGCTCGTCCTTCTCGGCGAGCGCCGAGATGCGCCTGCTGTACTCCTCGGCGTAGGGCGCCGATCCCACGACCACCAGGGGCAGCTTGGCCGAACTCCTTGTGTAGCCTTCGACGATCAGATCGACGTGGTTCTCGGGCTCGAACCTCGCCACCACCAGGTGGAATTCGCCGACCTGGTATCCCTCGCGGGCTAACAGCCCGGCGTCGCAGTCGTCCTGGATGGGCGCCCCGTACGGGATCATGACGCTCGGCGCGCCGTAGCGGTCCCTGTAGTAGTGCTGGATGGCCACCGCGTCGGCGATGATCTGGCGAGACCAGCGCACGGCCAGCCGCTCGGCCGCGAGGTAGTAGCGCCGGCCTGTACCGTTCCATTTCGCGCGCTTCCACTCCAGCCCGTCCACATGCGTGGCGACCGGGATGCGCGCCAGCTTGATGAGAGGGAGCAGGGGCGCGTTCGCCGCGTTGAAGACCAGCGCCACGTCGGTTCGCCTGAACAGCAGGTGCGCGACCGACAGGGTGGTGTGGCTGAGGGTCTCCAGCGCCTTGTGCCGTACGGCGGGCAGGTGGACCAGCCGCATGCCCTTGTACTCACCCTGTGGGCTCTCCGCCCCTCGGCAGTACACCCGCACCTCATGACCTGCGGCGACCAGACGTGAGCCGATCTCCTCGATCGCGGTCTCGAACCCGCCGTACCGCGCGGGCACACCTCGGGTGCCAATCATGGCAATACGCATTGTTCCCCTTCATAAGCCATCGAGGATGACAAAATAGGCGTGCCAGCCTAAACACTAATCAAAGGCCGGGGACATCAAGAGCATGAAACGCGTGGTGTTGGCTCATCCGTCGCCGGATCTGTACGGCTCGGACCGCATGCTGCTGGAATCCGTTTGGGCGCTCGCAGGGCACGCGGAGGTCGTCGTCACGGTGCCCGCCGAGGGCCCTCTGTGCGACCGGCTCCGCGACGCGGGGGCCGAGGTGATCGTGCTCGACGTTCCGGTCCTGCGCAAGGCCTATCTGTCCCCGGCAGGGCTGATCAGGCTGGCGGCGCTCCTGGCCACGAGGATGCCCGCGATGGTGGCCTTCCTGCGAAGGAGAAGGCCCGACGTCCTGTACGTCAACACCCTCACCCTTCCCTGGTGGACAGCGGCGGGCAGGCTCGCGGGGCTGGCCCGGGTCGTCTGCCACGTCCATGAGGCGGAGGACCTGCTGCCGTCCCCCATGAGGCGGGCGCTGAGCCTGCCCACCCGGCTGGCCCACGTCACCATCGCCAACAGCGCGAGTTGCCGCGCGCGGATCGTGGCCGACGGAGCGCCGAGGGCCCGCACGGTCACCGTTCACAACGCCGTCGCCCCGCCCGCGTCCGCCCCGCTCGCCAGGGCGCCGCGCGGCGCGCTGGTCATGGTCGGCAGGCTGTCACCGCGCAAGGGCAGCGACGTCGCCGTGCGCGCCGCGGCCCTCCTGGCCCGGCGCGGTCGTGAGGTGTCGCTCGTGGTCGTGGGGGACGTCTTCCCCGGCTACGAATGGTTCGAGCGCGAACTGCGCGCGCAGGCGGGTCCTAACGTCGCCTTCGCCGGGTTCAGCGACTCCGTCGACGAGCACCTCGCCGAGGCCGACATCGTGCTCGTGCCTTCGCACGGCGAGTCCTTCGGCCTGGTGGCGGTCGAGGGCATGATGGCGGGCCGCCCGGTGGTGGCCTGCGATGTCCAGGGACTCAACGAGATCATCACGCACGGGGAGACAGGGCTGCTCGTCCCGCCGAAGGACGAGGCCGCCCTGGCGGACGCGGTCGAAACCCTGCTGAATGACTGGGCGCTGGCTCAGACAATAGCGGCAAAAGGCCAGTCTGAGGCATTATCTCGGTACAGCCTCGCTCGATACCAGGAGGAGGTCAGAACGGCCATTTTCGGTAACTTGCCTCGTGGTTAGAATCGCCCCTAGGCCGCTTCATTACGTGAAGATGGACGAGGGCGGGGAGAGCGGGCTTCGTGGTGACAGAGAGAAGCAACGAGGACCGCGAGGTCGGGCTCCTCGAAGCCTTATGGCGGTACAAGTGGTCTTCGCTCCTGCTCGTCGTGCTGGCGGGGTTGGCCGGGGGGCTGGCCACCGTCTACGTCTTCACCAGCGTCGAGGCGACCGCGAAGTTCGCCGTGACCGACCCCCGCAGCACCACCTTCCTCCGCCAGGGCGTCTCCTCTGACAGCAGCTACATCGCCTACACCAGCCAGCGCGCCGCCTTCACCGAATCAGCCGGTGTCCTCGACAAGGCCAGGCAGCTGCTCGCGACCGAGCAGGCCATGCAGATCGGGCTGGAGGACCTCAGGAAGGCCGTGGAGGCCAAGCCCGGCACCAACGGCGGCATCGTCGAGGTCACCGTCACCGCGAAGACCGACCGGTCCGCCGCCCAGATCGCCAACGCCGTGGTGGCCGCCTACCAGATGCTCACCGAGGCCGATGCCCAGCGCGAGCAGCAGAAGCTGCTCAAGAGCGTCCGCAGCACCCGCGCCCGGATCGAGACCGAGCTCAAACGCGCCCCCGCCAGGAGCACGACCGCCGTCACCCTGGGCGAGGCTCTCGTCCAGCTCCAGCTCAAGGAGGGCGACGCGGCCATCGACCTGGCGCAGTACGGCTCCGGAGTGCGCTTCGTCGACCAGGCCAACCCGCTCAGGGTCACGCCCAGCCAGGCGCCGAAGAACGCCGGCATCGGACTCGCGGTGGGCCTGCTTCTCGCCATCGTGATCGCCTTCCTGCGGGCCACCAATCCGATCGCGACCGCGCAGCGGGTGACCACGGGGACCGGCCAGCGCCAGCGCACCTCGAAGACACCCGCCGCCGCCACCCCGCCCCCTGCCCCCTCCCCCTCCTTGGACGAAGAGCAGGAGGACGACGTCACCGCCGTCTACGACAGGGACAAGCTGCTCGGCTACGTCGCCAGGAGCAAGCCGGGCGAGAACGGCGTGTCCGTCGACGCGGGGACCGGCTCCTCCAGCAGTCAGCACTGACCGTGGCGTCCCCGCACGCGGCGATGGCCCGCGTTCGCAGACTCGCCGCCTCCGCGGGCGGCTCGGTGGCCTCACAGGCCGTGACCGCGCTCGGCAGCCTCGTGCTGCAGCTGGTCGCGGTCCGCTTCATCGGGCCCGTCGCCCTCGGCGCCTTCGCGCTGCTGTCGGCGATCCTGGTGACCGCGACGACCGTCTACACCTCGTGGGTGGGCGACTCGCTCAACGTCCTGGACCGTTTCGATCCGGCGCTTCGCCCCGCCCTCGTCGCCTCCGCGCTGTTCTTCGCGACGGCCGGCTCGGCGGCCGGGGTGGCGCTCGCCCTCGTCCTGCGGCTCACGGGCCCCGCGGGGGTGGCGCTCTTCGCCGTGCTCATCACGCTGTGGCTGGCCCAGGAGACCTTCAGACGCGTGCTGCACGCCAGGCTCGAGTTCGGCGCGCTGCTGGCCAACGACCTGACGTACGTGATCACCACGCTGGTCTTCCTCGGCGGCCTTCGCCTGATCACGGGCGGGTTCGACCTGGACGGCATTCTCCTGGCCATGTGCGTCGGGTGCCTGGCCGCGCTCGCCGTCACCCTCCGGCGGCTTCCGCGACAGGAGTACGCGCTCGTGCGTCCCCGCATCGCCGGCATGCGGGAGCTCAGCGCGTTCGCCGCCTGGCGCTCCGCCCAGTCGAGCCTGCGCCCCCTGGCCCTGCTGGTGACCCGCGTCGCCATCGACGCCTTCGCCTCCAGGACGGTTCTCGCGGTCGTCGAGGCGGCCAGGCTGCTGATGACTCCCGCGCTCACGCTGATCTCCGGAGCGGGGGGATACCTGCTTCCCACGTTCGTCAGGCAACGCGACGCCGGGATCCCGATGCGCCCTCGTAACGCGCTCGTGGGCTCGATCGTCCTCGCGGGGGTCTCCTGCGCGTGCGGAGTGGCGGCGATCGCCACGCTCGGCTTCTTCGGTCCGCTGATCACCGGTGGCGCGTTCACCCTCGACGCCGTCAGCGTGGGGGGCTGGGCCGTCTACGCCGTGAGCTTCTCCGCCACCCTCCCGCTGGCCTCGATGGCGACCGCGTACAAGCAGTCACGGCTGGTGTTCCTGGTGCGAGGAGCCGAAACCGCGGTCGGCCTCGCGGCGGTCCTCATCCTGCTCGTCCTGCGCCCAGATCTGGCGGTGTTTGCCCCGTATTGCATCGGTCTCGGAGGTATGGTCTCGGGCTTGCTTCTATGGTGGCGACTGCGCATCATCCGCGACACGGTGCGCGCACGTCACACCGATCCCGAAAGAGGGACCCATGCGATCTAGCCTGCCTGCGAGGTCGGCGTTAGCGGCAGTCGTCGTGGCGGCACTCACCTCCGCCCCCGCGGTCGCCGAGAGCCGCCTCGACCCTTCGCCCACCGCCACCGCCGCGCCGTGGGCCAAGGAGTTCGCCTACGCCGACGACCGCATCACCGAATCGAGTGGCCTGTACGCCAGCCGCCTTCACGACGGCGTCGTCTGGACCCACAACGACGGCGCGGGGCCGCCCACGCTGTACGCGGTAGGGCCCGACGGCAGGACCAGGGCGGCGATCTCCATCAGGGGAGCCGAGGCGATCGACACCGAGGCCATGGGCGGCGCGGTGGACGTCCGCGGCAACTCCATGCTGTACCTGGCCGACATCGGCGACAACGAGGGCAGCAGGAGCGGCGGCGTCACCGTGCTCGCCGTACCCGAGCCGACGGTCCTCGCCGACGGCAGGGTGAGCGCCCAGCGCTACCAGCTGGTCTATCCCGACGGCGCGCACGACGCGGAGAGCATCCTGGTCCACCCGCAGACCGGGAACCTCTACCTCATCACCAAGGGCCCCTCGGGCGGTGCGATCTACGGCGCACCGTCCGCGCTGGTGCCCGATGTGAACAACCGGCTGGAATACCTCGGCCCCCTCCCGCACGTGGTCTCCGACGGGGCGCTCAACGCCGACGGCCTGATGTTCATCCGCGGCTACAACAAGATCCGGGTGTTCGCCGACATCACCGGCAAGCTGCTCGAGACCATCCCCGCCCCGCAGCAGCCGCAGGGCGAGTCTCTGGCGATCAGCGCGGACGGCAGGTCCCTGCTCGCCGGCAGCGAGGGCAGGGGCAGCTCCGTCTTCTCCCTGCCCCTGCCGGAGAACCTGGTCGCGACGCCCGCCAACACCCCTGGCCCCATGACGAGCGCCCCCGCCGCTCAGGAGAGTGAGTCCGGCGGGTCCGACCTGCCCCTCGCGTGGCTCGTCGGCGCGGGAGCGCTCCTGCTCCTGCTGGTGGGCGCGGGGGCGGCGAGCAGCGCGGTCCGCAGGCGACGGGAGCGGCATTCACCCCCCGCCGACGTCATTGCGCTTCCATCACAACGGGACAGATGAATAGCTGGCCACCGCATTTCCTCGCATAATTAGCGGCAACATGCCGCGTGGGGGAATCATGCACATCCGAACATTCCTCGGGGCTCTCTTACTCGCCACACCTGTCGTTCTGGTTTCGGCCTCGCCCGCCCGCGCGGCGGATTACGCCACCCAGCCGAGGAACAACTGGCTGCCGAACGCGAGAGTGTCCGCCATCGCGCACACCGGGGACCGGGTCGTGATCGCCGGCGATTTCACCAGCCTGCGCAACCCCGTGACCGGCGAATCCGTCGCCCGCGGCCGCCTCGCGATGTTCGACGCGGCCACCGGCGACCTCGTCAGGTCGTGGGCTCCCGCGGCGAACGGATCGGTCAGAGCGCTGGCGGTGGGCGGCGGCAGGGTCTTCGCAGGCGGCGACTTCACGACGGTGGCGGGCCAGAGCCGCGTCCGCCTCGTGGCGCTCGACCAGGCCTCGGGCGCGGTGATCGGCGGCTGGAACCCCGCCGCCAACGGCTCGGTGCGCGCGCTGGCCGTCATCGGCTCCACGCTCTACGCGGGCGGGCAGTTCACCTCCGTCGCAGGTCAGGCCCGCACCCGCCTGGCCGCCTTCGACGCGGCCGGCGGCGCCCTGCGCGCAGGCTGGGTCTCGGCGGCCAATGCCACCGTCTACACGCTCGCCGCCCGTCCTGACGGCGGGGCGCTCCTGGTGGGCGGGTTGTTCACCACTCTTGGCGGCACCACGCGCAACTACCTGGGCAGCATCGACGCCGCGTCCGGAGCCGTGACCGGCTGGCAGCCGCCGCCGGGTTGCATGGTCCCGAGCAACCAGTGCATCGTCACCGACCTGGCGGTCGAGGGCGACAGCGCCTACGCCTCCATCGCCGGTCCAGGGGGCAGGCTCGCCGCCTACCACCTCGGCACAGGCGCCCGCCGGTGGGAGCGGCTCGCCGACGGGGACGTGGAGTCCGTGGCCGTCCGTGACGGCCGGGTCTACGCGGGGGGACACTTCTGTCCCGACTTCTCCGGCTTCACGCGATGCGACTTCGCAGCCGTGGACGCCGCCACCGGCGCCGTCGATCCCGACTTCGCGCCCACGGCCAACGGGCAGATATTCGCCCTGGACGCGGGCCCTGACGCGCTGCGCACAGGTGGCGCGTACTCCCAGGTCAACGGTCAGTCGAGGCCCTACTACACCGAGTTCCCCCTGCGCCCGCCGAGCCCGGACATCACGCTGATCGCCCAGGGGTCGACGTGGCGCTACGACGACAGCGGCGCCGACCTGGGCACCGCCTGGTCGCAGCCCACGCACGACGACTCGGCGTGGCCGTCGGGCCCGGCCCAACTGGGCTTCGGCGACGGCGACGAGCGCCGCGTCCTGGCCGCGGGACGGACCACCTACTACTTCCGTCACACCTTCACGGTGCCCGACCCCGGGGCGCTGGAGGCGGTCACGCTGAGCGTCCTGCGCGACGACGGGGCCGTCGTCCACCTCAACGGACGGGAGGTGATGAGAAGCAACATGCCGGCCGGGACCATCACCTCCACCACACTGGCGCCCAGCACCGTCTCGGGCGACGCGGAGAACGTCTGGCAGACGCTGTCCATCGCGCCGGCGCTGCTGTCGGCGGGTCAGAACACGCTGGCCGTGGAAGTGCACCAGGCTCAGGTCGCCTCCAGCGACGTGAGCTTCGACCTGAGGCTCACCGCACGCTGAAAATGTCCACTTCTGGACAATTGAGAATGCATTCCGTGGTGTATCGTTTTATCGTTATTCGCGCCGAGCCGAGAGAAGTCATGCCCTCATCGCTCCCCCTTTCCCTGCGCATCCGCGTCAGGGCCCGAATAGCCCTGTCGCGATCCCTGCGCATATTTCCGGGAAGCGCCACACTCCGTGCCAGAAACGCGTTCGCGCGGTCACACGGAACCACCAGAGCGGTGCTCGGGCAGGTCGTCAGAGTTCTGCGCCACCGGCCGCTCGACTTTCTCACCGACTTCTCGCTGCCGGACAATCCAGAGGTCCGGCTGGTCTCCGTCGAGTCGCGGCTGGTCCGCCTGCTCTTCTGGTACGGCGAGCGCGGCTACGAGGGCATGGAGACCGAGTGCTGGCGGCGGTTGTGCGGCGGCGCGAGCAGCGTCCTCGAACTCGGCGCCAACATCGGCTACTACACCGTGCAGGGCGCGAGCGCGGCGCGTCCGGCCGCCTACGTGGCCGTCGAGGCCAATCCGGAGTCGGCCGCGATCGTCGAGCGCAACGTGGCGGCCAACTCCCTCGACAACGTCAAGGTCGTGCAGGCCGCCGTGGTCGACGACGACGCCCCTGACTCGCTCGAACTGGCCCTCCCCGACCAGGAGCAGTACGTGGCGCCCACCGGGGCCTACCTGGCGCAGGGCGGCGAGGGGATCACCGACAGGCCCGCCTCCCGCACGATCAGCGTGCCGACGGTCAGGATCACCGACCTGATCGGCGGCGTCGACCTGCTCAAGCTCGACATCGAGGGCTACGAGGCGAAGGTCCTGAGGGCCGCGTGGCCGCAGATCCTCGCAGGGCGCCCCACGATCGTGCTCGAGGTGCTCAGGAACGTTCCCGACCTGCGCCGGGTGCTCGTCGACCTGCGCGCCCACGACTGGGAGGTGTGGGCGATCGGCGAGGACGCCCTGCACCCCGTCACCGACGAGCAACTCGCAGCCGAGGCGCCCCTTCCCCGGTACGGCTCGCGCGACGTCGTCCTGATCCCCGCCGAGCGGGCCGCCGAACTCGTGGGCCGCCTCAGCGCTTGAGGTCCGGCCACGCCGCGTGCGCCGCCTCAGCCCTTGAGGCCCGGCCACGCCGCGTGCAGGGCCGCCCGCCAGTCCCGGGGCGCGGGCAGCCCGGCCGCCGCCCACCGGGCATGTCCCAGGACCCCGTAGGCGGGTCTGGGCGCCGGGCGGGGAAAGGCCGAGGTGGCCACGGGGATCACCCGGTCGGGGTCGGCGCCCAGGAGCGTGAAGACCTCGCGGGCGAGTCCGTGCCAGGTGGCCTGTCCCGCGTTCGTCCCGTGGTAGACGCCGGGAGGCGCCTCCGACCTGGCGAGCAGGAGGAGGTGCCTGGCGAGGTCGGCCGCCGAGGTCGGCTGCCCGTGCTGATCGTCGACCACCTGCACGGTCTCGCGTTCGGCGGCCAGCCGCGCCATGGTCTTGACGAAGTTGGCGCCGGACCTGCCGTACAGCCAGGCCGTTCTGACGATGTAGCCGCTGTCGGGCAGCAGGTCGAGCACCGCGCGTTCGCCTGAGAGCTTGGTGCGTCCGTAGGCGTTGAGCGGCGCGGTGGGCGCGTCCTCTGGGTAGGGCGTCGTCGCCGTCCCCGAGAAGACGTAGTCGGTGGACAGGTGGACGAGGCGGGCTCCCGCCTCGCGGCACGCGAGGGCGAGCGCACGCGGACCCGCCGCGTTGACCTGGTGGGCGCGCTCCTCCTGCGCCTCGGCGTCGTCCACAGCCGTCCACGCCGCGCAGTTGACCACCACGGACGGCTTCACCCTGGCCACCAGGTCGCGCACCGCGCGCTCGTCGGACAGGTCGAGGACGCGCCGTCCAGGGGGGACGACCCGCTCTCCCTCGGCTTCCAGCAGCGCCACGAGTTCGGAGCCCAGCTGGCCTGTGGACCCTGTCACCATCCAGGTGCTCATCCGCCCGCCCTGAGCGGCTTCCACCAGGAGGGATTGTCGGCGTACCAGCGGACCGTCTCGGCGATGCCCTCGTCGAAGCCGACGGCGGGCCGGTAGCCCATGGCCCGCAGTTTGCCGTCGTCCAGCGAGTAGCGGCGGTCGTGACCCTTGCGGTCCTCGACGTGCTCCACCCGCTCCCAGTCCGCTCCGCAGGCGCGCAGCAGGCGATCGGTGAGCTCCCTGTTGGTCAGCTCGGCCGTGCCCGCGATGTGGTAGACCTCGCCTGCCTCGCCCCGCTCGGCGACGAGCTGGATCCCCGCGCAGTGGTCGGCGACGTGGACCCAGTCGCGCACGTTCTGGCCGTCACCGTAGAGGGGGACGTTCCGCCCCTCCAGCAGGTTCGTCGTGAAGAGCGGGACGATCTTCTCCGGGTACTGGTAGGGGCCGTAGTTGTTGCCGCACCTCGTGACGCAGACCGGCAACCCGTGCGTGATGGCGTAGGCGCGGGCGATCAGGTCGCCGCCCGCCTTCGAGGCGGCGTACGGCGAGCGGGGCCGTACAGGCGCCTCCTCCGTCCAGGAACCCGTGTCGATCGAGCCGTAGACCTCGTCGGTCGAGACCTGCACGAACTTCCCTGTTCCGGCGTCGAGGCAGGCCTGCAGCAGTGTCTGCGTGCCCAGCACGTTCGTGCGCACGAACTCCGCCGCGCCCTCGATCGACCGGTCCACGTGGGATTCGGCGGCGAAGTTGATCACCAGGTCGTGCCCTGGAACGGTCCTCCCGAGCAGCTCCGCGTCGCAGATGTCGCCGTGGACGAAGCGGAAGCGGCCGGCCACCGCCTCCAGGTTGGCCAGGTTGCCCGCGTACGTGAGCCGGTCGAGAACGGTCACGTCGGCGCCCGCGAACGCGGGATAGCCGCCGGAGGCCAGCGTGCGGACGTAGTGCGACCCGATGAAGCCGGCGCCGCCGGTGACGAGAATCCTCATGAACTGATCTGCACCTTGCTGTGATCGCCGAGCACGAGCCGGTGTGCTCGGGGTGTGTGAGGGGCGGGGGTGACCTCGACGTCGTGCCCGATGAGTGAGGCCTCGATCCTCCGGACCCCCGAGATCGACGCGCGAGGCAGCACGATCGAGTACTCGATCTCGCTGTCGATGATCCTGCAGTCTTTCGCGATCGAGGTGAAGGGCCCGATGTAGGAGGCGCTCACCTCGGTGCCCGCGCCGATGATCGCGGGACCCACGATGCGTGACCCCCGCACCACCGCCCCCTTCTCGACCACGACCCGCCCGATCAGCTGGCTGGCCCCGTCGACGCTTCCCGACACCTCCGGCTCGAGCGACTCCAGGACCAGGCGGTTGACTTCGAGCATGTCGGTGACGTTACCCGTGTCCTTCCAGTATCCGGAGATGACCGTGGACTCGATCCGGTACTGCTCGTCGATCAGCCACTGGATGGCGTCGGTGATCTCCAGCTCCCCGCGCCACGACGGCTTCAGCTCTGTCACCGCTGTGTGGATCGCCGGGGTGAACAGGTAGACCCCGACCAGGGCCAGATCGCTCTTCGGCTTGCAGGGCTTCTCCTCGAGAGCGACGACCCGCCCGCCGTCGTCGAGTTCGGCGACCCCGAACTCCTGAGGGTTGGCCACCTGGGTGAGAAGGATCTGCGCCGCGGGACGCTCTGCCCTGAACGTGGACACCAGGTCGTTGATCCCGCCGACGATGAAGTTGTCGCCGAGGTACATGACGAAGTCGTCGTCCCCGAGGTAGTCCCGTGCGATGAGCACCGCGTGCGCGAGACCGAGCGGCGCGGCCTGACGGAGATAGGTCACCGCCAGGTCGAACCGGGTGCCGTCGCCGACCGCCGCCTCGATCTCGGCCTGCGTGTCGCCCACCACGATCCCGACCTCGGTGATGCCGGCGTCGGCGATCGCCTCCAGCGCGTAGTGGAGCACCGGCTTGTTGGCCACGGGGACCAGCTGCTTGGCGGACGTGTGCGTGATCGGACGTAACCGGGTGCCCGATCCCCCTGCGAGGACGAGTGCCTTCATCAGTACGCCCCCTCACCGCGGGTGACGGCGGGCCAGGTCTTCCACAGGATCTGGAGATCCAGGATCAGCGACCAGTTCTCCACGTAGCGCAGGTCGAGCCTGACCGACTCCTCCCAGCTGAGGTCGGATCGCCCATTCACCTGCCACAGGCCGGTGATGCCGGGCTTGACGAGCAGCCTGCGGCGAACGTCGTCGCCGTACTTGGCCACCTCCTCGGGTAAGGGAGGACGCGGCCCCACCAGGGACATGTCGCCGCGCATGACGTTGAACAGCTGAGGGAGCTCGTCGACGGAGCGACGCCGCAGCCAGGCCCCCACGGAGGTGATTCTTGGATCGTTCCTAATCTTGAAGAGCACGCCGTCACTCTCGTTGAGCTCACGCAGGTTGGTCTTGATCTGTTCGGCGTCGCTCACCATCGTCCTGAACTTGTAGACGGTGAACTCCTTGCCGTCCTTGCCGACCCTGGTCTGACGGAACAGCGCGGGCCCCGAGCTGTCCACCCTGATCACGGAGGCGACCAGCACGAAGACCGGCAGCAGGAGGAGAAGGGCCGAGGCGGCGAGCACCTTGTCGAAGACGCTCTTGACGATCTGCCGGCCGCCCTTGAGGTAGGGGTGATCGACGTGCAGCAACGGCAGGCCGGCGACAGGGCGGATGTTGATACGCGGCCCTGCCACCTCCATGAGGGCCGAGGCCACGTAGAGGTCGGTGTCACGTTCCTCCAGCCGCCATGCCAGCTGGCGCAGGGCGATGCCGTCGAACTCCGGGCAGGAGAGCACCGCCACCGTGTCCGCGCCCACCTCGGTCACCACGTCGGCGACGCGGGTGAAGTCACCCAGTACGGGAAAGCCGTCGAACTGGTGCGGCACATCGGGGTCGAGCAGGGAAGGCACGCAGGCGCCCACGATCCGCATTCCGTGGTAGCGCTCCCTGCTCAGCTGGCGGTGGAGCTCGATGACGGCCGTCCAGTGACCGACGACCAGGACGCTTCGCATGCACTCGCCCTCGTAGCGGCGCTGGTGCAGCCTCTTGCGCAGCCGGTAGCGGAAGAACAGGTTGGCCAGGGCGGCCAGGGGGAGGCCCGCCATGACGTAGCCCCTGGCGATCGGGGTCTGCGTGCCGTACGCGATGATCGCCACGAGCGAGGCGAGAGCGGCGGCGGCCTGGAAGACCCTTCGGTACTCGTCGGGCGCGTCACCCAGGTAGCGCTCGTCGTAGCCGCCTGCCGCCGCGATCACCACCGGCCAGCTCGCCACGAGTACTCCGGCCAGGCCTATCTCGATGGGTGTGAGCTGGCCCGTGAAGCTTCTGATCACCACCACCGTCGTCAGGCCGGCGAAGACGCAGGCGAGATCGCCCGCGATAGCGGTACGGACGTAGCGCCTGAACCATAACCGCCCCTCCTTCTGAGAGGTCGATAACGCTGCTCTCTGTACGGCTGTATCCATTGCCCCTCGCTGCACTAACCCGCCCCATGCACAACAGACGTGCCACTAGCCCCACTGGTTGACAGCCAAAGCCCCCAAATCGGGATCATCCTTAGAATCCAAGACGCCTGCCGTTCATCGGAAGTCAACTTGGATGTCCAGATCCGGCCACGCGGATTGATAGGAGTCGGTCTTGACAGGCCGCCGCCTCAGATGCCACGGCCATGGCCGGGAACTCGACGGCGCATCACCAGCACCACCGTGATCACGGGTATCGGCATTCCGGACTAAATTGCCGATCAACGCCTATGGCAAAGATCGCCCTTGACAGAAGGTCCGCGATCCAGATCAGCCGAGACGCGCTAGTCGTACTCCAGGTCCTGCAGCGCGGCGGGGGGCTCGGGGCTCCGCCACACCACCACGATCCGGTCAGCGATCGCCTCCGAGGCGACACGCAGCCGCTCGAGGTCGAAGTCGGGCAGGTAGCGCAGCCGCGCCAGGAAGGTGGCGTCCGTGGCGGACCGCGGCACGACGCAGCCTTCCCCATCGCGGTCGAGGAGAATGTAGAGAAGCTCGGATTCCGACTCGGTGACGACCCGCACCTCGACGACGTCTTCCCACGCCATCGCCTCGACGCTCCCGTCGGCGTAGTGGCGGGTCACACCCTCTTCGGTGACGTACACGTAGGAGTCCGGCACTGCGTTGCCGTGCATGGGCGCGATTCTTGCGAGTTCAGGGTGTTTCCCGCAAGGGACCTACACCGCAGAATGGCGGAAAGTACGGTGACATGCCCAGCGTCGCCCGGGATCCAGAACGGTTGAGCACTTTCATAGGCAGCAAACCACCTATATCGGTATGAAGGTGACATGAAGCTTCGCTTTAGCAGCGTGGCCTTGAGCTTGCTCGTCATATTGACGCCGTCGGGATTCTCCGGCACGTCAGCGGCGACGCTCTCTCCGGGGATTCAGCTCTTCGTGTCCGCTGCGGACGGAGACGACGGGAACGCGGGAACGGCCGAGAGCCCCCTGCGCACGGCGGCCGCCGCGGTCGGCCGTGCCAAGGCCGACGCGATGACGACGATCGTGCTCCGCGGAGGCGACTACCGCGAATCGCTCGGCGGCATCTCCAAGCCGGTGACGATCGAGGCGTATCCCGGCGAGGAGGTGTGGTTCAAGGGCAGCACGCTGGTCGAGTCCGGCACGTTCGTGGCCGACGGCCCCGCCTGGCGGTTGGACGGCTGGAACCCTGACATCTGCAGGCCTGGCGCGGACGGCAAGGCCTGCGTGTTCCCGCCCGACATCGTCCAGGGCAACGAGCTCGCGGGCGACCCCGCGATGGTCTTCTACAACGGCGCGCCGCTTCGCCAGGTGGCCGCCCACGACCAGCTCGGCGAGGACACCTTCCACTGGGACAGCGCCCGCGGCACGCTGTACGTCGGCAACGACCCCGCCGGGCAGGTGGTCGAGGTCTCGAGCAGGCGCTACGCGCTGCAGTTCCTGGCCGGAGCCGAGAACTCCGTCGTGCGCGGGATCGGCTTCGCGCAGTACGCCACGAGCCAGGACTACCGCAAGCAACCGGCCGTGGTCATCAGCCAGGCGGACGGCGTGGTTCTCGAGGACAACACCATCACGCTGAACGCCGCCGCCGGAGTGGTGGCGAACGCCTCGAACATGCGGATCACCGGTAACGAGATCTCGTTCAACGGCTCCAACGGCGTGCTCTCGTACAGGGCGGTGGGCCTGCGCTTCGAGAGCAACAAGATCGTCGGCAACAACCAGGAGCGGACGGGGCTTGAGTCGTCACGCAGCCTGGCGGGCGCCGGGATGAAGGCCACCTACCTGCGCAAGGCGATCATCAAGGACAACGTCTTCGAGGGCAACATCGGTACGGGTTTCTGGTGCGACCTGTCCTGCGAGGACGTCACGATCGTCGGCAACCTCGCCAAGGGCAACGCCAAACACGGCCTGTACTACGAGGTCTCCGCCCGCGGGCTCATCGCCTCCAACCTCATGACGGGCAACGGCCAGTCCGGCCTCAAGATCAGCGGCTCCAACCACGTGCGCGTGTACAACAACACCCTCGCAGGCAACGCGCAGACGCTCCTCGTCGCCGAGGATCCCAGGCCGAACACCGATCGCTGCGACGCCGACAACTGCCCCAGCGAGGAGGCCCTGGCCCGGGGCGTGACCTGGAACACCTCGGACGTGACGCTGATGAACAACATCTTCGCCGCCAGGGCGCAGGGCGCCGGCGTCATCGAGACCGTCGACGCCAACGGACAGGCGTCGGGCAGGCGGGTGGGCGCGAAGGGCATGATTCCCGGCACCCACATGGACCACAACGCCTATCACAGAGCCGGGCCCGCCAGCCCTCCCCACGTGGTCACGTGGGCGCAGCCGAGCGGCGGCGAGGTCGGCTACCCGACTCTCGCGGGCTTCAAGGCGACGGGGCACGAGAGGCACGGCCGCTATCTGGAGGGCGCCCAGCCGCTCTTCGCCGGCGCCGACGACTACCGAGTCCTCCAGGAGAGCCAGGCGGCGGAGAAGGGAGCCCCCCTGCCCGCCGACATCGCGGCCGCGCTCGAGGTGGAAGAGGGCACCCGACCTCCGCTCGGCGCGCTCCGCTGGCCCGACTCGGACTCCGGCGGCTCCGAACCCACGGCCACCGCCTCTCCCTCACCCTCCCCCACGCCGGCGGACAGGCAGGGGGTGCTCCGCAGGCCGGTCCACTTTCTGGTGCATTCATCGACAGGTCACGTCCTAATGACACTCGACGGGCGAGAGGCCGAGCGGGCCGCGTCCCGTGGCTACGACAGTCGCGGGGTGGGCTTCCTCGCCTCCTCGGGCCGAGCGCGGGCGCTGGCTCCCGTCCACCGCCTCCTCCACCCGACGACGGGCGACAGGCTCCTGCTCACGAGCGCGGCCGAGCGGGACACCGCGGTGACGCGATGGGGTTACACCGTCGAGGGCGTGGCCTTCTACGCCTCCGTGGCACCGACGGCGGGCCTCGTGGACATCCATCGCCTGCAGAAGGGCGCCTACCACCAGTACGTGATCGGCCCGGCTGCCAGGGACGCGGCGATCGCCGAGGGCTGGCGCTACGAGCACGTCGCCTTCTACGCCAGGCCGCCCGCCTAGTCGCCGGCCGTCGAGCCCCAGGAATGTCCGAGATGTTCGTGGACGGCGGCCTGGGCGTCTCCCGCGGCTATCGCGTCGAGCAGGGCGCGGTGCTCGGCGACCAGTTGGTCGCGGTCCTCGTAGACCCTGCGCAGCCGTACCAGGCCGAGTCTCGTCTCGGCCGCCAGCGCCCCGTACAGCCGCAGCAGCCTGGGGCTTCCCACCGCCTCCACCAGCGCCTGGTGCAGCGCCATGTGCTCGGCCACCACGTCCGACCAGGGGGCGTCGTCGGGCAGCGCGGACATCCGCTCCAGCGCCGCGTCGGCCTCCCGCACCCGCCTCCCGGCCAGCGACCTGGCCATCAACTGCTCCAGCGGCCTGCGGACGAACATGAGGTCGTCGAGGTCCGCCGTCGTCACCTCGGGGACGTACGCGCTGCGGTTGCGTTCGCGCCTGAGGAGGCCCTCGTGCACGAGGACGGCCAACGCCTCCCTGACCGTCGGCCGCGCGACGCCGTAGGCGGCGGCGATTTCCTGCTCGGGAAGCGACGTGCCCGGATCTATCTCACCCGACAGCACCCGCTGCCGCAGCGCGTCAGCGAGCGCGCTGACCGTCGACACCGGCCTCAACACTGATCTTCTTCCTCTCCGGTACGGCCACCGCCACGAGGCTGACCCCGAGCAGCACCAGCCCGCCGAACGACATAGGGGTCAGCGTCTCACGCAGGACGAGGAGTCCGAGCAGCGCGGCGACCGCGGGTTCGGCCAGGGCGAGGGTGGCGGCGGTGGCGACGGGGGTGGTGCGCAGGCCCCTGCCGTACAGGAAGTAGGCCAGGGCGGTGGTGCCGACGCCCAGGTAGAGGGCGGCGAGCAGGCCGCGCGGCTCGGCCAGCCAGCCGGGGCCTGTGAGGATCAGGACGGGGAGCATGATGACCGCGGCGCCGCCGAACATGATGCCCATGACGGCGTCGGAGGGAGCTCCGCCGTTGATCGCCTTCGCCGCGGTGACGGCGTAGAAGGCGTAGATGAGCCCGCCGAGCAGCGCCAGGAGCACGCCCACCAGCACCTCGTCACCCGCCTGCGCCTCGCCGCCGACGATCAGCGCGGCGCATCCCGCGATGGCCGCGGCCGTGGCGGCGGCCCATCGGGCGGAGAACTGCCTGGAGAGCAGTCCGGTGAAGACCGGGCCGCTGCCGATCGCCACCACCGTGCCGATGGCCACCCCCGTACGGCTGACCGCGGCGAAGAAGCAGAGCTGGTAGGCCGCGACGGCGACCGCCCCGAGCAGCAGGGCGGGCGTGACGCGGGTGCCCCTGGCCAGCAGAGCCAGCACGAGGCCGCCGATGACCAGGCGGGCGGCGGCCACGGAGACCGGATCGGCGGTGATCAGCAGGCCGGCCGTGCCCGCCGTGCCCCAGAGGACGGCGGCGGCGAGGACGTTCTTCATTCGGACATTGTCTGACAACTAGACAAGGTTCGCAAGTGAATTTGTCCGGGTACGCCGAATGAGGTGAATTTCAGGGGCATCGCAGCGGTCCTGTTGGTACTCGTCACGTTCATCGGGGGTTGTGGAGCCGCCGTC
The DNA here is from genome assembly GCF_039535395.1 of Nonomuraea roseola. Lineage (NCBI taxonomy): Bacteria > Bacillati > Actinomycetota > Actinomycetes > Streptosporangiales > Streptosporangiaceae > Nonomuraea > Nonomuraea roseola. The sequence goes on from NZ_BAAAXC010000015.1 coordinate 2,277,031, forward strand.
GTCCCGACGGCCATGCCCGTCAAGGCGCTCTCCTCGCTCCCGCCTGAAGCGGCCATGACCTGGAAGCTCATCCAGAACGACGGCCCCTTCCCCTACAGGAGGGACGGCGTGGTGTTCCAGAACCGGGAGCGGCTGCTGCCGCAGCAGAAGCGCGGCTATTACCACGAGTACACGGTGCCGACCCCCGGCTCGCGCGACAGGGGCGCGCGGCGGCTGGTCACAGGGGTTAGAGCGAACGAGCTCTACTACACCGCCGACCACTACCGCTCCTTCGTCTCCGTGGACGTGAAGCGATGAGGTTCGAGCACGAGATCGGCGGCGACGCGCTCGACACCTCCGACGCGGTGATGGCGGCGATCGCCTCCGCGCTGAAGTTCCCCTCCTACTTCGGGCACAACCTCGACGCGCTCTACGACTGCCTCACGGACCTGTCCTGGCTGCCCGCGGGCGAGCACGTGCTGATCTGGTCGAACCCCGCGCCGCTGCGCGCGGCCGATGCCACGGCCTACGACGCGATCGCGGCCGTGCTGACCGAGGCGGTCGCCGACGGCGCCGGCGGCGACGCCTACCTGTCGGTTCTTCTGCAGGCCGACTGAACCAGCAGCCTGCGCCTTGCCAGTGTGGTGGCCACGCAGTGCGCGCAGAACACGCCCTCGCGGCCCTCGCCGCAGGTGCAGAACCACGTCAGTGAGCCGTCGACCACACTGAGTTCCACGTGCGCCGCGCCGCCCGCCACCTCGGCGGTCACGACCGTCGGCGCGTAGCGCACGACCTGCACCGATTCCTCGAGTTCTTCCCCTCGCTCGACCACCTGTGGGTCGGCGAGCCACACCTGTGTCTCGGCAAGCTCCCCGATGAGCATTCTCACTCCCTTCTCGACGTAGGGAGTGCCCGCAGATACTGTCACCGACGGGTCAGAGGTTGCTACTGTTGGCCGCTTCCCGGAGGCGACGAGATGAGTGAAGACTGGTTAGTCCGGCCGTACATGATGACGCGCGGCCGTACTCGCCCGACGGGCGAGGATTTCGACCTGATCGCCATCGTGGCGGCGACAGGGGTGCCTTCGCCCAGCGCCGGTCTCACTCCTGAGTACCTCAGGGTGCTCGCCGCCTGCCGCAACCCCATATCCGTCGCCGAGGTGGCCTCCGCCACCGGGCTGTCGCTCGGCGTGGTCCGCGTGCTGCTCGGCGATCTGCGCGAAAGGCAGCTGGTCACCGTACGGCACGCGGCCGAGGACGTGGGCGTGCTGCGCGAGGTGCTGCACGGCCTCAGATCTCTGTGATCTCCTCGAGCAGCTGGTCGAGCAGCCGTCGGGCCGGCGAGACGACCTCGCCGACGTGCCCTTCGAGCAGCGCCAGCGCCTCGTGGATGCTGCCTGTGCTCTTCGTCGGTAACTCCACCAGCGCCCGTTCCTCGACCAGCGCCTCGCCGCTGACGTGGAAGAACGTCTCGGAGTGGGCGAAGGACACCGAGAATCGCACCGTCCGCCCGTCGGGCAGCGTGAACAGCACGCCCGTCGTCCATCCTGCGGGCTGGAAGTAGGTCAGCTGCTCGCGCCTGACGAACGGATGGCGCAGCTCGTCGAACATGGCCGCCGCCCTGCTCATGGCCGCCAGCAGCCCGGCCGCCGCGCGGCTCTCGCTGTCCACAGCCCGAGAGTAGAGGAGCGTGTCAGTCGGTGGCCAGCCGCGCGTGCCGTTCGACGTCGTAGCGTACGCCGTCGTAGACGAGCTTTCCCCTCTCGATCCCCTCAGCCACGAACCCCGCTCTGACCGCGACCCTGCAGGAGGCGGGGTTGTTGGTGCGGTGGCCGAGCTCCAGCCTGAAGAGCCCCCGCTCGGCGAAGGCCCACTCGGCCAGCAGGCCCGCGGCCCGCGCCGCCACCCCCCTGCCGCGCGCCTGCGCGGTGGTCCAGTAGGAGACCCAGCCGTTGCCGTGCCTGTCGATGCCGGTGACCGCGACGTTGCCCACGACGAGCCCGTCGAGCTCGACCGCGAAGGCGTGCCCCCTGTCCTGCCAGCCCTCGATCCAACGCACGGCGTCGTCGAGCGTGCGGATCGGCTCGCCGCTCTGCGCGCGCATGTCCTCGGACCTGAAGGCCTCGAGCACCATGTCCGCGTCGCCGGCCGTCCACTCCCGCAGTCTCACAGCGCGTACCTCCCGAGATCGACGGCGAGCAGGTCGGTGAGGAAGCGCGCGTGCCTGTCGAGGTGCCACTCGCCGTTGATCACCGTCCAGACGCCCCATTCCAGCATCATGTACAGCAGGGCCGTCGGCCACAGCTCCCGCTCCTTCTCGGTGAGCTCGACGTGCCGCAGGTAGCCGTCGCGGAAGCTCGCCCATTCGGCGGCGGTGAACATCCGCGCGGGCTCGCCGTCCAGGTCGTTGTGGAACAGCAACGCCGCCAGCGCGAGGTCGAGCAGGCGGGGGGCGCGCTCGCCGTTGTCCGGATCGACCAGCACGGGCCCTTCGCCCGTGTAGACCAGGTTGACCGCCTTGAAGTCCATGCTGACCTCGGCCACCGGCAGTCCGGCGTCGCGGATCGCGGGCAGTGTCGTGGTCATGAACGCCCGCAGCGGCTCGTCGAACCTGCTCGTGTACGGCGCGAGCCCGTCGACGTCCTCCTGCACGGAGGTCTCGTCGTGGTCGGGCCACCCGAAGTCCTCGAGCCCCTCCTTGGTGCCCGCCGCGTGCAGGCGGCCGAGCAGCTCACCCGCCGCGGCGACGTCCCGCTCCGACCCGTCGTAGGCGCGGCCCTCCACCCACGGGTAGGCCACCCAGTGATCGTCGCCGATCTCGTACGGCCCCGCCAGCGGCGTGACCACGGGCAGGCCGAGCTCCTTCAGCCTGCGCACCCACCGGCCCATCGCCTCGGCGTCATGGGTCCGTTTCACCGCCACGCGCACGCCGTCGATCCACCCGGTGAAGACCGGCGCGTACGGGTAGATCGACTCCTGCGAGGGGAGGCCGAACCGCTCGAACACCTCAGTGTGGTCAGCTGTCACGCCGCCCGACCCTAGCGGCCCGTTGTGTCCTTGAGCATCCGCTTTTGCACGCGCCCGCACCCGCACCCGCATCTGGCAGGCTCACGGCGCGAGGCGGTCTCTCACACCCTCCAGGCCGGAGGCGACGGTCGAGGGGTCGTCGGTCTCCAGGCCGTGGAGGACCTCGTGCCACGGCCCCAGCCGATGCCACAGCAGGGCGCGCCCGCGCTCCTCGACCGTGACGGCGTAGGCCTCGGCCAGCGCCTCGGCGAACGGCGGCGGCGTGCCGTACAACAGCCAGGACAGATCGATCGCCCGGTCACCGACATGGGCGTCGGAGAAGTCGATCACCCCGGTGAGCTCGCCGTCCACGGCCAGCAGATGCTCGGGCCCGAGATCGGCATGGACCACGGTGTCGGCGGGCAGCGCCTCGATCGCGTCGAGCAACGCCTGCGCCTCCGCGCGCTCGGGGACCATGGGCACGACCGCCTCCCTGAACCGCCCGAGAAAGGCCCGCCGCTCCTGGAGGGTGACCTCGGCGCCCTGCAGGCCGTGCTCGACCGCTCCGGCGACGTCCGCCCCGTGGAGCGCCTTGAGAAAGGCGCCCATCTGCCTGCCGTGGACGGCCGTCAACTCCGTGACAGGCGAACCGGGAACGGCCTCATGCCTGACGACCAGCGGCTCGCTCTCCACCACGCGCGGGACGGGGACCTTGAGAGGAAGCTGGACAGCCAGCCAGGGCATCACCCTGCTCTCCATGATCAGCAGATCGGCCACCTCCGGGCGGCGCGGGCGCCTGTCGATCCATCGCCCGTCCACCAGCGTCGCCACGCTGTCCCACCCCTGCATCACATCCACGGCCCTCAGTAGATCACGCTTCCCTGCGGAGGAAGCGGCACGGTGCGCCGGGAGGCCGGCCCGAACGCGCCACGCGCGAAGCGCGCCGAGCGAGGGCCCATGCCGTCAGAGGGTGGCCTCGATGAGGCCCTTGGGCGCCGACAGGGACCACGCCTCGGTGACCATCTCGGCGAGCTCGTCGGCCTCGATGCCCGCCAGCCTCACCACCACCCACCCGAACCTGCCGGCCGTGAACTGGACCTCGAAGACCTCGGGCCGCTCGGCCACCAGCGCGAGCTGCTCCTCGACCGTGGCCTTCAGGCCGACGGTTTCGGTCTCCTCCCAGAGGTAGCCGAAGCCCTTGCCACGCACCTTGAACCCGACATAGCCGGCGCTCTCGTGCTGCGACACCTCAGGCAACCGCAGGACGATCGCCATGAACTCCTCGACGCTCACACCCATGCCGCACATGTAACCAGACGGCGCCGACAGTCCTAGGCGACGGCCCTGGCGATCACCTCGTCCAGGTCGAAGGCCGCCCCCTTGTCCGCGATCTCCTGGAAGGCGCCTTCGCCCAGCACCGCGACCGCTCGCCTGACCGCCTCCTCGCTCTGGTCCATGAACGGCGGGGACCCGAACAGCCGCTCCAGCCCGAAGCGCCGCCATCCCGCCTCGGCGGCGCCGAGCAGGAGCGCGGCCTGCTCGGCGGAGGCGGCGTCGGGCGAGCCGTCCGTGAGCAGCCATGCCAGGGTCTCCATGACCAGGAGCGAGCCGATGACGTCGTGGAACTCCCGCTTGCTGCGCAGCGCCCGCTGCGCGGAGGTGATCGCCCTGGAGGTACGGCCGAGCGCCCTGTGGACGTCGGCGAGCGCCCAGTACGCATAGGAGCGCACCCACCGCTCGCCGTTCGCCTCGCACAGGTCGAGGCACTCGCTGAGCAGTTGCTCGGCGTTCTCCGGCTGGCCCTGCGCGCCCAGGCACTGCGCCAGCTCGACGATCGCGGGCAGCAGCCCCGGGTTGAGCCCGCTCTCCGCCCTGAACGACTTGACCGCCAGTTCGAGGTAGGCGGTCGCCCTGGGGAAGTCGCCGCGCAGGTAGGCGCACAGGCCGGTCATCTTGGAGGCGTAGGTCATGGCCTCGGAGTCGCCCAGGAGCGCGGCCTCCTCGGCGCAGCGCCGCGCGAGCCGTTCGGCCCCTTCGATGTCGCCCTGGCCGGAGGCGACGAAGGCCCGCACCCACAGCGCCTTGCACCGTTCCCTGCTGGGTCGCCTGCTGGCCTTCAGCGCCCGGTCGAGGTAGTGGGCGCCCTCGCCGGTGAAGCCGCAGGCGTGCCAGAGGAACCACAGCGAGGCGGCCAGGTCGAGTCCGCGCTCGATCTCGTGCGGCGTGGCGAGGCAGCGCTCCATGCTGGCCATGACGTTGGGGTGCTCGACCACCATCCGCAGGTACCAGTAGACCTGCCTCGACCCCTTCGACCAGCTGCGCTCTGCCTGCCTGGCCAGGTCGAGGTAGTAGTCGCGGTGCCTGCTGCACAGCCACGCCGTCTCGTCGAGCTCCTCCAGGCGCTCGGCCCCGTAGGCGCGGATGGTGTCGAGCAGGCGGTAGCGCCCCGAGGAGGGCGTCCTGGTCACGATCGACTTGTCCACCAGCCCGGTCAGCGCGCTCGCCACCTCGGCCTCGGGCAGCTCGTCGCTGGCGCAGACGTACTTGGCGGCGGCCAGGTCGAAGGAGCCCGCGAAGACCGCGAGCCTGGCCCAGAGCAGCCGCTCGTTCGCCTCGCACAGCTCGTGGCTCCAGCCCATCGTGGCGCGCAGCGCGTGGTGGCGCGTGGGGCCGACGCCGTGCGCCTCCCTGCGCAGGAGCCTGAACCTGTCGTTCAGCAGGGAGAGGAGCTGTTCGGCCGAGAGCGCCGACAGCCGTCCGGCGGCCAGCTCGATGGCCAGCGGCATACGGTCGAGGTGCCGGCAGATCTGCGCGACGGTCTGCCTGTCGGGCGCCAGGTCGGGCTGGACGAGCGAGGCCCTCTCCAGGAACAGCTCGACGGCGTCGGCCTCGTCGAGCGGCGGGAGCGGGAGGCGCTTTTCGATGTCGAGGCCGAGTGGCTGCCTGCTGGTGACGAGCACGCGCACGCCGTAGCCGCTCAGCAGCCGTTCCACCAGCTCGGAGCATTCGGCCACGAGGTGCTCGCAGGTGTCGAGCACGAGCAGCAGCTCCTTGTCGTGCAGGAAGTCGACGAGGAAGTCGACCCTGTCGCGTGTGGAGCGGTCCTGTAACTCGAGCGCGGCGATCAGCGCGTGGGGCACCATCTCGGGGTCGCGGACCTGCGAGAGGTCGGCCATCCACACACCGTCGGGGAAGCGGCCGTGCTGGGAGCCGGCCGCCCGTACGGCGAGCCTGGTCTTGCCCACCCCTCCGGGGCCTGTCACCGTGACCAGGCGCGAGGCAGCCAGCATCTCGGTGAGCCTCCGCAGATGCTCACCGCGGCCGATGAAGGAGGCGAGCTCGGCGGGGAGATTCCCACCGCGGCGCCAGCCAGGTGGTGCGTCCATGCGACCCTCCTCTGGACGAGGATAGACCGCCGGGACGGGAGCGCCGCAAGAAGCAACCAGCTCCACGAGCCACCGGACGAGGATAGACCGCCGGGACGGGAGCGCCGCAAGAAGCAACCAGCTCCTCGGGCCACTGAGGGCCCGAGGACGCCTGCGTGCGGACGTCACATGTTGATCATGTGGCCCGCGAGGCCGTGGATCGCCTCCTTGACCGCCTCACCGAGCGTCGGGTGGGCGTGCACGTTGCGCGCCACCTCGTGGACGGTGAGGTCCCACTGCTGGGCCAGGGTCAGCTCGGGCAGCAGCTCGGTGACCTCGGGGCCGATCAGGTGGGCGCCGAGCAGCTCGCCGTGCGTGTCGTCAGCGATGATCTTCACGAAACCCTGGGCGTCGCCGAGCCCGTGGGCCTTGCCGTTCGCGGTGAAGGGGAACTTGACCACCTTCACGTCGTAGCCCAGGTCGCGGGCCTGCGCCTCGGTGAAGCCGAAGCTGGCGATCTGCGGCTGGCAGTACGTGGCGCGCGGGATCATCGGGAAGTCGAGCTCCATGGTCTCCGCGCCGCCGATCGTCTCGGCCGCGATGATGCCCATGGACTCAGCGGCGTGGGCCAGCATCAGCTTGGCGGTGACGTCGCCGATGGCGTAGATGTGCGGCACGTTGGTGCGCCCGCGCCCGTCCACCGCGATCGCGCCCCTGTCGGTCAGCTTGACGCCGGTGTTCTCCAGGCCGTAGCCCTCCACCCGCGGCTGGAAGCCGATGGCCTGCAGCACCTTGTCGGCCTCGAGCACCTGCTGCTGGCCGTCCTTGGAGACCGTGACCTTCACCGAGGCGCCGGTGTCCTCGATGTTGTCGACCTTGGTCGAGGTGAGCACGTCGATGCCGAGCTTGCGGTAGCGCTTGGCCAGCTCCGCCGACACCTCCTCGTCCTCGAGGGGCACCACGCGGTCGAGGAACTCCACGATCGTCACCTTGACGCCGTAGTTGTGCAGGACGTAGGCGAACTCCACGCCGATGGCGCCCGCGCCCGCGATGATGATGCTGCCGGGCAGGTCCTCCGTGAGGATCTGCTCCTCGTAGGTCACCACGCGCTCCGACAGGCTGGTGCCGGGGATGAGGCGGGTGGTGGTGCCCGCCGCGATGATGGCGTTGCCGAAGGTGATGCTCTCGCCGTTCACCTCGATGGTGTTGGCGTCGACGAAGGTGCCGCGACCGTTGTACTCGGTGATCGAGTTCTTCTTCATCAGGTAGTGCACGCCCTTGACGCGCCCGTCGGCCACCTTGCGGCTGCGCTGGAAGGCGGCTCCGTAGTCGAAGCTCACCTCGCCGCTGATGCCGAAGGTCTTGGCCTCCTTGGTGAAGATGTGCGCGAGCTCCGCGTTGCGCAGCAGCGCCTTGGAGGGGATGCAGCCCACGTTCAGGCAGACGCCGCCCCAGTACTTCTCCTCGATGACGGCCGTACGAAGGCCGAGCTGGGCGGCGCGGACCGCCGCCGTGTATCCCCCGGGCCCCGCGCCGAGGACGACAACGTCGAAGTGAGTGCTCATGCTCCGGACACTATTGGACGCGGATTGCTCCGCCGAACTTGACCCCGTTAGTGATTAGCCACTAACTTACTCGCATGGTCAGAATGAGCGCCGAGGAACGGCGCGAGAGCGTCATCCGCGCCGCGATCTCCGAGTTCGCGCGCGGCGGCTACCACGGCACCTCGACCGAGACGATCGCCCGCCGCGTCGGCGTCAGCCAGCCATACCTCTTCAGGCTCTTCCCCGGCAAGCAGGCCATCTTCCTGGCGGCGGCCACCCGCTGCCTGTCGGAGACCCGCCGCGTGCTGGAGGAGGCCTGCACCGACGCCGACCCGCACATGTCGATGGCCGCGGCCTACAAGACCTTCATCGAGGACCGCGACATGCTGCTCATGCAGATGCAGGTCTACGTCGCGGTCGCCGCCATGGAGGACGAGTTCGGCGCGGAGATCCGCAAGGTGTGGGAGGACTGGTGGGACTCCATGCACCTGCTCCTCGGCGCCGACACGCACGAGACGACCTTCTTCATGTCGTACGGCATGCTCATCAACACTCTCGTCTCCCTCGGCTTCCCCTCCAGCCATCGCGTCTGGGCCGACTTCGCCCCCTGATCCCTCATCGGGGCGCGTCGGCGTCGCCTCACGCCCATGAAACTTAGTGACTAATAACTAATCAAGGAGTCTGTCATGAACCGCGTCGCCACCGTCCTCGCCGTCCTCGGCGCTCTGTTCATCCTCTACATCGGCGTCAGCTACCTCTTCGCGCCGCAGGCCACCGCCGCCGGGTTCGGCCTGCCCGCCATCCCGTCCGACAACGGGTTCCTCCAGGTCAAGGGCGTCCGGGATCTGGCATCCGGGCTCATCGTCGTCGCCCTCCTCGTCACCGGTCAGCGCCGCGCCCTCGGCTGGACGATGCTCGCCATGGCCCTCGTCCCGTTCGGCGACGCCGCCCTCGTCCTCGGCCACAACGGGTCGGCCGTAATGGCGTACTTCGTCCACGGCCTCACCGCCGTCCTGGTCGCACTGACCGGCGCGCTGCTCCTGCGGACCGCTCACGACCGCCCTGCGAACACCTCCGGCGCCCTGCCCCGCCACGACACGGCCTCCACCAGCTGAGCCGCACCCCCTGAACGGCAGCACCTCCCTGCCGCACCCGGCCCCCGGCGGGCAGCCCGCCCGGCGGCAGCCGCGGCCTGGTCCCACCCGTTCTCGGTGTGCCATGGTGGGCCGGTGACTGATCAACTCGCCTCGCGGATGCCCGTGGTCGCCCACGCGTCCAGGATCGTGATGGCGATCCAGGCCGTCGTCGGGCTCCTCGGTCTGCTCTTCATGCTGGGCGTGCCGTCCGGACTGACGATCGTCGGGATCGTCTTCGCCGTGACGCTGCTGCTGACGGCGGTGCTGCTGTTCGTGGTGGTGAGATGGCACTCGAGAAGAAGAGCCGTCCTGATCCTGGCGATCATCGTGGAGACGGTGGCTCTGGGACTACAGGTCCTGCCGCCTGTCCTTCTCGGCTACTTCATCCTCGGCGATCTGCTCAACCCCCACGTGATCCTGCCCGCGACGGCGTTGGCCCTGCTGTGCACGCCGGGGGCCAGGTCCTGGTTCGACCGCTGACCGTCGTCCTCCTACGGATGCCGGTCGCCCTGCAGGTCCCATCTCCTGCGGATCTCTGGCATGAAGTACTCCGCGTCGTCACGAGCGGATGGTCTGGCAGGAGGGAGCCGTGGGCGCGCGTCCTGGAGCGCCCACGGCGGTACCGGCCTAGAAGCCGTCCCTCCTGACGTTCTGGGCCTGCTCGCGCGCCTCCTGTCCCGTCGAGCGGGCGGCCTCGGCGGCGGTCTGCCTGACCTGCTCGCCGGCCTGACGGGCGGCCTCCTTCGCCTCCTGTCCCAGGTGCTGGGCCGATTCCTTCAGCGACTCGGCCATGGGCTCCACGTACTCCCTCGCCTGTCGCGCGGCCTCGCGCTCGGCGCGGGTCTCGGGGATGACGCTGGCCGCGAGCAGCCCCGCGCCGAAGGCGATGAGGCCCGCCGCCATCGGGTTGCCCCGAGCCGTACGGGCCGCCTGCGCGGGAACCGAGGCGACGGCGTCGACCGCCTGGCGTCCGGTCTCCGCCACCTGGAGGGCGGCCTGCCGTCCGGTCTCTGCTGTCTGGTGGGCGGCCTGCCTGCCGGTCTGCGCCGCCTGGGTGGGGACGCCCATGACCCGCTCGCGCCACGTGCGGGCGGCCGCGCGGACGCGGGCGGCTCGGCGCCTGGCGATCCGCGAGGGGCTGGTGCGCTCGGCGAGCCTGTCGACGTCGCCGGTCAGCTCCGCCCGGGTCTGGCTGATCTCTTGCCTTATCTCGTCAGGTCTCGTGCCCATCGAGCATCCTCCTTGAGCGTTTCGACGGTCTGCTCCGGCTTGACGGACACCTCGCGCGCGAGAGCGCGGCCCTTGCCGTACAGCACCGCGCCGGCGACGGCCCAGAGGGCCGCGACGATCAGCGAGGCCCAGCCCGCGTCCATGACGTTGGCCAGTCCCAACACCAGAGCCAGGCTGAGCAGGACGGCGGTCATGACGCCGGCGAAGCCGGCGCCGCCGAACATGCCTCCCGCCTTGGCGGCCTTGCGCGCCTCTTCCTTGATCTCCGCCCTGGCCAGGGCGACTTCCTGCCTGAACAGCTTCGACAGGTCCTCGCCTATCTCACCGACCAGCTCGCCGATCGAGCGGTCAGGCCGACCGATCGGCTCGCTCATCACGGGCCTCCTGCGGCGCCCGGCCCGGTGTACGGATCCCTGACCTGCCGGTGCGTCTCCTCCTGGGCGACGTCGGCCCCTGCCTTGATGATCCGTCCGACGAGGAATCCCGCGGCGGCGGCGCCGGCGAGGAAGACTCCTGGACGCGTGCGGGCGAAGTGCTGAACCTCCCGCACGACACCGGACAGGCCCTGCTCCTCCAGGTAGTCGGCGGCCCGCTGGCCGGTGTTCGCCACCTGGTGAGCCGCCGAGCGCATGGGCGAGTCGGGCTTGCTGCTCTCCGCCATCGAGGCGAGATCGTCGGCCCACTGGCGGATGCTCCGCGCCGCCTTGTGCGTCTGAGAGTCGGCCTCTCTGCCGACTCGGTCCTTGAGGTGCCCCGCGACCCTGCTCGCCTGTGACCTGGCTTCGCCCGTCACCACGGCGGCCTGACGGCGCGCGGTATCTGCCACCTCTGATGCCGGTCTGTCGCCGGTTGACTGATATTCAGTCACCTTGCCTCCAGATGCCTAGCTTTGAACGGCTGCGGCTACCCGGACGCGAGGCAGCGACTCTTTCCGCGAGGACACGGGTCCGTTGCTTGTTCGAGAGCCAGGTACCGTTGTCACGTCCGTGTAGCTCAGACGAACACCGAGAATGTTGTGGGATCTCTCCATGCTTGAACCCAGACGTCCTGGTGTGGGATCAGACGCATGACGAATGAATCCCCCCGCCGCAGGTTCCCGACCGGCGACCTGGCCAGGATCAGCGTGTTCGCGGCCCTGATCGCCGTGCTCGGCCTGCCCGGTGCGCTCAACGTCTTCGGCAACGCCGTCCCCATCACCCTCCAGACGTTCGGCGTGATGCTGGCCGGGGCCATCCTCGGATCGTGGCGCGCCGCCCTGGCGGTCGCCGTGCTGATCCTGCTGGTCGCCGCGGGGCTCCCGCTGCTGGCGGGCGGGCGCGGCGGGCTCGGCGTCTTCACAGGGCCCTCGGTCGGCTTCCTGCTCGGCTGGCTGCCCGGAGCGGCCCTGACCGGCTGGATCGTGGAGCGCGGCGGCAGGACCCCCGGCATCGTACGGCTGGTCGTCGCCTGCCTGGCGGGCGGCGTCGGAGTGATCTACCTGTTCGGCATCCCCGTCCAGGCCGCGGTCACCGGGCTGCCGCTGGCGCAGGCGGCGCTGCTCAGCCTGGCGTTCGTGCCGGGCGACGTGGCCAAGGCGGTGCTGGCCGCGGTCGTGGCCAGAGGCACCCAGCGGGCCTACCCCGACGCGATTCCCGCCGTCCACAGCGAGCGCGTCAAGGCCGGTTGAGCCGAGCATGCCGGTCGCCGCACAGGTCCTGCGTCACGCCACCGAACGTCCACACCAGCTCGCGCTGTGCGGCCCCGGAGGCTCGCTCACCTACGCCCAGCTGTGGGAGCGCGTCAGCACCCGGCGCCTGGGCGACAAGGGACTGGTCGCGATCAGCCTGGCCGACCCCGTGGAGCAGCTGGTGACAGTGCTGGCCGCCGACCTGGCGGGAGCCACTCCGCTGCTGTGCGAGGCTGATCAGTTCGCCAGGGTGACGGCCGCGGTCCCGGTGAGCCTGCACGTCGAAAGCGCTCTGCCCGAGGCTCCCGACCCCGCTCCCTCACCCTGCGAAGGGCCCGACGACCTGGCGTGGGCGTGTCTCACCTCGGGCAGCACCGGCAGACCGCGCGCCGTCGTGCGCACCCGCCACTCGTGGACGGGCTCCTTCCCCTATCTGAGCGAGCTGGCGGGCATCGGCCCCGACGACGTGGTACTCGTGCCGGGCCCGCTGGTCTCCTCCCTGTACGGCTTCGCCGCCGTGCACGCGCTGGCGGCGGGCGCCACGGCCATCGTCCCTGGGCGCTGGTCGCCAGGAACGCTGACCGTCCAGCTCAGGCGGGCGAGCGTGGTCCATCTTGTGCCGCACAGGCTGCCGGCCGTTCTGGCGGTGGTGGAGGAGGTCGGCGGGCCGCTGCGCACGGCGGTGGTCGGCGGCGCGGCGCTGCCCGACCGCTCACGCGCCATGGCGGCGAAGGCGGGGGTGCGCGTCGTGTCGTACTACGGCGCGACGGAGATGTCCTTCGTGGCCGTGGACGCCGACGGGTCGGGGCTGCGGCCCTTCCCCCAGGTGGAGATCGAGGTCAGGCGCGGCGAGGTGTGGGCGCGCTCGCCGTGGATGGCGAAGGGCTACCTGGCGGGGGCGGCGGGCCCGCTCACGACCGACGCCGAGGGCTGGACGAGCGTGGGCGACCTGGCCGAGCCGTACCGCCCAGGCGAGGTGCTCAGGCTGCGCGGCAGAGGCGACGGCGCGATACAGACCGGCGGCGCGACCGTGGTGCCCGAGGACGTGGAGGCGGTGCTGCGCGACGTGCGGGGCGTCACCGACCTGGTCGTCATCGGCTCGCCGCATCCGCAGCTCGGCTCGGTCGTCACGGCGGTCGTGGAGGGCTCGCCCTCGCGGTCGGCGCTCGAGACGGCCGCGCGTGAAGGTCTCGACCCCGCACAGCGCCCTCGCCGCTGGTACGCCATGGGCGCGCTGCCCCGCACGCCCACGGGCAAGCCCGCGCGCGCCCTGGTCGCCGCGCGCCTGGCCGATGACGATCCCGCGATCAGCCGGCTGGTGTGAGATGAGCGAGCAGCCCGTCGTCGTGGCGGCGCGCCGTACCCCCATCGGCACCGCGGGCCACGCCTACAGGTCGATGACGGCCGACCGGCTCGCCGCGCCCGTCATCGCGGCGGTCGCGGCCGAGGTGTCCCACCTCGCCGTCGAGGACGTGGTGCTCGGCAACTGCATGGGGCCGGGCGGCAACCTGGCCCGCGTGTCGGCGCTGGCGGCGGGGCTCGGGCACGAGGTCCCCGGTGTCACCGTGGACCGCCAGTGCGGCAGCGGGCTGGCGGCGATCCTGCTGGCGGGCCAGGCGATCCGCGCGGGAGACCTGGGCCTCGTCGTGGCGGGCGGAGTGGAGAGCGCCTCCACCGCGCCGCTGCGGACGATGCGCGGCGCGGCCGGGCCGTACCCGCGGGCGCCCTTCGCACCCGAGGGGCATCCCGACCCCGACATGGGGCCCGCGGCGGAGGCGCTGGCGGCGGCGCGCGGCGTGAGCAGGGAGCGGCAGGACGCCTACGCCCACCGCAGCCACGCCCTGGCGCTGGCAGCCGACTTCGGCGAGGAGATCGTGCCCGTCGACGGCAGGTCCGCCGACGAGCGGCCGCGTGCGCTGCGCATGGCCATGCTTGCCAGGCTTCCCTCGGCCTTCGTGCCCGGCGGCACGGTCACGGCGGGCAACTCCTCACCCATCAGCGACGGCGCCGCCGCCGTGGCCCTGGTCCCCGACCGGCTGCGCGAGGGGCTGCCGGGGCTGCGGCTGGTGGCGGGCGCGGTCGTCGGCTGCGACCCCTCTCTGCCCGGCTGGGGCCCGGTGCCCGCCGTACGGCGGGTGCTGGGCCGTACAGGGGTGGCGATGGAGCAGGTCGCCGCCGTGGAGATCGTGGAGGCGTTCGCCGCGCAGGTGCTCGCGGTGACCGACGCGCTCGAGGCCGACCTCGACAGGGTCTGCGCCCAGGGCGGCGCGCTCGCCCTCGGACACCCGTGGGGCGCGACCGGCGCGGTGGTCGTGACCAGGCTGTTCAGCAGGCTCGTGCGGGCGGGCGCGCCCCAGGGCACGCTCGGACTCGCGGCGGCCGCGGTAGGCGGCGGCCTGGGCGTCGCGGCCCTGTTCGAGGTGGTGTGAGTGATCGAGTTCACCGACGTCCACGTACGGCTCGGCCGGCGCGACGTGCTGTCCGGCATCACGCTCTCGCTGACCGAGCGCCGCGTCGGCGTGGTCGGCGCGAACGGTTCAGGCAAGAGCACGCTCGCCCGCCTGATCAACGGCCTGGCCATGCCCACCTCGGGCACGGTCACCGTCCTCGGCCACGACACCCGCCGCCACGCCGCCCGCATCAGGCGCGAGGTCGGCTTCCTGTTCACCGATCCCGACGCGCAGATCGTGATGCCCACGGTCGCCGAGGACGTCGCCTTCTCCCTGCGCCGCAAGGGCCTGTCCGCCGCCGAGGTGGCGGACAGGGTGGAGCGGGTGCTGTCGAGGCACGGCCTGTCCGACCACGCCGACCACCCCGCCCACCAGCTGTCCGGCGGGCAGAAGCAGCTCCTCGCGCTCTGCTCCGTCCTGGTGCTCGAACCGCGGATCCTGATCATGGATGAGCCCACCACGCTGCTCGACCTGCGGCACTCCCGCGTGGTGGCCGAGCTCCTGGGCGAGCTCCCCCAGCAGGTCGTCGTGGTCACCCACGATCTCGGGCTGCTCGACTCCTTCGACCGGGTGCTGGTCCTCGACGAGGGCAGGATCGTCGCCGACGGGCTGCCCTCCTCGGCGATCGACCACTATCGCAAGCTCATGTCGTGATCGGGATCTACGTTCCTGGCGACTCGCTCCTTCACCGCCTGCCCGCGTGGGCCAAGGTGCTGGGCCTGGTCGTGTCGTGCACGGTGCTCGTGCTGCTCGGCTCCCTCGCCGCGCTCGCCGGGTTCAGCGCCTTCGTCGCGATCCTGTACGTCGTCTCCGGCGTCGGGTTCACCGCCGCGTGGGCACAGATCCGGCCGCTGCGCTGGTTCGCGCTCGTGCTCTTCGTGATGCAGTTCGTGCTGATGGGCCTCGACACGGCTCTCGTCTCCACGCTGCGCATCGTCCTCGCGGTCGCCCTGGCCGGGCTGGTCACCCTCACCACCCGCTTCGCGGACATGATGACCTTCTTCGAGCGCTGCTTCGGGCCGCTGCGCAGGGTGGGCGTCGATCCCTTCCGCGTGTCGCTGCTCCTGTCTCTCACCGTGCGCAGCGTGCCGGTCATCTCGGCGCTCGCCACCCGGGTACGCGAGGCGCAGCGGGCCCGCGGGGTCTCGTGGAGCATGCGCGCCTTCGCCATCCCACTGGTGGTCAGCGCGCTCCGGCACGCGGACGCCCTCGGCGAGGCCCTGAGCGCCCGCGGCCTGGACGACTAGCCCCGCTGGAAGCGTTCCGCGTGCTCGGCCGCCCACTGGGTGAACGTGCGGGGCGGGCGCCCGATGATCCGCTCGACCGTCGGCACCACCGTGTACGCCTCGCGCGGCGGGTTGCCCTGCCAGTCGGCCAGCAGGTCGATGAGCTCCTCGTCGTAGCCCGCCTTCCTCCAGCGCTCCCTCGCCTGATCCTCGGTCAGCTCGACGAACTCCAGCTTCCTGCCGAGCACCTCGGCGAGCGCGCTCAGCCGCTGGCGCGCGGTGAGCGTCTCGGGGCCGGTCAGCGTGTATGACCTGCCGCCGTGCCCGCCGTCGACCAGCACTCTCGCGGAGACCTCGCCGACGTCCGCCTCATGCACGACCGCGCTGGGCACATCGGCGAACGGCTCCTCCACCCTGCCCTCGGCCTTGATGGCCTGCGCCCAGTGGAGCGTGTTGCTCATGAAGTCGACGGCCTCCAGCCTGGTCCACTCCAGGTCGCTCGCCGCGAAGGCCTCCTCGACCGGGCCGGCCTTGCCGTTCCACAGCAGGGTGACCCGCCGTACGCCGGCCTTCTCCATCAGCTCGGCGAGCTCCGGTCCTGTGCGCAGCGTGGCGTAGTCGTCCCCGCCCATGGTCAGCAGATGCGCCCCTGTCACGCCGTCGAGCGCGGGCCCGAGGGTGGCGGGGTCGGTGAGATCTCCTCGCACCACCTCCACCCCCTCGGGCAGGTTCGCCTTGGCGGGGTCGCGGCTCAGCGCCCTGACGCGCTGCCCCTCCTTCAGCAACTGGCCGACCACGTGCCTGCCGGCTTTCCCTGTCGCGCCTGTCACGAGAAACGTCATAGCCGCGGACGCTACGCGCTCGTACCCGTGCCCCACATCGGCCGCGGGGACCGGTCTGCCGTGCGGCTTTGGGCCTAGGACTCATCGGCGCCTGAGGCCGAAGGCGCTGACCACGGCGGCCAGGGCGACCGCGACGAGCGGGACGGCGAAGGCGGAGCGGTAGCTGTCGGCGAGGTCCTGCGAGGTGACGATGACGGCGGTGGTGGCGGCGAGGCCGAGCGCGGCGCCGAACTGGAAGGAGGTGTAGAGCAGCCCTCCCGCCAGCCCCTGCTCGCTCTCGTCGATGCCGTCCGTGGCGACGATCGTCAGCGGGCCGTAGGCGAGCGCGAACGCCACGCCGAGGCCGATCATCGTGGGGAACATGGCCGCGTAGGCCCAGTCCATGCCGACGGGCAGGAACAGCGCGTACGACAGCGCGGCCACCAGCAGGCCGTACAGGATGACCTTGGCGTTGCCGAAGCGGTTGACCAGCCTGGGCGTCAGCGTCGGCGCGAGGACGGCGTCCGCGCCGATCGCCAGCATGGCCAGGCTCGTCTCGAGCGAGGTCCAGCCGCGCAGTTCCTGCAGGTAGAGCACGGCGACGAACTGGAAGCCGAAGAAGCTGGCCGCGAACAGCAGCCCCGCGAGGTTGGCGCGCAGCAGCGGTCCCGAGCGGAGGATGCCGAGGCGCACGAGAGGGTCGGGTGACCTGCGCTCGATCACGACGAAGAGGCCGAACAGCGCGAGGCCCACCGCGAGGGTCGCCACGGTCTGCCCCAGGCTCACGTGCGAGGCCCGCTCGACGCCGACGACCATGAGCAGGATCGCGGCGGTGACCGTGACCGCGCCCGCCAGGTCGATCCGCTGCCCCTTCGGCCTGCGCTGGTCGGTCCTGGGAATCATGGGGACCGCGGCCACCAGGATGAGCAGCGAGAGGATGGCGGGCACGAAGAGCACCCATCGCCAGTCGATCTCGGCGAGCAGCCCGCCCAGCACGAGGCCGAGGGAGAAGCCGCCCGCCGCCGTGCCGGAGTAGACCAGGAGCGCCTGGTTGCGCTGCCTGCCCTCCTCGAAGGAGGTCGTGATGATCGACAGCCCCGCCGGAGTCATGACCGCCGCCGCCACGCCTGCCACGAACCTCGCCGCGATGAGCATCCACCCTTCGCTGGCCAGGCCACCCACGGCGGAGACCACGAGGAAGATGGCGAGCCACAGAAGGAACATCCTGCGGCGCCCGAACAGGTCGGCGGCGCGTCCGCCCAGGAGCATGAAGCCTCCGTAGCCGAGCACGTAGGCGGTCATCACCCACTGCAGCTCCCCCGTGGACAGGCCGAGATCGGACCTGATCGCCGGGAGGGCGACGTTGAGCATGGCGACGTTGATGCCTTCAAGGAAGATCGCGCCGCACAGCACGAACAGCATTCCCCACGCGCGCGGTGTCATCTTCAGCGTGGGCGGTTGAGGCGTGGGCGGTCGAACGGTGGCGGTCACGGGCACTCCCTGGTTCCTGCTGGTGCGTCAGTTCTTTCTTGTAACAGGGAGCATCTTGCGTCACCATGAGGAAGCATGGAAGACGGCACTTCAAAGGCACCGGGTTACTTCTGCAGAACCATGGATGACGAGATCCTCCAGTGGGACACGCGGGCCGACTGCGAGGTGCGTCAGATCCTCGACAGGATCGCCGACAAGTGGTCGCTGCTCGTGATCGCTCTGCTGGAGCGGCGCACCATGCGCTTCACCGAACTCCGCCGCGAGATCGACGGCGTCAGCCAGCGCATGCTGACGGTCACCCTGCGGCAGCTCGAACGCGACGGCCTCGTCGACAGGACCGTGCATCCCGTGGTGCCGCCGCGCGTCGAATACACGCTCACCCCGCTCGGCGCGACCCTCCACGAGGCGATCAAGTCCCTGGTCGTCTGGACGGAGACGCACCAGAACGACATCGCCGCCGCCCGGTACGCCTACGACGACAAGGTGGAGGCCGAGCGTGAGGCGGCTCGCGGCCAAGGATGATCTAGATCTGTCGTAGCCGATCGCTACCGTCTCGCACATGACCCACGAGAGCGTGATAGCGACCTGGCGGCAGCTGCTGCATCCCGCCAGGTCGTGGGTGCTGTTCGCCAACGGCACCTGCGTGATCCTGATGGAACCCGACGGCGATCTGGCCGGGCAGGCCAGAGACCTGCTCCGCGAGTTCGGCCCTGTCCAGGCGGGCACGCCCGCGGGCGACTTCACCACCATCGACCTCGACGACGCGCCCGGCTGGGCAGTGACCTGCCACCACCCCGACATCCTGACCTACGTCGCCGACGACGAGCTCGAGGCCGACGACGATCTGACCGTCGGCCTCTTCGGGCGGGGCAAGCGCGACCAGGACGGGAATGAGCTGGTCGTCGTCCATGTCGAGGACAAGCGCTCCTAGCCCGATCGGGGGGCACGGCGGCCGTCATGGTCTCCAGGCGGCCGCCTGGGCGGCGACGAGCGCGGCCACGTCGCCGAGGACGACGCTGTGGTCGGCCACGTGCAGGCCCAGCACGTGGTCGGGCGCGGTCGAGGGGAACAGGTGGTCCCCGCCGCTGACCTGCAACCAGTTGACGGGCCCCTTCTCGTCCACCGCTCTGGCGCAGCGTCCGCGCAGGGTGTCGGTGTAGCGGTCGTAGCCGGTGGGGTGCTGGCTGAAGCGGTAGCTGCCGAGCAGCAGGGTGAGCGAGCCGTTCGGGGTGAGCGCGTTGCCGTTGAGCAGCTTCCTGGTGGGCAGGTAGGCGTCGAGGTAGGGCTCCTCGCCTCCGCGCAGGAGCTGGGCGGGGTTGACGCAGACGACCTCGTTGCCCGGCGTGGTGGTACGGCCGAAGGCTCCGTTCGGCGGCGCGCCCTCCGGCCTGTTGTAGGCGGAGAAGGAGACCAGGCAGCCGGTCGGCACCGGGTCGGCGGCCGAGGGTCTGCGGCAGACGGGGACACCGCCGTACGCGTCGGTCGCCACCGGCACGTCGATGTTGCCGCCGAGCAGGATCGCCGACACCAGGTTGCGCTGCGAGGGCGTGCCGTCGATCTTGTCTCTGATCAGCGTGGCGAGCTGCCAGTTGCCCTGCGAGTGGCCCAGCAGGACCACGCCCCTGCGCTTGCCCGTGACGGGGTCGAGGTTGTCGTGCGTCCAGTAGTGCTCCCACGCCTGCTGAACGTCCAGGGTTCCCGGACGCATGTCGGTGGGCAGCCCCGTGATGATGCCGACCGCGAGCGCGCTGAGCGGCACCTGGCGGTAGACCGGCACGAACAGCCTGCACGTGGTGGCGAGCCTGCCGATCTGCACGAGCGTGACGGCCAGTTCCTCGTCACGCGGCAGCGGGGGCAGCGAGCCGATCTGCAGCAGCGGGTTGGAGACCAGGTCGACGGTGGGGTAGGCGTAGAAGCAGTCGACGGGCGGCGGGGCGGCGACCTCGAAGGGCTCGTGGGTGAGCGTGCCGTCCGCGCCGACCCTGGTGGCGTCGAGCGGGGTGGTCGCCCCGCTGGGGTAGCGGGGCAGGGTCTGGGGAAGCCCGGCGGCGTCCTGGCCGCACAGGTTGTTCGGCTTGCCCGGCTTGCACAGCCACACAGGTTCGGCCAGCGGCCCGGTGATGCCGACGGACTCCTCAGGCGCGCCGGCCGCCGCGGGCGGCGCCCCCGCCATGGCGATGACCAGTGCGGAGAGCAGGGCACGTACGGCTCGCGACATCATCGCCTCCAGCGGGGACGGGCTGTCCCCAGATCCTGCTGGAACGATGTTCTGGAGTCACTAGGCCCGCGCCGCCGCTTCCGAGCAGCCTCCTGTGCGGGCGCACAACCCGTGAGGCGCAGCGCGAGCACTCCCGTGTAGAGCGCGGCCACGTCCTCAGGGCGCTCCAGCGACCTGCCGGTGAGCTGCTCGATCCTGTCCAGCCTGTTGCGGACGGTGTTGCGATGGCAGTAGAGCCGCCTGGCCAGGTCGGCGGTGGACTCCCCTGTCTCCAGCCAGATCTCGAGCACCTCCAGCAGGCGGGCGCTCTCCCTGCTGCCGAGCAGCGGGCCCAGCACCGTGCCCGCCAACCGTTCGGCGAGGTCCGGGCTTGCGGCCAGCAGCGCGCCCACGGGCCGCGCGTCGACCGTGGCCACACCCGTGACGCCTTCGGGCAGGCTCGCCCGCGCCAGCGTGGCAAGACGCAGCGCCGCAGCCGTCTCGGTCAGCCGCTCGTACGGCGGGCTGACGCCTGCCCTGCCGTCCATGCCCTCGAAGGCGCGGACGGCCAGCACCCCCACCTGGTCGTCGGCGCGCAGCCGCCACGCGCTCCCCCTCGGCATCGTCACGCCGAGGTCGGCGACCACGCACAGGTAGGGGCCCCTGGCGGGCAGGCCGAGCGCCTGCGCGCTGCCGTCGAGCGCCGTCCAGTCGCTCACCCTGCCCTCGATGAGCAGGTCAAGCAGGACCAGCCGTTTCCGCTCGTCGTGCCTGGTCAGCTCGACCACGGTCTCCCTGTAGCTCTCGGTGACCGCCACCGAGTAGGCGTCGACGAGGGTCCAGACCGTGGTCATGGAGGTGGCCAGCGTGTCGACGGGGTAGCGGGGATCGGCCGTCGCCCGCTCCACCAGGCTCTCCCAGACCACCCTGAACCCGATCCTGTAGGCGTGGAGCAGCGCCCCCAGAGGGAAGCCCTGCGCCGCCCGCAGGCGAGCGGTCTGCCTGGCCGCCTCCGTGGAGGGCGGGCGCTGCTCGGCCAGGTCGGTCAGCTGCGTGACGAGGTTGCGCCTGTTGTGCTCCCTGACCTCGGCCAGCCTTTCGGCGTCGAGCGCGGCGTAGGTCGCGTCCTCGGCCACGATCGCCGTGAAGACCCTGCGGGTCAGCTCGGGAACGTCGCGCAGCAGACCGGCCGCCAACCGGGCCACGGGAGGGTGGTCCACCCTGTGCGGTCGCACATCATCCTCCTGAGGAGGAGTCTGTGTCGGAGGGGAAGTCGCCCAGCCCATCGTGGCGAACCCGCCAGGAGCCGTCGCGGGGGAAGCCGTCCTGTTTCACCATCATCGCGACGGAGGCGAGCAGGCCGCCGTTGGCGGGCAGGTAGACGCTCAGCCCTCCAGGGAACTGCGGCACGTGCCCGCTGGCGAGTGTCATGTTCTTGCCGGTGTCCATGAGCAGCGCGTCGACCGCCGAGGCGGGCCTTCCGAGCTTGGTGGCGCACATCGCCAGCACGGGGTAGTCCCAGCCCCAGGTGGTGCAGAAGTCCCAGCGGGCCAGCACGTCGTCGTAGGTCGCCGCCATTGTCTCCAGGTCGATCAGCGGGGTCCTCGGCAGGAAGCCGAGCGCCATCAGCATCGAGGGATGGTCGTCGGGCAGCGTGTAGGGCTCGACCGCCACCGCCGCGTAGCGGCCCTCGCGGACGGCGGGCCTGGCCAGGCCGTCGATGACGGCGTCCCAGTCGGCGCGTCTTTGCATGCCGAGCCGCTCCCTCCAGCTCTGCGCGACCCCCAGCGCCCAGCGCCAGTAGGTCAGCTCGAACGTCGGGTCGGCCGTACGCGCCCTGCCCGGATAGTAGGTCTCCTGCGCAGGCACGACGGGCGGCCCGAGATGGCAGGTGCCGCCGTCCCACTCGGCGAAGTCGGCCATGAACTCAGCCGTCTCGAAGACGATCTCCTTGTGCCGCTCCAGCACGTCGGGGTCGTCGCCGTTCAGCCTGAGCAGTTCGGCGAAGTAGATCGGGTGCGGCTGCTGCCAGATGATGAACGCGCCGATGTCGGACGGCGACTCCCGCCCGTCGGGGCCGGCCTGCTTGGGCCACCGCACTCCGGCGTAGCCCTGCCGCCGCGCGCTCTCCCTGCCCACGCCGAGGATCGACTCGTACCAGCCGAGACCCCTTTCGAGCAGGTCGGGCCTGCCCCACACGGCGAAGTGCGCGGCGTGCCACCAGTGCATCTCCAGGTGGAACTTGCCGCCCCACGAGTTGTGGACCAGCCCCGACTCCTGCGGCGGCAGCACGCCCGCGCTGTGGACGGCGGTGAGATAGCGGGACAGCACGACCCTGCGCTCGAGCTCCGGAGCGCGGGGATCGGAGCTGCCCTCGAAGCTCACGGCGGCGCCGCGGGTCCAGAAGTCACGCCAGTGCGCGGCTGCCGCGGCCCTCACCTCCTCGAAGCCCGGCAGATCGCCTGTCCGCATAGGGCCGAAGGCGACCGTGGCGCCGAGCGCGGGCGCGGCGGTGGCGAGCTCCAACTCGGGGCCGATCACGCCGTCGGTCGCCACCCGCACGACGTAGCAGGCGTCGCCGACCGTCCGTACAGCCGACGCCCTGCCGTACACGGTCTCCTGCGTCAGCCGTTCGCCCTTCACCAGAGGGTCGCCCTGGTCGGGGAAGGACAGCCTGAGCCGCAGCTCCCCGGTGGCCAGGAGCGGCGACTCCACCCTGGTGGCCACCAGGTGGAGGCGCGGATGGGCGACCGTCCACACCTCGACGGGGCGGCCCAGCACCTCGAAGCGCGCGTGCACACAGCCCGTCCACAGGTCGAGCTCGACGCGCGTGGCCTCAAGGTCGCCGAGCTCGACCCGTCCGCAGGGGAAGTCGAGGCCGAGCCTGCCGAGGTCGAGCCTGCGCGGGTTGGCGTACAGCCACGCCGCCGCCTCGGGCACGGGACCGAGCCCGTCGGGATAGCGCACCTCGCCCCGCCTGGTCGCATAGCCCGTGGAGGCCTCGTCCAGGGTGTACGGCGCGGCAGGCTCCGTGGCGTACCACCCCCACGTGGACTGGGTGCGCAGCGGCACGGGGAAGTCGTCGAGGGCGAACTCCCTCACGGGCAGCCGCCTGACGCCGTGCTCGTCGGTCACCAGGAGCGGCCTGGGCGGCAGCTCGTGCTCGGCGGGGAAGGTCTGCAGCCCCGTGACGTCCACGTTGAAGGCGAAGTCGCCGTTGCCGACGCTCAGTGTCGAGGAGGGATGCCACGCCGTCACGACGACGTTGTGGGCACGGACCAGCCGCTCACGGTCGATCATCGCGCACCCTCGCCGCCAGCTCGTCGAGGCTGTCGGGGTCGATCTTCGAGCCGGGGAACCTGGCCAGGCGGCTCAGCGGGATCGAGCCTAGGGTCCTGGCGTACTCCTCGCTCAGGAAGCGGGACGGCTCCCGCGCCACCCCGAGCAGCGCCGTACGGCCGGCGTCGTCGGCGAACCAGTCGCCGAGCGGCGAGTCCGGAGTCAGCGGCGGCCGCCTGCCCGCCACGTCGAGGGTGACCTCCGCGTGCAGGCGCAGGTCCCTGGACGAGGCGCCCACGTGGACGCTCGCCGTGCCGGGCTCGGCCGCCCATCGGCCCTCCCGCACGTCGAAGTAGGAGAAGTCGCGATAGCCGAGGGCGAAGCGGACCACGGCGCTCTCGCCAGGCTCCAGCGCGACCTTGGTGAAGCCGCGCAGCTCCCTGACCGGCCGCCTGACCGTGGCGCTCGGCGCCGACACGTAGAGCTGCGCCACCTCGCGCCCCTGCCTGCCGCCCGTGTTGGTGACGCGGGCCGCGACCTCGACCTCGATCTCCTCGTCGGCTCCCTTCACCGACACCGTGAGGTCGGAGTAGACGAAGGCGGTGTAGGACAGGCCGTGGCCGAAGGGGTAGCCGACCTCGCCGCGCACGGCGTCGTGGTAGCGGTAGCCGACGAAGACGCCTTCGCCGTACCTCACCTGGTCGGGGTCGCCGGGGAAGTTCAGGAAACTGGGAGTGTCCTCCAGGCGCAGGGGGATCGTCTCGGCCAGCCGTCCCGACGGGTTGGCCACGCCGTACAGCAGGTCGGCGACGGCGCCGCCGCCCGCCTGGCCGAGCAGCCAGCCCTCCAGGATCGCGGCCACCCGCGCGTCCCATCCCGACACGGCCACCACGCCGCCGTTGGACAGCACGACGACCGTCCTCGTGCCCGTGGCGATCACGGCGTCGAGCATCGCGCTCTGGCCTGCGGGCAGGTCGAGGTGGGCGCGGTCGTAACCCTCCGACTCCTCGCCCTCGGGCAGGCCGAGGAAGACCACCGCGACCTGCGCCGCGGCGGCGACCTCACGGGCCTGCTCGACGAGCGCCTCGTCGGGCTCGCCGTGGTCGAGGCGGTAGCCGGGGGCGAAGGGGAGGTCGGCGCCGGCGAGGGCGCGCATCTCGGTGAGCGCGTCGTCCAGCCTGGTCGGCACGATCTGCGAGCTGCCTGCGCCCTGGTAGCGGGGGGTGCGGGCGAGCTCGCCGAGGACCGCGACGGAGGTGGAGGTGGCCAGCGGCAGCACGCCGTCGTTCTTCAGCAGCACCGCGCACTGCGCGGCGACCTGGCGAGCCAGCCGGTGATGCGCGCAGGCCCGCACCCCGTCGATCTCGACGGCTCCTCCGCCCTCGGTGACCATCACGGCTCCGGGTCGCGCGTCGGGGGCCGACGCGACAAAGGCTTCGGACTGGGCGGCGGAGGACTCCGAGACAAAGGCTTCGGGCTGGGCGGCGCTGGCTTTCACGACGAAGGCTTCGGGCTGGGCGGCGCGGGCTTTGGCGACGAGGGCCAGGACGCGCGAGACTGCGAGGTCGAGCAGGGCGGGGTCGAGCCTGCCGACCCTCACGGCCTCGACGAGCAGCGCGTCGGTGATGCCGCCAGAGGTGGGCATCTCCAGGTCGAGCCCGGCCCACACCCCCGCCACCCTGTCGTCGACCGCGCCCCAGTCGGACATGACCAGGCCGTCGAACCCCCACTCCTCGCGCAGGACTGTGGTGAGCAGCCAGCGGTTCTGGGAGGCGTACTCGCCGTTGACCTTGTTGTAGGCGCACATCACGGTCCACGGCCTGGCGCGCTTCACCACGTGCTCGAAGGCGGCCAGGTAGATCTCGCGCAGCGTGCGCTCGTCCACCTCGGCGCTGACCCTCAGCCTGTTGGTCTCCTGGTTGTTGGCGGCGAAGTGCTTCAGCGCGGCGCCGACGCCGCTCGACTGCACGCCCTCGACGAGCGCCGCCCCGAGCACGCCGCTGACCAGCGGGTCCTCCGACAGGTACTCGAAGTTGCGACCGCACAGCGGCGAGCGCTTGATGTTGATGCCGGGGCCGAGCAGCACCTGCACGCCCAGCGCTCGCGCCTCTGCCCCGAGGGCGGCGCCCACCCCTCGTAACAGGTCAGGGTCCCAGGACGAGCCGAGGGCGACGGCGGGCGGCATGCAGGTGGCGGGGATGCTGCGGCCGATGCCGAGATGGTCGCCGCCCGTGAGCTGACGGCGCACCCCGTGGGGGCCGTCGCTCAGCGTGATCGAGGCGATGCCCGCGCGTTCGACGGGCTTGGTGGTCCAGAGCGACGCTCCTGAGGTCAGCGCCGCCTTCTCTGCGAGGGTCAGGTCGTTCACGGCGTGATCGTGTCCAGGTAGGCCTCGAGCGAGGCGAGCAGGTCGAATTCGGGGTCGATCAGCCACTGGGTCTGCAACCCGTCGAGTACGGCGATCAGCACAGGACCCGTGGCCCTGGCGTCGACCTCGCCCCTGGCCTGGGCCTTGGCGAGCGTGGTGGAGAACAGTTCACGGCTGGTGCGGTAGCGCTGCACGAAGAAGTCGTGGGCGGGGTGCTCGGGATCGCAGGCCTCGGCCGAGAGGGTCACGAACAGCCGCATGACGCCCGCGGTGTCCATGTTGCGGATCATGAGCTCGCGGACCGCGAGGCGGAAGCTGCCCAGCTCCTCCCACGTCTCCTCGAACCAGGTGGTGTCGGCCTCGCTGCGCTCCTGCAGCAGCGCGGCGAGGAGCTCCTCCTTGGAGGGGAAGTAGTGCAGGACGCCCGCGAGCGTGAGCCCGACCTGGGCGGCCACGTCGCGCAGGGAGGCTCCTCTGTAGCCCTTGAGACTGAACAACTCGCGGGCTGCGGCGAGGATCTGCTTTCTGCGTGCGACGCCCACGGAGGAGGGCTTTCGAGCGGTCATGAGATCAAGGCTAACAAAAACCACCAATCAGTTGGTAGGTTTTTTGCATGCCACTCGACCCGCTGCTCGTTCCGCTGCTCGAGGTCTACTCCTCGCTGCCCCCCACCCCCGAATGGAAGAGCGCCGCCGAGCGCCGCCGCGAACGCGACGAGGCCAGGCGATCCGCCGGTGGGAGCCCCTACGCCAGGTACATCGAGGCCGCGCCCGACGTGGACGAGGTCTACGAGGACAGCGTCCCGCCCGACGGCGTCGCCGTCCGCGTCTACCGTCACGGACCCGCGAGTGCGGGCACGCTCGTCTACTACCACGGCGGCGGCTGGTGGTCGGGCCACCCGGACGACTCCGACACCCGGTGCAGGACCATCGCCGCGGGCACCGGCCTGACGGTCGTCAGCGTCGACTACCGCCTCGCTCCCGAACACCGCTTCCCTGCCGGGGCGGAGGATTGCTACCGCGCGCTGGAGTGGGCGGCCGAGAGCTTCGGCCCCGGCTGGCTCGGCGTCACGGGAGAGAGCGCGGGCGGCAATCTCGCCGCGGTCATGGCGCTGCTGGCGAGAGAGCGCGGCGGGCCCTCGCTCGATCTCCAGATCATGGAGATCCCCGCCTTCGACCTCACGCTGTCCTCCCCCTCGATCGCGACGTACGCCGAGGGCTACGTGCTGACGGGCAAGGAGCTGCGCTGGTGCGTCGAGAACTACCTCGGCGGCCACGACCCCGCCGACCCGCTCGTCTCCCCGCTGTTCGCCGACGACCTGACAGGTCTGCCTCCCGCGGTCATCCTGACGGCCGAGTGCGACCCGCTGGCCGACGACGGCAGCCGCTACGCCGCACGACTGCGTGAGAGCGGGGTGCCCGTGACGCACGTGGAGTTCGAAGGGCAGGTCCACGGCTCGCAGATGCTCACCGGGCTCCTGCCCGTCGCCCGCGCCTGGCGGGAGACCCTGCTCGACTCCATCAGGGCGAGTCTGAAGGCCTGACCACACCGCCGCCCGGTGAGTCGAAGACCATCACCGGGCGGCCCTCGTCCCACACGGGCCAGCCCGGGTCGCCGTCCTTGACGAAGCGCACCCACGCGGCGTGCATCCTGTCGGCCAGGTCCCGCGGACGGCCGGGCCCGCCGATCATCTCGGCGTCGGGGCTGTCGAGCGTGTCGAAGACGTAGGCCAGCTCCGTCGCGTGCGCGGCGCCGAGATCCATGACGGGCGAGCGCCACGCGAACTCGTACATCCAGGTGCGTCCTCGGCGGGCGTCGGCCAGCGCGTTCATCGGCCTGCGCAGCAGCGCGTCGGTGACCAGCGCGCCGAAGACGTCGCCGCTGCTCGCACCTCCGCGGGCCGCGAAGTCCCTGAAGCGCACCCTGGCGGCCAGCACGTGGACCCGGCCGAGCTTGTCGATCTTCCCTGTGGGCACCGTCCACAGCCTGAACTCCTCGGCCGTGTGGCCCATCATGAGCGGGATGTCCGCGCCCGCACCCGCCAGCAGGGCGGTGCCGGGGTCCGAGGGAACCAGCTCGTCTCCCGGCACCACGCCGAAGCCCACGCCCTTGGCCAGCACCCGCGTCTGGCAGGCCAGCAGCTCCTCGGGCGGCACCCGCGCGAACGCCTCCCGCGTCGCCCGCACTCCGAGCGCCTTGGCCATCAGGCGGGTGATCCGCCTCGCCTTGTCCCCCCGCCCCGGCGCCAGGGGACCGCTCTGCACGACGGCCTGGGCGAACAGCTCGCCCGCCGAGGGGTGGGCGAGCAGCGCGGCCACCGCCCCGCCGCCCGCCGACTGGCCCGCCACCGTCACCCTGCGCGGATCCCCTCCGAAGGACGCGATGTTGTCGCGCACCCAGCGCAGCGCGGCGAACTGGTCGGCCAGCCCGAGGTTGGCGGGCGCGTCGTCGAGCACGGAGAAGCCCTCGGCGCCCAGCCGGTAGTTGATCGACACCAGCACGACGCCGTCACGGGCGAAGGCGCTCCCGTCGTAGGTGGCGAGGGCGTTGCCACCCCTGGTGAGCGCCCCGCCCGGCACCCACACCATGACGGGGTGCCCCGCGCCCTCCGCCGGCGCCCAGATGTTGAGGTTGAGCACCTCCTCGCCCTGGATGATCACGCTGGGCAGGACCTTCTCCAGCCCTCCGGCGTACGGCACCTGCGGCGGCGTGGGGCCCATGCTCGTCGCCTCGCGCACGCCGGCCCACGGGTCGTGCGGCCTGGGCGGCGCGAACCTGTCTGCCCCGTACGGCGCGGCGGCGTAGGGCACGCCGAGGAACCTGGCCACGCCACGCTCCACCGTCCCCCGCACCCGGCCCTGGGCGGTCTTGACGATCATGCCGGCTCCACCACGGCCGTGCGCCGCTCGGCCAGCCGCCGCGAAGCCTCGCGCGCCACCTCACCGCTGATCGGGTAGAGGAGGAAGGCCAGCGCGCCCACCAGGCCGATCCCCGCGGGAACGAGGCTCTGCGCCATGAGGATGCCGTCCAGCGTCTCCTCGCTCTGCGCCACGCCGCCGCTGCGGTAGCCGGTCAGCGCCAGCGTGTACGCCAGCAGGCCGCCTCCCACGCCCCCGCCCGCCTTGGTCGCGAACGAGGTCATCGCCGCGAGAGACGCCTCGGTCCTGAAGCCGTGCTTCCACTCGGTGTAGTCGGTCAGCTCGGCCAGCAGCACCAGGCTGAGCGACACCGCCCCGCCCAGGCCCACCCCCGTCAGGGCGAAGCAGGCCAGCACAGGCACGGGATCGGGCGGCACGGCCATCAGCGCCGCCAGGCCCGTGATCGACACGCCCAGGCTCGCCACGTAGAGCGGCTTGGCCCCGGACCGCCTGGCCAGCACGGGCACCACCACGGCCCCCGCCACCATCGGGATGGCCATCACGAACGCCGCCGCCGACAGGTACACCGTGTCGCCGATGTAGTAGAGGAAGAAGTACGGCATCGCCGCCGTGAGCGCCCCGCTGGCCGCCTGCACCGACACCTTCGACAGCAGCAGGATCGGCACCGCCCTGCCGGAGAAGAACACCCTGCGCACGTCCGACAGGCGGTAGCGCTCGGGCGAGAGCGGCACCACCCTCTCGCGCACCCGCAGCACCATGACGACGACCAGGCAGAACCCCAGGATCGCGGAGCCGATGACGTAGGTGAGCCATCCGCGTGTGCCCCCTCCGAGCAGGTTCACGATCGGCAGCGTCAGCCCCGTGGCCAGCGCCGCCGCGAACAGCCCCGTGACACCGACGATCGCGGCGAGCTGACCGCGCGCTCCCTGGTCTCCGCTCATCGCGGGGACCAGCGAGGTCATCGGGATCTGGAACAGGTCGAGCAGCAGGCCCCACAGCAGGTAGGTGATCCACAGGGCGACGAGCGCGTCGGGCAGGAGCGCGGGAACGACGAACAGCGCGATGACGCAGCACACGCATAACACCGCGCCGACCAGCACGTACGGTCTGAACCTGCCCCAGCGCGTGGGAGGGAGGTGGTCGACGAGGTAGCCCATGATCGGGTCGCTGGCGCCGTCGGCGACCCTGGCGACCAGCATGAGCGTGCCGACGGCCGCCGCGCCCAGGCCCACGATGTCGGTGAGGTACAGCAGGAGGAAGCCGGAGCCCGCGCCCATCAGCACGCCACCCAACACCCCCGAGAAGAAGGCTGACTTCTCCGCCATGCCGGGCTTGTCATCCATCCCGCCACTCCTCGCTCGAAGACCTACCAACTGATAGGTAGATGCTTCAGGCTAGAGTCGGGCGTCATGCACCGTCAATGCTCGCCGCGCTCCAGCCGGCGCACCGTCGACTCGACATAGCGATCGACCACGTGTGGCGGCTCGCCGTTCGCGAGGGCCGAGGCGACCTGCTCGATCGCGAACGTCCCCGCCCACACTCGCGCTCTCCTGTAGGTCTCGCCGTCCACCGCCGACCTCACGGCGTCCCACCCGTGCCAGGCCAGGCAGGCGGCGTCCACAGCGGGGTCGAAGGCCTGGGCGAGATCCCAGTCGAGCACCCCGACCAGGTCGCCGTCCGGACTCCAGTGCACGTTCTCGCCGCCCAGATCCCCGTGAACCAGACTCGCCGTGACCTTTTCGAGCTCGAGGGCCGCCTCGACCCTGCGCCGCGCCTCCGTTCGCACATGGACGGGCAGCCGGGGCAGCACCTCCTCCACGAGGAGCTCCTCCCAGCGCTCCCTGCCCGCGTAGGCGTGCGGCTCGTCCAGCACGTCCTCCACCAGTCGCAGATCGACGGAGGCGAGGGCGTCGAGCAGGCCGCGAAGCTTCGCGGGATCACCGCTCCCCCGAGGATGCGCGGCGCCGTCCACCCAGCTCACGGCGACGGCCACGCGGCCTGCGACCGTGGAGACGGGGACGAGCGGGGTGGGCACCTGGAAGGGCAGGTCCATCCGGGCCAGCCTGGCCAGCAGTTCGGTACAGCGGGGCAACGAGGCCGCCGCCGCCTCTGTGCGCGCGACACGGACGGCGGCCGCGCCGGGGATGAGAACCACGTCGTGGAACTGCCCTCCGCCGGACCGCGCTCCGTCGAGGGACACGCCGGGCAGCAGCTCGGCCGCCAGGTCGAGAAGGTGAGGAGAGGGGGAGATCGACATCTGCCGACAGTACCTACCCGGGGAGCTCGCCGGGCTCGTCCACGACGCCCGCCGCGACTTCGGCACTGGCGTAGAAGCTCCCCGCGGTGAAGGCGACGTCGCCGTTGATGACGTAGTCGCGCACGTAGTCCACCCGCCTGCCGAGGAACTCGTAGGTCGTGGCGTCGAGGACCAGGTACGACCTGGCCACCACCTGGCCGTTCGCGTCGCGCTCGGTGCCGACGCCTGGAGCACCCCACTCGTAGGCGATGCCGATGCCCGACCTGCCCGCCGCGTCGCGTACGCCGGAGTCCACCCGCACGCCGGGGATCTCGGCGAGGGCGCGGAAGATCGCTCCCCGCAGCCTGGGTGGCACGGGTATCTCCTGCTCGAGGTAGACCGACAACACCCGGAAGGCCCGCGCGTCTGGATGCTCCCCTAGGCCCGCCTCCTCCTTCGGCTTGGTCGCCCAGTGCCTGTCGCCCTTGACGTGCGCCAGGAGCCTGCCGGGGTCGGTGGGAAGCTTGGCCAGCCTGGCCGCGTACTCCCGAGGGGTCAGGTCGTCGTCATCCGGGTCCGGCCTGTGGTGGTGCTGCTCCAGCGGGCCCTGCCCCCGGCGTACGGCCTGCCGGGTGCCGTCGTAGCGGGTCCAGTACTCCTGGACCTCGGCCGTCGCTTCGCCCGGCTGCTTGACCAGGGTCTTCCGGTACAACCACTGGTCGAGGCGGGGTGGCGGGGCGGGAGCGTGCCGCTCGGAGACCCGAGCGGCTTGTCTCAGCACAGCCTCCGCGCTCATGGGCGCCGTCTCGGTGATGACGATCGGGCGGATGCCCTGGGTGGGCGCGCCGGTGCCGCTCACCACCACCGCCGCCGCCAGCGCCCCGGCCACCGCGAGCACGGACGGCGCGATCCAGAACCGGCGCCGGCGCCTCAGCGCGCGGGCGCGCAGGGCCTTCAGCCGCTCCACCCCGGGCTCGGGCGCGTCCGCTCGCATGCCGCTCAGCAGCTCCAGGTCATCCACGGGTGGTCTCCTCTTCGACAGCGGACGGGTCGACCCCGCCCAGGGCTGCACGGGTCTTCCTCCGGGCCCGGTGCAGGCGCGAACGGACCGTGCCGACAGGGATGCCGAGCGCCCGCGCCACCTCCTCGTAGCTGAAGTCGGCCCAGGCGATCATCAGCAGGACCTCGCGGTCCTCGGGCGACAGCACCGCGAGCGCCTCCGCCAGCTCCTGGTGCGCCGCCGAGGCCGACACGCGGGCCTCCACTCTGTCGGCGTAGCTCTCCGCCACCTCGTCCGTCCCGGTTCTGGCCAGCGCCAGGTACGCCCTGACCTCGGCGCGGCGGTGTTTGCCGATGAGGTTGGCGGCGATGCCGTACAGCCACGGGCGGGCGTCGCGGTGGGCGGTGTCGTAGCGGGTGAGCCGGCGGAAGGCCGCCAGGAACGTCTCGGCCACGACGTCGTCGGCCAGCGAGTCGCCCAGCCGGCGGGTCACGTATCGGTGGAGGGCGGGAGCGTGCCGATCGAACAGCACGGAGAAGGCGGCGGGATCTCGCCGGGCACGGCCGATCACCTCCGCGTCGTCCGGTTCGCCATGGGTGATCAAGCTTGAGCTCCGTTCCTTGGGGCCGATCACTCCCTTTCACCCGCAAGCGCCGATCGAGTTCTCGTCGCGTCGAGATCGTGGATGCCCGGCGTCGGCCGGCCCCTGAGGTTGTCCGCAGCCCACGTCAGCTGGACCGGCCATCATCGTGGTGCGCGCCCTCCAGCAGAGCACGCAGGCGACGAGAGACGTGCGCCGCCGCCTGCCGAACTCGGGCGCCGAGCGGGATACTGCGCACCCTCCAGCCGGGGCTAGCCTGGAAGGGTGAGCATCACCGCTGGTGGCTACGCGTGGGGACCCGAGTCTGGTCGGCTCCTGGTCAAGACGACGCGTACCGGGCTGGGTGCGAAGGCCGGCCATGATCTCACCATCGGGGTCACACGCTGGCGCGGCGATGCCTCGGTCGACCCCGCCGACCCGGCCAGCTGCTCGGTGACCGTCGAGGTCGACGCCGAGTCGTTCGAGGTCCAGGAAGGAACCGGCGGCGTCAAACCGCTGACGAGCTCCGATCGTCAAGAGATCGAGAAGATCGTTCGAGAGAAGATCCTGCACACCGGCCGCCACCCCACGATCACGTTCAGGTCGTCACGGGTCGAGGGAAGCGCGGAGTCGTTCCGCATCGAGGGCGACCTCACCATGGTCGGCGTCGCCCAGCCTGTGACGGTACAGGGAGCGCTGACCGAGGACCGCGTACACGGCTCGGCGACCGTTCTGCAGTCCCGCTGGGGGATTCGGCCCTACTCGGCGTTCTTCGGCGCCCTCAGGGTGAGCGACGAAGTCGAGATCCACTTCGACCTCACCCTCGCACCAAAGCAGTGACCCCGACCGACTCCTCAGCGCGGGGATCAGACCCGCCTGACAGCAGCCCCACTCGAACGGGTCACCCAGCTTGACGTTGGCGCCACCGATTTCGCGGTACCCGTTGGGGGCCTGGGAATGGACTTCGCGCGTACGGTCACCTCTGCTCGTCGGGCGTGAAAGACCAGACGTAGCGTGAAGGTGTCCAAGGTGAACAG
The DNA here is from genome assembly GCF_039535395.1 of Nonomuraea roseola. NCBI lineage: Bacteria > Bacillati > Actinomycetota > Actinomycetes > Streptosporangiales > Streptosporangiaceae > Nonomuraea > Nonomuraea roseola. The sequence goes on from NZ_BAAAXC010000015.1 coordinate 2,310,520, forward strand.
GTGGGCGCCGTCCCAGTCGAAGCATTCGACTTGCCCAGGTGGGGCGTCAGACTGAGTGGCCACGCTGTCATGACCTTGCCGGTCCTCACGCCACTCGACGACGCGAACGTCTTCGAACCGGAAGGCCACGACAGGCGTCTCGGACAGCTCGGGCGGAGTCCACCGCGGATCGTAGAGAAACTCCAACTCCAGCACTGGCCGCCTGCCTGGCTCATAGGTCAGGCACCTGAAGTCGGTGTCGTGGAGGTAGACATGGGCGTCCTCCGCGGTCCAGAAGTCGTACAGCCCTGCTTTGGAGGTGACGCCACGATCCTTGTCCTCCGTCACGCCGTCGAACTCGGTCACGGACATGAGCACATGGTTCTACAGACGGAAACGAACTGGGCAGGCCCCGAGCAGTGCCAGCAGTGATGTCTCCCTACCGCCAGAGCGCGTGACTGGATCGGCTGCCCTTCGCGCGGTCGTAGATCGCACGCAGCCACGCAGGCCAGGTTCGGTCCGTCCTTGCCGTCCAGACCGCAACAGTAGCCGTCACATCGCTCCAAGATCAGAACGGTCCCGCGGACGTCACCCGGTGCGACCGCGACCGCTCCCGGCGGCCCGTACGACAGGGCGTAGGCAGGCGCGTACACGCCGCGGGCTGCTGTTTCCTCCGCACCGATCTCCTCCCTCTTGCGCCACGGCGGCCCGGAGGGCTCTGGATTCACCGCGTAGGTTCCGGGCTCCAGAAGCGCTGGAAGCAGGTCATGGCCATAACGCCTGGTTGTCGACGATCACCAGCGACCCGCTCGGGCTCTCGTAGCCGACCTCGACCACCTCGTCCCACCCCTTGGTCGCCCTGAATGTCATGTTCTGCCATCTTGCAGAGCCGGTATCCCCGCTCCAGCAGCACCTGGTCCGGAGCCGCCGCCAAGGCGTCCCCTTCGCCGTGGAAGGCGGTATGGCCGTGGGCACGGCAGAGGAAGTCCTTCTCCGCCTTGCTGAACCCATTGGCGGTGCCGTCGCCGAGACCGTCGCAGTCGAGCTCGCTCTCGGTGCTCACCTTGCCGCAAACGAGCAGCGCGCCGGCCGCGACCCGGGCGAGGGCTCGGGCGAGCCGTTCCCGCCCGACGCGAACGGCCAGGTACCAGCCCAGGAAGCCCAGCACGATCTGGGGGGCGCCGCCGTACCAGAACAGCGGGAGGCCTGACATGAACCACAGCTGATCGCTGAGCTCGTTGCCTAAGCACCGTCCGGCGGACCCCCACGTGAACGACCCGCCACCGCCGTCGTCGATCCAGAAGTAGACGGTGGGACTTACCGCGGTGAGCAGGGCCGTCACCCACAGGATCGATGATCGTCGGGACACGGGACCGATGGTACGACGTCACACTCGCGTGAGCCGCCGGCGATAGGGCCCCGCGGCCAGCCGGATTCGCTCCACGAGCTGCAGGAGAAGGGCGATCTTGGGAGGCGGAGTTTCACGTCGCCCGTGTGGCTATCCGTAAGTCAACGAGGATGGCCTGATCGTCACCGCGCCCGGCATGAGTTCCTTCCCATAGAAGGGCTCCGACTCTCAAGATTCACATGAGGCATCAGATGTGCGGCTGGATCTGGCTGGAGGGTCGCGGTTCGGTTGGAGGGCGGGGCATGGAGTCGACCGGCGTACGGTTCCCGCGATTGACGAGGCGGTGGAGGGCGATCAGCCCGTAACCGAGCAGCACGAAGCAGACGGCCAGCGCCACCGCCATGAGCAGGACTCCGCTGTACCCGAACCTGTCCACATTCAGAAACGGATAGGGGTATCGCTTCCATGCGTGTGGAGGCAGCAGGGCAGCCCGGACCAGGGCGAAGACCATGTACACCACCGGATAGACCAGCCATGCAGGGGCGGCCGCCCATTTCGGCCGAGGGGCGGTCCGGTCGAAGGCCAGCCAGTCGATCACGGCCATGATCGGTGTCACGTAGTGGAGGAGGAAGTTGCCGAGGCCGGGACCTGTGAGGGAGAGGTGCTCGAAGGGGTTGGCTCCACGCATGCGCAGAAAGTGCCAGACCAGCCCGGTTATCACGATGTAGAGCGTCACCGCCCCCTTGACCTCGGTGGAAGGCCGCCGTCTGGTCACCACCCGCCAGGAGCAATATCCCGCGAGCATCAGATTGCTCTGCACGGTGAAGAGCACGAGCGGGTTCAGAGGGTCGGCCAGGGCCATCCACGTGTAGCTCAAGCCGGTCACCGCGGCCAGGATCAGCACCAAGCGGAACAACGTCGCCCAAACCATGAAGATCACGGTCGCACGTCCATGTTCTCCGTGCTGAAGAATCGACGGTGATCGGATGGATGCCGGGCGATTACTGCGGGATCAACTACGCCACCAGTTGTCGAGGGGGGTGACCGGAACGGTCCGCTTGTGCCGGGTCGCGAGGTAGGCCGACTCCACCTTCGCCGCCAGGTCCGGCGCGACGTCGACACCCTCCAGATAGTCGTCGATCTGGGTGTACGTCAGGCCGAGTGCCACCTCGTCGGGCAGTGCGGGCCGGTCGTCCTCGAGGTCGGCGGTCGGCACCTTCTCCCAGACACTCGGTGGTGCGCCGAGCTCCTGCAGCAGGGCGGCGCCTTGGCGCTTGGTCAGTCCGGTCAGCGGGGTGATGTCGACACCGCCGTCGCCGTACTTGGTGAAGAAGCCGGTCACCGCCTCGGCGGCGTGGTCGGTGCCCACGACGAGCATGCTCAGCTGACCGGCGATCGAGAACTGGATCACCATGCGTTCGCGGGCCTTGATGTTGCCGCGCACGAAGTCCCGCAGCTTGGGCTCATCGCCCAGCAGCTCCCGCAGGCCGAACGCCGTCTCCGCGGCGACGGCGTCCGCGCCCGGCTTGACGTTCACCGTGATCGACCGGTCGGGCTGGATGAACTTCAGCGCGATCTGCGCGTCGTGCTCGTCGGCCTGCACGCCGTACGGCAGCCGCACCGCGATGAAGGTGGCCTCACGCCCCTCGGCACGCAACTCCTCGCTGGCGAGCTGGCACAACCTGCCGGTCAGCGTGCTGTCCTGGCCGCCACTGACCCCGAGCACGTAACCCTTGGCCGGGGTCGACCGCAGGTAGTCCTTGAGGAAGTCGACCCGTTGCCGGATCTCGACCTTGGGGACAATGGTCGCCTTGACGCCGAGTTCGGCGAGAATCTGCTCCCGTAGGTTCGCCATCCGCGTACTGTACTGGCCGGGCTCGAACCGCGCGAAGACGGGTCCGAGCGAAACCCGCGGAGCGACCCGACGGCGACCGGGCTCACCTCGCCCCGCTCGCGAGTTCGCCGCCGACCCGGAGGCGACCGGCCGTACGAGGCCCTGGCCGACACCGGGTACGAGTCATCGGACGGACCGGGCCTCTCGATCCGGGTCGACTGACTGCTCCGCGGGCCGAGCGTTCACCTCGTTCCACTTGTGCAGCAGTTGGGGAACCTCCCTGCGGAGGAACGCGAAGAAACGCCGGGTCTCGTCCATCCGGGCGCCCGCGGGCGTGTCCGTGCCGAGCACCTCGACCCCATCGCGCGCGCCCTCCTCGAAGCGACGGAACACCTCGTCACTCGACGCCGCCGCCTTGTACCACGCCGTCTGGTCGACACGGTAATGATCACGACGCTCACCGGGGTCCCGCTCACGGGTCACCATCCCGACCCGCATCAGGTACTTCACCGCACCTGAGACGGCCGACGGGCCGACCTGCAGCATGTCGGCGAGTTCCGCGGCGGTACGCCGGCCGTCGTCGGCGATGAGGAGCGCCGCGAGCACGCGTGCGGCCATGCGCGGGTAACCCGAGTCGGACATGATCACGGCGAAGCGTTCGAGGAACCGCAGCGCGTCCGCCGTGCCGCTCTCGTCGTCAACTCTCTTGGTCATGCACACCCTCTGCGCGTCGTCTCCGGCAGGCCCCAGGCTACAGACTATCGATACTTCACGAATTTCGTGAAATTCATGTAGTCTGCGAAGCATGTCCAACATGATCTCCGTGTCCGGTCTGGTCAAGACCTTCGGCCGGACACGGGCACTCGACGGTCTGGACCTGACGGTCCGGGCCGGTGAGGTACACGGGTTCCTCGGCCCCAACGGGGCCGGCAAATCCACCACCATCCGGGTCCTGCTCGGCCTGCTGCGCCAGGACGCAGGGACGGTTCGGCTGCTGGACGGCGATCCATGGCGAGACGCGACCGCACTGCATCGCCGACTGGCGTACGTGCCCGGCGACGTGACCCTGTGGCCGACCCTGTCCGGTGGCGAGACGATCGACCTGCTCGGCCGGATGCGCGGCGGGCTCGACCCCAGGCGCCGAGCCGAGCTGCTCGAGCGCTTCGAGCTGGATCCACGAAAGAAGGGGCGGGCCTACTCCAAGGGCAACCGGCAGAAGGTGGCCCTGGTCGCGGCGCTGTCCTCGGATGCCGACCTGCTCATCCTGGACGAGCCCACGTCCGGCCTCGACCCGCTGATGGAGGCGGTCTTCCAGGAGAGCATCCAGGAAGAGCGGAGCAAGGGACGCACGGTGCTGCTGTCCAGTCACATTCTCGCCGAGGTCGAGGCCCTGTGCGACAGGGTGAGCATCATCCGGCACGGCCGTACGGTGGAGACGGGCACGCTCACCGAGCTGCGTCACCTCACCCGCACCTCGATCACGGCCGAGCTCGCCGGCCCCGTCCCCCGGCTCGCCGGATCGGTCGGCGTGCACGACCTGTGGACACAGGGCAACCGGCTGCGCTGCCAGGTCGACGGTGACGCGCTCGACGCGCTGCTGCGCGAGCTCGTGAAGATCGGCGTGCGGAGCCTGGTCAGCCGGCCGCCGACGCTGGAGGAGATGTTCCTGCGCCACTACGCAGACGATCTGTCCGGCGCGGGCGCGACCGGAGAGCACGCGGTGGTACGGCGATGAGCACTCTCACCGGCACCGGCGGACTGATCCGGCTCATCCTGCGACGCGACCGGGTGAGGTTACCGGCCTGGTTCGGGCTCGTGGCGATGCTCGTGATCGGCGTCGCGAGCTCGGTGGCCGCCGCCTATCCCACAGAAGAGGCGCGGCAGGCGTTCCTCCACACGACCAACGGCGACCCGACACAGCTCATGATGATCGGCCCGATCTACGACTCGTCCGCAGGAGGGCTCGCCGCGTGGCGAGTACGCGGGCAGGCAGCGCTGCTCATCGCGCTGGCGAGCCTGTTGCTGGTGATCCGCAGCACCCGCGCGGAGGAGGAGGCGGGCCGGAGCGAACTGCTCGGCTCGACCGTGGTCGGCAGGCACGCGGCACTGACGGCCGCGCTGACCGTGGCGTTCGCCGCCAACCTGGTCGCCGCCCTTGTCGTGGCACTGGGGCTCATGGGCCAGGGGCTGCCTCCGCGGGGCTCCCTGGTGATGGGACTGTCGGTCGCCGCCGCCGGTTGGGTCTTCGCCGCGGTCGCGGGCCTGGCGGCCCAGCTGGCCGAAAGCTCTCATACCGCCGGCGGCCTCGCCGCCACGGCGATGGGCATCCTGTACGCCGTGCGCGCGGGCGCGGACGTCGAGGGGAGCTCCTGGGTGTCCTGGCTGTCACCGTTCGGCTGGACCCAGCACATGCGTCCCTTCGCCGGTGACCACTACTGGCCGCTCCTGCCGGTCATCGGCCTGATCCTGCTGCTGGGAGCCGGCGCCTACCGGATGTCCGCGCGCCGGGACCTGGGGGCCGGAATCCTCCCGCCCCGGCTCGGTCCGGCCGACGCGGCGCCGAGCTTGCGCACCTCGCTTGCCCTGGCATGGCGGCTGCAGCGGGGCACGCTGCTCGCCTGGGCCATCGCGTTCACCGCGTTCGGCGCCGGCCTGGGAGGCGCCGCGCGGAGCGCGGCCGAACAGCTGAACGCGAGCGAGGCCCTCAGGGACCTGATCGAGCGGATGGGTGGCGGTGGCCGTCCCGCCGACGGCTTCTTCGCCTTCGTCATCTACCTGATGAGCCAGGTCATCGCGCTCTACGCGATTCAGGCGACCCTGAGACTGCGGGCGGAGGAGACCTCCGGCCGTGCCGACATCATCCTGACCGGCCCGGTCGGCAGACTGCGCTGGGCAGGCGGTCACCTGGCCATCGTCGCGGCCGGGTCGGGGATCGTGCTCGCCGGGCTCGGTCTGGGTATGGGTCTGGTCCACGGGCTCTCCACGGGAGATCCGGGCGGCGAGATCGCACGGCTGGTGGGTGCGAGCCTGACGCGGCTGCCCTCGGTCCTGGTGCTGGCCGCCGTCTCGGCGCTGGCGTACGGCCTGTTGCCACGGCTCGCCGCGATCATCCCCTATGCCGCGCTCGGCCTGTGCCTCGTGCTCGAGTTCGCGGTGGAACTGCTGGGCGCCGACCCGGCGATCTTGAAGGTATCTCCGTTCGCGCAAACCCCTGGCCTTCCGGTCGCCGCGTTCACCGTGACGCCGCTGGTCCTGCTGGCCGTCGTCGCCACCGGTCTCACCGCTGCCGGACTGGCCGGGCTCCGCCGTCGCGACCTCGGATAAGCCGGAAGACGACCTTCGGGCAGAACGCATGGACGCCATGGAGCGGGCCGGCTGAACTCGCCCGCCACAAGGCCCCTAGTCAGTGATGGTGGGGAGGGAGAGGCCGGCGTAGATCTGGTTGAGGGCCGTGGGCAGCAGGGCTTGGGCCGTGGTCTTGCCGTCGGGCGAGAGGGTCAGGTTCGTCCAGATGACGAGCGTGACCTCGTTGTCCGGGTCGTGGCCGATGAAGGAGTTGAAGCCGGGCAGTTCACCTCCGTGGTAGTACATCGAGGCGCTCGGACCGAAGCGCTGGTAGGCGATGCCGTACCCGTACTTCTGCCCCTCGGGCGCGGCCGGGTCCTGGGCTTGCGGGCTGTGGAGCCACTGCTGCTGGAACTCGGGGTTGAGGACCTTGCCCGTCACCAGTGCCCGGATCCAGGTGGCCAGGTCGTCCGCGGTGGAGATGACGCCTCCTGCGGCGGTGGCGTAGGAGGGGTTCTGGTGGGTGTAGTCCACCGGCCTGAGCTTTCCTGACCTGGCCGCCGCCTGCATGTCGTCGGGGTAGGGCCGGTCGACCAGCGCGTAGGCCGATCCGCCGTACATGTAGCCGTGTGAAGAGGGGGCGGGGAGGGACAGGTCGTCGGCGGCGGGCAACAAGGTCCCCGCCAGTCCCAGCGGGGCGAACAGCCGGTCCCGGAGCTGCTCGGCCAGCGGGTGGCCGCCCGCCTTCTCGGCGACGAGGCCCAGCAGCGCGTAGTTGGTGTTGCTGTACTCGTAGGACGCGTCGGGTGCGAAGTTCGGCGGGCGCAGGAAGGCGATGTCCAGCATCGCCTGCGGCGTCTGGACCTTGCCGGGGTCGGCGTCCAGGGTCGCCGCGAGTTCGGGTGCGTTGGTGTAGTTGTAGAGTCCGCTGCGCATCTTCAGCAGGTCGGCGATCGTGATGTGTTCGCCGTTGGGCACTCCGGGGACGTAGGCGGAGACCGGGTCACTCAGCCGGAGTTCGCCGTCCTGGGCGAGGAGGGTGATCAGCGCCGCGGTCATGGTCTTGGTGTTGGAGGCGATCCTGAAGTGGTCGCGCGTGGTGGGCGCCTTGGCCGTGCCCAGCTCGGTGGTGCCGACGGTCACCCTGAAGGTTCCCTGCGGGGTGCGGAGCAGGACCACCGCGCCGGGAACCATGAGCTTCTTCGCCGCACGCTCGACGGCGGACTGGAACGCGGCCGGATCGACGGGCTTCAGCGCCGACGGAGTGGGGCTGGGGGCGCCCGCCGCCGCAGGCGCGGGCGACGCGTCAGAGAGGGCCGTGAGACTTGCCTCCGAGGGCAGGACGCAGCTCGCGATCAGCAGGGCGGCGCACGGTGCCAGCAGAGCCATGCGGCGGGCGGCCCGGTTCGGCGCGTCGTCGTCAGCTCGGGAAATCTTCATGCCAGCATCACAGCCCCCGTGCTCGGCGGTCCAGTACCGCGGCCAGGGTGATACGAAAAGTGATGCGGCACGGCCGAAGAGGCGCAAAACGGAATAAGAGCTGCAATTCTATCGTCTTCGACACATCTGAGGGATCGGGCGGCCCCAGCCTTCAGGAGCTCGCCCGTTCGCGTGGGTGCCGAAGGACATAGCGGAGGCTTCGAGAACGAAGCCCTTCGCCGCTCTCCCGATCCAGGGAGGCGGCGTCTCTTCATGTTCGGGCGAGCCCGCGCAGGCGGTGTCGACGCACGGGGTCCTGCTCCTGCCCGCGATGGCCTGGTCGCTGACGCGACCGCGGGCAGGAGAGGAGATACGCCACGCCTGGTACGGCTGGCCGGCGTCCTCTACGGCGGCATCGCCGTGCGGCGCCGCACGGCGATCAGCCGGTGTAGGCCGGCCTGACGACGACGGGCTCCCTCGGACCCGCCGTCGTCTTGACCGTGGGCCGCTGGTCGGCCGGCGCCGGGGCGGACGTCGCGGACGGCTTCTCGGGATCGGCCGCGGCCGTGCCCGAGAAGCCTGCGAGGCCCGCGGTCAGGGCCAGCACCGCGCTGATGCCGATGAGAGTGGCTTTGATCTTCATATGGGTTCCCCTGTTCATTCGAGTCGGGCCTCAGCCCTGGACGACGACCGGAGTACCGATCGCCAGGTTCTTCGCCATCCAGGTGATGTCGTCGTTGCTGATCCGGACGCAGCCGTGGCTGGCCCGCGTGCCGATGGCGGAGGGCTTGTTCGTCCCGTGGATTGCCAGCTGGCCCGGGCCGCCGGCGAAGCTCTTCAGCACCGGCGAGAAGCCGCTCAGCCCGAAGGCGTAGGCGCCGTAGGCCCCTCCCTGGTCGACGGGCTTCACCAGCTCGGTGAAGAAGTAGCGACCCGGAGGTGTCGGCGTGCCCGCTTCGCCCGTCGCGACCTTGCCCGTCCTGACGGCCCTGTCGCCGTCATAGACCGTGAACCTGAACGCCCCGCGATCGATCTCCATCCGGTAGGCGGTCTCCGCGAGCGTCACGTCGGTGGCCTTGATCCAGCCCTTGCTGCCGTTCGGCCGGATCGGCAGCAGCACCTGGAGCCACTTCCCCTCGTCACGTTCCACCAGGAAGACACGCGTCGCGCCGTAGTCGTTGGGACTCGTGATCGTCCTCTGCGCCACCCCCTCCTTGTTTCCGTAGACCGTGATCCGAGATCCCTTGACGCTCGCGATCTTCGAACTGACGCTGCTCGCCGGCTCGGGCCGTGCGGCGCTGCTCGCGCTGCCCACACAGCCGGCCAGCAGGAACGCGAGTGTCGCCACAGCAGCCGTACGAAGCAGGTTGGTTCTCACCTGCCGCAGCCTGGCGGCAGAATGTGTGAAACCTGTTTGGTTGTCATGCGGATCCCATGTGCACCCCTGACATGGACATAGCCTCAGCCCATGTGCGCGTACGTGCTGGTCGCCGAGGATGATCCCAAGCAGGCCGAACTGCTCAGGCGGTACCTGGAGCGGGAGGGCCATGAGGTCCTCGTCGTGCACGACGGGCGTTCCGCGATCGACGAGGCTCGGCGGGCCGATCCCGACCTCGTGGTGCTCGACGTGATGATGCCGAAGGTTGACGGGTTGGACGTCTGCCGGGTACTGCGTGCCGAGTCCGACCTGCCGATCCTGATGCTGACCGCCAGGTCCACCGAGGATGATCTGCTGTTGGGACTCGACCTCGGTGCTGACGACTATGTCGCCAAGCCGTACAGCCCGCGTGCGCTGATGGCTCGCGTGCGGACCCTGCTGCGCCGTACAGGGAAGTCCCAGGACGCCGATCGGCAGGTGTTCCAGGCGGGCGACCTCCTCGTGGACCCGGTCAGGCACACCGTCACCGCGGCGGACACGCTGGTGGACTGCACGCTCGCGGAGTTCCGGATCATCGAGACGCTGGCTGCCGAGCCGGAGCGGGTGTTCACCAGAAAGCAGTTGCTGGAGCGCATCCACGGCTTCGACAGGTTCATCACCGAACGCACGGTCGACGTGCACGTGATGAACCTGCGCAAGAAGATCGAGCCTGATCCGCGCCGCCCGGTCCGGCTGCTGACCGTGTACGGCGTCGGCTACAAACTGACCCACGCATGAGGTCGTTGTTCGTCAGGTTGCTCACGAGTTCGGCTGTCGTGGCGGTCTGCTCGATCACGGCGACCGCGTGGCTGGCTGCCAGCAGCACCTCCGGCGCCATCCAGCGCGAACAGGGCCAGACACTGGCCAGCGACGCCCGGATCAACAACAGCCTGCTCGGCTACGCCTCGCGCCATTCGGACTGGTCGGGCGTCGCACCCACCCTGCGCGATCTCGCCGCCCAGACCAGCCGCCGCATCGCGCTGGCCACCGAGAACGGCGCCCTCATCGCGGACTCGGCGACCGCCGGGACCCCACTGCCCGCCAAGGTGTCGGCCGTCGTCGACCCGCTGGCCGTGGACGTGACCCTGGTGCCGGGGGCGGCCAGGGACCGTATTGATCCACGCGCGGTGGGTCCTTTCCTGCTGTCCGCCCGCGATCGCGCCCGGCTGAGGAAGGCCGCCGACACTTACGCCGTCTGCGCGGGCCGCACCGGGCAGGCCGTACAGGTGACCGTCTCGAACACCGGCAGGCCCCTCGTCACGACGCTCAGCCAGGGGGTCGGTCAGGAGCCGAGCCCCATGCCCAGCGCGGTGCCGGCCGCGGCCCCCATCGTGGTGGGCGGCTGCGACGCCACCACCTTCAGCACGCCGACGCGCACCGAGAAGGCGGCGTTGAAACAACTCAACCTCCTGGTCAGCAGGTGTCTCAAGGGCAAGGGCGCGGAAAGGGGCTCGGTCGGACTCGACTTCACCTGGGTCTCCAAGGAGAAACAGCCGATGCCGCCGGCAGCTGAACCCGATCAGATGATCTCTACCTGCGTCGTCACCGCCCGCAAAGAACAACTCGATCCCTACGTCGCCCCTGCGGCCTACCTGTACATCGGCTCCCCCGCCGAGGCCACCGGCCAGCGCATCCCGCTGCCCTCGATCGCCGGTGCCGCCCTCCTCGTGCTGGTGTTGACCGTGGGCGTGAGCGTCATGGCGGCCAGGCGCCTGGTCAGGCCCGTCAACGCGCTCACCCACGCCGCGCAGCGGATGCGTGACGGGGACAGCTCCGCCCGCGTCACGGTCAGGACCACCGGCGAGATCAGCGAGCTCGCCACGGCGTTCAACGAGATGTCGGAACACCTCCAGCGCATGGAGGAGCAGCGCAAGGCCATGGTCAGCGACGTCTCCCACGAGTTGCGCACACCGCTGAGCAACCTCAGGGGCTGGCTGGAGGCCGCCCAGGACGGCGTCGCCGAGTTGGACCCGGCGCTGATCGCCTCGCTGGTCGAGGAGATCCTGCTGCTGCAGCACATCGTCGACGACCTTCAGGAGCTCGCCCTCGCCGACGCGGGCAAGCTCCGTCTGCACGTCGAACCCGTCCACCTCGGCGACCTTCTCGACCAGGTGACCACCGCTCACCGAGGCCGGGCCGAAGCCGCAGGGCTCACGCTGACCACCGTGGTTACCGATGACCCCCCGCTGACCGCGGATCCGGTACGGCTCCGCCAGGCCATCGGCAACCTGGTGACCAACTCCCTGCGCTACACGCCACGCGGCGGGCATATCACGCTGGGTGCCCGTCAGGATGGCGACCAGGTCGTCGTCGAGGTGACCGACACGGGGATCGGGATCCGCGCCGAGTACCTTCCCCACGTCTTCGACCGGTTCTGGCGGGCGGAGAAGTCCCGCAACCGCCAGACCGGCGGCAGCGGGCTCGGGCTCGCCATCGTGCGCAACCTGGCCGAGGCGCACGGCGGCACAGCCACGGTCGCCAGCGTGCCAGGTGTCCGCACGACGTTCACCCTGCGTCTTCCGTCGTAGCGGGACCCGTGGTCTGCAAGCAGGCCAAATCGAGCTGTCAAACGACTCTCAGCGCGAAAAGGCACCCCACGCGGAAGGGGCACCTGGCTTGACGTTGGTGCCTCCAAGCCCGCAGTAGCCGTTTGGGAGCCTGATGAGGCATCGCTGGTGGGCTTGGCATGACAATAGTCGGTTATTCGGTGTCCTTGGGGTGTCGAGGCGACGCATAGATAACCCACACAGTGCGGGTTACGTCATCGATGGCATAGCGCACACGCCCACCGCTGGTGACCTCGAACTCCCACTGCTCCAAGTCCTTGCCATTGTGACGATGAGTCGCGAGATCCCGCGCAGGCGATGTTGACGGTCGTGGCTGGAGCGTGAACGGGGATCGACCCGCAACACCTCGAAACATCGGCGCGTGTTGGCCAGGGCATGACGGCACAGCTCTTCCCAGCCCCTGACAGCATCGCTGGTACCGAACCGGACATCCCACTCGCCATCCGGCGGTGGCACCGTAACTCGATCTCCGCGCTTCGGGCTCATGCCGAAACCTGCACCGGCCCGAAGTCACCGCTCGTGGGTTTAGGAGCTTCGGCGTAGTTCGCAGGGTCGGCCTTGATTCTGGCAGTGGCCCGCCAGCCCTCTATGACCTCGTGGGTGGTGGCCTCGACCTCCAACTCGGCCGCGTCAGAGAGCGCTTCCACCAGTTCCAAAGTGAAGGCACGCAGTTCTTCCGCCGAGAGGTGGCGAACCCACGGGAAGACCTCCGGCATCGCTATGACCAGCGCACGCGCGGTGGGATCATGCTTGATCAAGGCAAGGAGCAGCCGGGACGCGGTGGCGAGCGTCCGTTCACGCTCCTCTTCACGGTCCGCCGCGGTCAGGTAGAAGTCCGGAGCATCCCGATGTCAAGGGAATGGACTCAGCTCGTAGGGATGCGCAGGGATGAGCGGTGGCCCCAGGTGGCCCAGCGCCAGAGCCACTCGATGGGACCCTGGCGGTGGCGGCGCAGCCAGAGGGTGGACAACAGCCACTGGGCCGCCAGGATGGCTCCCGCGGTCCAGTACGCCGCCGTCAAGGACTGGCCGATCGGCAGGCCGAGGATGTGGCTGGCCGCCAGGACGAGGAGTGTGGCGGTCAGATAATTGGTCAGTGCCATCCGGCCCAGTGGCGCGAAGACGAACTGCAGCGCCGGTCGCAGCGGCGTTCTGAGCAGGACCAGCATGCCGCACACGTACACACCGACGAGCAGTAGATCAGCAAGGCTGGACGTGGAAGGCAGATACGTCGTGGCCCCCACGGCCCGCATGCTGGCCTGCACCCACAGGGCAGAGGCCAGTCCCGCCGCGAAGACCAGGCCCAGCAGGAGCGGCCCTCGGGTGGACCGCTCGATCTGCTCGATCACCCCGTAGCGGACCAGTGCCGAGCCCAGCAGGAACAGCCCTGCGATCAGCAGGGGCCCGCCCCCGCTGAGGATCAGCGCCGCCGGGATGAGTGCGGCGGCGAGGCCGGCCATGGCCCACCGGGGCAGCCAGGTCGCGGGCAGCAGCACCAGTATGCCGACGACGGCGTAGTCGGTCAGGATCTCGCCCGGCCATAGCAGCATGTGCACGAGGCCGATCGCGAGCAGCGCCCCCAGCCGGCGCAGCAGGGCCAGGCGTGGGTGGGGGACGCGGCTCGCGGCGGAGTCCAGCAGCAGCGCGAACCCGATGCCGAACAGCAGGGAGAAGATCGGCATTCCGAGCCAGGGGTCCCAGTCGCCCATGGGCTGTGCCACGACGGCGGAACTCCCGGTGGCCATGAGCTGGACGTTGGCGAACAGGATCTCGCACAGCGCGAACCCGCGCAGGACGTCGAGCGCGGCGATACGCGATCGGCCGGGTGAGGTCATCGCGGAGCCTCCCCTGCCGTCGCCTCGGCGCGGGTGCAGGGGACGCCGGGAGCGCCGGCCACATCTCCGGCGTTCAGTGCCGGAGCATGATCTTGTAAGGGCATAGGGCCCCATTCTTCGGATGCGGCCCGGTGCGGACATCGACCACAAGACGGGGCTCACGGTCTCCCGGCCGTACTTTCGGCCGGTTCAGCGCGCCCAGATGACCGGAGCATCCAGCGCCCGCTTCCGCTTGATCACGGCGGAGCGAGCGCTGTCGTTTCTCACCAACATTTCGTCCCGTGGTGATCTTCAACCGCTGTCAGCACTCACCTACAAGCGCTGTCCGGCACAGTGGGCTCCTTCCGGGAACCAGGCTTCCCCAGAGATCAGGTGTCCACCAAATCGAGGCAAGATCAACTGGCAGCCACGATCCGAATGGAAAATTACCGACCCGGTGGGACGGCGGCGCGACCACGCCATCTCCAGAGCCTCGACCACCCAGCTCAGTGCGCAGATGGTCGGCGGTAGCCCAGCCGACCACCCGGCGTGAAGCGATGTCGATCACGGTGGCCGGATACAACCAGCCTTCATCGGCCGGGATGTAGGTGATGTCGCCGCACCAGCGGGTATCGACCGCGGCCGCGTCCGGCTCGAAGTCCCGGCCGATCAGATCGGGCCGAACTGCGGCACCAGGATCGGCGATCGTGGTCACCAGGCGGCGGCGCCGATGACGGCCGCGCAGCCCGGCGGCGCGCATCAACCGGGCCACCCGCCGTCGCCCGCACCGCTCACCCTCGCCCTGCAAGACCGCGTGAATGCGAGGGGCGCCGTAGGTGCCACGCGAGTGGCGGTGCACTTGAGTAATGCGCTCGCCCAGCTCCCTGTCGCGCGCCGCGAGGACCGGGCGCGGCCTGGCGGCGCGCGTAGAAGGCGGCACGGGAGACTCCCAGCAGCTCACACGCCCGTTTGACGTTGTGGCCGCCCCGCTTTTCCGCCTCGATGAACGGGTGAACGCTCACCGGGTCTCCTTCGCGAAGAAAGCTGTCGCTCGCTTGAGGACGTCGACGTCCTCACGCAGTCGGCGGTTCTCCCGCCGCAGCGCCGCCAGCTCCTCCCGCTCGCTGCTGGTCAGCCCGTCCCCTCGGCCGCTATCGACCTCGACCTGGCGGACCCAGTCACGCACCGCGGTCTCGGTCAGATCGAAGTCCTTGGCCACCTGACCGATCGAGCGATCACCGCGCTGGCACAGCTCGACGATCTCGGCCTTGAACTCCGGCGTGAACGAGCGGCGAGGACGCTTCTTCCCCATGCTCTCCATGATGGACATCCTTCCGGGGACGAACCCCTGATCTCAGATGTCCGTCAAACCGGATCAAGCCCACCACTGCGTACGCTACCGCCATGCTGCCCGACTTCGCCTATCACCCGGACCCGCTCCATACGGGATCGGTGAAGGCATCTGATGCCGCCTGCGTGTGCTGTGAGGGACATAAGGGATACGTCTACACAGGGCCGGTCTACTGCGTCGAGTCTCTCGCCAGTGAGCCATGCCCCTGGTGCATCGCGGACGGAAGCCTCGCAGCCCGCTTCGACGCCACGTTCGTAGATGTGTATGACTCCCCAAGCGGCGTCCCAACGGACAAGATCGAGATCATCAGTCGCCGAACCCCCGGCTTCTCCACCTGGCAGGGAAACCGTTGGCTGTTCCACTGTGGCGACGGAGCTACTTTCCTCGGCGCAGCCGGGGCGTCAGAACTCGTCACTTACCCGGATGCACGGGAAATGCTGCGCTTCGAGGAATCCACTGGTGGGTGGTCTTCCGGGCAGGTAGAGAACTTCCTTGCTGCACTTGACAAGGACGGCAATCCAACCGGTTATCTGTTCAGGTGCCGCAACTGCGGGATCCACATGGCGTACGCGGACTACACCTGACCTCGCCCCACATCACGTCCATCCTGATCACCTCGGCGCTGGAGATCCCCGCCGGAGCCATGGCTTTGACGATCACTTTCTGCGGCCTGTCGCCACGCCTGGCCTACTCCGTAATGGCCTTCACTCGCTCAGGCTGTCCGGCGTGACGCTGCCAGCGCGTGGCGGTGCGGGCGCCGAGCCGCAGCGCGGCCCGCGACCGCCGAACGCGCGGCGGGGCGCCGCAGGCGGCACGCCTTTAACCCGGTAGTGAAGATTGTCGCCGCGATTACTCCGCGTGCTCATCTATACGGCCCGTCTACGGCTGCATCCAGCTCTGCTGACTGAGCCACTGGTCATACGCAGCCTGGATCATGTTCCGCCCACCTGGCCGTCCATCACGATCGGCCAGGAAGCGTTCAAGCGCATCGAAGAGCACGCCCACAGCGACCGCGTTCCGCTCCTCATCCACCCGCACGGAAGACAGTCCAGTCTCGCCGGGAAACGCCAGCATGAGCACCAGCGCCTCCCAGACGAGGTTGTTAGCCCCATTCACCTGGACGATCAGCCACTCCCTGAAGCCTTCCAGAAGAGTATGGCCACCGCCCGCGTCGAACCCGGCGATGTACGTCGTGAACAACCGGTACGAGCCGTCCAGGCCGTACGCCCCCGGTCGCCTGCGAATGTCCTCCAGGTGCTCCCGAGGCGTCCGTAAGGGCACTCGTCAGGCCTCGCCCGACGTCAAGCCAATCGGGCAGGCCACACCCGTGCCGCCTATCCCGCAGTAGCCGTTTTTGTTGCGGTGAAGGTACTGCTGGTGGTAGTCCTCCGCGTAGTAGAACGGGCCTGCTGGGGCGATCTCTGTGGTGATGTCGCCGTACCTTGCTCCCTTCAGCACCTCCTGGTAGGAGTCGCGCGACGTCAGTGCCGCCTTCTCCTGCTCAGGTGAGTGGAAGTACACGGCTGAGCGGTACTGCGTCCCCGCGTCGTTGCCCTGGCGCATGCCCTGCGTAGGGTCGTGCGCCTCCCAGAACACGCGCAGCAGCTCCCCGTACGACACCTTCGCAGGGTCGAAGAAGACCCGTACGACCTCCGTGTGTCCCGTACGCCCTGAACACACCTCCTCGTACGTCGGGTTGGGGGTGTAGCCGCCCTGATAGCCCACAGCGGTCGACACCACGCCCGGCGTCTGCCAGAAGATGCGCTCGGCGCCCCAGAAGCAGCCCATCCCGAAGTCCGCGATCTCTCCGTTCGCGCCCTCGAGGGGAGCGTCCAGGACCGCGTGGCGAGCGGGCACCGGCATCGGGGTCGGACGGCCCGGTAGAGCATCCGAGGGGTCCACCATCGATGACTTGTGCGTGCCGAACAGCCAGCCCATCATCCACCTCCTCCATCGACTCTACGCGACAACACTTAAGCGGCCCTACATCATCCCAGATAGCAATACGCATTTGTATTTAATGGAGTAAGGCGTAAAAATCGATTACATGCCTGACCAACGTCGCGGTGTCCTCTACGGGGTGGCCGCCTACGCCCTGTGGGGACTCTTTCCGCTCTACTGGCCCCTGCTGAAGCCCTCGGGAGCGATCGAGATCCTCGCCCACCGCATGGCGTGGTCGCTGGTCGCCGTCGTGGCGATCCTGGCGGTGCGCAGGCACTGGTCGTGGTTCAGGCAGCTGACGCGCAGGCAGCTCGGACTGCTCGTGCTGGCGGCGATGCTCATCACGGTCAACTGGGGCACCTACATCTACGGCGTCAACTCGGGACACGTGGTGGAGTCGGCGCTCGGCTACTTCATCAACCCGCTGGTGAGCGTGCTGTTCGGGGTGATCCTGCTCAAGGAGCGGCTGCGGACCCTGCAGTGGGTCGCGGTGGGGTTCGGGACGCTGGCCGTACTCGTGCTGACCATCGACTACGGCCGGCTCCCGTGGATCGCGCTCACGCTGGCGATGAGCTTCGGCGTCTACGGACTGGTGAAGAAGAAGGCCAACGTCGGGGCCGCGGAGAGCCTGACGGTCGAGACGCTCGTGCTCCTGGCCCCCGCGCTGGCTTACCTCGTCTACCTGGAGCAGTCGGGCGGCTCGACGTTCGGCGACCACGGTCCGTGGCACGCGCTCCTGCTGGCGGGCGGCGGCGTGGTGACGGCGGTGCCGCTGCTGTTCTTCACGGCCAGCGCGATCAGGGTGCCGCTGACGACGATCGGCCTGCTGCAGTACATCGCCCCGATCCTGCAGTTCCTGGTGGGCGTCCTGATCGTGAAGGAGACCATGCCGCCGAGCCGGTGGGCGGGGTTCGCGATCGTGTGGCTGGCGCTGGCGGTCTTCACCTACGACAGCCTCCGCTCGGCGCGCGCCCGGCGCGCGGCCGAGCTGCAGCCGGCCTGACCGTCAGGAAGCCCCCGTACGGCAAGCTCCCCACGGCGCCTCCGCGGTCACAGGGTTCCCCCCGCCGCGGGCGCGCCCCCGAGCAGAACTCCGGTCCCCGCCGTCACGGCGCCCAGAGAAGCCGTCACGGCGTGGGCGTTCCCAGGAAGCCGTCACGGCATGGGCGTTCCCAGGAAGCCGTCACGGCTCTCCAGGGATGCCGTCATGGCGTAGGCGTCCCAGGCAAGCCGTCACGGCGTCCAGGGAGAAGGCGTCAGCCCGACCGCTCCACCACGTAGTCGCACAGCGAGAGGAACGCCGACCTGGCCGGGATGTCAGGCAGCTCCGCCAGCTCGCTCCGAGCCCTGTTCACCCACGAGTCGAGCTCCTGCCTGGCCCGTGCCATCCCCTGGTCTGCCCTGAGCAGCTCCAGCGCCTCGTCCACGTCGGACTCCGCCACGGGCGCGCTCAGCAGCGAGCGCAGCCGCGAGGAGGGCGACGACTCCAGCGCGTAGAGCACGGGCAGCGTCCTGATGCCCTCACGCAGGTCGGTGCCGGGTGTCTTCCCCGACTCGGAGGAGGTGGAGGCGACGTCCAGCAGGTCGTCGCCGAGCTGCCAGGCCACGCCGATCGCCTCGCAGGCGTTGGAGAGCCGCTCCACGACGTCGGGAGAGGCCCCCGCCAGCAGCCCGCCGAAGCGGCCCGAGGTGGCGATGAGCGAGCCGGTCTTGTCGGCCAGGACCCTGATGTAGTGCGCCACGGGGTCGTCGCCTGCGGAGGGGCCGATCGTCTCGCGGATCTGCCCGCGCACGAGGCGGGAGAACGTCTGCGCCTGGATCTTGATGGCCTCGGCGCCGAGGTCGGCGAGGATCTCCGACGCCTGCGCGAACAGGAAGTCGCCGGTGAGGATCGCCACGGTGTTGTCCCACCTGGCGTTGGCGGAGGGCGAGCCCCTGCGGACCGGCGCCTCGTCCATGACGTCGTCGTGGTAGAGCGTGGCCAGGTGGGTCAGTTCGATCACCACCGCGGCGGGCACGACGCCCGGCGCGGAGGGATCGCCGAACTGCGCGGCCAGCAGCACCATCATCGTCCTGAAGCGCTTGCCGCCCGCCTCGATGAGATGCTTGGACGCCTCCGTGACGAAGGCGTCCTCGCTCTCGACCGACGTGCGCAGCAGCTTTTCGACAGACGCGAGACCGCTGGCCAGGTCTTGCGCCAACCGCTCATCGTCGATGGGCAGATCAACAACCGGTGGCGCGGACATACATTCCCCTTAGCGGATAAACAAGGCAGAGGCAGCCTTGTCGGCGAGATCCAGGACAGGCTGCGGGAAAACCCCCAGCACTACCGTAACTGCTGCCGCAAGAGTGATAACAGCCGCGGTGGCCGCAGTGGGCACCGCGATGGTGGGACCGTCGGCCGCGGGCTCGCTGAAGAACATCAGCACGATCACGCGAACGTAGAAGAACGCGGCGATCGCCGAGGAGACCACACCGACGACGACCAGCGGCGTCGCGCCGTTGGCCACGGCGGCGACGAAGACCGCGTACTTCCCGAAGAACCCGCTGGTGAGCGGGATTCCGGCGAAGGCCAGCAGGAAGAAGGCGAACACGCCCGCCAGCATCGGCGACCGCCTGCCGAGCCCGGCCCACCTCGACAGGTGGGTGGCCTCGCCGCCCGCGTCGCGCACCATCGTGACGACCGCGAAGGCGCCGACCGTGGTGATGCCGTAGACGAGCAGGTAGAACATGATCGCCGACAGCGAGGTGGCGTTGCCCTCGGCGTCGGGGCTGGTCGCGATCACGCCGATGAGCAGGAAGCCCGCGTGCGCGATCGAGGAGTAGGCCAGCATGCGCTTGATGTCGGTCTGGGTGATGGCCAGGACCGCACCGACGATCATGGTCAGGATCGCGACGCCCCACATGACCGGACGCCAGTCCCAGTCGAGGTTGCCCAGAGCCACCCAAAAGACCCTCAGGACGGCCCCGAAGGCCGCAACGAGGGTGCCCGAGGCCATGAGGGCCGTGACGGGGGTCGGGGCGCCCTGGTAGACGTCAGGCTTCCACGCCTGGAACGGCGCGGCGCCGATCTTGAACAGCAGGCCGACGCCGAGCAGCCCCAGGCCGATCAGCAGCACCGTGTCGAGCCCGCCGACCGTGCCGAGCGCGTCATTGATCTTCGACAGGTCGACGGAGCCGGCGAAGCCGTACACGAACGCCATGCCGTACAGGAAGAAGGCCGAGGAGAACGCGCCGAGCAGGAAGTACTTCATCGACGCCTCCTGCGACAGCAGGCGGCGACGGCGGGCGAGACCGCACAGGAGGTACAGCGGCAGCGACATGACCTCGAGGCCGACGAACATCACCAGCAGGTCGTTCGACGAGGCGAACAGCAGCATGCCGCCGACCGCGAACAGGATCAGCGGGTAGACCTCGGTGTGCGCGCCACCGGAGATCTCCGCCTCCTCCTCGGCCGCGCTGCCCGGCACGGCCGCGGCCGAGGCCACGAAGTGCTCGTCGTCGATGACCAGCAGCACGCTCACGAAGGACAGGACGAGGATGACGCCCCAGAAGAACAGCGCGGGGCCGTCCACCGCGACGGCGCCCATGGCCGCGGCCGTGGTCGGAACGCCGCCGATCACCTGGAAGATGACCAGCACGAAGGCGCCGGCCGTGCTGAGCAGCGTCAGCGGCACGTGGATCGACTTGCGCAGGTAGCGCGGCGCGAACGCCTCGACCAGCACGCCGATGATCGCGGCGCCGAAGATGACGAGCATCGGCGCGAGCGTGCCGTACTCGATCGTCGGCGCTTGGATGCCATTCACTGTCCGGCCCCCTTCTCGGCAATCGCCGGGGTGAACTTCTCCACCTGGACGGAGACCAGGGTGTGGTCCACGGCCGGGTTGATCACGTCAAGCAGCGGCTTGGGGTAGAAGCCGAGCCCGATGATCAGGGCGATCAGCGGGGCGACCACCCACAGCTCGCGGCCGTTGAGGTCCTTGAACTCCTTGACGGGCTCGGCCGTCGGACCGCCCGCGACGCGCTGGTACATCCACAGGATGTAGATGGCCGCCAGGACCACGCCGCTCGCGGAGATGATCGCGGGGACCATGTACCGCTCGGCGGTGCCGATCAGCACCATGAACTCGCTGACGAAGGACGACAGTCCGGGCAGAGCCAGACCGGAGAGGCCGGCGATGAGGAACACGCCCGCCAGCTTCGGTGTGACCTTCTGCACGCCTCCGTAGTCCTCGATGTGCGGCGAGCCGCGCCGTGCGATGAGGAACCCGGCGATCAGGAACAGCGCGCCGGTCGAGAAGCCGTGGTTGACCATGTAGAGCGTGGCGCCCGCGCCCGCGTCGTTCGTCATCGCGAAGACGCCGAGGGCGATGAAGCCGAAGTGCGAGATCGAGGTGTAGGCGATCAGGCGCTTCATGTCCGTCTGTCCGATGGCCACGATCGCGCCGTAGATGATGCCGACCACCGACAGCACGATCACCAGCGGCGTGAAGAACTTCGACGCGTCAGGGAACAGCTCCAGGCAGAAGCGGAGCATGCCGTACGTGCCGACCTTGTCCAGCACGCCGACCAGCAGCACGGCCGCGCCCGCGGGAGCCTGGGCGGCCGCGTCGGGCAGCCAGGTGTGGAACGGCCACAGCGGCGCCTTCACCGCGAACGCGAAGAAGAAGCCGGCGAACAGCCACTTCTGCGTGGTCGGGTCCTGGATGGCCCCGATCAGCTCGGGGAACATGAAGGTGTTCTTGCCCGCGACCACGTAGAGGCCGATGACCGCGACCAGCATGAGCAGGCCGCCGAACAGCGAGTAGAGCAGGAACTTGACGGCCGCGTAGGACCGCTGGGCTCCGCCGTACGACCCGATCATGAAGTACATCGGGATCAGCATGGCTTCGAAGAAGACGTAGAAGAGGAAGATGTCGGTCGCCGCGAAGACGCCGATCATCATGGCCTCGAGCACCAGCAGGAGCGCGAAGTACGTCTTCACCGAGCGCTTGGCGCTCGGCGCGTCGGCGTCGTGCCACGAGGCCAGCACCACGATCGGCACCAGCACGGCGGACAGCGCGATCAGCACCAGGGCGATGCCGTCGACGCCGACGCCGTAGTGGACGCCGAAGCGCGGGATCCACTCGTAGGTCTCGACGAACTGGAAGCGGTCACCCTTCGGGCTGAACTGCACCGCCATCGCGATGGTCAGCGCCAGCACCACGACGGAGACGGCCAACGTGAGCTGCTTGGCCAGCTTGTCGTTGCCCTTCGGCGTGAGGGCCACCAGGACGGCGCCCACCACGGGCACCGCCATCAGGATCGTAAGCCAGGGCATCACAGGTTCCCTACGAGGAGCAGAGCGCCCGCCAGTACGGCAGCGCCGAAGAGGATGGACAACGCGTACGTCCGCGCGAAGCCCGTCTGGAGGCGGCGAAGCCGTCCCGACGAGCCGCCGATCGTCGCCGCCAGCCCGTTGACCAGGCCGTCGATGCCGCGGTTGTCGAAGAACACCGCGATGCGGGTGAGCCACTGACCGGGGCGCATGAGCAGCGCCTCGTTGAGGGCGTCGCCGTACAGGTCACGCCGCGCGAAGACGGTGACGAACGAGCCGCGAGGAGCGACCTCGGGGACCTCCGCCTTGCCGTACTTGAACCACGCGAGCACGGCGCCCACGGCCACCAGCGCCAGCGTCGCGAGTCCTGCGACGCTGTTCCAGTGGAAGACGGGCAGTTCCTCCGGCCGGCCGACAGCGGGGGCGAGGAAGAGCATCAGCCTGTTGCTCAGCACCAGGTAGCCACCGAGGAAGATCGAGCCGACCGACAGGATGATCAGTGGGACCGTCATGACGGCGGGCGACTCGTGCGGGTGCGCCTCGGAGTCCCAGCGACGCTTGCCGAAGAAGGTCATGAAGACCATCCGCGACATGTAGAAGCCGGTGAGGCCCGCGCCGGCGACGGCGAGCCAGCCGAGGATCTGGTTGTGGTGCATCGCGGTCTCGATGATGCCGTCCTTGGTGAAGTAACCGGACAGCAGCGGGAAACCGATGATCGCCAGGTAGCCGATGATGAAGGTCACCGCGGTCACCTTCATCACGGAGAACAGGCCGCCGTACTTCCTCATGTTCACCTCGTCGTTCATGCCGTGCATGACCGATCCGGCGCCGAGGAACATGTTGGCCTTGAAGAAGCCGTGCGTGATCAGGTGGCCGATCGCGAAGGCGTAGCCGGCGGGGCCGAGGCCCGCGCCGAGCATCATGTAGCCGATCTGCGACATCGTCGAGCCGGCCAGGCCCTTCTTGATGTCGTCCTTCGCACAACCGATGATCGCACCGGCCAGCAGCGTGGCGACGCCGACGATCGTGACGACCAGCTGCGCGGTGGGCGCGCCCTCGAAGATGAAGCCGGAGCGGACCACCAGGTAGACACCGGCGGTGACCATGGTCGCGGCGTGGATGAGGGCCGAGACCGGGGTCGGGCCCTCCATCGCGTCCAGGAGCCACGACTGCAGCGGCAGCTGGGCCGACTTGCCGCAGGCGCCGAGCAGGAGCAGCAGGCCGATCGCGGTCAGTGTGCCCTGCGAGGCCTCGCCGACCTTGCCGGAGATGTCACCGAAGGCGAGCGAGCCGAACGTGGTCCACATCAGGAAGATGCCGACCAGCAGGCCGAAGTCGCCGACGCGGTTGACGATGAAGGCCTTCTTGGCCGCGGCTGCCGCCGTGGGCTTGAACTGCCAGAAGCCGATCAGCAGGTAGGAGGCGAGACCGACGCCCTCCCAGCCGATGAACAGTCCGACGTAGTTCGACGACAGCACCAGCAGCAGCATGGCCGCGACGAACAGGTTCAGGTAGGCGAAGAACCTGCGGCGGTCGGGGTCGTGCGACATGTAGCCGATCGAGTAGATGTGGATCAGCGAACCCACACCGGTGATCAGCAGGCAGAAGCTGATGGACAACGGGTCGACCAGCAGGCTGATGTCGGCGATGCCGGGAATGAAGTCGAAAAGGCGGATGCTGTAACGACCACCAGCGAGCTGGAGGAAGGCGAGCACCGCGACGACGAACGAACCCAGTGACATCAGGACACCGAGGTAGTGCCCCCATGCGTTGGTACGGCGCCCGCCGAGCAGGAGGATCGCCGCGCCCAAGAGGGGCAGTGCGATCATCAGCCAGGAGGCCCCGATCACTCCACCGGAGTGCGGGATGATCTCAGCCGGTTCCACTGTCACCTCTTAGTACTTCAGCAGGTTGGCATCGTCCACGGATGCCGACCTGCGGGTTCGGAAGATCGTCACGATGATGGCCAGACCGATCACGACTTCCGCGGCGGCCACGACCATCACGAAGAACGCGATGATCTGACCGTCGAGGTTGCCGTGCATCCTGGCGAAGGTGACGAACGCGAGGTTGCAGGCGTTGAGCATGAGCTCGACGCACATGAAGACCACGATCGCGTTGCGCCTGATCAGCACGCCGAGCGCGCCGATCGCGAAGAGCAGGGCCGACAGGACCAGGTACTCGGTGGTCACTTGGTCACCTCGGCCTGCGAGTCGGTTTCCTGCGACGAAGCCTGCTCGTGCCTGTGGCTCCGCTCGGTCACGGGCTCCTCCTCGACCGCGTGCTTGAGCGCCTCGGCGAGCTTGGGGTCATCGGGCAGGTGGCCCCGCTCGACGTCGTAGCGCGCGATGTGGCGGTTGACCGACAGCTCGGAGACCGAGCCGTCGGGCAGCAGCGCGGGCATGTCGATGGCGTTGTTCCTGGCGTACGTGCCCGGTGCCGGCAGCGGCGAGGGGTCACCCTCGGCGAAACGGGCGCGAGCCATGTCCTTCTGCGTGGCCTTCGGCTCGATCCGCTCGCGGTGCGCCAGCACCATCGCGCCGAGCGCGGCGGTGATGAGCAGCGCGGAGGTGACCTCGAAGGCGAACACGTAGCGGGTGAACACCAGCCTCGCCAGCGCCTGGACGTTGCCACCCGCCTGCTCGGTGGCGGCGGCCAGTCCCGCGGGCTCGGGCACGAACAGCGCGTTGCCGATGGCCAGGATCACCAGGACGGCGAAGCCGATCCCGGCGAGGCCCGCCCAGACGCGCTGACCCCTCAGGGTCTCGACCAGCGAGTCGGCCGAGTCGACGCCCACCAGCATGAGCACGAACAGGAAGAGCATCATGATCGCGCCGGTGTAGACGATGATCTGCACCGCGGCGAGGAAGGGCGCCTCCTGCACGGCGTAGAGCACCGCGAGGCACAGCATGACGCCGCCGAGGAGGAGCGCCGAGTAGACCGCCTTGCGGCTGAAGATCATTCCGAGCGCCGCGCCGACGGAGACGACGGCGAGCACCCAGAACGTAATGGTCTCACCCATTATCGCGCCCCAAGCGGTAGTAGTCCTCTTCGGTGTCGCCGAGCCGCATGGGGTGCGGAGGCTGCTCCATGCCCTGGGTGAGCGGCGCGAGGAGCATCTCCTTGGTGTAGATGAGGCTCTCTCGGCTGGAGTCGGCGAGCTCGTACTCGTTGGTCATCGTGAGCGCCCTGGTCGGGCACGCCTCGATGCACAGACCGCACAGGATGCACCGCAGATAGTTGATCTGGTAGGTGCGTCCGTAGCGCTCGCCTGGCGAGAACCGCTCGTCCTCGGTGTTGTCCGCGCCCTCGACGAAGATCGCGTCCGCGGGGCACGCCCATGCGCACAGCTCGCAGCCGATGCACTTCTCCAGGCCGTCGGGCCACCTGTTCAGCTGGTGACGACCGTGGAAGCGAGGAGCCGTCGGCTTCTTCTCCTCCGGATAGTTCGTCGTGACCGGCTTCTTGAACATCGTGTGAAAGGTCACGCCGAACCCCTTCACGGGGTTCAGAAAATCAGTTAGTCCCACTGGGAACCTCCTTGCGCTCCACCCCGTGGTAGTGCGGCAGGTCAAGCGGCGGCACAGGGAAGCCGCCGGCCGTCGGCTCGGTGGCGAGCTGCTCGAATTCGGCGGCGACCCTGGCCTTGTCCGCGTCCTTGCGGCGCTGGTTCACGGTGTCGAAGCGCCACCAGATGGCGAAGGCTCCGACGATGACGATCGCTCCGATGATCATCACTGGCGTCTTGTCGATGACACCGTCCTCGGTCCTCATCAGCTTGACGGTGGCGACGAGCATGATCCACGCCAGGTTCAGCGGGATCAGCACCTTCCAGCCCAGCGCCATCAGCTGGTCGTAACGCACTCGCGGAAGCGAGGCGCGAACCCAGACGACGAAGGAGAAGACCAGGATGAACTTGATGAGGAACCACAGGAACGGCCACCAGCCGGTGTTCGCGCCGTCCCAGAGCGAGATCGGCCACGGTGCACGCCAGCCGCCGAGGAACAGCGTGATCGCCATCGCCGAGGCGGTGAACGTGTGCAGGTACTCGCCCATCATGATCAGCGCGAACTTCAGCGACGAGGAGTACTCGGTCTGGAAGCCGCCGACCAGCTCGCCCTCGCCCTCGGGCAGGTCGAACGGGATGCGGGCGGCCTCACCGAAGGCGCAGACCACGTAGATCAGGAAGGACGGCAGCAGCAGGATCACGTACCAGGAGGGCATCGGGATCCCGAAGAACTCCCCTCCCGAGGCCTGGGCCGCCACGATCTCCGAGGTGGACAGTGTGCCCGCGAACAGGAAGACCGCCACGAACGACAGGCCCATCGCGATCTCGTAGGAGACCACCTGGGCCGCCGACCGCAGACCACCGAGCAGCGCGTACGGCGAGCGGGACGACCATCCGGCCAGCACCACGCCGTAGACCGACACGGCGCCCATCGCCAGCATGAACAGCACCGCGACCGGCAGGTCGACCAGCTGCAGCGGCGTCTGCACGCCGAACATGTTCACCATGGGGCCGAACGGCGTGATCGAGAAGGCCAGGAAGGCCGGGATCACCATGATGACCGGGGCCAGCAGGTAGAGCACCTTGTCCACGGTGTTGGGGAAGATGTCTTCCTTGAGGCCCATCTTGATGCCGTCGGCCACCGACTGCAGCAGGCCGAACTTGCCCGCCCTGTTGGGGCCGTAGCGGTTCTGCATGCGGGAGATCAGCTTGCGCTCGTACCAGACGCCGAACAGGATGCCGAGCATCAGGAAGGCGAAGACGCCGACCGCCTTGATGATGGTGATCCAGAGCGGGTCCTTGCCGAAGTCGGCAAGGGTCGGATCGACCGCGAGGACTGGCAGGCTCATGAAGCACTCCCGATCTTGACGATGTCGCCGGCCACCGCGCGCAGGTCGCGCGAGACCGAGCTGCCTGCGGAGTTCGCCGGCACCCAAACCACCCGGTCGGGCAGGTCGGCGACGCGCACGGGCAGTGACACCGTCTCACCGATAACGATCTTGTCGCCGTCGACCACGCCGATCTCAGCGGCGGTGCTCTCCGACAGCAGCGCCTCGACGGCGCGAGCGGTGCCCGCGAGGTACGGCTCGCCGTCCTGCAGCCTGCCCGCGTCGAGGAGCTGGTGCCAGGTGGCCAGCACGGCCTCGCCCTGCTGGGGCGAGCCCTGGGCCCTGGCGTTGACGTTCGGCGCCGAGACCCGCGTGCCGCGCCAGGCGCCGAGAGCGCCGAGCTCCTTGCGGACCGAAGCGGCGTCCGGCAGGCCGAGGTGCACGTCCATGTGGTCGGCGATGGCGCCGATCACGCCGAGGTCGCTCATGAGACCGGGGACCCTGAGCGCGCGCTCGAACGAGCGGCCCCTGCCCTCCCAGTTCACGAACGTCCCCGCCTTCTCGGCCACCGCGGCGACCGGCAGGACCACGTCGGCCCTGTCGGTGACCGCGCTGGCGCGGATCTCCAGGCTGACGATGAACGGCGTGTTCTCCAGCGCGGTCAGCGCCGCCTCGGTGTCGGCGAGGTCGTGCGGGTCGACGCCCGCGACGAGCAGCGCGTCGAGCTCCTCGTTCAGCGCCGCGGCGAGCATCGCGTCGGTGCCGCGACCGGGGGCGGCCGGCAGGGAGCCGACGTTCCACGCTCGGGCGACCTCGGCCCTCGCCGACTCGTCCTCGACCGGGCGGCCGATGGGCAGCAGGTTGGGAAGCGCGCCCGCCTCGACGGCTCCGCGCTCGCCCGCCCTGCGCGGGATCCAGGCCAGCTTCGCGCCGGAGGCGGCGCTCAGCCGTACCAGCGCCGACAGGGCGCCGGGGACGGCGGCCAGCCGCTCGCCCGCCAGGATGATCGTGCCCTCGGCCACGGAGCCGAGCTCGTTGAGCGCGTCGGCCTCGCCGCCCGGCGTGGTCCTGATGAGCGTGCCGCCCATCTTGGCCAGGCCCTCGGTGGCGAACGGAGCGATCGAGGTGACCTTGAGGCCCTTCTTCCTCCACGCCTTGCGCAGGCGCAGGAAGACGATGGGCGACTCCTCGTCGGGCTCGAACCCGACCAGCAGGACGGCGGGCGCCTGCTCGAGGTCGGTGTAGGAGATCTCGATGCCCTTGCCGGCGACCGCGTGCGCCAGGAACTGGGCCTCCTCGGCCGAGTGGGGCCTGGCGCGGAAGTCGACGTCGTTGGTGCCGAGCGCGACGCGGGCGAACTTGGCGTAGGCGTAGGCGTCCTCGACGGTCACCCTGCCGCCGACCAGCACGCCAGCCTTGCCGCGCGCCTTGGCCAGACCGGCGGCCGCGACGGCGAGCGCCTCAGGCCACGACGCGGGGACCAGCAGGCCCTCCTCGTTGCGGACCAGCGGCGTCTTGAGCCTGTCGGGCTGCGTGGCGTAGGTGAAGGCGAAGCGGCCCTTGTCGCAGTTCCACTCCTCGTTGACCTGCATGTCCATGCCGGCCAGACGACGGGTGACCTTCCCGCGGCGGTGGTCGGTGCGCAGGGCGCAACCGGACGCGCAGTGCTCGCAGGCGCTCGGGGTGGAGACCAGGTCGAACGGGCGGGCGCGGAAGCGGTAGGCACCGCTGGTCAGCGCGCCGACCGGGCAGATCTGGATCGTGTTGCCCGAGAAGTAGGAGTCGAACGGCTTGCCGTCGGCGACACCCACCTGCTCCTTGGCCCCGCGCTCGAAGAAGTCGATGAGCGGGTCGCCCGCGATCTCGTCGGAGAAGCGGATGCACCGCGCGCACTGCACGCAGCGCTCGCGGTCGAGCAGGACCTGCGTCGACAGCGGGAGCGGCTTGGGGAAGGTGCGCTTGTGCTCGTGGAAGCGCGACTCGCCCTGCCCGTTGGACATCGCCTGGTTCTGCAGGGGGCACTCGCCGCCCTTGTCGCAGACCGGGCAGTCCAGCGGGTGGTTCATGAGCAGCAGCTCCATCGCGCCGCGCTGCGCCTTCTCGGCCACCGGCGAGGTGAGCTGGGTCTGCACGACCATGCCCTGGGCGACCTCGATCGCGCACGACGGCTGCGGCTTGGGGAAGCCGCGGCCGTTGCCCGCGTCGGGGATGTCGACCAGGCACTGGCGGCAGTTGGCGGCGGGGTCGAGCAGCGGGTGGTCGCAGAACCTGGGGATCTGGATGCCCAGCAGCTCGGCCGCCCTGATGATCAGCGTGCCCTTGGGCACGGAGATCTGGAAGCCGTCGATCGTGAGGGTGACGACCTGGGTCTCTACGGCTGTCGTTGTCACTTGTCACCCCACACGGTGGACTTCTTGTGGTCGAACGGGCAGCCGCCGACCTCGAAGTGCTTGAGGTACTCGTCACGGAAGTACTTCACCGACGAGTGGATCGGGCTGGTGGCGCCGTCGCCCAGGGCGCAGAAGGAGCGGCCCAGGATGTTGTCGGCGATGTCGGTGATCAGCGAGATGTCGTCCTCGGTGCCCTGGCCGGCCTCCAGGCGCTTGAGCACCTGCTTGAGCCAGTAGGTGCCCTCACGGCACGGCGTGCACTTGCCGCACGACTCGTGGGCGTAGAACTCGGTCCAGCGCAGCACCGTACGGACCACGCAGGTGGTCTCGTCGAAGATCTGCAGCGCGCGGGTGCCGAGCATCGAGCCCTTCGCCCCGACCGCCTCGAAGTCGAGGGGGACGTCGAGGTGCTCGTCGGTGAAGATCGGCGTGGAGGAGCCGCCAGGGGTCCAGAACTTGATCTGGTGCCCTTCGCGGATGCCGCCCGCCATGTCGAGCAGCTCGCGCAGCGTGATGCCGAGCGGCGCCTCGTACTGGCCGGGACGGGTGACGTGGCCGCTCAGCGAGAAGATGCCGAAGCCCTTGGACTTCTCGGTCCCCATCGAGGCGAACCAGTCGGCGCCGTTCGCGATGATCGAGGGAACACTGGCCACGGACTCCACGTTGTTCACCACAGTGGGCGACGCGTACAGGCCCGCCACGGCTGGGAACGGAGGCTTGAGGCGCGGTTGACCCCTGAAACCCTCCAGCGAGTCGAGCAGCGCCGTCTCCTCGCCGCAGATGTAGGCGCCCGCGCCGCTGTGCACGACCAGCTCCAGGTCGTAGCCGGAGCCGAAGAGGTCCTTGCCGAGGTAGCCCTTCTCGTACGCCTCGCGCACGGCCGCGTGCAGGCGGCGGATGACGTGCAGCACCTCGCCGCGCACGTAGATGAAGGCGTGGTTGGCGCGGATGGCGTAGGAGGTGATGATGATGCCCTCGACCAGCGAGTGCGGGTTGGCCATCATCAGCGGGATGTCCTTGCAGGTGCCGGGCTCCGACTCGTCGGCGTTGACGACGAGGTAGTGCGGCTTGCCGTCGCCCTGCGGGATGAAGCCCCACTTCATGCCGGTGGGGAAGCCCGCGCCGCCTCGGCCGCGCAGACCGGAGTCCTTGACGGCCTGGATCACCGCGTCGGGGTCCATGCCGAGCGCCTTCTTCGCCGCGTCGTAGGGCCCGTAGCCCTCCAGCGTGAAGGAGTTGGCCTGGTCCCAGTTCGCGGTGAGGACCGGAGTAAGGGTGGTACTCATGCCTCGGGGGCCTTCCATCCGTTGGCCTTGGCGACCTTCAGTCCCTCGAGCGAGGGACCTGCCGCCGACGGGCCGTCACCGGCCAGGTCGTCGGGCAGGCCCGAGAGCACCCGCGAGGCCTCCTTGAAGGTGCAGAGCTTCTTCGGACCGCGAGTGGGCGAGACGCTCTTGCCGTCGCGCAGGTCGTCGACGAGCTGCTTGGCCGACTCGGGCGTCTGGTTGTCGAAGAACTCCCAGTTGACCATCATCACGGGCGCGAAGTCGCAGGCGGCGTTGCACTCGAGGCGCTCGAGCGACACCTTGCCGTCGGAGGTCGTCTCGTCGTGGCCGACGCCGACGTGCTCCGACAGCTCCTCCCAGATCTGGTCGCCGCCCAGCACGGCGCACAGCGAGTTGATGCAGACGCCTACGTGGTAGTCGCCCATCGGCTTGCGCTTGTACATCGTGTAGAAGGTCGCGACACCGGTGACCTCGGCCTTGCTCAGGCCGAGCATCTCCGCGCAGAACTCCTGCCCGTGCTCGGAGACGTAACCGTCCTCCGACTGCACCAGATGCAGCAGCGGCAGCAGAGCCGAGCGCGTCTTCGGGTAGCGCCCGATGATCTCCTTGGCGTCTCTCTCGAGACGCTCCCGGACGTCCGGCGAGTAACTCACCGGTCAACACCTCCCATGACCGGGTCGATGGATGCCACAGCCGCGATGACGTCGGCGACCTGGCCACCCTCGCAGGTTGCCGGTACGGCCTGCAGGTTCGTGAAGGACGGCTCGCGGAAGTGCACGCGGTACGGGCGGGTGCCGCCGTCGCTGACCACGTGCGCGCCGAGCTCGCCGCGGGGGGACTCCACCGCCGCGTACGCCTGGCCTGCCGGGACCCTGAAGCCCTCGGTGACCAGCTTGAAGTGGTGGATCAGCGCTTCCATGGAGCTGCCCATGATGTGCGCGATGTGGTCGGGCGAGTTACCGAAGCCGTCAGGGCCCAGCGCGAGCTGCGCGGGCCAGCCGATCTTCTTGTCCTCGATCATGACCGGCTTGTTCTTCAGCGGTCCCGCGATGCGGTCGAGGGCCTGCTCAATGATCTTGAGCGACTCCTCCATCTCCTGCATGCGGACGAGGTAGCGACCGTAGACGTCGCAGCTCTGCTGCGTGGCGACGTCGAAGTCGTAGGTCTCGTAGCCGCAGTAGGGCTGCGACTTGCGCAGGTCCCACGGCAGGCCGGCGGCCCGCAGCATGGGGCCGGTGATGCCGAGCGCCATGCAGCCGGTCAGGTCGAGGTAGGCCACGTCCTTGGTACGGCGGGTGTAGACCGGGTTCTCGTCGAGCAGCTTGCGGGTGTCCCTGATGCGCTTGGGCATCTCCTTGAGGAACTCGCCGACCTTGTCGACCGTGCCCGCCGGCAGGTCGACGCTGACGCCGCCCGGCCTGACGTAGGCCATGTTCATCCGCAGACCCGTGATGTACTCGAACAGGTCCATGATCATTTCACGGTCGCGGTAGCCGAAGAGGAACGGCGTGGTCGCGCCCAGCTCCATGCCGAACGTGCCCATCGCGACCAGGTGCGAGGAGATCCGGTTGAGCTCCATCATCATGACGCGGATGGCCTGCGCCCGCTCGGGGATGCGGTCCTCGATGCCGAGCAGCCTCTCCACGCCCATGCAGTACGCGGTCTCGTTGAACAGCGGCGCGAGGTAGTCCATGCGGGTGACGAACGTGGTCCCCTGGGTCCACGTCCGGTACTCCATGTTCTTCTCGATGCCGGTGTGCAGGTAGCCGATGCCGGTACGGGCCTCGGTGACCGACTCGCCGTCGAGAGTGAGGATCAACCTGAGCACGCCGTGCGTGGAAGGGTGCTGCGGGCCCATGTTGATGACCAGGCGCTCGTCCTCGGAGTCGCGCACCGCGCCGACGACGTCGTCCCAGTCGGCGCCGTTGACCGAGTAGACCTTGCCCTCGGTCGCCTCGTCATATCCGGTGCTCACGCGTATGACCTCCTGTTGTCCGGGGAGGGGACCTCGGCGCCGCGGTACTCGACGGGGATGCCGCCGAGCGGGTAGTCCTTGCGCTGCGGGTGACCGTCCCAGTCGTCCGGCATCATGATCCTGGTCAGCGCGGGGTGACCGTCGAAGATGATCCCGAAGAAGTCGTACGTCTCGCGCTCGTGCCAGTTGTGCGTCGGGTAGACGCCGACCGTCGAGGGGATGTGCGGATCGGAGTCGGGCGCGCTCACCTCGACGCGGATGCGCCTGTTGTGCGTGATGGAGCACAGGTGGATGACCGCGTGCAGCTCCTCGCCCGTCAGGTGCGGGTAGTGGACGCCGCTCACGCCCAGGCTGAGCTCGAAGCGCAGCTCGGGCTCGTCGCGCAGGCGCTGGCAGATCTCGACCAGCTTCTCGCGCTTCACGTGGAGGGTCAGCTCGCCGCGGTCGACGACCACGCGCTCGACGCCGTCCTCGACGAAGGACTCGAGCTTGTCGACGACGTCGTCGAAGTAGCCGCCGTAGGGGCGGGGGGTCGACAGGCGGGGCGCCCGCCGTACGACGAGGCCGGCGTAGCCGGAGGTGTCGCCGGTGCCACTGGCGCCGAACATGCCCTGGCGGGCCACCGGCTCCTCGGGCACCTGCTCCTTGGGCACCTCGGGGAGGTTCTCGCTCACTTGGAGGCCTCCTGGTTGATCAGGGGCAGCGTGCGGAGCGCCTGCAGCTCGAGCTCCTCGATCTGCTTGGCGCGGTGCGCGCCGAACTTCATGTTCTGGATCTTGTCGTGCAGTTTCACGATCGAGTCGATCAGCATCTCGGGCCGCGGGGGGCACCCCGGCAGGTAGATGTCGACGGGCACGATGTGGTCGACGCCCTGCACGATGGCGTAGTTGTTGAACATGCCGCCGCTGGAGGCGCACACGCCCATCGCGATGACCCACTTGGGCTCGGCCATCTGGTCGTAGATCTGGCGCAGCACCGGCGCCATCTTCTGCGAGACGCGGCCGGCGACGATCATCAGGTCGGCCTGGCGAGGAGACGCCGAAGCGCGCTCCATGCCGAAGCGCGCCAGGTCGTAGTGCGATGCACCGGTTGCCATCAGTTCGATCGCGCAACAGGCGAGGCCGAACGTGGCCGGCCACACGGAGTTCTTCCTGGCCCACCCGGCGGCCGCTTCGACCGTGCTGAGGATGAACCCGCTCGGGAGTTTCTCTTCAAGTCCCATTATCTAGTCCCAGTCCAGACCCTTGCGGCGCCACACGTAGGCATAGGCCACGAGCACGGTGACGATGAACAGCACCATCTCGACCAGCCCGAAGACCCCGAGCATGTCGAACGACACGGCCCACGGGTAAAGGAAGATGATCTCGATGTCGAACACGATGAAGAGCATCGCGGTGATCATGTACTTCAGCGGGAAGCGTCCGCCACCGACAGGCTGGGGCGTCGGCTCGATGCCGCACTCGTAGGCGTCGAGCTTCGCGCGGTTCCAGCGTTTGGGACCGGTGAACGGAGCGATCGCCACCGAGAAGAGCGCGAAGCCCCCCGCGACAATGGCGAGCACCAGGATGGGCACATAAAGATCCATCGCTACGCCTCCTCTCCCATCTCCACGCGCGCGGGCGCGCAGACTGAACTGTAAGTGTGCCGGGTGGATGAACGGTTCATGCTGGTGGGGCGACCTTCGCGAGAGCGTTGATGATCCGGTCTGACGCATCGCCTCGCCGGTCGGTGAGATTACCAAGGAGTTTGAGGGCGAAGCGCATCAGCCTGGGGTGGTGCAGACCATGCCGCGTGCCGAAGCTCATCACGCCAGGCTTCCCAATTGCTTCGACAAACCACCTGCCAAGCGTGAAATATCCGCCGTAGGCGTCCTTGAGCACCTGCGGGTAGCTTCGCAGGATTCGCTCCTGCTGGGCGGCGGTGGTGCCGCGCAGCGCCTTGGCGATCACCTCGGCGGCGACCTCGCCCGTCTCCATCGCGTAGGCGATGCCCTCACCGTTGAACGGGTTGATCGCGCCACCCGAGTCGCCCACGAGCACCAGGCCCCGGGTGTAGTGAGGCTGCCTGTTGAACGCCATCGGCAGCGCGGCGCCCCTGATCGGGGTCGTCATGTTCTCCGCGGTGAAGCCCCACTCCGCCGGCATGTTCCTCGTCCACCGCTTCAGCAGGTCGCGGTAGTCGATGTTCTTGAACGCGTCGCTGGTGTTGAGCAGCCCGAGGCCCACGTTGGAGGTGCCGTCACCCACGCCGAACACCCACCCGTACCCGGGCAGCAGCGTCTCCTCGTCCCAGAGCTCCAGCCAGATCTCCAGGTAGTCGTCGTCGTGACGAGGAGACTCGAAGTAGGTCCTTACGGCCACGCCCATCGGACGGTCTTCCCGCTTGTACAGCCCCATCGCCAGGGCGAGCCTGGTGGAGTTGCCGTCGGCGGCCACCACCACGCGGCTGCGGTAGGAGGCGCCGTCCTTGGTCGTGACGCCGACGATGTGCCCGCTGCGGTCGTCGAGGATCGCCCCCGTGACGTTGACGCCCTCCATCAGACGGGCACCGGCCTTGACCGCGGTGGCGGCGACGACCTGGTCGAAGTCCTGCCTGGTGCGCACCAGTCCGAAGTCGGGGAAGCTGTCGAGCTGCGGCCAGTCGAGGTCGTAGCGACCGCCGCCGCCCACGACGCGCAGGCCCTTGTTCCTGACCCATCCAGGCGCGTCGATGTCGACGCCCATGTTCATGAGCTGCTTGACCGCCCGCGGGGTCAGCCCGTCACCGCAGACCTTCTCGCGGGGGAAGCGGGTCTTCTCGAGAAGCAGCACGTCGAGCCCGGCCTGGGCGAGATAGAACGCCGTCGCCGATCCGGCGGGACCTGCGCCGACGACGATGACGTCGGCGTCAACCGCGTTCATGGTCGCGCCCGCCTCGCCGCTGGTTGGCTGGTTCCTCGCGCGCTCACGGCGAGCTCCTGCGCTTGCCTGCTGTCAGCTGGCACGGTCACGGACCTGTCCTGTCCTACACGCTTGTTGGCCGCGGAGTGTGGGCCTTCGTTCCTTTGTGAAGCTCTTCACAAACTTTGTCGGCTGGAAGTCTAGCGCTTTTCCGGCACCAGGTGGCAGGCGGGTACACGGTTGGCCCATACGGAAGGCCCCCCGTCAGCGACAGAGGGCCTTGACTCGTGCATCAAATGGGGGGTCAGAGGTCGAACTCGGCGTTGCGGACCCCTGCCAGGAAGGCCCGCCACTCGCCGGTGGTGAACGCCAGGACGGCACCGCCGGGGTTCTTGGAGTCCCGCACCATCACCCCACCGTCGGCGGCAGGAGCGACCTCCACGCACTCGCCAGTGGGGCCGCTGAAGGTGCTTTTCCGCCACGAAGCGATCGCTCGCGACTCGGCGCCCGCGTCACCGGAGGAATCACTCGGGAGGAACTCCCCCACCACCACACTGTTCACGTCTCATCCAATGGCAAGTAGGCGCGGCGATGCGTCGGCGAATCGCCCGCGGCTGACAATGACGCCAATCCTGGTGGATTGAATCCCAGTGATCACAGAAGCTGCAGGCGAAGTTACCAGATCGGCACTCCGAGGTTAGATGAATGTTGCCATTGAGCTATGGTACTGGCGGGTTTTTGGCCCACCTGTCCCTATTGCACGGCTAGAGCCCCCGGCGTCCTGAAGGAGGGGGCATTGTGCTCTTTCGCGGCGGTTATGCCACCTTCGCCAACCTAAGCCGACAAGATCACCCTTCGGCCAACATATCGACCTCGGGGGTGTCGAACTCGCCGTGCCTGACCCGGGCGAGGAAGGCGGCCCATTCAGCGCGCGTGAAGCTCAGGACGTGGCCTTCCGGCTGCTTGGAGTCACGCACCAGCACTCCGCCGTCGGTCCATGCCACTTCCACGCACTCGCCGCTGATATTGCTGAAGCTGCTCTTGCGCCACACGATCTCGTCTGAGGTCGTTGACTCCATGGGCATATCCTCACTATCGGGGGCCAAAATGGGCATACCCCGACAGTGAGCCGGAAATTCACCGCGCGTGCTCGCCGATGAGCTTCAGCGAGTCCTCCTCGGACAGCGCCGCGGTGGACACCTGGAAGAAGACGCGCTCGTAGGCGAAGGTGTGCTCCTCGTTCTCGTCGAATATGGCCCCCGTGGCGTTCTCGATGTAGACCAGGTCGTCGTGCATGTCGCCAAGACCCTTGCGCTGCGGAAACTTCAGCAGCACGAAACTGTGGAAAGGCGAGGAGCGCTCCAGCGGCACGACCCGCACCGAGACATTGGGGCGGGTGGCGACATCGAGAACGTGGCGGAGCTGGTCATGCATCACCTCCGGTGAACCGAACCTGCGCATCAGAACCGACTCCTCGAGGAGCACGGTGAGTTGTGGCGGATTCGCCTCCTCGAGCACACCCGCTCGCCGCGCCCTGACCCGCACCAGCCGCTCGGTCTGGGCGGGAGAAAGAGCGCTCCACGCGTCGCCGAACCCGATCAGCGCACGGGCGTAGTCGGAAGTCTGCAGCAGGCCGGGGAAGATCACGTTCTGCCAGGTGAAGATGGTCTCGGCGCCGGATTCCAGGCCGATGAAGTTCGCGTAGGACTCCGAGATGGAGTCCAGGGCGTCCCACCACCCCTTGCCCTCGGCCTCCTCGGCCAGGGCCAGGAGTTCCGCCCGGGCGGCTGGGGAGACGTGGTAGAAGTCGGCCAGGAGTGCCACGTCGTCCTTGTGGGCGATGACCTGGGCCTTTTCCATGCGGGACACCTTGGAGGACGACCCGTCGAGCACCTGGGCGACCTGTGTTCCCGTTACCTGGGCATCCTCGCGGAGTCGACGCAGCTCTGCGGCGAGTCGGCGTCGGCTGACGGTGGGGCTCGGCTCCCGCGCCACTCAGCTCTCCTCACAAGCGTGTCGAAGTACTACCCACCACTCGGAAGGGTTGAACCCTTCTCAAGGCGGGCATCTCTCCAATAATCCCAGCGGGAATTGCACGACACTTCCCGGAGGGAAATCTCCATCCTAGCCTCTGCAGCGCGAAATGCGGTGAATCGGATGAAGACGCGAGCGCCTCCCCACGGGCCCATCGAGCCGGATGTCCACGCAGACGACGCGGGCGGATGGTCGCGACCCATCCGCCCGTAAGGTCCCGCAGCACCCGCGCACCTACGACAGGACATCGGAGCCTTGAGACATGACCAGAGTCACCCCCAGGCGCGTGTCGCGCAAGGGGAGCTTCCTCCTCTGGAGCTCTTCGGACCACCACTTAACAGCAGGCGGGCCGCCCGGTGAGGGGCACCCGCGAAACCACCCGCACATACCGCAGGCACGGGACCTGCCGGCCTTCCTCGGAGCGCTGTTCAGGTGGCGGTCGGAGGTGGCGGCCTTCGGGCTGACCGCGATGGCCACCGCGCAGGTGGCGGTGTGGACGAACGCGGTCACCGCGGGGATGGCGCTGGTCGGCGTCGCCCTCGCGTGCGCGGGCACGCCACAGGCCAGACGGGAGATCGTCGGCTACGCCGTCTCGGTGATCGTGCGCCACCGCTTCCAGGGGCTGGCCAGAAGAACCTCGATGCGGACGACGAGAGGCCGCCTCCCGCTCGTGCTCAGGATGAGCGTGGAGGGCGCCAGCGTGCTGTTGCTCCTCGGGCTGCGTTCGGGGCTCAGCCTCGAACTGCTCGAGGACTACGCGGCCGAGATCAGGACCGCCTGTCTGGCGCAGGCGGTCGTCTTCTATCAGCACCCTGCCAACGGCGGCCTGGTGACGATGGAAGTGGTTCAACCCTGGGGCTTGTAGCCCCTGTGCAGGGCGACGATGCCCAGGTTGAGGTTGCGCCACGCCACCCGCTCCCAGCCGGCCCTCTGGATGATCCTGGCCAGGGCCGGCTGGTCGTGCCAGTCTCTGATGGACTCGGCGAGGTACTCGTAGGAGTCGTCGTTGGAGCCGAAGACCTTGGCCACCTTGGGCAGCATCTTCATCAGGTACTCGCGGTAGACCAGGTCGAACGACTTGACCGTCACGTGGGAGAACTCGAGGATCACCAGCTTGCCGCCCGGCTTGGTGACGCGCAGCATCTCGCGCAGGGCCTGCTCGGTGTCGTGCACGTTGCGCAGCGCCACCGAGATCGTCACGGCTTCGAAGGCGTTGTCGGCGAACGGCAGGTTCAGCGCGTCACCCGCGATGAACGGCAGGCCGGGGCCGGTGAGCGCGTTGCGCCCCCTGCGCCTGACACCGGTGCTCAGCATGCCGATGGAGAAGTCGGAGGCGATCGCGCGAGCGCCCAGCCTGGTGAAGGCGTCGGTGGAGGTGCCGGTGCCCGCTCCGAGGTCGAGCACGATCTCGCCGGGACCCGCGTCGACGGCCTCGGCGACTGCCTTGCGCCACAGTCGCACCTGGCCGAGCGAGATGACGTCGTTCACGAGGTCGTATCGCCGGGCCGTGCGATCGAACATCGCGGCGACCTCATGCGGCTGCTTGTCCAACTGTGCGCGGGTCATGGGACAAGCCTAGGGCTTTAGCGGCAATAAACCGGAAGTAGTCGCTCGATTACTCACAGTCTGCTAAGACTTGGCGAATGCTTGCCCGGACCACCCTCGCGGCGCTCGTCGCCGTCTCCCCCATCGCGCACGCACGCGTGGTGTCGGCCAACCCCGTCGACACCACACCCCACGTGCTCGACGGCATCGTCAACGCCATCGCGCTGGTCGGCGACACGGTCGTCGTCGGCGGCTCCTTCAGCGAGGTGAGCGACGCGCGCGGCTCCACGACGCTGGACCGTGCCAATCTCTTCGCCTACGACCTGCGCACCGGCGAGATCCTCCCGCACTTCGCCCCCGTGATGTCCTCGCCCGTCAACGCGCTGGCCGAGGGCGCGGGCGGCACCGTCTACGTCGGCGGCGCGGGGCTCGTACGGCTGCGCCTCTCCGACGGCTCCGCCGTACGGAGCTTCGATCCCAGGGTGAGCGGCGGCACGGTCTCCACGCTCGCCAGGAAGGGGTCGAAGCTCTACGTGGGCGGCGACTTCACCCGACCGCGGCTCGCGCTGGCCAGGCTCAGCGCCACGACAGGTGTGGCCGACTCCAGCTTCGCGATCACGCCGGGCCACCCGCGCACCCCGAGGGTGAAGGTCCACGCGCTCGCGGTGAGCCGCGACCGCCTGGCCGTCGACGGCACCTTCACGACGCTGAACGGGCTGTCGAGGCCGCAGCTCGGCCTGGTCGACGTCGGGGGGGTGAGCGCGAAGGTCGCCGACTGGCGCACCGACGCCTACGCCGCCGACTGCATGGACGTCTTCCCCTCCTACGTGCGCGGGCTCGACTTCGCCCCCGACGGCAGCTACTTCGCCGTCGTCACGACGGGCGGGCCCGGCGGCAGGAGGAAGCTCTGCGACACCGCGGCCAGGTTCGAGACCTACGCCCGTGGCGAGCGCGTCAGGCCCACCTGGGTCAACCACACGGGTGGCGATTCGCTCTACTCGGTGTCAGTGACGGGGTCAGCCGTCTACGTGGGCGGACACCAGCGCTGGATGGACAATCCGAGCGGGCGCGACTCCGCCGGCCCCGGCGCGGTGCCACGTGAGGGGATCGCCGCCATTCATCCCGTCACGGGAAAGGCGCTCAGCTGGAATCCGGGACGTGAGCGTGGCATCGGAGTCAAGGCATTTCTGGCGCACGCGGGCGGACTACTCGTTGGTAGTGACACAACGCGACTCGGACGGGAGTACCATGCCCGGATTGGCATGTTCCCCCTGCCCTAGTCGTCCTCCGGCTTCGGCCGGTCGACCTTGTCACTGATGCGTGCGCTCACGGCGTCACGCTGCTTGGACAGCAGGACGTAGCTGGCAATCCCGCTGATCACGAACGCCACCGCGATCAGCAGCAGCGGGTCGCGAAGGTTCAGCAGGTAGAGCACACCCAGGGTCACGAGAAACAGCCCGATCCGCGACGCGGTGTAAACGAGTACAGGACGCACAACGTCGAGGTTACTCGGCCCTTCGGGCGGTCGCTCTACGCACCGGGCGCGAGCGCTGCTACTGTTCCCAGTTAGGCGCTTTCGTAAAGAAACACCCACGAGAGCCCCAAAGAGGCTCTATCATATAACAATCGGGCAGTCAGCTGATAACAACCCGTGATCTTTGTAGAAAAGCACGGATAAATCAGGGTTCGCTCGACACACTGGGTACCTGTCCGCCCGCTGGCAGGAAGCGGGATGCGAGGGGGAGAGATTGGTGGAGAGTAGCAGCGAGCGTCTGCTGACGCCGGGAGAGGTAGCCGCCCTCTTCCGGGTAGACCCAAAGACGGTGACGCGCTGGGCCGCGGCAGGCCGCATCAGTAGCATCCGTACCCCCGGAGGGCACCGTCGCTTCCGCGAATCGGAAGTACACGCCCTTCTGCGTGGCGAGGACGTCCTTACGGCCGACCGGCCTGGTGAGTCCCCGCGCGTCTGACGTTCCGTCAGCCGGTGATCCTGCTAGTCACAACCCGCAGGGTCACCGGTGCGGATGATCAGCGCGTACGGCAGGCGCGCCCAGGCCCACCCGCCGTCCGTGGCCGAGGCCCGTCCCCCACGCCGCTCCAGCGGACTCCGGCCGGCCGCCGCCACGTCGCATGGTCAGCACGACGAGCCGCCATGCCCCGCCTCCCTCGATGAGGGTTCAGGTCTCTTCCTGCTGTGACTTGAACGCGAGGAACGCCCGCTCCAGCTCGTCGTTCTCCTCCTCCCAGCGCCGCCTCCGCTCGGCCAGTTCCTCCTCGGTCAGCGCCTCGGGCAGCCACCGCTCGTAGTCCGGATCGCCGGGCTCCACCTCGACGTACGCGTTGCCGATGAGCCGCCCGTCTTCGCTGGTCAGGCTCTGCGGGACGCGCAGAGTCCCGTCAGCGAGCCGGATCACGTACATGGCTGATCACCTAGATTCCGTAGCGCCGGTTGAAGAACAACATGACATCGAGCGCCATCCGCGTGTCACCGCCCAGCATGTCGACCAGGGCGGGACGCTGGCGCGATGCGATCGCCGCGAAGGCGTCCGCGAAGAACTCCTTGCGGCCCAGTCCGTCGCCCTGGCGGTGGAAGGAGGAGGCCAGCAGGGGTTGGGCCTGCTCGTAGAGTGCCATGAACTCCGGCGAGTCCGACACCCAATCCCCGTGAGGGGAGTCGACGTCGTCGATCGCGTGACCCACCTCGTGCATCATCACGTCGGGCGTGGGCGAGGGACGGTCACCCACGACGATCTTGCGGTCGCCGTACGCGCCCGCGCAGATGTCCCAGGAGGCCCGTCCCGAGGGCAGGGGCGCGCCCCTCAGGTAGCCCATGTCGTCGAGGTCGGGCACGCCGCCCTCGCCGACGTAGATGCCCTCGAGCCCCTCGGCGAGCAGCTCCTTGAGCCGCTCAGGGAGCCTGGCCAGGCTCTCCACGGCTCGCACGGCGTCGGCGGAGGGCGGTCCCTGCCTCGCGTCCCATTGCCGGTGCAGGATGCCCTCGAGCCGCCCGCAGTGGGCCAGGCCGTCGCCCTGGGCGGGCGTGTCGGGCCTGTTGGGCTGCGCCCTGGGGCGCGCGTCGATCCGCTCGAAGTCCTGCCAGGTGTACTGCGGCCTGTCGATGACCGAGGCCGCGTAGCGCGAGCTCTTCTCCTCCTTGGGAGGAGCGTCGTGGCTGCCGCTCGGGCCCCTGTCCCATGCGCCGCCCGCGGGCTGCCCCTGCGTGCCCGCCGTCCACGAACGCCTCGGCTCCTCCCGCGGCCGCCCCTGGACGCTCTCCCGCTCGGCGTCCGGCCGGTCCTGCGCTCGCCGCCGGCCGCGCTTGTCGCGGTTCCTGTCCTGACGGCCGCCGAACAGCCCCCACAGGGAGCCCGGCTGCTCGTCGTCGCGCTCGGGCATGTCTCCGGCCCAGAACGACTCGCGCGGCGCGTCGGAACGGCGGGAGGAGAGGTAGGAACCCCGCCGCCACCAACGACTCCCCCGCCGATGACGGCCCCTGTCGCCTGACCGCCCATCGTCAGAAAAGGCCATCGCACCTCTCCACGACCCTGGAGCCCGCCGCGCCCGAGACCCGCGGTCGCCGGCCGGCGACTCCTTGATCGAACTGCCGGGAACCAGACTCCACCGTACGACGTCGATCTTCCCGAGTCATCCGAAATGGGGCAGCTCGGCGACACGATCACACGTTCCATGGCCTACAGTGCGGGCATGCCTAGCGTGCTTCTCGGCCTGGCGGTGCTGGCCTTCTGGCTCTACTCCTTGTTCGACGTCATCACGACCCCGGAGAAGGAGACCAGGAACCTGCCGAAGATTCTCTGGGTCCTCGTCATCGTCCTCGTGCCCCTGGTCGGCAGCGTCTTCTGGCTACTGCTCGGCCGTCCTTTGAGCTCCCGTCCGCTGCGCATGCCCGGCCGTTCGATCATGGACGTGGCCGAGCCGCCCCGCGGCCCCGACGACGACCCCGACTTCCTGCGCGACCTCGATCGGCGCATGCGCGACGACGACTAGCCTCCACGTGACGGCGGGGCGCGAAGTCCCGCTGGAGCACGCGTGGAGGACGGACGGCAGGCGGTGACCGGGGTGGCCCCGGTCACCGCCTGCCGTACTCGGTGGAGAGAGCGGCCGCTCAGCCGCCGACGTCGGCGTAGCTGTGCAGGCCGCCGAGGAAGATGTTGACGCCCACCAGGTTGAACAGCAGGCAGGCGAAGGCCACCAGCTGGACGATGGTCGCGGCGCGGCCCTTCCATCCCGCCGTGGCGCGGGCGTGCAGGTAGCCGGCGTAGACGATCCAGGTGATGAACGCCCAGATCTCCTTGGGGTCCCAGCCCCAGTAGCGGCCCCACGCCTTGTCGGCCCACAGGGCGCCGGCGATGACGGCGAAGGTCCACACGGGGAAGGCGAGCACGATCGCCCTGTGGGCGACCCTCTCCAGGTCGGTCCTGGTGGGCAGGCGCGAGAAGCCCTCGCGGCGGACCAGGTAGAGGATGCCGGAGACGCCCGCCACCGTGAACAGGCCGCTGGCGATGACGGCGGCCGAGACGTGGATGGCGATCCAGTACGAGTTCAGCGCGGGCACGACGGGCCCTGCCTGCACGTGGAGCCAGATGACGGCGAAGCCGAGACCGAGCGCGGCCGTCACCATGACGAAGGCGCCGAGGAAGCGGACGTTGCTGCGCAGCTGCGTGACGAGGAAGGCCGCCACCGCCGCGAGGCAGATGGCCACCACGAACTCGTACATGTTGCCCCACGGCCAGCGGCCGACGGCCAGCCCGCGGGTGACGACGGAGCCGAGGTTGGCCGCCAGGCCCACCCAGCCGAACACGAGGCCGGCCGTGCCGGCCCTCGGGGCCCACGACGGCGGCTCCGGCGGGCTGACGACCGCAGTGGCCCCCGCCTCGGCCCCTTCGCCGCTCCCCCCTGACGGGCGGGCGGCCGCGGAGGAGCCCGCGGCCATGGAGGAGCCTGCGGCGACGCTCTCCTTGACGCCCGGCTCGGTGACGGTGAGCGCGGTGGCGCCGGTGTTCGTGCGGGCGCGGCCGAAGGCCAGCTCCAGCGCGAACCCGATCATCGCGGCCAGGTACAGCAGGACGGCTCCGAGGACGAGGTCGTCGCTCAGTCCTGCGAGTTGCTCAGCGGACATCCTTCTCTCCTGCGGATAGGGCCTTGACGATGTCGGCGAACTCTTCGCCGAAGCCCGTGCCCGACCCCTCGGTGCGCGTCAGACCGCCCACGTCGACCGCGCCGTCCGTGATCCGGACGAACACGCGGCGGCGGCGGATCATGAGCGACATCACCAGGGCGACGGTCGCGAGCGCAGAGGCCAGCAGTGCCGGCATGCGTCCAGGGTCGTGAGCGATCTGGAGCGTCATCCACTCCT
The DNA here is from genome assembly GCF_039535395.1 of Nonomuraea roseola. Taxonomy (NCBI): domain Bacteria; kingdom Bacillati; phylum Actinomycetota; class Actinomycetes; order Streptosporangiales; family Streptosporangiaceae; genus Nonomuraea; species Nonomuraea roseola. The sequence continues at coordinate 2,355,110 of NZ_BAAAXC010000015.1, forward strand.
TCACACCGGTGAACTCGATCTTCCCCAGCTTCTCCGGCAGGTCGAAGGACTGCCCGACCGCCAGGGGCGGCGGCGCCTTCGACCCCATGGCCAGGGGCTTCAGCTTCTTCATGACGTCGTCGGGCGCCAGCTGGTAGACCGACTGCGGCTTGCCCGAGCGCACCCCGAGATCGCCGGAGAAGGCCCCGACGATCTTCGCCTGCGGGTTCAGCTGGCCGGGGAAGGCCGAGACGTGGCTGCCGTCGGTGAGCTGCACGCTGGTCGGCAGGAACTGCAGCAGGAAGCCCAGCTGCTCGGGCTGGGCGTCGGGCACCTTGACGACGCAGCCGGAGGTGAGCGTCGGCTTGCTCTCGATGAGGCACGGCACGGGGCCGTCGAAGGCGATCTGCCCCTTGCCGTCGGTCACCCTGAACACCGGCGCGTAGCCGTGGCCGATCAGGTAGGTCTGGGTGCCGTCGATCTCCAGCGGCTCGTTGACCTTGAGGTCGTAGTCGCGGGCGGGCGACTGGGGCGAGTCGTTGACCGAGAGCTTGGCGGTGTAGTCGAGCTCCTGGCCCCGCTTGTCCCCGCCGAGCTGGTAGCTGGCCTGGAAGTCCTTCAGCGTGAAGGAGAACGGCTCGAGCGACTCGGCCGAGACCCTGCTGCCGGGCATGTAGCGGTCGTAGGCGGCGACGGTGTTGGCGAACCCGTCGCCCTCGACGACCAGCACGTTGCCGCGGTAGCCGAACAGGGAGCCCATCCCGACCGCCACCAGCAGCCCGAGCAGCGCCACATGGAAGAGCAGGTTGCCGGTCTCGCGCAGGTAGCCCTTCTCCGCCGACACCCAGCCCGGCCCCGTGGCCACCCTGAAGCGCAGCTTGCGCAGCCTGCGGGCCGCCTCCTCCACGTCGAGCTCGCCTTCGGCCCTCGCGTGGTATGGCAGGCGCGAAAGGTTCTTCGGCGCCGTGGGCGGCTTGCGGCGCAGCTCCTTCAGGTAGGTGCCGGTACGAGGGAGGACGCAGCCGATCAGCGAGACGAACAGCAGCAGGTAGATGGCCGCGAACCAGGGGGCGGTGAAGACGTCGAAGAGGTAGAAGCGGTCGTACCACTCGGCCAGCGCCGGGTCGTTCTGGTAGATCAGCGCGACCTTGTCGGGCTCGACCGAGCGCTGCGGCACCAGCGAGCCGGGGATGGAGGCCAGCGCGAACAGGAACAGCAGCACCAGCGCGGTCTTCATCGAGGTGAGCGTGCGCCAGAACCAGCGCAGCCACCCCACGAAGCCGAGCTTCGCGGGTTTGGGCGTCTCCTTCTGGAGCTCGTCGACCGTCATCAGATCACCGGCTCGAATCCGCCGATCCACGTCTGCATGCCAGCGATGATCTGCCCCCAGACTCCGGTGACGAGCAGCACTCCGACGGCGACCAGCATGCCGCCGCCGATCCTGGTGATGAGCTGCGAATGCTTGCGGATGGCGCGGAAGGTGCGCAGCGCCTTGCTGTAGGCGAGGGCGGCGATCACGAACGGCAGGCCGAGCCCCGCGGCGTAGGCGACGGCGAGGAAGGCGCCCCTGGCGGCGCTGCCCTCGTTGTAGCCGAGCGAGAGCACGACGGCGAGGGTGGGGCCGATGCAGGGGGTCCAGCCAAGGCCGAACACCACGCCGAGCAGGGGCGCGCCCGCCAGGCCCGCGCTCGGGACCCTGTGGATGCGCACGTCGCGCATGAGCATGGGGATCACGCCCATGAAGGACAGGCCGAGGACGATCGTCAGGACGCCGACGATCCTGGTGATCAGGTCGGCGCTGCCGTACAGGGCCGAGCCGAGGCCGCCGAACAGCGCGCCTCCCGCGACGAACACCACCGCGAAGCCGAGGACGAACAGGCCGGTGCCGAGCACGAGCCTGCCGCGCTTGGGGTCGGCGCTCATGCCTGTCACGTACGACAGGTAGCCGGGGACCAGCGGGAGCACGCAGGGGGACAGGAACGACACCAGCCCCGCCAGCACCGCGATCGGGACGGCGAGCAGCAACGACCCCGAGGCGACGACGTCACTCATCGCGCACCTGGGTCACGGCCTTGAGCAGGTCGTTGTACTTGACGGCGCCGAGCGCCCTGGCCGCTACCCTGCCCTGCTCGTCGATGATCAACGTGGAGGGGATCGCGGCGGGCGGCACCGTGCCCTGGAAGGAGAGCGCCACCTTGCCTGGCTGGTCGAAGATGCTGGGGTAGCCGGGCTGCTCGGTGCGCTCGAAGGCCAGCGCGTCGGCCTGGCGGTCCTTGAAGTCGATGCCGATGAACTCCACGCCGCCGGCCTTGGTCTTGGCGTAGATGTCCTTGAGCACCGGCGCCTCCGCCCTGCAGGGACCGCACCACGAGGCCCAGAAGTTGAGGACGACGACCTTGCCCTTGTGCGCGGCGACGGAGGCCCTTGCGCCGTCGAGCGTCGCGCCCTCGACCACCGGCGCGGCCTTGCGGTCGGCGGCGGGGAAGACGGTGACCTTGCCGTCGCCCGCGACGAACCTGGTGTCGCCCGCCTGCGGCTGGCCACCGACGTTACCCGCGCATCCGGAGACGGCGAACAGGGCCACGAGGGCGAGGGCGTGTGGTTTCGCGCGCACGGGAGAAGGATCTCCTTGTACTACAGCCGGTAGAGCTTGTCACTCTACCCGCGGGGTCACGCGCCCGGGACGCTGGGGCCGCCCTTGAGTAGCGCCGCGGCGGGCTCGCTGTAGCCGATGCTGACGAGCCGGTCGCCCTCGAAGGTGAAGGTGGTCAGGCTGGCGAGCGCGCACTGGCGGCGACGCGGATCGTGCCAGAGCCTGCGGCCCTCGGCCGCCACCCTGATCATCCAGATCGGCAGCTGGTGGCTGACCAGCACCGCCTCGTGCCCTCGGCTCGCCGCGCGGGCGGTGTCGACCATGGACCGCATGCGCGCCACCACCTCGGTGTACGGCTCGCCCCACGACGGCCGCCCCGGATGCCAGAAGTGTCGGTAGTTGCGCGGGCTCCTGACCAGGCGGGCGATGGGCCTGCCCTCCAGGATGTTGCCCGCCTCGATCAGCCGCTCGTCGATCGCGACCTCGAGGCCGAGCTTGTCGGCCAGCGGCGCGGCGGTCTCCTTGGCGCGCTCGAGAGGTGAGCTGTAGAGGCCGACGATGTCACGGTCGGCCACGGCCTTGGCGACCGTCTCGGCCATCTGGAGGCCCGTCTCGGACAGGTGGTATCCGGGCAGCCTGCCGTACAGGATGCCCTTCGGGTTGTGCACTTCTCCGTGCCGCAGGAGGTGAACGACGGTGGTCTCAGCCATGGTGGCCCCACCCTATCCGCTGGGGTCGGGCGGCCTGCGAAAGTGGACGTGTGAACCCCCTCGCACTCGCCCTGGTCCTGGTCGCTGCCGTCTCCCACGCAGGGTGGAACCTGTTGAGCAAGCAGGCGGCCAAGGCCGACGCCGTGGTGTTCCTGTGGCTGGTCGCCGCCGCCTCGACCGTGTTGTGGACGCCCGCGGCTCTGGTCTCCGGCGCCATGCCGTCGTGGCGGGCGGTGCCGCTGATCTGTGTGAGCGCGTCGCTGCACCTGGCCTACTTCGTGCTGCTCCAGCGCGGCTACCGCCACGGCGACCTGTCGGTGGTCTACCCGGTGGCGAGGGGCACGGGCCCGATGCTGGCCAGCGCCGTCGCCGTGCTGTTCCTCGGCGAGCACCCCACGCATCTCGGCGTCGCGGGGATCCTGCTGGTGGGCATCGGGGTGTTCCTGCTCAGCGGTGGCGGCGCTGGAGACGTCAAGGGGCTGCTGTTCGGGCTGATGACGGGCCTGTTCATCGCCGGGTACACGGTCTGGGACGCCCAGATGGTGAAGGAGTTCGCGGTCGCGCCGATGGCGCTGATCTATCTCGGCGAGATGTTCAGGATGCTGGCGATCACGCCGTTCGTGGGCGGCGGCAGGCGGCGCCTGGTCGCCGAGGTGTGGCGTGAGCACTGGCCGAGGGTGCTCGGGGCGGCCGTGCTGGTGCCGCTGTCGTACCTGCTGGCGCTGTTCGCCTTCAGGCTGGCGCCGGTGAGCGTGGTCGCGCCCATGCGGGAGGTGAGCGTGCTGATCGCGGTGGTGATGGGAGGGCGGTTGCTGGCCGAGGGCGACCTGCGGCGCAGGCTGCTGGCCGCGGGGGTCATCCTCGGCGGGATGGTCGCGATCGCGATCAGCTGATCCAGCCCGTCTCCAGCTCCTTGCTGCCGTGCACCAGGGCCTCGACCGCGGCGCGGATGGCCGGCCTGCGGGCGGCGTCGGTGCGCCACAGCGCGTAGATGCGCCGCGTCTGTCGCGGCATGATCGGCACCATCCGCACGCCCTCGGGGATGTAGGCCCTGCCGAGCCTCGGCACGATCGCGCAGCCCAGCCCCGCCGCGACCAGCGCGAGCTGGGTCGGGTACTCGTCGGCCATGCAGGTGATCTCCGGCTCCAGCTCGGCGCTGCGCAGGGTGAAGACCAGCCAGTCGTGGCAGATCGTGCCCGGCGAGGAGCTGACCCACCTGTCGCCGCTCAGCTCGGCCAGCGCGATCTCCTTGCGCCCGGCCAGATGGTGCGTCGAGGGCAGTGCGACGTCGGCGATGTCGTCGAGCAGCGTCGCCCTGGACAGCCCCTCGGGCACCGCGATGGGCCTGTTGAGCCAGTCCTGGACGACGACCAGGTCGAGCTCGCCGCGCGAGACCTCCCTGATCTGGCGCTCTGGCTCCCGCTCGGTCAGATGCACCTCGAGATCGGGGTGGCGCTGCTTGAGCAGCGTCAGCGCCTGCGGCATCAGCCCCCTGGCGGCGGTGGGGAACGCGCCGACGTTGAGCCTGCCGACGACGGCCCCTCGCAGCGCCTCGAAGTCGGCCTCGGCGGTCTCCACCAGGGCGAGGATCTTCTCCGCGTGCTCGGCGAGCAGGCCCGCCGCGTCGGTGAGCTTCACTCCCCTGCCGTTGCGTTCGAGCAGCGTGGCGCCGGTCTCGCGTTCGAGCTTGGCGAGCTGCTGGGAGACCGCCGAAGGCGTGACCATGAGCGCGTCGGCGGCGGCGCCCACCGACCCGTAGACGTGGACGGCGTGCAGCGCCTTCAGCCGGTTCAGGTCGAGCATGTAGCCATACTAAACCTTTGGCGTAAGAAAGTATTGCTTGTGCTCAAGTGTCTTGTCTGGTGAGCATGGTCGGATGCGTCTCAAGCACGTCCTGCTCGCCATCGGACTGGCCGCGGTCTGGGGGTTCAACTTCGTCGTCATGGAGATCGGGCTCCAGCACTTCCCTCCCCTGCTCTACGCGGCGCTCCGCTTCGCCCTCGCCGCCTTCCCCGCGCTGCTGTTCGTCGGGCGGCCCGGCGTGGCATGGCGGTGGATAGTCGGCGTGGCCGCGGCCGTCGGGGTGGGACAGTTCGGCTTGCTCCTGGTCGGCATGCGCGCAGGCATGCCGCCGGGCCTCTCCTCGCTGGTGCTGCAGACCCAGGCGCTGTTCGTCGTGGTCTTCGCGGCGGTGGTGCTCGGTGAGCGTCCGGGGACGCGCAGGATCGTGGGGCTCGCCGTCGCCTTCGCGGGACTGGCCATCGTGGCCTTCGACTTCGGCGCGGGCGGTCCCGTCGGCGCCTTCCTGCTGTGCGTCGGCGCGGCGGCCTCCTGGGGCCTCGGCACCGTCATCCAGCGCAAGGCCGCGCCGCCCGACTCGCTGCGCTTCATGGTGTGGGTGAGCGCGCTGTCGGCCCCTCCCCTCCTGCTGCTGTCACTGGCAGTGGAGGGCGTGCCGCACCTGACCTTCGCGTGGGAGGGGGTGGCCTCGCTGGTCTACGTGGCGTTCATCTCGACGCTGGGCGGCTTCGGGGTGTGGGGATGGCTGCTGAAGCGGTACGACGCGTCGACGGTCGCGCCGTACACGCTGCTCATCCCCGTCTTCGGCCTGTCGTCGGCGGCGCTGGTGACGGGCGAGAGCATCTCCTTGGTGAAGCTGCTGGCCGGAGTTCTCATCGTCGCCGGAGCCCTCTACGCGGGCACCAGGCCCCGAGCCGCCCGAGGCTACGCGGCAGAGGCGGCGGCCTTGGCCGCGGCGGGCAGGGCCTCGACGATCAGCCCGACGGCCTCCTCGTCGTGCGAGGCCGACAGGAACCACGCCTCGTACGCCGAGGGCGGCAGGTAGACGCCCTGGTCCAGCATCGCGTGGAAGAAGGCGGTGTAGGCCTTGGTGTTCTGCGTCTGCGCGGCGGCGAAGTCGGTCACCTCCCGGTCGGTGAAGAAGATCGAGAAGAGGCTGCCCGCGCTCTGCAGCCGGTGCGGGACACCCTCCGCGGCCAGCGCCTGCGAGGCTGCGGCCGAGACGGCCGAGGCCGCCGCGTCGACCCTGGCGTAGGCGTCCTGGTCGAGACCGCGCAGCGTCGCCAGCCCCGCCGCGGTGGCCAGCGGGTTGCCCGACAGCGTTCCCGCCTGGTAGACGGGGCCCTCGGGGGCCAGGCTCGCCATCACGTCGGCCCGTCCGCCGAAGGCCGCGGCGGGCAGCCCGCCACCCATGACCTTGCCGAACGTCATGAGGTCGGCCTCCACGGGGTCGAGGCCGTACCAGCCCGCGCCCGACACCCTGAAGCCCGTCAGCACCTCGTCGACGATGAGCAGGGCGCCGTTGGCCGCGCACAGCTCCTTCAGCCGCTGGTTGAAGCCGGGCAGCGGCGGCACCACGCCCATGTTGGCGGGGCACGCCTCGGTGATCACGCAGGCGACCTCGGCGGTGCGGAAGGCCTCCTCCACCGCCGCCAGGTCGTTGTACGGCAGGACGATGGTGTCGGCGGCGGCCGCTCCCGTGACGCCCGGCGTGTCCGGCAGCCCGAAGGTCACCACGCCCGAGCCGGCCGAGGCCAACAGCGCGTCGACGTGGCCGTGGTAGCAGCCGGCGAACTTGATGATCTTGGAGCGGCCCGTGAAGCCGCGGGCCAGCCGTACGGCGCTCATCGTCGCCTCGGTGCCCGAGCTGACCAGGCGCACCTTCTCCACGGGGGCGATCCTGGCCACGATCTCCTCGGCCAGCTCGACCTCGCCGGGGGTGGCGGTGCCGTACGACAGGCCGTGGGACAGCGCCTCGGACACGGCCGCCACGACGGAGGGGTGGCGGTGGCCCAGGATCATCGGGCCCCACGAGCAGACCAGGTCCACGTAGCGGTTGCCGTCGACGTCGGTGATGTAGGGGCCCTGGCCCTCGGCCATGAAGCGGGGCGTCCCCCCTACGGCGCCGAAGGCCCTGACGGGAGAGTTGACACCGCCGGGGACGATCGCGCGGGCGCGCTCGAAGAGTTCCTCTGAGTTCTGTGTACGGCTCACGCCTTCCAGCCTACGGGCCGCACGGGGCGCCCCCTCAGGAGGCCGCGCGCGCTCAGACCAGCCAGTCGAGCAGACGCAGCGGGTCGGGCAGCGGGCGGCCGTCGGGGGCCCGCAGCCAGGAGACCGGCTGACCGGTCGGCAGCGTGGACGGCGGCGCCAGGACGAAGCTGTCGCGGCAGTGCCAGCGCAGCCCCGGCGTGTCGTCGATCGTGGTGGGGGCGACGTCGAGGCTGCAGGACCACCACTCGTCCTCGTCCTCGGGGTTGCCTCTGGTGGCCACATAAAACAGCACCCGGTCACCGTTGGAGGCGACCGGGCCTGAGGGGAAGTCTGCGGCGTCCATGCGGGCCAGCGCGCTGAGGCCCGCGGTCAGCGGTACGTCGAAGACGTCGAACACCCGCCCTGTGGGGAGAATCACGTTGGCTTCGGGCTCGCGCTGCCACCAGCGCGTGAGCAGGGCGGTGTCCGTCGTGGCCTGCAGGCTCCACGCGGGCGAGAGGGGATGCGCTCCGGGGTCGGGACAGCCGATGCGGTCACAGGAACAGGCGCGTGCCCCTCGGCGCAGTGGATGGGCGCCGGGCACGCTGGCCCACCCCAGGGCGGCGTACTGCAGGACGGTGTCGATGCGCGTCGGGCGCGTCCTCTTTTTGGTACGCCGAGCGAGTGGTACCCCCACCATTGGTGTCTCCCGTTCGAGTCCCGTGCCTAAGAAGGGTCCCCGGGCACAAGACAAGGCTTCACAAGGGACACACCAGCACTTGTCCTCGCACTCTAACGCATAGGTCCCATGACCCGACGGGAAACCCCCCACGCTCAGATTCGGCGGGCCACTTCCGTCGCCCAGTACGTGAGAATCAGGTCCGCCCCGGCGCGTCGGATCGCGACCAGCGACTCCATGATCGCCCTGTCGCGGTCGATCCAGCCGTTGGCGGCCGCGGCCTCGATCATCGCGTACTCGCCGCTGATCTGGTAGGCGGCGACCGGCACCTCGACCGTGTCGCGGACCTCGCGCAGGATGTCGAGGCAGAGGAGAGCGGGCTTGACCATGACGATGTCGGCGCCCTCGGCGAGGTCGAGCCGTACCTCGCGCAGGGCCTCGCCGCGGGGGCCCGCGGGATCCTGCTGGTAGGCCTTGCGGTCGCCGAAGTCCTTGGGCGTCTCGACCGCGTCGCGGAAGGGCCCGTAGAAGGCGGAGGTGAACTTCGCCGCGTAGGCCATGATCGGCACCTGTGAGAAGCCGGCCGCGTCGAGACCGGCCCTGATCGCGCCGACCTGGCCGTCCATCATGCCGCTCGGCGAGACCATCTGGGAGCCCGCGCGGGCCTGCGCGACGGCCATGGAGACGTAGCGCTCGAGCGTGGCGTCGTTGTCGACCTCCCCTTCGGGGGTGAGGATGCCGCAGTGCCCGTGGTCGGTGACCTCGTCGAGGCAGGTGTCCGCCATGACCACCAGCGCGTCGCCCACCTCGGCCACCACGTCGCGCAGCGCCCGCTGGGTGATGCCCTCGGGGTCGTCGGCCGCGCTGCCGTGGGAGTCCTTGACCGCGGGGATGCCGAACAGCATGACGCCGCCCACCCCGGCCTCCGCGGCCTCGTGGACGGCCTTGCGCAGCGAGTCGCGGGTGTGCTGGACGACACCCGGCATCGAGCCGACCTGCTGCGGCTCGGCGATGCCCTCCTTGACGAACGCCGGCATGATCAGCTCAGCCGGGTGCAGCCGCGTGCTCGTCACCATCCGCCGCATGGCGGGCGTACGGCGAAGCCGCCGCGGACGGGCGGCCGGAAACTCAGCGGTCATGGGGGTCCCCCTACTTGGTGCGCCTGCGCGCGCCCCTGCGGTTCTGCGACGGCCTGCGCGGGATGTCGCCCGCCTCCAGCGCCGCCTGCCTCTGCTTACGACCGTACTCGGCCAGCGCGGCGGCCAAGGCGGAAGCGGAAGGTTTGTCGGCCATGACGTCGACGCGCAGCCCGAACTCCTCGGCCGTCTTGGCGGTCTGCGGGCCGATGACCGCGATCACCGTGACGTTGTGCGGCTTGCCCGCGATGCCGACCAGGTTGCGGACCGTGGAGGACGAGGTGAACAGCACCGCGTCGAAGCCGCCGCCCTTGATCGCCTCACGGATCGGCGCGGGCGGAGGAGCGGCGCGCACGGTCCTGTAGGCCGTGACGTCGTCGCACTCCCAGCCCAGCTCGGTCAGGCCCGCGACCAGCGTGTCGGTGGAGATGTCGGCGCGTGGGAGCAGCACCCTGTTGATCGGGTCGAGCATCGAGTCGTAGGGCGGCCACTCGGCGACCAGGCCCTCGGACGACTGCTCGCCGGTGGGAAGCAGGTCGGGCTTCACACCGAACTCGACCAGCGCCTGCGAGGTGGCGTCGCCCACGGCCGCGACCTTCAGCCCCGCGAAGGCGCGGGCGTCGAGACCGTACTCCTCGAACTTCTCCCGCACCGCCTTGACGGCGTTGGCGCTGGTGAAGGCGACCCACTCGTAGCGCCCTGTGACCAGGCCCTTGATGGCGCGGTCCATCTGCTGGGGAGTGCGCGGAGGCTCGACCGAGATGGTCGGGACCTCCTCGGGCACCGCGCCGTAGGAGCGCAGCTGCTCCGACAGGCCCGCGGCCTGCTCCTTGGTGCGCGGCACGAGCACCCGCCAGCCGAACAGCGGCTTGGTCTCGAACCACGACAGCTGGTCGCGCAGGCCGACCGCCTCGCCGACCACGATCAGCGCGGGCTCGGTGAACCCCGCGTGCTTGAGGTCGGGCTGCAGCCTGGCGAGGGTGGTGGCGACCGTGTACTGCTCGGTCGTGGTGCCCGCGCTGCTGACGGCGACGGGCGTGGCGTCGGGCTTGCCGTGCGAGATCAGCGCCTTGCCGATGGCGACGGCCTGCTCGATGCCGTTGTAGATGACCAGCGTGCCGGGGCAGGCGGCGTGGGAGGCCCAGTCCTGCTCCTGCGCGGCGTCGACGATCCTGAACTCGGGCACGTCGGAGGCGGGAGGGATGCCGGCGTACGTGAGCACGGCCGTGGCGGGCGGCACGCCCGGCACGATCTCGAAGTCCACCTCCGCGGCGGTGCAGGCCGCGACCTCCTCGGTGATCGAGGAGAACAGCATCGGGTCGCCCTCGCACAGGCGCACGACGAGCTGGCCGGCCTTGGCACGCCTCACGAAGTCGCCCTGGACGACCTCGACGCCCTCCTTGCAGTGCTTGAGCAGCGGCTCGAAGGCCTCCTGGTCGAGCACGACGGCGTCGGCCCTGCCCAGCAGCTCGGCGCCGCGCAGCGTAAGGAGGCCCGCGTCGCCTGGACCCGCGCCCACGAAGGCGACGAAAGCGGAGGTTGGACTATCGGAGCTCAATGGGATTGCTCCCCCATCAATCTGTCGGCCCCCTCGGCGATCATGGCGGCCGCGAGATCACGGCCCAGCTCCATGGCCTCCGAAGGAGAACCGGCGGCGGACTTGCGCACCGCTTCGCGGCCGTCGAGCGAGACGACCACTGCGGTCAGGTTCAGCGTGTGCCCGTCATCGAGGGCGAAGGCGCCGACCGGGGCCGAGCATCCCGCCTCGAGAGCGGACAGCACCGCGCGCTCGGCCGTCACCGCGGAACGGGTCCGCGGGTCGTCGAGCACGCTGAGGAAGTCGACCAGGTCAGACCGGGTCGAAAGGCACTCTACGGCCAAAGCGCCCTGCCCAGGTGCGGGCAGCAGCTCTTCGACTTCGAAGATTTGGGAGATTTCTCCCTGCCTGCCGATGCGGGTCAGGCCGGCGGCGGCCAGAACGACGGCGTCGAGCTCGCCCGAGGTGACCCTGCCGATGCGGGTGTCGGCGTTGCCACGGATCGGCACGTAGTCGAGGTCCTGGCGCAGCGCGCGCAGCATCGCGATGCGGCGCGGCGACCCTGTGCCCACCTTCGCGCCAGGGGCGAGGTCGGCGAACTTCGTCCTGCCCACCAGCGCGTCGCGCACGTCGTGGCGCTCGGGAAGCGCGGCCAGCGTGAAGCGAGGATCCTGCTTGGTCGGCAGGTCCTTCAGCGAGTGGACGGCGAAGTCGATCTCACCCTCGACCAGCTTGTCGCGCAGCGCGCTGACGAACACGCCCGTGCCGCCGAGCTGCGACAGCTGGGCCTTGGTCACGTCGCCGAACGTCGTGATGCCGACCAGCTCGATCTCCCTGCCGGTCTTCGCCGTGTAGAGATCGGCGATCATCTGCGACTGGGTCGTCGCCATGAGGCTTCGACGGGTTCCCAGCTTCACAGGTCCACCCTCCTCACGGCCTCAGGCTTCTTCGGATCCAGATCGAACAGCTCACGCAGCGCTTCCGCATAATGATCGCCCGCCGGTGAGGTGGCGAGCCGCTTGACACGCACAGTCGGCTCGTGGAGCAGTTTGTCCACCACACGCCTCACGGTCTGCTCCACCTCGTCGCGGGCCCTGCCCTCGAGCTCGGGCAGGCGCATCGTCAGCCTGCCGAGCTCGGCCTCGACCACCTCGGCGGCCTTGCTTCGCAGCGCCACGACGGTCGGGGTGACACGCGCCGCGCGCTCGGCCGAAAGGAACGTGTCGAGCTCCTCGGCCACCAGCGCTCTCACGGCGTTCACGGGGCCGCTCTCGGCCGCCCCCACGCCCGACTCCCTGATGGTCTCCAGGTCGACGAGGGTGACGCCGGGCAGCTCCCTGACCGAGGGGTCGATGTCGTGAGGGAGCGCCAGGTCGAGCAGGAAGACGGGGCCGCCCAGCATCTCCGGCGTGATCGTGTGGTGGCCCGCGCCCGTGCAGGAGATGACGAGCTCGGCGTCCTGCAGCTCCCGCTGGACCTCGGACAGCTCGACCGCCCTGCCGCCGACGGTCTCGGCCAGCCGTACGGCCTTGTCGAAGGTGCGGTTGGCGACCACGACGTCGGTGACGCCCGCGCGCGCCAGCGTGGCGACGGCCAGGCCGCTCATCGCGCCCGCGCCCACCACCAGCGCCCGCCTGCCGGTCAGCTCGCCGGCGAACGAGAGGCCCGCGGTGACCAGCGACGCGCCCGCGCGGTCGATGCCGGTCTCGGCGTGGGCGCGCTTGCCGACCCTCAGCGCCTGCTGGGCCAGCTCGTTCAGGGTCGCGCCGACAGTGCCGTGCTCCTGCGCCAGCCTGAGCGCCTGCCGGGTCTGCCCGAGAATCTGGCCCTCACCGACGACCATGGACTCCAGGCCCGCGGCGACGGAGAAGATGTGCTCGACCGCGCGGTCCTCGTAGTGCACGTACAGGTGCGGCGTCAGCTCCTCCACCGGCACGCCCGAGTGCACGGCGAGCAGGTTGGTGATCGAGGTCAGCGCCGGGTGGAAGCGGTCGACCGCGGTGTAGACCTCGACCCTGTTGCAGGTCGAGACCACCATGGCCTCGGCGACGTTCACCTCGGTGTGCACGTCGTGCAGCAGCTTGACCAGCGCGTCCCCGGAGACCGACACGCGCTCCAACAGAGCCACCGGAGCGCTCCGGTGGCTGAGCCCGATAACAAGAACGCTCACTGGCTGTCCACGGCCATAAGTGGCCCCCCACTCATCCGATCCGTTTTGCGCTGCTCGTGGAACGCAAGGATCTGCAGCTCGATCGATAGGTCGACCTTACGGACATCGACAGTGTCAGGCACCGAAAGCACGACGGGGGCGAAGTTCAGGATGCTCGTCACTCCGGCCGCGATCACCCGGTCGCACAACTCCTGTGCCGCGGCCGCTGGGGTGGCCAGCACGACGATCGAGACCCCGCGCCTCTTGATGACGGCTTCCAGCTCGTCGATGTGCTCAACATTCAACCCCGCTATGTCGTCGCCCACGATTTCGGGGTCGGCGTCGAGCAGCGCGGCGACCCTGAACCCGCGGGAGACGAAGCCGCCGTAGTTGGCCAGGGCGCGGCCGAGGTTACCGACTCCGACGATGGCGACAGCCCAGTCCTGGGTCAGGCCGAGCTCGCGGGAGATCTGGTAGACGAGGTACTCCACGTCATACCCCACGCCGCGGGTGCCGTACGAGCCGAGGTGCGACAGGTCCTTGCGGAGCTTGGCGGAGTTGACGCCCGCCGCGGTCGCCAGGTCCTCTGAGCTCACCGTGGCGACGCCTCGCTCGGCCATCCCGTTGAGCGCCCGCAGGTACAACGGCAGTCTGGCCACCGTCGCCTCAGGGATGCCGCGGTCACGCGGTTGGGACTGACGCATCACGTGCCGGGGCTCCTTGGAACTTGCGCGATCGGTATTGTGGCCGTCTTTCAGACTAATCCCTTTGTGAACCGACGCACAAAGTCGTGGCTATCGTGGGGGCATGCACCAGATCACATTGCTGGGCAAGCCCGGCTGCCATCTCTGCGACGACGCCCGCGCCATCATCTCCAGGGTGGCGGGCGAGCTGGGGGTGCCGTGGGAGGAGATCGACATCAACTCCTCGCCCGAACTGACCGAGAAGTACTGGGAGATGATTCCCGTCACACTGGTCGACGGCGTGCAGCACGACTTCTGGAAGGTCTCCGAGGCGCGCCTGCGCGCGGCCCTGACCGGCTGACCCTCCGTACGGCGGACCCGCTCACAGCTGGAAGGCCGTCGGGAGCGGCACCACCTTCGCGGCGTTGACGTTGAGCTCGATGACGTTGGTGGCGAGCACCATCGACTGGCGTTCGGTGAGGAAGCGCTCCACGTGCGGCTGGCGCTGGTGGTCGACGTAGGCGACCTCGTCGCGGTAGAGCTCGTAGACGATGCGCTGCAGCGGGGCCGACTTCACCGCGTGGCAGGCGTAGATCAGCGTGTCGGGCTCGCCTCGCCGTACGGCGTCGACGGTCTCCTCCGCCAGCCTGTCGAAGGCGTCGCCGGAGCCGTCCATGATCGTGAACACGGTCAGCAGGCCGTAGATGTTCGGCGAGGGGCGGGAGGAGCCGACGGGGGCGGGCACGGTCTGGGCACCCGTGTTGCCGCCGAAGAGGGGGTGCTCCGCGCCGGGGCGGTTGTCGGTGCCCGGGTAGATCTCCGCGCCGGGGTAGAGCGAGCCGGTGCCCGGCATGCCGTACTCGGGCTCCCTCGCGGCGTCTCTGGGGCCTCTGCCGTAGCCGTGGGAGGTCGCCAGGCCCTCGGGCACGCCGAACATGCCGGTCTCGGGCGCCACCTGGGGAGCCTGCGGTTGCGGGACGCCGTGGGGGCCTGTCTGCGGGCCCACGGCCTGGTGGGCCCCCGTGTGGAAGCCGTTGCTCTGCGGCCCGCCGTGCCGGCTCTGGGCCGGGCTGTTGTGGGGCAGGGGCGCGTCGGCGCCGTCGGCGGACATGACGTAGCCGGTGGCGGGGCCGGCGGAGAAGGCGTCGGAGGGGGGCGACATGCGGGCGGCGTAGTCGATCTCCTGCTCGCCGGCTCGGTACTCGGCCACCAGATCACCCAGACCCGACCTGCGGGGCTGGACGGCGGGCGCCTGGGCAGGCGCCTGGGCGGGCTCCTGAACGGCCCTGCGCCCCGACGGGCGCGTGTCCCACTGCTCGTCCTCGATCTCGTCCTCATCGTCGTCGTAGGGCGCGAGCGGGCGCAGCACGGTGTACCAGACAGCGGCGGCGGCGACCAGGAGCAGCGCGACGGTGAAGACGGCCGGCACGCTGAAGCGCACGGCGCCCACGAGAGCGATGCCGCTGGGCCCGATCACCAGGGCGGCGTGCATGTTGTCGGTGTCGTACTCGTCGCCGCTGCGCCAGCGCAGGCCCGCCACGACCAGGCAGCCCAGCATGGCCAGCCCGACCAGGGCGTGCACGCCCGTCAGGACGGAGCTCGCCACCAGGCCCCAGTGGCCGGCCGAAGGCAGCGTCTCCTGCTCGAACTTCGCCTCTCCGAGGATCGGGTCGAGGATGATGATGTAGGTGGCGACGATGGTGACGGCGCTGCCGAGCAGCCAGGTGGCGAAGCTCGCCCTGCCCTTCTCGGCGAGCAGCTGGATCAGGCCGATGGCCAGCCAGAGCGGAGCGAGCAGGGCGCCGAACATCTGGTAGAGCCTGAAGGTAAGGGCGCCGAACGACGTGACGCCGCCCAGGCCGATCACAGCCAGTGACACGCACAGCGCGACCGCCGCGACCGTCCAGGCGATCAACCAGCCTTCGCGCTCTTCCTGGAGGCGGCGCACCAGGGCGTACGCGGCGATCCCTGCGAGCAGAGCGCCGGCGAACGCGATCACTGCGACGAGGAGTTCCATGGTGCCCCCAATGCTGCCGGACATCACCTCCCAACCGGTAGCCGAAGAGGGAAGCTGGTTGGTCCACACGGTATCCGCCGGTTACAGGTAGTCATGCCGTGCCCAGTGTGGATTGTGGAATTTCCAGTTGATTTCTAGAGTGTTCGAGCACGCCGCACCCCTTACCCCTAGGGATACCGGATGCCTGAATCGTGGTCGTTCGCCGGGCTACTTCCTCCAGCGGCCGTTGGAGGAGCACGGACGAGCGAGCTTGCCGTGCGCGAAGACGCTCAGGAGGCGGAGTGCGGTGAGCTGCGCGCGCTGGTCCTGCGGGCGAAAGCCGGCGACAGCGACGCCTTCGGAACGCTCTACGACCGCTATCTGGACCTCGTCTACCGCTACATCTACTTCAGGGTCGGCTCCCATCCTCTCGCCGAGGATCTCACCAGCGAGACCTTCCTCCGCGCTCTTCGCCGGATCGGAGACTTCACCTGGCAGGGCCGTGACTTCGGCGCGTGGCTCGTGACCATCGCGCGGAACCTGGTCGCCGACCATTTCAAGTCAGGCAGGTACCGCCTGGAGGTCTCGACCGCCGAGGTGCTGGACGTGCCGCTCGAAGGGGCGCACATCCCGGAGAACGCCGTCGTCACGGCGATCATCAACGACCGCGTACTGCGAGCCGTCAGGGATCTCAATCCCGAGCAGCAGGAGTGCGTGGTGCTGAGGTTCTTGCACGGCCTGTCACTCGCGGAGACCGCACTGATCATGGGGAAGAAGAGTGGAGCGATCAAAGCGCTGCAGTTCCGTGCGATTCGATCGCTGGCCAGGGCCCTCAAGCCCGATCTGGCGTAACCTCACCCGGCGGCAGGTCGTTAGGCAAGTATCACCAACAGATCACCATCCGGGGGCGGCAGGGAGCGTTCATGGGTAGGTCGCGGCAACGGCGCCATGATGACCTTCTGCGCCAACTCACCGACCTGGGGGACAACCTCCCGCTGGGCCCGGGTCCCGATCCGGCGTTCAGAGCGAGGCTGCGCGAGACCCTCATGGCCGAGTCCTTCGCCGCGCCCGTTCCCGAACGGCGCGGCCAACGGCGAAGGCAGGGGCTGTGGCAGCGACGATGGCTGACCCCCGCCCTGTCTGCGGGCATGGCGATGGTGATGGTGCTGTCCGTCATGGTGACCTCCAGGTCGGTGCCTGGCGACATGCTCTACCCGCTCAAGCGGGCGGCCGAGGGCGCGATCAGCGAGCTCAACCCCGACAAGGCCGGTGGCGAACTGGAGGCCGCCGCGCAGCGGGCGGAGGAGCTCAGGGCGCTGCTCGACGCGGGCGGGGGCGGCCCGCACGTCGGCGCCACCCTCCAGGAGATGGAGGAGAGCACGCGCTCGGCCATGGAGCGGATGGACAGAGCCGCCCCCCGCGACCAGGAGAAGATCAACCAATTCGTCGAGGAGCAGCACAAGGCGGTCGATCCCATGCTGGAGCGGCTCAACGACGTGGATCAGGAGCAGGCCAGCGGCTACCTCGACTACATCGACGGCCTCAGACTGCCGCCTGGCTAGCCGCACGTACGACGCGGAGCGCGGGCTTCGGTAACGTGTGCCGGTTAAGCTGTCAGGCTATGAGGCGGCTACTTCGACGGCAACGTGCGACCGAGGCGGAGATGGCCGGAGAGGTGGCGGCAGCCGCCGCCGTGGCCACGCTCCCCGCCGATCCCGACCTCCAGGCCGCCGCCTTCTTCGACGTGGACAACACGATGATGCGCGGCGCGTCCATCTACCACTTCGCGAGGGGCCTTGCCACCCGCGGCATGTTCACCTCGTCCGACCTGATGAAGTTCGCCGTCGGCCAGGCGGTCTTCCGCCTGCGCGGCAACGAGAACCCCGAGCACATCGCGGTGGCGAGGGAGACGGCTCTCGCGTTCGTCGCCGGCAGCAAGGTCGAGGACGTCGTACGGCTCGGCGAGGAGATCTACGACGAGGAGATGTCCGACCGCATCTGGTCCGGCACCCGCGCCCTCGCCCAGTCCCACCTCGACGCGGGGCAGCGCGTCTGGCTGGTCACCGCCACCCCCGTCGAGCTGGCGAGGGTCATCGCGCAGCGGCTCGGGCTGACCGGCGCGCTCGGCACCGTCGCCGAGTCGCGCGACGGGGTCTACACCGGCAGCCTGGTCGGCGACCTGCTGCACGGCCCCGCCAAGGCGGAGGCGGTGCGCGCGCTGGCCCGACGTGAGGGCCTCGACCTGACCCGTTGCACCGCCTACAGCGACTCGGCCAACGACCTGCCGATGCTCTCGCTCGTCGGGCACGCGGTGGCGATCAACCCCGATTCGGAGCTGCGCGAGCACGCGAAGAAGCACGGGTGGCCGATCCGCGACTACCGCACGGGGCGCAAGGCCACGCTGACCGCGCTGCCGATCGCGGCGGGGCTGGGCGCGGTTGCGGGCGGCATCGCCGCCGGCATCGCCCTCCGCCGCCACTACCGCTCCACCTGACCGGCCGGGGCCGCCGTCGGGCCGCGGCTCCAGGCTCTCAGCCTCCCTGCCTGCACCGTTCCAGCAGCGAGGAGAGTTCGGCGCTGACCACCGAGGGCCGCTCCAGCGCCAGCATGTGCCCCGCCCCCCGCACCACGACCAGCCGGGCGGACGGCAGCGCCTCGGCGATCCTGTGGCTGTGGGCGAGCGGGGTGAGGCGGTCGTGCTCGCCGACCATGACCACTGTGGGCACCTCGCCGAGCGCGGACAGCGCCGCCAGCTTGTCGTGGACGGCCATGCCGTGGAAGAAGCCCGCCATCACCGCGGCGGGCGTGGCCGCGACCATGCGGTTGACGAAGCGGAGGTGCTCGGCCCTGGGGCCGAAGGCCATGTAGCGGGTCAGGGGCAGCGTGGTGACAGGGGTGATCAGTGGGTCCCTGAGCGCGCCCATGACGCGTGGGGTCACCCTCGGCGCGAGCCTGCCGAACAGCCCGGGCAGGCCGTACGTGCTCTCGGCCAGCCGCCCGGACGACGTGCTGACCAACGCCGCGCCGACGACGCGCGAGCCGAACAGCTCGGGACGGGCGGCGGCCAGCCCCATCACCGTCATCCCGCCCATCGAGTGCCCGACCACCACCACGGGCAACCCGGGCGGCACCACGGAGGAGATCACGACGTGCAGGTCCTCGCCGAGCTGCTCGATCGTGCAGCAGTCGGGAGGACCCGCGGTCGAGTCGCCGTGGCCTCGCTGGTCGTAGGAGACGAGCATGGCCCTGCCCGCCAGCGCCTCCCGCTGGAAGTGCCACGAGTGGCGGTTGAGCACCCAGCCGTGGGCGAACACCACGGCGCAGGCGGGCGACTCTGGCTCGTCCACCTCGACGGCCAGCCGTACGCCGTCGGGGGTGGTGACGGTCAGAGCCCGCCCGCGCAGCGGCTGGGGCACAGGGGCCCTCCGCAGGCGTGCCGCGGCCCCGATGGCCACACCTGCCAGCACCCCCGCGGCGACCTTCCACGCTGTCATGCCGCCGACGATAACCTTTGCTGGACTTATCGTCCAATAGGCTGGTCGTCGGCGAGCTTCCCGAACAGCCGATCGGCGTCGGGCTGCTTCCACACGACCCGGTTGCGGTCGCGGGGGTCCGGGACGATGGGCACGATGTGAAAGGAGATCTTGGCATCCGCCATGCCCCTCGCGATGGCGGACATCTCCTCCACCCCCAGCCCCTCGTCGGTGACGACCGACTCGTTCGCGACCTCGATGAAAGCGCCGATGCGCGTGGGATCGCTCCCGAGCTTCCGCACGAGGGAGGTGAGCAGTTCCTGCTGTCGCTCGATGCGCTCCAGGTCGCTGCCGTGGCCGTAGGCGCGCAGCCTGAAGTAGCCGAGCGCCTGCTCCCCGTTGAGCTCGTTGACGCCCGCGGGAAGCTTCAGCTTCGACTTGGGGTCGTCGATCGGTTCCGGCACCTCCACGCGGACTGTCCCGACCGCGTCGACCAGCTTCTTGAACCCGGCGAAGTCGACCTGGACGGCGTGGTCGATCCTGAGGCGGGTGAGGCTCTCCATGGCCTTCCACGTGCACTGGAGACCGCCCTGGTTGAGCGTGCCATTGATCATCATCACCCCGCCCCGCTGTCCGCCGCAGGCCGGGACCTTCACCATGGAGTCGCGCGGGACGTTCACGGCCGCCGCCGACTTCCCGTCGGCCGACAGGTGCAGCAGGATCAGTGTGTCGGCCCTTGCTCCCGAGTCGACCCTCGAGCTGTACGGGCCGTACCTGGCGTTGCCCTCCCCGTGGCGGGTGTCGGAACCGATGAGCAGCACGTTGAGCGCCTGGTTCGCCTTGGCGGGGCGAGCCCCCGCCGGCGCGGGCACCGTACGGCCCGCCAGCGTCTGCTGGCCGCCGACCAGCACCATCGGCACGGCGACCGCGGCCGCCGTGGCGGCGGCGGCCAGCCCCAGCACCGGCCAGCCGCCCAGCCTGAACCTGCGGCGGGGCGAGGCCCTGTAACGGTCGCGCTGGCGGGCCAGCGACGCGGGCGGCTCGTGCTGCAGCTCGTGCCCGAGGTCGCGGAGCATCCTCAGATCGTCCATGGTCACTCCTCCTCGTTCATCGGGTTGGTGTCGCCGAGGGCCGCGCGCACCTTCTTGCGGGCCCTGTTCAGCCGGGAGCGCACGGTCCCGACGGGGATGGACAGCGCCCGCGCGACCTCCTCGTAGGACAGGTCGCCCCAGGCGACCAGCAGCAGCACGTCCCTGTCTCTGGCGGGCAGCGCGGCGAGGGCGGCGGCCAGCAGCGGCCTGGCGGCCCGCGCCGTCACCCCCGTCACGACGCGCTCCACGTGCGACTCCGACACCCCGTCGTGCGGGGCGCGCAGCAGCGCCCTGTACCGGGCCGCCTCACTGCGGTGATGGCGCGACAGGAGCTTGGTGACGATCCCGAACAGCCACGGTCTCGCGTCCGTGTAGGAGGGGTCGTAGCTCTTGCGCTTCGCGAACGCGATCAGGAACGTCTCACCGACCAGGTCCTCGGCCGGTTCGGGCCCCAGACGTTTGGAGACGTAGCGGTAGAGCATCGCCGAATAGCGGTCGAACAGCTCGGCGAACTGCTCGGGGTCGATCAGGGAACTTCGGATCAGCTCGTCGTCCCTGACTCTGACGTGGGTTGGCGCGGTCAACAGGCCGCCCCCTTCGAAGGCATCAACGTGGTCCCCCACATCTCTCCCTCAGCGGGGATCCGGGTTCACGCCGTGCCGTACGGCAGGTCAGAAGAAGGCGTGCCCGCGACGCAGGCGAAGGGACGTGAGCAGTTGCTGCACGGACTCGCGCACGTGGTCGGTGAGCTCGAAGACGAGCATCGGGTCGTCGGCCGCGGAGGCGTCGTAGCTGTCGGTGCGGATCGGCTCGCCGAACTCGATCATCCACTTGGACGGCAGCGGCACCAGGCCGAGCGGCCCCAGCAACGGGAAGAACGGCGTGATCGGCAGGTACGGCAGGCCCAGCACGCGCGCCAGATGGCGCAGGTCGCCGATCTTCGGGTAGATCTCCTCGGCCCCGACGATGGCCGTCGGCACGATGGGCACGCCCGCGCGGATGGCCGAGGCGACGAAGCCGCCCCTGCCGAAGCGCTGCAGCCGGTATCGCTCGGAGAACGGCTTGCCGACCCCCTTGAACCCCTCGGGGAAGACGCCGACGAGCTCACCCTTGCGCAGCAGCCTGTCGGCGTCGTCGCGGCAGGCCAGCGTGTGCCCCGTCTTGCGCGAGAGGTGGCCTAGGACCGGCAGCTTGTAGACCAGGTCGGCGCCGAGCAGACGCAGCGCGCGGCCCGCCTCGTCGTGCACGGCCACCTGCATCATCAGCGCGTCGACAGGCAGCGTGCCCGAGTGGTTGGCGACGATCAGGGCGCCGCTGTCGGAGGGGATGTTGCCGAGGGCGAGAGTCTCGACGCGGAACCAGTGCCTGTAGAGAGGCCTGATGAGCTCGAGCAGCACCTTGTCGGTGAGCTCGGCGTCGTAGCCGAACTCGTCGACCTCGTACTCGCCGGCGATGCGGCGGCGGACGAAGGCCAGCAGGTTCGCGAGGGAGTCTTCGGGCGCGGAGTAGGAGGGCGCCTCGGTGATGGGAATCACCCTGCGCTCTTCGGGAGAGGCGCTCATGTCATGACACCTTTCCTGGAACGCAGGAAGTCGTCGAAGGCCGCCGCGGTGGTGAACTTCGGCTTCCAGTCCAGCTCGGCGAAGAGCTTGGAGCAGTCGACCGCCCTGCCGTGGCACAGCAGGCGCAGCTGCTCGGGCGAGAAGTCGACCAGGCCCGCGCTGCGGGCCGCCTCACCGAGCAGGCGGAAGGCAGGCGAGAACAGCGGAAGGGCCAGGGCTCCCGCTCTCCTGGCGCACTGCGACAGCAGCAGCACGCCGTCCCCGGCCACGTTGTACGTGCCGGGGTGGTCCTCCAGCGCCATCCGCCGCAGCACCTCGACCGCGTCGTCCTCATGGACGTACTGCAGGCGAGGGTCGAAACCGAACACCGTCGGCAGGACGGGCTGGCTGAAGTAGCGCGTCAGCGGTGAGTCGACGCCGGGGCCCATGAAGTTGGCGAAGCGCAGCATCGACACCGTCAAGTCGGGGCGGCGGCGCGCGAAGCCCCGGACATAGCCTTCGACCTCGGCCGCGTCCTTGGCATAGCCGTGGGACGGGCTGTCGTGAGGTTCGACGTCCTCGGTGAACACCGCGGGATCCATCGGCGACGAACCGTAGATCGCGGTGGTGGAACGAACCACCACGCGACGAACTGTCGCCGACCGCTGACAGGCACCCAGCAACTGCATGGTGCCGATCACGTTGTGCTCCTTCATGGAGGCCCTGCCCGCGCTCCGGGAGGGAGCGCTGACGAGACTCATGTGCACAACGATGTCGATGTCCGCAGCCGCGATCACCTGAGCGATGTCGGGGCTGCGTAGATCCACCCGGACGAACTCCGTCCGGCCGAGGGAGATGCCGCCTTCTCTGGTCAGAGAGGGGGGCGGCACGGTGTCCACTCCGATGACGCGGCTGATGCCCGGGTCTGCCGCGAGAACGCTCGCCACCCGGGCGCCGATGTGGCGCGAGACCCCGGTGACAAGCACGGTGTGGGTCATCGGCGCCTCACAGACTGCGTCTACTTCTTGTTACGCCGCTGGATGCGGGTCTTCTTCAGCAGCTTGCGGTGCTTCTTCTTGGCCATCCGCTTGCGGCGCTTTTTGATGACAGAGCCCACGGGACCCCCAGGTTACTGATAGCAAGGCTGAACCGATGTGCGAGCGCACACCGGGTCAACAGACTACCGGCGATCCACGGTAGATCGCCCCCTGGGGGTGACCCGCGCCAGCATTCGCGATGTGACCACCGATCACACCGCTACCTCGAATGGACCCTGCGGCCCGTCCCGCCCGCCTGGACGGCAGGCGGGTGTCTCACCGCAGAGGGACCGGCATCAGGGCTTATCCAGCCTCGATGTAGGCCTCCCTCAGGTAGTCGTGCACCGCCTGCTCGGGCACTCGGAACGACCGGCCGACTCGGATGGCCGGCAACTCGCCCGAGTGCACCAGTCGGTACACCGTCATCTTGGACACCCGCATGACCGTGGCCACTTCCGCCACCGTCAGGAACTTCACCTCGCTGAGAGGTCTTTCGCCTGCACCCATCGGACGCCTCTTCCGCACGTGTTTCCGGGTTATCCCCACTGGTGCCATTGCTCACGCACGTGTACTGCCGTCAGCGTAAGTCGGGACTCCGAGTGCGCAAACCCCCTATTTTCTCAGTTATCGGAGCCACCTGTCAGCCGAACCAGCGAACTTGCTGGCCAGCAGCCGGGCAGAGCCCCTCGCCTGGACGTTGGAACCGTCCAACTTCGTACACATAAGAGTCGCCCAGCCCCCCTCAAAAGTTGGCAAAGGGACGACGAGCCTCTTGGAATGCAGGCGCGAAAAGACGGTATAGGGAGGGCCGAATTCGACTCAAAGGGCACGTGAGACACGTGTGACGAGCCGCTCTGTCAACGGTGCGTAATAGCGCGGTAGCACGTTGTCATCAAGAGGAACCACCACATCGATCTTGCCCTCGGCCTCGCCGAGGAAGAGCGCGGGGTCGTTGCTGTCGGCGAATCCGACGGTCGGGATGCCCGCCTCACCTGCCGCGCCGGCCCAGCCGTGATCGGCGACGACGAGGTCGGGGCGATCGTCACCGAGCTCGGCGAGCATCGCCTCCATGGGCGCGGAGTCGTGGGTGTGGACGAAGCCGCCCCTGTCGTCGAGCATCGCCACGTCGCCGAGATAGCGGATCTTGCGCTTCCTGCCGAATCCGGCGCCCCAGTAGGTCCAGTCCTCGGCGGGCGTCAGCAGCGTCGCGCCCCTCGCCACCACCGCCGCCGCCAACGGCAGGTGGACGGCGAGCAGCCCGGTGGGATGTCCCGTGGCGAAGAGGATGCGGGGCGAGGGCTTGGTCAGAGCGGAGGCGATCCTGTCGGCCATGAGGTCGAGCGCGTCGATCGTCCTGTCGGGGTCGATGGTGTCCTGGCCGTCACGGTGACCAGGATCGGCGACGACGCCGGCCGACTTGGCCATCTGGGCCAGGACGTCGCGGTATGACCAGTTCTGGAGGCTGGTCAGGCCGAAGAGGAAGTAGGGATCGCGGTTGGCGACCGACCGATAGTGATCGAGGTTGTTCTCGCGACTGGTCGCGACATCTCCGGCGATGCGCGTGCGGATCAGGTGCTCGCGGAGTTCGTCGCGGCTCAGCACTTACCTCTCCTTTTCACTCACCGGAGCCTACGCGCTCCTTGAATGGTCCAAACCACCTCTCATACCGTGAAATTCCTGAACCGCCCTCCTGGGGCTCCTACACCGAGGGCCCTTCCTCGCCCCATCACCCGGGGCCTGCGCGGACCGCGCACCCGCCGGACGGAGCCGAAAGGCCGGCCGCATTTCCTCGCCTGCTTTCTCGGTCCGCACGCCGGCCTTTCCTCGGACCACGGCTTCCGCCTTTGTTCGCGGCCATGAAAACGCCGAGAGAAGACCGAGAGAACCGTCTCCGTCTGGCGCGAGCTCAAGCGCCTGGGCGCGTGCCCGGCCACACCGGCCTGGCTACGGCAGCGGGTCCAGGCCGTGCGAGGGGAAGACCGCGTTCCTGGTCGCCATGATCGCGCGGTCGACGGCGTCGGCGGGGTCGTAGCCGCCCGACAGGTCGCTGACCTCGGGCGTGCGGCCATCGGTCATGGTGAGCGGCGGCGCCTCTCCCGTGCGCTCGCGCACCAGCGCCTGCCAGGCGGGGCCCGTCGGCGTCGAAGGGGCGATCGGGTGGCCTGACACCTCCGCGATGAGGTGCGTCCACGCCCTGGGAACCACCTGGACGAGCTCGTAGCCGCCGCCCCCTGTGGCGATCCATCGGCCGCCCGCTGTCTCGTGAGCGAGGCGGTGCAGGGCCTCGTAGGCGGTGCGCTGGCCGTCGAGGCTGAGCATGAGGTGGGCCAGCGGGTCGAGCGCGTGACTGTCGCAGCCGTGCTGGGTGACCAGGATCTGCGGCTCGAACTCCCTCAGCAGCGGCGGCACGATCGCGCCGAAGGCGCGCAGCCAACCCTCGTCGCCGCATCCGGCGGGCAGCGCCACGTTGACCGCGCTGCCGTCGGCGCCCGTCTCCTCGGGCCAGCCCGTGCCGGGGAACAGCGTGCGGGGGCTCTCGTGGAGGCTGATCGTCAGCACGCGCGGATCGTCGTAGAAGAGGGCCTGGACGCCGTCGCCGTGGTGGACGTCCACGTCGACATAGGCGATCTTCGACGCGCCCTGGGCCAGCAGCCAGGCGATCGCCACGGCGGGGTCGTTGTAGACGCAGAAGCCGCTGGCCGTGTTGGCCATGGCGTGGTGCAGACCGCCGGCGACGTTGACGGCGTGCTCGGCCGTACCCTCCCAGACCGAGCGGGCGGCGGCCAGCGACGCCCCCGCGATCAGCGCGGAGGCCTCGTGTACGCCCGCGAAGGCGGGGTTGTCGGAGGTGCCGAGCCCCGCGGCCAGGTCGGGCCTGCCGTCGACGGAGACCCGCTTGACGGCCTCGATGTAGTCGCGCTTGTGGACCAGCGCCAGCTCGTCGTCCGTGGCGGGCGCGCAGCCGACCACCTCGGTCCTGTCGAGAACGCCCAGTTCGCGCGCGAGCGCCATGGTCAGCTCGACCCTGACGGGAGCGAGGGGGTGTCCTGGGCCGAAGTCATAGGCAGTGAGGGCGTCGTCCCAGACGACTCGCACCGACTCGCTCATGGGCCGACGTTACCGCAGCGCCGGTGACAGGGGCGAAACACCCGCGCGTCATCCGGCCCTGACGACCACGCCACCCCCGCCCGCAGGACGGTCACCTGACCTACTCCGCGCGCAGGGCGACGACGGGGTCGAGACGGCCGGCCCTGCGGGCGGGGGCGACGCCGAAGAAGACGCCGACGGCCACCGAGACGCCGAAGGCCAGCGCGATCGACCACCAGGTGATGGCGGCGGGCACAGGGGTGACCGCCTGGATGGCCAGCGCGCCCCCCCACGCCCAGCAGGATGCCGAGGAGGCCGCCGATGGTGGTCAGCAGCACGGCCTCGATGAGGAACTGGGTCAGGACGTCGCGCTGTCGGGCGCCGAGCGCCTTGCGCAGGCCGATCTCCCGTGTGCGCTCGCGCACGCTGACGAGCATGATGTTGGAGACGCCGACGCCGCCGACCAGCAGGGAGATGCCCGCGATGGCGGCGAGCACGCCGGTGAGCATGCCGAGGACGCTGCCGATCGTGCCCAGCAGCTGGGTCTGGGTGACGGCGGAGAAGCGCTCGCCCGGATAGCGCTCGCTCAGCGCGGCGACCACCTTCTGCTGGAGCGGCTCGATCTCGTCGGGACCCGAGGCGCCGACCGCGATGCCGTTGATCCTGTCGGCGCCGATCAGCCGCTGAGCGGTGGTGACGGGGACGTGGACCTCCTTGTCGCGGGCCACGCCGAAGGTCGCGCCGACCGTCGTGTAGACGCCGACCACGCGGAAGCGGGCCCCCGAGACGGTGATCTGCCTGCCGACCGGGTCGACGTCGCCGAAGAGCTGGTCGGCCACCTCCGCGCCGAGCACCGTCACCCTGCGGCGGGTGTCGACGTCGGTCTCGGTCAGGTAGCGGCCCCTGTCGAGAGGACGCTGGAAGATGTTGGGCAGATTCTCGTCGGTCCCGACGATCGTGACGAACGCCTCCGTCCTGCCCACTCGCACGGTCTCGCCCGACTGGACGGAGACGGTCACCTTGGAAGGGTCGCCCACCACGCGGCGGACGAACGCGGCGTCGGACAGGTTCAACCTGCTCTGGGTCGGGGCCGCGCCGACGCTGAGCTGGCCGGGGACGACGAGGATGATGTTGCTGCCGAGGCCGGAGATCTCACGTTCGATGGCGTTCTTCGCGCCCGATCCGATCGCCACGAGGATCACCACGGCCAGGACGCCGATGATCACGCCGAGCATGGTGAGCACGCTGCGCAGGCGGTTGACCCGCAGGGCCTCCAGCGCCATGAAGAACGCCTCGCGCCCCCTCACCTGGCCCCGCCCTCGTCCCGCGCACGATCCCCGAGCGCGGTGTCGAGCTCGATCAGGCCGTCGCGCACGTGGATCTGGCGGCGCGCGTGGGCGGCGACCTCCGGCTCGTGGGTGACCAGGACGATCGCCACCCCGCTCTCGGCGTTCAGCCTGTCGAGGATGGCCATCACCTCGTCGCCGTTGCGGGTGTCGAGGTTCCCCGTCGGCTCGTCGGCCAGCAGCACCGAGGGCTCGCCCACCAGCGCCCTGGCGATCGCCACCCGCTGCTGCTCGCCGCCCGACATCTGCGAGGGCCTGTGGTCGAGCCTGTGCCCGAGCCCGACCGCCTCCAGCGCCCTGCGCGCCCTGTCGCGCCGCTCGGTCTTGCCGGTGCCCCTGTAGACCAGCGGCAGCGCCACGTTGTCCAGCGCCGACGTACGGCCCAGCAGGTGGAACGACTGGAAGACGAAGCCGATCGTCCTGTTGCGCAGCTCGGCCAGCGAGGTGTCGGACAGCCCCGACATCTCCACCCCGTTAACGCGCAGCGCTCCCGCCGTGGGACGGTCGAGGCAGCCGAGCAGGTGCATCAACGTCGACTTGCCCGAACCCGAAGGCCCGATGATCGCCACGAACTCACCGGGCTCGATCCGCAGGCTCACCCCGCGCAGCGCCTCGACCGACACGCCTTCGAGCTGGTAGGAGCGCTTGAGGTCGACCGCCTCGAGGGCCGCGCTCATGACAGCCGCTGGCCCTGCCGTACGGCGTCGGCGCCCTTGACCACGACGCGCTCGCCCACCGTCAGCCCGCTCACCACCTCGACCACGGCCTCGCCCTGGGCGCCGAGCTTGACCACGCGGCGCTGGGCCGTACCGTCGGCCGAGACCCAGACCACGCTCTCGCGCCCGCTGGAGACGACCGCGGAGGCGGGCACCGCGACGGCGTCCTGCGCCTCGCGGACGGTGAGCCTGGTGACCGCGCTCATGCCCGGCTTGGGGGTGGGCGCCTTGGATCCGTCGTCGTAGACGCCGGAGCCGAGCGCGAGCTGCACCGGATAGCTGACGCCTCCGGTGCTGGCCTGCATGGGCTGGACGCCGACGCCGGTCACCCTGGCGGTGTAGGTGGCGCCTGGCACGGCGTCGAGCTCGACCTCCGCGCGGGTCTCCGGCTTGACCAGCAGCACGTCGGTCTCGTCGACGTCGGCGGAGAGCGTCAGCCTGGAGACGTCGGTGACGGTGACGATCGGGTCGCCCGCCGACACCGGCACCCCGGTCGCCACAGGAGAGCCGCCGCCCGACGACCCTCCCGACGGTACGGCGGGCAGCTGCGCGGCGGAGGCGCCGGGGATCTGCCCGAGCAGCCCGCTCAGCCCGCTGGACCCGCCGCCGCCGGAGGGACGGCCGAGCGTGACGACGCCGCCGAAGGGCGCCTTGATCGTGAGCCCCTTCACTGTCGACTCCGCCGCCTTGACCGCCGCCTTGGCCTGCGTGCGCGAGGCCGCCTGCAGCGACGACATGGACGAGGTGAGCCCGCTGGTCAGCTGGCTGGTGAAGCCGCTGATCGTGCGGTTGAGCGAGGCCGTGATCTGGGAGAGCGCCTGCTTCTGCGCCCTGTGCTGGGTCTCGGCCAGCGAGATGGCCGACAGCAGCTGCCTGCGCGCGGCCTTGTCCTCGACCTTGCGCGCCTCGGACCTGGCCCTGGCGAAGTGTCCGAGCACCTTGCGGTCGAAGGCGCTGGTGTCGAAGGCCGCCACGCTGAGCCTCGGCGCGGCCGGCGTGGCGGGGGGCCTGGCCGCGCCGCGCGCCTGGCTCAGCTGGCTGACCGCCTGCGGGGAGCGGATCCTGGCCAGGATCTGGCCCTTGGCGACCTTCTCGCCGTCGCGTACGTAGAGCTTGCCGACCGTGCCCTGGGCGGAGGCGCGCAGGGTCGCGGTGGCTCTGGCGCCGATCGTGGCAGGCGCCTCGACGACCTCGGTGACCGGGGCGCGCTTCACCTCGGCGAGCTGGTAGGCGGGCGGCTCGTCGGCCGTGCAGCCGGTCACCGCCAACAGGACGAGCAGCGGGGGTAACCCGCGACGGACCGTCACCCGGCCTAGGGTAAAGGCAGGGTCAGGCGGCCGCCTGACGGACCCCTCTCACCGCGGGTGGGGTCCGGGCACGGGGTCAGCCGGAGGCCAGTTCGCGTCCCCTGTCGCGGGCGGCCTCGATGGCGGCCAGGAAGGCCGCGCGCACGCTGTGACGCTCCAGCTCGGCGATCGCCGCGATCGTCGTGCCGCCCGGCGAGGTGACCGCCTCGCGGAGGATCACCGGGTGCTCCCCCGAGTCGCGCAGCATGATCGCCGCGCCCACGATGGACTGCGTCACCATGTCCAGCGCCGCCGCGCGCGGCATGCCGAGCAGGATGCCCGCGTCGACCATCGCCTCGACGAGGTAGAAGAAGTAGGCCGGCCCGCTGCCCGACAGCGCCGTCGCGGCGTCCTGCTGCGACTCGGGGATCCGCAGCACCTTGCCCACCGGCTTCAGCAGGTTCTCGGTGAGCTGGAGGTGCTCCTCGCCCGCGTGCGCGCCGGCCGAGATGACGCTCATCGCCTCGTCGAACCTGATCGGCGTGTTCGACATGACCCTGACCACCGGCACGTCCACACCGAGCCGCTGCTCGACGAAGGCGGTCGTGATGCCGGCCGCCGCCGAGATGACCAGGCGGTCGGCGGGCACGTACGGGGCGATCTCGGCCAGCAGCGCGGCCATGTCCTGCGGCTTCACCGCCAGGATCAGCGTGTCGGCGGTCTTGGCCGCCTCGGAGTTGGACACCGTCCGCACCCCGTAGGTCTCGCGCAGCGCCTGGGCCCGCTCGTCCCTGCGCGCGGTGGCCAGGATGTCGCCCGGCTTGAACCCGGCCCGCAGCAGCCCCGACAGAAGGGCCTCGCCCATCTTGCCGGTTCCCAGAATCGCAATCATGCGGGAAGCCTACCCAGGCTGCCGAAACGACCGCGCGGGGATCCCACCGGCCGGCTAGCCGCGTGACACGAGAGAGCGGAGGAAGAAGGCCAGGTTGGCGGGGCGTTCGGCCAGGCGGCGCATGAGGTAGGCGTACCAGTCGTCGCCGTAGGGCACGTACACCCGCATCCTGGCGCCGAGCCCGGCCAGGCGCTCCTGCTCGGCGGGGCGCACGCCGTACAGCATCTGGTACTCGAAGGCCGTGGAGTCGCGTCCGTGGAGCACCGCCAGCGCCGAGGCGATCTCGATCAGGCGGGGATCGTGCGTGGCGACCATCGGGTAGCCGGCGCCCTCCATGAGCACCTTGAGGCAGCGGACGTAACTGCGGTCGATCTCCCTGGCCGAGGAGTGGGCCAGCGCCTCCGGCGCGCTGTACGCGCCCTTGCACAGCCGCACCCTGGAGCCTTCAAGCTTCTTGCAGCGCTCGACGGCGTCGCGCAGATAGGCCTGCACGACCACGCCGACCTCCGAGTGCTCCTTGCGCAGCGTGGAGTGGATCGACATCTGGGCCTCGACGGTGTCGTACTCCTCGGCGTCGAGGGTGACCGTGAGGCCCCTGCCCGCCGCCGCCTCGCAGACCGACGCGGCGTTGTCGAGGGCCAGCTGCTCCGACAGGCGCAGGCCCAGCGCCGTCAGCTTGACCGAGAGGTCGGCCCCCTCGGGCAGGCGTTCCAGCATCGCGAGGCAGGCGCGCACCTCGTGGTCGGCCTGGGTCCTGTCGGCGACCTCCTCGCCCAGGTGGTCGACCGTGACGAGCAGGCCCCTGTCGGTCAGGTCGCGCACCACGGCGCCGACGTCGTCGGCCACGTAGCGCCTGACCACCTGTCTGGTCAGAGGAGACGAGGACACCACGCGCTCGGCGCGCTTACTTCGCGAGGCGGCAAGAAGGACGTGACGCAGCACATATCCAGCCTAGACCTCCGAAGCTCCTCGATCACCGACCCCGCGCCGATGCGGCCACGGCATGGCGTGAACCCGGCCCTCCCCGGATCCGTCTTAGGGATATGCGTAGAACAGCCCTGCTGGCCGGATGCCTGATGCTGACCGCGAGCTGTGGCGCGGCCGCCACCGGCGCCGCCAGCCACACGGTCCCCCACAAGTCCGTCACCGCCCAGCCGGTGATCACCACTCCCTCGCAGTCCCCGACGCCGCCGCCCAAGGCGGTCAAGCCTGTGGGCGACACCGTCAACACGCGCAAGGTGCCCTTCACCGGCGCCAAGGCCTTCGACCGTGGCCGCAAGGTCAAGCTCGTCTGGTGGTCGGGCGTCGAGCCGTGCACGGTGCTCGACAGGGTCAAGGTGAAGGAGACCTCCCGGCGGGTGACCATCACCCTCTACGAGGGCACGGCCGCCAAGGCCAAGGACGTCTCCTGCATCATGATGGCCATTCAGAAGACGACGACGGTCAAGCTGAAGGCCCCGATCGGCAAGCGCAAGATCGTCGACGGCGGCAAGCAACGCTAGGTGTACTGACCTGAGAGGTCAGGAACGCCGCCGGCTGGTGGGTGGCCGCCGAGGGCGCCCACCGCCCCACCGTCGACGTGGCCTACTGATCAGCGTGGGCGGCTGAGGGCGGCCTCGGCCAGATCCGTCCATTTCTCGGCCGAGGAGTGGGGCACGACCACCCAGTCCTTTATCGCCCTGCCCCGCCCCGAGGGGTCGAACAGGGACGCCCCGGCCAGCTGGAGCGCGGATGCGTGTTCGGGGGTGTCCCTGACCAGCCGGAACACCATCGCGCCGTCGCGCTGCAGGCTCGCGAACACCTTCCCCGCCTGGTCTTTGAGCGCGGGACTCCCCATCATGCTGGAGATCCGTACACCCAGGTCGGCCAGCTCGGCGCCGACCTGCTTGAAATCCTCTTCCGCGCTCATCGTCAGTCGGTCCCAAACTCCATGGCGGCGTGGTCGAGCAGCTCGTCGTGGTCGGAGCTCTCGCGTGACGCGATCGCCTCGGCCCCACCTTCCGGCAGCACGGCGATCAGGCTATTCGTCCTCGCGGCACCGATCAAGACGGGATGCAGGGTGCCGACCATGCCGGGTCCCGCCGCCGGTCCTCGACTGTGCGCGATAGATCACCACCAGCGCCGGCCAGGGCTGTTAGCTTGTCTATCAACCTCCGATCTTCGCGAAATGCCGCATCCCACAGCTCGGGTGATGTATCGCCGCATAGCGGATTGGGGCGAATGAGGCACGGCGTGCCTGTCTGCGGACTCGGTGGAGAGCGCCGGTCAGGATGGACTTGGTTTGCCGCCGGACAGCCCGGTCGGATAGGAAACTTGCATGCTGAGAGGTGACAAAGTCGGGCTCAGGGCTCGGTACGAGGACGACATTCCGATCCTGCTGACCGAGCTCTACGACGACGTGGTCAACGGCTCGCGGGCCGAAGGCCGGCCGTGGCGGCCGATCACACCCGGCTCGAAGGACCCGCGGCTCGTGGTGGACGACACGGAGCAGGGGCACGTCCCGTTCTCGGTCGTGGAGCTGGACGGCGGCACGCTGGTCGGCACCGCGACGCTGTGGGGCATCGACAACCACAACCGGTCCGCGCACATCGGGCTGGGGCTGCTGCCGTCGGCCCGCGGCAAGGGCTACGGCACCGACGTGGTCGCGGTGCTGTGCCACTACGGTTTCGTCGTGCGCGGCCTGCAGCGGCTGCAGATCGAGACGCTGTCGGACAACGCCGCGATGCTGCGCTCCGCCGAGCGCAACGGCTTCGTCCGCGAGGGCGTGCTGCGCTCCTCGGCCTGGGTGATGGGCGAGTTCCTGGACCAGGTGCTGCTCGGGCTGCTCGTCCAGGACTGGAAGCCGGCCTCGAAGGCCTCCCTCTGATCTTCGCGTTGGGGTTTCGTGGACATGCCGGGCCGTGACCGGGTGTAGCCGGTCAGGTGGTGCGGCGGGGTTCAGTGCCTTTGTGCCAGCTCGAACGGCGTCAGGGCCGTCTCAACACCACCGTAACCAGCCGACTTAAGGCCGCCCTGAAGCTTTTGGCGAGGAAACCGTAAGGCTCTGCGGGCACTGTCGAACCAACAGCGACAGCGCCAAGGAGAAACACCATGGAACTCAGCGTTCACACCATGATCAGCCTCGACGGCGTCATGCAAGGGCCGGGCGGGTTCGAGGAGGACCGTGACAACGGCTTCGAGCGAGGCGGCTGGCTGGTGCCGCAGAGCATGGAGGGCCAGCTCGCGCCCATCGGCGAGTGGTTCAAGAAGGCCGGCGCCATCCTGCTGGGCCGTTCCACCTTCGAGATGATGCGCACCTACTGGTCGCAGGTGACCGACCCCGGCAACATCGTGGCCACCGCCCTCAACAACTGGCCGAAATACGTCGTCAGCAACACGCTGTCTGACGCAGACGCGGCCTGGGGGAACACCACGGTGCTGCGGGGCGGCGACGTGGTCGAGCAGGTGCGCAAGCTCAAGGAGCAGCCGGGTGGTGAGCTTCAGGTGCACGGCAGCTGGCGGCTCGTGCGCAGCCTGCACGACGCCGGCCTGGTCGACGTCTACCGCCTGCTTCAGGTCCCCGTGGTCGTCGGTGAAGGCAAGCGCCTGTTCGCCGACGGCGCGGTACCGGCCACCTACCGGATCACCGAATCCGAGGTGCTCAACGGCGGCGGGGGCGCACTCGCGGTCACCCTGAGCAGTGCCGCGTTCGGCACCACCGGCGTCGGTGAGTTCGTGGTCGAGGACGGCAAGGAGGAAATCGCCTGACTCGATCGTGAAGTGGTGGTGGGCCGGCTCGCCACGTTCGGCTTCCCATCAAGATCGAAGATGCCTCAGGAGCCATCCGCGCCACATCGGACCAGCGGAATAATCTCCCCCGGCCTGGGGGACCTCAGGGCTGCCTCCCCGGTCCCATGCGACTACCCGGAGGGCACGACGACGTCCTGCGGATCGAGCGGGCTCTTGAGCCACTTCTTCTCGCGCGCCAGGTCCGCCAGCCGCCGCAGCTCCCTCATGTCCGGCGTGGCGGGATACGCGCCTTGCTTGATCTTCACGGCCGTCGGCTTGGTGGTCCTGATGTAGTACGGCAGGATCGCCTCGACCTGCCCGGGGTCGCTCGCGATCAGACGGTGTGCCTTGGCGAGCGCGCGCCGGAACGCGGCCAGCGTGGCCGGATTGCGCCGGACCCAGTCGTCGGTGGCCATCCACCCCGCCGTGTGCAGCCCCGCGAAGTTCCCGGTCATCGGGTCCGCCAACAGCCGCGTGCGCCTCTCCGCGACGCCCTGGGTGACGAACGGCTCGACCAGCAGAGCCGCCGCGAACCGGCCCTTCTCCATCCCGGTGATCAGTTCGGGCAGGGGAGTCTCGACCAGCTTGACGTCGCTCATCCCCAGGCCGGCGCGCTCCAGCGTGGCCTGCAGCGCGAACGCCTCGATGCTCCCCAGGTAGGGGACGCCGATCTTCTTGCCCTTGAGGTCGGCCACCGACCTGATCGCGGACCTGGCCCTGACCACGAGGCCGGTGGTCCCCGGTTGTGCCTGGTAGAGGCTTCCGACGATCTTGAGCGGTATGCCCCGCTCGGCCGCCACGAACGTCATGTAGTAGTCGGTCTGCCCGAGGTCCAGGTCACCCCTGCTCACCAGGGGCATGGCATGGGCGACGCTGACGAGCACTTGCGGCTCCACCGTCAGCCCCTCCTGCTCGAAGTATCCCTTGGCGTTCGCCAGGTACAGCGGCGCCGACGCCGCGCTCGGCACCACCCCGACTCTGATCGTGGTCTGCTCGGGCGGGCTCACCGGAACGGCGGTCTCTTGTGGCGGGCCGAGCAGCGCCCGGACGCCGACGGTGGCGGCGAGCACCGTGACGACGACCACGGCCGCCGCAGTGAGCGATATGAGGTTGCGCCGCCTGCGCTGGTGGATCTCGATCGCCCGGGCGCCCAGGTCCCGGTCCGGCATGTCGTCCGCGATGCGCCCGAGGGCGTCTCCCAGCCAGGTCATCGGCGCGCCTCCTTCATGTGAGCGGGATCCTCCAGCGCAGGGAGGTTGGGCGCCAGTTCCGGCGCCAGCGTGCGCAGCCGGGCCAGGGCGTGATGCGTCTGGCTCTTCACGGTGCCGACCGAGCACCCCATCAGGTCGGCGACGTCGCGTTCGGTGCGGTCCTCGTAGAAGCGCAGCACGATCACCGCGCGCTGCTTGGGAGTGAGCCGCATGAGCGCCTGGCGCAGCACGATCCGCAGGACGGTGGAGTCCTCCGGCGAATAGGCCCGCTCGGGCGGCTCCGCGCTCGGCACCTCGCCGGTGACACGCCGCCGCCGCCATGAGATGTACTGGTTCACCAGGGCCTTGCGGGCGTACGCCTCCGGCCTGTCGATGTGGCGTAATCTCGGCCATCGCCCGATCATCCGGACCAGCACACTCTGCAGGAGATCCTCGGCGAGGTGTACCTCACCGGTCAGCAGATATGCCAGGCGCATCAACGGGCGTTGGTGAGCATCGACGAACGCCCGGAAGCTGGCATTGCGATCCAACGTCTCTCCTCAAATCGGTCAATCTCCAGACGCCGCCGGCGCGCCGAAAGGTTGGCACCGTCCTTCAGAAAAAGGAGGGGAGAGTCGTTCCCACCCTGGAAGGGGGCCCCGCTGGAATACGGCGGACATCGGCCGCCACGCCGGCGTCGTGCGCCCGGCGACGTGACCCGCGGCCGGGTCGCCGTCATGACGAGGCCGGTGCTGCCGAGCCGGACGTCAGAGCCGCCTGCACGATGCGGATCGCCTCGCCCGCGTCGATGCCGACGCTGGCGATCACGGCTACCAGCAGAGCCCCGGGAGCTACCAGCAGAAAGGAAGGGCTTGGCTACAACGCGCAACCGGGGGGTTGGCGAGAGGTACCAGGCACGGCCCAAAAGGCCAGGGCGTCACTTCAACTTCTTGCAGTTGCTCGGCTCCTGGGGCGCCGAGTCGGTCCACCGCGCGCTCTCGAGCGCCTCGTAACCCATGATCCTGCCCGTGTCGACGGCGAGGTCCAGGTCGGCGAGCGGCGCCCCGGTCGCCAGGTCGATGACGGTGCGACCCTGGATCTCGACCTCCTCCTTCCCGAACGACACCGTCCCGCGCGCGTCGTCGAACGACACGGAGATCCCCGGCCTGCCCAGCGGGTCCACCGTCTCACCGTGCACCTTGGTGCCCGGTAGCGTCGCGAGCATCCGCAGCAGCGCGGCTCTGGTCCCAGGCTCGATCGGCATCCACAGCAGCGAGGCCGTGGACGGGAGGAAATCCTCGAAGCTCTGCGTGAAACCGTTGTCGTACCAGGTCCGGTGGTACGGCCTCAGCGCCTCGCGCAACCGGTCGGGGTCGTCGGGCAGCTTCCGCAGATCTTCGACGGTGAACTTCCCGACTCCGTATTCGGGCACACGACCATCCCGCGTCCACCGGTAGGAGCAGTCCGTCGGCACGGCGCTGACCTTGACGGACGCGCAGGAGCCCGCTCCGGAGGGGCAGATGTTCCGCACCCGCTCGGGCGCGCCCGCCGCGCGCCACGCCTGCTCGTCCTGCGGCGAGGCGGGCCTCACCGAGCGCGTCCTCCTCTCCATCATGCCGGGGGTGGCCGGATCCCGCGGCTGCCAGAGCTCGGTCGACTCCTCCGCCCGCAGCGTGTACGGCGGCTCGCCGGTGCGCAGGAGCCCTCCGCCGATCTGCGTCCTGCGCCAGTAGGCCCCGTCCGCCGGCGGCTGCCTCGACGCGTTCTCCGCCGCCTGCAGCAGGAGGTCGATGCCCGTGGGGCGTGCCAAGACCGGAGCGGCGACCGGGGCCATGGTCGACACCAGCACGATCACGGTCGTGATGACCGTCGCCGTGGCCAGGGCCGCGCCGACCGTCCAGCCCCAGCTCCACCGGCTGCCGCGCCGATCACGTGCCGGCTTCCGCGCCGGGGTGGAAGCCCGCTCCGCCGCCAGGACGCTCGCCCTGGCCCTGGCGGTGGCCTCCGCCGACGGCGGCGGCGCGTCAGGCAGCGACTGCGAGAGCAGCGTGATCTCATCCATCGTGATCCTCCAGGTCGCCGAGTGTCTTCCGCAGTTGCTTGCGCGCCCTGTTCAGCCGGGACGCGACGGTTCCGTAGGGGATGCCGAGGGCTTCGGCCACCTCCGCGTGGGTGAGGCCCGCCAGGGCGATCAGTAAGACCACGTCGCGGTCGCCGCGCTTGAGCCCGGCCAGCGCCCCCGCCAGCCTGCCGGTCAGCGCCCCTGCCGCGACGCGCGCGAGCGTCGTGTCCTCGTGGCTCTCCGCTCTCGGCTCGGCGGTACGGCCGAGCGCCTTCCATCGCCTGACCTCGGCACGGCGGTGCTTCGCCACCAGGTTGGTGGCGATGCCGTACAGCCACGGCCTGATCTCGCCTCTGGACGGGTCGTAGCCGCCGCGGACGGCCACCAGGAACACCTCTGCCGCCAGGTCGTCGGCGACGTCGGAGGAGAGCCTGCGGGCGATGTACCGGTGCACCTCGGGCCAGTGTTCGTCGAAGGTCCGTTCCATCCAGGTGGTCGCGTCCTGCGCGGTCGAAGGGGGAACTGTCATGGCACCACGCCTCGTTCGGGATGTGAGTCACCCGTTTTTTCCCGAAAGCCCGGAATGCTTTCACGAGGATCGGGGTTGAGTCGGGTAGGCTCAACTCGTTTGACAAACCATCCGGCCGTTCATAGGTTGAGCCTCATCAGCTCAACTTTGACTACAAGGACGTACTCATGGCACGTGCGGTAGGTATCGACCTGGGGACGACCAACTCCGTCGTCTCGATCCTCGAGGGCGGTGAGCCCACTGTCATCGCGAACGCGCAGGGCTCCAGGACCACGCCGTCCGTGGTCGCCTTCGCGAAGAACGGCGAGGTCCTGGTGGGCGAAGTGGCCAAGCGCCAGGCCGTCACCAACGTGGACCGGACGATTCGCTCGGTCAAGCGCGAGATGGGCACCAACTGGTCCCAGGAGATCGACGGCAAGAAGTTCTCCCCGCAGCAGATCAGCGCCTTCGTCCTGCAGAAGCTCAAGCAGGACGCCGAGGCCTACCTGGGCGAGAAGATCACCGACGCGGTGATCACCGTCCCGGCCTACTTCAACGACTCCCAGCGCCAGGCCACCAAGGAGGCCGGCACGATCGCGGGCCTCAACGTGCTCCGCATCATCAACGAGCCGACCGCGGCGGCGCTGGCCTACGGTCTCGACAAGGACCAGGACCAGACGATCCTCGTCTTCGACCTCGGCGGCGGCACCTTCGACGTGTCCCTGCTCGACGTCGGCCAGGAGGACGGCCACGGCTTCGTCGAGGTGAAGGCGACCTCGGGCGACAACCACCTCGGTGGCGACGACTGGGACCAGCGCGTCGTCGACGAGCTCGTCAAGCGCTTCCAGAACGCCCACGGCGTCGACCTGGCCAAGGACAAGATGGCCCTCCAGCGCCTGCGTGAGGCCGCGGAGAAGGCCAAGATCGAGCTGTCCAGCCAGTCCGAGACCAACATCAACCTGCCCTACATCACGGCCTCCTCCGAGGGCCCGCTGCACCTGGACGAGAAGCTCACCCGTTCGGAGTTCCAGCGCCTGACGGCCGACCTGCTCGAGCGGACCAAGGGCCCGTTCCACCAGGTCATCAAGGACGCCGGCATCAAGGTCTCCGACATCGCGCACGTCGTGCTCGTCGGCGGCTCGACCCGTATGCCCGCCGTCTCCGAGCTGGTCAAGGAGCTCACCGGCGGCAAGGAGCCCAACAAGGGCGTCAACCCCGACGAGGTCGTCGCCATCGGCGCCGCCCTGCAGGCGGGCGTGCTCAAGGGTGAGGTCAAGGACGTCCTGCTGCTCGACGTGACCCCGCTGTCGCTGGGCATCGAGACCAAGGGCGGCATCTTCACCAAGATCATCGAGCGCAACACCACGATCCCGACCAAGCGCTCCGAGGTCTTCACCACGGCCGAGGACAACCAGCCGTCGGTGCAGATCCAGGTCTACCAGGGCGAGCGCGAGATCGCTTCTTACAACAAGAAGCTGGCCACGTTCGAGCTGACGGGCATCGCCCCGGCTCCGCGCGGCATCCCGCAGATCGAGGTCACCTTCGACATCGACGCGAACGGCATCGTCAACGTCTCCGCCAAGGACCTCGGCACCGGCAAGGAGCAGACGATGACGATCACCGGCGGCTCCGCGCTGCCGAAGGACGACATCGAGCGCATGATGCGCGAGGCCGAGTCGTACGCCGAGGAGGACAAGAAGCGCCGTGAGGAGGCGGAGGTCCGCAACAACGCGGACGGTCTCGCCTACCAGACGGAGAAGTTCCTCCGCGAGAACGACGACAAGGTTCCCGGCGAGATCAAGACTGAGGTGAACGACGCGCTCGCGGAGCTGAAGAAGGCTCTGGAGGGCACCGACACCGACACGATCCGCAACTCGGCCGAGAAGCTCGCCACCGTCAGCCAGAAGATGGGCTCGGCGATCTACGCCCAGAACCAGCAGGCGGGCGCCGCCCCCGAGGGTGACGACACCACCGCGCAGGCCAAGGCGGACGGCGACGACGACGTCGTCGAAGCCGAGATCGTGGACGAAGACCAGCCCAAGAAGGACCAGTGACGATGTCTGACCCGCGCGATAACGGGCCCGAGACGGAGCCAGTGATCCGCGACAACCGCAAGATCGACCCGGAGACGGGTCAGGCGAGGTCCGCCGCGGACGAGCAGCAGCCCAAGGCCGCTGCCCCCGTGGCGGAGGGTGGTGACGCTCAGCTGCTGGCCGAGCGCACCGCCGACCTCCAGCGCCTGCAGGCGGAGTACACCAACTACCGCAGGCGGGTCGAGCGGGACAGGATCGCGGTACGCGAGCAGGCCGTCGCAGGCGCCCTCTCCGAGCTGCTACCGGTCCTCGACGACATCGGCAGGGCCCGCGACCACGGCGAGCTGAACGGCGGTTTCGCCAAGGTCGCCGAGTCGCTGGAGGCCGCGGTCACCAAGCTGGGGCTGACCTCGTTCGGGCAGAAGGGCGACCCCTTCGACCCGACGGTGCACGAGGCGCTGATGCACAGCTACTCCTCGGAGGTGACCGAGCCGACCGCCATCGAGGTGCTGCAGCCCGGCTACCGCATCGGCGATCGGGTGCTGCGTCCCGCACGGGTCGCGGTGGCCGAGCCCGAGGACGCCCCTGCCGCGTCTGACGAAGACTAAGAACATCCCCCGAAAGGACGCATAGATGAGCACCAAGGACTACTTGGAAAAGGACTACTACGCCGTCCTTGGTGTGCCCAAGACCGCCACCGCCGACGAGATCAAGAAGGCCTACCGGAAGCTGGCCAGGCAGTACCACCCCGACGCCAATCAGGGTGACGCCGCCAAGGAGGCCAGGTTCAAGGAGATCTCCGAGGCCAACGACGTGCTCTCCGACTCCAAGCGGCGCAAGGAGTACGACGAGGCGCGCACGCTGTTCGGCTCGGGCGTGGGCGCCCCGAGGCCGGGTGGCGGCAGCGGCGGGTTTCCTTTCGACTTCGGCGACCTGTTCGGCGGCACGGGCCAGCAGGGCGGGAGCACCAGCGACCGCATCGGCGACCTCTTCGGGGGGCTGTTCAACAGAGGCGGCGGCACGGGCGCCCGCACCACGGGCGCGACGACCAGGCCGAGGCGCGGCCAGGACATCGAGTCCGAGGTCACGCTGTCCTTCACCGAGGCCGTCGAGGGCCACACCGTCTCGCTCAGGCTGACCACGTCGTCGGCGTGCAATGCCTGTAGCGGCACGGGCGCCAAGGCGGGCACGACCCCGAGGGTCTGCCCCACCTGTGAGGGCACCGGAGCGGCCAGCCGCAACCTGGGCAACTTCGCCTTCTCCGAGCCGTGCCGCGACTGCAAGGGCCGCGGTCTCCTCGTCGACGACCCCTGCCCCGTGTGCGACGGAAGCGGCAGGGCCAAGAGCACCCGCACGATCCAGGCGCGCATCCCCGCGGGGGTGGCCGACGGCCAGCGGGTCAAGCTCAAGGGCAAGGGAGCGCCTGGCGAGAACGGCGGCCCCGCGGGAGACCTCTACATCCAGACCCATGTGAAGCCGCACGCGGTGTTCGGGCGGTCGGGCGACAACCTGACCATCACCGTGCCCGTCACCTTCACCGAGGCGGCGCTCGGCGCGGAGATCAAGGTTCCTGTCCTCAAGGGCCTTCCCGTCACTCTGCGCATCCCCGCGGGCACGCCCAACGGCCGCACCTTCAGGGTTCGCGGCAGGGGGGCCGCGCGCAAGGACGGCACCAAGGGCGACCTGCTCGCCACGGTGGAGGTGCTCGTCCCCAAGCAGCTCGACGACAAGTCACGCGAGTTGCTCACGGAGTTCCGCACCGCCACCGCGAGTGAGGACCCGAGGGCCGACCTCATCCAACGGGCCAGAAGCGAGTAGGCCGATGGACGCCAACTACTTCAACCTTTCCGATGAAACACCCGTCTACGTCATCTCCGTGGCCGCCCAGCTGTCCGGTCTGCACCCGCAGACCCTCAGGCAGTACGACCGTCTCGGACTGGTGTGCCCAGGCCGTACGGCGGGGCGCGGCCGCCTCTACTCGATGCGAGACATCATCCAGCTGCGCGAGGTGCAGCGCCTCTCCCAGGAGGAGGGCATCAACCTCGCCGGCATCAAGCGGATCCTTGAGCTGGAGAACGAGGCGCTGAGGCTGCGTGAGGAGGTTCACCGCCTCAGGGCCGAGATGTCCATGGTCAAAGCTCTGATCCGATACGAGCTGCCACCGGGGGCCTGAACATATGGACTACAAGCTCACCCAGAAGAGCCAGGAAGCGCTGTCAGTCGCGATGCGACGGGCCGCCGCTGAGGGAAATCCCGAGATCGCGACCGCGCACCTGCTCTCCGCCCTCCTCTCCCAGACAGGCGGCACCGCCGTACCCCTGCTCGAAGCGGTGGGAGCCGACTGGAAGGCGCTGCGGGCGAAGGTCGAGACCACGCTGGCCGGGCTGCCCAAGGCGCAGGGCGCCACGGTGAGCGCGCCGTCCAGCTCGCGCCAACTCCTCACCGTGATCAACACCGCCGCGCAGCGGGCCAAGCGGCTCGAGGACGAGTACGTCTCGACCGAGCACCTGCTGGTCGGCCTCGCGACCGACGGCGGTGAGATGGCGAGCCTGCTGAAGGACGCGGGGGCCACGCCACAGGCGCTGCTCGACGCCTTCGAGCAGGTGCGCGGGCACGCCCGGGTCACCAGCGAGACACCCGAGGACACCTACCAGGCGCTGGAGAAGTACGGCGTCGACCTGACCGAGCACGCCCGCAGCGGCAAGCTCGACCCCGTCATCGGGCGCGACTCCGAGATCAGGCGCGTGGTGCAGGTGCTGTCGCGCCGCACCAAGAACAACCCGGTGCTGATCGGCGAGCCTGGCGTGGGCAAGACCGCCGTCGTCGAGGGCCTGGCCCAGCGCATCGTGGCCGGCGACGTGCCCGAGTCGCTGCGCAACAAGAAGCTGATCTCGCTCGACCTCAGCGCGATGGTGGCGGGTGCCAAGTACCGCGGCGAGTTCGAGGAGCGGCTCAAGGCCGTGCTCTCCGAGATCAAGGAGAGCAACGGGCAGATCGTCACCTTCATCGACGAGCTGCACACCATGGTCGGCGCGGGCGCCGCCGAGGGCGCGATGGACGCGGGCAACATGCTCAAGCCCATGCTGGCCCGCGGCGAGCTGCGCATGATCGGCGCGACCACGCTCGACGAGTACCGCGAGCGCATCGAGAAGGACCCCGCGCTGGAGCGGCGCTTCCAGCAGGTCTACGTGGGCGAGCCCTCGGTCGAGGACACGATCGCGATCCTGCGCGGGCTGAAGGGCCGCTACGAGGCCCACCACCAGGTGCAGATCGCCGACAGCGCGCTGGTCGCCGCCGCGGCCCTCTCCGACCGCTACATCACCAACCGCTTCCTGCCCGACAAGGCCATCGACCTGGTCGACGAGGCGGCGTCGCGGCTGCGCATGGAGATCGACTCGCGCCCCGTCGAGATCGACCAGCTCCAGCGCAACGTCGACAGGATGAAGATGGAGGAGTTGGCGCTGGCCAAGGAGACCGACGAGGCCTCCGTCCAGCGTCTCGGGCGGCTGCGCGCCGAGCTGGCCGACCGCCAGGAGGAGCTCAACGCCCTCGTGGCCAGGTGGCAGAAGGAGAAGGCGGGCCTCAACAGGGTCGGCGACCTGAAGAAGCAGCTCGACGAGGTGCGCGGGTCGGCCGAGCGCTTCCAGCGCGACGGCAACTACGCCGAGGCCTCCAGGCTGCTCTACGACGAGGTGCCGCGGCTGGAGAAGGAGCTCGAGACCGCCGCCCAGGAGACCCCCGAGCAGCAGATGGTCAAGGAGGAGGTCGGCTCCGACGACATCGCCGAGGTCATCTCCTCGTGGACGGGCATCCCCGCAGGACGTCTGCTCGAGGCCGAGACCGCCAAGCTGCTGCGCATGGAGGAGGAGCTGGGCACGCGCCTCATCGGTCAGCGCGAGGCCGTCCAGGCGGTCTCCGACGCCGTACGGCGCAGCCGCGCCGGCATCTCCGACCCCGACAGGCCGACGGGCAGCTTCCTGTTCCTCGGGCCGACCGGCGTCGGCAAGACCGAGCTGGCCAAGGCGCTGGCGGAGTTCCTGTTCGACGACGAGCGGGCGATGACCCGCATCGACATGTCCGAGTACTCCGAGAAGCACAGCGTCGCCCGCCTGGTCGGCGCGCCTCCCGGATACATCGGCTACGAGGAGGGCGGCCAGCTCACCGAGGCCGTGCGGCGCCGTCCCTACACCGTCGTGCTGCTCGACGAGGTCGAGAAGGCCCACCCCGAGGTCTTCGACATCCTGCTCCAGGTGCTCGACGACGGCAGGCTGACCGACGGCCAGGGCCGTACGGTCGACTTCCGCAACACGATCCTGATCCTCACCTCCAACATCGGCTCGCAGTATCTCGTCGACCCGAAGCTGGAGAACGGCGCCAAGCGCGACGCGGTGCTGGCGGCGGTGCGCTCGTCGTTCAAGCCCGAGTTCCTCAACAGGCTCGACGACGTCATCCTCTTCGACGCCCTGGGCACCGAGGAGCTGACCAGGATCGTCGATCTGCAGGTGGACCGTCTGGCCCAGCGCCTGGCCGACCGGCGGCTGACGCTCGACGTCACCCCTGCCGCGCGCGACTGGCTGGCGATCACCGGCTACGACCCGATGTACGGCGCCCGCCCGCTGCGCCGTCTGGTGCAGTCGGCCATCGGCGACCAGCTCGCCAAGGCGGTCCTGTCGGGCGAGGTGGTCGACGGCGACACCGTCCTGGTCGACCTCGGCGACGACCAGCTGACGGTCGGCCGCGCCTGACTCCCGCGAAGCCCCGGGCTCCCGTCCGGGGCTTCAGCGTCTCCCGTTGGCGAGCGCCAGCACCTCTTCGGCGGTGGGGGCGGAGTCGGGGTGGTGGGTGAGGCACATCGGCACCCTGATCTGGTGCAAGCCCGTCCCCTCGGCCGCCATGTAGAACTGGCCGGCCCTCAGCCGCCCGATGTCCGACACGCGGCCGCCCTTGGCCCTGGCCATGTCCGTGGCCGCGGCGATCTGGATCGGGGCGTTCAGCAGGCCGAAGAACTGCGTGGCCGCATTGCCCGGGATGTGGTTGTGCAGGCCCTTCGGCGCCTGGGTGGCGAAGACCAGGCCCAGGCCGTACTTCCTGGCCTGGGAGGCGAGCATCAGCGTGCTCGCAGTGGCGGCGGTGTTCCTGCCG
This sequence comes from Nonomuraea roseola, assembly GCF_039535395.1. Taxonomy (NCBI): domain Bacteria; kingdom Bacillati; phylum Actinomycetota; class Actinomycetes; order Streptosporangiales; family Streptosporangiaceae; genus Nonomuraea; species Nonomuraea roseola. Next base: position 2,399,737 of record NZ_BAAAXC010000015.1, read on the forward strand.
TTGGGGGCGAACGTCTGCGCCTCGTCCATGACCAGGAGCCCGCCGAGCGGCCTGTCTCCTGCGGGGTGGCGCCTGATCCAGGAGAACAGGCCGAGCTGGAGCTGGTTGACGAAGCTCTGCCGCTGCTCCTCGGAGGGCAGCCCGGCCAGGTTGATCACCGACACTCTGGCCCTTCGCCCAGGCTCGGGCGTGAGCAGCAAGCCGGGGTCCACAGGCGTGCCGTTCCCGCCGAACAGCGGATCCATGATCACGGCGGCTCGCAGGTTCTGCGCGACGTCGGCGGCCAGTTTGGCGGCGTTGGCCAGGTCGCTGACGCCGTCGGGCAGGTCCGACAGCAGCGCGATCAACCCGCCCAGCCCCGTGCCGCCGCGCCTGGCGTGGTGCCTGGTCGCCTCCCGCAGCACCGCCTGCGACTGCAGCGCCTTGGCGGTCGCGCCGTCGATCTTGGCCTTCGGCGCGAGCGCGGCCACGGCGGCGTCCAGGGCCTGGCCGAACTCGTCGGGATCGTCCACGAGAGCGCCGAGGTCGGGCAGCGGCTGGAAGGCGAGAGGGCGGCCCGCCTGCTTGCCCGGCGTCCAGACCACGACGTCGGTGCCGGCCAGGTACTCCTCGGCCCGCTCCCTGTCGCCCTCCTGCCACGTGGACGGCGCCTCGGGCCACGGCGTGCCCAGCCTGGACAGGTCGTTGTTCGGGTCGAGGACGATCGAGGAGACGCCCTGCAGCGCGCACTCCTCGACCAGCCTGCGGATCAGCACCGTCTTGCCCGACCCCGATCCCGCGAAGATCGCCGTGTGCTTCCTCAGCGCCGCCACCGGGATCCGCACCTGCTCGCCTTCGTGCGCCGTCCTGCCCAGCACCAGGTACGGCCCGAGCTCACCGTCCACGGGCCGGGCCTGCGCCTCCTCCGCGCTCTGCTCGGGGGCGGAGGTCGCGGCCGGGGGGAGGGCGATGGGCCCCGTGGCGTCGGGATCGTCGGCGGCGCCGGCCCCACCGGTCTCCTCGATGCTCCGGGCGGGCTCAGCGAGCCTGGCGCTCTCCAGGATCTCGTCGGCCTCCGGGCCGGCTTCCTGCCCCCCCGCCGGCGGCCGGCTCAGCGCCTCGACCAGCAGCTTCACGTCCTCGGCCGGCCGCCGTGACGCCAGCCACTCCTGCAGGTGGGCGGGCTCCTCTTCGAGCAGTTCCCGCAGTGCGGCCAGGACCTTCAGGTCCGACTCCTCCACGCGCAGCACTCTGCCGCCCGCCGCCTCGAACGCGGCCAGCGCCTCAGTGGTCCTGGGCCCGTTCGACCATGCCTGGTTCCGCAGCACGTACAGCCGCCGCTTCGGCACCTCGGCCCGCAGTCCCGCCGAGACGCACGCCGCCCTGAGCCTGTGGAGCGCCGCGACGGCGTTGGCGCTGGCGATGCCCCTGAAGCACCAGTGCACCTCGTCCTCGGTCGCCTCGTCCAGCGTCAGCCGGAGGCGGGCGTGCAGGGGCGGCTTGCTGCTCGGCGGAGGGTCCTGGGCGTAGCGGTGCGCCGCGTCCCCTCTGCCCGCCATCCACGCCGAGAGCCCCGCCGACAGCAGGCCGGGCATGACGGCGTCCTCGGTCTCCGGCTCGGTGGCGGGTCCCACGTCCGCGCCGTCCCTCAGGAACGCGAAGCGGGCGTCGAGAGCGGCCAGCCCCGTGGGCCCCGACCCCGGCGGCGGGGCCTCTCCCTCACCCCCGCCGCCGCCCGGTTCGTCCAGCCGGTCGAGCTCCCTGATCTCGCCGTCCGCGAGGCAGGTGCGCACGTGATTGTCGATCTTGATGAGGATCTGCCGTGGTGTCAGGCCCACCGCGCTGTCGAAGGCGTCCTCCCTCACCGGCCACGTCGGGTACGGCGGCTCGAAGTCCACCCGCCCGAACCCCGCCGCGAAGCGTCGCTCCACGATGGCCCGCGCGGTCTGCGGGTCCTTCAGCACCCTGAGCGTGGCAGGTTCCCTGAACCTGTCACGGACGGTGGCGGTCGCCTGCTCGCGGATCATCATCCAGGTGTGCGGCAGGCACGACAGGACGGTCACCGTCCGTCTGGTGACGTCGCGCAGGGCCATCAGCCCTCCTGCGACCTGCTCGATCACCGCGCCCTGCCCGTCGTCGAGCCTGGACGTCGACTGCGCCACCAGCGCGTCGACCTGGTCGACGGCGATCACCGAGGGTCCGGTCAGCGCGAGCAGCCTCGACAGGTCGCGCACCACCTCCTGGGGCGACCTGTACCCCTTGGTCAGCCCCCACTCCCTGCCCTGTCCCTCGTCGGGGATGGACGACAGGTAGGCCTGCCCGACGTCCTGGGCCGCCAGGTCGTCGGAGGCCAGCAGCACGAGCGCCCTCGCCGTGTCGTGCGCGTCCCTGAGGACCACGCCGCCCTTGCGGCGCAGCGCGCCCACGAACAGGTCCAGCGCCTCGCCGTCCAGCGGACGCCTGCCGTCGACGGCCCTGCGTACCATCCTCGGCACGTCCGCCAGCGCCGCCAGCCTGTTGAGCAGCAGCCGCAGCTGCGACTGGCCCTCCTCGGCCGGACGCCACAGGCTGTCGAGCATCGCGATCACGATGCTGTCCCAGAAGTTCCTGGCGTCCAGGAGGCCGACCAGGAAGAAGTAGCCGCCCTCACGCTGGGCGTGCTCGCGGGCCCAGCCCAGCAGGTGGGTCTTGCCCGTGCCCCGCTGCCCCTGGATCACCACGCCGATCGGGCTGGCGTCCACGCTCTCCTTGGCCTCCGCCAGCCCTCTGCGGATGTCCAGCGCTGCCGTCGAGTGCAGACTCTCCACGTGGTACGGCGAGGGCCGCCACACGTCGTCGGGGGCGTGGACGGCGTTGAGCCTGAGCGCGCCGAGCGCTTCCCACTCCTTCATCGCACGCCGATCGCGAGGTAGTGCTTGTGCTGGTCGCTGATGACCAGCGCGGCCTCACGATCCTCCGCCCTCAGCGCCTTCTGGTTGTCCTCGGGCACCATGACGACGTCGGGCTGCCTGTTGAGGCTGCGCAGCGCGTCGTCCATCACGTCCCTCGGCAGCTCGCTCAGGCGCCTGCGCAGGTCGGTCAGGCTCACCCAGCCGCCCGGCTCGCGAGCCAGCTCGGTGTAGGCCCCGCGCACCCTGCCCTCGACCCCCTCGACGCCTCCGGCGGCTCGGGCGCCTCGGATGGCTCCCGTGGCTCGGGCGCCTCCGAGGGCTTCGGCGACGCCGGTGGCTTCTTGGACGGCTCGGGAGCCTCCGGGAGCTTCGGCGGTCTCCGGGCGTTCGGCGGCCTCGACGGGCGGCTCAGGCTCGAACAGGTCGCCCAGGCGGTGATCGGTGCGCTCCATGAAACGCGCGACCCCCGAGGCCAGAGACCTCAGCGCGCCACCCGTCGCCCCCGGCGAGGCGGCCACCCCCTCGCGGAACTCGTCGGCCAGCCGCGCCCATCCCCTGTCGGTCAGCACGTGGATCATGGTTCTGCCATGCGGACGGGTCTCCACCAGCTTCAGCTCGTTCAGGTTCGCCCTGTGCTTGGGGGTCAGCTTGATCCCGTGCTGCTTGGCGAGGTCGGAGTTGAGCACCTCGTCACCCTCGACCATGAGCACGATCATGGCCGCCGTCTCTACGGCTGACAGTTTCATCGCTTGCCTCTCTTGACGAAGTCCTCGATCTCGCGGGCCACGGACCAGGGGTCCGACAGGACGGCGTGGCTGGTGAAGCGCAGCACCACGAATCCGTCCCGCTGCAGCCGCACGTCGCGCTGCCGGTCGGCCGCGAACTTCTCCGGTCGCAGGTGGCTGTCGTCGTCGATCTCCACGATCACGCGGGCCTCGCGCCAGAGCAGATCCGGCCTGATGGGGTTGGTGAGGGGGTGGGCGTGATAGCCCTGGTTCCACTCCCTGTCCACCGCCCACGCGCACGCCGCCAGCACGCTCTCCAGGCGCTGCTCCGCCCTGCTCGCGTGGTGCGGCCTCCCCCGGCCCACCCGCGCCTCCGGAAGCGCGGGAGACGCCCCCGGCAGCGCGACGCGCGTCCCTGGGGACACGACCGGCGGCTCTGGACAGGCGGGCGATGGCCTGAGAAGGGCGACAGGCAGCCCTGGACGGGCGGCCCGCGGCTCTGGACGGGCGGCCGGCGGCTCTGGACGGGCGGCCGGCGGGTTCGGTGGCGCGGGGGGCGGCTCCTGGAGGCGGCACAGGACGTGGAGGCCGCTCCACCGTTCCAGCCACCGGCACCCGGCCGCGAGCACCTCCGCCTCGCTCGCGCTCATCCCCCGTGGCGGGGTCACCGCGATGGTCGATCCCGTGCCGAGCACCCTGCCCAGCCCCGCCGCGCGCACCTCGGCGGGCAGGCGGGCCGTACAGGGGCGGCCGCGGAGCGCCGCCTCGGCGAGGTCGGCGAGGAACGGACCGAAGTGCCTGTCACCCGCCGCCAGCCGTACGGCCAGCATCCGCACGGCGCGCACGCCTGCGCCGCCTGGCCCCGAGATCTGCTCGGCTCCCGGTAACCACTGGGGGAAGCGGCGCACGGCGAGATCCTCCATGTCGCGCAGCACGGCCGCCACCAGATCGCTCATCCGGCGTGGAGCGGTCGCGGCATGCGTGAGGACGACCGGCGACACTGCGGAATCCCCCCGATTGCGGACCATCCACTCTTTGCTGAAGCTATACGTAATCGGCCTCGCCGCACGTGAGTGTTACGAGATGTTCTGGACGCGCGTCGCGATCCCTAAGGACTTCGCCACCGTTGCCCCAAGCCACGCCGACCGCCGCGCCCCCGTGACTAGCTTCGTCATTCGTCGGATCACCGAACACGATCAAGGGGGAACGTGCATGTACAACGCATCACGGGGCATTCGGAGCGTCCTTGCGGTGGCCGTGCTGGCGACGGGGGCGAGCTGGCTTGCAGCGACGCCCGCGTCGGCCGAGATCTGTGACGAGAAGGTCGTTCTGCTCGACCGCACGACCGTGGCGGCGGTCTGCGAGGAGACGGCCGGGCTGCGCGCGAGGGCCGCCAGGACGGCCATGACCGCGCCCAGGGGCTCGGGCCTGTCGATGTCGGCCGAGCGCCTGGCCAAGGCGGCGGGACTGCCCGGACTGTCGCGCACCACCGCGGTGCTGAGCCTCGCCGACACGGGCGGCGTCGCCGCCGGAGCGGGACTGCCCTCCCTCCCCTCGGGCGTACCGGGGAAGAAGGGGATCGTGGAGGCTTCCAAGCTGTCGCTGACGCCCGACCTGCCGGGACTGCCGACGCTGCCGAGCACGGAGGCCGTGGACGACGGGTCCAGGCTGGGCGAGTTGGGCGGGCGGGCCGAGGTGGCCCAGGTCGCCGAGGTGGCCGAAGTGAACGAGGTCTCAGAGGTGTCAGGGGCCGTCGCGCCCGAGATGGCCATGCCCGACGCGGCAGGGGTGACGGGCATGACGGCCCCCATCAACCTGACCCCGCCGATCAACGAGGTGACGGCGAAGGTCGGGGAGTTGGTGGAGAGGCGCGGCGCGCAGGTGCTGCCCCTGTCGGTGACGAACGGCGAAGGGGCCGACGGGCTGGCGGAGGAACTCGACCTGGGCTGAGTGGCCCAGCACATCCGCGGGACGCGGCGCGCCTCCGTCCCGCGGCTCCACATAGCTGAAGGGCCGCGCCCCCTGGGGGCCGGCCCTTCACGTGTCAGGAGATCAGCGAGTCGAGCTCGTCCTCCGGCAGGCCGAGGTCGAGCCTGATGCGGTAACGCGTGCGCAGCAGGGCGACGTGCTCGGGATCGTCCTCGGCGCAGGTGAGCACCGCCTGGGTGGCCCACTCGAGCCCGCCCTGCAGGTCGCCGTATGCCACGAGGGTCTCGGCGATGTTGTGCGCCGTCGCCGGGGTGGCGGTGCCCTCGACTCTGAGTGTCTCGATGATCTCTCTGGCCTCGCCTGGCCTGTCGAGCTCGAAGAGCGTGTCGGCGATGCCCGCTCTGGGGTCGATGCCGGACTCGCCTCCGTCGTCGACCGCGCGCTGGAAGCACTCCAACGCCCGGGCCGGTTGGCCGGCCTGCCTCCACTCGTCGGCGGCCAGCGCGAGGATGGCCGCGCGGGAGACGTCGCCCGACGAATAGGCGACGGCGAGCTCGTCGAGCTGCCTGGCCAGCGATCCGTGGTCGTCCGCCAGTAGGGCCTGCTCAAGCAAGCGATCAAGGTGCTCACGGGTCACATGCGCCACACCGCGAGACTATCGAGCCGCACCGGCTTTTGCCTGGACAATGCGCATCACCGGCCGGGCACGGCTTCGGCAACGATTCGTGCAAACCCCATTACTCTCCGCGTATCCGCACAGGACCTTGGGCATATACGGCACACGTCATCAGGGGCGGAAGGGGCTCGGCATGTCCAAGCAATTGACCTTCACGATCGCCTGTGCCGCGGTGTTGTCCGCCGTGATCCCGGGCGCCGCCGGATATTTCTCCGCGAGACTCGATGCCGTGGAGGCGGCCGAACAGCGGGTCTCGGCGCTCCATCAACGGCTGGCGACCAAGGTGGCCAAGATCTCGCTGCCCCGCCCGTGCGGGCCCGGCGGGGAGACCAGGACGAAGCCCGAGCGAGAACCTGTGCCGGCGGCCTTCGTGCCCGCGCCCGAGACACCCACGTCGCCCAGGCACCGCTGGCCCAGGCAGGACCAGCCGGTGGTGCCCGCGCCGGAGTGGAATCCGAAGCCGATCACGCCTGCTGACGCTGCCGTCGAGGATTGAGCCTGCGCGACAGGAACGACCTGATCAGCTGCTTGGCCGCCGCCACGATCTCGGGCTCACCCTTGGGGTCGCGGCGGAAGGCCAGCTTGAGCACGGCGTCGCCCGCCTCGACGGCGACCAGCACGGCCACGTCGAGCTCCTCGCTGTCGGCCAGGCCGTACTCCTCGAGCAGCAGACCGCGCAGCCGGCCGGCGATCACCATGTTGTTCTCGGAGTCGGAGTCGAGCAGGTTGAGGTCGACGACGTCGCCGAAGTGGAGGCTCTTGAAGCCCGGCACGCTCCTGTGCATGTCGACGTACTCGTCGATGATCGCGTCGACCGCCTCCCACCACCCTCGGTAGTCCTCGTCGAGGAAGCGGGCGCCCACCCTGGAGACGAACAGCTCCACGTTGCGCCTGGTCACCTCCTGGGTGATGGCGCGTTTGTCGGGGAAGAACTGGTAGACCGACCCGATGGCCACCCCTGCCCGCTCAGCGATGCGCGTGGTGGACAGCGCCTCGTAACCGACGTCGTCGAGCAGGTGGGCACACGCGTCGAGCATGCGCTCGACCCTGCGGGCGCTACGGCGCTGCGTGGGCTGACGGCGGAGCGGGGTGGGCTCGGTGCCGTCTTCGTCAACCGGCAAGGAGGACACGGTCTTCATCTTGCCTCCAATCGGCCGCCCCGTCCCTGGAAAAGGCTGATTGTAGAAAGACGTGCAATGCGGCTCACCCGCCGGTCGTCCAGTCGGCGAACTCGGCGATCAGTTCGGCGACCGTCCCCGGCTGCGAGCGCTGCGCCCAGTGGTCGGCGACGATCCTCCTGTGCCTGAACTTCGGCGCCCACTGGCCGAGGGAGGCGAGCAGCCAGGGGGAGACGTAGCGGTCGCGCGTGCTCTCGATCAGCTGGACGGGCACGTTCACGTGCGGGTCACCAGGACGGCGCAGCCTGCCGGCCATGTTGGCCCGGTAGAGCTTGAGCCCGTTGCGGGCGTCGGCGGCGGTGGCGCCCAGCGCGCGGGCCAGGGGCGCCATGACCAGTTCGGGGAGCACCGGCAGCTGGAAGGCGCCGATGTACCACGAGCGCAGCAGCTGCCCCGCCGCCCTGAGGGGACCCGCCTGACGGAAGAAGGCGGCGGCCTGGTCGAGCCCAGGACCGCCGAGCGAGGTGAAGGAGGCGAGTTTGTCGCTCCTGCCGGCGAAGTACCACCCCTGGATGGAGCCCCAGTCGTGGGCGGCGAGGTGGACCTTGGGCTTGCCGACGGCGTCGAGCACGGCGTCCATGTCGGCCGCCAGCCTGTCGAGCCGGTAGTCGCCGACCGCGCGCGGCGCCGAGGACCCGCCCGACCCCCTCACGTCGTAGCGGACGATGTGGAAGCGGTCCTGGAGCAGGTCGGCGACCTGGTCCCACACGCGGTGGTCGTCGGGGTATCCGTGCAGCAGCACGATCGTCGGGCTGGCGGGGTCGCCCTGCTCGTAGACCGCCAGCCGTACCTCGCCCGAGGCTATTAGACGCACAGTCCAAAGATTAGCTGTCCTCGGGGCTGGCGGCCAGGCCCGTGCAGGAACGCAGGCTCTTCCAGTTGGTGACGGCCTGGGTCCTGGCCGCGCCGGTGAGCGGGACCGGGACGCCGCCCTGGATCGTGGCGGGGGTCCACTTGTTCTTCAGCACCTTGCGGCCGTCGATGGTCAGCGTGAGCACGCCTGTCCTGCCCGTCTCGGGTCCCCAGTTGTAGAAGACGAAGTTGCCCATGCCGTAGTTGACGTAGGCGTTGCCCAGGTAGCCGCTGCCGAGCAGGATGTGCGCGTGGCCGCCGACGATGACGTCCGCGCCCGCCTTGACCAGTTTGGGGGCGAGGGAGCGCTGGGCGGGGTTGGGGCACTTCTGCATCTCCGTGCCCCAGTGCAGGTGCACGATCACCGTGTCGGAGGACTTGCGGGCCTGCCGTACCGCCCTGATGAGCCTGTCCTCGTTCTTGGCGGAGGCCAGCCCGCCCTTGGAACCGGCGGCGCTCCACGACTGGATGAACTCCGCGTCGAGCACCTGGGTGGCCCCGATGATCGACACGCGGTTGCCGTTGAGCGTGACGCGGTAGGGCTTGTACGCCTCGGTCTCGTTCCTGCCGATGCCCACGACGGGGAACTTCGAGCGCTTGATCGCGGCCATGGAGTCGGCCAGACCGCTCTCCATGTAGTCCATGCCGTGGTTGTTGGCCATGGAGACCACGTCAACGCCCGCCGCCTTGAGCGCGGTGAAGGCGGTGGCGGGGGCGCGGAAGGTGTACTGCTTGCCGGGCGCCGGCGTGCCGCCGGTCGTGATCGCGGTCTCCAGGTTGATCATCGCGAGGTCCGACGCCTTCAGCACCTTGGCGATCGGGCCGAGCGCGGTGCGCGGGTTGGCGAGCCTGCTCCGCAGCACGCCCTCGAAGTGCACGTCACCGCCGAAGGAGATGGTGTACGGCCGGCGCTCCGGCTCCTCGGGAAGGCTCGGGGCGATCGTCGGCTTCTCGGCCACGTCTGCCGCCTGATCCGATTTCGCCGCCGAACAAGCGGTCAGCGCTATCGCGACCCCCACGGCGGTGACGGCGTGGCTCGGTCTCATCTGCCCTCCTGATTTTCAGGCACCGAGCATGCCATGGGCACGCTCACTGTGCGCGGTGAGCCACACCACGGCCGAGCGTGTCGCCTCGTCGACGGGGGTGTAGACAGTCATGCGGGTCTCCGGCGCCGAGGCGCAGTTGAACATCGCGCTCGTGAAGCGCAGCTCCCCCACCACCTCGTTGTTGAAGGTCTTGGCGCGCGAGCGGGGATCGGCCACGTCGTGGGTGGCCCACAGCGCGGCGAACTCGGGGCTGGCCGCCGACAGCCGCTTCACGAAGTCGCGCCAGCACGGGTCGTCGGCGTGACGGGTGTAGGCGCCGCGGAAGACGGCGACGCTGCCGTGGAGCTCCTGCTCCCTGTTGACCAGCGCGGTGCGCCACTCGCGGTGGACGAAGCACTGCCAGAGCGAGTTGCGCTCCTCGACAGGCGCGCTGACCAGCTCGGGGAAGAGGGCGGCGTAGGCGGGGTTCCACGCCAGGACGTCGTGGCGGCTGTTGCTGTAGGCGGCGGGCAGCGGGCTGAGCTGATCGATGATCACCTGCATCGACGGGGTGACGAGATCACCATCGGGTGTGGGCGCCGCTTCTGCGTGCCCGGCCAGCAGGTGGAGCTGGTGACGCTCGGCGGCGTCGAGCATGAGGGTGCGGGCGATGGAGTCGAGCACCTGGAGGCTGACGTTGATCGGCCGTCCCTGCTCCAGCCAGGTGTACCAGGTCACCCCGACCCCGGCGAGCTGGGCGACCTCCTCCCTGCGCAGCCCTGGCGTACGCCTGCGGGTGCCGGGCGGCAGCCCCACCATCTCGGGCGTGACCCGCTCACGCCTGGTGCGCAGGAATGCCGCCAGGTCGTCACGCCTTTTACTCATCCAGGTGCCGCCAATACCGGGATAAAGGGACTCTTTTTACTAGTATCTACTTTCTACCACTGTGGAAGCATGATCCAAGCTCCGCCCGTCGAGAAGTCCACGACCAGGAGCGGCGGCCTGCTCCTTGCGATCGTCCTTCTCGGCCAGTTCCTCGCCGTCCTGAACGTCAACATCGTGAACGTCGCCACTCCGACGATCGAGGCCGACCTGCACTCCTCGGGCGCGGGACTGCAGATGATCGTCGCCGGCTACACCATCACCTATGCCGTCCTGTTGATCACCGGTGCCCGTGTCGGCGACCTGTTCGGCTATCGCAACGCCTTCCTGACCGGCCTGGCCCTCTTCACTCTGACCACGCTTGGCTGCGGACTCGCGCCCTCCACGGGCTGGCTGGTCGCCTTCCGCTTCGCTCAGGGCGCGGGAGCCGCCCTGATGATGCCGCAGGTGCTGACCCTGATCCAGCACAACTACCAGGGTGAGGCCAGAGGCAGGGCGCTCGGCCTCTGGTCGGCCGTCGTGAGCGGCGGCATCGTGGTCGGGCAGGCGCTCGGCGGCATCCTGCTCGGCTTCGGGGCAGGCTGGCGGATCGTCTTCCTGGTGCTCGTGCCCGTTGGAGCGCTCCTTCTCCTCGCGGGGCTACGGGTGCTGCCCGCCGACCAGGGCGGCGGCAGGGCCGGCCTCGACCCGCTGGGGCTGGTCACGCTGTCGGCCGCGGTCCTGCTGTTCATCGTGCCGCTGGTGCTCGGCCGCGATCTCGGCTGGCCGTTGTGGGGCTGGGCCTCGATGGCGCTCAGCCTGGTGATGTTCGCCGTGTTCGTCCAGGTGGAGCGATGGGTGACGGCGCGGGGCGGCAGGCCGCTGGTGGACGCGAGAGTGCTGCGGGCGCCCGGCATGCGGCCGGGTCTCGCGGTGCTGCTGTTCGGCCCGGCCACCTGGGGCGCATTCCTGTTCACCTCGGCGCTGCACCTGCAGGGGGAACTGCACCTGAGCCCGCTGATGTCCGGACTGATGCTGGTGCCGTGCGCGGTGGCCTTCGCGTTGGTCGGGCTGGCCTGGCCCAAGCTTCCCCAGCGCTTCCAGCGCTCGCTGGTGCCCGTCGGGTACGTCGTGGCCGCGCCGGCCTACCTCGGGCTGGCGGCCGCTTCGGGGGGCGGCGTGCCGTACGCGGTCCTGAGCGCGCTGATCGGCGCGGGGCTCGGCGTGCAGATCGCCGTGACCAACCTGGCCACCCAGCAGGTCGAGAGCGCCTACGCCGCCGACGCGAGCGGCGCGCTGCTCACGGTGATGCAGCTCGGCCAGGTGATCGGCGTGGCCACGGTCGGCACGCTGTTCATCTCCCTCATGCAGGGCCAGACAGGCCAGGCCTCCTTCGGGACGGCCGTCGCGTTGGCGGCGCTCGCCGTACTGGCCGGATTGAGCTCACTCTTCCTCGTCAAGGCAAAGGTCTCCCCCGCCAGGACGTGAATGATTCGAGTCCCGGGGGTGTGGTGACCCATGGGGAGAGCTCCACAAGGCTTCGCGCCGCCGAGCTCCGGCCTTCCCTGCCCTCTCGGCTGGAGACGCTCGCGCCTTCCTCGGCGGCAGCTTTTCTGGTCATCGTGGGGCCATGAGTAGCGAAGAACAAGCGTCATGCCAGGTTCGCCGCGATCCTCGACAGTGTCTGGAAGGCCACGCCGCCACCTGCGCGGAGTGCGCCAAGACCTCGGGCGATCGCGCTGGTCGGCGTGTTGATGTGGGCCAGGAGGCGCCGCTCCAGGCGTGTGCCATGATGTGCGCAGCTTCCGCGGTGCTCTTACCGGGCGGGCTGAAGTGGAGCGGCCCTGTGGGTTGTGTCAGCAACCTGCCAGGGCCGTTCTTCACGCGCTCGCGGTAAGCGTGGCGAGGTCGAACTCGCCGTCACGAACCCCGGCGGTGAAAGCGGCCCACTCGCCCGGAGTGAAGACCAGGACGGGACCGTCCTGCACCTTGCTGTCCCTGAGCGCGACGCTGCCGTCGGCGAGGTTGGCAACCTCGACGCAGGTGGAAGCGCCGTTGCAGAAGCTACTCTTCTGCCAGGCCGCCCTGGTGGTGTCGATGTGCATTTTCTCCCCAAATGGGTAAAAGGGGCGCCATTGCCCCTGTGAAGGCTTCGTCGTCACCTTCCCCACATCATTGCCTTTCGCTGGATGAGCACGCGGGACTCGTTCTCGTCAAGCGCTTCGGACCTGATGTGGTCGAAGGCTGTCTCGTATCCAGCCACCATCTCGAGGTCTTCGACGAAGCGTGGGTTGTACAGCTGCTCCAGATATACAACATCGTCGAAAGCCGCGAACTTCAGGTGGATGAAGGCGCCGGTGTTGACCGGATGGAGTGATTCCAGCGGCAGCACCTGCACAGATACGTGCGGCAGCACGGAGAGCTGAATCAGATGCTCCATCTGCGCACGCATGACCGAGGGCTCGCCGAAACGCCGCATCAACGCCGACTCGTCCAGGATGATGTGCAGGATGCATGGATCAGCTCGATGCAGGACACGCTGCTGCCTGTCGAGCCGGGCTTCGACCCGGCTTCGGACACCACTGTGCGTGATACGCACGATGCCACGGGAGGCCAGGATCACTTCCCGCGCATAGTCCTCGGTCTGCAAAAGGCCAGGCACAACCTGGGGTTCCCAGTTCTGTTGGGACGTGGCCTCCGCCTCCAGCCCGAGCAGTCTGGTGTATCCCCCGGGCAGGGTGCCTTCGTAATCCTCCCACCAGCCCCGCTGATATGCATCCACCAGAAGCCCGAGCAGCTCGTCGAGTTTCCCGTCATCGCACTTGTAGAGCTTCGCGAAGGCCTGGACGTCGTCGTGGCTCGGCTTGGTCTTGGCGGCTTCGATGCGGCTCACCTTGCTGGGTGACCAGCCGAGCTCCTTGGCCGCTCTCGCGCCCGTCAGGCCCCTGCGCTCGCGCAGTTGGCGGAGCTCCTGACCGAGCTTGAGCCTGCGCACCGTGGGGCTGCCCTGCTCTGGTGGCACCGTCCACTCTCCTCACCGGAAATGAAGGTGTAACGGAGAAGAACCGTTTGAGCCCCGAATTCCTGGGCCGTTCGGCCAATCTTACACTGCAAGTTGCACGGAGACTCGCACGAAGGCTTGCCTCAAGGCTGACATGGAGAGACGGTGGGGGCAAGCAAAAGCCCAGCGGTCAGGGGGTGGGCTCGCGATGGTTTACCCGGAGCCCCAGCGGCCTCTGACATTTCGCGTGCAAGTTGCAGGTACTCATGCGGCGCATGTCCCAGCGGGAATTGCGAAGAAATTTGAATTTTCTCCCGCCAGACTATTGCCGGGGCCAGGTCACGGAGGGACGATCAGGCTCAGGAAGGCGAGATGACGATGCGCACTCGGGCCTTCCGCAGACGCTCAAGCGCGGCCGCCTGGGCCGCCCCCTTCCGGCAACGGCGCCGTTCAGATATGCAGGTCCGCCGAAAGGAACTCAGCACAAAGCCGGACCGACGCTGGTCTCCAGCCGTCACGCGATCGGGCTGCCACCCGGTGACGGCCGAGCTCTTCAGCGCCCGGTCCGGCCCAGAAGTCCACCTCAGAAATGCCGCGAAAGGGGTCTTCTATGTTGTACTCACAAGGTACCAAGGGACTCGGTCGAATCAAGTCCCGGATCCGGGAACTCGTCGCGTGGACGGATCGCGAGATCTGCATGGAGTACGACGAGTTCGCGCACCGGCGCGGCTGGACCGTCGCCCGCACGCGATTCGGCACCCGCTCCTACCGCGACCCGCGATTCGACCAGCTCAGGGTGTTGCGCGCCTCCCTCATCCCAGAGGAGGTGTCGTGAGATGTCCCGTAATCCTCGGCACCAGATCTACCCGGCGGTCGGCGACCTGCCGGCGGCCGGGCGCTCCGGCTCTCTCGCCAGGCTCTGGCGGATGCGCACCGAGCTCCTGCTGACCGCGGGACTGGCGCTGGTGCTGCTCGCCGCCCTCGGCGGCGGGCGATGGGCGCCCTTCATCGCGCTCACCAGCGCGGTCTCGGTGCCTGCTGTGACCCGTGTCGGCCGCAACTGGATCGTCGCGCACGCCTGGTGCGTGACCTCCAGGCACCGGCTGCAGCGGCTCTGCCTGGAGACGACCATGCACACCAGGGCGGGCAGGATTCCGCTCATCCTGTGGATCACGCCGACGGCCCGTGGGGAGAAGGCGCTGGTTCTCACCAGAGCGGGCATCTGCGCGGAGGACTTCGAGGCCTTCGCGGGCGAGATCGAGGCGGCCTGCTTCGCGCGGGACGTCAGGATCCACAAGCACCGCAGATGGGCCCACCTGGTGATCGTCGAGATCATCCGCAGGGAGCAGACCGAGGGCGCGGTCGCGCCGGGCGTCGAAAGACTGTACGGCAGGAGCGGCTGGGTCTCGCTGAAGTCCACCCGCGCCGAGACCGAGGAGCCACCCGACAGAGCGCCCGCGCTGCTCATCCCGGCCTGACCCCCTCAGGCCACGCACCGGGGACGCTCCACGGCGGACGGGCGTCCCCTGACCCGTGGCGGAGAAAGCCAGACATTGGGGCCTTCCCACCGCCCGCCGTACGGGACAAGATGAGTTCGGATGACGAACTCAGGAGCAGCGATGACGACCGTGCACCGCACCTGCCCTCTCTGCGAGGCCGTCTGCGGCCTGACGCTCACGCTCGACGACGGCGGCCACGTCACCGGCGTCAGAGGCGACAAGGACGACCCTTTCAGCAAGGGCTTCATCTGTCCCAAGGGCGCCAGCCTCGGCCATCTCGACGAGGACCCCGACCGGCTGAGCAAGCCGCTGGTCAGGGAGGGCGACCAGTGGCGGGAGGTGTCGTGGGACGAGGCGTTCGCCACGGTCGCCCGCGCGCTCGAAGGGGTCGGGGACAGGCAGACGATCGCCGTCTACCTGGGCAACCCTGGGGCGCACACGATGGCGGGTGCGCTCTACACCGCGCCGCTGATCAGGGCGCTCGGCACCCGCAATGTCTTCTCGGCCAGCACCGCCGACCAGATGCCCAAGCACGTGGCCAGCGGGCTGATGTTCGGCCACCCACTGCACATCCCCGTTCCCGATCTCGACAGGACCGACTACCTGCTGATGCTCGGCGCCAACCCGCTGGAGTCCAACGGCTCGCTGTGCACCGCGCCCGACTTCCCCGGCAGGCTCAAGGCGATCAGGAGGCGCGGAGGGAAGGTCGTCGTGGTGGACCCGCGGCGCACCAGGACCGCCGCCCAGGCCGACGAGCACGTGTTCGTACGGCCGGGCAGCGACGCCTACCTGCTCTTCGGGCTGGTGCACACGCTCTTCGCCGAGCAGCTCACCAGCGTCTCTCTCGAGGTCAACGGCCTCGAGGAGGTCAGGGAGGCGGCCAAGCACTTCCCGCCCGAGGTGGTCGCCCGCCGTACGGGCGTGCCGGAGGAGACGATCGTCAGGCTGGCCCGCGAGCTGGCGGCGGCGCCCACGGCGGCGGTGTACGCCAGGATCGGCACCTGCACACAGGAGTTCGGGACGCTGGCCCAGTGGCTGGTCGACGTGCTCAACACGCTCACCGGCAACCTCGACAGGCCGGGCGGCGCGATGTTCCCCAAGCCGGCCACCGAACCGCCGAGGAGCCGCAGGCCGTACACGACCGGCAGGTGGAAGAGCCGCGTGCGCGGCCTGCCCGAGGCCAACGGCGAGCTGCCGGTGGCGACGCTGGCCGACGAGATCGAGACGCCGGGCGAAGGTCAGGTGCGCTTCCTGGTGACGGTGGCGGGCAACCCCGTGCTGTCGGCGCCGAACGGGTCCAGGCTGGACGAGGCGTTCGGGCAGCTCGACTTCATGGTCAGCGTCGATCCCTACCTCAACGAGACGACCAGGCACGCGAACGTGATCCTGCCGCCGCCGAGGGTGCTGCAGTCGGGCCACTACGACTTCGCGCTGCTGGGCTTCGCGGTGCGCAACTACACGCGCTACTCGCCGCCCGCCCTGCCTCTCGGCGAGCGGCCGTCGGAGTCGGAGATCATGGCGCGGCTCGCGATGATCGCCTCGGGGCTCGAAGGCGATCTGGACGAGTTCATCATCGACCAGACGCTCCAGAAGGCCGGAGTGGAGCTCCAGCTCACCGGAGAGACGGGGGCCGAGCGCAGGCTCGACATGATGCTGAAGCTCGGGCCGTACGGGCTGTCGCTGGAGAAACTGCGTGAGAACCCGCACGGGCTCGACCTCGGCGCGCTGGAGCCACGGCTGCCGGGGATCCTGCGTACCGCCTCCGGTCTGGTCGAGCTGGCGCCCCCGCAGCTCATGGAGGACGTCGAACGGCTGAGGGAGCGGCTCGAGCAGGCGCCGCCCGAGATGGTGCTGATCGGCAGGCGCCACCTGCGCTCGAACAACAGCTGGATGCACAACGTCGGCACGCTGGTCGGCGGCAGCAACAGGTGCACGCTGCAGATCAACCCCGCCGACGTCGCCAGACTGGGCCTGGAGCAGGAGGCGGTGATCACGTCGGCGACCGGACGGCTCACGGTGACGCTGGAGCCGACGGACACGATCATGCCGGGCGTGGTGAGCCTGCCGCACGGATGGGGCCACGCGGGCAGCGCGCAGGCCGTCGCGGCCGAGCACGCGGGAGTCAGCGCGAACGTCCTGACCGATGACTCAGCGATCGACATACCTTCCGGCAACGCCGTGTTCAACGGCGTTCCGGTGACGATTGCCTCCCTGTGATCGTTGCGGTCGACCGGACACGTCGGACATTAATAGGGTGTCGCGCGTGACTACCACGCAAGAAGAGGACCGACTGAACGCCCAGATCGCCTTCGCAGTGGAGATCGACAAGCTGAAGCGGGTGATCCGCCGCAACAGCCTCATGGACGGATCACGCCGTGAGAACGACGCCGAGCACTCGTGGTACGTCGGCCTGCTGGCGATGATCCTCGCCGAGCACGCGCCGCAGGGGACCGACATCCAGCGGGTGGTCGCCATGCTGCTCGTCCACGACCTCGTCGAGATCGACGCGGGCGACACCTTCATCTACGACCCTGTCGCGGTGGCCGCGCAGATCGACGCCGAGCGCGCCGCCGCCGACCGGATCTTCGCCCTGCTCCCCTCCGACCAGGCCGTGCTCTTCAGGGAGCTGTGGGAGGAGTTCGAGGCCCGCGAGACGGTCGAGGCGCGCTTCGCCAAGGCCCTCGACAGGTTCGCCCCGATCCTGGCCAACCACCACACCGAGGGCGGCACCTGGCCGCTGTTCAAGGTGACGGCAGGCCAGGTCCGCGAGAAGGTGAAGATCATCGAGGATGGCTCGGAGTCACTCGGCGTCTACGCCAACGAGTTGATCGACCTCTCGGTCAGCCGGGGGCATCTGTCCGAGTGATCCCCTTACCACCGGGGTAGGGGTTTGGTCGTGAAGGAGAAAGTCAGGCTGGCAGGACCGGTCGACCTCGCCGACAAGCTCGAGAAGAGCAGGGCGATGGATCGGCCGATCAGAGTGCTGGCCAAAGCCGTACGGGAGACGATCGGGCCGGGCAGGCTCCGCGACTGGTTGCACGGGGTGCCCACCGGCAAACCGCTGCACCCGCCACTGGCCACGGTCACGCTCGGCTGCTGGGTGTCGGTCGCCGTGCTCGACCTCGTGAACGCCGACCCGAAGGCGTCGAAGGCGCTTCTGGCCGCAGGGGTGGCGGGCGCCGTGCCGACGGCGGCGGCGGGGCTCACCGACTGGTCGTCACTCCACCGCGAGCAACAGCGGGTGGGCTTCGTCCACATGGTCACCAACCTCACCGCCCTCGGCCTGTTCTCCGGCTCGTTGCTGCTCCGCATGGCCGGACGGCAGGGCGGCGGCAAGGCGCTTGCCATGCTGGGCCTCGGCGCCGCGGCGGTCGGCGGCTACCTCGGCGGCCACATGGCCTACCGGCAGGCGGCGGGCGCCAACCACGCCGAGCAGGTCGCCCACCTGGTGCCGCTCGGCTGGCACGATCTGTGCCCGATCAAGGACCTGCCCGAGGGGCGTCCCGTGACCCGCAGGCTCGGTTACATCCAGCTCTTCGTGCTCAGGCACGGCGGCGGCGTGAGCGTGCTCGCCGACCGCTGCTCGCACCTGGCCGGCCCGCTGCACCAGGGACGACTGGTGATCGAGAACGGCGAACCCTGCGTGGTCTGCCCCTGGCACGGCAGCACGTTCAGGATCGCCGACGGCAGCGTCAAGCACGGCCCCGCCACCGCGCCGGCCCCCACCTTCGAGACCCGCGTACGGCGCGACGGCACCATCCAGGTGCGGCCCCTGACCTGAACCTCGTTCGGCTGCAGGGTCACCGACACCGTCGAGCGGCTGACAGGACGGCCCGCGAGGTCACCGCGGGAGTGCGAGGCCGATCAGGCGGCGGACTTCCGCTGACCCGCGGGGCGGGGCTGATCGGCCGGGTGTTCGACCAGAGCGAGGATCCGGCTGGACATGAAGCGCGCGGTGCGTACGGCCGTGCCGCTTCGTGTCACCTCGCTGACTTCTACCAGGCCGCGCCGGTTGGCCACTTCGACCCGCCGTCCGGCTTTCGTGGCGATCACTTCGTAGGTTCGCGGAGTGCCTCCCGCGTCGATCACGATCTCGACCCGATCACCCTTCATAGCATGATTTATACCCATTGAGCTGTGGATTTATCCGTACACCAGTTTGATTATCGCGGCGATACCGACGCAGACGATGAAGCCCCGCAGGATCGGAGCGGGCAGCCTGCGTCCCACCTTCGCGCCCAGGAAACCGCCCAGCGTGGCGCCGAGAGCCACCATCAGCACCGCCCACCAGTCGATGGGCGCGATGATCACGAACAGCACGGCGGCGGTGGCGTTGACGATGAGCGACAGCACGTTCTTGGCGGCGTTGACGCGCTGCAGGCCGTCGTCGAGGAAGCTGCCGAGCAGGCCGATGAGCAGGACACCCTGGGCGGCGCCGAAGTAGCCGCCGTAGACACCCGCGCCGAACACGCCGAGCCACAGCCACGGGCCGCCGTCGGGGTGGGCGTGCTGCCTGCGCGCGGCCAGCCAGCCGTTCAGCTTCGGCTGGACCACGACCAGCACGCAGGCGAGCGCGATCAGGATCGGCACCACGATGTGGAACACGTCGGGGTCGAGCACGAGCAGGAGCAGTCCGCCCAGCAGGGAGCCGAGCGCCGACCCCATGCCCATCCTGACGAGGCGGTCACGCTGGCCCTTGAGCTCGGCGCGGTAGCCGTACGCGCCGGTGAAGGAGCCGGGGACCAGGCCGATGTTGTTGGAGACGTTGGCGGTCACGGGGTCGACGCCTACGGCCACCAGAGTGGGGAAGGTGATCAGCGAGCCCGACCCGACGACCGCGTTGATGGCCCCTGCTGCGACTCCGGCCGCGCAGACCGCGACCGCCTCCCACGGCGTCAAGACCTGCCCCTTTCGTATTCCGTATGCACTGTCGCCCGAGCCTAGAGCCCCGTCCTACCCTGCTCGTCCCCGGGGTCGCAGCGAGGCTCGCGGAGGCGCCCACAGACGGCGGAGTTCCTCGGAAGGGCACGCGGAGGGGTGTCAGGTGGGCGCGGACGCCAGGAGGGGTCAGCTCTCCTTGCCGTTGCCGCCGTCCTTGTCGCCTCCGAACAGCCCGCCTAGGTTCTCCAGCACGCGCCCCATCTCCGACGGCACGATCCACAGCTTGTTCGCGTCGCCCTTGGCCAGCTCGGGCAGCATCTGCAGGTACTGGTAGGCCAGCAGCCGCTGGTCGGGGTTGCCCTCGTGGATGGCCTTGAACACCATCCCGATCGCGTCGGCCTGCCCCTTGGCCCGCATGGCCGCCGCCTCCGCCTCGGCCTGGGCGCGCAGCACCGCCGCCTCGGCCTCTCCCCTCGCCCGCAGCACCGCCGCCGTCTTCTCCCCCTCGGCGGTCAGGATCGCCGCCTGCTTCTGCCCCTCGGCCGTGAGCACGGCGGCGCGCTTGTCACGGTCGGCCCGCATCTGCTTCTCCATCGAGTCCTGGATGGAGGCGGGCGGGTCGATGGCCTTCAGCTCGACGCGGTTGACCCTGATCCCCCACTTGCCGGTGGCCTCGTCCAGCACGCCGCGCAGCTCGGTGTTGATCTCCTCGCGCGAGGTCAGCGTGCGCTCCAGGTCCATGCCGCCGACCACGTTGCGCAGGGTGGTCACCGTCAGCTGCTCGACGCCGACCAGGAAGTTGGCGATCTCGTAGGTGGCCGCCTTCGGATTGGTCACCTGGAAGTAGATGACGGTGTCGATGGAGACCACGAGGTTGTCGGAGGTGATGACCGGCTGCGGGGGAAACGACACGACCTGCTCGCGCAGGTCGATCATCTCTTTGATGCGGTCGATGAACGGCACGACGAGGTTCAGCCCCGGCGTCAGCGTGCGGTGGTAGCGCCCGAGCCGCTCGATGATGGCCGCGGTGGCCTGAGGGATGATCCGGATGGTCCTCGCCAGGGCGAACCCCACCACAGCGACCACGACAAGAGCGACGATCAGCTGTTCGGTGCCCATGGCAACACTCCGCGAGTCGAAAGGTCCCGACCACGAAGATGATATTTGGTTTTCCCTTTTGACAGCCGTGAATTGCTATTGAGGTCTGGCGTACCAACGTCCCTGACCGTTGCGTTCGAGGACCAGCGGCACCCCGAACGTGCGCGAGAGGTTCTCGGCCGTCATCACGTCCTCGATCGGCCCCTGGGCGACGGCCGAGCCGTGGCGCAGCAGCAGCGCGTGGGTGAAGCCGTTCGGGACCTCCTCCACGTGGTGCGTGACCAGCACCATGGTGGGCGAGCGGTGGTCGTAGGCGAGCGTCGACAGCCGCCGCACCAGGTCTTCGCGCCCGCCGAGGTCGAGGCCCGCCGCGGGCTCGTCGAGCAGGAGCAGCTCCGGGTCGGGCATGAGGGCCCTGGCGATCTGCACCCGCTTGCGCTCGCCCTCGGACAGGGTGCCGAAGCGCCGCCTGATCAGGTGGGCGACGCCCATCATGTCGATCAGCTCGACCGCCCTGGTGACGTCGTGGGAGTCGTACTCCTCGGTCCAGCGGCCGAGGATCGCGTAGGACGCGGTCAGCACCAGGTCGATGACCTTCTCGTCCTGCGGCACCTTCTCGGCCAGCGCCGAGCTGGCCAGGCCGATGCGCGGACGCAGGTCGAACACGTCGGTCTGGCCTATCCGTTCGCCGAGCACCTCGACCACGCCCTCGCTGGGGAACAGCAACGTGGCGGCGACCTGCAGCAGCGTCGTCTTTCCCGCGCCGTTGGGCCCGATCACGACCCAGCGCTCGTCCTCGTTGACCTCCCAGTCGATGCCGCGTATCAGGGCCGCCCCATCACGCCGGACGCCGACGTCCTGGAGCCGCAGCACCTGACCACCCATCGCTGATCCCTCCCTTTGGAACGCTCGGGACAAACCTATTGCAGGGCGAGCGCATATCGTGGACCGGTGCGCGCTGAATCGCCTATCTCACCGCCGCTCGTCGCGTGGGGCAACGCCTGGCTGTCAGGTCACGTCGGCCTGGACGAGGCAGTCGACCAGGTCGAGAAGCTGTCGGGCCCCGCTCTTGTGGGGTCGCTTCCGCTGCGGAGGTACCTCGCCGAACTCAGGGTCGACGGGCTCAGCGAGTTGCGCCTCGCGCTGCCCGCTCCAGGAGATCCGCTCGGCCTGTCGGGTCCGCCCGCGTTCAACGCGGCCGCGCTGGAGGCGGGGGAGGCGGTGATCGCGGTGCTCGGGGACCGGACTCTCGGGCTGCTGCCCTCCCCCGACCTGCGGGGCTCGTCCTACGCGGGGGTGCTGTTCGCGGTGCACGAGTCGGGGCCGCCGAGGGCCGACCTGCCGTCGCTGGCGGAGGCCGAGCGCGAGCTGACCACCTCGATGCTGGCGGCCACCGAGGCGCTGGCCGAGGTAGGAGGGCCGCTGCAGGGCCATCCCGGACGGCTCGAGCGCGTGAACGGCGCGCTGGCTCCCGGCTATCCGGCGCGCGCGCACCGCGTGTCGACGCTGGCCTCCAGGCTGTCGGCCGCGCTCCTGGCTGCCGACGACCGCGGTCTCACCGCGAGCCAGATCGCCACCAGGTCGGTCGCGCTGCGCACCCTCGACTCCGCCGTCCGCCGCGCGCTGGTCTCCGCCCACCACGCGATCTTCGAGCCGCGCTGAGCCGTACGGCAGGCCCCCACGGCCCCACCCCCGTCACCGGCCGCCCTCCCTCCAGGGAGACGCTCCTCGAGCGCGCGCGGCCGGGCGCCGTGACGCGGCACGCGTCACGGCGAGGGCGAGTCGAAGCGCCAGATCCTGATGCGCTTGTCCTTGCCCGCCGACACCACGGCGGGCGAGTCACCCACCGTGGCGACGGCGACCGCGTACACCCCGCCCGTGTGCGCCTTCACCTTGCCGCCGAGGGCCTTCCTGGTCTCGGGGTCCCACAGGCGGATCGTGCCGTCGGTGCTGCCCGAGGCCAGCACCGCCTTGCCGCCGACCGATCCGAACGACAGCGAGTAGACGTTGCTGGTGTGCCCCGACATGGCCTTGCCGACCGAGCGCCCGGTCTTCGGGTCCCAGAGGCGGACCTTCTCGTCCTTGCCGCCCGACGCCACCACGGCCTTGCCGTCGACCTGGCCGACCGCGACCGAGAACACCGCCTTGCTGTGCCCCTTGTAGGGCTTGCCGTACGCCTTGCGCTTGGAAAGATCCCACACTCGCAGGGTCTCGTCCTCGCTGGCCGAGACCACCACGGGACGGTCGCCGACGCGGCCGACGCTCAGCCAGTTGATGTCCCTGTTGTGCGCCTTGACCGAGCCGAGCTGCCTGCGCTTCTTCAGGTCCCAGAAGCGCAGCATGCCGTCACCGTCGCCGGTCACCGCGACGTACTTTCCGCCCACCTTGCCGACGGCGACGGCGAAGACCGCGATCGGGTGCCTGCCGAGGACCGTCCCCTTGCGGGTCTTCAGGTTCCACAGGCGCACGGTGTGGTCGTAGCCGCCGGACACGGCCATCGGCGTGCTGCCGACGGTCACGCAGGCGACCGCGTAGACGTCGTTGTCGTGGCCGCGCAGCTTGGCGACCGTGGTGCGCTTGACCGGGTCCCAGATCCGCAGCACGCCGTCCTGGCCGCCGGACACGAACCGCTGAGCGCCGCCGATCCTGATCCCGGACAGCGACTGGATCGCCTTGCTGTGACCGGCCATCGACTTGCCTTCCTGCTCGCCCAGGACCGGTAGCACGGCCTCCTGGGGCGGCGCGGTCGGCGTGACCGTCGGGAAGGGCGACC
Organism: Nonomuraea roseola; assembly: GCF_039535395.1. Lineage (NCBI taxonomy): Bacteria > Bacillati > Actinomycetota > Actinomycetes > Streptosporangiales > Streptosporangiaceae > Nonomuraea > Nonomuraea roseola. Next base: position 2,423,105 of record NZ_BAAAXC010000015.1, read on the forward strand.
CGCTCGGCTGCGGTGAGCCGGAGACCGAGACCGAGGGGGAGACAGAGGCCGAGACCGACGGGGAGACGGAGGTCGAGGGCGTGGCCGTCGGCGAGAGCGAGGTGGTGTCGCCCGCGAGCGTGGTCCGCGTGGGGTCCTGCCCGCCCTCGAAGGCTCTCGGGGCGAAGATCAGCACACCCGCCGCGAGAGCCAGGGCCAGCAGCAGCGCGCCGCCGACCATACCGGCCCTGCGCCGCCGCGCCTTGTCCTCCGCCCGCTTCTCCTCGGGCCTGGTGTCCCTGAAGAACGCGTCGTTGTCGTTGTCGCGCGGCGCACTCGGGGGCGGGTAGGCGCCCAGCGGGTACTGCCCTTGCCCGCCGTACGGCCGGCCCGCGCCCGCGTCGGACCGCCCCGCCCCTTCAGGGGAGGCGGACGGGAGAGGCGCCACCCCCGGGGGCACGGCCCCCTGCGCGCCCGGGCCGTGCGGAGCCGAGGCGTGCGGGGCCGCGGCGGGTGGAGGTGGTGACTGGGGGGTCTGAGACTGCGGAGACGGCTGCTGAGGCGGCAGGTGGCCCTGCGGCGACCGGTACGGCTGCGCGGGGGCCTGCGGCGGGATGTAGGCGTTCGCGGGCATCCCCGAGGGGCTGACCCACCCGCTCGGCTGCGACTCCGAGGGACTCGCCCATCCCCCTGGGTTCGAGTGGTTCGGGTTCGACCTGCCGGGGTTCGGGTGGGGCGGCGAGGACGGGACGGCCCAGCGGTTCTGGCCGGAGTCGGCGGGGCCGGCCCAGCCGTCCGGCAGCGAGTCGAGCACGCCCGGCGGCCGCTCGTCGACCGACGCCACCTGCGAGCCCGTGCTCATCGCCACCTCGGCGTCCAGCTCGGCCACCGCGCCCTGGTTCTCCAGCAGCGAGAACAGCGCCTCGGCCGCCGAGGGCCGCTCCTCTGCCCGCTTGCTCAGGCAGGCCTGCACGAGCGGCCGCAGGCTATCGGGGAAGGCCGACAGGTCGGGCTCGTCGTTGATGACCCTGTAGATGACCGCGGGGAGGCTGTCCTGGCCGAACGCGGGCGCCCCTGTGGCCGCGAACGTCATCGTCAGCGCCCAGCTGAACAGGTCGCTCGCGGGGCCGACGCGCTCGCCCGAGATCTGCTCGGGCGACATGTAGGCGGGCGTCCCCACGACTCCGCTGCTGAGCGTCATCGAGGAGTCGAGCGCCCTGGCGATGCCGAAGTCGATCACGCGGGGGCCGTCGGGGCCCAGCAGCACGTTGCTCGGCTTGAAGTCGCGGTGCACGATGCCGGCGCGGTGGATGGCGGCCAGAGCGGTGACCGTGCCCACGGCCAGCCGGTAGAGGGCTCCGCCCGAGCGGGGGCCGTCCGTCTGCACCACGCGCTGGAGCGAGACGCCCTCGACCAGCTCGCTGACGATGTACGGCAGCTCGCCGTCCATGTTGGCGCCGAGCACCTGCGCGGTGCAGAACTGCGCGACCCGCCGTGCGGCCGCCACCTCCCGCATGAAGCGCTCGGCGTCGATGCCCGGCTTGTCCAGCCTGGTGTTCAGCAGCTTGATCGCGACCAGTTCCCCGTCAGGGCCCTGGGCCTTGTAGACGATCCCCTGCGCGCCTTTGCCCAGCCGTCCGAGCAGCCGGTACTGGCCCAGCTCAGCCGGGTCCCCGGGCTGTAACGGGTGCTTGTCCGGCACCTGCAGCCTCCCCCTTGTGCGATTCCCCCGCCGCAAGAGTGACCGGCCCAGCGCAAGGCACGCAAGCAACGCGATATCACGATAGATCATCACTCTTTGCGGAATCTTTACCCTAGGCATAATCGACTAGAGAATGGGGGATTTCCAGTTCCGTTAGGGGGAGCCGCACCATGCGCCGACAGTTCGGCATGTTCTTGGGCCTTGGCCTGATCACACCATTGGTCCCGCTGGCCGCCGCAGCGCCGGCCGTGGCGGCGGTCGCGCCCGCGACGACCAGCCCTGTGGTGGCCGCCGCCACGAAGGACCCGTTCTCCAAGTTCAAGGTGAGCGTCAAGTACACGAAGGCCACCAAGCGCGGCGGCAAGATCACGTATTACATCAAGGCCAAGAATCTCGGGCCCTACGACGCCGATTACTTCGGGGTGGGCGGCTTCCTGCCCAAGGGAGTCGTGCCGACGCTGAAGTGGGGCGGGCCCAAGGGCACCAAGTGCGTGTGGCAGGGCCAGATCTTCCTGTGCATGCCGAGGTACCAGGTGCCCGTCGGCGGCACCACCTGGCTGAACTTTCAGCTGACGCTGAAGAAGAACACCAAGGGCCTGGCCAAGGCCAAGGTCGGCGTGGTCGCCTACGACCTGCCGACCGGTGCGGAGAACCTCGACCAGGAGGAGCTCGGCCGCCTCGGGCTCAAGGGCCACCTGTTCATGAAGAACACCGCGACGAAGATCGTCTGGCCGCAGAAGCGCCGTACGGGCAGCACCTACACGCCCCCGCCGCCCCCTCCGCAGCCCAAGTGGAACCCGCCGTCGAACACCTACGTCGAGCGGAACGAGAAGAAGGACACCTGATCGGCACCGCCTGACCCTCAGCCCCGGCACCACCCGGTGCGGGGCTGAGGTGCGTACAGCCTCTCACCTGCGGGCTCCGCCGCGTGCGGCTTCGAGAAAGCGGGTGACCAGCGGGTTCCCCTCGCCCTCACGCCAGCACATCGCGACGACGGTGCGCGCGGTGTCCGGGTCGATCCTGCGGTGGACCACGCCGCTGAGTCTGATCCTGCGAATGCTCGCGGGAGCGAGGGAGACGCCGAGCCCCGCCTCGACTAGCGCCGAGACCGTCTGCCACTCCACCGCGTGCTGGCCGACGCGCGGCTCGAACCCCGCCTCGCGGCACACGTCCAGGATGCGATCGTGGACGGTCGGCCCCGCGGCGCGGGGCAGCAGCACGAACGGCTCCTCCGCCAGCGCGGCGACGGGCACGACGCGCTGAGCCGCGAGGCGATGTCCTGCAGGCAGCACGGCGACGAACCGCTCGGCAAGGATCGGCTCCATCGCCAGGCCCTGTTCGCCCGGCGGCTCCCGCAGGAGCCCCACGTCGATCGCGCGCTCGCGCAGCGCGGCCACCTGCGGCGCCGTCGTCATCTCGCGGATCTCCATCTCCACCTCGGGATAGCGCTCGCGGTAGGCCCGCAGGATCCCAGGCAGGACGGTCAGCGCGAGCGAGGCCGCGAAGCCGATCCTGATGCGACCGGCCAGCCCGTCGCCGATGCGCCTCGCCGCTCGCAGCCCGCCCGCGACCTCGTCCAGCGCGTGCAGGGCGGCGGGCAGGAGCTCGTGCCCCGCGGGCGTCAGGACGACCCCGCCCGATCCCCGGTCGAACAGGGCGTGGCCGACCTTCTGCTCCAGCCGCCTGATCTGCTGGCTGAGCGGGGGCTGCGCGATGCCCAGCCGTTCGGCGGCCCTTCCGAAGTGCAGCTCCTCTGCGAGGACGGCGAAGGCGTACAACTGCTGGAGCGCGAGCTCGGGCCGATCCATACGCCCAGAGATATCACTTCATACGAAATCCTGTATTAGACGTATAACCCCAGGTCGTCTAGCTTCGCCTCATGACAGAGCGACGTGCGATCCTGAGCGGCTCCACTTTCGAGGAGGAGATCGGTTACGCCAGGGCGGTCGTGGACGGCGACTGGGTCCACGTGTCGGGAACCACCGGCTTCGACTACGCGACGATGACGATCTCCGACGACGTGGTCGAGCAGGCCGAGCAGTGCCTGCGCAACATCGGCGCGGCCCTGGCGGAGGCGGGCAGCTCGTTCGCCGACGTCGTGAGGGTGCGGTACCTGCTGCCCGACAGGGAGGACTTCGAGCCGTGCTGGCCTGCCCTGCGCCGCTGCTTCGGCGAGATCCGTCCGGCCGCCACGATGCTCGTGTGCGGCCTGGCCGACCCCCGCATGAAGATCGAGATCGAGGTGTACGCCCGCCGCCCCGCCACCGGCTGACGGATCGTCCCACCGGCCCGCGCGGCCGTGCCCGCGGGGGCGACCCCGGAGGACGGAGGTCAGCCCAGGCCGTGGCGGACGGCGTAGAGGGCGGCCTGGGTGCGGTCCTGGACGCCCAGCTTCATCAGCACGTTCGACACGTGGGTCTTCACGGTCTTCTCCGCCACGGAGAGGTCCCTGGCGATCTCCTTGTTCGACCGTCCCGCCGCGATCAGCCTCAGCACCTCCCGCTCCCTGTCCGTCAGCGGCACCGGCGGGGCCTCGGCGGTCAGCATCGCCGAGGCCGCCTCCTGCGCCAGCAGCACCTGCCCGCCGTGCACCGCCCGCACCGCCTGGACCAGCGCGTTGGGGTCGACGTCCTTGTAGAGGAAGCCCGCGGCGCCGGCCCGCATCGCCGGCCCCACGTCGGACCTGTCGCTCACCGAGGTCAGCACCAGCACCCTGGTCGGGCCGCCGTTCAGCCGGTCCAGCGCGCCGAGCCCGTCGAGCACCGGCATCTTGAGGTCGAGGAGCAGCACGTCGGGTCGCAGCTTCTCGACCAGCGCGACGGCCTCCGCGCCGTCCGCGGCCTCGCCGACGACCGTGATGTCGTCCTGCAGGTCGAGGAAGGTCCGCAGGCCCTGCCGGACGACCGGGTGATCGTCGGCGATCAGCACCTGGATCACACGCCCACCTCCATGCGCACCGTCGTCCCCTTGCCCGGCTCGGAGGAGACGGTTACCACTCCGCCGACCGTCTCGGCGCGGTCGGCCATCGACACCAGCCCGAGCCCCCGCACCTGCCCTGTGTCGTCGAAACCGACGCCTTCGTCGCGCACCACGAGCACCAGCTTGCCCGACGTGTGCGAGAGCCGCACCGAGACGCGCTCCGCGTCGGAGTGGCGCAGCGCGTTGTGCAGCGCCTCCTGCGCCACGCGCAGGACCGCGACCTCCACCTCGGAGGGTACGGCCGGCAGCTCGTCGCCCTCGAAGGCCACCTCGCAGGGCTGCAGCCTGTCGAGCAGCCGCACGTGCTTGCGGAGCGTCTCGGCCAGCCCGTGCCTGTCGAGCTCGGCGGGACGGAGCTCCACGATCACCGCGCGCAGCTCGGCCAGCGCCTCTCCGGCCAGGCGCTGCACGCGTTCGAGCTCGACGGCGGCCCTGGCGGGGTCCACCTGCAGCAGCGAGTTGGCGGCCTGCGCGGTCAGCCGCAGCGAGAACAGCTTCTGGGTGACGGCGTCGTGCAGCTCGCGCGCCATCCTGTTGCGCTCCTCGAGCATGGCCAGCTCGCGCCCCCTCTCGTAGAGGCGGGCGTTGGTCAGCGCGAGCGCGGCGTGCGCGGCGAACATCGTCAGCAGCTTCTCGTCCTCCTCGGTGAACCCGCCAGGCACCTTCTTGTTGGCCAGGAAGATGATGCCGAGCACCTGCTCGCCGTCGAGGATGGGCACGCCGAGGAAGTCGTGCATGACGGGGTGCGCCTTCGGCCAGTACTCGAAACGGGGGTCCTTCGGCAGGTCGGGCAGGCGGACGGGGATCCCCTCGCGGAGCATCGCGCCGAGCATGCCATGCTGGCGGGGCAGCGGGCCGATGGCTTCCCACTGCTTGTCGGTGATGCCCTCGGCGACGAACTCGCCGAACGAGCCGTCCTCGTCGGGCACGCCGAGCGCCGCGTATCTGGCGTTGAGCAGCTGCTGGGCCGAGCGGACGATGACCTGCAGGACCTCGCGCACCGACAGGTGACGCGTGACGGCCAGGACGGCCGAACTCACCGCGCGCAGGATGTCGGATTCGGGGCTCACGAGCCTCAGCCTACGGTCCTAGGCCGAAGTGCCCACCACGGCCTAGGTCGCGGGCCCGATGCCACGAGGCTCCGCGCTTTCTACCGTCGAGCCATGACGAACACCGCACTCATCACCGGCGCCTCCCGTGGACTGGGCCTGGCATTGGCCCGATCGCTGTCAGGCGCGGGCTGGGAGCTCGTCCTGACGGCCAGGGGCGCCGACGAGCTGGAGAAGGCCGCGGCCGAACTCGGCGCCACGGCCATCGCGGGTGACGTGGCGGACCCCGCGCACCGGGCCAGGCTGGCCCGCGCGGCGCCCGAGCTGGACCTGCTGGTCAACAACGCCAGCGACCTGGGCACCACGCCGCTGCCGCCGCTGGCCGACTACCCGCTCGACACCTTCGCCGCCCTGCTCGCGACCAACGTGACCGCGCCGCTCGCGCTGACGCAGGAGACCCTGCCCGCGCTCCGCCGCCGACGAGGCGCGGTGGTCAACATCACCTCGGACGCCGCCACCGGCGCCTACGAGGGCTGGGGTGGGTACGGCGCGACGAAGGCCGCCCTGGACCAGCTGTCGAACGTCCTGGCCGCCGAGGAGCCCGACGTGGCGGTCTGGTGGGTCGATCCGGGTGAGATGAACACCCGCATGCTCGCCGACGCGGTGGGCGCCGCCGAGGCCGCGGAGGCGACCGACCCCGCCGCCGTCGCCACGGCACTGCACGACCTCATCAGGAGCCGCCCCGCGAGCGGGCGGGTGAGCCTGCAATGACCGTGAGCACGTTCGTGCTGCCGGACTCGCTCTCGGCGCACGAGCCACCCGAGGCGAGGGGCGTGGCCCGCGACGCCGTACGGCTGCTGGTGTCCGACGCCGAGAGCGACCTCCACCGCACCTTCGCGGACCTGCCCTCGCTGCTGTCCCCCGGCGACCTGATCGTGGTCAACAACTCCGCCACCCTGCCCGCCGCCGTCAGGCTCGACAGGCTGTCGGTCCACTTCTCCACCGCCCGCGAGGACGGCACCTGGCTGGTGGAGCTACGCCGTCCGACGCTGGAGCCGTACGCGGGCGGCGCCGAGGGCGAGTGGCTGCCCCTGCCGGGAGGCGCGACGCTGCGGCTGCTGTCGAGGGAGACGCCGCGCCTGTGGCGAGCCTCTCTCGACCGCGACGTGGAGAGCTACCTGATGAGGTACGGCGTGCCGATCCGCTACTCCTACGTCGACCGTGACTGGCCGCTGGCCGACTACCAGACGGTGTTCGCCACGGTGCGCGGCAGCGCGGAGATGCCGAGCGCGGGACGGCCCTTCACCGCCTCGCTGGTGACCGAGCTGGTCTCCCGCGGCATCAGGATCGCGCCGATCACCCTGCACACAGGGGTCGCCTCCCCCGAGAAGGACGAGCCTCCCTACGCGGAGCGCTTCGCCGTCCCCGAGGCGACCGCCCGGCTGGTCAACCTCACCCGCTCGGAGGGCGGCAGGGTCGTCGCCTCGGGCACGACCGTCGTCCGCGCACTGGAGACGGCGGTGGACGCCGAGGGCCAGGTACGTGCCGCCTCGGGCTGGACCACGCACATCGTGACGCCCGCTCCAGGGGTGAAGGCGGTCACCGGGATCATCACGGGACTGCACGAGCCGCGCTCCAGCCACCTGATGATGCTCACGGCCATCGCGGGCGAGAGAACGGTGGCGAGGTCCTATGACGCGGCGTTGCGAGAGGGCTACCTATGGCATGAATTCGGCGACTCGCATCTCCTCATTTCCAATAAAAGGTAGATCTTTCCTGGTCAAACGTGATAAAAAGCTCCGGTCTTAAAACGGGGGCTCATTACTTTGGGCATCCTCGCTCCCCTTCCTCATCGGAGACGTGAATGCGCCGCATCGCTTCTTTCATGCTCGCTGCCCCGGTGGCGGGCGCCCTGGTCTTCAGTGCCGCCCCGGTCTCCGCCGCACCGGCCGCGCCGGTCGCCGCGGCGGCCGTGAAGAGCGCCGAAGACCCCTTCTCCGTCTTCGACGTCAAGCTCACCGCCACCAAGAAGGCCAAGGCCGGCGGCAAGGTGCGCTACTCGATCACGGCGGTCAACACCGGCCCCCACGAGGCGACCGGAGGCACCTGGTTCGTCGGCGGGCTCTTCCCCAAGGGCGTCGACCTGAAGAAGATCAGCTACAGGACCAGCGTCGAAGGCACCCAGTGCGAGCTGATCAAGCGTGACCTGTTCTGCGTGCTGCCCGCCACGGTGAAGAAGGGCGAGTCCGTCGCCATGATCTTCGACGCGCGGCTGACCAAGAGCGCCAAGGGAACGCAGAAGGCCATCCTCGGCGTCGTGTCCTACAACGTCCAGACCGGCATGGAGAACCTCAGCAAGGAGGAGCTCGACAGGCTCGGCGTCCCGGGCTTCGGCTTCGTCAAGCAGGCCTCCACGAAGGTCGTTCGCTGACGCGGACTTCTTGAGGCGCCCGCTCTCGCGGTGACGAGAGCGGGCGCTTCGCCGTCTCGCCCCCTGTTCACGCGGAGGTGACGAGGGCCGGGCGGAGCGCGGGAAGACGGCCGGTGGCGGAGGCGACCGCCGCCTCGGCCAGGTCGGCGAGCTCCCTGCGGCTCGAGGCGGTGACCGGGGGCAGCACGGTGACCTCGACCACCAGCCGCCGCACCGCGATCACCCTGAGAAGGGACGCCACGAGCGTGTCGTCCCCGACGTACGCGGGGGCGGTGGTGCGGGGTCCCGAGGACTCCCTGTAGACCAGGGCGACCGGAGTGACGCGCGCACCCGCGTCCAGCGCGGCCTGGAACACGGCGGGCTTGAAGGTCCCGCTGCCGCGGCCGCACCAGGTCGTGCCCTCGGGGAAGGCGGCGACGCTCTCACCCGACCGCAGGACGTCGGCGATGCTCGCCACCGCGCCCGGCAGCCCGTGCAGCGAGTCACGGGCGATGGGAAGCGCCCCGGCTCCGCCGGCCAGGCCGCGCACGACCGGCCACGAACCGACCTCGCGCTTGGCCACCAGCCTGCACGGCATCGTGGCGGCGACCACCAGCGGGTCGAGCCAGGAGATGTGGTTGGCGACGACCAGCCGCGCCTCGGGCTCTGGCGCGCCGGGGCCGGGGGCTCCCGAAGAGGCGGCGCCTGCGGCGCCCGCGAAGAACGCGAACCCCTGCCGCACCTCCACCCTGACCCCGAGCGCCCTGAGCAGCGCCCTTGACCACAGCGCCGTGACGCGCCGCCGTGCCGTACCCCAGGTCAGACGGGCCACGAGGACGCCCGCCAGCACCACCAGCACGGCGGCCAGCGCGCGCAGCGCCCTGCGGAGCGGGCCCGCCGCGCGCATGGGCACGTCCACGCACCGGGCGGTGGTGCAGGGCGAGGAGGGGAACCACGGGCTCATGCCGACGCCCCGAGGAAGTGACGCAGGTAGCGCCGGTCGACCTGGGCCATCGACAGCAGCACCAGGAAGTCGGCGCAGCCGAAGGCCGCGTCATGGGCGGGCTCGCCGCAGATCCACGCGCCCAGCCTGAGGTAGCCGCGCAACAGCGGCGGCATCACGAAAGCGTGGGAGGGAGCCGGTTCGAGGTCCACCCACGGGGCCAGGGGCTTGACGCGGTACTCCGCCGGCCCGAACGGCACCCGCTCCACGATGTGCGCGGCGTCGGCCAGGGGCACCGAGCAGCAGCCCGCCAGCCAGCCGTACCCGCCCTCGCTCATGTACCTGGCGATGCCCGCCCACATCAGCCCGATGACCGCGCCCCTGCGGTGGTCGGGATGCACGCACGACCTGCCCACCTCGACGAGATCGGGGCGGAGGGGATCGAGCGCCGAGGCGTCGAACTCGGTGTCGGAGTAGAGTCGGTCCTTGCGCCCTGGAGGCAGCAGCCGGTAGGTGCCGACCACCTCGTCGCCCGCGCGGACGAGCAGGTGGTCGCAGTAGGCGTCGAAGGAGTCGGCGTCGAGTCCCGTGACGGGCGAGTCGAGCCGCGCGCCGAGCTCCTCGGCGAACACGCGGTAGCGCAGGCGCTGGGCGGCCTGCAGATCGGCGGGCGTGCGGGCCAGTCCCACGGTGTAGCGGTGCATGGTCCTATGAAGGCAGCCCATGATGGCCACACGCCCAAGGTCAGTCGTCCGAATGGTGAACCTCGACGCCGACCACCGTGCCGGTGCCAGTAGCGTGACCGGTGTGGACCAGCGCACGCTCCTGATCACCTTCACCGGGCCTGACCGCCCTGGCGTCACCTCGCGGCTCTTCTCCGTGCTGGCGACCTTCCCCGTGACCGTGGCCGACATCGAGCAGGTCGTCATCCGCGGCCGCCTCACGCTCGGCGTCCTCGTCGCCTACACCGGAGGCCCCTCCACGGGCACCGGAGGCACGATCGGCGCCCTGTGGACCGCCGTCGAGCGGGTGGCCGAAGACCTCGGCATGGAGGTCGACCTCGCCACCGGCTCCATGACCAAGGAGAAGCGCCGCCGCGGACGCCTGTCCGTGAGCGTGCTGGGCACCGCCCTGTCGCCCGCCGCGATCGGCGGGATCGCCGGGCGCATCGCCGCGGCCGGAGCGAACATCGACCGCATCGACCGCATCGCCCAGTGGCCCGTGACCTGCATCGAGCTGTCGGTCTCCGGCGCGGACCCCGACGCGCTGAGGGTGGAGCTGGCCGCCGAGGCGGCCGCCCAGCAGGTCGACGTGGCCGTGCAGCGCACCGGCCTGTCGCGCAGGGCCAAGCGCCTGATCGTCATGGACGTCGACTCCACGCTGATCCAGGGCGAGGTCATCGAGCTGCTCGCGGCCCACGCCGGCTGTCTCGACGAGGTGGCCAAGGTCACCGAGGAGGCCATGCGCGGCGAGCTCGACTTCGCCGAGTCGCTGCGCCGCAGGGTCAAGCTGCTGGAGGGCCTCCCGCAGGAGATCTTCGCGAAGGTCCGCGACGAGGTCGTGCTCACCCCCGGCGCCCGCACGCTGGTGCGCACGCTCAAGCGCCTCGACTACAAGTTCGCGATCGTCAGCGGCGGCTTCACCCAGATCACCGACGCCCTGGTGACCGACCTCGGCATCGACTACTCGGCCGCCAACACCCTGGAGGTCGTCGACGGCAAGCTGACCGGCAGGGTCGTCGGCGAGATCGTCGACCGTCCGGGCAAGGCCCGCGCCCTCGAGCGGTTCGCCCGCGAGGCGGGCATCCCCATCAGCCAGACCGTCGCCATCGGCGACGGCGCCAACGACCTCGACATGATCGCCACCGCGGGCCTGGGCGTGGCCTTCAACGCCAAACCCGTCGTACGGCAGGCCGCCGACACCGCCGTCAACACCCCCTACCTCGACTCGATCCTCTATCTGCTCGGCATCTCCCGAGACGAGATCGAGGCCGCGGACGCCGAGGACTCCTTCATCGCGTGACGTCATCCGTCAGGCGCAGCGCGTCGGCGGTCAGCGTGCGCAGCGCGGGATGCGCGGCGACCGCGTGCCGCAGCTCGCGCCTGACCGAGGTCGTCTGCCCGCCTTCGGCCTCCTCCACGAGCGTGTCGACGCGGCTGGCCATGTCGGCCAGGCCGGCGTCGAGCTCGTCGGCCTCCGGCGGCGCCTTGTCCTGACTGACGGCCTCGGCCACCGCCTCCATCCTGTCGGCCACGGCGTCGAGGATGGCCACGGTCGCGTCCGTCCCCTCGGGAGCCCCCCGCATGACGGCCGCCAGCAGGATCGTGTCGTCGCGCAGCCTGCGGGCGTCGGTGACGGCCTGCCTCAGCTCCTCGGGCGCCTGACCCCCGGGCTCCTTCTCCAGCGTGTCGAGCGACTCCGACAGCTTCTCCGCCGCCTGGCCGGCCACCTCCGTACGGTCGGGCAGGCTGTCGAGGTCGCGGTCCACGAGCGTCCGCACCATGCGCGCGTGCTCGCGCAGCAGGTCGACCACCAGATCGCACACCTTGCCCGCCTCGCCTCTCGGCCACAGCAGCCGCGCGGCCAGCACCGCGAGCACCCCGCCCGCCACGGTGAGCGCCACCCTGGCGCCCGCCGCGTTCCAGTTCAGCTGGATGGAGAAATCCATCAGCATGAGCGCGAGCGGCGTGGCGAAGGTGGACCAGTAGGCGTAGCTGACCTCGCGCAGCGCGAAACCCAGCGTCGCGAAGATCCACACGACCGCCACCAGCGTGCCCCGCCCCGGCACCGCCGCCAGCAGGAACGCGGCCGCAGTGGAGCCGACGATGGTGCCCGCCACCCTGAGCACCACTCTGTCGAACGTGTCGCCGTAGGTGGGGCGCAGGCCGATGAGCACCGTGAAGACCATCCACCTGCCGAAGTGATCGTGCACGTTGACCAGCAGCGCCATCGAGACGGCCACGGCGATGCCGACCCGCGCCGCGTGCGCGACGCCGCCCTCGAACGAGGGCGTCCGCCAGGTCAGCTGCGGCAGCCTGGCAGGCACCCGCACCCCCTCGGACGACCGCAGCGCCACCGACCGCACCGCGACCGCGATCCTGTCCATGCACCTGCGCACCTGGCCGAGCAGCGCCATCTGCACGGGTGAGGCCTGACCGCGCAAGGCCGTCACGCGCTCGGCGAAGTCGGCCACCGCGGCCAGCGCGCCGGGCACCGCGACGACGCTCTCCTGCTCCGCCGACTCGCGCAGCGCCGTGGACAGCTTGCCGACCGCCTCGTCGAGCCCCTGCTGCTGGACCCCCGCCTCGATCGTCTGCGCGCGCAGGGAGCGCAGAGCGACGCTCTCGTGGAAGATCCTGGCCAGCGTGTCGGCGTACCTGTCGGGCGAGCGGTCGCTCTCCTCCGAGCTGTTGAAGGCCGCGATGGCGGTGGTCGCCGCTTCGAGCGCCCGTGACCCCTCCTCGCGCAGTTCCGTCCACTCCTCCTCCGGTACGGCGAGGCCGTCCAGCATGGCGGCCATGGCCGCCGCGGCCTCCGACAGCGCCCGCCTGAGCGGGTGAAGCCGGCGGAACGGCCACAGCGCGAGGGCCAGCGCGCAGAACAGCACCCCGCCGAGCCCCATCTGCAGCGCGGGCCCGAACCCGGGCGGCAGCCCCGCGTAGAACCCCGAGATCGCGGCGAGCACCGGCGGGGTCCCGATCACCTTCCACTGCGCGCCCATGGCCGCCACGAGCCCGATGCCCGCCACCGCGACCCACGGGCTCAGCGCCAGCACCGCGCCCACCCAGAAGCCCAGCATCACCAGCGGGACGGCGCGGAACAGCGTCTTGGCCCGCTCTCCGTACGGCTGGCCGTACGTGTCGCCGAACGCCGTGTAGTAGGCGCCCAGGGCGACGATCGCGCCCACGTGCGGGGCTCCTGCCAGCGCGCCGAGCCCGAGCGGGAGCGCCACGGCCGTGCCGCACAGCACGCCGTAGGACCACGGCGGCCTGGCCGGCAGCGAGAAGCCGTCGCGCAGCGCGGCGAAAGCCCCTCGCATCTGAATCCCCCCGGTTCAGCTGCTACATACCGTGCCGATGGCCGCGCCCGCCTGAGCCCCTACGCGCGGGTCCCATGGTCGCGTCCGCTCGGGCTACGTCGGCTTCGTCCCTCGCTCTCTCCGCCCGAGCTCCTACGCTCCTTTGGGATCCCAGTGCGTGACCAGGCGTCCCTCCCCTGGCCAGAGGTCTACCCAGGGAGAGTCGACCTCCACCACCGCGAACGCGCCAGGACGGAAGGACAGCTCGCCGCCCACCAGGCTGAGCGCCAGCTCCTGCACACCGGGGTTGTGCCCGCACAGCACGAGCGTCTCCACGTCGGGGTCGAGCCTGCGGACCAGCTCGTAGAGCTCTTCGGGGTAGGCCTCGTAGATGTCGCGCTCGTAGCTGGTCTCCACGGTGGGGAAGGCCAGCTCGGCCGTCCTGGTGGTGCGTCGCGCCGGCGAGCACAGGACCAGCTCCGGGGCGAGCCCGAGCGCCTTGATCTCCTCGCCCACGCGGACCGCGTCGCGCTCTCCCCTGTCGGTGAGGGGACGCTCCTTGTCGGCGAGGCCGGGGACATGGGCGGCTTTGGCGTGCCGCAGCACGATCAGCGTGCGCATCGCTCAGCCTCCGCTCGACGCCCAGATGGCCAGTCCGGCGATCAGCCCGAGGATCGCCAGCATGGCCACCAAGATGATCACCAGCGTCTTGGCGCCGGAGTTTTGAGGCTGCTCTCCCATGCCGTCCAGTCTCCCATCAGGACCCACCGGGCTCCTTCGCGGGCGACGTTTCCGACAGTCGACACACAGCCAACCCCTGAAGACCGCTCCCGGCCTTTAACAGCACCACCCTGAGCCCCTTACGGAACCACCGCCGCGCGGGGACCACCAGCCTCGGTTTCACGATGGACCGACGTGCAGGGGGACCGCCACGGCCGGTGAACCCGGTCACCACCGGCGCCTTCGAGAAGCCGCCCTCTCCGAGAACCCCGCGTTTCGAAGGATCCTGCGTTTCGAAGGGCCCTGCGCATCGGACAACCCCGCACTTCGAAGAACCCTCCACATCGGAGGATCCCGCGCGTCGAAGAACCCCGCGCATCGAAGAACCCTCCACATCGGAGAACCCTGCGCGTCGAAGAACCCCGCGTATCGGAGACCCCGCCCGTCGGAGACCCCTGCGTATCGGAGACCCCTGCGTATCGGAGAACCCTCCGCGTCAAAGGACCCTGTTGATTCGAAGGGCCTTCGCTTCTGAGGACAGGATCCCGCGCTTCGAGATGCTCTCCGATTTCGGGGGATTCGCCCTGGCGCGCGAACGGCCCGCGCCGGAGTGGCGCGGGCCGTCACGTGGTGCGGGTACCGGTCAGGGTGCGACCGGCGCGTGCTCCCTGTCCTCGGCGGGCGTGATGCTCACCGAGCGACGCTTGGAGATGACGATCGCGACGACCACGACGCCCACCGCGACGGCGGTGATGCCGATGCGGACCGGGGCGTTGCTCGCGTAGACCACCACGGCGGGCGCGATGAGCAGCGCGACCAGGTTCATCACCTTGATCAGCGGGTTGATGGCAGGGCCGGCGGTGTCCTTGAACGGGTCACCCACGGTGTCGCCGATGACCGTGGCGGCGTGGGCCTCGGAGCCCTTGCCGCCGTGGTGACCGTCCTCGACCAGCTTCTTGGCGTTGTCCCACGCGCCACCGGAGTTGGCGAGGAAGACGGCCATCAGGGTGCCGCAGGCGATCGCGCCCGCCAGGAAGGCGCCCAGCGGCGCGTATCCCAGGGCGAACCCGACCGCGATCGGCGTCATGACCGCGAGCAGGCCTGGAGTGGCCAGCTCGCGCAGCGAGTCGCGGGTGCAGATGTCGACCACGCGGCCGTACTCGGGCTTGACGGTGCCGTCCATGATGCCCGGGTTCCTGCGGAACTGGTCGCGGACCTCGAACACCACGCGCATGGCCGCCCTGCCGACCGCCATGATCGCCAGGCCGGAGAACAGGAACACCACCGCGGCGCCGATGATCAGGCCGACGAGCACGTTCGGCTGGTCGACGCCCAAGTTGAAGGTGCTGAACGCGCCCAGCGCGTCCTTCACCGACTGACTGGCCGCCGCCAGTTCGGCCTCGACCGAGGTGCGGAAGGCGCCGAACAGCGCGGTCGCCGCCAGCACGGCCGTGGCGATCGCGATGCCCTTGGTGATGGCCTTGGTGGTGTTGCCGACCGCGTCGAGGCTCGTCAGAACCCTGGCGCCCTCGCCGTCGACGTCGCCTGACATCTCCGCGATGCCCTGCGCGTTGTCGGAGACGGGGCCGAAGGTGTCCATGGAGACGATGACACCGACGGTGGTCAGCAGGCCGGTGCCCGCCAGTGCGACAGCGAACAGCGCGATCGTCACGTTCCCGAAGCCGAGCAGGAACGCGCCGTAGACCGCCCCACCGATGATCAGCGCCGAGTAGACCGCCGACTCGAGGCCGACGCTGATGCCGGCCAGGATGACGGTCGCGGGACCGGTGAGAGAGCTCTCGCCGATCTCCTTCACCGGGCGCCTGGTGGTCTCGGTGAAGTAGCCGGTGAGGATCTGGATCGCGCTGGCCAGCACCAGGCCGATCAGCACCGCCCCGATCGCGATGATCCGCGGGTTGGCGTCGGACTGCACGACCGCGCCCGACAGCTCGCCGAAGGTGGCGGGCAGGTACCAGAACGCCGCGCCCGCCACCAGGACCGCGGAGATCGCGGCCGAGATGAAGAAGCTGCGGTTGATGGCCGCCATGCCGTTGCGGTCCTTGTCGCGCAGACCGGTGATGAAGATGCCGATGATGGCGGTGAGAACACCGATCATGGGAACGATGAGCGGGAAGATGAGCCCCTGCTCGCCGAAGGCGACCTTGCCCAGGATGAGGCTGGCCACCAGCATGACCGCGTAGGACTCGAACAGGTCGGCCGCCATGCCGGCGCAGTCGCCGACGTTGTCGCCCACGTTGTCGGCGATGGTGGCGGGGTTGCGCGGGTCATCCTCCGGGATGCCCTGCTCGACCTTTCCGACCAGGTCGGCGCCGACGTCGGCGGCCTTGGTGAAGATGCCGCCGCCCACTCGCATGAACATCGCGAGCAGAGCCGCGCCGAAGCCGAAGCCCTCGAGCACGCCCGGCGCGTCGCCCTGGTAGAGCAGGACGACGACCGCCGCGCCCAGCAGGCCGAGGCCGACGGTGAACATGCCTGCCACACCACCGGTGCGGAAGGCGATGCGCATCGCCTTCTTCTCACCTGCCGTACGGGCCGCGGCGGCCACGCGGACATTTCCGCGTACGGCAAGCCACATGCCCATGAAACCGGTCAACGCGGAGAAACCCGCGCCGACGACGAAGAAGAGAGAACGCCCGATCTTCACATCGGTCGTTCCTGGAAGGAACCACAGCACGATAGGGATCAGGATCACGAATATCGCGAGAGTCCTGAATTGACGGGTGAGATACGCCGCCGCGCCTTCCTGTACGGCGCGCGCGATGTTCTGCATGCGTTCGGTGCCCTGGTCGGCGGCAAGGACCTCGCGCACGAGACCACCGGCCACGGCCAGCGCGATGAGGGCCACGGCCGCGACCACGACCACGATGGTGAGATTGCTTCCGCTCAGGGACAGCGCAGAGGCTGGCTCGGCGGCCAGATAGAGCCTAGACATCCGTTCTCCTCGGCAAGACGGGTACGTCCTGCCCGGACGGCGCTGCGATGTTCGGCGGGCGGTGCCAGCGGCGTCCGGGTTATGGGCTGCCGCTTCCGGTTGAGTCCCGCTGTTGTGCCGGATCACCTTGGCCGGTGCCGGGAGTCTACGCAGGGGTTCCGCGGATATGAAGGCTCTGAGGGTGGGCAATTATCGGCGTGTCCACTAAGTCCCTGACAGTGGGCCGATTTGGTATTGACAGGGAAGAATTTCCCCTAAGTTTCGGGCACCGCCTTGTGCGCTTTATTGATGGACCGAAACTCGGATCGATCCAATCGTCTCGCGCGTGACGGCGCCCGGCCCCGCGCGCTGGAGGGGCGTCTCCCTGGAGAGACGCCGGCCCAGCGCATCGGGTGGGGCCGGGTGCGCTTGCCGTACGTGATGGTGGGTGTGGACCCGCGGGAGCGGCTAGATGACGTGGCCGTTGGGAGCGGCCGGCCAGCTCATGCGGATGCGCATGCCCTTGGGGCTGGGGAACACCTCGACGTCGTCGGCCAGGCCGGCGATCACCGCTATTCCGAAGCCCGACATGAAGGAGTCGGACAGCGCCCCCAGATCGAGGGGCTGTTCCTGTTTGATCTCGTCACTCGGAGCCAGGTCGCTGACCGTGACCTCGAACCGCCCCGAATCGTCCTTGAGCTCGATGCGGATCGGCTCCCCCGGGCAGTGGGCGCGATGCGCCTCGACCGCCCGGGAGCAAGCCTCACCGACTGCGAGCCTGACCTCGTCCAGGAGCGACTCCTCCACGCCGGTGCGCCGCGCGATCGCCGTGGCGACCAGCCGCGCCGTGCGCACGTGCGCGGGGAGAGCGCTGAACGTCAGCTCGACGGTAGCCATGACTACTTGTCTCGGCCGTGAGCTTCCTTGGCCTCGTCGACCGAAGCGTAGATCCCGAAGACCTTGGTCAGTCCGGTGATCCGGAAGATCTTCAGAATGCGCTCCTGCGTGCACACCAGCTCGAGGGAGCCGTCGTGCGCGCGGACCCTCTTGAGCCCGCCGACCAGTACGCCCAGACCGGTCGAGTCGAGGAAGTCGACCTTCTCCATGTTGACGAGAAGGTGGTAGCTACCCTTGTTGACCAGGTCGATCAGAAGCTCACGCAACCTAGGCGCGGTGTAGACATCAATCTCACCCTCGACCTCAACGATGGTGAGTCGATCGTCCTGGTGGTGATCCAACTTCAGATCCACAGATCCTCCAGCGCCTCGCCTGCGAAAGTACCCTTGCGAGCCTGGCAGTCTGGAACTGCCCGACCCCGACGCGCGGCATTCAACCACGGTCGCTGCTTGTGTCTATACGAAATCACGATTCCCGGCCACTTTGCCCATGGATGTCAGACTGGAAACCAGTGAGTTCCTCCGCTTCCTCCCCGCACCGAGTCGGTCCACTCCTCCAGCACCTGCTCGGCGTTCCCGCACGCCATGAGCGCGTGACCCATGTGGAGCATGTTCCCGCACGTCAGGCGGGTCAAGTGCGATGGCCGGACTGGGTCAGCGAGCTTCTGATTACGCGCTTGGCGAACCGAGGAATCTCCGGACTGTGGTCGCACCAATACGAAGCGGCAGAACTGGCCAGACGTGGCCGAAACGTGATCATTTCCACAGGCACGGCGTCGGGGAAGTCGCTCGCCTACCTCGTTCCCGCCGTCACCTCCGCCCTAGAGGGCGGCACCGTCCTCTATCTCACACCGACCAAGGCGCTGGCCGCCGACCAGCTGCGCGGACTGCGTGAGCTGCGCATCACCCAGGTGCGGGCGGCCACCTTCGACGGCGACACGCCCTTCGAGGAGCGCGCCTGGGTGCGGCAACACGCCAACTACGTCCTGACCAACCCCGACATGCTGCACCGCGCCCTGCTCCCCCAGCACGCGCGCTGGTCGTCGTTCTTCAGGCGGCTGCGGATCGTGGTCGTGGACGAGTGCCACGGCTACCGCGGGGTCTTCGGCTCCCACGTCGCCCAGATCCTGCGGCGGCTGCGCAGGGTCTGCTCGCGGTACGGCGCGGCGCCGGTCTTCGTGCTCGCCTCGGCCACGGCCAGCGAGCCCGCGGCGTTCGGCACGCGGCTGACCGGGCTTGAGATGGACGAGGTGACCTCGGACGCCTCTCCCAAGGGTTCTACCACCTTCGCGCTTTGGGAGCCTCCCCTCACGGATCTGCGGGGCGAGGGCGGGGCTCCTCTGCGGCGCACGGCCACGGCCGAGACGGCGGATCTGCTGGCTGACCTGGTGCTGGCGGAGGTGCGAACGCTGGCGTTCGTCCGGTCCAGGCGGGGGGCGGAGACGGTGGCGCTGACGGCGCGGGCCAGGCTGGAGGACGTCGCCTTCAGCCTGCCCCGCCACTTCCCTCACCTGGACTCACGGTCGAACCCGAAGCCGCACGAACCTTCGCAGACCCTCCCCTCTCCCCGCGCGGAGACGCCCGCCATCCAGGAACCTCTCGGCCCCTCCGAGACGCTGACCCGCCCGTCCTCGCTGGAATCACCGGATAACGCTCTCGACCTTCCGAAAGAGTCGAGCGGGTCCGTCGCCCTGGCCGATCTCCCCAGCAGGGTGGCCGCCTACCGGGCCGGATACCTCTCCGAGGACCGCAGACATCTGGAGAGGTCGCTCCGCAGCGGCGAACTGCTCGGCCTGGCCACCACCAACGCCCTGGAACTCGGCGTCGACGTCTCCGGCCTCGACGCCGTCCTCATCGCCGGATGGCCGGGCACCAGGGCCTCCCTCTGGCAGCAGGCGGGCAGGGCGGGCCGCTCGGGCAAGGACGCCCTCGCCGTCCTCGTCGCCCGCGACGACCCCCTCGACACCTACCTCGTCCACCATCCGGAGGCGCTGTTCGGACGTCCGGTGGAGGCGATCGTGCTCGACCCCGACAACCCCTACGTCCTCGGCCCGCACCTCTGCGCGGCCGCCGCCGAGATCCCGCTCGCCGACGACGACCTGCCCCTGTTCGGCCCCACCGCCCAGGCGCTCGCCGACGACCTCGTCGAGCAGGGCATGCTGCGCCGCCGTCCGACCGGCTACTTCTGGACCCGCCGCGAGCGCGCCACCGACCTGGCCGACATCCGCGGCTCGGGCGGCGCGCCCGTCCAGGTCGTCGAGTCGGCCACGGGACGCCTGCTCGGCACGGTCGACGAGCCTTCCGCGCACACCACCGTCCACACCGGCGCCGTCTACCTGCACCAGGGCGAGACCTTCCTCGTCGAGCTGCTCGACCTGGAGGCGGGCGTCGCTCTCGTCTCCGCCTCCGAGCCCGACTACAGCACCTTCGCCAGGGATGTCACGGAGATCTCCGTGCTGTCCTCGATCCGTTCCCACCAGCTCGGTACGGCCTGCCTCACCTTCGGCGAGGTCGAGGTCACGCGCCAGGTCGTCTCCTACCTCAAGCGCCGTGTCCAGACCGGGGAGATGCTCGGCGACGAGCCCCTCGACCTGCCCCCGCGCACACTGCGCACCCGCGCGGTCTGGTGGACGCTCCCGGCCTCCGAGGTCGCAGCCCTCGCCGAGGACGGCATCGACCTCGGCGGGGCCGCGCACGCCGCCGAGCACGCCTCCATCGGCCTGCTCCCCCTGTTCGCCACCTGCGACCGCTGGGACATCGGCGGCGTCTCCACCGAGCTCCACGCCGACACGGGGCTGCTGACGGTCTTCGTCTACGACGGGCACGAGGGCGGGGCGGGATTCGCCGAGCGCGGCTACGCACGCGCCACAGACTGGCTCACCGCCACCAGGGAGGCCATCGCGTCGTGCGAGTGCGAGCGCGGCTGCCCTTCGTGCATCCAGTCACCCAAGTGCGGCAACGGCAACGAGCCCCTCGACAAGGCAGGCGCCATCCGCCTCCTCGACACCCTGCTCGCCCCGGTACGCGTCGCCTAGAACCGCGCCTCCTCGGCCCCGGCCCTGCGAAAGCCCGGCCTTCGGGGTCCTTGGCTTCCCCGCTCCTCCGAAACCTCATGTCCCCGGGGCTTACGACCCTCCAGGGCGCTCCAGTTTCGGAGTCCCGCTCCTCAGGGACTCCGGCCCCAAAATCCAGAGCCTGTGCCAGGCCCGATCCTCAGAGAGCGCCTGGGACCTCACGCTCCTCCGGAACCCGCTTCCTCGGGGGTCCCGAACCTCTGAGGGTCCCTGCAATCTCCCCTCCTCCGGAACCCACGTCCTCCAGGGTCCCGGCCCCACTGAGGGTCCCTGGAATCTCCGGGGCTCCACGTCGTCGGGACTTACGACCCTCCAGGGCGCTCCAGTTCGGAATAGCCTCCTCAGAGGTTTCCGGCCCCTCCAGAGCCCTCGGGGGTCCCAGCCCCTCCGAGGTCCCATGGCATCCCCGCTCCTCCGGAGTTCCACGTCCTGGGGTTTCTGCTCCCTGCAGCGGTTTCGACTCTCCGGGTTACACGCTCTTGGAGGCTTAGACTCCGACTCCCGCCTTCCCAACCTTCCGGCGTTCCGGCCGGCGTTCCGGCGTTCCGGCCGGCGTTCCGGCGTTCCGGCGTTCGAGTCTTCTGCCACGGAAGAGGCCGGCTCTCGCTGTCCCAGGCGCCGCCGTCCCATCTGGCCCGTCTGGCACGCCGGAGGAGACCCGCTCGCCGCGCCCCGAGAGGTGGGCGTGCCCTCCCCGAGCCGCTGGGGGGAGAGCGTCAGCTCTCGCCGCCCAGGTGCCGCCGTCCCACGTAGGCGGCGTCGTCATCGTCGGAGGCCCAGAAGTCCCCCGCGCCCGGCTGGGGCCGCTCCCAGAACCCGCTGTCCTCCATGGAGCGCGGGGCGGGTGGCAGGTAGTCGTCCCAGCGGTCCTCGATCCTTACCGCCGCCGGCCGTACGGGCGTGGGACCGGGATCGGGCGCCACCGTGGTCACCGCCGAGCTGGGCAGCGCGAGCCTGATCGGCTCCGGCCGTACGGGGGCCTCGGCGACATCCTGCGCGCTCATGTACATCGGCAGGCGCACACCCGCTGCCTCAGGGGCGACCTGCTCGGGGACGTGCGGCTGAGACGGGGGCTGAGACGGGGGCTGGGGCTGGGGCTTGCGCGTCTTCGCCACGGCCAGCACCACGGCGGGACGGCGAGGCGCGGCGGCCGTGGGCGGGATGCTGTCGCCAGGCTGCGGCGCTTCCTGCGGGGAGGGCGAGGTGGGCCCTGCCGTACCGCCCGCTGTGGCGAGCGCGCGCCTGCGCGCCCATGCCCCGCCGTGCGCCGCCAGCAACAGCAGGAGGAGCCCGCCCGCGACGTAGATGCCGTACTGCCCGATGTTGCCGATCGGCGACTCCGACGACTGCGCCTTGACGCTGGTGTCGACGGCCTCGGCCGTGTCGTCCTTCGTGTCGTCCTTGCCGGAATCGTCGTCGCCCGAGGGAACGAGCGCCTCGTCGTCGGACTTCTTCGTCTCCGACCCTGTCCCTGTGTCCGTGCCCGGCTTGGCCTTGGGCAGGCGGTACTCGCCGTTGTCGTCCGTCGCCGACTCGGGGAGAGCGGGGAGCTTGCCCACGCTCTTCGGCGCGGACTGCGGCGGCTTGACCGTCGGGGTGACCCGCTTCTTCGGCGGTATCGACGGCAGCGGCTCCACCTTCTTCTGGGTGGCGGCGGTCTGTCCCTGCGGCTGCTTGCTCTGCGCCGCCTTGGGCTGCGTGGCCGCGGGAGGCGGGGCTGGGACCTTCACGTAGGCGACGTCCGAGTTGCCCGAGCCGAGCATCCCGCCCTCACCGTCGCTCCTGAACGCCTTGACCGTGAAGCCGACCTGCTGCCCCGCGGCCTTGGCCGGTACGGCGAGCGTCGCCTTGCAGGAGCCGCCCGAGCAGGCGCTACCCGCCGACACCTGACCGACCGAACCCGACTGGCTGGTCGAGATCTCGTACGACTGCAGATCGGGCTCCGAACCCTTGCTCCACGTCACCAAGATCTTGTCCCCGCCCTGCAGCGCGGCGGACACGCCCGAGGGCGGCTCGGCGGGGATGGCCTGGCGCAGCGTCGAGGTGCTCTCGTCCCACTTCGAGCCGAGCAGCTTGCCCTTCTGGACCAGCCGTACCTGGTAGCTGCCGTTGGCGTGCTCGGCGGGGTTCCATGTGTAGGTGACGCGCTGGTTGCCCTTCGCGACCTCGGCGCCGTCGACGTAGAGAATGGCGTCGAACGCGAAGTCGACCGTGCCCTGGATCGTGACCGGCGCGTTGGTGGTCACCCGCGCCGGCATGTCGATATCCGCTCGCGCATGCGCCGGGGTCGCCACGCCGAACACCGCGACCCCGATCACGATCGGCATCACCACGCCTGCGGCCATCAGCCTGCGAACTGCCGTCACGACGCTTCCCCTTCATCGAGAGCCTCGCACCGCCCGACCCCTCGCCCCCGACGAGCGACCGCACGGCGACCGGAAGTGCCAGTTCCTCGAATCCGACCCGTCGACCTCGACGGTGTCGTGCAGCCTAGCGACAAAGGCCCGCAGTATCCCAGACCTCCACACCAGACGGCATGGACCGAAGTAAGCGCGACCTTATGTGAGATTTCCTACTCTTGGACACGCAGTCCAAGAAGTCGTGACTCGATTGCGACCTAGCCCCACAAGCCCCACGGGCGCCACTCCATCCCTCGCGCCGGCGACCATCGAGCAGCGCGGGAAGTCCATACCGATCAACCGCCGGCGCCCCTCCCTGAGCCGCCCGCGAGACGCGCCTCGTCGATCGTCATCTGACGCTGGCAGCGTGGCGCCGAGCCCGTCGTACAGCTCCCTCCTGAGCCGCCAGTCTCGACACCCGCCCCCTTGGCGCCTCTCAACACCTCCAGCCGTCGCGTGATGTGGCAGCGGGCTCACAACGCCGCGATCAGGTCGGCCACCGCGGTGAACCGTTCCGCCTCCGCCGGGGGAATCTCCCGCCCCTCCCGGCGACAGAGCTCGTCCAACGTGACCGACCTGAAGATGAGCGCACGCACGAGCAGCTGGGCGAAGTCGTCTCCTCGGCCGGCCAGCTCGACGACGTCCCGCCCCGCCTCCCACCACAGCAGCCCGTCCACCACCGCGACCGCCTCGCCGTACGCCGGGGGCCGCCAGTAGGGCGAGAAATCGATCACCACAGGGTCGGCGCCATCCGCGAACAGTACGTTTCCCGCAAGATCCCCATGAATCACCTGACATCGTGCGTGCAGCGGACGTCTCAGCGCGATCAACCTGTCCAACAACCCACCCAGTCCGGGCATCGGCTCGACCATCGTCGCCGCACCCCACGCCACACGGTCGGACACCGCCCACGGATGCGTACGCCGCTCCAGAAAACCCGGCCTCTCGACCCCGCCAAGGGCCTCGTGAAAGCCCTTACAGGCCGCGAGCACCTCCGGCCACCGCCCGCAAGGACCAGGCTTGCCCTCAACGAACTCGGCGGCCGCCCAGCCGTCCACCACAAACCCACCCAGCTCGGACCGCAGCGGACGCGGCACCCGCACCCCGTCCCCTTGAAACCCGGCCATGACGCTCGCACACCATTCGGCTTCCTCAGGGTCGTCCACAGGCTTGAAGACAGCCCCGCCCACCCGAACGCTCCGTCCCTCCCCACCGGGAAGCGGCACGGGTGTCCCTGCAACGCCGAAGGCGTCGAGCACGGACTGAGGCGGCAACACCACATTCACGCCGCCATCCTGCTCACCCGTCAGACCCACCGCACCTCATTTCCACCCACCTCACGACACCTGCGCGGCGGCGCCGTCCGGGCCGCCGAGATCCGCTGGGGCTCACCCGGATGCGCACAAAGATGTACGCCGGGTTGGATCTGCAGAAGGAGGCAGGGCCTGCTCCCTGCCAGCAGGCTGGAATCATGACAATCGGCTTGCTGCTCACCCTCGCCGCCCTCGCGGTAGTCGACAGCACGAGCTTCGGCACCCTCGGAATCCCCATCTACCTCCTGCTCTCTTCCGAGCGGTCGCAGGTGTCCCGGTTCCTCATCTATCTCGCGACCGTGGCGATCTTCTACTTCCTCGTCGGTGTCGCGCTCATGCTGGGGTTGTCCACGCTGATGGAGAACTTCGGCGAGCTCCTGCACAGCCGTACCGCCTACTGGGTCCAGCTCGCGCTCGGCGTGGGGCTGTTCGCGCTGAGCTTCCGCTTCGACCCCAAGCGGAGACAGAAGCTCGGCAAGCCAGAGCGACGTTTCGAGCCCCGCCTGGGCGGCCCGCGGGTGATGGTGCTGCTGGGGCTGACCGCCGGGCTGCTCGAGGTCGCGACGATGGTTCCCTACCTCGCCGCGATCGGCATCATGACCACGTCGAACCTGTCCACGGCGCAGTGGCTCCCTCTGCTCGCGGCCTATGTCGCCATCATGATCATGCCTCCCCTCGTACTGCTCGGCCTGCGAACCGTCGCCAGAGGCTGGCTGGAGCCGAAGCTGGAACGGCTGCGGGCATGGATGAGCAAGCACTCGGCATCGGCTGTGAGCTGGGCTTTTGGCATCGTCGGCTTCCTCCTGGCCCGCGATGCCGCGGCCTACCTGTTCTTCCTGTAAACGACAGCCACAGCCGAACTTCTCCACCCGATGCGAGTCACCAGCCCCTCCACCCGAAATGAGTGCCCGAGCCATGTCAGTGAGCCTCTCCGTCCAATGCGAGTGGCCGAGCCTCTCCACCCACATGGGTGGCCGAGCCATGTCGGTGGCTGAGCTTCTCCATCCGACGCCAGTGAGCGAGCTTCTACGTCCGATGGGTGAAGCTCAGCAAGACTCTCGGTCTCGGCAACCCGTCGAGAGCCACGCCTCCGATAGGACTCACTACGGCACTGGCTCTTGCGGAACATCTGGGTTGCCATGGGCCGGTCCGGCTCGGGCGCGGGCGAGAACCACTCGATCGCCGAGGGCGGGGAGTGAGAGGCCGACAGAGACCGTGAGGTCAGCCACGGCATCGGTGAGGGTGCAGCGGACGAGCTGGGCACCGTTCTCAGCCGCCAGACGGGATGCCCGTGCGCACGCCTCCGTGGGAGCGGCGAGGGCCCATCGTGCGGCGACGAGGACGCTGAGGTCCGCGGCGCTCTGCGCACGGTGATGCGCGACTCGTGCCGCTCCGACGATCGCGAAGGTCGTCGCGATCGCCAGCAGCAATCCCGAGAGTGCCACGCACCACAGCGTTGCCGAGCCTCTGTCCGCTGCCATGGGGCCCCGCTGAGGGTGGGCCTTCAGGTTCATCGACGTCCAACTTTCGAGAGGTGAAGTGAGCCGCCCTGATAGGTGGGCGCCTCTTGGCAGCTGGTCAAGATCAGGAAGGTTGGCGACTTTCAAGACGCAGGCAGCGCAGTGGGAGGTGGTGCTACGGGCTGTGGGGCGTTGGGGGTTGGGCTGCATCGAGGTCGAGGGGCGAGGAGACGCCTGGGGGCGCGAGGGTGCCGGGTTCGGTGACGGAGCTGGCTGCGGCTTTGACTTCGATGGGCGGTAAGGCGGAGGCCCATGAGGGCTTGATGTGAGTGGTCACCTGGACGCGGGTCATGTCTGCTCCTCGCCTGACGTCCACCTGGGCGCCTGGCGGGGCAACCGTTCTGGTGAGCTCTTGGACCTTGGCGATGGGTTCGCCTCGGGCGGCGGCTCGGGCGCCTGCACGTGCGGCGTCCACGCACCGGAGATGGGCGTTGACCACCGTGACCGCCCACAAAGCCGCAGCGAGTACGACCATGAGGGCGGGCAGCACGGCGGCGGTCTCTGCCGTGACCGAGCCTCTCGAAGCCCGCGTCCCCTTGGGGCGTGGGCGCGCAGGCGAACGCGGCTTCGAGGCTTCTGGCGGGAGTGCCATGTGATCATGCGACCGTTTCGTCATAGGGGACGCGTCGTCTCAGGGCTGCACAAGCAGCGGTCTCGCAGCCGGGCTGTGGTCTAGGAGGCCGGGCTTGAATCTGGCTTCAGCTGTGGATCTAGGTGCGCTGTGATCTCATCCTCAAGCCGTGGGCCTCCGGAATCAGGTTGTGGATCTGGGTCCCGGCTGAGGGTGTGGCTTCAGCTGTGGATCTGAGGGCGGATTGTGGTCTCCGAGTCCTTTGCGAGGCTTGGAGTCGGGCTGTGGGATCTCGGTCCCAGCTGTGGGTGTGGCCTCAGCTGTGGATCTGAGGGCGGATTGTGGTCTCCGAGTCCTCTGTGGGTACCGGAGTCGGGCTGTGGGGATTGCGAGTGGCTGTGTGCTTCAGCTGTGGATGGGGTCTTGGAGTAGCAGGGCTGTGGATGGTTTCGGCTGTGGTTCTGGGGTCGGGCGTATCGCGGTGCGGGAGCAACTGTGGGCTTGGGGCTGGGCCGACGGCGGCCTGGAAGCGGGCTGCGTGAAGGGCTTCGGGGTGGGAGTACGGCGATCTCGGGGTCCGGGCGGCGATCTCGGGGCTTTGTGCGCGGCGGTCTGAGGTCGAGCCCGTACAGCGATCTCGGGGGCTGGCCGTACAGCGATCTCCGGGGCTGGGCCGTACGGAGGCGGGGCGGGCGGCGGCTCGGGGCTGGAGGTACGGCGGCTCCAGGGCCGGGATGTACAGCTGCCAGCCCGCGAGACCGCGCGACGAGTGCAAGGAACCGGACGTGTCGAGAGGGGTTCAGCCTGCGGTGTTCAAAGCGCGGTTGACCAACGTGGTGAGCATTTCCTGGACTTCGGAACTCGTGACGACCTTGAAGAGCAGCGCGGCGAACCCGCATGCGGCGATGGTGCCGACGGCGTACTCGGCGGTGGACATGCCGCGGTCGAGGCCCAGGCGGGCAGCCGCTGCGGTGCGGCTGGTCCACCAGGTCGACACGGCGCGCCGGAGCCGGACGACGGGCGTGATGAGGAACGGCTTGCGCATCAGTGCCTCCGAGGGGTGGGACCGGACGGTGTCCGGGGTGGGGGATCAGGTTCTCGGAGGGGGTGGGGTGGGGGCGGGTCCGAGCGGGGTTCTGTGGACGGAGGCGACGGGGCGACTGGGGCTGTGGATAACGGGTTGTGGATAACTACACCAGGGCACGGCGAGCCGCAGCGCCTACACGGGACGCGGCGAGCCTCCGAGGCACGCCAGATCGCCTGCACAGGACGCGGCGAGCCTGCGAGGCACGCCGTATCGCCTGCACGTGGGAGGGAGGACCAGCGTGGGAGGGGGAGATGGCGAAGCTCGGCAGGCCGGTCGCGCGCCGCATACCCGATGGGCCGGGTAACGGCCGATGCTCCGTCTCCCGAGGGTGAGTCGGCCCCTAAGGGATCAGGACGCCGCTGGCCAGGCCTGCCACCACAGGGATGATCCCCAGCAGCACGAACGCGGGCAGGAAGCACAGCCCCAGCGGCGCCACGGCCTGGACGCCCACCCGGCGGGCCGCTGCCAGCGACGCCATCCTGGACGCCTGGCGGGCGTCGTCGGCGAGGCGGGTGAGCACGTCCGCGACAGGAGCCCCGCTCTGCGCGGCACGCGACATGGCCCGCGCCAGCGCCCCCATGGACGGCTCTCGCGCCAGCACCATCCACACCGGCTCGGGATCGGCCCCCAGACGGAGCTGGCCGCTGACCCAGGTGAGGCGCTGTCCGAGGGGTCCGCCGATCGCGACGGCGGCGATCTCGGTCGCCGCGCTGACGGGTTGCCCCGCCTGGAGGCAGGCGACCATGAGGTCCGTGGCGAAGGGCAGGTCGGCGGCGATGCGCTCACGGTCGGGGCGCAGGTGGGGCCCGACGGCCTTCCTGTGGACGAGTACGGTGACCACCACCCCGATGACAGGCCCCGCCACCATGCCGGCGACGCCGCTCACCAGCACGAACACGACGAGCGCCGCGCACGCGCCAGGCAGGAGCGACCGCCGGTCGAGACGAGCCCCGTGGACGGCACGCGGAGGAAACCACTCCTCCGCACCGGCGGAGGGCACGCGCGGCGGTCCTCCAGGTGGACGCAGGGCGGCGAGTCGTTCAGCGGGTCCGCCCGGGGGAAACCACAGCCAGGTCGCCATGAAGGCACAGGCGACGGTGGCCAGAGTCATGATCATGCGGCCTCCGCCCTGGACGACATCCGGTGGGTCCACCACAGCCCACAGGCGTCGAGTGCCACGCCGACGACCAGGCAGGCCAGCCCCGGCAGGCTGCCGAACAGGAATCCGACGGGGTTCATCCCCAGCCCCGCCGCCATGAGGAGGCCGAGGGCGGGCAGCGCCGCGAGCATCCTGGCCGTTGCTCTGGGCCCCGCGAGCTGGGCCGACACCTCACCTCTGTGCGCCTGCGCGGCACGCAGCGCGACGCCGACCCTGTCGACCAGGCCGGACAGTCCCGCGCCGACCGACACGCTGACCTCCCAACACGCCGCCAGCCGCAGTAATCCCTCGCCGCCCTGGGCGGGCGCCACCTCACGGAGGGCGGCGGCCACGTCGCCACCGTCTCGGGCCGCGGCCGCCAGGGGCCGCAGAGGGTCGGGAAGCTCGACGGCGTCGAGGGCGCGGGTGAGCGCCTCCCCCGCCGTACGGCCGGCCGCCAGCTCGGCGGAGAGCGCCTGACACAGCTCGATCGAGGCCACGCGCCACGCCTCGGCCCTGCGTGCGGCGGAGGGGCGTCTGACGCTCTCCCACAGGGAAGGCCACCGCCGTGGCGTCGCAGCGCCGAACAGGCGGTCGAGGCGGAGGTCGGCGTGGGTGGGCCCGGTCCACAGCCAGCAGGCGAGCGCGGCGCACAGTGCGGCGATCACGGTCAACGACTTGCTTCCAATCTTCGACGAGGGTCTTGCCGCGCACGGGGGGACTGAGAACTCGGACGGCCCGCCGCACCAGCCCGGCAGCCCGCCTCAGCCAGCTCGGGCGGTCCGCTGCACCAGCCAGGCAACGCGCCTCAGCCAGCCCAGGCGCCCCCGCCAAACCAGCCGAGGGACACAGCGGACAGATCCCAGGGCGACCTGCACGTCACCGCTCCGGTGACAGGGAGGTGCGGGCGAGGAGGGCTGTGTAGCCGGGGCCTCTTCGCGCGCGGCCGTCCTGGTCGAACGTCAGCGCCGACTCCGCCTCCACGAACCCCGAAGCGCTCCGTGACAGCAGGCACACCTCCGAGACCAGCCGTCTGCCGTCGGAGCGCCGCCGCGACAGATGGACCACCACGTCGAGCGCCGCGGCCAGCTGGCTGTGGACCGCCTCACGGCTGAGGCCCGCCGCGCACGCCAGCGCCTCGAGCCGGGGAGGCACGTCGGCCGCGGTATTGGCGTGGAGGGTGCCGCAGCCGCCCTCGTGTCCCGTGTTCAGGGCGGCCAGGAGGTCGACGACCTCCGCGCCTCGGACCTCCCCCACCACCAGCCGGTCGGGCCGCATGCGCAGCGCCTGCCGTACGAGGCCGCGGAGGCCGACGCCACCGGCGCCCTCCAGGTTGGCGGGGCGGGTCTCCAGCCGGACCACGTGGGGGTGGAGCGGGCGCAGCTCGGCGGAGTCTTCGACGAGGAGGAGGCGCTCGCCCTGGTCGGCCAGGGAGAGCAGGGCGCTCAGCAGGGTGGTCTTGCCGGTGCCCGTGCCGCCGGTGACGAGGAAGGCCAGCCTGGCCTCGACCACGGCGGACAGGACGGCGACCGCCTCGGGAGGGACGGTGCCCGCGGCGACCAGGTCGGGGAGCGTGAACGTACGGCGGGGCGGCAGCCGCAGCGACACGCACGTGCCCTCCGAGGCGATGGGCGGCAGGACGGCGTGCAGGCGCACCCCACCGGCCAGCCGCGCGTCGACGTGCGGGGAGGCGTCGTCGAGCCGGCGGCCCGCCGAGGCGGCGAGGCGCTGTGCCAGGCGGCGGACCGCGCCGTCGTCAGGGAAGGTGACCGTGGTGCGGCGCAGCCCGCGCCCGTCGTCGATCCACACCTCGCGCGGCCCGTTGACCAGGACGTCGGTGACGTCGGGCGCTGCCAGCAGCGGTTCGAGCGGCCCGGCGCCGATGAGGTCGGCGCACAGGGCGCGGGCCACGGCCAGGATCTCGGCGTCGCCGTACACCGATTTCTCCGCCCTGAGTGCGACCGCGACCTGGGCGGCGCTCGGCTCCACGCCCGCCCGCGCCAGCCTCACCCTGACCGCCTCGACCAGCTCCTTGGAGACGCCGTTCATGCGGCCATGAGGTCGGTCAGGAGCGTGGCGCAGAAGTGGCCGAGCACCGAGCGGCGGTCGATGAGGGTCAGGTCGCCCTTGTTGAGCGCGGTGGCCAGGCGCGGCTGGTCGGCGAGGTGGCCGGCGCAGGGCAGGTCGAGCGAGGTGGCGACGACCGCCTCCTCCAGCACCCCCGGCCTCAGGACCATGCCGACCGCGCCCGTGTGGCGGCGGACCTCGCCGAGCACCTGGGCCGCGGCCAGGACGCCCCGGACGTCGGCGGTGACCAGCAGGAGCGTGGAAGAGGCGCGGCTCAGCGCCTCGGCCGCGGCGGCGTCGAGGTGACGGGGCAGGTCGACGACCACGAGGTCGAAGCCGCGTCTGCCCGCCTCGAGCACCGAGCGCATGGCTTCCGGCGGGATCGCCTCCACCTGGCCCCTGTGGAAGGCGAGGACGGTCAGCTCGCCGAAGGCGGGAAGCGCGGCCTGCAGCGCCGCCGAGCTCACCCGCCCTTCGCGCGAGACGAAGTCGGCCCATCTGGCGCCCTTGGCCTCCTCCTGCCCGAGCAGGACGTCGATGCCGCCGCCGAGGGGGTCGGCGTCGACCAGCAGCGTGCGGAGCTTGCGCCGCGAGGCCGACAGCGCGAGGCAGGCCGACAGCAGGCTGGCGCCCGCGCCTCCGTTGCCGCCCACGACGCCGACCACGACCCCTGCCCTCGGGAACGGCTCCAGCGCGTCGGCGAACTCCTCGACCAGCCGCAACTCCCCCTCGGGCAGCTCGACCATGCCTTGGGCGCCCACCGCGACGCATCGCCGCCAGCTGTCGGGATCGCCGCCCTGCCTGGTGGCCAGGAAGACCTTCGGTCTGCCCGGCGGCCCTGAGGCGGCCACGGCGTCGGCCAGGTCGTCGCCGACCACCACGATCGGCGCGTGCGACCAGTAGGGGCGCGCGAGGGCGGGTGCGTGGGCGACGTCGAGCTGGGAGCCTGCGGCCGCGGCGACGCGCACCAGATCGTCGAGCAGGTCGCCGTCGTCGGTGATGGCCAGAGGTCGGGTCATTGCTGCCTCCTCGGGGGTGGAGGCACAGCATGGGGGAGGGGCCGACCGGCGCGAGCTACCGAACGAGGTTCTGTGGATAAAAAGCGGCGACCCCCGCCGGGGGGGAGAGCGGGGGTCGCCTGACCGGTCCGGCTCCGGGGGGGTAGAGCCGGGCCCGTTTCAGAAGAAAGCTTTCATCACTTAACCAGAGCATGGCAAGGGACTTGCAAAGCTATCCCGTGCACAGTCACTCCAGTTTCGGGCGATACCCACGTATGCTGCCCGATCAACTCGAGTTTCGTCGAGGAGCAATCTCTAATTTTCGCTAGTTTTTTTGGTGCGTAGTTGCACGACTACCGACCGCTAGCTCACTCTGAGTGATCACGGGGCCGGGGTAAAGGTCTTGGACAGAGGGGTTCCCATGAGGCCGAAACAGACGTAGAAAGGTGTCACGGACTTACTTGTCCGGGTACGTCAGCCGGGCACCCACGCGCGACCAGCCGCGGGAGGCGCGTCGAGACGGGCTTGACCCGGTCCGACGAATACAGGTGCACGCTTGGTAACCCGGTGTGACGTGCCGGCAGACGGCGTCTCATTTTCTGGGACGCCGTCCGCTATGCCCGCTGCATGGCCTCGCAGATGGCGATCGTCTCCCTGACCCCGAGTGTCACCGCCGAGGCACACTGCCGTACCCAGGCCGCGACCCCCTCGCCTGTGCCCTGCAGATATGCCCGCAGCCCCTCGGCGTAAGGAAGCTCCAGGTGGCCCACCTCGATCGGGACCAGCGACTTGGGGTCGAGGCCGTACTCCACGAGCGTGAGACGCTCGGCCGCCCTCGCGACGACGCCGTCGGCGATCCCGAAGGGACGCAGCACGGCGAGTTCGGCGTGCACGACGGCGGCGAGCACCAGCGCGGGCGCCTTCGTCTGGCCGGTGACCAGCGTGAACAGCGCGTCCATGCGAGCGGCGGTCTGCTCGGCCGTAGGAGCGGGGCCGAGCGCGAGAGGGTCGGCCGCGGCGGCGCCCGTGCGAGGCCGTCCGATGTCGGCTTCGTCGGCCAGGCCCACGGCGGCCAGCGTGTGCACCCTCGCCAGCACCTGCCTGGGGGTGCTCCGCCACGTGGAGCCGAGTCTTCCCAGCTCGGCCGAGGCGCGAAGGGCGCCCTGGACCACGGGCGAGGAGACCTCTCCCCTGCGCAGGGCGTCGAGGGGGACGTCGTCCCCCGCCAGCGCGGCCGACGCGCGCGCCCCGCGCAGCGCGGCCTCGGCCGACACCTCGGGGCTGCGGCGGCGCAGCACGCGATGCCGGTACAGGCGGTCGACGGCCTCACGCGCCTCTTCGACCGCTTCTGGCACTCCAGGAAGTCCGGCAATGACAGCCAATGGGTCACTCACAGGTTCCGACCTTACCGGCCGGTAGCCCTCTTTTAGGACGGGGCCCAATTGGTCCGTTCCATATTTGTGGGATTTCAGGATTACAACGGTTTAATAGCAGTTGTCAGCACTTCAGGTCAGCGGGGGACGGTTGGTACAGACCTGTCTAGACCTCTTGTGGTGAGCCCGGGTGGCCTGGTGAAGTGGGACAGCAAGACTCAATCTGGCCATATGAAGGAGCATGAAGTGGCCCCGGAGACCCCTGGCACCGAGCCTCAGGCGCTGTCGAACCTGTTGCAGGAGAACCGCCGGTTCGAACCACCGGCGGCCCTGGCCGCGGCTGCGAACGTGACCGCCGCCGCCTACACCGAGGCCGAGGCGGACCGCCTGGCGTTCTGGGAGCGCGCGGCGGACCGGCTGGCCTGGGCCAAGCGTTGGGACACCACTCTGGAGTGGAACGCGCCGTTCGCCAAGTGGTTCGTCGGCGGCCGGCTCAACATCGCCTACAACTGCGTCGACAGGCACGTCGAGGCGGGCAACGGCGACAAGGTCGCCTACTTCTGGGAGGGCGAGCCCGAGGCCGACAGCCGTACGCTCACCTATGCCGACCTCCAGCGCGAGGTCAACAAGGCCGCCAACGCGCTCACCGAGCTGGGTGTCGGCAAGGGCGACCGCGTGGCGATCTACATGCCGATGATTCCCGAGCTGCCGATCTCGATGCTGGCCTGCGCCCGCATCGGCGCGATCCACTCGGTGGTGTTCGGCGGCTTCTCCGCCGCCGCGTTGCAGAGCCGCATCGAGGACGCCGACGCCAAGCTGGTCATCACCGCCGACGGCGGCTACCGTCGCGGCGCGCCTTCCGCGCTCAAGCCCACGGTGGACGAGGCCGTCGCGCAGACGCCCGGCGTCGAGCACGTGCTCGTCGTCCGCAGGACAGGGCAGGAGGTCTCGGCCCAGGAGCGCGACGTGTGGTGGCACGACGTGGTCGAGCGCCAGAGCGACCAGCACGAGGCGCAGCCGCACGACGCCGAGGACCCGCTCTACATCCTCTACACCAGCGGCACCACGGGGAAGCCGAAGGGCATCCTGCACACCGGCGGCGGCTACCTGACCCAGACCGCGTGGACCCATGACGCGGTCTTCGACCTCAAGCCCGACAGCGACATCTACTGGTGCACCGCCGACATCGGCTGGGTGACGGGGCACTCGTACATCGTCTACGGCCCGCTCGCCAACGGCGCGACCAGCGTCATCTACGAGGGCACGCCCGACACCCCGCACCGCGGCCGGTTCTGGGAGATCGTCCAGAAGTACAAGGTCACGATCCTTTACACCGCGCCCACCGCGATCCGCACGTTCATGAAGTGGGGCGACGACATCCCCGCGAAGTTCGACATGTCGTCCCTGCGCATCCTCGGCTCGGTCGGCGAGCCGATCAACCCCGAGGCGTACGTCTGGTACCGCGAGCACATCGGCGGCGAGCGCTGCCCGGTCGTGGACACCTGGTGGCAGACCGAGACCGGCGCCATCATGATCAGCCCGCTGCCCGGCGTCACCGCGGCCAAGCCCGGCGCGGCGATGCGCCCGCTGCCGGGCATCACCGCGGACGTCGTCGACGACCAGGGCAACAGCGTGCCGAACGGCGGCGGCGGCTTCCTCGTGGTCCGCGACCCTTGGCCGTCGATGCTGCGCACGATCTGGGGCGACGACCAGCGCTACATCGACACCTACTGGTCCCGTTTCGAGGGGATGTACTTCCCCGGCGACGGCGCCAAGAGGGACGAGGACGGCGACCTGTGGCTGCTCGGCCGCGTCGACGACGTCATGCTCGTCTCCGGCCACAACATCTCGACCACCGAGGTGGAGTCGGCGCTCGTCTCGCACCCGAAGGTCGCAGAGGCGGCCGTCGTGGGCGCCACCGACCCGGTGACGGGACAGGCGATCGTGTCCTTCGTGATCCTGCGCGGCAGCGCGGAGGAGGGCG
The DNA here is from genome assembly GCF_039535395.1 of Nonomuraea roseola. Lineage (NCBI taxonomy): Bacteria > Bacillati > Actinomycetota > Actinomycetes > Streptosporangiales > Streptosporangiaceae > Nonomuraea > Nonomuraea roseola. Next base: position 2,458,257 of record NZ_BAAAXC010000015.1, read on the forward strand.
CGGACATCGCCACCGAGCTGCGCAACCACGTGGCGAAGGCGCTCGGCCCCATCGCGAAGCCGCGCCAGATCCTGGTCGTTCCCGAGCTGCCGAAGACGCGGTCGGGGAAGATCATGCGGCGGTTGCTGCGTGACGTGGCGGAGAACCGGAGCGTGGGCGACGTCACCACGCTGGCCGACAGCACGGTGATGAACCTCATCTCCGAGAAGCTGCCCAGCGCGAAGTCCGACGACTGACGAGCTCCATCCGAAGGGCCGGGGGTTTCCTCCGGCCCTTCGGCATGCCAGGAGAGGTCCGCAAGGGGCCGGTGCCCGCCGGCGGGCGCCACCGGTGCGGACGTGGCTGAGGTCCTTCAAAACCGCAGGTACGGCAAGCCGGGCTGAGGTCCTTCGAAGACGCGGGGGACGGCGGAGCCCGGGGCGGTCCGGGGAATGCCGGGAATGGGTAGGTACGGGTGCGGTCGGTGGTGTGAGGAGGCGTCTGGGTAGGATCTCGCGCAGGTGTGCCGGGAAGTCTGGTCGGCGGGGGAACGATCGACGTATCCGTACACCAAGGGGGATCACCGTGCGCCGAGCCGCCGAAGTATGGCCGCTCCGACCGACCGTCCGTTACGCCCGCACCCTGGCCGAGGCGCTGCGCACGGAGACCATCGGCGGCATCGTCATGCTGCTCGCCACCATGGCCGCCCTCGTCTGGGCCAACGTCTCGATCGACTCCTACGAGGCCCTCCGCACCGCCGGGTTCGGCCCCGAGAGCCTCCATCTGAACCTGGAGCTCTACAAGTGGGCCCAGAACGGCCTGCTGACGATCTTCTTCTTCGTCGCGGGCCTGGAGGTGAAGGAGGAGTTCGTCCACGGCGAGCTCTCCAACCTGCGCAAGGCCGCGCTCCCGATCATCGCCGCCATCGCGGGCATGGTCGTTCCCGCCCTGGTCTACCTGGCCGTCAGCTGGGGCGCCGAGGACGCGGGCAGGGGCTGGGCCATCCCGACGGCCACCGACATCGCCTTCGCCCTGGCCGTGCTGGCCGTGACCGCCAGCGCGATGCCCGCGGCGCTGAGGGCCTTCCTGCTCACCTGCGCCGTCGTCGACGACCTGGGCGCGATCACGATCATCGCGCTCTTCTACACCGATCACCTCGATATGGTCATGCTGCTCGTCGGCGCGGCCCTGATCGCGCTCTACGGCCTGCTCCAGCGCAGGGGGGTCAGAAGCCTGTGGGTCTACCTGCCGCTCGCCGTACTCGCCTGGTACTTCGTCGAGGTCAGCGGCGTGCACGCGACGGTGGCCGGCGTCGCGCTCGGCCTGCTGACCAGGGTCACGACCAACGCGGACGAGGACAGCTCCCCCGCCGAACGCGCCGACCACTACGTCAGGCCGATCTCAGCGGGTTTCGCGGTGCCGGTCTTCGCGTTCCTGTCGGCCGGTGTGCGGCTGGACGGCGACAGCCTGAGCGTGATCTTCAGTGATCGGGTAGTCCTGGGGGTGATGGCCGGACTGGTCATCGGTAAGTTCCTGGGAGTGTTCGGCGGCGCGTGGCTCGCGGTACGGCTCGGCCTGGCCCGGCTGTCGGAGGAGTTGCACTGGAGGGACATGGCGGCGGTCTCGGCGCTCGGCGGCATCGGATTCACGGTGTCGCTGCTCATCGGCGACCTAGCGTTCGGCGCTGATCAGGAGAGGGCCACCGCCGTGACGACGGGAGTCCTCGCGGCCAGCCTCGCGGCCTCGATGTTGGCGGCGGTTCTCCTGCACGTCCGGGTGCGTAAGCGTCGCAATGGACTGGATGATGTTTGACACGGGCACCTGGCCCCGATAGGAGACGTTCATGCCGCAGACTTCCGAGGAAGAATCCCTTGGTGCGCTCGTCGCCCAGGCGAGCAACCACATCTCCACGCTGGTCCGCTCGGAGATCGAGCTGGCCAAGGCCGAGCTCAGGTTCGACGCCAAGCGGGTCGGCACCGCCGCGGGGCTGTTCGCGGCGGCGGCCTTCATGGCCCACCTGTGCCTGATCCTGGCCTCCTTCGCGATCGCGTACGTGCTCGTGGAGGTCGGCCTGCCCCAGTGGCTGGCTTTCACGATCGTGACAGTGTTCTACCTGCTGGTCGCGGCCCTGCTGGTCTTCCTGGGGACTCGCAGGCTGAAGGGGCTGGCGGCGATGAAGCGTACGACCAGGTCGCTGAAGGGCCTGAAGGAGATCGCCACACCAGAGGGCGAGCTGGTGAAACCCGATGCCTGACGAGAGCTTCGTCCACCTGGACGGGCCGTGGACGCATCGCAGCATCCACGCCGGCGGCACCCGCTTCCACATCGTGGAAGCGGGTGAAGGGCCGCTCGTCCTGCTGCTGCACGGCTTCCCCCAGTTCTGGTGGACGTGGCGGCACCAGCTGGCGAGCCTGCCCGAGGCCGGCTACCGCGCCGTCGCCGTCGACCTGCGCGGTTACGGCGGCAGCGACAAGCCGCCGCGCGGCTACGACCTGCCCACGCTGGCGGGCGACGCCACGGGCCTGATCCGCGCGCTCGGCGAGACGGGCGCGATCGTCGTCGGCCACGACTGGGGCGGGCTGCTGGCCTGGACGATGGCCGTGACCGACCCCAAGACCGTGCACCGCCTGGTCGCGGTGTCGGCGCCGCACCCGCTGCGCCTGCGCGGCGCGCTGCTGACCGACCCGTTCGGCCAGCTCAGGGCCAGCGGCTACACCTTCGGCTTCCAGCTGCCGTTCCTGCCCGAGCGGCGCCTGACGCGCGACGACGGCAAGCTGGTCGGGCAGCTGCTCGACGACTGGTCGCGGCCCGGCTGGCCCGAGCAGGACACCGCGCACGTCTACCGTGAGGCCTTCGGCATCCCCACCGTCGCCCACTGCGCGCTGGAGTATCACCGCTGGTTCGCCCGCTCCCAGGTGCGTCCCGACGGCCTGCGCTACGCCCGCGCCATGCGCACCGAGGTCGAGGCGCCCACCCTGCAGCTGCACGGCGCGCTCGACCGGTGCATCCTGCCGCGCACCGCGCAGGGCTCCAGCCGCTACGTGGCCGCGCCCTACCGGTGGCGGCTGCTCGAGGGCACGGGGCACTTCCCGCACGAGGAGGCGCCCGAGGTGTTCGACGCCGAGCTGCTGTCGTGGCTGGCCGACCCCGAGCCAGACCGATGAGGGACAGGGACCCCCAGGGCCGCCCGCGCAACGCCAGGCCGCGCGACGAGTACGGCAGGCCGCTCCCGCACGGCGCCGAGGGCGTCGAGCGCGTCCCCGACGACTACGCGCCCAGCGCCGAGCAGGCCATGACCGACGCCATGGCCTTCCTGCGCGACCACAGGCCCTTCCACGCGCACGAGGTCTTCGAGGGCAGGTGGAAGTGCGCCCCCGAGCAGGAGCGGGAGCTGTGGCAGGGGCTCGCGCAGATCTGCGTGGGCCTCACCCACCTGCAGCGGGGCAACGGGCGAGGCGCGCTCACGCTGCTCGCCCGGGGCGCCGCCGGGATCCAGAGGTACGGCACGCCGTACGAGGAGATGGCGGGGGTGGCGCTGGCGCTGCGGGAGGACAGCGACCCAGGGGCGGCGATCGACGCCGTCGCCGCCGCGCTGTAGCTAGTCGCAGTCCATGGTGTCGGCCGGGGTCGTGTCGTTCTTGCCCTTGACGGCGTCGGGCCTGACCTCGGCCGCCGTCAGCACGTAGCCGGTCTCGGCCTGGTTGGTGGCCGCGGCGAAGATGACGCCGAACACGTTGCCGTCGACCGTCAGCAGCGGGCCGCCCGAGTTGCCGGGGAGCACCTTGCCGCGGATCGCGTAGACCTCGCGCTCGACCTCGCTGCTGCGGTAGATGTCGGGGCCCTTGGCGTTCTGCTTGACCCTGATGCGCGCGCCCTCGGCGGTGAAGCCCTGGCCCTTGGGGAAGCCCGCGATGATCGCGTTGTCGTTCTTCTCCGCGGTGCCGTCGAAGGCGAGCGGCCTGATGCCGAGGTTCGGCACGTAGAGGATGGCGATGTCGCGCTTGGGGTTGTAGACCACGACCTCGGCCTCGAGCGACCTGTTGTCCTGGGTGGTGACGCGCAGGTCTCTGGTGACGCCCGCGACGACATGCGCGTTGGTCATGATGCGGTCGACCTCGTAGACGAAGCCGGTGCCCTCGATGCGCTTGCTGCAGCTCGGCGCGGTGCCCTGGACCTTGACGATGGCCCGCTGGGCCCGCTGCAGCTTGGGCCCCTGCAGCTGGCTGCGCGGCGCGGGCGGCGGCACGTCGACGAAGGGCCCGTTGGCGATCGCGTCGAAGACGGGAGGGAACTCCGACCTGTCGATGAACTCCTTGAACGGCCGCTGCCACTCGCGTGTGGCGTCGGGCACCATCTCGTCGACGGCGTTGAGCAGCAAGGAGTCCTTGACCTGGGTGCTGAGCACGGGGAAGGGGGCCGAGACGACGAGCGAGCCGATGAGCCAGGCGATGACCAGCACCGACAGCGCGCTGGCGAACGTGCCGCCGACCGCGTCGGCGACCCTGGCCGGCTCCCACGTGACGTGGGAGCGGACCACCGCGCCGACGGTGGAGGAGGCGAACTGGCCGACGGTGGCGGCGAGGAAGACGATGACGATGGCCAGCAGCGCCTGCTCGGTCTCCCCCTCGACCACGGCCTTGGCGATCGGCGGCGCGATGACGACCCCGAGCAGGGCCCCGCCGATGAACCCGACGAAACTGAGGGCGCCGATGATGAAACCCTGGCGGTAGCCCGAGATGCCGAAGGCGATCACGAGGCCGATCAGTATGAGGTCGAGCAGATCACCGCGCACGATTCAAAGGTATCCACCGGGACGGTCAAGCGTGCGCGTCTTCCGCTACGACCGGCCCGGAGGCGGAAATACCCTGTAAATGATGCGCGATCTCATCGAGGCGGCACTCGGCGACACCGATCCAGGCGGCCCCGTCCGCTGGCAGGTGATCTCCACGCTACAGGAGCGGGGCGATCTGGAGACCTTCACCGAGGCCAGACGGCTGTGCGCAGGCCAGCAGGTCTCCGAGCGACTGCTGGGCATCGACATCATGGGCCAGCTGACCACCTTCAAGGACAGGGCGCTGCCGGTGCTGCGCTTCCTCGCCGCAAGCGAGGACGACGCCATGGTGCTCTTCTCCGTGCTGATCGCCTTCGGCCATCTCGGCGACCCTCGCTCGCTGCCCTCGGTGATCGAGCTGTCGGCCCACCAGGACGCCAGGGTGAGGTACGGCGCCGCCTACGCGCTGCCCAACGTCTGCGGCCGTCCACCCGACGCCGCGGGGCTCGCGGCCCTTCGCGCGCTCATGCGCGACAGCGACGACGACGTGGCCGACTGGGCGACGCTCGGGCTCGCGCTAGCCACGGGCAGCCAGGTCGAGGACGTCGGGCGGTAGGTCCTCCACCCTGTCTGTGTCCCAGGGGCGCTCCAGGCCGCCCTCGCGCAGCACCGCGTCGAGCACCATCGCGGTGAACCCCCACACGAGGAGCCCGCGCACCTTGAAGGCTGGGCCCCTGTGTCCTGTCGGAGTGCGCAGGACGATCCTGTTGGCAGGGTCGACCAGCTCGGCGATCGGCACCCGCTCCACCGAATCGACCTCGTCGGGAGCCGCGGCGTAGACCGCGACAGGGGTGTGCCACCAGCCGATGACGGGGGTGACCCTGTTGTCGCTGTGCCAGACGAACAGCTCGGGGAGCGTGCAGAGCACCTTGACCCCCGCGGGGTCGATCCCCGTCTCCTCCGCCGCCTCCCTCAGCGCCGCGCCCACGTGCCCGTCGTCCTCGGGGTCGACGCCGCCACCGGGGAAGGCAGGCTGCCCCGCGTGCCTGCGGCCCCGGGAGCTGCGCTGGATGAGGAGCAGGTCGGGGCCGTCGGGCCCCTCGCCGAACAGCATCAGCACCGCGGCCGGCCTGCCGCCGCGCGCGGGCGGGCGCAGACCGTGGGGGACGGGGGTGTGGACGGCTCGGGCGGCCAGCCTGTCCAGCCATTCGGGGACGTCGGTCACATCAGACTCCAACACCTCGCGCCTCTCCGGGCTTCCCGCGCCCGGCCATGACACCTACGAGTATCACTACGAGAAGGGGCCCGGCCTGACGAGCTTGGCCGCCTTGGCCGCCTCGGTGGGGCCGGTGCCGTACGAGGGGCACAGCGCCGCCAGCGGGCACACCCCGCAGGCGGGGGTGCGGGCGTGGCAGATGCGCCTGCCGTGCCAGATCACCCTGTGGGAGAAGACGGTCCACTCGCGCTTGGGTATCAGCTCACCCACCACCCGCTCGATCTTCACGGGGTCGGTCTCGTCTGTCCAGCCGAAGCGACGGACCAGGCGCTGGAAGTGCGTGTCGACGGTGAGCCCTGGCACGCCGAAGGCGTTGCCGAGCACCACGTTGGCGGTCTTGCGGCCCACGCCCGGCAGGGCGACCAGGTCGGCGAGGCGGCGCGGCACCACACCGCCGTGCTTGGCGGAGACCGCCTGGGCCATGCCGATGATGCTGTTGGTCTTGGCCCTGAAGAAGCCCGTGGACTTGATGATCCCCTCCATCTCGGAGGGGTCGGCCGCCGCGTAGTCCTCGACGGTGGGGTATTTCGCGAACAGCGTGGGGGTGACCATGTTGACGCGCTTGTCGGTGCACTGGGCCGACAGGATCGTGGCGACCAGCAACTCGAGGGGGTTGGTGAAGTCGAGCTCACAGTGCGCGTCGGGGTAGGTCTCGGCGAGGATCCTGTTCATCCGTCGCGCCCGCCGTACCAGCGCCAGCCGGGTCTCCATCCCGCAAGCGTATGGCCAGCGGCTTCGTGCCGGGGAAACGATCCTTTGAGTAACGCTTCAGGGGGTTCAGTCCGTAAACTCCGTCCAGGGAACTTCGTGGCGACCAGCAGGTGGCGTCCCCTTGAGCCTTTTCGCATGGGTCACTCCTGACCTCTGCAGTGGGGTAGGTCACAATGGCTGCTGAGGAGGCAGAGTGAACACCGAAGACGTGCTGGGCAAGGCCCCCCTGTTCGCCGCGCTCGACCGCGAGAGCGCCGCCGCGCTGCGCACGAGCATCACCGAGGTTCAGCTGTCCAAGGGACAGACCCTGTTCAGTGAGAACGAGACCGGTGACCGGCTCTACGTCGTTCTCGAAGGCAAGATCAAGCTGTCGCGCACAGCCCCTGACGGCCGCGAGAACCTGTTGAGCGTGCTCGGGCCGAGCGAGATGTTCGGCGAGCTGTCGCTGTTCGACCCACGTCCGCGTACGGCGACCGCCTCCGCGCTGACCGACGTCAGGCTGGCCGGGCTCGGCCACGACGACCTGCGGCCATGGCTGACGGGCCGCCCCGAGGTGGCGCTCCACCTGCTGCGCGCGCTGGCGCAGCGGCTGCGCCGCACCAACGACGTGCTGGCCGACCTGGTCTTCACCGACGTGCCAGGACGGGTGGCCAAGGCGCTGCTCGACCTGGCCGAGCGGTTCGGCACCAAGGCCGACGACGGCCTGCGCGTCCACCACGACCTGACCCAGGAGGAGCTGGCCCAGCTGGTCGGCGCCTCGAGGGAGACGGTCAACAAGGCGCTGGCCGACTTCGCTCAGCGCGGCTGGCTGCGCATCGAGGCCAAGGCCGTGGTCATCCTCGACATGGAGCGGCTCTACAACCGGTCCAGGTAGTCGACCTGGGCGCGCACGGACATCTCGGCGGCGAACCACAGCGCCCTGTCGACGTCCGCGTAGACGATCTCCACGATCTCGCGCGGCGTCCTGGCGCCCGACGCCCTCGCCGCTCTGATCTGGTCGAGGCGCTCGCGTCTGTGGGCGATGTAGCCGTCGAGCGCGTGCAGGGGATCGGCGAGCGCGGGCCCGTGCCCTGGCAGCAGCGTCTCGGCGCCCAGCTCCTCGGCCGTGGCCCGCAGCAGGTCGAGCGTGCGCAGGTAGTCGCCCAGGTTCCCGTCGGGCGCGATGACCGTGGTGCCTCTGCCGAGGACGGTGTCGCCGGTGAGCATGGCCAGGTCGGCGGGCAGCCAGAAGCACAGGGAGTCGAAGGAGTGGCCCGGCGTGGCGTACACCCTCAGCTCCAGGCCGCCGACCTCGATCACGTCGCCGCCCGCCAGCCCTTCGCCGCCCAGCCTGTGCTCGGGGTCGAGCGCCCGCACGGGCGCTCCGACCAGCTCGGCGAAGCGCTTGGCGCCGCCGCTGTGGTCGTGGTGGCCGTGCGTGAGCAGGATCTGGGTGACCCTGCGCTGACCCAGATGCCGGACGACCCGCTGGAGGTGCGCCTCGTCGTCGGGGCCAGGGTCGACCACGACCACCTCGTGCGTGCCGATCACCCAGGTGTTGGTCCCTTCGAGAGTCATCTCCGAAGGGTTGGGCGCCAGCAGGTTCTCCGTGTGGTCGGTGCGGATGCCGTCAGGACCCGCCAGCGGGATGTGAAGGCCGCTCATGCCATCAACCGCATCTCTCCGTCGATCTCCACCGCTCTGGGCATGATGCGGACGATCTCCCGCTCCGCCGCCATGACCTCGCCGACGCTTGCGTAGGCCGCGAGCTCGGTGAGCGTGCGGTGGGTCGGCGGCATCAGGAAGAACTCCCCGCCCAGAGCCTCGGCGGGACGCTGCCACACCACCTTGTCCGCCTCGCCGCCCACGTCACGGGTGCGCTGCCCCTCGGGGAGCACCGCGACGAAGAAGCGGGTGTCGAACCTCTTGTGCTCGATCTCGGGCGTGATCCAGTGCGCCCACGGCTTGAGCAGGTCGGAGCGGAGCACCAGGCCCCGCTTGCCGAGGAAGTCGGCGAAGGCCAGGCTCCTGTCGATCAACGCGACCCTGTCGGCCTCCCAGCCGTCGCCCGTGGTGTCGGCGACGACCGTGTCCTCCCCCTGCCCCGCCAGGAGCACCCCCGACTCCTCGAAGGTCTCCCGTACGGCGGCGCACACCAGACCCCTGGCGGTCTTCTCGTCGGCGTTGAACACCTCGCCCCACTCCTTGGGCGAGGGTCCTGCCCACGCGACCGCCTGGTCGGTGTCGCGCGGGTCGACCGAGCCGCCGGGGAAGACGTACGCGCCGGCGGCGAAGGCCATGCTCGCCTTGCGTCTGAGGAGGTAGACCTGCGGTCCGCGAGCACCGTCGCGCAGGATCACCACCGTGGCGGCGTCCCTCGCGGGGACCGGCTGGAGCCGTCCCGCCAGGATGTCTCGTGCTCGCTGGCCGAACTCGCCCGGCAGCGGGATGCCGTTGTCCACATGACCTCCTCTAGAACATCACTCGGTTATACCTCCGCGATCAGCTCGACCTCCACCGGGGCGTCCAGCGGGAGCACGCTGACGCCCACCGCGCTGCGGGCGTGCACGCCGAGGTCGCCCAGCACGTCCCTGAGCAGCTCGCTGGCGCCGTTGCCGACCTGAGGCTGGGCGGTGAAGTCGGGCGTGCTGGCGACGAAGACGACGACCTTGACGATCCTCTTGATCTTCGACAGGTCGCCGATCTGCGACTTGACCGCCGCCAGCGCGTTGAGCGCGCAGATCCTGGCCAGCTCGCGGGCCTCCTCGAGGCTGACCTCCGCGCCGACCTTGCCGGTCTGGGGCAGCTTGCCGTCGACCATCGGGACCTGGCCCGAGGTGTAGACGTAGTCACCGCTGCGCACGGCGGGGACGTAGGCCGCCAGCGGGGCCACGACCTCGGGCAGCGTCAGGCCGAGCTCGGCCAGCTTCTCCTCGGGGGTCATGCCTTCTCCCTCTTGAAGTAGGCGACCAGGCCCTGGCCGTCGGGCCCCTGCACGATCTGGACCAGCTCCCAGCCGTCGGCGCCGAAGTTGTCGAGGATCATCTTGGTGTTGTGGATCAGCACCGGAGCGGTGAGGTACTCCCATTTCTTCATGAGGGCCAGCGTAGTGACCCCCGCGCCGAAGCCGCCTCCGCACGCCGGACGACGTCCCCGGAGAAACGTCCGCCTCCTCCCGCCCCTCAAGCACCGGCGCACGCGGGCCCGCTGTGAGCAATCTCAAAGAGGCACACAAGTAACCGTTCGGTAGCCTGGCAGATGTGACGGCAAGGGACACCGATTGGGACGGCGTGCGGCTCCACGTCGTGACCGGCAAGGGCGGCACGGGCAAGACGACGGTGGCCGCCTCGCTCGCCCTCGCGTTGGCCTCGGGCGGTCGCAAGGTCCTCCTCGTCGAGGTGGAGGGCAGGCAGGGCATCGCGCAGATCTTCGACCTGCCGCCACTGCCTTACGAGGAGCGCAAGATCGCCGTCGCCCCCGGAGGGGGCGACGTCTACGCGCTGGCCATCGATCCGGAAGAGGCCATGCTCGAGTACCTCGAGATGTTCTACGGCATGCGCCGCGCCGGCCGTACGCTCGCCAAGATGGGCATCGTCGACTTCGCCACCACCGTGGCGCCCGGCTTCCGCGACGTGCTGGTCACCGGCAAGACCACCGAGGCGGTACGGCGGCGCGGCAAGAACGGCAGGCGCGTCTACGACGCCGTCGTGCTCGACGCCCCTCCGACCGGCCGCGTCAGCCGTTTCCTCAACGTGACGCAGGAGGTGGCCGGCCTGGCGAGAGTCGGCCCGATCAAGAACCACTCGGATCTCGTGAGCGGGGTGGTGAAGTCTCCCGAAACGGCTGTCCACTTCGTGACGGTTCTGGAGGAGATGCCGGTTCAGGAAACGCTCGACGGCATTGCCGAATTGCGTTCGGCCGGTCTTCCCGCGGGCGGAATCTTCATCAACATGGTCCGTGAATCACTGCTTCCACAGGCGACACTTGACTCCGCTGTCAAGGGAGGATTCGACGCGGGCGAGATCGCGCTCGGCCTCAAGGCGGCGGGCCTGGCCGACGGCGCGGGCGACGCCTCGGCCGTGGCCGACGCCCTGGCGGCGGAGGTCGTGGAGCACGCCCGCCGTACCGAGCTCGAGAAGACCGAGCGGGCCGCGCTGATGACGGCGGCGCTGCCCGGCTACGAACTTCCGCTGCTGGCCGACGGGGTCGACCTCACAGGGCTGTACGAGCTGGCCGAGACCATCTGCGCCAAGGGAGCGGCATGACCAGGGTTCCGCCCGTCCTCGACGTCGACGCGATCCTCGACGACAGGGGCACCCGCATCGTGGTCTGCTGCGGCTCCGGCGGCGTCGGCAAGACCACGACCGCCGCGGCGCTCGGGCTGCGCGCGGCCGAGCGGGGGCGCAGCGCGGTCGTGCTGACCGTCGACCCTGCCCGCAGGCTGGCCCAGTCGATGGGCCTGACCGAGCTGGACAACACCCCCCGCCTGGTGCACTCCTCTGGCGAGGGCCAGCTGTTCGCGATGATGCTCGACATGAAGCGGACCTTCGACGAGATCATCGAGGCGCACGCCGATCCCGAACGGGCCCGCCAGATCCTGACCAACCCCTTCTACCAGTCGCTCAGCTCCAGCTTCGCAGGCACGCAGGAGTACATGGCGATGGAGAAGCTCGGTCAGCTGCGCCGCTCGGACGAGTGGGACCTGATCATCGTCGACACGCCGCCCTCGCGCTCGGCCCTCGACTTCCTCGACGCCCCCGAACGGCTCGGCCGCTTCCTCGACGGTCGCTTCATCAGGCTGCTGATGGCTCCGGCCAAGGCAGGAGGCCGCAGCGCGTTCAAACTGCTCAACGCGGGGTTCGGACTCGTCGCCGGCGCGATGACCAAGCTGCTCGGCGCGCAGGTGATCAAGGACCTGCAGACCTTCGTCTCCGCGCTCGACGCGGTCTTCGGCGGCTTCAGGCAGCGCGCCGAGATGACCTACAAGCTGCTGCAGGCGCCAGGCACGGCCTTCGTGGTCGTCGCGGCGCCCGAGCGCGACGCGATGCGCGAGGCCTCGTACTTCGTCGAGAGGCTCGCTGAGGAGCGGATGCCGCTGGCGGGGCTCGTGGTCAACAGAGTGCACCTGTCGCCCGCAGCGGCGCTCTCAGCGGCGCGCAGCGCCGCCGCAGCCGAGGAGCTGGAGACGAAGGGCGAGCACGAGCTGACCGCCGCCGTGTTGCGGCTGCACGCCGGACGGATGCAGCTCGCCGCCCGTGAGCACCGCGAGCAGGAGCACTTCGTCTCGGCCCACCCCACGGTGCCTGTCGTCCAGGTTCCGGCCATGCCACAGGATGTCCACGACCTCGCGGGTCTGCGCGAGATCGGGGAACTGCTGGCCAGGACGTGAGCACGACGGCACGGCCGGCGAGGTTCCGCCGGCCGTGCCGTCGCGACGTTCAGCCGGCGATCAGCTCGTTAGTCCGCTCGTACTCTTCCTTCGCGGACTCCAACAGCTCTCGCCATGAGTCCACATCGGGCCGCCGCCGTAGCAGCGCTCGCCGTTCCCGCTCCGTCATACCGCCCCACACCCCGAACTCGATGCGGTTGTCGAGCGCATCGGCGAGGCACTCGGTACGGACCGGGCATCCTCGGCAGATCAGCTTCGCCCTGTTCTGAGCGGCTCCCTGGACGAACAGCGCGTCCGGATCCGCACCCCGACAGGCGGCACGGGAGGTCCAATCCGTGATCCACATGTTTCGACCCCACTCCCCTTAGGTGGTCAGTCGTCATTTGGGGCCGACGGGCGCGGGCGCCGAGCCTCCGTATTCAGTTGCCGCAGTGGAGAAGTTACGCAACCAGACCTTCGGGCCGACAGACCCCGGCAGGACCAATTTCTCGGGAGATGCTTGACCGGGAATGACTAGTCACCCCTCCCAGTCAAGGCGAAATGGCCTCCGGTTACCGATTACGCCTCTCTTTCGACGTAGTCTTGGTTCCGTGCAAGCTCAGGGCAAAGACCGCTCGAACCCGTTCGTGAACGTCGTACGGCTGCTGGCCGCCGGCACCGCAGGCGGCGTGCTGACCGCTGCCATCGCCCTGCCCGCCGTCGGCGGCGTGGGCCTGACGGCCAAGTCGACGACGGAGTCGCTCTCCCTGCGACCCGAACAGCTCGACGAGCCTCCGCTTCCTGAACGCACCGAGATCTTCGACTCCGAGGGCAAGCAGATCGCGCAGTTCTACTACCAGAACCGCGAGTCCGTGAAGATCGAACAGATCGCCCCCGTGATGCTCACGGCGATCATCTCGATCGAGGACTTCCGCTTCTACGAGCACGGCGCCATCGACATCGAGGGCACCGCCCGCGCCCTCGCCAAGAACGTCACAGGCGGCGGCGTGGTCCAGGGTGGCTCCTCGATCACCCAGCAGTACGTCAAGCTGGTGCAGTTCAACAAGGCCAAGACGAAGAAGGAGGCGCTGGCGGCCATCGCGCCGACCGTCTCCCGAAAGCTCGACGAGCTGCGCTACGCCATGGCGATCGAGGCGAAGTACACCAAGAACCAGATCCTCGAGAAGTACCTCAACATCTCCTACTTCGGCGCGGGCGCCTACGGCATCCAGGCCGCGGCCAAGCGCTTCTTCGGCAAGCCGGCCGCCAAGCTCGACCTGTCCGAGGCCGCCACACTGGCCGGTGCCGTGCAGAACCCGGTCCGCACCGACCCCACCCTGGGCAAGACCGCGAGGGACCAGCTGATCAACCGGCGCAACACCGTCCTCGACAGGATGGCCGAGCTCGGGAAGATCACCGTGGCCGAGGCGGCGGCGGCCAAGAAGGAGAAGCTGGGCTTCAAGGGCACCCAGATCCCCGGTGGCTGCGAGGAGAGCAAGTTCCCGTACTTCTGCCTCTACGTGAAGCACGAGATCCTCACCAACCCCGAGTTCGGCGCCACGCCGGACGACCGCGAGAAGCTGCTCCAGCGCGGCGGCCTGCGCGTCAAGACCACGCTCGACCCGAAGATGCAGAAGGCCGCCGAGCAGGCGATCGCCAAGCGCGTCAGCATCAAGGACAAGCCGGTCGCGGCCCAGGCCATGATCGTGCCCGGCACGGGCGAGATCAAGGCGATGGCCGCCAGCCGCAAGTTCGGCGACAACAAGAAGAAGAACGAGACCCTGATCAACCTGGCCGCCGACGGCAAGCACGGCGGCGGCGTCGGCTTCCAGCAGGGCTCGACCGCCAAGGCGTTCACGCTGGCCGCGGCGCTGGAGAACGGCTGGAAGATCGACGACGGCAACTCCACCGGCGCCTCCTACGACATCCCCACCAACGCGCTGTCGCCCTTCCGCGACTGCAAGGGCAACCGGGTCGGCGAGACGCACCAGGTCCGTAACTCCAGCGAGGGCGGCGGCGGCTTCAAGACGCTGCGCACCGGCACCGAGGGCTCGGTCAACACCTTCTTCATGAAGCTCGAGGAGGCCGTCGGCCTCTGCAAGGTCGTCAAGGTGGCCGAGAAGCTCGGCATCAAGCGCGCCGACGGCGGCAAGCTGCAGGAGGTCCCGACCTTCACCCTCGGCGTCAACGAGATGGACCCCGTGACCGTCTCCAACGCCTTCGCCGTCTTCGCCGCCCGCGGCGAGTACTGCAGGCCGATGGCCATCACCGAGATCCGCGACCGCAACGGCAAGATCACCTCCTCCAAGCCCAAGTGCAAGCAGGTCATGGACGAGAAGGTCGCCGACGCGGTCAACGAGGTCATGTCCGGGGTCTTCACCAGAGGCACCATGACCGAGGTCGGCGGCATCGGACGCGATGCGGCGGGCAAGACCGGCACCACCGACGGCTACACCGCCGCCTGGTTCGCCGGCTACACGCCCAACCTCGCCTCGGCCGTCAGCGTCGGCGACCCGCGCGGCGCCTTCGAGCACGACCTGACCAACGTCACCATCGGCGGCCAGTTCTACAGCTACGTCTACGGCGCCACCATCTCGGGCCGGATCTGGAAGGACTCGATGATCCAGGCGCTCAAGGGCGTCGAGGCGCCGTCCTTCACGCCGTACGACCGCGACCGCTTCGGCGGCTGCACCAAGAGCTGCGCGCCCAAGCCGCCGAAGAAGGACAAGGACAGGGACAGGGACCGGGGCGACGGCCCGTGGGGCAACCCCGACGACGAGGGCCCGCTGGACATCTGGGACACCGGCGAGGACAACGGCGGCCCGATCACCCCGGGACGCTGACCCCTTCACACGCCGGAGGCCTGCACGGGCCTCCGGCGTCGGTGTGTCACAGGGCCTGCCCGTCCACGTGACGGCGGGTCACCGTCGCCGCTGGAGTGCCGTGATGGACGGCCGGTCAGCGGTGACCGCGGTGGGGCGGGGTGGCTTGCCGTACGGTCAGGAAAGGCGCGCGCGGACGATCTGGGCCACGCGGCCGCCCTCGGCGCGGCCTGCCACCTTCGGGTTGACGACCTTCATGACCTGGCCCATCGCCTGCGGACCCGACACGCCGAGCTCGGCGACGGCCTCGTCGACGATGCGGCCGATCTCCTCGTCCGACAGCTGCGCCGGCAGGTACTCCTCCAGCACGGCCTGCTCGTCGAGCTCCGCCTTGGCCTGCTCCTCGCGGCCGGCGCCGCCGAACGCCTCGGCGGCCTCGCGGCGCTTCTTGGCCTCCTTGGTGAGGACCTTGAGGATCTCGTCGTCGGACAGCTCCCTGGCCTGCTTACCCGCGACCTCCTCCACGTTGATCGCGGCCAGCGCCATGCGGATGGTCCGCAGACGCACCTCGTCCCTGCTCTTCATCGAGGCCGACAGGTCGGCCTTCAGCTTGTCCTTCAATGCGCTCATGTGCTCCATCCTTTCAGGCATCATGAAGAGATGAGGAAAGCTGTCGCAGTCCCCCTGTCCCTGCTCGGTCTGGGCGTGGCCGGTCTCGGCTACGCCTCGGTCATCGAGCGAAACAGCTTCCGTCTGCGACGCTTCGACGTGCCCGTCCTCGAGCGGGGCCAGCGGCCGGTGCGCATCCTGCACCTGTCCGACCTGCACCTGACGCCCGGCCGTCGCATGCTCGTCAACTGGGTGCGCTCCCTCGGATCCCTCGAGCCCGACCTCGTCGTCAACACCGGCGACTCCATCGCCCACGTCGACGCGGTCCCCGCGCTGCTGCACGCCCTCGAGCCGCTGCTGTCACGTCCTGGCCTGTTCGTGTACGGCTCGAACGACCTCTACGCCCCCAAGCCCAAGAACCCGGTCCGCTACCTCTGGCGCACCTCCAAGGGCGAGCGCCGCCAGCACGTCCCCTCCCTGCCCTGGCGCGAGCTCGGCGAGGGCATGGCCGCCGAGGGCTGGCTCGACATGAACAACACCACGGCCCGCGTCAAGGTAGGCGACCTTGACATCGCCGTGGCGGGCATCCACGACTCCCACATCGACCGCGACCGCTACGACCTCGTGGCCGGCCCCGCCCCCCGCGACGCCGACCTGCGCCTCGGCGTCATGCACTCCCCCGAGCCGCGCAACATGAGCCGCTTCGCCGCCGACGGATACCAGCTCCTGCTCGCCGGCCACACCCACGGCGGCCAGCTCTGCATCCCCTTCTACGGCGCCCTGGTGACCAACTGCGGCATCGACAAGGCCCGCGTGAAGGGACTTCACCGCCACGAATCGGCCTGGCTGCACGTGTCGGCAGGGCTCGGGACCTCCCCTTATGCGCCTGCCCGGTTCGCCTGCTTCCCCGAGGCCTCGCTGCTGACGTTGGTCCCGCGCCGCTGAGGCGTCACACGCACCCCCGAAGTCCGCTAGACTCGTGCAGGCACGTGCAAGACGGACGTGCACCGGGGTGTAGCGCAGCTTGGCAGCGCGCTTCGTTCGGGACGAAGAGGCCGTGGGTTCAAATCCCGCCACCCCGACCCAGTAGTTGCAGTGAGAAGAGGCTTCGGAGAGATCCGGGGCCTCTTTTTCGTTCTCTGGAGGTCGATGGGGAGCCACCTCAGTCGGACTGCTCCTGGCTGTCGCCGAAGATGGCGTTCATGGTCTCGGCACCCTTGGTGATCACCGGCTTGAGTTGATGCCGGTAGACCTCCTCTCCTCCGTGACGCTGGTGCCGGAGTGCCCGACGAGACCGGCGATGGTCTCGACAGTTTCGGTCGCCACCAGGAGCGACGGATCTGCTGCAGCGGCCGGAAGCTGCGTGTGCCGGGCGACAACCAGGCACACCAGAACATCTGGCCAATGGTGCTCTCTCAGGGGATGAGGCGTCAGGGTCGTGCGGCGAGCGTCAGGGACGGATCAGGGAGATGCCTGATGGGCGATGGCGCTGATTCCGACACGCTGCTGATCATGAGCGATCACGCGGTCCTTCTTGAGGGAGTGACCAGGACATATGGGAAAGGCGCTACCGAGGTCGCCGCGCTCTGTCAGGTCAGCGTCGGGTTCCCGCGCGGCAGTTTCACCGCTGTGATGGGCCCTTCGGGGTCGGGGAAGAGCACACTGCTGCAGTGCGCGTCGGGGCTGGACCGGCCGGATTCGGGCACGGTTCGCGTCGCAGGGCAGGACATCACCCACCTGGGCGAGAAGGAGTTGGCGGTGCTGCGCCGCGACCGGATCGGCGTCATTTTCCAGGCGTTCAACCTGGTGCCGTCGCTGACCGCGTGGCAGAACGTGATCCTGCCCAGCCGCCTGGCCAGGCGGCGGCCCGACCCGTCACGCGTGCGCGAGTTGCTGCACCGGGTCGGACTGGCCGGGCGGGAGAGGCATCGCCCGACGCAGCTGTCCGGTGGCCAGCAGCAGCGGGTGGCGATCGCCCGCGCCCTGCTGGGCAGGCCGGAGGTGCTGTTCGCCGACGAGCCGACGGGGGCGTTGGACCGCCGCACCGGGCATGAGGTGCTGGCGCTGTTGCGGGAAGCGGTCGACGCGTTCGGCCAGACGGTGGTGATGGTCACGCACGATCCGGAGGCGGCGGCCCAGGCGGACAGTGTGCTGTTCCTGACCGACGGGCGGATCGTCGATGTCCTCGACCGGCCCTCGGCCGACCAGATCGGCATGCGGCTGGGCGGCCGCCGGTGACACTCGTACTGGCCTGGAACAACGTCCGGTCCAATCGGATGGGCTTCGCCGCCTCGTTGGCGGCGGTGCTCTTGGCCGTGATGCTGGTGGGCGGCAGCGGCATGGTGGTCGCCGGTGCAGGCGCGCGCGATGAGTTGAACGGCGTCATGGGGTTGCTGGTGATGTCGGCCGCGGTGTCGGGATTCGTGTCGGTCTTCGTGGTCGCGGGCATGCTGAGCCTGCATGTGCTGCGGCAGCGCAGGACGTGGGCGCTGCTGCGGTCGGTCGGTATGACGCCGCGGCAGGTGCGCCGGCTCATCATGGCGGAGGCGTTGGTGGTGGCCGTGCTGGCGAGTGTGGCGGGCTGCGTGCTGGCGGTGCCGTACGCCGCGCTGATGGCGGCGGTCATGCGGATGACCGGATTGGCACCTGCGGGGGTCCCGGTGGAGGTCACGGCGGGGCCGTTCATCATGGCGCTGGTGGTCGGGTTGGCGGTGACACTGCTGGCTGCCAGGGTCGCGGCGCGCAAGGCGGTCGGTGTGGGGCCGCTGGAGGTGTTGCGGGAGAGCGCGGCGCAGCGGCGGCTGCTGCCTTGGTCCAGGGCGATCATCGGGGCGGTGGCGCTGGCTGGGGGCGTCGTGCTGTTGTCTCTGGTGCCGCACGTCAAGGCGTCGGCCGCGGTGCCGACCGGGCTGGGGGCGACGATGGCGCTCTGCGTGGGCACATCCGCGTTGGGTCCTGTCGTGCTGCGCGGGATGGGCTGGCTGCTCGGGGCCGCAGTGGCCTGGCTCGATCCGGGTGCCGGAATGTTGGCAAGGTCTTCTCTGGTCACCCAGCCGCGCCGGGCGATGGCGGCGGCGTCTCCGGTGATGTTGACTGTGGCGCTGGCGTGCACCTTCTTGTTCGCGGTGGCGACCGCCGACGCGGCCGCGGGTGTGACCCGTACTGGGCCGTCGGCGTGGGCGGCCCCGCTACTGGTGGGATCGGGGGTGGTCTACACCGTGATCTCGGTGCTCAACGCGACGGCCATGACGATGACCGAGCGAACCGAGGAGATCCGGCTGCTACGCACCGTGGGGACCAAGCCGCGGCAGCTCGCGAGAGCAGTGTGCTGGGAGACGTTGATCGTGACGTGCACCGGGACACTGCTAGGAACGGGCATCGCCGCCGCTTCGCTCACCGCGCTCGGCAAGGCGGCGACCGGCGAGCCGTGGTTCGCCTACTCCCTGCCGCAGTACGCCGGGCTGGTGCTGGTCTGCGCGATGAGCGGCCTGGCCGGTGGACTGGCCGCCACGCGCCGGGCACGATGCGGGTCCCTGCTGTCCGATTGACCTTGCCACTTGGTGTGCTCGTGTCGCGAGGAGTGGGTGGCCGTCACCTCGTGTGCTGTACTCGAAGGACAGCCGTCCCGCGGCGATGATCTCCGTGCCCGCGTAGATGGAAACCGTTCGCTTGGAATTCCCATAGATCCCTCACCGGCTACTTGGCAGAGGCGGGCTGTATCCAGACGCCCCGCCCTGATGGGCGGGGCGCCTCACCTCGTTTACACGCACCGGTGCAGTCGATAGCTTTCGGCGTCGTCGTTGAAGTCCCAGTCCTTCAACTGGTTGAGAGTTCGGCCGGGCCTCACTGTCAGGGTTCTCCCCTTCTGCCCGTCGTTGGAGTAGATGGTGGCGCACCATGCGGAGTAGTTGGCGATGGCGGAAATCTCGTTGTCCCCGTTCCAGCCACCAAGCTCGTAGTCTCCGAGAGACGTCTTTCTGCCGTACTCGTCTCCTTGGGAGCCAGCGTCCTCGTACAGGCAGAATTGGCTGTTGTTGTAGCAGTCGGCCCATGTTGCATTTGCGGGGCTTGCGGTGACCGTGAAGGGGATCGCGGCCATGACCGCAACCAGGCAGCCGCGGAACAACAGTGATCGGGTTCTCTTCGGCTGATCCGATGGGTTCGACTGGGACGTCGCCACTGCGTCTCGCTCTCGCTCAAGGCTTCCTCGCGCGGGCTCACCACACGAGATCCACGAATTGATCCAGACGACGAACGGTAGAAGGCGGGCGTTGGCTGCCTGTTTGGTCAGCGTTGGCCTGTCGTGTCGCCTTCAGGCCCAGAGATGCAGACACCCCGATGGGCAGGAAGCGAGCGCCCCATCGAGCTGGTAGTGAGCCCCGCAGTCGTCGGGTCGCGCTCTCACTCCTTCACCAGCGCGCCCGATCCCGACCCGCGTCACTGACCGCCGGCTTGCTGTGCTTTCCTGATCTCCCTCAGCAGCCTGGTGATGGAGAACGGCAGGGACCCCGATGGCGAGCTTCACCTTCGTGCTCGAACCGTTCGAGGTGCGCGTGGGGAGCCGCACGTACCACCGGTTCGGCCTGCGGGGCGAGGTGGGCCCGTTCGGTCGGGCTGAGGTCGAGTATCCGGTGGCGCGGGACGACGACACGAACCTCTTCGCGGCCGAGGTGCGCGGCGAACACCTTCCGACCGCTCGCCTAACCGGACGTGCGTACTCCTACATGCCGTCGTTGGGCGGCGCCAGAGTGGACATCGAAGGGCGCCAGGTGATCCTCCGGCGTCGCTGGTGGGCGCTGACCCGCGGCGGGCGCGCCCTCCGTCTCGACCACGAAGGCGCCCGCTACACCTACATCGCGGTGGGGTCCGGCAGGGACTTCGAACTCCGCCGCGCGGACACGCGCGTCCTGCTCAGGCGACGGGGCTGGGCCTGGGGGCGCGTACCCGTCGAGGGGCAGGCGTCAGGTCCGGTCAACGCCGTGGACATGGCGCTGGCCGTCCTGCTCGAAGGCGTCGACACCAGGAACCTCACCCTCAGCAGAGCGCTGCGCTGGGGCCCGTACCGCCTGATGTACGCGCTGGTGTGACTTCGCGCTCAGCCGCTCCACCGGACGTGCGCTCCTCGGTCGCGGCAGTGTCCCGTGGACGACCCGTTTCCGGGACGGCCGACGACGGCGTCCGCTCTGGTGATCGGGAGGACCACATTTTGAAAATCTTCGGCCGGCGTGTAGAGAACGGGCGGACGCCTCCGACCTCCTCCTGAAAGCGGCGCCGGACGAGCGCCCGGAAACGCAGGAGGTAGCGAGATGAGCAAGGTCACCTGTGACATGGGGATGTCCCTCGACGGCTTCGTGGCAGGACCGCACCAGAGCCTGGAGAAGCCGATGGGCGAGGGCGTGGGCGACCGCCTGCACCAGTGGATGTTCGACGAGCCCGAGCGGCACGCCGCGGTGATCGAGGACATCACCGCGGCAGGAGCCTTCATCATGGGCCGCAACATGTTCGGCCCCAGCCGCGGCGCCTGGGACCTGGACTGGAACGGCTGGTGGGGCGACGAGCCGCCGTACCACGCGCCGGTCTTCGTCCTCACGCACCACCCGCGTGAGCAGGTGACGATGAAGGGTGGCACGACGTTCACCTTCGTCACCGACGGGATCGAGGCGGCGATGGCCCAGGCGCGCGAGGCCGCAGGCGATCGCGACGTCGCCATCGCCGGCGGCGCCGAGACGGTGAACCAGTACCTGGCGGCAGGGCTCATCGACGAGCTGCGTCTGCACGTCGCGCCCGTGATCCTCGGCAGGGGCGAGCGGCTGCTCGACAGCGTCGGGGACATCACCCTCGAACCCCTCGGCGACCCCTCGGGCACCAGCCTCGTCACCCATCTGACGTACCGGGTGATCCGGTAGAAGAGCCATGGATCGATGACGCTTCGCTACCTTTGGATCAAGGGGCGAACGATGGCGGTGAAGACGATCAGCAGGCGAAGAAGTCCGCAGGAGAAGAAGCGGCTGAGCTACACGAAAGATCGTCGGAACGACTACGGCGAGAACGACAAGAGCTCTCGCAAGTCCATCCGCAGGAACAAGAGCGCCCCCCATCGGGCCAACAGACGGCACGTGAGTCAGACGCTCGATGCGATCACCGGCGTCGTCGATGAGGCGGCAGAAGAGTCGGCCGTGCAGCGCCTTGAGAGCAGGCGCCCGAAGAGGTGGAAGAAGTGGCGCGACGCGACACTCGGGGCGACCGTCCAGGACCGTCTGCAGCGAAGGGCGCGCCTAGGCATCGACGACCACGAGAGGAACGCCGAACGCGTTCAGCGGGTTCGGCGGCGGCTACGGCTGCCGGCCGGCGAGACGCGGCGAAGGTGATCCGTGCGGCGACCGCGCCGCACGCCACCCGCCTCACGTGATCGGCGCGGCGACCGCGCCGCACGCCACCGACTTCAGGTGATCGGCCCCTTGACGCCCAGCGATGGCAGGGACGGTTCCCGCCGCCCCTGCCCGGTTGGGAAGGCCGGTTCCAACTGGGCTTTCGCCTTGCCTGGATCATTGCGCGGAGGGCCCTGTACACCAAACCAAGCGCTTGCTACGCTCCGCCCATGATGTCCACGGTTGTCTGGGGTACCGGCAACGTCGGCCGCGCGGCCATCCGCGCCGTCGAGGCCCATCCGACGCTGAAGCTCGCGGCCGTGCTCGTCCACAACCCCGACAAGGTCGGCCGCGACGCGGGCGAGCTGGGCGGACTCGGCCACCACCTGGGGGTGGCGGCGACCGACGACATCGACGCCGTGCTGGCCGCCGGCCCACGCGCCGTCGTGTACGCGGCGTCCGGCGACATCCGTCCCGACGAGGCGCTCGCCGACATCATCAGGGCGATCCGAGCCGGGGCCGTGGTCGTCACCCCGTCGCTGTACGCGCTCTACGACCAGCGCAACGCCCCGCCGGAGCTGCGTGAGCCCGTGCTCGAGGCCATCAAGGACGGCGGTGGCTCGCTGTTCGTCTCAGGCGTCGATCCCGGATGGGGCAACGACGTGCTGCCGCTGCTGATCAGCGGGCTCGGTACCACCGTGGACGTGATCCGCTGCCAGGAGATCTTCGACTACTCCACCTACGACCAGCAGGACTCGGTCAGGTATCTGGTCGGCATGGGCCAGCCGATGGACTACGAGCCGCCGATGCTCGCCCCGACCGTCCCGACCATGGTGTGGGGCGGGCAGGTACGGCTGATGGCCAGGGCGCTCGGCGTCGAGCTCGACGAGATCAGGGAGACCCTGGACAGGCGGCCGCTCGACTCCACGGTGAGCACCAGGACGATGGGCGAGTTCGAGGCGGGCACCCAGGGCGCGGTGCGGTTCGAGGTGCAGGGCATCGTCGAGGGCGAACCCCGCATCGTCATCGAGCACGTCACCCGCATCCACGCGTCCTGCGCACCGGACTGGCCGACGCCGCCCGACGGCGAGGGGGCGCACCGGGTGATCATCGAGGGCCGTCCGCGCATCGAGGTCACGGTCGAGGCCACCGACGAGGACGGCAACCGTTCCGCTGGAGGGAACGCCACCGCGGTGGGCCGGCTCGTCAGCGCCATCGACTGGCTCGCGGACGCGGAGCCTGGGCTCTACGACGCGCTCGACGTCCCGCTGCGCCCCGCGGTCGGCAAACTCGGGAGGAGAAAGCCGTGAACATCGACATCCCCGAGGGCAGGGATGCGATCGAGTACGTGTGGGGCGAGATGGTCCCCGGCATCGGGATCGCCGCCTCGAAGTTCTCGATGGCGGTGTACGCCCACACGACCCTCGGGCTCCGCGAGTTCGAGGCCGCGCGGCTGCGGATCGCACAGATCAACGGGTGCGTCTTCTGCCTCGACTGGCGCACCGAGCGCGACGGGCAGAAGGTCGAGGAGGGCTTCGCCGACGCGGTGACAGAGTGGCGCACCACCGACGCCTTCGACGACCGCACCAGGCTCGCCGCCGAGTACGCCGAGCGGTACGCCCTCGACCACCATGGCCTCGACGACGAGTTCTGGACGCGGATGACCGCGCACTACAGCCAGCTCGAGATCGTGGAGCTGAGCATGAGCATCGGTTCCTGGCTGGCGTTCGGCCGGCTCAACCATGTGCTGGGCCTCGACACCGTGTGCAGGCTGCCCAGCGGTTCGTCCCCCTCGGCCAGGCGGGCGGACGCGCTGTGACCCATATGGAGAACGTGTTCTCGTTTCGTCGAGAGTGAGGCCCATCACGTGAGCGACAAGACCTTAGGCATCTCGCGCCGTGGATTCATCGCAGGAACAGGCTCCATGCTGGGTGTCGCGGCCCTCGCGGGTCGCGCTCCCTCGGCCCAGGCTTCGGCCGTCCGCTCGGCTGCTCCGATCGCCTCGGGGGCCCGCGTCCCCGCCCTGGTGATCGGCACCGGTTACGGCGGCTCCGTCGCCGCTCTGCGCCTCGCCCAGGCGGGCGTCGACGTGCACATGATCGAGATGGGCATGGCCTGGGACACCCCCGGCCCCGACGGCAAGATCTTCTGCAGCACGCTCGAGCCCGACCACCGGTCCTACTGGCTGCGCACCAGGACCAAGGCCCCGCTCAACTACTTCCTCGGCTTCCCGATCGACAGGAACATCTCCCGCTACACCGGGATCCTGGACGCGGAGGACTTCAGTGGCATCACCGTCTACCAGGGGCGCGGTGTCGGCGGCGGCTCGCTGGTCAACGGGGGCATGGCGGTCACTCCCAAGCGCGAGAACTTCGCCGCCGTCCTCCCGTCGGTGAACGCCGACGAGATGTACAACGTCTACTACCCGCGCGCCAACGCCGGGCTCGGGGTCGGCACCATCGACCCGGCCTGGTTCGACTCCACCCCCTGCTACCAGTACTCCAGGGTCGGGCGGAAGCACGCCCAGCGCTCCGGGTTCCCGTTCGTCTTCGTGCCCGACGTCTACGACTGGGACTACATGAAGCAGGAGGCTGCGGGGACCGCCCCCAAGTCGGCGCTGGCCGGCGAGATCCTCTACGGCAACAACCACGGCAAGAAGTCGCTGCAGAAGACCTACATCGCCCAGGCCAGGGCCACCGGCAAGGTCACCATCTCGCCGCTGCACAAGGTCACCTCGGTCGCTCCCGCGGCAGGTGGCGGATACACGGTCGTCATCGACCAGCTCAACACCAACGGCGACACCGCGGCCACCAAGACCGTGATCGCGGACAGGGTGTTCTTCGCCGCGGGAAGCGTCGGCACCAGCAAGCTGCTGGTCAAGCTGAAGGCCACCGGCGCGCTGCCCCACCTGAACGACGAGGTCGGCAAGGGCTGGGGCGACAACGGCAACGTCATGTGCGGCCGCGCCAACCACCTGTGGGACCCGACAGGCAAGCTCCAGTCGACCATCCCCTGCTCAGGCATCGACAACTGGGCGGCAGGCGGCGCGTTCGCCGAGGTCGCGCCGCTGCCCACCGGGATCGAGACCTATGCCTCGTTCTATCTGTCGATCACCAAGAACCCCCACCGCGCGCAGTTCTCCTGGAACGCCGCGACGGGCCAGGTCGACCTGAACTGGCAGACGGCGTGGAAGCAGCCGTCCATCGACATGGCCAAGTCGATCTTCGACAAGATCAACGCAAAGGAGGGGACGATCTACAGGACCGACCTCTTCGGCGTCTACAAGATCTGGGGCGACCATCTCACGTACCACCCGCTCGGCGGCGCGGTGCTGAACAAGGCGACCGACAACTACGGCCGCCTCACCGCCTACCCCGGCCTGTACGTCATCGACGGCTCGCTCATCCCCGGCAACACGAGCGTGAACCCGTTCGTCACCATCACCGCGCTCGCCGAGCGGAACATCGAGAAGATCATCGCCACCGACCTGTAGGCGCCCGCCGCCACCGGCCAGGAGCCCTCCACCGAGCGCTCAGGCCTGTCGTCCGCCGCTCGCGCCGGTGACGACCTGATCGCCTCGCGGGCGGCGCTTCGCTCTGATCTGCTGCAGGTCCACGACCTCGACCAGGCTGGCCAGGTCCACGTGCAGGGCGACCTGCTCAGGACTCCAGCAGTCGGCGACGTGGTAGCGCCTGCCGTCGACGCGGTGGGACACGCGGAGGCAGGGGCGTTCGTCCCTGACGATGTGCTCGACCTCGATCCCATCAGGAGAGAGCCAGCGCATCATGTCCGCGAGCATATGCGATTCGGACACATGCCCTTATTCTGGACAGACGGGCGCCCTGGTCAGGGGAAGCGGCCAGGGCGTTCGCCATGGGGCAGACTGGCCGCATGGATCTGGTCGTATGGGTCGATGACTGGCAGATGCAGTGCTGCGGCGACCCGTTCAGCGTGGGATCGCGGGTCTCGTGGAAGCTGGGCCCGCCCGACCTCGAGTGGCTGGCCACGGTCCTGGGCCCCGTCCAGGTCGACAGGGCCGAAGACCATCATGATCTGTTCCCCGCGGGCACCCCGGCCACCGAGGCCGTGGTGAGAGCGATCAGCGCCGTCCGCTGCGCCTACGCCCCGAAGCCGGGCGAGGACCTTCCAGGCCTGTATCCCGTCCAGGGGTCGGGCGTGCTCACGCCGGTGGAGCGCGCCGACGGCTGGGAGAAGGATCAGGGCGACAAGAGGTTCTCCGGCTATCTGGTGCGACTGTCCACGGTCGAGCGGCCTGACCGCTAGATCCAGGTGGCGGCGGGGTCCCAGTAGAACGGGCGGCACTCCAGCATGCGCCCGTTCCTCACCCTGATCAGCTGCAGGATCAGCGAGTCGACCTCCTTGCCTGTGGCGCGGGAGCGGAAGCGCACCAGGCTGCGCACCACGACGGTGTCGGCGTCGCCCCAGTGTTCCTGCTCGAGGAAGTCCATCGACTCCCACACCTCGCTGAACCTGGCCAGGAACTGCTCCATGCCGTCACGTCCCCGCCAGGCTCCCGTTCCCGTGAAAGGCAACCCTGGAGCCTGGTACAGGACGACCTCGGGATCGAGATACCTGGCCACCTCGTCGTAGCTGGACTTGCCGAAGCCGCCCGCCGCGACGTACGCGGCCTCGGCCGCGTAGAACCTCTCCATGACCGCCCAGGCGTCCGCCTGCCGCTCTGTCGTGCTCATGGCCCCAGTGTCACCGGTACGCCGGAGGCAGCGCTGGCGGCGATCGGACCTCGGACTCGATCAGGGACGCTCCCGTTGCGCGATCAGCCCGGCGATGCCGTCGAAGATGCGGTCGAGGCCGAACCTGCGCCCGTTGTCGTCGAGGAGGCCGCCGGTCTCGGCCATGGCGCGGGTGAGGTCGGGGAAGCGCGCGCCATGGGTGGCCATGAGCTCGCCGATGGTCACGGCCACGCTGCCCTCGGTGGTCCACGGCTGGGTGCCCGCTGAGGCCGTGGACTGGGTGTTGCGGATATGCGCGAACAGCAGGAACGCCGTGGCCATCCGCTCGCCCCCTGTCAGGCACGTGTCCGCGAACGCGCTGACCGCCGCGTCGATCCAGCCGATCTCGTTGGGCCCCATCACCCGGTTGCCCACCGTCACCGACGGCAGCCATGGGTGGCGCTCCCACGTCTCGGCCAGCAACCTGACGAACTCCTCCATCTTGGGCCGCCAGCCACCGGGCACGCGGTCCAGCCCGGGTGGCTCGCCGACAGCCGTGTCGATCATCACGGCCATGAGCTCGGCCTTGTTGGCCACATAGCGGTAGAGCGACATCTTGGTGAAGCCCAGGTCGCCGGCGACGCGCTGCATGGACACCGCGGGTATGCCCTCGGCGTCGGCGATGTCGATGGCGGAGCGGGCGATCAGCTCGAGACTGAGCGCGGGGCGCGCCTTTCTGGCCGACCGCTCCTCCTGGCTCCAGAGCAATCCGAACGCGCCGTCTTCGTCGCTCGCCATCCGTCCTCCTTCAGATTCGGGGTTGTCAACCTGGCCCCTATGTGTCTAGCGTACACCTTGTGTCCGACGGACACTAAGTGTCTACGAGAAACAGGAGCGCCGAGATGGCTACCAAGATTTTCATCAACCTGCACGTCAGCGACCTGAACGCGTCCATCGACTTCTTCACCAAGCTGGACTTCGCCTTCGACGCCGACCTGACCAGCGACGAGGCCGGCTGCATGGTCATCGACGAGCGCATCTACGCCCTCCTCGTGACCGAGCCCTTCTTCAGGACCATCACCGGCAGGGAGCCCGCCGACACCGCCATCGCGCAGGAGGTGGCGCTGGCCCTCGAGGTCGACAGCCGCGAGCGCGTCGACGAACTGGCCGACGCCGCGGTGTCCGCGGGAGGGCAGGCCTCCGGCGAGCCGCAGGACGAGGGCTTCATGTACTCCCGCAGCTTCCGCGACCTCGACGGACACCTGTGGAGCGTCCTGCACATGCCCGCGACCGCTTGAGCCAGGCCGTAGGGAAGCCTTAAACACGCCGTAAGCGGGCCCCGGCAAGCTGAAGGCACACAACGACAGCCGCGACACTCCGAGAAGGAAGCACCCCATGCGCACGTTCAAGCTCCAGGTCCAGACCACCGTCGACGGCTACATGGCCGGCCCGAACGGCGAGATGGACTGGATGACGTTCCCGTGGACCGACGACATCAGCGCCTACATCGACGCGCTCACCGAACCGGTCGACTGCATCGTGCTGGGCCGCAACCTCGCCGAGGGGTTCATCCCGACGTGGGCGGCCCAGCCCGAGGGCGAGACCCAGGAGTCCATCGACTGGATGAACAACACGCCCAAGGTCGTGATCTCCAACAGCCTGACCGAGTCGCCCTGGGAGAACGCCGTCGTCGCCGGCGGCGACCTCGCCGAGACCGTGAAC
Source organism: Nonomuraea roseola (assembly GCF_039535395.1). Lineage (NCBI taxonomy): Bacteria > Bacillati > Actinomycetota > Actinomycetes > Streptosporangiales > Streptosporangiaceae > Nonomuraea > Nonomuraea roseola. The sequence goes on from NZ_BAAAXC010000015.1 coordinate 2,486,553, forward strand.
AAGCTCAAGGCCCAGCCGGGCGGGGACATCATCACCTACGGCGGCGGCACGCTCGTCTCGGAACTGATCGCCAAGGGCCTGCTCGACGAACTCCACCTGTTCGTCAACCCGACCGCGATCGGCGCCGGCATGCCGGTGTTCCCCTCCGGCGCCTACCAGCAGCTTCGCCTGGTCACCGCGCGCCCGTTCGACTGCGGGATCACCGCGCTGCACTTCGAGCCGAAGCGCTCCTGAACGCGGCCTCCGGCTCGCGGCAGGATGCGTCAGGCGGTCGCGGGCACCCCGCCCAGCCGGGCGCGGGACAGCATCAGGCGCACCGTCTCCTCCATCGAGCTGTCCTGGCCGATGACCGTCGAGCCCGTCCCGCGAGAGCAGGTTCGTCCGCGACGCTTGAGGGCAGCGGCCAGGTATCGACAGAGGTGTCTGGTGTACGCCGGAGGTGCGTCGTGCCCGAGTTCCCCTTCTACTGGTCGCTCATGGTGGCCCCGACTGACGAGGTGGCCGAGCGGTTCGCGCAGATGGACCCGCAGGACCGGATGCGACTGCTCGAGCAGCAGCCGACGGTGTACTGGCGAGCCCTCGACCTGTATACCGACCGGCTGTCCCGTAACCTCCACGAGCTGGCGGAGCGCATCAGGGCCGACAGATCGGACGGCCGTCCGCGCGAGGGTGTCCTGCGCTGGTGAGGTGCGCCCCTCACCGACCCCGAGCTGGCCGCGGCCGTGGTCGACGAACTGGCCGACGAACTCGGCGGGCTCGGCGTGCTGGTCAACAACGCGGGCACGGGCACCTCCGAGCCGCTGCTGGAGACCGACTACGCCCGATGGCGCTCGGTCATGGCCGTCGATCTGGACGGTGCCTTCCTGTGCGCGCAGCGGGCGGCCCGCCGCATGGTGGCCGCGGGCCGCGGCGGCAGGATCGTCAACGTCACCAGCGTGCACGAGGAGTATCCGAGGGTCGGGGCCGGCCCCTACTGCGCGGCCAAGGGCGGGCTGCGGATGCTCAGCAGGGTGCTGGCACTGGAGCTGGCGCCGTACGGCATCACGGTGAACACCATCGCGCCTGGCGAGATCGCCACCCCGATGACGGGACAGGAGGACGAGCCGCCACAGCCCGGCAGCCGGCCCGGCTATCCCGTCGACAGACCGGGCGACGCCAGGGAGGTGGCCGCCGCCGTCGCGTTCCTCGCCGACCAGGCCTCCTCCTACATCACCGGGGCGTCGCTGTTCGTGGACGGCGGCCTGTCGCTCATGGGCCCGCAGGCGGCAGGGGCCCTGACCTCGGACGAGTGGCGTAAGGGCTGAGCCTTCACACGCCCGCGCTGAGCTCGAACGTGTGGGCGCCAGGGTGGTCCTGGGGCAGCCCGCATCTCCATGACTCGCGAGGGAACTGCGGGTCGGATGTCTCGGCGGGGCACGGCTTCGGTGTGACGAACTCGCGGACGTCACCGAGAAACCGGATCCACCACTCGTCGTCGAACCCCGAGGTCTGCCCCAGCGCGAGGTGCGGCCCTTCGTGACCGGCCTCCAGCTCGCAAACCGCCGCTGGTTCGAGCTCGTGTGCGGGGTCGGGGAGCGTGTCCAACCGAGCCAGCTCATCGTCGGTGAAGACGATCAGCTCCGCACACGCTGCGCGTCGTGTGTTCATAGCGTCACCATAAGGTCACGCTCCGACGAAACCGTGGAGACCTACGGCCCCGACTCCCATCAACCTTCACAGCCAATGGCGATAGACCCGCTATCGAGCCGATCCTCCACGAATGTCCGTGCCCTGGTCGTGGGGTCAGGGTGCCGCGTGCCGGTCGAGGCCGAGCGTGGCGATGAGGTCCTCGTGGAGCTCGAACCAGACACGATGGCAGGAGTCGACGTCGGTGCGGTCGACCCAGGCGCCCTCCCCGGCTCGGGCGCGCGCCAGAGCTGTGGTGAATCGTGTGTCGTATCCACGGAACCGGGTGAGGACGCTCCCGAGTCGTTCCGCGAGGGGCGTGAGTGCGCGGTCGATGCCGGCGAGCTCGTGGAGGACTCGGCCGTCCCAGACGGGATCGGAGTGGTCGTTGACGGCGAGCCGATCGCCGGCGGTGGGCCGGAGTTGCCAGTCGGTGCAGGCTCGTAGCAGGAGGGCGTTCAGCGGGAGGAACTGGCGGTAGACGTCACGGACCTCGTCGGCGCCGCCGACGCGTGCGAGCTCGACCCCAAGCCGGCGCTCGTTCTCCACCCGGCCGGGCCCGGTCAACGACCAACCTCCGGTGCCGGCGAAGGCGGTGTACTCGACCCAGCCACGCGCCTCGCCGTCGCCCAGCACCTCTTTCGTCGTGGCCGCATCGAGTGCGTACCGACGAGCGATCAGCGGGGTGTCCGCGAATCCGGTGATGCGCACGGCGTGCAGAACCAGGAGGCCGGACGGAGAGTCCCGCGTCACGAGTCGTCGTCCTGTCGTGCTGCCAGGCGCATGTACCGCTGCTGACACGCCTGCGGGGAGTTGAACCCCATCGCGTGTGCCATCTGCGCCCAGGTGAGTCCCGCACTCCTGGCCGTGAACAGCAGGGCGGCTTCGAGCCCTTCGACCTCGGCGCGTGCGGCGGGCAGGAGGGCGAGCGCGCTCAGGATGTCCTCCGGGTCCAGGTCGGCGGAGCGCCAGACGGCGAACTGCGTGAGGTCGACCGCCGACAGCGGGGCGGGCGAGGGTCGCCACGGGCGGGCGTCGAGCGCAGCTGCGCCCAGGCTCAGAAGACGCTCGCGCGCGTCCTGCTCGCGGACGGCCTGGGCGTGATCAGCATGCGCGGTGTGAGCGATGTCCTGCTTGCGTTGCATGCAACTCATGATGCAAAATCAACGAATTGTTGTCAATTATCCGTTGAAGGGCGAAGGTGCATGTTCGTACCCCTCACGGAGGCTGTCGTCGACACCTGCGGTGGCAAGGCCGGCGCACTCGGCGCGTTGCTCCGCGCGAGCCTGCCGGTTCCCGACGGCTTCGTCGTCTCGTTCGCCGCCTACCTCGCCGCTGTCCGCGACCTGGACCTCGGACGGTTCGCCGGAGAGTCGGGCGATCCCGACGCGACGCGGCAGGCGATCGAGGCCCGCCCGGTCCACGCCACCGTGATCGACGCGCTCGGACGCGCGCTCGACGAGCTCGGCGATCCGCCCGTGGCGGTGCGATCGTCGGCGGCGAACGAGGACACCTGTCAGGCGTCGGCGGCCGGCCAGCACGAGAGCTTTCTCGCTGTGCACGGAGTCAGCGAGGTCGCCGCCGCCGTACGTGCCTGCTGGGCCTCGCTGTTCTCTCCACGTGCCATCCACTACCGAAGTGCCTCCGGCCGCGACGACCAGCCGTCCGACGATCCTGCGATGGCCGTCATCGTCCAACGCCATCTGGACGCCGAGGTATCCGGGGTCATGTTCACACCCGCTGACCCGAACGACGCGACCGGGATCGAGGCGTCCTGGGGCCTCGGCCCCAGCGTCGTCGAGGGCAAGGTCACCCCTGACGCCTACCGTGTCGCCAGGGACGGGTCGGTCGCACGCACCGTCGCAGACAAACGGACCCGCCTGGACCGGCGCGGCACGCGGCTCGTCGTCAGCGACGTGCCCACCCGTACCCGGAACCAGCCGACGATCGACGACGCGACCGCCGCGCAGCTGGCCAGGCTGGGCGACGAGATCGCTGCCGTACTCGGGGGACCGCAGGATATCGAGTGGGCGATCGTCGGCGGCCGCATCTGGGTCCTGCAGGCACGGCCGGTCACCGCCGCGCCCCCGCCACCGACATCGCCTTCCGTCGCCTCGGACACCCCGGCCGCCACACTCACCGGAACACCGGGCAGCCGCGGGAGCGTGACCGGCACCGCGAGGATCGTCCGCGGTCCCGGCGACTTCGCGCGCGTGCAGCCGGGCGACATCCTCGTCTGCCCCTTCACCGACCCCGCCTGGACGCCGCTGCTGCGCATCGCCGCCGGCGTCGTCACCGAAACCGGAGGCGTGCTCTCCCACGCCGCGATCGTCGCTCGCGAGCACGCCATCCCCGCCGTGCTCGGCATTCCGAACGCGACGAGCAGGCTCCACGACGACACCATCATCACCATCGACGGCACCACCGGCACCGTCACGGCGACAGACGCGTGACTGATCACTTACGTCCACGGCCGGGGACCCACACCTACGGACCGGAAGGAGATGGGGGACGGGCCCGCACGGACACCGCGACCCTGACTGATCATGGCAACGCGACACCTCTACCTGGCACGCCACGGCGCGGCCGACGCGTTCGGAGAGCTCACAGGCATCGGGCACCGGCAGGCGAGCCTGCTGGGCAAACGGCTCGCCGGCGTACCGGTCGACGCCGTGTGGCACTCTCCGCTACCACGCGCCGTAGCAAGCGCGCGCGAACTCGCCCTGCACCTACCGAACGTGCCCGTGGCTGAGGCCGCCGAACTCGTCGACCACGTGCCCTACGTTCCCGGCCCGGCCGAAACACCCCCGTCCTGGGCCGGCTTCTTCGACGGCTACGACGACGCCGAGGCGGCCTCGGGCAAGCAGCTCGCCGAGGCCCTGGTCGCCCGGTTCGCGAAGGCCCCCGACACGACCACGAAAGAGACCAGGCGCGACACACACGAGGTCCTGGTGACGCACGCCTACCAGATCGCGTGGCTGGTGCGGCACGCACTGGACGCGCCGCCGTCCCGGTGGCTCGGGCTGAACAGCGCCAACACCGCACTGACGGTCATCGAGTACCGCAACGGCCTGCCGCCCACGATCGTGATGTTCAACGACATGAGCCACCTCCCGCCCGACCTGCGCTGGACCGGGTTCCCCGAAGGCATGAGGCCGTGAGGTGGCTTCTTCAGACCCATGGCCGCTCCCTGCGCCGCACCTCGAGAGGCAGCGCGGCGGTGATCCACCGGCGGGTGTCGGCGGGATCGATCACGTCGTCGAGCTCGAAGACCGAGGCCGCGTTGACGGCCTTGCCGTGCTCGTAGGCGGCCGCGACCATCTGCTCGAACAGCGCGTCAGGATCCTCGGCCGCCTCCAGCTCCTTGCGGTAGCCCAGCCGTACCGCGCCCTCCAGGCCCATGCCGCCGATCTCGCCCGTCGGCCAGGCCACCGTGGCCATGGACGCCTTGAAGCTGCCTCCCGCCATGGCCTGCGCGCCGAGGCCGTACCCCTTGCGCAGCACGACGGTCACCAGCGGCACGGAGAGGTTCGCGCCGACGACGAAGAGGTGGCTGAAGTGCCTGACCGTCGCGGTCTGCTCGGCCTCGGGACCGACCATGAAACCAGGTGTGTCGCAGAGCGAGACGACGGGCAGGCCGTGCGCGTCGCACAGGCGCAGGAAGCGTGCCATCTTCTCGGCGGCGTCACGGTCGATGGCGCCGCCCAGGTGGGCGGGGTTGTTGGCGATCAGGCCCATCGGCCTGCCCTCGATCCTGACGAGCGCGGTGACGATCCCCGCGCCGTAGGCGCGCCGCAGCTCGAGAACGGAGCCGGTGTCGGCGAGGGTCTCGACGGCCTGGCGCACGTCGTAGGGCCGCACCCTGTTCTCGGGGACGACGTGCCGCAGCAGCCGCTGGTCGGCGCAGGCCCACTCCCCTGCGGGCCCGTGGAAGTACGACAGGTACCGCCTGGCGACGGCCACCGCCTCCGCCTCGTCCTCGACGGGCAGGTCCACCACGCCGTTGGCGGTCTGCACCTCGATGGGGCCGATCTCCTCGGGGGCGTGGACGCCGAGCCCGCCGCCCTCGATCATGGCGGGCCCTCCCATGCCGATGGTCGAGTCGCGGGTGGCGATGATGACGTCGCAGCAGCCGAGCAGGGCGGCGTTGCCCGCGAAGCAGCGCCCTGAGGCGATGCCCACCAGCGGGACCCGCCCGCTGAGCCGTCCCATGGCGTGGAAGCTCATCACGTCGAGACCGGACACGACGCTGGTGTCGGTGTCGCCAGGACGCCCGCCGCCGCCCTCGGCGAACAGCACGACGGGCAGCCGCCGCCGGTGGGCGAGGTCGAGCATCCTGTCGGTCTTGCGATGGTTCTGGTAGCCCTGGGTCCCCGCGAGCACGGTGTAGTCGTAGGACATCACCACGCACCGCACACCGTCGATCTCCCCGAGGCCGCAGACCAGGCCGTCGGCGGGGGTGCGCTCGATCAGGTCCTCGAGGGTACGGCGCTGCCGCTGCGCGGCGATGGCGAGCGGGCCGTACTCCACGAAGCTGTCGCACAGGTCGCCGATGTTCTCCCTCGCCGTACGGTGCCCGCTCGCGTGACGTCTGCGGACCGCCTCGGGCCTGGCCTGGTCGAGCCCCTTCGCGTGCCGCTCGATCACCGAGGCGAGGTCGGGCCTGACGCTCTCCAGATCGATCTCGGCGGCCTCGGAGACGACGTCGGCGGCGGCGGGGACCGGGTCGAGGTGGACGAGCAGCGCGCCCTCGGCGACCGTGTCACCGGGGCCGACGGCCACCTGTCCGACGATGCCGGCCTGCGGCGCCTCGACGACGTGCTCCATCTTCATGGACTCGACGATCACGATCGGGGCGCCCTGCCGTACCAGGTCACCCTGGGCGACCTCGACGCTGACCACCGTGCCCCTGAGGGGTGAGAGCACCGACATGTTGGTAGCATGTCACGTCATGATCGCGATTTTCTGGTGGCCCGCCTCCTAGGCGGCACGTCGCGACATCCGATGACCGCCTCGGCGAGGTGGTCGGCTGCTCGGTCTCCTTGTCGAAACGACTGGAGGCAGCACCATGACGACCTGGCCCGCTCTTCTCACCACCCTGCTCGACGGCGGTTCGCTGCGCGCGGAGGAGACCGCGTGGGCGATGCGGCAGATCATGTCGGGGGCGGCGACCGACGCGCAGATCGCCGGGTTCGCGGTGGCCCTGCGCGCCAAGGGCGAGAGCGTCGCCGAGGTGTCGGGGCTCGCAGGGGCGCTGCTCGACGGGGCGGCCCCCTTCGACCTGCCGGGTGAGTCCGTCGATCTCGTGGGGACCGGAGGAGACCAGGCGCACACCGTGAACATCTCCACGATGGCCGCCGTCGTCGCCGCGGCGGCGGGCGCGAGAGTCGTCAAGCACGGAGGCAGGGCGGCGACGTCGTCCTCGGGCGCCGCCGACGTGCTGGAGGCGCTCGGCGTGGTGATCGACCTTCCGCCCGCACGGGCCGCGCGGGTCGCGGACGAGGTGGGGATCACCTTCCTGTTCGCGCCGATCTACCACCCCGCGTTCAGGCATACAGGAAGGCCGAGGAGAGAGCTCGGCACACCGACCGTCTTCAACTTCCTCGGCCCGCTGGTGAATCCGGCCAGGCCGAGCGCGCAGGCCGTCGGGGTCTTCCACGAGAGGATGGCGCCGGTGGTCGCGGGCGTGCTGGCCGCTCGCGGGTGCACGTCGCTGGTGTTCAGGGGCGACGACGGGCTCGACGAGCTCACGACGACGGGCCCCTCCACTATCTGGGAGGTGCGCGAAGGACAGGTGACCTCGGCCCGCTTCGACCCCGCGGCGCTGGGCATTCCCAGGGCCACCGTCGACGACCTCAGGGGCGGCGACGCGGCGCACAACGCGGGCGTGGCGAAGGAGGTCCTCGGCGGGGCGAAGGGGCCGGTGCGCGACATCGTCTGCCTGAACGCCGCCGCCGCGCTGGCCGCCGCGAGTGGAGAGGGGGTCGCGGGGCTCGGGGCGGCGTACGAGCGAGCCCTCACGGCGATCGACACGGGCGCGGCGACAGCCCTCCTGGAACGCTGGGCCACCGCGACGCGCACCTGGTAAGCGACGAGTCGCGGCCACGCTTGCAAGGGAAGTGATTCCAACCATTTTTTCGCACTGATGTCAAGGGCAGGCAAGAGGATCATTACCTACAGCCTGCCCAAAACCTGACATCGCAGGTCATGCGGGAGCTCCAGGACTGACGACATATGCCCGCAATGCGTAGATCTTCATCGCTTGCAAGAGGATGTCAAGCGAGTTGCAGGCGCGCAAGCGAACCTTGGAGTCATGAACAAAGGCCCGTTCGCCGCCACTGTCAGTGTGGTGGTCCCCGCACTGAACGAAGCCGACAATCTGCCACACGTCTTCGCGACCCTGCCTTCCTGGATCGACGAGGTGATCCTGGTGGACGGCAACTCGACCGACGACACCGTGGCCGTCGCCCTCAGCCTCCGTCCCGACCTGCGCGTCGTCACGCAGACCAGGCGCGGCAAGGGCAACGCGCTCACCGAAGGGTTCGCCGCTGCCAAGAGCGACATCATCGTCATGATCGACGCGGACGGCTCCACCGACGGCCGCGAGATCACCCTCTTCGTCCAGGCGCTGGTCGAGGGCGCCGACTTCGCCAAGGGCTCGCGCTACGTCGAAGGCGGCGGCTCCGACGACATCAGCCCGACCCGCTCCTTCGGCAACAGGGTCCTGACCTTCATCACCAACCGGCTCTACGGCACGCGCTACACCGACCTCTGCTACGGCTACAACGCCTTCTGGTCACGCCACCTGGAGGCCATGGCGCTCGACTGCGACGGTTTCGAGATCGAGACGCTGATGAACGTGAGGGCGGCCCAGGCGGGGTTGGACATCCGCGAGGTCCCGAGCCACGAGCGGTGCCGCATCCACGGGGTGAGCAACCTGCACGCGGTACGGGACGGCTGGCGGGTGCTGAAGACGATCCTGCGCGAACGGGCGAACGGAAGCGCGCCCCCAAAAAATGACATGCTTACGACGTGCGTTACATCATTATCGGGGCAGGAGCGATCGGCGGGACGATCGGCGGTCGCCTCCACCAGAGCGGGCACGATGTCGTCCTGATCGCGCGAGGAGCGCACTACGAGGCGCTCAGGACCACGGGGTTGCGCCTGGTCACACCCGACGTCGACGAGACGGTGAAGGTGCCCGTCGCCGACGGGCCCGTGGACGGCGACGTGCTGATCGTGGCGACCAAGTCGCAGGACACACTCGCCGCGCTCGACCCGTGGCCGCGCCATCTGCCGGTGGTGTGCGCGCAGAACGGCGTGGCCAACGAGCGGATGGCGTCGCGCCGCTTCGAGCACGTCTACGGCATGTGCGTCTACCTGCCCGCCCTCCACCTGGAGCCGGGCCTGGTGGCCGCGTACGGCACGCCGCTGTCCGGCGCGCTGTACGTCGGGCGTTATCCACAGGGTGTGGATGACTTGTCGGAAACGATCGCCGCCGACCTGTCCAAGAGCGCGTTCGCCGCCCAGGCCGTGGCCGAGGTGATGCCGTGGAAGTACGGCAAGCTGCTCAGCAACCTCGGCAACGCCGTCGAGGCGCTGTGCGGCCGCGCCCCCGGCATCAACGAGCTGTTCGGCCAGGCCAGAGCCGAGGGCGCCGCCGTGCTCGCGGCGGCGGGCCTCGCCCACCAGGGCGGCGAGCAGGTCGCGACCGGCGACATCGAGGGCATCGAGCGCGGCGGCGGCTCGTCGTGGCAGAGCCTGGCCAAGGGCAGCGGCTCCATCGAGGCCGACTACCTCAACGGCGAGATCACGCTGCTCGGCAGGTTGCACGGCGTGCCGACCCCGGTCAACGAGGTGCTGCAGCGTGAGGCCGTCAGAGCCGCTCGCGAGCGCAGGCGGCCAGGGTCGATGACCGTGCGGCAGCTCAGTTCGTTGATCGCCGAGCGTTCCTCAGCCGTATCCCGCTGAACTCCATCGTGCTGGCCGTCACCTGGTTCCAGAACGGCCAGAGATTGTCCAGCACGCGCAGCTGGATCCCGGCCTCCTCGTGCAGCTCGATGAGGTCGGAGACGGGCTCGGGCGGGCCGAGCGGCACGACGGGCTCCTCGGCGACCACGGCGTGCGGCGGCTGCCCGATCGGGACGAACGGGTCGGCGGGCAGCCTGTAGGCGTACAACCGCACCTCCATCATGGCCTTGAGCCAGCCGTACTCGATGGCGTGCACGCGCTCTCCACAGCCCGCGCCCACGAAGCGCTCGACGTCCCACGGCCTGGTGTCCTGGCCCTTCCACGCCATCGCCCGAGGACAGTGGCGCGGAAACCAGTAGTCGGGGCAGCGGTCGAAGCCGACGGCCCAGACGTAGGGCCTCGTCTGCCGCGAGGTTTTCGCCACGTGCGGGACGAACTTCTTGATCGTGGGGTCTTCCGAGAAGTGCAGCACCTGGCCCGTGTCTGGTCGCATGACTCCATCATTACTGGGCAGATGGGACCAGGCTCTGAAGAGAGGTGAGGTCAAATGATCGTGTTGGGCCTGATCCTGGTCCTGCTCGCGGCTGCGGCGATCTACGTGATCGCCATGGAGCCCGATACCACCTACACAGTTTTCGGCTATGTCTTCCAACCGTCGCACCTGGAGATGTTCCTCACCGGTGCGGTGACGGCGGGCGTGCTGCTCCTCGGCATTTCCATGATCGCTTCAGGTTCGCGCAGGTCGGCCGTACGCCGGCGCAAGCTGCGCGAGGCCAGAGCCCAGGCCAACGACCGCGTGGCCAAGCTCGAGGACGAGAAGCGGCAGTTGGAGCGCAAGCTGCACGAGGACGACAGCCCGGCGACGACGACGGACACCGTCCCGCGCCAGGCCAGGCACACCGACGATCACCTGGTCGCCGGGTCGCCTACCGACGAACGCTCGCGCCACAACGCGTAACCGGTGATCAGGGCGCCGAGCCCTTCCCACAGCCCCACCCCGAGGAACTCCGAGGGAGCGGCGCCCGTGATCACCAGCGTGCTGAACACCGCGCACGTGACCAGCCTGAACGGCACCGTCCACAGGAAGAACGGCCGCCAGTCGGACGCCGCGGCCAGCATGTAGTACACGCCCATGTTGACCGCCGCCATCGACGACGCGGCCATGTACACCTTCGTGTAGTCACCGGGGCCCCGTGCTTCCACCACCTCGAAGCCCAGCAGTCCGAGCAGGCTGTCGGGGCGGAGAAGACCGAGAAGGCCGAGCGCGAAGGCCAGGAAGCCGAAGACGGCGATCGTCCATCCAGACATTGACCGGGGCAACCGCACGGGAAACCTCCCAAAAGGGGTGTGATCTGCGAGACGATCTCACCATGAAAAGGCGCCTCACCCGGCCCGGCCGCCCCATCGCGCTCAAGCTTCTGGTTCTGCTGTCCGTCCCGCTCATCTCGCTGGTCGGTCTGTGGGCGTTCGCGGCGAGCCTGACCGCCGGCGACGGACTGCGCCTCCTGGAGATCAACAATCTGGTCACCAACCTGGCCGACCCCTCTGAGCAGGTCAACATCCAGCTCCAGCGTGAACGGCTGACCTCGACCGAGTTCCTGTCGTCAGCGGCGCCGTACAGGGAGCTCATCAACCAGCGCAGCAGGACCGACACCGCCGTGGCCGCCTTCCGCCGGCGCGCGAGCCTGCAGGAGAACGTGTCACCGGAGATGGCCGTCCAGCTCAAGGCGCTCAACGACGAGCTGGACCGCATTCCGGAGCTGCGCAGAGGTGTCGACGCGCGCACGATCGACACGATCGCGATGATCACCACCTACAGCGACGTCGTCGACGCCTCCTTCCGCATGTACGACCAGATGATCCTGGTCCCCGACATGGCGCTCTACCGACTGGCCAGGTCGGTCAGCATGCTCGGCGAGGCCAAGGAGCTGCTGTCGAGGGAGCGGGCGATGATCGTGCACGTGCTCGCGACCGGCAGGGTCGGCCCGAGCGAGCGCGCGCTCTTCACCGAGATGTCGGCCACCCGCAGACTCCTCCACGCCCAGGCGCTCACCCACCTCGGGCCCGGCCTCGACGCCGCCTACCGCCAGCTGACCGCGGCGCCCGTCTACCGCGACTTCGTCGCGATCGAGGACGCCATTCGCGGCCAGGCCACCGCCAACGGGCTGCCCGCCACCTCCATCACCTGGCGCTCCAGCAGTGAGAACCTGGCGAAAGCCGTCGAGCGCAACCAGTCCGAGGTGACGCAGGGTCTCGTCGATCGCGTCAGCCCCACCGCGACGAGCATCCTGGTCAAGATCGGCGTGGCAGGGGGCCTGGGTCTGCTCGCCGTCGTCGCCTCGCTCCTGCTCTCCCTGCGCTTCAGGCACGTCCTGGTGCGCGAGCTGGCCGGGCTGCGCGACGCGGCCACCGAACTGGCCGACGTACGGCTGGCCGGCCTCATCGACCGCCTGCGCAAGGGCGCCTCCGACCACCAGGTCGAACCGCTCGTCCTCGACGCGCAGACCACCGAGGTGCGCGACATCGTCCACGCTTTCAACACCGTCCAGTCCACCGCCGTCGAGGCGGCGGTCGACCAGGCCAAGCTGCGCGACGGCGTGCGGCACGTCTTCGTCAGCCTGGCCAGGCGCAACCAGTCGCTGCTGCACCGCCAGCTGCTGCACCTGGACGGCATGGAGCGGCGCGCCGAGGACGCCGAGACGCTCGAGGACCTGTTCAAGCTCGACCACCTCACCACCCGCATGCGCAGGCACGCCGAGAGCCTGATCATCCTGTCGGACCAGGCGCCCGGCAGGGGCTGGCGCAACGCCGTGCCCGCGGTCGACGTGCTGAGGGCGGCGGTCTCCGAGGTCGAGGAGTACGCGAGGGTCGAGGTGCCGCAGCCGCCGAAGACGGCCGTGGCGGGAGCGGCCGCGACGGACGTCGTGCACCTGCTGGCCGAGCTGGTGGAGAACGCGACCCTGTTCTCACCGCCGCAGACCAGGGTGGACGTGCGGGCGCTCACCGTGCCCGAGGGGCTGCTGATCGAGGTGGAGGACCGAGGGCTCGGGCTGCCGCCCGCCGAGCTCGACCAGCTCAACGCGCGCCTGGCCGAGCCACCCGAGTTCGACCTGGCCGAGAGTGACAGGCTGGGCCTGTTCGTGGTGTCCAGGCTGGCGGCCAGGCACGGGATCGGCGTGCGGCTGCGGCCTTCGCCGTACGGGGGGATCACGGCGGCGGTGACGTTGCCGCCCGCCCTGCTGTCGGATCAGCCCGCGCTGACCGGGGGCAGGTAGCGGGTCGCGCCGGCCGCGCGGGCCGCGGCGGCGGCGCACAGCCTGTCGTGCGCCCACGGCGGCAGCAGCGCCGCGGCCTCCTCCTCGGTGAAGAAGCCGTAGTCGTCGAGCTCCTCGGCCTGGAGCTTGACCGGGGTGTCGGCGTCGATGACGCCGCAGTCGAAGAGGAAGTGGATCAGCGGGTACGGCCTGTCCTCGCGTATGCCCGCCCAGTGGACGACCAGGAGCTCGCCCACGGGTAGCGTGAGGCCCAGCTCCTCCTCGACCTCGCGGGCGCAGGCCTGGGCGGGGTGCTCCCCCTCGTCCACGGATCCGCCCGCGAAGCCCCAGTGAGGACGGTAGTTGGGGTTGACCAGCAGCGCCCTGCCCTGCCGGTCGGTGATGTAGGCGCCGGCGCCCACGACCACCCGGTGCAGTGACTCCCAGTACTCCATGTCCACGCTCACGTCGATCAACCTACAACGCGGAGGCGACCAACCCCCGGCTCCGGTGACTTCCGAGTAAAAAGATAGGATATGTCCCCATGACACGACGCGCGTTGATCTTCTGGGTGACGGGCGTCCTGGCCTACTTCGTCGCGGTCTTCCACCGGCAGTCGCTCGGCGTCGCCAGCCTGGAGGCCGCCGCCCGCCTCGATCTGGGCGCGTCGGGCCTGGCCACGCTGGCCATGCTGCAGCTTCTCGTCTACGCGGTCATGCAGATCCCCGTCGGCGTGCTGGTCGACAGGCTCGGCTCCAAGCGCATGCTGGTCATCGGAGCTCTGGTCATGTCGTGCGGCCAGGTCGTCTTCGCCTTCGCCGACGACCTCCTGCTCGGGCTGGCGGCCAGGATGCTGGTCGGCGCGGGCGACGCGATGACGTTCATCAGCGTGATCAGGCTGGTCAACCTCTCCTTCCCGCCGCGCCGCAACCCCGTGATGGTGCAGCTCACCGGGCTCATCGGCCAGTTCGGCGCGATCGCGTCCACCGTGCCGATCATCGGCTCGCTCCACGCGTACGGCTGGACCCCCACCTTCCTCGCCGCCGCCGCCCTGGGCCTGGTGGCGACCGTCCTCGTCGCGGCCGTCCTGCGCGACGGACGCCCGTCCGCCGTCCACCGCGCACCCGGGCTCAAGGCCGCGTGGATGCAGCCTGGCACCAGGCTGGGGATGTGGACCCACGCGGCCACCCAGTGCTCGGCCGCGGCGTTCATGCTGCTGTGGGGCTACCCGTACCTCGTCCAGGGCCAGGGGCTGGCCCCCGCGACCGCGGGCGTGCTGCTGTCCACGCTGACCGTGGTGGGCATGATCTGCGGGCCGATCCTCGGCTACCTGGCGGGCCGCTTCCCGCTGCGCAGGTCGTGGCTGGTGCTCGGCATCACCGGCGCCACGGCGCTGGTCTGGACGGCGGTGCTGCTGTGGCCGGGACGCGCGCCGCTGTGGCTGCTGGTGGCGCTGATCGTCGTCCTCGCCTCGAACGGGCCCGGCTCGATGATCGGCTTCGACTACGCCAGGACGTTCAACCCCGCGGGCCGCATCGGCGCGGCCACGGGCATCGTCAACGGCGGCGGCTTCCTGGCCTCCATGTCGGTGATCGCGCTGGTCGGCGTCGCCATGGACCTCACGGGCGACTACCACTGGGCGATGGCCGTGCAGTACCCGGTGTGGCTGCTCGGCGCGGTGCAGGTGCTGCGCTACCGCGCCAAGGCCCGCAGGCTGCTAGCCCAGCTCGACGAAGGGCTCGGGGAAGTGGGAGGTGCCCAGCAGGGCGCCCTGCGCGCGCAGCCTGCCGACTAGCTCCAAGCGCGTCTTCGCGGCCAGGTCGGAGTCGTCGTCGTAGACGTAGCGGATCGACGGATCGGCCAATTGCACCGGATGGTGCAGGACGTCGCCGACCATGGTGAACTCGCCGACCTCGACCGACTGGTGCCCGGGCGTGTGGCCGGGCGTCAGCCTGACCACCACGCCGGGGGCGACCTCCTCGTCGCCGTCGACCACGTGCAGCAGCTCCTTGACCGGGTCGAGGAAGCCGTTGCCCTCCAACTCGGCGCGCTGGACGACGTGGCGGGCGTTGGCGAACACCGGCGCGCCGTCCAGGATCGTGCCACCGGCGTGGTCGCTGTGCAGGTGAGTGATGATCACCGTGCCGACGTCCGCGGGGGCCACCCCTGCGGCGGCCAGCTCGCTGTGGAGCCTGCCCGGGGCAGGGGCCCAGGTGGAGGTGGGTCCGATACCGGTGTCGACGAGGGTGACGTGGCCCTTGCCGTCCCGGATCAGGAAGCAGTGGAAGTGCAGGATCCATTCGCCCTCGTCCACCTCCGCGCCGAGGAAGGTCTCGAGGAACGGCAGTCGGAGCGAGGGGCCCATCGGGCCGACGGCGTCACACAGCGGGGTGATCTCGACGTCGGCTACTTTTCTTGGCTTATGCGGCATCCGTCAACGCTAGCCGCGGCACGTACTCGGTCTCCACATCGGCCGCGAAAACCGCGCGCCTGCAGCGGGCGCAGCGGAACATGATCGGCCCCTCGTCGAGGGTGGTGTGGCACCTGGGGCAGTGGGTCTTGTTCATGTCATCCCCCTTGGAGTTCGCAGTTCCATGGAAGCCTCCGCTGATTGCAGAAGCCCTGCAGGGCGCTTGACAGATTGTGCTCCGGGAGATGGCGAGGTCGTGGGGAAAGCGGAATAGAAACCTTGCGCGCCGCGTTTGCCGTGATATCTTGCGAAACAGCGTTGAGCGTCTGAAGCTCCGCTGACTTCACCTGAAGGGCCCCGTTCTCTGAGGGCCCGACCTCTTTTTTCTTACTCACCGCCTGTCACCCAGGCGTGCCCTCGAGGAGGGTCCCTCATGTCTGTCCAGACCATCCCCCGTCCCCGTACCACCACGCCCATCCGGCAGGTCAGCGGCCTGCTGGACGGCACGTTCCTCCGCTCCTCCGGCTACCGGCACAGCTCCGACGACGTACGGCTGCCGCCCGAGCGGATCAAGCAGTTCGGCCTGCGCCCCGGCGACCATGTGGTCGCCACCGTCGCCGGCTCGAAGCTCGTCTCGATCGAGTCGGTCAACGGTCACACCTCATGGCGCGACCGCCCGCACTTCGCCGACCTGACCCCCGTCCACCCCCGCGACCGGCTGAACATCGAGACCGAGTCGCTGACCACCAGGGTCGTCGACCTGATCGCGCCCATCGGCAAGGGCCAGCGCGGACTCATCGTCGCCCCGCCCAAGGCCGGCAAGACGATGGTCCTGCAGGCGCTGGCCCAGGCCGTCTCCCGCAACCACCCCGAGGTCCACCTCATGGTGGTCCTGGTCGGCGAGCGCCCCGAGGAGGTCACCGACATCCGTAGGAACATCGCGGGCGAGGTGGTCGCCTCCACCTTCGACCGTCCCGACAAGGAGCACACCGCGCTCGCCGAGCTCGCTCTCGAGCGGGCCAAGCGCCTGGTCGAGCAGGGACACGACGTCGTCATGCTGCTCGACTCGCTCACCAGGCTCGGCCGCGCCTACAACAACCTCGCCCCCAGCGGGGGACGCATCCTGTCAGGCGGCATCGACACCGGCGCCATCTACCCGCCCAAGCGCTTCTTCGGCGCCGCGCGCAACGTCGAGGGCGGCGGCTCCCTCACCATCCTCGCCACCGCGCTCGTCGAGACCGGCTCGCGCATGGACGACTCCTTCTTCGAGGAGTTCAAGGGCACGGGCAACATGGAGCTGCGGCTCAGCCGCGCGCTCGCCGAGCGCAGACTCTTCCCCGCCGTCGACCTCGAGACCTCGAGCACCAGGCGCGAAGAGGACCTGATGCACCCCGCCGAGCAGCGGGTCGTGTGGAAGCTGCGGCGCATGCTCGCGGGGCTCGACCGGCAGCAGGGCATGGAGCTGCTCATCTCCAAGCTCCGCGAGACGTCCTCCAACGCGGCCTTCCTCACACTCGCCGCGACGACGACGCCCTGAGCCTCACCGCCCCTTCACGTACGTCCTGGGCCCCTTCTCCCGCCCCGGATACATCATGATCAACCACTGCGGTACGACTCGCCTGTCCCGCTCAGGAGACCCATCTCGGTGAGGGTCTGGAAGGCGACATTCCCCGGCATGGCGACCATCACGTCGTCCCCGCTCCCCAGTTCCTCGGACACACCGCCGTCGAAGCCCTCCTCCGAGGTGTCGAGCGCGCGTGGCAGTCTGGGCGCCTTCTTCTGTACGGCACGCAGCGCGAGCACCGGGCCGACCGACTGGAGCACGTGCCGGCCCGCGGTCCACCACACGGTCTCCCAACCGCCCCAGCGATCGACACAGGCTGCTGATAATCGGCGTGGCATGCCGGGAGTCCAGGGATCTCGGGGTGGGCGTCATGATGGGGGGATGCTGGCTGACATCGTCGACTACCTCGCCTGTCCCGTCTGCCGAGACGGCCTCCGCCTCACCGGCGGATCGCTGCGCTGCGGCCAGGGGCACGGGTTCGACGTCGCCAGGCAGGGATACGTCAGCCTGCTCACCGGCTCCCAGGCCCCCGGCACCGCCGACAGCCCCGCGATGGTGGCGGCGAGGGCGGACTTCCTCGCTGCGGGACATTACGCGCAGCTCGCCGGCGCGCTGGCCGAGGCCGTCCACGAGCACGCTTCGCTCGCAGCGGCCGTCCACGAGCGCGCCCCGCTCCCTGCGGACGCCGGAGGACACGAGGCGGGCGGCGGTCGCCGCGGTCCTGTCGTGGTGGACGCCGGTGCGGGGACCGGGTACTACGGCGCCGCCGTGCTCGACGCTCTCCCTGGGGCCACCGGGCTGGCGTTCGACATCTCCAAGCACGCGGTGAAGCGGGCGGCCAGGGCGCACCCCAGGATGGGGGCGTTCGTGGCGGACGTGTGGAAGCCGCTGCCGATCGGCGACGCGGTCGCCGACGTCGTGATCGACGTGTTCGCGCCGCGCAACGGCCCGGAGTTCGCGAGGATCCTGCGGCCTGGCGGCAGGCTCGTGGTGGTGACCCCCTCGAAGGAGCACCTGAGCCCGCTGGTCGAGGAGCTGGGCCTGCTCTCGGTGGACGAGGCGAAAGAGCACAGGGTCGCCGAGAGTCTGAGAGGGTTCGAAGAGGTCGACACTCGGGCCGTACGGTTCGAGATGCCCCTGTCGAGGGCGGATGTGGCGAAGGTGGTGGAGATGGGACCGAGCGCGTGGCACAAGGACCCCGACACCCTTCACCACCAAATCCAGAAATTTCCGGAATGGACCTCAGCAGTGGCGAGTTTTCGACTGTCTATCTTTGAATCAGCCGCCGAATCAAGACCATCTTCTTGACGGACATCCGAGGCTCATGTTACTGATGGGGCATTTAGTCCGAAATTCCCTCACATTCCTCAGGTATTTCTGTGACCCAGACGCGATACTGGACGGCAACTGAGGAGGGGAGGGGCGGATGAAGGCGGAGGAGCGCTGGCAGGCCAGGTTCCGGGCGCCCAGCATGACGCTGCCCGTCTGGGCACGTCAGGCCCCCAACCGCGCTCTCTACCGTTCGAACGCCTCCGGCACCTGGGAGATCTACGCCTGGGACCGCACCACGGGCGTCACCCGCCAGGTCACCACGCAGGCCCACGGCACCAGGCACGCCGCCCTCGACCCGACGGGCCAGTGGATCTACTGGTTCGCCGACACCGAGAGCGACGACCTCGGCATCTGGCTGCGCCAGCGCTTCACCGGCGGTCCCGACGAGCCCGTCGCCCCCGACCTGGAGCCTGGCCAGCCGGGCGGCCTGGCCCTGTCCACCACGGGCGTCGCCGCCGTCAGCCTCGCCCGCCCGGGCGGCTTCACCACCCACCTCGTACGGCCAGGTGAATCCAGCCACCTGTTGTACGAGCACACCGAGGCCTCCTGGGTCAGCGACATGTCGCTCGACGGCGAGTTCATCGCCATCAACCACAGCGAGCACGGCGACTTCAGGCACCCGGCGCTCCGCGTCGTCAAGCAGTGCGGCGAGGTGGTCGGCGAGCTGTACGACGGCCCCGGCAAGGGCGTCGCCGGCCTGCGCTTCGCGCCCAACCCCGGCGACCGCCGTCTGCTCACCCTGCACGAGCGCCGCCTGCGCCACGAGCCCCTGGTCTGGGACCCGAAGACGGGCGAGCAGCGCGAGATCTGGCTGAAGGACCCGGGCGAGCTGACCGCCGAATGGTACGACGACGGCCGCGCGCTGCTGATCATCAGGGACGACCGCGCCCGCACCTACCTGCACCGCTACGACCTGGCGGGGGGCGGCCTCACGCTGATCGACACCCCTCACGGCGTCATCGACGAGGCGCGCCCGAGGCCTGGCGGCCACGTGGAGTACGCCTGGTCGAGCGCCTCCAGGCCGCCGGTGATCCGTTCGAGCACCGGCCACGTGGTGATGAACGCGATCGGTCCCGCGGCCCCGACCAGTGTCCCCGTGGAGGACCTCGACGTCAGCGGCCCTGGCGGGCGCATCCACGCGCTGGTCTCCAGGCCCGAGACGGGCTCGGCTCCCTTCCCCGCCGTCTTCCTGCTGCACGGCGGCCCGAACCTGCACGACGCCGACGACTTCTCCCCCGAGGTCGCGGCCTGGGTCGACGCAGGGTTCGCCGTCGTCCGGGTCAACTACAGGGGCTCGACCGGCTACGGCACGGCCTGGCGCGACGCGCTGCGCGGCGAGATCGGCCACCTCGAACTGGCCGACGTGGCGGCCGTCAGGGAGCGGGTGGTGGCGCAGGGCATCGTCGACCCCGACAGGATCGTGCTGGCGGGCACCTCGTGGGGCGGCTACCTCACGCTGCTCGGCCTCGGCGTCCAGCCGAAGCTGTGGGCGGCGGGCATCGCCGCGGCGCCCATCGCCTGTCACGAGACCTCCTACGAGGACGAGGCCGAGGGCCTGCGCGCCTACAAGCGCGCCCTGCTCGGCGGCTCCCCTTCCGAGCAGCCCGACCGCTACCGCGACAGCTCCCCCATCACCTACGTCGAGCAGATCGAACGGCCGCTGCTGATCCTGGCCGGCATCAACGACTCGCGCTCGCCGCTGCGGCAGTTGGAGAAGTACGTGGACCGCCTGGCCGAGCTGGGTCACGAGCACGAGGTCCACTACTACGACGCGGGCCGCGGCGCCCTGGTCGTCTCCGAACGGATCGACCAGATGGCGATAAAGCTGAATTTCACCCGTAAACACGTAGTAACAACTGACATAGCGTAATAGGTTGGCCGGCTCGGCCGACTTGTCTGTCAGCCTCGGCTGCTGTCACCATCGCGCCACCTCCCAGCCGAAGGGCGCGAAACAGTGACCATCACCAACGAATCGCCAGGCGTCAGCCGTCTGAAAAGGGACGCCGTAGGACTCGTCGGCGTCATCTTCATGGCCGTCGCGACCGCGGCCCCCATCACCGCCATGACGGGCAACGTGCCCATCGTCGTCGCGTTCGGCAACGGCCTCGGCGTCCCCGCGGGCTACCTGTTCGCCACCGTCGTCCTGACGATCTTCTCCGTGGGCTACACCGCTATGTCGAAGCACATCACCGCGGCCGGAGCCTTCTACGGCTACATCTCCCACGGCCTCGGCCAGGTCGTCGGCATGGTCTCCGGCCTGCTGGCCACCATGGCGTACGTGGTCTTCGAGGCCTCGATCATCGGCTTCTTCGCCTACTCCGCCAACGACACCTTCAAGTCGCTGGCGGGGGTGGACATCCACTGGCTGTGGTTCGCCTTCCTCGGCCTGGCGCTGAACATGATCCTCTCCTACTTCGACATCAACCTGACTGCCAAGGTCCTGGGCGTCTTCCTGATCACCGAGATTTTCATGCTCGGCCTGGTCGCGCTCGTCACGCTCTTCAACGGCGGAGGCCCCGACGGCCTCATGGCCTACACGCTCAACCCGCTCAACGCCTTCCAGACCACGGGGGTGCAGGCGGGCGCGGTCGGCCTCGGCCTGTTCATGTGCTTCTGGTCGTGGGTCGGCTTCGAGTCGACCGCCATGTACGGCGAGGAGTCGCGCGAGCCGAAGAAGATCATCCCGATCGCCACGCTCGTCTCGGTGGTCGGCATCGGCCTGTTCTACACCTTCGTGTCGTGGATGACGGTGGCCGCCAACGGCGTCAAGGCGCCGGAGCTCGCCGCCGAGCAGTTCGCGGGGATCTTCTTCAACCCCACCGAGCAGTTCATCGGGACGTGGGCGGTCGGCCTGTTCAAGATCCTCATCCTGACCGGCTCGTTCGCCTGCTCGATGGCCTTCCACAACTGCGCCGCCCGCTACCTCTACGCGCTCGGCAGGGAGAATCTCATCCCGGGCACGGCCCGCACCCTCGGCGCCACCCACCCCACGCACGGCTCGCCGCACATCGCCGGGTTCGTCCAGACCGCCATCTCGGTGGTGCTGATCCTGGCCTTCGCCGCCGCGGACATGGACCCCTACGTGCACATCTACACGCTGCTCGCGGTCCTGGGCACGCTGGCCATCCTCATCGTGCAGACGCTGTGCTCGTTCTCGGTGATCGGCTACTTCCACGTCAAGAAGAAGCACCCCGAGACCGCCAACGTGTGGCGCACGCTGATCGCTCCGCTGGTGGGCGGCCTCTCGATGGCCTACGTGGTGCTGCTGCTGTTCCAGAACCAGGAGGCGGCGGCAGGCGACGCCTCGAAGAGCTCGTTCTTCACCGCGATCCCGTGGATCGTGGTGGGCCTCGCCGTACTCGGCGCGGGCACCGCGCTCTACCTCAAGGCGCGCAACCCTGCCAAGTACGAGGTCATCGGCAGGATCGTGCTGGAGGACACGGTCGAGCGCGACTAGTCAGCGAGCGCGGAGGACCAGGATCGCCAGGTCGTCCGCGCTCGGCTCCGGCGCGAAGTCGGCCGCTCCCCTCCGGATGCGCTCGGCCACCGCCCTCGCCGACAGCCCTGCGCACTCGGCGAGCAGCTTGGACAGGCCGCCCTCGTCGTCGAGCAGGCGGCCTCCGCTGCGGCGCTCGGTCACGCCGTCGGTCACGGCGAGCAGCACGTCGCCGTGGTCGAGGTGGATGGTGTCGGCCTCGAACACGACCTCGGGGAAGACGCCGAGCAGCGACTGCGGGGTGGTCACGCCCTCGACGACGCCGCTGGGCTTGAGCCGCAGCGCCTCGGGGTGGCCCGCTGAGACCATGCGCACCTCGAGGCCGCTCTCCACGGGCGTGATGTCGCCGTGGAGGAGCGTGAGGAACCTGGCGCGCTCGCCCTCCTCGAGGATGGCCTGGTTGAGGCGGCCGAGAACCGCGGCCACGCCGTACCCCTCCCTGGCCAGCAGGCGCAGGGTGTGGCGGGCCAGCCCCGTGACGGCTGCCGCCTCGGGGCCCGTGCCGCAGACGTCGCCGATCGCGAAACGCCAGGACTCGTCGCCCGCCTTGAACAGGTCGTAGAAGTCGCCGCCGACCTCGTTGGCCTCGCCCGCGGGCTCGTAGACGACGCCGTAGTCGAGGCCGGGGACCTCGGGCTCGTTGGGAGGCAGCAGGCTGCGCTGCAGCGCCCTGTTGGCCGCCGCCTGCTGGGCGTAGAGGCGGGCGTTGTCCATCGCCAGGGCCGCGCGCCGCGCGATGTCCTCGGCGAACTGGATGCTCTCGTCGGGGAAGCGGTCGTGGCGGCCGAGGCACATCGCGCCGAGCGAACGCCCTCTCGCGATCAGCGGCACCGCGAGGACCTGCGAGTCGGCCAGTTGCAGGGTGGCGGCGGCGCTGTCGGGCACGCTCAGCTCGGACAGTTGCTCGCGCAACCCGTCGATGCGCGCCTCGTCGGCGTGCCACAGATAGGCCAGACGGCGAGGGCCTGCCCCCGTGTCGGAGGTGTAGACGGCACACCAGGTGGACAACCTCGGCACGACGATCTGGGCGATGATCGCCGGGACCATGTCAGGGTCGAGAGTGCCTGCCAGCAGGTCGCTCGCGTCGGCGAGGAAGCCCAGCCAGTGGGGTCCACGCGACGATTCCTCGGCCCACTCGGATGCCACTCTGTCCGTCGAGCCCGGTAGCGTGAGTCTTGCCCAATGGACTCGGGAGTCGCCCGCGAAGGTGATTCCCCACTCCTCGACGTCGACCGAGGGGCCCTTGGGATCACCGTGAGGGGAGGTCCGCTGCCTGAGCTCGACTTGCACGGCGTCGCCGTAATGTTTCCAGACGATCTCGAAGGGCGCGTCGGCCACCTGCATGGCCAGCTCACCTGCCAGCTGTTCGGCGGCAGGCAGCACCGAGGCGGCCGCCCATGCGGTCATCACCTCGCGCGTGAACCTCTTCGCAGAGGGAACGGCGGTCTCGCCTGGCGCGAAGGTTGCCGCCAGGACCGCGCGGGAAGAAGCAGTCATCGTTCCGTGCCTACCACACTTCCCACTGACTTGGGGTAAATCCAAGGACAGGACTACGAGCTACTCATCGTGACAGACTTGCATCACTCACGGCGGCACCCCGGGAGTGGAGGAGACCCCATGACGACGGCCAAGACCGCGCCGACTGCGGAGGAAAGGACGTATACAGAGTCAGATCTGATTCCCGTCCTAGAGACACTCTTCGCGTGGCGCGACGGCGACTTCCGCCGCCGGGTTCCGCACGCGCCCCCGGGCATCATGAGTGAGATCCGGCTGCTGCTCAACGAGGTGGCCGACCGCAGGGAGCACCTCAGCAACGAGCTGACGCGGGTGCGCAAGGAAGTCGTGAAAGAAGGGCGCTTCGGTGAGCGCCTCACCCCGGGGCCCGGCGTGGGTTCGTGGGCCGAGAGCGTCGAGTCCGTCAACGCGCTCATCGACGCGCTGGTCAGTCCCGTGACGGGAGCGGCCGACGTGATCGACGCGGTCGCCAAGGGCGACCTGACCCGCAGGATCGACCTCGACCGCTCGGCCAGAGGCGAGGTCAGAAGGCTCGGCAAGGCCATCAACGGCATGGTGGAGCAGCTGTCGCTGTTCAACACCGAGGTGACCAGGGTGGCCCGCGAAGCCGGCACCGAGGGCCGTCTGGGGGGCAGCGCGAGCGTCAGGGGCATGTCAGGCAGCTGGCGCGACCTGACCGAGGCCGTCAACACCATGTCGTCCCGTGTGTCCGCGCAGGTGCGCGACATCGCCGAGGTGACCACCGCCGTGGCGAAGGGCGACCTGAGCCGTAAGGTGACCGTCGACGCGGTCGGCGAGATGTTCGAGCTGAAGAACACCGTGAACACGATGGTCGACCAGCTCTCCGCCTTCGCCGAAGAGGTGACCCGGGTCGCCCGAGAGGTCGGCACCGAGGGCCAGCTGGGCGGCCAGGCGCAGGTCAGCGGCGTGTCGGGGGTCTGGAAGGACCTCACCGACAACGTCAACTTCATGGCCAACAACCTCACCAACCAGGTCCGCCAGATCGCCGCCGTCTCCACCGCCGTCGCCCAGGGCAACCTGACCAAGAAGATCACCGTCGACGCCCAGGGCGAGATCCTCCAGCTCAAGGACACCCTCAACACGATGGTCGACCAGCTGTCGTCCTTCGCCGACGAGGTCACCCGAGTCGCCCGCGAGGTCGGCACCGAGGGCAAGCTGGGCGGCCGCGCCGAGGTGCGGGGCGTGTCCGGTGTGTGGAAGGACCTCACCGACAACGTCAACTCGATGGCCAACAACCTGACCTACCAGGTGCGCAACATCGCCCAGGTCACCACGGCCGTCGCCAACGGCGACCTGACCCGCAAGATCGACGTCGACGCCCAGGGCGAGATCCTCGAGCTCAAGTCGACCATGAACACGATGGTCGACCAGCTCTCCTCCTTCGCCTCCGAGGTGACCCGAGTCGCCCGAGAGGTCGGCACGGAAGGCCAGCTGGGCGGCCAGGCGCAGGTGCGCGGCGTGTCGGGGGTCTGGAAGGACCTCACCGACAACGTCAACTTCATGGCCAACAACCTCACCAACCAGGTCCGCCAGATCGCCGCCGTCTCCACCGCCGTCGCCCAGGGCAACCTGACCAAGAAGATCACCGTCGACGCCCAGGGCGAGATCCTCCAGCTCAAGGACACCCTCAACACGATGGTCGACCAGCTGTCGTCCTTCGCCGACGAGGTCACCCGAGTCGCCCGAGAGGTCGGCACCGAGGGTCAGCTGGGCGGCCAGGCGCGGGTGCAGGGCGTGTCCGGTGTGTGGAAGGACCTCACCGACAACGTCAACTTCATGGCCAACAACCTGACCTACCAGGTGCGCAACATCGCCGAGGTCACCACGGCCGTCGCCAACGGCGACCTGACCCGCAAGATCGACGTCGACGCCCAGGGCGAGATCCTGGCCCTGAAGACCACCATCAACAAGATGGTCGACCAGCTGTCCTCCTTCGCCTCCGAGGTCACCCGAGTCGCCCGAGAGGTCGGCTCCGAGGGCCGTCTCGGCGGCCAGGCCAGGGTCGAGGGCGTCGAGGGCACCTGGAAGCGCCTGACGGAGTCCGTCAACGAGCTGGCCGGCAACCTGACCACCCAGGTGCGCGCCATCGCCACGGTGACCAGCGCGGTCGCCCAGGGCGACCTCACCCGCTCCATCGCCGTCGAGGCGCAGGGCGAGCTGGCCGAGCTCAAGGACAACGTCAACTTCATGGTGGCCAACCTGCGCGAGACCACGCAGGCCAACCAGGAGCAAGACTGGCTGAAGTCCAACCTGGCCCGCATCTCCCGCCTGATGCAGGGCCACCGCGACCTCATGGAGGTCGCCAAGCTGATCATGAGCGAGCTCACCCCGCTCGTCTCCGCCCGCTACGGCGCCTTCTACGGCGTCGACACCAGCGGGGAGGAGCACGACCTGGTCCTCATCGGCGGCTACGGCGTACGGCCCGACCGCGCGCCACGCCAGCGCTTCGCCACCGGCGAGGGCATCGTCGGCCAGGCGGCCATGGAGGGCAGGTCGATCGTCCTCGACGACGTGCCTGCCGCCTTCATCACCATCGACAGCGGGCTCAGCCAGTCCACGCCCGCTCAGATCGTGGTGCTGCCGATCCTGTTCGAGAGCAGGGTCCTCGGCGTGCTGGAGCTGGCCTCCTTCACCGCCTTCGGCGAGGTGCACCTCGACTTCCTCACGCAGTTGGTCGAGACCATCGGCGTCACGATGAACACCATCATCGCCAACTCCCGCACCGAAGACCTGCTGAAGGAGTCGCAGCGCCTGACCCGCGAGCTGCAGGAGCGCTCCGACGAGCTGCAGCGCCAGCAGGAGGAGCTGCGCCGTTCCAACTCCGAGCTGGAGGAGAAGGCCGGGCTGCTCGCCAAGCAGAACCGCGCCATCGAGATCCAGAACTTCCAGATCGAGCAGGCCCGCCGCACCCTGGAGGAGCGCGCCGAGCAGCTGGCCGTCTCCTCGCGCTACAAGTCCGAGTTCCTCGCGAACATGTCGCACGAGCTGCGCACCCCGCTCAACAGCCTCCTCGTGCTGGCCAAGCTGCTGACCGAGAACGCCGAGGGCAACCTGACCTCCCAGCAGGTCGAGTTCGCCCGCACCATCCACGGCGCGGGCTCGGCGTTGCTGCAGCTCATCAACGACATGCTCGACCTGTCGAAGGTCGAGGCGGGGCGCATGGACATCCATCCCGCCCAGCTGTCGCTGCCCAAGCTGGTCGACTACGTCGAGGCGGCCTTCGCCCCGCTCGCCCAGGACAAGGGCCTGGCCTTCATCGTCGAGGTCGATCCACGGGTGCCGCAGGAGCTGCGCACCGACGAGCAACGCCTGCAGCAGGTGCTGCGCAACCTGCTGTCCAACGCGGTCAAGTTCACCCCCAAGGGCGAGGTACGGCTGCGCGTCGTGCCCGCTCCTCACGAGGTCGACTACGACGACGACACCCTGCGCGACAGCACCGACCTGCTCGCCTTCCAGGTCGTCGACACCGGCATCGGCATCGCGCCCGACAAGCTGGAGATCATCTTCGAGGCGTTCCGCCAGGCCGACGGCACCACCAGCCGCAAGTACGGCGGCACGGGGCTCGGCCTGTCGATCTGCCGCGAGATCGCGAGGCTGCTCGGCGGCGAGATCCACGTCGACAGCGAGCTCGGCGCGGGCAGCACGTTCACCCTCTACCTCCCGACCAACTACGCGGGCCCGCTGGTCGCCCGCGACGGCGGCGCAGCCCGCAGGCAGGTGCTGACGATGCAGGTCGAGGAGCAGAACGCGGTGCTCGTGCCCGAGCCGCCGCTCCCGCTCGACCTGCCGCTGCCCGAGATGGTCCAGCAGAGCAACGCGCAGCAGTGGCAGGGCGACGACCCCCTCGACGGCGCCAAGATCCTCATCGTCGACGACGACATCCGCAACGTGTTCGCTCTGACCAGCGTGCTGGAGCGGCACGGCGCCACCGTCGTCTACGCCGAGAACGGCCGTGAGGGCATCGAACAGCTCGAACGCAACGAGGACGTGGCCCTCGTGCTCATGGACATCATGATGCCCGAGATGGACGGTTGGGCCACGACGTCGGCCATCAGGCGCATGCCGCAGTTCGCCGATCTACCGATCATCGCGCTGACCGCCAAGGTGATGCGCGGAGACAGGGAGAAGAGCATCGCCTCCGGCGCCTCCGACTATGTGCCCAAGCCGGTCGACGTCGACCAGCTGCTCGAACGCCTGCGTGGCTGGCTCAGCCGCGGGCGGGCGTCCGACACCGCGGAAGAGGCGTGACCATGGCAGACCGAGCCAAGATCCTCCTGGTCGACGACCGGGAGGAGAACCTGATCGCCCTTGAGGCCATCCTCAGCTCTCTCGACCTGACCCCCGTCAGGGCCAGATCGGGAGAGGAGGCACTGAAGGCGCTCCTCGGCACCGAGTTCGCGCTGATCCTGCTCGACGTCCGGATGCCGGGCATGGACGGGTTCGAGACCGCCGCGCACATCAAGCGGCGCGAACGCACCCGCAACATCCCCATCATCTTCCTGACCGTCGTCGACAGCGCCCCCGACTACGCCTTCCGCGGCTACGCGGCGGGCGCCGTCGACTACCTCACCAAGCCCTTCGACCCGTGGGTGCTCAGGGCGAAGGTGTCGGTGTTCGTCGAGCTCTACAACATGAACAAGCGGCTCACCGAGCAGGCGTCGCTGCTGCGCGAACGGCTGGCGGGCGAGCTGCCGCCCGGCAACAGCGCGGCCCAGCCCGCGGTGCTGCCGGAGCTGTCGCGCAGGTTGACGGCGGTGGAGGACGAGCTCGAGAGGGTGCGCGAACTGGCCCGCAAGTCCTCCGACCCGGGGCTGACCTCGCCGCTAACCGACCTGGCCGACCGGCTCGACCACCTCCGCGCCGGCTTCGACGCCCTGAGCTGACACCTATGGCGCGCGGGTAGGCCGACCCCTCTGGCCTGCCCGCCTTCGCTGTCACGATGCTGTCACGCCCGCATCACTGGGGCAGGACCACGATGGGGAGAGACCATCGAAAGGGGTCTCTCCATGCTCAAGGAGACATTCGCTGCCGGAGTGCTGGTAGCCGCGACCCTGGTGCCTTCGGCCTCCGCGCAGGTCCAGCCTGTCGAGGTTCGCGCCTTCAGCGCGCCCGCCGCCTCCGTGCTCACCACGTGCGCCGCCGTCGAAGGCAAGCCATGTAAATGGGCGAAGGGCAAGAAGAAGAGGTGCTTGTGGTGCAAGACGAAGAAAGGCGAATACAAGAAGAGGTACTGCGAGCCGAAGAAGCGAGATGACACAGGCGACAAGCCCAAGGAGGAGCCCAAGAAGCCCGAAGAGCCGAAGAAGCCCGGAGCGCCCAAGGGGCAGGTTTTCTGTGGCCCAGCGATCGAGAAAGACGGGACCCCCTGCATGAGATGCCTCGATGCGGGCGGAAAGATCGCCGAGACCACCTGCAAGGGGGAAAAGGTGGGAGACCCTCCCTGAACCAGGGTAGACGGCTGATCACCACAACCAGCACCGTCACCACCAGGGGTTTCGCATGCTGTCCCCCATGCTGCGGTTCGCGTTCAGCGGCGGGCGCGTTCGAGGGCGTCCCAGAAGCCGCGGCGTAGCGCGTGCCGTACCTCGTCGTGCAGGAGGAAGTCGATGGGCAGCGACGAGCCCTGCAGCAGCCGCGCCTCCAGGTCGGACGGCATGCGGGGCTTGCGGGCCAGCACCGCCTCCAGCCACAGCGCGGGCGCGTCCCTCGCGACGGACTCGCCGAAGTCGTGCCCCTCCTTGTGCGCGGCCTTCACCGCGTCGGCCAGGGTCGTGGCGGCTCCCGCGGTGGCGGGGGCGACGACGGGGGCGGGCTGCGGCCCGGTGTAGGCGCCGAGCGGGGCAGGCTGGTAGGTGCCGCCGCTGGAAGGGGAGGGGAACTGCCCGGTGGTCTGCATCGGCCCTGTCGGGCTGTGCGTGACCTGCGGAGGCTGCTGCGGCTGGGGCTGGGGCGCGGGCTGCTGTTGCTGCGGAGCGGACGGCGGGTCGGCCTGGTAGCTCGGGTAGGCCGGCAGCGCGGGCGGCGGAGAGCTCTGCCCGCGGCCCTGCGAGGGCGAAAGCTGCTGGCCCTGCGAGGGCGAGAGAGGCTGGCCCTGCGAGGGAGGAAGGGGCTGGCCCTGCGAGGGCGGGAGCGGCTGGCCCTGTGAGGGTGGGAGCGGCTGGCCCTGCGTGGGCGCGTTGGCCAGGTGGGCGGCGGAGTGGCTGCCCGGCTGGACGACGGGAGGAGAGGACTGCTGGAGCGAGGGCTGCGGGCTCGGCGGCAGCGCGTGGGTGGCCTGGCCGTTGCTGACCGGCTGAGCGCCGTTGGAGGCGTCGGTGGAGCCGGTGACCAGGTTGACGTAGGGCCGCAGGTGCCCGCCGCCGATCTCGATGAGGTCGTCGGACTCCTGTCGCAGCGATCGCGACACCGCCCAGCCGCCGTCGGCGGCGATGTGCACCACGGTGACGCGGATGCCGAGGTCCTGCGCGTCGCAGACGACCTGGGCGAGGTCCTCGTCGCCGCTGACCACGACCGCGTCGCAGATGGCGCTGTTGCGCGCCAGCGTCATCAGGTCGCGGTGCACCTGGGCGTCGACGCCCTCGCGGCGGCCCGGCCTGATGCGCGACAGGCGCAGCTTGAGCCCGGGGATGTCGGCGAGCACGTCGTGCTCGGGCGTGCGCCTGCCCTCGACGGTGGCCTCGTACCAGTAGCAGCGCAGCAACGGCAGGCCCGTGCGCTCGCGCGACAGGTTGGTCATCAGTTGCAGCAGCCCCGGGTAGTCCCAGGAGACGGCTTCTCGATGGCGGGTCCCATGTACAGCCATCGCGCCATCGGCCAGCAGATAGCCAGCGTCGACGAACAGCGCGCAGCGATCCACTGACACCGCCCCTTTCTCGTGGCCCGACCCCTACCGGCTCCGCACCGCCAGAGCCGGACTCGGCGGCCCTCTCTCAGGGTAATGAAGCATCTGATCGTTCGAGGGTGAATCCCGGCGAAACGGCGATACGCCGGCGGATTCCCGCAGACCGTACCAGTTTGTCCTGTTCGGGGTCACGACCTGGCGCGGACGCTCACGGCAGCCACACCGAACAGCACGACATCTGTCTTCGTGGAGATTCTCAGCGTTGGTTCCTCCCCCAGTGTGGCGGTGAACGAGTCGACGTCGACCCCGAATGTCAATCCTGTGGCCCCGTTGGACGAACTGTCGAAGACGTTGCCCGGGTCGCGGTCGCCTCCGAGGGGGGTGCCGGCCGAGACCCTGTCGCCTCGGAGGTCGGCGTCGCCCTCCCAGGTGACCAGCTCGATGTCGGCGGGGCTCGCGGCCGGGATCAGCCCGCCCAGCGGCAGCTCGATGCGCGGATCGTCGCCGCCGACGACCGTGGCCGTGTCGAGGATGACCGCCTGGCTGTAGGGCCTGCGGGGGTCGGTCGCGATCACCACCAGGCTCCAGCCCGCGTGCTCGGAGATCCCCTCCTTCATCGGCGCGTCG
Organism: Nonomuraea roseola; assembly: GCF_039535395.1. Lineage (NCBI taxonomy): Bacteria > Bacillati > Actinomycetota > Actinomycetes > Streptosporangiales > Streptosporangiaceae > Nonomuraea > Nonomuraea roseola. Next base: position 2,517,249 of record NZ_BAAAXC010000015.1, read on the forward strand.
GCTGCCCACCACAGCCCCTTGCCCCTGCTGTCGCTGACGTACTGGGTGACGTCGGCGAAGGCCTGGTAGCCGGGGCCTGCGGGAAGCTCCCTTCGCATGACCCTGTCGGGCACGATCGTGCGGTAGCGCCTGACGCCCGGGGCCCTGAACTTGATCGGCCCCGTCACCTTGGCTGTCGCCGACCAGTAGAGCCCCGCCCACACGACCCGCCCGCCGCTCGGCAGCTCCAGGCGGGCGCCGCTGGAGGACTTCGTGGCCAGGACCTTGTCGGTATCGAGCGGCCGCATGGGCCACAGGTCGTTGTCGCGCCTGCCGCCGTCCCTCAGCGCGCCCGCCTCCTCGCAGCCGTTGCGGTCGCCTGGGCAGGTGAGCAGCGTGTTGCCGACCGCCTTGACGACCACCTTCCCGTCGGTGGCGAAGCGGGCGGGCGCGCCCTCCGCCTTCACGCCCGCGCTCGCGCTGGCCCTGACGCTGACCCCGCCCGAGGAGATCCGTACGGCGGGACCGGCTCCCTCCGGCGCGTGCGCGGCCACGACCACGCGCAGGAAGACGGCCGTCGCCCCGCCCGCGGCGAGCGGCCCTCTGACGCACCTGGCGCCGTCGCCCTCCGGCCTGCAGGACCAGCCGTCGACCGTGCCCACGGGCTCGGTCAGGCCCACGGAGCCGCCCTTCGTCTGCGCGGGGATCAGCGAGACGCCCTGCGGCAGGTCGACCGTCGCGACGAGCTCCTCGCTGGCCGCCCTGCCGCTGTTGCGCAGCCGTACCGCCACCATGCCGGGCTGCGCCTTCACCAGCGCGCCAAGGGGATGGATGGTGGCGCTCAGCCGGGCCTTGCCCGGCTTGCCGACCTGGCCGGGAGGTGGCCGCTCGGTCGGCGGCGTCGGCCGCGGCTCGGGTTTCGCTCTGGGCGACGCGGGTCGCGTCTCGGGCTGGGCGGGAGGCGGCTGCGCCACGATCGTGGGCAGCGCCTGGGGAGGTGGCAGCGGCTTCTGGTCGGAGACCAGCATGACCACCACCGCCGCGGCGATCGCGGCGGCGGCGCCTCCCGCCGCCGCGGCCTGCTGGCTCCTCGGCGCCCGCCTGATCCAGCCGAGCGCGTAGAGGATGCCGCCGCCCGTCGCGCCGCCCGCCTTGGCCAGGCCCGCGACGTAGGCGGCGAAGGCGGGCCCGACGAACAGCGGGCCGACGATGACGCGCAGGCCCTGGTTGACGTCGGCCAGCTCGAGGAAGACCGAGCGGCACTCGGCGCAGGCGTCGATGTGATCGTCGACGTTCTTGCTCTCGCGCCTGGCGAGCCCGCCCCGCACGTACGCGCCCATCCTGCCGAGCACCGGCCTGCACTCCTGGAGGGGCGCTCCGGCCAGGTGCATCTGCAGATAGGCCTGGCGCAACCCCTCGCGGGCCCGGTAGGCCAGCGCCGCCACCCCGTTGGGCGACAGGCCCAGCATGGGCGCGACGTCGGCGGGCTTGGCGTTCTCGACCTCGGTGTGCCACAGCACCAGGCGCCATCGCTCGGGCAGGGAGAGGAACGCCTTGGCGATCAGCGACTTCTCCAGCCCGGTCAGCGCGGGGTCGACGAACGGCACACCGGGGTCGAACACCTCGATCTCCCCCGTGGTCACCTGGCGGCTCTCGACCCTGCCCCTGTCGTAGATCGTGCGGCGCACCACGGTCAGCAGGTACGGCCTGAAGGCCGCCTCGGGGCCACCACCGCGCCCGACCAGCTCAATGATCTTGGTGAAGGACTCGGCGACCACGTCCTCCACCACCTCCTCACCCCTGACCAGCTGGCGGGCGAGCGAGCGGGCGGCACCGACGTGACGCTCCCAGAGCTCTCCGAACGCAGCGGCATTGCCTCTTCGCGCTGATTCGAGGAGATGCGCATCACTTTGCGGCAATTCGACACTCATAGTGACCTCACGATTACCTGGAGTTGCCGCTCGAATCATTCCTCATTCCGCGTCATGACTAACCCCAAAGCCAGTCTTTGTATCCGAGAGGAGGAGTGGCGCTCCCTTGCCGGCGCCGCGCAGCACATGGACGACGACACCCAGGACCTGTGCGCGCTGTGGCGCGAAGGGAGCCTGGCCACCGGCTGGGCGATGCCCGACGACTGGTGGACACCCGCCGTCGAGCAGGCGATCAAGGCCGTGAACAGGGGCCACGGCCTGACCCGCGCCTGCATGGCCCTCGGCGACGCCCGCGCCCGAGCGGGCGTGGGCATCGCCGAGGGCATGACCGACCTGGCCGCGCTCTTCCGCCTCTTCGGCAGCGCGAACCCGCCGCTGGCGGCGCTGCGCTCGTTCGCCACGGGCTGGGCCGAGGCGGGCTTCGCGCCGATCGGCGAACTGCGCTGCGAGGACCCGCTCACCGGCCTGGTCAGCGTGGCCTACCTGCGCACCAGGCTGGCCGAGATCTACCGTGAGGGCACCGCTCGCCGGCACTGCCTCGTCGTGGTCACCGTGACCGTCGCCGACACGTGGGAGCGCGTCGCCGCGCTGCTGCACGTGGCGGCCCTGCTGCGGGAGGTCTTCCCGCTGGGGGACACCCTCGTACGGCTGGGCCACGGCCGGGCGGCAGCGCTGACGACCAGGCCGAGGACCAGGCGGCTGCGCGACGCGGGCGTCGTCGAGGTCGTCGCGCTCCCCGACCGCTACCGCGACGCACTGGCGACTCTAAGCTTGTGGACATGACTGACCGCGAGAACCTGCTGGCCGAGATCCAGAAGAAGGCCGTCGTGCACGGCAGAGTCGTGCTCTCCTCGGGCCTCGAGGCCGACTTCTACCTCGACCTGCGGCGCATCACCCTCGACGGAGTGGCGGCGCCGATCGTCGGCAGGGTCATGCTCGACCTGACCTCCGACCTCGACTACGACGCGGTCGGCGGGCTCACGCTGGGCGCCGACCCGGTGGCAGGGGCCATGATGCACGCGGCAGCGGCGCGGGGCCGTACCCTCGACGCCTTCGTGGTGCGCAAGGCGCAGAAGGCGCACGGCATGCAGCGCAGGATCGAGGGCCCCGACATCAAGGGCCGCAGGGTGCTCGTCGTCGAGGACACCTCCACCACCGGCGGCTCGCCGCTGACCGCCGTCGCCGCCGCCCGCGAGGCGGGTGCCGAGGTGGTCGCCGTCGCCACGATCGTCGAGCGAGGGGCGGCGCCGAGAATGGCCGAGGAGGGCGTCGAGTACCGCAGCGCCTTCACCCTGTCGGACCTGGGGTTGTCCGGCTGACGGTGAAGGCCTCCTGCTGGCCGGGCCTGCCCCTGGGCCTGGGCGTGCCGTTCACCGTGATCTCGACCGTGCTCGTGTCGCCGACGGCGACGTCGAGCTCGGGCTCGTAGTAGACGATCTCCTCGCCCCTGGTCAGGTCACGGTCGTTGAGCACGTCCCCGCCTGGCACCCGCACCAGCACCACGGGGCAGATCTCCGCCACACACGCGATCCTGAGCGTCGCCGTCCTCTCCGTGGGCGCCGCGCTCGGGGTCGCGGACGCCGTGGGGGCCGGGGTCTCCGTCGAGAGGGTGCCGAGCAGCGCGCGACCTCCGACGAAGACGAGCACCAGCAGGAGGGCGGCCCCCAGCCCGATCAGCACCAGGCGGGCCGCCCCCATCGGGTCGGACCGATGGCGCCCCATAGTCGGAGGGTAGCCAACGCTCCTGGAGGTCTACGGGACGCGGTGGTGCTTGCCCTGCGGCACGGGAACCTGGTGGCCGCCGTTCCTGCGGCTCTTGACGACCTCGACGATGATCGGGATGACCGAGATCAGCACGATGAGGAAGACGCCGGGCAGGATGTACTTGTCGATCTTGTCGGGGTCGACCTGGTTGCCCAGGAAGTGCCCGATGAACAGCATGCTCTCGACCCAGAGCACGCCGCCGATCACGTTCCACAGGAAGAACGTGCGCGCGGGCATCTCCAGCACGCCCGCGACCGGGTTCATGAACGTGCGGACGATCGGCACGAAGCGCGCGATCACCACGGCCTTGGCGGGGCCGAACTTCTCGAAGTAGTACTCGGCCTTGTCGACGTGCTCGCGCTTGAACAACCGCGAATCGGGCTTGTCGAAGAGCTTGCGGCCCACCTTCGCGCCGATCAGATGCCCCAGCTGCGCACCGGCGACGGCGCACAGCGGGGTGCCGATGACCAGCACGGGAAAGGACAGCGGGTCGATGCCGATGCCCTTGGCCGCCGCGGCGGAGCTGAAGATGCCCGCGGCCACGAGCAGCGAGTCACCCGGCAGGAAGAAACCGATCAGCAGACCCGTCTCCGCGAAGATGATGGCGAGCACGCCGATCGTGGCGAAGGCGCCGAGCATGGTGAGCCACCACTGCGGGTCCACGAGGTCCAAGAGCGATTCCACGCGGAGAGCCTACCGGGACGGCAGGGTGCCGGTACGTGCCGTCGCCTGCATCAAGGGCGCGTTGTCACTACCACGGCGGGTAGTGAGCCGGAATACTGGGCTCCGCGAAAGCCGTACATACCCCAGGGAGATGAGCCATGCCTATCGCGACTCCAGAGGTCTACGCCGAGATGCTCGACAGGGCGAAAGCGGGCGGCTTCGCCTACCCGGCGATCAACGTGACCTCCTCGCAGACGTTGAACGCCGCCCTGCGCGGATTCGCCGAGGCTGAGAGCGACGGGATCGTCCAGATCTCCACCGGCGGCGCCGACTTCCTCTCCGGCACCACGGTGAAGAACATGGTGGCCGGCTCCGTGGCCCTTGCCGAGTACGCGAGGGTGGTGGCCAGGAACTATCCGGTGAACGTGGCCCTGCACACCGACCACTGTCCGAAGGACAAGCTCGACGGCTTCATGCGGCCGCTGATCGAACTCTCCCTCGAGCGCGGCGGCGACCCCATCTTCAACTCCCACATGTGGGACGGCTCGGCCGTACCGCTGGACGAGAACCTCTCGATCGCGCGAGAGCTGCTCGAGAAGTGCCACCGCGCCAACATCATCATGGAGATGGAGATCGGCGTCGTCGGCGGCGAGGAGGACGGCGTCGTCGGCGAGATCAACGAGAAGCTCTACACGACGCCCGAGGACGCGCTGGCCACCGCCGAGGCCGTGGGCGTCGGCGAGCAGGGCAGGTACATGCTGGCCGCCACGTTCGGCAACGTGCACGGCGTCTACAAGCCGGGTCACGTGAAGCTGCGTCCCGCGGTGCTCAAGGACATCCAGGACGCCGTGGGCGCGAAGTACGGCAAGGACAAGCCGTTCGACCTGGTCTTCCACGGCGGCTCGGGCTCCCTCCTCGAGGAGATCCACGAGGCGATCTCCTACGGCGTGGTGAAGATGAACATCGACACCGACACGCAGTACGCCTTCACCAGGCCGATCGCGGACCACATGTTCCGCAACTACGACGGGGTGCTGAAGGTCGACGGGGACGTCGGGAACAAGAAGGTCTACGACCCCCGCTCGTACGGCAAGTCGGCGGAGACGGCGATGGCGGCCCGCATCGTCCAGGCCTGCCAGGACCTGAAGTCGGCGGGCACCAAGCTCGGCTGACCTCCAGGACCTCAGAGGGCGGCACGGGGAGCAGGGCTCTCCCGTGCCGCCCTCTGACGTGTGGCCGGTGTCAGGAGCGGCGGACCAGGATGTCTCCGTAGCGGGTGCGGGCGCGCACCTCGACCGTCTCCTCGGCCTGGCGCGGGCCGTCGTGGGCCGCGGTCAGCGGGACGTCGATGGAGCCGTAGTGCGAGTCGAGGTCCAGCCAGGCGGCGGTGCCCTGCCTGACGCCGACCTCGAGGTCGCCTCCGCCCGAGTCGAGGACGACCGCGCCGCGCACCACCTCGCCGATGCTGACACTGCCGTACGCGGTCTTGGCCGCCGCGCTCTCCAGCGCCCTGCCGACCGTGATGTCGCCGTAGGCCGTGCGCAACCGCAGGTCGCCGGTGATCTGGCCGAGCCTGATGTTGCCGTTGGAGGTCTTGAGCACGGCCGTGCCGTCGATCTCGCGGATGTCGATCTCGCCGTTGGAGGTGGTCACGTCGAGGTGGCCGACCGCCCTGCGCACGGAGATGTCGCCGTCGGCGGTGGACAGCCGCAGCTTGCCGGTCTCGTCGAGCATGATGTCGCCTGAGGCGGTGGTGAGGGAGCACGCGCCCAGCCGGCCCTGGCAACGGAAGTCCGCGGCGGCGTCGGCGTCGACCTTGGAGCCCGTCGGCAGATCGAGCGTCACCTCGATCGAGCCGCCCCACCCGAGCAGCAGGTGGGACCTGCTCCTTGGCGACTTCACCAGCAGTCTGCCCCCGGCGTACTCGACCTTGGTCTGCTCGGCCGCGCGGATGTCGGCGTCGTCGGAGGCGTCGCGTGGCCGTACCTCCACGACGGTGTCGGTGCGGTCACCGGCCCTGATCCTGACCGTGCCGGCCCAGATCTCGATGACCGCGGAGATCGGTTCAGGGGTGTCGAAGGCAGGCATGGCGTCCCCTCCTGGTGGGCCCGGCGGCGTTCGCGCCGCCGGGGCGAAGGTCGAGCGATGGGTGCGGCCCGCGCAGGACGGGCGCGGCGACCCGATGGCGGCGCATCAGCGCACCCAGCCGGTGTAGCGCTGGCCTGCCGGCGTGCGCTCGCGGCGGCTCGGACGCCCCTCGCCCGCGCCGTCGAGCACGGACGACACCGCGCGCACCAGCCAGGAGTTGACCGAGATCCCCTCTCGGCCGGCCGCCTCGTCGATACGCGGCTTGAGCTGCTCGGGCACCCGTAGCGCCACCCTGACCACGGCCCCCTCCTCGGCTTCGGCCGAGGAGGCCGGGGCGGGTGCCGCCGACTCCGAGGCGACCTCCGCCTGGGGCGTGGGCAGCGTCACGACGAACCGGGGATCGCGCCCGCGCAGCCGCACATCGACAGAGCCGGGAGCGAGTTCGCGGGTGATCTCGTCCGCCGCGGCGGAGAGCGCCTCCAGCAGGGCCAGCCTGGCTGCGGACTCGATCGTGGCGGACAGCCGCTCGGCGAGGGCGCGGGTCTCCTCGCCGCCGGCCTCAGCGGCGAGGGCGAGTTCGCGTCGGAGGCCGTCGATGTACGGCGACAGGTTCATGGCACCACTATGACTCCAGAATGGAGCCACTACAAGTGGCCATGACGCCATGCGGGTGCCATGAGCGGTTCAAAAGGACTGCGACGAAGATCTCCTAGCCACTTCCGCCGCTGGACGGGTATGACTTGTCCTATGGATAACCTTCTCGCCGGGCCGCCCCCGACCCACCTGCCGGACCTGCCCGAGGCCCGAGAGGCGCTGGAGTCCGGCGCTAAGGCGTCCGATGTGGCAGCGCGCTTCCCCGCCTACCCGGCGGCCTGGGCCACCCTCGCGGAGGAATACTTCGCCAAGGGCCACGCGGTCACCTCCTACGCCTTCGCCCGCACCGGCTACCACCGTGGCCTCGACCAGCTGAGAAGGAGCGGATGGAAGGGGCACGGGCCGATCCCGTGGGAGCACGAACCCAACCGCGGCTTCCTGCGCTGCCTCTACTCGCTGTCCAGGGCCGCCCAGTCGATCGGCGAGAAGGACGAGGCCGAGCGGTGCCTGCAGTTCCTCAAGGACAGCAGCACCGAGGCGTACGACGCGCTGGCCAAGGGCTAGCTCTTGGGACGAAAGGGCATACTCGGGTAGTCTCTCCACGCAAGAGCCCCTGTCGCGCTTGCGCCAGGGGTTTTCGTTTTGCTCGGGAGAGATAACCATGCCGGCTGTCGTTGTCTTGGGTGCCCAGTGGGGCGATGAGGGCAAGGGGAAGGCGACCGACCTGCTCGGCGGCGCCGTCGACTACGTCGTTCGCTACCAGGGCGGTAACAACGCGGGTCACACCATCGTGATCGGCGACCAGAAGTACGCCCTGCATCTGGTGCCCACGGGCATCCTGTCGCCTGACGTGGTCCCGGTGATCGGCAACGGCGTGGTGATCGACCCAGGTGTGCTGCTGTCGGAGCTCGACGCGCTGGCCGAGCGGGGCATCTCCGCCGAACGGCTGCTGATCTCGGCGAACGCGCACCTGATCATGCCCCACCACAAGGCGCTCGACAAGGTGACCGAGCGCTACCTCGGCAAGGCGAAGATCGGCACGACCGGGCGCGGCATCGGCCCCGCGTACGGCGACAAGATCTACCGCATGGGCATCAGGGTCCAGGACCTGCTCGACCCCGGCATCCTCGCGCAGAAGATCGAGGCCGTGCTCGGCGAGAAGAACCAGGTGCTGACGAAGGTCTACAACAGGCGCGGCATCGACGGGCAGAAGGTGCTCGAGGAGTACCTCGGCTACGCCGAGCGGCTCACGCCGCACATCGCCGACACCTCGCTGGTGCTGAAGAGGGCGCTGGACGACGACAAGTTCGTGCTGCTCGAGGGCGGTCAGGGCACGCTGCTCGACATCGACCACGGCACCTACCCGTTCGTCACCTCCTCCTCGCCGACCAGCGGAGGGGCGTGCGCGGGCGCGGGCATCCCGCCCAACCGCCTCACCGGCGTCATCGCCATCCTGAAGGCGTACACGACGCGCGTCGGCTCGGGCCCGTTCCCGACGGAGCTGACCGACGAGATGGGCGACTGGCTGCGCACGACCGGCGGCGAGTACGGCGTGACCACCGGCCGCAACCGCCGCTGCGGCTGGTTCGACGCGGTCATCGCGCGCTACGCCACCAGGATCAATGGCGTCACGGACTTCTTCCTGACCAAGCTGGACGTGCTGTCGGGCCTCGAGCGCATCCCCGTGTGCGTCGCCTACGACGTCGACGGCGTACGGCACGACGAGATCCCGATGACGCAGACCGACTTCCACCACGCGAAGCCGATCTACGAGGAGTTCCCCGGCTGGGAGGGCGACATCTCCAAGGCCAGGAGCTTCGAGGACCTGCCGACCAACGCCCAGGCGTACGTGCGGGCGCTGGAGGAGATGAGCGAGTCGCGCATCTCCGCGATCGGCGTCGGCCCCGGCCGCGACCAGACCATCCAGCTGCACTCCCTGGTCTGAGAAGCGCCTCTTGCGACGGCCGGTGCGCGGCATCGGCCGTCGTCGCGACTGCACGCCGCTAAACGGAAAGATCAGGACAAACGACTCCCGGCGTGGCACGCGCGTCACCGCCGCGCCATAGCGGTAAGGTCCCCGATGTGCATGTCGAAATTCACGGTCATCGGGGTGCGAGAGGGCTCTGGCCCGAGAACACCCTTCCCGGGTTGAGCCACGCCATGGAGATGGGCGTCCATGCGCTGGAGTTCGACGTCGCGCTCACCGCCGACCGGCGTCTCGTGCTCACGCACGACCTCACGGTCTCGGCCGTGACGAGCGCCGACACGCGGCCCGCGGCGGCGCAGGATCCGATGTTCCCCTACGTGGGCAAGCCCATCAACGCCCTCACCCTCGCCCAGCTGCGCACGCTGGACGTCGGAGTGCGGCTGCCGCGGCATCCCAACGATCCCTTCGCGCTCACGCAGAAGCCCATGCCCGAGACCCGCATGCCGACGCTCGGCGCGGTGCTCGGCCTGGTCAACGCCTACGACGCCGACTCGGTCAGGCTGCACGTCGAGCTGAAGTCGGATCCGACCAGGCCGGAGCTGACGCCCGATCCGCTGGAGTTCACCGAGGCCGTGGTGGCCGAGCTCGACAGGCACGGCAGGCTCGGCAACGCGGCGATCCTCAGCTTCGACTGGCGGATCATCGCTCACGCCGCCTCGCTCGCCCCCGGCGCCCAGCGCTTCGCTCTGATCGAGCTCGACACGTTGCACTGGCACGACGACCTGGGCGACGACATTCCCGCCGCGGCGCGGGCCGCGGGGGGCACCACGCTCTCGCCCGAACACGTGATGGTGGACGAGGCGCTGATGGCACAGGCAGCGGCGGCGGGCATGCCCGTCGCCGTGTGGACGGTGAACGACGCCGCCACGGCCGAGCGGATGCTCGACCTCGGAGTGGCGGGCGTCGTCACCGACTATCCCGACCTGATGAGAGAGCTGTGGGAGGAGCGCGACCTGGCGCTCCCCCTTCCCGTGGGACCGCTCAAGCCCGTCGGGGTCTGAGCGGTCCTGCGGTCAGCTCGTCATCTTGGTGACCTTGCCGTCCTTGGCGTCGACCCTGACCTCGTGCTTGGAGCCGTCGCTGCCCGTCACGTCGGCCTCCCAGATCACCTTGCCCTCGTGCCTGTCGAGGCTCAGCTCGGTGATCTTTCCCTCGGGCACCGAGCCGGCCACCTTCTCCGCTGCGTCCTCGTAGGTAAGCTCAGCGCCCTTGACCAGAGCCATGAGCCTGGCCTTGTCCCCCGCGTCGTCGTCCTCCGCCGTGGGGCCCGAGACCACGTCGCCTGACTTCGCGTCCACGTCCAGTTGCTGCTCGACGCCGTCGCTGCCGACGACATGGACCTCCCAGAGGCGCCCGTCGTCCTCAGACTCCATCGAGATGAGCGTGCCGCCCTCGACGGCCTCCGTCGCCGCCTTGCCGACCTTCTGCAGGTCCGCCGCGCCGGCACCGGGGCTCATGTCGCCGGGGCTCGGGTCACCGGGCGAGGGATCACCCGTCGGGTAACCCGTAGGGTCGCCCGGGGGCATCCCCGTCGGAGACGCGAGGCTGGCGATCTTGTCAGCCGCCGCCCTCGAGTCATCCCGTTGAGCGGTGAAGGTGCCGGACTGTGGGTCGCTGGCGCAGGCCGAGGCCGCGAGCAGCGCCGAACCGGCAAGAATCGTGCCGATGATGGTCTTGGTCCCTCTTCCCCCATACATACCGTGGACGCTGCCCGGAACGTCGTAAAGGCACGCCCGGTGGACCGGCAATACGGTCAAATGAGACCTAAAGCCACCCATTACGGCGAAAGCCGCGATAGAGGAACGTGCAGGCCGTGATCATGACGGCAAGCACGACGGGGTAGCCCCACACCTGCTTGGTCTCGGGCATGAAGTCGAAGTTCATCCCGTAGATCCCGGCGATCATCGTGGGCACGCTGATGATCGCCACCCACGAGGAGATCTTCCGCATGTCCTCGTTGGCGAGGGTGTTGGAGCGGGCGAGCGCGGCCTGCAGGATCGAGTTGGCCAGTTCGTTGGACGACTCGACCTGCTCGCACACCCTGGCCAGGTGGTCGCCGACGTCGCGGAAGTACTCGCGCATCTCGCTCGGGATGACGCGGCGCTGCGGGAGCGAGGCCATGGGCGGCTGCAGCGGCGTGACCGCGCGCTTCATCTCCAGCATCTCCCGCTTGAGCTGGTAGATGCGATTGATGTCGCGGGAGCTGACGTCGGCGAAGACCGTGGCCTCGACCTCTTCGAGCTCGAGCTGCATGAGGTCGGCGACCTGCAGGTAGCGGTCGACGACGTGGTCGGAGATCGCGTGCAGCACGCCCGTGGGCCCGCGGTTCATCAGCTTGGGCTTGTCCTCGAGCTTCTCGCGGACCTCGGTGAGCGGGCAGTGCCTGCCGTGCCGTACGGTCACCACGAAGTCGGTGCCGAGGAAGACCATGATCTCGCCGGTGGCGATGATCTCACTGGTGGCGGTCAGCTCGTTGTGGTCGAGGTAGGCGACGGTCTTCAGGACCATGAACAGGGAGTCGCCGTAACGCTCGATCTTGGGCCGCTGATGGGCCTTGACCGCGTCCTCCACCGACAGCGGGTGCAGGCCGAACACCTCGGCCAGCCACTCGACCTCGGGCGCCTCGGGCTCGTGCAGCCCGACCCAGACGAAGGCCTTGGCGCCGTCGTGGGCGACGTTGTGGGCGCGCACCAGCTCGAGTGACTCGACGATGCCTTCGGAGCAGATCTTCTTGCCGTTGATGTAGGCGCCGTACTCGACGATGGAGTCGACGGGCGGCACGCAGCTCTCACGCACGGGTGAGGCCAGCTGGCGTGCGGCGTGCACGGGAACAGGGTGACGGTTGATGCGACGGAAGATCGTGGACGAGCGCATGGCAGTCCCTTTCCGCCCGACCTGGCACGGTCCACGCAGGACGAAAGATCACCTCAATCTAGAGATGCGTGGATGCACGATCAGGCTGCCGAATTGGAGTGGTCGGGGGTGCGCACAATGATCGTGCGCGAGCACGTACTGCTGGGATCACCAGGTTTCATCCCGGACCACCTCCAATCACACGAGACGCCGCAAAGCCGACCCAACTTATCACAGGCCGAGGAACCCCCCACAGGCTACTCGCCGGTGGATCTGGCGATCACGTAGAACTGCACAAACTTTCCACCCCCTTCCCGCACATCGGCTTCTCGCACTCCGCACGCGGGTGAAAACGCAAACCAGTGAACTGGGAGAATGGGCGCGTGCGCGTTCTAGTGATTGGATCCGGCGGGCGGGAACACGCCCTGTGCCGCTCGCTCAAACTCGACCCCCAGGTTTCCGAGCTCCACTGTGCGCCCGGCAACGCCGGCATCGCGGAGATCGCGACCCTCCACGACATCTCACCCACCGACCCCGCGCGGGTCGCCGAGCTGGCCGAGAGCCTGCGGGCCGACCTGGTCGTCGTCGGCCCCGAGGCGCCGCTCGTGGCGGGGGTGGCCGACGCGGTGCGCGCCAAGGGCATCCCCTGCTTCGGCCCTGGCGGGCGCGCGGCGATGATCGAGGGCTCCAAGGCCTTCGCCAAGGACGTCATGAACGCCGCGGGCGTTCCCACGGCGAGGTCGCGCACCTGCTCCACGCGCGAGGAGGCGGAGGCGGCGCTCGGGGAGTTCGGCGCCCCCTACGTGGTCAAGGACGACGGGCTGGCCGCGGGCAAGGGCGTGGTCGTCACCGACGACCTCGGCCAGGCGCTCGACCACGCCCAGGCGTGCGAGCGGGTGGTGATCGAGGAGTTCCTCGACGGCCCCGAGGTGTCGCTGTTCGCGCTGTGCGACGGGTCGACCGCCGTGGCGCTGCAGCCCGCCCAGGACTTCAAGCGCGCCTACGACGGCGACGAGGGGCCCAACACCGGCGGCATGGGCGCCTACACGCCGCTCCCGTGGGCGCCGAAGGAGCTGTCGGAGCAGGTGATGCGCGAGGTCGTGCACCCGACGGTTGCCGAGTTGGCCGGGCGCGGCCTGCCGTACAACGGGGTGCTGTACGTCGGTCTCGCGCTGACGTCGAAGGGGCCGAAGGTCATCGAGTTCAACGCCAGGTTCGGCGACCCCGAGACGCAGGTGGTGCTCGACAGGCTCGAGACGCCGCTGGCGGGGCTGCTGCTGGCGTGCGCGACGGGCGAGCTGGCCGACCAGCCTCCGCTGTCCTACCGCGAGGGCTCCGCCGTGGCGGTGGTGATCGCGGCGGAGAACTACCCCGCAGACCCCGTCAAGGGCGACGTGATCTCCGGGCTTGAGCCGACGGAGCACGCCTACGTGCTCCACGCGGGCACCTCCCTCGACGACGGCAGGATCGTCTCCTCGGGCGGGCGCGTGCTCGCGGTCGTCGGCTCCGGCCCCGACCAGGAGAGCGCCAGGACCCACGCCTACGAGCTCGTGGACAGGATCGAGCTGCGCGGCTCGCACCACAGGACGGACATCGCCCGATGAAGCACGTGCACTCCGGCAAGGTTCGCGACCTCTACGAGACCGACGAGGGCCTCCTGCTGATGGTCGCCTCCGACCGCATCTCGGCCTTCGACCACGTGCTCGAACCGGAGATCCCCGACAAGGGCGCGATCCTCACGCAGCTCTCGCTGTGGTGGTTCGACCAGCTCAGCGACATCGTCCCCCACCACCTGGCGGGCGCCGCGCCCGACGCGCGCAGCATGGTGTGCAAGCCGCTGACGATGGTGCCGGTGGAGTGCGTGGCGCGCGGGTACCTCGCGGGCTCGGGTTTGGCCGACTACCGCCGCGACGGCGCCGTCTCCGGCGTACGGCTGCCGCAGGGCCTGCAGGACGGCTCGCGCCTGCCCGAGCCCGTCTTCACCCCCTCCACGAAGGCCCCCATCGGCGAGCACGACGAGCCGATCTCCTTCGACCAGGTGGTCGCCGAGGTGGGCCAGGAGACGGCCGAGGAACTGCGCAGGATCACCCTCGCCGTCTACACGCGAGGCGCCGAGATCGCCCACGAGCGCGGCATCATCCTCGCCGACACCAAGATCGAGCTCGGTTGGGATTCCAACGGAGTTCTGACCCTCGGAGACGAGGCCCTCACCCCCGACTCCTCCCGTTTCTGGCCACTCGATCAATGGGAGCCGGGGCACGCGCAACCCTCATTCGACAAGCAATATGTCCGCGACTGGCTTACTTCGCCGGAATCCGGATGGGACAAATCATCCGGAGAGGCTCCTCCTCGCCTTCCCGACGAGGTGGTCGAGCGCACCAGGCAGCGCTACGTCGAGGCATACGAGCGCCTCACAGGACACTCCTTTACCGGGTAGTCACGGGGCGAATCGGCCGGCTCAGCCGTTCACAGCGGCTACTGTGGGCGCGTCCCGAACACATTCTTCCAAGGAGAGCAGAAGCGAATGGTCCGTTACCGCGTGCGCGGTGGCAACGCACTGCGTGGAACCGCGTTCATCCAGGGCGCGAAGAACGCCGTGCTGCCCATGATCGGGGCCGCCCTGCTCGCGGCCAAGGGCCGTACGGTCCTGCGCAACGTCCCCATCATCGAGGACGTCCGCCGCGCGGTCGAACTCGCGCAGGCCATCGGCGCGCATGTGGAGCTGCACGAGGCCGAACGCACGCTGGTGATCGACGCCTCCAGGCTGACCAGCCCCGTGCTGCCCGCCGAGATCGCCAGGCGCTTCCGCGGCTCGGTGCTGTTCACGCCCGCCCTGCTCCACCGGCTGGGCGAGGCCGTGGTCGAGGGAGTCGGCGGCTGCAATCTCGGCAGCCGCAACCTCGATTTCCACTACCTCGGCTACAAGCGCCTCGGCGCGATCGTGGACGAGAGCGAGACCGTCATCCACGTCAAGTCGTCCGGCCTGACCGGCGCGACGCTGTACCTCGACACCCCGAGCCACACCGGCACCGAGAACCTCATCATGGCCGCGTCCCTGGCCAGCGGCATCACCGTGATCGAGAACGCGGCGCTGGAGCCCGAGGTCCTCGACGTGATCGACATGCTCACCAAGATGGGCGCGAAGATCCGCGGCGGCGGCACCGGCTTCATCACCGTCGAGGGCGTCACCGAGCTGCACGCCGTCGAGCACACCGTGATGCCCGACAGGCTCGACGCGGGCGTGTTCGCCATGGCGGCGGCCATCACCGGAGGCGAGCTCAGCCTCGTCGGCACCGGCCTCGACCTGGGCGTCGTGCGCTACAAGCTGGAGCAGATGGGCGTCGAGTTCCGCACGCAGGGCGCGGTGCTCAACGTCCGCTGCCACAACAGCCCGCTCAAGCCGATCAACGTCATCACCGACACCTACCCCGGGTTCGCGACCGACCTGCAGTCGCCGATGATGACCGTGGCCTGCTTCGCCGACGGCATCAGCTACATCCACGAGCGCATCTTCGACGGCCGTTTCGCACTCGCGGGCGAGCTCAACAAGATGGGCGCCGATGTGCGGGTGAAGGACAACGCGGCCACCGTCCACGGCCACACCCCGCTCGTCGGCACCAGGGTGACGGCGCACGACCTCCGCTCCGGAATCGCTCTCGTTCTGGCGGGGCTCGCCGCCGAAGGCGAGACCGTCATCGAGTCCGGCTATCTCATCGACCGCGGCCATGCGCATCTGGCCGAACGAATGCGGGCGTTGGGCGCGGATATTATTCGCGAGGTTTCGTAGCGCTGACCTGGTTAAACTCTTTCCAGGACGACTTTCTGGAAAATTTGGGCGTGACATTATGGCCCTCGCGAGCGATCGTTCCAAAAGAGAGCACTGCAATGGACGGCAGGATGGGACGAACATTGGTCGAGCGGACCGAAGAGCCTCCCCGAGTGTCACGCCCGGGCGCTATGACACCGGACCTCACGATCGGCGTGGTCGGACCTCACGATTTGGTCGAACGCGTCATGTTGATGGGCCACGCCGCGGCGCCCCTGCCCTGCCGCCTCGTCGCCGCCGCCTACCGCGACGAGCAGGAGGCGGCGGACAAGGTCACGAGGCTTGGGCCAGGGGTTGACGCATGCCTTTTCGCCAGCCCTGTCCCCTACGATCTGGCGAGGCGTTCCGGCGTTCTGACGATGCCGGCGACGTACGTCCAGCTCGGCGGGGCGGCATTGATCGCGGCGCTGGCCAAGGCGGCCATCGACCCGAGGCTCGACCCCCAGCGGGTGAGCATCGACGTGGTCGCCCGCGCCGACGTCGAGGAGGCATACACCGATCTGGGGATACCCGCCACCGACGTGCACAGCCGCGACGAGCCGGGCGCGACCGGCACGATCGCGGCCTACCACGAACGGCTGGCGAGACAGGGGGCGACCACGGGGGCACTCACGTGCCTGCCCGCGGTCGCCGACCGGCTGCAGACGGCGGGGGTCCCCGTCGTCAGGATCAGGCCGACCTCGGCCGCCGTGCGGACCGCGCTGCATACCGCGGCGCTGCTCGGCGCCCACCACAGGCTTGAGGAGTCGCAGCTGACCGTGGTGCTGGTGGAGGTGCCGACGCTGCGCGAACCCGTGCGCAGGGCCGCGCCCCGCTACTGGCGCGACGAGCTGCGCCTGTCACTGCACCGCCTGCTGGTCCAGGAGGCCAACAGGATCAACGCCACGGTCTGGCCCATCGACGACCACAGCTACCTGGTCACCGCCACCCGCGGCTCGATCGCCTCGGCGACGGACGGCTTCAGGGTGCTGCCCTTCGCCGCCAGGATCCGCGACGAGCTGGGGCTGGCGGTCGAGGTGGGCGTGGGCATGGGCCGTACCACCCATGACGCCGAATCCCACGCGCGCGCCGCGCTGGCCCGCTCGCAGGCGGGCAAGCAGGCGCAGGGGTTCGCGGTCGACCGCGAGGGGCGGGCGCTGATCCCAGCGCCCAGGATGCCGCCTCAGGGGTCGACGCCGCTCAAGCCGAAGGGCATCGAGGTGCTCGCGAGGCTGGCGGCGAAGCTGGAAGGCGGCGACACGGTCGTCGACGCCGAGGGCGCGGGGAAGATGCTCGGGGTCACCCCGCGCACCGCTCGGCGGTTGCTGCGCACGCTGGTTGACGAGGGACTCGCGTGGCCGCTTCCGCCGAACCGCACGCCCCAGCCCGGCCGTCCACGACAGCTCTACCGGTTGATCGTGGAGAAGCTGGGGTCCAGGTGATCCGGTCCGTCGCCCCCCTTCCCCTTTTCAGGGGCGGCGGACCCCCTTCGGTACGGGCTCCCGCGAGGATGGACGTATGAGCATCCGCAGGGTAGTGCCCGACATCAGCAGTGAGGCGATCGACGACAGCCGCGCGTTCTACGGCCTGCTCGGCTTCGAGGAGGTCATGAACCTCGGCTGGGTGGTGACCATGGCCGCGCCGGACAACCCGACGGCGCAGGTGACGCTCATCGGCCCCGACGCCTCCGCGGCCGTCCAGCCCGACTTCAGCGTCGAGGTGTCCGACGTGGACGCGGTGTACGCGGCCGTGGTGGCGACCGGGGCCGAGATCGTCCACCCGCTCACCGACGAGGCATGGGGCGTGCGCCGCTTCTTCGTCCGCGACCCGAACGGGCGGGTCGTCAACGTGCTGACCCACCGCTGACCCCCGAGAACCGGGTGCGGCTAAGGTAAGCACCTATGGGACAAAACGCCACTGACAAACGGCTCCTCGTCTGGATAGCGCTGGGGATCGTCTACGTGGTGTGGGGGTCGACGTATCTCGGCATCGCCGTCGCCGTCGAGACGATTCCGCCGATGTACAGCGGCGCCATGCGCTTCGTGGCCGCAGGGGTGCTGCTGGGCGCCTTCCTGGTGGCCAGGAGGGGCACGGCGGTGTTCAGGATGACGCGCAGGGAGTTCGTCGGGGCGGCCGTCGCCGGCCTGCTGCTGCTGACCTTCGGCAACGGGCTTCTGGCGGTCGCCGAGCAGCACATCTCGACCGGCCTCGCCGCGCTGCTCGTCGCCTCCGTGCCGCTCTGGCTGGTGGTGTTCAGGTTCGCGGTCAGGGACAGGCCCAAGGTCCTCACCCTCGCCGGGGTGCTGGTGGGGCTCGGTGGCGTCGCGGCGCTGTCCCTGACGGGCGGCGGCGGCGCGAACTCGACCACCGGCATCATCGTGGTCCTGTTCGGGTCGCTGTCGTGGGCCGTGGGGTCGTTCCTTTCAAGCCGCGTGTCGATGCCGTCCAACCCGTTCGCCGCCAGCACCGTGGAGATGCTGGTCGGCGGCGTGGGCCTTCTGCTGCTCGGCACGGCGACAGGCGAGCACCTGGACCTCGCGCAGATCTCGGGGCGCTCGTGGGTGGGCCTGGTCTACCTGATCCTGGTGGGCTCCCTGGTGGGGTTCACCTCGTTCGTGTGGCTGCTGGGCAACGCGCCCATCTCGCTGGTGTCCACCTACGCGTACGTGAACCCCGCGGTGGCCGTGGCGCTGGGCGCGCTCGTGCTGAGCGAGCCGGTGACCCCGCGGATCCTCATCGGCGGGCTGGTCATCCTGGTCGGCGTGGCGCTGGTGATCTCAACCGAGCGGAAGGGTCCGCAACGCGTCAGCGAAGACCTCGACGGTGGCGGCGACGTCCGCCTCGGTGTGGGCCGTGGACAGGAACCATAGGCCGCGCGGCACCATGTTGACGCCGCGCTCGAGCAGCGCTGCGTGCAGGAGCGCCATCCTGGCCCTGTCGGTGCGGGCGAAGTCGCGGTAGTTCCTGACCGACTCCTCCTCGGTGAAGTACGTCTGGAAGACCGGCCCTGGGCCGTCCACCAGCAAGGGGACGCCCGCCTTCGCCGCGGCCTCCCTCAGGCCCTCCATGAGCGCCCTGCCACGGGCGTACAGGGTGCCGTAGACCTCCTCCCGCTGCTCGTCGAGGATGCGCAGGGTGGCCTCCGCCGCGGCGATGCCGACGGGCTGGGAGTTGAACGTGCCCGCGTGCGCGACCTTGCCGGTGGAGATGGTGTCCATCACCTCGGCGCGTCCCGCGAGGGCCGAGACCTGCATGCCGCCGGCCATGGCCTTGCCGAAGATCGACAGGTCGGGGTGGACGCCGAGGTACTCCTGCGCGCCTCCAGGGGCCAGGCGGAAGCCGGTGATGATCTCGTCGAAGATCAGCAGGCTGCCGTTCCTGTCGCACAACTCCCGTACGGCCCGCAGATAGCCAGGATCGGGCTCGATGGCGCCGGTGTTGCACAGCACGGGCTCCATGACCACGGCGGCGACCTGGTCGTCCATGAGACGGGCGAGCGCCTCCAGGTCGTTCCACGGGGCCACGACCAGGTCGGCGGCGGGCGGCTGGCCGGCGGTGCCCGGGACGGCGAGCGGCGCGTCTGCCGGGCCCGCCGCCTCCAGCGAGGGATGGACGCTGTAGAGGACGGGGTCGAGCCAGCCGTGGTAGTGGCCCTCGAACTTGAGGATCTTCGGCCGCCCCGTGTGCCCCCTGGCCAGCCGCCAGGCGGCGTGCGCGGCCTCCGAGCCCACGGTGTTGAAGCGGACCCGCTCGGCCGAGGGCACCATCGAGCACAGGCGTTCGGCCACGCGCGCCTCGGCGGCGTGCTGGGCGGAGTAGACGATGCCGCGCGAGACCTGCGCGGTGACGGCCTCGACGACGGCGGGCGGGCAGTGGCCGAGCAGCGCGGGCCCCTGGCCCAGGACGTAGTCGAGGTAGACGTTGCCGTCCACGTCCCACAGGCGCGATCCCGCGGCCCTGTCGACGTAGAGGGGCACGCCTGCGGTACGGCGGGCGTCGCTGGAGACGCCGCCCGCGATGAAGCGCTGGGCGGTGGCGTAGAGGTCGCGGCTGACGTCCAGAGAGCGGGTCATGGCGACCATCAAAGGGCCGCCTGTCTCCCGGGGACAAGCAGGAGGGCAAGAAGTGGGTCGTCAGCGCAAATTTCGGTGCTTGTGGCTCCTCGCGCCCGCTGGTGGGCTTGCTGGCATGTTCCTTGGACGCATCCGGCGCACCCCCTCCGCCCCCGTCGAACTGGTCGCCCTGCGCGACGGCGGGCTGGTCAGCCTGGCCGATCTCGGCACCGACGACCCCGTGGCCCTGCTGAACTCCCACGGCCTGTCCCGTCTGAGCGAGGAGGTCGCCGCGCGCAGGCCCGTGCTCGACGAGGCGGCCGTCGTCTTCGAGCCGCCCGTGGCCACCTGCACGAAGATCTGCTGCCTGGCGCTGAACTACGTCGCGCACGCCGAGGAGAGCGGCATGGAGGTGCCGCCCGAGCCCGTCCTGTTCTTCAAGCCGCCGTCCGCGCTGACCGGGCACAACCGGCCGGTCATCGCCCCCGCGCGGACCAGCCACCTGGAGCACGAGGTGGAGCTGGCCGTCGTCATCGGCAAGGTCACCAGGGACCTGCCCGCCGAGCGGTGGAGGGAGGCGGTCGCCGGATACACCGTCGTCAACGACATGACGGCGCGCGACCTGCAACTGGTCAACATCGGGCGCAACGTGCCGTGGGACCAGTCCAAGGGGTTCGACACCTTCGCCCCGGCGGGGCCGTACCTGGCCACCGTGGACGAGGTGCCCGATCCGCAGGCGCTGGAGCTGACGCTGGAGGTGGACGGCGAGGTCAGGCAGCGGGCCAACACCAAGCAGATGGTGTTCGGCATTCCGCGGCTCATCGCCGACCTGTCCGACGGGATGACGCTGATGCCGGGCGACCTCATCGCCACGGGGACCATCGCGGGGATCGCTCCGCTCAAGGACGGCGACACCATGCGGGCGACGGTCGAAGGAATCGGCACGCTCGTGAATACGGTCAAATTTCGGTCCGCCTAAAGTGGAGGCATGAGCTATGCCGTCGCCGCGCTGGTGGACATCGATGACTTCGTCGCCTCCTCGCAGGTCCAGGGGCAGGTGTGGGCTCGCCGCCAGCTCCGAAGAGCCGACCGCGCGGTGCACGCCGCGGCCTTCGGCCGTCCCGGTGTGACCTGCAGGCCGCAGCCGCCCGAGGAGTGGCTGGTGATGCTGACCGGGGCCGATCCCGAGGCGCTGATGTCGGAGGCGACGGCGCTGGCCGAGGAGGTGCGGGCCAGGATCGTCAGGGAGACGGCATGGACCGCCACGGTCAGCCTCGGCGTCCCCCGTCTCGGCCACGAGGAGGCGCAGAGAGAGGCGGAGAGGGAGGCGCGCCTGGCCAACGACTACAAGCTCGTGCTCGGCGGCGACAGGGTGATCTCTTCGGAGGCTTCCGCGGCGCGGGGCGCGCTGTCACCTCCTGTGCGGATCGAGGAGGAGCTGACCAGGCGGGTGCGGGCCGGTGACCGCAACGGCGCGGCGGGGCTGCTGGCCGGCTGGGTGGACAGGTGCGCGAGCGAGCGCGACGTCGATCCTGCGACGCTGCGCAACTGGCTCGTCGGTGAGCTTCTGTTCGTCGTGGACGTGGTCAACCGCTCGCGGCTGCCGGACGGGTCGACCGACTGGGTGGAGGCCTGCGCCCGGCTGCCGATCGAGGACATCGTGACGGTGGGCGACATCCACGAACGCTCCTACCTGCACATCTGGCTGAGGGAGACGCTGGGACGGCTGATGCCGCCCCCCGCGCGCACCGACATCCTGGCACTGGCGGAGACGTATCTGGCCGAGCACTACACCGATCCGGGGCTTCGGCTGTCGACCGTGGCCGAGGCGGTGTGCGCGAGCCCGTTCTACATCTCGCACCTGTTCGCCGAGGAGCGGCGGACGACCTTCCTGCGGCACCTGACAGGGCTGCGGCTGCGCCACGCCCGCCGGCTGCTCACCACCACGGCGCTGCCCGTGGACGTGATCGCCGCGCGCACCGGGTACCCCAGCGCGAAGGCGCTGCGCGGCGCGTTCAGGCGGCACGTCGGCTGCTCCCCCACCGAGTACCGAAGGGCCGGGCTGCGGCCCTGACCGTGACCACCTCACCTCATCAGGACCACCTCATCGGGACCAAGGGAGGCCAGATGGACCTGGCGATCGACGGCGGGCAGACCGGCCTGCGCCTGGCGGTCTGCTCGCGCGGCCACATCGAGGAGATCAGGCAGGCGCCCGGCCTGTCGTACGCCGAGGGCTCCCCGGCGAAGGCCGTGCTGGAACGGATCGGCTCCGGATGGAGCGGGCTCGGCACGATCTGCATGGGCCTGACCACGCTCCTGGACGACCACGACGCGCTCGCCGACGGCCTGCTCGCCATGGCCGAGCGCGTGATGATCACCACCGACGTGGTCACCTCGCACGCGGGCGCCTTCGCGGGAGGCAGGGGCGTGGTGCTCGCCGCGGGCACGGGGGCCATCGCGCTGGGCGTGGCCGACACGGTCAGGCAGGTGGACGGCTGGGGCTACCTCTACGGCGACGCGGGCGGCGGGTTCTGGATCGGCCGCCAGGGGCTGGACGCGGCGTACAGGGGCTTCGACGGCAGGGCCGAGGCCGGAGCGCTCACCGAGCGCGCCCAGGCGGTCTGGGGCGATCTGGCGGAGCTGCCGGGCCTGCTCTACCTGTCGCCCGACGCGGTGGCGCGGATCGCGCGCTTCGCCGTCCACGTGTTCGAGCTGGCCGAGCGCGACGCCACGGCGCGGGCCATCGTCTCGGAGGCGGGCCGCGAGCTGGCCTCCACGGTGACCGCCGCCGCCCGCTGCTTCTCTGAGGACGGGCAGGTGGTGCCTGTCGCCTGGACCGGCAGGCTGCTGCGGGACTCCCGGCTGCGGGCCGCGTTCGGGGCCGAGCTGGCCGCGCGCCTGCCTCTGGCGCGCCTCCGGCGGCCCGCGGGGGACAGCCTGGCCGGGGCCGCCCTGCTGGCCGCCGCCGACGACCCCGGCGTCTACGACTCGATGATCAGGACGGTGACCCGATGAGCCGGGCGATGAGCGTGGGATACGGCAGCGCCGGACTGACCGTGCCCGAGGGCATGCCGATGGGCGGCTACCTCGACAGGCAGGGTCCGTCGGCGGGGACGCTCGATCCGCTCGAGGTCAGCGCCGTCACCTGGTCCGACGGGGAGCGCCGCTTCGCGCTGGCCGTCGCGGATCTTGTCTGCGTCAACGACGACCTGGCCGAGCGGGCCAGACGGGCGGCAGGGTGCGAGCTGTGGCTGGCCGCCACCCACACGCACGCGGGGCCGGAGACGGGATGCGTGCCGGGGGGCGGGCCCACCCCCCGAGCCGTGGCTCGACCTGGTCGCCGAGGCGGTTCGCACCGCCGTCCACAGGGCTGTGGACAGTGAGCGGCCGAGCGAGGGCGTGGCCCTCCGCGGCGACCTGCGAGGGGTCGGGGCCGACCGCAGCAGGCCGGAGGCCGAGGCGGTGGTGCCGCTGGACGTCATCGCGGTCCTCGACGGAGGGATGGCGGGGGTCGTGGTGGTGCTGCCCGTCCACCCGACCGTGCTGCCCGCCGCCAACCTGCTGGTCAGCGCGGATCTGGCGGGCGCCGTGCGGAGAGCGCTGAGGGAGCGGCTGGGGCCTGGCGTGTGGGTGGTGGTCGCCACGGGGGCGGCGGGCGACATCAGCACCAGGCACACCAGGCGTGGGCAGGACGCCGCGGAGCTGGACCGGCTGGGAGCGGTCGTCGCCGACCGCTGCCTCGACCTGCTGACCGACGCGGCCCTGGCCGAGGCGGGCGGGGCTGACCCGGGCGGGGCCGACTCGGGCGGGCTCGGCTCGGGCGGGCTCGGCTCGGGCGGGGCCGACTCAGGCGGGGCCGACTACGGCGGGGCCGACTCAGGCGGGGCCGACTCAGGCGGCCCTGGGCGGGGCGGTGAAGGGGCGGGGCGCGCGGATGGAGGGCGGGTGTGGGCCGCGGGGTCGCGGATCGACACCGCCAGGCGGCGGATCGCGCTCGAACGCGCCGCCGTGGCGGCCGACGCGGAGTCGCTCGCCGCGGATCTGGAGAGGGCCGAGGCCGTGGGTGACCCGGTCTCCGCCAGGCTGGCGCGCAGCCGGGTGGAAGGACTCCGGGCGCGTCACACGCCCGCGGCCGGGGCGGGCGCGATCGACGCCGAGGTGGGGGTCGTCAGGGTCGGCGGGCTCGCCCTCGTGGGGTTGCCAGGCGAGCCGTTCCTGGCCGTCGCCGACCAGATCGCCGAAGCGGCGCCGTGCCCCACCGTGGTGCTCGGCTACGTCAACGGCTATCCCGGCTACCTGCCGGCCGCCGACGCCTACCGCAGGACCGAGTACGAGGTGCTGGCCAGCCAGGTGGCAGAGGGAAGCGCCGAACTGCTCGCCGCGACGGCGCTCCGCCTGCTGGCCGAGAGCGGCCCCCGGACCTGACGGCGGTGCCCGTCACCCCTTCACCAGCCGGTACGGCTGGCGGGGCCGTCCTGCCTGGGTGCCCTTCACCGGGGGCATCGGCCAGGCCAGCCCCTCCTCCGCCAGGCTCTGCAGCACCCGGCGCGCGCTGCGAGGCGCGATCTCCAGCACCTCGGCCACCGTCTCGGCGTCCACGACGAGCGGCCCGTCACCCAGCGCCTCGACCAGCCGTTCGAGCAGTTTTGCCGCCTTGGTGGCGACCACGGGCTCGCTCTCGACCCGCCTGCGCTGGCGCAGCGGCAGCGACAGCACGACCCCGTCGCCGCCCACCAGGTAGGCGGCGGCCGCGCCCACCCCCCGCGCCTTCTCCACCGCGACCATCGCGTTGGAGTCGGCGTCGCGCGCGGTGGTGCCGAGCCCGATGCCGACCTCGACCGCCACGCCAGCGTCCGCCCTGATCCTGTCCATGAACGGCGCGACCCTGAAGCCGTCCGTGGCCTGCGCGAGCGCGCCAACGGTCGCGGTCACGACGTAGCTGTTCTCGTCGCGTGCCGTCACCGTGGCCCCCATGAGCCGCGCGTCGGCCAGCAGCGACTGGTGCAGCGACAGCTTGAGCTCCTGCTGCCAGTAGTTGCCAGGACCCGAGTAGGTGGGCCTGGCCGAGGCGGCCAGCTCGACCACCACGATCGCGATCTGCGACTCCTCCAGCCTGCTGCCCGTGCCGAGCAGCGCGGCGGTGTTGAGCGCCAGCCGCAGCGTGTGGGAGGTGGGCAGCATGCGCAGCACGGGGACGCCCTCGGCGGCCAGCTTCCCCGCCACGCTCCTGATCGTGGTCAGCGCCGCGGTGGTGGCGCCCTGGCGGTAGAGCTGCTCGTGGAAGGCGGCGAACCCGCGGGCGGACTCGGGCTGGTCGTACTCCGACAGATGCACGCCCTCGGTGCTCACCCCGATCTCGCCGTAGGCCTCGTCGACGTCCGCCGCGGGCAGCGAGTCGATGCTCACCCTGGCCGGGTCGATGCCCTGGGTGAGCACGCCGCGCAGCAGGCTGGCGTAGAGGCTGGCGCCGCTCATCGGCACGTGGGTGGCGGGGACGGGCAGCTCGCCCGCCTGCCTGGCCAGGTCGTGCTGGAGCGGTCCTGTGAACAGCACGACGTCGATGCTGTCGGCGATCCTGGAGAATTTCTCGTAGGTCTCGTGCTCTCCGGCGTGCGGGGCGCCGACCAGGCGCCAGTCGGCGGCGCCCGGCAGGTCGGCGCCGATCATCATGATCTCCTCGACCAGATCGCTCGGCCCCACGACCCCGATCGCCACCCTGGACCGCGCCTCTGAACGCAACCGATCCATGATCGTGATCACCCCAGTCCGGATCGCCACTGAAGCAGGCGGGTCATCGTTCCCCCGAGCACCGCCGCCCGATCCTCCTCAGGGAGGCCACTGAAGATTACCCGTCCCAGCGACATCCGCAGGTCGATGAAGGGAAAGTCGGAGCCGTAGACCACCCGGTCGGCGCCCACCTCTCTCACCATTGTGGCGATGTCGGCGCCGGTGTTGAAGGAACCGCACACCTCCAGCACCACGCCGGGTCGCCGCTGCGCCACCTCGATGGCGGCGTCGAAGCCGAGCGGCGTGGCCCCCGCGTGCCCCGCCAGGATCACCACCCCGGGGTGGCGCGCGGCCACCTCGTCCACCATCGGCAGGTCGTTGTACGGCGAGCCGTCGTAGGTGTGCGTCAGCACCGGACACCCCGTCCGCTGCGCGAACTCCCACACCGGGGCGTACCGCCTGCCCGTGAGCGGGTAGTCGTGCAGGTCGGGATGGAGCTTGATCCCGCCGAAGCGCGGATCGCGCCCCCACTTGTCGAGCTCGCCCGCGGGGTCCTGCCAGGGGTTGACGGTCAGGTACCCGGTGAACCTGTCCGCCGCCTGCGCGACGATCTCGGCCGTCTGCGCGTTGCCCTCGGCCGCGTCGAGCTGGATCGCCAGGTGGCTGGAGATGACGGCGTGCGACACCCCGCACCTGTCCATCACCCTCACCAGCCCGTCCCTCCCCGCGTCGGGGATGAAGAACAGGCTGTACGGCCCCGCGTGCGCGTGCGCGTCCACGATCCGCAGGGCCCTTTGCGGCTCGCGCTTCCACACCGCCGTCGCCAGGGCGTTCACGCCGCCCTCGCTTCCTCGCGCAGGAGGCTGCGCAGGTTGCCGGCCCCGATGGCGGCCACGGACCGGTCGTCGAGCTCCGACCACAGCAGCCTGGTCACCGACTCGGCCGGGTCCCTGACGGGCGCGCCGGTGCCGAAGACCACGCGGTGCGCGCCGTAGCGCTCGACGAGCCATTCGAGGCCGCAGTGGGAGGAGAGGTTGGCCAGTCCCAGGTGGACGTTGGCGGTGCGGGCCAGCACGCCCGCCGCCTGCCTGAGCACGCGGTAACCGAGCCCTCCGACCACGACGGGCAGCTCGGGATGGGTCCGCGCGATCGCCTCGATGGACGGCCAGCCGACCTGCGCCGCGTCGAGCAGCAACGGCAGCTGCGCCTCCGCGAGGGCATGGAGCATCGAGGCGGCGTCGCGGCCCGCCAGGTCGTAGCCGTGGTCGGCGGGGTAGGCGCGCACGGCGCCGACCCCCGCCTCCAGCGCGGCGGCCGTGAACTCGGCAGGCGAGCCCGTCTCGCCGCAGGTGTCGGGCAGCAGCACCCAGCAGGGACGCAGCCTCGGCTCCCCCACGACCAGGTCGAGCAGCCTGAGGTTGCCGGTGTGCGGGTCGTGCAGCCAGGACAGGGTGTGGCTCACCACGGCCTCCTCGATGCCGAAGCGGTCCATCCTGGCCAGCGTCTCGGCGACCGAGCCCTCGCCGACGTCCCTGCGCGGGTAGCGGCCGAGCATCGCGTCAGCGTCGATCAGCATGGACCGTCCATCCGTCGGGGATCGTGGGAGGTTCGTCGGTGAAGGGGAAGAGCCCGACGGTGAACCTGCCGTCGCGGCGGCGCAGGCCCAGCGAGTGGATCTCGCCGTACTCCGCCGTCCTGGTCACGGGGTCGGGGATCCTGGCGGGACCGTTCCCGAGCACGACCTGCTCCGGTGGCTCCAGGGGCACCACGAGGAGCCCGGGGCCGCGCTCGCTGATGTAGCCGTCGCCGTGCCGTACCCAGGGGGACAGGCCGTGCACCTGCCAGATCGCCTCCGCCTCGATCCGGTCGGTGATCACCCAGTAGCCCTGGTCGCGGACGAAGACGACCGTCCTGTCGTGGCGGGAGGGGTAGCCGTGGTGGTGCCCCTTGAAGACGTCCAGCTCGCGGGTGGTCCTGAACAGGTCGCAGGCGGCCCTGCGGTCCTCGGTGTAGTCGTGGCCGGGCACGAGCAGCGTGTTGTGCGCCCTGGTCGCCTGGTACCAGTCGTAGTAGCCGGGGTCGTCGTAGGACGGCGGGCCGCCCGCCTCCCATGCCAGCGGC
This sequence comes from Nonomuraea roseola, assembly GCF_039535395.1. Taxonomy (NCBI): domain Bacteria; kingdom Bacillati; phylum Actinomycetota; class Actinomycetes; order Streptosporangiales; family Streptosporangiaceae; genus Nonomuraea; species Nonomuraea roseola. The sequence goes on from NZ_BAAAXC010000015.1 coordinate 2,544,813, forward strand.
ACACCCCATCCTGAGATCACGAAGTCGAGCGCGGCGTGGTGGCTGTGCGGCTCGAGCTCGTGGCCGACGTACGGGCCGTAGTTGATCACGGTGTGGAAGGTGTCCGAACGGAAGACCGCGTAGCCGCTGGCCTCCAGGTTGAGCGAACCCTTGGCCGGTTCGACGCCCTCGGGCCACACGATGCCGCTGTCCTGCAGGTGCGGCACCCAGCCGCCCGAGGTCATGAGGGCCGCGAACCAGTCGTGCATGGCCAGGTAGCGCGGGTGGGCGGCCAGCTCGGGCTCCATGGCGGCGGCCCGCTTGAGTGCGTCGAGGCACATGCCGTGGTAGCCGGGCGAGCGCTCGTGGTGCCCGCCGTCGGCGCGCACGTCGCGCTCCAGGTGCTCGTGGATGCGGGCCTTCGCGATCTCCGCCCAGCCCTCGGCCTCCGGCAGCTCCTCGAAGACCCTCGCGGTGTGGAGCAGCTCGCAGACGGTGGCGAACTGCCAGTTGCCGTGCCTGAACTCGTCGTGCTCCTCGGCGGCCCAGCGGGCTCCGCCCAGGACGGTCTTCATCATCTCCTTCCAGCACTCCTCGCCGACCGCCTCACCGAGGACGGCCAGCGCCTGCGTGACGTACATCGACCTGGCGCACACGCCGAGGGAGTACCAGACCACGTCGAGGCCGGGCCAGTCACCCTCGACGAGGTCGCGGCCGGCGTACCACTGGCGGAACAGGCGCTCCCACTCGTCGGCGTAGCGCTGGTCGCCGCTCTCGGCGTAGGCGGCGACCAGCGGGGTCATCCAGCGCAGGTAGTGGAAGCCGTACAGGCGCGAGCGGCCGTGACCCTTGTCGAGGAAGTCCACCTCGGCGCCGAGCAGCGCGTCGGCCCCCTCCGAGGGCAGCCCCGCGGGGAAGGGCGTCCGCCGGCGCCACGCCCTGCCGTCGCCGCCCAGCGCGGCGAAGAGGTCGTCGTCGGGGATGTGCCGCATCCGCGTGGGATGCACGTGCGGGGCCTTCTCCACCGATATCGAGGAGGACATCAGAGCTTCACCGGCGCTCCCGTGCGGGCCGACTCGTGCGCGGCGGCGAGCACGGCGGTGACGTGGCGCGAGCTCTCCACGCTGATCAACGGCTCGGCCCCGGTGCGCACGCAGTCGACGAAGTGGTGGATGGCGTCGCGGTAGGCGCCCGCCGGCACCCCGTGGACGACGCGCTGGAGCATGTTGCGCGGGTAGGCGTAGGACTTCGAGGTGGCCAGCTGGATGTTCTCCTTCTGGCGGTCGAGCTGGATCACCCCGTCCTCGCCGACGACCGTGACGTAGCTGTCGACCATGGTCGGGAAGGTGTTGGGGTAGATCCACGCCGACTCGAAGGTGGAGACCGCTCCCCTGCTGAAACGGGCCTGAATCTGCATCGCGTCGGGTGTGTCGATGCCCATGCCGCGCAGCTTGCCGTACCTCGCGGTGGCGAAGACCTCGACCACGTGATCGTCGTAGAGCCAGGTGACCAGGTCGATGTCGTGGCTGGAGAGGAACCAGGCGCTGGTGGTCCTGTCGGCCCAGCCGATCATCTCGGTGGGCACGTGGATGGTGTCGTCCTTGCGGGCGTAGCCGACGACGGGCTCGCCGACCAGCGCCATCTGCTCCTTGGCCTGCGCGTAGGCGGGCACCCAGCGGTGGTTGAACAGGCACATGGCGACCACCCCCGCCTGCCTGATCGCGGCCACCGCGCGGTCGGCGTCCTCCACGGTCGTGGTGAACGGCTTCTCGACCAGGATGTGCACGCCGGCCCGCGCCGCTGCCACCATCACGTCGGCGTGCAGGTGGTCGGGGGTGGTGATCGAGACGGCGTCGACCGTGCCCGAGGCGAGCAGGTCGCGGTAGTCGGCGTGGACGGTCGCGGACTCCGCGTGTTCCAGGGGTCGCCTGGAGACCGCGGTGATCTCGACGTCGGGGTGGGCGGAGAGGACCTCGGCGTGGCCGCGGCCCATGATCCCCGCGCCCACGATCCCGACCCTGAGCTTAGGAGGCAAGTGCGTCATTCCATCGCTTCTCTGCTGTGTCGAGCGCCTCCTTGGCGCTCTTGGTTCCCGTGAGATAGGCCCTGACCTCCTCGGAGAGGAGCTCGCCCAGCTCGGAGTCCTTGGCGGTGCCGATCGGGGTGTACTCCAGTTCGGGCAGGCCCTTCACGATCACGCTTCGCGCGACGGACATCGGGTCGTCGCCGTCTCTGCCGGAGAAGAACGGGTCCTTGGTGGAGGAGACGGTCGAGGGGTAGATCGGCACGATCTTGCAGAAGGCCAGCTGGTTGGCGCCGTTGGTGAAGAACTTGATGAACTCGGCGGCGGCCTTCTTGTGCTTGGAGGCCTTGGGGATGGAGAAGGCCTGCTGGGCCAGGAGCAGGAAGCCGCCCGTGCTCATCCTGACCGGCGGGGTCACGACCAGGTCCTCGTACACCTCGGGCGCGTTCTTCTGGATGTTGAGCAGCTCGGCGGCGTTGGCCGTGGCCTTGAAGGCGATCTGGCCGTTCTCGAGCGTCTGCGGCAGGTTGCGGATGTCCTTGGAGACGGCGCCCGGCGCGATGCCCTTGGCGTCGTAGCTCTTCTTGAACTTCTCCAGGATCGCGACGGCCTCGGGGGTGTTGAACGCCGCGCTCTTCTTGTCGTCGGACAGCAGCTTGATCCCGTAGTAGCGCAGCGCGTTGTGGTCGGGGATCGAGTTCATGCCGTAGACCTCGGTCTTGTCCTGGACCGAGTCGGCCAGGGCGAGCGCCTCGTCGTAGCTGGTCGGCGGCTTGCCGAGGTCGGCTCCCGCCTTCTCGAGCACCGACTTGCGGTACATGGCGACGGGGGCGCCGCCGTTGTACCAGGGCACGGCGTGGAGCTTGCCGTCGATGCGCAGCGGCTCGACCAGGTTGGGCTGGAAGTCGGCCAGGTCGGCGGGCTTGAAGTAGTCCTCGAGCGGGCTGAGCGAGGGAGCGAACCTGCCCAGGTCGAGGGAGGAGATGTTGACAGCGTCGGGGACGTCGCCGCTGGCCACGGCGGCCAGCAGCTTGGTGGCGCTCTCCTGGCCCGGCACGTCGACCCAGTTGACCGTGACCTTCGGGTGCTGCTTGCGGTAGTCGTCGATGAGGCCGGTGATGAAGTCGCTGTAGTTCTTCTTCAGATTGATCGTCCAGAACTCGACCTCGCCCTCGAAGGGCTGGTCGTCGGCGACCGCGGCGCCCTCGGACGACGTTCCCGCCACACAGCCGGTGACGAGCAGGGACAGCGCGAGCGCGCCCGCCATGAAGACCCCTCTGGCCATCACGGAGCACCTCCTGAGATTATGGCCGCCCTCAACGGCAACTTTCGGCAGAATGACACCGCGCAAGCCGGCCGTCAATCCCACCCGCCCTCCTCACCGATCGGATGCGACCACTGTTGGGCTGGGGCTCCACCAAAGAAGGTGTTGACGGCTTTCCCGACCCGCGCTTACGCTGCACAAAATTCCGGCCGCCGTTATACGGACTTTAGGACTCATATGCCAGGACAGCGGTGGTACACCCCCTACCTGTTCGCGCTGCCCGCGCTGGCGCTGTTCGGGGTGTTCTTCGTCTGGCCTGCCCTGACCGCGATCCAGCTCTCCTTCATGGAGTACGACGTGGTGTCCCCGCCCGAGTTCGTGGGCCTGGACAACTTCGTCAAGATGGTCGGCGACTCCACGTTCTGGACCGCGACGCTCAACTCCGTGCTGTTCCTGATCGGGCTCTTCCCCCTGCTGGTGGTGGCGCCGCTGCTGCTGGCCGTCCTGGTGAACCAGAAGCTGCCGGGGATCAGGACGTTCAGGATGCTCTACTACCTGCCGGTGGTGACCTCGATGGTCGCGGTGGCGGTGGCCTGGGAGTACGTCTTCCACCAGCAGGGCGTGCTCAACTGGATCCTCACCGGAGCAGGACTGCTCGACCAGCCCATCCAGTACCTGCTCGACCCGTTCTGGGCGCTGCCCGCGCTCATCCTGGTCGAGGGCTGGAAGAGCATGGGCTTCTACATGATGATCTATCTGGCCGGCCTGCAGACGATCGACAGCTCGCTCTACGAGGCGGCCAGGGTCGACGGCGCGTCGGCGTGGCAGCGGCTGTGGCGCATCACGGTGCCGCTCATGATCCCCTACATCGCGGTCGCGATCACGATGGAGATGCTCGACGCCATGCAGGCCTTCACCTCGGTCTACGTGATGACCAGAGGCGGTCCGCAGGACGCGACGCTGACGCTCGGCTACTACATCTGGTCGGCGGGGTTCGAGCACTACGACATGGGCTACGCCAGCGCGGTCGGACTCGTGCTGTGGGTCGTGATGATCGCGATGGCGATGCTCAACTACCGCATCACCAAGGGGAGATCATGAGACGCGCGGGCATGTACGTCCTGCTGACCGCGATCGCGCTGGTCTTCGTCGGCCCGTTCCTGATCCTGCTGTCGGCGGGGCTGAAGCCGTCCGGCCAGGCCGTCTTCTCCTTCCCTCCCGACATCATCCCCCGCCCTCCGGTGCTGGACTGGGTGAAGGAGGCCTGGACGGCGATCCCCTACCCGCGCTACCTGCTCAACTCGGTCATCTACGTCGGCGCGATGGTGCCGCTCTACGTCCTGGTCTCCGCGCTGTGCGCCTACCCGCTGGCGCGGCTGCGCTTCCGCGGCAGGAACCTCATCTTCCTGGCGATCCTGTCGACGATGTTCCTGCCTGGCGAGGTCATGCTGATCCCCCGCTTCCTCGTGGTCTCGCAGCTCGGGATGGCCGACACGTTCGCGGGAGTGATCCTTCCCGGACTCCTGTCAGCCTTCGGGATCTTCCTGCTCCGCCAGACCTTCGCCGGGGTGCCGCGCGAGATCGTGGACGCAGCCCGCACCGACGGCTGTCACGAGCTGCGCATCTTCTGGCACGTCATGCTGCCTGCCGCCAGGCCGACGCTGGCGATCCTCGGCATCTTCGGCTTCATCTCCGTCTGGAACAGCTTCATCTGGCCCCTGGTGGTGCTGAAGGACTCGGCGAAGTACCCGATCGCGCTCGGGATCGCCTACCTGGCGGGGATCACCGGCACCGACGTCCGCACGCTCGCCGCAGGAACGATCATCTCGATCATCCCGGTGGTCGTCGTTTTCATGATCATGCAACGCCACGTCCTCGAAGGCATGCGAGGCGCAGTGAAAGGTTGACCGATGTTGACTCGACGGCAGTTCGGTTGGGGCGCACTGGCCATGGGCGCGCTCGGCTTCACCGGCGCGGCAGGCTACGACTACACCTCACGCGAGACCTTCGACCTGTTCGACAGGGCCTTCCACGACAGCGGGGCCACCGGCCAGCCCACCCACACCAACGAGCTGGGCGCGCTGGGCTGGGGCCAGTCGTACGTGCTGGCCGCCTTCGTCAGGATGTACGAGGCCTACAAGGACACCCACTACCTCGACAGGCTCATCACCAACATCGACCTGGTGCTCGCCGGCCGCGACTCGGTGCGAGGGGTGAGCGACTACCGCGGCCTGTCACTGCCGTCCTGGCGCAACACCAGCTACTCGGCGGGCGGCGTGACCCTGCTCGGCGCGGAGGGACGGCCGGTGCTGGAGGTGCGCAGCGCCCTCACCAACGTCAGCGACGCCGTGGCGACCGTCACGGCGGGCAGCGCCGAGGGCCGCTTCACCCTCGTGGTGAACAACCCCAGGAAGAAGCGGGTCTCCACCTTCACCGACCTGACGATGGACCAGACCAGCCCCGACTACGCCGTGCGGCGCGTCCTCGCCGCCTACCCCTCGCCGAACATGGTGACCGTCAAGGACCTCTCGGGCGGCTCGGCCCCTGCACCCGGCACCTTCCAGCTGGCCGCCGCGCCCGCGCTCTTCTCCGTGCACACCGGCATGATCACCTACCCGATGGCCTCCTTCGTCAGGCTCGTCCACCACAGCCCCCGCCTGCGCGCCGACCCCCGCTACCGGGCCAAGGCCGCCGAGTATCTCGCCGCCGTCAGGCAGGCGGTCGCCGTTCACGAGCGCGAATGGATGGACGGGGGCTACTTCGTCTGGCCCAAGCACATGCCCGTCCCCTACGACGGCACCGAGCAGCCCCACAACCAGACGCTCGGCCTGGGCCTGACCTACGCCGAACTGGCCGCGGCGACGGGCGAGCAGATCTATCGCGACCGCACCAGGCGCCTGGCCGCCGCCTTCGCGCGCGACCTGACGGCCGACGCCGACGACGCCTACGTCTGGCCGTACTGGCCCACGTTCGGGAAGATGTACACCGGCTACACGCAGGCCGACGACGTCTCCGCATGGACCCCGTCGTACGGCAGGCCGCCCGTCGGCGCGCAGCAGCGCGAAGACCTCAGCCACGCGGGCATCGACGTGGAGTTCGCCGCCGTCGCGCACCGCTGGGGCCTGGCCTTCCGAGGGCACGACATGGTCCGCCTCGCCCGGACCTACACCAGGAACCTGGCCACCACCGACAACGGCGTGGCCACGACCTTCCTCTACGTCGACGGCGGCGGCGGGCTCGCCCCCGCGGGGCAGTACCTCCAGGCGCCCAGGTTCATGCCGGTCGCCCCGTGGGAGCCCGCCCTCTTCACCCACGCGCGGCAGGTCTACGACGACCACGCCGTCGAGTCGCAGATGGGCTCCACCCTGCTCTGCGTCGCCTACCTCAACTGGTTCGCCAGGCGCTCCTAGCCCCCCGGAGGCACATCCATGCAGTTGTCCCGTAGGCAGTTCACCCTCGGCGCCCTGGCCATGGGCGCCCTCGGCTCCTTCGCAGGCACGGCCCACGCCTCGGCGGGGTACGACTACACCTCGCGCGAGACCTTCGACCTGTTCGACAAGCTCTTCCACGAGAGCGGCAACGGCGGCCAGCCGACCGACACCAACGAGCACGGCGGCCTCGCGTGGGGCCAGTCGTACGTCCTGCTCGGCTTCATCAGGATGTACGAGGCCTACAAGGACACCCACTATCTCGACAGGCTCATCGCCAACATCGACCTGGTGCTGGCCAACCGCGACTCGGTCCGCGGGGTCAAGGACCACAGGGGGCTGTCGCTGCCCGCCTGGCGGGCCATGGCGCCCTACACGGCGGGCATCGTCACGCTGAAGAGCGCGGACGGCACGCCGCTGCTGGAGGTGCGCACCGCGCTGACCTACGCCGACAACGCGGTGGCCACCGTACGGGCGGGCAGCTCCGAGGGCCGCTTCACCCTGGAGGTCAAGAACCACAGGACCAACCTGGTGGCCACCTTCCCCGACCTGTCGCTCGACCCCGCGGCGGCCGACTACGCGGTGCGCAGGATCTTCGACGCCTATCCGACGCCGACGCTGGTCACGGCGAAGGAGCTGAGGCCCTCGCCCGAGGCGGGAGCGATGCCCGTCCTGGGGGTGACGCCCTTCACCTCGCAGCCCGTGGTCTTCACCGTGCACACCGGGATGATCACCTACCCGATGGCGTCGTTCGCGAAGATCGTCTTCAGGTCTCCGAAGCTGCTGGTCGTACCGAAGTACCGGCAGAAGGCGGTGGAGTACCTGAAGGCGGCGCGGGACGCGGCGGCGGTCCACGACGACGAGTGGCGCCAGACCGAGGACGGCCACGGCTACTTCGTGTGGAACAAGGGCACCCCGCTCGGCAACGACGGCACCGAGCAGCCCACCAACCAGAGCCTGGCGCTCGGCCAGACCTACGCCGAGCTGGCCGCGGCCACGGGCGACCCCTTCTACAGGGACAGGACGCAGCGGATGGCGCGCACGTTCGCCAGGGAGCTGCAGGTGGACACCGACGACGCCTACGTCTGGACGTACTGGCCGACGTTCGGCAAGGTCCACAACGGCTTCGCCAAGACCGACGGCGTCTCCGAGTACACCCCGTCGAGCAACCCGGGCCGCGGCGTCGAGGACCTCAGCCACGGCGCGATCGACGTGGAGTTCGCCGCGGCCGCCTTCCGCAACCACCTGTTCTACAAGGGCGAGGACATGGCCCGCTTCGCCCGCACCTACAGCAGGAACCTGATCGCTCCCACGGGCGCCGACGGCCACCCCACCGCCTACCAGCGCGTCAACGGCACGGGCAGCACCACCAGCGCGGGGCAGTACCTGCAGGCGCCGCGATGGATGGCGGTGGCCCAGTGGGACGAGGCGGTGTTCACCCACGCGCGCTCGATCTACGAGGCCCGCGCGGTGCAGCCGCAGCTCGGCTCCTACCTGGGCTGCGTCGCCTACCTCAACTGGCACGCTCGCAGGGGGGCCTGATGTTACTCAAGCTGATCACGGCGGCCGCGCTGGTGCTGGCGGCCACCCCCGCCCCCTCTCCCGCCGCGGCCGAGAGCGTGTGGCTGACGAAGTACAAGGCGCTCGAGGCGCAGATCGGGCACGCCGTCTACACCGACCCGAACAGCGCGAACCTGGCGTGGGGCGAGAGCTACATCATGCGCAGCTACCTCGACGCCTACGCCGTCACGCAGGACACCTCCTGGCTCGACAAGGTCGTCACGCACGCCGACACGGTCATCGGCAACGCCGACGACCTCGACGGCGACGGCTTCCACGGCTGGAGCACCGCGCAGTACTCGCCGGTCGAGCTGGCCAACCCGAGCTTCGAGAGCGCGACGACCGGCGACGCCACGCTGCCCGCGTCCTGGACCAGGTTCCAGGACACCGGCAGCCACATCCACAGGACCACGGACACGCCAGGCGGCGGCACGGGCACCCAGTCCGTGCGGGTCGTCTCCGACCTGACCAGGTGGAAGAAGCTCAGGCAGAACGTCAACAGCGCCTACGAGGGCGGGTCGCGATACCTGCTTCGCGGCTGGGGCAAGAAGAGCGGCTCGGTGACGGGCCGCGTCGTGCTGCGCAACGGCTCGACGACGATCTGCTCGCTCGACTACACGTCCACGACCTGGACGTTCAAGCAGACCACCTGCACGCTGCCCACGGGCGGGCCCACGCTGACGGTCTGGCTGGAGCACGCGTCGTACACGGTCAGCGGCTCGGCGTACTTCGACGACGTGAAGCTGAGCGGGATCTTCCCCTACATGGTGCACGACGCCATGATCGGCATCCCGATCGCGGAGTTCGTCCGGCTGGTCGCGAAGACCCCCGCCCTGTCGGCGTACGCGGCCAAGGCGGGGACCTACCGCGCCTTCCTCGAGTCCGAGGTCGTCCCCCGCTGGGAGCAGAGCGCCTACCTGGGCAACACCTGGAACGGCACCACGTGGAGGCAGCCGCCCAACATCGACAGCTTCAGCCATACGGGGACGGCCAACGACCTGCCGTTCAACATGCCGCTGGGCTTCGCCAACCTGCTGCTGGTCCTGAACGAGGTCAACGGCGACGCGACCTACCTGTCGCGTGCCGTGAAGGTCGGGCAGTGGGCCAAGGCCAACCTGACCGACTCGGGCGGGGCGTACGTCTGGAACTACGGGACGTACACCACCAAGAAGGAGGACCTGTCACACGCGAACGTGGACCTGTCGGCCTTCGTGGAGTTCTACCGGCGCGGGCAGGTGTTCACCGGGACCGACATGACGGCCTTCAAGAACACGCTCAAGAGCAGGATGTGGAACGGGTCGACGACCGCGCCGGCCTTCAGCCTGTACGTCGACGGGACGGGGGCGGCCAACGGGGTCGACTACTTCCTGCACTCGTGGCTGGAGTTGGCCGAGTTCGACCGGCAGGTGTGGACGCTGGCGTCCACCAAGTACACGAACTTCACCGGGACCAACGCCTCCCACCTCATCACCCTGTCGCGCCTGCTGCGCTTGGAGCGAGGTCTTCTCGTACCTCACGGGGAGGGTCAGCGACCCTCCCCGTGAGGCACGGGACGGCTAGGCGCGGAAGTCGGCGGCCGCCTTGAGGAAGGCGTCGTTGGCCTCGGGGGTGCCGATCGAGATCCGTGCGCCCTCACCGGCGAACGGCCGCACCGCCACCCCCTCCACCGCGCAGGCGGCGGCGAAGTCGAGCGTGCGCTCCCCCAGCCTGAGCCAGACGAAGTTCGCCTCGGTCGGCGGCACCGTCCAGCCCTGCGCGATGAGCGCCTCGCGGACCCTGGTGCGCTCCTTCACGACCGTGTCCACCCGCTCGAGCAGCTCGGCCTCCGCCTCCAGCGAGGCGACGGCGGCCAGCTGGGCCAGGTGGTTCACGGCGAACGGGATGATCGTCTTGCGGACCGCCGAGGCCACGGGCTCGTGCCCGACCAGGTAGCCCACGCGCAGCCCCGCCAGGCCGTACGCCTTGGAGAAGGTGCGCAGGACGCAGACGTTCGGCCTGTCGCGGTAGAGCTCGAGCCCGTCGGGGACGTCGGCGTCGCGGACGTACTCCCTGTAGGCCTCGTCCAGCACCACGAGCACGTCGGAGGGCACCCTGTCGAGGAAGGCCTCGAGCTCGGCCCTGCGGATCGAGGTGCCGGTGGGGTTGTTCGGGTTGCAGACGAAGATCAGGCGGGTGCGGTCGGTGATGGCCGCCGCCATCGCGTCCAGATCGTGGTTCTCCTCGACCAGCGGCACCCGCACCGAGGTCACGCCCGCCAGGTCGGCCAGCAGCGGGTAGGCCTCGAAGGAGCGCCACGCGTAGATCACCTCGGCGCCCGGCTCGCCGATCGTCTCGAAGAGCTGCTGGGCGACGGTGACGGAGCCCGCGCCCAGCGCCACGTGCTCGGGCGGCACCCCGAACCTGGCCGCGATGGACTCGGTCAGCCTGACCGCGGCGGGGTCGGGATAGCGGTTGATCTGCCTCGCGCCCTCGGCGATCGCCTCGACGACCGACGGCAGCGGGTCGTAGGGCGACTCGTTGGAGGAGAGCTTGTACGACCGGCCGTCGGCGCTCACCACGGCCTTACCCGCCTTGTAGGGGGGCATAGTGTCAAGAATCGCGCGGAAACGAGGCATGGCCCCATGCTAGTCGGCGGCACGAACAGCAGACTTCCGACCTCCTCGGCGCCCGAACTGGCCGACTTCGCGATCGCCGATCCCCCGCTGCCGTAGAACGTCATTTGAAGGGGATGTTGAGCCAGGGACTGTTCGGGTCGGCCATGAGGATTCTGTGCGCGTCGAGCATGTCGCCGTACCAGTCGCCGAACTCCTCCTCGTCGAAGTGGAGGCAACGTCCCAGGATGTAGGCGGCAGAGAAGTCCTCCCATGAGCGGTAGTTGATCCGGCTGACCCGTCCGGCCCGCAGGACCGCCTGTTCGGCCTCCGCCAGGTCGCAGAAGCGGGCCCCCAGTCCCCAGCGGGCCATCTTCGAGGCGCGACCGTAGTCCCACGCCTCCACCGTGTGGACGAAGCGGCCATCGGGGAGCAGCCCGTCCGCGCGGAAGCGCGCCTCGTATCGTGTGATCCGTCCGATGAGCCGTTGCGCCCCTGCGACCTGGGCCTCCGTCTCGGAGTCGCTGCGGTGGGCGACCTCGGGAGTGATCTCCTGCGCCACGGCGCGGCTGCGTATGACCCGCGAGGTCACCTGGCGCCAGTGGTCCACCTCGACCATGCCGCCGAAGTCACGGGCGAGGGCGCTGCGGATGCCCAGCACGAACCCCCAGAACGGGCTGCTCATCCGGCCGCCGAGCAGCGCCTCCTCCGCGCTCAGCCACTCTTCTCTGCTGGTGATGTCCCACCACTCCCTGAGGCGTTTCCGCTCGCGGACGTAGCCGGTGCCGTGCCAGCCCATCGCGTTCCAGAGCGAGGCGTTGCTCACGCAGAGAAGCGCCCCGCAGGCGAGGCCGTGGGCGACGGGGCCGTGCAGCGGGCCCCCTGCCCACAGCGTGCGCAGCTGGTTCCGGCGGGGGTGGGGGGTCCGATCGGCGTGCCGGCGCCATACCTGCCGATGGGCGGCTGTCGCGGGGAAGAACGCCTCACAGGGGCTACCAGGATTGATCGCCAGCCAGTAGCGCTCCTGAGGCCAGTCCTTGTCGAGCTGGTCCAGGTCGACCTCGAAGAAGACCGGGTCGGGCACGGGCGCGGGGAGCATCCCGTCGGTGAAGAACGCAAGACACTTGGCGCGAGGCCCAGGGCCCCAGTATGTGGCCGTGTAACGAACCCAGCCGGGTCGGGCGTCTGCCACGGCGCGCGAGATCGGGTGATAGAGGTCAGCGGTGGCGAGGACGTCGAAATACGAGGCCCAGTCGCCACGCGTCTTGGCCTCGTACAGGCCGCGTTCGGTGTCGCCGGGCGCCTGCCACGAAGGAATGGGTGGCGCCGCGTCCCTCTCTTCAGGCCCGCCCTGCTCCGCCCTTCCCATGCGCCCATACCTTACAACTGCCGCACATCCCTCTCCTGAGCGGCCGTGGACGGTCTCGTCGGCCCGATCCACGTTCACTCGAGCCAGTGAGACACCTCCGCGAACGTGCCCTGGGCCACCACCCTGCCGTCGTCGAGGACCACGACGTGGTCCGCGCGCCTGATCGTGGCCGGCCTGTGTGCGATGACCAAGGTCGTACGGCCGGCCGCCGCGACCTCCAGCGCGGAGGCGAGGCGTTCCTCTGTCGAGGTGTCGAGGTTGGCCACGGCCTCGTCCAGGACGAGCACGGGCGCCCCTGTGGCCAGCGCGCGGGCGATGGCGACCCTGGCACGCTGCCCGCCCGAGAGGGCGACGCCCCGCTCGCCGACGACGGTGCGGGGGTCGATGGGCAGCTGCGCGGTGGCCAGCGGCCCCTCGACGTCGGCCGAGGGCGCGCCGAGCCTGACGTTGTCGGCCACGGTGCCCGCGAACAGGTGCACGTCCTGCGGCACGACCGTCACCAGCGAGGACGCCTGGGCCAGTGGGACGCCGCCGATCGTGATGCGCCCCGCGTCCGGGTCCCAGTAGCGCAGGAGCAGGGAGACGCAGGTGGACTTGCCCGCGCCCGAGGGGCCGACCAGCGCCACGGTCCTGCCTTGAGGAATGGTGAAGGAGACACCCTTCAGCACCTCGGGGCCTTCGGGCGTGTAGCGGAAGCGGACGTCCTCGAAGACCACGTCGCCAGGCTCGGCCCGGACCTCCCGTGAGGGCGTGACGTTCGCGGGGGCGGTGACCAGGGTGTGGACCCTGTCGGCTGAGGCGCGCAGCGAGCCGTACTCCTTGAGCAGCAGCGCCACCTGCGCGGCGGGTGCGAGCGAGCCCGCCGCGAGGACCATGGCGAGGGGGGCGTCGGCGGGCGAGCTCACGGTGAGGGCGACGACGGCCAGGGAGGCGGCGGCCGCCGCGGAGAGCAGCACGTCGGTGAAAGCCGCTTCGAGCCCGCCGCGCGCGGCGTTGGCCGTCTGCGCGCGGGCCAGCCGCCTGGTCTTGTCCGCCAGGAGCGCGCGGCGGCGGTCCACGGCGCCGAAGGCGAGGATCTCGCGCAGCCCCTGGACGGTGTCCACCACGTCGGCGTGCAGGTCGGCGGTGGCGGCACGCATGGCCGAGCCGTGCCGAGAGGAGAAGCGCCGCAGCCACAGCGGGACTGTCAGGACGAGGCAGGCCAGCGGCAGCGAGACGAGCGGCAGCCACGGGTTGATCAGGAAGGCCGCGACGGTGCCCGCCGTCAGCACCACGAGGGAGGTGATGAGCTGGGCGAGGGTGTGGGCGAAGAGCCATTCGAGCGTCTCGATGTCCGACAGCACGACCGCGGACAGGTCGCCGCTGCGGCGGCCGAGCAGCCTGGCGGGGGCGATGCGGGCGATCGCCTCGTACGCCTGCCCGCGCAGCCGCGCCAGCACGAGGTAGGCCAGGTCGTGTGCCACGTAGCTCTCCCACCAGGCGGCCGCGGTGGCGAGCAGGACCAGCGCCGCCGGCACGCCGGACGTCAGTGAACCGTGGCCTACCAGCCACGCGCAGGTGAGGGCGATGCCCCAGAGGGCGAGCTGGCTGGTCAGGTTGGCGGCGAGGGTGGACAGGAAGGCCGTGCGGTGGCCGCCCACGGCCCCCGCCAGCCAGCGGATCGAGGGGGTCACGCGGCCCTGCCTTCGGTGATGGCGCCTTCGTCGATCGTGATGGTCTGGTCGGCGTCGCGCACCGTGGCCAGGCGGTGGGCGATGACGAGGCAGGTGCGGCCCTGCCTTACGAGGTTCATGGCCTGCTCGGTGTGGAGGTCGACGTGGGAGGTGGCCTCGTCGAGGACGAGGATGGGCGCGTCGGTCAGCAGGGCGCGGGCGATGGCCAGGCGCTGGCGCTGGCCGCCGGAGAGTGTGGCGCCGCGCTCGCCGAGCCGCGTGCCGTACCCGTCGGGCAGGGCGCTGACGAAGTCGTGCGCTCCCGCTCTGCGGGCGGCGTCGACCAGGTCTTCGTCCGTGGCCCGCGGCCTGGCGAGGCGGAGGTTGTCGGCGATGGTGCCGTGGAAGAGGTAGGTGTCCTGCGCGACGACCGCGATGCCGCACCTGAGCGCGTCGAGGGACAGGTCGCGCAGGTCGACGCCGCCGATCGTGATCCGTCCCTCCGAGGGATCGTGGTGGCGCTGGAGGAGCGCGGCGAGCGTGGACTTGCCCGCTCCCGACGGGCCGACCAGCGCGAGTGTCTGCCCCTCCTTCACGGTGAACGACACCTCGCTCACCGCCGGCCGCGGCGCGCCCGGATAGGTGAACCCGACCCCCTCGAACCTGATCTCGGGTGAGGAGGGGAACGCCCTGTCGCCTTCGTCGGGCACGGCGGGCCGCGCCCGCAGCAGGCGCTCGATGCCGTCCACGGCCGTGATGCCGAGATAGCCCGCGTGCCAGGCCTCCGACAGCTGCCTGACCGGCCTGAAGCACTCGACGGAGACGAGCAGGATCAGGAACAGGCTCTCCCCTCCGACGAGAATCGCCCCGACGGTGCCCGCCTGGACGAGGAAGGCGCTGACGCCCGTCTCGACCAGGGAGATCCGCAGCTGGCGCATGGTGGTCAGGTAGAGGGAGTGGGCGCGGTCCGCGAGCCTCGTCCCCAGCCTGTGGACGGCGCCGAACGCGCGCAGCGTCGCCATCCCCTGCATCGCCTCCAGGTAGTCGGCGGCCAGCTCGGAGAAGGCGGCCCATCGGGCGCGTCCCCTGCGCAGCAGCGTCGCGTCCCACAGCCTGGGGATGGTCAGCACGCCCGCCACCGCCGCTCCCAGCACGACGGCGGCCCTCGGCTCGACCGTGAACAGCCAGCCGACCAGCGCGACCGGCACGCAGAAGGTCACCGCGACCTGGGGCAGGTAGCGGCTGAAGTAGGGGTCGAGCCCCTCGACGCCGTCGACCAGCGTCGTCTGCACCTGTCCCGTACGCGTGCCCGCCAGATGCGCGGGGCCCAGCTCGGCCAGCCGTCCGACCAACCGGTCCCTCAGCCTCGCCCTGACGAGCGCCCCCGCCCGTACGGTGACCAGCTCCCTGGTCCACAGCAACGCGCCGCGCGCCGCGATGACCGCGAAGGCCCACGCCAGCAAGGGGAGCACGGGTTCGCCCGCGACCAGCGCGGCAAGGGCGGCGGCCAGGAGCAACGCCTGCGCCACGTAGGCCCCCGACACCAGGAGCCCCAGCGCCACGCATGCGGCGATCGGGCCCTTCACGCTGCCCGCCAGATGGAACAGACGGCGATGAATCATCTCAAACGACTCCTCCGGTAAAGTCATCGCAAATGGTAACCATTTTCAGTGGAGGTGCAATGCGCCGCTGTGCGCTCTTCCTCGTCGCGCTGGCTGTCGCGGCAGGCTGTGGACAGCAGCCGCCGCCCGCGCCGCAGGCGGCCCCCGCCGCGTCGGCAGACCCCGTCAGCCCCGCCCTGTCGATCACCGACCCGCACGGCAGGACGGTGAAGCTCGAGCGGAAGCCCGAGCGCGTCGTCTGCATCACGGGCCTCTGCGACGACATGCTGGTGGAGCTCGGCCTCACCCCCACTGCCACGACCACGCCCAAACTGCTGTCGCGGCCCGACTACCTGGGCGCGGAAGGAGCCAATGTGCCCGTGATCCCCGGCGGCTTCGGCGGCGAGGACGTCGCCAGGGTCGCCGAGGCGCGCCCCGATCTGGTGATCGGCCTGGCAGGCGTCCACGACCAGCTCAGGGCCGCGGTGGAGAAGTTCGCCCCGCTGTGGCTGGTGGAGGTCAAGAGCTACGAGGAGTCCATCGGCTACCTGCGCGCCATGGCCACGCTCACCGGCAGGGGCGTCGAGCAGGCCGCCGCCGAACAGCGCTTCAGGGCCAAGCTCGAACAGGGCCGCGCCCGCGCCGAGGCCGCGGGGCTGAAGGACAAGCCCGCCCTGGCGATGTACGGCGGGACCTCCATCGGCGTCAACACCACCGACGACGTGCTCGGCGACTTCCTGTCCGGCTTCTTCGCCTACCCGTGGCCCAGCAAGGGCGGCGGGTTCGAGACCGCGCAGGCCTACAGCATCGAGGAGATCCTGGCCAAGGCGCCGCAGATCATCTTCATCCAGTCGTTCACCTTCGGCCCCGACGCCAGGACGGTGACCGACACCTACAGGAACAACCCGGTGTGGAAGCAGGTGCCCGCCGTGGCCTCGGGCAAGGTCTTCGAGGTCCAGCCCGAGCTGTGGGCCTCGGGCAGGGGCACGAGGGCGTTCGGCCTCATCCTCGAAGAGGCGCTGGCCAAGGCGGCGGGGTGACGCAGGCCCGGTTGGCGGTCCCCTTCGCGCTCGTGGCGCTCGTGGCCGCCGGGCTCTGTCTCGGCACCACGCTCGTCTCGCCCCTGCGGGGGCTCAGCGAGCTGGAACAGGTCGTGCTGTGGGAGCTACGGGTGCCGAGGACGCTGGTCGCCCTGCTGGGCGGCGCGGCCATCGGGGTCGCGGGGCTGCTGCTGCAGGAGTCGCTGCGCAACCCGCTGGCCGTACCGGAGATGATCGGGGTCTCGACGGGCGCCTCTCTCGCGGTGGGCGTCTGCGTGGTGTGGGCGCTGCCCGTGCCGTTCACGCTGTACCCGGTGGTCGGGCTGGCCGGAGCGGCGCTCGGCGGGGTTGTCACACTCGCGGTGGCGAGGACCGGCAGGAGTGCGGGCGCGGTGCTGCTCATCGGCGCGGCGGTGTCGACCGCCATCCAGGCGCTGCTGCTCGCGGTGATGTCGACGGCCGACCGCCTGCAGTACGACATGCTCTTCCGCTACCTCGTCGGCAGCCTCACGGGCGTGATGTGGGAGCAGGCGGGACGGATCCTGCCGTGGTTCGCCGCGGCCGTCCCCCTCGTGCTGCTGTGCCTGCCCGCCCTCGGACTGCTGCGCCTCGGCGACGAGGCCGCAGCCGCGCTCGGCGCGAGGGCGAACCTGGCCAGGCTCGGCGTGCTGGCGGTGGCCGCGCTGCTGATCGGCAGCGTCACCGGCCCCTGCGGGCCGCTGGCCTGGGTCGGGTTCGTGGCGCCGCTGCTGGCCAGGCGGCTGCGTCCGCGCTCCGACGCGCGCGGCTGGCTGCCGTGGGCGGCGGCGCTCGGCGCGGTCGTGACGCTGGCCGCCGACCTGGCGGCCCGCCTGGCGTTCGCGCCGGTGGAGACGCCGCTGGGCGCGTGGACGGCGGTGGCGGGCGTGCTGCTGGTGGCGTGGAGGTGGCGCGCGTGAAGGTGACCCACCGGTGGGGCGCCGTGCGGGGCGCGGCCTGGATCGCGCTGCTGCCCGTCGTCGCGGCGGCCCACGTGCTGGCTCCAGGACGCCCGCTCACCGGGGCGCTCAACCAGCGCATCCTGTGGGAGCTCGGAGTGCCGCGCCTGCTGACCGCCCTGCTGGCGGGGGCGGCGCTCGGCGTCGCCGGATACGTCCTGCAGGCCGTGCTCCGCAACCCCATGGCCGCGCCCGAGTTCACCGGCGTCAACCCCGGCGCGGTGCTCGGCGTGCTCACCGCGCTGACCCTCGGGGTGGTGCCCGCCGACTCGGCCGTGGGCGCGCTCGTGGCCGCCGTGATCGGCGGCGCGCTAGGCGGAGCCGCCTTCGCCTCGATGCGCGACACCGCCAACCTCGTCGTGTACGGCCTGCTCGGCTCGGCGCTGCTGGCCGGCTTCACCACCATGCTGCTGGCCTACCAGCCCGGCAGGTTCGGCAACGCGCTGCGCTGGCTGATCGGCTCGGTCGAGGGCCGCGTGTGGGAGCACCTCTCGGTCGCGTGGTGGTGGATCGCCGGCTGGATCGCACTGGCCTGGCTCTGCTCGGCGGTGCTCGCCGTGCTGTCACCCGGCGACGACCACGCTTCCTCGCTCGGCCTGCCACCCGTCGCAGGACGGGCCGTCACCCTGACCGTGGCCATCGCGCTGACCGCTGGGGCGGCCTCGCTGGCGGGGGCGATCGCGTTCGTCGGGCTCGTGGTGCCGCATGCCGTACGGCGGCTGCGCGGCGGGGTCCTCACCGCCGCCCTGCTCGGCGGCCTCACGCTGGCGGGCGCCGACGCGCTCGCCCAGTTCGCGGGGCGGGCGCTGGCCGGCACCCAGCGCCTCGGCCTGCCGACGGGCGTGGTCACCGCGCTGGCCGGCGCCGCCGTCCTCGTCTACATCGCGCGCAAGGAGCCCGCATGAGCATCGCCATCGACTCACTCCACTTCTCGTACGGCTCGCAGCCCGTCCTGAACGGCGTCTCACTGACCGTGGAACAGGGCGAGTTCGTCGCGCTCGTCGGCATGAACGGCTGCGGCAAGAGCACCCTGCTCAGGCTGGTGGCCGGGCTGCTCACCCCCTCGTCGGGCTCCATCACGCTCGACGGCGACCCGCTCAGGTCGCTGTCGCGCCGCCAGGTCGCCCGCAGGATGGCGGTCCTGCACCAGACCCTGCCGCCCGTGCCTGGCCTGACCGTCCGGCAGCTGGTCCGCCAGGGCGGCTACGCGCACCGCGGCCCGCTCGGCATGCTCTGGGAGGCCTCCACCGGCGAGACCGACGAGGCGCTCGCCCTGACCGGCGTCGCGCACCTGGCCGACCGCGTGCTCGACACGCTGTCGGGCGGGGAGCGCCAGCGGGTGAGGCTGGCGCTGGCCGTCGCCCAGAACACCCGCGTGCTGCTGCTCGACGAGCCTGCCGCGCACCTGGACGTGCGCCACCAGCTGGAGGTGCTCACGCTGGTGAGAGAGCTGAGGCAGGCCCGCGACCTCACCGTGGTGAGCGTGCTGCACGAACTCGACCACGCCGCCCGCTTCGCCGAACGCGTCGTCGCGCTGCGCGAGGGCGTCGTGTGGGCCGACGGCGACCCGCGCGAGGTGATGACGCCCGCGCTGCTGGCCGAGGTCTTCGGCGTCGCGGGCAGGGTGGTCGTCGACGAACTGCACGGCACCCCGCGCTGCCTGCCCGACCACGCCCTCAGCGATCACTCCTTGAGCGACCTCAGCATGGGGGGATGAAGGAGCTCGGCGGGGCCCCTGCGGTAGAGCTTGGCCGGGCGGCCGCCGTCGCGGGTGGTGGTCCTGCCGGTCTCGACGAGAAAACCCTCGGCCTTGGTGACCTTGCGGTGGAAGTTACGCGGGTCGAGGGCGCGGCCCCAGACGATCTCGTAGACGCGGCGCAGGTCGGCGACCGTGAACTCGGGCGGGCAGAAGGCAGCCCCCAGCGGGGTGTACTCCAGCTTGGCCCGCGCCCGCTCCACCCCGTCCATCATGATGCGCCGATGGTCGAAGGCCATCACCGTCAGCTCGGCGACCGGCACCCACGCCATGTGCGCCTTCTCCGAGGCGGGCAGGTCGGGCGCGAGGCCGAGGTAGGCGACCGACAGGACCCTCTGGCGGGGATCGCGGTCGGGGTAGCCGTAGGTCTGCAGCTGCTCCAGGTGGACGGGCGCGCCCGGCAGGCCCGCCCGTTCGGCGAGGATGCGGCGGGCGGCGTCGGGCAGGTCCTCGTCGAGCTGGATGAAGCCGCCCGACAGCGACCACCTGCGAAGGAACGGGGGATTGTCGCGCCGCCACACCAGGGCAGAGAGCGCCTGGCAACGGACAGTGAGCACGACGAGGTCCACGCTGACCGGGATGCTGGGGACCATGCCAGGCACGTTACACGCTGACGCGAACGTGCAGCGGCTCCGTCGCCTCCTTGCCCGCCGGTGAGCGCACCCCCACCTTCACCCAGACCCCGTACGGCACCTGCGACCAGTCGAAGGGCACCCACGCCGTCACGATGCCCTCGGCCATCGCCTCGTTGGGGACGTCGGAGACCGTGATCGGCAGTTCCGACGAGCCGCCGGGCCAGTTCAGCGTGATCGTGCCGCTGTCGAGGTGGTAACCGCGAACCTCGATGCCGTCCTGGCCGGCCGAGCTGGTCCTGATCGCGTCCACCGCGATCGGCCGGTCGACGTCACCCGCGACCTCGTCCTTCAGCGCGGGCTCGCCGCAGGTGAAGAAGTCGCTCCACATGTAACTGACGACCTTCTGGACGTAGCGCCCGGTCATGGCGATCGCGGCGTCCAGGCGCGGTTTGTCCGTCTTGCCCCTGGTGCCCTGCGGCTGGCACGGCTGGGTGGCCGAGGGCTCGAAGGACTCGACGTTGGCCCAGAGCTCGACCTCGTAGCCCTCGTCCACGAGCTGGTCGCGGACGACGCTCATCTCCCTGTAGTAGTCGCGGGTCGAGCCATGGTAGGCCGTGCCGTACGTGGTCACGCCGACGAGCGGCTGCAGCCGCTTGTCCACCTCGTCGTCGCGCTGGTCGGGCCAGAACAGGCCGACCTTGCCTGTGCCCCTGCTGTCCTGGGGCGCGATGATGCCGACCCCGGATTTCGCCAGCGCCCTGAAGCCCTCGGCCACCTGCTTGGGCGTCTGGCCGAAGGGCACCCGCTTGCGGGCGTCCATGTAGGGGCTGACCAGGATGGGCTTGCCCGGCAGTTCCTGCTCCACGATGTCGTGCTGCTCGGCGTAGATCTGCAGGGTCGGGTTGTTGACCAGAGTGGCACCCAGCTGCAGCTCGAACGGCTGGTAGAAGCCACCGAGCGAGGCCCTGTCCTTGAAGCGCGCGCCGTAGTCCTGCATGAGCCTGCGGGTCAGCGTGGTCAGCGTGCCGAGGTGCTCGGGGTTGGCCCTCGTACTCGCCTTCGGGTCTCGAGGGGCCACCGGCAGCGAGGGGAAGACCTGCACGCCGAACGTGTCGCCCAGCTCCAGCAGCTTCTTGAGGCTGTCCTCGGCGGCCGCGGCGATGAGGATCAGGTCGTAGGTGCCGGCCTTGCTGGAGAAGTCACAGGTGGAGTCGTCGGAGCCGTCGGGCGCGGTGATCAGCCGGTAGTAGACGCGCTTGCCGGCTTCGATGGTGCGTTCCATCCCAGGACAGCGGAAGAGGCCGGGGCCGAAGTGCTCGTCGGTCCTGTAGACGTAGGTGCGGCCGATCCTGTTGCCGGGGTTGGCCGCCTTCAGGTCCTGCTCGGCCTGGTTCCAGCAGTTCTCGCAGTCGGTGTAGCGAGGGTCGACCTCGCCGTCCTTGAGGATCCGGCCGTCGGTGACCGTGCGGTACTGCAGGCCGTAGCCGATCCTGATGACGGTGTCGCCGCCGGCCTGGTGGATCTCCTCCAGCTGGTGACGCCACGTGCACGGGTTGCTCGACGGCGTGATCCAGTAGCCGGTGATCGCGTACTTCTTGACGCCCTGCAGCTCGAAGGTGCCGCAGTCGTCGGTGTACTCCTTGGTCGTCGGCTGGGGCAGGCTCTTTGTCTGCGAAGCCGACGGCGTGGACGGCGTGTCGACCGCGGTCGGCCTGTTGTCGGGGAGGACCACGACCACGGCCGCGATGGCGGCCAGGATCGCCGCCCCCAGGAGCACGGTGAGCCAGCGCACGTTCAGGAACCTACCGCCCTAGTGATCTGCCGCGGATAAACCACTACTTCTTGACGCCCGCCCAGGACTCCAACTGCGAGACGAACCTCCGGGCCGAGTTCGGCCAGTGGTGGTTGGCGCGGGCCGCCGCGTAGCCGCGGGCGCCCATCGCGTGCCGCTCCCTCTGCTCGTCGCGCAGCGACAGGACGGCCTGCGCCACGGCCTTGGGGTCCTCCCAGGCCACGACGATGCCGCTCTCGTACCGCTCGACCAGCTCGACCGCGCGAGGCGAGGGAGTGGTGATCACCGGAATGCCGTGCGCCATGTACTCCACGATCTTCGTGGGCATGGAGTGCCGGTAGTTGGGCTCGTCGTGCAGCAGCGACAGCCCCGCCAGCGCGCCGTCGAGCCGCTTCAGCGCCTCGTCGTTCGGCATGAAGTCGCGCCACTCGAGCACGCCCTCGGCCACCGCCTGGTTGAGCGCGGGCCGCGACTGCGGGTCGGCGTAGCCGATCAGCTCCACCGCCACCCTGTACGGCTGCAGCAGCCTGCCGACCTCGATCGCCTCCTGGACGCCGCGCGCCCGAGAGAGCCAGCCGAGGTAGACCACCCTGTCGTCGCCAGGCGGCGTGACCGAGTCGGGCACCCATGTCTCGTTCGGCACGATGAGGTGGGCGTGCTTGAACCTGCCCGCGTAGGCGGTCTCGGCCAGCAGCAGGTGCAGGTGGCGCTCGGCCGTGCCCTCCAGCATGCGGGCCAGGAAGCGCACGGGCGGACGCAGCAGCGACGGCAGCCACGGCTTGAGCGAGAGCGTCGCAGGGGTGTCCTCGTGCACGTCCCAGACCACGGGCGGCCTGCGGCGCACGCCCCAGATCGCGAACAGCAACTCGGGGTCGTGGATGAGCACCAGGTCGACCTTGTCGCGCATGCGCTTGAAGACCTTGCGGGCCGCCCATACGGCCCTCATCCTCTTGCGCTGCGCCGCCCTCGGCAGGTCGACGCCGTTGACCCACGGCCTTGCGACCACGCCGTGGGCGGAGAAGGACGCCGCGTACGTGACCTCATGACCGGCATCCACGAGGGCGCGGATCTGCCGGTGCAGGATCCGGGCGTCCTCGGGGTTATGCACCACCGTCATGACGAGCACGTGCACTGCGCGCAGCCCCCTGTCGCTACAGCCGCTCGACGCGTTCACCCTCGGCGAGCACGCCTCGGGTGTCCAGCACGAGCCTGGCCCTGTCCTCGACCAGGTCGAGGTCGAACGCCGCGTGCTGCTGCAGCAGCAGCGTCACGTCCGCGTTCGACACGGCCTCGGCGAGATCCTCCTCACGCGGCACCAAGGTGCCGTCCACCGACCACTCCTTGACGTGCGGGTCCACGAACGAGAGCTCCGCGCCCAGCTCCAGCAGCGCACGGGCCACGGGCAGGGCGGGGGTCTCGCGCTCGTCGGCGATGTCGGGCTTGTAGGTGACGCCGAGCAGCACCACCTTGGAGCCGTTCACAGCCTTCCTGTGCCGGTTGAGCAGGCGCTGCACGCGGTTGACCACGTACGACGGCATCCGCTCGTTGATCTCCTGCGCCAGCTCGACGAACCTGAACGGGTAGCCGAGCTTGCGAACGGTGTAGGACAGGTAGCCGGGGTCGACGGGGATGCAGTGCCCGCCGACGCCAGGGCCGGGAAGGAACTTCTGGAAGCCGAACGGCTTGGTCGCCGCGGCCTCGATGGCCTCCCAGAGGTCCACGCCGAGCTCGTCGCAGAAGATCGCCATCTCGTTGACGAGGGCGATGTTGACGTGCCGGTAGGTGTTCTCGAGCAGCTTGGCCATCTCGGCCTCGCGGGTGCCGCTGACGGGCACGACCTGCTCGATGAACTGGCCGTAGAAAGCGGTGGCCCTGTCGCGGCAGGCGGTGGTGAAGCCGCCGACGACCTTGGGGGTGTTGCGCAGGCCGTACTTGGGGTTACCTGGGTCGATGCGCTCGGGCGAGAAGGCGAGCTGGAAGTCGACCCCGGCCGTGAGACCCGAGCCCTCCAGCAGCGGCCTGGCCACCTCGTCGGTGGTGCCCGGGTACGTGGTCGACTCCAGGACGACGAGCGTGCCCTTCGTCAGGTTGCGCGCGACGGCCTTGGTGGCGCCCTCGACCGCGGACAGGTCGGGACGGTGGTCCTCGTCCAGCGGGGTCGGCACGCAGATGACGATCGTGTCGCAGGTGGCCAGCACCGACTCCTCGAGCGTCGCGCTGAAGCCGTTGGCCAGCATGTGCTCGAGGTCGGCGTCGGTCAGGTCGTCGATGTAGGACTGACCGGCGTTGAGCGCGTCGACCTTGCGGGGGTCGACGTCGACGCCGACGACCCGCAGACCAGCCGCCACGGCCTCCTTGGCCAGCGGCATGCCGACGTAACCCAGGCCGATTACCGCCAGGTCGAAATCCGTCACGACATCGCCTTAGAACACTTCATGGTCGCAAAGGTTATCTCAAGTCCACCTAGCTCACGCCTAATGCGACTGAACCCGTCAGAACCGACAGCTATCTCGTAGGTCATCGGTCGGCAATGGACTGGTAAAGGCCACGGTAGGTCTCCGCCACGCGACTCCACGTGCGCTTGGCCGCCACTTCAGCCCGTCCGGCCTCACCCATCTCAGCCCGCCTGGCCGGGTCGTCCCGCAGGTCGGCCAGCGCCTTCGCGAGCGCCTCAGGGTCGCCGGGCGGGACGAGCAGGCCCGCGCCGTCGGAGCCGACGAGCTCGGAGAGAGCGGGCAGATCGCTGAGCACGACCGGCTTTCCGAGAGCCATCGCCTCGACGGGTTTCAATGGCGTAACGAGTCGGCAAACGCGGAGATCCTCACGCGGGCAGGCGAAGATGTCGATCGCCGACTGCGCCTGCAGGGCCTCCTCCGGGCCGACCCTGCCCGGCAGGATCGCTGACTTCAGCCCGAGCTCCTCGACCAGCTCGAGAAGGTTCTCCCTCTCGGTGCCGTCGCCGACGATGAGGACTCTGACCCCACGGGTCAGCGCGGCGGCCCTGAGCAGGGTCGCGAAGCCCTCGTAGGCCACGATGCTGGACACCGAGCCCACGACGATCTCGCCGGGCTCGATGCCGTAGGAGCGCCTGAACGCCTCGCCGTCGTAGTCGGCCGTCAGCAGCGAGTCGTCCACCGCGTTGGGCGCCAGGGTGATCTTCTCGCGCGGCACCCCGCGCTCGACGATCTCCTGGGCCATGGTCTCGGCCAGCGTGACGACCGCGTCCGCCTCGCGCATGAGGAAGGCCTCGCGCTCGCGCTGGAGCACGTGGCGCTGGCTGCCGATGCGGATCGGGTCGCGCGAGGCCCAGGTCTCCTCCAGGAAGCCGCGCACCTCGTAGACGAACGGCGTGCCGGTACGCTCGCGCACGGCGTGGGAGATGGAGCCGTTGCGGTGGTCGGTGGCCGCGTGCAGCACCTGCGGCTTCAACGTGGCGACCAGCTCGGTGACGCGCTCGGCGCCCAGGATGATCCGTCCGCGCGTCTCGAACGGCATCTCCTGCTGTCCGTCGGGCAGCAGCCGGTGATAGGGGATGCCCTCGAGCTCCTCGAAGGGCGCGGCGTCCACGTGACCCTGCAGCATCGGCCAGCCCCAGCTGGTCACGACGTGCGGGTCGAGCCCCTTCGCCTTCTGCGCGGTCACGATCCTGTGCGTGCGCACCGTGTAACCCGCCTGCGTGTACGGCAGGGCGTTGGTCACCACGTGCAGCACGCGGCCGGCCACCCGCTCGCCGATCGCCACCTTGGGGCGCGGCGGGATCGGCTCAGGGCTGATCGCGGCCAGCTCGCCCCGGTAGTAGGCGGCCCTGCGCTTCACGAACGGGTACTTGGTGTGCGGCTCCAGTGCCTCGGCCGCCTCGCTCACCCTGCCCTCGTTCCAGTACGCCTTCGCATCGTTCCACGGGGCCTTGACCACCCGCATGCTGACCTTGCGCACGGCGCGGCGCACCTTGCGGGCGGCGGGCCAGGCGACCCTGCCCACGACGGGACGCAGCCTCGGCGGAAGAGCGTCCGCCGCTGCCTGCGCGACCCTGACGGGGTCGGATTTCACCTTCGCCGCGACGACGCGGGAAACGATGATGGGGTGCTGGATGAAGCCCTTGAGAAGTCCACCGACTCCGGCCCTTGCCGACTTGGCGGAAACCTTTGGTCTGGCGTCGGATACCACGCGGTGACCGTACCATAGGCAACGTTTTTCCCCTTCCGCTATGAAAGGCGAGGTAGATGAGGGAGAACCCCCTGGTCCTCCATGTCCTCGGCGCCCGTCCCAACTTCGTGAAGGCCGCCCCCGTGGTGCGCGGCCTCGACGAACTGGGCGTGCGGCAGGGCATCATCCACACCGGCCAGCACTACGACGCGCTGATGTCCGACGTCTTCTTCGCCGACCTCGGACTGCCCGAGCCGGTGGCCAACCTCGGAGTCGGATCGGGGACGCACGCCAAGCAGACCGCGGCCCTGCTCGTGGGGCTCGAGGAGGTCGTCGAGGCGCAGGAGCCCGACCTCGTGGTCGTCTACGGCGACGTCAACTCCACGCTGGCGGCCATCCTCGTCTGCGCCAAGCTCGGCATCCCGACCGCCCACGTCGAGGCCGGCCTGCGCTCCTTCGACCGCGGCATGCCGGAGGAGGTCAACAGGATCGTCACCGACTCGCTGTCGGACCTGCTCTTCGCCACCTCGCCGGAGGCGCTGTCCTACCTGGCGACCGAGGGCGTGCCCGCCGCCAAGATGCACCTCGTCGGCAACCCGATGATCGACAGCCTCTTCGCCGCGCTGCCCTCGCTCGACTCCTCCAGGCTCGAGGGCATACCCGCTCGCTATGGCGTGGCCACGCTGCACCGCCCCGCGAACGTCGACTCGCCCGAGGCCGCCGCCGAGCTGGTCTCCGCGGTCCTCGAGGTCTCCCGTCAGATCCCGCTGGTGGTGCCGATCCACCCCCGTGGGCGCGCCCGCCTGGCGGCGGCCGGGCTCGTGGACGGGCCGGGCATCAAGGTCGTCGACCCGCTCGGCTACGTCGACTTCCTCTCCCTGGTGAAGGGCGCCGCGCTGGTCGTCACCGACTCGGGCGGCGTGCAGGAGGAGACCACCATGCTCGGCGTGCCGTGCCTCACGGTCAGGCCGAACACCGAGCGGCCCATCACGGTCACCCACGGCACCAACCGGCTCGTGACACCGGCCGCGCTTCCCGCCGCCGCCTCCAAGGCGCTGGCCGACGGGGCCTCGACCCCGGCGGGAGAGCTGCCCGTCCTGTGGGACGGCGCCTCGGGCCCCAGGATCGCGCGGGTGATCGCCGCGTGGTTGAAGGGCGAGAATCTGTCGCCTGCCTCACGAAACGGACGGCTCTAGCCGTACCATGACAGACCTCCTTTGACACGTTAGGGCGAGCGGATGTCTTCAGAAGAGCCGACCTTTCAGCGACTCGGGCCGATCAACTGGCTACCTGAGGATCGCAAGCTCGTCGAACGGTACGAATCCGAGATCAAGGAGCTGCGGCGGCGCCTGGAGATAGCCGAGGCGAAGGCCGAGTACGCCGCCTGGAAGCTCCAGGCCACCCAGGCGAAGCGCTCGTTCAAACTGGGCGAGGCGCTGACGTCGAAGAAGCCTGGCCGTGTGGTCGCCGCCGTGCGCTCACACGAGAAGGCGCCCAAGCCGCCGCAGCCGGTCTCGGAGGTGACCGAGCTCGCGGGCAAGCGGCCGCCGCTGGTCGAGGTGCCCGCGGTGAAGTGGCCGACGGGCCCGATCAACAGGCCCGACCTGAAGGTCGCGGTCATCTTGGACGACTTCTCCAGGATGGCCTTCCGCTACGAGTGGGACCAGATCGAGTTCGGGCTGCGCGACTGGCCGGAGATCTTCGCCGACAAGCGCCCCGACCTGCTGTTCTGCGAGTCGGCCTGGCACGGCAACCAGGGGCGCTGGCGCTACCAGATGACGGGCAGCAACGCGCCGAAGCAGGAGCTGCGCGACCTCGTCGAGTGGTGCCGCGCCGAGGGCATCCCCACGGTCTTCTGGAACAAGGAGGACCCGCCCAACTTCGACTTCTTCATCGACACCGCCAAGCTGTTCGACTTCGTGTTCACGTGCGACGGCGACATGGTGCCGAAATATCGTGAAGTTCTGGGACATGACCGGGTCGACGTGCTGCAGTTCGCCGCCCAGCCGCGCGTCCACAACCCCATTCAGCAGAAGCAGGGCCGCCTGCACGACGTCGTCTTCGCGGGCATGTACTTCCGCGACAAGCACCCCGAGCGGCGCGAGCAGATGGAGACCGTGATCGACCCGATCAGGGAGCTCGGCCTGCACATCTTCGCCCGCAACGGCTCTGTGGACGACAAGTACGCCTGGCCCGACAAGTACGAGCCGCACATCGTCGGCGAGCTGCCCTACGACCAGATGCTCGCGGCGTACCGGATGTACAAGGTCTTCCTGAACGTCAACTCGGTGCTCGACTCGCCCACCATGTGCGCCCGCCGCGTCTTCGAGCTGTCGGCCTGCGCCACGCCGGTCGTCTCCGGCTGGTCGCGCGCCATCGAGGAGACCTTCGGGCCGCTCGTCCCCATCGCCCGCGAGCCCCTCGAGTCCTACAACCAGGTGCTCCATCTGCTCAACAGCCCCGAGCTGCGCGCCCGCATGGGCCACCTCGCCATGCGCGAGGTCTTCGACAAGCACCTGTTCTCCCACCGCGTGGACCAGATCCTCGGTCTGCTCGGCCGTCCCGTCTCGCAGCGGACCCGTTCGATCTCGGTGGTCCTGCCCACCAACCGCGCCGCGCAGCTGGAGCACGCGATCTCCTCGGTCGCCAAGCAGATCCACAAGCCGCTCCAGCTCGTCATGGTCCTGCACGGCCTCGACATCGACCCCGTCGTCGTCGCCGACAAGGCGCGCATGGCGGGCATCTCCGACGTCGTGGTCCTGCCCGCCGCCGCCGAGCTGTCGCTCGGCGCCTGCATGAACCTGGGCATCGCGGCCGCCGACGGCGAGCTCATCGCCAAGATGGACGACGACAACCTGTACGGCGAGCACTACCTGTCGGACCTGGCCCGCGCCTTCGACTACTCCGACGCCGAGCTCGTCGGCAAGGGCGCCCACTACACCTACTTCGAGGGCACCAACACCACGATGCTCCGCCTGCCCGGCCTGGAGCACCGCTACACGTGGCTGGTCCAGGGCGGCACGTTCCTCGGCAAGGCCGAGATGTTCAAGTCGTACGGCTTCGCCGACATCACGCGCGGCGAGGACACCCACCTCGTCCGCCGTCTGAAGGAGGACAAGGTCAAGATCTACTCGACGGACCGGTTCAACTTCGTCTACTGGCGCAGCGCCGACTCGGCGATGCACACCTGGCAGGCCGACGACATCAAGCTGAACCGCGTCGCCCAGTTCTCCTTCGTCGGCCACCCGGCCGCCCACGTCATGCTCTGACGGCACGAGCGCCTTTTACCCGTCTCTCTCCGGTCGAGGGGACGCCCGAGGCGGGCGGTCAGGTGAAGGACTCGCCCCATGCCGTCCTTCGGCTCGATGGCGGCGAACGGCAGCGCCGCGGCCTCCACCTCGTGTCCTGACGCCTTGGACAGCGAGGTCGCGAGCCTGTCGTGGTCGAAGGCGGGTTCGCGGGTGCCCGCGGCGGGGTCCACGAGGACGAACCTCGTCCCCGAGGGGGTCTTCACGACGTACCGGAAGCGGGCGCCGATCCATCGCGGCCTGACCTTGTCGCCGAGGACGAGGGCCGAGCGGTTGTGCTGGAGCAGGCGCTCCGCGGTCCTGTAGACCGTGACATCGAGCCGGGTGGTGTCGCCCATGAGGGGTCGTGCCCTTCTTCAGTGAGTGACGAGCGCGTCGGCCTGGGCGTCCTGCGCGGCGGAGGCCGTACGGTCGCGCATCACCAGGACGGCGAGCAGCGCCGCGGCCAGGACGCCGCAGGCGCCGAAGAGGAAGGTGGTGGACATGCCGGCGGTGAAGGCCTCGCGGGCGGCTTCGGCCAGCCCCGCGTCGGAGGTGCGGGCGGCGATTCCGAGCGCGTCGGCGATCGAGCGACGGGCCTGGTCGGAGGCCGAGTCGGGCATGCCGCCCGTGTAGCCGGCGGCCAGGACGCTGCCGAGGACGGCCACCCCCAGCGCGGCTCCCGCCTGCTGGATGGTGTCGTTGAGCGCGGATCCGACACCCGCCTGCTCGGCCGGCACCTCGCCCATCAGCGCCCCGATCGCCGCGGGCATCGCCAGGCCGCTGCCCGCGCCGATGAGGACGAGCGCGGTGGCCGGCACCACGAAGCCGTCGGCGGGCGAGACGATCGCCAGCACGCCGAAGCCCGCGGCCATCACGACGAGCCCTGCGGCCGTCATGGGCCGGTTGCCGATCTTCTGTCCCAGGGTGGCGCCGAGGGTGTTGAACGCGAGCACGGCCACCGCCATCGGGATGAAGGCCAGGCCCGTCTGCGTGGGCGTGTACCCGAGGACGAACTGCAGGTACTGGGTCAGCACCAGCAGCAGCCCGCCGTTGCCGACCTGGACCAGGGTGAGCGAGAGGCTGCCGCCGCTGAAGTTGCGGTTGCGGAAGAGACCGAGCGGGACCATCGGGTACGGCGTGCGCAGCTCCCAGACCACGAACCCGGCCAGCCCGGCCACCGCGACGATGGCGGCGGGCACCGAGAGTCCGTGCTGAGGAAGCTCGATGATCACCCAGACCAGGGCGGTCAGGCCGACCGCGGAGAGGATGGCGCCGAGAGGGTCGGGCTTCTGCCACGGCCCCCTGGACTCCGGCATCCAGACGACGGCCGCGACGATCGCGCCGATCGCGATCGGCACATTGATCAGGAAGACCGCGCCCCACCAGAACTGCGCGATGAGCAGGCCGCCCACGACGGGTCCGCCCACCATGCCGAGCATGGCCACCGAGCTCCACACCGACATCGCCTTGCGCCGCTCGGTGTCGTCGAACACGGTGATGAGGATCGACAGCGTGCCCGGCATCACCAGCGCGCCGCCCACGCCCATGACCACGCGGGCGGCGATCAGCTGGCCTGGGCTTCCGGCGTAGGCGGCGACCAGGGAGGCGACGCCGAAGAGCGCCAGCCCGATCATCATCACCTTCCTGCGGCCGAACCGGTCGGACAGGCTTCCCGAGGTGAGCAGCAGGCCGGCGAAGACCAGGATGTAGGAGTCGATGATCCACTGGATGTCCTGGGCGCTGGCCTTCAGGTCCTCGGTGAGCGGCGGGATCGCCACGTTGAGCGCCATGTTGTCGATGACGAGCACCAGGGTGCTGAGGCACAGCACCACCAGGATGAGCCAGCGGCGTGGGTGACGAACGTCCATCATGCAACCTCTCGAACGGTGAGCGCGTACAGCGTGCGCTCGATGCGAACACTGTACGCACAGTGGAATGATGTACGCAAGCCGCGCACGACGTGCACTATCGTGGAGGTGGACAGAAGAGGAGACCCACATGCCAGCCGAGAAGCAGCCGATTCCCTCGGTGTGGGCGCGACCCCGCCCGCAGAAGCAGCAACCCGCCCTGAGCAGGGCGCAGATCGTGTCGGAGGCCGTCAAGTTGCTCGACGCCGAGGGCATCGAGGCTCTGAGCATGCGGCGTCTGGGCACCCAGCTGGGGGCCGCGGCCACCTCGCTCTACCGGCACGTGGCCAACAAGGACGAGCTGCTCGAACTCGTCGTGGACGAGATCTACGGCGAGGTGGCGGTGCCCGAGGCCGAGGACCCAGCGCAGTGGCGGGCGGCCATCAGCTCCTGTGCCCACAGCCTGCGGACGACAGGCCTGCGTCACCCGTGGCTGACGGCCATGCTCGGCCACGCGGGCCTCGTCTATCTGGGGCCGAACATGATGCGGGTCTCGGACCGCGTGCTGGCCATCCTGAGGGCCGCTGGCTTCCCTCCCGGCGAGGCCGACCAGGCCATCAGCAGCGTCATCGCCTACGTCATCGGCATGACCGGCAGCGAGGCGGCCTTCCTGTCCCTGCTCGCCCGCACCGGCTACACCGAGCAGGAGTGGATCGAGCAGCTGTGGCCCGCGGCCGAGCAGGCGGCGCAGGAGCACGACCGGCTGCGAGAGGAGTTCGCTGTGCAGCGCGGCCAGGATCCGGTGCGGGCCCGCGAGGAGAACTTCGTCTACGGTCTCGACCGGATCCTCGACGGCCTGCAGCTCCGGCTCGACCAGCTGAGCGGGTCCCGCTAGGGAGGAACCCGCCGCCGAGCGAGATCGCCCGGCTCAGCCGGGCTTGCGGACCAGCAGGTAACCCTGGGGCGTCTTCTCGACGGTCCCCTCTACGGGTTCACGCACCAGCCTGGCCCGCACCTCCAGGCCGGCCATGGCGAGCAGCTCTGCCACCCGGTCGGGCTGCCGCCGGTGGAAGACGAGCGACATCGGACGGCCAAACCCCTCCGTCCTGCGCCCGGACTCGTCGCCGACCTGGAAGACGAGCAGCAGGTGGCCGCCTGGCGCCAGCACCCTGTGGAACTCGGCGAACACCTCGGGCAGCCGCTCGTCGGGGATGTGGATGATCGAGTACATGGCGACGACGCCGCCGAGGGAGCCGTCGTCCAGGTCGAGGGCGAGCATCGACCCCTCCTCGAACCGCAGCCCCGGATGGGCGGCCCTGGCCACCGCGACCATCTCGGGCGACAGGTCGACGCCGAACGCGGTCAGGCCCAGGCCGTCCAGGTGTGCCGTCACGCGGCCGGGACCCGACCCGACATCGGCGACGGGCCCTCCTCCTGCGGCCTTCACGAGCTCGGCGAAGGCGGCGAGCATGGCCCTGTCGAGCGGCTTGCTCGCCAGCTCGTCGTGGAAGAGCGCGGCGTAGTCAGCCGCCACGGCGTCGTAGGAGGCGCGCGTGTCGCGCAGGAAGTCCGGTTCGATCACGGCGGAACACCCTAGCCTCACCCGAAGGCGCTGAAAACGACCTCGGGGCGGTCCCTGTCGGCGTACAGCCGCCAGGCCGCGTCGGCGATCTCGTCGGGGTCGAGCGAGGAGACGCCCGCGTCGCCGAACCGCTCGGGGTTCGACTTCACGAACCGGTGGATGTCGCCGCGTTCGATGAGCCCGCCGATGGTGAGGGTGCCCGCGTACACACCCTGGTCGGCCAGCCCCGCGTGCAGGGTCAGGGCGTAGTTGCGCAGCGCCGCCGACGAGAGCGCCAGGTTGCCGAGGGGCGGCATCGGCACGACGGCGCTGAGGCCGCCTGCGAACAGCAGCGCGCCCTCGCCCCGCTCGATCATGCCGGGCAGCACCTTGGCGACCACGTCGACAGCCGGGTAGACCCAGCTCATCGCCGTCCGCACGTCATCGGAGTCGATGCGGGTGATCGGCGTCGGGTGGGCGTCGGGGTCCAGCGCGCCAGGTCCGTAGTAGAGGAGGTCGATGCCCTCGTGCCGCTCGGCGACGGCGTCGAGGGTGGCGGAGATCAGGTCGCGGTCGCGCACGTCGGCGACGTGCGCCTCGGCCTCGATTCCGGCCTCCGCCAGCGACTTGACGTATCCGGCGTGCCGGACGTCGCTGCGGGAGACCAGGGCCACGGTGTAGCCCTCACGGCCGACGCGATGCGCGACGGACATGCCGAGCCCCGGTCCTGCTCCGATGACGACGGCGGTCCTGCGGGGGGAAACGGACATGGCACTGCCCTCCGAGTCGATAAGTCGAGATGACCCTCAAGTTATCGGGACGGTATCATGAAGCTGAGGCTTCCCTCGACTTAGGTGGAGTGACGACAGGGTGACAGGAACCAGGCCGTTGCGGGCCGACGCGGCGCGCAATCGCGACAAGCTGCTGGTCGCGGCCACCCAGGTGTTCGGCGAGCGCGGCATCGACGCGCCGCTCGAGGAGATCGCCCGCAGGGCGGGCGTCAGCATCGGCACGCTCTACAACCACTTCCCGACCAGGCAGGCGTTCTTCGACGCGATCTTCCCCGAGCGGCTGGCCGCCCTCGACAGGATGGCCGCGCAGGCCCTGGCCGACCCCGACCCCTGGAACGGGTTCGTCGGCTTCCTCCACGCGCTGTTCGCGCTCCAGGCGCAGGACCACGGGCTCAACGACGCCCTTGCGCGGCGCTTCCCCGTGACCGGCGAGGCGAACGACGCCTGCCACAGCGGCCTCACGCAGCTCGACCGGATCATCGAGCGGGCCAAGGAGAGCGGGCAGCTGCGCGACGACTTCGAGCCGCAGGACCTGGCCACCCTGGTATGGGCGATGTCCCAGGTCATCAGGGAGGCGATGGAGGCCGCGCCGCAGGCCTGGCGCCGGTGTTTGGCCTTCTTCCTGGACGGCCTGCGCGCGGGCGCCGCTCACCCCATCGCCGAGCCGCCCCTGACACGCGTCCAGCTCGCCGAGGTCACGCGGACCTCGGCGAGCCGGGCGTGAAGCGGGTCCCCGTCACCGCTCCCTGGTGTCGCTCCAGCCCGCCTCGACGACGGCGCTCGAGCTCGAGACCGTGCCGGGCGCCAGGCCGGCCCAGAGCCCGCCGGGCCTGACCACGACGCTCTCCCTGCCGAGCGCCCTGCCGCTCTCCTCGTCGATGATCAGCCGGTCCCGCACGACGCCACGGCTGGTGTCGGCGTTGTTCACCTTCACGTCGGTCTCGATGGAGACGGCCGTGCCCTGCCTGCCCTGGGAGTCGGTGACCGTGCCGACCGAGGTCACGGACGGCAGCGCGGCCAGCATCCTGAAAGCGGCCCCGCGCACCTTGGCGCTGACCGGCATGTCCGTGATCAGGCCCGCGCTCACCCTGAACAGCCAGGCGTCCTCGCCCATGGGCCGGTCACCTTCGGTGTCCTTGCCCTCGTAGTGCTCCAGCAGCCAGGCCTTGAGCCCCGCCTCGTCCTCGGGCAGCGAGGCGAGGTCGGCGAGGGTGACGTTGCGGCCGAGCCAGTAGGCGTACCTGCTCTTGTGGTGGCCGGTGTGCGGCTTGCCCGCCCCCGTCGTGACGAGCCTCATCCCGCCCTTCTTGCCCGGCACCGGGATCTCGACCTCCTCGGGCGAGCCTGCCGCCTCCCACCTGGCCCTGTCCTCGTCCGTGGCCGGCTCCGCGGCGAGGGTCCTCATCTCGGACCACTGCTCGCCGGCGGTGACCCAGGTGCGGATGCGCTGTTCCTGCGCCATCACGTAGCCGGCGCTCGCGACGAACAGCATCCTGTCGACCGACTCAGTGTGCCAGAACCTGCCCGTCGTGGCCGGCTCCCGCTCCGCGCGGGAGGCCGCGACGAGCAGCACCTCCTGCGCCGACAGCTTGACCGTCTCGCTGACCTTCGGCTGGGTGAGCGCCTGCGAGGGCGCACGCGGTGCCGTGCCGCCGCCCGTCCCCGCCGTGAGCACGGCGAAGGCGGTGACGGCGGCCGCCGCGCCCGCGAGGCTCAGCCCCCACACCGGACGCAGGTTCCTGCGCCGCCTGGCGGGCCTGCCCTGCGCCATGGCGTGGGCCAGCTCGGCGCGCCTGGTCTCCTCGTCCACGGGACCGTCGCCGAGGTGGGCGGGGCGGGCGGCGCGCAGTTCGTCGATCGGGTTCATGACCACTCCTCCTTGAGACCGATCCTGGACATGGCTGGGGCGGTGGGCTCCATCTCCTGCTGGAGGCGCTTGCGCGCGCGGTGCAGCCGCACCTTGAACGCGGGCACCGAACAGCCGACGACCCTGGCCGCGTCACGCGAGGAGAGCCCCTGCCAGGCGACCAGGATGAGCAGCTCACGCTCGTCCTGGGTCAGCCTGGCCATGGCCCTGAGGACTCCCAGGCGCTCGGCCACCTGGTCGGCGACGTCGCCCACGACCCATTCGCGCAGCTCCCTGGCGAGACTCTCACGCCGCGCCTCCTCCCTGACGGAGTCGCGCAGCACGTTCCTGGCGATCCCCAGCAGGTACGGCAGGGCGTTGCCGGGCACCTGGTCGAGCTTGCGCCAGGCGATGGCGAACGTCTCGCTCACCACCTCGTCGGCGACCTGCCGTCCAGCGCGGGCGACCACGTAGGCCCACACTCGCTGACGGCATTCGTCGTACATGGTGGTGAATCGTTCTCGCTCATCCGTCACCGCCCCAACTCCTCATGTCCCGGTGTTCGTTGACACAGAGAAGTGGTCCGAGACCCCTGAAAGTTACAGAGCCGCCCGAGATGCTTTCTCAAACCCTCGCGGGGAAGCGGTAGTCCTTGAGCTTGATGGAGTTGGCGGCCTTGGTGCTCAGCTTGTCGAGGAATCCGACCAGGAAGCTCGACGCGAGGATCTTGTAGACGCGGTTGCGGCGACGCACGTTCTTCGGCGCGAAGAACCCGCCCGCGCCCTCGGCGACCCGCTGGCAGGCCTTGGCGTAGCCGCGGATCCGCTCCTCGTAGCGGGCGAAGGCGACCTCGTGGTCGCCTCCCGCCTCGGCGAGCTCTCCCGCCAGGACGTAGGCGGCGATGAGCGACATGCCCGCGCCCATGCCTCCCATGGTCGCCCCGTAGCCCGCGTCGCCGATGAGGGCGACGCGGCCCCTGGTGCAGCCGTCCATGTGGATCTGGCTGATCGAGTCGAAGTAGAAGGTGCCCGAGCTCTCCAGGTGGGCGAGGAGCTCAGGCAGCTCCCAGCCCGCCCCCTCGTACGCCTCGGCGAGCAGCCGCTTCTGCCTGTCGAGGTCGCGGTGGTGGTAGTCGAGGGAGCCCGAGGCGAAGACGCACCCCACGGTGACGGAGCCGCTGTCGTGCTCCGAGGGGGAGACGAGCGCGCCACGGCCGGGCTCGCTGTACATCAGCGCCCTGCCGCCGAGAGCGAGATGATTGGGCGCGTCGAAGAGCCCGACGTAGTAGCCCGACGACTTCAGGAACCGCGACTCCTCGCCGAAGGCGAGCCTGCGCACGTTGGAGTGCAGGCCGTCGGCGCCGATCACCAGGTCGAACCCGCGCCTGGCGCCGCTGTCGAAGACGACGTCCACGCCGTCGGAGCTCTCGGTCATGGCGGCGATGGAGTCGTCGAAGACGTACTCGGCGCTCTCCCTGGTCAGGTCGTAGAGCAGACGGGAGAGGTCACCACGGGTGATCTCCACGGCGCCGCCGGTGAAGGAGGCCGGCAGGCGGACCTGCTCGGCTCCGTCGGCGTCGATGAGGACCAGCGGCCCTGGCTCGGTCCTGCGCCTGCGGACCTCCTCGAGGATCCCCATACGCTCCAGCATCGTCAGGTGCGCCTCGCCCCGGAAGTCGACCGCCTGGCCGCCCTCCCTCAGCGCGGGGGCCCGCTCGACAACGGTGACGGCATAGCCGGACCTGATGAGCCAGTACGCCATGGCGGGCCCCGCGAGGCCGGCGCCGGAGATCAACACGTGCTTGGTGGTGGTCGTCATGGGGGAAGGTTCGCCCTGCCCGCTGACGGGCCACGCACCGCGCACGCACCCGGCGCGGTGAGCGTCATGCGTCGCGCGTCAACGCGGGGTCCTCGTCGCCCGTTCGAGCCGTTCGTAGGCCTTGCGGCTCTGCTCGGCCAGCCCGGCCTCCTTGACCTCTCGCGCCACCACGAGCAGGCTCATCACCACCCTTCCTCGCACGACCGCCACCGATCCGACCTCCAGGCGCTGTCCGCCGCCAGAGACCGCCGTGACGTAGGCGCGCGACCGGTCACCGAGCGGCGGCAGGTCGATCTGCCTGGTGGTGTAGGTGACCCGCTCGCCGTCCACCACCGCCCTGTACGAGGCGCACCTGCCCGGCAGCTCGGCGGGGAAGGCGGCGGGCAGCTCGACCAGGGCCTGGGTGACGGAGCCCGCGTCCGAGCTGTAGGCCACGACCGCCGCGGGGGCCGAGCGCACCTCGGGGGCCGCGGCGTCGAGCGCCGGGGTGGTGGCGCAGGAGGACGAGCGGCGCATCGCCGCCGGCCCCGCCCCGGTGGCGCGGAGCGTGCCGTACGGGCCTGACTCGGGACCGTAGGCGACGCGCATGCCGGCAGGCGCGGGAAGGAGGGCGGCGCCGAGACCGGGAGCGGGCACAGGGGCGGAGGAAGGCGCGGCCTTTTCTGTCACCGCGCATCCTGAAATAAGCGCCACCGCCGTACATATTCCGGAAACCGCCTTGAACATGCTCTCTCCCTTTCCCTGACTCCCCTCCTTTCTAGGGCAACGGGCCTGGTCATCCACGATGGTCAGCGGAACGTTCCCGTTCACGAATAGCGCGGCAAATGTTTATCGAAGCGCTGCGCGCCCCAAGGCGGCATTTCCGGCCGCTCGTGATGATCAGGTCATGGAGATTGATCCGCGCCGTTCGCGCGAACTCGGCATGGGCCGCCCCATCTCCCGCCGTGACTTCTTCGACGGCGTCGCCATGGCCGCGGGGGCCGCCGCGCTCAGCGGTCTCGCCGGCTGCGGTCTCGGCGCGAACCTGGGAAGAATCGGCACCGACGACCTCGAAGTCCCCTACGCCGTGCGCTTCCCTCCCACGCTGACCGGCCTGCAGGGCAACACCCCCGCCGCCCTGAGCGTGCCCCACGCGCTGCGCGACGACAGGTTCTGGCAGTACGCGGGGACACCGCGGGCCACGGGAGAGACGTACGACCTGGTGGTGGTCGGCGGCGGCATCAGCGGCGTCAGCGCGGCCTTCGAGTGGCAGAGGCTCAACCCCGGCGCGCGGATCCTCATCCTCGACAACCACGACGAGATCGGCGGACACGCCCGGCGCAACGAGTTCACCCACAGAAGCCGCAGGGGCCCCCTGATCGGCTGCGGCGGCTCCCAGTCGATCGAGGCTCCCTCCGTCTGGACGGAGGAGGGCAAGGCCCTGCTCGACCAGCTCGGCGTCGAAGTGCACAGATTCGAGGAGTACTACGACCAGGAGCTCTACTCCGGGCTCGACATGTCCGACAGCGTGATGTGCGACAGGGAGAGCTTCCCCGCCGAGAAGCTGGTCCGCCTCACCGACGACCTCACGCCCGAGCAGTTGGCCGAGCAGCTCCCGATCGCCGACCAGGCGAAGACAGACCTGATCACGCTCTACGAGGACCCACCCGACTACCTCGAGGGCATGTCGAGGAAGCAGAAGCAGGAGCAGCTCGCCTCGCTGACCTACTCGCGCTACCTGCTTGACGTCGCCAAGGTCCACCCCGACGTGGAGCGCTTCTGCAGGACCATGTCCAACGACGAGTGGGCCTACGACACGACCACCTTCGGCGCCATCGACGCGTGGGGCAGCGCGCGCGGCTGGAACTACCCGGGCTTCAAGGGGCTCGGGCTCGACAACGACAAGCCGTCCAGGTACAACTCGCCGACCATGATCAAGGAGTGGGGCGCGGAGGATCCGTACATCTACCACTTCCCCGAGGGCAACCAGGCGCTCGTACGGATGATGGTCGGCAGGATGATCCCCGGCTTCGCCAGCGCCACCGACATGGACGCGATCACCACCGCCTCCTACGACTACGGCAGGCTCGACCTGAGCACCAACAAGGTGCGCTTCAGGCTGGCCAGCCCCGTGGTCTCCGTCGCCAACGACGGCGCGCCGGAGAGCGCGACCAGCGCCACGGTCGGCTACTTCGACGGCCACACGATCAGGACCGTCAGGGCGGGCGCGGTGATCATGGCCTGCTGGAACATGATGATCCCCTACCTCATGCCCGAACTGCCCTCCGAGCAGCGCGCCGCGCTGCGCCAGGCGGTCAAGATGCCGATGCTGTACGCCATGGTCCAGTTGCGCGACTGGAAGGCGTGGCACACGGCCGGCGTCGACCGCGTGCGGTGGACCGGCGCCTACTGGTGCGTCTCCAAGCTCGACCACCCGGTCAGCATGCCGGGCTACGACTTCCCCAGGAGCCCGGACGAACCGGCGAACGTCCACATGATCGCCACCCCCGCGAAGGGCGGCATGGCACCGGCCCAGGGCGCCGTCGCGGGCAGGCACGCGCTGATCAGGACGCCCTTCGCCCACATGGAGTACACGATCCGCGACCAGCTCACCAGGCTGCTCGGCTCGGCGGGGTTCGATCCCGAGCGGGACATCGAGGCGATCACCGTCAACCGGTGGGGCCACGGCTACGCGCCTGAGTACTGCCGGCCGTGGAACGCCTTCTATCCCGACGGGCCCTTCCCTGCCGATACCGCTCGCAGGCAGTTCGGCAGGATCGCGATCGCCAACTCCGACTCGGTCCCCGCCGCCTCCGCCGACGCGGCGATCACCGCGGGACACCGGGCGGTCTCGGAGCTGATGGCGCTGTGAGGCCCTGGCTGAGGATCTTCTTGATCGGGCTCGGCCTCTGGGTGGCCACGGTCATCGTCACCGCGGTGACGGCCAACTCCACCCTCATCCCGACCCTGGTGCTGCTGGGCAGCTTCCTGGTGCCCGTGACGTTCGTGGTCTGGGCCCACGGGCGGGACCGCTCGCCCGAGATCACCGTCGAACTGCTGTTCAACTGCTTCGTGATCGGCGGCGTGCTCGGCGTCCTCGGGGCCTCGGCCCTGGAGACGTGGCTGCTCAAGCCATCCCTGGTGATCTTCGTGGGCGTCGGGCTCATCGAGGAGGGCGTGAAGCTGGCCGCGCTGCTCTTCGTGACCAGGCACCTGCTACGCCGTACCGCGCGGGACGGTCTGGTGCTCGGCGGGACGGTCGGCTTCGGGTTCGCGGCGTTCGAGAGCGCGGGCTACGCCTTCAACGCGCTGTTCACCGAGGACGGGCTGTCACTGCGCCAGCTGGTGGAGACCGAGGTCCTGCGGGGCCTCCTGGCGCCCGTCGGCCACGGACTGTGGACGGCGATCGTCGGCGGCGTGCTGTTCGCGGCTCACGGGCGCCTGACGGGCAAGGTGATCATGACCTACCTCGGCGTCGCGCTGCTGCACGCCCTCTGGGACTCGATGAACGCCATCGCCATCGGACTCACCCTGGTGTTCACCGGCCGGCCGTGGCAGTTCAGCCAGCTGCGCATCGGCAGGGTCCCTCAGGTCAGCGAGCAACAGGTGCACCTCTACACCGCGCTCGACTGGGGCGGGCTGCTGCTCATCTCGGTGATCGGGGTGCTGTGGTTGCGCTCCATCGCCCGCGCGCCTACCGTACGGGTCGTCGAAGGGCCGTGAACGCCCACGACAGCCTGGGCTCCACCGCCCAGTGGAAGGCCGCGCGCACCGGCGGGGTGCACAGCAGGGTCGCCACGACGACGCCGAGCGCGATCGACACGGGCACGCCGAGCTCGAAGCGCTCGGCCGCCTTCACCACGAACCCGTGGAGCAGGTAGGCGTACATCGTCGCGGCGCCGAGCCCCGAGAACCACGTCCGCCGCGAGGGCGTCACCGCCATGAACGCCGCCACCAGCACCACGCCCGCGGCCAGCATCCCCAGCCTGGCCATGCTGCCGGTCAGGTCGTCCACCCCGATCGCCGCGTTCGCGTGCCGCCACCTGATCCACTCCGTGGCGATGCCGTCGTGCAGCAGCAGCGCGGCCACCAGCCCCGCCGCGAGCGTGACCGCCCCCACGACCTTCATGTACGGCCTGCGCAGCGCCTCGACGTGCTCAGGCCTCAGCATGAGCCCCAGGACGTAGAACGGCAGCAGGCCGAGCGTGCGGTTCATCGACAGCTCGTCGGGCAGCGCGCTGGTGCCCGACAGCAGCGACAGCCCCACCGCGACGACCAGGGGCCATCGCAGCTGCTGCCAGACCGGCGTGGAGAGCCGCCACAGGAACAGCGACATGAGGAACCACGTGAGGTAGTAAGGGTCGAGCAGGCTGATCTCGAGCTTGCCGTACAGCAGCAGCCTGGGCAGCGAGTAGGCCAGCTCGAAGAGCACGTACGGCACCGCGAGGGTGGCGATCAGCTTGCGCGCCTTGCCGCTGGAGAAGGTGAAGTTCCTCGACAGGTAGCCGCTCAGCGTGATGAAGAGCGGCATGTGGAAGACGTAGACGTAGAAGTAGAGCGCGTGGGCGATCGGGTCGTCACGCAGATCCTCGATCATGTGCCCGCACACGACGAGCACGATGGCCAGGAACTTGGCGTTGTCGAAGTAGGGATCCCTGTCGCTCACAGCCCACGGACCCTAGCCAGGGCACGGCGAACGCCGGGTGTCGCGCGGCCGAACCCTTGCGGGCGGATCGGCGCACTAATCATCACCTTCCTCCACTGCGCCACCACCACCATCGGTGCTAGTCTCCTGTGCGATCTTCCGAGGCGTATTTACACAAAGCGTGGAAATCGCCTCGGTACTCCGAGGTTGGGACATGCGCTCGAGAAACCGGTCGATTCGGTTCAAGATCTTTCTGTTGCTGCTCCTGCCGCTCCTGTCCCTGAGCGCGCTCTGGGGCTTCGTCCTCAACCTGACCGTGGGCGACGGCCAGGCCCTGCTCCGTGCCGGCAGGCTGTACCAAACCCTCGGCGTCACCTCCACCGACCTCGGGCTCGCGTTGCAGGCCGAGCGGGCCGACTCCGCGCTGTCGCCCGCAAAGCGGGCCAGGAGCCTGGGCGCGCAGCGCGAGCGCACCGACGCCGCGCTCAGAGCCTTCACGGCCGCCGCCGCCGAGACCGACGACGCGCAGGTGCGCCAGACCCTGCGCGACACCACGCAGGAGCTCGACAGGCTCGACACCATCCGCGCCTCAGTCGACACCGGCCTGGAAACCCGCCTGACCAACCTCAACGCCTACAACGGCCTCATGGACTCGCTGTTCCGCCTGTACGAGCAGCTGACCTCCGTCCCCGACCTGCCGATCTTCCAGCAGGCGAGCGCGATGCAGGCGATGAGCAACGCCCGCGAGGTCATCTCCAGGGAGAGCGCGCTGATCGGCGGCGCGCTCAGCGAGGGCGAGCTGACCGAGGCCGAGACCGCGGCCTTCTCCGAGTACGTCGCCGCCCGCAAGTTCCTGCACGCCCGCGCGCTGTCCACGCTCGACGCCGAGCTGCGGGGCCCGTACGACAGGTTCTTCGCGGGGCCGGCCTTCGCCGCCTTCACCCTCGCGGAGGCGCGCGTCGCCGTCACGGGCGAGCCGCCGCGGAGGTCCGAGCACTGGACCAGGCCGGTGGCCGACGTGACGGCCCAGCTGGACAGACTCGGCGCGACGTCGGCGAAGATCCTCGCCGAGCGCTCCGACGCGGTGTCCACGACCGTCATGGTCCGCATCGCTGTGGCGGGCGGGGTCGGCCTGCTGGCCGTCATAGCCTCGATCGTCATCTCCGTCAGGTTCGGCCGCCGCCTGTCCTCGGAGCTGGCCGGGCTGCGCTCGGCCGCCCTCGACCTGGCGGAGGTACGGCTCCCGCACCTGGTCACCAGGTTGCGCGGCGGCGAGCAGGTCAACGTCAGGAAGGAAGCGCCCCCGCTCAAGGTCAGCGGCGCGGCGGAGATCCTCGACGTGGCCAAGGCGTTCGGCTCGGTCCAGCGCACCGCGATCGAGGCCGCCGTCGGGCAGGCGAACCTGCGGCGCGGCATCAGCCAGGTCTTCCTCAACCTGGCCAGGCGCAAGCAGGGCCTGCTGCACCGCCAGCTCACCCTGCTGGACGGCATGCAGCGCCGCACCCACGAGCCCGACGCGCTTGACGACCTCTTCCGCCTCGACCACCTGACCACCCGCATGCGGCGGCACGCCGAGGGCCTGATCATCCTGTCCGGCTCAGCGCCCGGCCGGGTGTGGCGGCAGCCGGTGCCCGCCCTCGACGTCGTCAGGGCCGCGACCGCCGAGGTGGAGGACTACACCAGGATCAGCGTCGAGCCGATGCCCACGGCCGCCGTCGACGGCTCTGCGGCGGCCGACCTGGTCCACCTGGTGGCCGAGCTGCTGGAGAACGCCACCATCTACTCCCCGCCCAACACCACGGTCCAGGTGCGCGGCGACGCGGTCAGCAACGGCTACGTCATCGAGATCGAGGACCGAGGGCTCGGCCTGGCCCCCGAGGAGTACGACCGGCTCAACGCGCTGCTCGTGGACCCGCCGGAGTTCGATCTCGCCGACAGCGACAGGCTCGGACTGTTCGTCGTGGCCAAGCTCGCGGCCAGGCACGGCGTGAGTGTGACCGTCAGGGCCTCGCCGTTCGGCGGAACCACCGCTATCGTGCTGATCCCGCGTGGACTGCTGGTGGAACAGCCCGCGCTGCCGCCCGCCGACGCTCCCAGGCGCGAAAGGAAGCCGCTCGCGTTGGTCGGCGGCACGACCACGACCACGACCCACAAGGGCCTGCCAAGACGGGTACGGCAGGCCAATCTGGCCCCGCAGCTGAAGGCCCCCGAGCAGGAGCCGCGCCCTGAGAGATCGCCCGACGAGGTGCGCGACCTGTTCTCCGCCTTCCAGCGGGGCACGCAGCGCGGCAGAGAAGAAGAAGCCCAGGAGGGGGACCTATGACGACACCCACCACGAACAGCGGCGAGCTGAGCTGGCTCCTCGACGACCTCACGACCAGGGTGGGCGCCGTCAGGCAGGCGGTGATCCTGTCCACCGACGGCCTGGCCGTCGGCTACTCACGCGGGCTCAGCCGCGAGGACGCCGAGCACCTGTCGGCGGTCGCCGCCGGATTCCAGAGCCTCGCCCGCGGCGCGGGGCGGCACTTCGGCGGAGGTGACGTGCGCCAGACCATCGTGGAGATGGAGTCGGCGTTCCTGTTCGTCACGGCCGCGGGGCAGGGCACGTGCCTGGCCGTCCTGGCCAACTCGGACGCCGACGTCGGCCACGTCGCCTACGAGATGGCGATGCTGGTCAAGCGGGTCGGGCAGCACATCTCGACTAACCCTCGCGTGTCATGAGCCAGTGGATGGACGAGGAGGCAGGACCCTTCGTCCGCCCGTATGCTCTCATCCGCGGGCGGACCCGCTCCTCGGGGGAGAATCTCGACCTCATCGCCATGGTGACCGCGACGGGCGAGCCGCCCGTCGCGGGGCTCGGGCCCGAGCAGGAGGCGATCCTGCGCGCGGCCCGCACCCCCATCTCGGTGGCCGACGTGGCCGTCGAGCTCGACCTGCCGGTCGGCGTCGTCAGAGTCTTACTCGGCGACCTGCGTGACAACGGCCTCGTCTCGGTCTCGTCCCCCTCCTCAGCAGGGCCGCGCCCGAACGAGCGCATTCTCAAGGAAGTGATCAATGGACTCCGGGCTCTCTGAGGATCCCGTCGCGCTGAAGATCCTCATCGCCGGCGGCTTCGGCGTGGGGAAGACCACGCTGGTCGGCGCGATCAGCGAGATCAAGCCACTGCGCACGGAAGAGGTGCTGTCCGACGTCGGCGTCGGCGTCGACGACCTCGACGGCGTGGAGGGCAAGACCACCACCACGGTGGCGATGGACTTCGGCAGGATCACCATCCGCGAGGGCCTGGTGGTCTACCTGTTCGGCACGCCCGGGCAGGAACGCTTCTGGTTCATGTGGGACGAGCTGTCCTACGGCGCGCTGGGCGCCGTCGTGATCGC
Organism: Nonomuraea roseola; assembly: GCF_039535395.1. NCBI lineage: Bacteria > Bacillati > Actinomycetota > Actinomycetes > Streptosporangiales > Streptosporangiaceae > Nonomuraea > Nonomuraea roseola. Next base: position 2,589,720 of record NZ_BAAAXC010000015.1, read on the forward strand.
CGACACCAGGCGCCTCACCGACTGCTTCCCCTCGATCGACTACTTCGAGCAGCGCGGCACACCGTTCGTGGTGGCGGTCAACTGCTTCGACGGTGCGGCCACCCACAGCGTCGAGGACGTGCGGATCGCGCTCGATCTGGACGACGACATCCCCGTGCTCCTCTGCGACGTGCGCAGGCGGGCCTCCGCGAAGGAGGTCATGATCTCGCTGGTCGAGCACTCGCTCAGGACCCTCACAGGGCCCGGAGCCCGCTGATCACCTCGCGCAGCAGGCTCTCCGTGGGAGAGGCGGCCGCCGTCACCGGCGGCCGCACCAGGATCAGCCCGTGGTCGAGCAGGTCGCCCAGCAGCACCCGCACCACGCCGACAGGCAGCCCGGTCTCCGAGGCGACCTCCACGAGCGGCCCCGTACGGCCCTGCGTCACGTGATCGAGCAGCCGCCTGTGCTGCGAGCCCAGATCGGCCTGGGAGGGGACGGGCACGCCCGTCGAGGTGATCACTGCCAGCAGGTCGAGTGCGGTGGAGGAGGGTCTGGTACGGCCCCTGGTCATCGCGTACGGCCGGACGACGGGCCCGGCTTCCTCGTCCACCCACTCCATGTCGCTCATGCTCCCCCATCCTGTTCACTGTCCTGACGCCCGCGCTGCCAGCCCGACTGCAGGGACGACAGCAGCGCCCTGGTCTCCTCGGGAGAGCGCTCGTCGGCCGAGCGCTGGTCAGCGGGCTCCTGCCGGGGGGACGAGGAGGCCAGGCGAGAAGGCAGGTTGGTCTGCCTGATCCTGCGGGGCAGCACCGCGGGAGCCTCCTCGACGACAGGGGCGTTCAGCGGCATGCTCGTGACCGCCTCGAACGGGCCCCTTGGCTTGGCGTCCTCGAACGGCCCCCTGACGACCACCGGTTCCTGCGTGTCGATGCGCTCGACCTTGACGTCCACCCTGCGGGAGGTGCGCGTCCTGCGCGGCAGGTCCGCCGCGCCCTCCCTCTTGATCGGGCTGACCACCCGCTCGGGCGGTCCCCCGATCGCCGCCAGCGACTCGGTGAGCGCGTTCGGTAGGAGCACGATCGCCGTCGTTCCCCCGTACGGCGACTGCTTGAGCGTCACCGTGACACCGTGCCTGGCGGCCAGCATGCCGACCACCGCGAAGCCGAGCCGCTCGGTCTGCGAGGGGTCGAACTCCTGCGGCCCCGACAGCCGCTCGTTGAGGGCCTGCCGGTCCTGCGCGGGCAGGCCGAGCCCTCGGTCCTCGATCTCGACCGCGTATCCCCTGCCGACCAGCTCGCCCCTGATCGAGACCTCGTTCTCCGGCGAGGAGAACTGCGCGGCGTTCTCGATGAGCTCGGCGAACAGGTGCATCAGGTCGGCGACGGCGGCGCCCGACACACCGCACTCGGGCATCGGGTAGACCCGGACCCTGGTGTAGTCCTCGACCTGGGCGGCGGCGCCGTTCAGCACGTCCTCGACGGGGATGGTGCCGCGCCACTTGCGCCCTGCCGTACCGCCGGACAGCAGCACCAGGCCCTCGGCGTGGCGGCGCATGCGGGTGGTGAGGTGGTCGAGCTTGAACAGGCTCTCCAGCGCGTCGGGGTCCTCGGCCTCGCGCTGCATGCCGTCCAGGAGCTTGAGCTGGCGCTGGAGCAGACTCTGGCTGCGCCTGGCCAGGTTGCGCAGGGCCAGCGCGACGCCCTCCCGCAGCCTGGCCTGTTCGACGGCGGCCTCGACCGCCGTGCTCTGGACGCTGTCGAAGGCGGTGGCCAGGTCCTTGATCTCGCTGGTGGCCGCGGGGGCGACGACGATCGGCGGCGACTCCGCCGCCACGTCGACGCGCTCCCCCGCGCGCAGCCGCGCCACCACCCGCGGCAGCCGGATCTCCGCCAGCTCCAGAGCGGTACGGCGCAGCGTGCCAAGCTCGCTGGTGACGACCCTGCCGACCCTGATGGAGATGAAGATCGAGAAGGCGACCGCGATGAGCCCGAGCACGCCCGCCACGACGGCGCGCGTCAGGATCGCCATGCCCGCGGGCTCCATCCTGGCCAGCAGGAGGTCGCCGGTGTCCCAGGTGCCCCTGGTGTAGTCCTTGAGGACGGGGTCGGCCGAGGCGCGCCACTCCGCCACGCCGAGCCTGCCGCCGGAGAGGACCGAGGTGATCGCGCCCTGCGTGGCGAGGAACTGGGGCGAGCCCGCCAGCGTGTCGAACGGCCTGCGCAGCTCGCCGTCGAGCTCGATCCTCGCCCTGTCGAACTGGAGCGTGCGGGCGCCCTCCAGCTTGGCCATGAGCTCGCGGTCGGCGGGGGCCAGGTCGCCGCCTGAGGCGATGACGAGGGTGTGCTGGCGGTGCAGCAGCTCGCGGGCCTGATCGGCGGCGATGAGCCCGTTGGCCTGCTGGTAGAGGACGACGTCGGTGCTGAGGGCGAAGGTTCCGTAGAGGCGGTAGATCGCGTCGGAGATCGCCGCGTAGTCGGCCACCAGGCGTGAGGGCGTCTGCCTGCCCTCGTCCACCAGCCGCCTGATCTCCCCCAGCCGGTCGGCCTGCGCGAAGACGACTCTGAGCTGCGCCTTCATGTCATGGGTGAGCGCCGACTGGGTGTCACCCGAGTTCGCGTTCTGGGTGAGGGACCTGCGGACCTTGTCGGTGTTCGCCCGCGCCGCGGCCAGGGCGCCGAGTCCCGTCGCGCCGCCGGCCATCCGCTCGGCGGAGGCCAGCCGTTCCTGCTGAAGGTTGTACACCAGGATGTCGGCGTCGTTGATCACGCCGTTCCAGATGGTGTCGACTTTCAACAGGTTGAAGGCCTCACCGGCTGTGGTGCTGGCCGCGAACCCCCATAGCGCCACCAGCGACACCAGGGGGACGACGAGCAGAGTGGCGATCTTGAATCGTATGGATCTGCCCGATGCCATGACACCCGCTCCCGTTGAGAGATCGCGGGAGAGAATAGCACTGGGGTCGGGAGATATCTTGTCTCATTCGTGAGAAATTTGTGACATGTCATGAAATTGGGGCAAGTGAGGCGGTGGCCGCCCTGACCCACTGGAGCCGCACCAGGCGCGCCGCCAGCAGCGCGAGCAGCGCCACCTCCGCCGCCAGCAGACCCCGTTCGACCAGCCCGATCATGACCCTGTCCCCCGGCAGCGCCACATAGGTGATCGCCAGCAGTCCCAGCCCTCCGGCCAGCGCGACCCACTCGACCGGCCTGGAGACGGCCTTCCACCGCTCGTCAGCCGCCAGCCTGGGCACCAGCAGCGCCCCCGCGGCGGGGAGGCTGACGAACGCGGCCACCGACACCCACCTGTGGATCTCGGCGGTCAGCGTCATGTCCATGCCGATCGGCGTGGTGGGGATGATCGCCGCGACGATCAGCGCCCCGCTCCACACCATCAGCAGCCGCTCGGGCAGCCCCTTGATCGGCGCCCCCGCCGCCCGCAGCGCTGCCAGCAACACGAACGACCCCAGGCCCATCGCCACCATCGCCACCTCCGTGACGCCCCCGCGGTCGGCCACGGCGTACTCGCTGATGGTCACGTTCATCGGGTCGAGGTAGGGGTCGGGGTCGAACTGACCGACCACGATGGCGACGACCGAGAACATGATCAACGAGCAGGAGATGAGTGGGTAGAACCTTTTCAGCGGGGCCATGGTTCGAGCATGGCCTTCCGCGCTCTCTCCGCCATCCGGCACCGCCCCTGAGGCGTCCCCGAGTCCGCCCCTGAGAAGTCAGGGCATATCGCCCCCTGAGGGCCTGTCACGGGCGACGTGACGGCGGGCGGCCGAAGTCGTGCGGGAGGAGCGTGGAGGACGGGCGGTCAGCGGTGACCCCGGTGGGCTCAGGTGGGCGGGCCGTACTCGGAGTGGGCCGCGCAGGCGGCGCACATGACCGCGCCGGACTCGGCCGCGCCCGTGCAGATGTCGGGCCTGTCCGGATGCCTGAAGCACAGGCACTGACAGGACGTGGTGGCCTCCTCGACCTCCCAGAGCCCCTCCGACGGCGGCTCGTTGAACAGCTGGTTGTCGAGGAAGTCGGCGAGAGGCCGCAGCACCGCCTCACCCAGCGGGCGCAGGGCCTGCACGAAGGAGGCCGCCAGAGGACCGAAGGTCTCCGACACCTCCCGCAAAAGGTCGGGCGGCGTGCCGGGCTTCTCCTCCGGAGGGGCCCAGCGCATGGCGTCCGCGCTCAGGGTCTCCCAGTCCTCCACCACGCCGTCGATGGCGTCGAGTACGTGATCAGGGTCGCTTCGCATGGTGGCGCTCCAAACGCAGCGGTTCGGATACCACCAGATTACGCGAAGGAGACGCCCACGCCCCCGCGAGTCGTGGCGCCATATCGCTCGATCTCGGCGGCCAGGTTCAGCGGTCTGATGGACTCACGTCCCCTGAGCACGTCCTCGGTGATCAGCGCGGCCGGCACCAGCCACGAGACCTCGAACTCCAGCCCGTCGGGGTCCTTGGCGTACAGGGCCTTGGTCGTCGAGTGGTCGGAGGCGCCCGCCAGCGAGCCGAGCCCGCTCAGCCGCGCCGCGATGCGCTGCAGCTCCTCCAGCGTGTCGACCTCCCACGCGAGGTGGTACAGGCCCACCGTGGAACGGCCCGCGGCCGAGGGCCCCGCCTGCTCGCCGATCTGGAAGAGCCCGAGGTCGTGGTCGTTGGTCGACCCTCCCGCCTGCAGGAAGGCGGCCCCCCGGCATGCTCATGACCACCTCGAAGCCGAGGGCCTCGCGATAGAAGGCGACGCTGCGCTCGACGTCGCGCACGTAGAGAACGGCATGGTTCAGACGTTGCACTGGCATGCCACCAATGTATATGAGAGTTCAACTAAACTGGAGAGCATGACGCGATGGCTGGACGACGACGAGCAGCGCACCTGGCGCAACTACCTAGCGGTGACACAGCTCGTCCAGGAGGCGCTCGACCGGCAGCTCCAGCGCGAGGCGGGCATGCCGCACACCTACTACATGATCCTCGTGGCGCTCTCCGAGGCGCCCGGCCGCTCGATGCGGATGCACGAGCTGGCGCACAGGGCCCAGTCCTCGCAGAGCCGCCTCTCCCACGCGGTCGCCCGGCTGGAAGAGCGCGGGTGGGTGTGCCGCAACCCGTGCGCGGCCGACAGACGCGGCAACATCGCCGAGCTGACCGACGCGGGGTTCGCCGCCCTCGCAGCCGCCGCGCCCGGCCACGTCGAGGAGGTACGGCGCAGCCTGTTCGACGCCCTCACTCCTGAGCAGGTGACCCAGCTCGACGAGATCTGCGCGGCGGTGCGGAAAACGCTGGAGTCGTAGCGCGAATCTGTCGGCGGCAGGCCGTACCGTACCCCCGGGAATCGAGACGAGGGACGGGCATGCACGACGACACACAGCTCTTCAGGACGGTCCACATCATCGCGAGCAGGTTCGCCGGGCAGCCGGTGCCGGTGGTGATGGAGGCTCTGACCAGGTATCTCCCCCAGGCTCCCGGCATCTCGTCGCCTGAGATCCGCAGGATCGCCGAGGAGATCAGCGTCGGCCGCGACCCCTCGGGGCTGTGAACGCTTGACCCCCGGGGTGGTCTCGTCACAGGATTAGGCTGTAATCCAAACTAATTGGGAGACGCCATGTACGAGCCCACCCCTGAAGACCGTTTCACCTTCGGCCTGTGGACGGTCGGATGGCAGGCGCGCGACCCGTTCGGCGACGCCTCCAGGGCGCCGCTCGACCCGGTGGAGAGCGTGCACAGGCTGGCCGAGCTCGGGGCCTACGGCGTCACCTTCCACGACGACGACCTGCTGGCCACCGAGCCCGACAGGGACACCGCGATCGCCGCGTTCAAGAAGGCGCTCGGCGAGACCGGCATGAAGGTGCCGATGGCGACCACCAACCTGTTCACCCACCCGGTGTTCAAGGACGGCGCCTTCACCAGCAACGACCGCGACGTGCGCCGCCACGCCATCCGCAAGGTCATCCGCAACCTCGACCTGGCCGCCGAGCTGGGCGCGACCACCTACGTCTGCTGGGGAGGGCGCGAGGGCGCCGAGTCCGACGCGGCCAAGGACATCAGGTCCGCGCTGGCCCGCTACAAGGAGGCCATGGACATCCTGGCCTCCTACGTCCTCGACAAGGGCTACGACATCAGGTTCGCCATCGAGCCCAAGCCCAACGAGCCGCGCGGCGACATCCTGCTGCCGACCATCGGACACGCTCTGGCGTTCATCAACTCCCTCGAGCACCCCGAGATGGTGGGGCTCAACCCCGAGGTGGGGCACGAGCAGATGGCGGGGCTCAACTTCGTCCACGGCATCGCCCAGGCGCTGTGGCACGGCAAGCTCTTCCACATCGACCTCAACGGCCAGCACGGCCCCAAGTACGACCAGGACCTCGTCTTCGGCCACGGCGATGTGAAGAGCGCGTTCTTCCTGGTCGACCTGCTGGAGCACGGCGGCTACGACGGCCCCAGGCACTTCGACTACAAGCCGTTGCGCACCGAGGACGCCGACGACGTCTGGCACTCCGCCGCCGCCAACATGCGCACCTACCTGATCCTGCGCGAGAAGGCACGGGCCTTCAGGGCCGACCCCGAGGTCCAGGAGGCGCTGGCCGCCTCGCGCGTGGACGAGCTCGCCCAGCCCACCATGGCGCCCGGCGAGACCCTCGCCGACCTGGCCGCCGACGACTTCGACCCCGAGGCCGCCGCCCTGCGCGGCTTCCACTTCACCCGCCTCAACCAGCTCGCCCTCGAGCACCTGCTGGGCGTGCGGGGGTGACCCTCGTCGCGGGGGTCGACTCCTCCACCCAGAGCTGCAAGGTCGTCATCAGGTCCCTCGAGACGGGCGCCCTGGTCAGGCAGGGCCGTGCCGCCCACCCCGACGGCACCTCGGTCGATCCCGCCCACTGGTGGGAGGCGCTGCTGTCGGCGATCGCCGCGGCGGGCGGGCTCGACGACGTGGCGGCCATCAGCGTCGCGGGCCAGCAGCACGGCATGGTCTGCCTCGACGCCGGCGGACGGGTCGTGCGCGACGCGCTGCTCTGGAACGACACCCGCTCCGCCCAGTCGGCCACCGAGCTGGTGGCGTCGCTGGGCGCGCAGGCGTGGGCCGAGGCGGTCGGCAGCGTCCCCGTGGCCTCGTTCACGGTCACCAAGCTGCGCTGGCTGGCCACGCACGAGCCCGCCAGCGCCGCCCGCACCGCCGCGGTCTGCCTGCCCCACGACTGGCTCACGTGGCGGCTGAAGGGCTCGCGAGGGCTCGACGAGCTGACCACGGACCGAGGCGACGCCTCCGGCACCGGCTACTGGTCGCCGATCACCGGCGCCTACCGCGACGACCTCCTCAAGCTGGCCTTCGGCGCGGTGCCGGTGGTCCCGCGGGTGCTCGGTCCCACCGAGGAGGCAGGCGCCACCTCCGAGGGCGTCCTGCTGGCTCCGGGCACCGGCGACAACATGGCCGCCGCGCTCGGCGTGGGCGCGCGCCCCGGCGACGTGGTGGTCTCCATCGGCACCTCGGGTACGGCCTTCGCCGTCGCCGACACACCCAGCCGCGACACCAGTGGCGCGGTGGCGGGGTTCGCCGACGCCACAGGTCGATTCCTGCCGCTGGCCTGCACGCTCAACGCGGCCAGGGTGCTCGACGCCGCGGCCGCCATGATCGGCGTGGGCCTGGAACGGCTCGGCGAGCTGGCCCTCTCGGCGCCCGCGGGGGCCGAAGGGCTGACGCTGGTGCCGTACCTGGAGGGTGAGAGGACCCCCAACCTGCCCCATGCCACGGGCGCGATCCACGGCCTGCGCCTGTCCACCTCCACCCCCGCGCATCTGGCCAGGGCGGCGGTCGAGGGCATGCTGTGCGGCCTCGCCGACGCCCTCGACGCGCTCGGGCTGTCGCCCGAACGGGTCCTGCTGATCGGCGGCGGCGCCAGGTCCGAGGCCGTACGGCGCATCGCCCCAACCGTCTTCGGACGCCCTGTCGTGGTGCCCCCTCCCGGCGAGTACGTCGCAGACGGAGCGGCCCGCCAGGCCGCCTGGCTGCTGAGCGGGGGCGCCGAGCCGCCCGAGTGGTCGGCCGGCTCGCCCTCGGTCCACGAGGCAGAACCGACGCCCGGCCTTCGCGAGCGCTACGCCGAGGCCCGCACGCGCTTCCTCGGGGGCGTCTAGCGGTCAGTTGACGGCGTCGAGCCTGGCCCGCTGGTCCTGCGTCAGCTCCAGATCCACCGCGGCCAGGTTCTCCTCGAGCTGCGCCACCGAGGAGGCGCCCGCCAGCGGGATGATCGGCAGCCGCCCGCCGATCTGCCACGACAGCACCACCTGGTTCACGCTCGCCCCGGTCTCCTTCGCGACCTCGCGCAGCACCGCCAGCCTGGCGGGCGTCCCCGGGTGGTCGTAGTCGCGCGGCAGCGGCCTGTCCTCGCGGGCGTAGGCGCCACCGAGCAGCGGCGAGTAGGCGACCAGGGTCAGCCCCGGCTCGGCCCGCAGGTAGGTCATCAGCTCGGCGCCCGCGTGCCCGAGGCTGCCGTCCTCGAAGATCGACTCGGGGACGTCGAAGCGCGGACGCAGGTGGCTGTGCTGGTACTGCAGGACCTCGTAGCCAGGCAGCCCCGCCGCGGCGGCCAGGGCGCGGGCCCGCTCCACCCGCCAGATCGCGTGGTTGCTCACCCCGAGCAGCCCGACCGTCCCCTCCGCCACCAGCTCGGCGAAGCCCTCCACGGTCTCGCCCAGCGGGACGGCCCTGTCCTCGATGTGCGCGTAGAGCAGGTCGATCCTGTCCACACCGAGCAGCTCCCTGCTGCGCTCGGCCGACTCCCTGATCACCTTCGCCGACAGTCCCTCCGCGTTGTCGACGTAGCTGGTGCCCGGTGCGAGCGGACGCGCGCCGAGCTTGGTGGCGATGACGATCTCGTCACCGACGCCGCGGCTGCGCCGCCATCGTCCGAGCAGCTTCTCGCTCTGCCCGCCCTGACTGCCGTCGATCCAGAAGGCGTAGTTGTCCGAGGTGTCGATGAACGTCCCACCGGCTTCGACGTAGCGGTCGAGGATGGCGAACGAGGTCTTCTCGTCTGTCACCGAGCCGAAGAGCATCGCGCCGAGGGCGAGGACGCTCACCTCACGGCGGGTCTTCGGGTCGGTGCCGATCGTGCGGTACTTCATGCTTTCCCTCCCGTCCGGCCCGTCCTGTCCGGGCCCCGAACAGGAGTCTGGGACGTGGAGCGCACTCCAGGTCAAGCCCGGTCGACTCACAATGGTGAGGTGATCACATACACCGATGACCTGCGCGCGATCAGCGAGAAGCACCTTCAAGGCGGGTTCTTCGCCGGCTGGCCCGCGGCCCCCTCGCCCGAGCAGCATCTGGCGGTCCTTCGAGGAAGTTACCGGGCGATCGTCGCCATGGACGAGTCGAGCGGCCAGGCCGTCGGGTTCGTCACCATGGTCAGCGACGGCGTGCTGACCGCCTTCGTCCCGTGGCTCGAGGTCCTGCCCGCCTACCAGTCGAGAGGGATCGGATCCGAGCTGATGCGCAGAGTCCTGGAGGGCTGCGAACGGTTCTACTCCGTCGACCTCATGTGCGACGAGCCCCTCCGGCCGTACTACGCGCGCCTGGGCATGTCCCCCTTGACCGGCATGACCCTCCGCAACCGAGCCGCCCTCGGCTGACGGCCGGCGTGGCCGACCTAGTCGACCCACCACCATCCGCCGCCGAGATGGCGGGTCGGACTCCCGAGATCGCCCTCCGCGGTCTGGAGCACCGGCTCGCGGCCACGCGCGACCGGGACGTAGGCGAATCCCCTGCCGGTCTCGGCGCGCCACAGGTCGACGAAGACGGGGAAGTAGAGGCCATCCTTCTGCGCCTGAATGTCCCCGTCCACGGCGAGATATCGCATCCACGCGGGGACGGTGAGGGGCTTGCCCTTCTCGTAGTCGGCGGCCAGTTCGGCGAACGCCTCATGCTCCAGCCACAGCACGCTCCTGACGTGGAACACAGGCCAGTCGGTCGTCCACAGAGCCGCCCCGAAGGCCACCGCGATCACCAGCCCAGCCAGGGCGCGGCCGTACCGCCTGATCGAGAGATACGACATCACCGCCACCCAGGACCACAGGGCGGCCCACAGCCAGCCGACCCCGATCAGCGGCCACACGAACAGCCATATCGAGTGGAAGATCGGGATGTACAGGAAGTACGTGGCCGCCAACACCAGCCAGCCGATCAGCGCCATCAGGACAGGCACCCTCGACCATCGCTCGGCGTTCTTCGCGGTGGGTGACGACACAGGGAGAGTGTGCGGGGAGAAGATCGCCCAAGCTACGGCTTCGCCAACACTTTCACGCTATGTGCACAGTTCCACCACATGTTCGCTCCGAGCTCGGCCGGTCAGGTGCCGCGCTCGTAAGCGCTTCCAGGGGCTTTGCGGCTATCTCGGCGCCCGGGCGCGTAGGGCAGGGATGAACCAGGCGTATGCCGGGGCCAGGCTCTCCGGGGCCGGCCAGCCGTTGATCACTGCGAGCAGCCGGAGGTACCGCTCCCAGCGCGGGTCGGCGGCGGCCTCCAGCCGGGTCAGCAGCCTGTGTCGAAGCTCGGCGTCGTCGGGGCGGTCGAAGACCTGGGCGTACTGAGCCATGACCGCCGCGACGACCGCGTCGGCCTCGGGCGAGGCCGGGTCGATGCCCGCCGCCAGGGCCGGGCCCACCTCGTCACGGACCATCGCGGCCGAGTCGCGGCGCAGCGTCGTGGCGTCGCCCTGGGCGCGCTCGGCCGCGTGGTGCTCGGCCATGCGCCGTACGCTGCCGCGAAAATCCGGGTCCTGGGACAGCTCCGCCAGCTCCACCCACGCCTCGACCTGTTCGGTCTCGGGACTGTCGGGGAGTTCGGGGGTCATCGAGCGCCTGATCCCTGCGAACCCTGCGTCGGCGTCCAGGCCGCCGAAGGCGGCGTCGAGGAAGTCGTCGATCAGCCGTCGGCGTTCGTCCTCGGAGAGCTTGGCGAGCTTGTGCATGAGATCCATCTCCTCAGGGGTGGAGCCGCGCCTGGCCACCGCCGTCAGCACCGCCCGCCGCAGGCGCAGCGTCCGGATCTGGACGGCCAGCGCCTCGGCGTGCGCCGCGGCGACCTCGGGCAGCGAGATCTCCCTGTCCAGGACCTTCCTGATCGTGGAAAGGTCCAGGCCGAGGTCGCGCAGCGTGCGTACGAGGTCGAGGCGTGCGACGGCGTCGATGCCGTAGCGGCGGTAGCCCGCGGGGCTGCGGTCGGTGGGCGGCACGATCCCGCGATCGGCGTAGAACCGAATGGCCTTGACCGTCAGCCCGGTCCGCCTGGCCAGATCGCCGATCGAGTAAAGCGTGTCGCCGTCCATACCCTCACCCTCGCGTCTCCCCTTACTGGAGACTCAAGCCCATCTCACCTGCCCGCGCACGCTCGCCGTACGGCGAGCCGCGTCAGGCGTCCCTTGAGCCGTTCGTCGCCGACGGGTTCGTCAAGCTGCCGGCGGCTGCGCCCCGCGAGGTCGGCGACGCCGCCACCCCGGGTGTCGGCGGTTGCTCAAGCGGTGAACCCCAGCGCGAGGGAGGCGATCACCGGCGCCGCGTACATCATCGGGAACGGGATGTGGGAGTACCAGCGCGCCCTGACCACGGTGACGACGGCGCCGGCGAAGTAGAGCACCAGCCCGATCCCGGCGATGGCGCCGATGACCGGGACGAACAGACCGGCCACCAGACCCGCGGCGCCCGCGGCCTTGGCCGCGCCGAGCCACGGCCACAGCGCACGCGGGACGCGGTAGTCGGCCAGCGGCTGCACGACCCACTGGGCGTGGAAGAAGACGGAGCCGGCCGAGAAGCCCGCCATGGCGGCGGCCAGAAGGGTGATGACGACGTAGGCGGTGGACATCTCGGATGCTCCTCATCGGGGGGGCGTTTCGGGGTCTTCACTGACTTGACCCCGCCCGGCGCATGAGTGTGACTGGACGAGCCGTTCCAACCGGATTCTCACGAGCACGGCGCACTCTTCGTGCGAATCAGCCGCCGGGGCCGTAGGGCCCCGGGTGGCGCATTCTCCAGACGGTGCCGCGGGTGATGGCTTCCTTGAACGTCGCGGAGGCGCGACCGGTCAGTACGGCGCCGAGCGGGCTGTCGTCGGCACGGGTTACCTGGGTGACGCCGTCATGACGGCCGAGGCTGATGTTCTGCCAGACGTAGCGGATCCTGGCCGCCTCGCCGGCCGAGGCCAGCGTGAACGCGTGCTCCCCGATCCCCGGCACGCCATCCGTATCCGCGTCGCTGCCGAGGGCGTAGATCAGCACGTCATAACTCAGGCTGTACGGCGCCGCGTCGAGCCGTACGGCCCGCGCGTCGAGATCGAGGCCGGTCACCCTGGCCACCACCAGCTCCACGCCGGTGCCGTCGAGCAGGCCAGAAAGCGGCAGGTCGGGCAGCGGCTGCCCGGCCGCGAGCTGGTGGAGCCTGACCCGCTCCACGAACCTGTCGCTCGCGTTGACCAGTGTCACCTGGGCGTCGGCGCCCTGCAGCCTCCTGGCGACACGCTTGGCGGCACCCAGCCCCGCGTAACCGGCACCCAGCACCACGATGCGGGCTGTCACGGTTTCCTCCGTATCGAGTCCCCACTTGAACCGGCGAGCCAGCCGATCCATGACACGCAGCGGTGTGATCGTTCTCACATGGGAAGGCGACGGCGAACGCGAGCCGAGGTCGCTGCCCGGTGGCTCAGAGGTCCGCGCCGAGGTAGCGGACGACCGCCGCGACGCGCCGGTGAACGTCGGGGGCGCTCTCCAGGCCGAGCTTGTGGAAGATCGTGTTCACGTTCTTCTCGACGGCCGACACCGACAGGTGGAGCGACTGCGCGATGCCCGCGTTCGATCTGCCGAGGGACATCTCCCCCAGTACCTCGCGCTCCCTGGCGGTCAGCTGGCCGGCGGCCGGACGGCTGCGCCTGACACGACGCCGCACCAGCGCGTCGACCACCTGCGGCTCGATGACCGACCCGCCCGACGTGACCGCGCTGATCGCGCCGAGCAGGTCGTCGAGGTTGCCGATCCTGTCCTTGAGGAGGTAGGCGAGCCCTTCGCTGCCGTACCTGAACAGCTCGAAGGCGAACAGCGCGTCCCGGTACTGCGACAGCATCACCACCCCCGTGCCGGGGTGCTCGGCCCGGACGTGGTGGGCCGCGTCGATGCCCTCGAAGCCGGCCCTGAAGGAGGTGCCCGGCATGCGGATGTCAGTGACGATCACGTCAGGCTCGAACCTGCGGACCGCGTCGAGGAGCTCGTCGGCGTTGCTGACCGCCGCGACGACGCCGACCTCGCCGGAGGTCTCCAGCAGCTGCCGGAGCCCCTCCCTGACGAGGTAGTGATCGTCGGCGAGTACCGCACGCAAAGGATCAGCCATCGACCGGTATCCAGGCGTTCACCCTGGTCCCCTTCCTTGGAGCGCTGACCACCTCGAGGTTCCCGCCGAGCGCGCTGAGCCGGTCGGCCAGCGGCCCGAGCCCGCGGTGGGTCACAGCCTCGGGGTCGAACCCCGCGCCGTCGTCTGACACCTCGACCAGCAGGCGGTCGCCGTGTCGCGCCAGCCGTATCTCGACCCGCGAGGCGGCGGCGTGCTTCAGCGTGTTGGCGAGGGCCTCGCCGATCGTGAAGTAGGCCGCGCCCTCGATGTCGTCGGGATAGCGCTGCCCGCGCAGCTCGTCGTCGACGGTGAACTCGACGTCGATGGGCAGGCGGTCGCATCGTTCCTCCACCGCTTCGACCAGGCCACCCTGGGTGAGCACCGTCGGGTGGATGCCCGCGGCCAGCTCCCTCAGGTCCTCGAGCGTGGCCCGCGCCTGTTCACGGAGGTGCGCCAGAGCTTCGGCGCGCGGTGCGGCCCTGGCCAGCTCGAGCCCCGCGATGAGCGCCACGAGCTGTTGCTGCACGCCGTCGTGGATGTTCCTCTCGATCCTGCGGCGCTCGGTCTCCTGGGCGTGGACCAGGCGCGCGGCCAGGCGCGTGCCGCGCAGGGCGAGACCCGCCTGGGCCGCCAAGGCGGTGAGCAGGGTGTGGTCCCGCTCGGTCAGCTTCCCTTCGATCTTGGGACCGCACGACAACCGGCCCACCACCCGCCCCTCGTTCCTGATCGGGACGGTCCACTCCGGCGCGCCCGTGACGGCGCCCGCGTTCGCCTCCGTGCCGTCGTCGAGCCTGACGGCGATCCACTGCGTCCCGAGGGCGGAACGGGCGACGTGCGCGAGATGCCGCAGCTGGCCGCTCGACTCGGTCATGGAGTCCAGCGCCGCGCTGATCTGGGTCAGCACCTGCGCCGCCGTGGGGCGGACGCCGTACACGAGCCGGTCGGCGAGCGCCTCCAGCCGCGCCCTCACGGGCTGGAAGACGAGCGTGACGAGGACGGTCAGGACGATCGCGGCCGAGACCGGCAACCGCTCGCCCGCGACGACGCCCAGGGCGGTCGCCACACCGGCGTACACCAGCGCGATGGCGGACCAGAGCAGGCCGTAGGCCAGCGACCTGCGGATCACCACGCGGATGTCGAGCAGGTTGTACCGCACGACCGCCACGCCGATGGCCGCGGGCACCGCGCCGAGCACGGGCAGGAGGGCGAGCCAGCTCAGGTCCGGCGCGACGAGCCGGTGTTCGATGCCGAGGACGAGCAGAAAGCCGACCCCGTTCAACAGGATTCCGGCCGTCATCCACCGCAGCTGGCGCCGCTCCGCCCGCGTCGCCCCACGCCACCGCACGATCAGCGCGCCGAGCGCACCGGCGGCGACGACGGGCGTCACCAGCGTCCCCGCCGTGACCGCTCCCGCGGCCACGGCGCCCGCGGCTCCGGGCAACGCGAACGGGTTCGGCACGGGCACGTCCTCGTTCAAGAGGCCGGGGGCGAACAGGACACCGAACGTGTGGACGGCGACGCACGCCCCACCCGCCCAGGCGAGCGGGCGCCACCGCCGTGACGGCAGCCGGCCGTCGGGGAAGAGCAACGGGATGAAGATCCACACGAGCCCGTAGTGCACGCCGTACAGCGCCGCCGCCGCGACCGCGACCGCGACGCCGGGGCCGTCCAGGCCGGTTCGGACATGGTGCAGGAGCGTGCCCACTCCCAGCCCGCCGACGCCGAAGCACAGGGCCGTCGCGAGCACCAGCCAGCCGTACGGATTGGCGGGCCGACGGGTCGCTATAAGCCAGCCGAGGGCAGGCAGGAGCATCCCGCCCGCCACGAACAGCCATTGGGACGGAGGAACAGGAAGGCCGGTCTCGAGCACGGCGCCTACTGTCGTGCCCGATGCGGCGGCCACGGCGATCACGCCGGCGAGGAGCCGCTTGCCGTTCATGCGCGGCGCCGCCGCCGGGATGCCGGCGGAACAGCTGCGCTGCCGATGACTGCCAGCACCCCCTCCAGCCTGTGGACACGACTCGCGGGCCAGGGTATCCCTGCCCCCGACCCAGCCGGGCCGCCGGTCGACCGCCCGGCCACGGCCTCGAAGCATGCCAGCTCCCGCCCTGCGGTTTCCTGTGGTTAACCGCACACTTTGTCCGGCCGGCCGCCGTCATGACGGACGGGGGCCTGCACCCTTCGACGCCGACGTCCGCCTGACTAGCTTCGACGGCCGGAGGTGGACTTCCTTGACAACCACGATCGGCAGAAGCCGCGGCAGGCGGCGCGCCCTCATCGTCCTCGCCGCCGTCGCGGTGGTGCTGGCCCTCGCCGGCCTGGCCGCGCCACGCGGCCTGCGACTCGGCGACGAGAGCACAGGCGACGCCGCGCTCGCCCAAGCCGTACGGCAGGCGGCCTGGCCGTCGGCGGGCCACCACGCGCTCGCCGTCGCCCTCATCGACCACGGCACCGTCCGTACGGCAGGCCTGGGAACGACCCAGGTCTCGGGCGGCCGTCCCGTCGACCACCGGACGCCGTTCGAGTTCGGCTCGATCACCAAGCCCATGACCGGCATGATCCTCGCCGACATGGCGAAGAAGGGGGAGCTCGCGCCGCGGACGACGGTCGGCGAGATCTTCCCCGACCGGACGTTCCGCGATCCCGGCATAGCGGCGGCCTCGCTGGAGGAACTGGCCGGCCACCGCTCGGGCCTACCCAGCATCCCGGCTTCCTTCTCGAGCACCACCGTCCTCGGCAGCCTGGTCGGCGGCAACCCCTACCGAGGATGGAGCGCACGGGACGTCGTCGACGACGCGGCCCGCTCAGTGGCGACCGGCCGCGGCGAGATCGCCTATTCCAACCTCGGGTTCGCGCTGCTCGGACAGGCGCTCGCCGCCAAGGCGGGCACCACCTACGACGACCTGCTCAGACGGCGGATCCTCGACCCCCTGGACCTGCGCGACACCGCCCTCGTCAGCGACCCGCGCGACCTGCCGTCAGGCCGCGCCCACGGCTATCTCACCTCGGGCCACGAGGCCGCGCCCTGGTCCAGCGACGGGTACGCCCCGACCGGGGCCGGCGGCTGGACCACGAGCGCCGACCTGGCCCGCTTCGTCGCGGCCGTGCTCGACGGCACCGCACCGGGCGCGGACGCGACCCGGCCTCGCTGGGACATCGCCGAGGACGACACGATCGGCTACGGCTGGCGGACCACGAACGGCGTGACCTGGCACGACGGCCACACCGGAGGTTCCTCCAGCTACGTGGGCTTCGACCGGACCTCCGGCCGTGGCGTCGTCGTTCTGGGCAACACCTCCGCGTCGGTCGACTACATCGGGCTCCGGCTGCTGGGCAAGGAGGGGCCGACCGGGCGGGACCTGCTGACCGGCGAGCTTCCCGTGCTCGCGCTGGCCGTCCTGTGCCTTGTCGCGGCGGCGCGGACGCTGCAGGTGGCCGCCCGCAGGAGGGCGCGTCGCCTTCTCCCCGCACCGGACCGGCTGAAGCTCGTCTCGATGACGTGGCGCGCTGTCGTGCTGCTGGCGGTCGCCTGGACCTT
Source organism: Nonomuraea roseola (assembly GCF_039535395.1). Lineage (NCBI taxonomy): Bacteria > Bacillati > Actinomycetota > Actinomycetes > Streptosporangiales > Streptosporangiaceae > Nonomuraea > Nonomuraea roseola. The sequence goes on from NZ_BAAAXC010000015.1 coordinate 2,606,601, forward strand.
CGGCGCCTGGCACATCCTCTGGCCGCCGCTGTGGCCGGCCACCGCGGCACTTGTCGCGGCAGCCGTCGCCGTCGGCGCGCTCCGCGTGCCGACGCTGCCCACCGCCCGAGGCCCGCGCCCCCGCCTGCGCTGGGCGACCACCGCCGCCTCCGTGCTGCTGTGGACCGCCGTCGCCGCGGCCGTCGTCATCGCATGGAGCGCCCGCTGAGCCACCGCGTCTTCGGCGTGCAGCCGCGCCGATCGTTCGCCACCACGGGCTGCTCCGCTATGCGGGAAGCATGCCGAGCTGTCGCATCTGCGAGGCGACGTCGACCACCCCCCAGATCTCGGCGAACCGGCCGTCCGCGAAGCGAACGATGAAGATCTCGCTGTACGTGATCGACCTGCCGGTCGGAGGGAGGCCCATGTATTCGCCCTGATGGGTCCCCGTCACCGTGTTCCTGCACACGACTTTGTCCCCCTCGGCGATGACATCCTCGACCGTGACGTGAATGTCGGGGAACGCCCGCAGGAGCATCGCCCATATGTTCTTGAGGGCCTGGGCTCCCCCCGCACCGGTCGGCACCGGCGTGTGGAAGAGCACGTCCGGAGCGACGACCTCGTCGATCGTCTTCCAGATGAGCTCCACATCGCCGCTGTTCGTGGCGTCATGCAGACGGTTCAACACCGCCTGGTTGCCGGCTGGCTGGGCTGTTGACATGGTGTCTCCTTCTGGTCGACCCGACACTCGTCTGGTCGTCGCTGTGGTGTGCTGGACTCGGGACTCACTCCGTGGGCATCTGACGGCGGGGCCGGTTCTCCCTGACGCGGCTCATGTCGGCAGCCGGCGGGCCTGGTTCTTCTCGCGGATGACCGCGCGGGCGTCCGCGACGGGGCCCAGGTGCCCGAGCTTGTTCGGGTTGATCAACGAGCGGATGGTCTGGACGCGTCCGTCGAGGATGTCGAGCGTCCAGGTGCTGATGACCCTGCCGTCGCGGTCGCGAAGGATCGCGCCAGGCTGGCCGTTCACCTCGTGTGCCTCCATCACGGCGCCGATCTGGCGGAACGGCGGCCCTGCGGCGGCCAGCACCCGGGCGATCCTCTCGACGCCGTGGACGGGGCTCTTGCCCCCGACCTGGCCGCCGCCGTCACTGACCAGCTGAGCGTCGGCGGCGAGGAGTTCGCGCAGCCCGTCGACGTCGCCCTCCCTGAGCGCGTCGAAGAACCGCTCGGCGAGTTCCTCGCGCTTCCTCCGGTCGGTCTCGAACCGTGGCTGTCCATCCTGCATGTGGCGGCGTGCCCGTGATGCGAGCTGGCGGCACGCCGCCTCCGAGCGACCCACTGCCGAGGCCACCTCCGCGAACCCGAACCTGAACACCTCCCTGAGCACGAAGACGGCGCGTTCGAGCGGACTGAGCCGCTCCAGCAGCAGCAGTGCCGCCATCGACACCGAGTCGGCCAGCTCCGCGGAGCGCTCCGGATCCTGGTAGGGGTCGGTGAGCAGCGGTTCGGGGAACCACGGCCCTACGTACTCCTCCCTGCGAACCCGGGCGGAGCGCAGCACGTCGATCGAGATCCTGGTGACCGTCGCCGAGAGGAAGGTCTTGGTGGATCGCGGTTGCGTCGAGGTCGTCGCGTAGCGCAGCCACGTCTCCTGGACGGCGTCCTCGGCCTCGGTCACGCTGCCCAAGATCCGGTAGGAGATCGAGAACAACAGCGGTCGCAGTACCTCGAATTCTTCCTCTCGCGTCATGCCAGTCCTTCCTCGAAGCCCTGACGCCACGAGGGGTGGCCCTGCTCGCCGCGGTCCACGGTCACCATCACCACCGGCACGTCCCCAGCCGGGCCACGAGCCGCGGCACCAGCCCGCCCGATGACTCCGGCCCCACCGGCCACGAACACCCGCACCGCCACGTCACCCTTCTGACTCCTGGATCCCTGCATCCGTACACGAGACGAGATAGCCGTCCGCTTTGTGACATCGCAGTGCGACCGGGACACCCATGAGCGATGACCCCCGGACATCGCGGGCCATGTCACAGACCGCCACCGGCACTCGTCCCCATGCGGACCCCGCCACAAAGGAGGAGCCGCATGAACGTCGCACTGTGGATCGTCGCCGGACTGCCGGCCGTCGTCCTGCTGGGGCAGCGGCGCCAGGATGTTCGTGCCCAGGAGAAGATGGCCGGCAGGTCGGGCGACCAGTCGAGATGGGTCGAGGACTTCAGCCCCGGCGCCTTCAGGGCCGCTCGCCCCGTGTCACAACCGAGCGGGGCACCTCGTCTCAGAGGGCATGACAAACTCGGAACAGACCTCGGTGTTGATCACCGGAGCCAACAAGGGACTCGGCTTCGAGGCGGCCCGGCGGCTCGGGGAACAGGGTTGGACGGTCTTCCTCGGCTCGCGTGACGAAGGCCGAGGACGGGCGGCTGCCGACAAGCTGACCGCCGGTGGCGCGAACGTGGTCATGGTCCCGCTGGACGTGACCTCGGACGTGTCGGTGGCCGACGCCGTCCGGCTCGTGCGGGAGCACACCGACCGGCTGGATGTGCTGATCAACAACGCCGGCGCGTCAGGAAGGGGTATCCCGCCCGCCGACGCGACGGCTGACGAGATTCATTCCGTCTACGACACCAACGTGTACGGTCCGATCCGCGTCACGCACGCGTTCCTGCCCCTGCTGCGGGCGGCGGAGCATCCGCGGGTGGTGATGGTGTCCAGCGCTGTCGGTTCCTTCGCGGCCGTGACCGATCCCCAGCAACCCTCCGCGAAGATGCACGAGCTCGCCTACAGCTCGTCGAAGGCGGCGCTGAACATGATCACCCTTCGATACGCCAACGCGCTCCCGGAGATCAAGTTCAACATCGCCACTCCCGGAGAAGTCGCGAATCGCAAATTCGCCGCCACCGACATGAACCATCACACCGGCGAGCTGACGGTCACCGAGGGCACCGACTCGATCGTCAGACTCGCGACGATCGACGCCGACGGGCCGACCGGGATCTTCATCGACCGCCTCGGCCCCATCGCGTGGTGACCGCTGCAACCAATCCGCGGCCGACGCCGGAGACCCTGGCGTCACATGTCGTAGCCACCCCTGTCCCCCACGAAGGCGGGCCTTCGCGGCGTTCACGTGCATGACGCTCACCACACAGCCGCGACGCTCCCGATCGAGCGGGTGTTGAACATCTGGATGGTTCAGGAGTCCCTCGGCCACACGCGGGTCACCACGACCGAGCGATACACCCTTGCGTCCACACCGCTCATGCACGAGGCCGGCGAACGGCTCGCCTCCACGCTGTGGGACCAGGTCGTTGCACCCAGGTCTGCAATCACGACAGCGCAGAAGATCAGAGGCCCTCACCCCGATGATGGGTGAGGGCCTTGGATATGCGGAGGATCGGGGATTCTCCACTGATCTTGCAGAAGGTCATGCAGGGGTGTAAGGCTGGTGCGCCTGTCCCCCGTACCAAGGAGGCACTCATCGCCCAGCCCGACTTGATCACCACCACGGATCTGTGGGACCTGAAGGCTGATCCAGTGCGACTGGACACCCTGGCTAACACGTGGCGAGGCCTCGGCACCAAGGTGAGCTCCGTGGAGAACCTGATCAACGACGCCGCGCACATGGTGTTCTCCAAGGAGAACTGGACAGGCGACACCGCCGAGTCGTTCAACGACTACCGCAAGAAGTTCACCGCCGATGTGGAGCGGTTCGGCAAGTGGGCCGCCAACGTCGCCGACCTGCTCTCCTACACCGCAACCGTGATGCGCGTGCAGCAAGGGCTCCTCGACGAGGAGCGCAAGAAGCTCAACGCGGTGCCTGTGACCACGGACCTCGTCGGCCTGACCTTCCGCCCGCGCGACGCCGAGGAGTCGAGCTTGGTCACCGGCGCGATCAGCACGGCGCAGGAGATCCGCAGGCGGGTGGACGAGGTGCTGGCGGAGAAGAAGCGCGACATGAAGTTCTACGAGGATCAGTTCGAGTTGATCGGCAAGGAGTGGAAGCCGCGCACGGTGCGCCTGCTCAACCTCAACATCGGTCAGGGCGCCGGCAACTCACCCGGTGACTCCGACGGCACTGACTCCGAGGACATCGCCAAGATCGCCCAAGTGGTGGCCGACCAGGACACAGATATCGCCACCGTCCAGGAAGTCTTCAAACACGACATCTTTGACCTGGAGGAGGAGCTCGAAAGCCGCACCGGCGACAACTGGGACGTCAAGTTCGAAGAGGCGAGCACGAAGTATCACGCGAACGACGACTGGCCCATCATCGGCGACATCGTCAACGCGCCGTTCGGCAATGCCGTGCTCGTCCGCGAGGGTGACGTCATCGAGGGAACCGGGGACAGCGAAAAGGTGAAGCTGGACGTCGAAGGCGGCAGCATCACGCTCCCACCCAACGAGCCCGGCATGGGCAACAGCCGAATCGACGACGGCGAGGGCCGATCCGCGGCCAAGACGGAGGTTCAGATCAGGCCCAGGTGATCGGCCTACCAGTTGGGGATCTCTACGTCGACCTGCTGACCGTCGTGGTCGGAGGTGGCTCCGTCAACCAGGACGGGCTGTCCGTTCACGGTGAAGGCCGGCGAGCCCGCGACGTGGTCGATGCGGGTGCCCGACGGTGAGGTGCCGACGACCTTGCCGTCCTCGTTGACCGCGCCCGAGTAGACCGTATAGCCCTCGTTCGTGAAGTCGTGGATGGCGTCGCCGGACGAGGTGTTCTTCGGGTTGTCGCCGTGATGCGTCACGACGTTGAGGTCGGCGCCCAGCAGCGACGGCCCGCGGTTCATGGCCTCGTGGAGCCTGTCGATCTGACCGGTGCGGACAAAGTCGTCGTACTCGTGCAGACCGTGACTGTGCACGTGCGCGCTGTAGACGTCGAAGCCCTTGCTCGCCCTGGCGAACAGCCGGTCGGCGATCTCGTCGTCCAGTTCCTTGAACGCCTTGATGACTTTGCGGAGCCTGCTCTCGTCGGAGTGGAGCACGCCGATGAGAATCTCCGCCAGGTTCTCGGCCGACGCCTGCAGATCGGCGTGCGCGGATCCGGCGGAGGTGGCCCTGCTCGTGTCACCGAATGCGTTGGAGCCCGGCACGCTGGGCACGGGAACGTAGGTCACGGCTCCGGGGCCACCGGCAAGGGCCGTGCGCCCCTGCTCGACGGCCTTGCGGGCCTCGCCCACCTTCCCGGCCAGCCGGCCTACCGCGTCGAAATTCATGCTCGCTTCGGCACCCATAGTCGGTCAGCGTAGACGGTCCACCCGGGTCGCCGGGAGGCGGCCGGCACTCCATCTGGGGCAGCGCGGACGTCCGAGTCGACGGCGATCGAGCCACCATGGAGATCACCGTTCACGCCTACGACCGCTACAACTTCAACCGCGAGGACAAGTGGATCAACCAGAAGAACGGCCGGTTCGAGACCCTCGGTTTCAGCGCATGATCACACCGGGATGCGCGGCGTCGAACTCGGCGAGCCCTTCTGGCGTGAGCCTCAGGTAGAGGCCGCCGGGAACGTCCACCACCAGAGGCTTGCCCTTGCCATAGAGCACGACGGAGATGTCCAACGCGAGGTACGTGTTCTCGTGCTGCTTCTCCAGGAAGTTACGTTCGAGGATGTTGGCGTTCCGCGAAGCGGCTTCGTCCCCCGTCTTCGTGCTGCCGCCGATGCCGCCGAAGCCCAGATTCCCGTCGCCGCCCGATCCGGCGGACGCGCCGCCTCGGACCGACTGGCCCCTGCCTTGCTCCTGGCCGTGCCCGCTCGCGCTCGTGGTCTGCTCGTAGACGCGTTGCTTGACCTGCGCGCTGGCGACCTCGCGGGCCCCGTTGACGTCGATCCCGACCTTGCCGACCCCCGGGATCTCGTACTCATGCGCGAGCAACTGCTCAAGATGGGCGCGCATGGTCCTTTCCTTGGTGGCCTCGGCAAGGGACATGCCGGCCGGGCGAGAGAGCTCGAATCCGTTGGGCCGGTCGGCCAGCGAGGGCACCTCCGCCCGGAGCTTCGGCGGTATCGCGGCCATCGGCGCCCACTCCTCCACCAGGGTGGCGGCAGGGAAGGCGACCTGGCTGACGTCTCCCTTGGGGACGCCCGCCCCAAGCGTGGTGGACATGCTGTTGGGCCCTGCCGTCTCCGCCCATCGCGGGTCCGCGGCGACGACCGGCGTACGCGCCGTGACGGGGGTTCCTTGCGGCACCTCCGTGGTGAGGTGTCCCGGCACCAGGACGCCGAGTTCGCCGTTCGCGACCGCTCTTGACGTCGAGGTGACCCCGACATGACTGTCGAAGAACCTCCCGGCTCCGTCGTGTCCGGTTACCTCGCCCACCTTGAGCAGCACCTTGCGGGCAACGCCCTGCACGGGCTCCAGGACAGGGCGGACAGGGGCGCGCTCGAGCGTGATCTCGTACGCGACCGGATGCCTGAACTCCTGCGGGGCTTCGCGCGTCTGGTAACGGTTGATCGCTTTCTCATTCGTTCCGTGCGCGTCCACGGTGTGGGAGTCGCGGTAGTTCGCGTACCCCGCTTCGGCTCCCCTGACATCGTCCGAAGACTCCAGGTAGCGCGCGAGCAGCTCCACCCCGCGGTCCGATCCCACTTCGCGCACGTTCAGGTCGCCGCTCAGGCGCTCGCTGCGGAGCATGAGGCCGGTGTCGGAACTCTCACCCAGGTGTACTCCGTCGCCGATCTCGGCCGTGACCCGGATACCCACGCGTTCGGTGACTCGACCGTGTTCATCGGTGACGAACAACCAGGAAGACACTCCGTTTCCGCGCAGCTCCCCCAGTCTCGTGCCAAGCGCATCCTGGCTGTAGTGGCCACGTAGGTGCTCGGCCACCGGGTGAGCCGTGAGCTCCTGGTCAGCGAAGAGGAGCCTGTCGTCGCGGAGCATCTCGATGATCTTCGGGAGTACGGCCTGCGCGTCGAGATGCTGAACGGAGGCGGTGCTCATCGCCGCCTCGGGCGCGGCATAGGCGCGGGTCGTATCCCCCGCCTGCTTGGCAGGCTCCACGGCCTCCGGGCCTTCCAGTCCGTGACGGCGTGCCACCTCGTCAGGAAGGACGAGGTCCATGATGTCTTCCACCCGGTGGTATGTGGTCGGGCCCCGTTCGACCGTTCTCCCGTCGGTTCTGGTCGGTGTCACCTCCAGGACCAGGTCTGCGCGGTACCAGTGCGAGGTGCCCCCGTCTGAGTAGGTAACCCGGGCTACGTCGCTGCCGCCCAGATAGGAGCTTTCCTGGGTCATCCGCTTCGCGGCGCCATGCACACCCGCTCGCGCCACGATCTTTCGCTCGGTTCCGCTGCTTTCCTCGCTTCCTCGTGCGTGACCTGGCTGCTCACCGTCACCGCCGAAGGTGACGCGCAGACCGGTCCGGGCGTGCCCACCCAGGGCCCGTCTGCTGCGCTCGCCGTCCGTCATCCGCGAGTTACTGTTCGAGTAGCTCTCGTGCTCCACTCCGGTCTCCGACTTGACGTGCCTCATGTCGGCCACGTGGGCCTTCACATGCACATCGTGCCGCGCTCCCCCTTGATCGGACACTGTGTAGTGCAGGCCGTCAGGGTGAGATGTGATCATGGTTTCCAGCTTGATCACATCAGTCGCGGTCTCGAACACATGCGGTACGTCCAGACGCTCGGCGGGCAGCGGCAGCCCCGCCCATCTGGTGTAAGCCTCGGCCACCGCCATGGGCAGGTCAGGCATGGCGCCCAGACGGACAATGGCGGACAGCTCCCCCTCACGAGGCCGCCATACGCTACCGGGCGGCTCGGTCGACGACTCCATGCGTCCCACATGTGCGACGTCCTGCGCGAGCACTGGCGACTGCGGCAGGTGGACATTCGGCACGAGGACCTCCGCCTTGCTTCCGTGCACCTCCGTCCACGTGTTCGTCACCTCTGTGCCGTTTCGCGAGATCCTCATCCTGACGTCAAAGGAGAGATCCCGCGTAATGGTGAAGCCGCCGCTGGTCTCCGTGCGGTCGTACCTCGTGTGGCCGGCGGAGAAGCCGCCACTCTGCGCCTTCGTGCCACTGCTGGTGAGAGACAGGTTCACAGGGTCGACCTTGAACCCGTCGTTCACCTCGACGCGCGCGACACCACGCACCTCCCCACGGCCTGTGACAGAGGTCTCCCGCTGGCTGGTGCTGGTCTGCGACGTGATCCTGCGCTCGTTCACCGTCATTTCGGTCGAGCCGACCTCGTGCCGCCGGCCAAGAGTGCCCTCGGCCGCGATCTCGAAGGTGTAGCCGCCGATCGTCTTCTCGTACCTGATTCCGTGCAGGGCATGCGTCAGGTCGGCTTCCAGTGCCGCGCCGCCGAAGCGGCTCTCGATGTCCCGCATGATCTGCCGCCTGATCCCCACCGGGAGGTCGGGTAGTGCCTGGTCGACGGCCTGGCGGATCTCCGCGCTGAGGAGCGTCTCCGAGTGGACGCGGACGCCGCTGCCCAGTCCGGTCCCCCGCCCGGCCGCGAGCGTCTCCGGCTCCAGCACGTGAGGGTCGTAGCCACCGTTCGGATGCTCGCCCCGGGGAGGATATTCACCGAACGGTTCGCTCCGCACGTACTCCGCACGTACGTCGTCCATCTCCCGGTGGAGATCGGCGAGTTTCCGCTGGATGTCGTTGAATTCCCCTGGTGGCCGGAGATCGTGCCCGAAGACGTCCTGCTCCATCCGGGGCGCGTCGCGAGCCGGTACGATCAGCCCGGCCTTCACATCGACCTCGAACGTGCCCAATCTTTCGGTCTCGACCTGCAGCCGCATGTGGGCGTCGTACATGGCGACGTCATCGCGCCTGGTCAAGACGGTGTGGTTACCGTGCGCCCTGGTGGTGGACGTCACATGATCCGTTCCGAAGCCGAACCCGCCAACGGCCCGCGCGACGACCTCCACACTCTCTCCAAGGGTCAAGCCGATCTTGCCACCCGCATGAACACCGACGCTCGTGCCCTGCCGATGTGTCGTCCCATCGCTCTCGCGCCGCCCCAGGTCGTCCCGGAACATCGTCTCGATCGGTGGCCGCGCGCTTCCGTCAACGGGCTCGATCCGCGTGATCCGGCCGGTGACCGTGACAGAGTCCTCCGCTGATCGCAGCGCGGAACTCTTGTACCGGACAGCGTCGGAGGCAGCCCCGCTCGACAGCAGCGACTGGCTCCGGTTCTTCATCCCCTGTTCGTTGAGCACGGTGGACGTGAGGTGGTCAATGATCTTGGCCACCTCACCCGCGGGCACGCCTGCCGACACCGCCCGACGCTGCACCTCCTGCACCAGAGGCGTGACGTCCATCCCGGTGATGGCGATTCCGTGATCACGGAACTTGTGCTCGGCGCCGATCGGGACCTCGTGGCGGGGGAGCGGCGATGGGTGGTCGGCGGACAGAAGCGGCCCTTCACGGGTGAACTGCTGGGGGAAGGGGATAGTGACGGACAGTTCGGGGACTGCCGCGGTTTCTGTGACCTTGTCACCGTTGCGGTAGACGTCGAGGGAGATGTCCGCGGCGAAGTAATCGTGCGTCGGCGAAATGGCCTTGTGACCGCTGATGACCTCGTTGCCGTTCGTGTGCGTCGTGCGTGACGTACTGGTGATGCCCGCACGCGGCAGGGCGCTCGCCTCGGCCTCGTCCGGCGAGTGGTAAAGCCCACTCAGCAGACCCGCGGTCCGATCCAGCGAGGAGGCCCGCGAGGACTTGCCTTCCACGCCGTCCCCGCCGAACGCGACCGGCTTCTCGGGCGCCAGACTCGGGTGCTCCACGTGCGTGAACTCGCTCGGCCTCAGCTTGAGGTAGATCACGGTGTCTTTGACGCTGAGCGCAACGCCCCTTTGGAGGTGGTCGGTCCACGTGTCGCGGTTGCCGTCGGAAAGCGCCTCCGCCAGCCACTCGCGGATCGCGCGTCGTTCCCGCGGGGTGACATCCGTGATGCCGTCGGTCAGAGCCCGAGCCGCCGCCGTCGCGTTCTCCGGGACCTTGACGTCGTGTACCGCCGTTTCGCCCAAGGCGCCGATCTCGACGGTTCGGGGTGGATGGATTTCGGGCTTGGGCGACGTGTCAAGCTGCTTCCAGGTCGGCGAACCATCAGGCCGGAACGCCCCACCGTTCACCGAGCGCCCGGCATTCACCGCCTCCGACCGCGACCCGTCAACCTGCTTCCACACCGGCGAGCCGTCAGGCCGGAACGACGCAGGTGCGTGCGCCACCGGCTGCGGCGTCTCGGCGTTGGAAGCCAGACGGGACGAGGGAACTTCGGCCTGCGGGAACAGCACGTCGGCGCTCTTCCAGGCAGGCGATGTGATGGTCTCCTGGTTATGTCTCGTCGCCGCCAGGATCGATTCAGCGCTGGGCTTCTCGGGCACGCGGTCGGGGCCGGCATCCGGGCCGGACGGAGAACGTTCGGACGGAAGGGCCGGGTGGGGCGAGGGCGAACTGTCGGGGGCACGATGGAGCAGGCCCGCGGCCCCGTGCTGCCCGTCCGCCCCGAGCGCACTGGAGGTGATGCCCTTGGCCAACAGGTCCCAGCTGAAGTTACCGTGGACCCACAGGCTTCCCGCGGTCGTGATCCCGCCGGTCAGGGCAAACTGCGCGGCCTGCCCGTACAACGACGAACTGGCCGCGGCGATCAGCTTCTCGGCCATGGTCATCTCAGCCCTGGTCAGGCCGGCCCGCAGGGCCGATGTGGCCAGCCGGCTCAGCCCGCCGGAGAGCAGCCCCATGAGCCCGCCCATGGCAGCACCGGTCAGCGCCGAGGTCCCCACCTGCTTCCAGTCGATCTCGTCCCTGCGGCCCTGCAGAATCTGGATGCCCAGGTCCATGCCGGCCACGATCCCGAGGAACAGCGCCATGTTGCGCACGCACTGCTTGGCGATCTGTCTGACCGTCATCCGGGCAAGTTGCAGACGTACGGGGATGAGCGCCAGACTGGCCCCGCCAGTGGCCATGGCTGCGCCCAGCAGATACACCAGTTGTGCGATCAGCAGCCAGACGGTGACCTCGATCATGTACTTGGTGTACTGGATCTGCACTCCCACGCCGTTGAGCGCGACAGCGGCCTCCACGAGCTGCTTGACCACAGCGGCGACCTGACCGCCGACCACCGCGTCGACATGGGCGGCGAAGGCGAGATGTGCCTCCCCGTCCCAGTCGGCGCCGATTTTGGCCGCGCTTGCCCGCTGGTCGGCCCCCGTACCCTTGACGAGTCGGTGCGCGGCGATCACACAGGCGTCGGCCAACCGGAAGCAGCCGGACTCGTCCCCTTCCGGCCAGTCCATGCCAACCACCCAGCCGATGTACGGCTTGGCGAACTCTGGGACGAGGAACCCGTCGAAGCCCATGGACGATCAGCCGCGCGTGACGGGCGGCTGGTCCGCTCCCTCGTAGTTGCGAGCGCTGACATTGAGGCCTGAGGCGACACGCTCGAGCTCGTCGATGTGCGCCATCAGCGCGTCAAAGATGTCTGCTTCCATTCCGGGCAGTTTCTTGGCCAGCTCGGCGCCGTACACGTCCTGGCCGAGCGTGTTCCTGTCCCGGTCGAAGGCGGCGCGGAGTTCGACACACACCTCCTCCGCGTTGTACGTGAGCTCGTCGTAGACCCGGGCCTGCCGGTGCAGCGCCCCCCACCGCACGGAGTAACCGGTCATGGGTTCGGCTCCACGGGCCCGGGGAGGAACGCGTCGAGCATGGCCCGCTCTCCGAAGACCTCCTCGTACGGCACACTCTCCGGCATCAGGGGCTGCAAGAGCTGCTTGCTCTGCTCGGAGACCACGGCGGTGGCCTTGTTCACCTCATGCATGATCGCGTCGGCCAGCTGCGAGGGAGACAGGGTGCGATAGACCCTGGGGTTCAGCTCGATGCCGCGCATCTGACCGTGGCGGCCCACGGTCACGCTCACCATCCCGTCCACTGAACACGCCGTGTGCTCCATAGCGGAAAGTTCTCCGTATGCTTCGCGAATGTGGGCCATCTGCTGATTGATCTGGCCGGCGAGCTTCCCGATCTCCGCCTCGAACGCATCCGCCACAGAGGTACCTTCCACATGCCTAGTTCTGAACGGCATCTTACGTTACCTTTTCCCCCAAGATCGGGACGATCTGTATCATTTGCCTGCTGTTAACAAAGTTGTCGCTGAGCACGCATGTGGCGGGAACCCTGCCTATGCCCTGAGCGGCTTTCTGGTGCTTTGCGTTCTTCCAATGCCGACCCGGCGGGAAAAGCTCGCTGTGGACGCGCCCTGACGGTCATCTCGCTGAGCTCACCCGATGGGCGCACGTGCGGCCGTGCTCAAGGACTGCACCGGCCACGCGGACAAGTGCCCACGGCGTTCGGGCGGCGGTCTCGTCTTCCGGCCACGCAAGGGCAAGAGCAAGCTCACCCTCCAGTGCCCTCCCGCGCTGCTCGATCAGCTGAAGGCTCACAAGAAGCGATACACGCACGTCGCCACCATGCAGATGAAGGACGCGAGTGATCGTATGGACTCGGCTCTCTGGGGCCCGAGCCTGAGCCGATCGAGCTGCCCTATGGTGACGGCGTCCTGTGGTACCCCGCCGGTAACGCGCCAGTCGACGACGACGGCGAGCGCCTCCCGGAGCGGCGCCGCGCCGGCAAGGTCGAGCGGTACGGCGCGCTGCGCCTGGTGCCCGCCGACGGCATCACCGCCGGATGGGGCGACCTGGACAGCCGCCCTGCCCGCCCAGCCGCCCGACCGGGTGCATGTTCCCGCGCTGCCGTCGCCCTTGCGCGCCGAGCAGGTGCTCGAGGTCGGGGCAAGCGGCCAGCAGCTGCCCGAGCTCCTCGAGCGTGCCCTACAGCTGCGGCGGTGGACCCCCACAGATCACCCCCACACCCACACACGCGCCACGTGTCCCCCCACACCGGCGTCACCAGGACAAACGGCCTCGTGTGGGGGTGTGGAGTCCCACGCCAACACCCCTGTTCCGAGGGCCTGAAGCCTTCAGACCCCCGCACCTGACACCTCCACGCGGAGGCCCTCATGATCCGCGCTCAGCCACCGCTGTCCGGGCTCGCCTGGCTCGGCGCCTGGCTGGAAACGCCGCCCCCACTGGCGGCCACGGTGGTGACCAGCCTGACGATCGCGACCCGCTTCACCGAGCTCCGCATCGTCGCCGTCCTGGCCGGCCTGTCGCTCGCCCCCGTCAGTCTGTCCACGGCACAGCTGTTGATGATCTATGCCGCCTCTCGCTCGCCATGCGGCCGCCCGATCCGCGCCCTCGGCTACCTCCTGGCGTGCGCGGCCGTCGCCGCCTACGTCGCCCTGTAGCCATTCACCCAAGGTGAAGATCATGCGTATCCGACACATCATCGCCGTCGCGGCGCTCGCGCTCGCGGCCACTGGTTCCGGCATCGCCGTCGCCGAGATGGCCCCCCTGCGGGCACCGGCCGGCCTGAGGCGCTCGTGATCGGGCGTGAGCCTGGCACGATCATCGTCGCGCCGAGGTCGCATGGGCGCGCGGTGCGAATCCAGGTCACCGAACAGCAGGCCCGCGACTGCGGCGGCGGCCATCGTGCAGGATCTCGTCCACGGTTGCGCGGCGCCCGCCGGCGCTGCGGCTATGCCGGGTCGGTCATCCCATCCCTGCGCGCCTCCTGTGGGAGTCCAGGAAATGACGAAGGCCCGCACGTGGCGGGCCTGTCGGTGCCTGGGGCATGAGTGATCGCCCGAGGCCAGGACGCCTTTGGATAACTCTGATCGTCAAGTCTGCTCGATCTCTCCCGGCACTGACCAAGCACGTAGAGTAGTCTTTCGCTACTCTACGTAGCCAACTTATGTTGAGTCGGAACGAGAGGCTTCTGTGAACATCCCAGCCCGCATGGCTGTCCATCTGACCGGGGGCGTGGTTCTGGCCGCTGTGCTGGCCGCGCCTGCCTTCGCCGCGAGTCCTGCGTCCGAACCGCCCCCATCGCCGCCACTGTTTGGCGAGCACTCGCTGTTGGGCGTGAGCTCGCTGTCGGACCTACTCGGCATGTACGAGCGGGATGTCCCGATCCCGGTGACGTCTATTCCGGCCAACGGCGGCTTTCCCGCCGGAAAGTTCCGCATCCGCCGAGGCACCGAGCGGAGCATGTGCATCGGGTGGAAGGGCTGGGCAGACGCCAACCCCGACCCCGACCCCGAGCGTCCTCGCGTCGGCGGCGTTCCGTGCGCCGATGCCACCGCGATATGGAGTTACCGGGCCGCCACCCGGCAGCTGGTCGCCAGCGACGGCCGCTGCCTGGCGCTGATACCTCCCCACAGCTCACGGCATCGGCCTCTGCCCGGACTGAAGACATGCGACACCAGCGATCCCCAACAGCACTGGGTCGCTTTCGCCAACATGACTGATTTCAAGAAACCGGACGGCACCCACAGGATCGTCCGCGTGGAGGACCGCCGCGACGCCTTGGCGATGTACAGCCCCAGCTACGCCGTCTTTCTCGCCGGCACCGATAACTCCTTCGCCCTTCAAGCCGAGTGAAACCGTTTCTGAGGCGACCGCGCGAAAGTCCCTGATCACAGGGCATGGGACCACGGATCTCCGCGGTCCCATGGATACGAAGGCTGGTGGGCGCATCTGGAGCACTCACCTGCTGACCGAACATCTGGCGCAGACCGGCTTGATCTCGACGTCGCCGCAAACCCATGACCGACTTTACCAAGAGAAACTATTCGCGGAAGTGCCACGCTTCCCGGGTGCCGAGTTGTCTGAGCCTCGTTCCAAGGCCGCCGAGAGTTTGCCCTCCTCGTGTCGCCATGTGCCACGGCCCGGCGCTCGGCGCGTTCTGCCAAGAATGCACGAGATCGCCAACGTCGTTGATCCCGAACACCTCAAGTCGGCCTTCAGTGCCGCGCGTCACGCATATAGGTCCGACGAGGTGATTGAGAGGCAGCTTCCCCCAATGGCTCCAGCCGTTGCTGGGTGCGGTCTGCCACATGTTGTAGCAACGTCCATCGATGCCGACGATGAAGATCTCGGCTCTACCGTCGGTGTTTCGAGAGGACACTATTGGGGACCTGCTTGTGCCGTTCAGGAAGTTAGGTCCTGCCCAGCCGTTCGCCGGTGCGGTCTGCCATATCGTGTGGGGAGCGTCATTTGGGCCAATGAAAGGGACATCCTGGCGGAGGTCGGCGTTGAGTATCGGAGCGCAGGGCATTCGTCGGACTTCCAACTCGCAGAGCGGGAACCAGCCAGACCACTTCTCGGCCTCGGCTCCGACATTGGGCGCAAGTTGCCACTTGTGCCAGAGTGCGCCGTCGAGGCCGCGAGCATAGACCTCAAGGTGGCCGTTGGCGCTCTGCCCGACCGCGGGAGTCCCTTCCATGCCCCCGCCAAGCGATACCCATCCGCCTATCCCGTCGAGCCCGCTTTTCACGCATGTCCACAGGGCGCCATCCCAGCCGCGTGTGAACACTTGGCATAGTGCGTCTGCGTTGAACGCCACGACGGGGGAATCCCTCAGATCGCCGCCATTATGCTGCCACGGCCCCCAACCATTGCTCGGTGACGTCTGACTCCTGTACCAGAGTTTATTGTCGGTGCCCCGCGCAAAGATATGAAGGCGATTGAAGAACCGGCATACTGCTGGGGGAGTGGCAAAGCTTCCCCCCATTGAGTGCCATGCCGACCAAGCGCCATCGGGTTGGAACTCCCATGCGTGCCAAATGGCGTTGTCGGACGCGAGCGCGAATACTTCGAGACGACCATCCGCGTTTTTTCCCACACCCATACCGATCGTCTCCATCGCTCTCGCGCGTTTACTCGATACCCGCTGGAGGGTTATGCGGCGCAGTAGTTCATTCCCCTGGAGTCGATATGGAACCGCGGTCCAAATGAAGATTGACTCGCGTTTTGCCAAGACCGCATCCGTAATCAGTACGTTGGGTGGGACCACACCGTGGCCCGCTTCGGCCGTCCAGCCGATCGACGGCCAGGACTACAGCCACGTGCCGCGCGATCCCGCCGGCGGACACTAGGGCTGGTCGTCTCGGCGGGGGTGGCCGCAGCTGGCGAGCGGCGCCAGGCGCTCAGTCGCGGCGCTGATCGCGCCGGTAGCCGCGGCGGCCATGCATGATCTCGTCCACGGTGGCGCGGCGCCACCGCTTCACGCCGTGCTCGACCTCGTCGGGTTCGCGCCATCGGCCGCGGGAGATGTCGGAGTCGACGGTGCCGCTTGCCAGGCCCGTGTACTCAACGATGTCGGCGATGACGACTGGCGGTGTTATGCCGAACGGTTTTGGGACCTTGCCGCCGGATCAGGGCATCGGCACGACTTCGCGCAGCTCGTCCCTGTCGACCACCGCCAGGAACTGCAGCCCCGGCAGCTGCGCCACTTCCACGCCGAGCTGCTCGGCCACCGAAGCTGCGGGAACCCGCAGCGGATCGAGGGCGCCGTGGTGCGGCGTGAGCACCTCGGCCTGGTCGCCGAACAGCAGTAGCACCCGCGCCGCCACACGCGCGGACGGGTCGCCGGCATCCCGCACGGCATCCGGACCGTGCGCCCAGGAGTCCTCACTCGGGCGCGTGGGCTCCTGGGCCATCAGGCGCCTGATGTCGTCCTCGGTCATCGCGTTCCCTCTCATGCGCGGCCGCCGTAGGAGGCGGCCTGTTCATCGTCTCTCAGCGGTCGCTGAGGTGTCGTGGGCACGCCGGCGCGCCGTACCTGCTCGGCCAGTCAGTCCCACTCCTAGACCCGCCAGTAGGGATAGCCGTGCCATCAGGTGCCCACGGCCTTGGAAGGCGGCTCGCAGTCGTTCTCGCACACGATCACCATGGCCTGTTCGCACTCGGCGCAGAAGCGGCGGTCGGGCAGGCCGTGGCGGCATGCGCGGCCGCCGAGCAGGTCCCGCACCTCCACGTCCACGCCCCGCCTGCCGGCGTCTCCGGGGTGACGCCCTGTCGGCGTCACGAATTCACCGGGTACACCGCGTGCTGTCGTCCGCCCTCGGCACGTCGTTCAAGCAGAAGCGGATCAAGCACAACTCCGCCGAACACGTCGAGCTGCCCGCCGTGCGGAGGGTCCGGCCGCTGGTGTGGACCGACGAGCGGGTCGCACGGTGGCGGGAGACCGGCCGAATCCCTGGCCCGGTCATGGTGTGGACACCCCTGCTCGCCGGCCGATTCCTCGACGCCTGTGTGGATGAGCGCCTCTACCCGCTGTACCACCTGGTCACGACGCGCGGTCTACGCCGCGGTGAGGCGTGCGGAGTCCGATGGGAGGACTCCGACCTCAAGGTGACCAAGACCCTCGGCGTGCTGGAGTCGGATGATGAAGACGACGACGGCCTGAAGTCCGACAGCTCCTGGCGGACGGTGGCGCTGGGCGATGAGAATGCCGTGCCGCTGACGGCCTGGCGAGCGAGGCAGAAGCGGGAGCGGCTGGCCGCGGGTGAGCGTTGGGTGGACACGGGGTTGATCTTCACCGCTGTGGACGGACGCGCGCTGCGCGAGGAGTACGTCAGCGAGCGGTTTGCGGCGATCGTGGCTGCGGCAGATCTTCCCCCGATCCGCTTCCATGATCTCCGGCACTGCGCGGCGACGATCATGCTGGCGGCGGGCATCGACATGAAGGTCATCTCCGCTACGCTCGGCCACTCGCGTCACAGCTTCACCGCCGACGTCTACACGAGTGTGGTCCCGGAGGTGGCTTACGCGGCGGCAGAGGCGACCATCCCGGCTATCCCCAGGGCGACCCGGAGAGCATGATCGTTAGCGCGATGGTCCGGCAATGGTCCACCAGGACTTCCTTGAAGCACAAAGGCCCTTTCTCGTGATCACGAGAAAGGGCCTTTGTCCTGCGGAGGATCGGGGATTTGAACCCCGGATGGTGTTGCCACCAAACCGCATTAGCAGTGCGGCGCCATAGACCTGACTAGGCGAATCCTCCTGGTAGCCGTCTGGCTCAGGACAGAGTACCGGCCTTCTGGCGGTGCGGCAAAGTGGTTCGCTCGAGCGTCATCGCCAAGAGTTATCCACTGCCTGTGGGTAACCTCGTCCACACCTGTGGATGACAGCCCGCCCAGGTCGAAGCGGGCTGTGGACAGTGTGTCAGGCGGCGGGGTTGGCCTCGCCCTCGATCTCAATCTTGATCTTCTTGCCCACCAGGACGCCACCGGTCTCCAGCGCGGCGTTCCAGGTCAGCCCGAACTGCTCGCGGTCGAACTCGGTGGTGATGGAGAAGCCCCACACCTGCTGGCCCCACGGGTTGGTGCCCACGCCGCCGTACTCGACGGTGAGCTCGACCTCCTTGGTGACCCCACGGATGGTGAGGTCGCCTGCGACGGTGAACTCGTCGCCCTTGTGGCCGACCACGCGGGTGCTCTTGAAGGTGAGCTCGGGGTAGGTCTCGGTGTCCAGGAAGTCGCCGCTGCGCAGGTGGTTGTCGCGGTCGCCCGCGTTGGTGCTGATGCTGGAGGCGTCGATCGTCAGCTCGGCGGACGACTCGAGCGGGTTCTCGGCGATCGTGATCGAGCCGTTGAACTTCTCGAAGTGGCCGCGGACCTTGCTGACCATCATGTGCTTGGCGACGAAGCCGATGACCGTGTGGTTGACGTCGATGGCGTACGTGCCGGCGGCGGGGATGGAGAGGCCTTCCCAGGTACGAGTGCTCATGTCTGTTGCTCCCTCGACAGTGATGCTTGCGCTGCGGACGTTTGCTTCAACAGATTTCTACATGAGGAATATTCCGCGCGTCAACTATCGTCCTCTACGATGTGAATGTGATCCCCTTTGACGACCCGCGGCTGACGGCCATCGGCCTGCTCTCGGAGGTCTACGCCGGCCTGGTGGCGAAGATGACTCCGGCCCTCACTGCCGCCGGGCTGTCCGAAGTCGACTTCGGCACGCTGATCAGGCTGGCTCGATCGCCGCACCACAGCCTGCGCATGGGCGACCTGGCCGCGCAGACGGGCCTGTCCACGAGCGGCGTGACGCGCGTGGTCGACCGCTTGGAACGTGACGGCCTCGTGGTGCGGCAAGCCTGCGCCACCGATCGCAGGGCCTCCTATGCGGCACTGACCGACAAGGGTGTGGACAAGGTGCAGGAGGTGCTGCCCCAGCACCTCCATGACATCGAGGAGTCCTTCACAGGACTGCTCTCGGCCGAGCAGCTCGAGACCTTCCTCTCGACCCTCCGGATCATCAGGGACGTCGTGCACCCCTGCGCTACTGCTGGCGCGGTTGAGCCGGGACAGATAGTTCGCCCCTGAGCTTGGCCATCGCGCGCGAGACCGTGCTCTTCACGGTGCCGACGCTGATGCCGAGCGCCCTGGCGATCTCCGGTTCGGACATGTCCTCGTAGTAGCGCAGCACGATCGCGGCGCGCATGCGGGCAGGAAGGCCGTTCAGCGCCTGTTCGAGGGATTCCTCCCACTCACTCGGCGCTTCGAAGCTCACCGGGATCTCCGGCAGCTCGTCGGCGGGGAACTCCTCCAGCTTCCGCTGGCGCCACTGCGAGATGTTGATGTTGACCATCGTCCGCCTGACGTACCCGTCGAGGGCAGCGCGATCTTTGATCCGGTCCCAGGCCATGTAGGTCTTGGCGAGGGCTGTCTGCAGCAGGTCCTCGGCGTCACATGGGTGTCCGGTGAGCTGGTGCGCCACACGCAGAAGCGCTGGTCCGCGAGACCTGACGTACTCGCGGAACTCCTCATCCGTCCTGGCAATCTGCATCGTGGCCAGAATCGCAGCCCGAGCCCCTATTGCGGCTGAACCGGAATCCAGGATTCGTTCCACCAACTGCAAAGTGCAGTCAAGGTCTGCCACACATCGGTTGTCAATGCGTTCCACCGAGGATGCGTATTTTGCTCCCCTTCGCCGGGAGGAGCCGGGAGCTATGTGACGCTAGGGGTGTGAACAGCACGGAACGCCGCCGAATCCTCGCGGCGGCGGCGCTCGGCCGCACACCGGGGCATGCGGGGCCCGACCGCGAGAGCGGCGATCCCCTGCATGCGGTGACCGGGCAGATCGTCGACGTCAGCCCCCATCTGCTCATCGTCGAGACCGAGGAGGGCACCGAAGAACGGCTCGTCATCGCGCCGTGGGCGACCGCCTGGCACGGCGCCGACGTCGCTCCCGGCGACCTCCCCCTCGGCTCCAGGGTCATCATCAAGGCCCTGCGTGACGGCAAGGTCGTCGAGCGGGTCTGGGCCGACCTCACCCGCATGACCGGCACCATCCTCTCGATCGAAGGACGCCGCGACCTCCACCTGGAGCTCGACTGCGGCCCGCATCGCGGGCGCCGCAGCGTGGTGATCCCTTACCGGACCACCGGACGCGTCCGCGTCCGGCACCCCCAGCTCGAACCGGGCTACCTCTTCGACGCCATCGGTGTCAGAGAGGACGGCGTGGGCCACGCTCTGTTGCCCGCGACGTCGCAGCCCGCCTATCCGGCGCGCGCCGTACCAACCCCTCCCCCCGCGTACGGCGGGCCACAGCAACGCATCTCAGGAACCGCCACCTGGTCCGACGCGTTCGACTGCGACGAACGCGGCGCGGCCTATCCCATGGTGGAGCGCTCCGACGCGGCCTGCCCCGACGCCGAGGTGTCGTGCGTCGGCCTGCCGTACCTGGCTATTGGTTCTTTATTAAAAGTCCGTAATGTCTGCGCCGAGCGGGCGGCGAACCTGCCTGTCGTGGCGTGCGGCTGTATGGCCGGACGCTTCTGCGACAGGTGCGTCGAATGCGGCACCTCGCCGAGAGGCCGCATCGTGGAGCTGTCGCCCTCATCGTTCGTAGAACTGGGCGGGGAACTGACCAAGGGGTGCTTCAATGCCCGGGTCGGATAGGGGTATCACGCATGCTCGAATCGCAGCTGCCGATCTTAATCGTGCTGCTGGTCCTGGGAACCATCGCCAAGCTCGCCACCGTGCACTCCAACCTGGAGCCGGGCGCCCTGGCCAGGCTCGGCCCGGCCGTGCTCGTGCCAGGCCCGCTCCGCACACCCGCGCTGATCTGCTGCTCCGTCGGCGAGCTGGTGCTCGCCGCCGGACTGCTGCTCACCACACATCCGCTGTTCCGATGGGGAACGGTCGTCTTCTTCGCGCTCTCGACCTACGTGCTGCTGGAACTGCGCAGGCGGCGGCCTGACGCCGGCTGCGGCTGCTTCGGCGAGGTCAGCTCGGCACCCGTCGGGCTTCGCTCGATCGGCCGCACGGTCGTGCTGACCGGCATGGCCGTGATGTCGGTGTGGGCCCCCGCGCCCGGTCTGTCGTGGTGGACGCTGGCCGGTGTGGTGGTGCTGGCAGCGCTCTCACCCGAGCTGGAGGAGGCCGTCGACCGGCTGCGCTATCGCGCTCCGTGCGAGCAGCGCCCCGCGAGCGAGAGCGTGGGCCTGGCCAGGCTCAGGGCGAGCGCGACCTGGAGGTCGCATGCCGACCAGCTCACCTCGGCTGAGCCGTACGACAGCTGGCGGGAGATGTGCTGGCGCTTCTTCGTCTTCGAGAACGTGGACAAGGACGACACCGTCTTCGCGGTCTACCTCACAGGACGGCATCCGGCGGTGCGCATGGCGGTGGTCGGCAGGGACGACAGCGGGTCCATGCCGGAATATACGGCTGTATCGGCCTGACGCTAGATAGCGTTATACGGCGGCATATTGGTCTCTCTAGCCGTGCCTAGCTTCCCCTCTAGACACGGCTAGAGAGAGTCAGATGGGCTGAGCGCGAAGGAACCTCCCGAAGTGTGGCACCGTGAACGCGATCAGACCGCGCTCGGCGGAGTAGATGAGCCCCTTCTTGATGAGGCTGTCGCGAGCGGGTGACAGGCTCGACGGCTTGCGCCCGAGGGAGTCGGCCACGTCGGAGGTGGCCACAGGCTCGTCGCCGATCGCGGCCATGGCGTGCATGTAGTCGCGCTCAGCAGGGGTGGCGCGCTCGTAGCGGCTGCCGAAGAAGCCCACGGCGAGCTCCTCCTCCGCCTCGGGCGCGGACACCTTGACGTCGTCGAGAGTGATGGGGGTGCGCGGCGCGTAGTCCCACGCGACCTTGCCGTAGGCCTGCACGAAGTAGGGGTAGCCGTCGGCGGCCTCGTAGAGCGCGTCGAGCGCCTCCGGCGTGAACTCCACGCCCTCCTCCCTCGCGGGGACGAGGAGCGCCATGTCGGCGGCTTCGCGGTCGAGCTTGTCGAGGCGCGCGTAGCGGAAGAGCCGCTCGGAGTAGCTCTTGCTGGCCGACAGCACGCTCGGCAGGTGCGGCAGGCCGGCGCCGACCACGATCAGCGGCCCGCCCGTCTGCGACAGCTCGTGGCAGGCGGCGCAGAGCGCTGAGATGTCGGCGGCCTGCACGTCCTGCATCTCGTCGATGAAGAGCGCGACGCCCACCCCGAGGTCGGTGGCCACGCTCGCCGCGTCGACGAACAGCTCGGTCAGGTCGATCTCGAGATCGCCGGAGTCGGCGCGGCCGCGGCTGGCGGGCACGTCGATGCCCGGTGACCAGTGGGAGGTGCCCTTGGCTGCGGCCGGGTCACGCATCGCGAAGGCCTTGAGCACGCCGAGGAACTCCTCGATGCGCTCGGGCCCGCGGTGCCGGGGGGCCAGCTCGCGGATCGCCATGTGCAGGGCGGCGGCGACGGGACGGCGGATCGACTGGTCGGGCCTGGCCTCGATCTTGCCGGTGCCCCACAGCCGCTGCATCGCCATGGACTTGAAGGTGTTGAGCAGGACGGTCTTGCCCACGCCTCGCAGGCCGGTCACGACCATGCTGCGCTCGGGGCGGCCACGGGCCACGCGCTCCAGGACGACCTCGAACTGCTGGAGCTCACGGTCGCGGCCGGCCAGCTCGGGCGGGCGCTGCCCGGCACCGGGGGCATAGGGGTTGCGCACAGGGTCCACGCTCTCGGACTTTATAGCGGGGTATAGCGGCCGTCTTAGAGTTGGGAAGAAACACCTACGGCGTGTCTGGACGAGCATGGCACCCCCTCCCACCTGGCCGAACCTCTGTTCGAGTCGTTACCCAGAACTGTAGCGCGCGATCGAACACGTGCGCGAGAGATTCGAGTAAAGATCTTTGCAACAGTCCACGCCCCCCGTGCGTCCCCTGTTCGTGGAGTTCGAAGAGTTCGTCCGAGCGAGGGGTTCGGCGCTGTTGCGCTACGGCTACGTGCTTACCGGCACCTCACACGACGCCGCCGACCTGGTGCAGGAGATCCTGTTCAAGCTCGCCGACCGGTGGGACAAGGTCGACAGTCCCGAGGCGTACGCGCGCATGGCCATGGCCCGCCAGCACGTCAGCTGGTGGCGCAGACGCCGCAGAGAGGACCTCACGGAGGATCTGCCCGAGGGCTCCCACCACGACAGCCACTCCTTCGGCGAGCTGTGGAACGAACTGCGGGCGCTGCCGCCGAAGCAGCGAGCCGTGATCGTGCTGCGCTACTACGAGGACCTGTCGGACAAGGAGATCGCCGACATTCTCGGCATCTCACGGGGCACCGTACGCAGCCAGGCCGCACGCGCGCTGGAGAAACTCCGCGTCAGCCCTGGCGTGCTCGAAAAGGGGAGAGCGTCATGAGGACTGAGGAAGATCTGGTCCACGCGTTGCGGCAGGCGGCGGAGCTGGCGCCGCAGCCCGACCTGTCCGCGGCACTGGCCGCGCGGAGGCGCCGCCGTACCAGACGAAGGACGGCGAGCGCCGCCCTGGCGGTGGCGGCCGTGATCGGGGTGGCGGGAGTGGGCACGACGATCGCCAGAGACGTCTTCACCAGCGGGGGCGGAGACGGCGTGGCGGTGGCTCCTGTCGACGGACCGAGCGAGGTGATGGCGAGCATGCAGGCCTCGGCCGAGGCGGCCGAGTCCCGATCACAGGAGGGGACGCCGATCGAGAAGATCTGGCCGAAGGCGATTTTCACGATGCCGGCGGAGAACGCCGAAGGATGGCGGTACCGCCCGATCACCGGCGTCAGCGCCACCGAGGTGATGGTGAACGCGGAGTCCGCCTTCGAGAAGGCGGGCGCGATCGAGATCTACAACTCCGAGTCGGGAACGTTCCGCAAGGTCACCGACGTGCCGACGACCCCTGGCCTGAAGTGGACCTACCCCCAGGACGTGGCCTTCGACGCGCAGAGCGTCGTCTGGTGGGTGAACGCGACCGGCGTGCGCGAGATCTGGATCGCGCCGCTGGCAGGGGGCGAGGCGCGGCTGGTCGCCACGCACAAGGGCGAACACCAGGGCATCGAGGCGATCGCCGTGAAGGGTGAGCACATCTACTGGTCAGAGCAGGACGGCACGGTCTGGCGGCTCCTCGCCGAGGGCGGCACGCCCGAGAAGATCGCCGACGGCCTGCACCTGATCGACTGGCCGTGGGCGAGCGATGTCTACGAGCGCGAGTACCGGAAGAACCAGACGAAGGTCGTCAACCTGGAGACGGGCGAGACCCGCCAGATCACGGCCGCGACCGAGGCCGTCGGTCTGCGCTGCGGGCCCACCTGGTGCGTGGCGGAGGGTCTGGTCCAGCGGGTGGACGGCACGGGCATGCGGAAGGTGGGCGTCTCCCGCCCCCTGTCGGGCTCGCCGGCCCTCGACCGGTATGTCAGCACAGGGACGAGCGTGCTCGATCTTGAGACCGATTCGTGGGTGACCTTCCCCGAGAACCCCAACGACTGGTTGGGCATCGGCACCTCCTCGGCGCCCAGCACGATCACGTACTGGGGAGCCACCAAGGGGAGCACGCCAGACGAGTTCCGAATCGTCAACCTCGCGGCGGCGCAATAGGGTTCCACCCATGCGGAGCTTTGCGAACGTGCAGGAGTTGAAGGCGGCGGTCGGCGAGACGGTCGGCCCGACCGAGTGGCGCACGGTCACTCAGGACCAGGTCAACCTCTTCGCCGACGCCACCGACGACCACCAGTGGATCCACGTCGATCCCGAGCGGGCGAAGGAGACCCCCTTCGGCGGGACGATCGCCCACGGCTTCCTGACGCTGTCGCTGCTCCCCTCGTTCCTGACCGAGCTGATGAGCGTCGGCCAGATCCAGATGGCGGTCAACTTCGGCCTCAACAAGGTCCGCTTCCCCAAGCCGGTGCCCGTCGGCTCGCGGGTGCGGGCCAGCGGCGAGCTGGTCGACGTCAAGAACAGCCCTGCGGGCCAGCTGGCCACGATCAAGGTCTCGGTCGAGGTGGAGGGCGAGCGCCGTCCGGTGTGCGTCGCCGAGGCGCTGCTGCTCTACGTCCCGATCAGCGAGTAGACGATCGCCGCCAGCGCGGCGATCGCGATCAGCCCCAGATAGGCGAGCACGAGCCGGGTGTCCCTGAGCACGCACTTGCTCCGGGTCAGCCCGGCTCTGCGCGCTTTCCAGTAGCCCACGAACCCGAGCACGGCGAACCCGAGCACCGCCCACGGCCCGAGCAGCCAGGCGAGCAGGGCGACCGTGGCGTAGACGCACAGTCTCAGCGGATCGGTCATCGCAGCTCGGGCCATGCCTGCACGGCGCAGAACGGCGCGCACTGGTCGCGTTCGTCGCGCCGGGTGCCCACGTGCACGCAACACTGGGTGAGCCGCTCCTCGATCATGGTCGAGATGTCCATGAACGGCTTGACGGTCAGCCGTACCACCCGCTCCCCCAGCATCCGGCGCAGCTTCTTCCGCCTGCCCAGCACCGTGACCAGCGTCGACAGCCCCAGGTCACAGTTCTCGCAGATGTTCTTCCACAGCTCGCCGATCTGCGGGTGCGACAGCGACGACTGCTCCGACAGCAACCCCAGAAGCGACTCCTGTACGGCGAGCCGCAACTCGCGTGGGATCTCGCTGTCGGCGATCCTGTTCGACACCAGGCCCAGGTTCTCCTTCAGCCGGTCGTGCCCGATCAGCGCCACCAGCGACCGCCAGTCGCCCGAGTCGTCGCGGATCAGATAGCCCACCGAGCAGCAGTGCGGGTGCGAGCACGGCAACGCGGTGAGATCGCGCCAGGTCACCAGCCCGCCGGTCTGCGGCTCGAGCCGCTTGAGCACGCCGGTGTGGGTGAGCCTGTCCATCGGGTCGATGGCCCCGCTCCTGCCCGAACCGAACACCGGCTGCATCGACACCCCTCCGACGAACGGCGTGGCGAGCGCGAGCCTGACGACGTCCCCGATCTCACCGTCGTTGACCCCGAGCGCCGCCGTCATGACCAGCGTGGTGAAGATCTGCCGCTCCGACAGCCGTTGTACGGCCAGCGCCTTGAACCGCCGCAGGTCGCCGCCTCGATGGTGGCGGGAGGCGTGCTCGGAGATCCCGTCGTACTGCAGGTAGACCTCCACTCTGTCGCGATGCTCGGTGAGCAGGTCGAGCAGGCCGTCGTCCTGGGCCAGGAGCAGGCCGTTGGTGTTGACGAGGATGCGGGTGATCGGCCTGGCGGCCAGCTCGGCCAGGAGCTTGGCGAGGTCGGGGTGGAGGGTCGGCTCGCCGCCGCTGAGCATCAGGACGTCGAGCCTGCCCTCCTCGCGTTCGAGGCGCTGGTCGACGTTGGCGAGCACCCGCTCGACCGGCACGACGCCCTGGAGGTCGGGCGAGGAGCCCGCGAAGCAGGTCGGGCAGCGCAGGTTGCAGGTCTCGGTGATGTCCTCCAGCAGGATGCAGGTGTGCTGGGTCTGCATCTCGGGCAGCCCGTCGAGATAGGCCCCGGGGATCGGCGCGAAGTTTCCCGCCAGGTCGGGGATGTGCGCCTTGGTGGGCGCTGTCCACTCCTCCAGGTAGGACAGGATCTCGGGGTCCTCGTCGTAGAGCGTGCGGACCAGCCCGTGCGTGCGGCAGCCGCGTTCGAGCCACACCCTGCCATCGCGCTCGGCCAGGTAGCCGCTCAGCCTCGGCACCCGCTCGACGGGCAGATCGCCGTGACAGTGCGGGCAGAAGGCGTTGACGTACCGCAGGATGCGATCACCCCGGAGCCTCACGGGCTGCCCTCCTTCCGAACCGGATGCTCAGCAATATCAGACAGGGGATGAGGAACCACTGCGGCCTGGTCAGATCAAGCCAGACTGTCTCGTTCGCCCTGGTGAACTCCACGAGGAAGCGGAAGACCGCGTAGGCGGCGACGTAGCGGGGGAAGAGATCTCCCCTGTCGCGCAGCCTCACCAGGACGACGAAGGCGACGAAGTGGAAGACGATCTCGTAGACGAACGACGGGTGCATGGCCTGCCCCGCCAGGCAGCCGGGGCACTCGGGCGTGGTCGCGGGCGCGTGGACGCCCCACGGCAGGTCGGTCGGCCTGCCGGGCGCCTCGGTCAGATGGCAGCCGATGCGGCCGATCGCCATGCCGAGCGCCACCGCGGGGGCGAACAGGTCGCCGGTGCTCTCCTTGTAGCCGATGATCCGCTTGGCGACGAGCACGCCGATGTAGGCCCCTGTCAGGCCGCCGAGGATGCTGCGCGAGCCGTACAGCCAGAAGCCTTCGAGGTGCTCGGCGAAGCCGGCGAGTCGCATGCCGATCGCGCCGCCGACCAGGGCGCCGGTGACCGCCACCAGCGACTGCTCGTTCAGCGCGCCGCGACGCCGGGCCTCTCGCACGAAGACCACGGCGGCGGCCAGCACGCCGAGCCCGACGAAGAGCTCGTGCACGTCAGCGGTAGAGCTCGGGGTTGAGCCCTGTGCAGTAGCCGGCCGAGATGATCGAGGTGAGCGCCCAGCCGATCATCAGCCCCATGCCCAGCCCCTTGTTCTGCGGCTTCCTGGTCAGGATGAGCGCGAGGCCGCCGCCGAGGCTGCCCAGCGCGAGCAGTCCCGCCACGATCGCGATGCCCACGGGACTGCCGGTCCTCAGCGCGACGAGCCCGGCGATCACGTTGACGACCAGGTAGATGCCGACCCCTGCGAACGCCATGCCGACGACCACGTCAGCTCCCCTCGGAGTAGTAGATGGCGGCCTGCACGCGGCTTCTCAGCCCGAGCTTGTTGAGCACCCTGCTGACATGAGTCTTCGTCGTGGCCTCGGCCATGTCGAGCTCTTTGGCGATCTCCGCATTCGACAGGCCCCTGGCCACACAGGCCAGCACCTCGCGCTCTCTGGGGGTGAGCAGGTCTTTGGGCGGCTCACGCCGTACGGGCTGCTCGGCGAAGGCGGAGATCAACCGGCGGGTCACCGCCGGAGAGATCAGCCCGTCGCCCCTCGCCACCAGGCGCACCGCCTCCACCAGGGAATCGGCGTCGGTGTTCTTGAGCAGGAACCCCGCCGCGCCCGCCCGCAGCGCGCCGAAGACGTACTCGTCGACGTCGAACGTCGTCAGGATCAGCACGTCGGTCACACCTGACAGCTCCCTGGTGGCCGAGATGCCGTCCTTCTTCGGCATCCTGACGTCCATCAGGACCACGTCGGGTCTCACCTCGCGGGCCATCGCGACGGCCTCCTCGCCGTCGCCCGCCTCCCCCCACCACCTCGATGTCGGCGGCGCCGCCGAGGACCAGCACGATGCCCGCCCTGACCGCCGCGTGGTCGTCGGCGACCAGCACCCTGATCGTCACAGTTCCTCCTCGGTCCCCACTCTGATGATCACAGCGCATGCTCCGTGGGCAGCGTGGCGCGCACGCGCCACCCCTTCTCCTCGTACGGCCCCGCCTCGAACGCGCCACCCACGAGCGCCGCCCGCTCCCGCATCCCGATCAGCCCCGCGCCCGCCCCTGGCAGTTGGGTCCTCGCCTCGTTCAGCGGATTGTCGACCATCACGCTCACCAGCTCCGGCGCATAGGTGATCATGACCTCCGCCCTGTCGTCGCCGTGCTTCATCGCGTTCGTCAGCGCCTCCTGCACGATCCGGTATCCGGCCAGATCGACCGACACCGGCAGGTCGTAGGGCGTGCCCGCGACCGTCATGACCGTCTCCATCCCCGCCTGCCGCGCCCGCTCCACCAGATCGGCGGCGTCGGCCAGCCGCGGCCTGGTCGTGGCGTCGTTGTCCTCGCCCTCCTGCCGCAGCAACCCGATCATGGTGCGCATCTCGGCCATCCCCTGAACGCTGTTCTCCCTGATGGAAGCCATGATCTGCTGGACGGCCCCCGCGTCGAGATCCTTGCGCGACAGCACGGCCGTCGACTGGATCGCGATGGCGCTGAAGTGATTGGCGATCATGTCATGCAGCTCCCTGGCCATCCTGGTGCGCTCGGCGGCGATGGCCGCGCCGCGGTCGAGCTCGGCCAGGTGCGCCACCTGCTCGGCCCGCGCCCGCTCGGCGGCGGCCTGGTCGCGCTGCTGCCGCAACACCATGGCGGTCGTCACGGGCACGACCAGCACGAGGCTCACCTGCACCCCGTAGATCGCCAACGCCAGCCAGCTCCGCTCCAGCATCCCGATGACCGCACCGATGATCACCGCCGCCGTGGTGGTGACACCCAGCAGCCAGCGCGAGGCCCTGGCGGGGCCGTACAGCGCGGCCGCGTAGAGGTTGTCGGTGAACACCAGCGTGGTCGGCAGCGAGGGGCCGCTGTAGGCGCCGTCGATGGTCACCGCCGCCACGCCCAGCGCGAGGCAGACCAGCGGCGCGCTCCGCCGTACGGCCACGCCGGCGCACGTGAGCGCCAACGGAACGGCGAGGAACCACGGGGGGACACCGCTGCGGTCGAAGTAGGCCCGACCGACGAGCATGACGGCACCCACGGCGAACGCGGCCACGGCTGCCAGGATGTCTCGCCTCATCCCCCCATCTCACCATCGAGAACGGCAGAGTTGTTCACACCTGGGACCTGCCTGTGGATACACAGAAGGTTGTACACAGGCGAGCGGGATCCGGGGCCTCGCGACTCTCGGGACGAGGAATCGAGAATCTGGTTCGAGGCACGGCTTGAGGTCCGCTATGATTGCTTACGCAGCGAGCGGCCGTAGCTCAATGGATAGAGCATCTGACTACGGATCAGAAGGTTGGGGTTTCGAGTACCTCCGGCCGCACAGATGCAAGAAGGCCCCTGAGCAGGGATTATCCGCTCAGGGGCCTTCTTCTTTTCTTAATCGTCCAGGGTTCTTGCTAACACCCTTGCTAACAGGGTGGCTCCCACCGCTCTTGCGATGCCTTCTCTCATAGTGGAGCCGAACCAACCGGCCGTCCCGGCACGCACCCGGTCGCGAGAACCGCGGCATGGTGTTGATCACGGAACTGTCGGGGATGTCTGCTTGAGTCGCCCCGGGCACGAGCACTGAGCGGGCAAGGAGCGGGAATGCGGCGGTCGGAGCGTCTTTGGCACCTTTCCCCAGACAGCGTCTGACCAGGTCAGCGCAGCCAGACCGCTGCGGGAACCAATCCGGCCCCACGCCGGGCACGGCTATCCACAGCCGAAACCCCGGCTTCCGCCTCCACCGCCTGACCAGCCCTCGGTAAGAGGTGCTGTTACCAGGTACACGGGATTGCGCCGCCGCAGGTCAGCGCTCGACGGTGGTTGGTATGACATCGAAGCGGCCACGTCAGTGCCGGCGCTGGGATGCGGGTCCGGCCCGGCCCGAAGGACTGCACCGAGTGAAACGCGAAGGCGGGGCCATCGCCTCATCCGCTACAGTTGGCCCCATGTGTTCCGTCATCCACAACTGGCAGGCGATCCGCACCCGGTCGGCGTTCTGACCGCGGTGCAGGCCGTCGCTTGCACCGGGGTCCCGCGTCCACCGTTCACCTCTGGATGACGAGGATTCCTTTCATGCGCGCAACCTCGCGCCCCACTTTCGTGTTCGTTCACGGCGGCTCCAGCAACGCTCAGGCCTGGAGGCCCCTGCAGAACGAACTGGCCCTGCTCGGTCACCTTTCGTACGCCGTCGACCTGCCAGGCCACGGCGACCGCGCCGACTCCCCCGCCGCCTACTACCGGCTGCCGCAAGACGCCGCGGCACTGGCCGACGCCCCCTCCCCGATGCGCGCCGTCACGTTGCAGGACAACGTGCGGCACGTGGTGGACATCGTGCGCCGGCTCGCCGAACAGGGCCCGGTCGTCCTGGCCGGCAACAGCCTCGGCGGCCTGACCATCAGCGCCGTCGCCAACGCCGTACCGGAACTGCTCGACCGCGTGGTCTACCTCTCCGCGCTGTGCCTGAGCAACCCGGCCATGCTCACCGAGGCGTGGGACGTGGTCGACGACAACCTGCTCGACGCCGCGGCGGCCCGGATCGCCGTGCCCGGCGTGCCCGACCCCGGTGTGGCCCGCCTGAACTGGCGCAGCGCCCACGCCGACCCGGAACTGTTCGCCGAGTTGAAGGCCGCCATCATGGCCGACTCCACCGACCACCAGTTCCGGCTGCTGCTTGACTCCATGGACCCGGATGAGAACCATACGGTGCTGGAGCCGGCGGCGTTGGTCACGGCCGACGGATGGGGACGCGTCCCGCACACCTACATCCGCCTGTCCGAGGACCGCGGCATCACCCCGGCCGTCCAGGACTACATGATCCGCCAAGCGGACGCGCTGACCCCGCACAACCCCTTCGACGTGCACACGCTGGCGACCTCGCACGTCGGCTACTTCAGCCGGCCGCAGGTCTTCGCGGAGCTGCTGGCGGACCTCGCCTGACGCTCTTTGCCGCCCCCGCCGCCGTCCTCGGCGGCGGGGGCGTGCTACGTCAGCTCGTCCGGGTCACGTCGCGTTCGCAGGGTCTCCGGGCGGGTCGGCATGATGAAGACCAGTACGGCGGTTCGACCTACGCTCAGCTGGACCTCGACGAGTTCGCGCCGTACGAGCTCGGTGAACAGGAGTTCTTCGAGGAACTGGGCCGTCTGCGCCCGATGAATCTGCAGGCCGGTCAGGCATGGCCGCCCGGCTGATGAGGTGCCGTGTTCCGTCTCTGTTCCGTGGGAGCGTCGAAAACAGCGAGAAGTGACGCGAGACGCCCGCAAGCGTAATGCCTGCTCAGCCACATGATCGAGTGATTTCCTTGAGGGCTACATCGGCCTCGTTACCGTCGGTGCACAGCAGGCCCTTGTTCTCGGCGACGACCTGCCATGACGACCTACCTGACCGCCGAACGCCTCTTCGTGCGTTGGGCCGCCGCGAACTCCGAAGCCGATCTGGTCGCGGCGGCCAAGCGAGCCCTCGCAGACCAGCCGGATTGGGACGATGACGAAGACCTGAACTGGGAAGTACAGGAGGCGGTCGTGCTCTTCGATTCTGCGGTTCCCGGTGCTGAGCTGGAGCCTGACGATCGACTCATTGTTGATCTCGAACCTGGCCAGTACAGGGTCCGAGCCACCTACACGAAGGACGAGGGCAACTGGATGATCCTCGTTCAACTCCAGCCGACAATCTAAGTCTGGGGCGCACTCCGCCAGCGCCTTTCCTTTTGTACGGGTCAAGCGGTCAGGTGTCGTAGGAGCCGTCCCAGGGTTCGTAGAAGCCGAGGTTGTCCGGGTAGAGCTCGGCGTGTTCGGTGCCTTCGAAGGTCTCGATGACGAGGCCGAAGAGCACGTCGTCGACTTCGTGGCGGAAGGGCTGGATGGCGATGTCGCCGTAGCGGAGGCCGGGGAGGGCATTGAGCCATTGCTTCAGCCGCTCCTGCGCTGCGTCGACGGCGGCCTGGTAGTTGTCGTCGGTTCCGGTGCGCTCGATGCGGGAGTCGAGGTGGTGGCCGGCGATGTCGAAGGTGTGCAGGACGGCGTACCAGCGTTTGTGTGCGGGCCAGTCGTCGGTGTGTGTAACCCTCCGGGAAGGCGGCGACGACGGAGCCGAGGAACTGTCCGCTCTTGATCTTCGCCAGGACCCGCGGACGCGCCCCGCGCGCGCGAGCGCGCCAAAAGGCGTGGATTGAGCGTGCATTTGGCCACTGACCTACCCACGCTGCCTGCCGCACCCTGAGGTGCCGGCGTTTCGGCCTGAAACGCAGGTCAACAGAGGGAGAAACGGCATGCGATCTCACAAGCTCATCCTCGCGCTCGCGCTGACGGCGGGCCTGACCGTCTCGGCGGCTGTGTCCTCGGCCTCGCCCGCCGGCGCGACGACCGCGGCCACCACGTGCCGGGTGGAGCTGAACTACCTCGACGCCCACGACGCGGAGGAGAACAACGGCGACGAGATCCGGATCAACCTCGCGGGGTACATGTACCCCAGCGGCAACCAGTACGTCGCCATGAACAACGGTGATCGCGCCTATTCAGGCAACTTCGCCAACCCGACCACCACCATCGGCACCACCGGGTCAGCGCTGTTCAGCCTGCGCGAGGTCACCCCGCCCGCCGTCGGCCAAGGCGACGAGCTCGGCTCGGTCACCGCGAGGGGCTCCACCTGCGCCACGCTCGCCACCGGACAGATCGTCTACATCTCCAAGCACATCTTCGGCACCGACTACTGGTACTACATGAGCCTGGTGATGACCGGCCTGTAGCGTCCAGGGTTCGAAGGCCCTGCCGGGTCACCAGACGGGCCTTCACCAGCCACCGACGCCAGGCCGCACCCCGCGTCCAGGTGCGGACGCAGGGGACTTCTGCCAGGCGCCAACGCGCGCACGCGCAAGACGACTGCGCGGCCGGGACGAGATCTGTCATCGAGACGATGACAGATCTCGTGACGACCTCGCGGCCGGCCCCGAAGGTCCGCCTCTTCGAACTCACGCATCGCGGCGAACGCGGTAGCGCAGGTGGGTCACAGCCCCCGCGACGGGCTTCCCCTCCAGGATCAGCCCGGCCCGCTCCCCTGCGAACAGCGGCGTGCCCTCGCCCATCAGCAGGGGGACCAGGTGGATGCGCATCTCGTCGAGCAGACCCGCGCTGAGCAACTGCCGGGCGACGTCCGCGCCCAGCACCCAGACGTCCTTGTCTCCCGCGGCCTCCTTGGCGCGTCGGGCTGCGGCCCGCAGTCCATCGAAGGCGAACGTCCCGCCGTTGTCGCCGAGGAGGTCCTCCCTGGTCCGGTGGGTGACCACGAAGCTCGGGATGCCGGGGAACGGTGTGCCGCCCCACGGGCCCAGGCCGAGGTCGAAGGTACGCCGTCCGATGAGGACGGCCCCCACCGTCCCTTCGGACTCCCGCACGACGCCGAGGTCGATCTCGCCGTCCGGTCCGTTCCCTGCATGCCATTCGTGGAGCCGCTCGCCGCCGTCCCCCATGGGCTCCTCTTCCCTGACGTTCGGACCGGTCGTGAACCCGTCCAGGGACACCGACACATCCAGCACGATCTTGCTCATCACAAGCCTCCTTCGCTCCGTCGGCGGTGCCGTCGGGCGCCGTCAAGAAATGGTCGGAGCCGGCCCGGCCGTCTCGACATCACACGGAACCACCTTCTGAGCATGGGTGGCGTTCGCGGCCTGGACCACCGAAGGCCGGCACACCCGCCTACCGCGCCACGGACTCTGCCATCACGATCGGGAATGCGCCGCCAGTAGTTGTCACCGCTTCGCCGGCTTCAGCGACGCACCGCTGAGGCGATCGCGGCGGGGCATTCCGGTCTTCGGCAAGATTGTCCAGCTGAGAGTCAGAAACAGCACACCGCCTGATTTGTCCGTTGACAGGGGTCATGGCTCTCCCGATGATCGACCTCGTGGCTGGAATGTCACTCTCCGTGACGGAATGCTGGCCCATTTCATCATGAGGTGTCATGGAGGGTGGCCATGGTCGAGCAGGGGCGCGTGCGGTGGAAGCGATTCGCGTTGGTCTTCACGCCGGTGGTGGCGTTGACCTCGCTGCTGGTAGGCGCCACGACCGAGGGCGCGATCGGCGCCACCTTCGTGGTCTCGAGCTCCACGTTCAAGCTCTTCACCGGCGAGTTGCGCGCGCAGGGCTTCACGCTGGCCGGCGGCGTCGACCACGACATCAAGGGCAGGGCGATCCCCGTGCTGTTGACCGGCATCCGTCGGGCCGAGGTGTTCGGTCTGTGCCAGAGCGTCGTCCTGAAGACGCCCCTGGGAGCGGTGACCGTGCGGATCACCGGCGGCCGTGGTGACGCGCCGGTGGTCGCGACGGACCTGGTGATCGACGCCGCGGCGGCGCGGGCCGCGGCCGCCTTCAACGACATCCAGCTGGGGCGCGACGCCAGCACGCTGGACGCGGCCCCCGGAGCCAGGGGTCCGGCGGGGACGTTCGGCGCGCAGAGCAGGACGGTCGTTCTCCGGAACGTGAGGCTGACCGCGTGGGCCGTCACGGCCGGCACCTTCACCGTCCCCGACCTCGCGCTCAACCTGCAGGTCGGTGACAATCCCTGCTTCTGACGGGTCCTAACAGGTTCGACGGACGGACAGATCATGAAATCGTGGCGGCGTTCGAGGCCGTTCTGGAGCGGGCTGCTCATCGTGCTGGCAGGGGCGGAGCTGCTGTCCATCCCGTTCACGCTCGACGCGCTGTCGGTGGCGATCCTGTTCGGCACGGTGGGGGCGACCTACCTGATCGCGCTGGTGATGATGATCGCAGGCGTGCTGGTGTGGCTGCAGCCGGCCCAGCGGGTCTTCCTCGGCCTGGTGGCCGTACTGCTGTCCATGGCGTCGTTCGTCTACTCCAACCTGGGCGGCTTCCTGATCGGCATGAGCCTGGGCCTGCTGGGCGGAACGCTGGCCATCGCCTGGACACCCGTCAGCCGACCGGCCAGTCGGCTCGACTCCCTCAGCGTCCGTGACCTCCCCGACGCGGCGCGGAAACTCGTGTCGAGCGAGACGCTCGGCCGCGTCCGTCACTGGTCCCGCCGCCGGCCCGCCATGAGCCGGATATCCGCCGGCCCGGAACCCGTGGATCTCGCGGCGGAGCCGCAGAGGTCGCCACAATGAGCCGCGAGACCGCCTTCACCGAATTCAGCGTGGGAAGACGGTTTCCCAGTCGTTGGCGATGCTGACGACGCACCAGCCGAGACGCGAGGCGGCCTCGGTGATGGGTTCGGTTTCCGTCAAGGTTTGGGCTTTGCCGGCGTAGGAGTACTCGCGCTCGGAGTCGTCGTGGTCGACGAGCAGCGCCAGATGCGGCCGGTCGGCGGCGGTGGCCCATTCGAGCATCTCGCGGTCGCCGCTGGTGTTCCCTGCGGCCAGGATCGGGCGCCGTCCGAGCTGCGTCTGGATGTTGGCGACCTTGGCCGGCCCCTCGTTGGCCTGTCCGAGGACTCTGCCGGTACGGCGGAGACCAGGGCGTCCGGAGCGGTCCCGCTCGAGGTCGTAGGCGATGAGCGTGCCGACGACGAGCTCGGCCGGCACGCCGTAGAGGTCCTCGCTGACGGCCCGGACGAACTCGGTGCCGCCTCCGGTCACGATGCCGACGGTGAAGTCCAGCCGGCGGAGCTCGGCGATCAGCTCGAGCATGGGCTGGTACACGGTCGCGCGCATCGGTCGGCCGAGCGCGGCGTGCGTCGCCGTCGCCATGAAGGCCCGGACCTCGGCGGCGAAAGCTTCAGGGGTGAAGCCCTCGAACAGGCCGGCGAGGGC
Organism: Nonomuraea roseola; assembly: GCF_039535395.1. NCBI lineage: Bacteria > Bacillati > Actinomycetota > Actinomycetes > Streptosporangiales > Streptosporangiaceae > Nonomuraea > Nonomuraea roseola. The sequence continues at coordinate 2,642,815 of NZ_BAAAXC010000015.1, forward strand.
GAGCGCGACGCGCGCCAGTCCGAGTTCCCCGGCCTGCTCGGGATCGCCGGAGAGGACCGCGGCGAACTCGGGCCGTTCGCCGAGCGACGGGTCGTTCGCCACCCGCCGGCGCAAGGCGTCCAGGAAGAACTCGAGCTGGATGTATGCCGGCCGCTCGCACCACAGCGTGCCGTCGTTGTCGAAGTAGGCCACCCGATCGGTCTCCGGCACGGAGCGGGCGGCGTCGAGGAACTCGAGCAGCGCGTCCCGGGTCGCGCCCGGCCGCCATGACGGCAGCGCCGTACTGGAAGTCACGACCCCGCCTCGGCGGCCGGGAGGTTCCAGGCACATCGGAAGCCGATGTGACTCATGCCGGTGTCGATCATCTGTGGGCGGCGGGCGGCGGGCCGGTAGCGCAGGCAGTAGGTGTCGGCGCACAGGTACGACCCACCCTTGATCACCTTGCGCGCGATGCGGAACTGGGGCTGAGCCGGGTCGTAGCTCGCGTCGACGTCGCCGCCGCGAGGGTTGCGAGGGACACAGCACGGTGAGGCGGCCTCGCAGGGGTGGCGTTCGGTCCACCAGTCGGAGGTCCATTCCCAGACGTTGCCCGCCATGTCGAACAACCCATGGTCGTTCGGCGGGAACGAGCCGACCGGCGCGGTCCCGGACCAGCCGGACTCGCCCGTCGAACGCCAGGGGAAATCGTCTCCGTCCCAGGTGTTGGCCATGAGGCGACCCTCCGGCCGGGGCTCGTCCCCCCAGGTGAAGGCGGCGCCCTCGAGACCCCCGCGGGCGGCGTACTCCCACTGAGCCTCGGTCGGCAGGGTGGCGCCGATCCAGGTCGCGTAGGCGGCGGCGTCCTCGTGGGCGACGTGAACCACCGGATGGTCGAGACGGTCGTCGATACTCGAGCCTCTCCCCTCGGGGAAACGCCAGCAGGCGCCCGGCGTCCACTTCCACCACAGACTGAGATGCCGAAGATCGACCGGGCCGGCCGTCGGCGCGAACACCATCGAGCCGGGGACCAGGTTCTCTGGGGGCGCCCCCGGAAACTCCGCCGGGTCCAGCGGCCGCTCGGCCACGGTGAGGTAGCCGGTCGCCGCCACGAACGCGGCGAAACGGCGGTTGGTGACGGCGATCGGGTCGATGGCGAAGCCGTCGACGTGCACCGTGTGGGCCGGCGCCTCCTCGCGATAGTGGGCGTCGGAGCCCATCGTGAAGACACCGCCGGCGAGCGGGACCGCGCCGCCGGCCCCGTGGGGCGGCCTCGTCAGCCCGAGCGTGCGGGTCGTCCACGGCTCGGTCCGCGGCGCGCCCTTGCCGCTCACGTGTTCGTCATCCCGGCGCGCAACTTGTCCATCACCTGGTCGATGCCGAAGCTCGCCGGCTCCTGGCGCGGCGGGAAGTCGGCGAACGTCGAGAGCATGCCGGCGACGTACGACTGCGCCGGGACCACCAGCCAGGCATGGTCGATCATCCAGTCGTAGTAGGTGTTGGAGGTGATGTCGGCGCGCTCGTACGGGTCGGTGCGCAGATTGAAGATCTTCGGGACCCGCAGTGGGGTGTACGGCTCGGCCCACACGCGCAGCGTTCCGGGGGCACGCTGCTCCAGGAACACCAGCTTCCAGTTGCGGAACCGCAGCGCGGTGAGGTCTCCGTCGTCGGAGACGTAGAAGAAGTGCTTGCGCGGACTCTCGCCTGCCTCACCGGTGAGATAGGGGAGCTGGTTGTAGCCGTCCAACTGCACGCGGAAGGAGGTGCCGCCGAGCTCTGTTCCCGACTTGAGCGTCTCGGCGATATCCGGTACGCCTGCCGCGGCCAACAGGGTGACGAACCAGTCGGTGTGGCTGACGACGTCGTTGAGCACGGTGCCCGCAGGGATCTTTCCTGGCCATCGCACGGCGGCCGGCACCCGGTAGGCGCCCTCCCAGTTGGAGTTCTTCTCGTTCCTGAACGGCGTCATGGCACCGTCCGGCCAGGTGTTCATGTGCGGGCCGTTGTCGGTGGAGTACATGACGATCGTGTTCTCGGCGATGCCGAGCTCGTCGAGTACGGCGAGCAGGTCCCCGACGAGGTCGTCGTGGTCGAGCATCGTGTCGTGGTATTCCGACTGCCATTGCCCCGCGCGGCCTCTGCTCTCCGGCTTGCAGTGCGTGCGGAAGTGCATGTGGGTGGTGTTGAACCACACGAAGAAGGGCAGGTCGGCCTCGTGCTGGCGGCGGATGAAGTCGACCGCGGCGTCGCGGAACTCCTCGTCGCAGGTCTCCATCCGCTTCCTGGTGAGCGGCCCGGTGTCCTCGATGCGCTGGGTGCCGTCCTTGTCGGCCCATGAGCGGATCACTCCTCGCGGCCCGAACCGTTTCCTGAAGCCGGGGAATTCCTCCTCGGTCGGGTAGTCGGCATGCTCCGGCTCCTCCTCGGCGTTGAGGTGGTAGAGGTTGCCGAAGAACTCGTCGAACCCGTGCGCCGTCGGCAGGAACTCGTCACGGTCGCCGAGGTGGTTCTTGCCGAACTGGCCTGTGGCGTATCCGTGCGCCTTGAGCGCGGTGGCGATCGTCGGGTCCTCGGCGCGGAGGCCGATGTCGGCGCCGGGCATGCCCACCTTGGTCAGGCCCGTCCGGTAGGGGTTCTGGCCGGTGATGAACGCGGCTCTGCCCGCCGTGCAGCTCTGCTCGCCGTAGTAGTCGGTGAACCGCGCGCCTTCTTCGGCGATCCGGTCGATGTTGGGAGTGCGGTACCCCATCAGCCCGTCGCTGTAACAGCTGAGGTTCGAGATCCCGATGTCATCTCCCCAGATGACCAGGATGTTCGGGCGCTCCGACATGCATCCCCCAGAGTCCTGACCGGCCTGCGCCCGCGATACACGAGCTCCGTCCTCCCAGGATCACCCGTCAGTCGCAACGGCCATGCCAGTGTGTTGTCAAGACTCGAGTTGGCCGCGACCAAGAATGCCGGGGAGATGCCGAGCTGGGGCATCCCGGGGCGGTCACGTGTTTCGGGGTGGGTTGAGCAGTTCGGCGACAGCGGAGCGGGTGGCCGCGTGGCGGGTGTGGTTTCCCGCACCCCTGAACGGCCACAGGCCTCATGGTGGCCACTACCTGCTCATTTCTAGTCTCAGACGCATGACGGAATGGCTGATTGACCTGATGGAAATGCTGGGCGCGCCGGGAGCCGGGCTCGCGATCGCGCTGGAAAACCTCTTCCCGCCTCTCCCCAGCGAGGTGATCCTGCCGCTGGCCGGTTTCGCCGCCTCCAGGGGAGCGATGGACCTGGTCGCCGTGCTGCTGTGGACCACCGCCGGCTCGGTGATCGGGGCGCTGGCGCTGTACTGGGTGGGCGCGCTGCTCGGCCGCGAGCGCACGCTGGCGCTGGCCGCCCGGATCCCGCTGCTGAAGGTCTCCGACATCGCCAAGACCGAGGCGTGGTTCCTCAAGCACGGGCGCAAGACGGTGTTCTTCGGCCGGATGATCCCGATCTTCCGCAGTCTGATCTCCGTCCCCGCCGGGGTGGAGCGCATGCCGCTGGGCGTCTTCACGCTCCTGACCACGGCCGGGAGCCTGCTCTGGAACACCGTCTTCGTGCTGACCGGCTGGACACTCGGCGAGAACTGGTCGCTGGTGGAGACCTACGTCGGCATGGGCACCAACGCGGTCATCGCCACGGTGCTGCTGGCTGTGCTGGTCTTCGTGGGCGTACGGCTGGTCGAGCGGCGCAAGGGACGGCATGCGGTCGGCGGCTGAGTCCTCCGCCGGCAGTCTCTGATCACCGGCATCGGCACCGCACCGGCGAGAAACCACGCCCGGCGATCGATGCGCGATCGCCTACGCCCGCGGGCGTAACCGGTGCGACCGGTCCTACCTCGCCGGTTGTCGCAGACCGCGATCGAGTGCCCCCGGAGGGCTGACGCGGCGGCGCCCGCTCGCGCAGCAGGCTGTCGGCCATGCGCAAACTGATGGTTCCCGCCCTTGCCCTGGCCCTTGCCTTCGTCGCGGCCCCCGCCCAGGCCGGCACCTCCGAGACCCCTGCCGTTGACGTCCTGGTCGAGGACAGTGGTCTGAACAGCCCAGCGACAGTGACCGCCGGTGCCACGACCTTCCGGATCCGCTCGGCCGACCCGGAAGGCGCCTACGTGGGCCTGGTCCGGATCAGGCCGGGTCATGCCTTGCGCGACGTGCTCGCCGACGTGGAGCGGGCCTTCGACCACGCCGACCGCGAGGGCGCGCTCGCCGCCGCCCGGCGGCTGTCCGCCGAGATGGTGTTGTACGGCGGCGCCGCCGTACAAGCCGGCATGGTCGTCGAATACACGACCGTCCTGGCGCCCGGCGCGTACGTCGTCATCGACTTCAAGGAGGTGGGCAGGCCGGGCCTGGCCGACAAGGCGCGGAGGCTGCGCGTGCTGCCCGGACTCCCGCATCGCGCGCCCTCGGCCGCCGCCGAGATCGTGCTGTCCAGCACCGCCGCGGGCGCCACCCGTTTCACGGCGCCCGCCACGCTGCCGTCCGGCCGGCCGGTCCGCGTCGTCAACCGGTCACGTCAGTACAACGAGGCCATCCTGCTCCCTGTACGGCCCGGCACCACGCGTGAGGAGGTGGGCACGTACATCACGACGGTCAGCGAGGGCGGTCAGGCGCCGTCTCCGTTCACCGGCGGCCCTGTCGGCCTGGTCCCCATGTCGCCTGGGCACGCTGCCGTCATCAGGGCCGATCTCGCGCCGGGCTCGTACGCCCTGGTCACGTGGCTGCGCGACTATCGGACCGGACGGATGCACGCCGGCCAGGGCACGTACGAGCTGATCACCGTGGAGTGACGTCCGCGAGGGGCGCTCGTGAGAACGGTCGTTCCTGCGCGTCCTCGTCACGGATACGACGGGGCCCCGCCCGACCCGCGTGATCGGACGGGGTCCCGTCACCTCCGTGCCACCGGTCGCGGTCGATGCGATGGCCGCCCGGCTACCGCCGTGTCGCTGCCGTCCCTCGGCGCCTCTCGCTAGCAGGGAATCTTGAGGCGAGAAGCGTCGGGTGACGGCTCGGGCATCGCGTCGGCCGCCTCGACCCCGAGCAGGGCGGTGCCGGTGACGGTGCCCTTGGGCACGACGTAGGTGTGGCCGCCGGGCGATTGTGTCTTGTCCTTCGTGGTGACATAGCGGGTGCCGAGGTAGCGGTAGGTCTGCTTGTCGAAGACCAGCTCGGAGCGCATGGCATCGTCCTCGGCCATGCCGACGGCCACACCAGGCCTGCCCGCGGCGTCGGTCACCTCGGGGATGAGACTGATGCCCTCGAGCCCCGCCGCCACCTCGAACAGGGGCGCGGCAAGGCTGGGCCTGGCGGCCGACTTCTGGATCAGGTCGCTGATCGTCAGCCACAGGCGCAGGCGGCGGGGTCCTGCCTGTCGCGCGGCGACCTTCTCGATCCTGGCGCGCAGCGCGGTCACGTCGGTGGGCCAGTCGCCGAGCCGCAGGTAGGAGAGCTCGTCGCCGGGGGTCTTGTCGCAGGAGGACTCGTAGACGCTCTCATCGACGCCGGAGCCCCCCGGCACGAAGGGGGCGGGACCGCTGCCCGGGTCGGGGGTGGCGCCCTTCCGCTCCTCCCTGACGAGCCACGGCTTGCCCGGCTCCGCGGGCTCCCACCTGTCCTCAGCGGTCTTGACAGTTACGTGGTCGGCGCCGGTCCCGTCCTTGCGCTCGATCGCCATGTGTCGCGTGGCCATTGACCTGACGTGGAGGTACTGACCCGGCGTCAGGTGCAGCTCGCCCTGGTCCGCGGCGGCGCCGGCCGCTCTCGAGAGCAGTTCCTGGGCGCTCGCGGGAGGCGCGGCGCCGGGGACGAGTTGGACTGCCACGACCATGGCGGCCGCGGCGGCGACGACGGCCACACCCTTGAACATGGGGCCCGGCCTCCTGACCGCCCTGCGAAGGATCCGGCGCGGCCCCCGCGCGTGCCGGTCCTCCGCGTAGGCGCGTTCCATGAGAGCGCGGGACCCGGCGAGGTCCTGTGCCGACCCCTCGGGCGTGGTCGCCCACACGCGGCTCATCGCGTCCATCTCATCCATCGAGGCTGTCCTTCCATACGGTGTTCTCCAGTGCTTGACGGGCCTTCTTCCTGGCCCTGTTGAGTCGCGAGCGAACCGTGCCCACGGGGATGTCCAGCGCCAGGGCGACCTCCTCGTAGCTCAGCCCCGCCCACGCGATCAGCAGCAGCACGTCGCGGTCGCCGGACTTCAGCCCTGCCAGCGCGGCGACCAGCGGCTGGTTCACCGTCAGCGTCGTCACGTTGTCCTCGACGAGGCCACCGGTGATCTCCACGGGGTCCACGCCGCCGCGCACGTAGGCGCGGTAGCGGGTGACCTCGTCCCTGCGCCGCTTGCCGATCACGTTGGAGGCGATGCCGTACAGCCATGGCCTTGCGTCCGTGTGCTCCAGGCCGTACCGATGGCGGTTCTGGAACGCGGCGAGGAAGGTATCGGAGACGATGTCCTCCGCCGCGTCGCGTCCGAGCCGCCGCACCGCGTACCTGTGCAGCTGCGGGGCGTGGCGGTCGAACACCGCGGCGAACGCCTCGGGCTCCTGCCACGACCTCCGGATCAACTCGGCGTCGGCGACCTCGACGGTCGCAGCGGGCTGGGGCATAGGGTGCCTTTCGGTCCGGGTGGGCGAACACCCGTACTTACCGGACCCCGCGCAAAAGGTTCATGACGAGCCGACCGGCGTCCTGCAGGGCACTGCCCTCAGTACGTTGTCCTCGTGACGGAGACACGGGCCACGGGCTACGACGGCCTGTCCTCCCGCCTCGTCCCTGAGGCCGAGCTGCGGGAGTTCCTGCTGGACTGCTTCGGCATCGCCGACCACGAGTTGTTCGTCGGCCACGCCGACCGGGTCGCCGAGGACCTGCGCGACGTCCCGCAGGACGTGGTCTTCGCCGCCTTCTGCACCTATCAGCAGGCTCACGGCCATTTCGCGATGCACTTCGACGTCGGCATCGAGGGACGTCTCGCCGACCGGGTGGATCGCGGTGAGTTCGCCGCGAGGTTCGCCGCGCACTTCGGCGCCAACGTGCTGCACGGCACCACCGAACCGCCAGGGCTGTGGACGGTCACCCTGCCGGACGGCAGCCGTCTTCGCGCCGCGATGGAAGAGGAAGACGACCGGTCCGTGCTCTACGCGGCCACAGCGCCGATCCCTGGCCTGCCCGAGGTCCGCGTGGACGAAGGACTCTGGCGGATTCGATGAGTCCTTCGCCCTCTCCTCAGCGGCCACCTTGCCACGGGTTCCCTGGCGCCGACGGCGAACCGACGCGCGGGGTCAGAATGGCCAGTCGGCGTTACGGCCCGCCTCCAGCAGGGGAATCAGCTTGAACGTGGCGTCGGAGAAGCCGCCGAGTTCGTGCCTGTTGCCCGACCCCGTAGGCATGGCCGCGTGCTGGTATCCGACCAGGTTGAAGCCGTACATCGGGACGTGCTTCGGTGCCGCGTCGGTGACGTTGCCGCCGTAGCCGTTGATGGTCTGCATGTCGGACAGGATGATGACCCGGTCGTGGCCGTCGTAGGTACGGCGGACCGACTCGGCGATCTGCGTGCCGTGCCCGACCTCGCCGATGCGGCCCACGAAGCGGTTGAGCTCCTTCAGCACCGAGGCGCCCTTGCCGAGGTCGTGCCTGAACACGCCGTCGGCGAACCCGTACAGGTCCGCTCCGCCCTTGGACGCCAGCACGACACCGAACAGGGCGGCGGCCTGCGCCGGCGAGACCGACGACCGGCCGGAGACCCGGCTGCCCGTCATCGACGCGGAGGTGTCCACCAGGATGAGGGTGCGGCCCTCGAACGCCGGGACGTTGCCCGTGGCCAGGCTCAGCGCCTTGTCGAGGGCGTGACCCCACCGCAGCGAGGGCGCGTTGAGGTAGGCGGAGTAGAACCGGAACGGCAGCTGCCGCGACCGCGCCACCTCCTCAGGGTTGCTCAGCTTGGCGGCGATCTGGTTCGCGACCTCGTCGGAGACCCCCGCCTCGTCGACGTTGCGGAGGTTCCTGAGCAGCGCCATGTAGCCCATTGACGGGATGATCGCCTCCCACGCGCCCTTGCCCATCGGCCCCTGCAGCCACCCGGCGAGCGCCTCCCACGTCATGCCGGCAGCCGCGAGACGCTCGGTCTCGGCTGCGAGGACGGCGTGACGCGCCTCCACCGGCAGCGCCATGAGCCGCTCGCGTTCGATCAGCATCGACAGCCGCGTCGGGACGGGCTTGTCGCGGCCGTGACGGCGGTCGAGGGCGTGCTCGAACAGGGCGCCCTGCCACGGCTTACCGGCGTCGGGGGACGGGTGGACGAAGTCGATGACGTCGCCGAACCGCCAGCCGCGCGAGCTGGTGTCGTACTTGAGCAGGTTGCGCTCGTTGTACAGCCGCTGGACGGCCTCGGCGATGCCGCGCTTGACCGGCTTGGGTACGGCGCGGCCGTACCGCGAGGTCCAGTAGGCGAGCGCCTCGCCCGGCTCGTCGGCCCGCTGGAGGACGCTGCTGACGAGCTGACGGTTCAGGCCCTGCTCCCCCGCGCCGAGGCGCGCCTTGACCGCCTCCAGAGCGGCGGCGAGCGGCGCGGAACGCATGTTGGCCTCCGAGCGCAGCCACGGCAGGAAGCGCGCCAGCCACTCCACGTCCTCGACCGCGACCTGGTGGACGAGACGGCGGAAGCGGTCATCGCGGCCGCCGGCCTTCTCGTAGAAGGTGTTCTCGCCGACCATGTTGGAGACCGCGAGAAGGAACAGTTCGCTCTTGGCGTCGCGCACGTAGCCGGGAGCGCCCTCGTGGGTGCGTCCCGAGGGTGTCGCCTCGGTCGTGACCGGGCTGAACACCGCAGGCTTGCTGGTCGTGCTGTTGAACTTCGCCATGACGCGACGAGGCCCCTCTCGTGGTTCGGTCGAGAGGGGCCTCGTTCGAAAGTCGCGCCCGAGATCGAAGTCGACGAAGGTAACTGTTCGTGCGCTCTGCCAACTGAGCTACACAAGCCCGAAGCCTGTGACGGGACTCGAACCCGCGACCTCACCCTCCCAAAGGAAGTAACCCTCATCTGCGCACCGGGCGCGCCCTGAAGTTGTATCCCTCCCGAGATCAAGGTCAGCGGCAGTGTTGCGGGTATCGAGCCCGCCACCCGAAGGGTGTTCGCCAAAGAAGTAACTGCTGCCATCGCACCGGGAAGGTGCATGTCAAGTTGTGAGCTTCAGAGATCGAGGGTGGCGCCGGGTCGTTGTCATTTTGGAGATGAAGGAACCGGTGCCTTCGCACCTGAAGCGATCTCCACGGTACAGATCAGCGTGACGCGTCACACCTGAATATCGTCGTATGAGGATCGATGCCCCGCGAAATCAACGACGACCTCCAGTCCGCCCCCCGGGTTGGGGCTCGCTCGTACCTCGGCCTTGTGTGCCTTCGCGATCGACGCGACGATCGACAACCCCAGCCCGGCGCCCTGCTCACGTGCCGTATGGAGGCGTCTGAAGGGCTCGAAGAGGTCGCCGAAACGCTCCCTCGGCACCTCCGGGCCGGTGTTCACGACCGTCAGAACGCCGTGGGAGAGCGTCACCTCGACGGTTCCGCCTGGATGGTTGTAGCGGACCGCGTTGTCCACAAGGTTGGTGACGAGCCGGTTCAGCAGGACCGGGTCCCCCTCGACGACGAACGGTTCGATCCGCGTGGTCACGGTGACGTCGTCCGAGCCCCCCTCGGCCAGGACGAGCCGTACGACCCGGTCCAGAGTGACAGGAACCCTGTTCTCCAGGCCGTGTTCCGCCTGGGCCAGGACCAGCAGGGCGTCGATGAGGCTCTCCGTACGGCGGTTGTGGAGCAGAAGCTTGTCGCGGATCTCGCCGACGTCCTCGGGCAGGCCGATCTCGATCGCCGCTCGTTGGACGGCCAGCGGGGTCCGCAGCTCGTGGGACGCGTTCGCGATGAACCGCCGCTGCCCCTCGACGGAGCGTTCGAGGCGGTCGAGCATCGCGTCGAAGGTGTCGGCCAGCTCCTTCAGCTCGTCCTTCGGCCCGACGAGGGCGATGCGTTCGTGCAGGGTCGAGAGGGACAGTCGCTGCGCGGTGGCGGTGATCCGGTGGATGGGCCGCAGGATCCGGCCGGCGACCAGCCAGCCGACGACCACCGACACCAGCGCCAGGATCCCGACCGTCAGCGCGGTCACCCCCCACTGGTAGTTGATCACCTCGTCGACCAGCTCGGGCAGCCGAGGCGGCCGATCGTTCGGCACCCCTGGCAGCGGCGCCACCGGCGCCACGGGGAGCCCCGCGATGCGCTTGTCCAGCGCCTGGCGCAGCAGCAGGTTGACCGTGACCAGCAGGATGACGGAGGTCAGCAGGAACAATCCGGAGTAGATCAGCGTGAGCCGTACCCGGACCGTGGTCACAGCAGGTATCCCGCGCCTGGAACCGTCCGGATGCACGGCGGGTCGCCCAGCTTCGCCCGTAAGCGGCTGACCACGACCCGTACCACCGTCGTGAAGGGGTCGGCGTTCTCGTCCCATGCCTCTTCGAGCAGCTGTTCCGAGCTCACGACCGCGCCGTCCGCCCTCATCAGCACCTCGAGGACGGCGAACTCCTTGAGTGACAGGTGCAGATGCCGCCCGTCCCGCGACGTCTGCAACCGGTGCGTGTCGAGCACGATCCCGTGCCGCCTCAGCACCGGCGGTACCTGCGACCGGCTGCGCCGCCCCAGCGCCTGCACGCGTGCGACCAGCTCGGCGTAGTCGAACGGTTTGGGCAGGTAGTCGTCGGCCCCCATCCCGAGGCCCGCGACCCGCTCAGGCACCGACGCCGCCGCCGTCATCATGAGAATCCGCGTACGGCTCCCGCGCGCCACCAGCTCACGGCACACGAGGTCGCCATGCATCTCGGGCAGGTCCCGATCCAGCACGAGAACGTCGTAGTCGTGCACCGCCAGCCGCTCCACCGCGGCGGCCCCGTCGTAGACCACGTCGACGGCCATGGCGTGGCGGCGCAGCCCCAGCGCCACGAGATCGGCCAGATCGCGTTCGTCCTCCGCCACCAGAACCCGCATGCCGACGTTCGTACCCGAATCGCGGTAACAGCGGCGTTAACGGATCCGTTCACGACCGTGCAATCGCCTTCCGGCCACGCTGCGGACATGATCAGAGCCCTCTGCGCCGCCGTCCTGCTGACGGCCTGCTCCCTGTCCGCGGCCGCGCCCACGCCCGTCCCGGCCCCGACGTCCCCGCCGAAGGCGGCGACCCTCCCAGGCGGGAACTGCGCCGCCATCACGGCGCCACCGCCGGAGTCGGCGCCGCCGACATCGGTGAACACGCTCCGGCAGGCGTACTTCTGCGTGCTGGACAACTACTACAGCGGCCCTGCCATGGATCCCAAGGCGCTGCTGAAGAGCGCCCTCGCCGCCTACACCCAGGACCTGATGCGGCGCGGCGCCGACCGGGCCGACCTCCGGCTGCCCGCCCTGACAGGGAACCGCGACACCGACTGGGCCGCCTTCGCGAAGGTCCTCGGCACCGGCGACCCCACCGCGCTACGAGCCGCGATCACCGGCATGGTCGCCGGGCTGCACGACAACCACGCCCGCTGGGTCAGCCCGGCCCCGCCGTCCGAGGGCGGGCCGACAGGAACGGGCATCGTGGGCGCGTCGGCCCTGCAGGGCCCGCAGCTCGATCCGGCGGCCCGGCCGCCGCTGTTCATCACTCGCGTCCTGCCCGGCAGCCCCGCTGCCAAGGCCGACGTCAGAGCCGGCGACATCGTCGTCAAGGTCAACGGCGTGCCGGCGGCCATCGGGAACACCGTGAATCGGGGCATCCTCGACGCCCTCGCCTCCGACACGGTACGGCTCACGCTCAAGCGCCCCACCACGGGACGGACCCGCACCGTCGAGCTCGAGGAGGGCCCCATCACACGGCCGCCTCAGGTGGCGACCTCGAAGAGGCTCGGCGACGGAGTCACCTACGTCCATCTGCCCGGATTCTTCGAAGGCGCCGCCGACCAGGTCATCGCCAAGCTGCGGGACAGGCCGAAAGGAGTGGTCCTCGACCTGCGCGGCAACGGCGGCGGATCGCCTCGCGAGGTGACGCGGCTGCTCGGCGCGTTCGCGCACGGCAAGGTCACCAGCTACTTCTGCCCGCTCGAGGGCGACTGCGCGCCCAACAGGACCGACGACAGCGTCCCGCTGCTCGGCCTGCGCCTGGTCGTCCTCACCGACCGCGGCTGCGCCTCGGCCTGCGAGGACTTCAGCGCGGCCGTCAAGGGCCACGGCCTGGGCACCCTCGTCGGGACCCGCACCGCCGGAGCGGTCTCCGGTCCGTCAGACGGGTACCTCCTCGACGACGGCAGCGTTCTGCTGCTGCCCAAGGTCCGGCACCTCGGGCCCGCCCGCGAGATCATCGACACGATCGGCGTGCCGGTCGACCACCACGCCCCCATGACCGCCCTCGACCTGGCCACCGGGCGCGATCCCGGCGTGGCCAAGGCTCTCTCTCTGCTGTAGCCCCGGCCGTGATCCTTGTAGGCGACGGCGCGTGATGACACGCTGACGCCATGGCAGCATTCGGTGGCGGCAAGATCGAGGCCTTCGTCGGACCGACCGAGCTCGGTGCGGCTGACGACCTCGAGCAGGTGATCATCGACTTCATCGGCGGGGCGAAGCACTCGCTGGACATCGCGGTGCAGGAGCTCGACTCCGAACCCATCGCCCAGGCCATCCTGGACGCGCGCTTCCGGGGCGTGAGCGTCCGCATGGTGCTGGAGCAGGACTACCTGCAGTCCGCCAAGCTGCCGGCGGTCACCGTGCGGGCGGGGGAGGACGAGGCCGCCGCCCGCCGGCGCGTCCAGTGGGGCGAGGAGCCCGGCGCGCGGAGCCTGGAGCCGAATCGCAGGATCGTGGGCGCGCTGCTGCGCTGCAACGTCGATGTGAAGGCCGACTACAACCCGGCGATCTTCCACCAGAAGTTCATCATCCGCGACTACCGCGAGCGCACCCTGCCGAGGTCGGCGATCCTGACGGGGTCGGCGAACTTCACCCAGACCGACTGCCACCGCAACCTCAACCATGTCGTCGTCTTCCACGACGCCCGCATCTGCCGCGAGTACACCACCGAGTTCAACCAGATGCGCGCCGGACACTTCGGCCGCGGCGCCCACGGCAAGGTCCCCGCGGCCTACAACCTCAACGGCATCCCGGTCAAGGTGCTGTTCGCGCCCGACCACGCGCCCGAGCTGGAGATCATGAAGCAGATGCTCAAGGCCACCCAGCGGGTGGATTTCGCGATCTTCACCTTCTCCGGTTCCTCCGGCATCGACGACGCCATGATCGCTCTGGCCGCGGCCAGGCGTACCGTCACCGGCGCCATGGACCCCGGCCAGGGCGCACAGACCTGGGCCGCCACCCACGACCTGGACCGCGCCCACATCGAGCTGTACTTCCCCAAACGCAGCCCCGCCTTCGGCAAGCTGCACCACAAGCTCATGACCATCGACGACGCCGTCGTCATCGCCGGCTCCTTCAACTACACCGCACCGGCCAACAACTACAACGACGAGAACATCTTCGTCATCGGCAGCCCCTACCCCGACCTGCCCAAACGCGAAGGCGGCCCCGTCGACCCCGCCGCCTGCGCCGAGCTGACCCGCTTCTTCCGTGACGAGATCCACCGCATCGAGGCCGCCGGCGAACGCTTCATCGGCGAGGGCTGATGTGCAGATAGGCCCCCGCACCTGGGTGTTTCCAGGGCCGGGATCAAGAGACGCCCTCTGCGCCCTCATCGGGCGCACGGTTCAGGCTGTCAGCCTTCACCTCGACGAGCACCTCGTCCTCCGCTTCCCCGCGGCCATCCTCACCGTCCCGCTGGACGAAGGCAGTCGTCACGGCCCCGAGGCCGCGCACTTCCACGCGCCCCAGGGTGACGGGGCCGACAGCATGTGGATCTGGTAGCCGGCCGGGGAACGGCCTCCGACATGAACGGGAGGCTAGCAACCGGCTACGACAGGAACCGTCAGCCGCGCCCGCGAAGGCACGCCTCGAAGAGGCCGGTCAGCCGGTCCACGTCCTCCGGTGTGGGGTCGGAGGGCCCGAGCAGTCTGCGGACGGAGCCGACGCCGAGGAAGACCGCCGTGGCCATGCGGGCGCGCGCCATCGCGTCGTCACCTTCCAGCCGCGCCACCAGCGGGTTGACCACGGCCGTCCTGAGGCGCTCGCTCAGCAGGGCCTGGATCTCGGGATCGCCCGCCGATCGTTCCAGCGTGCGCAGGATCGGGCTGTCGGGCTCGGCGCGCATCCGCTGCGCCGTGTACTCCCCGAGCCTGCGGGCAAGGCCTTCGAGGTCGCCCTCGAGCACCTGACGGACCGTCGGCTCGCCCGCCAGCACCTCGCCGAACAGCCCCGCCTTGGAGCCGAAATAGCGCCCGACCAGCGCGATGTTCGCGTCGGCCGCCGCGGCGATCATGCGGACGGTCACCCGTTCGTAGCCGTGCTCGGCGAACAGCGCCCGCGCCGCCGCGAGCAGGCGCTCCCTGGTCGCCTCGCGATCGCGCAGCCGCACCTCCATGGCTGAAGCCTAGCTTCACTTGCCGAGCGGCTAGTAAACGCGCGTATACTTCACCGCATGGTACAAAGCAGGCAGTACTCCCACAGAGAGATCCTCGAGATCATGTCGGGGCTGATGCTGGCGATGCTCACCTCGATGATCTCGACCTCCGTGGTGGGTACGGCCCTGCCGACGATCGTGGGCGAGCTCGGCGGCCAGGAGCAGTACTCCTGGGTCGCCTCGGCCACGATGCTCACGATGACCGTGTCGACACCGCTGTGGGGCAAGCTCTCCGACCTGTACGGCAGGAAGCTCCTCTTCCAGGTCTCGCTCGGCCTCTTCGTCGCCGCCTCGCTCGCGGCCGGGCTCTCCCAGGACATGGGCCAGCTCATCGCCGCGCGTGCCGTACAGGGGCTGGGGGTGGGCGGCCTGTCGGCGCTGTCGCAGGTGATCCTCGGCGACATCGTGCCCCCGCGCGAGCGGGGGCGTTACTCGGGCTACATGGGCGCGGTCTTCGGCATCTCCACCGTGGCGGGGCCGCTGCTCGGCGGGTTCATCGTCGACACCGACTGGCTCGGCTGGCGCTGGTGCTTCTACGTGTGCATCCCGTTCGCCGTGGTGGCGTTCGCGGTGATCCAGCGGGTGCTCAAGCTGCCGAAGGTCAAGCGGAACACCTCGATCGACGTCTGGGGCGCGACGACCATCACGGCCAGCGCCAGCGCGCTGATGCTGCTGCTGACCCTGGGCGGCCACGAGTTCGCGTGGAACTCCTTCTGGAGCTACTTCCTCGGCGCCGTCGCGGTGGTGTCGCTGCTGCTGTCGATCTTCGCCGAGCGGAGCGCGCGCAACCCGATCCTGCCGCCGAGGCTGTTCCGCAACAAGACGTTCGTGCTGACCAGCCTGGCCTCGCTGTTCGTGGGCGTGGCGATGTTCGGCGCGATGATCTACCTGCCGCAGTACCTGCAGATCGTGAAGGGCATGAGCCCCACCGCGTCGGGCCTGATGACGCTGCCGATGGTGTTCGCGCTGTTCCTGTCCGGCGTGATCTCCGGGAAGATCGTCACCAACACCGGCAAGTGGAAGATCTTCCCCGTGCTCGGCCTGCTGCTGGTGGCCGTCGGCCTGTTCCTGCTGTCACGCCTGCACGTCGACTCGGAGAAGTGGCTGATCGGCCTGGACGTGGCGGTCCTCGGCGTCGGCCTCGGACTGTCGATGCAGATGCTCATCCTGGCCGCGCAGAACGGCTCCGAGCTGCGCGACATGGCCTCCACCACCTCAGGCGTGTCGTTCTTCAGGTCGCTGGGCGGCGCGGTGGGCGTGGCGGCGTTCGGCGCGATCCTGTCCAACCGGCTCAAGGACGAGATGGCCGAGCTCATGAGGGCCGCCCACATCAGCCCTGCGGGCGGCGGAGGCTCGGTCACGCTGGGCAGCCCCACGGCCATCCAGCAGCTGCCCGAGCCGATCAGGGGCATCGTGCTGGAGTCCTTCACGCGGGGGCTGGAGACCGTCTTCATGGTCGGCGTGCCGATCGCGCTGCTCGGTTTCGTCGCCGTGCTGTTCCTGAAGGAGCTGCCGCTGCGCGGGAACGTCGAGCCGCCCAAGCAGCCGAGCAAGGACGACCTGGTCCTCGCAGGACTGCTGCTCGAGCTCATCGCCCAGCGCGTCGAACGGGCGAACGGCCAGCCCTCGGCGCTGGTGTCGGCCGTGGCGCGGATGGCGCCCCCCGACGACCTGCCCGAACGCGACAGGGCGAGGGCCGTGGCCAACAGCGTGCTGCGCCCCACCTCGCGCGCCCTGCTGGCGCAGGCCACGCCGGCCGTCAACAGAGTCACCGAAGGAGTCACCCCATGATTCGCAAGTTCGTGGGCGCCGTCGCCGCGGTCCTGGCGTTGCTCGCCGGGCTGTGGCTGATGATCGCGCCCTTCGCCCTGGGCACCCAGCCCGAGTCCGAGGACTGGTCCAACCCCACGATCACGGAGTTCTCCACCGGTCTCGGCGTGGCCGTGATCGGTCTGGCAGGCGCGGCGGCCTTCGCCGCCGCCATCTACGAGGACCTCGTCACCAGGGGCCTGGTCACCGTACGGCGGCGCGCGCCCGAACCCGAGCCCGCCCCCGCGCCCGCTCCCACGGGCGCCTCCTCCGCCGAGCTGGCCACCATGCTCGCCCCGCTGGTCGAGGCGCTGCGCGAGGATCTCACCACGACGAACGGACACAGGCGATGAAGACCAAGCTGGGCGTAGCCGCCCTCATCCTGCTGTTCGTCGGCGGCCTCTGGCTGGTCGCCGCGCCCTTCGCGGTCGGCTACCAGCCGCGCGGCGACGAGTGGACCGACGCCACGATCAACGACCTGTGGATCGGCGGCCTGCTCGCCGGAGGCGCCTTCGTCACGCTGGTCGTCTACGCGGCCGACGCGCTGCGCGAGCTGGCCCACCGCGGCCGCCACGCGGTGGACTGAGCGTGCCGTGGAACGGCTCCCCGAGGGCCGGTTCGAGATAGGCAAGGACGGCGCGGGCATCCTGGTCGTCGGCTACGACGGGACGGAGCCCAGCCGTAACGCCCTGGCGTACGCGGCGGGCCTGGCCCGTCGTGACAGGGCCGGCCTGCTGGTCGCCTTCGTCGATTGCCTCAACAGCGCCTCGCTCTGGTTCTTCGCGGGCTCGCCGATCATCCCCGACCCCGCCGAGGACCTGGCCGACGACCTGCGCGAGGAGATGCGCCACCACGGCGTGCCGTGGCGCTTCGTCAGCGTGCGAGGAGACGCGGTCAGGGAGCTGGAGTCGCTCGCCGCCGCCCACATGGCCGACGCCATCGTCGTCGGCCGCTCCCGCTCCCCCTGGCACACCTCCGTGGCACGAGGGCTCGTACGGCGCGCACGCCGTACGGTTCTGGTCGTCCCGTGAGCGTCGCCTTACGGGCGTCGCCCCATGCAGACGGAGTAGGCTTGACCAGGTGAAACGCGCCATCGTAGCCGTGTTGTCGCTGGTCGTCGCCTGCGGCACCAGTCCTGCTCCGACCGCGTCGTCCGACCTCGAGCCGAGCGGCACGGCCACCCCGACGTCGAGCCAGACGCCGACGCCCGCCCCGACGCCGCCGACGCCGACACCGACGGGCCCGCCCGCCTTCGAGTCGAAGGTGAGCACGCTCAAGCGCGACCAGCTGCCCTACTCGTGGCGGCCAGGCTGCCCCGTCCACCACAGAGACCTGCGCCTGATCACGATGACCTACTGGGGATTCGACGACAAGGCGCACACCGGCGAGCTCGTGGTCCGCGAGAACGTCACCGACGACATCGTCAGCGTCTTCCAGCGGCTGTACCGCTGGCGTTACCCGATCAAGAGCATGAAGCTCGTGGACGTCTTCAAGGGCAGCGACTTCGACTCGATCGACGCCGACAACACCTCGGCCTTCAACTGCCGCCAGGCGACGGGCTCGGGCAGCTGGTCCAAGCACGCCTACGGCGAGGCCGTCGACCTCAACCCGCGCGAGAACCCGTACGTCACCGCCTCGGGCGACACCGCCCACACCAACGCCCGCAGGTTCACCGAACGCCCTCTCGACAGGCCGGGCGTCATCAATCCTGGGGACCGCGTGGTGAAGGCCTTCGCCGCCGTCGGCTGGGAATGGGGCGGCTCCTGGTCGGGCACCAAGGACTACCAGCACTTCAGCAAGGGCGGCGGCTGACACCTGCGCCGATGTCGGCGGTATGGCGCTCGTCCACTCGGCAGCTCTCAATGTTTCCTGGCGTCTCACACCCTCATGTGCCCTCGTTTCGCAGACAGACCGACCCGGCGAACGTGAGGGCTGTAGGACCGCCGGGGCAGGTTGCGGTGTTCGACTGGGACGGCACCGACCTGTTCGCCCTGGACACCTTCGTGCTGCGCCTGGTCTTTCACGCGCGGCGAGTGGAGGTGACCGTGCGTGCGAAGTAGGGCGGAGATCCCCCACGCCTGTGCCAGACCTCTTCACTACGAGTGAGATCAAGGCCGTCCAGTGGCGTTCACCGGTCTCTTGGGATGCCCGCTCTGGCGACTGGAGGGGGCGTGTCCTCGGGGGCTGGACAGGCCCTCAGTCCTCGAGGTCGGCCAGCCAGCGCAGGGCGCGCAGGCCCGGCATGAAGCAGTACTCGCCGCCTCGGGTGACCACGAAGCTGGGCATGTTCTGCAGGCGGCGCCGGATCGGCTTGTCCGGGATGGTGGCGCTGCCTGTTCCGTCGTGATGCCCGGCTACCGGGTCCTTCTCGCCGGGGAAGCCGATGAAGTTGCCGTCGTTGACCCACTCGGTCTTGATGAACTCAAACTGGCGTTCGATATGGGCTCCGATGAAGACTCCGACCAGGCCCCGGTCGGCGCCGTCGTCTTCCAGCACGCCCTCTGGCAGCGGCGGGCCGTAGGTGGTGCCGCGGCGGATGAGGCGGTGCATCCGTGCGTCGCCGATGATGGTGGCATCGCGGGGATTGGCACGCCGGATGTGCGCGCCAGCAGGGCACCGGAAGCCGCGATCGTCGTTCTCCCGGTACAGGAAATTGTTGTTGCGGTGCGGATCGGCGCCCAGCGCCGGGTCGTCGTGCTCCGGGGCCAGCACCAACGGCGCCCCGCTGGGCCAGCGCCCGACCATCTTCGCCGCCACGAGCGCCTCTTCCTGGGCGCTGGAGGTGTTCGCGCGCAGGTACTGGCGCCAGGCCGCCACCTTGGTGTGAATCTTGCGCACGGCAACGTAGGTGCCGTTGCGCCCCAGCACTTCGGGGCTGGGCATGGGCGGTAGATTGCCGGTTTCGTCGGGGTAGCCGAGGATGAACTCACCGGCCTTGATGGGGGCCTCCTGGGGGTTGGAGCCGGGCAGCCCGACGCCCTCGATGTTGGGATGGCTGATGCCGTCGCGGAAGCCGAAGGTGGTACGCCCGGTCGGGAGCTGGTGGACCTCCTGCTGCCAGATCACCTGGACGCCAGGCGTGTTCCGGTAGGCGAGGCGGGCTCGTTCCAAAGCCTTGTCCAGCCGCGCCACATCGGGCGAGAGAGCACTCAACGCGATATGCACATCACCCGTTCCGAACGGCGGCTCCCAGTGCGCCGGGGCGCTCTCACCCACGTCCCCGATCAGGTCCGCGCGTGCGGCCATGCCCTGGCGGAACGCAGGCGGAAAGCTGTCCAGCGACTCCTGGGGGACCCCCAGGGCTCGCAGCCCTTGGTGGGTGAACGCCGCCGCCACCCAGGCGTCCTGGCTCGGGTCCGCGCTGTGGAAACCACCCTCGATCGCCGGGAGCAGCCGCCGCAGCAGGGAACGCCCGGCGTGGCGGTCATCTACACGTAGGAAGAAGAACCTTCCCACGTACGGCGCAGGCCGTGGATGCAGTGCCCCGCTTTGGATGTCGTCGATCTCGATGCCCACGCCGGCTCCGCTCGAGCTCGCCCCCGCGTTCATGATCGCTTGTGCCTCCGCATCGGTTTTCAGCTGGACAACCCGCGGCGGCCGGAACCCCGCCATGCGTTTCGACGACTGCCCGCGGCGCCCCTGCTGCGACGTCGACCCGGCCTTGGGGCTTGGTTGTCTTCAGGGTTCTAGCCTGCGGCTTCGTCCATCAGTTTCTGGAAGGCCGGCGTGGCCAGCAACGCGGCGTTCGCCGGGTTGTCCAGCGCCGCCCGGAACTCGGGAGTGTCCAGCACCGCCTGGAATGCCTCGCTCACCCGTTGGTCCTTCCAGATCTGCTGAACGGTCAGATCGGGATAGGAGCTGACGAAGACCCCCGCGGGCGCCTGCTGGGAGAGGAACCAGTCCTTCACCTTCGGATCGGTGATGCCAGGGAACCCTTCGGTGTGCGAGAAGACCTTGTCGAAGCGGCCCCCGATGGCCGTCTTGCCGAAGTCGTCGATGTAGGTGTCCCAGGAGCCGTCGAAGACGCTGGCGAACATGTGCCGGGTGCCGTTGTCGAAAATCACGTGGCGTGCGTCGTGCAGGGTGCCGATCTGGCGCAGCGCTGCACGGGCCTCGGCGTCAGCCGAGCCGCCGGCGAGCGTGGCGAGATCCTCGCGCAGCGCATCCGCATGGCCCGGCTTGATCTTGGTAACGACGGTGAACTCGCTGCACACCCCATCCCTCATGCCCGGACGCTCGGGCTGACCTGATGGGGTTGCGTCTGACGTCGCAGTCATAGTGAGCCTCTCTTGCCGTGGATCCGCCCGAGGGGAGCCAGGCGCTCGGGATGAGGCGCCATCGCCCTCCTTTCCCATTCTGACTACGCCCCGTTAGCCACCGGAAAAGTGCGGGTCAAGCAGGAGGGGTCGATTCGTACCGATTCCAGGGGTCGAGGAACATCGGAACGAAAGTAAAGCCAAAGGCGACTGGCCGTTCCGATGTGCTGCACCCACAGCTGGGACGGGGCGACACAAGTTACGCGGCGAGCATCGTGGCCCGGGGAAACAGGAACCGGTCGTTACCGTCCATTCCCTGCTGGAGTCCGGAAGGCTGTCCAGCGGTGCCTGCGCCACACCCGCCGTCTTCTACGGCAGCTCGTCGGCGCTGCGCGGCTCCCGGCGCTCCTGCTGGTTGAGCCGGTGACGCTGGAGGGAGGAGCGGCGGTAGACCTCCTTGCGCGCCCGCATGATGTCGCCGAGGGGCGCGTGTTCGGCCGTCACCCGCCACGGGGTGAAGGAGAGCGCGTCCATCTTCTTGAGGGTTTCCTCGTCGGAGATGTCCTGCCGCGGCAGGCGGAGCCTGGCGACCGTGACGAACGGGGACAGCCGCTCGGGCCACTCGACGGTGAGGTCCTCGACGGGCATGCGGTCCAGATCGGCGCAGAGCTGGACCTGGATGTCGAACGCGTAGGGCCGGTCTCTCATCTCGGCCACCAGGGCGGGCCGGAAGACCTCTTCCGCCGATGTCACGTCGATGGCGCGATGGAGCACCGCGGCAGCGGAGGAGGGGTCAGGGGCGAGGCGCACCTTGGCGATGTAGTCGCCGTGCCGGACCGCGCCCATCGTCCAGTAGGTCGACAGCAGCACGTTCACCAGGGGCCGCGCTGCCACCGTGAGGAAGGCCAGGAACTCCTCCCACGCCCACTCCTCCTGGTCCAGGGTCCCCTTGCCGGTGACGAACTCGCGGTAGAAGCGATGCCGGCCGGGCGCGCCCTGGGCGAAGTACTTCGGCGCGTCGAGGAACAGCTCCTGGATGAACAGGTAGTGCTTCACGGTGTTGCAGAAGAAGACCGGCGCGTTGATCAGGGCGTAGTCGAAGGTGCCGGTGTCGGGCTCGTCCTCCAGCAGGGTCGGGCCCTGGATGCCGAATATCTTCAGCGCCAGACCGGTCGCCCGGCCGAGGCTCGCGTCGGCGCCCGCGTGAGGCGAACCGTTGGAGAAGCGGACGAGCGCGTCATGCCGTCCCGGCGTGGCGTAGATGCCCTGCGCGTACTCGGCGGGCAGCTCGTCGAGGATCTCGACCTCTCCCCTGAGGAGCCCGTACCCCTTGGCGTGCGCGTCACGGACCGCCAGGCCGGTGCCCTCAGCGGTGACCGATTCGGCGATGAACCGCTCGGTCTTGGCGATCACGGTCCGCAGCATCTCGTCGGAATCGGGGACGGCGGCTTCGACGTCCGGGGTGTAAGGAATGAATCGCGATGGCATGAGCTCGACCATCTCCCCTTGTCTGGCTCGACTGCGGGACTACGCCGTCATCGGACAGGGGTCGGCAAAACCACGTGTCACCCCAGGTCACAGCCCAGCGTAGGCATGCAGCCAAGTCGAGCGGACAGCCCTTTGGCGGGCAAATTGTCGGTGGATCGCCCAAAAATCGCTCATTCGTGCCTGATCGCCAAGCTGACCGTCGGCCAACCGTCGGCGCCTGCCGGGCTGAGCCCCGACGGGGGCACGCCGCCGTCAGGGCCGTTGGGCTCATGGCGTGAGCCGCTGGTACGGCGCCGCCGTGGCGAGATGCGCCTGATGAGACGATGTCCAGGAGGGGCTCCATGGATGCCCTGGTCATTCGCACGACGCGCGCTGCACAGGTCAGCGGTCAAGTCCGCGGCGTCCTGCCGGCCAGATCATCCCTGACCGGCACACGGAGGCCGCCATGGGTCAAGCTCTCGGTGATGTACTCGGACTGGCGGCAGGTGTCGCCGTCAGCCCACTCCCGATCGTCGCGATCATCCTTGTCCTGGCCACACCACAGGGACGTGTCAACGGACTGCTGTTCGCCCTCGGCTGGGTGGTGGGGCTCTCGGCCCTGGGCGGCGTGATGCTGGCGATCGGCGGAGCCGGGGGTTCCTCCACCCAAGGTCAGCCGGCCACCTGGGTGGGAGGTCTCAAGCTCGTCCTGGGCGTCCTGCTCATCCTGTTCGGCGCCCGGCAGTGGCGGCACCGCCCTAAGGACACCTCGCAGGCAGAGCTACCGAAGTGGATGGCCGCGATCGACCGCTTCACACCCGTCAAAGTTCTCGGGCTCGGGCTGGCCCTGTCGGCGGCCAACCTCAAGAACGCCCCGCTCACCCTCGCCGCAGCCGCCTCGATCAGCTCGTCCGGGATTCCCAGCGGACAACAGATCGCGACACTGGCCGTATTCGTGATCATCGGCTCACTCGGACTCCTGGCCCCGCTCGCAGTCTTCCTGTTCATGGGAGATCGGGCCAAGACCGTGCTCGGCAGCTGGAAAGACTGGGCGGTACGGCACAACGTCGCCGTGATGGCCGCCCTGGTCTTCGTGCTCGGACTGAAGCTGCTCGGTGACGGCATCGGCATCCTCATCTCCTGAAGACGAGATCTCCCGGCGGGTCGGAGACATCGCGCATGCTGACCGCCGTGACGCCCGCTCGTCGACGACGCCACCACTGCCTCGATCACGCGCCGCCGGCTGAGCGGAGGCGGGGTGCCGACGCTCCGGGCGCGGACCCGTTCTGTCGCAGAACCCTTGTGGCCTTACGCTTGTAAGGGTAACGTCCTTACAAGTGTAAGAGAGAGCGCGACCGGCCCGCGCTCTACGGGAAAGGTGTGATGAATACAAACAGGCGAGCAACCGCAATCGCGGGCGCACTGGTCATCGTGGGCATGATCGCCGGTGTGCTGAGTGTTGTTCCCGTCATCGAGGAACCCCACTATCTCGATCTCATTTCTGCACATGAGAGCCAGGTCATCGTCGGCGCAGTTTCCCAGTTCATCATGATCCCCGCCTATGTCGGGTTCGCGCTGTCCCTGCATCCGTTATTGCGGATGGAGAACGAAGTGCTCAGCCTGGGCTTTCTTGGATTCAGACTGATCGCAGCGGCGTTCCATCTCATAGGCGTGATATTTCTGCCTTTGTTTCTTGTGCTGGGTCAGGAATTCACCCAAGCCGACGCCTTGGGCGCATCCCATCTGGAGACCTTAGGTGAGCTGCTGCGGACGGCACGCGACCTGGTCAATCATGTCGCATTGATCCTCTCGCTGAGCCTCGGCGATCTCCTGTTCTTCTGCATTCTGTATCGGTCGAGATTCGTCCCTCGCTGGTTGTCCGCGTGGGGATTCATCGGGGCAGGATCAGCCATACTGGCGAGCTTCTTGGTGCTGTTTCGCCTGGCTGATGTCGTCGCGCTTCCCTACCTGGCCCTGAACGCACCACTGGCCCTGCAGAGCTTGGTCTTGGCCATATGGTTGATCACAAGAGGCTTCGACACAAAGCCATCGACCACGGGCCACCAGCACGACCTCCGGCGCGGCTGATGTGCACGTCGTGGGGCCGGCCCGTCGAACGGCTCAGGCCGTCTTGGCGCCCCTGCCGGTCAGGAGCGCATCCCTGACGTGCGAGTCCTCCAGTTCGTCACGACTGAAGCCGGCGAACGTGGACGCCATCTTTCCCGCAGGCAGCAGGTCGTTCTTGCCCTGCATGCACCACCCCGGTGCTCGGCAAATTTCCGCTTGAGCGCTTCGATCGGCCCAGACACAGCGGTGAGCATGACCAGGGGTACCGACTCCACCAGATCGCGATCGTCCACTGGCGTCCACGGATTCCGGAGAGACCTGCTCGGAGACGCCTCACCTTCGATCATCTTCTGTGGATGTCCACTCACGTCCAGGGGCGGTGTCAGTACGGCTGCCGTATGAGAACGATCCCCAGTGCGTAAAGGTTCTGTTCCGGCTCAGGGATGGCCGGGTCGGCTGTCGACGGGGACGTGGGATGAGGTGCGCGTGCCCGGTCCTGGCCCGCTGATCGCAGGTGACCCCGAGTGGATCGGCGGCCATCGGCTGATCGGGGTGCTGGGTGACGGCGGCCAGGGCGTGGTCTATCTCGGTCAGGAGCCTTCGGGCCGCCAGGTGGCGGTCAAGGTCCTGCACGCTCGGATGGCGGTCGATCCCAAGGCCCGGGAGCGCTTCCTGCGCGAGGCGGAGGTCACCCGCCGGGTCGCGGCGTTCTGCACCGCGACGGTCCTGGACATGGGCATCAGCGGTGAGCGGCCCTACCTGGTCAGTGAGTACATCCCCGGGCCGTCTCTGCGGCTACTGGTCGCCGACAACGGGCCACGGACCGGCAGTGGCCTGGACCGGCTCGCGGTGGCCACCTTGACGGCGCTGGCAGCGATCCATCGGGTCGGCATCGTCCACCGTGACTTCAAACCCGACAATGTGATCATGGGCCCGGAGGGGCCCGATCTGACCGCGGTCCCCGGCTACCTACGTCCGGACCGTCTACATCAAGGTCCTGCTGGCACACGTCTTCGCGGTATCCGCTGTGGACGACGGATCATGCGGACTCCGAAAGCGCAGGGGGCGGGCCGAAGGAGTCGGAGAAGGCGCGGAAGGTCGGGCACGGCCAGCGCCACATGCAACTGCGGCATCGCAGGATCGGATGGGCGTGATCACTGGTGATGCCGCCAGCGTCGCGCGGCTGGTGCAGGTCCAGCAGTCGCAACCCGAGCTCGGTGAACGTGAGCAGGTCGTCGCGCGCGTCGGCGAGGAAGTCGAGGTCCTCGGTCGAGAGCCGCGTGCGGATGGGGACGAATCCGTCATGGTTGACCAGTCCGCGAAGGCGGCCGGTCTCCTCGCGCCACGAGGCGGCCTTGTCCGCGCGGACCAGCATGGCCTCCAGGTGCTCACGTAGTCGCTGGCGGATGGGGTCCTCGTACAGGTCATCGTTCATCGACTGCTCCCGCGGCGGCCCGGGGCTCGCAGGCCGGAGACGAGTCGTGAGCGAGTGGGTTGCATAGTGTCCTCTCCCTGAGATTCAGGCACCGGGCGGGGTGCGGAGGACCTCCAAGCCGGGTATCCCTGCCGGTCAGAGCGACTGACGCGACAGGCATGGAAGCCGTTACCACCTCACCCCTCTCCGGGCCTTGCCGGTTTCACACTGTCAAGCTTCGCGCACTCTGCGTTTTCATGAGGCCGAAACGGGAGACAAAAACCAGACCGCCCCCTATCGGCGTGAGAACGTGACCCAGAGCTCCGACGCCGCTAGCCTGCCCATGTGGAGCTCAAGGTCTCGACTCGATCACATGCCGGCCAGGCCCTCGTGGCGATCGCCGGTGAAATCGACCTCTATACGGCGCCCCGCCTGCAGTCGGAGTTCACTCGACTGCTGCAGGACGGGCCCAGCCGTGTGGTCATAGACATGTCCCAGGTGGATTTCTGCGATTCCACCGGGATGAACGTGCTGCTCTCGGCGCTCAAGCGCGTCAGGGAGCGTGGAGGGCAGCTCGAGGTGGCCGCGCCGCGGCCCGCCGTCAGGAAGATCCTGCAGGTAACAGGCCTCGACTCGGTCTTCACCGTGCACGAGGAAGTGCCTGAGGAGCTGCTGATCTCAGAGGGCTCGTGACGGACACCGCGGTCGTCGTCCCCGCCAAGGACGAGGCCGAACGCATCGGCGCCACCGTGACGGCGGCGCTCCAGCTGCCAGGCGTCGATCTCGTCGTGGTCGTCGACGACGGCTCGACCGACCAGACGGGCAGGGTCGCGCGCGCCGCGGGCGCCAGAGTGGTACGCCACAGCCGCAACCGTGGCAAGGCGAGCGCCATGGAGAGCGGCGCGGAGGCGGTGCGGCTCCTCGACGCCGCCGTGCCCAGGCACCTGCTCTTCCTCGACGCCGACCTGGGAGAGACCGCCC
This sequence comes from Nonomuraea roseola, assembly GCF_039535395.1. Lineage (NCBI taxonomy): Bacteria > Bacillati > Actinomycetota > Actinomycetes > Streptosporangiales > Streptosporangiaceae > Nonomuraea > Nonomuraea roseola. The sequence goes on from NZ_BAAAXC010000015.1 coordinate 2,669,377, forward strand.
GCGCGGCCGCCGCCCTCGTGGAGCCGGTACGTGCAGGCGAGGCGGACATGACCATCGCGGTCTTCGCCACCAGGGTGAAGCTGGGCGGCCACGGCGTCGTGGTCCGTCTCTCGCGCGACGGGATCAGGCGGGGCCTCAGGCTTCTCCGCCACCCAGCCCCTGAACGGCCAGCGCTGCCTGACGAGGGAGGCCTTCGAGGCCGCCAGGCCCCTCGCGCACGGCTTCGGCGTGGAGACCGGGTTGACCATCGACCTGGTGCGCAAGGGGTTCAGGGTGGTCGAGGTCGAGGTGGAGATGGCCCACCGTGCGACGGGCACCGACTGGCACGCCCAGCTGCACAGAGCACGGCAGCTTCGTGACGTGGCACGGGCCCTGGCCATCCGCGAGCCGGTGATCCGCGACAACCTCGCCAAGCTCAGGTCGTAGTCCATCCGGCCTGGCCGTCGTCCTCCCGGATGCGGCCTGTCCCCGTGATGTGCTGGAATCTGCAGGTGACATCGCAGGCAAGGACCGAGGCGGGGCCAGGGCTCGCCGCGCGCGCCGCGCCGGTGCTCATCGCCGGATCCGTGCTGCTGACGATCACCATCGGACTGCTGGGGCCCTCGGCGATGGTGCCGGGGCTCGAAGGGCCTGGCTGGCAGCCGCCGTACTCCCTCGACGCGCGGCCCTCATCGCACCTCGTGATCGCGCTCGGAGCGCTCGCCGTCGTCCTGGGCGGCCTGGGCCTCCTCTGCGGCCTGCGGCGCACCCGGGCCCTCGGCGAGGGCGCGGCGCGGGCGCTGGTGCTGGGAGGCTGCCTGGCCGCCGCCGCGCTGGCGTTCCTGCCACCCTCCGGATCGGCCGACCACCTCAACTACGCCGCCTACGGGCGCATGGTCACGCTCGGGATCGACCCCTATGTCAGCGGCGCGGCCGACCTTCCAGGCGATCCCGTCGCGGCGGCCGTGGAGGCGCCGTGGCGGGAGGAGCCCAGCGTCTACGGGCCCGTGGCCACGGCGGTGCAGGCGCTGGCCAGCTGGGTCGGCGGCGACTCCGTCAGGCTGACCATCTTCGTGATGGCGCTGGTCAACGCGACCGCGTTCATCGCCGCGGGGCTGCTGCTCGACCGTCTCACCCGCGACGATCCCGCGCTGCGGCTGAGGGCGGCCCTGCTGTGGACGGCCAACCCGCTGCTGCTCTACCAGCTCGTCGCGGGGCTGCACGTCGACACGCTGGCCATCGCCTTCATGGTGGCCGCGCTGGTGGTGAGCGCCCGTGGCCCTTCTCTCCCGGAGGCCGCGGTGTCCAGAGGACGGCTGGCGGCGTCAGGAGCGCTGCTCGGGCTCGGCGTCGCGGTGAAGCTCAACGTGGGCCTGGTGGCGCTCGGGCCCGCGTGGGAGCTCAGGCGGCGGCCACGGCGGCTCGCGCTGGTCGCGGGCGTGGCGCTCGCGGTGGCCGCGCTCGGCTACCTCTGGGCGGGGACGCACGCCTTCGACCAGGTGAGCAGGGCGGGCAAGGCGATCTCGCACGCCTCCTTCTGGAAGCTCGTCCAGGGATGGCTGCAGGCGGTCGTCGGAGAGGGCAGCGCCTACAGGGGCGAGATCCAGGTGGGCGCGGTGGTCGTGATGGCCCTGCTGGCGTGGGCGCTGTTCAGGCTCCAGCCGCCGCCCGCCCACGCGGCGAGGGTGGCGGCGGTGCTCGTCGTCGCGTACGTGTTCGCGACGCCGTACATCCTGCCCTGGTACGACGGGCTGGCCTTCGCGCTGGTCGCCATGGTGGCGGCGTCGAGGGTCGACCTCTTCCTCACCGCGCACCTGACCCTGCTGTCGCTGGCCTACCTGCCTGCCAGGGTGGACGGCCAGCCCGCCGACCTCGAGTGGCTCAGGACCGTCGTCAGGCAGCAGGTGGTGCCGTGGTCGCTGCTGGCGCTGACGGCGGGTCTTGCGTGGTGGGCGTGGCGAGCTGCAGCGCGCGCACGCACGCGGCCAGAGTGAGCGGCACGGCCACCGTGAGCGCCATGGCGGGGATCGCGATGCCCGAGTCGTTGACGAGGAAGCCGACGAAAGCACAGGTCAGAGCGCCGAACAGGCCCGCGCGCAGGGTCGGGGCGAAGCCGTAGGCGCGGCCGAGCGCCGAGGCCCCCCACCGCGAGGGCCGGTCCAGGACGAAGAACAGGAAGGCCAGCGCCACCAGGGACAGCAGGGTGAGCTGCCAGTTTCCGACGGTGATGCCGACCATCGAGCTGAACTTCCTCCACACCACCGTCCAGGCCTGTCCGTCGATGATCTGCTGGACGAAGTTGCCCAGATGGGTGCGCTGGTCGGCGGCGCGCAGCCAGTCGGCGAAGGCGATGGCCCCGATGAGCGCCGCGCCTGCCGCCCCGACCAGCAGCAGCTTGAGCAGCGAGACCCTGCGGCCCGACAGCAGGATGAGGAAGACCGCCAGGCCGATCACGAACGCGGGGACGCCGCCGAAGTCGGCGCCCCACGCCGGCCAGCCGTCGGCGAAGACCGCGAACGCCCCGTAGACCGCGCACACCAGCACGACCACGCTCCTGCGCAGGTGGCCGAGCAGCCACTGGGCCAGGCCCGCCAGCGCGAGGACGGTGCCGGTGGAGTAGACGGCGAAGGCGATGTTGCTGAAGCCGTAGAAGCGCCCTCCCGTGACGGGCTCGTAGCCGGTGACGGCGTTGACCTGGAGTCTGGAGCCGGTCATGACGTCCACGAGGAGGGCCAGCGAGGTGACGCCCGCGACCACGGTGAGCGGGCCGAGCACGTGTGCCCGCCACGGGCCGGCGAACGCCAGCGCGGTGATGAGCCCGGCGAAGGCGAGGATCGTGACGATCAGCGCGGGCATCGCGGCGGGCAGGCTCCACCACGGCACCAGCTGGGCGAGGAAGGTGGAGACCGCGACGGCGCCGCTGACCACGGCCACCACCTGGACGGCGACCAGCACCCGCGACCTCGCGGCGTCCTCGACAGGCGCCTCGGCGTTCCGGGACGAACGGCGCCTGCGCAGGACGAGCGCGGCGACGGCGTAGAAGAGCACCTGCACCGCCACGAAGACGGCGAAGAAGGGCCCTCTGACCTCTCTGAGCACCTGGCTGGCGAGGTCCTCGTCGGCGAGGCGGGTGACGCTCTCCGCGACGGTCGGGGGCGCCTCGCCGCCGTTCTCCCATCCGCGCCCGACCACGCCCGCGGGCACGGCGAGCCCCAGGTTCTTGATCGTGGTCGCGGTGAGGTCCGTGATCGTGACGAGCGCGTCCTGGCGGGTGGAGGTGGCGGTCAGGAACCCGTGGCGGTACGGCCCTCCGTACGCGAGGGCGACGTGCAGGTGCGCGGCCGCCGAGGTGTCGGAGACCCCTGCCACCAGGACCGTCGTGCCCGGGGGCAGCCTGTCGAGGAACGCGCCGATCCTGCGGTCGGCCTCGGCCGCGGCGCTCCGCCTGGCGGCCGCCGTGAGGTCGGGCGGCACGCCGTCGCTGTCGGGGGGCAGCGCCGTCCACGCGCGGGCGAGCTGGTCGGCCTCCATCACGATCAGGTCGTAGGAGGCGGGGTCGGCCAGGCCCTCGGGGGCGTCGGCGTAGGCCGCGACCTTCCCTGACCTGTCGGCGGCGCCGAGGGCCGCGCCCGGCCCGATGGCAGCGACCCTGCCGCCCGCGTCCTCGACGGTCTGTCCCAGCGTGCCGAGCATCGCGTCGTAGCCGGTGCTGTCCTGGAAGGCGGTCAGCTCCGCCCAGCCGGGCACGGCCCCGCCGATGGGCGGCTCCGGCATGACGCAGCCGGGCGCGCCCGCGCGCTGACCGGCCGACACCGTCAGCCACCCGGCCATCGGGCAGGAGGTTCCCCTGTTCGGCGGCGGCACCACGCGCGTCGAGAGCGAGGCGGAGGCGCCCTCGCCGACGAGCTTCCACAGGTGCGGCGTGCGCGCCTGGTCGAGGTCGCTCCACTGCAGCCCGGGCACGCCGACGACCGCGACCCTGCTCTCGGCGGCGGCGCCCGCCGTGCCCGAGGCCGCCCCCACGAGGACGGGAAGCAGGGCGAGCAGGCCCAGGCAGAGGCGCGCCAGGGTGCGGTACGGCATGCGGGGACCCCCAGAGTCAACGCCCAAGAACGGCTAGAGCCACGGTAACGTGCCACATCGTGACAGGTGGTGGAGCGCCCTCGATCAGGCGGCGGTGGTGGCTGTGGCCGCTGGCCGCGGTGCTCGTCGTGCTGGCCGTGTGGCCGCTCGTCGAGACGTGGCTGACCAACGCGGACGACCAGCGCCTCGTCGACCTCGACGTCTACCGCACCGGCGGGCAGATGCTGCTGGAGGGGCGTCCGGTCTACGACTTCTTCACCCCCGCGCCGCAGCTGCTGCCCTTCACGTATCCGCCGGTCGCGGCGCTGCTGGCCGTACCGCTGGCCTGGATGTCGTGGGAGACGGCGCAGTGGGTGTGGACGGCCGGCGTCTTCGCCGCGCTGGCTGTCACCGTCGGCTTCGCGTTCAGGCAGGTGAACAGGAACCCGCTGGTGTTCGCGTTCCTCATGGTGGCGTGCGCCTACCTGATGCCGATCCGCGACCAGGTGCGTTTCGGGCAGGTCGACATCCTGCTCGTGGCGCTGTGCCTGGCTGACTGCGTGGCGAAGCGGCCGTGGTGGCCGCGCGGGTTCCTGATCGGCCTGGCCACGGCGGTGAAGCTCACGCCCGGCGTCTTCCTCATCTACCTGCTGGTCACCAGGCAGTGGAAGACGTTCTGGATGGCGGCCTTCTCCACCGCGGCGTTCACGCTGATGCCGTTCGCGGTCATCCCCCGCGACGCGGTCGACTTCTGGTTCAGGGCCCTGCTCGACCCCGAGCGCCTGGGCGCGAACGCGGCCACCACCAACCAGTCGATGCGCGGCATGCTGATCAGGCTCTACCTTCCCGAGTGGCTGACGTCGGTGCTCTGGCTCGCGCTCGTGGCCGTCGTCGCGTGGTACGGCTTCCGCTACGCCCGCCACGCCTTCGAGAGGCTCGACACCATGACCGCGGTCGCGCTGACCGGGCTCATGGCCGTGCTGCTGTCGCCCGTCGCCTGGATCCACCACCTGGCCTGGGTGGTCGTCGTCCTCGGCGCGCTGGTCGGCGACGGACGCGACGTGGTGCGCCTGCGGGTGGCCGCGGGCGTGTGGCTCTTCTACGTGGTGCCGATCCCCTGGTGGGGGGTTGCGATCAAGGCGGCCGAGATCCCGGTCGTCAGCCCGGTCATCGGCAAGATCGTGCAGAACGCCTTCGGGCTGGGCGCGATAGCCCTCGTCTGGCTGCTCGGGGTCTGGTTGCCCAAACGACGCCAGATCTTGTGACACTCTTGGTGATGTGCTGATTACTCTCTGGATGATCGTGGGCGTGCTCGCGGGGGTCAGCGGCGTCGTCATCGGATATGTGGCACTCAGGCAGGCGCGAGCGGCCGTCGACGACTGCCAGCGGATGATCACCAGGCAGGCCGGCGAGAGCAGGGGCGACCTCAAGGCCATCCGCGACGTCGCGGTCTACCGCTACGACGCGCTGGCGGAGATGACAGGGCGGCTCTCCTTCTCCGTCGCGATGATCAACGGCCTAGGCGACGGCATCGTGCTCACCTCCATCAACGGCCGCTCCGAGACACGCACCTACGTGCGTCCCGTCGTGGGCGGGAAGGGGCAGCAGCAGCTGTCCCCAGAGGAGGAGGAGGCGGTGCGCGCGGCCAGGCTCGGCCTCGGTCCCGAGTTCGAGCCCCAGATGGCAAGACGTTGACTACCCTGTAGGTATGTCTCGCCTCGCCTACCTGGGGCCAGAGGGCACCTTCACCGAAGAGGCCCTGCGGCTCATGGAGCCAAACGCCGAGCGCCTGCCCTGCGCCACAGTCAGCGCCGCGCTCAACGCGTGCCGCTCAGGCGAGGCCGACGGCGCCGTCGTCCCGCTGGAGAACTCACTCGAGGGCGCCATCACCACCACGCTCGACGAGTTCGCCTGGGGTGAGCCGCTGCTCATCTCCGCCGAGCTCCTGCTGCCCGTGCGCTTCTCCCTGCTGGCCAGGCCCGACACCTCGCTCTGGCACATCAAGCGCGTCTACACCCACCCCGCCGCGATCACCCAGTGCAGGGCCTTCCTCGCGCGCGAGTTGCCCGACGCCGTGGTCGTCGCCGCGCCGTCCACGGCCGCCGCCGCCCAGGAGGTGTCGCTGCCCGGCTCGCCGTACGACGCCGCCATCGCCGCGCGCATCGCAGGGGAGCACTACGGGCTGGTCGAGGTGGTGGCCGACATCGGCGACCGCTCCGACACCGAGACCCGGTTCGTCAGGGTGTCGCGCCCAGGGCCGCTGCCCGAGCCGACCGGCTCCGACCGCACCACGCTCGTGGTCTTCCTGGCCGACGACCATCCTGGCGCGCTGCTGGAGATGCTGACGGAGTTCTCGATGCGCGGGGTCAACCTGAGCCGCATCGAGTCGCGCCCCACGGGCGAGGGCATCGGCCGCTATTTCTTCCACTTCGACTTCGAGGGCCATGTGGCCGACGCCCGTGTCGGCGAGGCGATCTCGGGGCTGCACCGCGTCTGCGGCGAGGTCCGCTTCCTCGGCAGTTACCCGCGGGCCGACGGCGTGGCGCCCCAGATCAAGCGCGGCACGGCCGACACCGAGTTCGCCGAGGCGAGCGACTGGCTGGCGCGCGTGCGCGCGGGTCAGGTGTGAGCGAGCGCCTCGACGCCGTGCCGTACGGGATATCGGGTGTGGGAGCACTGCGCACCTAGGTAGCCTTGGGGGGTGATTGACCTGCGTACCCTTCGTGAGGACCCCGACCGGCTACGGGCGTCGCAGCGTGCCCGCGGTGAGGACGACACCGTCGTCGACACGCTGCTCGACCTCGACGAGCGCCGCCGCGCCGCGCTGACCTCCTTCGAGTCCCTGCGCGCCGAGCAGAAGTCCATGGGCAAGTCGGTCTCCAAGGCCTCAGGCGAGGAGAAGCAGGCGCTGCTCCAGCGGGCCAAGGAGCTCGCGGGGCAGGTCAAGTCGGCGGAGGCCGAGGCCGAGAAGCTGGCCGTCGAGCTCGAGGAGCTCATCGGCACGATCCCCAACATCGTCCAGCCCGAGGCGCCCCACGGCGGCGAGGACGACTACGTCGTGCTCGAGACCGTGGGCGAGCCCCGCGCGTTCGACTTCGAGCCGCGCGACCACCTGGAGCTGGGCGAGCTGCTCGGCGCCATCGACATGGAGCGCGGCGCCAAGGTCTCGGGCTCGCGCTTCTTCTTCCTGCGCGGCGCAGGGGCGAGGCTCCAGCTCGGCCTGCTCAACATGGCCATGCAGCAGGCGATCGAGTCGGGCTTCGTCCCGATGATCACGCCCGTGCTGGTCAAGCCGGAGACCATGGCGGGCACCGGTTTCCACGTCGCGCACGACAAGGAGATCTACCGCCTGCCCGAGGACGACCTCTACCTCGTCGGCACCTCCGAGGTCTCGCTGGCCGGCTACCACGCCGACGAGATCCTCGACGGCTCGCAGCTGCCGCTGCGCTACGCGGGCTGGTCGTCCTGCTTCCGCCGTGAGGCGGGCTCCTACGGCAAGGACACCCGCGGCATCATCCGCGTCCACCAGTTCGACAAGGTGGAGATGTTCTCCTACGTGCGCCCCGAGGAGGCGGCGGAGGAGCACCAGCGGCTGCTGGCGTGGGAGAAGGACATGCTGGCGAAGATCGAGGTGCCCTACCGCATCATCGACACGGCCGCCGGCGACCTGGGCATGTCCGCGGCCCGCAAGTTCGACTGCGAGGCGTGGATCCCCACCCAGGGGCGCTACCGCGAGCTGACCTCGACGTCCAACTGCACCGAGTTCCAGGCCCGCAGGCTCGGCGCCCGCTTCCGCGACAAGGACGGCAAGCCCCAGCACCTGGCCACGCTCAACGGCACGCTGGCCACGACGCGCTGGATCGTCGCCATCCTCGAGAACCACCAGCAGGCCGACGGCTCCGTCGTGGTCCCCAAGGCCCTGCGCCCCTACGTCGGGCTCGACGTCCTGGAGCCGATCAAGTAGCGGTCCGCCTGGCGGCGACCAGCCCGGTCGCCGCCGTGGCCAGCCCGAGGACGACGGAGAGGCCGAGCGCCGTACCGTGGTCCTCGGGCCAGCCCGCGCTCCACCCGTGGAACGGCAGCGCGACCGCGAGCGCGGTGAAGACCCCCGCCCCGAACGCCGCCGTCAGCTCCCTCGCCTTCAACCCCGCGACCCCTGCCAGTCCCAGCAGGGTGATCAATGCGAGGATCAGAGCCAAGATCCCGAGCACGCCTGTCACCAGGGCTCCCCTGCCTTCGCCTGCGCCAAGTGGCAGCATCGTCGCGCAGGCGCAGGAGACGACGGTGATCGCGACCGTGATCGCGACAGATCTACGTGGTCTGCTGACCCCCAGCGCCAGCGCGAACACGCCCAGCCCGGCGAGGACGGCGACAGCGTTCTCGTCATCCACCTGCCAGGCGAACCGGCGCAGCGGGGTCGCGTCGGCCTCGGACACGTTGTCGCTCCTGCCGAATCCGAGTCGCCGCCACGCGCCCGCCTCGTTCCTCACCGCGACCCCGTCGAGCCCGTTGGCGACCACCACCACGTGCCCGCCCGGCCTTCGCTGCACGGCCAGCGTGACCGAGGCGATCGGTCTGACCGGGTCGTGGCCGGCGCGCCCGAAGATGTCGTAGGGCTCGGGCGCCAGCGCCCGTTCCAGGAGGTGCACCCGGCCGGACGGCACCTCCCATGAGGGTCGCCAGGTCCTTCCACCGTCGTCGGACTCCTCGACCTTCATCAGGCCCTTGACGATCCGGTAGCAGCGCTGTCCCTGTCCGTGCACGCAGGCGGCGGACTGGGCCGTGTCCCTGCCATCGGGCCGAGTCGGGCGAGGGGTCCAGGTGGCCCCGCCGTCCAGGGAGAGCAGGTCGATCTCGCGTCCCTCCACCTTGGTGACGATCGCCGTGCCCTCGATCCAGACGTCCCTGGAGGCGGGGACCGGCGGCACCGCCGAGGTGGCGGTGACGGCGAGGACGGCCAGGGGGAGGGCGATGAGGGTTCTCGTTCTGGTGGGGACCTCGTGGGCGTGGCAGCGGACCCACCAGGCGAGGGCGAGGGCGGGCAGGGCCAGCAGGTCCGTGGGATCGGCCAGGACACGCGAATGGCCCGCCACCAGGGTCCAGGCCTGGGAGGCCGCCTCCGCGCCCGTTTCCGTGGTCTTGACGGCCGCGAAGAGGGCTCCCGTCAGCAGGACGGCCGCGGCGTCGGCCCCGCGGCGCAGGAGGAGGGCCAGGAGGGGCGGGGCGACGAGGAGGCCGGCGACGTCGCTCAGCTTGCCGGTGACGAACCCGGGCCAGGCCTGCTTGAGCAGATGATCGTTGACCAGTAAGACGATCACCGAGACGAGGGTCACGGGGTGGCACAGCCAGGCGTACCTCATGCCCGGTTGGAGGGCGGGGGCCTGGCAGGGGTTCGCGAGAGGGGACATTCGTGCCGTACCCGTGATCCTTCTGTCATTCGGTGAGATAGCGCTGGAGGGTCGGACCGAGCCAGGCGACGACCTCCTCGCGCGTCATGGCCATGACGGGCGGCAGGCGCAGGACGTAGCGGGTGAGCGCCAGGCCGAGGATCTGCGAGGCGGCCAGGCCCGCGCGGGTGGGCGCCGTGGCCGGGTCGGGGCAGAGGCGGGCGGCGAGCGGGCCGAGCTGGGCGGCGAAGATCTCGCGCATCCGCTCGGCGGCGGCCTCGTTGGTGACGCCGGTGCGCAGCAGCACCTGAAGGGCCTCGCTGGTCTCCCACAGGTCGAGGAAGTGGCCGACCATCGCCGTGCCGACCTGTTCGCGCGGCGTCGAGGCCAGGTCGGGGAAGCGCAGGTCGAAGTGGGCGGCGGCGGCGAAGAGCTTCTCCTTGTTGCCGAAGTAGCGCATCACCATGGCCGGGTCGACGCCCACGTCGCCGGCGATGGCCCTGATCGTGGCCTTCTCGTACCCGTCGGCGCCGAAGCGCTCGCGGGCGGCGGCCAGGATCGCGGCCTTGGTGTCCTCGGACGATCTCCTCATGTCAACAACTGTAGGCCAACAAGTGTTGACATGACTAGGCGGGCGGGGCGATAGTGATGCCAACAAGCGTTGACCAAGTGGAGGGCATCATGAACGTCACCACCGACGTGCTCGTCATCGGAGCGGGGCCCACGGGGCTCGCCGTCGCCGTCTCCCTCGTCCAGCAGGGGTTCGACGTCACGATCGCCGACGACCAGGCCGAGGGGGACAACACCTCGAGGGCGGCCGTCGTGCACGCCCGCACGCTGGAGGTGCTGGAGCCGCTCGGCGTCACGAAGAAGATGACGGGGCTCGGCATCCACTCGCCGCGCTTCACGATCAGGGACAGGGACAGGGTGCTCGTCCCTGTGGACTTCTCGCGGCTGCCGACCCCCTATCCCTACACGCTGATGATCTCCCAAGCCGACACCGAGCGGATCCTCCTGGACAGGTTCGAGGAGCTCGGCGGGCGGGTCGCCAGGCCGTACAGGGTGGTGGCCGTGGAGCAGGACGCCGAGGGGGCGACGGCGACCTTCGCCGACGGCAGCCAGGTGCGGGCCGGCTACCTGGTCGGCGCGGACGGCATGCACAGCACCGTGCGCGAGCAGGTGGGGATCGGCTTCACCGGCGGCACCTACGCCGAGTCGTTCTCCCTGGCCGACGTACGGCTCAGCGGCGGCGTGCCCGCCGACGAGGTCGAGCTGTTCTTCTCGCCCGACGGGCTCGTGGTGGTCGCGCCGCTGCCAGGGGGCACGTTCAGGATCGTGGCCACCGTCGAGGAGGCGCCGGAGCGTCCCGACGTGGCCTTCGTGCAGCGCCTGCTCGACGCGCGCGGCCCCGTGAAGGAGCGCGTGGTGGTCGAGGAGGTCGTCTGGGGCTCGCGCTTCAGGGTGCACCACAGGGTCGCCGACGCCTACCGCTCGGGCCGGGTGGTGCTGGCGGGCGACGCGGCCCACGTGCACAGCCCGGCGGGCGGGCAGGGGATGAACGCGGGGCTCCAGGACGCGGCGGCCCTGGGCGAGGCGCTGGGACAGGCGCTCCGCAGCGGCTCGGCGGCCCCGCTCGACGCCTACGCGGCGGTGAGGCGGCCGGTGGCCGAGCAGGTGGTGGCGTTCGCCGGAAGGCTCACGGCGCTGGCGACGGTGGACCGCAGGCTGCGTCCGCTGCGCAACCTCGTGCTGAGGGGCCTGGCGGTGCTGCCGCCCTTCCGCAGGAAGCTCGCGTGGCGGCTGTCGGGGCTGGTGTATCGGTGACGGCCCCTGGAGACGAAAAGAGCCGGGGATCCGAAGATCCTCGGCTCTTATCTCGTAGCTATCAGGTCAGATGGCACGGACCTGGGAGGCCTGCGGCCCCTTCTGTCCCTGCGTGATCTCGAACTCGACCCGCGCCCCGTCTTCAAGGCTGCGGTAGCCGTTGCCGACGATCTCGGAGAAGTGCACGAACACGTCCGGCGCACCGCCGTCCGGGGCGATGAAGCCGAAGCCCTTCTCAGCGTTGAACCACTTGACGGTTCCCTGAGCCATAAAAGCTCTCCCTCAGGATGTGTATCTATGGGACCCGCACCTCGCGAATCCCGGTGTGTCGTATACAGCAGGCACCCGGGGTGGCTCAGACAATCACATGCCGGTTTTCACTACGGGATCAGCTAATACAACGCCATCACATCTAACACCATTCCGCCGCCTTGGTGTTCCCTCTGCCACGAAGATTTCTGGACTGCGGCATCACAGGGCAAACTGGAAGCTGTTATGCCGAGCCTCTCCGCCGCCCCGCGACTGGTGGCCACCGACCTCGACGGAACCGCTCTGCGCACCGACGGAACCGTCTCCTCCCGCACCGCCGCCGCCTTCGCCGACGTGGAGCGAACTGGGGCGATGCTGGTGTTCGTCACCGGCCGTCCGCCCAGGTGGATGAGTGTGGTCGCCGACGCCGTACGCCATCGCGGACTTGCCATCTGCGCCAATGGCGCCCTTGTCTACGACCTGCACACCGAACGGATAGTCGAGTCGCACCTCATCGAGCCCGACGTGCTTGGAGAGGTGGTCGCTCAGCTTCGAGCGAACGTGCCCGAACTGGCATTTTCGGTCGAGTACGAAGGTGGATTTGCGCACGAGTCGGATTTCCGGCTGGGCGGCATGGACAGCAAGGCGGTGGCGGGCCTCAGAGTGGGCGCCTCGACGCTCACCTCGCGTCCGTGCGCCAAACTCCTGGCACTTCATCCCGAGATGGACCCCGACAGCCTGCACGATGCCGTCCAGGATCTCGTGGGGCACCTGGTGACCGCGACGCACTCGAGCGGCAGGGCGCTGATCGAGATGAGCGCGCAGGGCGTGACGAAGGCCTCCGCCCTGGCCGCGCTGTCGACGAGGAACGGGATCAAGCCGGACGAGGTGATCGCGTTCGGGGACATGCCGAACGACCTGCCCATGCTCGCCTGGGCAGGCACCTCGTACGCGGTCGCCAACGCCCATCCCGACGTGCTCGCCGCGGTCGACCATGTGACCGCGGCGAACGACGAAGACGGCGTGGCCCTCGTGCTGGAGAACCTCTACAGGTAAGGACCCGTGCCGCTGGGCCGGTGGCTCTCCTGGGCCATCCCGCCGGGCAGCGCCTTGCGCATCTGCTCCAGTTGGGCCCTGGCGGCCATCTGCTGCGCGAACAGCGTGGTCTGGATCCCGTGGAACAGACCTTCGAGCCAGCCGACCAGCTGAGCGTGCGCGATGCGCAGCTCGGCGTCGCTCGGCGGCGTGCCGTTGTCGTCGGTGAAGGGCAGCGACAACCGTTCGAGCTCATCGACCAGTTCGGGCGCCAGACCGTCCTCGAGCTCCTTGATGGAGCTCTCGTGGATCTCCTTCAGCCGCTTGCGGCTGGCTTCGTCAAGAGGCGCGGCTCTGACCTCCTCCAGCAGAGTGCGGATCATGCTGCCGATGCGCATCACCTTGGCGGGTTGCTCGACCAGGTTGGCGATCGACCGCTCCTCTTGCTCACCGTTCTCAGCGCTATCGCCCTGGGCGCTGAAGCCCTCGGGTCCCACCACCACGATGTGGGGGGCGTTCTCCTCAGCGTTCATAGCTCTCAACCTACTAGCAGGATCTTTCCGACGTGCTCTCCTGAATCGAGCATCTCGTGCGCCTTGGCGGCCTCGGCCATGGGCACCTGCGCGTGCACGACCGGCCTGACGGCGCCCGCCGACACCAGCGGCCAGACATCGCCGACGACGCCGCGCACGACCACGCCCTTCTCGGCTGTCGGCCTGGATCGGAGCGTGGTGCCGTGCACCGCGGCTCGCTTCCTGGTCAGCATGTGGAGATCGAGCTCGCCCTTGGCGCCGCCCTGGAGACCGATCACGACCAGCCGTCCGCCCGTCTTGAGAGCTTTGACGTTCCCTGGGAGATATTTGGCGCCCATGATGTCGAGGATCACGTCCGCCTCGACCCGCTCGGCGAAGTCCTCGGTCCTGTAGTTGATCGCCTCGTCGGCCCCCAGCTCCAGGCAGCGTTCGGCCTTCTCCTGAGAGCCGACGGTCACCACCACGCGCGAGCCGAACGCCTTGGCGATCTGGATCGCCGTCGTGCCGATGCCGCTCGCGCCGCCGTGCACCAGCAGCGTCTCCCCGCGCCGCAGCCTGGCCGTCATGAAGACGTTGGACCAGACGGTGCAGACCGTCTCGGGCAGCCCCGCCGCCTCGGTCAGCGACAGTCCCTCGGGCGCGGGCAGCACCTGCTCCCACGGGACGGCGACGCGCTCGGCGTACCCGCCCCCGGACAGCAGGGCGCAGACCCTGTCACCCACCGCGAACCCGACCACGTCGGGACCGACCTCCGAGACCACCCCCGAGCACTCGAGCCCCGGATACGGGGAGGCGCCGGGCGGTGGGTCATAGAAACCTAGCCGTTGGATGACATCCGCCCTGTTGACCGCGGAGGCAGTGACATCGATCACGACTTCTCCCCGCTCAGGGCGCGGATCCGACACCTCCTGCCACTCCAGAACCTCGGGTCCGCCGGGCTTGGTGATGACAATCGCTCGCATGTGACCCAAGGTAGCGGGGCAGGGAAGTTGCGGGTTGCCTGCGTTCAACGGAACACGGGGCGTTAATGTGCAATGTGTTTGCTGCCCCTTTACGCCCATCCCGAGGGGGAACACGGTGGCACGACACGATCGTGAAGAGTCTCTCGAGGAACAGCTCGCGTGGCTCGACGCCATCAAGGAGACCGACGAGGAACCCGTCAAGGTCAGCGCCAAGACCGGCGCCGTGGCCACGGACGAGACCGTCGTTTCGCCATACCCGAAGGACCCCTGGCTGTCGGTGCCCACCGAGCAGGACACTCCGACCCCGCCCCTGTTCAGGGCCGCGGTCGACTCCGTGTACGGCCAGGCCGCGGCGGAGGAGCTGCCCGCCGAGGAGGTGGAGGCGGCCGAGTGGTTCGAGTCCTCGGTCGAGGCCGAGCGGCCTCCCACGTTCGGCAGGGACGACGACGACGCCTTCCTCGCGCCGTTGAAGCCGCTTCCCCGCCCCGACGACACCGACTCCTACCGGATGGGCGCCTTCGACCCGCAGGCGGAGGAGCGTCCCGAGCCCCAGAGCAGCATGTTCGACCCGCTGCCGCCCGAGGAGCGCACCGACCCTTCGTGGCCGCGCCCGCCGTGGCCACAGCCGGCGGCCGAGAGCTTCGAGGGCATCGCCGACGTCGAGACCGTTCAGGGCGAGCTGGTCCCCGACGACGACACTCCCGAGCCCGGCCTGCCGCGGCACGAGGAGCCGGAGCCCAGGTTCGACGCCTTCCGCTTCGACGACCCCCTGCCGCGTGAACCCCGCGTCAGGGAGGAGCCGCGCAGGGAGGAGCCCCGGCACAGGGAGGAGCCGCCCTCGTTCGAGCGGGCGAGCTTCGCCGAGCCGCCGTCGGTGGAGGTGGCCGTGCAGGAGGAGCCGTTCCCCGTACGCCGCCGCCCGCAGCCGCCGGTTCCCGCCTTCGCCGTGCCGGCCCGTCCCGCCGCCGGCGACAGGCCCACCGCCGAGAGCCTCGACCCTGACTCTCTGCTGCGCGGTCGCCGCAACGCCCCCCTCCAAGGGCTGGCGCCGGCTGATCTACAAGGCCTCCGCCGGGTGGATCAAGCCAGGTGAGCCCGCCGAGGTGCGTCGCCGTCGCGCCCTGGTCGCCAGGGCCCGCACACCCGTCGCGACGGGACACCACCGCGTCGCCGTGCTCAGCCTCAAGGGCGGCGTCGGCAAGACCACCACCACGGTCGGTCTCGGCGCCACGCTCGCGCAGGTCCGCGGCGACAGGGTGATCGCGGTCGACGCCAACCCCGACCGCGGCACGCTCTCCGACAAGCTGGAGCTGGAGACCTCGGCGACGGTTCGCGACCTGCTGAACGAGCGCGCCCAGGTCAAGCGCTACGTCGACATCAGGGCCTTCACCTCGCAGGCTTCCTCACGCCTGGAGGTGCTCGCCTCCGACCGCGACCCCTCGGTCTCCGAGGCGTTCAGCGCCGCCGACTACCAGCAGGTCGCCCAGGTGCTGGAGAACTTCTACTCCATCTGCATCACCGACTGCGGCACAGGGCTGCTCCACTCGGCGATGTCGGGCGTGCTCGGGCTGGCCGACCAGATCGTGCTGGTCAGCTCGCCCTCGGTGGACGGCGCGAGGGCCGCCTCGGCGACGCTCGACTGGCTGGAGGCCCATCACTACGGCGACCTGGTGAGAGACGCCACGGTGGTGCTGTGCAGCGTGCGGCCGAGGTCGAAGTCGGCCGTGGACATCGCCAAGCTCGAGGCGCACTTCGCGGCGCGCTGCCGTACGGTCATCCGCGTGCCGTACGACCCGCATCTGGAGGAGGGCGCCGAGATCGACCTCGACCGGCTGCAGGAGCCGACGAGGGAGGCGTATCTGCAGCTCGCCGCGGCGGTCGGGGACGGCTTCGCGGGGATGTGAGGCGAGAGAAGCCCTCCGCTCGCCTCCCCCTGGTGAGACAATCCCCGCATGCAACGCTTCGAGCGCCTCACTCTCGAGGAAGCGCGCAACCTGAGCCGCAACCAGCTGCTCCCCCGGATCGAGGACGAGCAGAAGTACTGGTACGAGCGCATCAACGGCGGGCAGATGCGGGTCGGCGACGACCGCGCGTTCAAGACCTTCAACGAGATCATGCACGTCGTCATCAACTCGGACACGCGGGCGCCGCAGGATCAGGACCACTGGACGAAGCCGCTCGGCGAGCTGGGTGACCTCTAGGCCGCAGGCGCGGCCTGGAGGTCGATGGCGGAGGGTAAGGGATTCGAACCCTTGAGGCCATCGCTGACCTGGCCGCTTTCAAGGCGGCTGCACTCGTCCACTATGCGAACCCTCCAGTGCGCACACCACCTTAGCGGCTAACGCTCGATGCGGCAGGGGTGTACCTTCGGAGAAGGCTCCTGAGCGGGAGGCACCTCGTTGGCGGAACTCACTGTGGCGGTGGAGCGCTCCCCTGGAGCAGCGATCGTGAGCCTCCACGGAGATCTCGACAAGGTCTCCGCACCCGTGCTGCGGGAACAGCTCGTGCTCCTGCACGACGAGAGGGTCCACACGATCGTCATCGACGCGGCGGGCCTGGCCTTCTGCGACTCCAGCGGGCTGTGGGTGCTGATCGAGCACCAGCGCCTGGTGCGCGAGCACGGCGGCAGTCTGCGGCTCACCGGCGTGCACGGCGTGCTGCGCAGGGTGCTCGACGTGACAGGGCTCAACGCCGCCTTCATCTGAGGAGATCTCCCCGCATGCACCGCGAGTCCCACCTGCTCCGCGCCCTGCTCGGCACCCATTCCGAGGCGATGTGGCTCGGCCTCGGCGGCGGCATCGGGTTCATGTGCTTCGTCTTCAGGTACAAGGGCCGTCCGCCGATGCTGACCGTCGTCGCCCAGGCGCACCCCGAGCCGATGATCGGCAAGGCGCTCGCCCGTACGGGGGTGCCGCACGAGGTCAGGCAGACCGGCTCGCCCAGGGTGGCCGAGCGGAACCTGCGGGCCGCGCGGGACACCGGCGTCCAGGTGATCTGCAGGATCGGGCAGGACCCCTACGACGTGGCCGTGCTCGGCTTCGAGGGTGACACGGTCGTGCTCCTCGACGGGCAGATGCCGGTGGCCGCGTTCATGAGCGAGTGGTCGGCCTCGAAGAAGAACAGGCACCACCTGACGGAGATCACCGGCCCGCCCTCCGCCGAGCCCGACCTCAAGGCGGCGATCAAGGACACCGCGGCCAAGCTGACGGGCTCCGTGCTGGGCAACGCCTTCGACGTCAACTTCGGGCTGTCCGGCATGCGGAGGCTCGCCGAGCACCTGGCCGACCCAGAGGTGCTGGAGAGCGCGAGGCGACGGCTGCCCGAGTGCCTGGAGACGGAGTACACCGCTCCCGGCGCCACCAGGCCGCTCTACGCCGACTTCCTCGACGAGGCGGGCGGCCATCCGGCCGCCCCTCTCTACCGGACGGCAGGCGAGCTGTGGTCGCAGGTGGCTCGCGATCCCTCTCCGGAGCTGGTGCTACGGGCCGCGGAGGTCGAGGAGGAGGCCGCCGACCTACTCGTAAGGTTCTGACGGGGCGTCGACCCTCTCCACCGCTGTGGCGTCGAGCTCGGCGTAGACGATGCCGGTGGCGTTGTCGTCCACCTCGGTGGGCACCCAGGTGCCCGTGACCATGACCCAGGAGTCGGGCGTGGGCTGCGGCACGCCGCGCACGATCACCTTCAGCGCGTAGGCGTCGGCGGCGCAGCAGGCCAGCTGCATCCTGGTGACGAACCACTGCCCCTTCTTCTTGGACGGCGTGACGAACCCGGTCAGCTTGACCGTCCTGTCCTTGAGCGTCTGGTTGGAGTCGCTGAAGACCCTGCCGATGAACTCGCTCATCTTCATCTCGGTCGCCCCCGCGGCCTGCAGCGGCGCGTAGGCGTCGAGGACCTGCGGCGGAGGCGGCGCCTCTGACCTGGCGGCGGCGAACGACCCGAGCGCGGGCGGCGCGATCAGGAAGACCGCGAACACCGGCAGGCACAGCAGCCAGGCCACCCTCGGCCCGTGATGGTGCTCGGCGGATCGGCGGACCAGCCCCAGCAGCCCGATCGCGAAGATCACCAGCCCGGCCGCGACGAGGAAGGGCCGAAAGCCAGGCTTGACGTAGTTGACGTAGGTGGTGGAGAAGGCCGAGATCCTCAGGAGCGCGCCGCCGAGCAGCATCAGCACCAGGTTCTGCGACATGCGGTTCACAGCAGGATCCATCCGACGACGACGCTCGCCACCACGGCGAACACCAGGGTGACCGGGACGAACCTGACCGCGAACGCCTTGCCGAACGTCCCGGTCTGGAGCGCGATCAGCTTGAGGTCGACCATCGGCCCGACCACCATGAACGTCAGCTTCGCCGTGGGAGAGAAGGCCGACATCGAGGCCGCCACGAACGCGTCCGCCTCCGAGCAGATCGACAGCAGCACGGCGAGCGCCGCGAGCACCAGCACCGCCAGCCACGGCACCTCCGCCACCGCCGTCAGCCACTCGCGCGGCACCACGACGTTGAGCGTGGCGGCGGCCAGCCCGCCCACGATCAGGAAGCCGCCGGCATGCAGGAGGTCGTGCCGCATCGCCTCGAGGAACGAGCCGTGGTGATGGGCGCGGTTGCGGATCCACTCGGTCTTTCCGAACCGCAGCCACAGCCAGCCCACCCCCACGGCCGCCACCAGCGAAGCGGCGAAGCGCGCGAGCACCATCAGCGGCTCGTTGGGAAAGGCCACGGCGGTGGCGACCAGCACGACCGGGTTGATCGCGGGCGAGGACAGCAGGAACGCCAGCGCCGCCGCCGGCGTGACGCCCCGCTTGATCAGCCCCGAGGCCACGGGGACCGAGGCGCACTCACACCCCGGCAGCACCGCTCCGGCCAGGCCCGCCACGGGCACCGCCACCGCGGGCCGCTTCGGCAGCGCCCTGGTCCAGAAGGCGGGAGGCACGAACGCCGCGATGGCCGCCGACAGCGCCACGCCGAACACGAGGAACGGCAGGGCCTGCACGCAGATCGCCACGAAGATCGTGGCCCACGTCTGCAGCGCGGGCGCGGTCAGGTGCGGTGCGAGCAGGAACCTGCCCGCGAGCAGTGCCGCGATGATCGCGAGGAACAGCCAGGGAACCTGGGCGGCGGAGCGCGGCCTGCCCCATTCGTCGGGCGGGATCTCGAGTGTCCGGGGGACAGACATGGACACATGCTGCCAGCTCAGAGCCGGTCGAGCAGCCACTTCGGACCGGCGACCAGCGCGCCGAGCCCTGTCACCAGCTCCCTCAGCGCCTTGTCCGCGGTGATGACGAGCACGCGCTCCCACGGCTTCGCCTGCCGTACGACCTCGACGATCGTGTCGTCGCCGCTGCCCGGCGCGTGGACGACGGAGATGCCCTCCACCTTGTCCGCGCCGCGCGCCGCGCCCTCCACGACCGCGACCACGCGAGGGAACCACCGGGTCAGCACCTCGTGCGGCAGGCTCTTGCCCGCCGCGTCGGTCAGCAACCTGGAGGCCGCTCCCCTGCGGTCCTTCCACCAGCCGTGCTCTGCTCTCGCTCCGACGATGTTGGCGACGTCGAGCACCACCAGCCCCGGCTCGAGCGCGGCCTGGACCGTCGGCCACGTGTGGGCGAAGCCAGGGTGCAGCCGCTTCTTCTCGATCTCCGGAGGGGTGAGCCAGCGCAGGTCGGCGCTCTCACTGTTGCCGGGTACGGCGTGCAGCAGCGTCTCTGCCTCGGCGATCACGGTGTCGAACGCCCATCCGCCGTGGTCGTCGTGGTAGACGCCGCGCACGTGCAGCTCGTCGAGCTTGAGCACGGCCTCCTCGCCCGCCTCGCGCAGCGCGGCGTCGACGGGGTCCTCGTGGCTGTCGCACGCCCCTCCGAGCAGGCCCCAGGTGCCGCCGTGGTGACTCCAGAGGGACCGCTTCTGCATCAGGACGTGGGCGACGCCCTCCTCATCGCGGTGGACGGCCAGCAGCCCCGCCGCGCCGTACGTGCCCCAGTGCCTGTGACCCTGCCGACAGATCGTCCACCCGTCGCCGTCCTTGGTCGCCACCCTCGCCTCCCCGTCGCCGACCTCCAGTCTTCCCGATGGCAGCCATATGACCATGGTCCGACGCGAAGATCATCTGTTTTCCTGCTCATGAACCGCCATACTGGCGATCATCTTGCCGCCGTCGAAGGATCCGTGGTGCCCCCTCCCTTCCTGCGCCCCGTCCGGCCGTTAGCCGTACTCGCGGTCGTGATGATCGTCCTGGTCGTCGCCGCGTCCACGGCGATGTCGATCGCCCACCTGCTCCACGGGGAGAGCTGGCGGCTCAGGTACCAGCTGATCCTCATCCCCGCCGGGTTCGCCTACGTGTGCTGGCTGGCTCGCGCCCGCGCCAACGCGCACGCGCTCTCTCCAGGGGTCGTCCACACCTACGCCGCGCCGTTCATGGTCCTCGGCTGGATCCTGCCCGTCGTCAACCTGTTCGTCCCGAAGGGGATCGTCGACGACATCCGAGCCACCTCGCGACCCGGCGGCCAGGCCCCGGGCACGGACCTGTTCAGAGTCCGCCGCTCCCGGCTGGTCTGGGCCTGGTGGCTGAGCTGGCTGGGGATGCTCGCCGTCCACGCGTACTCGGTGCGGGCGGTCCCAGGCCCGGTCGTGTCGGTGCTCACGATCGCGCTGTCGCTCGCCGCGGGCTCCCTCGCGATCCGGATCGTATGGACGATCACACGCCGGCAGGAGGAGGCGCGCACCAGTGGCGGGTTCGTGCCCGCCCAGCGGCTCGGCCTCGTCCCTCTCGTCGTGCGCGACCACGACGAGGCTCTCGCCTTCTACGTCGGGACACTCGGCTTCGACCTGTGGGAGGACAGGCAGGGCGGCGACGGCGAGCGGTGGGTGACCGTGCGCCCGCGCCACGCGAGGGAGACCGCGCTGCTGCTGACCCGCGGCGACGCTCCCGCGAGAGAGGGCCGGCTGGTCCTCCACACCGACGACTTCGACCTCGACCATGGAAGGATGCTGTCGGCGGGCGTCACCTTCGACGCCGCTCCCCGCAGGGAGTTCTACGGCACGGTCGCGCCCTTCACCGACCCCGACGGCAACCGCTGGGACCTCCTGTCCTCTCCCGCCCGCTGAGCCGTGCTCGTCACGCGGCGGCGACCACGGCGGTGAAGGTGACCAGTTGCAGGAGAAGCTGGGTGACGGCGAGTGCAGGGCGTAGCCACGTCATCGCCTGCCACCTGGCAGGCAGCACGATCGCGAGCAGGCCGGCGGCGGCGCTGCCACAGAAGGCCCACCAGGCCAACGACAGCAGCCCGCTCGAGCCGAGATCGCACTGCTCCCCGTAGGTGAGGCATCGGGAGAACGCGTAGGTGCTCAGGACGTAGACCCAGGCCAGCACGCTGGTGGGGACCAGCGTGACGGTACCGATCACCGCGCACCTGCGCCAGCCGTCCCACCGGGCCTGGCGCGGGGGGTTCGCGTTCACTGTCATGCGGCCACCCAACCAGATCCCGCACGCGCGCCGGCTACTAGGGGGCGAGGGGCAGGCGGATCTCGAAGCGGCATCCCGGGGCCTGGTTGGCGACGGAGACGCTGCCTCCGTGAGCGGCGACCAGGCCGTGGGTGATCGCCAACCCCAGGCCCGCTCCCCCGTCCCTCGTCGGCGTGCGGGCCCTCTCCCCGATGAAGGCGACGTCGAACACCCTCGGCAGGTCCTCTTCGGGGATCCCGCCACAGGCGTCGGTCACCGCCAGGCAGGCCAGGCCGTCCTCCACGGAGACGCGCACAGCGACCGTTCCCCCTTCGGGGGTGTGCCTGATCGCGTTCACCACCAGGTTGCGCAGCGCTCTTCCCAGAGCTCCCGCGTCGGCCGACACGGGGGCGACGGCGGGCGTGGCGCACAGCCGTACCCCCTTGGCCAGGGCCAGAGCCTCCACTCCCGCCACGACGTCGGCCACCAGATCGCCCAGTCCTGTCCTGGTCCTGTTCAGGCGCAGCGACCCGGCGTGGATGCGGGAGAGCTCGAACAGGTCGTCCACCATCGCCGAGAGCCGCTCGACCTCCAGCCTGATCTGGGTGGGGTACCTGCGGGCGTCGCCGACCCCGTCCTCCAGCGCCTCGGCCATGGCTCTCATCCCGGCCAGCGGGGTGCGCAGGTCGTGGCTCACCCAGGCGACCAGCTCCCTGCGCGCCCCCTCGAGGGCGCGTTCGCGCGCGTACGACTCCTCCAGGGTGCTGGCGATGGCCCGCAGTTCTGCGGGCAGCCCCGGCGGGGCGACGAAGGAGGGTTCGCGCACCGCGGCCGCCAGCCGCCTGCTCGCCGCCACGATCTGCCTGGCCACCACGAAGGCCACGGCGAGGCCCACGAGGCCGCCCACAGCCACCACGCTGAGCACCAGGTCCCTCGCTGCGGCGTCGATGGCCATCCGCATCGTGATCGCCGCGACGCCCACCACCGTGGCCAGCACCGCGACGGCCACGACGACGGCGAGCATGACGCCGATGGAGCGGGTGCGCAGCCGCCACATCAGCGCGAGACCGGCCGCCGCCACGACCACGCCGAGCCCGGCGGTGACGGCCACGATCTCCAGGAGGGTCATGACAGCGGCTCGTACCTGTAGCCGACGCCCCAGACGGTGACGATCCTGCGCGGCACCGTGGGGTCGGGCTCGACCTTCTCGCGCAGCCGCCGCACATGGACGGTCACCGTGGAGGAGTCGCCGAACGACCACCCCCACACCTGGTCGAGCAGGGCCGCCCTGCTGAAGGCCTGGCGCGGGTTGCGCATGAGGTAGGCCAGCAGGTCGAACTCGCGCGCGGTCAGGAGGATCTCCTTCTCGCCGAGCCGTACCTCGTGGGCGCCCACGTCCACGACCAGGTCGGCGTCGCGCAGCACCCCGCTGCCGCCGGTGACAGAGGCGCCGCGCGCCCTGCGCAGCACCGACTGCACGCGCAGCGCCAGCTCGCGCGGGCTGAACGGCTTGGTCACGTAGTCGTCGGCGCCAGTCTCGAGGCCGACCACGCGGTCGATCTCCTCGCCGAGCGCGGTGAGCATGATCACCGGCACCGGCCAGCGCTCCCTGAGCTTCTTGCAGACCTGAAGGCCGTCGAGCTTCGGGAGCATGAGGTCGAGCACCATCAGGTCGGGCGGATCGGCCAGCGCCCTGCGCAGCGCCTCGGCTCCGTCGCCCACGCACTCGACCTGGTGACCGTCGCGCTCGAGGTAACGCGCCACCACCTCGGCGACGGTCGGATCGTCATCGACGACCAGGATGCGGGTGCTCACCCAGTCACGGTACGGCTAACTGCCTCGCGCACGCATGGTCCAGGACGTACGGTGGCCCTATGGGTCGAATGGTCATGCTCGTCGTGGGCGCGCTTCTGGCGCTTTGGGTGCTTTTCACGTTCATCCTGCCCATGCTCATGGGCTTGCTGCAGCTCGCGCTGATCGTCGGCGTCATCGGCGTGATCGTCTTCGTCGCCGTCACCCTGGTGGGCAGGTCCAGGTAGGTGTTCCATTTCGCGCTGGCGGATCCCGCCGGCCTGGTGCTGATCGCCGGGCTGGTGCTGGTCCTGCTCGCCGTCTGGGCGAGCAGCGTGCTCGTCGCCCAGCAGGGCGGCACGCCGACCTTCCCCATGGCCTACGCCAGGAAGTCGGCCTTTCCTCGCCAGTGCGATCCTGACGCGGCGGGCAGACCGCGTCCACGAGCTCCGTCATCGCGCTCCTTCTAGAAACCGAGACCTTTCTATGAGGAGTTGCGATGATCGATTCTTTTGTCATGCTCATCACCGGCTTCGGCGGTAACACCGCGCTGGTGATCGTGCTGTTCACGCTGGCCGTACGGCTGCTGCTGCTGCCTCTCAGCATCAAGCAGGCGCGCGCCGCCAAGATCCGGATGCGGCTCGCGCCGCGCATGCAGGAGCTGCAGAAACGCCACAGCCGCGATCCCGAGCGGCTCAGCAAGGAGATGTCGGCCCTCTACGCCAAGGAAGGCACCTCGCCCTTCGCGGGATTCGGTCCCGCGCTGGCGCAGATGCCGTTCCTCTGGCTGATGTATCAGGTCGCCACCCACCCCCTGATCGGTACGGACCTGCTCGGTCAGCACCTGGCGGTGGTGGTGGCGAAGTACGGCCTCATCAGCTGGCCCGTGCTGGCTTTCGCCGGCGTCATCGTCGCGATCGCGCTGATCGCCTGGTACACCTCCCGCAGGATGGAGGCAGGGCAGTTCAAGATCCTCAAACTGCTGCCCTACGGCACGGTGATCGCCGCTGCCGTGCTGCCGCTGGCGGCGGGGATCTACCTGCTGGTCTCGACCGCATGGACGGCCGGCGAGCGCCGGGTGCTCTACCCGGCTTCCTTGAGCGCGGCGACCTGACCGTTGGCGTGCGGGGCGGGGAGCACGGCCCATACCGTGGTCGTCTCCCCGTCGTGCCGGACGCCCCAGCTCTCCGCGACATATTCGACAATGCCGAGGCCGCGCCCGCCGAGTGAGGACATCGTGGGACGGCCCGCGCGCGGCTCGGTCGCCGCGCCTCCGTCACTCACAGCCACCTCGACGTGATCGTCAGTCCACAGCCACGCCACCCTGACCATGCCAGAGGTCAACGGTCGCGCATGCCGTAGCGCGTTGCTCAGCAGCTCGCTCACCACCAGGACCGCATCATCGATCGCGGTGGCGTAGACCCCCCCACTCCTGCAGGTCAGTGCAGAGACGCTGGCGCGCGACGGCGACGCTGGACAGTGCGTACGGCAACATCACGACGCTCGACACACCCACCTCCCCGCTCCCATGTCCCCCCAGGGAACGCCCCCGGATACGACCGAAATGCCCCGTTACTCAGTCCCAGAAACCGTGTCTCGATCACAGCTTGTACACATTGGACGATAGATCAGCGCATCCGTGACCGGCTCGTTACCGGCTCGGCGTGTCGGCCACGATAGTGAGAGCAAACCGCATGCGAGTGCCGCCACCTGGGCGGGGATGGGCCGTGACCTCGCCGCCCTGCGCCTTGACCAGGCTCCGCACGATGTAGAGCCCGAGGCCCACACCGCCGAATCTGCGCCGGTCACCGCTGTCGACCTGGACGAACCGCTCGAATATTCGGTCACGGTCATCAGGGGCGATGCCGACGCCCTCGTCGTCCACCACCACGACCACGTGTCGCCTCTCCGCCCACACCTCGACACTGATCAGACCGCCGTCGGGTGAGTACTTGAAGGCGTTCTCCAGCAGCTGCCCGAGCACGATGTCCGTGGCCAGCGCGTCACCCCTCACGTCGGGCAGCTCCTCGGGGATGACCACCTCGACCCTGTGCCTGTCGGACAGGACGGGCAGGCCCAGCGTGGCCGCGCGCACCCGCTCCGCCAGGTTGAAGGTCTCGACGCGGACCGCGAGCTCCTCGGCTCCCGCCCTGGCGCCGAGCAGCAGGTGGTCCATGAGCTGCCCGAGCGACCTGGCCCGCTCGGCGATGGTGTGGACGGCCGAGCGGCGCTCGGGATCGGTCATCTTGTCCCATCGGGCGTCGAGCGTGCTGGCGAACCCGCGCACGATCGTGATCGGGGTGCGCAGTTCGTGGCTGGTGGTGGCCAGGAACAGATCCTTGGCCTCCTCCAGCTCCTTGGCGGTGGTGATGTCGCGGAAGTCGACGACGATCTCCCCTGTCTCCTCGATCTTGGCGCTGACCACGTCGAGCCAGCGACCGTTGGCCAGCTGGAAGGTGAGCTTCTCTCCCGGCTCCGGCAGGGGGAAGGGCGGTGGCTCGCCGATGACCTTCTCGACGGGGATGCCGGTCAGCTCACCGGCCGCGGGGTTCCACTGGACCACCCTGCCCGGCTCGTCGAGCACCGCGATGCCGTCGGCGCTGGCGTCGAAGACGGCCCGCTCGTGCGCGCGCTGCCGCAGCGCCTCCTGGTAGGCCATGGCGTTGCCCACCGCGATGCCCGCGTGGCCCGCCAGCAGCTCGAGCAGCTCGAGCTCCACATGGCCCGGCTTGCGCTTGGCGAACAGCGCGTAGAGCGCGCCGTAGGGACGGCCGCCCACCGCGGCCAGGCCCAGCGCGATCGTGTGCAGGCCGGGCAGCTCGGCCCAGACCAGGTCGTCGAGGCCCTCCGACTCGAGCATCACGGTCTTGCCCGTGCGCATCAGCTTGCCGACCAGGCTGCTGCGCAGGTCGGCGGTGGCGTTCCTCAGCGACTCGGGCAGCTGGTAGGCGCTGACCAGCCTGAGCCGCTCGTTCTCGATGAGGACGAACCCGCCCGCGTCGGCCCCTGTGAGCTCCGTGAGGCTGGCCGCGATGCGGTCGAGCACGGCGGGCAGCTCCAGCTCGGCGTTGATGTCGCCGACGACGTCGGTGAGCCTGCGCACGAGCCTGGCCCTGTGCGCCCCTCTGTCCCTGGCGACGACGTCGTCCTCCGGCAGGTGGTGGACGTGCACGTAGCCGACGACGGCCGTGCCGTGGAGCAGCGCGCTGGTGTCGACCCGCACGTCGAGGACGGTGCCGTCTCTGCGGAAACGCTTGGTGCGCAGGGAGACCTGGCCGCCGGTGCGCACCCTTTCGAGAACCGCGTGGTGCTCGGCGGTCAGCTCGCCAGGGACGATCGGCGCGCGCCTGCCGACCATCTCCTCGGTGCTCCATCCGAACAACCGCTCCGCCGCTGGGTTCCAGACCAGCACGGTCTGGTCCCTGTCGAGCACGACGACCGCGTTGGGGGCGCTGGAGAGGACGGCAGCGGCGATCTCCTCGTCACCCACGCCTTCCATACTGCCGGTGGCGCGCCCGCTCCGTAGGCCGATCCGTCCGATACGCTGCGGGTTATGTCGGCCGGCGACCTCGAAGCCCTGCTGAGGGTCACCTCAGCCACCTACCGTGCTGGACGGCCGCCTGACGTGGCCGTCGGCACCTACGAAGGCGCCCTCGGCAGGCTGGTGCTCGCGGTCACCGCCAAGGGCGTGGTCGCCTGCAGCTTCGAGGACGAGCACACGATCTTCGAGCGGCTGACGCGGGTCGTGGGCGGCCTCGTCGGCCCCGACGCGCGCCGTCTCGACCCGGTGCGCCGCGAGCTCGACGCCTACTTCTCCAGGCGCCTGCGCGCCTTCACCACCCCCGTCGACCTGCAGCTGGCCACGCCGTTCGCGCGCACGTTGCTGCAGATGACCATGGCTGTGCCGTACGGCACCAGCACCACCACCGCCGACCTCGGGGCGCGCATCGGACGGCCACAGGCGCTGCGCGCGGTGGGCAACGCGCTGAACGCGAACCCGGTGTGCGTGATCGTGCCGTGCCACCGGGTCCGCGACCGCGAGAGCTATCCGGGCGGGGCGACCGCCCTTGAGCGCCTGCTGAGGATCGAGGGTTAGCGCCTGCTTCGCCGTACGAGGCCGATGGCCAGGGTGACCAGGCCCGCCACCAGGAACGCGCCCACGGCCGCGCTCATCCACGGCTGCCTGGTGAAGCCCAGCGCCGTGCGCGCGCCGTCCCAGATCGCCGCCCACCAGCTGATCGTCGAAGGCGCGGCCAGCAGCCACCAGGTGACGAAGCCCAGCGCCCACGGCGCGACCATCGGCCAGCGCGAGGGGGCGTCCTCGCTGGTGTCCCACGTGCTGGCCCGGCCGAGCAGGAAGTAGTCGACCACGAGGACGCCCAGCATCGGGACGAAGACGGCGCCGATGATGCTGAGGAAGGCGCTGTAGGAGTTGACGTCCACGAGCAGCGCCACGCCGATGGTCAGCACGCCGATCGCGATGGAGAAGATGCGCCTGTCCACGCGGGGCATGAGGTTCTGCAGCGACATGGCGGTGGAGTAGACGTTGGCGAAGGACTGGTCGGTCTCGCGCAGCACCAGGATGCCGAAGAACAGCGCGCCCAGCGGGGCGGCCACGAACGGGCCGAACACCGTGGTCGGGTCGTTCAGCACGGCGTCGTGCCCGGCGATAGCGACCGCGTAGACGCCGATGGCCAGGCAGGCGACCTGCGCGACCGTGTAGCCGCCGACGACGCCGGTGAAGGCGGCGCGGCTGCTGCGCGAGTGCCTGGCGTAGTCGGCGGCCACCGGCACCCACGACACCGACAGCGCGATCACGAAGTCGACGGCGGGGGCGAAGGCGTCCCAGCTGCCGCCGGCCGGGGTGGGGGCCGAGCGCAGGAAGACGACAGCGAACCAGACGGTCGAGATGATCACGCCGATCGTGACGACGCGCCTGATCAGCCTGATGGCGCCGAGCGGGTAGATCGTCAGCCCGGTGGTGATCGCCCCCGCGAGGAGCACCCAGACCGCGTACGGCACGGCGTCGCCGAAGATGGCCTGCGCGCCCATCGAGATGACCCACAGCTCGAAGGCGCCCCACCCGAGCATCTGGATGATGTTGAGCACGGTCGGGACGTAGGAGAGCTTGGCCCCGAACAGCCCTCTGAGCAGGACCATCGCGGGCTGGCCCGTCTGCGCGCCGGGGATGGCGGCCAGGCCCACCATGGCGGTGCCGATGAGGCTGCCGACGACGGTCGCGGTGACCGCGGCCGTCATGGACAGCGGGTTGTCGTCGAGGAGGGGGTTGATGAGGAAGAGCGCGAAGGAGAAGCCGAGGAGGCTGACGCCCAGGTTGGCCCAGAACGCGCCCTGGTCGAGGATGCCGAGAGTCTTGGGGGGAGCCTCGTCGAGGGTCAGGGGGACTTCTGCATGCTTGGGGTCGATGACATGCGTCATCACACGCTCCCTACGCCGGCATTACCCGGACAGGTTCATGCGGTCGGCGGCGCAGGAGCCGCCCTCTCAGCCCGGTCATCGCCCGAGCTCCCGCGGTTTGTAATTTTCGACCGAATTATGTCACTTACCGACTTCCTGGCAAGAGGCCGCCCCTCGAAGCCTCACGCACCGCCCCTTCCGGGCGTGGTCAGGGGTCCGGCTCCCCGAGAATGGAGGTATGAGCGTTCCTGAGATCGAAGTGACCGACGTGCCCGCGGGCGCCTACCTGCTCGACGTCCGCGAGCAGGACGAATGGGTCGCGGGCCACGCCCCCGAGGCGGTGCACATCCCGCTCGCCGAGTTGCAGGCGCGGGTCGAGGAGGTGCCTGCCGACCAGCAGGTGTACGTCGTGTGCAGGGTCGGCGGCCGCTCGGCCCACGCCGCCGCATGGCTGAACCACATCGGGCGCGACGCCGTCAACGTCGGCGGCGGCATGCAGTCGTGGGAGACGGCCCGCAAGCCCATGGTGAGCGAGACGGGTCAGCCTCCCTTCGTCGCCTGAGCGGGGCCCTACTTCAGCAGCTTGGACATCCGCCGGTCGGCGAGGATCTTGCCCTCGGTCTGGCAGGTGGGGCAGTACTGCAGCGAGGAGTCGGCGAACGACACCTCGCGGATCGTGTCACCGCACACGTCGCACGTCTGCCCCGCCCTGTTGTGCACGCGCAACCCCGACTTCTTCTCCGCCTTGAGATCCTTGGCGGCCAGGCCGTGGGCCCTTTCGACCGCGTCGCGCAGCGTGGTCACGATCGCCTCGTGCAGGTCGGCGATCTGCGTGTCGGTCAGCGTGGCCGAGATCTTGAAGGGCGACATCCTGGCCGCGTGCAGCACCTCGTCGGAGTAGGCGTTGCCGATGCCGGCGATGATCTTCTGGTCTCTCAGCAGGCCCTTGATCTGGGTGCGGTTGCCGCCCACGATCTGCTTGAGCGCGCTGGGCGTGAACTCGGGCGCGAGAGGGTCGGGGCCGAGCGAGGCGACGCCCGGAACCTCCTCGGGGTCCTTGACGACGTAGACGGCCAGGCGTTTCTGCGTGCCCGCCTCGGTCAGCTCGAAGCCCGGCGCCACGCCGTCGTCGTCGGGCGCCAGCCGTACCCTCGCCGCCAGCGGCCCCTTGCCTGGGCGGACGGGTTTCGCGCCCGACAGGTCGTCGCGCCAGCGCAGCCATCCCGCTCGCGACAGGTGGAAGACCAGGTGGAGGCCGTCGCAGTCGAGGTCGAGGAACTTGCCGTGCCTCGCCACGCCCGTGACCGTCAGCCCGCCGAGCGCGGTGACGGGCGGGTCGAAGGTCTTGAGCGCCTGGAAGGCGACGACGTCGACGGCCAGCATGGTGCGCCCCACCGCCCGCTCGCGCAGGAACTCGGCGAGCGACTCCACTTCGGGAAGTTCCGGCATGCGTCCAGAATATGGTCCACAGCCTGTGGAAAGCAGCTCCGCCCTACGGGACGTCCCAGAAGGCCAGCTCGTGTCGCATTCCCTCGGCGAACAGCTCCTTCGCCCTCGAGAGATCGGGCGCCGCCTCGTCGATCATCTCGGCGATGCGCCCGGTCAGGGCGGCGAAACCGGGATCGGCGTAGGTGTCGACCCATGCGCGGTAGCGCGGCTCGGCGGGCCTGTTCTCCGCGAGGATCCGGCCGAGCGTGGAGTATCCCCACATGCACGGATAGAGGGCGGCCAGGCCCTCGGCGTAGGTGGCCGCCGACTCCAGCAGGAAGGCGGTGTACGCCTGGCACGCCGGGCCCTTCACCGCGCCGTCGAGGTCGGCGCCGAACTCGGCCGACAGGGACCTGTGCAGCGACAGCTCGTCGTGGAAGGTCGTGTGCGCCAGGTCGACGAGGTCTCCGAGGTGCGCGGCCGGAGCCTGCCAGGCCAGCCTGGCGAACACCCTCACGTAGTCGTGCAGGAACAGCCAGTCCTGTTCCAGCCACGATCTGAAGACCTTCTCCTCGAGGTCGCCCCTGCCGATGCCCGCCACGGTCGGGTGCGCGAGCTGTGCCTCGAGCAGCGGGCGGCCGATGGCGTGCAGTTCCGATGAAATCGACATACGGAGCAAGTTAACGCGTCCCGGCGGTGAGAGCGGCGGCGCCGAAGGAGACGCTGAACCGCTTGCACCAGATGGACACGCTGGTGAGGCTGTCGAGGTCCGCGTCGGCCGGAATCGGGTAGTTGGCGTCGCCCTTGTTGCCCTTGAGGTCGCCGAGCTCCAGGTACCTGCCGTCGTCGAAGTTGCGCCAGGAGTCGGTGACGGGCTGGTCGCTCAGCCACACGCGCAGGTCGGGGCCGTCGGAGGTGGCCAGGCCCTCGATGCGCAGGACGCGCCTGCCGTCGGCGAGCCTGAGCACCCTGGCGACGCCCGAGGTCCTGTGCTCGTGGGTCACGAACCTGCCTGACCGCAGCACCTCCGGTGCGGGAGCAGGGCTGACCGCCCGCGGAACGGTCGCTGGCGCGGGCGTGGCGCCCGTCGAGGAGGCGACGGCCACCTCGGGAAGGGGCTCGTTCACCTCCACGGTGGTGAACAGCCGCCACGGCTGGAACAGGTACATCGCGACCCCGAAGACCACCGCCACAGCGATCCAGGTCGCGGGATGACGCAGTACTCTCATGCCTCCACACCACCACGCGAACCGCTCCCCAACGCTTACGGAGCGCTTACGACGTACTGTCTGGACATGAGCGTCACCATCGCCGAAGAAGTCCTCCTCCTGGCGCACAGCGAGCAGGACGGCAAGCAGCTGATCGGCTCCACCGAACTCGACGCGGCGCTCGGCGGCGCCGTACTCGCCGAGCTGGCGGTCGACGGCAGGATCGCGCTGTCGGAGAAGAGAGTGATCGTCAAGGACGCCGCCGGAGGCGGCACGGAGCTCGACGCGGAGCTCTTGACGACCATGACCCGCATCGTCGAGGACGGCAAGGAGCGCAAGCCCGCCTGGTGGGTCGCCAAGATCGGCAACAGCAAGCTCAGGACCCGACTGCTGACCAGGCTCGCCGACACGGGCGTGCTCACGCAGGAGCGCGGCAAGATCCTCGGCATCTTCCCCACCACGCGCTGGCCCGAGGCCGACGGCAGGGTGGAGGCGGAGATCCGCGCCAGGGTGGCGAGCGTGCTCGGCGGCTCCGAGCCCGACGAGCGCACGGCCGTGCTGATCGCCGTCCTGCACGCCGCCAAGCTCGACCGCAAGGCCTTCCCCGGGGCGAGCAAGGAGCGGATCAAGGAGATCACCGAGGGCGCGTGGGCCGGTGAGGCCGTGGCCAAGACGATCGCCGAGATCAACGCCGTCATCATGATCGCCGCGACCAGCGCCGCCATCGGCGCCGCGACGAGCGCCTCCACGGGCTGACCACCGCCGCGGGCCGTCCTCTCGAAAAAGGGAGGCGGCCCGCGCCACGCGGCTCAGCCCTTGTCCAGCACGTCCTTGGGCACCGGCTTGTCCTCCTTGAGCGCGTCGAAGAGCTGGATCGCCCGTGTGGTTTCCCACTTGACCGCCTGCCCGCCGGCGACGCTCTCGTTGCCGCCGAACGGCACCACCGTCGTCACAGGGCTGCCGCCCATCGCCAGCCCCAGCGAGAGCAGGTCGAAGGCGCCGGTCCCTGTGTCGACCCGCACAGCGTCCGTGGCGCCCATCGCCAGCGGGATCGAGGTGAACGGGTTGATCAGCACCAGAGGGCTCGCCGCCTTCTTCACGACCGCGCTGAGGAACTGCCGCTGCCGCTTGGTGCGCTCGAAGTCGGGCAGCGCGCCGCCCTTGCGCGTGCGGACATAGCCGAGGGCGGTGCCTCCGTCCATCTCCTGGCAGCCCTTCTTGAGCTTGAGCCCCGCCTTCGGGTCGTTGATCGGGCTCTTCACGCAGATCTCGACGCCGCCCACCGCGTCGACGATGTCGACGAACCCGGCGAAGCCGACCTCCATGTAGTTGTCGATCCTGATGCCCGTGACGTTCTCGATCGTGCGGGTCAGCAACTGCGGGCCGCCGATGGCGAAGGCGGCGTTGAGCTTGTTGCGACCCTGTCCAGGGATGCTGACCGCGGAGTCGCGGGGCAGGCTGACCAGTGTGGGCCTGTCGCCGCCCTCGGGGATGTGCAGCAGCATCATCGAGTCGGTGCGCCGGCCGACGGCCCTGCCGGTGGCCAGCTTCTTGCGCTCGGCGGCCGACAGGCCCTCACGGCTGTCGGAGCCGACGAGCAGCCAGTTGGTGCCGGGGGTGTCGGCGGGGCGGCCCTCGTACTCGTCGAGCACGCCGTCGATGGCCTGGATCCGCGAGTTGATCCAGAAGAAGCCGACCACGGCCAGCACCAGCAGGACGGCGAGCGCCCCGGCGATGATCTTCAGGATCGTCGCGCCCTTGATCCGGCCCCGCAGCCGGGGCTCACGCGGCTCCCGAGGCGGCTTCTTGAGGGGGCGTACGGGGCTGTTGCCCGAGCGGGCCTTGCCGTACACCCGAGCGCTGGAGCGGGGCTCGTCAGGAGCCTTGGGCTGCTCGTGCGCCCTGGTGGGCGCGCTGCCGGGGATCGGATGAGCGGGCGCCCCGCCTGAGCGGGGCGGTCCTTCGTCCCTGCGCGGCAGCGGGCGTCCGTCGCCCGGTGAGCGCATGGCTCGCGTGCGGTCGTCCTCGGACACGTCGTTTACTCCCCCTCGGTTGCTTTCGACCGTACTTCGTGGCCTTCACCAGTGCAGACGTCTCGTCAAGGAATTCCCATGAAAAAGTACGCAGACCAGAGCATGAGTCACTCGGGAAACATTTGACGTCCGCGCGGTCGTTACGGTTGTGGACGACCTCTATCGAAGGGAAGATCGTGTCCGCTCCGGACCCATGGAGTACTAGCCCGTGCATCTGCACGGGACCCCCTGCGAGCTCGAAATGAGCGCCTATCTCGGCATTCTTGCCCTCTTCCTCCTCACCGCGGCGACCGGTTACTTCGTCGCCCAGGAGTTCGCCTTCGTCGCCGTCGACAGGGGAAACCTGCGGGAGCAGGCCAACGCGGGCGACGCTGGGGCGGAGCGAGCGCTGCGAGTCACCTCACGCCTGTCGTTCATGCTCTCCGGCGCGCAGCTCGGCATCACCGTCACCGCCCTGCTCGTCGGCTTCCTCGCCGAACCCGCCATCGCGACGCTGGTCAGGCCCCTGCTGGGAGATCTTCCTTCGGCCTTCTCCGTGGCGATCGGCGTCTTCGTGGCCACCGTCATCCAGATGGTGCTCGGTGAGCTCGCCCCCAAGAACCTCGGCATCGCCAAGCCCGAGCCCGTGGCCAAGTTCCTGGCCCGCTCGACGCTGGTGTATCTGACGATCGCCGGACCCCTCATCAAGCTGTTCGACTCGGCCGCCACCGGCCTGCTCCGCCGTGTCGGCGTCGAGCCCGTGGAGGAGGTGGAGCACGGCGCGACCCCCGAAGAGCTTTCGAGGATCATCGCCGAGTCCACCAGGGCGGGCGAGCTGCCGCCGCGGCTGTCGGAGCTGCTGGAGCGGGCGCTGGAGTTCGGCGACCGCATCGCGGAGGAGGCCATGGTCCCGAGGCCGCGCGTGGTCGTGCTGCGCGTCGACAGGCCCATCTCCGACCTCATCGCGACGATGCGCGAGTGCGGCCACTCCCGCTACCCGGTCCTCGGCCCCGACGGCGACGTCATCGGCGTGACAGGCGTGCGCGAGCTGCTGGCCGCGGGCGTGGAGGAGGGCCTCATCGGCGACGTCACCCAGCCTGCCGTGCTGGTCCCCGACTCGCTGCCCCTGCCGCTCGTCCTGGCGCAGATGCGCGCCGCCAGGGCCGACCTCGTCTGCGTCATCGACGAGTACGGCGGCCTGGCCGGCGTGGTGACCGTCGAGGATCTGGCGGAGGAGCTGGTCGGCGAGCTCGTCGACGAGAACGACCCCGAGCCCGTCGGCGCCGTCGAGCGCCCTGGCGGCGTCTGGGACGTGCCGGGCACCCTCAGGCTCGACGAGGTCGAGCGGGCCACCGGCATCTCGCTCCCCGAGAGCGACGACTACGACACCGTGGCGGGCCTGGTCCTGGCCAGGCTCGGCAGGATGGCGGAGCCCGGCGACATCATCACGGTGGAGCTCATCCCCGAGTCCGACCCGTTCGCTGAAGACTCCCAGGAGTCGCAGGCGGTCCTCACGGTGCTGTCCCTGCAGCGTCGCGTCCCCGAGTGGGTACGACTCGCGCCCGTCCAGCATCCCGCCGAGGTGGCCAAGTGAACCCGCTCGCCCTGATCGCGCTCAGCCTCGCGCTGCTGGCCTTCAACGCGCTGTTCGTGGCCGCCGAGTTCGCCTTCGTCTCCTCTCGCAGGCACCGCCTGGAGGAGATGGCCTCGGGCGGCACCAAGCTGACCAGGTTCGTCGCCAAGTCCGCGGTGGAGGGCGGCAAGCAGCTGTCCCTCATGCTGGCAGGCGCGCAGCTCGGCATCACGCTGTGCACGCTCGGCCTCGGCATGGTGACCGAGCCCGCGATCGAGCACTACCTTGAGCCGGTCTTCGCCCTCGTCGGCCTGCCCGAGGGCCTGCGGGTGCCGATCGCGCTGACGATCGCGCTCGCCCTGGTGACCTTCCTCCACATGGTCATCGGCGAGATGGCACCCAAGTCGTGGGCGCTGACCCACCCCGAGTCGGCCGCGATGCTGCTGACCGTGCCTTTCAGGGCCTTCACGTGGCTGGTGCGTCCGCTGCTGTCGACGCTGAACGGCTTCACCAACCTGATCCTGCGCCTGTTCGGTGTGCACGCCCGCGACGAGCTGGCCACCACCAGGACACCGCGCCAGCTCGCCATGCTGGTCGGCGAATCGGGCCGGATGGGCCTGCTCGACCGCGAGGAGCACGACCTGCTCACCCGCGCCCTTCGCCTCGAGGCGCAGGGCATCGAACGGCTCATGGTCCCCATCGACCAGGTCGTGATGGTGCCCGCCGACGCGAACGCCGACCGGATCAAGCGGGCGGCCGGCCACAGCGGCCACCTCAGGCTGCTGATCGGCACGCCCGGCGACGTCAGGGGTGTGCTGCACGCGCGCGACGCCCTGCTGATGCCCGAGGCCACGGCCGGTGAGCTGGCCAGGCCGCTGCCCAGGCTCTCCTGCGTCACCCAGGTCCCCGAGGCCGTGGCCGCGCTCCAGGACGCTCGCGCGCACCTGGGCCTGGTCACCGCGGCCGACCTGTCGGTCATCGGCATGGTGAGCCTGAGCGACCTGCTGGGCGAACTCCTCGACACCAGGGCCGCCTGACCTGTCCCCCGGCCCCCACGGGCCGGGGGACTCACTGGTGCAGGCGGAAGAACACCTCGCCCTTGTCCTCTTCCGACTGCGAGGTCGTGACCTCGACGCCCCGCGCCCTGAGCAGCAGCTCCTTGAGGAGCCCTTCGAGAAGGGCCGCGCCGTCGAGCAGGGACTCGTAGGGCTCGATCCGCGCCCAGAAGCTCTCCATCTCGTCGGCCCCGTGGCCGTTCGCCGGCCCGTCGAGATGCCAGGCGGCGTCGGCGAGCGTGATCCGCGTCCCCTTTGCGGGCCGCTTCTTCTGCTTCAACGCCTCCATGATCTTCGTCACCGCCGCCGGGACCTCCCGCCACGACAGGGCGTACCACCAGTAGATCACCGAGGTGTGACAGCCGGTGAGGCGCACGGCGAGATGGATCCTCCTGATGTTCAGGCGCTGCTTGTCACAGATGCAGGTGAGATGGAAGTCGAAGGACGTCTTCGTCACATAGTTGTAGACGATCATCTCGCTGCCCTCGCTGCCGAGTTCGAGCTCCGGCCTCGGGGGGTCCTGCTCTCTCTGGAAGCCGTTGAACGCGGCGATCACTTCGTTCCAGAGGCCTCTCGGCACCTGGAGCGAGACGCCGTCCTGCGGGAGCTTGAGCTCGACGGGCATGCGGGGGAACGGCTTGGAGCACGAGCCCTTCACCTGCTCGAACGGTGTGACGACGCAGGGCGAGTCAAGGGGAAGGTCGACGAGGAAGAGGCCGCTGGTCCACCCCTCGCCCTTCGTCGGCGACTTGAGCTCCGCCGCCGCCACGCCGAGCTGCTTGACCTTCGGCCTGGTCGTCGCGTCGCCAGGGGCCAGGATGATCTTGTAGTGGAAGGTGAGGAAGAAGCGGTCACGCGCGTAGTCGTACAGCAGCCTGATGTCGGTCGATCGCGTGCCGGCGACCGTCACCTCGTACAGCCCGCTCTCCCCTCTCTTCAGGTTCTTGTCCTTCTGCCTGCCCGCGAGGCCTTCGACGGAGTCGGCCGTCCAGAATGCGTGATAGGTCTGGCCTCGCGGCTCGGACCACTTCTCCGGTGCCGCCTTCGGCAGCGGCGGCAGCAGCCCGAGCTCGTTCTGGTGCCACGACCGCAGGCCCCCTGCGGCCTTCGGCTCGGTGTCCCTGCTCTTCCCCTTGTAGACCACGCCCGAGACGCCTCGCCTGTTGCGGATCTCCAGGATGGTCATCACGATCGCGGGCGGCAGGTGCTCGAGCTCAATGACGAGGATCGGCAGGCCCCTGTGGTGGAAGGTCTTGCCGTCCATCGTGCACTGGGTGACCGTGCTCGTGGGGGGAGTGGGGCCGAGGTCCCCGTCGGCCGAGAGGTGGCGGGTGCCCGACTTCCTCAAGAACAGGTGGAGGATCAGCTCGTCCTCGGTCGGCTCGTCACTCCACGTGCCGTGCCGGTCCGGCCTGGCGAAGTGCACGATCAGGGCGTAGAGCGCGTTCAGGTCGTCCACCAGCGTGTCCACGAAGTACCGGTGGAGGGCCGCGCCGCTCTCTTCGAGCTGTGCCATCTCACCGATCATGACCCTGACCCGCTTGATCAGCTCCGCCACGCGGCCGGACACGGGCCGCAGCGCGGTCGACTTCCAGTTCACCCCCTTCCCCCTTGTCCTGAACAGGTTGCCGAGGTCGGCGAGATACTCGAGAGCGGCCTGGCTGAGCGGCTGCCCGCCCTTGGGCAGGTCCTCGAACCGGCGGAGCGCCTCCTCCTTGGCCTGTTCGGTCGGCAGGCCTGGCGCGGGGGCGGTGGCCGCCTCAGTGAGCACGCTCTCCCTCTCCACCTGCGGGGCGACCACTGTCAGGGGCAGCACCCTGTCCTCCGGCCGCACCTCGTCCTCTGGCGTCACCTCCTCTTCGGGGAGCACCGCGCTCTCGGGGAGCACAGCGCTCTCGGGCGGTACGGCCTGCGACGTGCCCGTGTGGCTCATGCCTCGACCGGCTCGGCGGGCTGTCCGCCGGGCCCGCCGGTGATCGACGCGTGCCCGATGTGGTTGACCACAGGCAGCACGGGAAACAGGCGCTGGTAGAGCTCCACGCCGGCGCCGTCGCGCTCGCGCACCAGCTGGACGGCCAGTTGGAGCCTGTCCAGCTCCGCCTGCCTGGTGTCGTTCTCGAGCTGGCGTGCGCGGACGGCCTGCCGCTGCAGGCCCGTGGAGTACTCGTCCAGGCCGTTGCCCCTGCCGAGGAAGGTGTCGACCACGATGCCGTCGGTGCGCATGACGTGGGAGTCTGCCGAGACGATGACGCCGGGAACGGTGATCTCGTGCGCGTCGGGCGCGGGGCGGTAGGCCGACGTGGTCGCGGGGTTGACCCGCAGGTACGGGCTGGTGTCCTCGGCGCTGACCTCCTCGACGAAGTCCGTCTGGGGCCTGCCCGTGTGGTCGACGATGCTGCGCAGCTCCTCGACGATGCCCGCCAGCACCTCCTGCCTGTGCTCCTCGACGATGTAGAGGTCGAGGAGCCTGCCGAGCTTCGGCAGCGCCACCTCGTTGCGCGACTCGGTGAAGCCGTTGAAGAAGGCGACCCTGACGTCCACCAGGTGGAGCAGGGTGACGAACTCCTGGTTCATCTGCCTGAAGACGAAGTTCAGCGTCCTGCTGACGTTCACGTTCTCGAGCGTGCGGGTGATGGCCTGCTCCTCGATCTCCTCCTGCTTCATGTCGAGGCTGGTGTCGACCGTCACGTCACGCCGGGACGAGGCTCGCGCGGCGTTGTGCGCCACCGCGGTGGAGACGTTCTTGGCCAGCTCCTCGCGGGTGGCGTTCGACGAGCCCTTCACCCCTCCGCTCACCGAGGCGTTGGCCTTGCCCCATCCCCAGGTGGCCGTGACCTCGGCCCTGGCCTCCGCGTGATACTCGAACGCCCTGCCGGTGTTGTCCTGAGTGGCGTGCTCGGCCTGGACGCTCTGCTCGAAGTCGCTCTCCACCTCGTCGCTGGTCGAGTCGAGGATGGAGGAGGCCTGGCTGATCGCCTTCTCCGTGCGCTTGTAGCTGCGCACCTGGATCTCCGTGCGCTCGCCTGGGAGCAGCGAGAACGTCTTGATCGTGCGGCCCGCGCCGTACCTGGCGGGGAAGGAGGAGAGCCGGTAGTACTCCACCAGCATGAGCGCGGGCGCTCCCCCGCGCGGCGCGGGGATGAAGCGGTGGGTGTAGCGCCCGCTGGCGTCCCTGTAGACGGCCAGCCTGTTTCCCGCCATGAGCTGGACGACCACGGTCTTCTCGTCGAGCTTCTTCAGCTCCTCGATGATGAGCCCCCTGCTGGTGGCGTCGTCGCCGCCCTGGACGTTGGGGAACACCGCGGGGTCGAAGTAGGCGGTGTCCTGCGCCAGCCTGAACTTGTCGGCGATCTCCTGGGCCGTCAGCTCGCTGGCCCTCCTGCCAGGGTTCGCCTCGCCGACCAGCTCGTCCCCGCGCGGCTCGAAGCTGCCCGGGTCGAGCGCGACCGGCTGGCGCGACCAGACGAAGTGGAGGCGCTGCTGGTTCAGCGCCGAGGCGAGGCTGCCGGGGAGCGCCAGAGGGATGACCACGTCGGGCAGCTCGCTGCCCTGGTAGTTCAGCCTGGCGGTGAGCGTGCTCCCCGGGACGGGACCGAAGGCGCAGGGGGTGGAGTCGGTCACCTCGGCGACCGAGCGCATCCCCCACACCACCGCGCCCGCCTCGTTGACCAGCCAGCAGTAGTACTCCCGCTGCTCCTCGGGAGGGACGGTCATGGAGAACCCGAACGTGCCCGTCGGCAGGGTGTCGTCGGGGGTGACGGAGTGACCGATGTACATCGAGGCCGCCTGGACCTCCCCGCCCGTCGCCGTGCTCGGCGCCGTGCTGTCCCGCTGGAAGGGGCCTGTGACGGTGGCCGCCGAGCAGGTCAGCAGGATCCTGCGCTGGTTCAGCATCACGGCGGGCCCCTCGGGGAAGACCAGCGGGATCACGACGTCCGGCTGGTTGCCGCCCTGGTGGTTCACCCTGGCCGTCATCGTGGTGCCGGTGAACAGGTCGAAGGCCAGCGGCGACGACTCGGTCGTGCCGCCGATCGCGCTGACACTCCAGACCTGTGTGCCCGTTTCGTTGAACACGTTGCAGGTGTACTGGCGGGGGTCGCCGACCGGCGGCGTCAGCGAGACGCGGAAGGAGCCCGCGGCGAGCGCGGCGTCCGCGGCGATGGAGTGACTGACGTACAGCGGCGGCGTGCGGGTCGAACTGGGCTTGACGAAGTAGGAGGAAGGGATGTCGAGCTCGATGATCTGGCGGCCGCGGTAGCTGGTCGGTTCGGGGATGTCGTAGCTCAGCACGACGGGCGAGCCGTTCGGGTCGAGCTCGGCCAGCGGCCTGCCCGGACCGTCCTGTACGGCTCCCGCACCGGCCCACGTGAAGTGGATCCTGCGCCGGTCCAGCGTCGCGGTGTCCTCGAGGAGGGTGGTCATCGTCACATTCGCGCCGTCGGCGGAGTGGAGCCTGGCGCTCAGCCTTCCACGGCCGAGGGCGTCGAGCGGGTAGGGGGCCGAGTCGCCCGCGCCGCCGTCCGAGGCCAGCTCGGCGACGGGCTCGCCGCTCTCGTCGTGGAGGGAGACGGTGAACGCCCGGCGCTCGCCCCGCGCCGCGCTCACCGAGATGCGGAACGTTCCAGGAGCGAGCGTGGTGTCGGGAAGGATCGAGTAACCGAGATGGAGGGGGACCTCAGGCACGACGGGACTCCTCACCGGTGCGGAAGGGGTGTGCGCCGATCTCGCCGGCCTCCCCGTCACACCGGGCGCCAGGCCGACGCAGCCGTGACGCTATACGCACAGGTATGACCCGTCAACGCAGAGTGTCGACTATGTGACGTTGGCCAGAAAAGTGCTGATTGAGGCCCGGCCGGGCGCTCGGGGCACCAATCGCTCAGCTCTCAGCGAAACCCCGCAATCCGCGGAAACGTTGTTAGCGGCTGGAAAGCGGTCTGCAAGTGATCTCAGGTAACGTTCCCCACGCAGGTGCAGCCCGTATCAAATGAAGAAGCCCCGGCTCTTGCGAACCGGGGCTCTGTTTCGTCACTGTGGGTCTGCCGATTTCATCGGCGACCGGAGTGGGCGAGGAGGGATTTGAACCCTCACGTCCTTTCGGACACACGGACCTGAACCGTGCGCGTCTGCCGTTCCGCCACCCGCCCTTTTGGGTGCGGAGAAACAGTAGCACGGATCAGACGCTGGTACCGAACCCGGATACGATCGCATCAAGACGCGGAGAGAAGAGCTGGGTGCAAGAGAGCGACTCAGGAGCCACGGGCACCCCAGCGGCCGCGACGATATGCACGGAGGAAGGGAGGTACCCGGTGGGAGTCCTTCAGCGCTTCGAGCGAAGGCTCGAAGGCTTGGTTGAGGGGGCCTTTGCGCGGGCGTTCAAATCTGACCTTCAGCCGGTCGAGGTCGCCAGCGCGGTGCAGCGAGAGATGGACGAGCGGGCCGCCATCGTGGCTCAGGGCCGGACGCTCGTACCCAACGACTTCGTGGTGGAGCTGTCGACGACCGACGCCGAGCGGCTCGAGGTCTACGCCGACAGCATCAGCCACGAGCTGGCCAACCTCGCCAGGGAGTACGCCAAGGAGCAGGGCTACTCCTTCGTGGGACCGGTCCGGGTCCGCTTCGAGACGGCCACCGACCTGGCGGTGGGCCTGTTCCGCATCCGTTCGGGCGTCATCAGGGGTGCGACGGTCGAGCAGGACGAGATCCGCCAGCCCAAGAGCGACCTGCCTGCCTCCAGGCCTGGCGCGTTCGGCGGCAGGCCCAGGCTGCTCGTCTCCACACAGGACGACCCGCAGGGCGACCGCTCCTACGAGCTCACCACTCCGGTGACCTTGCTCGGGAGGGGCACCGACTGCGATCTTCGTCTTGTCGATCCAGGCGTTTCCCGACACCATGCGGAGCTGCGGGTCGAGGGCCCTCAGGTCGTGCTCGTCGACCTGGGCTCCACGAACGGCACCTTCGTCAACGGCCAGCCGGTACGCAGGATCGAGCTCCAGAACGGCACTCGTGTCACCCTGGGGCGCACGACTCTGGTGTTCCGGCGCGATTAGGGGTAGACAAACGGTCCATGTCCGAGCTCACGCTGCTGCTGATCCGGCTCGCCTTCCTGGCGGTGCTGTGGTTCTTTGTCATTGCCGCAGTCGGGGTGATCCGGACCGACCTGTTCGGTTCGCGCACTTCTCCGGCGACCAGAGGCAAGCCGGCAAAGCCCGCGAAACCAGCGGCAAAACCCAAGAGTAAG
Source organism: Nonomuraea roseola (assembly GCF_039535395.1). Lineage (NCBI taxonomy): Bacteria > Bacillati > Actinomycetota > Actinomycetes > Streptosporangiales > Streptosporangiaceae > Nonomuraea > Nonomuraea roseola. The sequence goes on from NZ_BAAAXC010000015.1 coordinate 2,711,568, forward strand.
AAGGGGGAGCCGCGCCAGCTGGTCGTCACGGGCGGCCCCCTGCAGGGCACCATCATCAATCTCTCGGAGACGCCCATCACCATCGGCAGGGCGAACGACGCCACGCTGGTCGTGACCGACGACTACGCTTCCAGCCGGCATGCCCGACTCTTCCCCCAGGACGGTCAGTGGATCGTGGAAGATCTTGGCTCCACCAACGGCACATACCTCGACCGCTCAAAAGTCACCCGCCCGACCCCGGTGCCGCTCGGTGTTCCGATCCGCGTCGGCAAGACAGTCATTGAATTGCGCAAATGACCATCGCACTCCGCTACGCCGCCCGCTCGGACGTCGGCCTCCTCCGCGAAGGAAACGAGGACTCGGCGTACGCTAGCGGGCGCCTGCTCGCCGTCGCCGACGGCATGGGCGGGCACGCACACGGCGAGGTGGCGAGCTCCGTCGCCATCGCCGCAATGGCCTCTCTCGAAGAGAGCCAACAGGGGGGTGACCTGCTCAACGCCATCGAGGCGGCAGTGCGCGACGCCAACCGCAAACTGCACGAGATGGTCGGGCGGGATCCCAGCCTCAAGGGCATGGGCACCACTCTCACCGCCATGCTCTGGAACGGCACCCAGGTCGCACTGGTGCACGTCGGCGACTCGCGCGCCTACCTGCTCAGACGCGGGGAGCTCTACCAGATCACCCACGACCACACGCTCGTCCAGCAGCTCGTGGACGACGGGCGGATCACCCCGGAGGAAGCGGCGACGCATCCCCAGCGGTCGATCCTCCTGCGAGCGCTCGACGGCAGCGGCGAGGTCGACCCCGACCTCACGCTGCGCGAGGCCCAGCTCGGCGACCGCTACCTCCTCTGCTCCGACGGGTTGTCGGGGGTGGTGAGCGCCGAGACACTGCACGCGACGCTCACCAACGTCGACGACCCCGAAGAGGTCGTCCGCCAGCTCATCGACCTGGCCAACAGGGGCGGCGGGCCTGACAACATCACGTGCGTGCTCGCCGACGTGGTCGACGTCACCGACGGTCTCCCGGTCCCCGCCGAGGCCGCCGTGGTCGGCGCGGCGGGAATGAGCCGCTCGCGTTCCAGCTCCCCGGGTGAGCCGGCGGGGCGAGTAAGCGCGGTGACCGCTCCCCAGCCGGTGTTCGCCGACGACGATGACGACTACCAGGACGCCGAGGCGTCAGGCCGTCGCAGCAAGCGTCGTCGCGTGTGGCCCGTGCTGGTCTCCGTGCTGGCAGTGGCGGGGGTGGCTGCCGGAATCGGCGGCTACTTCGGCTGGCAATGGGTTCAGGACCAGTACTTCGTCGGAGCTAGGGACGGCGAAGTGGTCGTTTTCAGGGGCTTGCAGCAGGAGGTGGGGCCGGTCCAGTTCTTCGAGGTCGCCAAGCAGACCGGTCGCAAGGTCGCCGACCTGTCGGCGCCCGACCAGGCCATGGTCAAGGACGGCATCAAGGTGGCCGACGAGACCGAGGGCATCACGAAGATCAACAGCTTGAAGTTCGACGCCACCGAGACGGACGCCTCGGCCACCCCCTCCCCTTCCCCGTCCCCGAGCAAGACGAGGTCTCAGTAGGTGAGCGAAGTGGTCGCGACCCCCGTCCCCATGCCGGCCAAGCGTCGCGCGGCGCAGCTGTTCATGCTGGCCGGCGCCGTGGCGATCGTCATGTTGGCCTACGCCAACGTCGGTCTGGCCGTCGACGGCGCCATCCCTTCGGGCATGCTGACGTACGGCCTGAGCCTGGGCGGCCTCATGCTGATCGCCTACCTGGTGCTGGCCAAGTTCGCCCCTTGGGCGGACCCGCTCATCCTGCCGCTGGTGACGCTGGTCAACGGGCTTGGCCTGGTGATGATCTACCGCCTGGAGGTAGGGGGCCAGGAGGAGGCGTCGGCCACCAATCAGATCGTCATGACCGGTGTCGGCGTGGTGCTCTTCACGGTGACGCTGATCGTGCTGCGCGACCACCGCGCCCTGCAACGCCTCACCTACACCGCGGGCTTCATCGGCCTGATCCTGCTGCTGTCCCCGCTCATCCCCGGTCTCGGCCGCGAGTTCTTCGGCGCGCGGATCTGGATCAGCATCTTCGGCTTCTCCATCCAGCCGTCAGAGTTCGCCAAGATCGCTCTCGTCGTCTTCTTCGCCGGTTACCTGGTGGCCAAGCGCGACGTCCTGGCACTGGCCGGGCGGCGGCTGCTCTTCATCGACCTGCCACGCGCCAGAGACCTCGGTCCGGTGATCATCACCTGGGTGGTCGCCATCGGCGTTCTGGTGCTCCAGCGCGACCTGGGCTCCTCGCTGCTGCTGTTCGGCGGCTTCATCGTGATGCTCTACATCGCCACCCAGCGGACCTCATGGGTGCTGATCGGGATCCTGCTGTTCGTCGGTGGCGCATTCATCGCGGGGCAGCTCTTCGACCACGTCGGTGACCGCTTCGAGGTGTGGCTCAATCCGAGCGCCCCCGAGTTCTACGACCGCGAGGTGGGCGGCAGCTACCAGCTCATGCAGGGGATGTTCGGCATGGGCGCGGGTGGCATCCTGGGCACCGGGCTCGGTCAGGGTTACCCCCAGAAGATCCCGCTGGCCTACTCCGACTTCATCTTCGCCGCGGTCGGCGAGGAACTGGGCCTCACCGGCCTGATGGCGCTGCTGCTGATCTACGCGCTGATCGTGGAGCGCGGGCTGCGCACCTCGATCGCGGCCCGCGACCCGTTCTCCAAGCTCCTGGCGGGTGGCCTGTCGTTCGTGCTCGCCTGGCAGCTCTTCATCATCGTCGGCGGCGTGACGAATCTGATCCCGTTGACCGGCCTGGTCACGCCGTTCATGTCACAGGGTGGTTCGGCGCTGCTTGCTAACTGGATCCTTATCGCCCTGCTGGTACGCATGTCTGATGCCGCCCGACGCCCCCCGCCCCAGGCGATCCAGGACGAAGGACTGACGCAGGTGTTCCAGCGATGAACGGCACTCTCAAGCGCGCGGCGGTGGCCTGTCTCGTCATGTTCGGCCTTCTCATGCTGAATGTGAACTACCTGCAGGCCCTGAAGGCCGAGGAGCTGCGCTCCGACGCCAGAAACATCCGCAACTACTTCGATCGCTACGACGTGCAGCGCGGACGTATCACGGCCGGTGGCACGATCCTGGCCCAGTCGGTGGAGAAGAAGAAGGGCGACTTCCGTTTCGTACGGAACTATCCCGACGGCAAGGTCTTCGCGCACGTCACAGGGTTCTTCTCGCCGGAGAGCGAGTCGGCGATCGAGAACAGCGAGAACCGCTACCTCGACTCCACCCACCCCGACCTGCTGCTGCGCAGGAGCATCGACCTGTTCACCGGCGAGCCCACGCGCGGCGCCAACGTCGAGGTCACGATCAACCCGAAGGCGCAGAAGGCCGCCCACGAGGCGCTGTCGGCCAGCGGCAAGAGGGGCGCGGTCGTCGCGCTCAACCCGAAGACCGGCGCGATCCTGACCCTGGTCTCGCTGCCCACCTACGACCCGAACGTGCTGTCGGGCACCGACAAGCCGACGGTGTTCGGGGCCTACAACAAGCTCGACAAGGACAAGACCAACGGTCCGCTGGTCAACAGGGCGATCAACCGCACCTATCCGCCCGGCTCCACCTACAAGGTGCTGACCGCGGCGGCCTTCCTCGAGGACGACTCCAGCCGCGACGGGCAGACGATCGTCCCAGCGCCCCAGGTGCTCGACCTGCCCAACACCACCGCCGACCTGCCCAACTCGGGCGGCGCGGCCTGCGGTGGCGGCCAGGTGCCGCTGGTCTACGCGCTCGAGCGCTCCTGCAACACGCCGTTCGGCAAGATCGGCATGGACCTCGGCTACGACCAGATGGCAGAGCAGGCGGCGAAGTTCGGCGTCGGCCAGCCGCTGACCATTCCCATGGGCGTGTCCAAGAGCGACGTCGGCCCCAAGGAGGACCAGGCGGCGCTCGCGCAGGCCTCCATCGGCCAGCGCAGCAACCAGATGACGCCGCTCCAGATGGCCATGATCGCCGCCGGCATCGCCAACGACGGCAAGGTCATGAAGCCCTATCTGGTGCAGAAGATCACCGACGCCAAGAACGACACCATCGAGGAGGCCGAGCCCGAGGAGCTCTCCGAGGCCGTCAGCTCCGAGACCGCGGCCAAGCTCAGGCAGATGATGGTCAGCGTCGTCAACAACGGCACCGCAAGCCGCGCCCAGATCTCCGGCGTCGAGGTCGGCGGCAAGACGGGCACCGCGCAGACCGTCCAGGGCAAGGCGCCGCACGCCTGGTTCATCTCCTTCGCAGACGCCAAGAACCCCGAGGTGGCCGTCGCGGTCATCGTCGAGTCGGGCAGCGCGGGCACCGACGCCTCCGGTGGCCAGACCGCGGCCCCGATCGCGAAGGCCGTGATGGAGGCGGTGCTCAACAAGTGACCTCTCCCAGCCGCAGGCTCGGCGAGCGCTACCTCCTGGTGTCGCGCATCGCCGCCGGCGGCATGGGCGAGGTCTGGCGGGCCAGGGACGAACTGCTCGGTCGCGAGGTCGCCGTCAAGATCATGCGGGGCGGCGTGGCCGCCGATCCGAGCTTCCTCGCCCGCTTCCGCAACGAGGCGCGCATCACCGCGGGGCTGTCCGACCCCGGCATCGCCCAGGTCTTCGACTACGGCGAGCAGAGCGACCTGGCCTACCTGGTGATGGAGCTGGTCCCCGGCGAGCCGCTGTCGGCGATTCTCGCCCGCAACGGCGCGCTGGGCCCCGAGGTGGCGCTCGACGTGATCCACCAGACCGCCAAGGCGCTGCAGGCCGCGCACTCCGCGGGCATCATCCACCGCGACATCAAGCCGGGCAACCTGCTCGTCACCCGCGAGGGCACGATCAAGGTGACGGACTTCGGCATCGCCCGCTCCATGGAGGCCGCGCCCGTCACACAGACGGGTACCGTGCTCGGCACCGCCCAGTACGTCAGCCCCGAGCAGGCGCAGGGCCTGGCGCTGACGCCCTCCACCGACCTCTACTCCCTGGGCGTGGTGGCCTACGAGTGCCTGACGGGCACCACGCCGTTCCACGCCGACAGCCAGGTGGCGATCGCGCTCCAGCACCTCAACGCGCCGCCGCCGCCGCTGCCCGAGTCGATCCCCGCGCCGGTGCGCGGGCTGGTCATGGCGCTGCTCGCCAAGGAGCCCTCCATGCGGCCCGCGAGCGCGCGCGAGCTGGCCGACAGGGCGTTCGTGCTGCGCCAGTCGGTGCTGGGCGCCGACGACCTCGGCACCGAACTGTCGCTGCTCACCGACCCCGCGGGATTCCGGGTCAACCCTCCGTACGGCGGCGCGGGCACCAACCCCCCGTACGGCCCCGGCACCAACCCCCCTGACGGCGCAGGCGCCGACCCGCCGTACGGCCCGCCCACCGAGCCACCGTACGGCGGAGCCGCCACCGACCCCAGGCCGGTGCCGACCGATCCGGAGCCGTGGGCGGCCGAGACCGCCGCCGAGACGCCGCGCCCCCGGCGAAGGCGCACCATCGTGATGGTCGCGACGGCGGGAGCCGCGGCGGCCGTGGGGCTTGGGACGTTCACTATCGCCAATTTCAGCACCAACGAAACGCCCAACGTGATACAGCCCACAAAAACGGCGGAAACGCGTCCTACCGTGAAGCCGAGCAGGACCAAGACGCCACCCCGACGGCCCGCGACGGTTCCACCTAAGACGTCACGGCCGGTACCCTCACGGTCAGCTACGGTAAGCACGTCGGCCACTCCCACGCAGCGGCCGACGAAGACGCCGAAGCCGACCCCGACCCCGACGCCCACACCAACGCCAACCCCCACCCCGACGCCAACAGTGACACCAACTGGCTCCCCAGACCCGGGTGAAACCATCCCGCCGAACGAGGAGACGTGATGCGTCGCGGGGTCGATGATGGACACTGGCGGCCTGCGAGCCGGCCGGTACCCAAGATGAACGGTAAGGGACAGTGCAGGAAATGACTCAGCCTCGGCGACTCGGAGGTCGCTACGAGCTCGACGGCGTCGTCGGGCGTGGCGGCATGGCCGAGGTGTATCGCGCCCGAGACATCCGGCTGGACCGCATCGTGGCGATCAAGACGCTCCGGGCCGATCTCGCGCGCGACCACACCTTCCAGGCCCGTTTCCGCCGCGAGGCCCAGTCCGCGGCGTCGCTGAACCACCCTGCGGTCGTCGCGGTCTACGACACGGGCGAGGACAACTCCGAAGGCGCGCCCGTGCCGTACATCGTGATGGAGTACGTCGACGGACGCACGCTGCGCGATCTGCTCAGGGCCGACAGACGGCTGCTGCCCGAGCGCGCGGTCGAGCTGGTCGACGGCATCCTGAGGGCGCTCGACTACAGCCACCGCGGCGGCATCGTGCACCGCGACATCAAGCCGGCCAACGTGATGATCACCCGCAACGGCGACGTCAAGGTCATGGACTTCGGAATCGCCCGCGCGATGGCCGACTCCGCCGCCACGATGACGCAGACCGCGCAGGTGATAGGGACAGCGCAGTACCTCTCCCCTGAGCAGGCTCGGGGCGAGCGGGTCGACGCCCGCAGCGACATCTACTCCACCGGCTGCGTGCTGTACGAGCTGCTGACGGGGCAGCCGCCGTTCACCGGCGACTCTCCCGTCGCGATCGCCTACCAGCACGTGCGCGAGGAGCCCATCCCGCCGTCGCAGATCGACCCCGAGATCCCCAAGTGGGCCGACGCCATCGTGCTGAAGGCGATGGCCAAGGACCCCGCGCACCGCTACCAGGGCGCGGGCGAGATGCGCGCCGACATACAGCGTGCGATGTCCGGCGTGCCGGTCGAAGCGCAGACGATGACGCTGTCCAACAACTACGGCTCGGGCACCCGCACCATGGCCGCCACCCAGGGCGCGGGCCACGCCACGCAGCGCACCAGCGCGATCCCGCCCTACGAGTACGGCGAGGGCGAGCCGCCCACCCGTGCGGGCAGGCGGCGCGCGGCAGCCGGTGGCGGCGGCGGGAACACCGCGCTGAAGACCGCGGCCTGGGTCCTGATCCCGCTGCTGATCATCGGCGCGTTCATCTTCGTGGGCTACCAGTTCCTCGCCTCGGAGGGCACGCCGACCGCGTCGCAGATCACGGTGCCGCCGCTGGCGACGCAGACCCAGAAGGACGCCGAGGCCAAGCTCGTCAGCCTCAAGCTGAAGCCGGCGATCACCGAGGAGCACAGCGCCGAGGTCGAGAAGGGCGTGGTCATCAGCTCCGACCCGCTGGCGGGGACCAAGGTGGACGAGGGCGCCACGGTCACGCTCAAGATCTCTCTGGGCGTCGCGAAGGTCAAGGTGCCCGACGGCCTGATCGGCATGTCTCCTGAGGACGCGCGAAGGGCGCTGGAGGCGGAAGGGCTCGAGGGTGTGGTCACCCCTGCGGTCTCCTCCAGGGAGCAGGACAAGGTCTTCGACACCAAGCCCAAGTCGGGCGAGTCGGTGCCGGAGGGCACCTCGGTCAAGCTCTACGTGCCCAAGGCGCAGGTGCCGGTGCCCAGCGTGGTCGGCCAGACGCAGGAGGACGCCGAGCGGACCCTCAAGGCCGAGGGCTTCAAGGTGAAGGTCGTCCCGCAGGCCAACGAGCAGGCGCCTGGCACGGTCATCACCCAGAGCCCCGAGGCGGGGACGAACCAGAACCAGAGGACGACGGTCACGATCGTGGTCTCCACGGGTCCTGAGGTGCAGCCGACCGAGGAGCCGACGTTCACGCCGACCGAGGAGCCGACGGACATCCCGACCGACGACGCGACGGAGGATCCTGGGGACGACACGGGCGAGCCCCCAGACCTCGGCCCGTGACCCTGACCTGACAGCGGCCCTCTCCCATCCCGGGAGAGGGCCGCTGCCTTGTCCCCGAAGACTCCCGCGCTCACCCGGCCAGCCACCCAGGAACCGCCCGCCACTCGGGAGCAGGTCGGTCGCCGGAAGCGTTCACCCGGGAAGCCGAACCGGCTCCCCCACCACTCCGGGGCAGACCTCGCGCCGAGACTCGTCCCCGCCACTCGGGGGCGGATCGGACGTCGGGGACGTTCACCCCGGCACGTCGCACGGAAACGTCCCCGCCACTCGGGGGCGGATCGGACGTCGGGGACATTCACCCCGGCACGTCGCGTGGAAACGTCCCCGCCACTCGGGGGCGATGGCGGGGACGTTCATTGAGTAGTCGTTCCGGGGCCCCGCGGTGTTACAGGATCGACTTGAGCCAGTTGCCCAGCAGCCAGTGCCCGTGCTCCGACAGCACCGACTCCGGATGGAACTGGACCCCCTCGATCGGCGCGGAGCGGTGTCTGAGGCCCATGATGACCCCCTCCGCCGTCCGAGCGCTCACCTCGAGCTCCTCAGGCACCGTCTCAGGCCGTACGGCGAGCGAGTGGTAGCGCGTCATCGTCACAGGCGACGGCAGCCCCTCGAAGACGCCTCTGCCGTCGTGCGTGACCGCGCTGGTGCGACCGTGCATGAGCTCGGGCGCCCTGGAGACCGCCGCGCCGTACGCAACGGCGATCGCCTGGTGCCCGAGGCAGACGCCGAGCAGCGGTGTGCCGCGCTCGGCCGCGTACCGCACCAGGGGGACGCTGACGCCCGCGGCCTCGGGCGTGCCGGGGCCGGGGCTCACCAGCACGCCGTCGTAGCGGTCGACGTCCTCCACCGCCACCACGTCTCGCGGCAGGACGTCGCACAGCGCGCCCAGCTCGCGCAGGTACTGCACGATGTTGTGGACGAAGCTGTCGTGGTTGTCCACCACAAGGATCATTTGCGGACAGTCACCTCATCCAGCGTCACAGCGGGCTCTAGTAGTGGAAACACCGCATACCAGAGTACGGTTCCCGCCCCGGCCACCAGGACGAGGGCCGTGAGGAGCCGCACCCCGAAAGAGCCGGGCAGATGACGCCAGATCCAGCCGTACACGTCAGACCTTTCTCGGCTCGGTGTCCTTGAGCACGCCGTACACGATGAGCCGCTGGGCGGCCGAGTACTCGGGATGGCAGCTGATGAGCGTGATCATCGCTCTGACGGGGGTGATGTCGGGCTTGCCCGGCACCGCGGCGAGGACCTCGACGTCCTCGGGTTGCACGATGTCCTGCGAGGTGACGCGGTAGGTGTAGCGCGCCTCGCGGGCGTCCACGACGATCTCGTCGTCGCGCCTCAGCTCGTCGATGCGGTTGAACGGCGCCGCATAGGTGGTGCGGTGACCCGACAGGACGAAGTTGCCGACCCTTCCGGCCGCGGCCGAGCCCGGGTAGTGGCCAGGCCCCTTCTTCAGGTGCTCGGCGTCGACGCCCTCGACCACGGCGTACTGCCAGTCCTTGCCCAACCTGGGGATCCGCAGCAGCGCGACGGCCCTGCCGAGCGCGATCTTGCCCAACTCGGCCTGCGTGTCGCCCCGCTCCTCGTCGAGTTGGCGCTGCAGCAGGAGCTGCTGGCGCTGGGTGTAGGCGCCGGTGCCCCAGAGCAGGTAGCCGCAGAACAGGAGCATGACCAGACCCGCGGTGATGCTCAGCTCACCGGCCGTCCTCAGCAGCGCCCTCACGCTGGTCAGCGTATTCAGGGGGCTCGCGGATGTCGGGGATCGCCATGTTCCGCGCGTGGCGACTATCCTGGGCCACACGATAGAGCCTGGGGACTGTCCGGATGGCCCAGGCCGCCAGCAGGAGTTATCCAGTGCCCAAGCCGAAGACACGCAAGAAGGCGGTTTACACACCGCCGCAGAAGTCGCAAGAGGTCAAGCTCAGCCCGAGGTGGCTGGCACCGACCATGGTCGTGTCGTGGATCATCGGGATCCTGTGGATCGCGATCTACTATGTGGCCCCACAAGCGCCCCTGTTCGGGACGCTCGCCAACTGGAACCTGCTCATCGGGTTCGTTTTCATCATCTTCGGTGTGGTGCTTTCCACCCGCTGGCGTTAGTTCTTTCCACAGGTTTTCCACAGCCTGGGGAAAATCAGGAGAGCAGCACTCCTGTCCTGATCACGACCAGGGCGACGAGCGCCAGAAAGACCCCCAGGAGCGCCAGTGTCTGGAACAGGACGCGGTGGCTTCTGGGGGCGTAAGCCATCGCCGCGGCGAGCACCGCGCCGGTGATCAGGCCGCCGATGTGACCGGTCCAGCTGATCCCGGGGAAGACGAACGTGATCACCAGGTTGATGACGATGAGGACGGCCACGCCGCGCACGTCGAACCTGAGCCGCCGGCCCACGACGAAGATCGCGGCGAAGAGGCCGAAGATGGCGCCGGACGCGCCCACCGTCAGCGTGCGCGGGTCGTCGAACCAGTAGCCGAGCACCGAGCCGCCCAGCGCGCTGAGCAGGTAGAGGGCGGTGAACTTGACGTGCCCGAAGGCGCGTTCGAGCTGCGGTCCCACCAGGTAGAGCGCGTAGCTGTTGAACAGGATGTGGAAGACGCTGCCGTGCAGGAACGCCGCTGTGATCATCCGGTAGTACTGGTCGTTGATCGCCACGCCGGCGACCCACATGCCGAAGTCGGTGGTGATCTGCTGTCCCGTGAGCCACTGCAGGGCGAAGGCGAGCAGGTTGATGCCGAGAACGGCCCACGTCACGTAGGGCGTGCTGACCACGGCGCCGCCGAAGACCGACTGGGCGTGCCGCACCGTCTTGTTGCCCTCGGCCACGCACTCGGGGCACTGGAAGCCCACCGCGGCGTCGCGCATGCAGTCGGGGCAGATGGGCCGGTCGCAGCGTTGGCAGCGGACCCACGTCTCACGGCCCGGATGGCGGTAGCACGTCGGGACCTGCTCCGCGGGCTGCGAAGGAGGGCTGGGCGGCTGGCTGGTCATGAGGAGCCTTTCTCGTCCACTGACCGCCAGCCTACTCATGAGAAACGTGCCCGCTGGACCCGAATCGTGCTGGTGGTCCGTCGGGCACGTTTCTCCTGCGGCGAGCGGGCCCGCCCGCGCGTCAGGCCTCGACGCGGTCGATCGTCAGCGACTCGATGACGACGTCCTTGGCGGGGCGGTCGTTGCGACCGGTCTCCACCCTGGCGATGGTGTCGACGACGTCCTGGCCCTCGATGACCTCACCGAAGATCGAGTGCTTGCGGTTGAGGTGCGGCTGCGGGCCCACGGTGATGAAGAACTGCGAGCCGTTGGTGCCCTTGCCGAAGCGGATGCCCGCGTTGGCCATGGCGAGCAGGTAGGGCTTGTTGAAGACGAGCTCGGGGTGGATCTCGTCGTCGAACTCGTAGCCGGGGCCGCCGATGCCCTGGCCGAGCGGGTCGCCTCCCTGGATCATGAATCCGGAGATGACGCGGTGGAAGATGGTGCCGTCGTAGTAGCGATCGGTGCTCTTCTCACCGGTGCCCGGGTGCGTCCACTCCTTGGTGCCCTCGGCGAGCTCCACGAAGTTACGGACCGTCTTCGGCGCCTTGTTCGGGAAGAGTTCGATCTTGATCAGACCATAGTTGGTCTGCATGTTCGCGATCAGCTTCTCAGCCACGAGACAGCTGCCCCCCTCTGTGCACAGGGTTGTTCTGTGATGGTTTGGATGTCACGGCCGATGGGGCCGTTCAAGCATCCTCCCACGGCTCGTCATGATTGAGCCGCCTTGTACCGGGAAGGTCACGCTGCGGGGCCCCAAACGACTGGGGAGGTTGTCGTGTCCCTGACACTCAGAAAGCACCGCGTCGTGGTCGAGATGCCCGCGACGTGGATGGGCCGAATGAAGGCCCAGGCTATGCGAGCCGGAGATCGGCTCGTCCCGGTGGCGGACCAGGCCAAGGTGGCGGCCGCGCACCGGATCGAGGACGCTCGTTACTGGGCGGCTCCCAAACTGGAGGGCGCCGCACACAGGGTCGAGGATCAGATCGCCCCGGCGGTCAGCGCGTTGCTGACCCAGGCCGCGGGCAGGATCGACCCGACACCGGCGAAGTCCCGCCGGTGGCCGACGCTCGTCCTTGTCACCGGCCTCGCGCTGGGCGCGGCCGGATACATGTTCTATCGGCGCAATGCCCAGCAGTGGACCGACCACATGAAGGACTCCGCCTCTGACGCCTCTCGTTGGGTCAGTGAACGAGCCGACCAGACAACGGACAAGGTCTCGTCGAACGCGGAGCAGGCGGCCGAAAAGGTCGACCAGGCCGCCAAGAAGATGTCCTGACGGTTCAACGCGGCCGTGCCCGAGGCACGGCCGCGTTGACCTTTAACCAAGCGCTTGCTACAACCAGCGCATGACCCTGTCACCGCTGGACGACCTACCGATCCACCAGGCCCCCGAGGTCATGCGGCATGTCGCTACGTCAGATCGCAACTTCTACGATCGCTACTACTTCAACTGCCACCCTGGCTCCGACGAGCTCATGCTCATCGTCGGCATGGGGCAGTACCCCAATCTGGGCGTCACCGACGCCTTCGCCGTCGTACGGCACGCCCACCTGCACCGGGTCGTCCGAGCTTCGCGCGAGCTCGGACTCGACCGTATGGACACCGGGGTCGGCCCGTTCAGGATCGAGGTCCTCGAAGGGCTCAAGCGGCTCAGGGTCGTGCTCGAGCCGAACGAGCATGGCCTCTCCTTCGACCTGACCTGGACGGGCGCTATCCCCGCGACGCTCGAGCCTCGGCACTTCGTCCGCTGGCAGGAGCGCGTGATCTTCGACTCCGTACGGATGGCCCAGACGGGCCACTGGTCGGGCAGCATCGTCCTCGACTCCCGGACCATCCCCGTCGACACCTGGATGGGAACCAGGGATCGCTCATGGGGCATCCGGCCGGTCGGCGAGCCCGAACCCCCCGGCATCCAGGCGAAGAACCCCGGCACCTTCTACTGGCTCTACGCCCCCATGCAGTTCGAGGACCACGCCATCCTCTGCATCGTCCAGGAGGACGAGAAGGGGCGCAGGGTGCTGGAGGAGGCTGTCAGGGTGTGGTCGGACGGCAGGGAGGAGGAGTATCTCGGCCGTCCTGAGTACCACCCCGTCTACGCCCCCGGCACCCGCGACGTCGTCGAGGCCACCATCACCATCGGGAAGATCGAGGTGCGCTGCACGCCGATCCTGCCCGTCCACCTGATGGTCGGCACCGGGTACGGCCTGGAGCCCGGCTGGAAGCACGGGATGTACCAGGGGAGCGAGCCCGTGGTCGAGGGGGTGACCTACACCTTGCCCGAGGACGCCGGCCGCATGTGGGGCATGGTGGACGCGGTCGGGCGCTTCGAGTATGACGGGCAGGTCGGCCACGGGCTCTTCGAGTACTGGGCGCTCGGCCCGCACCCGTCCTTCACCTGAAGTCTGCCGTACTGGACCCCCGTGCCCTGTGCGGCTACTTGGCGGTGCAGGTGATGGTGACGGCCGTGGCGAGCTCCTTGTCGCCGGGGCCGTCGGCGGAGGGCTCGCCGGTGACGGGAGCCACGCTGATGACGGTCGGGATGTCCTCGCCGCCGCCATCGGCGTTCGGCTTGGCGGGCTGCGCCGGCGTGGCGGCGACGGCGCCGGTGGTCTCGCTCCAGCGCTCCACGCTCTCGACGCCCTCGGGCTTGGTCACCTCGATCCCGTCGTCGTCCACCTTGATCGCGACCATGCTGCCCTCGATCTTGTGCGCGGGCACCGCCTGGGTGAAGTCGAAGGTCTTGCCGTCGCTGGTCACGCAGGTGCCCGCCTTGGCGGGCGGCTCGTCGGAGGCGTTGGCCGAGCCCACGAGGCCACCGGCGAGCAGAAGGGCGGTCACGGCGCCCAGAGCGGCGATACGTCGCTTGAACAATGTCATCTCCTTTGTTCGGGAAGGAACGCTCGCAGCCTGGCCCTCCGAACCTGAAGGCACCCTGAACGCACCCGAAACGATCTTCAGGTTGGCTTTAGGTGGCGTGAGGCACCCTGATGGACGTGCGAGTGCTACTGGTCGAAGACGAGAAGAGGCTGGCCGACCTGGTCAAGGGCGGCCTGACCGGCGAGGGCTTCGCCGTCGACGTCGCCTACGACGGCCGTGACGGGCTGTGGATGGCCAAGGAGAACGACTACGACGTGATCGTCCTCGACGTCATGCTGCCCAGGCTGAACGGCTACGCGATCTGCTCGAAGCTCCGCGAGGCGGGCAACTGGACGCCCATCATGATGCTGACCGCCAAGGACGGCGTCTACGACGAGGCGGAGGCTCTCGACAACGGCGCCGACGACTACCTGGCCAAGCCGTTCTCCTACGTCGTGCTGCTGGCCAGGCTGCGCGCGCTGGTCAGGCGAGGGGGCAAGGAGCGCCCCGTGTCACTCACGGTCGGCGACCTCACGATCGACCCGGCCGGACTGCGCTGCCGCAGGGGCGAGACGGAGATCGCGCTGACCCCCAAGGAGTTCGCGGTCCTGCACGGCCTGGCCCGCAGGCCCGGCGAGGTGGTCTCCAAGAGCGAGCTGCTCGCGCAGGCATGGGACTTCAGCTACGAGGGCGACCCCAACATCGTCGAGGTGTACATCAGCGCGCTGCGTCGCAAGATCGACCTGCCGTTCGGCAGGACGACGCTGGTGACCGTACGCGGCGCGGGCTACCGGCTGGAGGCGGCATGAACGTACGGCTTCGCGCCACGATCGCTGCCACGATCGTCGTGGCCGTCGCGCTCGGCATCGCGGCGGCGGTCCTGGTCTCGTCGCTCAAGGGCAGCCTGGAACGCAGCGCGAACGCGGAGGCGGCCAGGAAGGTGGTCTCGGCGGTGCCGATGGCCGTCGAGGCGGTGCCCGCGCAGCAGGCCACGCTCCCCTCGCTCACCACGGACCCCGACGTGCAGCTCGTCAACGCGGCCACCACGCGCGCCGCGATCCCCTGGCAGGCGACCGATGACTTCGCGGTGGCCACCATGGACGTCTCCACGAAGGCGGGCACGGTCACCGTGTGGGGTCGTGCCTCGCTGGTGGGGGCCGAGGAGGCGCTCGCCACGTTGAACGGCCTCCTGTTGCCGGGCGTGCCCCTCCTGCTCGCGGTGGTGGCGGGGATGACGTGGTTCTCCGTCGGCAGGGCGCTGGCCCCCGTGGCGGCCATCAGGACCAAGGTGGCCGACATCACCGCCCGTGACCTGCATCAGCGCGTGCCCGTCCCCGACTCGGGCGACGAGATCGCCAGGCTGGCCACCACCGTGAACGGCACGCTCGACCGGCTGGAGACGGCGGTCGAGCGGCACAAGAGGTTCGTCGCCGACGCCGCGCACGAGCTGCGCAGCCCGATCGCGACGCTCAGGGCGAGGCTGGAGCTGGCCCCTCCCACGGAGGACACCACGGAGGCGCTCGCCGACCTCGCGCGCCTCCAGGCGCTCGCGGGCGATCTGCTCCTGCTGGCCAGGCTCGACGCGGGCGAGCCGCTCAGGACAGAGGAACTCGACCTCGGCCAGGTCGCGGCCGAGGAGTCGGCGCGGCCGGGCAAGTCCGTTGTGATGGACATCAGCCCCGACGTGGTGATCAACGGCTCGCGCGGTCACCTCTCCCGCCTGGTCGTCAACCTCGTGGACAACGCCGTACGGCACGCCGCCACCATCGTCGAGGTCCGCGTGTATGAGAAGGACGGCGAGGCCGTCCTCGAGGTGCTCGACGACGGGCCAGGGATCCCTCACGAGCACAGGGAGGCGGTCTTCGACCGCTTCACCAGGCTGGACGAGGCGAGGGCGAGGGACGGCGGCGGCGTCGGCCTCGGCCTGCCGATCGCCAGGGACATCGCGACCCTGCACGGCGGGACGCTGGCCGTACAGGGCGGGGGGCTCGTCGCGAGGTTCCCGATGAACCGGACGGCTCGCGCATACGTGAAGCCACTGTGAGGAGGCCAGCATGATCACACGTCGGGCACTGATCATCAGAGGTGGCGTCACGGGGGCGGGAGCTTTGTTCCTGTGGGCCAGTCCCGCGGAGGCGGCGGCGGGACCGGTCCTGAGCAAGACCAGGACCATCCCCGTCGGAGGCGGGAAGATCCTGAGGGGCAAGTACGTGGTGACCCAGCCGACCAAGGGCACGTTCAGGGCGTTCAGCGCCGTCTGCACGCATCAGGGGTGCACGGTGGCGAGCGTCAGCGGCGGCACGATCAACTGTCCCTGCCACGGCAGCAAGTTCAGCATCGCGACGGGCGCGGTGGTCAACGGGCCCGCCAAGCGGGCGCTGGCCCGCAGGAGGATCAGGGTCTCGAAGGGCGTGATCAGGCTGGCGTAGAGGGCGGCAGGCGAAGGGAGGCCAGTCCCCTGTGGAAGGCCTCCCTGGTCGCCTATCTGTTGGCCAGCGGAACGGCCCAGCGCCGCGACCGTCCTGCACGAGGGCCGGTAGGGACCGCGCGCCTGGGCGACGCTCGCCGACCCTCATGGCAACCGCGTCAGTCGACGTCGTCGAGCTGGAGGAAGGCCCGTTCGAGCGCCTGCGGGTAGGGGATCTGCGAGATCAGGTCGCGCAGGCCCTCGACGTGCGCGCGTCGCGCCAGGTCGGCGGTCGTGGCCAGCTCGCCCAGCTGCGCGGTCACGAAGGCGCGGTCCACCACCGCCCCGTGCCCCGGCACGATCACCGGCTCGGGCAGGTCGGCCAGCATGGCCGTCAGCGTGCCAGGCCAGTCGAGGGGATAGCCGTCGTCGAACGCGGGCGGCGCGCCCTCCTCCACCAGGTCGCCCGCGAAGATCACTCCAGCGTCGGGGACGTGCACGACGATGTCGTTGTCGGTGTGCCCCCTGCCGAAGTAGCGCAGGTGCACGGGCCTGCCGCCGATGTCGAGGGTCGCCCTGTCGGTGAAGGTGTGGTCGGGCGCCACGATCTCCACGTCGGCGGCCTCAGGCTCCCTGCCTGCCGCCACCCTGTCGCGCACCGCCTCGCCGTCCTTCTCGATCTCCTCGGCGGCCCTCGCGTGGGCCCAGATCTCGGCGGGGACGAACATCGCGTTGCCGAAGTAGTGGTCGAAGTGGGCGTGGCTGTTGACGACCGTCCAGGGGTCGGGCGTGATCCTCCTGATCGCCGCGACCAGGTCGCTCGCCCTCCGCGCCGTCTCCCTGGTGTCGAGGACCAGGCAGTGACCGTCGCCCACGACCAGCCCGACGTTCAGGTCGTAGGACTCGTGCCGCCTGACGAAGACCCGATCCCCCACCTCGTGCCACTGTTCGCTCATGCCCCCATTTTGACGGACCCCCGCGCCAGGTAATCCGCTTGAGGGCCTTGCTGCGCTTTGCGACACTTGTCAGCCGACTGCTCCCCTCCCGAGGGAATTGCACTGTGGCTCGAGCACCGACCGAGATCGCCTGCGACGAGTCCGGCTCCGAGGGCGAGAAGCTCATCGGCGGTAACACCACCGTCTTCGCGCACGCCAGCCTGAGGCTGACAGAGGAATCGGCGGCGGAGTGCATCCAGGAGATCCGGAACAGGGCGCCTTCTCCGACTCTGGAGTACAAGTCCAGCATCATCCGCCGCAGCAAGCATCGGCACGCTCTCAAGTGGCTGCTCGGTTCGTCGAGCCCGCTTCACGGCGAGGCGCACGTGTTCCTCATCGACAAGACCTTCCACGTCGTCGGGAGGATCGTCGACCTGCTCACCGGGGACGGCACGTCCATGGCTGTCGCTCTCTATCGCGACGGCGAGCAGGCGTTCGGACCCGAGCGGTGGACGGCCTTTCTCGAGGCGTTCAACGAGCTGCTGCGCGCCAGGAACGGCCGCGGTTCGAGCGTGTCCGTCGACACGGCCTTCGGGCTGGTCGACGCCCTGCGCCTGCCCGGCGCGGGCGGGCGAGCCGGACAGATCATGGAGCTGCTCTCGCAGGCCAGGCCGAGGATGGAGTCCTACAGGACGCGCCTCGTGGACGACCCGGCGATGGTCCCCGCGCTCGACCTGCTGGTCCCCGCCATCGTCCAGGCCGTCGTCCACTGGGGTGAAGGCGTGCGGCCCGTCTCCGTCGTCCACGACCGGCAGACCCTGCTGACCGACACCCGCATCGCCCAGCTGAAGGAGATCCTCTCCGCCACGCCCGCGGCCCGGCTGAGCGGGATCAGGCTCGTCGACTCCCGTCTGGACGCCCGGGTCCAGGTCGCCGACCTGCTCGCGGGGGCGGCGCGGCAGATAGCGGAGGACGAGCTCAACGGACGGGGCGACGAGGAGCTCATCGCGCTGCTGCGTCCCTATGTGGACGCGTCCTCCATCTGGGGAGACGAGCGCAGCTGGGCTTCGCTGGGCCCTGTGCCGTCCGCCCGCCCGTGAGGCAGGTCGCCCCACGCTGCGACGCGGCTTCCATGCCACCTCCGCCCGCGTACGGCGCGATGATGGACACCCCCATCAGACGAAGGCGGCACAGTGGACTTCACGGTCACATACGAACCCACTCCCGACGAGGTGGCGCGAGCGCTCGCCCAGGTCCTCAAACGGCAGCTCAGACTCACCTCCCTGGTACTGCCGTCGGTGCTGGCCCTGTCGGGCCTCGTCTGCTTCGCGGTCGGCAGCACCGGCCTCGGTGTGGGCATGCTCGCAGGGGCGGTCGTCTTCCCCCTGCTGCTGACCTGGTCGATCCGCAGGAGCGCCAGACGGCAGTTGGCCCATCTCTGCGTCCCGACCGTCATCAGGATGACCACCGACGGATACGAATGCCGAACCGAGCAGTCGAGCACCTCGATGAAGTGGTCCCTGTTCGGGGACATCGTGACAGGCCCCGAGTTCTGGCTGTTCTACGCGAAGAAGCAGTGCATGGGCTTCCTCCCGAGGCGCGCCTTCGACAGCGGCCGGCAGGCCGAGTTCGACGCCTTCATCGCCTCCCGGCACCACGCCGAGGCGCCCTGAGTCACGGACTCCGCCGCTGCCTCACTCGAAGATCACGCCCGCAGCCTCCGGATCGTAATCCGCCGGCCACAAGGTCCCTCCGTTGGCCTTGGCCCCCAGGAGATTCGCCTCCAGGAGCGCTGCCCCTGACAGGTCCGCGTCCCTCAGATCCGCGCCACGCAGATCGCAAGGAGGGTACGTCGGGCCACGTGCGATCAGTGACGAGGAGAAGAATCCGTGATGGGCGAGCAAACTGATGGTCTGGTTGACCTGACGCCGGGAGTACTCGATGGACCGAGGGTCGAGGTCGAGGAGTTGCTCGTCGGTCCAGTCAGGTGTCAGCGTGAGCCTTTCCAGGTACGCCCCGGCGAAGCCGGCTCCACGCAGATCTGCCTTGCGAAGGGACGCCCCGGACAGGACCGCCATCGTGAAGTTGGTGTTCATCAGGTTGACGCCGTCGAGCTTGGCGAGAATCAGAAAGCTCTGGCCGAAATGCCCGAACGCCACCTGGGCGAAGCTGAGATCGGCGCCGCTGAGGTTCGCGGCCATCAAATTGGCTCGAGCCAGGTTTCCCGACGCGAGATTGCTCTGCTGGAGATCCCACAGTTGGACGTTCGCCTGGCGCAGGTCCACACCTCGAAGATCGGTGTTCTGAAACACCGGCCGCCGTTGCGGTTCGACCATTATTTCATGTTCGACAATCTTGGTGATGGCAGACCAGTTCCGTAGGGGCCGGATGGCCGCGAAGAGGGCCAGGGCTTCGTGTACGTCCCGGCTCCGCACCGCCAAGGGCAGAGCGGTGCCGTCGAGGGCACCGGCACCGCCGGCAGCAGCGGTCTGCCTACCGATGAACGCCTCCAGCAGAGGTCCTAACTCTTCTGGATCTATCGCGTTCTGCTCCCACGCCTTCCTCAGCCAGAGGAGTCCTGCCACCCTGGTGTCGGCGAGTTCACTGTTGAACTGCGCGACGGCCTTCGCGTGCAGGTCGATTGATTGGCTGGCCTGAGCGAGCCGGACCTGAAGGTAGCCGAAGAACGCGGTGAGCAGGAAGAGCGTGGCCGCGGTCGCCGAGACCAGCGTGCCACGCACCTCGTTCTGGAATTTGGCCTGTTCGGCACTGCTGAGGCCGGATACCGCACCCAATACCAGTTGGGGACCGAAGAGTGCGACCACGACGACAAGAGCGACACTCGCAATCGCGATCAAGAGAACATTGCGGCGCAGTTGACCGACTTGACCCATTCGCCTGCTAGCCCTCACGCCACTCCCTCGGGAAGTCAGGCCGACAAGAAAAAAACGAGCGTCATGCCGATGATAAATCGGATGACATATCTCCGTCAGTGCTTGGGCGCATTGTTCATCGCCTTAGGAGCGGGCGCCGGGTTTGTCGACGACTGTGGCTTTGAGCAGGCTGCCCCAGCCGAGGAGCTGGCCCTTCTTCACGGAGAAGCAGGTACGGCATACGTATGGGTGGGATGTGGGTCAGGGACATGTACCCGGCGCCCTTCTCGATGTGGTCCCGCACCTTCTTCACGCTCAGGAGGAATCCGAGGGGAAGGACGGCCCCGCCCGGTGGGGCGGGGCCGTCCTCGGGTTCTACCGGGACAGCTGCTCGTCCGGCGCAAGGGCGTAGCCGGCGGGGCGGGTGGTGAAGGTTCCGCGGCCCTGCGTCCTGCTGCGCAGCCGGGTCGCGTAACCGAACACCTCGGCCAGCGGCACGGTCGCGGTGATCACTACCGCGCCGGCCCTCGCCGTCGTGTCCGAGATCCGCCCGCGTCGTGCGGCCAGGTCGCCGAGCACCCCGCCCGCGGCGTCCTCCGGCACGGTGACCTCGACCTCGACCACCGGCTCCAGCAGCGCCATCCGGCAGGCGCGCAGGGCCTCACGCAGCGCGAGGCGGCCCGCCGTACGGAACGCCGGCTCCGAGGAGTCCTTGGAGTGGGTGGCTCCGTCGGTCAGCGTGACGCGCAGGCCGGTCACAGGGTGACCGCCGAGGGGGCCCTCGGCCAGGGCGTCCCTGCAGCCGGCCTCCACCGCCCTGACGTACTCGCGCGGGACCCTTCCGCCGACGACGGCCGAGCGGAACGCGAAGCCGGTGGCGACGTCCAACGGCTCCACGTCGAGGACGACATGGGCGAACTGGCCCGCGCCGCCGTCCTGCTTGACGTGCCGGTACAGCAGGCCCGACACGCCGCGGACGACCGTCTCCCGCAGGGCGACCTGCGGTCGCCCCACGGCGACGTCGAGGCCGTGGTCGCGACGGATCTTCTCCACCGCCACCTCCAGGTGCAGCTCGCCCATCCCTGACAGCAGCGTCTGCCCGGTCTCGGCATCGGTCCGTACGGCCAGCGAAGGATCCTCTTCCACCAGCCGCGCCAGCGCCGTCGCCAACCGGTCGGAACCGGCGCTCCTGCGAGCCTCGACCGCCACGGAGACCACAGGGTCGGCGGTGGTCGGCGGTTCGAGGAGCAGCGGAGCCTCAGGCGCGGACAGGGTGGCCCCGGTGCGGGCCGACTTCAAGCCGATCACCGCGACGATGTCCCCTGCCACCGCCCTGTCCACCTCGGCGTGCCGGTCGGCCTGCACACGCAGGATCCGGCCGACGCGCTCGGTGCGCCCCGCGCCGACGTCCAGCACCGTGTCCCCCTTCCGCATCGTTCCCGAGTAGATCCGCAGGTAGGCCAGCCGCCCGGTGGCGGTCGAGCTCACCTTGAACACCAGCGCGGCCAGTGGCGTCGCCGGATCGGCGGTCCGCTCGAATACCGCGCCGTCCTGGGTGCCGATGATCGTCGGCACGTCCAACGGCGACGGCAGGTAGGACACGACAGCGTCCAGCAGCGGCTCGATCCCGCGGTTGCGGTAGGCCGATCCGCACAGGACCACCACTGCCTCGCCAGTACGGGTCAGGTCGCGCAGCGCGGTCGTGAGAGTCGCCGCGGAGATCGCCGACTGCGCGAAGAACTCCTCGAACGCGACCGGATGCAGCTCGGCGACGGCCTCCTCCAGCACGCGGCGGCGACGCCGTGCCTCATCGCGCAGGTCGTCGGGTACCGGAACCTCCTCGGCCCGGTCCTGGCCCTCGGCCCAGACCAGCGCCCGCATGCGCAGCAGATCCACCACGCCGACGAACCCGTCCTCCCGCCCGATCGGCAGCTGGACCACCAGCGGGGAACCGTGCAACCGCTCGCGGATCGACTCGACCGCCGTGTCGAGGTCGGCGCCCGCTCGGTCGAGCTTGTTGACGAAGGCGATGCGCGGCACGCCGTACCGATCGGCCCGCCTCCATACCGACTCGCTCTGCGGTTCGACCCCGGCGACACCGTCGAAGACCGCGACCGCGCCGTCGAGCACCCGTAGCGAGCGCTCCACCTCGTCGGAGAAGTCGACGTGGCCGGGGGTGTCGATGAGGTTGATCCGGTGACCGTCCCAGGCGCAGCTCACGGCCGCGGCGAAGATGGTGATCCCACGGTCGCGCTCCTGGGAGTCGAAGTCGGTGACGGTCGTCCCCTCGTGCACCTCGCCCCTCTTGTAGGTGGCGCCGGTGACGTAGAGGATCCGTTCGGTGATGGTGGTCTTGCCGGCGTCGACATGGGCGAGGATGCCCAGGTTGCGGACGTCGTTCAGCTGGTCGGTGTGGTGGGGGTGCGGGTTGGCACGCACAGCCTTGGGCCCTTCATGAGGATCCGAAAAGGACAGCGCGATTCCCGACGGCCTTGACAGGAATCAGGTGGTCGTCAGGGGAGCATCCGGTAACGGCCGCGCAGCCGAGACCGGGCCGACGAAGACACCATGATCACCTCGTGACGAGAAGCGGGAATGACCGAAACGGTGCTGTAGCGCACGGCCGGCTCCCCTCCATCGTCAGATCGCGCGCCGCGGTGTGGTGGCGGCGCGCCGTTCGTGGCGAGTGTACGAGAACGGGTGCGAACGGAGAATCGATTTTTCGCCGCTCACCCTTCCTGGGCGGATGCCGCTCGCCCCTCTTCCGCGCGGTGCGGCAGGAGCAGCAGGGTGTGGGCTCGTTCCAGCCGGGCGCCGATGCGCTCCCATCCCATGACCGACGCCGCGAGCGCCTCGGGGTCGGCGTGCAGTCTGCCGGTGGCACGGGCGAGGCAGGCGGTGGCCCAGCCGTTCTCGCCTGCCGC
This sequence comes from Nonomuraea roseola, assembly GCF_039535395.1. Lineage (NCBI taxonomy): Bacteria > Bacillati > Actinomycetota > Actinomycetes > Streptosporangiales > Streptosporangiaceae > Nonomuraea > Nonomuraea roseola. The sequence continues at coordinate 2,734,401 of NZ_BAAAXC010000015.1, forward strand.
CGAGGCGGCGGCCGCCAGCCGTTCTCGCGCGTCCGTCAGGCCGGCGACCACGGCGAGCTCGGCCCCCGCCGCCCGCGCGTACGCCTCGTAGCGTCCCATCGGGAAGTCGGCGAACGCCCGCTCGACCAGACCGGCCGCGTCGCTCAGGTCGCCTGAGTGCACAGCGGCCCTGGCATCGACGAAAGCGCCGAAGGAGGACAGACGGCTCTGCCCTGCCCGCGCCGAGCCGACCACCACACCGGCTCGGGACCGCCAGAGACGGTAGCTGCGCCGGTCGTCGAGCAGGCCGTAGGCGAGCGCGACGGCCGACACCGAAGGCAGCAGCCATCCCGCGGCGGGACGGCCTGCGCGCTCCCAGCCGTCCCACATCCGCCCGCCGTACTCCACGGCCTCGACGAGGTCGCCGCTGAGAACGAGGGCGGGGATCAGCCTGCTGGCCGAGATGTAAGGGTGATCGCCGGCCAGGTCGTCGGCCAGCATGAGTCGGCCGGCGGCGATCGCGGCGGGCAGGTCCCCCGCGACGATCGCGTCGGTGCACGCCACGTGCAGGGTGTCGACGATCTCGATGGCCGCGCGGGGATCGTCGCGGTCCATCTCCGACAGCAGGGCCAGCCGTTCCCCCGTGAGCCGATGGGCGTCGCGGTACCGGCCGGCTCGCACGGCGGCGGTGGCCACCGCGTCCAGGCCCGCGCTGATCAGGACGGGATCGCCCGTCGCCCGCGCGGTCGCGAGCGCTGTGGCCGCCATGGCCGGGTCCGGGTCGAAGGCGGCGGGGCGCTCGATCCAGGCGGCGGCCGCGGCGAGCGCCGCCGCCACGACGGGGTCGCCGGGGTCACCGGCCCTGACGGCTTCGGCGAGCAGGTCGCGTAGCCGCTCGGCGGCGATGCCGTCGGGGAAGGAGGCGAGGAACCTGCCGGCCGTCTCCACCGCACGGGCCAGCGCGACAGCCCGTGTGTCGCCCTCGCCCGCGCGATGTGCCTGCTCGGCGGAGGCCAGGAGCAGGTCGAACACGTGCTGCCCTGAGATGGTGTCGAGGGAGCAGTCCGCCGCGCTGCGCAGGTCTCTGGCCGCCTCACTCGGAGTGGGCGCCCGCTCGGCCGCCTGCCGATAGTGGCTCTGGGCCTCGGCAAGAAAGCGGCGGCCGTAGGCGAGGTGGCCGAGACTACGGGCCAGTCGATGGGCTGGTCCTCCCGGCCCTGTGGGGGCGGCGGCCAGGGCCGCGCGCAGGTCGTCGGCGACCGCGTCGAACTCCCGCCGCCAGTCGCTCACCGTCTCGGCTCCGGTGCGCCGGGCGGCGCTCAGCCGCTCCTCCATGGCGCTCGCGGTGTCCGCGGCCCAGCGCAGGTGACGGAGCCTGACGTCACCGTGGTCGTCGTCCGACCGTAACCGCTCGCCTGCGAAGGCTCTGACGATCCGCAGGAGTTGCCATCTGCTTTCCCTCCCGTGCCTGTGGACGACGAGACTCTTGTCGACCAGGCGTCCGAGCACGTCGGTTACCGCGCCGGGACGGCCGTCGGAGGTGAGCGCCGTCGCGGCGGCCAGGTCGAAGGCGCCGCAGAACATCGACAGCCGCCGAAGGAGCGCCTTCTCCTCCTCGTCGAGCAGTTCGTAGCTCCAGCCGATCACCGCGCGCAGCGACCGGTGCCGCTCGTCGGCCACCCGCCCGCCGGTGAGCAGCCGCAGTGTGTCGTCGAGGGCGGCCAGCAGTCCGGACGCTCCCAGTGAGGCGCTGCGCGCGGCGGCGAGTTCGATGGCGAGAGGCACGCCGTCGAGGCGGGAGCAGATCTCCGTCAGGAGGGCCCTGTCGGCGCCGAACTCGGGGTCGGCCGCGGTGGCCCGGTCGAGGAAGAGCGCTTCGGCGTCGGAGTCCAGGGGAAGCGGGGCCAGCGGCACGGTTCGCTCCCCCTGCACGCCGAGGCGTTCGCGGCTGGTCACCAGGATCCGGGTGCCGGGGCAGGCGGCCAGGAGCCGACCGGCGAACCCGGCCGCCGCGTCGAGCACGTGCTCGCAGTTGTCGAGGACCAGCAGCGTCCGATGGTGGCCCAGCCGCTCGACCACGGCGTCCTCCAAGGGCTGTCCTGCGCGCTCCGTCACGCCGAGCACCATGGCCGCCGCCTGCGTGACGAAGTCGTCGCGCGCGGGGACCAGGTCCACGAACGCCCCGCCCGTCGGGTGCGAGGAGAGGATGACCGTCGCGAGGCGGGTCTTGCCGACCCCGCCGGGACCCAGCAGGGTCACCAGCCGGGAGGCGCCGAACGCCTCCAAAACGGCCTCACGCTCCCGCTCGCGCCCGACGAACGAGGTCAGTGCCACCGGCAGCCCCAGGGGCTGCCCTTCCTGGCTGCCCTCCTGCACGGCCAGCGCGGCAAGCGCCTGCCGGTCGCGCACGCCGTACTTGCGCAGCAGCGAGGAGACATGACTCTCGACGGTGCGGACGGAGATGTGCAGCCTGCTCGCGATCTGCGCGTTCGACAGCCGCGCCCCGACCGCCGCCAGCACCTCGGCCTCACGTCCTGACACTTTTGCGATCACCACGACATCATCACCGAGAGGCGGCGTCCGTGAACCCCTCAGTGGTGAATCCGTGGTGAGCACGGATGCCGGAAGGACCCCGTCAGGCGCATTCTGATCACAACAGCCGAAAGGCACCAGCCCCGAAGGGAATCTCATGGACAAGGTCATCTCGCAGGACGGCACCGCGATCGCCTTCGACAGGATCGGGCAGGGGCCGGCGGTGATCCTCATCGGCGGCGGCCCGAACGACCGGTCGGCGAACGCACCCCTGGCCGAGCTGCTGGCCAAGGATCTCACCGTCTACAACTACGACCGGCGCGGGCGCGGTGACAGCGGCGACACCGCTCCCTACGCGGTGGACCGCGAGTTCGAGGACATCGAGGCGATCATCAACGAGGCCGGCGGAGTGGCCCACCTGTACGGCACCTCCGGCGGCGGCATCATCGCGCTGGAAGCCGCCGCTCGCGGGCTCGCCGTCGGCAGGCTGGCGGTGTGGGAGGTGCCCTACATCCTGCCCGGCACCCGTCCCCCGGTGCCCGCCGACTACCGCGAGCAGCTCGTCGACCTGCTCGCCGAGGGGCGCAGGGGCGACATGTGCGAGCTGTTCCTGACCGCCGCGGTCGGCATGCCGCCCGAGTTCGTCACCCCGATGCGCGACTTCCCCGGCTGGTCGTCGATGGAGGCTGTGGCGCACACGCTCATCTACGACGCCACCATCACCGGTGACTTCTCTCTGCCCGCCGACCGGCTGGCAGGCGTCGCGGTGCCCACCCTCGTCATCGAAGGCGAGACGATCCCCTGGATCAGCAGCGCGGCGCAGGCCGTCGCCGAGGCTCTGCCCGACGCACGGCGGGCCAGCCTGACCGGCCAGCCCCACAACGTCTCCCCCGAGGCCATCGCTCCCGTGCTGGCCGCCTTCTTCACCGAGGCCACGCCTTGAGCAAGATCGTCGCCCAGCTGTTCGTGTCGGTGGACGGCGTCGTCGAGGCCCCCGAGCAGTGGCACTTCCCCTACTACGACGAGCAGATGGCGACCGCAGTCTCCGGACAGCTGGACAAGGCCGACATCCTCCTGCTGGGACGCAGGACCTACGAGGTGTTCGCCGCCTCCTGGCCCGCCAGGGGCAGCGAGGTGCCGTTCGCCGACCGGATCAACTCCATGCCCAAGTTGGTCGCCTCGACCACCCTGACCTCGCTGGACTGGCACAACTCGACCCTGATCCGCGGCGAGGTGCCCGTTGAGCTGGCCTCGCTCAAAGCCGAGCCGGGCCAGCACATCACGGTCAGCGGCAGCCTCACTCTGGTGCGGTCACTGATGCGCCACGACCTTCTCGACGAACTCGAGTTGCTGGTCCACCCCATCGTGCTCGGCGCAGGGGACCGGCTCTTCGAGGATGACGGCGAGCGGAAACCCCTCCAGCTCGTCCGCTCCACCACCTTCCCCACCGGTGTCCTGCACCTGACCTACAGGCCGACCTGACCGAACCCGTCCTCCTGGGGCCTCGGCTTCATCGGGCCCCAGGAGGTGCGGCGCACAACAGGGGGATCGCCATCACGCCGCCGAGAAGACCCCCACCGTCGGCTCAGGCAGGACGCGCGGCCGGTTTCGGGCTCCTCCTCGCACCCCGGGATCTGTACCCTTCGCGGGTGATCCTGAGGTTCCCCGATCCCCATGGAGCGCCCCATGCATGACTCCCACTCCCCCGTGCCAGAGCTGAACCAGCTCGCAGAGCTGCAGGAACGGCTCGGGGGAGAGTTCATCGCCGACGGGTTCGAGCTGATCGAATTCGGGGAGCCCCGGCATGACGGCTGGTCGGACGATCCGGAGTTCCTCGACGCCTTCCTCCCGTTCGCCTACGCCAACAGCTCCGGTTCGCTCTACGCCCTCTGGCGCGTCGACGACCGCGCGGACCTGGCAGCCTTGCCGGTCGTGGTGTTCGGGGACGAGGGCGGCGTCCACGTCACCGCCCGCGGCCTGCGGGAGTTGTTCCGGCAACTCGCCTGCGACCGACCGCTGTGGGTCGACTGGGCAGGGGCCGGCTTCGGCGAGTACGAGGGGTATCACCGGGAGGGCGACGGGCGCGGCCAGGCTCGCGAGACGTACCTCGCATGGCTGGATCAGCACGTCGGCCTGACCCCTGCGGAGGATCCCAACGATCTGGTCGAGGCGGCGCAGAGGGAGCTGGGAGCCGGGTTCACGGGCTGGGCCGGGCGCTTCGTGGACGGCCTCTGATCGCGACGGGTCTGCTCGCACGAGGAGGGGAGCCGGTCCCCCGGTCGGATCCACGGCTTCTCGCGGGTCTACTGTTACGACACCCGCGAGGAAGGAATGTGACACGGTGGACGACGGCGAGTTGCTGGCCAGGCGTTTCGAGGAGCATCGGCCCCGCCTGCGAGCGGTGGCCTACCGGATGCTCGGCTCGGTGAGCGAGGCCGATGACGCCGTCCAGGAGGCCTGGCTACGCCTCAGCCGCGCCGACACCAGCGACGTGGAGAACCTCGGCGCCTGGCTGACCACCGTGGTGGGACGGCTGTGCCTGAACGCGTTGCGCTCGCGCGACAACCGGCGCGAGGATCCCCTCGAGGTCCACATGCCCGACCCGATCATCAGCGTGGACGGCGGGGCTGTCGACCCCGAGCACGAGGCGCTGCTGGCCGACTCGGTCGGGCTGGCGCTGCTCGTGGTGCTCGAGACCCTGGCGCCGGCCGAACGGCTCGCGTTCGTGCTGCACGACATGTTCGCCGTGCCGTTCGACGAGATCGCCCCGCTGATCGAGCGGACCCCGGCCGCGACCAGGCAACTCGCGAGCCGCGCCCGCCGCAGGGTCCAGGGCCAGGCCCCGGTTCCCGACCCCGACCTCACCCGCCAGCGTGACGTCGTCAACGCCTTCTTCGCCGCCGCCCGCGACGGCGACTTCGACGCGCTCGTCGCCGTACTCGACCCCGACGTCGTCCTCCGGTCCGACGGGGGTACGGCGCGCGCCCGCCACACCGTCACCTTCCACGGCGCGCGTACGGTGGCCGCACAGGCGGTCACGTTCGGACGGCTCTCGCCGTTCGCGCGTCCCGCGCTGATCAACGGAGCCGCCGGAGTGGTCGTCGCCGCGGGCGGACGGCCGCTGTCCGTCATGGGCTTCATCGTCACAGACGGCAAGGTCACCGCCATCGACGTGATCGCCGACCCGGACCGCCTCAACCAGTTCGACCTCGGCCCTCTCGACGACCTCGACGCCTGACCCGACGCGCCGCCCCCAGGAAGCCGGGGGCGGCAACGCCACGGCTCAGCACGTGTTTGTCGGCACCGCTCGAACGACTGCCTCCGAGGATCGTCGTGATCGTTATACGGCCATAGGCTCGCGAGATGGAGCCCACCACCGAGGAGAAAGCCGGCCTCAACACCGCCCTGAACGAGGCGAGTTGGTTGGAGATGAAGATCGATGAGGGTAGCCGACGGGCGACTCTGTTGATGGACGTTCTCACGCTTCCTGCAGACGGCCCCGCGCCCACCGATTCGACCGTGACTTTGGAGCTTCGCGGACTGAGTCGCCTAGTCGGCTCATACCGACGCGGGTTGTGGAGCGACCCTGACGCCGATGTCCTGCCCCTGACTGTACGGGAACTCGAAGTCGTCATTCATGATTGCGGTGCCTGTCCGGTCTATGGGTGGGAGTTCCTCGACCCGCCCGAAGAGAACTGGAGCGACTGGCGTCACCGGCTCAGCCTGGACATCGAACTTTCTCCTGCACCCGGGGCTCACGTACTGGAGTTGTTCCAGGAGACCCGCCAGGGGCAACTGCACCACCTCGATGTGCGGTTCTGGTTCGACGAACTCCGTATCTTCGATCCGAACGATGAAGAAATGGCCTTGGCCGACTTCATCCGTGGCGGAATTCGATGGTGGGATGCCATGTACGCGGGAGATCCTCGAACGGCATCGTCGGGCATCGTCCCGGGCGGGGCCAGCGAATCGAAAGCCTGAATCACACCCGACGACGGCGGCCTCCGCCATAGAGACCGAACCTAGGCGAACGACGTGGGTTTCCTGTGGGCGGGCCTGGTACGACAGTCTCCCCTCACCCGGCTCGTCCCATCGTCTCAAGCCGGGGTCGGGAACGTGAACGCACGTCGGTCAGGCGTCCCGGCACCTCCCACAAACGGCGTCCCGTCTCGGTGTCGGCCGCCGCGCGTGACAGCGGTACCCGCGTCGGCCCGCCGCGCAGCTCGTTTCTCGGCGTATGCGGTCACCTGTACTTACCGCACCGGGCCGAAATACTCCACCCACGCCCACCGCTGCTCTCGGACTCGCCTTGCCGGCAGGCTCTATCGCTTGGCACCGCCGTCGACCTCGGGCGCCGAACCGGTAGGCCGCGCTTTAGATGTGTCTTTGCTATTGCCTGCGACCGCCCCGGGTACGTGCCCCGAGTAGCCGTGCATGCTCTCGGACATTCGCATGCTCAGCGACCTCGGCGGCCGAGATGCGAACCTCGGCCGAAAACAGGAAAGGAGTGACGATGGCCGGTCAGGAACCTGCCATGGTCGTCCGAATGGACGATGTGAGCGTCGACGAAGAGGGTAAGGTCACGATTCAGAATCCAGCCGTCGCCCAGGCCATGGCGGCCGTCGTGAGTGGGTTGCGGCTGACACCCCACCCCGGCCACAGCCCCGGCCACAGCGCCAACAATTGTTTCGGCGGCAACTGCACCTCGGGTTGTGCCGCAAGGTGAGCGTTAATCAACAAACGCCCCTGTCCACATTCGACAGGGAAATGGTCACCTCGTTCCGCAACGACCGGCTGCATCTGATTCTGTTGCCGACGGAGCAGTGCAATTTCCGGTGCACCTACTGTTACGAGGATTTCGCCATCGGGCGGATGCGGCCCGAGGTCGTTCAGGGCGTCAAGAACCTCATCGACCGTCGCGGCCGGGATCTGACGCATCTGCAGATCTCATGGTTCGGCGGGGAGCCGATGCTGGCCCGCTCGGTCGTCGAGGAGGTGGCGTCCCACGCGAGTTCGGTGCAGCGAGAGTCGACAGATCTGCTGTACGACAGCGACATGACCACCAACGGATATCTGCTCGACGGCTCGGCCGCCGAACGGCTGGCCGAACTGGGCATCCGTAGGTATCAGGTGTCGCTGGACGGGCCCAGCCACCACCACGATCGCACTCGTGTGCGCGCGGACGGCAGAGGTTCGTTCGAACAGATCTGGCGCAATCTGCTGTCCATCCGCGACAGTTCGGTGAACGCGCGCATCCTGCTGCGCGTTCATCTGACCCCCGCCAACCTGTCGGCGATGCCGTCGTTCCTCACCCGGCTCAGGGACGTGTTCCTCGCCGATCCGAGGTTCCTGGTGTACCTGAAGCGGGTGGTACGCCTGGGCGGCCCCAACGATTCGTCCATGGACGTGTGCGACCCCGACGACGAGCGACTCGCCGCCCTGGAGGAGATCGTGCTCGGCGGCGAAAGAAGCGATGGACTGTTCGAGCCGGAGGAGGTGTGTTACGCCTCCCGAGCCAACTCGCTGCTGGTGCGCGCGGACGGCCGTCTGGGCAAATGCACGGTCGGCCTTTCCCACCCGGCCAACACGGTCGGGCGGTTGCTTCCCGACGGCTCGCTCCAGATAGACAACCCGCAGTTCCGCAAGTGGCTGCAGGGCTGGGAGTCGCGCGATCAGGAGTTGATCACCTGCCCCTACGAGGCGTTCACCCGTCAGGACCGACCGCTGCTGCAGGTGACCACGCGTCCCGGCTCGTAGGCGCACGTTCAGAGGGGAGCGGCCGCCGAGAGGCTCCGGGGAAATACGCACGACCATTCTCCCCCCGACATGGTCTTCTCCCATGCCGGAGCTCCGGGTGGACGCCGGGCCAGGATACGGGCGACCGCGGCGCAGATCCTGTGCGATCCAGCGGTCAGCGACCCGGAGGAGCGCATTCCGAAAAGCCTCACCCCACTGATCGGGGTGAATGCGAGTCGGAGAAGAATTCCACCCTCATCCGGCGGTATCCGTGTCTCGGCCGTGCCCTGCGCGTCAGGAGGAGGCGCGTGGAAGCCGTCGGACCCGGCCCTCCGGCGATTGATCTTCGGCGACGCCTGGGAGATTCTCGCGGAATGACCAACGATGCGATGGGGAGCCTGCTGCACCGCCTGCGGGAAGCGGCCGCCCGCGGCGTCCTCGTCGACCTGCGGACGGGCGACCCGGGCGGCGACGATGTCATGGGCTCCGACCGTTGGGACGCCGATCGCACGGTACCGGCGGAGACGCTTCGGGCCGTGCTGCTCGGTGGAGTCGAGCGAGTGCCGGGCGAGGTGGCTGCGGTCCGCCTCGCTGGTGCGCGTATCCGCGGCGTGCTGGACCTCTCCCACGCCGACGTCGAGATCCCGCTGTTCCTGACCGCTTGCTCATTCACCCATACGCCCGATCTGACCTGGTCCCGCCTCCGTACGGTGGAACTCGACGGCTGTGCCGTACCCGGTCTCACCGCCAGGTTCGCCCAGGTCGAGGGGAGCGTCACGCTGACGTCGTCCGTGATCACGAGGAGGGCGGATCTCTCCGGTGCCCGCGTCGGCGGACAGCTCGACCTTTCAGGCAGTCGGCTGTCGCCGCCCGGCGACGTGGCCTTCGACGGCTCGGGGCTCCTCGTGGAGGCGGACCTGATCGGGAGACAAGGGTTGGTGAGCACAGGGGAGGTCCGCCTGCAAGGGGCGAGAGTCGCGGGAAGCGTGTACCTGGAGGGAGCGACCTTCGCGGGCGAGGTCCGGCTCAGGAACGCGAGCGTCACCGGCGATCTCGTCCTCTCGGACGCGTCCATGGACGACGCCGCGGGTACGGTCCTCGACGCCGAACACCTGAACGTCGGTGGCAGCATGCTGTGCTCGCGGGTCACCACGCATGGAGAGATCAAGCTGTACTCCGCCCACGTGACGGGCCAGCTCGTCTTCATCGGCGCCCGCCTGGACAACCCCGGCGGCAGCGCTGTGATCTCCGAGGACGGCCTCACCACAGGCGGAAGCGTCCTCTTCAGTGACGCCGAGGTACGGGGCGCGATCCTGATGTACCGGGCGACCGTGGGCGGGATGCTGAGCTTCATGAACGCGCGGCTGGACCATCCCGGCGCCACCGCTCTCGCGCTCGACGGCCTGAAAGTGGAGTCGCTGCTGCACTGCGGAGGCACGTTCACGGCCGAGGGGAGCATCCGGTTGGGCGGGGCCCGCATCGGGGCGGCCTTCACCCTCGACGGCGCGCTGCTGAGCAACCCGGACGGTCACGCGCTCACGTGTTCGGACGCCACCATGGCCGTGCTCAGGCTCCGCACCCGAAAGCCCATCGTGGGAACCGTGGACATGAGGCACGCCCACGTCGGCAACCTGGACGATGATCTGAGCTCCTGGCCCGAACACCTTCGCCTGGACGGATTCACCTACGACGCCCTCGTCGCGCCGGCCACCGTCGAGGAGCGCCTCGCCTGGATCGGCCGCGACACGAACGGGCACCGGCTGCGCCAGCCCTACGAGCATCTGTCCGCCGTCTACCGCCGCCTCGGCGATGACGCGGCGGCCCGCCAGGTCCTGCTGATCGAACACCGCCGTGGCCGCGTCGAGCTGCCCTGGTACGGCAGGGCGTGGGGCCGTCTCCAGGACGTCACCGTCGGGTACGGATTCCGGCCCCTGCGTGCGGCGGCGTGGCTGGTCGGCCTGCTCGTCGCAGGCACGGCCGTCTATGCGCTGAACCCGCCGAAACCGCTCGAGGCCGGTAAGGCGCCCGCGTTCAACCCGCCGTTCTACACGCTGGATCTGTTACTTCCCGTGATCGATTTCGGCCAGGAACGCGCTTTCAACCCGACCGGTCCGTGGCAGTGGCTCGCCTACGCTCTCGTCCTGTCGGGCTGGATCCTCGCGACCACGATCGTCGCCGCCGTCACACGGTCGCTGAACAGGCAATGAGGTGCGGGTGAGTGACACCGGCGTCCGGTCCGCCGTGTTCGCCGGCGCTACCCGTGGTTGGCGACGTGTTCGTCGAAGAAGGCGAAGGTGCGCTGCCACGCGTCGTCCGCTGCCGGGCGGACGAGGCCGTGACGCAGCGGGAACAGCGCGAGTTTCGCGGTGGGGTGATGGCCGTCCGTCATGAAGGAGTGTCCGGCGGTCGGATAGATCTCCACGTCGTGTTCGATGCCGAGCGCCCGCATGTGCTCCCGCAGCCGAGTGCCGTGCGACCGGAAGCCCTGGTCGCGACCGCCGTAGGAGGCCACGACCGGACACACCGACCGCAGCGCTTCCTGATCCCTGGGGACCACGCCGTAGTTCACCGATGCGGCTCGCACGCCGGGCGGCGCACTCGCCGCGTACGCGAGGGCGAACCCGCCGCCCATGCAGAATCCGATCACACCGAGGCGGCCACCGTCGACGTCTTCACGGCCGGCCAGCCATCGCCTGGTCGCGTCGATGTCGGCGGCCGGGCGACCTGGCCTCCCGGTCGCGAGCTGGTGCATGGCGCGCGCCAGGCACCCGGTCCTGGTGCCGTGGCTGTACAGATCAGGCAGGACCGCCGCGTATCCATGCTCGGCGAACAGGTCCACCACATCCAGCATGTCCGGTTCGACGCCGTAGATCTCGTGCACCACCACCACTCCAGGCCAGCCGTCCACGGGTGCGGTTCCCTCCGGCAGTGCCACCGTCGCCGCCAGCCCACCGCCGTCCGGCAGCGGAATGCGTACGTGTCGTCTCATCAGCACTCCTCAGCCGACCGATATGACGGTTTGGGCAGATCTGGGCGGGTCTGCGACGTGCGTGAGCCGGCCGGGTCAGGCCACGGGGTGCGGGGCGGTGCGGGACCGAGCGGCCATCAGGTGGTCGATGAGCGCGAGCAGCACGTCGCGGCCCGCCGTCCGGTCGCGGGCGTCACAGAGCATCAGCGGCACCTGGGGGTCGAGATCGAGTGCCCTGCGGATCTCCTCCTGTGTCCTGTCCCTGACACCGTGGAAGCAGTTGACGCCGACGACGAAGGGGATACCGCGGCTCTCGAAGAAGTCGATCGACGCGAAGCTCACATCCAGCCGACGGGTGTCGACCAGGACAACCGCGCCCATGGCTCCGTTGACGAGGTCGTTCCACATGAACCAGAAGCGTTCCTGCCCCGGGGTGCCGAACAGGTAGAGCACGAGCTCGCTGCTGATGGTGATGCGCCCGAAGTCCAGTGCCACGGTAGTGGTGGACTTGCCGCTCACCCCTTCCAGATCGTCCACGCCGACGCTGGCATGGGTCAGGTACTCCTCGGTGCGCAGGGGGGCGACCTCGCTCACCGCGCCGACCAGGGTCGTCTTCCCGACGCCGAATCCACCGGCGATAAGGATCTTCACTGCCAGGGGAGCAGCGTCCCCGTGGTCAGAGGTTGCGTAGCCCATCCCTCACCGCCTCAAGGATCGTCATGCTGGGGAAGCCGCCTGCCTGCGCGAAGGCGAGCGGTGGCCGGGACCGCATCTGACCTGCCTCGATCAGATCGCCTATGAGGATCTTGGTCACTGACACAGGGAGGTTCAGCGCGGAGGCGACTTCGGCCACCGCCAGGGGCCGCGCGCACAGAGCAAGGATGGTGCGGTGCTCCGGCTGCATCCTCCTCAGGCCGTGTCCGGTGTCCGACGAGACCTCGGACATCGTCGTCACCAGGGTGATCAGGGTCAGGTCGTCGCGCTCGGGCGTGGTCCGTCCGCCGGTGATCGTGTAGGGACGGACAAGCGACTCGTCGGCGTCATCGTCGTCGAAGCCCTCCGTCCAGTGCTTCATGCGTGTCTCCCCGCGTCATCGGGCTGCGGGGTACGCGCGTCCGTTCCCAGCCGCTGGCCGACCTGCTGGACCAGGGTGTGCATCGCGACGGTCATCAGTTCGGCGTCGACCTCCTGGGACGCGACCACGGCCAGATGAGTGCCGCGGCCCGCAGCCGTGACGAACAACCACAGGTCGGCCATCTCGATGATGACCTGCTGGACCGGTCCGCCACTGAAGAGCTGCCCCACACCGCGAGCCAGGCTCTGCTGGCCGGTGGCGATCGCGGCGAGGCGTTCGGCGTCCGAGCGTTCGATGGTCTGGGACCGGCTGATCACCAGGCCGTCGTCGGACAGCACGACGGCGTGCCGGGTGCCCGCGACCTGATTGACCAGGCCGTCCAGGAGCCAGTCCAGGCCTGCGTCGGTGGCGGTGGTTCGCTGCGTCATCTTCAATCTTCCGTCGTAGGGGAACCGGGCTCGGGGGATCCGTCCGGCCGGGGCTGGAAGGCGTCGTCGCCGGTCCGGCGCCTGCGGGACTGCCTCTGGAACGCGCCGATCGTGGCACTGGATCGGCTGGGCCGGTCCCGTACGGCCCAGATGTCCTGGTCCGCCTGTTCGTCCCTGTCCGCCGGAACTCTGAGCTCGGTGACCAGGTTGGCCTGGCGGACCCGCTGGGGCAGCGGCTGGAGGTCGGGCGACGGGGGTGTGTCGTCCCGATCCGGCGATCCGGCGGCGGGTGCTGTCACGTAGGCCATCGCGCGTCCTCTGGAGCGAGTCGGCAACTGCGCGTCCTCGTACGGCGGGCGAGGACCGGCCGTACCTTCCTGCGGGCGGGGCCGCGGACCACTGGGGCCACCCTGGGGGACCTCCTCGGAGAGCTCGGCCGGCGGCGCGGGTACCGCGCGAGGGCGCTCCACCACCAGCGGTTCAGGGAGCAGCACGATGACACGGGTGCCGCCGAAGGCGGACGGCCGCAGCTCCACCTGGAGGCCCAGCCCCGCGGCGAGCCGGGCGACCACGTAGAGACCGAACCGCACGTCGTCGGCGTGGGTCATCACGTCGAGCTGCGGCGGCGAGAGCATCAGGGCGTTGGCGGCGGCGTACTGCTCGGGCTCCATGCCCAGGCCGCGGTCCTCGATCTCCACGGCGATGCCCCTGCTGACAGGTGCGGCCCGCACCTCGACGGGGGTCAGCGGCTTGGAGAAGGCAGTGGCGTTCTCCATCAGCTCCGCCAGGACGTGGACCAGCGGACCCACCGCGCGCTCGGCCACCCAGGGGTCGCCGTCGACCTCGATCGCGATCCTTCGGTAGTCCTGGACCTCGCCCTGCGCGGCGCGCAGCACGTCGAGCAGGCGTACCGGCTTGCGCCAGCGGCGCTGCGGCTGCCCGCCGCCGAGGATCACCAGGTTCTCCTCGTAGCGGCGCAGTCGAGCGGTGAGGTGGTCCAGGTCGAACAGGCCCTCCAGCACCTCGGGGTCCTCGTGCCTGCGTTCCAGTTCGTCCAGCTTCTTCAGTTGCAGGCCGATGAGGATCTGGGTACGGCGGGCGATGCGCTGAAGCATGCGCTGGAAGCCACGGTGCTGTTCGGCCTGCCGTACGGCGGTGAGCACGGCGCTGCGGCTGGCCAGGTTGAGGGCCTGCCCGAGCTCGCCGAGCTCGTCAGGTGTGGGCTCGATGACGCGCACTTCCGCGTCCACGTCGACGTCCTCGCCGCGCTCCAGCCTGGAGACCACGTCGGGCAGCCGCTCCTGGAGCTCGTGGGCGTTCTGGCGCAGGTGGAGGATGCGCCGGCGAAGAATGGAGGTGAGGCGCCAGCTCGTGAAGATCACCAGGCCCAGGGCGAGCAGGCCGATGGAGGTGATGCTGATGAAGATCACGAAAATCTGGTAGGCGTGGCTGTAACCGATCCTGGCGACGTTCTCGAGCCGGAGGCTGAGGAGTTCCACCAGTTGCTTGGTGACGGTGTCCACCGAGGTGCGCCATGCGGGGCCGACCTCGCGGAGTGCCAGCTGGTCGCTCTCGACGCCGGTCCCGGAGGTGACCAGCCGCCCCTCCAGGGCGGTCATGGTCTCCCACGCCTTGCTGGTCGTCAGCGTGGCGTACTTGCTCTCGTTGCCCGTGAGACTGGGGATCACCCTGGACCGCAGGAGGTGCTTCCTGGTGCCGATGGCGTCGGCGACAAGGCCGTACTCCTCCCTCGTCAGGTGCCCCTTCTCCCAGCCGCGGGCCAGAACGGCGTCCTGGCGGCCGATCATGTCGACGACCCAGAAGAGGTCCACCAGCGTCTGCGCCTTGCTGGTCACCTCGGCGTGATCGGTCTGGCTGAGGGCGCTCAACACGCTGAGATCCGACTCGAGGACGCCGCTGTAGTAGTCGAACGCCTTCTGCTCGCTGGACCAACCGGCGTCCACCGCCTGGCGCTGCTGGTCGAGGAGGCCGAGGCCGCGTTCGGTTGTGGCGATGGCGTCGGTGAGCCCCTCCTGCGCGTAGGCGGGCTTCAGGGCGGCCAGCGGCCGGAAGGCGTTCACGGCCTGATCGGTCACCGCGCGCTGCTTGGCGAGCTTGTCGCGGGTGGTGCTGTGCGGAGCGGCCTGCACCTCCGCGGTGAGCCGTCGCTCCTGATCAAGGCTGAAGAACAGGTTGGCCGCGGGTCCGCCGACGGTGGTGGTGGCCAGGTCCAGCTGGGCCTCCTCCGCCCGCCACTGGGAGGACAGCTGGTACATGCCCGAGGCCAACAGCGGGGCGAAGGTGATGCTCGGCACGAACACGACGATGATCAGCACGGTGCGCAAGGGCAGGCGGCGGGAGCCACCCAGCCGGCGTGACCGGCCGCTGGTCGCCCCTGTTAACCCGTTCTCCTCGCTCACGGCTCCCTTTCGTCGTCGCCCGACCCTGCCCAATCCAGCCACGTGCAGGACACTCTCCTCATTGGTCGGTGCGTCCATGACGAAAAATCGCCAAAGTAGGCGATTGGTGCCTGATAGTAGCGATACGGCAGTCGAGGCGGAAAGCCCTCGTTTCATTGGGCTGCGGGGCGCTTCCGCATGTCACGGTCCATCACACGACCCCTGCGGAGGGCCTCGCCCCGTCAGCGCGCTGGAGGGTGGGACTGCACGGTTCTCGGCTCTCGGCGGTGGCGGTCGGTGGTCTGTGCGAGCAGGGCCCGCTCAGCCGTACACGGCGTGCAGCCGGCAGGTCGTCGCCTCGGCCCGCGATGATCCAGGCGCTCAGGCGAGCGGGTCAGTCTCATCGAGTGACGCGGACAAGTGCGGCTAACGGCGGCGCATGTCCTCGACATCGCCGAAGAGGGCCGTCCGGGCATTTGCCCACGTAGAAGGGTGTCGATCCGCCGCCCACCCCGTTACCGTAGGTTGTAGTGGCCTCACGCGCCGGCCCGCCCGAAGAGGCCCGGCCAGGCTCGGCCCTGGGATACGCGTTCCTTCATACCGCCACGGCACCCGCGGGGAGACCCTGGCGACCGCCCGGTTCTTCATCCGGAAAGAGTCATCATGAACGCCTTGGAGACCGCCACCAAAACCGATGCCGAGCGCACCGACCGGCTCGTCGAGCGCCTGTTCGAGAGCACCTTGGGCGCCCTCGAACTGTTCTCTGTCTACCTGGGCGGCGAACTCGGCCTCTACCGCGCTCTCCAGGAGCACGGCCCGTTGACGGCGGCGCAGTTGAGCGAACAGGCCGGTATAGCGCCCCGCTACGCCACCGAGTGGCTGGAGCAGCAGGCCGTCGCGGGACTGGTGGAGACCGATCCGGACGCCCCAGGCGAGGAGCGCTGCTACCGGCTCGACCCCGCGCACGCCCGGGTGCTGACCGACGCCGACGATCCCGCGCACGCCGCGCCGTTCGCGCACATGCTCGCCGGGATCGGTGGCGTCATCTCCCAGGTCGCGCAGGCCTACCGCACCGGCGCAGGCGTCCCGTACGAGGAGTACGGGAGGGCCTTCCGCCACGGCCAGGGTCACATCAACCGGCCCGCCTTCACCCACGAGCTGGCAGGCACCTGGATCGCCGCCATGCCCGACGTCCATACCCGGCTGGAGGCGGCGCCTCACCCGCGCATCGCCGACGTCGGCTGCGGGCAGGGCTGGTCGGCCATCGCGGTCGCTCGCGCCTTCCCCGACGCGGTGGTGGACGGCCTGGACGCGGACGCCTCCTCGATCGCCGACGCGCGCGCCCACGCCGAGCAGGCCGGTCTCGGTGACCGCGTCCGCCTGCTGCACGCCGACGCGACGTCCCTGCGCGACACGGGACCGTACGACCTCGTGCTCCTCATGGAGGTCTTGCACGATCTGTCCAGGCCGGTGGACACGCTACGGGCGATACGCGACGCCCTGGCCGAGGACGGCGTGGTCCTCGTCGCCGACGAGCGGGTGGCCGAACGCTTCACCGCGCCAGGGGACGAGGTGGAGCGGATGATGTACGGCTGGAGCGTCACGCACTGCCTGCCCACCCAACTCGTCGAGAAGCCCTCGGCGGCCGTCGGCACCGTGCTGCGGGCCGACACTGTCAGCGGGTACGCCTCGGAGGCGGGCTTCGGACGGTGCACCGTGCTGCCCGTCGAGAACGACTTCTTCCGCCTCTACCGGCTCGACCGCTGAGGACGGCGACCTGCTTGGCGCCCATCGTCGCTCCCGATCCACCAGCACGCGACCGCTCAGCATGCGCGGGCGGCGACCTGGAACTTGATCAGGTTCACCACGGCGTGCCGGCAAGCGTGCTGTGATCACGGGCCGTCCCGGCCGAGACCCTCGAAGTACGGCTCCTGGGCCAGGCTGAACCCTCGTGCTCGATCAGGTGCGAAGAGTCCCCATGACGGTGCCGCCGACGCCGTCCGCGGTCAGGTGGTCGTCCGGCCTCAGCCTCCCTTGACCGGGAGCCGGCGCGGGCGATGGATCAGTCCGTCATTGGTCCAGGGCAGCGTCGACAAGTCCTCCTGGACGCGGAGGGAGGGCAGCCGCGTCACCAAGGCGCGGAAGGCTTCCTGCAGTTCCATCCTGGCCAGATTCGCCCCCAGGCAGTAGTGGGGACCGTGGCCGAACGCGAGGTGCGGGTTGGGCGGCGCCGTCCCTGCGAACCTCTGGATGTCGAACCGCAGCGGGTCGTCGAACGCCGACGGATCGTGGTTGGCGCCCGTGGGGTTGGGCAGCACGACGGTGCCCTTCGGAATCACGCCGCCGGACAGCTCGATGTCCTCCGTGACCAGCCTGAGCAGGCCGTTTCCCCCGGGACCTTCGCGGCGCAGGATCTCCTCCACCGCCGGTTCCAGGAGTTCGGGACGGGCCGCCAGCTGCGCGTACTGGTCAGGGTGGCACAGAAGGCGGAATGCGCCTCGGATGATGATCGATGCGGTGGTCTCGTGCCCTGCCATGATCAGCGTGAAGACCATGTGGGTGAGCTCCGGCTCGCTGAGCCTGTCCCCCTCGTCGCGCGCCCCGATGAGCAGGTCGATGAGGTCGTCGCCCGGCGTGACCCGGTGCTCGGCGATCAGCTCGCCTGCGTACGCCATGAACGCGGCGAAACCCTCTCCCCTGGCCTCGGCGCTGGCCTCGGACGTGGACAGGAACATCTCCGTCCAACCGCGGAACTGCTCGAACCGGTCCATCGGGACGCCGAGCATCTCGCAGATCACTCGCGCGGGCAGCGGCAGGGCGAAATCGGCGACCAGGTCGAACTCCTGACCGGCGGCGTCGATCAGCTCGTTGGCGATCGCCGCTGCGCGAGGCCGCCAGCGTTCGATATGTCTCGGTGTGAAGGTGCCCTGCATGATGCGGCGGTATCGCGTGTGCTCCGGCGGGTCCTGGTTGATCAGTGCCGAGGGGTCGTCCTCGAGAGAGGTGCCGCTGACCATCCGGGGAAGGCCGGGCGCCCGCAGGTTGCGGCTGCTGGCCGGCGAGGAGAGAACGGCACGAACGTCCTCATAACGGACGATCATGGGCACCTGGTCTCCACTCGGCATCGTGATGGGCTCCGTCGAAGCCTCGGCGAGCCTGCGGGCCAGGTCGGGGGAGGCAGTGCCGAGCGGCCCTGGCGGAAGGTCAGGCCATGGCCATGTGGTGCTGGACAGTTCCGTCATGAGCGCCTCCTGGCGATGCCGGTCCGACGAGCCCCATGAACGTACGAAACAGCCCGTGTCCGGTCAATGACTCAGCGGCCACATCCCCCTTGAGAGGCGCTGGGGCCCGAAAACTCTGCAGTTACGGGCGGAAGCTAGGAAGTTCGAACACCTGGCGCATCGGTCCGATCTTGAGCCACACAGCCGCGGGCTTCCACAAGTGACCGCTATTGACCACCACTGATGGCCCACTGATTGCTTCGCGGTCACGTTGGCGCCACGTGGAGGGCTGCTTTTATGAGCACGTGCGAGGGCTTTGCTGTACGGCCCTGGGCGCGGTCGGCGCCGGTGTCACTGACCGGAAGTGGCTGGCCTCTTTCGGGGCCACTGCCGCCTCTATCGCCGTCGGCGTCCGTGCCGCCTCCTCGCCCCAGCAGCAGACGCCGGTCAGCGGTACTCACCGAAGCCGATCGCCGGAGCAGACCTGGCGCCAGCCACGGAACCTCACGGACGTCCTCGCCCCGGCGGTGTCGTGTCAGCAGCCACGTCAGGACGGCAACGGCCCTATATCAGCGCGGCCGGCGATGGTGGATCCATGAAAGGTTCAGCGACTGCGACCTGAGCTCCCAGCAGGGCCGCATTCCAGCATCCGTCCTTTCCAGTGATCTCGTAACAGATTTGAAGGAGCACACCATCATGTCCGTCACCCTGACCGACCAGGACAAGACCACCCTCCGCCTCGCCGCGTGGGGCGCTGTCTCGCTGATGTCCGCCGCCGGCATCGCCGAGTCGGCCCACAAGGTCGCCACCCACGGCTCCATCGCCCTGACCTCCGCGACCGGCGTGGTCGGGCACGTGCTCAGCAAGGCGCCCAAGGGCGTGAAGTACGGCAAGACCGTGGCCGAACTCGCCGACCAGGTGCTGCCGGCCCTGACGGAATCCATGAGCCTGCTCAAGCAGCAGGATCCGTCGGAGGCCGACAACTTCCGCGGCACCGTCATCGTCGCCATCGAGGCAGCCGCCCGCACCCACCAGGGCCAGCCCAGCCCCACCCTGGCCGACATGATCCGCAAGATCACCGCCGCGCTCGACGCCGCCTGACGGCCTGCCGCACTTCATCATCCGCCCGTTCAACCGAAGTATCAGATTCGAAGGAGCACCACCATGACCACCACCGACCAGGCTCGCCCGGAGCTGCAGAAGGCTATCCAGGAGTTCGTCGATTCCGGCCTGGCCGCCGGGGTGCAGCTGCGCGTGAACGATGAGCGAGGCGAGTGGGTCGGCAGCGCCGGGGTGCGCCAGCTGGGCGAGAGCGCCAAGCCGTCGACGGACGGGCTGTTCCGGATCGGCAGCACCACCAAGACCTTCACCGCGACCCTGGTGCTGCAGCTAGTGGCCGAGGGCACGATCGGGCTGGACGCCCCGGTCGCCGACCACCTGACCGAGCTCGGGCTGGACCGGCGGATCACGGTCCGGATGCTGCTGCAGCACACCAGCGGAGTGTTCAACTTCACCGGCGAGTACTACCCCGATGGGACGTTCGCGCCGGGCATCCCCGGACTGGGCAAGGAGTGGGTGGTGGACAACCAGTTCCACACCTACCAGCCGGAGGAGCTGGTACGGCTGGCGCTGTCCAAGCCGGCGCGGTTCGAGCCGGGGGCGGGCTGGAGCTACTCCAACACCAACTACGTGCTTGCCAGGCTGCTGGTCGAGCAGGTCACCGGCCGCTCGTACGCCGAAGAGATGCAGGCGCGGATCCTGCGGCCGCTCGGCCTGTCGGGCACGGTGGTGCCGGAAGCCTCACCGGACATCCCCGAGCCGCACGCCCACGGCTACTACCGCTACCAGGACGCCGACCAGTGGAAGACGGTCGACACCACGCGCTTCAACCCCTCCTGGATCTCCGCCGCCGGTGACATGATCTCGACCACCCAGGACCTCCACACGTTCTTCTCCGCGCTGAACGCCGGAAAGCTCCTGCCGGCCCCACTGCTGGCCGAGATGCGTAAGCCCGACCCCACGATCGGCTACGGCCTGGGGGTGTTCGTGGAGGACACCGACTGCGGCGGAACCGTCCTTCATCACAACGGCGGCTTCTGGGGCTGGGCGGCGCTGATGTACAGCACCCCCGACGGCAGGAAGACCCTGACCGCCTCGATCACCACCGGGGAAGCCGAGCTCGACCTTGTCGCCATGTCCGCGGCATTCGAGAAGGTGAAGCAGGAGCTCGTCAAGGCCGTGTTCTGCGACGGGCAGACCGGATCGGCCGACGAGGCCCAGCCGGCTCAGTAGACAGGGCTGAGCACCGTGGACCCGTACGGCCAGGCCGGCTCGCTCACCCTGGCGGACGCCGCCGGTATGGACGGCCAGGTCCGCCCGGACCACACGCTGCGGCTGGTCCACCGGCTCATGACCTTCCGCGAACGGTGGGCCGACCACAACTGGGGTGCGCCCGCCGACAAGGCGAAAGCCGCCGCACTTCTCAGCGATGGTGCTCCCGACTGGTCGACTGTTCGAGCCGGCAACCTGACGGCAGGTCCTCATCTTGGGCTGCACGCACCAGACTCAGGACCGGAAATGGCACACGGCATGACTGTCCGTTACCGTGCGTTGCGCAGCTTGAGAATGTATGTCGCGGTAAGCGCAACGGCACGGTCTTCGTCACGTGCGAGATCTGCGAGGGCTCGTGACGCTGTGGGTCCCGGGATGTCCGCGAGCGCCTGTGTCAGCCGTCGACGTGCAGACGATTCAATGGTGCCGGGGGCGAGGCAGTCGACGAGCGTGGTAGCGATCTGATCCGTCAGCGCGGGATCACTCGCCAGCGCGCTCAGGGCGTCGGCTGCATCGGCGTCGTTCGTCCCCTCGACGATCATGTCGATGAGCGTCGGGATCGCGTCGGCTATCCCACGTGCCCCGAGCGCCAGAGCTGCATACCTGCGGACCACGATGTCGGAATTCGTGAGGGCGTCCTGCAGCAGTGTGGTCGCCTCGCCGTTCGGAATCTCGGCGATGGACTGGACGGCACGTGTGCGCACCTCGGCTACTGGTGAGCCGAGGCCCTCCGCCAGCAGCGCCAATCCGCCATCGCCCGATTGCGCCAGAGCCCATCGAAGGGCTCCGGCGACGTTCGGGTCCGTCTCGCTCAGCGCTGCCTCGACCAGTGCTTCCACTGGCATCGGAGCCTCTTCGACTGAGGACAAGGCCGCGCGCTGGCGCTTCCCAGCGTTCTCCGCCCCCAAGGCCTGGAGGAGTGCGACGATCTGCAGGACGTCCTCCCAGTTGGCGGGTTCCGCGGCACCGATCCGACGAAGTCGCGTGAGCAGCTCCGTCTCAGCCGCAATGCGTTCTCGCGTCTGGCGGATGAGGTCGTCGACGAGCGCTGAGGGCGTGAAGCCGGGATCATCCAGCGCGCGCCCGACTTCACGCAGCGACAGCCCCAATGACCGCAGGATCTCGATATGAAAGATTCGCCGGATGTCCTCGCTGGAGTACTCGCGATAGCCAGCCTCGGTACGACCCGTCGGCTGCACCAGGCCGAGCGAGTCGTAATGCCTGAGCATGCGGGCGCTGACCCCGGACCGTCGTGCCACATCACCGATCAACACTGCCTATCACTCCTCCTGGCTGGTCGTGCCGAGAGCTACGATGCGCTTCGCCTCCTCGATCGCGAACTCGAATCCGGCATCCGGGTTGCGCAACAGCCGTTCCGTGGCGATCGCGTGCTGACGTACGCGAGGGTCGAGATCCGTCATCGCGGCGCGCAGGGCCGGCATGATCACTTCGCCGAGCGCGATCAGCGCCCGGCTGAGGCTCAACTGCGTCTCACGCTCGCCGCGCCCGAGCTGTGTCGCCAACACTCCGGCCAACTCGGGTTCTTCCCCTTCGGGCACGAGTACGACCGCTGCTCGCCAGGCGCTCCGCGCCACCTCGTCGTCGGCATCGGTCAGAAGGGCCCGTGTGATCGCCGGCCACGCCTGCCGATCCCCGATCTTGGACAGCGTGTGCAACGCCTGGCTCCGTGCCTGCGCACGCTCCGAGCGAAGTTCATCGACGAGCTTTGGGACCGTCATTGACGATGAGTACCGGGTGAGTGCCCACGTAAGCATGTCGCGTACGTAAAAATCGGGTTCGATCGCGCATCGTTCGATGAGCTTGTCGATGAACCGCGGGTCTGGGGTCGTGCCGACCGCCAGCGCTGCCTGCAGCCGCACTGACGAGCTGCTCTCCAGCCCCTGGAGAACTCGCATCGTGTTCGTGTCCTCATTCGGCATGGTCATCGGGACCACCTCCTCGGCTGCAGTGAAGACCTTGTCACTGTGTCAAGGTCAAGCGGGACCACGCCGTGAGATGGCCAGGCACCCTCTTCCCATCGAGCCCGGTGCTTGTCACGTCAGACGGTGACGGCCGGGACCGGCCGAGGAACTGCAGCATGGCCGGCTGGCCGACCGACGGGCCGCCGGAGGCGGGCCGCTTCCAAACCGTGGAGAAAGTTCTCATCCGTCAGGCGCTGGCCTCCGGCTGCGGGCTGACAATCGAGCCAACAACACGATCAAGGCGATGTGGGGAGCGCTGCACCTGCGGGCCTCCGTCGCCTATTCCCGGCTGTGAAACCAGACGGTAGCCGCGAGCCACCGCGGCCAGGCGAAGCAGGTCACCGAGGCAATCCCGAGAGATGGGACCGTCTTTCAGACCCAGTTCAACCGGGTCAACACCACCATGAACGCCGTGGAAGTCAGCATGGAGCCGGGGCGGCCTCGTGATGTGATCACGCGGGCAGAACATGTAGAGATCGCCGATTGCCTCGCCTGATAGGCCGGCGCGGGTCAGGGCTACGGGTACCAGTTGGAGCGCCTCACGGACGAACGATCTAGTACCGGGTGATTCCTGCTCGGCTTGTCGCGGTCGTTGGCGAGCGGGATGATCGGGCCCGTCCTCAGCTCGATGTATCTTCGGGGATTCGCCAGTAATCGTCACGGCTCGCTGTGGAGGTGCGGATGACCCAACCGTCGGACCTATCACCCCCGGACGACTGGAGCTCGTCGGAGCAACGGCTTTGGACCGCGTTCCGCGAGGGGGCCCTGCTCGACCTGGAGGGGCCGAGTCCTGTCACCGGCTCACCCGGCAGCGAGTACTGGGGGCCGGAACGGATCATTCGCGCTGAGGTCATCAGCCACCTCCTCATACACGGCCCCGAGCAGTTCCCGGGCAAGCCCGCCAGGCTCATGCTCAAGGGAGCGCGGGTATCCGGCTGGATAGACGTCGGATGCGCCGAACTGAAGTCGTTCAACTTCAGTGAATGCGTCTTCGACCGAGCTCCCTTCCTGAACGACGCGACGGCGCAGTTCATCGGCTTCACCAATTGCTTGCTGCCAGGGCTGGACGCGCAACGGATCAGATGCTCGGGTCCCGCGTGGCTGAGCGGCAACCGCGTCCTGGGCCCCGTCCACATGCAGGACGGCGAGATCGGCGGAGACCTCCTCCTCACGGGCTCGACGATCGACGCGGGGCAAGCCAAGTGGGCCATCGGACTCGACGGCACGCACGTCGCCAGCGACCTCGACATGTGCGCCGTCCACGTCACCGGCATGTTCAGCATGGACACCGTACGGATCGACGGCGACCTACTGCTGAACAACGCCAAACTCGTCCAACCAGGCCAATGGGCGCTCTATGCACCCAAGCTCGCAGTCGGCGCCTCTCTCATCGGGCACACAGGCGTGCAGGTGACGGGCGGCGTGTTCTTGGAGGGCTCCACGTTCGAGGGCAACGTGATGCTGAACCGCCTGGAGGTGTCGCGACCCTTAGAGATCGCGCTCGCCCTCGACCACTCTCGCGTCGCATTGGCCTTCAAGTGCGACGACGCCCGCATCCGCGGCACAGTGCGCTTCCACCAGATGGTGGTCGGCTGCCAGATCAGCCTGGAGCGCGCCAAGGTCGGCGACATCAAGAAGGGTGAGGAGGCCGTCCGCGCCGACCACCTGCAAGTCGAGGGATCCGCGCTGTTCGCCGACCTCGACCTGGCCGGCCCCCTCAACCTGCATGGCGCCAGGATCGACTGCAATCTCTCCATCGCCGGCGCCAAGCTGTCCGCCTCCGGCACGGCGGCGGCGCTGAACGCCGACAGAGCGCGCGTCGGCAACCATCTGATAGCCAGGAACTGTGCCTCTGACGGCGCGGTCATCCTGACCGCCATCCAGATCGACGGCAACACCAACTTCATCGACGCCACCATCGTCAACGGCTCGGCCACCGCCCTTGACCTACGCCGCGCCGTCCTCAGAGGATCCCTGGAAGCCACTGGCTCCTTCACCGCCGTCGGATCAGTCAAACTCACCAACGCCACCGTCGCCGTCGATCTCAGGCTGACGGACGCGACGTTGAAGAACCCGCGCGGCAGAGCACTGGCCGCCTCCGGGCTGCACGTCACCGGTGACCTCATTGCCGACCGCTGTGTCGTGGAAGGGCTGGTCGACCTTGCAGGCAGCGTGCTCGACGGCGACCTACGCCTCGTTGACGCCACCCTGACGGGCCTCAGTGCCGACGAGTCGTCCCGCGGCTCCGCGGTCGACACCAAGGGAGAATGGCGTGGTCTGGCCGTGCGGTGCACAGGATCACGGATAGGCGGCGACATCGACCTGCGCGGCGCCAACCTGAAGCGGGAGCTGGTGATTGACAGCGTGACCGTCGGCCGCACCGTCCACCTTGAAGGCACCCACCTCGCCACCGAGGGCCCGTCCGCGCTGCGGGCTGACGGGTTCACCGCCGATACGCTCGTGCTGAAACCCGCCGTCCAGCCTGTCCACGCCATCTCGCTGGCATCGGCGAACGTCCAGGAACTGACCGACGGGGCCACTTCCTGGCCCGTGGCGGCAGCCATCAACATCTCCGGCTTCCACTACGAACGCCTCCACTCCGAGGTACCCGTGGCCGAGCGGCTGGTGTGGCTCGAACGCGCAACCCCCACCTACGCAGCGGGGCCGTACGAGGAGCTCGCCGCCTGCCTCGACCTGGCCGGCCGGGACGGGGACGCCCGCGCTGTACGTCTGGCTTCGATCCGGCGGGCGCACCAGTCCAAGAACCTGATAATCCGGCTGTGGGGCGGCCTGCAGGACGCGGTGATCGGGTACGGCTACGCGCCGAGTCGGGCACTCGCAATCTTCGGGCTGCTGCTGGTGGGAGCGAGCCTCTGGTTCTCCATCGGGGTGGACGGCTGCCTCCCCGCCAGCCCCGGGCTGTGCCCCGTCAAGGCAGATGAACATCCCAGCTGGGATCCGTGGCTGTACTCCCTTGACCTACTGATACCGCTCGTGGACCTCGGGCACGAGAAAGCGTGGGACCCGCTCGGCGTATCGAAGCTGGTCACGATGGTGCTCGTCATGAGCGGCTGGGTGCTGACCACCACCGTGATCGCCGCCGCCAGCCGAACGCTTCGCCGCGCTTAGCTGTAGCGACTAGGCCTGCAACCACAAAGCCTTGGATTCCAGAAAGGCCCTCTGCCGAGAACAGCGAGCCTTTTTCATCCTCCGTTCGCGCAGCTCATGGGACTTGCCTTGGAGGTCCGTACGTGCCGAAATCAGCTGTGACGCCACAGGTCACAAGCTCGTAAGTGTCGCCGACAGAGCACTGCGCAACATGCGCCGGGTAGCCGACGGTCAGGATGAAAAGGCTCAGTGACCAGAACAGGCACGGCGGTACCCTCGCTGGGATGGTCTCCGGCATTGCGCCGCGCCTCCCCGCATGGGGTACAGCTTGGCGCGCCGAGCCGTAGGCGATCGGGCACGACGCCGGGGATGCTGGATAGCACCGGAGGCCGTCACCACTCTCGATGACGGGAAGCAAGTCGACCTGGGAACCTGCGGATTAGAAGTGGAAGGTTGTCTTCAGGCGCACGATGGCATCGACATGGAACTTCCCTTCCCTTCCCTTCCCGTCCTTTCCGATCCATCAACCCCGATCCGCACATGTTCCGGATCTTGCTCTTGCTCGAGCTGACGACGGAGAACCTCTGTCCGGCCGTCACCTAAACACTCGGTGGGCCAGGGCTTCGTACCTCAGCCCTGGCCCGTCGATCGCTCCCCGCCATGTATGAGCGTTAGCCATAGCAAGGCGATCGTCGGGTGGTACCGGCTCAGGACCCGATCTTGGGAGGTGAACACGACTGGGTCCACAGCGGGTTTACCACTTTCCTATGAGGAAACTAGGTGATACTTTCCTCATAGGAAAGTAGTCGACATCAGGATGGCCCATGAACCCTCAGGACGCTCAGTCCTCCCTCGACAACATCCGCCGCCTCCAGGACAAGACCCGTGAGGAGATCGTCCGCCGGATGTTCCCGCTGCCCTATGTGGCCATCTCGGCGCTCGGGATCCTCGCCGGGTTCGCATCGATCGATCTCCCGCGCCCTTGGTCCATCATCGGTAATCTGCTCGGGTTCGGCCTGTACGCGGGCATCGGAATCGTGTACTCACACTGGGCCTCCGTCCGCAGAAAGCCCACCGGCCAGGAGATGGGGATCTATCTGGCGCTGTCGGCCGTTCTCCTGCTGGTCTTCGGCATCTCCCGGATCGCTGCCTTCTTCTTGTTCGGCGTGCCGCCGCACGGACTGTTGTCCCAGGCCGCCATCGCCGGCACCGTGACCGCCGTGACATATGTTGCGATCACACCCCTGGCCCGCCGGGCTATGAAGACGATCATGCAGCAGGACGACAAGGGCCGCTGATGGATCCACTTTTCGATGAATTCCTGCACGTTCCCGCACGCTTGTCGATCGTCGCGCTGTTGGCACCGGCCGACTGGGTCGACTTCGGCTTCCTCAGAGACACGATCGGAACCAGCGACTCGGCACTGTCCAAGCAGGTCTCCGCGCTGGCCTCCGCCGGGTACGTCGCGGTGCGCAAGGGACAGGACAAGCGGGCACGGCGCACCTACGTGCAGCTCACCCCTACAGGGAGGCATGCTTTCCAGCGGCACGCGGCGGCGCTGGAGCGAATCGTCGCGGTCGCTAGGATGCCGACAGAACAGCCCACGCAAGACCAGGGGATGCAGTCTTCATAGCGGGAGGCATCTCGCCACTGGAGACGGCCAAGTCGCTGCAAGCCGAACTTGAGCGGCAAGAGATCTTCGTCGACGTCCACGCTGGGTACGGTCTGGCGCTGGTGTCGGTCTGGGTGGGACTGGTCGTCTGGTGCGAGGGCAATCGGTTCCGGTGGCGGACCGGATGGGACGATCGGCGTAAGCGCTTCACCTACGCCTGACATCCGGCTGATGACCCATCAGCACTCGACCGATGAGCGGCAGCGGGAGGCGGCTCGGAAACTCGACGATCTCACCCGTGGGGCACTCAATCAAAAGGGATCGGGAACGCAACGGGCACGGGAGCAAGAAGGCCAAATGAAGATCAAAGCCCAGGTCACAGCAACATACCTGACCTGGGCTTTTGTGTCCGAGAGGAGAGTGGAGCCTAGGAGATTCGAACTCCTGACATCCTGCTTGCAAAGACGCATTCCAATCTTGGTCGACCAGCAAACAAGCAGCTCACAGCACTGATCGCGTTCCCCGTGACTCTCCGCTGTTCCCCCTCGTTTCCCGCTCCATCGGGCACGCGACGGGCACGGCCAGAGAGTACCCGCGCGACCGAGCAGGCTCCTACCTCAGCTCTCGACAGGCCAGCGGCATGAGTACACCCTTGGGATCACCCGCCGGAGGCATCAGCATGATCCAGTTGAGGCAGAATGGAGTTGTTCGTCGGTTGAGGTCAGGGTGGGGAGGTATCTGTTCGACTCAGATTAGGACACTCGCTCTGATCGCCCTCGTACTCATCGCTGCAAGGCTCGCATGTCTGGTGTTGCTAGAGAAGCGGAACACTCAGGAGTCGGCTACGGAGGAAAGGGGAGATCGCATGGGCAGGTTGATCGTTATCGCTGGAATCGAAACAGCGTGGGCGGTTGGCACGAGTGTCCTGGCCGGTCTGCCCCTCCTGACCTGAGCCGACGAACCTGCACATCTTGTAGGCACCCTTGCTGCTCTGCTCGAACACGGCCCGAGTACGGCCCAGGTTCTGACCGGCCCCAGGCTGCATGGTGACGTGGCGGCGGTAGTCGCGCCACTCCGTGCGCTTGTTGCGCAGGAACAGATGGGGCAGGTGCTTGCGCTGCGGCGATACCCGTACGATGCCCCCTGGCCTGGACGTTACCCCTCGACGGATCTCGGCGTTTCTCACGGACTCTCCGGCTCGTGTGCCCTACTTGTGCCCCGCTCGGGCTTCCCCTTGCTCACCCTCCTGACGGGCACGCAACGGACGCGGCACCGGCGTCCTACCCAAACCGCATTAGCAGCTCGGATCTTGCCCGTCCCGATCGGTTCCACCTGGTCCATCTGGCCGCGACAGTCTCCATGAGACGGCTTTGTACGGGACCGGATTGCACCCAGAACTGCAACTACACCAGCCCTATTGCCGTGTGATCGCGAAGCGCGGATCCAAGATGACGACCACCAATGCAGCTATCGCTCAGTCCCGGCCCACCCAGTCGACACGCGCGTGCTCGATGCTCGAGTCATGGAGACGGCTTCTCAGACAGTCTCGGTGGGTGACGACGGTATGGCTGCCAGGGCCGTCAGCGCTCCTGACATCCATGACCACGCCGTCGCCTCCCAGGGGAGTGCAGACCATCTGCTAATCAGTGCCCTGGCAGGCAACCTCAGCGCCGATCAGTCCTGTCAGGCGATCCCGTTGCTCAGGCGGAGGAGCTGGAGATGACCTGACAGGGCCGATCGCAGCCCTCTTGTGAGGATGATCGCCAGAGTCCTCTCTCGCCGGAGACGGTTAAAAGCTGTCCGCGTTGGCATCGGTTCGCCACGGTAACCAAAAATGTGGCTCATGCCGCAGTTCTTCGGCTGGCCGATTAGCGCCCGCTGCGCCTTCAGGTAGGGCGAAACGACCCCTTTGCTGGCGGGTTCGCCAACTATGCCCTGGCGGCCGTCCGGTGACTCCAGCGGATGGCTACACGTGGTCGTGGCTCCCGACAGGACGTCAATGACACGTCCATTCTCCCATCGACATCAGCGTCGCGCGGCCCAATAGGCGCATTCGGTGGGTTTTGAACCTTAGAATGCTAAATGCCCTTTTTAGTAGCTTTACGACCATCCAAAGTGGGCAAAGTATCTGAAATCGTTCATAAGTGTCCTAAGGGGCGACAGGCAAGTATTTGGCGATTACTATATGCCGTTTTAGCGGTCGGCATTCCGCAATTGTGGACGTCTCCGGATAGTGTGGCGAATCGCGAGGTAAGGCCTCTCGGGCTTCACGAACCACCAATCGCTCTACGGGGGCATGTTCGGTTGGTGATGACTCGCGCAGCCGGACGTCTTCGCCCTCTGCAGGCGCGACGGTCGGATCTATCCCATGCCCTTACATAGGAGACTGACGTGCTGAATGAAAGCTATCTCTATGCACACATTTCTTAGCCGACCTGGATTTTCCCGCGTGGCAGCGGGTCTCGCGATTCTCCTCGTCCTAGGTGTGCTCATGGTTGCGCAATCCAGGGAGAGCGCCGCGCAAGTAGCCCCAGTCGACCTGGGAACTACCGAAAGCTACTCGGTTCTGGGTGGGAGCGCGGTCACCAACACCGGGCCCACCATCCTCGGTAGAGACCTGGGCGTGAGTCCGGGTCCAGCTACCTCAGTAACCGGATTCCCTCCCGGCATAGTGCTCGGGACGCAGCACCTCAACGATGCCCACGCAGCTCAAGCACAATCCGACTTGGTCATCGCATACAACGACGCCGCCGGCCGAGCTCCGACCGCCACCGTCTCCGGCGATCTCGTCGGTCAGACACTCACTGAAGGCGTTTACGCGTCCTCAGGGCCTTTGGCGCTGAGCGGCACGCTCACCCTCGACGCGCAAGGAAATCCCAACGCCGTCTTCATCTTCCAGATCGCCTCGACGCTCATCACAGCATCAGCCAGCAATGTCAATCTGATCAATGGCGCTCAAGCGTGCAACGTCTTCTGGCAAGTGGGCAGCTCCGCGACGCTGGGAACGGGCTCCCACTTCGTGGGCAACATCCTTGCTCTGACATCGATTACGGTGACAACAAACACCACTGTCGACGGCCGAGCACTGGCCCGTAACGGCGCAGTCACCCTCGATAGCAACGTCTTCACCGTCTCTGAATGCGACACATCGACGCCGACTCCGTCGCCCACGCTGTCGCCGACGATGAGCCCGTCGCCCACGCTGTCACCGACGATGAGCCCGTCGCCCACGCTGTCACCGACGATGAGCCCGTCGCCCACGCTGTCACCGACGATGAGCCCGTCGCCCACGCTGTCACCGACGATGAGCCCGTCGCCCACGCTGTCACCGACGATGAGCCCGTCGCCCACGCTGTCACCGACGATGAGCCCGTCGCCCACGCTGTCACCGACGATGAGCCCGTCGCCCACGCTGTCACCGACGATGAGCCCGTCGCCCACGCTGTCACCGACGATGAGCCCGTCGCCCACGCTGTCACCGACGATGAGCCCGTCGCCCACGCTGTCACCGACGATGAGCCCGTCGCCCACGCTGTCACCGACGATGAGCCCGTCGCCCACGCTGTCACCGACGATGAGCCCGTCGCCCACGCTGTCACCGACGATGAGCCCGTCGCCCACGCTGTCACCGACGATCACACCGACTCCGAAGCCCACCAAGCCCTGCAAGCCCGGCCATCACAAGCCTGACCATCACAAGCCCGGCTATCCGAAGCATGATGAGCAGAAGACTGACCATCACAAGCCCGGCTATCCGAAGCATGATGAGCACAAGGCCGACCATCACGAGCCCTGCTATCCGACGTCTGGTGATCACGAGCCTGGTGATGACAAGCCCGGCGATCACATGCCCGGCCTCGAGCAGGGTCGCCCATGGTGGGGCCCGTTCCCGACCGACCCTCAGATTCCCGGCCTCGAGAAGATACGCCCATGGTGGGACAAGTTCCCCAGCTATCCGATTCCCGGCCTCGGGTAGGCCCGCCCATGGTGGGCCCCAATCCCGGCCGGATCATGGAATACCTATGAGTAACCGGCTAGGTGTTCCGGCCCGCTGGCCGGACTGAGAATCACGAAAGGCCCCGCCTCTGGAACCGGAGGCGGGGCCTTTCGCCGTTCGGCGTGTGGATCCGGACGGCAAGAAGAACGGCATCTCTCCGTGAACTGGCACCGTGCGGTCAGCTCAGGGCGCGGTGCTGAGGGTGCCACTGGTTCGTGTTGCTGAGCCGCCGTCCCCCACCGAACGTGCGGCTCTCATCACATCCGACGCTCTTGTACCGCTTCATAGCTCATCGCAGGGCGCTCGAACTGCGGGTTCGAACCGGCTTTAGGCAGATACCAGCCGCCTTGTGATGTTGCCAGGCCGTGTCTTTGGCTCTCTCTTGAGCGGCCACCAGCAATGGTCTGAAGCGTGAGCATCAGAGTTGAAGAGCGTCCAGAAGTCCACAAGCCTGCCAAGGAAGACAATCGCCTGGCCGCCAGGGTCGAGACAGGCTTGATCATCGCAGGGTTCGTCGGCATGCTCTTCCTCCTGCCGCGTCTGGAGTGGGGTGACGGCTCGATCCGCTACTTCCAGCTGACGGGTCTGCTCACGCAGGGGACGGTGCCGGAAGAGAAATACTCGATGATCGGACCGCTGTTCTCGACGCCGCTCTGGCTGATCGGGAAGCTCGTAGAGGCGCCGAGTTGGTGGACGCTGCGCTACAACCCCCTTCTGCTCATGGGGGGAGTGGCGTTCGTCTGGTTCGCGCTGCGTGACCGACTGCCCCGGCCGCTCCTACGGCGATTCATCCTGCTGTTGGTCTTCGCGTCGATGTTCGCCCACCACCAGCTGGGATACAACGGCGAGGTCTTCACCGCGATCCTTGTTCTCATCGGAACCGTTGCGCTCCTCGGGGGCAGAACGCGGTCGGCATGGCTCACGGTCGCCGTCGGGGTCGCCAGCACCCCCGCCGCTCTGCCCGCGATGGCCCTGATGACCGCCAAGTGGATCTGGGACGTCCGGCGACTGCGCTGGGTACTGGCGGTGTGCGCGGCGGTCGCGCTGGTGATGGCGGAGGCGTGGCTGAGGCGTGGCAGTCCACTCGAGACCGGCTATGAGGCCGACAACCAGGGGCGCCGCACGATCATGCCGTACTCAGGCCTGCCAGGCCTCAGCTATCCGATCTTCTTCGGGGTGCTGTCGCTGATCTTCTCCTTTGGCAAAGGCCTCCTCTTCTTCGCGCCCGGACTGTTCCTGCCCGTCAGGCAGCGCCTGCGCCACCTGGCCGCCGGACGGCAGCTCTACGATCTATGGCTGGCGTTCGTGATCGGTCTGCTCCTGCTCTACGGGATGTACTGGTCGTGGAGCGGTTCATCGTTTTGGGGACCGCGGTATCTGCTGTTCGCGGCGGTTCCTGCGGCGTTCGCGCTGGCCGTACGCTGCTACCAGTCGGATGCCTCGGCCCTGGCCGACCTCGTCACAGTCGTGGTCCTCGGGCTGTCGATCTGGGTTGGACTCAACGGGGCGGTGTTCGGAGACGTTGACGTTCCCAAGGTTTGCTGGCCTGACGGGGCCGGCCACTACGAGGCTCCGATCTGCTTCTACACGCCGGAGTTCAGCGCACTGTGGTATCCGTTCGTCGCGGGTATCAAGCTCCTGACCGTCGGCCAGTGGATCTACCTCGGTTACGGCCTCGCTGTGGGCGCCTATCTGAT
Organism: Nonomuraea roseola; assembly: GCF_039535395.1. Lineage (NCBI taxonomy): Bacteria > Bacillati > Actinomycetota > Actinomycetes > Streptosporangiales > Streptosporangiaceae > Nonomuraea > Nonomuraea roseola. The sequence continues at coordinate 2,767,466 of NZ_BAAAXC010000015.1, forward strand.
GGCTGGGCCGTTGCTGCGGATCGCCGGACACCTGCACACCTGGGCGATCCCGGCGGCAGCCCGTGTCAGGGCCTTTCACTGGTAAACCCGGAGAAGCGAACTGTCTCGGCAGGAGAACACAGCGCTGATGGTGTCCGGGGATACGGCACATGTCCCGGAGCTTGAGTGTCCGCTCCGGACGGCTCCCCCTGTCTGATCTTCCCATCACCGTCATCCCACCCGTCAGGGAAGCGGGCCAGGGGCCAGTGGTGGAGGTGGAGCTCCCCGCTGGAAGAACGACCTTCACCACTGGCCCCTGGTCTGCTGGGCTTGTCCTGGGGTGATGGTGACGGGACGATCAGACTTCCACCTTGGTCAGTGACCGCCTGGTGCTCGTCGCGATCATCCTTGATCCCGAGGCCCCCGCCGGAGGCATAAAGGACTAAGTCTGTTCGAAGTAGCGCGGCCGGCGGAATGCCGTAGGCACCCGAAGGGCGAGCGCAAGCGAGTTCGGCCGGCGGCGTCACGGCGGAGAGTCATAGCCGTTGCTGTGCTGTTGAGATCAGTAGATTTGCTGCGCTCGTACCTCTGCGCGGTCCGAGTGGCGGGTGCGCGCGAGAACGGCCCCCAGGCCGCACGCGCAGCGTGCGGCCCGCAAGCTCGGGCCGCGTGGCGGCGCGGAGCGCCGCCCTTGATACCTATGAGAACAATTCGGCAGTGATCCGGATCAGCGTCTGAACCGATCGCCTTGCGGGTGGTAGAACGCTGGATGTGGACGATCGTCGGGACCGCCTGCGGGCACTGGGTGAGTTGCTCCGACGGCTACGCAAGGATGCCGGCCTTACAGGGAAGGATCTGGCGTCGCGGGCTGGTGTGACTCAGCCGACGATCTCGCAGATCGAAACGGGGCAGTTGCTTCCGCTGCCTGAGACTGTTGAGCGTCTCGTTGAAGCTCTGGAGCTTTCCCGTGAGGCGCGAGTCGAGTTGGACGGTCTCCTCAAGCGCCTGCGGGACGAGGTCTCGCGGCTGAAGGGTGGCTTGGCGGGTCGGGAGCCGGCGAACGCGGCCCGCGTGCGAGCGGCGCATCGGGTGGCCTCGTTCCAATCGGCAATGATTCCGGCCCTGCTCCAGACGGCCGAGTATGCGCGGTTGGCCCTCTCGATTGGGAGAAACGTCGACGAAGAGGCCGTGTGACGGGCCGTGGCTGTACGCGTCGAGATGCAGAGCATTCTCTTCCAGCCGGAGCGGGAGTTCTCGTTCGTCCTCACAGAGGGGGCTGTGAGGACGTGGCCAGGGCCGGCGTCCCTGATGCAGGCACAGATTGATCGACTAGGTCAGGCGTCGACGCTGCCGCACGTGCAGGTCGGTGTGGTGCCCTGGTCGGCGCAGGTGCCGCGCTTCCCCCTCCACGGGTTCACGATCTTCGATGGCTCGGCCAGCATGGTGGAGAGCCTGACTGCTGAGCAGACCTTGACCGACGTCGATGACGTACGGGTTCACGGGGAGACCTTCGACGCGTTCGCGAGGGTCGCCGTCTACGGGGAGGAACTGCGAGCGCTGCTCGGTCGCATCGCCACAGAGTTCCGGCAACTCGACTCTCAGTCGAAGTAGCCTCGATCCGCGAGCTGATGACCCGCATGGGCCACTCCAGCACGCGCGCCGCGATGATCTACCAGCACTCCACCGACGAACGCCAACGCGAAGTGGCGCGCAAGCTCGACGACCTCGCCCGAGGAGCACTCAAGAACCGATCGGGCACGTGACGGGCACGCCTCCCGAATTCCTCCCAGACACAAAGAAGCCCAGGGTAGACGATCATGTCTGACCTGGGCTTTTTGCAGGTGAAGAGAGGTGGAGCCTAGGAGATTCGAACTCCTGACATCCTGCTTGCAAAGCAGGCGCTCTGCCAACTGAGCTAAGGCCCCTCAAAAACGCGTCTGACTTGCGGAAATGCCCGCGCGGTGCAAATCGCTCCGGCTGCACACCGTATCAACAGCATAGGCTTTCTCGCCACTTGGTGCTCCGCACTTCGACCCCCAGGCGTCGCCTGGGCTGTCCCTGGAGGCCCTCATGTCTGGCAACCTCGATTCCGCTGTCGACACGCACCCGCCGAGCACCACGCGCGGCCGCCGCCACCGGCGCCGGCAAGCCTTCGCCCAAGCGCTCGCGCCGCCCGGCGGCTCAGCCTGCGGGCGTTCCGCTCGCGCAGATCATTCCCTCCTGGCGGCTGGCCCTGGAGGAGGCCGACAAGAGCAAGCGCACCCTGGAGGCCTACATCGGCTCGGCGAACGACCTGCCGGCCTACCTGATCGAGCACGACCTGCCCACCGACACCGAGGGCGTGGAGAACACCCACATCCGCGCCTTCCTCAAGGCCGAGATCGACCGCACCAGCGGAGTCAGCGCCCACAAGAAGTATCGGGCCCTGGCCCGCTTATGGAAGTGGATCATCGCCGAGGGCGATCGAGAGCACGCTGATGGCGACCGTACCCAATCCACGTACCTGGACCGTGGGCGAGTTGCTGACGGCCGCAAAGATCAACACCGACGTTCGTGACGCATTGAACTTCCTGCTGTCCCCGCCGCGAGCGCTGCTACAGATGCAGGCGACTCCCCGGCGCTTCCCTCTGGGAGCTGCATCTCGATCGACTGGGACAACTTGCAGTACGACAACGACAGCGGGCACAGCAACAGCTCGGGCCCAAGCCGATACACCGCACAGCCAGCCGGCTGGTTCGAATGTCACACAGTGTTCGCATTCTCCAACAACGCCACGGGTGGCAGGGGCGCATGGTTCCGTAAGAACGGGACCACGATCCTGCCAGGAGAGCACATCGGCGATGCTGTCGACGGCCAGGCTACGGGCAGGCCTCCACCACCACGTTCGTGCAGCTTGCCGTAGGTGACTATCTGGAAGTCCTGGGCTTTCAGGACAGCGGAGCCAGCCTCTCCGTACTGGAGATGTTCGACAACTCCCCGTCATTCCTGTCGGTGAAGTGGACGGGCAAGAACTAGACGCGCAGTCATCGCCATGATCAGCCGCTCATCCAAGTCGTTGATGGTAAGCCGCCCTCCACATGGCCGTCTTGGAGTAGTTCTGCATGCAGCAAAGTCGCGGTCCGCCTCACACGCCAACGTGATGGAGGTGGGATTCCACATCGAACAGCAGTCAGCAAAGACCGAGCAACAGTCAGCAAGGCGCTTTCACGGGCCGCAGCTTCTTGCGCTTGCCAACGGTGCCGGTTGCGGGCGGAATGCCAGACCTATCTAGCATGTGGTCCAAGGTGATCGACGGGAGGCTGGCAAGTGATGCCCGGTCCGCGTCGTCCAACCTGTCATGGCGTCCCGATACAGCGGCCCTCTCCATCGTATTCCCGCATGGCGTGGGTGCCGTTGGGGCAGTCGGTGATGCTGAGCGACGAACCTCGCAAGATTTTCAGTATTTTCCTGTCTGCGTCGGGCGATGTGCAGTCAACGACCTCATAGTTCCCCTTCTTATCCTTGAAGCACTCTCCTTCCTCAGCACCGTATCCGCTTCTAGAGCAGCTGGCGCTAGCAAGGACCAGCAGAAACAGTGATGCGAGCAGAGCGAGGCGGGGAATCAAGCGAGCTCCAAAATACATGATTGTTATTTGTGGATATACGAGTCTGGCTGGAAGCTTGGCAAGATCACCAGCCCCCTCAAGGGTGAGCTCCCGATCAGTTGAGCAGCCATTCGCCCTTCTGGTCGGCGAAACCGCTGTTCAAGGCGAACTGGAACTTCACCAGCACCGCCTTCTCCGGCACCTCGAACACGATCACGCCCTTGCGGCTGTCGCCCGGGCTCACCGTCACCGACCCTCCGAGGGACGGGCCTTCGCTGACCTGGCTCACGGTGGAGTCGTACTGCTGCCCTTCGCTGTCGATGAGGCGGGCGCCGTTGGAGGGAGCATCGCTGTACACGGCCTGCCCCGTCGGGTTCAGCGTCACTTGGACGGCCGCGTAGCGGTAACCCGTCTTCGGCTTCAAGAAACTGTTGGCGGAGGTGGCGGTGGCGAACACCTGGTTGACGGTGACTGCCACCTGCAGCCCCGGGTCCCTACCCGCCAGGGTGATGGCTTCACCGACCCGCGCGGCCGCGGCTTGGCTCGGTGGCGACGAGGTGGGGACGCCGGCTGGATCGGTAGCTCCCGTCTCGGGAGCTGCCTGCGTGGCCAAGGTCGGCTGCTGGCTAGGGGCGCTCAGATCCACCCTGGCTTTCGGCTCGTCTGCTGTAGTCACGACCCGATCGGCGTTGCCGCCGATGGTGATGACCACCGCGGCGCAGCCCGCTAACAGCAGCAGCGGCAGCCCGACAGCCAACAGCACGATCACACCTATGTTGCGCTGAGGCGGCGGGGGCGGGGGCGGCTGGTAGCCGTATCCGGGCGGCCGCTGCTGGTGGCCATACCCGTACGGCTGCTGGCCATGGGGTGGCTGCTGGCCGTAGGGGTCCTGTGGATAGGACACGGCGTCTCCAAGTTGTCGATTGGTGATCGGAAGTCGGTTCACACGCTCGGTTGATCTTCACGCGGGTTAGTGGAACGTGCAAGGACCACGAGAGAGGAGCCCGCGTGATCGAGCAGTCCGGCGGCGTCGACGTCGCCCTGGCCGCGTTGCGCGGCATCGTCGAGACCGGCTTCGCCCGGCTGGACGGCCAGATCGCGCTCGTCATCCAGCGCCTGGACCACGTCGATGCCCGCCACGCCGACCTCGTGCGCCGCGTAGAAGAGGACAGCGCCGCCACAGCCGCCGGCACCAAGGCGGTCGAGGAGCGCCTCGACGCGCTCGAACGCACCACGGTCACCCGCGACGAGTTCGCCGAGCGCAACCGGCGCCAGATCATGAACATCAGCGTGCTGTTCGCGGGCGTAAGCGCATTGATCACGCTCATCTGTGATCAGCAGGTGCCAGCGGCCAGGACCGTACACATCCACGATCAACATCGCGACCATTCCGCCATCGGGGTAGACCTCTGGCACGAACCCGGATCGGCACCGCCGCAAGAAGTCGTCCCACGCACCCGAGTGCACTTCGACCACGTGCCTGGGCAGCGTGGTCTCCCGGATCCGGACTCTGCCGGACTCGCAGTCCTGGCAGACCTCGATGCAGTTGCCCTGCGAGTTGGAGAACCGCAGCCAGCCCTCAGGACTGACAATCGGGCGGAGGCCGAGGTCGTACGGCCTCATGACAGCGCCACCCCTCGCCCGTCCACGACGTGATGGGGACTGAGCGCCCGCGTTGCGTGCGGCGGTCGGTCAGGCGCCGCCCGAGCTCGCCGCGGTCGTCGGCGGCCGCCGCCGGCGCCTACCCGTCCGCCTCCCGCGAGATGGCGATCGCTGGCGTGTGCTCGCCTCGAGGGGGAACGGATGCTGTGGTCTGGGTGCGCTCGGTGTACGGCGCGCGACGGCCTGGCCAAGGACCGGCGGGCTCGCGGTCGCTTCGTCAAGCACCAAGCACCGCGGCGCCGAGCTCGTCGACGAGCTCTCGCTCCACTTCGGGGTCGTCAGCAGCGGCCGCCGACAGCCCCAGCTCGGCCTCGACATCGTCCAGCACCTCGGTGATCTCCTCGACCAGCTCGACGGTGGCGCGCGCACACTGGTGGTCGCGGATCGGCTGCGCGTCGGACATACGACGGCGGTGCAGGCCGAGGGATACGTACAGGCTCAACCGCTCGGCCATCAGCTCGGCCGATGGGACCACGTACTCGTGCTCGCCGATCACGTCGCAGCCGTGCAGGTAGGGCGGGTGCCCGCACCTGGCACAGCCCATGGCCAGCGGCGGGTGCTTCTCGCTGTAGCAGGGCTCGCGCACCGTGACGACCGGCGTAGAGGCAGCGCGGCGCCTGGTTGGACGGGCCTCCAGGCCGAACGCGAGGGCGGTCATTTGCATATACAAATTTGCCTGTGGGCCGTGCGGATTTGTATATGCAAGCGGATCGTCCAGAAATCCTGCTGGTTCAATGGGGAGATGGACGAGACTCTTGCCCGAGAGAGGTTCGTGGCAGCGCGAACCGCCAAGCTCGCGACAGCAGATGCCGAAGGCGCACCGCACCTCGTCCCGATCGTGTTTGCCGTCGAGAGCAACGTGATCGCGTTCGCCGTGGATCACAAGCCAAAGAACACGATGAACCTGCGCAGACTCAGGAACATCGCCGCCAATGAGCGCGTATGCCTGCTCGTGGACCATTACGAGGAGGACTGGGAACGGCTGTGGTGGGCACGAGCGGACGGCAGAGCTTCGATGGTGGAAGACCCCGCCGGCCGGTCCCGATGGATCGACCGCCTGGCCGAGCGTTACCACCAGTACAGGGATCACCCGCCAGAAGGCCCTGTCGTCGCGATCACGGTCGACCAGTGGAGAGGATGGTCCTACAGCGAGTAGCGCAGAGGGAAGGGAGCGAAGGTGATGGCCGCCGAAGCGTTGTTCAGTCGTATCGCCGATGACCTTCGGAGGCAGATCGTTACGGGCGAGTTGGCTCCTGGTGAGCGGCTACCGACAGAGCACGACCTGGCGGCGCGGTACAGCACGACGCGCGCGACCGTGCGCAAGGCCTTGGCTGTCCTTCGGAGCGAGGGTCGGATCGACAGCTCCCAAGGCAGCGGTTCGTACATCAAACGTCGAGCGCCAATCCTCATGCAGTCCACCGGCGCCGTCCGGCGATCTCGGCGCAGGAGCGGTGCGCCCAACTTCAACGCAGAGATGACCGCTCGGGGTCTTGAGGCGAGGCAGGAACTCCTGCGTGTGGACACGATCACAGCGGCGCCCGAGATCGCAGCACAGCTCGGACTCGACGAAGACACCGAGGTGATCGTTGGGCGACTGATGTTCACTGTCGAGGGCTAGCCGGTCCAACGAACGGATGGCTACTACCCCGCGAGCATGTTCGCCGCGACACCTATCAGCGAGGCCCGTCGGGTCCGGGGCGGCGTGGCGGCCTATATCGAGGACGAAATGGGGCGGCGGATTTCCCAGTTCGTCGAGCGCCTCAGCATGCGGATGCCCTTGCCGGAGGAGATCGCGATGCTGAAGCTGGGCCCGGGTGTGCCGGTCGTTAACGTGCAGCGACTGGCCCGAGATACCGAGGGGGTTCCGCTCGAGTTCCTCGACTCCGTTGTTGTCGGCGATCGATACATCTTCGAATACGTGATCGATGTCGATGCTTCCGAGGACGGCACCACCAGTAGCTGACGGCAACTTGCGCCGCCGCTCCTGTCCAGGCAAGGCGGCCTGGGCGACATCCCATGCGGCACAGGCCCCCACCAAGGCAAGGCGCGCCCTGATCAGCGGAAGGCGACAGGACCCAACGACCCCAAGCCGAGGTACAGCCCGAACGGCCTGAAGAATTCGGAGGAGGCAGGATCCGCGCCTGCCTGGTTCGGGCGCGAGGGTGAGGGCGAGGGCGAGGGCGAGGGGGCGAGCGAGAACGTGAGGGAGGGCGTCTTCCCGGCTCCTTCCTCCCTGCACGAGAGTCCGAGGACCGAGCTGGGGTACCCACCGGCGTAGCCGGACACCGTCCTGCCCGGCGGGATGCGGCAGAGGTAGCCGGACGACTCGGAGTCGTTCGGAACGATCCTGAACTCGGTCAGGAGCTCACCGGTGGTGGGCGCTCCCTCGTAGGACTCGCAGTGCACCCCCATGATGGCGAAGGACACGTCCTCCTGCAGGATCTCGAGGCACCCGTAGGTGGGAGTCGCGGCGTGGGCGGGGGTGGCGAACAGGCTGGCCGTGCCGAGGACAAGCACAGCGGAAACGTGCGGAAGACGCATGAGGCACCTCTCACAGGTGAGTCCGTGGTGATCAGTGAGAGATCACGCAACGCGGTCTACCCGACTACAGAGAGTGACTAACCACGCGCTTTCGCAATCTGTGGGTCATAGTTGTGCTCTCCCCCGAGGACCACCTCGGGGAGCTCCGCCAGCGCGTGGAGCAGGTGCGTGGCGCCGCCGTTCACCAGGCGGTCCCGGCTGTGGACGCCGGTCATCAGGCCGCCCACCACCGAGGCCCCCGATCTTCGCCCCGCCAGCATGTCGTTCTCGGAGTCGCCCACCACCGCGACCTGCCTGACGTCCTCGATCCCCAGGCGGAGCACCGCGTGGAGGATCATGTCGGGCCATGGACGCCCGCGTCCGGCGTCTTCGGGGCAGATGGCGAGGTCGACCTTGTCGTGCCAGCCCAGCACGCTCAGCACCCTGCTCAGGGTCGTTCTGCTGAAGCCTGTGACTAACGCGACGTGGAGCCCCGCGCCCCTGAGTTTGTCGAAGACCTCGACGACTCCGGGCATGGGGACGAGACCCGCCCGCTCGATCGCGCCCTCGTAGGAGCGTTCGAACGTCAGGTTCGCGGCCTGTGCCTGGGCCTCGTTCCCCGGGAAGATCCCGCGGAAGACTTCGATCTTCGGGCACCCTCGGGACCGGTGCACGTGGACCATGGCCCGCGCGTACGCACCGGTCCCTGGGACGATGCCCTGGGTGGCGATCGCCTCGGCGAAAGCTCGTTCGACCGTGGCGATGTCGCCGATCGTGGTGCCGGCGAGGTCGAGACAGACCAGCTTGATGGGGCCGATGTCGGTCATACCCTCGTCGCCACGATCGTTAGTTCTCGCTGCCGGTTGCCTCGGTCCAGAGGTCGAGCTCGGCGCGGTCGGCCTGAACCTTGCGCCAGATGAGCAGCCCCCCAAGGGCGAGCAGCGCCAGAACGAGCACCTTCTTCACGGTGTGACCCCACTTCTTCGACGGTCTCACCTGCCGGGGTGAGACAACGCCCGGTTGCAACGGTTGCAAGGCAGCCTAGCAAGGCTTGGCCGTGCTCCCCCGGGTGCGGACCTATCCAGTTCTACCCAATCTTCCGATACGACGGTACGCACAGCCACGCCGAAGGGTTTGCAAACCCCCTAGGGGTATGTTACGTTCACCGGCGTCAAAGATACCCCCAGGGGGTACTGAGCAGAGGAGTGGACATGCCGCAACACAACAGGTGGTGGGCGCTGGTCGTGCTCGCCACCGCGCAGTTCATGGTGATCATGGATACGTCGATCATCGGCGTCGCCCTTCCTGAGATGCAGCGTGACCTCGGGTTCAGTCCGGGCGGGCTGCAGTGGGTCTTCAACGCCTACGTGGTCGCCTTCGGCGGCCTGCTCCTGCTGGGCGGCAGGCTGTCCGACCTGTTCGGCGCCCGCAAGATCTTCACCATCGGCTGGGTCGTCCTGACCGCGGGCTCGGTCGTGGCGGCCTTCGCCACGTCCGCGTGGGTGGAGATTCTCGGGCGCGCCGTCCAGGGTGTCGGCGGGGCGCTGATCGCGCCCGCCGCGATGACGCTGCTCATGATGCTGTTCGGGCACAACCCGCGCGAGCTGGGCAAGGCCATGGCCCTGTACGGCGCGGCCGCCCCCGCGGGCGGTACGGCGGGCGTGTTCCTCGGCGGCGTCATCACCGAGTACCTCAGCTGGCCGTGGGTGTTCATCGTGTACATCCCGATCGGCCTGATCACCCTCGCGGCCATCCCGGCGCTGCTGCCCGCCACGCAGGGCAAGCGGGGCTCGGTGGACGTGTTCGGCGCGATCACCGTTACAGCGGGCATCGCCCTGACCGTCTACACCATCGTGAAGGCCCCCGAGCAGTCGCTGACCACGACGCTGATCGAGGCCGCGGGCGCGATCGTCCTGCTCGTCGCGTTCCTGCTGACCCAGCGCAGCGTGCGCGAGCCGCTCATGCCGCTGAAGATCTGGAAGACCCCCGGCCTGGCCCCCGCGAACCTGGCGATGGCGCTGCTCGGGGCCGCCTGGATCCCGATGTGGTACTTCCTCAACCTGTTCCTGCAGCAGGACCTCGGCTACGGCGCCTTCGCCAGCGGCGCGGCGCTGCTCCCGATGACGGTCGCGGTCATGATCTTCATGATCGGCATCACCGCGCGGCTGCTCGGCCGGTTCGGCGCCAAGCCGCTCATCGTGCTCGGGCTGGCCGTCCTGGCTGTCGGCGTCGGCGGTCTGGCCTTCAGCGGCTCGGCCTTCCTGCCTGCGAGCCTGGTCGCCGCGGTCGGGATGTCCCTGGCGTACATCCCCGCGATGATGTCGGCGCTGTCGGGGGTGCGGCCCGAGGAGAGCGGGCTGGCCTCGGGGATCGTCAACACCACCTACAACGTGGGGTCGGCGCTGGGACTGGCCGTCATGACCGCGATCGCCACCTCGCAGGAGAACGGATTCGACGCCGCCTTCGTCGGCGCGGGCGTGGTGGCCGCGGCGGGCGCGCTGCTCACCCTGGTCCTCATGCGGCGGCCGGCGCAGGTCCCGCAGGAGCAGCCCGCGCGCGTCTAGATCCCCCCGTACGGCAAGCCGCCGAGTGCGCCACCCAAGGCGCGTGGCCGGCCTCCGTCCAGGGATACGGCAAGCGAGCGCACGGGGCTGAGCCCCGTCACGGAAGGCAAAATCATCAGACCCGTGGAATACCCTAGGGGGGTAGGGTGTTATGCTGAAGGAAGAGAGAGGCGGGGACCATGGCTGGATACACCGGCACCAGGCAAGACCACCTCCGGCGGCTGCGCCGGATCGAGGGCCAGGCGAGAGGCCTTCAGCGCATGGTGGAGGACGACAAGTACTGCATCGACATTCTCACCCAGGTGTCGGCCACCACGAGCGCCCTTCAGTCCTTCGCCCTCTCCCTGCTCGAGGAGCACCTGGCCCACTGCGTCGCCGAGGCCACCCTGAAGGGCGGCCCCGAGGCCGACGCGAAGGTCAAGGAAGCAACCGAAGCCATCGCCAGACTCGTCCGTTCCTAGCAGTCCGCACACCAAGCACCGAGGAGATATGACATGAGCACCGCCACCTACACCGTCAAGGGCATGACCTGCGGCCACTGCGTCAGCTCGGTCAAGGAGGAGGTCGGCGAGGTCTCCGGCGTCACCGGCGTCGAGGTCGACCTGGCCAGCGGCCTGCTGACCGTCGAGAGCGACAGCCCCGTCGAGACCGACCGGATCGTCGCCGCGGTCGAGGCCGCCGGATACGAAGTGGCGGACCGGTCGTGAACACCCCCGCCAAGCTCGTCACCTACGTCGCGGGCCTCGCCGTCGTCTTCGGCGCGGCCCTCGGCGTGGGCAGCGCGGTCGGCGAGGTCGGCGAGGTCGGCGCCCCTCCCCAGGCTTCCGCGTCCCGCGAGAGCGCCGGCCAGAGCACGGACGGTGGCGCGGGCCGCGAGAGCACGGGCCACGGCGAGAGCACGGGCCACGGCGACCAGAACGGCGACCAGAACGGCGACCAGAACAGCGCCACCACGAAACCCGCACAAGCAGCTGCACAGGATACCCCCGGGGGGCTCCAAGTGTCCCAGAACGGCTACACCCTCACCCCGCTCACCGCGACGATCAAGCCCGGCGAGCCCACCGACTTCGCCTTCACCGTGACAGCCCCCGACGGCAGACCCGTCACCGACTACCAGGTCCAGCACGACAAGAAGGTCCACTTCATCGTCGTCTCCCGCGACCTCACCACCTTCCAGCACCTGCACCCCGAAGAAGGCGCCAACGGCGTCTGGACGGTCAAGCTGACCCTCCCCGAGGCCGGCGTCTACCGCGCCTACGCCGACATCCTCCCCACCGGCGCGAGCGCGCTGACCCTCGGCACCGACCTGTTCGCCGCCGGCGACTACGCCCCCAAGGCGTTGCCGCAGGCCAGCCGCACCGCCGAGGTCGACGGCTACACTGTGACCCTCGACGGAGACCTGACCCCAGGCAAGTCGAGCAAGCTGACGCTCAAGGTGAGCAAGGACGGCAAGCCGGTCACCGACCTGCAGCCCTACCTCGGCGCCTACGGCCACCTGGTGGCGCTGCGCGCGGGCGACCTGGCCTACCTCCACGTCCACCCCGACGGCACGCCCGGCGACGGCAAGACCAAGGCCGGCCCCGAGATCGTCTTCTACGCCGAGGTGCCCAGCACCGGCGACTACCGCCTGTTCCTCGACTTCCAGCACGACGGCACCGTACGGACCGCGGACTTCACCGCCCGCGCAGGCGCCGCGACGGCGGCGGCCAGCCCCACGGCCAGCCCGTCGGCGAGTCCCGCCTCCGACCACGACTCCACCCCGCACGGCCACTGACGCAGGAACGCGACGTAAGAAAGGAGAGGTGATGTCTCCCCTCACCGACGACAAGCCCCACGGCGCCGTCGAACTGTCCATCGGCGGCATGACCTGCGCGTCCTGCGCCAACAGGATCGAGCGCAAGCTGAACAAGCTCGAGGGCGTGACCGCAACGGTCAACTACGCGACGGAGAAGGCGAAGGTCACCTTTCCTGAGGGAGTCGACCCGCAGGAGCTGATCGCGACCGTGGAGTCGGCGGGCTACACCGCTGCGCTGCCCGCCCCGCCCAAGAGCGAGACGGCCGCCGGCGAGCAGGAGCCGGAGGACGAGCTCCGCCCACTCCGTAGCCGCCTGATCACCTCCGTGGTGCTGGCAGTACCGGTGATCGCCATGGCGATGATCCCGCCGCTGCAGTTCACCAACTGGCAGTGGCTGTCGCTGACGCTGGCCGCGCCCGTCGTGGTCTACGCGGGCTGGCCGTTCCACAAGGCCGCCTGGACGAACCTGCGCCACGGCGCGGCGACCATGGACACGCTGGTCTCGATCGGCACCCTGGCCGCCTTCGCCTGGTCGCTGTGGGCGCTGTTCTTCGGCACGGCCGGCACGCCTGGCATGACGCACCCGTTCGAGTTCACGATCGCCAGGACCGACGGCTCGGGCAACATCTACCTCGAGGCCGCCGCGGGCGTCACCGCGTTCATCCTGGCGGGCCGCTACTTCGAGGCCAGGTCCAAGCGGAAGGCGGGCTCCGCGCTGCGGGCCCTGCTCGAGCTGGGCGCCAAGGACGTCGAACTGGCGGACGGCCGGCGCATCCCCACCGACCAGCTGAAGGTCGGCGACAGGTTCGTGGTGCGTCCCGGCGAGAAGATCGCCACGGACGGCGTGGTCGACGAGGGCACCAGCGCGGTCGACGCCTCGATGCTGACCGGCGAGTCGGTCCCGGTGGAGGTCCGCCCTGGCGACGCGGTGACCGGCGCGACGGTCAACGCCGGCGGGAGGCTGATCGTCCGCGCCACCAGGGTCGGCTCCGACACCCAGCTGGCCCAGATGGCCAAGCTCGTGGAGGACGCGCAGACCGGCAAGGCCGAGGTCCAGCGGCTGGCCGACAGGATCTCCGGCATCTTCGTCCCGATCGTCATCGCCCTGGCCATCGGCACGCTCGGCTTCTGGCTGGGCACCGGCGGCGGCGCGGGCGCGGCCTTCACCGCCGCGGTCGCGGTACTGATCATCGCCTGCCCCTGCGCTCTGGGGCTGGCCACGCCGACCGCGCTGCTGGTCGGCACCGGCAGGGGCGCCCAGATGGGGATCCTGATCAAGGGCCCCGAAGTGCTCGAGTCGACCAGGAAGATCGACACGGTCGTGCTGGACAAGACCGGCACGGTCACCGAGGGCAGGATGACGCTGACCGGCGTCCACCTGGCCGAGGGCGAGGAGCGCGAGGAGGTGCTGCGCCTCGCGGGAGCGCTGGAGCACGCCTCGGAGCACCCGATCGCGCAGGCCATCGCCCGCGCCGCCGATTCCAAGGCGACGGTCGAGGACTTCGCCAACGTCGAGGGCCTCGGCGTGCAGGGCGTCGTCGACGGGCACGCCGTGCTCGTGGGCCGCCCCAGGCTGCTGGCCGAGTGGTCCCAGCACCTGCCCGAGAAGCTGACCGAGGCGCTGGAGCGCGAGCAGGCGGCCGGCCGTACCGCCGTGGCGGTCGGATGGGACGGCAAGGCGCGCGCGGTCCTCGTGGTGGCCGACGTCATCAAGTCGACCTCCAAGGAGGCGATCCAGCAGCTGAGGGCGCTGGGTCTGACTCCCGTGCTGCTCACCGGCGACAACGAGAAGGTGGCGAGGTCGGTCGCGGCCGAGGTCGGCATCGACGAGGTCATCGCCGAGGTCCTGCCCGCCGACAAGGTGGACGTGGTCAAGCGGCTGCAGGCCGAGGGCAAGTCGGTCGCCATGGTGGGCGACGGCGTCAACGACGCCGCCGCGCTCGCCCAGGCCGACCTGGGCCTGGCGATGGGCACGGGCACCGACGCGGCGATCGAGGCCTCCGACCTCACGCTGGTCCGCGGCGACCTGCGGGTGGCCGCCGACGCGATCAGGCTCTCCCGCAGGACGCTGGCCACGATCAAGGGCAACCTGTTCTGGGCCTTCGCCTACAACGTGGCGGCGCTGCCGCTAGCCGCGCTCGGGCTGCTCAACCCGATGATCGCCGGTGCCGCGATGGCCTTCTCGAGCGTCTTCGTGGTCACCAACAGCCTGCGTCTTCGCGGCTTCAAGTAGGCCCCAGCGGACGGCCGGCGTCATGGCGGCGCCGGCCGCCGCGAACAACGCCCCGAGCACCACCCAGCCCGGTGTGCCCCAGCCGATGACGAGGCTGGTGAGCAGCACCGGGCCCGCCATTCTCGCGATCGCCGTGCCGGTGCCGAAGAAGCCCTGGTACTGCCCCTGCTTGCCGGCGGGAGCCAGCCCGAAGCTGATCTCCCAGGCGCCCGAGGAGAGCATCATCTCCCCCAGCACCAGGAGCAGCGCCGCCGCCAGCAGGACGAACACGGTGTGCCCCTGCGAGAACACCAGGCACGAGGCGAACAGCACCAGGCCCGCCAGCCGTACGAAACGGGAGGCGGAGGCCAGGTCGCGGACCCTGCGAGCGACGCGCACCTGGAACAGCACGACGCACACGGTGTTGAGCACCAGCACGGCGGAGACGGTCCAGGCGGGCGCGTCGGTCCGCTGGACGATCCACAGCGGCAGCACCAGGCTGATCAGCGGCCTGTAGAGCAGCATGACCGTGTTGAGCAAGGTGATCACGGCGTAGGGCCGGTCCCTGAGCACGGCGAGGCGCGGCTCCCCCTTCACGGCCGGCACGCCCGCCACGGCGGGCACCAGTGCGAGCACCCCCGCCGCGACCAGGTAGCTCGCCATGTCCACCGCGAAGACCGTGAGGTAGGCCGCCGAGGTGTCGAAGTGCAACGCCAGGGCGCCGAGCCCGGCGCCGACCGCGATCCCCGCGTTGAGCGTGGACTGCAGCACCGCCCGCACCCTGGTGCGCTCGGCGGGCGGCACCAGCCCCGCCAGCAGCGCCTGCTGAGCGGCCGACAGCCCGCTCTGCGCGCCGGCGTAGAGGCAGACGGCCAGCACGAACATCGGGAAGGAGCGCACCACGAGGAACGTGCCGACCCCCGCGCCCGTCGCCACCGCCAGCAGCACCGCGACGCCGCGCGGCCCCCTCCGGTCGGCCAGGTTCCCCAGCGGGACGCCCGCGACGGTGCCGAGCGCCCAGCCGATGGTCAGGCCGAGGCCGATCTCGAAGGGGGACAGGCCGACGATCCTGGCGAAGTACAGCGTCGAGGTGACGATGTAGGCCCCGTCGCCGATCGAGCTGGTGAGCTGGGCGACGGTGAGGACGCGGCGGGGATTCATCTACTTGAACGATTCCGGGGTCATGTGGGTGATCACGCCGATGCGGTTCCACGCGTTGATGGTGGCGATCTGGACCACCAGGGCGGCCAGGTCGTCCTCGGCGAACACCTCGGCCGCCGCCGCCCACACCTCGTCGGACACGCCGCCCTCGCTCAACCTGGTGCCCGCCTCGGTCAGCGCGAGCGCGGCCCGCTCCTGCTCGGTGAAGCAGGGCGCCTCCCGCCAGACGGCCACCGCGTTGATCCTGGCGTCGCTCTCCCCTCCCTGTTTGGCGTCGGCGCTGTGCATGTCCACGCAGTAGGCGCAGCCGTTGATCTGGCTGGCGCGCAGCCGTACCAACTCGAGGAGGGGCTTGGGCAGCCCGCTCTTCCCGATGACCTTCTCCAGCCCTGCCATCGCCTTGTAGGCGTCCGGGAGCATTGTGCCGATTTCCATCCTTTGCGTCATGAGGAGAGGTTAGAGGCGAGGGTTGGCCGAGTGTAAGCTCCAATTCTTAGCGATCTGATTGGGCCAAGATGGACTTCCACATCAGCCTCGAGGGCAGGGGTGAGCTCGCCGCACAGATCTACCGGCAGCTGCGCGACGCGATCCTCGACGGACGGCTCAGGCAGGGCGAGCGGCTGCCGCCCACGCGGGAGCTGGCCCGCGGCCTCGACGTCGCCCGCAACACCGTGGCCGTCGCCTACGAACGCCTCACCGCCGACGGCTTCCTCGAGGGCAGGGCGGGCGCGGGCACGTTCGTCAGCGCGCCGGTCAGGCCCTCGACGCAGCGCAGGGCGCCACACGGGAGCGGCGTAAGGCCGCGTGGGGTGTGGAGCGAGATCGCCGCGATGGAGATGAGAAGGAGCCGGCCGGCGTTCGACTTCAGGGTGGGCACCCCCGACCTGAACCTGTTCCCGCTGGAGAGCTGGCGGCGCCTGGTCACGCGCGAGCTGCGGGTGACGGCGGCCGGCTATCTCGCTCCTGAGGGGCACGAAGGGCTGCGCGTCGCCATCGCCCGCTATTTCGGCGTCTCACGCTCGGTCCGGGCGGCGCCCGACGACGTGATCGTCACACAGGGCGCCCAGCAGGCGCTCGACCTGGTCGGCAGGGTGCTGATCGAGCCGGGTGACTGCGTGGCGGTGGAGGAGCCGGGATACCCGCCCGCGCGGCGGCTGTTCCACTCGCTCGGCGCCCGCGTGGCGGGGGTGCCCGTCGACGCCGAGGGCCTGGACGTCACGGCCATCCCGCGCGCGGCGCGGCTGGTCTACGTCACGCCCTCGCACCAGTTCCCCCTGGGCACGCCGATGTCGCTGGCCCGCCGTACGGCGCTGCTGTCCTGGGCGCGGCAGCGCGACGCCGTGGTGATCGAGGACGACTACGACAGCGAGTTCCGCTTCGAGGACCGTCCGCTGGAGCCGCTGCAGAGTCTGGACCGCAGCGGCAGGGTGATCTACGTCGGCTCCTTCTCCAAGACCCTCGCCCCGATGCTGCGTCTCGGCTTCCTCGTCGCCCCCGCCTCGCTGCAGCCCGCGCTGCGCGTCGCCAAGCAGCTGACCGACTGGCACAGCGAGACGACCGCGCAGGCGGCGCTGGCCAGGTTCATCGACGAGGGCCTGCTGGCCAGGCACGTGCGCAAGGCGACCAGGCAGTACGCGGCCAGGCACGCGCTGATCGGCGCGTTCCTTCGCGAGCACCTCGACCTGGTGCCGTCTGCCGCCGGCCTGCACCTGTGCGCCAAGGGAGAGGTGGATCCCGCGCGGGCCCCCGAGGTCGCGGTCGAGAGCCTGCCGAGCTACTACGCGGGGCCGTCCGAGCAGGGCGTGGTGCTCGGCTACGGCGGCATCCCGCTGGAGCGGATCGGAGAGGGACTGCGGCGGCTCGTTCCCGCGCTGCGGGTGAGACCATTGTCCCTTTGATACCTGGGGGGACTATGGCGGGCGATCTCGGCCTGCTTCGCGATCGCCGTTTCGCGTTGCTGTTCTCGGCCAGGACCGTCTCGGTCCTCGGCAGCTCCTTCGCGCCCGTCGCGCTGGCCTTCGGCATCCTCGAACTGCCCGGCGCCACGGCCACGACCCTGTCGGTCGTCCTCGCCGCCGAGGCGGTGCCGATGGTGGTCTTCATGCTGGTCGGTGGGGTGATCGCGGACCGGCTGCCCAGGAACAGGGTGATGTTCGCGGCGGACACGATGAGCGCCCTGGCCTTCGCGGCCCTCGGCGTGATGCTGCTGAGCCGCTGGACACCCATGCCCGCGCTGGTGATCGTCGCGGCGATCAGCGGCATCGCGGTGGCGATGATGTGGCCCGCGCTGGCCGGCATCATCCCCGACGTCGTGCCGCCCGAGCGGCTGCAGACAGGCAATGCGCTGCTCGGCCTGGGCGCCAACTCCGCCCGCGTGCTGGGGCTGGTGCTGAGCGGGGCGACCGTGGCGCTGATCGGCGGCGGCTGGGCGCTGGTGGTCAGCGGGCTGATGTTCGCGGCGGGCGCAGGGCTCATCGCGGTGCTGCGGCTCAAGCCCGTGGAGCGGCTGGCGGAGGAGAGGCACTCGGTGCTGGCCGACCTGCGCGACGGCTGGAAGGAGTTCGTCTCGCGGCAGTGGCTGTGGGTGGTCGTCGCCCAGTTCTCCGTGCTGGTGATGGCCATGCAGGCGGCGCACGGCGTGCTCGGCCCGCTGCTGGCCAAGCAGAGCCTCGGAGGGGCGCCCGCGTGGTCGGCCGTGCTGGCGGGCGAGGCGGTCGGGATGATCGGCGGGGTGGTGGTCGCGATGCGGCTGCGGCCCAGGCGGCCGATCTTCCTCGGCACGTTGCTGACGCTGCCCACGGCGCTGCCGTACCTGCTGCTGGGGGTGGGGGCGCCGTTGTGGACGGTGGTGCTCGGCGCGGTGATCATGGGCGTCAGCATGGACGTCTTCGGGGTGCTGTGGCAGACCACGATGCAGCGGGAGATCCCCGCCGAGTCGCTGTCGCGGGTCAGCTCCTACGACGCGCTCGGATCGCTGATGTTCGGCCCGATCGGCCTGCTGGTGGCGGGCCCCGTCGCCGTCGCGATCGGCCCTGGCCCCGCGCTGGTCGGCTGCGCGGTGATCGTGGTGGTCTGCGGGCTGGCCGCGTTGACGTCGCCGGGGGTGCGCGGCCTCACCTCGCCGTGAGGCCGCGCAGCGGCGAGCTGCTCGGCGCCTTCCCCTAGATCAGGGCCGCGACGGCGCCGGCTGTTTCGGGATGCGCCTTCAGCAGGGCGGCGACCTCGGCGTGCCCGGGGCCGCCGCTCTCGGTGTCACCGGACTGCCACTCGCCCGAGCAGCCGAGCAGCGCGGCGACGGCGTCGGTCGGCGCGGGGTGGGCCGCGAGCAGGCCGGTGACGGGCCCCGCCACCACGGGAGCCCGGCCCCTGGTGCCCTTCGCGGACTGCGCCGACCACGGCGGCACCCACGCGTCGACGGCGGCAAGGCTCGCGGGGTAGGTCAGGCCCGCCTCCCGCACCAGCACGGGCACCAGCTCGGGTGCCTCCTTGCGGAGCGTCGTGATCAGATTCGGCAGCCACGGCAGCAGCACGTCGTCGGGCAGCCTGCCGAAGGCGCCCGACAGCACCTCCACCACGAAAGGCGTCAGCACGGGGGCAGGCTCGAGCGCCTGGACGAACCCGGTGATGTACAGCGGCACCGAGGGCACGACGAGCGGGTTGTTCAGCAGGTCGTCGCAGCGCGACCGCAGGTCCGCCATGGTCAGCAGCCCCAGCTGGAACTGCGCCGCCCACACCAGCGCCACCTTGGCGGGCGCCTCGGGGTGCGACTGCCGTACCGCGAGCTCGAGCTGGGCCCTGTCGCAGCCGAGCGAGATCGCCAGGCTCTCCATGGAGAACAGGAACCCGAGCATCGCGCCGACCTGGCGGACGCCGGTGTCCTCGTCGACGAAGGCGCTCGGCAGCAGCGTGCAGTAGTGCGCGTAGCCCGCCGTGACGAACGCCTCGCACCAGCCGGGCAGCGCGCCGCCTGACGACCGGTAGTGCGCCAGCAGCCGCCTGATCCTGCGCAGCACCTCGGGCGCGTCGTCCACGGTCCGCTCGGCCGAGAGCAGCTCCACCGCCCGTGCCCCGAGCTCGTCGGTGAACCTGCGGCTGCCGAGGAACAGGATGGAGTCCTCCACCGCGCCCAGCACCACGGCGGCCGTGGCCTTCGGGTCCCACGCGGCGCGGCGCAGCCGCTGCTCCATGACCTGCTCGATGGTCACGCCCTCGTAGCCGAGCTCGATCAGCTCGCGCTGGTGCTTGCCGAGCCAGAGGTCCCAGCTCTCCTGGATCGACCGCTCCCCCAGCCTGCGCGAGCCCATGATGGGCTTCACCGCCCCTTCGGGCAGCAGGTAGCGCAGCATCCACAGCAGGTCGGAGCAGGGCGCCAGCTCCGGGTTGAGGTCGAGGTTCATCAGCGCCCTGGACAGGGTGCGCTTCTGCAGGTCGAGCCCGAGCGGCTCCAGGCGGTCGAGCACGTCGCGGGCCAGCGGCGGCAGCGAGTCGTAGCCGACCTGGCCGATCCTGTCGCCGCCCAGCATGATCTCGCACAGGCGGCGCACGTCGCGCCTGCCGGGCACGACGTCCTTCTCGATGCAGGTGACCGCGGCGTCCTGGAAGTCGTAGGGCGTGGGCCGCTTCCTGTTGCGCATGCCCGCCAGCAGGATGGAGGTCTCGTAGATCGCGATGGCGTCGGCCGTGCTGGCCAGGTAGCCGTTGCGCCTGGCCAGCCTGACGATGTCGACGCACCAGCCAAGCAGCTCGGCCTCGTCGAAGCCGTCGAGGGCGGGAGGCTGGGTCAGGAAGCCCGACAGCCTGTCGTCCCGCTCCAAGGGCGCGGGCGGCGGCAGGGCGCGGGCCTTGCTCTTGCTCCCCAGCTGGTACGGCGTGACGCCGCTGCGCTTGACCGCCTTACTCCAGGTCGCCGAGGCGATCGAGACCGAGCCCGGCGCCAGGCCGAACTGCTCCTCGATCGCCGAGTGGCTGGAGGGGATGAGGCCGTAGAGCCAGCGGGTCGCCGTACGCGGGGTGATGTCGAGGTGCTCGCCCATCACGGGGCTGGCGGCGTGGAAGGCGCCGCAGACGTAGAGGCAGGTGTCGGGGTCCGCGCCGGTGGCGGCGAGGTGCTCGCGCATCCGCGTCCACATGTAGCGCTCGCGGTCCTCGTCCATCTCGTTGCCCTGGGGCCTCAGCCGCCTGAACAGGCTGCCGATCAGCACCATGACCTGCCGGTAGGTGTCATAGTCGGCGCCGACGAGGGGCTGCTCGACGTACTGGTCCCACCACTCCGACCAGTGGCGCACCTTGCCGTGGTGGAGCAGGTGCTCCTCCAGCTCGGCGAAGCGCGGGCGCAGGTCGCCGATCTCGACGCCCACGGCCTCGCCCCGCTCGCGCGGCTCCCACTGGAAGACGTGGTCGACCGAGCGGTCCACGAGCACGATCTCGACGCCAGGTGTGTCGAGGGCGTAGGCGATGGCCTGGTACTCCGCCGACGACTCGGTGATCGGCGCGATCACGCTCAGCGGCGCCCACTCGGGAGGGAAGCCCTCGATGTCGGTGGCGAAGGCCTGCAGCGCCACGGGAAGGCGGCAGTTGCGCAGCTCGTCGAGGACGGGCCGCAGGTCCTCGCACAGCTCCAGGTAGATGACCTTGGGCTGCTTCTCCCTCAGCCTGCGCGCCATCGCCAGCGCGGAGGCGGGCGAGTGGTGGCAGACGGGGAAGATCTCCAGCTCGGCCTTCAGCGCCTGCTCGACGTCGTCGACCAGGCCGGTGCCGAAGGCCGCGGCCGCGCCTGCGAGCTGCTCGCGCAGCGGGTCGAAAGGGCTCATGAGAGCGTGGCGATCGCCTGACGGCCGCCTTCGAGGAACTCGGGCCACTCGCCGCCGTCCTTCTTGCTGCGCGGCTCGACGACACCGTGCCAGTACTTGTTGAGGATCGCCAGGTCCTCAGGAGTGCGCCTGGCCAGCGAGCCGACCAGCGAGCTCGCCAGCGTCGCCGCCCGCAGCGTGCTGTCGCCGAAGAACTGGCTGTGCAGGATCGCGTCCTCCAGCACGCCGATCTGCTCGGCCGTGGACAGCGCGGACTCCAGCTTCTGGTCGTCGCTGGTGGCCGAGGCGGCGCCGGCGCGCAGGTCGGCGAAGCTCTGCAGCAGGATGTCGAGCAGCGTGGGCGGCACGTCCAGGTCGATCTGGTGCCTGCGCAGCAGCTCGGTGGTGCGGAAGCGGACGATCTCCGCCTCGCTCTTCTTGTTGGTCACCACCGGGATGCGGACGAAGTTGAAGCGCCGCTTCAGCGCCGAGGACAGGTCGTTGACGCCCCTGTCACGGCTGTTGGCGGTGGCGATGATGGAGAAGCCGGGCTGCGCGAAGACGATGTTGTCCTCGCCCTCTCCCAGTTCGGGGATGGAGACGTACTTCTCCGAGAGGATGGAGATCAGCGCGTCCTGCACGTCGCTGGTGGACCTGGTCAGCTCCTCGAAGCGGCCGATCACGCCCTTCTCCATCGCCGTCATGATCGGCGAGGGGATCATCGACTCGCGCGACTGGCCCTTGGCGATGACCATCGAGACGTTCCACGAGTACTTGATGTGGTCCTCGGTGGTGCCGGCCGTACCCTGCACGACCATGGTCGAGTTGCGGCAGATCGCGGCGGCGAGCAGCTCGGCCAGCCAGCTCTTGCCGGTGCCGGGGTCGCCGATGAGCAGCAGGCCGCGGTCGGAGGCGAGCGTGACGATGCTGCGCTCGACGAAGCTGCGGTCACCGAACCACTTCTGCGGGATCTCGCGGTCGAGGCCGTCCGAGCGCTCGGAGCCCAGCACGAAGATCCGCACCATGCGGGGGCTGAGCCGCCACGAGAACGGCTTGTGTCCTTGGTCGATCGACTCCAGGTAGTCGAGCTCTTCGGCGTACTTGGATTCAGCGGGGGCGCGCAGCACAGGGGTCTCCTAGGCGAGGAAGCTCTTGAGCTCGAGAACGAGTTTGCGGATGTGGCCCGAGATCACGGGCGTGCCCAGGTCCTTGAGCCGCTGCCTGAACCATGGGTCCACGCTCGCGTTACCCGAGCTGTTCACCGAGCCGACCGGGATGAACCTCACGCCCGAGCGATGCAGCGACTCGAAGTCGGTGATCAGCGAGCGGTTGTCGTAGAAGTCCGAGATCCACACCATGACGGTGTTCCGCGGATCGGTGATCTTGGGCCTGGCCAGGGCCATCGCGACGGTGCCGTTGGTGCCGCCGCCGAGTGTCGTGCGCAGCAGCACCTCGAACGGGTCGTGCACCCAGGGGGTGAGGTCGAGCGCCCTGGTGTCGTAGGCGACCAGGTGCACGTCGACCTTCGGCAGGCCGGCGAAGATAGAGGCGAGGATCGTGCAGTTGACCATCGCGTCGACCATCGAACCCGACTGGTCGACGACCACGATCAGCTTGGCGGGCGTGGTTCTCTTCGCGGTCTGCCGGTAGAAGAGCTTGTCCACGTAGAGCCGCTCGTCCTCGGGGCTCCAGTTGGTGAGGTTCTTCCAGATCGTCCGCTCGAGGTCGAGGTTGCGGTAGACGCGCTTGGGCGGCACCGACCTGTCGATCACGCCCGAGCTGGTCTTCTCGACCTGGGTGCGCAGTACCTGGGCGACCTCGTCGACGAACCTGCGGATCAGCGCCTTGGCGTTGGCCAGCGCGATGCCCGACAGGTTGGCCTTGTCGCGCAGCAGCTGCTCGATGAGCGACATGCTGGGAGTGAGCTGGCCCGCCAGCTGCGGATCGGCCAGGACCTCGCGCAGGTGCATGCGCTTGACCAGGTCGGCCTCGATCTCCTTGAGGCCGTGGCCCTCGCCCATCACCTGCTGGAAACAGGCGGCGTCGCGTTTCCAGGTGGCCAGCTGGGTGGCGGTGACCGTGCCCGACCCTGTGTTGAAGACGTTGAGCAGGAGCTTGGAGACCACGGCGGCCCTGCGAACGGGGTCGGGGTCCTCCAGGTCGATCTCGGGGAAGCGCTGCAGCAGGTTGTCCATCGACACCGAAGGGTCGAGCAGCGCCGCGGGGAGGCCGATGTCCTCCACGATGGCCACGCTGGCCGCCTCGAGTGCGGGCTGCTCGTCGGGCTCGAACAGCCGCGCCATGAGGCGCCAGTAGAGGACCTGCCGCCGGTTCTCGTCGCTCATTTGCGCAGCAACCGCCCTGCTCGCTCCTTGAGCACCGTCACCGCTTCGCCCGCCTTGGCCGCCTTGGGGCTGAGCGCCAGCTCGGCGTTGTGCGGCTTCTTCTTGCCCTTCTGCACGGCGAGCGGCTGCAGTGTCCACTGCCCGCCGTCCCACCTCATCAGCCCGACGCACGCGGAGGCGCCCTTGAGCACGTCCTCGGTGATCGGGCCCGAGGGGGTCAGCCTGTCGAAGGTGTAGCCGCTCAGATCGCCTTCGACCAGCACGGGCTCGGCGATGCGCACGGGGTGGCGCTCCAGCGGGGGCACGGCCGGCGCCACGGCTCCTGCGAGCGCCACCCTCGCCGTCACGAACGGGTCGACGGGGTCCTTGAGCGTGACGCGGTCCTCGTGCCAGACCAGGTCGCCTCCGCCCAGCAGCGGCAGGTCCCTGACCTCGACGGCCCGCTGCTCGGCCAGCGCCCTGACCAGGTTCGGATATCCGCTCAGCAGCGGCCACACGGCCAGCCCGACGATGGTGTCGACCTTCGCGACGGTCACGCTGGTGCGCACCAGCCGCTCGTCCAGCACCCCGTGCACCTGCACCTGTACGGCGGTGCCGTGCTCCTGCACGTCCACGCCGAGGATCAGCAGCGTCCCCGACACCTCTTCGACGGCGGGCTCGGGCCAGCCGCCCTGCGACAGCAGCAGCGCCCTTGTCCACAAGTCCGCCCACCTGCGCCTGGGCAGCCGCTCCATCGTCGCGACGGGACACGACGCGCTCAGCTCGGCGGCCAGCCCGTCGAGCAGGACGGCCAGCCTGCGCATGCCCGGGTCGGCGAGCAGCGCCTCGATCGGCTGCGCCGAGGCGGAGACCAGGTCGTGGTCGACGCCCTTCCACCCCGTGATGGCCAGTTCGGCCAGCCACGACCGGCAGCCCGCGCCCGCGGCCGAGAGGCCCTCGCCCGCGACGTACTCCGCTCTCCGCCTGCCCATGGCCGTGTCGAGCTGGGACAGCAGCGCGTCGTGCACCGCGCCGAGCAGCGCGGCACGCCCACCGGCCAGCACCGTCAGGTGTTCCTCCGCGACCGACCCCGCGGCGATCTTCTCCGCGGCCTCGGCTGCCCGCTGCCCGAGCGGTGTGCTCGCCAGCGCGCCCGCCAGGTCTCTCAGCTGGTCTCCCGCGAGCCTCGCGAAGCCATGCGTCAGCGCCTCGTCGAACCCTGCCACGACCTCGAGGGCCTCTTCGACTCCCTCCGAGGGAGCGTCCATTCGCATCAACGGAACCAATGCATCTCGGGGATGGGCACGGTGGACTCAGGCAGCTCCAGGTAGGCCAGGTGCCGCAGGAAGCGGCTGAACACCATGGCCGCGGGCGCCGCTTCGGGCTGACCGCTGAGGAGGGCGCCCTCCTCGGCCCTGAGGTAGCGCGCGACCCTGTCGACGCCGTACTGCAGCACCGCCTCGTCGCGCAGGGCGTGCAGGTGCTTGCACGCCGATCCCCTCAGACCGCCGCACGGGCGGTTGTTGTTCGTGCTGCAGTTGATGGTGAGCGTCCCCGCGGTGATCGAGGAGACGTACACCCGCTCGATGTCGGAACCGCTCGACACGACACCCTGCAGCCGCCCGTCCGCCAGTTCGACGAAGGGCACTTTCGCCAGTTTGCGGGGCTGGACAGGCGCGACGACTCTCTCCGCGCTGGCCTGTTCCCACGCGGGTCTGTCCGCGTTCACGACCTCGACCTCCAGCCCTGACGGCTCATGGATGATCAGTGACCCGGTAATTTACCCCAAAGCTCCGCAGGGTCAATTCGCGGTGCTTTTTGGGTGTGCCGACCGTGGCGGTCGCCGCCCTGGGGACCTTTTCCTCGTCACTCAGCGATCAGCGAGCTGATCCTGTCGGAGACGGCGACGGGACCGAAGGACGCGCCGTTGTGGGACCGCCTGTTCGCCCCGCTGATCGCCGCGGGCGCCGGCGCGATCACCACCGTGCTGGTCGCGTCCCCGGTCCTGTCGGTCGAGGTGCCCGACTACGCCATGGGCCCGCTCGACCTGGTCAGCGCCGTGGTCATCGCGGCGGTCGGGACGCTGCTCGGGCTGGCGGTCGTCTACGCCTTCCCCCATGTCCACCGTCTGTTCCACCGGATCAGGCACCCGCTCGTGCGCTACACGGTCGGCGGGGTCGTGCTCGGCCTGCTCGGCGTCATCGGCGGCCTGATCAACCTCTTCAAGGGCCTGCACGAGATGAAGGAGCTGACCGCGAACGCCGCCGCGTACACCGCCGCGGCCCTCGCCCTCATCGTCGTGGTGAAGCTGGCGGCGCTGCCGGTCGCCGCCAGCACGGCGTTCGTCGGCGGCAGGATCTTCCCTGCGGTGTTCGCGGGAGTCGCGCTCGGCCTGGCCGCCCATGCCCTCGTCCCCTGCGTCCCGGTCGCACTGGCGATCACCTGCGGTGTGCTCGGCATATCCCTCGCCGTGAGCCCAGCGGGGCTGGCTCAGCCTCTTCATGGCCGCGACCGTCGTCACCGACATCGACCTGCGGCCCGTGCTGTGCCTGGCCCTGCTGCCCTCATGGCTGCTCGTCACGGGCAGGCCCCAGATGCTCATCGAGGAGACGTCGCCGTGAGGCATGACCGGCATCGCGCTCGCCCACGTCGCGGGCCTCGGGTCGCGGCGACTCCACGAGCGGGTCAAGGTATCCCATAGCCGCGTGATCACCACATATCCGCTGGGCACAGGCACGGTATGGCATACAACGCACGGGTCACCGGCTGGGTCGGATGGGTCTGGTTCGCCGGCATGATGATGATCATGGTCGGCCTGTTCAACATCCTGACCGGGTCGCTGGCAATCGTCGGCGACGACCTCTACGTCACCGCCGCCGGTCGGCTGCTGGCCTTCGACATCACCGGCTGGGGATGGATCCACCTGATCCTCGGCATCCTGGCGGTGATCACGGGCGTCGCGCTGTCGGTGGGCCAGACCTGGGCGAGGGTGGTCGCCGCGGTCCTGGTGATGCTCAACGCGCTGACCCAGATGGCATGGATCAACGTCAACCCGTGGTGGTCGCTCATCGTCATCGCCCTGGACGTGTTCGTCCTCTACGCGATCATCGTGCACGGCCGGGAGGCGGCGGCGCTGAACGACTGACACGTCAGAGGGCAGCACAGCAGGCCCGTCACCAGCGGGGTCCGGAGGGCCGATGAGAGGCCAGGGAGCATCCTTCCGCCGCCTCCACGCGCGGCTCTTCCGCTCGGTGCGCGGCAGAGCCACGCTCGTCGCCCTGGGCGCCGCCGCCGCCGTGCTCCTGGTGTGCGCGATCCTGGTCAGGACGCTCCTCCAGCTGTCCACGGAGGACGTCGCCTCCGCCAGGGCGGCCCACGCGGCGCTGCACGTCGCCTTCCAGATCACCGTGACGCCGGTGAACGATCCCATCCCGGTGCTGCCGGGCGAGACCAACATGCTCCAGGTCGTCTCGGACGACGGCAGGGTGCTCGGCGCCACGCCCCCGCTGCGCGGCCTGCCGCCGATCTCCCGCGCCCGCCCTCTCGAAGCGGACAGCAGGGTCGACACCACCGAGTGCCCCTCCTCCCTCCCCACCTGCGTGCGCGTCGTCGGCATCGCGGTGGGCCAGACCGCGTACGGCACGCCCGTCCTGGTCTACGGCGCCGTGCCCTTCCCCTCGGGCGTCAGCGGATGGCAGGTGAACGTCCTGCTCGCCGTCATGGCGATCGTCCTGCTGACGCTGATCGGCCTGGCCACGTGGACGACGATCGGCACCGCGCTGCGACCCGTGGAGGCCATCACGAGGGAGATGGCCGAGATCAGCGGCACGGCCGCGCTCCACAGGCGGGTGCCCGTCCCCGAGGCCTCGGGCGAGATCCAGCGGCTCGCGGAGACCGTCAACCACACGCTCGGGCATCTCGAGCAGGCCACCGAGCAGCAGCGGCGATTCGTCTCCGACGCCTCCCACGACCTGCGCAACCCCATCACGGGACTGCTGACGCGGCTGGAGGTCGCGCTCGACGATCCCCAGGACTCCGACTGGAAGTCCACGGTGCGGGCGGCGCTGCGCGACACCCAGCGGCTGAGCGACATCGTGGCCGACCTGCTCGAGCTGGCCCGCCTCGACGCGGGCGCCCTCCAACCCGCCGAACGCCTGGACCTGGCCGAGCTGGTCGTCTCCGAGGTGGAGCTGCACCGCCGGCGCGTGCCCATCGTCACCCGCCTGGCGGCGGGGACGGTCGTGGAGGCCAACAGGCTCCGCCTGGCGCGGGTGCTCGGCAACCTGCTGGCCAACGCCGAGCGGCACGCGCACTCCTTGATCGAGGTGAGCGTCTGGACGGACCACTCCCAGAGGCAGGCGGTGCTGGAGGTCCACGACGACGGGGAGGGCATCCCCGCCGAGGCCAGGGAGCGGGTCTTCGACAGGTTCGCCAGGCTCGACAGCGCACGCCGCCTCGACACCGGCGGCACCGGGCTCGGCCTGCCGATCGCCCGGGAGATCGCCCGCTCGTACGGCGGATCGCTCATCGTGGCCGACAGCGAACACGGCGCCCGCCTGGTGCTGAGACTCCCTGCGCTCCCGTAGGACGGCAGCCGGCGAAGCGTTGGGCGGGCGCACGGGCCCTGCGCGCCTTGCCCGCTCGAGATCAGCGGGAGGGCGAAGGCGCGGCCGATCCCCCGGCCAGGCCGAGCTCCTCCGTCGGGACCCTGTAGGTCTCGCGCGCCGTGGCCACGGCGATCACGCTGATGGCGCAGAGGATCGCGGTGAAGACCCCGACGCCGGTCCAGCCCTGCAGGCCGAGCCAGCCCTCAGGCGAGACGATGCCCGCCGCGGAGGCGACGGCGAAGCCGGCGATCGCGAAGCCGATCTGCGTGCCGATCGCCATGCCGGAGAGCCTGACCCTGGTGCTGAACATCTCGCCGTAGAGGGAGGGCCAGATGCCGTTGGAGGCGCTGTAGACGACGCCGAGCGTGAGGATCCCGACGAGGAAGATCAGCGGGTAGTTCTTGGAGTTGATCGCGGCGAGATAGGCGAAGATCATGATCGGACTGCCGACGGCGCCGACGAGGAAGACCGGCCTGCGGCCGATACGGTCCGACAGCCTGGCCCACAGCGGGATGGCGACGAGGGCGACCGCGTTGGCGGCCACGCCCACCCAGAGCATCGTGGCCCTGTCGAGCCCGATCGCGTCGCTCGTGGCGTAGTTGAGCGCCCACACGGTGAAGATCGTGCTCACGGTGGCGATGAGGGCGGCGCCCACCACGCGCAGCACGCTGCTCCAGTGGTCGCGGAAGAGCACGGCCAGCGGCATCTTCGGGACCGTCCCCTTGGCGACCTCCTGCTCGAAGGCCGGCGTCTCCTCCAGCTTCCTGCGGATGATCCAGCCGGCGACGGCGACGGCGACGCTGAGCCAGAACGGCACGCGCCATCCCCAGCTGAGCAACTGCTCCTCGGGCAGGGCCGCCACGGGGATGAAGACGAAGGTCGCGAGGATCTGGCCGAACTGGGTGCCGTTCAGCGTGAAGCTGGTGAAGTAGCCGCGGCGGTCGGCCGGTGCGTGTTCGAGCGTCATGGAGTTGGCGCTGGCCTGCTCACCGGCGGCGGACAGTCCCTGCAGGACCCGCAGGAGGACCAGCAGCACGGGCGCCAGGCCGCCGATCTGGTCCCGCGTGGGCAGGCAGCCGATGAGGAACGTCGAGACACCCATGAGGACGAGCGTGAAGACCATGATCTTCTTGCGGCCGAACCTGTCGCCGACGTGGCCGAGGAAGAAGGCGCCCACGGGCCTGGCGGCGTAGGCGACGCCGAAGCTGGCCAGCGACTGCAGGGTGGCGGTCGCGGGGTCGGAGTCGTCGAAGAAGACCTTGGAGAAGATGAGGGCCGCTGCGCTGCCGTAGATGAAGAAGTCGTAGTACTCCAGAGCGCTGCCGATCCACGCGGC
The DNA here is from genome assembly GCF_039535395.1 of Nonomuraea roseola. Taxonomy (NCBI): domain Bacteria; kingdom Bacillati; phylum Actinomycetota; class Actinomycetes; order Streptosporangiales; family Streptosporangiaceae; genus Nonomuraea; species Nonomuraea roseola. The sequence continues at coordinate 2,796,999 of NZ_BAAAXC010000015.1, forward strand.
GACGGCCGCCTTGCGCGGCGTGCCCTGCTGGGCGCCTGGTGAACTGTCGGTCACGGTTGCTCCTTCGATGAGGCGGTCCCCCCGCGACCAGTGTTTACGAACTAGATAGTTAATTAACGCTGCCGCAATGCTGCAGGTGACGCGCGTCACATGTCAAGACGCTCTAGATAAGTAACGTACTAGTCCGTACATTAACTGCATGACGTCGTACCTGACCGGGCTGATCGGCTCCGGCATCGGCCCCTCGCTCAGCCCGCCGCTGCACGAGCGAGAGGCCGCGCACCACGGCCTGAGCTACGTCTACCGACTGCTCGACACCGACGTCCTCGGACAGGACGTCGGTGAGCTGGTCCGCACAGCCAGGCGTTTCGGTTACGACGGGCTCAACATCACCCATCCGTGCAAGCAGGCCGTCATCCCCCATCTGGACGAGCTGTCGGAGGACGCCCGCATGCTGGGCGCCGTCAACACGGTGGTCTTCGACGGCGAGCGCGCCATCGGCCACAACACCGACTGGACGGGCTTCGCCGAGTCGTTCGCCAGGGGCCTGCCCGACGCGCCCACCAGGCGGGTCGTCCAACTCGGCGCGGGAGGCGCGGGGGCGGCCGTGGCGCACGCGCTGCTCACCATGGGAGCCGACACGGTCACCGTCGTCGACGCCGATCCGGCGAGGGCGACGGCCCTGGCAGCCGAGCTGGAGACCCGGTTCGGCACAGGGCGGGCGCGCCCCGCCGTCCAGGCCGACCTGCCCGAGCTGCTCGCCCGCGCGGACGGCCTGGCGCACGCCACCCCGACCGGCATGGCGCGCCACCCTGGACTGCCGCTGCCCGCCTCCCTGCTGCGTCCGGGCCTGTGGGTCGCCGACATCGTCTACCGGCCGCTGGAGACCGAGCTGCTGCGGCAGGCCCGCGCCCTGGGCTGCAGAACGCTGGACGGCGGCGGCATGGTCGTCTTCCAGGCCGCGCACGCCTTCCGCCTGTTCACCGGCCGCGTTCCCGACACCGAGCGGATGCTCACCCACCTGACCGATCTGGTCGCCGCCTGAGGAGGAGCCATGCGCAAGTCCATCGCCACCGTGTCGGTGAGCGGCACGCTGACGGAGAAGCTGGCCGCGATCGCCGCCGCCGGGTTCGACGGTGTGGAACTCTTCGAGAACGACCTGCTGACCTGCCCGCTCCCGCCGGAGGAGGTACGGCTGCGCGCCGCCGACCTGGGCCTGTCGATCGAGCTCTATCAGCCCTTCCGCGACTTCGAGGCCATGCCGTCGCCCGACCTGCGCAGGGCCGAGCGCAAGTTCCGCGTGATGGAGCGGCTCGGCGCCGACACGCTGCTGGTCTGCTCCAACGTCTCGCCCCAGGCGGTCGACGACGACGAGCTGGCCGCCTCCCAGCTTCGGCTCCTGGCCGAAAGGGCCGCCGAGCACGGCATCAGGATCGCCTACGAGGCGCTGGCATGGGGGCGGCACGTCAACGAGTACCTGCACGCCTGGCGGATCGTACGGCTGGCCGACCACCCCAACCTCGGCACCTGCCTCGACAGCTTCCACATCCTGTCGCGCGGCTCCGACCCCATCGGCATCGAGGCCATCCCCGGAGAGAAGATCTTCTTCCTTCAGCTCGCCGACGCCCCGCTGCTGGCGATGGACGTGCTCCAGTGGAGCCGCCATTACCGCTGCTTCCCCGGCCAGGGCACCTTCGACCTGGCGGGCCTGGTGGGCCACGTGCTGAAGGCCGGATACGAGGGTCCGCTGTCGCTCGAGGTGTTCAACGACCATTTCCGGCAGGCCGACGCCGGCCGTACCTCCCGTGACGGCATGCGCTCGCTCATCGCCCTGGAGCAGGCCCTGCGCGGCGCTGACCACCCCGCCGAGCCCACCGGCTTCGCGTTCGCCGAGCTCGCGGGGCCCGTCGGCGGCGTGCTGACCGCGCTCGGTTTCACCAGGACCGGCGCGCACCCGGACAAGCCGGTCGAGCTGTGGGAGCAGGGCGAGGCCCGCCTCCTGGTCGACACCTCGGCGGCCGACCCCTCGCTGCTCGCCGTCGGCCTGGAGACACCCGACCAGGCCGCGGCGACCGAGCACGCCGCTTCGCTGCTGTCACCGACGATGGAAGCTCCCGACGGCACGAGGCACTCCTTCCCCGACGCGGCATGGCGGGACGGCTTCGCCCCTTCCCTCCCTGCCACTGGCGACATCACCCACATCGACCACGTGGCGCTCACCCAGCCATGGCACCACTTCGACGGGGCCACGCTCTTCTACCGCACCGTGCTCGGCCTCCGCCCGCAGGAGAGCCTGGAACTGCCCGACCCCTACGGCCTGCTCCGCAGCAAGGCGATGTCGAGCGCCGACGGCAGGGTCCGAGTGGTGCTCAACCTCGCCCAGGTCGGGGCGGAGAGCATGCCGCTGCAACACGTCGCGCTGGCCACCGGCGATCTTCTCGCCACCGCTCGCAGGCTCCGCGCCGAGCATCCGGAGCTGCTGCTGCCGATCCCCTGCAACTACTACGACGACCTCGACGCCGACCCCTCCCTGAGAGAGCTGGGGGTCCTCCACGACCGCGACGAGCACGGCGAGTTCCTGCACCTCTACACCGTCACCGTCGGACGCGTCTTCTTCGAGATCGTCCAGCGCATCGGTGGCTACAGGGGATACGGGGCGGTCAACGCCCCGGTCCGGCTCGCCGTACAACACCTAAGATGGGCCAATGACCTCGCAGCCCGCCACCAGGGAGCGTCAGCGTGACGCCGACAGAACGCGGGCGGAGATCCTCGAGGTCGCCCAGCACGAGTTCGCGCGCCACGGGTACGCGGGGGCGAGGGTCGACGAGATCGCCGCCCTCATGCGCACGACCAAGCGCATGATCTACTACTACTTCGGCAGCAAGGAACAGCTCTACATCGCGGTCCTGGAAAAGGCCTACGCCGAGGTGCGCGAGGTCGAGCGCACGGTCGACGTGGAGCACCTGGCGCCTGTCGAGGCGATCCGCACGCTGGCCGAGCTCACCTTCGACCACCACGACGCGCACCGCGAGTTCATCAAGCTCGTCGCCATCGAGAACATCCACCAGGCCGAGCACATCCGCAAGTCCGAGGCGCTGGCCAACCTCGGCACGCCGGTGCTCGACCTCATCGAGCGCATCCTCGACGCGGGCACCGCGAGCGGCGACTTCGTCACCGAGGCCGACGCCATCGACGTGCACATGATGATCAGCGCGTTCTGTTTCTTCCGCGTGGCCAACCAGCACACGTTCGGGGCGCTGTTCGGCCGCGACATGACCGCGCCCGAGCACCGCGACAGGCAGCGCGGCATGGTCGGCGAGATGATCGTCGGGTACCTGCGCGGCGGCGGCGCGAGACCCTGAGGCCCGCTCGGCCCGCGGACGGACGCGAGCGTCACCGATAGGAGTCGATGAGCCTGGCGAGGTGCCTTCCCGCGATCTCCAGCGGTTCCTCGCTCTGTGAGACCTGCGCGGACATCTCCGCGCCCTCCAACGTGTTGATCACCGTGTGGGCCAGCTCGCGCGCGACGTCCTCGGTGAAGCCCGACCTGAGAAGCTTGTCGCGCACCAGAGCGCGCCAGTTCTCGTAGGCCTCCTCCGCGGCCCGCTGAATGTCCGGCTCGTGCCCCGCGCTCTCGAGCGCCACGGTGGTGATGGGGCAGCCGTCGAGCCAGCCCGACTCGCGCAGGCCCGCCGCCAGCTCGCGGGTGCAGGCGATGACGGCCGCGCCCGGATCACCCACGCGGTCGAACCAGGCGGCAAGGGCCTCGGCGAACTCCTTGTCGCCGTGTCGGATCGCCTCGACCGCCAACTCCCGCTTCCCGCCGGGGAAGAAGTGGTAGACCGAGCCGAGGGTCGCCTCGGCCTCGCGGGAGATCTCCTTGAGGCCCGTCGCCCCGTACCCCTGGCGCTGCAGCAGCCGGGAGGTCGTGCGGACGATCCGCTCCCGCGTGCCGATCTCGTGCTTGGTCACCATGGCTCCAGCCTAATGGATAGAGCGTTCGTTCTAGCGGCGTGCTAGTGTCCTCGTTCTAGATAGAGCGTTCGTTCTAGTGCATGAAGGAGACAGCCATGAACTCCGTGACCGTGATCGGCCTCGGCCCCATGGGACAGGCGATGGCCCACGCCTACCTGGACAGCGGCTACGACGTGACCGTGTGGAACCGTACGGCCGCCAAGGCAGACGACCTGGTCGCCCGCGGCGCCAGGCTCGCGCCGAGCGTCGAGGCCGCCGTGACCGCCAACGACCTGGTGGTGCTGAGCCTGACCGACTACGACGCCGTGTACGCCATCCTGGAGCAGGCGCCCCCTGCCGCGTTCGCCGGCCGTACGGTGGCCAACCTCACCTCCGACACCCCCGACAAGGCCAGGAAGGCGGCGGCGTGGCTGGCCGAGCGGGGCGCCGTGCAGATCACCGGCGGGGTCCAGGTCCCCCCTCCCCTCATCGGCAAGGAGGGCGCCGAGACGTACTACAGCGGCCCCGAAGACGCGATCGAAACCCACCGCGCCGCCCTCGAGGTGCTGACGCGGATCGACCACCTCGGCGAGGACCCCGGCCTGGCGGCGCTGTTCTACCAGATCGGGATGGACATGTTCTGGACCGGCCTCGTGAGCTACCTGCACGCCCAGGCGGTGGCGGAGGCCAACGGCATCTCGGCCGAGCGCTTCCTGCCCAACGCCGTGAAGACCATGGACTTCAGGTACTTCCTGGAGTACTACGCCCCTCGCATCGCGGCGGGCAACCACGAGGGGCAGGTGGAGAGGGTGGCGATGGGCGTGGCCAGCATGGAGCACGTCCTGCACACCGTGGAGGCATCAGGCGTGGACGGCTCCCTGCCCGCGACCGTCCTCGACCTCTTCCGCCGCGCCGCCGCCGAGGGATACGGCGAGGACAGCCTCACCCGCCTGATCGAGGTGCTCAAGCGATAGCGGCCACGGACCGGGTGCGGCGCCGCTCGACCAGGACGAGCGGCCCGAGCACCCGGTCAGCGGACTCAGGCGAGGGCCTCCACGATCGCCGCGCCGAGCTCCGCGGGCTTCGTGAACTGCGGCCAGTGCCCGGTCGGCAGATCAACGATCTTCGCGTCACGGACCTTGGCGAGCTCCGCCGTGTACGGGTGGCCGTTCGCCGTCAACTCGCGCACCGTCTCCGCCGGGTACTCACAGGTGATCACCGTGATCGGCACGTCGTAGCGGCGCGGGTCGCGCAGCACCTGCTTGTCGGTCGCGACCCCCACCGGCTGGGGGATCGACGTCGCCCTGAACCGCTCCCGCAGCTCGTCGTCGAGGTCGGTGAGGTCCTCGGCCCCGAACACCGACCAGTCGGGCAGCGGGATCTCGCCGTCCACCACGGGCAGCTCGTCGTTGATCACACTGCCGTCGCCGAGCGGCACAGAGTCGACGTAGACGACATGGGCGACCCGATCCGGCCGCGCGTCGACCGCGGCGTGCGCGATCGCCCCGCCGCCGCTGTGCCCGACCAGCACCACGGACCCCTCGATGTCGTCGATGACCTTGACGACGGCGGCGACGTGATCGGCGAGGCCGACGCCCGTCCGATCGTCGTCGATCGAGGCGAGCCCCGGCAGCGTCAGCGCGTGCACCCGGTGCCCCGCGGCCTCGAGCGCGGGGACGGCGCCGTCCCACGAGGAGGCGTTCAACCAGAATCCGGCAATCAGAATGACATCCATGCGCCGACCCTACTCATCCCCGCCGACAACGGAGGATGCCTCCTGTCAGCCTCGGCAGGTCCTGAGCATGTTGAGCAGCGCCACCTTCTCGCTGCGGGTCACGAAGAGCCGGTAGTGGTGCTTCACGGTGATCCATGAGATGGCGTAGCGGCACCAGTAGCCGCGCCGCTGCGGACGCCAGCTCTGCGGTCCCTGGCCGCTCTTGGCGATGTTGGCGGAGTGGCTGACCACGATCAGCTCGGGGCGGGTGAGGTCGTTGGCGAAGGCGCGCCGCCGCGCCTGACTCCACCTGCTCGCGCCGGAGCGCCAGGCGTATGCCAGCGGCACGACATGATCGACGTCGACCTGTTTCTCGCTTTTCAGCCACTTACCGTCGTACGGGCTGTACCAGCGGCCCCTGACCGGGTGGCAGGCCGCGTTCCTGCGCACGCCTCGCCCGTCGCGGGCCAGGACCACCTCGCGCGCGTCGCACCTGCCCTTGTGGTGCGCCCATCGCGGCTGGAACCGCCGGTGACTGTATCCACGGATCGACAGTGGCCTGGCGACTCTCACCTTCGCCAGCATGCGGCGGGCCAGCGCCCCCGCCTCGGCCTGTGACCGCTTGCGCGGCTCAGCCGCCGCCTCCTGGGTATCGGTGACCGCGGTGATCGGGACGACCAACAGAGTGAGTACAGCGACTGCGACCACCCGCCTCGAGAAGATCATGCTTCCACCCATATCAGTCACTCTCCACCCGCGGCAGCGATATTCGCGCTCTGCTTACCCGGGGAAACCCCCCGTACGCCGCCACATCGCTGCCGACCACGCTGCGCCTTCACAAGATCCCGGACGCTGGAGGAGACGACGACGAGCCACGAAGCCACCCCCTCGACCGGTTCCCAGGCCCGGCCGTTCCCGTTGGAGCCCGCGCCGATCCACGTGCCCGACGACGTGCTCACCGACCTCAGGCAGCGCCTGGAGTTGACCCGCCTGCCGGACGACGCGGGCATCGCCGGACCTTCCGCGGCCGCCGCTGGCGAGACCGCGGGGATCAGCCCGTCCCGAGGCCACGGCGCAACGTCAGAGACCGGAATCGGAGCGTGCCCGACCCCACGACATGGAAGTCCACGATCTCGAAGGACTCGCGCGCGAACTCCTGGATCTGCTCATCGCTTCTGAAGGAGAAGAAGCGAGGAGGCCGGTGGTCGTCCCCCTCGGCCGTACGTCGTAGCGTGATGAGCCATGACGGCCCGCCCCGCCGGGCGTCGGCACGCCTTCTTCGGCGTCAGGTCATGAGGAGGAGCGCGACGATCACCGCGTCGAGGACGAGGCCGACGACGGTGGACAGCCAGCGGCTGCGTTGCCGCGCCGTGGGCAGCTCTCGCCAGCGGGCCACATGCAGCGCCGTGCCCGCCGCGGTGGCCGCCGCGACGAGGGCGAACACGGCGAAAGGCACCGTGCCCCAGGCGCCGGCCATCCAGACCACCCAGAGCACCAGGGCGGCGTTGGCCGTCACGCTGACGATCCCGAGCCGGTCGGCCTGGGGGCGGTTACGGGTCGGCGTGCGGCGGGTCGCCAGCTCCCACGAGGTCACGACCGCGGCCAGGAGCAGTCCGACGGTGATCGTGAGGAGGAGCGGATTCACGGAGGCGGGCCGCGGCCCCTCGTGGCCGAGCAGCCGCAGGCCCACGTGGTCGACGTCCCTGTCGGTGTTGCCCAGCACGACCACGCCGCGCCCTCCCGCCCGGTCGAATCCGACATATGCGCGGAAGCCGCCGGTGCCGCCGTTGTGCCAGGTGACCTCGCCCTTCGCGGTCCTCGTCGTGTACCAGCCGTAGCCGATGCGGCTGGTCTCGTCATCGGTGAAGCGCGGCGTCGCGGCGTCGCTCCCCGGGGCGCCGCCCTTCAGCATCGCGTCGACGAGGAGGGCGAGGTCGGCGCTTGTGGACCAGGCGCCCATGCCCGCCGGGGCGTAACCGTCGCTCGTCCATGGGTCCGCCTCGTGCCCGGCCTCCACGTACCCGTGTGCCCGGCCCGCCGGCGGAGGGGCGGTGGTCGTGGCCTTCATCCCGAGAGGTTCGAGCACCCGCCGCTTCAGCAGCTCGGTGTACGGCAGCTTCGCCCGCTCGCCGAGCGCGTGCCCGAGCACGGACATGCCGAGGTTGGAGTAGGTGACCGTGCCGCGCCCTGAGAGCTCGGCGGAGTTGGCCGCCTCGCGTACGTCCGAGATGTCCTGTCCGGCGTAGGGGTTGCCGTGGGTGTAGTTCGCGGTGGCCCCCCGTATTAGCGGGCCGAGACCGCCGGCCAGCCGGGGCAGCCCGGAACGGTGGCTGGCCAGTTCCTCGTAGGTGATCGAGCCCTGGAGGCCGGGCACAGGAGAGCGCGGGTCGAGGCCGTCTTTTGCGACCATGTCGGCGAGGACCATGCCGGTGAGCGCCTTGCCGACCGAGCCGATCTCGAACAGGGTGGACGCGTCGACCGGACGCGGCGCGGGGCCGCCCGAGTCGCCGACCCCCGCCGTGCGGACGACACCGTTCTCTATCAGCGCCACGGACAGCGCGCGGTGACCGTCGGATCCGGCCGCTCGCCGTACGGCCTCGGCCAGCGCGTGATCGCCGGTCGTCGCGGACCCCAGCCGCGGCGGCGTGGGCGCGGCCGCGAAGGCCACGACCGCGGCCAGCCCCGCCGCGACCAGGGCGGACGTCAGCCTGCCCGGTGTCGGCCACCGGCCACTCCGCTGAAACATGGAACGCATCCCCTCTCAAGATCGGATCGAGCCTCTTCGACCCGGGCCCTTCACACGGAGCGGCGCGGGAGCAGCGGCTCTCGCACGGGAAACACGGTTGGGGGGAGGCCGGCCACGGAGCGACGCCGGGGGTCGAGCGGGAGGTGGCCGCCGGGATGCGGCGGGTCAGCTCCGATGATCAGCCGCGACGGGAGAAGTAGACGAGCGCGACCACATAGGCCACGCCTCCCACTGTTCCCAGCAGGGTGAACGGCATGGCGTCCTCCCCGCGCCAGGTCTGGACGAAGAACCCGCCGACCACCACCGTGACGAGCACGTTGGCTGTGGCGCCGCGGGCGCGCAGCTCGTTGAGCCTGCGCCGCTCGTCGCCCAGGTCCCCGCTCAGCATCGCGGTGGTCTCGCTGCGTTTGCGCGTCAGCAGCAGGAAGGTGCCGTAACCGGCCATGGTCGCGATGAGCGCGAGCCCGAAGGCGACCTCGCCGCGGGCCATGATCGGCACGCCCAGCAGCAGGCCGAGTAGGAGGCAGAACACCGGGAAGAACCAGCGCTTAGTCGTCACAGTGGAAGATCTCCTCGACGGATCGGCCGAAGAAGCGGGCCAATCGGATGGCGAGCGGAAGCGAAGGGTCGTATCGGCCTTGCTCGATGGCGTTGATCGTCTGCCGGGACACGCCTAGACGCTCCCCAAGGGCTTGCTGGGAAAGCCCGGCGCCGTTGCGCAACTGCCTGACGTCGTTGTCCACAACGTAAAGCTCCTTTTACCTTGACCCTCGAATGGAAAGTACCCTTGACACCATGCAGGTGTCAAGGGAGCTTTACTTTCTCAGCGCTCGCGCCGCTCGGCCACCAGGACGAGCGAGGACGCAGACAGATGCTCATCGCGGCTGGAGGTGATGCTCAAGCGGGCTGACCTCGCGACGGATGAGCGGAAACCGCGAGAACCGCGTTATCGCTCATGCGGGATGCCGGGGGGCGGTGGAAGGACATCACCCGGATCGTCGGTAACAAGTGGACTATCGCAGGCAAATGCGCCCGCTGCTCCTCGAGGGAGCCCGATCTCCCCTCGCGAGAACGGGGAAACGTATTCACGCAGCCAATGAAAAAAGGCCACTTCCCTTGATGGGAAATGGCCTTTGAGCTGGGTGGGGCTACCAGGACTCGAACCTGGGACCTCTTCTTTATCAGGCAACTCGAACACATATACGGATCATGGCGAATGTGTCCGTGACCTGCGCGCGGCCGTCCACCAACGTCCACCAACGTCTGTGATCCACCTTGACCGTTGTCACGCAGTTGGACACTCAGGCTGTAACACTGGGGGGGCATCTGACCTGCCCCAACGTCCGCCACGAACCAACTCACCTGCAACAGCGTCAACCCTCATAGCGATAATGACGGCTCACTAGGGGTGGCAGAATGCGCCAGTGTCGCTCTCTGCGGAAGACTCTCCCAAGGCTCGCATCGTCACGGCATTGCTGCGGGACGGCAACCGAGTACTGCTTTGTCACCGATCTCCCCAGCGCCGTTGGTATCCCGACGTCTGGGATCTGCCCGGTGGCCACGTGGAGCCCGGGGAACTTCCTGGCTTGGCACTTGCTCGAGAGCTCAGAGAGGAATTGGGCATCGACATCGCGGCACCGTTGGGTCCGCCCGTGCAAGAGGTTCGTGCCGACACGTTCGACATGCAAATCTGGCTGATTGAACCGTCCCGGCTTTGATGGAGAGCTCAGGGGTTGATTCCAACGGTCTCGTTGGGCTGGTGTTGAGCGTAGTAGAGGGCTTCATACTCCTCCGGCGGGATGTTGCCGATCGAGGAGTGCAGGCGGGTCGTGTTGAACCATTCGACCCATTCGGCGGTGGCCAGTTCCACTTCGGCCAGGCTGCGCCAGGGCCCGCGGGGTTTGATCAGCTCAGTTTTGTAGAGGCCGATCTGCGATTCCATCAGCGCGTTGTCCAGGCGACGCGTGCTCAGGCCTGGCGGCCGACTCCTCATCTCGGTCTACCATCCACTCGTGGGCGCCCTCCTGCAGCACATGGCCGGGGAGAAGCCCACGTACTTCGAGATCCGTAACCGGACCCAAGAATGGGCCATGGGCGGGCAGACCGCCCAGATGAGTTTCTGGGACCGGCCGCTGCACGCGATGACCGAGGCCTTCACCGCGGCCGGCTTTCGCATCAGCGTCATCAGCGAACCACCGTTTGTGCCGGAAGCCCGCGAGGTGTTCCCTGAGGAGCTCCGCGAGATCACCGGCACGAGGTTCCTGAGCTTCTTGTTCTTCGTTCTCGAAGCAGGCTAACGGCGCCTCGTAACGATCGATTGTCATGACTTAGCGCTTCAGCGGGCGATTCCCGCCAACTGAAGCGCTCAGTCACACCTCACGCTGCCACTTCGACCGTCCGGGGACACCGGGGACAGGATGTCCCCGGCACTGTCCCCGCAAGCCCATAGCGTTTTCCCTGGTCAGAGTATGAACTGGGACAGCGGGGACACCGGGGACACGTAGTGCCCCTAGCGGGTCTCTCGGGGCGTTGGAGCCCGATGTAGATCTTTTAGAACTACCAGCAACTGCTTGGCCAACGCTCGTTCGAGTCGCTGGAATGCGTCGAGCGGGATCGACGCATTCCGCTGTATCTGAACAACGCCGCGACGGCCGGAAGGCTCGAACCTGTCGCCAACGACGCCGTACGGCTCGCAGTCGCCCACCGTGTAGACCACTGCGCCCCGTCGAAGACGTGGGCAGGATGCGAGCGCTTGCGGGATGCAGCTCGGACAGGTGGGCGGTGCGTTGGTGTAACCAGCGGTTCCCGGCTTCCCGCCGGGATCGTCGGCCAGCAGCCACGATATCCGCCCGCTGACGGGATCAACGGCGCTCGCGCCGCACACCTGACACAGCCGGTGCAGCATGCACCGGCGCTGCCTGAGCGTGTTGACGAGCTTCCATTCCGGGCGGCCGTGAGCCGAGAGTCCCTGTCGCGCCCACAGCACGCCGTACATCCAATCCTGCGGCTGTGGGTCAGCGTAGGTGAGCCTGAGCCCGGCGGCCTCATCGGACCATGCGAACCCGAGCGGATGCGGCACCGTCTCCTCAGACCAGGCCGTGATGTACGGCACGCGAAGGCTTGTGGTCATGACAGTGCTTCCCTACGGAGTCGGTCAACGCACACCCTTGATGCGCTATTACGCAATAGCGTAAAGGTGCAGAAGCGTTATAGCGACAGAATCATGGGAGAGTGCCCGTTGATCCGAACTCGTTCACGCCGCTCTATGTCCAGGTGGCCGACGCCCTACGCGCCCAGATCGAAGACGGTGAGCTCCGCCCTGGGGACAAGCTCAAGAACGAAGACGCATTGGCAGACGAGTTCGGCACAGGCAAGGCAACCATTCGCCAGGCCCTGCGACAGCTACGCGCGGAAGGGCTCATCGACACGGAGAACCGCCGGGGCAGCACGGTCCGCACGCCGCCGGAGCTCACGTTGGTGAGCTTGAAGAATCCCGCGAAGATCAGAGCCCGGATGCCGACCGCCAAGGAACGTGTCGAGCTGGGCCTGACCGAGGGTGAGCCGGTGCTTGTGGTGACCTACGCCGACGGCCGTACCGAGGTACTGGCACGCTCGGAGATCGACGCAGGTCCCGCGACGGGGGATTGACTACCTCAGCGCATCCGCTAGCTCGACCATGCTGGTAACGATGAGATCCGCCCCGACCGCGCCAAGCCGTTCAACCTTCCCTGGCCTGTTCGCGTAGCCCACGGCGACCACCCCGGCCAGCTTGGACGCCTCGACATCCGTAACCGAGTCCCCTACCAGCAAGGACGCCGACGGATCTGCCCCGAGGTGGCTGAGTGCCTGATCAAGCAAGTGCGGGTTCGGCTTCATCAGCGAAGGGTCCACCGCCGAGCGTGCCGAGATGTAGGCGATCTGCGCGGCGAGCCCCTCCCGATCTAGGAACGCCTCAACTGCCGACACAGAGTTGTTGCTGACGATCGCGATTGGCAGGCCTCGATTACGCGCTCTCGTCATAAGGTCCGCAGCGCCCGGCGTCAGCCGTGCCGTACCTGCGGCTTCAGTCTCCAGGCGTGTGAGAGCACTCAGCGCCAGTTCGTTGAGGTCACCGCTAAGCCCGCCGCTGAAGCGGAAGACTTCCAAGGGGTCGTCTGTGGCCTGAACTTCGAGTGGCACTACGGCGCCGGCGCCTTCCAGGGTGGCCCTGAGTCGGGCTGCAACCGTGGGCGCTGGTAGTCCGGCGAAGATGTCGCAGACTGGCCCGTCGAAGTCCAGCAGTAGACACTGAGCCTTGCTCATGGCGGCTTGCACGGCTTCCGCCCCAGATAGCGCCATCACGACACCTCGCGCGCCACGCTGGTCCACACGGCGTCAAACCATGCTGACGACTGCTGGACGAACTGCGCAGAGGTGGAGTCTAGACCGTCGCTGAGCGCGAAGTGGAACAGCTCTGTGTCCTTGCCCATCAGGTCATACATCGCGACCGGTGACCCGCCTAGTGCCACGGTGTGTTCGGCCACGGCGTAGTAGCCGAAGAACGCCTCTTCTCCGTTAATGACATACATCTTGAAACGCGGGGGTTCTCCGGAGATCCGAACCTCCGCCGACGCCTGCGCGACCAAGCCGAGGTCGCGCAACTCGTGGACGGATTCCACGATGGCCTGCGCGTGTCGAGATGTGATCTTCTCGGCACGTTGTCTGAACAGCGGCTCGTCCTGCCCGTTGTCCACCCGGCAGGGGAGTGACCATGGACGATCCGTGTCCGGCAGGATGAGCCGGATCGAGATGCGCTCGGGGGACAGGCGCCCGGCGCGGATGCTGTCGAGCGCTTCCTGAAGCGCGCCGTGCAAGGTCTCCCCTGAGAACCCGGCGAAGTCGATGGTGACCTCAGGTCGCTTGAACGCTTGCTCGATGTGGGGGCGCAGGCCAACGGGGCGGGCTGTCTTCTCTCGGACGAACACGCCGCTGCCCTGGCGGGACACGATCAGGCCCTCATCCCGGAGTTCCCGGACGGCCTGCTGGATCGTTTGCCGCGCCACGCCGAAGGTCTGGGCGAGTTCCGGCCCTGAGGGGAGCTTCTCTCCCGGCGCGAACTTCCTGGTAAGGATGGCCGCTCTGAGCTGCGAGGCCACCTGGAGATAGGGCGGACGTGGATCGTCCGGATCGAGTCTCATGCCGCCAATCGTAGCGGCACCTGAACAACATTCCTAGCCAAGTTGGCCATGCCACTTGACATGACTAGCCAGGCCATCCAACATGATGCTTGTACGACCTGCCTAGCCAAGTTGGTCAGGCGGGACGGACGACGGGCAACAAGGCCACATAGCTGGTCAAGTCGCCCACCGCACAGCCGGAAGACCTGGGAAGGCGGCCATCAGGCCGCACGCCGACGGGCTGTCGCACAAGCCGCTCAGACAACTGCATGGGTCACCGCCTCCCAGACCTGAAAAGGCGGTCCGACCGGGCGAAAGACCTTGGTCATCATCCATTTTCCACCACCCGCTCAGGGAGATCTTCACCATGGACACCGCCACCATTGGCACCCAGTCCGCCAGCACCACCAACCAGATGACCCGCTACATGTGGGTCATCGCCGTGCAGTGGCCCACCGGCGGCGGCTTCGGCAGCGCCTCCTTGGCCAGCACGGTGGACATTCCGGCGGGTGCGTCACGCCTGGACATCTACCTACAGGTTGTCGAGCTGGCCAAGCGCGAGACCGGCGCGAAGACGCCCAACGTCGTGTTCTTCTCGCTGGAGCCCGACCGCCTCGACGGCTAGTACTCCAGTGACACTTCGCGATCTTCGGTGTTGTGGTCGCATGGGAACGGCCACTGCAAGATCATGCGGAGTTTGTGAGAACAACCGAAGATCACGCAGTGGCCGTGGGCGACAGCGTAGACCCTGACCGATGGACCGTCACCCTCAACGACCTCCTCGCCCGGATCGCGGCCAGGTTCGGCCGCATCGAGCCACGTCGAACCGCCGCCGCCTATGTGCACGGCCTGCTGGACGACATCGACCGCAAGAACTGCTGGAACCTGGCCGAACACACCGGAGCAACCGGCCCGCAGGGCATGCAACGCCTGCTGCGCCAGGCGCGCTGGGACGCCGATGAGGTCCGCGACGATGTCCGCAGCTACGTCGTCGAGCACCTGGGGCCGGGCGGTGTACTGATCGTGGATGAGACCGGCTTCGAGAAGAAGGGCACCGGCTCGGCCGGGGTGCAGCGCCAGTACTCCGGCACGACGGGCAGGATCGAGAACTGCCAGATCGGCGTCTTCCTGGCCTATGCCACCGGTGCCGGACGAGCCCTGATCGACCGTCGGCTGTATCTGCCCGAGCACTCGTGGCTGGCCGATCCCGAGCGCTGCGGGCGGGCTGGAGTCCCGGACCCAACCACCTTCGCGACCAAGCCCGCGCTGGCCACTGCGATGATCACCGCCGCGCTGGACGCCGGGATCGCGACCTCCTGGGTGAGCGGCGACGAGGTCTACGGCCAAGACCCTCGCCTGCGCGCGGCGCTGGAGGATCGCCGGGTCGGCTATGTGCTGGCCTTCGCCGCCAACCGCCGGGCCAGCCTGGACGGGGCGGAGATGACCGTCGCCCAGATCGCCGCTATGGCGGCTGACCGGCACTGGCACCGCTACAGCGCCGGGGCAGGAGCCAAAGGCCACCGCCTGTATGCCTGGGCATGGACCCGCATCGACGAACACCGGCCCGGTTGGCGGTGGCTACTGATCCGCCGCAACCTGACCACCGGCGAACTGGCCTTCTACCGCTGCTACGCACCCACCCCGAAGCCATTGATGACGTTGGTGCGCATCGCCGGCATCCGCTGGGCCATCGAGGAGTCCTTCCAGGCGGCCAAGGGCCAGGTCGGCCTGGACCACTACCAGGTCCGCGGTTGGACCCCGTGGCACCGCCACATCACCCTGGCCATGCTCGCCCTAGCTTTCCTCGCCGTCGTGGCAGCCCAACAGCCCCGAACCACCGACAACCAGCACATCGCGTTAACCGTGCCCGAGATCCGCCGCCTGCTGGCCGCACTCCTGCTCACCCACACACGCTCGATCGAGCAGGTCCTGCGCTGGTCGAGTTGGCGCCGACGGCATCAGGCGATCGCCCGCCGTTGCCACTACCAGCGCAGATCCCGCCCATGATCTCGAAATGTCGCTGGAGTACTAGACGCTCCTCCATCCGCACATCATCCGCGCATCGTTGCGCGCCGGGGACGGCCCTGCCCGCCAAGACAAGAAGCCGTCCCCGGCCCTCCCATCACCTGAGAGGTAGTTCCATCATGTTCCACCGGTCCAAGTACGCCGGTATTTCCTGGATCGACCCCGAGCCCATCGACGCCTGGGGAGTCCAGTGGACGTGCGGCATCTGCGAGGGCGCGGAGGAATCCGCGCCCGGCTGTGAGCCGCCCTCCCCGCCCGTCTGCCACTCCTGCGCCCGGCTCTGCCTGCGCGACGCGCTGTCCGCGCTGGGGGTGGCCCTGTGACCACCACCGCCGACCCGTTCCCCGCCCTGTTCGGCGGAAGCCAGCCGCTCAGACTGCTTGCCGATCTGCTCAAGCAGGACCCGGCCTGCCAGCTCGAAGACGCGGACCTGTTCACCAGTCCCGAGGAGGACGAGACCGACCAGGTACGGCAGGGCCGCGAGGCCCTTGCCAAGGCCATCTGCGAGCGATGCCCCGCCCGCGCTGCGTGCCTCAACTACGCCCTGACCATCCGGCCCCGCGACGGCGTGTGGGCCGGTTACACCGCTGACGAGATCAACGCCCTGACCCGCATCTTCGCTCGGATCGACCTCCCGAAAGAGGTGGCCTGATGGCCCGCTTCCGCTGCCTCGACTGCGGCCAGCGCTCCGCAAACGTCATCGGCTGTCCGCGTTGTGGCACCACCGCCGGACGGCACTCCCAGCACTGCCCGGTGCACGGCGCGACCTGCCGCCCGACCCCCGGCTGCCGTGCCTGCCGGACCGTCCACCGCTCCCACCTCGATCACTAAGGAGGCCCCTTCCATGCTCACGTTCCTGACCTACGCCGGAACCTTCATCGGCGGCCTGCTGACCTGCGACCTCGTGCGCATCGCTCAGGAGCGCTACCGGCTCCACCAGGTGATGCGCCTCATGGTTCACCGAGCCGAACCGGTGGACATGGTCATCAGTTGCTGGTCCGCCGACCCGGCCAATTTCTGCGACCGGCCAGGCTGCCCGCGCTGCTGGGGAGGGTGGGGCCGCTCATGAGCCGCATCCGCGCCCGCTTCTGGGACCCCACCGGCCAGCGCTACGGCATCCCCACCTACCCATGGCGGATGGCCCCGCCCCACCTGCTCACCAAACGCCAGCTGGCCGCCGAGGGACTACGCCCCGGCGGGCAGGGCGTGCAGGCACAGATCCTCTGGTCCTCCACCCGGCACGGCGCCCCCGGCGTCCGCGCCGCCTACCTCTACTACAGGCGTTTCGCCCTGCCCAAGCGCACCCCGAGCCCGGCACAGCTGGCCGCCCTGGCCAAGGCCACTGCAGCTCGCCGCACCTGCCCTGGCTGCCGTACCGATGTCGGCTACGTCCTGCCGCGGCACCTGGGCACCTGCCTGGACTGCGCCCGAGGGGTGGCCGCATGAGCCGCCGCATGCTCGACACCAGCAGGCGCCCCGGCGTCACCGTGCACGGCGAGAAGCTGCCGACCTTCTATCAGCCCGAAGCCGGACGCGACGGCTGGCTGGAGAGCGACCGCAGGCACGGCATGAACCGCAACCAGCGCACCGACCGCGACCGCCGCCCCAAAGTAGGGGAGCGCCCGTGAGCGCCATCAACCCTGACCCGATCCCCGAGCCGACGCCCGAAGAGGTAGCCCGCGGGCTGGCCGAACTGGAGGCTCACGTGGCCGGCCAGGCGCCCGCCATCCCGCCCGCGCCCGTGGCGCCGGGAGAGACCAAGCGCGTGCTTCGGCTGCGTGCCGAGGTGGCCGAAGCGCACCAGCTGGCCGATCTCCAGGCCGACGACACCCCGCTCATGCTCGACACCCCCAAGGTGCGCAAGCGCCGCAAGGCCGCGCAGGAAGCCGCCAGGCTGCACGCGCTGGCCCAAGACCCCGAGATGCGCGCCTGGCAGGCCGCTCGGATGCGGCGCCTGCTGGTGACCGCCGCGCTGGTGTCGCTGACGCTCGCGCTGGCCTGGTCCACCGCCGGGGTGCAGGCGTTCGCCGCCGATGGCGCCCCCGCCTGGTCGCCGGGCTGGGTGTTCGCCTGGCTGGTCGAGCCGTTCATGTCCATGGCCCTGCTCGTGGTTGTTGGCGCCCGCGCCTACATGGGCACGCGTGGCCAGCCGCTCACCAACCGCACCCTGACCCGGATCGAGTGGCTGTTCCTGGGACTCACTCTCGGCATGAATGCCTGGCCGTACCTGCCCTGGGGACTGCCCGAAGGTACGCCCTTCACCATCTCGCGACTGGTGCTGCACGTCCTGGGACCGGTCGTCGCGGTGGCCATCGTCACCGCCCTGCCCATCATCCTGGCCGCCTTCTCCCGCCTCGACCACGGTGGCGACGGTACCCCTACCGGCCCTACGTACAGGGCTAACGTCCCCGCCCCCGACGCGCTGATCGCCCGCGCCCGGCACCTGATGGCCACCGGCCACCTCCCCGCCGACGCAGGCGCGGACAAGATCCGGCGCGCGCTCGGCTGCGGCATGGACACCGCCCGCGCCGTCCGTGACGCCCTCCGCAACGAGTCCACCCACGCCAAGGAGTAACCCGCCATGTCCAGCCTGCTCACCCTGCTCGCCCCCGCGATCGTCCTCACCCTGGCCTGCCTGGCCGTCCCGGTCTCCATCTGGGTGCGGATGCTCGTCACCCGCCGCCGGACTGTCGCTGAGATCCACTCCACCATGGCGGCTCACCGCCGCACCTGCTGGACGCACCTGGCCGACACCAACCGCGAGGTGACCCCATGACCGGCCCGCGTACCCCCGCCCTCATGCGGCACTTCACATCCGCCGTGCTGACCGCCGTGATCGGGCTGACCCCCACGGCCTGCCACGTTGCCGACAAGGGCACGGGCAATGACTCCACGCCGCCGCCCGTCCTCTGCCAGGACGACCGCTGCCGCTGGGCCGACACCGACCCGACCCCGCCAGCCGAGGACCCCCCGCAGGTCGAGTGCGCGGGCAGCGGACCGGACGCTCGCTGCCAGTGGTCCGACACCGGCCCGACCCCATGACCGCCCGCCCGTCCGGGACGCGGTCCGACCGCGCATCATCCCCGCTCTCGACCGAACAGGGCACGGCCCCCAGTCGCCAAACCGAAGCCGTGCCCTGCCACCCCGCCCACGTCAACGCACACGAGGTGCCCACATCATGACCGACTTGCCGCACGAGCCCAACCCCGGCGCGGACCGCTCCGGCGACATGTCCGGATTCGAGTGGTCCGACCGCACTGCCACCGACACCGAGCCCGCCGAGGGCGGCCAGGTCGTGCCGCTCGACTCCCGCCGCCGCGCCCGCCAGGCCGACGCCGGCGAGCCCGCCCCCTCCAGCGAGCCCGGCGAGCGCACTGCCCCGGCGCGACGTACCGCCGCCCGTGACACCTCCTACGAGATCGAACTCGACGAGCCGCCACCCGCCGACGCCGCCCCCGTCCCGGTGGACCTGCCCGAGGCTGCGGTACCGACGTCGCCGCCGGTAGAGGGCCGCCGCCCGCTCATCCCGACCGGCCTGCACAAGGCCAACCTGCCCGCCACCGTCCGCACCACGGCAGGCCGGTGGGCCTACGTGTCCGCCTTCCACACCCTTCGCGCCCCGTGGTACCTGCTTCAGATCGCCGTGTTCGCCGTCGTCGGCCTGTTCCGGCTGGCCGCCCGGCAGCTGCGCTGGTGGTGGGTCAACGAACAGTACGTGCTGCTTCAGCAGGCCGCCTCCGACAACGACCCGGCGATGTGGCTCAAGCTGCACCGGGAGGGCAAGGCCACCCGCCGCTGGCGCGGCGTGGTCCTGTTCTTCCAGGCCATCGCCCTGGCCGTCGCCATCGTGGTGGTCATCGGGCTGCCGTCCCTGTGGCAGGCCGCAGTGGCTGCGGTGCTGGTGCCGGTGCTGGCCCGCTACGGTCGGCCCGCCGGACGCTCGATCGTCCCGGCTGCCGTGGTCACCCGCCGCTACCGCAAGCTGAACAGCGACATCGTGCTCAGGGCCTACTACGCCGCCGGGCTCGGCCACCCGGACAAGCCGAACACGCAGATCGAGTTCGGCACCGCGATGGCGCGCGAGGGTGACGGCTCGAAGGTGCTGGTCAACCTGCCCTACGGCAAGACGTTCGCCGACGCCGTCAACGCCCGCGAAAAGATCGCCTCCGGTCTGGACGTGGCGCTCGCGCAGGTCACCCTGTCGCGCGACCCGCAAAGTCACCGCTCGCACTGGCTGTGGGTGGCCGACGCCGACCCGCTGGCCACCCCAGCAGGCCGTACGCCGCTGTTGGCCTGTAAGGAGACCGACATCTGGCAGCCCGCCCCGCTCGGGGTGGACGAGCGCGGTCGTCAGGTCGCGCTGCTGATGCTGTGGGTGTCCATCCTCGTGGGTGCTCAGCCCCGGCAGGGCAAGAGCTTCACCGCCCGCCTGCTGGCCCTGTACGCGGCGCTGGACCCCTACGTCCGGCTGGACGTGTTCGACGGCAAGGGCTCGCCGGACTGGCGCAAGTTCGCCCTGGTGGCGCACTCCTGTTCCTTCGGGTTCACCCTGACCCGTGACGGTGACCCGCTGGAGACCTTCGTGCAGATGCTCCGTGACCTGAAGGCCGACGTTCAAGCTCGCTATCAGAAGCTGTCGGAGCTGCCGGTGGACATCTGCCCCGAGGGCAAGCTCACTCGCGAGATCGCCCGCGATCCGCGGTACGGCATGCCGGTGCGGCTCGTGGTGATCGACGAGTGTCAGGAGTACTTCGACACCGGCGACAAGGAGCTGAACAAGGAGATCGCATCCCTGATGGTGTTCCTGGTCAAGGTCGCCCCGGCCGCCGGTGTGATCCTGGTGGACGCCACCCAGAAGCCCGGCGGGGTCGGCACCGGCGACGTGGCCACCGCCTTCACCAGCTTCCGCGACAACCACCAGGTCCGCATCGCGCTGCGCACCGGCTCCTGGCAGGTCTCCGACCTGGTGCTCGGCTCGGGCGCCTACTCCGAGGGGTTCGACTCCTCCGCCCTGCTGCCGTCCTACAAGGGCGTGGGCATCCTGCGCGGCGCCGGGGACGACACCCCGACCGTGCGGTTCTACCTGGCCGACGCCGAAGACGCCGAGAAGATCCTGCTGGCCGCGCGCAAGCTGCGTGAGCGCGCCGGGACGCTGTCCGGGTTCGCCGCCGGACAGGCCGCCGTGCGTGAGGTGCGCGACGTGCTGGCCGACGTCGCCACCGTCTTCCAGGGCAGTGAGACCGGGTTGCCGTGGGCGCTGATCGCCTCCCGGTTGGCCGAGCGCATCCCCGAGCACTACGCCGACCTGACTCCCGAGGCGATCTCGGCTCAGCTGCGCGCGCTCGGCGTGCCGAGCGTGGACATCAAGCGGGACGGCAAGGCGCTCAAGGGCGCCAAGAAGGCCGCCGTCGCCGCCGCCATCACCCGCCGGGAAATCACCACCGGATAGCCCCGCGAGCGTCCCGGCGGACCCCGCCTGAGGGGTTCGCCGGGTCGCGACCCGCCCGCGACCGGTCGCGGCTGCGCGACCCGCCCCGCGACCTCCCATATAGCCGCTGATCAGCCCGAATACCCGCAGGTCGCGGGTAGCGGGCTCGGCTTCCCACACCCAAAAGCAGCTTCTGGAGCCCTTTCATGACTCTCTTGGCCGCGACCGCGACCACCACCGCCGCGACCCCGAACACGACCCCCACCGCCGCGCTCGGCTGGCTCATCCTGGTCGCGCTCGGCGCCGTCCTGGTGTGGTTGCTCGGCTACGCCGGCGCCTGTGCCGCCACCCCGTTCGGTCCCTGCCGCCGCTGCGAAGGCCACGGCAAAACCGTCAAGCCGAACGGCCGAGTCAAGCGCTGGTGCCGCCGCTGCGACGGCACCGGCCTACGCCTGCGCCTGGGACGCCGCCTCTACAACTACCTGCGCCGCCTACGCCGCGAGGGCACCCGCTGACTGGCAGGAGGGTCCGTCCGTGGAATCCCTGACAACCCTGCAGCAGCCCTGCCGCCGCTGCGGCCACCAAAACGCCGTCCACACCGGAGGAGCCAGCCCGTCCGGCTGGGCTATCTACGAACCCATCTGGGCCAACGCCACCGGCTGGTGTTCAACACCCGCCTGCGACTGCCCCTCACGCACCGAAGGGACCGCATCATGACCAGCTCGTCTCTGCGCTACGCCCTGGCCGCCGCCGCCCGGGGCTGGCACGCCTTCCCGCTCATTCCCGGCGGGAAGGTGCCGCCCCGCGGCTTCACCCGCTGGGAGGAGCGCGCCACCACCGACCCCGACACCATCCGCACCTGGTGGGCACGGCAGCCGTACAACATCGGCATCGCCACCGGCCCCTCCCGCCTAGTCGTGGTTGACCTCGACACCCCCAAGGACGGCCAGAACCCACCACCACAGTGGGACCGGCCCGGCATCACCGAGGGCGCCGACGTGTTCGCCGCCCTGTGCGCCGACGCCGGGCAACCGCTGCCGCTGGAGACCTTCCAAGTCCGCACCCGGCGCGGCGGCATGCACCTGTACTACACCCCGCCGGACGGGCTCACCCTGACCAACACCAACGGCGCCAAGGGCGGGCTCGGCTGGCTCATCGACACCCGCGCCAACGGCGGATACGTCGTCGGCCCCGGCAGCACCGTGACCGCCACCGACGGCCACGGCACCTACCAGGTCGTCAACGCCGCACCTCCCGCGCTCTTGCCGCCTTGGCTGGCCGACCTGCTCACTCCCGCCCCGCTGCCCGAACAGCGCCCCGTAGTGGTGGACCTAGCCAGCACCGAACGGCACAGCGCCTACCTACAGGCCGCCATCAACGGCGAGTTGGAGCGTGTGACCAGCTCACCCGAGCACGGCCACAACGTTGCGCTCTATCGGGCGTCCGTCGCGCTCGGTCAGCTCGTGGCCGGTGGCGCGCTGTCAGAGCAGGAGGTGAGCGCGCTCTTGCTCAACGCCGCTCAGAGCGTCGGCCAGGGGTACGGCGAAGCATCCCGCACCATCGGCTCAGGATTGCGCGCCGGTGCCCGCAGGCCGCGAACGGTGGCCGCATGAACAGCTCTGACAAGCCTTCTCACCTGCACCTCGTGCGTGGTGATGCCGTCCACGCGTCCGACCTGTCGCCGGTGCCGTTCCGCACCTCGTGGACCGCCGACGAACTCATGGCCATGACCTTCCCCAAGCCCAAGTACGCCGTGCCCGGCATCATCGCCGAAGGGCTCAGCCTGCTGGCCGGACCGCCCAAGGTCGGCAAGTCCTGGCTTGCCCTGGCTACCGCCATCGCGGTGGCCGCCGGAACCAAGGCATTCGGCTCCATCCCGGTGGAACCCGGCCCGGTGCTCTACCTGGCCTTGGAAGATACCCCGCGCCGACTCCAGAACCGCATGGCCAAGATCCTTCATGGCGCTCCCGCACCTGCCCAGCTCACGTTGGCGACTTCGTGCCCGACGCTGCCCAGCGGCGGAGCGGAGCACATCGCGCGCTGGCTGGAGCGCAACGTCGGTGCCCGCCTGGTCGTCATCGACGTGTTCGCCAAGGTACGCGGCACCACCCCGCCCGGTCTGTCGGCCTACGACGCTGACTACGCCGCGATGGGCTACGCCAAGCGCCTGGCCGACACCTTCGGCGTGGCCGTCGTACTCGTGCACCACGTCCGCAAGATGGGCTCTGACGACTTCCTGGAGCAGGTCTCCGGGACCAACGGTCTGGCCGGTGCCGCTGACTCCACGTTGGTGCTCAAGCGCGCCCGAGGGACCGCCGACGGCGTGCTCCACATCACGGGCAGGGATGTGGAAGAGGCCGAACACGCCCTCTCCTTCCAAGCCGACACCGGCACCTGGCACCTACTCGCCGGCCCGCCCGAGGATCACCAACTCGGAGAGACCCGCGCGGCCATCGCCCGCTACCTGCGCAGCAATCCCAACAGCCCGCCCAGGGACATCGCCGAAGCCATCAGCCTGTCCCGCGACACGGTCAAGCGGACATGCGCCCGCATGGCCACCGACGGCCAGGTATGCGTGGACGCGGCCGGACGCTACCGCCTGCCGGGAACAGACCCCACAGGAAGTGTCCCCGGTGTCCCCGCTGTCCCCGAACCGCCTCTGACCAGCACAAACGCGCCCGATTTCCGGGGACAATCCGCCCTGCCCACTGTCCCCGCTGTCCCCGCCAAGGAGAACGGCCCTTCATGAACACGGCCATTGAAGACGCTCAGCTCTACCGGATCACCGACGCCATGCAGATCCTGAGGCTCAGCCGGAGCTTGATCTACGACCAGATCAGGACTGGCCGCCTGCGCTCGGTCAAGCAAGGCCGCGCCCGCCTGATCACCGCCAACGGCATCCGCGAGTACATCGCACTTCTGGAGAAGGAAGCAGAGGAAGCAGCCTGATGACCAAGCGACGTAGCAGGGGAGACGGCGGCCTCCACTGGGATGACAAGCGCCAGCGCTGGATCGCGACCGCCAGTCTAGGGTTCGCCCCGGACGGCAAGCGCATCATCAAGCGGGGGAGCGGCAAGACCAAGACCGAAGCCAAGACGAAGCTCAAGGAGGTGCTTAGGGACTACGAAGACGGGCTGACCATCGCGCCAGGGGAGTCCACCGTCGCTCAGGCTGCGAACGACTGGCTTGCCTACGGGCTCAGCGGCCTGGACCCGAGCACCGTCGCGACGAACACGACCCTGGTCAAGACGCACATCATCCCGGCCCTGGGTAAGCGGAAGCTCCGCGACCTCAGTGCACAGGATGTGGACAAGTGGTTGGCAGGCAAGGCCAAGACGCACAGCACGAGCACCGTGGCGCGGCTCCACTCGTGTCTGAATCGGATCATCAAGCGCGCCATGGCGCGTGACAAGGTCCGCCGGAACGTCGTTGAGCTGTGCCGAGTTCCACAGGGCAAGGAAGGCCGCCCGTCCAAGGCGCTCACGATGGCTCAGGCCGAAGAGGTGCTCAAGGCCGCCGAGGGCAAGTGCCTGTACGCCTACATCGTGGTCTCTCTCCTGACCGGAGCGCGCACGGAGGAGCTTCGCGCGCTCCGATGGGATCACGTGGACCTCGTGGGCAACCTCGACGGCACTCCACCGATCCCGCCGTACGTCGCCGTGTGGCGCTCCGTACGGAACGGGGGAGACACCAAGACCCGCAAGTCGCGGCGCACGCTCGCACTCCCCAAACGCTGCGTAGACGTGCTGATCGAGCAACAGGAAGCCGAGCAGAAGGAGCAGGGCGACGCCTGGTCAGCCCACGGCCTGGTGTTCGCGTCCAACGCCGGAACCGAGCTGGACGCGGCCAACGTACGACGCGCGTTCCGCCGGGTCATCAAGCACACCAGCCTGAACCCTGCGGAGTGGACGCCCCGAGAGCTACGGCACAGCTTCGTATCCCTGCTCTCTGACCAGGGGACACCCCTGGAGGAGATCTCCCGGCTGGTCGGGCACAGCAGCACGGCAGTGACCGAGCTGGTCTACCGCAAGCAGATCCGTCCCGTGCTCCAGGGAGGTGCGACGGTCATGGATCGGATCTTTCTTAAAGAACCCTGACCTTGGCTGACACCTCAGTCATCTAGGGCGCCGTTCTAGTCGATTCGGAGCGGCGCCCACGAGAAGCGATGCGAGAAGTGCGCGTTCTACGTTGATATATGGACGTAGCTGATCTTTCCATGTATTGTTCTCGTCAAGAAGTGGCAAAGATTCGAAAGGAAGTGTCATGTTCTTCGCCGAGATGGGGCTGACGCAGCACGACTCGCTCACGGCCGCCCAGGCCGCCGCAAGCGAGGCCGCGTCCGCTTCGGGGGGGCGGGTCTTCACCTGCGTGGTGTTCCGGCAGGGCGGGCGCCTGATGTTGACCACGGCCTTCTCCTACGCCTTCCTCACCAAGCACGTCATCTCCGAGCCAGCCGTTAAGGGCGGCAATCCCCGGATGGCCACTAACCGGCCGGTCGACACGTCCCACGTGCGCTCGATCGCCAAGTATCTGGCCGACAACGAGAACAACTACATCCTCCCGCCGGTCACGCTGAATGTCCGGGCGGTTCCCGCCATACACATCCCCAGGGGAAACTTCGCCATGACGGTCGGGTTCGTCGTGATCGGGGACGAGACCCGTTTCTCCATCACCGACGGACAGCACCGTCTCATCGCTATCCACAAGCGGAGCGAGAGCCTGTCTGACGACTCCACGTTCCTGAGCGACAGCATCTCCGTGGTGATCGTCGTTGAGCCTGACCTGGCTCGCATTCACCAGGACTTCGCTGATGCGGCTCAGACCAAGCAGATCCCCGCTAGTCTCCTGGCCGCCTTCAACACTCGCGAGCCGGTGAACAGGGTTCTCACCAAGATCGTGGATGAGTCTCCGTTCTTCCGTGGACGGATCGACGAGACCTCCAAGAGCCTTTCGAAGAACTCCCCCGCCGCATTCCTCCTGAACCAGGTGCGCGGGCTGGTCAAGGAACTCCTCTTCCGCGACTATGCGCTCAGCGAGGCGAGCATCCCAGGGCGCAGCGCACAGGTGATCGGCACGACCGAGGCACAGGATGCCTTCGTACAGCGCACCCTCGCCATGCTGGCAACGCTCACCGAGCACATGACCCCCTGGAAGGACGTCGCCAGTCTCCCCACCACGGGTGGTGTCGCGAACCAGGTCGTGGACTTCCGCAGGCACTACGTCAACATGACCGCCACCGGCCTGGTCATCATCGGTCACGTCGCCTACGAGATCGAGAAGAACCCCGATCCCGCGTGGCGCGAGGCGCGTTACGTCGAGCTCGCTACCAAGATTGACTGGCGTCGGGATGCCGCCATCTGGCAGGGAACCATCATCGTGGACGACAAGATCTCCACCACTCGCGGTCCCGGACGGGCTGCCGCCCAGCGCGTCATGGAAGTGCTCCGGCTTTGGAGCCCCGAGCCGGTTCTTCCCCTCGCGTAGGAGTCTGAGCCCTCCAGAGAGCTCTGGGAAGGCACCGCTCCGGAACGGTAGTCACGCAGATAGACACGCAGACAGCAGAATGGCCGCTCTCCGAGGATCGGATAGCGGCCTTCTTGCTGGTCAAAAGGGTGGGGCTACCAGGACTTGAACCTGGGACCTCTTCCTTATCAGGGAAGCGCTCTAACCGTCTGAGCTATAGCCCCGCGCACAGAGAACCGTATCGCATCTGCAGTGCAGAGGCGAACCGGTTGTTCCGACGGAGAAAAGCTTACCGTGTCCCGGCCCCTGCTCGCGCCGCCAGACCGCAGACGCAAGCAGGGGCAGGACTTCGGACTACTCGGCCTCGCTGAACGTCACCTCGACGCCGCCGACCAGGTCGGCCGCGATGTTGTAGATGACGGCGCCCAGCGTGGACAGCGCGGTGATCAGCACGACGTTCACGGCGCCGATCAGCGCGGTGTATCCCAGGATCCGCACAGGCTCGAACCAGCTGGACACGTCGAAGCTGCCCGTCGTCTGGCCGTCGGCCTGGGTCAGCTGGTTGACCGTCTGGACGATCGATTCGAAGACTCCGAGGGCCGACAGCACGCCGTACAGCACGGCGACTGCCACGAACAGCACCACGAAGCACACCAGGGAGACGACGAAGCTGAACTTCATCGCCGACCACGGCTCCACCCGCCGCAGCACCAGGTGCGCCTTGCGAGGCAGGCGGGAGGCTGCTGCGGCCTTCTTCTTCGGCAGCTCGACGGCGGGCGGAGGCGCCTCGGAGGTCAGCGACGGACGGATGCGGACCGTCTCGTTCTGCTCCTCCACCTGCTGCTCCTGCTCCGTCTCCGTCTCGTCCCCGATCATGTCGAGGACCTCGGTCTCGGGTTTCTGCCCGTTCTCACGAGTCGGCGTCGCTTTGGCGGAACCGCCCTGGGCGCTCATGGACTATTCTCCTCCCCCGTCTTCCTCAGCCTCCACCGACGTCTCCATCGACTCGGCGTTCCGAGCGAGGGCCACGACGCTGTCGCCTTCGGCGAGATTCATCAGGCGCACTCCCATGGTCTGGCGGCCGGACTGCTTGATCTGCCCGGCGCTCGTCCGGATCACCCCGCCGTTGGACGTGATCGCGAAAACCTCGTCCTCCGGGTTGACCATGACGGCTCCGACCAGCTTGCCACGAGAGGTGACAATCTTCGCAGTCAGCACGCCCCTTCCGCCACGTCCCTGCAACGGATACTGGTCGACGGGTGTCCGCTTTGCGTACCCGCCTTCCGTGGCGATAAGCACGTCCTCACCATCTGCCAAGCGATTCATGGCGAGAAGTTCGTCGCCTTCAAGGAATCTCATGCCGATGACGCCGCTCGTGGCGCGTCCCATCGGACGCAGCGCGTCGTCGGTGGCGGTGAAGCGGATGGACTGGGCGCCCTTGGAGACGAGCAGCAGATCGTCTTCCTCGGAGACCAGGCGGGCGGCGATGACCTCGTCGTCCTCCCTCAGGTTGATGGCGATCAGGCCGCCGGTCCTGGGGGAGTCGTACTCCGACAGCCTGGTCTTCTTGACCAGGCCACTGCGGGTGGCCAGCACGAGGTACGGCGCGACGAGGTAGTCGCGCAGGTCGAGGACCTCCATGACCGTCTCGTCGGGCTGCATGGCCAGGAGGTTGGCCAGGTGGAGACCGCGCGCGTCACGTCCGGACTCGGGCAGCTCGTAGGCCTTGACCCGGTAGACGCGGCCCTTGTTGGTGAAGAACAGCAGCCAGTGGTGGGTCGTGGTGACGAAGAAGTGGTCGACGATGTCGTCCTGGCGCAGCTGCGCCCCTCGCACGCCCTTGCCGCCGCGCTTCTGCGCCCGGTAAAGGTCGGTCTTGGTGCGCTTGGTGTAGCCGCCGCGGGTGATGGTGACGACGATCTCGTCCTCGGCGATGAGGTCCTCGATCGACATGTCGCCGTCGTAGGCGATGATCTCGGTGCGCCTGTCGTCGCCGAACTTGCCGACGATCTCGGCGAGCTCCTCGTTGATGATCTCGCGCTGCCTGACGGGGCTGTCGAGGATCGAGTTGTACTCGGCGATCAGCGTCATCAGGTGGTCGAACTCGTCCTGGATCGCCTGGCGCTCCAGGGCAGCGAGCTTGCGCAGCTGCATGTCGAGGATGGCCTGGGCCTGGATCTCGTCGATGTCGAGCAGCGTCATCAGGCCGCCCTGCGCCTCGGCGGCCGAGGGGGAGCGCCTGATGAGGGCGATGACCTCGTCCATCCGGTCGAGCGCCTTGAGCAACCCGCGCAGGATGTGGGCGCGCTCCTCGGCCTTGCGCAGGAGGTAGCGCGTCCTGCGGACGATGACCTCGACCTGGTGGGCCACGTAGTGCCTGATGAACTGGTCGAGACGCAGCGTGCGCGGCACGCCGTCGACCAGGGCCAGCATGTTGGCGCCGAAGGTGTCCTGCAGCTGGGTGTGCTTGTAGAGGTTGTTGAGCACGACCTTGGCGACGGCGTCGCGCTTGAGCACGATCACCAGGCGCTGGCCGACCCTGGAGGAGCTCTCGTCGCGGACGTCGGCGATGCCGGTGAGCTTGCCCTCACGGACCAGCTCGGCGATCTTGAGCGCCAGATTGTCGGGGTTGACCTGGTAGGGCAGCTCGGTGACGACCAGCGACTGCCGGCCCTTGCCGTCCTCCTCGACCTCGACCACGGCCCGCATGGTGATCGAGCCGCGGCCCGTGCGGTAGGCGTCCTCGATGCCGCGCCTGCCGACGATCAGCGCCCTGGTCGGGAAGTCGGGGCCCTTGACCAGGCCGATCGACGCCTCGAGCAGCTCCTCGTCGGTGGCCTCGGGGTTCTCCAGGCACCACTTGACCGCCGAGGCGACCTCGCGCAGGTTGTGCGGAGGGATGTTGGTGGCCATGCCGACCGCGATGCCGCCCGAGCCGTTGACGAGCAGCTGCGGGATGCGCGCGGGCAGGACGTCGGGCTCCTGCGACTTGCCGTCGTAGTTGGGCCTGAAGTCGACGGTGTCCTTGTCGATGTCGCGCAGCATCTCCATGGCGATGGGCGCGAGCTTGCACTCGGTGTACCGCATCGCCGCCGCGGGGTCGTTGCCCGGCGAGCCGAAGTTGCCCTGGCCGTCGACCAGCGGGTAACGCAGCGACCACGGCTGCGCCAGCCGTACGAGCGCGTCGTAGATGGAGGTGTCGCCGTGCGGGTGGTAGGAGCCCATGACGTCACCGACGACGCGGGCGCACTTGAAGTAGCCGCGGTCGGGACGGTAGCCACCGTCGTACATGGCGTAGAGCACCCGCCGGTGCACGGGCTTGAGACCGTCGCGGACGTCAGGCAGCGCACGGGACACGATGACCGACATCGCGTAGTCCATGTAGCTGCGCTGCATCTCGGACTGAATGTCCACAGGCTCGATGCGGTCAGCCGGGGGTGGAGTTGTCACATCCGTCACAGGTGAAAATCCTTCTTCGTGGTACGGCTACCGCTAGACGTCGAGGAAGCGGACGTCGCGCGCGTTACGGATGATGAAGTCGCGCCTGGCTTCCACGTCCTCGCCCATGAGCACGCTGAACAGGTCGTCGGCCTGGGCCGCGTCGTCGAGCGTGACCTGGCGAAGGAGCCTCGTCTCCGGGTTCATCGTGGTCTCCCACAGCTGACCGGCGTTCATCTCGCCCAGACCCTTGAAGCGCTGGACGTTGTCGCGCGGGCGGGGGTCGGGCTTGCCGGCCGCGATGCCCTGGGCGATGACCGCGTCACGCTCGGGGTCGGAGTAGGCGTAGGAGGCGTCGTCGCCCTTACGGTCCCACTTGATCTTGTAGAGCGGCGGGCAGGAGAGGTAGACGTGGCCCGCCTCGATCAGCGGCCGCATGAAGCGGAACAGCAGCGTCAGCAGCAGGGTGTTGATGTGCTGGCCGTCGACGTCGGCGTCGGCCATCAGGATCACCTTGTGGTAGCGCAGCTTGGCGATGTCGAACTCGTCGTGCACGCCGGTGCCGAGCGCGGTGATCAGCGCCTGCACCTCGTTGTTCTTCAGGACCTTGTCGATCCTGGCCTTCTCGACGTTGAGGATCTTGCCGCGGATGGGCAGGATCGCCTGGAAGCGAGAGTCGCGGCCGCCCTTGGCCGAGCCGCCCGCCGAGTCGCCCTCGACGATGAACAGCTCGCACTTGTCGGGCTCGTTCCACTGGCAGTCGGCCAGCTTGCCCGGCAGGCCGCTGCCCGACTCGAGCAGGGACTTGCGCCTGGTCAGGTCGCGGGCCTGGCGAGCCGCTATGCGGGCCCGAGCGGCCTGCAGCGACTTGTTGATGATGTCCTTGGCCTCGCCGGGGTTGCGCTCGAACCAGTCGCGCACGTGGTCGTTGCAGGCCTTCTGGACGAACGACTTGGCCTCGGTGTTGCCGAGCTTGGTCTTGGTCTGGCCCTCGAACTGCGGGTCGGCCAGCTTCACCGAGACGATCGCGGTCAGGCCCTCGCGGACGTCCTCACCGGAGAGGTTGTCGTCCTTGCCCTCCTTGAGGAACTTCTGCTCGCGCGCGTAGCGGTTGACGATGGAGGTCAGCGCCGCGCGGAAGCCCTCCTCGTGGGTGCCGCCCTCGGCGGTGTTGATGGTGTTGGCGAAGGTGTAGACCGACTCGGAGTAGGAGTTGTTCCACTGCATGGCGATCTCGACGGAGATGCCCTCGCCGTGCGCCTCGAAGTCGATGACCGACGCGTGCGCGGGCTCCTTCTTGGAGTTGAGGTGCGCGACGAAGTCGGAGAGGCCGCCCTCGTAGAAATACTCGACCTTGTGGACCTCGCCGTTGATGTGGTCGGGCCGCTCGTCGGTCAGAGTGATCGTCAGGCCCTTGTTGAGGAAGGCCATCTCCTGGAAGCGGCGCGAGAGCGTCTCGAAGTTCCACGTCGTGGTCTCGAAGATGCCGGGGTCGGCCCAGAAGGTGATCGAGGTGCCCGACTCCTCGGTGGCCTCGTCCTTCGACAGAGGAGCGACGGGCTTCGACATCTCGAAGCGCTGGCGCCAGACGTGGCCGTTCTGCTTGACCACGACGTCCATGGCTGTGGACAGCGCGTTGACGACGGCCGAGCCGACGCCGTGCAGACCGCCGGAGACCGCGTACGACTTGCCGTCGAACTTGCCTCCCGCGTGCAGCGTCGTCAGCACGAGCTCGACCGCGGAGACCTTTTCCACAGGGTGGATGCCCGTGGGGATACCGCGACCGTTGTCGACGACCCGCACGCCGTTGTCGGCGAGCAGGGTGACGTCGATGCGGTCGGCGTGGCCGGCGAGGGCCTCGTCGACGGAGTTGTCCACAATCTCGTAGACAAGGTGGTGGAGACCGCGCTCGCCGGTCGATCCGATATACATACCCGGGCGCTTGCGGACCGCTTCAAGCCCTTCGAGTACGGTGATTGAGCTAGCGTCGTAGGACAACTGCGAAATCCTCCTGCCGCGGACACGCGGCGGGGGAGGCGACACCTGCCAGTTGCCCCTGCCGTGCCCGTCACCGTCGTGAGTGCCCCGATGCGCGGTCACCCAGGGGAGTCGGCTCGCATGCCGCGGGTGACACGCAAGCGGACGTGTCCGGAATCCGCTTTCATTCTACCGGCTCTGAGGGCTGTTAGTGGCATTGAACGCGCCTGTGATGCCCTGTAGCTCGTTTTCCCCCCGGCCGAGCATCCCCCCTCTGGGAGAGGTGCTCAGCGGCTCTGGGGCAATCTGATCGCCCGGTGTGGGATTTACCCGTAGGTGTCGCCCGGTCCGCGGCTGCCCGTGACGCGCAGGCCGCCCATCGGTCGAGGGGCGTTTTGTGGTCCTCTGACCTTGACCTTTTTGACCGTGCCCTCGCCCAGCTCCTCGTTGAGCCTGCGGATGAGCGTGCGAGCCAGCAGCCGCACCTGGGTCGCCCACGCCGTGGAGTCGGCCGCGATGACCACCTCGCCGTCCTCGAAGGCCTCAGGTTTGGTGTGGGCGGCCAGGTCAGGGCCCACGATCTCGGGCCACCTGCCGAAGACACCGCCGACCGCGGCCGAGCGCTCCCAGCCGCGGGTGGCGAGCAGATCCATGATCGCCTTGCCGAACAGCTGCGGGTCGCCGGCGTCCCTCTGCGCCTTCCTGCGCGGCTCGCGGCGGGGGAGTTGCCCGCGCTTGGCGGCGTCGGCCTTGGCCTGGGCGAGCTTCTCCCTGGCCAGCGCCGCCCCCCGGGCGGTCGGGTTCTCCTCAGCGGACACGGGTCACACTCCCCCCTGCGACATCGAAACGGGAGCCGATCAGCTCCGTGGGCACGTCGTCGGCGACCGCGGCGGTGATCAGCACCTGCTCCGCGGGAGCGACGATCTCGGCCAGGCGGCGCCTGCGCTGGCTGTCGAGTTCGGCGAAGACGTCGTCGAGGATGAGCACGGGATCGCCGCCGTCGGCGCGCAGCAGATCGTAGGCGGCCAGCTTCAGTGACAGCGCGAACGACCACGACTCGCCATGGCTGGCGTAGCCCCGCGCGGGCAGATCACCAAGGCCCAGGATCAGGTCGTCGCGGTGTGGACCGACCAGCGTGACGCCCCGCTCCAGCTCCGCCTGGCGGACCTCGAGCAGCCGCTCCCTCAACCTCGACTCAAGGGTTATCCCCAGGTCTGTGGATAACGTCTGTGCATCAGAAGATCCGTCCCCACCGGCCTGTTCGTCCTCCGCGTCGTCCCCACCTGTGGACAACGTGCTGCGATAGGACAGCTCGGCGGGGGCGCTCGTGGGCGCCAGCGAAGCATAGGCCGAGGCGACCAGCGGGCGCAGCGACTCGATCAGATCCAGCCTCGCTCTGAGGAGCTCCGCGCCGTGCCTGGCGAGGTGGGCGTCCCACACCTCCAGCGTGCTCAGCACGTCGCCCGCGCCCGCCGCGGCGAAGGCGGACTCGCTCTCGGCCCTGCGTGATCCACCGCGCCCACGACGCGCCTGGGCGGCCGTACGCAGCAGCGCGCCCCGCTGCTTCAGCACGCGGTCGTAGTCGGCCCTGACGGCCGCGAAGCGCGGCGCACGGGCCACCAGGAGGTCGTCGAGGAAGCGACGGCGCTCGGCGGGGTCGCCCTTCACCAGCGCGAGGTCCTCGGGCGCGAACAGGACCGTGCGCAGCAGGCCGATCACGTCGCGGGGGCGGGACACGGGGGAGCGGTTGAGCCGCGCCCTGTTGGCCCTGCCCGGGTTGATCTCCAGCTCGATCAGCGCGCGCCTGTCGTCCCTGTGGACGGCGCAGCGCACGATCGCGCGGGCGGCGCCCTGCCGTACGAGGGGGGCGTCGTTGGCGACCCTGTGGCTGGAGTGCGTCGCCACGTACCCCATGGCCTCGACCAGGTTGGTCTTGCCCTGCCCGTTGGGCCCGACGAACGCCGTGACGCCAGGCTCGAGGCCTAGCTCCACGGCGGCGTAGGACCTG
The DNA here is from genome assembly GCF_039535395.1 of Nonomuraea roseola. Taxonomy (NCBI): domain Bacteria; kingdom Bacillati; phylum Actinomycetota; class Actinomycetes; order Streptosporangiales; family Streptosporangiaceae; genus Nonomuraea; species Nonomuraea roseola. The sequence goes on from NZ_BAAAXC010000015.1 coordinate 2,830,908, forward strand.
AAGTCGGTCAGCGAGAGATGGGCGACATGCACCCCACGAAGGTTAGTGGGCCACACCGACCACTGGGGTCAACGCCGGGCACCCCTGTGGAAAACGAGTATGGCCCGCGGGATCACTGCGCCTCTCGCGGCGGGGTGACGTCGGCCCCGGGGGAGTCCGCGCCCTTCTCGGTGGAGCCCGCCGCGGAGGTGACCGCGTGGCCGCCGAACTGGTTGCGCAGCGCCGCGACCATCTTCATCGCGGGCGAGTCGTCCTGGCGCGAGGCGAACCTGGCGTAGAGCGCGGCGGTGATCACCGGCAGCGGGACCGCGTGGTCCACAGCCGCCTGCACGGTCCACCTGCCCTCGCCCGAGTCCTGTGCATAACCCTTGAGCTCGTCGAGGTGCTCGTCGTCGTCGAGCGCCCTGACCAGCAGGTCGAGCAGCCACGACCTGATCACCGTGCCGGTGCGCCAGCTGGAGAACGAGCCGCGGACGTCCTTGACGATGTCGGAGGCCTCGAGCAGCTCCCAGCCCTCGGCGTAGGCCTGCATCATGCCGTACTCGATGCCGTTGTGGACCATCTTCGCGAAGTGGCCCGCGCCGACGTCGCCCGCGTGGACGAAGCCGTCCTCGCCCTCGGGCTTGAGCGTCTCGAACACCGGCATCAGCCGCTCGACGCTGGCCTTGTCGCCGCCGCACATGAGCGCGTAGCCGTTCTGCAGGCCCCAGACGCCGCCGCTGACGCCGCAGTCGACGAAGCCGATGCCGTGCGCCTTGAGCTCCTCGGCGTGACGCTGGTCGTCCACATAGTGTGAATTACCGCCGTCGATCACGAGGTCGCCCTCGTCGAGGAGCTCGCCGAGCTCGTTGACCGTCAGCTGGGTGGGCTCGCCGGCGGGAACCATGACCCACACCGCGCGCGGCGCCTGGAGCCGGTCGACGAGCTCTCTGAGGCTGGAGACGTCGCTGACCGCCGGGTCGCGGTCGTATCCGACCACCTCGTGACCGCCGCGGCGCAACCGCTCGGCCATGTTGCCGCCCATCTTGCCGAGCCCGACCATGCCGATCTGCATGTTGATAACCCCCTTGTCAGGCTTCCATCATCGCCGATGGCTGTGTCAGCTGGACAAGCGGATGGGCATGATCAGGTAACGGTAGTCGGGAGCCCCACCGTCGTCCACAGGCTTGCCGCCAGTGAGGATAGCGGGCTTCGTCGAGGTGGTCATCTGCAGCCTGGCGACATCGGAGTCGATCGCGCCCAGACCCTCGAGAAGGAACTGGTGGTTGAAGGCGATGTTCATCTCCTCGCCCTCGTAATCCACAGGCAGCACCTCGACGGCCTGCGCCTCGTCGCCGCTGCCCGCCTCGAGGACGACCTCGCCGCCGCGGAAGGCCAGCCGTACGGGGGTGTTGCGCTCGGCGACCAGCGCCACACGCTTCACGGCCTCGACGAACGGGCCTGTGGACAGGTCGGCCTTGGCCGAGAACTCCGTCGGCAGCAGCGAGCGGTACTTGGGGAACTCGGGGTCGAGCAGGCGCGTGGTGGTGCGGCGCCCCGCACTGGAGAAGCCGATCATCCCCTCGCCCGTGCCGCCGGCCGAGCTGAGCGCGATCTCGACCTCGGCGCCTGTGGATCCGAGCGCCTTGGCGGTGTCGGCGAGCGTCTTGCCGGGGATCATCGCGATCGCCGAGAAGTCAGGCTGGCCGGGCTGCCACTTCAGCTCCCGTACGGCCAGGCGGTACCTGTCGGTGGCCGCGAGCGTGACGGTGTCGCCCTCGATCTCCATGCGCACGCCGGTGAGCATCGGCAGCGTGTCGTCCCTGCCCGCGGCGACGGCGACCTGGCCGACGGCCGAGGCGAACACGTCGCTGCCCACCTTGCCCGCGGCGGGCGGCATCGCCGGGAGCGACGGGTAGTCCTCCACAGGCATGGTCAGCAGTGTGAACCGCGCACTGCCGCAGGTGACGACCGCTTTGGCGCCGTCCACCACGAAATCCACAGGCTGTGCGGGAAGGGCGCGCGTGATCTCGGCGAGCAGCTTGCCCGAGACCAGCACCACACCCGGCTCACCGGTCTGGGGTTCGAGGGTCACCTCGGCGGAGACCTCGTAGTCGAAGCCCGAGAGCTTCAACTGGCCCGCGTCGGTGACTTCCATGCGCATGCCGGCCAGGACGGGCACGGACGGGCGCGCAGGGAGGCTGCGAGCCGTCCATGCGACCGCCTCAGCGAGCACGTCGCGCTCGATCCGGAACATCACGGGGATCAGCCTCCTGCTTTGGTCGTCGCTGCTTGTTCAGTGTTCACTCTCCCGCACCTGAGCTCCGGGAGAACCCCTCTATGGGTCTTTGAGTTTCTTAGTTAGAGATAGAGGAAGTCATCTTCATAGGGGCTGTGGATGTTGTGGACAGCCGACGTTTCCGCAGCTCAGCCCGGATGAATTCATCCACTGCCGGTGTGGGCGAAGCCTGGGGAGAACTTCGCCGCCTGGGGATGACGCCGCGTCACCCACAGGCCGTCCCCAGATCAGGGGGTCGTCGTCCACCGGTTATCCACTGGGTTTCAACAGGTTATCCACGGGGAAAAGAGGGTCACCTGGGGCTCCCGTTTCGCCTGTTCACAGGGCATCCACAAGTTGTCCACGAGTTGTCCCCAGGTTGTCCTCAAGATGTCCCCACCCTTATCCCCAGGCTCTGTGGGCGTCGTCGGCGCTTTTTGATCTTCGTCGGGGCCCGAAGAGGCCGTCTGAGCTGGTCCACAGAGTTATCCACAGGCTGTGTACAGTCAGGCTTTCGATGTCTGCTTGATGCGCATCGTCAGCTCGTTGACCTGGTTGTACATGGAGCGGCGTTCGGCGATGAGCGAGCGAATCTTCCGCTCGGCGTGCATCACGGTGGTGTGGTCACGTCCGCCGAACTGCTGCCCGATCTTGGGAAGTGAGAGGTCGGTCAGCTCCCTGGCCAGGTACATCGCGATCTGGCGGGCGTTGACCAGCGCCCTGCTGCGCGAGCTGCCGCACAGGTCGTCGATGGAGATGCCGAAGTACTCGGCGGTCTTGGCCATGATCGTGGCGATCGTGATCTCGGAGCTGGCGTCGGTGGTGATGAGGTCCTTCAGCACCACCTCGGCCAACTGCAGATCCACACCCTGCCTGTTGAGGCTGGCGAAGGCGGTGACCCTGATCAGGGCGCCCTCGAGCTCACGGATGTTCGTCGAGATCCGGCTGGCGATGTACTCCAGCACCTCGGGCGGCGCGGCCAGGCCCTCCTGGATCGCCTTCTTCCTGAGGATCGCGATGCGTGTCTCGAGCTCGGGCGGCTGGACGTCGGTGATCAGCCCCCACTCGAACCGGTTGCGCAGCCGGTCCTCCAGGGTGATCAGCTGCTTGGGCGCCCGGTCGCTGGAGATGACGATCTGCTTGTTGGCGTTGTGGAGGGTGTTGAAGGTGTGGAAGAACTCCTCCTGCGTCTGCTCCTTGCCCTCAAGGAACTGGATGTCGTCCACAAGCAGGATGTCGATCGCGCGGTAGCGGCTGCGGAAACCGTCGGCTTTGTGGTCGCGGATGCTGTTGATGAAGTCGTTGGTGAACTCCTCGGAGCTCACGTACCTCACCCGCGCGCCGTCGTAGAGCGACTGGGCGTAATGGCCGATCGCGTGCAGCAGGTGAGTTTTCCCCAGGCCCGAGTCGCCGTAGATGAACAGCGGGTTGTACGCCTTGGCCGGCGCCTCGGCCACCGCGACGGCCGCCGCGTGGGCGAAGCGGTTGCTGGCTCCGATGACGAATGTCTCGAATGTGTATTTCTGGTTCAGCCTCGCCGGCTCGCTCGGCTTGGTGCTCTTGGCTTCCCAGCGGTTCTGTGGAGGCTCGGGCTGCGCCTGTGGATATTCGGTGGATACCTGAGGCGGCTCGGGCGGCGGAGCGTAGAAGGGGGCGGCCTCCGGGGCCTGGTAGCTGGGCTGTGCATAACTTTGCACAGGCTCAGGCGCCTGGGGAAAACTCGGATTCACAGGCTGGGGATGAGACTCCACCATCGGCTGGTCGGGAGTGGTGGTGTCGATCATCACGGCCAGCCGTACGGGCCTTCCGAGCTCCTGGGAGAGCGCGTGGCCCACATGGGAGCGCAGCTTGCCCTCGATGAGGTCCTTGAGGAACTCGTTGGGGACGCCGAGCACGATCGTGTCGCCCGCCATGGCGATCGGCCTGACCATCGCCAGCCAGGTGCGCTGCTGGATCGGCAGGTTGTCGTTGAGGAAGTTGGCCAGCGCGCGCGCCCATACCGTGCCGAGGTCGTCCCCGTTCATGGTGTGGCTTCCCCTCCATTGTTATCCACACAGAGCAGCAGCCATGATCGCTGACTGCTCGAATATCCACAGGCGGTCCGATGTGCGATCTCCCCAGGTGTTCCACAGGAGATCCACAAGTTGTGCACAGAGTGATCCCTCCGTTACGGCTGGGGTCGGGGAGTTGTGCACACCTGTGTTCAGGTCGTTGTCCACAGACTAGTGGCACCTGAGTGCACAGACTGTGGACGCGCGAACCCCGGTGGAAAAGTTGCCTGTGGAAACGTGGAAAACTCCGCCGGTTTGACCTGGAGCATGCCTGGCCCGTAACGTACGACGGTCGGCTTGTCGCGTGACGGCTCTTTTGCATGCCCTCTCGACTTCGGCAGGCCAGCCATGTGTGTCACGCGCTCCCGCTCGAAGGCGGGGGTGCACTTTCAAGCCTGGAGCCCACTCGTGAGCAAGCGTACTTTCCAGCCGAACAACCGTCGCCGCGCGAAGACCCACGGCTTCCGGCTGCGTATGCGCACCCGGGCCGGCCGCGCGATCCTCGCTGCTCGTCGCCGCAAGGGCCGCGAGAAGCTGTCGGCCTGACGGTCGCCCTGTCCCAGCTTGATCGCCCGCCGGCGCTTCTCGTCGGCGGGCGATAGGCGTCTGATCTGACGTGTTGTCACAAGAGTCCCGCATGCGGCGGGGTGAGGATTTCTCCGTCGCGGTCAAGCGCGGAGCGCGCGCCGGTCGCCCCACCCTCGTCCTGCATCTGAAAGTCGCGGGGGACGGACCGCCACTGGTCGGTTTCGTGGTGAGCAAGGCCGTGGGCGGCGCAGTCGTGCGCAACAAGGTCAAGCGCCGGCTTCGACACCTGATGCGGGACCGTCTAGCAAGGCTGCCGCGAGGTAGCCTGCTTGTGGTACGCGCTAATCCACCTGCCGCGTCCGCGCGACACGAGCGCCTTGCCGCTGAACTCGATGCCGCGCTGGATCGTTTGTCAAGGCGAGAACAACGATGACGGAGCAGACCGGCCTGACTGCTCGGGCGCTCATGGCCCCGATCAGGTTCTATCGGGCGTTCATCAGCCCGATGTTGGGTCCACGCTGCCGTTTTTACCCCTCATGCAGTGCTTATGGGCTTGAGGCGATTGCCGTACATGGTGCTTTGCGCGGCATATGGCTGACTGTCCGGCGTATCGGGCGTTGCCACCCATTCCATCCCGGAGGTTTTGACCCGGTGCCCCCACGCCCGGTTCGGTCCCACGAAACGCAAGGGAGCTAGCTCGGTGGAGCTGTCCTGGCTTAACTGGCTCTACACGGCCATCGCCCAAGTCCTCACCTGGATTCACCAGGGCTACAGCACCTTCCTCGACCCCGATAGCGGGCTCACGTGGGCGCTGACCCTCATCACGATCACCGTCGCCATGCGGCTGCTGATCTTCCCACTCTTCCTCAAGCAGATGAGCTCGTCGAAGAAGATGCAGGAACTCGCGCCGAAGGTGCAGGAGATCCGCAAGCGCTACGCGAAAGACAAGCAGCGCATGAACGAAGAGGTCATGAACCTCTATCGTGGCCAGGGCGCCAACCCCCTGGGCGGCTGCCTGCCCGTCCTCGCGCAGTTCCCCATCTTCATCTCGATGTTCACCGTGCTGAACGCGATGGCGCACGGCGAACTCAAGTTCGGGATGACGCAGCAGTTCGTCGACAGCGCGCGAGCCGCCCACATCTTCGGCGCGCCGCTGCCCGCCAACTTCTGGATGGACGGCACGCAGATCCAGGCCTTCGGCGCCGGTGTCGTCCAGACCAAGATCGTGCTCGCGATCTTCGTGGCGATCAGCTCCCTGACGACGTTCCTCACCGTCAGGCAGAGCGTCACCCGCTCCATGCAGCAGATGCCCGACAACCCCATGGCATCGCAGCAGAAGATCCTGATGTACATCTCTCCGCTGTTCGCCTTCTTCAGCCTCAACTTCCCGCTGGGTCTGATCTTCTACTGGGTCACGACCAACGTGTGGACGCTCGGCCAGCAGCACTGGTTCTACTCCCGCAACCCCGCGCCCGAGTTCGACGCCAAGGGCAACGTGATCCCCGTCGCGCCCAAGAGCGGCCTGCTGTCCAAGGTGAGGAAGAGCGCGCCGGCCGCCGAGGAGGCGCCGCCGGAGAAGCCGGAACCGAAGATCATCCGGCAGCAGCCCAGCAAGCAGCCCCGCAGCAAGCGCACGGGCAGCAAGAAGTCTTGACCCACATCACGACGTCGATCCACAGCACGAAAGAGAGGCCCGACGTGACCGAGGCCGAGCAGGAGAAGGCTCCGGATCTTGCGGCGCTTGAGCAGGAAGGTGAGATCGGGGCGGACTACGTGGAGGGTCTGCTCGACATCGCCGACATCGACGGCGACATCGACATGGATGTCGAAGGGGACCGGGCGCTGGTCTCCGTCGTCGGCGTCAAGGGCACCGACCTGGTCGGCCAGAGTGGCGAGATCCTCGAGGCGCTCCAGGAGCTGACCCGGCTCGCCGTCCACAGGCAGACGGGGGAGCGCTCCAGGCTCATGCTCGACGTCGCCGGCTACCGCGAGAAGCGCAGGGCGGAGCTGAGCAAGCTGGGCACCGAGGTCGCCGAGACCGTCAGGCGCAACGGCGAGCCCAAGTCGCTGCACCCGATGACTCCGTTCGAGCGCAAGATCGTGCACGACGCTGTCGCCGCCGCAGGGCTGCGCAGCGAGTCGGAGGGCGAGGAGCCCCACCGTTTCGTGGTCGTCCTGCCCGTCTGATCCCGTCTTTCGGGTACGGCAGGCACGCGCCAGGCCGTCGGCCCCTCTGGGGCTGGCGGCCTTTCTGCTGGCATCCATCCGCTCCTCGGTCGGCGTGGCTGCGCGGACGGCTAGTCTTCGTTCCTGTAGGCACCCACCCCCAACCCGCACATTCAGGAAAGGCCACCGGATCAGTGAGCGACGAGCTGACGGCTCCACCGCAGATAGCGCGCGAGGTGTTCACCGGCGACGCGTGGGACAGGGCGCAGGAGTTCGCACGGTTGCTGGCCGGTCCGGGGGTGGTCCGCGGGTTGCTCGGTCCGCGTGAGGTGCCCAGGATCTGGGACCGCCACCTGCTCAACTGCGCCGTGGTCGCCGAGGCCATTCCCGAGAGCGTCCGCCTGGTCGACATCGGCTCAGGCGCGGGTCTGCCCGGGCTGGTCCTGGCGATCGTACGGCAGGACCTCACAGTCACGCTGCTGGAGCCGCTGCTTCGCCGTACCGTGTTTCTCGAGGAGTGCGTCGCCGCGCTCAAGCTCGACAACGTCGAGGTGCTGCGTGGCAGGGCCGAGGAGCTGGCGGGCAAGCGCGAGTTCGACGTCGCCAGCGCCAGGGCTGTCGCTCCGCTCGACCGTCTTCTGAAGTGGTCCCTTCCGCTCCTGCGCGAAGGCGGCGAGCTCATCGCCATGAAGGGGGAGCGGGCCGCGGAGGAACTCGCCGACGCCGACGCGCAATTGCGGGCCAGCGGGGTGCGGACGGCCGAGCTGATCTCGGTCGGGCACGGTAAGGTCGAGCCGCCTGCAACTTTGGTCCGAGTAGTCGCGGGTCGCGCGCCGGCGTCAGGACGGCGCCAGCGAAAGAGGTGACAGTTGTGCCGGACACGTCAAGCGGACTCGGGTGGCCGGGTAAAGCCCGCCCCGAGAGCCCGTCAGGTCTCGGCTGGCCGGAAATGGACGTGTCGCGGCACAGCATTGCGGGCAGCACCCGGCCGCTGGTTGAAAGGATGGCCATCGTGACCCAGACCCCCCTTAACCCCGGCGATTCGCCGCTGGTACGAGAGGCACTCAGCTCCGTGGTTTCACGTGAAACATCTGCGACCCAGACGGCGGACGCCCCCACGCAGGACACCTCCCCGTCGGAAGCCCCCGCGTCAGGTGCCGCCGCTCCGGCTGACGGCTCCTGGCCGCGTCCCTCCAAGTGCCGTGTCATCGCCGTCGCCAACCAGAAGGGCGGCGTCGGTAAGACGACGACCTCTGTGAACCTCGCGGCCGCCCTGTCGATGAACGGCGAGCGCGTCCTCGTCGTCGACCTGGACCCCCAGGGGAACGCCTCGACGGCCCTGGCCACGGAGCACCGTGGCGATGTCCCCGACGTGTACCAGGTGCTCGTCGACGACCTTCCCATGGCGGACATCGTCAAGGCGGTTCCGGACATGCCGGGCCTCTTCTGCGCTCCGGCGACCATCGACCTGGCCGGCGCGGAGATCGAGCTGGTCTCGCTGGTGGCCCGCGAGGCGCGGCTTCGTCGCGCGCTGTCGGCGTACGAGGCCGAGTTCGACTACATCATCATCGACTGCCCGCCGTCGCTGGGGTTGCTGACCGTCAACGCTCTGGTGGCGGCTGACGAGGTGCTGATTCCGATCCAGTGTGAGTACTACGCGCTGGAGGGGCTGGGGCAGCTGCTGCGCAACGTCGACCTGATCAAGGCGCACCTGAACCCGACGTTGAACCTGTCGACGATCGTGCTGACGATGTACGACGGGCGGACTCGGTTGGCGTCGCAGGTGGCGGACGAGGTGCGGGCGCACTTCGGTGACACGGTGCTGAACACGGTCATCCCGAGGAGCGTGCGGCTGTCGGAGGCGCCCAGCTATGGGCAGTCGGTTATGACGTATGACCCGGGGTCCAGCGGGGCGATGGCTTACATGGATGCGGCCAGGGAGATCGCCTACCGGGCGGTGACGGTCTGAGCGGCTTGAGAGCGGGGGAGTCTTCACGATCGAGACTCTCCCCTTCCTGCACCCCTCGCCCGTCACCCCTCTAAACCTCGACGCTCATCCTCAGCCGCCACCACCCCTCTGAGCCTCGGCACTCATCCGCAGCTGCCACCACCCACCCGAGCCGCCACCCGCCTGAGCTACCCCGCACCGGACCGGCGCCCGCTTGGGCCCCGTGCCTGAGCTACCTCCCGCCTGCGCCGCCCGCGCCCGCCCGCCTAAGCCGCACCGAGACCGGCCCGCGCGCACTCGCCCGAGCCCATCACCCGCCTGAGCCATCACCCGTCTGAGCCACCTCTCACGTGAGTTGCCCGCTTCTGAGCGGTGTCTGCCCGCCTGAGCTGCTGCCTCGCCTGCCCACACGCATTCGCGTGAGCTGCCCCGCACCTGAGCTGCCTCGCGCTGAGCGGTGCCCACCTAAGCCGCACCACGCCCCCCTGGGCGCACTCGCCCGAGCCGCAGCCTCATCTCGCTCGCCGGGGTCTGCTGCCTGTCGCGCCGTCCGCGCGCGCACTCGCCCTAGCGCCTCCTCGCCTCGCGCCTCCCAGCCCGCCTGAGCCGCCTCCTACTGTCCCCTCGGCCAGAGGGGGGCCACCCGCTTGCCCGCGCCCCCGCTCCTGCTCGCCCGTCTGGTCCACCGCCTTACCCCGCGGCTGTGCTCACCCGCGCCGTGCTCATCCGCGCCTGGCCCGCCCCCATGCTTCTGCTGGGCCGTCCGCTGGGGTGGCTCCAGCCTCCCTGCCTCGCTCCTGACCGCGCTAGGGCCGCATCCAGGTCCTTTCGCTTCACCTGTGTCGTCCGGCGAGGATCGCCTCCCACCTCCTTACCTCGCCCGTGACCGCCCGCCGGGGGCCGCCTCCTCGCCCGGTGCTCGCCCGCCTGGCCCGCCGCGCCGGCTCGCAGCCGTCGCGGTCTCCTGCGGGCGCCTGGCGTCTCGGTGACCCGCCGGTCTTCTGCGTCTCACTCACGCGATCCCGACGCCCTGCGGTCCTTGATCCTCCGCGATCCGTGCGTTCGTGGTGGTCCACCGCGATCCGCGCGTCTGTCGTCCGCGCGTCGTCGGTACGTCCATCCGTGATTCGTCCGTCCGCGGCCCGCGTCTGTCGTCCGAGCGTCTGTCGTCCGAGCGTCTGTCATCCGCGTGTCCGCGATTCGTCCATCCGTGAATCCTTAGCGATCCGTTCCTCCGCGATCGATCTGTCCTCTGCGGTCTTCGCGCTACAGGTGGTCCGCAGCCGTCTTGGATCCTTGGGCTCCAGACCGGTGACCACGGGTCGGTGTCACCGTCCACGCCTCCACCGCGCCGGAGGAGCCGCCCAGTGCCGTCCGCGCGTCGCCGAAGTCGCAGGCTCCAGGTACGGCTTGGGCGGGATGTGGCAAACCCGACCGAACTGCGTGTGGCGAGCGGGCACTCGGATGCGCCTGCGACGGTAACCTCTCCTGATGTGACCGGAAGCGGCCGGGTGGATGAGGAGACGCAGTGAGTCAGCAGCGGCGGGGACTGGGAAAGGGACTCGGGGCGCTCATCCCGACCGGCCCGATCGTTGACGGCACTGGGGCGGTGTCACCATCTGACGGCTCGACACAGGACAACGGCCCGCAACCGGTCGCTGGGGCGTACTTCAGGGAGATCGCCCTCAAGGCCATCACCCCGAACCCGCGCCAGCCACGTGACGTTTTCGACGAGGAACGTCTGGAAGAGCTGGCTGCCTCCATCAAGGAGGTGGGTCTGCTCCAGCCGATCGTGGTGCGTTCGATCGGTGGCGGGAGCTACGAGCTCATCATGGGGGAGCGCCGCTGGCGTGCCTGCCAGCTGGTCGGCCTTGACCCCGTACCTGCGATCGTCCGCAACACTCAGGACGACGATCTCCTCCGCGACGCTCTGATCGAGAACCTTCAGCGCGAGCAGCTCAACCCGCTTGAAGAGGCCGCCGCCTACCAGCAGCTGCTCGACGACTTCGGCGCCACCCACGAGCAGCTCGCCCAGCGGGTTGGACGTTCGCGTCCGCACATCTCCAACACACTCCGCCTCCTGAACCTCCCGCCCAATGTCCAGCTGACGGTTGCCGCAGGCGTCATCAGCGCCGGGCACGCCCGTGCCCTGCTCGCCCTGGACGACCCCCGGGCGCAGGAGTACCTCGCCAAGCGCATCGTGGCAGAGGGCCTCTCGGTCCGGACGGTTGAGGAAATTGTGGCGACAGGCGGCGCCAAGGCAGCGGGGACGGCACCCAAGGAACGCCCGGCGAAGCGCCCGTCCATGCCGGGCCTCGTCCACCTGGCCGACCGTCTCTCGGACCACTTCGAGACCAAGGTGAAGGTGGACCTGGGGCGAAGGAAGGGTCGCATCGTCGTCGAGTTCGCCACGATCGACGACCTGGAACGCATCATCGGCGCCATGGCCCCGGAAGCGGCACACGCCATGCGGGAGGGCGACGAGGTGGCCTAGCCCGCCCTCTCGCTCCACCTGGGTGGAGGCTGGGCCTGCCTTCCTGCAGGCAACGCAGCTCTGAGACAGGCGGCAAAGTGGAGACCGTAGACGGTTGATATTGGGGGCGTGGTTTCACGTGAAACCACGCCCCTAAATCTTTTACGCGGTCGGCACCGGGAAGCTCGCGCGGGGATCGCGTTTCACGTGAAACGACGCGAGGCGCGAAGGTGGATTCCCTCACAGGGCAGCTTCCAAGGGATCGACAGGTTCCCATCGCCGGTCGAATCGACTCGCATGGCCCACCCCTGCTCCTCGCCCTATGCCTCCTGTCCGGTGCCCGCTGCCCTCGACTGCTGGCCGCTGCCGCGTTGTCTTCGGCTGCCCGTTGCCGACGCCCGCAGCTCGACGCCCGCAGCCTGGTGTGCGCAGCCCAGCGCCTGTGGCCCAGCGCCTGTGGCCTTCCGTTTCACGTGAAACCGCACCGTAGATAGATGAGCATGGCTGAGCAGAGAACACCGTTTCACGTGAAACAGAGAGCCGCGAGTCCGGCATGGCAGCAGGTGCGCCTTGGTCCCTCTCCGACACCACTGTGCGTCGTGCTCACCGCGTGGTGCGGTGGGTCATGCTCTCTGGGTGGTGCGATGCGGTGCGCGATCTATGTGGTGCCGTGCGTTGCACTCTCCACGTGATGCGATGCGGTGCACTCCTGGAGCGGCGCCATGCGTTGTGCTCTCCGCGTGGTGCCGGGTGTCTCGTCCCCGAGTAATGGTGCCGTCTTGTAGCGCCGCCCTTCCCGCTGCGCTGCGTGGCGCGTAGGGGATGCACCGAGGGGGAGGGTTGGCGGCTTCCTGGTTCTAGGCGCTCAGGTGTCTCTCGATGTCTTCGATGAAGTCGTCAACCTGAGCCGGGGTGGTGTCGAAGGCGGTCATCCAGCGGACGACGCCGGTGCGCTCGTCCCAGACGTGGAACAGGTACCGCTCCTGCAGTGCGGCCGTCGTCTTCTCCGGGAGGGAGGCGAAGACGGCGTTGGATTCGACCGGATAGGTGATCCCGACACCGGGAAGCGCGGCCACTCCTTCAGCGAGGCGTCGCGCCATCGCGTTCGCGCGGGCCGCGTTCGTTCGCCAGAGTTCGTCCGTGAGAAGCGCCGAAAGCTGTGTCGAGATGAAGCGCATCTTCGAGGCCAGTTGGAGTGACTGGCGACGGAGGAACGGCACCCCACGGGCGAGCGACTGCTCCAGCACCACCACTGCCTCCGCGGCCAGTGCGCCGTTCTTCGTCCCCCCGAAGCTGAACACGTCGACACCCACGTCTGTCGTGATCTCGCGAAGGGAGCAGTCGAGGAAGGCGGCCGCGTTGGCGAGGCGGGCGCCGTCCACATGGAGATAGAGACCCGCTTCGTGTGCTGTCTCGGCGAGGGCGGCGATCTCGTTGGGGGAGTAGCAGGTGCCGAGCTCGGTCACCTCGGAGATGGACACCACCCGCGGCTGCGATTCGTGCGAGTTGCCGAGGCCGCTCAGGCGGGAGGAGATGTCCTGCGGTGTGAGCTTGCCGTCCGTCGTCGGGACGGTGATGAGCTTCACGCCGAGCAGGCGTTCCGCGGCACCGGCCTCGTGGGTGGCGATGTGCGCGGTGTCCGCGCAGATGATGGCGTCGTAGCGGCCGAGCATGAGGGCCAGGCCCACCATGTTGGCACCGGCGCCGTTGAGCACCGCGAACCCTTCCGCGTGGTCGCCGAACTCTTCCTTGATGTGTCGCTCGAAGACGGCGGTACAGGAGTCGCCACCGTAGGCAGGGGCGTCGCCTTCGTTGGCGGTGGAGATGGCGGAGAGGATCGCCGGGTGGACGCCTGCGTGGTTGTCGCTGGCGAAGCTCTTGGGATACAGCGAGTCGATGAGCACATCGCCAGGTTAATGAGCTGACGACGCCCGCGTTCTTGGCGGGGTCTCCTCCGTGTGCCTTGGGAGGGGGTAGAAAGGGGTTTCCGTGACGGCGAGAAGTGGGAGAGGCCGAAAGGGTCTCCTTGGGAGGCTGAGACGATTCTCGCGGGAGGGGGTGGGACGACTTCCTCGAGGGGAGAGGTCGAAGGGCTGTCCTCTAAGTGAGGGGCCGCGTGACATGCTGGGCCAGCGTCTGGCGATGATCCCTGGGAGTGGAAGGTCGGTTACCGGTGGCGTCGTCCAGGGAGCGGGTGCACAGCCTCCGGTTGGGATCCCGTGGGGAGGCTGCCCGGCCGCAGTGGGAGAGCTGATGGACGAGCTGTCCTTGGGAGCGGCTCGGCTTGTCTATCGAGCCTTGCCCCGTGGGTCGCTCGTTTCGCGAGAGCTGGGGCTTGGCGTCCCGGGCTGCCGTCCGCGTCAAAACGGGGAGGCTTCGCCGCCGAATCTGTCCACCGCCGAACCGGTGGCGTCCCCGGTCGATGGGCACCCTTCGAGCCGGCAACTCGTCGAACCGGTGGAATCTCCGACCGGTGGGTCTTCCGAACCAGCGGCGCCTCTGAACCGCTGGCCGTCGAGCCTTTGTCTCCAGAGGCTTGGACGCCGCAGCGGGGAGGGGCGTGGACGAGGGGGTCAGCGGTGGGCGGCTCGTTCGAGGAGGCCTCGGCACAGCGCGCCGAGGTCCTTGCCTGCCGCTTCCACCGCCATCGGCAGCAGCGACGTCTCCGTCATGCCGGGGGCGACGTTCACCTCGAGGAAGTGCGGTTCGCCCGCCGCGTCCACGATGAGGTCCGTACGCGACACGTCCCTCAGGCCCAGTGCCGTGTGCGCCGTCACCGCCATCTGCGCGCAAGCCGCAGCCGCCTCAGGTGACAGGCGTGCGGGGGCGAAGAACTCCGTGTGCCCCGCGGTGTAGCGGGCGGCGTAGTCGTACACCCCCTCGTCGGGGACGATCTCCACGGGCGGCAGCGCCACGGGACCGTCGCCCAGGTCGACCACGGACATGGCCACCTCGACGCCCTCGATGTACCGCTCGACGAGCGCCGTGTCACCGTAGGCGAAGCAGCCCACCATCGCCGCGGGCAGTTCCTCCGCGGTACGCACAATGGAAGCCCCCAGCGCCGACCCGCCACGAGCGGGCTTGACGAACAGGGGAAGCCCGAGGTGCTCGACGATGCGTGACAGCACGGCCGAGGCGCCGAGGTCGTGGAACGTCTCCTTGGGCAGCGTCACCGACTCAGGCGTCCGCAACCCCACGGACCTCACCACCGCCTTGGCAGTCGGCTTGTCGAACGCCACCCGGCAGGCGTCCGGATCCGCCCCGACGTAGGGGACCCCCAACAGCTCGAGAACCGAACGGATCGCGCCGTCCTCGCCGGCCCCACCGTGCAGCGTCACGAACACCGCGTCCGGCGGATCCGCGAGAACGGCCGGCACCAGGGAGGCGTCGGTGTCCCTGGTCTCGACGTCGATGCCGGCCGCGCGCAGCACCTCGCTCACCCGCCGACCGGACCGCAGCGAGACCTCGCGCTCGTAGGACAGTCCGCCGGCAAGCACGAGCACATGTCCCAGGTCGCTCATCAAAACCCCTCCGTAGATCGCCGGCGTCGCACGATGTTCCACCGTACCCGTCCAGCCGGTTGACCAGAGCCCCGCGGCGGTCCGTCCTCTCCATCTTTCTCCTGTACGGCAAGCCACCCAAGCGCCTCCCTTGTCACCGCTGACCGCCCGTCCAAGGGACGCTCCCCGTGCGCGGTGGACCTCCGCCCCAACGGCGCCCCCGGATACCGCCAACCCCGCCGCCAGGGGAGGGGGACGAGCGCGGAGGAACACGAGAGACAGGACCGAGGAACGAGAGAACGCGGCTACGGAGGAAGAGAAGGGGACATGGACGAGAGAAACAGGGTGGGTGAGACAGCGGACGGAGAGAGGGAACCAGGAGACAGGAGCCGAGAACGTGGGGCGGGGAGGTGGGGGCGGCACAGCGTAGGGCCTTGGAGAGACGGCGGCGGTCGGGGTGCGAGGAACGTGGGGTGGAGAGATAGACGGTGGCCCGGTGGCGGTGAGGAGGTTGAGGGGACGCGGATGGAGAGATCGGCGGCGAGATGGTGGCTCAGCGGCGGTGAGGGGTGCGGGGAATCGTGGGGGTGTAGAGGTGGCTGAGACGGCGGCGATGAGAAAGGGGATGCGGAGAACCTTGGGCGGTGAGACGGGTGAGACGTTGGCGGTCAGACGGCGGCGGCGAGGAGGGGCGGAGAAGCGTGGAGCGGAGGCGGCGGCGAGAAGGGGTAGACAAGGGGAGGCGGAGGGACACGGAGGGGGAGAGGTGACGGCGAGGAGAGGGAGACGGGGAGACGAAGACGGGAATCGAGGACGGGGGAGGACAGGGCGGGGACACGAAGACAGGAACTGAGGACGGGGGAGGACGGGGACGGGGAAACGAAGACGGGAGACGGGGAACGGAGACTCGGCGAGGGTGGCGCGAGGCAGAAGCGACGGTTGGACCCTGAGCCAGGGAAGCGGGCAGTCGAGGAAACGCGGGGGCCGGGAAGCGTGGGCGCCAGAAGGACGGGCTCCCGGGGAAGCGGGAGCCAGAGGAACGCGAAAGTTTCGAGCTCTTGAGCCGAGGAGACGCGAACCGGGCGGCGCGAACTCAATCCGCCACTAAAGAAATATGGCGACCGCCCAAGAGACAAGGGCGGCCACTCAAGAGACGAGGGCGGTCACTCAAGAGATATGGCGACGACCCAAGAGGCGACGACCCAAGAGGCGACGACCCAAGAGGCGACGACCCAAGAGGCGACGACCCAAGAGGCGACCACCCAAGAGATGAAGACATCACTCAGAGATGAGAGCGACCGCCAAGAGGCGAGAGCGACCGCCAAGAGGCGAAGAGGTGAGGGCCGGAATCTGGGTGGCAGGCCGTCTGGCGGCGAAAAAACGGGTTTCAGGAGCGCTCTCAGTCGCCTCGCACCCACTGCCCGCCGAAAACCCCCGCCCCGCAGAATCGCTCTCACACAAAAAACGTGAGCACGCCCGCAGCGGACGTGCTCACGTTTTCGACGGCTCTCAGGCCAGATCGGGCCCAGGTGTGTCCAGCCCGTGGTGCCCCAGGATCGACCCCGTCCCGAACGTGTCGCGCAGTTGCACTTCCTGCTCGATCACCCCCGCCAGCCTCCGCACCCCTTCGCGGATCCGATCCGGCTCGGGGAAGCAGAACGACAGCCGCATGTGCCTGGCGCCGCTGCCGTCCGAGAAGAACCCGGTTCCGGGAACGAACGCCACCCGCTCGGCCACCGCCCGCGGCAGGATCGCCTTGGAGTCGAGCCCCTCGGGCAGGGACGCCCACACGAAGAACCCGCCGCCCGGACGCGTCCATGTGACGCCCGGCGGCATCAGGGCCTCGAGGGAGTTGAGCATCGCGTCCCTGCGCTCCCTGTAGAGCTCGCGGAAGGTCTTGATCTGCTCCCGCCACGGCTGCGTGGCGAGGTACTGGCCGACGGCCAGCTGCGTGAAGGTCGAGTGCGACAGCACGGCCGATTCCATGGCGAGCACGAGCTTGTCGCGGATGGCGTGGGGAGCCAGCGCCCAGCCGACGCGGAACCCCGGGGCCAGCGTCTTGGAGAACGAGCCCAGGTAGACCACGCCGTCGGAGTTGTCGGCGCGCAGCGCCCGCATGGGGTCGCCGTCGAAGCCGAGCAGGCCGTACGGGTTGTCCTCGACGATCAGGATCCCGGCGCGCTGGCAGATGTCGAGCACCTGCTGGCGGCGGGCGACGTTCAGGGTGACGCCGCCGGGGTTGTGGAACGTCGGGATCGTGTAGAGGAACTTGATGCGGCTGCCCGCGGCGCGCAGCGCGTAGATGGTCTGCGCGAGTGACTCGGGGATGAGGCCCTGATCGTCCATAGCGATATGGACCACTTTGGCCTGGTATGCGGCGAATGTTCCGAGGGCGCCGACGTACGAGGGGCCCTCGGCGAGTACCACGTCGCCCGGATCGATGAAGATCCGTGTGATCAGGTCGAGCGCCTGCTGCGAGCCGACGGTGGCGACGACGTCGTCAGGGCTGGCGTCGATGCCCTCCATGCGCATGACCTCGCAGATCTGCTCGCGCAGGTGCGGGTCTCCCTGCGCCGAGCCGTACTGCAGGGCCACGGGACCGCGGCGGGCGACCAGATCGGACACCAGCTCGCCCACGACATCGAGGGGAAGGGCCGTGACGTACGGCATGCCGCCGGCGAGCGAGACCACCTCGGGCCTCGACGCGACGGCGAAGAGAGCTCGGATCTCGGAGGCGACCATCCCGGTAGCTCGCGCGGCGTACCGATCGACGTAGGCGTCGATACGCGACCCTTGGGTCGCGGGCGTCCGACCGTGATCCGTCTCTTCTGTCACGGTCCACCTCCTAGGTGTGGCATTGAACCGAGATACCAGAGTACGTCAGAGCGTTGACCCGGCCGCGACCGGGACAGTCCGCTGCCGACATCGTCCCTGAGTTACGATGCCAGCTGGGGACGCGGTATTCGCGCGCTTTTCCGCACAGCAACGATTGGGGCAATAGTTGTCGCGTCGGCTGGCCAACGTCACTCTGGACAACCTCGACGATCTGCCGCGACGGTGCCGGCAGTGCGTCTTCTGGGAGCTCGACCCCGTGAGCGGCGAGAGAGCCGTCAAGACGGGTGATCCAGGGCTGGAGAAGGAGGCCTGGATCTCGTCCACCCTGCTCGAGTGGGGGAGCTGCGGGAAGATCGTTTACGTCGACGGTGTGCCCGCCGGGTTCGTGCTGTACAGCCCGCCGCTCTACACGCCCCGCTCGGTGGCCTTCCCCACCTCGCCGGTCAGCGCCGACGCCGTCCTGCTGATGACCGCGCACATCATCCCCGAGTTCTCCGGCGGCGGGCTGGGGCGGATGCTCATCCAGGGCGTGGCCAAGGACCTCACCAGGCGCGGTGTGCGGGCGATCGAGGCCTTCGGCGACCTGAAGTGGGAGGAGCCGAGCTGCGTGGTGCCCGCCGAGTACCTGCTTTCCGTGGGATTCAAGACGGTTCGGCCGCATCTGCGCTTCCCCCGGCTCAGGCTGGAGCTCAAGAGCGCCGTGTCGTGGCGTGAAGACGTCGAGGTGGCGCTGGAGCGGCTCCTGGGATCCATGAGTCCAGAACGCGCCCTGCGCCCCGTCTGAGCGATCTGGGGGCTTCGCGAGCCCCCGGGCCATCCTGTACGGCACCTGCCCGCGCCGTACAGCCGAAGGCCCCGAGGGGCGAAGCCCCCGGGGCCCGGCGAAGCGGGTCGGGCTAGATGATGCCGTCGAGCTCGCGCAGCAGCATGGCCTTCGGCTTGGCGCCGATGATCTGCTTGACGACCTCGCCGCCCTTGTAGACGTTCATCGTCGGGATCTGGAGCACACCGTAGTCGCGGGGGACGTTGGGGTTCTCGTCGATGTTCAGCTTGACGATCTCCAGCTTGTCCCCGTACTCCTTCGAGATCTCCTCGAGGATCGGGGCGACCTGGCGGCACGGGCCGCACCACTCGGCCCAGAAGTCGACAAGCACAGGCTTGTCGTTCTTGAGGACGTCCGCCTCGAACGAGGCGTCGGTGACTGCCTTCACAGTGGGCTCCTTCGTTAGTTCTCGTTGCTTGCGAGCCAGCGCTCGGAGTCGAGTGACGCCGAGCATCCCGTGCCCGCGGCGGTGATGGCCTGCCGGTAGGTGTGGTCGACGACGTCGCCGGCGGCGAACACACCGGGGATGTTGGTCGCGGTGGTGGGCGCCGCGACCTTGATGTATCCGTCGTCGTCGAGTTCGATCTGGCCCTTGACCAGGTCGGTGCGCGGGTCGTGGCCGATGGCGATGAACAGCCCGTCGGCGGCCAGCTCGCACTCCTCGCCCGTCTTGAGGTTGCGCAGCTGGACGGCGGTCACCTTGTCGCCACCGAGCACGTCGACGACCTCGGAGTCCCAGACGAAGCGGATCTTCTCGTTGGCGAAGGCCCGCTCCTGCATGATCTTGCTGGCGCGCAGCTCGTCACGGCGGTGGACGACCGTCACCATGCGCGCGAAGCGGGTGAGGAAGGTCGCCTCCTCCATGGCGGTGTCGCCGCCGCCGACCACGACGATGTCCTTGTTGCGGAAGAAGAACCCGTCACACGTCGCGCACCACGAGACGCCGTGTCCTGACAGGCGCTTCTCGTTGACCAGGCCCAGCTCGCGGTAGCCGGAGCCCATCGCCAGGATGACCGACTTGGCGTAGTAGGTGTCGGTGTGAGTCTTGACCACCTTGGGGTTGGCCTCGAGGTCGACCTCGACCACGTCGTCGGCCACCAGCTCGGCGCCGAACCTCTCGGCCTGCTTGCGCAGGTTGTCCATGAGGTCGGGGCCCATGATGCCGTCGGGGAACCCGGGGAAGTTCTCCACGTCGGTGGTGTTCATCAGGGCTCCACCCGCGGTGACCGAACCCTCGAAGACCAGCGGCTTGAGTTCGGCGCGGGCGGAGTAGACGGCCGAGGTGTACCCCGCGGGGCCCGAACCGATGATGATCACATTTCGGACGTCGCTCAACGCTCCACGCCTTCCTTCTCTGTTTGCCAGTGGCGTCAACAGATCCTAGGCGTCCGTGATTCCCAGCCCTACCCACATCGCCAGGGGCAAACGAAAGGAGCCCGCACAGGGCGGGCTCCTCGCGTCGGAAAGGGGATCTACTTCCAGTTACCCAGCGTGGGCTTGACGATGTTCTTGCACTTGAACGGGTCGACCACATCGACCCTGACCCGCAGCGCGGTCTGGTCCTTCCACGAGGCGATGATCAGCGCCTCCTGGCCGTTGAACTCGCTCTGGTCCACCGTGAACGGCCTGAGCTTGCTCCGGGCCGCCACCCGCTCGACACACGCCGACACCTTGGGATCGACACCGCCGGCGTCCTTGGAGCCAGGAGCCGCACCCAGGAAGGTGCTCAGCGGCTGCTTGAGGTCCTGGGAGCTCCAGTTGTAGTCGGTGTCGGTCACCATGTAGCTCAGCGCCGGCTTCGACACCGAGGGCTGGGGCAGCGCCTGCAGGCTTCTGCCTGGCGACGGATCGGATCCGCCCGCCAGCAGTCCGGTCGAGAGGCCCGCGGCGCCGACCACGACCGCTGCCGCGGCCGCCGCCACCAGTGGCATCCCCCATCTGCGCCGTCCAGGAGAACGCTGCGCAGGAGGTCGCTGCCCTGCTGGTCGCCGCGCGCCTGGGCGTCGCCCTGAACCGCTGTGCCCCGAGGCGCCGTGTCCGGAGTAGCCGTGTCCCGAGGCGGCGCGTCCCGAAGAGTAGGCAGGGACGAGGTCGCCGTCGTCGGCGGCCGTGCCGAGCCGTACGGGCTCGGGGGTCTGTCTGGTCAGTTCCTCCCAGTCAGGACCGTCGAGGAGGTCGAGACCTCCACCTGCGGCCTCACGAGCAAGGGCCTGGTCGATCCGCATCGCGACACCCATCGGCATGGCCGGTGTGGGAGTCGCCGCGAGCACCTCGCGAACCGCGGCCAGGTCCGCCAGGAGCTCCCCACAGGGGTCGCAAACCGCGAGATGCTCGCGGACCTGTTCGGCCGTGGCAGCGTCCAGGAGACCCTCGGCCAGCTCGGCCAAGATCTCCAGATCGTAGTGCGTGTCACCCGTCACGAAGTTCTGCTCCCTTCGCGGATGAGACGCGGGTCAGGTCTGTTCGGTTCCGCAGATGCGAAAGAATCGGGGCAAGTTTCGCGCGACCCCGTGCACACCGGCTCTTCACGGTGCCGCTGGGCACGGACAGCACTTGAGCTGCGTCTTCGACGGAATAGCCCATCATGTCCACGAGGACGAGCGCCGCCCTCTGGTCGGCTGGAAGCATTTTGAGGGCAGCCGAAACCTCCATGGAGACCTCGCGCTCGCCGGTCTGGTCGGGCATGGGCGTGTCACGCTCGGCCGCCTCGATGAGCTCGTCGTCGGCGACGGGCCTGACCGACTTGCGGCGCATCCTGTCGAGGCAGGCGTTGACCACGATGCGGTGCAGCCAGGTCGTGACGGCCGCCTCGCCGCGAAAGCTGTGCGCCTTCCTGTAAGCGGAGACGAACGCGTCCTGTACGGCATCAGCCGCCTCGTCGGGGTCGCCCAGCGTGCGCAGGGCGACCGCCCACATGCGGTCGCGGTGCCTCTTGACTATCTCACTGAACGCATGCTGATCCCCGTCGAGGTGCCGGGTGAGCAGCTCGGCGTCAGAGAGTGGCTCAGGTGGGGAATTCACAAGGTTTATGCCGTTCCGGGGGAATACACCACTACGTCATAGATGGTGCCACGAAACTTCCCGGCATCCGCAGGAAGACGAGTAAACCAGATCAAAACGTACTGACCGGTTGCGGCCTCGTCCGGCGTCAGGGTGACCTTTCCCGACGCGTCCTTCTGCTTGGCCACCGTCTTGAGGGAGGACAGGTCGGGGGAGTCTCCCACCTTGAGCTCGACGCTGGCCCCTGAGGCGCTGGACAGCGTCGCGATCACATCGGCGATCTTGGTCGGCTTCCCCATGTCCAGCAGCAGCCCCACACCGGGCTTCAGGTTGCCGAGGGTCGCGTTGTTGTAGTTGGTGGTGTGCCAGAAGGTGTCGGGCTTGCCGTCGACGGCGTCGTCGGCCAGCTCGGGATGTTCGGCTCCGTCGTCGCCGAGAGGGTCGAAGCCCGTGGCGTTCGACGGCTTGACGATCTGCGGCTCGGCGGTCGCCGAAGGGGGCGGCTGGCTCTGCGCGACCTCGGGAGGCGCGGGATTGCCGAGCTTACGGCCGAGAGTCCAGGCGCCGACGCCGACCGCGGCGATCACCAAAAGGACCACGAACGTCATCAGCACCCTGTTGAGGGTGCTGGGCTGCTGGGGGGGAAGAGGTTGGGAGACGTACGTCCGCTGCTGGGTGTCGAGACCCTCGGAGCGGGAGACGACGGCGGGGGCGGGCGGCGGTGAAGGCGGCGGCGTGTACTGGATCGTCAGCGGCCTCGCCACGTCGGCGAGCGCCTCGGCCACCTGTCCGGGGGTGGACAGCGCGCTGTGGCTCTTGCGCGACTCGGGCAGCACGGCCCTGCAGGTGATGGTGTCGAGGTAGCCGGGCACGCCCGCGGTCACCTGGCGGGGCGTGCAGAAGTGGCCGTCGCTCATCGGGGCGGCGGGCAGCCCGCCCTCCTCCTCGTCGCCAGGCCAGTGTCCTGTCAGGCCCGCGTAGAGCAGGCGGCCCAGGCCCTCGGCGTCGTCGAGCGCGGGATCGTCGGTGGTGAGCCCCTCCAGCGCGGCGTCGACGGCGACGCCGAGCACCTTGACCGTGTTGCCGGTGGTCCAGACGAGCTTGCCGGGGCGCAGGCACAGGTGGTGGAGGTTGTGCTCGTGCGCGTGGGCCAGCGCCTCCGCGGCCTCGGCCACCAGGACGGCGGCGCGCTCGGGCTCGAGGGGCCCTCCAGCCAGCAGGTCGGAGAGGGACTCGCCGGTGACCCACTCGCTCACCACGTAGGCGAGCCCGTCGTCCTCGGCCGCGTCGAAGACCTGGGTCAGGCGCGGGTCGGTGAGCCTGCTCGCCGCGCGCGCGGCGGTGACGACCTCGGTGACGCGCGGGAAGTCGGGGTCGAAGGTGTGCACCGCGACAGGGCGCGCGAGGATCTCGTCGATCGCCTTCCACAGGGTGGCGCCCTCGGACTCGCTGACGCGGTCCTCGAGCCTGAATCGCTGGGCGAGGCGGGTGCCTGGTTCCACGGTGGAGGCGCTCATGCTTCGATCACCCGCGCGGCCGAAGGCCACGCAGGTTCGCTATGCCGGGTGGATCCGCCCACGCCCCTCCTGCTCCATTCGCCGCCTCTAGTGCACCATGCTAGTGCCGCGCCAGTTCCCACCGGGTTCCCTAACGGCCTACCCGTCCGGCCACCATTCCAACGATCGAGGTGACCTCCGGGATACGCATCCTGTGGGCGACGACCAGATACAGGGCTCCGCCGAGCCCGCCGCCGACGGCCAGAATGATCAGTGAGTTGACCAGGCTCAGGGCCCCGAACAGCTCCTGGACCCCCCAGACGGCCCCCAGAGCCACGACCGCCGTGGGCAGCGCGGCGATGTACATCCTGGTCAGCGCCGAGCCCACGGCCCAACCGCCGAGACCCTGCACCCGGCGGCTGGCCAGCGTCCAGGCCACGATTGCGCCCAGGGCGTAAGCCACCGCGTAGGCGAAGGCCAGCCCCATGACCACGTACGCGGCGGGCAGCGTGTAGTAGGCCACCAGCATGAGCACCGCGTTGACCGCGGTCGTGCCCGCGCCGACGAAGACGGGGGTGCGGGTGTCTCCGAAGCTGTAGAAGACGCGCAGCAGCAGCTGGAAGACCGAGAACGGCACCAGCGCCAGGCCGAAGACCTGCAGCACGTTGCCGATGTAGACGGCGTTCTCCGGAGCCGAGGCGCCGTGCCCGAAGATCAGCACGGTGATCGCAGGGCCGAGCACCATGAGCAGCAGCGAGATCGGCACCATGACGGAGGCGACCAGCCGTACCCCTGAGCCGAACTCGGAGCGGACGTCGTCGAGCCTGCCCTCGCCCACTGCCCTGCTCATCCTGGGCAGCATGGCGGTGATGACGGAGACGCCGATGATGCCGTAGGGCAGCTGG
This sequence comes from Nonomuraea roseola, assembly GCF_039535395.1. Classification (NCBI taxonomy): domain Bacteria; kingdom Bacillati; phylum Actinomycetota; class Actinomycetes; order Streptosporangiales; family Streptosporangiaceae; genus Nonomuraea; species Nonomuraea roseola. The sequence continues at coordinate 2,854,890 of NZ_BAAAXC010000015.1, forward strand.
AACAGCTGGAACGCGAAGTTGTACGGCGTGAGGCCGTGATCCTTGACCGCCGCTCCCGCCGCGGTGGCCAGGTTCGTGGTGAGGACGAGGCCGAGCTGCGTGACCACCACGTAGCCGATCGTCCAGATGCCCGCCCTCCCCATCTCGCCGAGCCTGGCGTTGCGCACATCGAAGCGGAGCCTGAAGGAGAAGCCCGCCCGCTTGAGCGCCACGATGAGCACGAGGGCCTGGGCGACGATTCCCGCCGTCGTGCCGAGGCCGAGCAGCGCGAGTTCGGAGGTGGTGACCTTGGAGATGTCGCCTCGGCCCGTGCTGACGACGATGTAGGCCAGCAGGACGCCGATGACGACCAGGTTGTTGAGAACCGGGGCCCACATCGGGGCGGCGAACCTGTCGCGGGTGTTGAGGATGGCGCCGGCGATCGCGCCGACCCCGAAGAAGGCCAGCTGCGGCAGGATGAACCTGGCCAGGGAGACCGCGACGTCGAACTCCCTCGAGCCGGGCCGCCAGTTGGTGTAGAGATCGATCAGCAGCGGGGCGGCCAGGACGGAGAGCACCGCCACGACCGTGAGCGCGAGCGTCGAGATGGTGAGCAGGCGCTGCTCGTAGGCCCTGCCGCCGTCGGGGTCCTGCTGCTGGGCCCGGACGATCATCGGCACCACCACACTGCTGAGCACGCCGAGGATCAGCAGGTCGAGGATGCTGTAGGGGATGGTGTAGGCGGCCTGGTAGGCGTCGCCCATCAGACCGGTGCCGATCGCGGCGGCCAGGATGATCGTGCGCACGAACCCCGTGACCCTGGACACCATCGTGCCCGCGGCCATGATCGCGCTCGCCCGCAGCATTCGGCTCATACGCGCTCGTTCTCCCTAACCTTCGCCGTCTTCGCCAGCCGCCGCTGCGACCTGCGCCGCAGAATGCGCATCACCACCGCGGCCAGCATGACGGACAGCGCCGCCCCGATGATCACCAGCGCGATTCCCGTGTAGCCGGTCGTCCTGATCGTGAGCTTCCGCGGTGCGTCGTAGGCCTTGCCGTCCAGCGTGCGCAGCCGGACCGTCACCGTGGAGTCGCCGCTGGTCTTCGATCGCATCTTGACCTGGATCGTGCCGCTCTGCCCAGGGTCGATGTCGAGCCGCTTGGGCTTGCCGTCGCTGACGATCGTCAGCACGTCGGGGTTGTCGGGGGAGACGTCCACCGTCAGGGAGATCGCCTCCTTCCGCTGGTTCTTCACGCTGATCGGGATCTGACCCTCTTCACCGGCCAGCTCCCGTGTCCAGTCGGCCGCCGCGCCGGTGATGGTGACGAGGCCGAGATCGTCCTCGACGGCCTGGTCGACCTGCTTGACCTCCCTGCTGCCCGTGCCGGTCTTGGTGCGCCACGCGGAGGAGGTCAGGCGCAGCACCGCCCTGTCGAAGTCGGAGGGCCGGAGATCGGCGGTGATCGAGGAGGTCAGCTGCGCCTTGCCCGCCACCCGCCTGACCGAGTCGAGGTATTTCTTGCTGAGCTCGGCCTTGCGGTCATCGTCGGTGTAGACCAGGCCCGAACGCGGAGTGGGGGCCTTGCCCGGCTTGATCGAGTCGAGTGGGACGCTGGTGAGCCAGGGCAGCCCTTCCGCGGTCTTCAGCAGGTTCATGACGTGCGTGGGGTTGGGGTTCCAGCGCCGCGCGGGCGCCACCACCAACGAGCGGGGCGTCGTGACGCCAGGCTCGGCGGCGATCAGGGCGCTCTCCGCCACGAACCGCTGCTTCTGCAGCGTGGAGGAGCCGGCCACCCCTGGTTCAAGCTCGAGCGTACGGCTGAGCCCTGGCTCGGCCAGCAGCGCGGTGACGGGACCCGAGACGCTGTTGATCGTCGCCGCGGCGTCGGGGGTGGTGGTCATGGGAGGGTCGGGCGGCAGGTTGTCGGCATTGAGCAGGACGGTCGACACCTTGCTGACCGTGAGCAGGTCGAGCCCGTCGTCGTCGATCTTGCCCGCGACAGGCCAGGCGATCGAGGTGGGCACGTCCTGCTTGAGCAGCTCCCTGGCGGTGGAGCCCGCGATCGTGACGGCCTTGTCGGTCACCCCGTCGAGCCCCTGGTGGGCCAGGGCCGTCACGTCGGGGTCGGCGTACGGCGTGGCCACCACCTTCTGACCGGCCAACGCCGTGCGCAGCTGGTCGAGCCACTGGCGCGCGCTGGCGTCGGCGGGGCGCTTGATCTTGTCGCCCGACTTGGGCCGTACCTCGTGCGCCCTGGTCATCGCCAGCACGTCGTCGAGCAGCGCGGGATCGACGAACCAGGTGGCGTTCTTGGGCTTGGACTGGGCGATGCGCAGCAGGTCGGCGAGGCGGCCGTTGCCGAGCAGCGAGGTGCGCAGGGTCTCGTCGATGAAGAGGGAGTCGTCGCTGCGGTGCGGCTGGTCGATCATCGGCAGCGCGAACGCCACCTTGGTCTTCGGGATCGGGGGAGTGGTCGGCGGCGCGTAGGTCAGGAAGGTCCGCACCTTGGTGACCGGCTGCCAGTTGTTCATCACCTCCACGCCCAGCGGGTAGACGCCGAACTGCCTCACGCTGAGCGCCGCGGGCGTCGTGACCAGCTCGAAAGGCGCCGACCCGCCCGCCGCGATCGAGGGAATGGTGATCGTGGAGGTGAGCGAGGCGTACTCGACGACGGGACCGCCCGCGAGGTAGGCCTCCATGGCCGCCCTGTCGGCGAACGGCTGCCTGGGGAGCCACAGCCGGATGACCACCGGGCCCATGGGCGTCGTGCCGGCGTTGGTGACCTTGCCGGAGACCTTGATCTCGTCGGTGAGTCGACTCGGTACGTCCGGCGTGATCGACTCGATGGTCAGCTTCGCCTGCTGCGCGTTGACAGGCGCGGCGGCAGCCGTGCTCGCCGTCGTCACGACCGAGGGGGTGAGCAACGCGGCGATGAGGACGGAGAGGAGCGTGGCCTTACGGATCACGCGTCTGCCCGTGGAGGAGTTCGACGCACGCCCGCCATGGTACGGGCTCAGTGCCGGACCGCGACCGCCTCCCGGGCTTCTGCAGGGAGTTCGATGGTCCTGCTCGGCAGGAGTCGCAGCAGGTCGAGCGAGTGCAGACGCAGCGCGGTACGGCGCTCGCCCGTGGGGGTGAAAAGGAAGCCGCCGTCGCCCGTGAGCCGGTCGTCGACGAGGAGGGGCAGGTCGCGGGGGAGCAGCAGCGGGGAGACGAGTCCCGCCGCGTAGTCGGTGGTGGCGTTGACCACGAAGGCGGGGGCGGGCCGTACGCTCCTGACCCTGAGCAGCCTGCCGACCTGGCCAGGAGAGGGCGGATGGGCGACGGTGGAGACGAAGGCGACCACCTCGCGGCCCAGTCTGGCGCGTGCCTCGAACACCGTCACCGCCACGCACCGCTCGGGCTCGGCGGCGATCGTAGCGGGCAGTTCCTCCGCGCACTTCATGGGGCGCGGAAGGCGTACGATCTCATGATGGACCTGGTGTGCGAGGAGCCAGCGGTGGATCGCGAGGGCGTCCTTCATATATGAGCTCCTAGCCTCGTTCCATGGGCCCCCGACGGTCTCTGACCGACGGTAACCCGGACCCTGTGTGGCTCGGGGGATATGTTCCGCAATCAGAAGGACCTATGCAGCTTGTCCGACTCAATTGAGATCTCCCGCAAGATCGCACCAGTGGCGAACGAGCTCGGCGAGCTGTTCGCCGCTCGAGGGCACGAGCTAGCCCTGGTGGGCGGGTCGGTGCGCGACATCCTGCTGGGCCGTATCGGCAACGACCTCGACCTGACCACCGAAGCCAGGCCCGAACGGGTGCTGGAGCTGGTCAGAGACTGGGCCGACTCGGTCTGGACGATCGGCATCGACTTCGGCACCGTCGGCGTGCGCAAGGGCGGCTGGCTGCTGGAGATCACCACCTACCGCAGCGAGTCCTACGACCCCAAGTCGCGCAAGCCCGAGGTCATGTACGGCGAGACCCTCGAGGCCGACCTGGAGCGCCGAGACTTCGCGGTCAACGCGATGGCGGTGCGGCTGCCCACCCACGAGTTCGTCGACCCCTACGGCGGCATGCGCGACCTGGCGGCGGGGTTGCTGCGCACGCCAGGCACGCCCGAGCAGTCCTTCGACGACGATCCGCTGCGCATGCTGCGCGCCGCGCGCTTCGCCTCGCAGCTGGGCTTCACGGTCGCGCCTGAGGCGATCGCCGCGATGACCGCGATGGCCGAGCGCATCGAGATCGTCTCGGCCGAGCGGATCCGCGACGAGCTCGACAAGCTGATCTGCGGCGCCCACCCGCGTGAGGGCCTGCGCCTGCTCGTCGACACGGGCCTGGCCGCCCACGTCCTGCCCGAGCTGCCCAAGCTCAGGCTGGAGATCGACGAGCACCACCGGCACAAGGACGTCTACGAGCACACGCTGATCGTGCTGGAGCAGGCCATCGCCCAGGAGGAGGACGGCAAGCCCGACCGCATCCTGCGCTGGGCCTCGCTCATGCACGACGTGGGCAAGCCGAAGACGCGCCGCCACGAGGAGGGCGGCAGGGTCTCCTTCCACCACCACGAGGTGGTCGGCGCGCAGATGACCAAGAAGCGCATGTCGGAGCTGAAGTTCCCCAAGGACGTCGTCTCCGACGTCGCCCGCCTGGTCGAGCTGCACCTGCGCTTCCACGGCTACGGCACCGGCGAGTGGACCGACAGCGCGGTGCGCCGCTACGTGCGCGACGCGGGGCCGCTGCTCGACCGGCTGCACAAGCTGACCAGGGCCGACTGCACCACCCGCAACAAGCGCAAGGCGCAGGCGCTCTCCCGCACCTACGACCAGCTCGAGGAGCGCATCTCCAGGCTGGCCGACGAGGAGGAGCTGGCCAAGATCAGGCCCGAGCTCGACGGCAACGAGATCCAGCGGATCCTCGGCGTCGGCCCGGGGCCCGTGGTCGGCAAGGCCTACAAGTTCCTGCTGGAGCTGCGCCTCGACAAGGGCCTCATCGGCAAGGACGCCGCTACTGAGGCTCTGCTGGCGTGGTCACGCGAGTCGGCGTGACCATCCGGTAGACCACCGCGCCGAGCAGGTAGCCGATCGTGATGATCGCGACGGCTACCAGCGACTTGCCGTTGGCGGGCAGGATCGCCGCGGCCAGCGCCGCCGCCAGCACGTACATGCCGTTGAACAGCATGTCGTAGATGGAGAAGGCCCTGCCGAGATAGGCGTCCTCGACATCGCGCTGGACGCTGGTGTCGGCGCAGATCTTGACGCTCTGGCCGGTCACGCCGAGCACGAAGCCGGCGATCCACAGCCCCCACGGCTGGAAGGGGATGACCAGGATCGCGGTCAGCACGCCGGCCGTGACCAGCATGATCGGCACCCAGCGCTCGATGGTGAAGCGGTCGGTGGCCCACGGGGTGATGATCACCGCGAGGCCGTAGCCGACGGCGGAGGTCGCCACCACGACGCTGACGCCCGACAGCGCGGCCTCGGCGTCGCCGTTGGTGAAGTAGTAGCGGTAAAGGATGATCCCCATCGCCGTCGCCATGCCGTACATGAAGCGGTGGGTCGCCATCGCGCCCATCGCGGCCGCGGCGGCGCGGTGGTGGATCAGGTGCCTGGCGCCGTCGGCGAGCCCGGTGACCACGTTGCGCATGGCCTCGCGGGCCTGCGGGCGGTCGGAGTCGTAGGAGGGGCCGAGCAGGTCGCGGTGCATCGTGCGGGCGATCAGCGCGCTCAGCCCGAACACCACGCCCGAAGTGGCCAGCAGCAGCGCGGTGCCGGCCGCCTCGCTGCCGAACACCGAGCGCAGCAGCATGCCGAACCCGACGCCGACGAATGTGACGACCGTGCCGGAGGTGGGCGTGACGGCGTTGGCCATCATGAGCTGGTCGCGCGGCACGACATGGGGGAGCGAGGCGCCCAGGGAGGCGAGGAAGAACCTGTTGACGCCCAGGACGGCGAGCGCGACCGCGTAGAAGTACTCGTCGGGCAGGCCCGTGGCCACGAAGGTCGCCGCGACCAGCAGCAGGGCGCCGCGCACGATCGGCGCGACGACGAGAATCTGCCGGCGCGACCATCTGTCGATGAAGACGCCGACGAAGGGGCCGAGCACGCTGTACGGCAGCAGCAGCACCGCCAGGCCGATCGCCACCTGGAGCGCGGTCGTCTGCTTCTCGGGGCTGAAGAAGGCGAAACCCACGACGCCGAACTGGAAGATCCCGTCGGAGAACTGCGAGACCAGCCGGGTGGAGAACAACCGTCTGAAGTCGCGCCCCTTCAGGACCGTGCGGAGATCGGCGGCATAAGACACGACGTCAGCCTAGCCGCCGCTCACGGTCCGAACATCGGGGTCAACCCTGAGATAGCTGGTGTGACAGGTAGGCAAAAGTGTTCCAGGGATACGTCATGATCACGTACGCTACTTTCTGTGACCTCTGACGAACACGTGGTGCTGGTCGACAGCGAGGGAAACGCGATCGGCACGGCGCCCAAGACGTCGGTGCACGGCCCGGACACCCCTCTCCACCTGGCGTTCTCGAGCTATGTCTTCGACCAGAACGGGCGGGTGCTGCTGTCCAGGAGGGCCTCGCACAAGATCACCTGGCCGGACGTGTGGACCAACAGCTGCTGCGGCCACCCGCTGCCGGGCGAGCCGCTCGGCGACGCCGTGCTGCGCAGGCTGTCCTACGAGCTCGGCCTGGTCGTGGAGAGCGTCGACCTGGTGCTGCCGCGCTTCTCCTACCGGGCGGTGATGGGCAACGGCATCGTGGAGCACGAGCTCTGCCCGGTCTACCGGGTGCTGACCACGGCCGCCGCCAGGCCGAACCCCGACGAGGTGGGGGAGGTGCTGTGGATGCCGTGGAAGGAGTTCACCTCGGGCGTGATGTCGGGCCTGCTCGCCATCTCGCCGTGGTGCCGCGACCAGGTGCCGCTCCTCGACGACCTCGGCGCCGACCCGCTCACGTGGCCGTCGGCCCCCGTCGCCGATCTGCCGCCCGCCGCCCGCGGCTGACCCGCTCCCGGCTTCTTGCCGCGCCTGTGGGTCCGCCGGCGGCGCGCGTTCTTCCGAGCCCCTGTACGGCACGCCGACCAAGGCGCCACCCCAGGCGCGGGGCGGGCGTCCCTCCAGGGAAACGCTCCTCGAGCCGGCGTGGCGAGGCCCGTCACGGCGAGACGCCCTGGGTGGGTTCACACCACGGAAGAACGCCGACGTCTCGCCGTTGGAGAGAGCACCCCGTGCCGCTGGAGTAGCGCACGGAGAGGGACCTCGACCACCGGGAGACGTCGGCGCTTACGTCGGCGTGCCGTACGGGATGTCTATCGAGAGACCTCGCCGCGGATGAACTTCTCGACGTAGTCGCGCGCCTCGTCGTCGGAGTACTGCTCCGGCGGCGACTTCATGAAGTAGGACGAGGCCGACAGGATCGGTCCCGCGATCCCACGGTCCATCGCGATCTTCGCGGCGCGCACGGCGTCGATGATGATGCCGGCCGAGTTCGGCGAGTCCCAGACCTCGAGCTTGTACTCCAGGTTCAGCGGGGTGTCACCGAAGGAGCGGCCCTCGAGGCGGACGTAGGCCCACTTGCGGTCGTCCAGCCACGGCACGTGGTCGGAAGGGCCGATGTGCACGTCGGCCTTGGCCATCTCGTGCGGGATCTGCGAGGTGACCGACTGGGTCTTGGACACCTTCTTGGACTGGAGGCGCTTGCGCTCCAGCATGTTCATGAAGTCCATGTTGCCGCCGAAGTTGAGCTGGTACGTGCGCAGCAGCTCGACCCCGCGGTCCTCGAACAGCTTGGCCATGACGCGGTGCGTGATCGTGGCGCCGACCTGCGACTTGATGTCGTCACCGACGATCGGGACGCCGGCCTCCTCGAACTTCGCCGCCCACTCGGGGTCGGAGGCGATGAACACGGGAAGTGCGTTGACGAAGCCGACCTTCGCGTCGATCGCGCACTGCGCGTAGAAGCGGTCCGCCTCCTCCGAGCCCACAGGCAGGTAGGAGACCAGAACGTCCACCTTCGCGTCCTTCAAAACCTGGACGACGTCCACCGGCTGCTCGTCGGACTCCTCGATGATCTCGCGGTAGTACTCGCCGAGACCGTCGAAGGTGTGCCCGCGCTGGACGATGACACCGGTCGGCGGCACATCCGTGATCTTGATCGTGTTGTTCTCGCTCGCCACGATCGCCTCGGACAGGTCGCGCCCGACCTTCTTGGCGTCCACGTCGAAGGCGGCGACGAACTCGACGTCGCCGACGTGGTACTCACCGAACTTGACGTGCATCAGACCCGGCACTCGTGTGTCCGGGTCGGCGTCCTTGTAGTAGTGAACGCCCTGAATCAGCGACGTCGCGCAGTTGCCGACACCGACAACGGCTACGCGTACCGAACCCATCGCACTCGCTCCTTACTCATCTGATGACATATCTTTCGCGGGCTCTTGCGACGCCCTGCGTTCTGTGGCGATCAGCTCGTTCAGCCAACGCACCTCGCGTTCCACCGACTCCAGACCATGACGCTGCAGCTCGAGCGTGTAGCTGTCGAGCCGCTCCCTTGTTCGGGCGAGCGCGGTGCGGACGCCGTCGAGTCGTTCTTCCAGCCGGCTGCGACGTCCTTCGAGGATGCGCAGCCGTACCTCAGCCTCTGTGTGGCGGAAGAAGGCGAAGTGGACGCCGAAGCTCTCGTCCTCCCACGCGGAAGGGCCCGCCTGGGTCAGCAGCTCCTGCAGCCGCTCCTTGCCCTCCGCGGTGAGCTTGTAGACGATCTTCGATCGCCCCGTGACCGCGGTGGGGTGCTCCTCCGCGATGAGCCCCTGCTCGAGCAGCGACTTCAGGCACGGGTAGAGCGAGCCGTAGGAGAAGGCCCTGAACATCCCCAGCAGGGCGTTGAGCCGTTTGCGCAGCTCATAGCCGTGGAGCGGGGTTTCGTGCAGCGACCCGAGCACGGCCAGTTCCAGGACTCTGCCCTGCCCGCTGGCCAATGGAACCGCCCCCTCTCGCGTCGATGTATCGAGTCGATACATCCCGATGATACGTCGCCGCGCTATATCGCTGCAATTAATGGTTTTGCCAAGAGGTTGGGAGCAATCGGTAAAAAGCCGTAGTCTGGCGCGCATGTGGTCACAGAGGAGGGTGGTGGACTACGGGCTGGCGAAGCGCGCGGCACTGCGCTCACGCCCTTCTGGCCGTGCTTCCGCCCGGGAGATCTGTGACGCACAGCCCTGTCTCCTTCGCGCCGCCCGGCACTTCGGTGGATCGACCGAACGCCCCTGCCCGGTGTGCGAGAGGAAGAACGTCACCAACGTGACCTATGTCTACGGGGATTCCCCGGGGCGACATGCCGGTCGGGCAAAGCCCACGTCAGAGCCCCGCGAGATGGCCCATGATTACGTGGAGTTCCGGGTCTACGCGGTCGAGGTCTGTCAAGGTTGTTCCTGGAACCACCTGACCGTCTCCAACGTCCTCGGCAACGGACCGCCCGACACCGTCGGCACCACCTGAACCGAGGACGGCGCCCGCCGTGCACGACGACGACGATGCGAGGACGTGTTGAGTAACAGCAGCTATGGCTCCGAACCGAACGGACGCACACCGCGCCCCGAGGGGACGGCTCGCCAGGGAAGGCGCCGTCGCTCGAGTTCTGTGCCCGCCTCGCAGCCGCCGCAAACCGGCTGGGGCACCGCCCGCCGTCCCGAGGCCGCCTACGAGCAGACCGGGGCCATGGACGCGCAGCCGCCCGCCCCCTCAGGTCCTCAGCGATCTCCCGGCAGGCAGGGCCCGTCAGGGCCGCAGCCCGGGCGGCAGCCGTCGGGCCCGCAGCAGATGCCGCCTCAGCAGACCGCGCAGTACCCCACCGGTGGCCCGGCCACCCGCAGCCGTGCCATGGAGGAGACCATGGCGGGCGGTCCCGCCCCTCGCCGCTCCCGTGGTGGACGCGGACCGCGCGGCCCCGAGGGTCCGGGCCGTGGCGGTGGTGGCGGCGGCGGTGGTGAAGGCAAGGGCGGCCGCGGCTGGAAACGGTTCATCCCGAACTGGAAGATCGTCATGGCGGGCATGGTCGTGGTCGCGGCCGGCGTCTTCGCCATGATCTGGGTCGGCTACGCCAACACCCCCCTGCCCACGGCGGCGCAGGTGGAGGCGACGGCTCAGGAAAGCATCATCTACTACAACGACGGCAAGACCGAGATCGCCCGCTGGGGAACGCCCCGCAGGAACGTCGACATCAGCGACATCAACGACGCTGTGAAGGACGCCACGGTCGCGATCGAGAACAAGACCTTCTACGAGGACGCCGGCATCTCGCTCTCCGGCATGGCGCGCTCGGTGTGGAGCACCGCGACGGGCCAGCAGCTCCAGGGCGCCTCCACCATCACCCAGCAGATGGCCCGCAACTACTACCAGGGCCTCAGCCAGGAGCAGACCATCGAGCGGAAGATCAAAGAGATCTTCGTCGCGGTCAAGCTGAACAAGGAGCTCTCGAAGGAGCAGATCCTTCAGAACTACCTCAACACCGTCAACTTCGGACGTGCCTACGGCATCGAGGCGGCGGCCGAGGCGTACTTCGGCAAGGGCAAGAAGGCCAGCAACGTCACTCCCTCGGAGGCGGCCTACCTGGCGGCCCGCATCCAGCAGCCCAACTGGGAGATCAACGACCCGAGGTTGAAACACCGCTGGAAGACGGTCATCGACTACATGGCCCAGCAGTTCCCGCAGAAGTACGCGAGCCTGCCCACGACGGCCAAGTACCCCACGGTCGATGCCGCCAGCAAGAAGAACGAGCTCGCCGGGGTCAAGGGCTACATGGTCGAGGCGGCCCTGGCGGAGCTGAAGGAGAAGTACCAGATCTCCAGCGACGAGGTCGAGCGCAGTGGCTACAGGATCACCACGACGTTCGACAGAAAGCTCATGAAGGACGCCAAGATCGCGGCCGAGGGCGTCCTGAAGAGAATGCCCAAGGAGTACCACGCGGGTCTGGCCGCGGTTGACAACAAGACGGGCCGTGTCCTCGCCTTCTACGGCGGCAGCAACTACCTGACCGACCCGTGGAACGACGCCTTCAAGTCCTACAAGCAGGCGGCCTCCGCGTTCAAGCCGTACGTGCTCGCCGCCTGGCTCGACGCCGGCTACAGCCTCAACAGCTACGTCCCCGGCAACGAGACCGTGCCCAAGGTGATCCCCGGCCAGCAGCCCGGCGGCTACCGCAACAGCCACAATGTGGGCCCCGCCGTCGACGTCGTGAAGGCCACCGCCGACTCCGTCAACACCGCCTATGTCTCCATGGCCTACAAGCTCCCCGGCCAGCTCGAGGACGTGAAGCGGATCGCCGTGGAGGCCGGCCTCGGCGAGAAGCGGATGGAACAGGACATCAAGGACCACACCTACGGCTTCTCGATCGGCTCCGCCCTGGTGTCGCCCGTCGAGCAGGCTGCGGGATACTCGATCTTCGCCAACGGCGGCAAGCACGTCGACTACCACGTGATCCAGAAGGTCGACACCGCCGACAAGACTCCGGTCGTGCGCGAGAGGCAGACGCCCCGCAAGGTGATCTCGGCCGAGGCCGCCGCCGACGCCACCGTCGCGCTGCAGGCGGTGCTGAAGAACGGCACCGCCGCAGGCAAGGGCCTGGGCTCCAGGCCCGCCGCGGGCAAGACGGGCACCAACAACGACGAGAAGGAAGCCTGGTTCGTCGGCTACACCCCGCAGATCTCCACCGCGGTCGGCTTCTACCGCGAGGTGTGCAAGACGAAGTCGGGCAAGGTCGTCCCGCCCAAGCACTCCAACTGCCCGTGGTCCGACGGCAAGAAGAACTCCAAGTACTCCATGCAAAACCCCTACTCCACCGCCTTCGAGGCGAGCCTGGGGTTCGAGGGTGCGGGCCCACCCACCGAGGTCTGGCGCGCGTTCATGCTCGCCGCGCACGAGGGGAAGGAGATCGAGCAGTTCCCGACCAAGGCGAGCATCGGCCAGCCCGAGAACATCGTCACCAAGCCCACGCCCACCCCGAAGCCGACCCCGAGCAACCCGTTCGGCACGCCCGAGGATCCGTGGGGCAACGACGACACCGACTGCGGCCTGCTCGGCTGTGGCGAGGGCGACAGCGACAGCGACGGGCTGCCCGAGGACGGCACCACCGACGCCGACAGGCTCGGTGACGTCGGCCAGGAGGAGGACCCGATGGGTGGCGGCTCCGTCGTTCCCGACCCCATGGCCGACCCCGCCAGGCGCGACCAGGAATGACGCGGCCTTTGCTGACGGCACGGCTGGTGCCGTACCTGCCCCTGGGGTTGTTCGCGGCCCTGGGGGCGGTTCTCGCCTACGTGTGGAAGCTGCCCTGCAGGACGGGCGGCTGGAACAACTCCATCCAGACGTACGCGAACTTCTGCTACACCGACATCTATCCGCTCTACTTCGACCGGAAGCTGGTCACGGAGAACCCCTACTTCGCCGACGTGGCGTTCGAGAAGCAGGTGGAGTACCCGGTCGTGCTCGGCGAGGTGATGCAGGTCATCGCCTGGGTGGCGCGCTGGCTGGCGCCGCCCGCCGATTCGAGCCAGGCCGCCTTGGACGGGGCCGCGGCGGCGCAGGCCGTCTACTTCTACGACATCACGGTGGTCCTGCTCGGGCTCTGCCTGGTGGTGGGGGTGCTGCTGATGGCCGCGGTCGCGGGGCCCTCACGCCGGTGGGACGCGCTGTGGTACGCGCTGGCCCCCGCCGTGATCCTCGCCGCCTACGTCAACTGGGACCTCGTCGCCGGTGCGCTGTCCATGGGCTTCCTGCTGGCGTGGTCGCGGGGGCGTCAGGTGGCCGCGGGCGTGCTGCTCGGCCTGGCCATCGCCACGAAGTTCTACCCGCTGATGTTCGTGGGCGCGCTGTTCCTGCTCACGCTGCGCACCTGGAAGTGGCGGCCGTTCCTGGTCTCGATGGCCGCGGCCGTGGCCGCGTGGCTCGTCGTCAACGTGCCGTTCATGCTGCTGGCATGGGACGGCTGGCGCCGCTTCTACGTCTTCTCCCAGGAGCGCGGCATCGACTGGGGCTCGCCGTGGCTGTTCTTCGAGCGCAAGGGCTGGCCGATCCTCGGCACGATGGACCCGAGCCTGCTCGGCATGCTCTCGCTTGGGCTGCTCTGCCTGGGCATCGCGGTGCTGACGATGCTCGCGCCGCAGCGGCCACGCCTGGCGCAGATCTGCTTCCTGGCGCTGGCGGCGTTCATGATGACGAACAAGGTGTGGTCGCCGCAGTTCGTGCTGTGGCTGGTGCCGTTCGCCGTGCTGGCCAGGCCCAACTGGAAGCCGCTGGCGCTCTGGCAGGTCGCCGAGGTCTGGTACTTCTTCGCGATCTGGCTCTACCTGCTCTACCAGGACGAGTCGACCAGGCATCTGGGCATCGGTGACGACATCTACTTCACCGCCGTCTGGGGCCGCGTCATCACGATCCTGATCATGATGGCCTTCGTGGTGCGCGACATCCTCCGTCCCGACAAGGACGTCGTACGGCAGGCGGGCATCGACGACCAGGGCGGTGGCGTCTTCGACCGGGCACCCGACAGGTTCTCCCTCGCCTGATGCGGGCTCTGGGCGTCTGGACCAGCTCCCGCCTGGGGCTCCTGCTCGTCAGCCTGATGGCCGTGCCGTGGCTGGTCGGCGGGAGCGACTACCTGTCCAGGTGGAAGCAGTGGGACGCCAGCCTGTTCGTCACCATCGCCCAGTACGGCTACAGGGGCGATCCCGCGCAGGCGCGCGATCCCGGGCTCCCCGCGTTCTTTCCAGGGATGCCGGCCGTGCTCAGGCTCGTCCATCTGGTGGTGGACGACTGGGCGTTGTGCGGGCTGCTGATCTCGCTGGTGGCGGGCGGGGTGGCGGCGGTGGCGCTGGCCAGGCTGGCCGAGTTCGAGGGCGGCTCAGGTGAGCTGGCGGTCGTGGCGATGGTGCTCTTCCCCACCGCGGTCTTCCTCGCCGCGGGCTACAGCGAGTCCCTCTTCCTGGCGTTCGCCATCCCCGCGTGGCTGGCCGCGCGAAGGAGGCAGTGGCCCCTGGCCGTCCTGCTGGCGGCGGGGGCGTCGAGCATCCGCATCACCGGCCTGTTCCTGGCGGTCGCGCTGATCGTGGAGTTCGCGTTCAGCAGGCCCCACAAGCGGGACCTGCCGTGGCTGGTCATCCCGTTCGTGCCGCTGATCGCCTATTCCTGGTACCTGCGCGGTCTCACCGGCGACTGGCTGGCGTGGAAGCACGCCCAGGAGGCGGGCTGGGGCAGGGAGCTGGTCTGGCCGTGGCGGGCGTGGCAGACGACGTGGGACTCGGCGATGACCGCGGGGGAGTCCGCCGTCGCCTTCAGGATGGAGATCGCGGGGGCGGTGGTGGCCGTCGCCGTCCTGGTCTGGCTGCTGGTCACGCGCAGGTGGAGCGAGTTCGTCTACTGCGGGTTGCAGGCGGGCGCGCTGCTGACCTCGGCCTACTACCTGTCGGTGCCGCGCTCGCTGCTGCTGTGGTTCCCGCTGTGGGTGCTGATCGCCAGGCTGCCCGCTCGATGGGTCATCGGGTACGGCCTGCTTCTCGGCCCGCTGATGGTGCTGAACGCCCTGCGCTTCCTCACCGGCGCCTGGGCCGGGTGAGCTCTTTACCCACTTCCGCCGTGAAGTAATCCATGGAAGTTATCCACAGGCTGTGTATTTCCCTTAGAGATTCTTCCTGAGGAAGGCGATGTCATCCGCTTGACCTGCGAATGGCGTCTCCACGATGATCGGCGCTTCCGCCCTGCGGCACACCTCGAGGATCAGCTCGGAGTCGATCTGGCCCTGGCCCAGGTTGGCGTGCCGGTCGGCGCCCGAGTCGAAGGCGTCGCGCGAGTCGTTGCAGTGGACCAGGTCGATGCGGCCGGTGATGGCCTTGACCCTGTCGACGACGTCCACGAGCTCCTCGCCGCCCGCGTGGGCGTGGCAGGTGTCGAGGCAGAACCCCACGTCGAACCCGTCGAGCGCGTCCCACAGCCTGGCGATCCTGTCGAGCCTGCGTGCCACGGCGTTGTCGCCGCCCGCGGTGTTCTCGATGAGGACGGGGATGGGGCAGTCCATCCGCTCGAACACCTTGCGCCAGTTGTCGAAGCCGATCTGCGGGTCCTCGTCCTTGTTGAGGTGGCCGCCGTGGACGATCAGACCCTTGGCGCCGAGGCTCGCGGCCGCCTTGAGGTGCTGCTCCAGCAGCTTGCGGCTGGGAATCCTGATGCGGTTGTTGGTGGTGGCCACGTTGATCAGGTAGGGCGCGTGGATGTAGACGTCGACACCCTCGACGGGCTTGTCCGGAAGGACGGGGGCCTTGTAGCCCTGCGGGTCGCCGAGGAAGAACTGCACGATCTCCGCGTCGCGTTCGGCCGCGTGGGCGGCGGGATCGTCCTGATCGACATGAGCTCCGATGCGCACCATGCGATCCACATTACTTGGAGCGGCGAGCCTGGGGCGGAGAGCGGCAGCTTGCTTGACCGACGAACCATCGGCTCGTTTGCCGGGCGCGCAGAAGGGCAGTCGAGGCGCAGCCCCCCGACGATAGGAGCGCGAGAGATGTCTCGCTATCGCATAGGTAGCTTCCTGTTCCTGATCTACATCCTGGTCGGCCTCTACGTGGCCTGGATCTACGACTACATCACCCCCGCCCTGCTCAAGGACGTGGCCGAAGCGCTGCTCGCCACCTTCCTGTGGTTCGTCATCCTCCTCGGCGGAGACCTCCACGTGGGCTAGAACGCTCATTAACGCTCATAATCCTCACTTACGCACAAAAAGCTTCAGAAGACGTTCGTTTCCTCTCTAGCTAGCGGACATCGGGCTCCCGTATCCATGTCGTGGTCCAGAACGACAGAGGAGCCCGATGACCCCGCCCCCCATCTCCAGGCGCGCCCTTCTCGGCGGTACGGCAGGCGCCGCGGCGCTGCTGGCCCTGCCACCGAGCATGCGCGCGGCGCTGGCCGCCCCGGTCCAGCCAGGCTCGCTGCAGGACATCGAGCACGTGGTGATCTTCATGCAGGAGAACCGCGCCTTCGACCACTACTTCGGAACGCTTCAGGGCGTGCGCGGCTTCGGCGACAGGGCAGCCGTCAGAGGCGTCAACGGCCGCTCGATCTTCCACCAGCCCGACCCCACCAAGACCGAGGGCTACACGCTGCCGTTCGCGATGAACGCCGCCCACACCAGGGCCTACCGGTCGGGCGCGCCCGCCTTCGGCTACGTCGACACCCTGCCCCTGTGGAACGAGGGGCTCGGCGACGGCTACGTGACCAGACGCGGCACCGGGTGGCTCGGCCAGGGCTTCTACGTGCCCGCCGACATGCCCTTCTACAACGCGCTCGCCTCGCTGTTCACGATCTGCGACCAGTACCACGCCTCGGTGCAGTGCAACACCAACACCAACCGCGACCACTTCATGACGGGCACCAGCGGCGGCACGGTCCGCGACCTGCCCGTCACCAACAACAGCTACATCCCGGGCGGGTACGAGTGGACCACCTACCCCGAACGGCTGCAGGCCGCGGGCGTCAGCTGGAAGACCTACCAGGCCAAGGACAACTACGACGACAACGCCCTCGCCTGGTTCGCCCCCTTCCAGAAGGCAAAGCCGGGTGAGCCGCTCCACGACAGGGGCATGGCCAGGGTCGGCACCACGGGCGACGGTCACGCGATGGGCGACGCGCTGGTGCGGGCCTTCGCCGCGGACGTCGCCTCGGGCGCGCTGCCGCAGGTGTCGTGGATCGTCGCCCCCGAGGCGCTGTCCGAGCACGCCAGCTGGGCGCCGCCGGACGGCGAGCACCTGACCGCCAGGCTCATGAACGCGGTCGCCGAACACCCCGAGGTGTGGGCCAGGACCGTCTTCATCCTCAACTACGACGAGCACGGCGGCTTCTTCGACCACTGCCTGCCGCCGGTGCCGCCGCCGGGCGCGGGCAGGGGGGCCAGCACGGTCTCCACGGACGGCGAGCTGGTCATGCGCGTGGCCAAGGGGTCGAGCAGCTACTTCAGGGTCGTCAACCACGAGGGCCGTCACAAGGTCGACGGCGCGTGGTCCGACACGCTGCCCGACGGCGAGAGCGTGATCTCAGGCCCCCACACCATGGGCTTGGGCGTACGGGTGCCGATGATCGTGGTCTCGCCGTGGACCAGGGGCGGGGTGGTCGACTCGACCGTCTACGACCACACCTCGACGCTGCGCTTCCTCGAGCGGCGCTTCGGCGTCGCCGAACCCAACATCAGCCCGTGGCGCAGGGCCGTCACAGGCGATCTGATGTCGGTGTTCGACTTCTCGGGCCAGGATCCCGTGTGGCCGCAGGTCCCCGACACCTCGGGCAACAGGCAGAAGGTCGTCGACTCGGAGAAGTGGCCCTCGCCTTCCGTGCCCAACCCCCAGGCCTTCCCCCGGCAGCAGCGGGGGACGAGGACGCAGCGGCCGCTGCCGTACCGGCTGGCCGTGACGCCCGCCGTCGAGGAGGGGAAGGTCACGCTGACCTTCGCCAACGCGGGGACGCTCGCGGCGGTCTTCCACGTCTATCCCGAACCGGGCGTGCTGCCGCGCTTCTACACCGTCGAGCAGGGCAGGTCGCTGTCCGACGGCTGGGAGTTCGGCGAGAGCGGCTACGACCTGCGCGTGCACGGGCCCAACGGGTACCTGTGGCACTTCAGGGGTGGACGCTCGGAGGGCGTCGACGTCACCTTCGAAGGGCCACGGCACATCGAGGTGCGCAACAGGGACAAGACGCGGCGCACCGTCCTCGTCGGAGACCTGGCGTACGGCGCGGGCGTGCGCGAGGAGCGCGTCCAGGGGCACGCCAAGCGCACATTCCGGCTGGAGGAGCCCGCCGAAGGCTGGTACGACCTCGCGGTCGGCGTCTCCGACGACCCCTTCTTCCTGCGTCGCTACGCGGGCAAGGCACCCGGCGACGGACAGGGCGTCACCGACCCCGCGATGGGGCTGCCCGACGCGCTGACCGCCGCGCTCAGGCTCGCGCCCGCGTCCACGACGATCGACGAGCCAGGCGTACGGCCGGGCAGGCCCACCACCGTGACGCTCACCCTGACGGCCGCCGAGGCCGTCTCGCAGGTCGAGGCCCGGTTGCGGGTGCCGGAGGGATGGACGGCGACGGCCTCGCAGGCCGTACCAGAGACGCTGGAAGCGGGCGCGAGCGCGCGGGCGACCTGGGAGGTGACCGCCCCCGCGACGCTCACGGACACCACACCCCTGCGCCTGCTGGCGGTGGTGCGGGGACGCACTCCTTCCAGGTACGTTCTGGCCGAGGGCGAGGTGGCGGCCCGCGTGTTCACCTCGCCGACGGGCCACCTTCTCGGCGAGGACTTCGAGTCGCTGGAGCCCAGGCTCGGACCCTCGCTCGACAGGCCGGCCGCCGCGGGCCTGGTCGGCTGGACGGCCGCCGCACCCGAGGGCTGGACCGTGGTGAACGCGCCGACCATGCCGCAGGGCACGCGCGACCTGCAGGGCTGGACGTTCATGACCAAGCGCATGTGGGCGACGGGCGGCCAGGAGCGCGCCGACTTCTCTCGCGGCCTCGGCGTCCTGGCCGTGGCCGACCCCGACGACTGGGACGACAAGGGATCCCCCTCGTCCAAGGGCAGGTTCGACTCCACGCTGGTCTCACCCTCGGTGCCGATCCCCTCGGGCGCGACGACCCTGCACCTGGGCTTCGAGTCGCACTACCGGCAGGAGAGCCCCCAGCAGGCCAGCGTCACGGCGGTCTTCAGCACGGGGGAGGAGCGGCGCCTGCTGCTGTACGGCAGCGCCGCCTCCGGCACCGACAACGCGGGCGCGGACGCCAAGAACCGCCTGGTGACGAAGGAGATCGCCGTTCCCTCGGGCGCCACCTCTGTCACGCTCAGGTTCCGCGTGTTCGACGCGGGCAACAACTGGTACTGGGCGATCGACAACGTCCGCCTGGACGTGAAGCCCATCCGCTGACCCCGGCGGGGGAGGCCCTGGGCGGCCTTCCCCGCACCGGCCCTGGCTACGGGACGAAACCGCCGCGCGCGATTCCCAGCGCGACCCCGACGAACGAGGCCACGATCCCGACGATGTTGAGCGTCCGCTGGGCCGTCGTCGCCGAGACGTACTGCGAATAGAGGCCGCCGCCGAATCCCAGCGCCCCCACCCACGAGGCGACCACGTGGCCCCCGGGGAAGAAGGTGGCCGCGAAGGCGAACAGACCGCACAGCAGCGTTCCGATGGACAGCAGGTTCTCGACCGGATGCGAGCGGCCGTCGCTGTTGAGCGTCAGCCTGAATCTCTCGCGCTCGGCGGGACGAAGCACATGTGGCATGGCTTACCACCCCCTCATCATGTAGAGGAGTTCCCATCCATGAGCGGCTGGTAACCTGAACAGGCTGCGTTGTGCTGGGTCAACCCCGCCGCCGGGTCGCCGAAAGGGGCGCCTCGGCGAAAACGTCAGCGTCCTCCTGTCACGGCAGAGTGTCGTGACCGCAAAAGTCCAGAGGAGGTTGGAGTCCATCATGCGTCGTTACGAAGTAATGGTGATCCTGGACCCTTCGCTCGATGAGCGCACTGTGGCGCCGTCCCTCGACCAGTTCCTCGCTGTCGTCCGCAATGACGGTGGCACCGTGGAGAAGGTCGACGTGTGGGGCCGCCGCCGGCTCGCCTACGACATCGAGAAGAAGTCGGAAGGCATCTACGCCGTCATCGACCTGTCCGCCGAGCCGGCCACGGTCAAGGAACTCGACCGCCAGATGAACCTCAACGAGGGCATCATGCGGACCAAGGTTCTCCGCCCGGACGTGCACTAGGCGGCTCGTTCTCCCGGCTTTCTGTCGGGGGCGCGCCGTAGTCTGAGCCGTAACCAAGAGTCGAGGAAGGGCCCCAGCCATGGCAGCAGGCGACACCGTCATCACCATCGTCGGCAATCTTGTCAACGATCCTGAGCTGCGCTTCACCCCCACGGGGCAAGCTGTGGCCCAGTTCCGCGTCGCGTCCACTCCGCGGTTCATGGACCGCCAGACCAACGAGTGGAAAGACGGCGAAAGCCTCTTCCTGACCTGCAACGTGTGGCGGCAGGCGGCCGAGAACGTCGCCGAGTCGCTGACGCGCGGTATGCGCGTCATCGTGCAGGGACGGCTCAAGCAGCGGTCTTACGAGACCAAGGAAGGCGAGAAGCGCACGGTCTATGAGGTCGAGGTCGACGAGATCGGCCCGTCCCTGCGCAACGCCACGGCCAAGGTCAACCGCACCACCCGTCAGGGCGGCGGCGGTGGCGGCGGCTTCGGTGGCGGCCCCGCCGACGACCCGTGGGCCTCTGCCTCGCCCGCCCCGCCCCAGGGCGGCGGCTTCGGCGGCGGCGGTGGCGGCGGTTACGGCGGCGGCAACCAGGGTGGCGGCTTCGGCGGCCAGCCCTCGGGCGGCGGCGGTTTCGGCGGCGGCGGCGGCGGAGACTTCAGCGACGAGCCTCCCTTCTAGTCTGAAGGGCCCGTTCGCGGGCCCCTCACCGGTCAGGTTGCGAGGCCTGACCACCTGTCAACAAGCCCGAGTCCATTCCCGCTTCACGGCGGGGCTCTGAAAGGAGCACCACGATGGCTAAGCCGGCACTGCGCAAGCCCAAGAAGAAGGTTTGCCTGTTCTGCCACGACAAGATCTCCTACGTCGACTACAAGGACACGGCGCTGCTTCGGAAGTTCATCTCCGACCGCGGCAAGATCCGTGCGCGCCGGGTGACGGGCAACTGCACCCAGCACCAGCGCGACGTGGCGACCGCGATCAAGAACGCCCGTGAGGTGGCTCTGCTGCCCTACACGAGCACCGCGCGCTAAGGAGGACTTGCGACATGAAGCTCATCCTCACCACCGAGGTCTCCGGCCTCGGCGCCCCCGGCGACATCGTCGAGGTCAAGGACGGCTACGGCCGCAACTACCTCGTGCCCCGTGGCTACGCGATCCTCTGGACCCGTGGCGGCGAGAAGCAGATCGCTTCGATCAAGAAGGCGCGCGACGCCCGCGAGATCCGCGACCTGGGCACTGCCAAGGAAGTCGCCGGCCAGCTCGGCGCTCTGAAGGTGAAGCTGACCACGCGCGCCGGCGAGTCCGGCCGTCTGTTCGGCTCCATCACCACCGGTGACATCGCCGACGCGGTCAAGAAGGCCGGTGGCCCGGTCCTCGACCGTCGTCGCATCGAGATCGTCAACGCGATCAAGAGCGTCGGCTCCCACAAGGTCAGCGTCAAGCTGCACCCCGAGGTCTCCGCCTCCGTCGACGTCGAAGTCGTCGCCGGCTGACGGTCCCCTTCAGGTCAGGCCCCCACGTCCTCAGGACGCGGGGGCCTTTCCCTTTATCTGGCCTTCCGCCTCTGCGCCCTTCCGCGTCCTCGCCTTCCGGCTCCTCGATCTCTGGCCCTCTTCGGCGAACCTCGGCACATGTAGGTCCCCGGCCTCCGTCGACCCGTCGGCCCTCTCAACCCAGGCCTCTCGACTCCCTGCCCCTTGGAGTCCGCGTCTCCCTCGGCCTTTCCCTCGCCCCGGCCCCCTCGCCCCGGACCCCTCGCCCCGGACCCCTCGCCCCGGACCCATCGCCCCGGACCCATCGCCTCGGACCCATCGCCTCGGACCCATCGCCCCGGACCTCGGCTCACTCGGACCCGTCGCCCTCGGAGCCGTGGCCCTCGGACCCGTCGCCGCCGGACTTCGGCTCACTCGGCTTCTGGGTCCGCTTGCCCCTTGTCTTCTTCGTCCGAAGGTCGCGTTGCGCCTGCGTCCCCCTCGACCCGTCGCGCCGGTTTCGATCCCATGGCTTCCCGGCCCCGCTCGGCCCCCGCCTTCTCCTCCCCGGTCGACCTGGCTTCCCTCGAACCGGGACGCCGTCGAACCCATGTCCCTCGACCCGCGTTCCTGGATCCTCGGCTCACTCGGTTTCCGGATCCGCTCGGCCCCGTCTCCTCACCCGTCGACCGGCCCGGTTGAACCTGCGCCCCCTCGGCCCGTCGCCTCGGATTCGGTCCCATGGCTTCCGGGCCTGCTCGGCCCCCGCCTCCTCACCCCGTCGCCCCGGGACGCCGTCGATTCCACGTCCCTCGATTCCTCGTTCTTCGGCCTCCTCGTTCCTCGGCTTTCGGGGCCCGGTCGGTGCTCGTTCCCGTCGCTTTCGGGGGGCCAGGGATACGCCATCGGGTCGGTTGGGGGGATCGGCGGGCTTGCGGGGGTGGCTGGGGCGATCGGTCCTGCGTCACGCGGTTCCCTGGGGGAGTTCGTCGGCTGGGGTTATGCATGGACGCGGCGGCGTGGGTGGGCGGCAGGGAAGGGGTGTTCCGGGCATAAGGGTCGGGGCTGTACCTCTATTTGAGGCGCGTACAATTTGCACGTTCATCTAGGTAAAACGTGGAGGCTCACCCATGGTCCGCCCTTCGATGCTGCTCGCGCTTGGAGCGCTGGCTATGGCCGCCGTGGCGTGTGCGCCCGCCGACAACACCGCGAGCACCGCCGCGCCCAGCGCCGCCCCCTCCACCGCCTGCACCAAGGACCAGCTCAAGCTCGTCACCCAGGGCAAGCTGACCATCGGCACCGACAAGCCCGCCTACGCCCCGTGGTTCAAGGACGAAGACCCCTCCAACGGCCAGGGCTTCGAGAGCGCGGTCGCCTTCGCCGTGGCGGGAGAGATGGGCTTCGACCGTGACGAGGTGCAGTGGTCGACGGTGAAGTTCGACTCCGCCTACGCACCGGGCCCCAAGCAGTTCGACTTCGACATCAACCAGGTCTCCATCACCCCGGCCCGCGCCAAGGCGGTGGACTTCAGCAAGGGCTACTACACGGTCAAGCAGGCCGTGGTGGCGGTCGAGGGGTCGAAGTTCGCCGGAGCCACCGACCTGGCCTCGCTGAAGGACGCGAAGATCGGTGTCCAGGTGGGCACGACCTCGCTGACCGCGGTGAAGGAGGTCGTCAAGCCGTCGGTCGAGCCGAACGTCTACAACGAGCAGATCGACGCGGTCAACGCGCTGAAGAACAAGCAGGTCGACGCCGTCGTGGTGGACCTGCCGACGGCGTTCTACGTGACGGCCGCCCAGGTGGAGAACTCGAAGATCGTCGGTCAGTTCGCCGCCACGTCCGGAACCCCCGAGGAGTTCGGGCTGGTCATGGGCAAGGGCAGCGCGCTCAAGCCGTGTGTCGACAAGGCCGTCGAGACGCTGAAGTCCAAGGGTGAGCTGGCGAAGATCGAGCAGCAGTGGCTCGGTTCCGCCGCGGGCGCTCCCGAGCTCAAGTAACGGCCGCCGCTCCCGATCGTGCCGCGGCGAGTCGCGGCACGGTCTGGCAGGCCGGGACCCGTCGGTGGAACCGACGGGTTAGGCCATGCACGGCATGGACACCGAAGGTGAAGTAGGCCGATGACGAGCCAAACCGCGACCGAGTGGGTCAAGAGTGATCGGCAGGTCGAGCGGGAGCGGGTCCGCAGGACGCGGGCCCGCCGTTCGGCGTCCGTCGCGACGGTCTCGACGATCGTCTTCCTCGTCCTTCTCGTCTGGGGCGTGACGAACTCTCCCGGCTGGGCCAGCGTCAAGGAGACGTTCTTCAACTGGGACGAGTTCGCCGGCGCCCTGCCCGACGTGCTCAGCGGCTTCCTGCTCAACGTGAAGATCTTCCTGATCGCCGAGCCGCTGATCCTGATCGTCGGCCTGCTCGTGGCGCTGGCGCGCGGGCTCAAGGCGCCGATCTTCTTTCCGCTGCGGGCGCTGGCCACGGCGTACACCGACATCTTCCGTGGCGTGCCGACGATCCTGGTGATCTACCTGATCGGGTTCGGGCTGCCCGCGCTGCAGCTGCAGGGTGTGCCGAGCGACCTGGCGACGCTGGGGATCATCGCGCTGACCCTGTCGTACGGCGCGTACGTCGCCGAGGTGATCAGGTCGGGTATCGACTCGGTCCATCCGAGCCAGGTGGCGGCGGCCAGGTCGCTGGGGTTGAGCCACGGGAAGACCATGAGGTTCGTGGTGCTTCCTCAGGCGCTGCGCAGGGTGGTGCCGCCGCTGCTGAACGACTTCGTCTCGCTGCAGAAGGACACCGCGCTGGTGGCCACGATCGGGCCGCTCGAGGCGCTGAGGCAGGCGCAGATCCACGCGGCCTCCAGCTTCAACTACACGCCCTACCTGGTGGCGGCGTTGCTGTTCATCCTGCTGACGATCCCGCTGGCGCGCTTCACCGACTATCTGGCGGCCAGGTCGCAGAGACGGCGCGGGCAGTGATGGCGGTCGCGACGGGCGAGGGCGTCGACCTGGCCGTACGGCGCAGCCCGCGGGTGCGCCGTCGCGGCGGTCAGCCGGGGGCGCACGAGGAGCGTCCCCTGGACGGGCGGTCAGCGGTGACCGCGCAGGCGCGTGGGACGGCTTGCCGTACGGCACTGAAGAGAGCAGGTGTGGCGTGAGCGTGCTGACCGTCGACGGGGTCTGGAAGAACTACCACGGCCACCACGTGCTGCGGGGCATCGACCTCGAGGTCGACACCCACGAGGTCGTCTGTCTCATCGGCGCCTCGGGGTCGGGCAAGTCCACCCTGCTGCGGTGCGTGAACCTGCTGGAGACCGTGGACGACGGCGCGATCCTCCTGGACGGCAAGGAGATCACCGATCCCGGCGTCGACGTGGACGACGTGCGCAAGCGGATGGGCATCGTCTTCCAGGCGTTCAACCTCTTCCCGCACATGAGCGTGCTGGACAACATCACCCTCGCCCCTCGTCAGGTGCACAAGGTGGCCAGAGGGGAGGCGGAGGAGCAGGCCAGGGAGCTGCTGGGGCGGTTCGGGCTGGCGGAGAAGGCGGGGGCCTACCCCGACCAGCTGTCGGGCGGGCAGCAGCAGCGGGTGGCCATCATCAGGGCGCTGGCGATGCAGCCCAGGCTGATGCTGCTGGACGAGGTCACCTCGGCGCTGGACCCGGCGCTGGTCACCGAGGTGCTCGGGATCATCAGGGAGCTCAAGCAGTCGGGGATGACGATGATCCTCACCACGCACGAGATGGGCTTCTGCCGCGACATCGCGGACACGGTGTGCTTTCTCGACGGCGGCGTGCTGCTGGAGCGTGGCACCCCCGAGCAGATCTTCTCCGATCCTCAGCACCCGAGGACGCGCGACTTCCTGCGCAGTGTGATCGAGGCGGGAAGGCTCTGACCACGCCTCAGCGGCGGTGCCGGCCGCCACGGGCGAGATCCGCGGCGAACGGGCTGCGCCGCCTGCCGTACGCGAGGTAGACCAGCAGCCCCACCGCCATCCACGCGGTGAACCACACCCAGGTCTGCACCCGCAGGTTGATCATGAGCCACAGCGTGGCCAGCACCGACAGCGCGGGGATCAGCGGTGACAGCGGCACCGTGAACTCCCTGGGCGCGGACGGCATCGTGCGGCGCGCCACGACCACGCCGACCGACACCATGAGGAACGCGAACAGCGTGCCGATCACGACCAGCTGCTCCAGCATGAGCACGGGCGCCAGCTGGGCCAGCAGGATCGCGACCGTCCCGATCACCAGCGTCACCGTGGAGGGGGTGTGGTAGCGGCGGCTGAGCCTGCCGAGCCTGCGGGGCAGCAGGCCGTCGCGGGCCATGGCGTACACGATTCGCGTCTGTCCTGCGATCAGCACCAGGATCACGGTTGTCAGGCCGAGGACCGCGCCGACGTTGATGACGTGCACCATCACGTGCTCGCCGAGTGTCTCGAAGGCCGCCGTCAGCGGCGCCTCCTGTGCGATCCGCGTGTACGGCACCATGCCCACCATCACCACGGCCGTGGCGATGTAGAGGACCGTGGCGATCGCCAGGCTCCTGATCATCCCCTGCGGTACGGCACGCGGCGCGTCGACCGTCTCCTCCGAGGCCGTGGCGACGAGGTCGAACCCGACGTACGCGAAGGCGATGGCCGGAGCCGCCGCGAACACGCCGAACCACCCGAAGCTCCCCGTGGGCCCCAGCAACAGCCCGAGCACGGTGTCGGCCGGCCCCGAGGACGGCTGGGCGGGCGCGATGAACCCGCCCAGGTTGGCGGCGTCGAAGTGTGTCGCGCCGACCACGATCACCGCCCCGATGGCCAGCAGCTTGGCCACGACGATCACCCACAGCGCCCGCAGGCCGATGCGCGCGCTGAGCGCCACCGTGGCCGTCAGCGTGGCCAGTACGAAGGCCGCCAGCACCCCCTGCGGGATCGCCTGTCCGAAGCCGAGGTCGGCGAGGGTCTGGGTGGCGTAGATGGCCCAGACCCGTGCCACGACCGCCGCCGCCAGCTGCGTCTCCAGGATCAGCGCCCAGCCGACGACCCACGCCCACACCTCGCCGAAGATGACGTAGGCGAAGGTGTAGGCGCTGCCTGAGGCGGGGATCGCGGAGGCCAGCTCGGCGTAGCACAGGGCCGCCAGCATGCACGCGATGCCCGCGATCATGAAGGAGAGGATCACGCCAGGGCCCGCGGTGGTGGCGGCCTGCCGTCCCGCCATGCTGAAGATGCCCGCGCCGATCATCACGCCGAGGCCGAGCACGACCAGATCGGCAGGCCGGTAGAGCCGGTGGAGGCTGTGCCTGGCACCGGTACGGAGGCCGATCGCGTCGGCGAGGGGAAGGCGGCGCACGTCGATGGCCCAATCCCTAGGGAGGCTCCACCGTGCACGTCGTGGACCGTGCCAGACAAGCACGGACCGGTTGACGACTGGTCACCCTCCGGTAACTAGCCACCGGGTGCCGTACGCCCTGAGCCCGAGCGTGAGCAGCCTGGCGATCATCCACACGCCGAGCGCCAGCCACAGGACCACGAGACCGTCGGCCACGAGAGCGACCGGCAGGTAGGCGACGGTGGTCCACACCCCCGCCCACGCGAGGTAGCGCTGGTCGCCGGCGCCGATCAGCACGCCGTCGAGCACGAAGACGACGCCGGAGATCGGCTGGAAGAGCGCCACCACCCACAGCACGTCGAGCAGTTCGCCCGTCACGTGGGGATCGGCGTCGAAGACGCCGGGGAAGAAGGGGCGTCCCGCCACGACCAGCACCCCGAGCACGACACCCGACCACACACCCCACCAGACCATGCGCCTGGTGGCCTCCCTGGTGCCGTCGGCGTCGCCCGCTCCGAGCGAGCGTCCCGTGATGGCCTGGCCCGCGATCGCGATGGCGTCGAGGCCGAGGGCGAGCAGGGTCCACAGCTGGGTGGCGATGGCGTGGGCGGCCAGTTCGGCGGTGCCCATCCTGGTCGCCACGGCGGTCGCGACGAGCAGCACGATGCGCAGGCAGACGGTCCTGATCAAAAGGGCGACGCTGGCCGTACCCGCCTGTCCGATGCCGGCGAGGTCGGGCGTGAGCGGCACGCCCGCCTGCCGCGCGCCCCCGACGACCACCCACAGGTAGACGGCCGCGCCGAGGGTCTGCGCCAGGACGGTGCCCCACGCCGAGCCCGCGATGCCCCAGTGCAGGCCGAGCACGAACCAGGCGTTGAGCAGCGCGTTCAACGCGAAGGAGCCGACCGCCACGACAAGCGGGGTCCTGGTGTCCTGCATGCCGCGCAGCACACCGGTGCCGGCCAGCACGACGAGCATGCCCGGCGTGCCCAGCAGGCTGATGCGCAGGTAGGTGACGGCGTCGGCGGACTGCGCGGCGGTCGCGCCGAACAGGTCCACGATCGCTGGGGACAGCGGCCAGCCCACCACGATCAGCGCGATGCCGATCCCGAACGCCAGCCAGAGGCCGTCGACGCCGCTGCGCATCGCGCGTTCGGGGTGTCCGGCGCCGATCTGCCTGGCCACCGAGGCGGTGGTGCCGTAGGCGAGGAACACGCAGAGGTAGACCAACGTGGACAGGACGGTCCCCGCCACGCCGAGCGCGCCCACCGCCGAGGTGCCGAGCCCGTGGCCCACGATCGCGTAGTCGGCGATCAGGAAGAGCGGCTCGGCGACCAGCGCGCCGAGGGCCGGGAGCGCCAGTCGGAGAATCTCCCTGTCCCGGCTAGTAATGGGCATTTAGTCATTATGCCCCTTACCTCCCGGTCCTTCGGTCTGTCGCGCCAACTTTCTTTCCTCCACAGATGGTGGACAATATCTCCGCAGGTCAGAGTGCGTTTCCACAGTAAGTCGCCGAGTTATCCCCAGGCTCGTCCACAGCACTCGCGCACCATCCACCGGTTCCTGCACAGCTTGCCCCCAGGGTTGTCCACAGGCTGCGTTGCCGTACCGTCTAACGACGGGCGAAACTGTCAGCCCGGTCGACTACAAGTGGGGGTGGTGCGACCGCCTGCTAGGTGTGTTCGAGGGGGCGCGGTAACCAATGGAAGACGAAGAGCCGGGCGGCGGCGGCCCAGGATTCGAGCGCACCCCACCCAGCAACATCGAGGCGGAGCAGTCCGTTCTCGGCGGCATGCTGCTGTCGAAGGACGCCATCGCCGACGTCGTCGAACTCATCCGATCCGACGACTTCTACCGCCCAGCCCACCAGATGATCTACGAGGTCATCACCGACCTGTACGGCAGGGGCGAACCCGCCGACGCCGTCACCGTCTTCGACGAACTGCAGAAGCGCGGCGAGATGGCCAGGGTCGGTGGCGCGGCCTACCTCCACACCCTCACGGCCGTCGTCCCCACCGCGGCCAACGCCGGCTACTACGCCAAGATCGTCCGTGAGCAGGCCATCCTCCGCCGCCTCATCGAGGCCGGCACCCGCATCGTCTCCTTCGGCTACGGCGGGCAGAACGAAGAGGTCGACGACCTGGTCGACCGCGCCCAGGCCGAGATCTACAAGGTCACCGAGCGCCGCACCTCCGAGGACTACGCGCCGCTGTCCGACATCATGCCCGGCGCCCTCGACGAGCTGGAGGCGATCGGCTCCCGCGGCGGCCAGATGGTCGGCGTCCCCACCGGCTTCCAGGACCTCGACTCCCTCACCAACGGCCTCCACCCCGGCCAGATGATCGTCGTGGCCGCCCGTCCCGCGATCGGCAAGGCGCTGGCCCTCGACACCCCGCTGCCCACGCCGTCCGGATGGACCACCATGGGGCAGGTCAGTGTGGGTGACTACCTCATCGGCGCGGACGGCAAGCCGACCATGGTCGTCGCCGCCACCGACGTCATGACGGACAGGCCGTGCTACGAGGTGGAGTTCAGCGACGGCTCGGTCATCGTGGCCGACGGCCGGCACCAGTGGCGGACCAGCACCAGGGCCGGCCGCCGTCCCAAGCCCAAGCGCGCTCTCTACTGGCACGAAGACTCCATCCGGAGAGCGAGAGCCGCACACGAGGCCGCCGCGCAGCAGCCTGAGCGACCTTTCACACATCGAGAGGCCCTGGCGCTCGTCGGCGAGGAGTTCCGCCACGTCCTCCACACGGTGCAGGGGCAGGTCGGCGCGGCCGGAGCCGTCGGCCGGGCACCCACCTACCCGTCCGAACGGTTGCTCGCCGCCCTGCACAGCCGGATTACCAGGCCGAAGAACGCCGCCACCACAGCGACGCACGCCACCGTGCGCACCACTGAGGAGATCGCCGCCACGCTGCGCTGCGCCTCGGCCGATCGACGGCCGAACCACGCTGTCGAGGTGGCGGCGGCCTTCCAGTTGGAGGAGCAGGACCTGCCGCTGTCGCCGTACGCGCTCGGGATCTGGCTGGGTGACGGCCACAGCTCCGGAGCGAGGTTCACGACCGCGGATCCGGAGATCGTCTCCCATCTTGAATCCGAGGGGCTGCGCATCGTTCCCTCCCGTTCGGCTCCGATGCTTTTCCACATCGCGCTGCCGAAGCCCGAGCCGCTTCCCCACCGCGACTGCGCGGTGTGCGGTGCGGCCTTCGTGCCGCGAACCGCGCAGGTCCGCACCTGCGGTCGGCGCTGCGGAGGCAAGGCGGCAGGGGTCTCCGCCCCCGCGCCGTCACCCACCTGTCCTGACTGCGGCAGGCCATCCTCGGGTCTGCGACGGTGCCAGGCGTGCCACCGTGACCACGGGACCGTCCAGGGCATCCTGCGGTCCCTGGGGGTCCTGAACGCCAAGCACGTCCCCTCGCGCTATCTGAGGGCCTCGGAGCGCCAACGGCGAGACCTCCTCGCCGGGCTGCTCGACTCCGATGGAACGATCAACAAGCAGGGTCAGATCCAGTTCGCCGTCACCAGTCGACGGCTCGCTGAGGACGTTCTGGAGCTTGTCCTGAGCCTGGGATACAAGGCGACCATGCGGACGAAGGCCGTTCGCGGAAGGACACCGGGCTCCGCTGTCTGCTACATGATCAACTTCACGACGGCCGACAGGGTCTTCCGGCTCTCACGCAAGGCGGCCAGGCTGGTCGGCACCGCTCACCCGTCAACCCGGGTCCGCTACATCGTCGATGTCAGACCCATCCCCTCGGTGCCCGTCCGCTGTGTCGAAGTGGACAACGGCGATCACATGTACCTTGCCGGCAGGGCTTGCGTCCCCACGCACAACAGCACCCTCGGACTCGATTTCGCGAGGTCGGCGGCCATCAAGCATGGGATGACCACGGTCATCTTCTCGCTGGAGATGTCGCGCAACGAGATCACCATGCGTCTGCTGTCGGCCGAGGCGCGCGTGGCGCTGCATTCGATGCGTTCGGGCCTGATGAACGACGACGACTGGACCCGCCTCGCGCGCAGGATGAGCGAGGTGGCCGAGGCGCCGCTGTTCATCGACGACTCGCCCAACATGTCGATGATGGAGATCCGCGCCAAGTGCCGTCGCCTGAAGCAGCGCAACGACCTGCGGTTCGTGGTCATCGACTACCTCCAGCTGATGAGCTCGCCGAAGAAGACAGAGTCCAGGCAGAACGAGGTCTCGGAGATCTCGCGTTCGATCAAGCTGCTCGCCAAGGAGCTCGAGGTCCCTGTCATCGCGATCTCCCAGCTCAACCGAGGTCCCGAGCAGCGCACCGACAAGCGGCCCGCGGTCAGCGACCTGCGCGAGTCGGGCTCGATCGAGCAGGACGCCGACATGGTCATCCTGCTCCACCGCGAAGACGCCTACGAGCGTGAGTCGCCCAGGGCGGGTGAGGCCGACCTGATCGTGGCCAAGCACCGTAACGGTCCCACCGCGACCGTGACCGTGGCCTTCCAGGGCCACTACAGCCGCTTCGTGGACATGGCCCAGCACTAGGAGGGCCCCAGCGCGCGGCAGACAGGCGCGGCCCTGCGCGAGGTCGGAGGGCCGGGGGAGAGGCTCCGGTCGCCGTCACGGTCGTCGCCGGCATGTCAGTGCCGCGTCAGCGGGCTACGCGAACGTCTGGGGCATGGAGATCAGCACCTCTCGCTTCCCCTCGGCCCTCACGACCACCGCGTCCCGCAAGGAGAACCTCATGGCCCTCGGCGCAGAGCGAAGCGGCGGTGGATCAGCAGACCCTGGAGCCGTTCGGCCAGCGGGTGCGCGTCGGCCAGCGGGCGCAGCTCGCCGAGCACGTCCGCGCCGGTGGCGAGCTCGGCCGCGAGTCGTTCCTCGGTGGCCGACAGCCTGGCCAGCAGCGCCCGCAACCTGGTGCCGGCCACCTCGATCGGACGGTCGTCGTCACCCCGCACCTCGAAAGGACCAAGCAGCAGCACGCGCACCCGGCCAGTCTGCCAGGCCAGGCCGTCCGGGGTCATCGCGAGCGGTTCCGGCTAGATTGTGGACATTCGTTGGCTTCTTCATGGGTGGTGCGTTGGCAGACGAGATCCGTGGTGTCCTGTTCGACATCGACGACACCCTCTTCGACTACACCAGCTCGGAGCGGACCGGCCTGCTCGGGCATCTGGCGGCCGAGGGCCTGCTGGAGAGCTTCCCCTCGCCCGAGGAGGCGGTGGCGCTCTGGCGGGGGATCATGGAGGAGGAGTACACCAGGTTCCTGCGGGGCGAGCTGTCCTTCGAGGAGCAGCGGATGGTCAGGGTCAGGCGCTTCCTCGGGCGGGCGATCCCCGACCAGGAGGCGTGGTTCGGGCGCTACTCGGCCCTGGTGACCAAGGCGTGGGCGGCCTTCCCCGACGCGGCTCCCGTGCTGGAGGCGCTCGCGCCGCACTTCAAGCTGGGCGTGGTGTCCAACTCCTCGCTGCAGCACCAGCGCACCAAGCTGACCACGCTCGGCCTGCTCGACCACTTCGGCGAGGCGATCGTGTGCTCCCACGAGTACGGCAGGGCCAAGCCGCACCCCGAGATCTTCCTGGCCGGCTGCGAGCTGCTGGGCCTGCCGCCCGGTCAGGTCGCCTACGTGGGGGACAAGTACGACGTCGACGCGCTCGGCGCCCGTGCCGCGGGGTTGCGCGCGTTCTGGCTCGACAGGGTCGGTGGCTCCGCCGTCCAGGAGGAGGGGGTGACGGTGATCGGCTCCCTCGAGGAGCTGGTGGCCGCGCTCAGCCCTGGTAGATCCACTGGCGATAGGGCGGGATGAGCTCCTCGAAGACGGCGATGACCTCGGCGGCGGCCTGGGCCAGCTCCTCGGGGCCCGGGGGAGTCGCCGGTTCGAGCGCGTGCCTGACGACGAAGGCCAGCGCGTCGGCCTTGGCCCGCACGTCCAGCTCGGCGGCCTGCGGATCGAGGGCGTCGACGAGGTAGAAGCCGCTGTTGAGCGCGCTCATCGCGTAGGTGAGGTGGGGCACGTCGTCGCGGAGCAGGCCGTGGCCGACCAGCAGCTCGAACATCCGCTTGGTGGCCAGCAGCTCCTGGCTGCGCAGCGGCCTGTCGGCCAGCAGGCCCTGCAGCGCCCTGGTGTCGCCGGTGACCAGCGTCTGCAGCACCGGCCTGCCGTGGACGTCCACGAAGGAGAACGACAGCAGGCGGTGGGGCAGCACGGTCGCGGGGTCGCGGCGCAGTTCGGCCAGGAGGCTCTCGAGGTAGGCGATGGCCTCCCGCAGCAGCAGCGCGTCGAAGAGCTGCTGCTTGGTCCGCCAGTGCAGGTAGACGGTGCCCTTGCCGATGCCGGCGCGCTGGGCGATGTCCTCGATCGTCACCTTGCGGTAGCCGAGCCGCACCAGGAGCGCGGCGGCGGCGTCAAGGATGCGGTCGGCGCGCTCCACAGGCCCTCCTCGTGACCGATCTGGTCGATCAGTCACATTACCCGGAAGGCGAAGTGGGCGGCCTGGGCCGCCTCGCGCGAGCGCGCCGTGTGACGCAGCAGACAGCGCGGTCAGGAATCCCCGCTGATCACCCCAGCGCTACACGCGATAGGCAAAGCGAAGGGAATCGGGACCATGACGTACCTCATCGCCTACGACGGCTCAGCCGACTCGCGCCACGCGATCGAGTTCGCCGCCAAGCATCTCGCCGCGGAGCCCACCGTGATCGTCACGGTATGGGAGCCGCTGCTCGTGCAGCTCGCCAGGCACGGCGCCGCCGCCGCCTCGGCGATCGTCTCGAACGAGGAGCCCGAGGAGTTCAGGGCCCAGGCGGAGGCGAACGCCAAGGAGGGCGCGGAGCTGGCGCTCGCCTCGGGTCTCACCGACGTCGGCTACCGCGCGGTCGCCGACAGGAGCTCGATCTGGCAGGCGATCGTCGACCTCGCAGACGAGCTCGACGCCTCGCTGGTCATCACCGGCTCACGCGGTCTCGCGGGCGTGCGCTCGGTGCTGCTCGGCAGCGTCAGCAACCATGTGCTGCACCACGCGCGCCGTCCGACACTGATCGTTCCTCCTGGCGAGTGACACACGAGGGGGGCCGCAGGTGGGTGTCGATGCGCCTGGCCCCCGGCCCCTCCTCGCCGAGCTGGTCACGCGGGTTGGCCAGCACGCACCTGTCGAGCGACAGGCAGCCGCAGCCGATGCAGTCGGTCAGGTCGTCGCGCAGCCGTAGCAACTGCTCGATGCGGTCGTCCAGCTCCGTGCGCCACGTGGCGGAAAGGCGCGCCCAGTCGGCGCGCGTCGGGGTACGGCCCTCCGGCAGCTCGGCCAGGGCGTCCTTGATGGTCTTCAACGGGATGCCGATGCGCTGGGCCAGCCGGACGAAGGCCACCCTGCGGAGAGTGTCGCGGCTGTAGCGCCGCTGGTTACCGGTGGTGCGGCGGCTGGTGATCAGGCCCTTGGCCTCGTAGAAGTGCAGCGCAGAGACCGCGACGCCGCTGCGCTCGGACAGCTGCCCCACGGTCAGCTCCTTCGCGTTCCACGGTGCCGTCATGGCGTCACCGGGCGGAAGTGCGTCACCAGTGTGCCCGCGTCGGCGTCGAAGAGGTGCAGGGCGAAGGCGGGCGGCAGGTCGTAGTCGACGATCACGGTCGCGCCGCTCTCCGTCGGGGTCACCAGCGTGGAGATGACGCCCGGCGCCACGATCAGCGGTCGTCCCGCGAAGGTGGTGGCGACGGCGGTGTGGGCGTGGCCCGCGAGGACGGCGACGACCTGCGGATGCCGGTCGAGCAGCGCGGCCAGCCGTTCGGGCTCCTGGAGGCGGATCTCGTCGACGTACGGCACGCCCAGCGGCACCGCGGGGTGGTGCATGCCGACGAAGGCGGGCACCTCGGGCCGCTCCGACAGCACCTCGTCCAGCCAGGCGATGGTCTCGTCGGACAGACGGCCGTCGTCCCTGCCGGGGATGCTGGAGTCGGCCAGCGCGATCGTCGCGCCATCGAGCCGCAGCACCTGGTTGGCCGGGCCGATGATCTTCTCGAACTCGGGGACCCTGTCGTGGTTGCCCGGGCAGATGATCAGGGGGATGGGCGAGCGCAGCAGGTCGCGCGCCGTTTCGTACTCCTCGACGAGCGCGTGGTCGGCGATGTCGCCGGTGACCAGGATCGCGTCCAGTTGCCCTGGAAAGGAGAGGAGGTGGCGCATGACGAGGCGGGTGCGTTCGACGCTCTGGTCGGAGCCACCGATGTGGGTGTCACTGATGTGCGCGTATACCTGCATCTTTCCAAGCTTAAAGGTACGGCTAGCATCGGCACGTGAACACGATTCAGGCCGAGTTCGAACTCCTCGACGAGCGCTTCTCCGGCATCGGCGGCGACGAGCGGATAGAGATCCTCTACACGGGAACGCGCTGGGCGGAGGGCCCGTGCTACTTCCCCGCCGGCCGCTATCTCGTCTGGAGCGACATCCCCAACGACAGGATGCTGCGCTGGGACGAGCTGACGGGGAACGTCGGCCCCTTCCGCCGGCCGTCCGGCTACGTCAACGGCAACACCCGCGACGCCCAGGGCCGCCTGATCTCCTGCGAGCAGGGCAACCGCAGGGTCACCCGCACCGAGCACGACGGCTCGATCACCGTGATCGCCGACCGCTGGGAGGGCAGGCGGCTCAACAGCCCCAACGACGCGGTCGTGAAGTCGGACGGGTCGATCTGGTTCACCGACCCGCCGTACGGCATCACCAGCGACTACGAGGGACACAGGGCCGAGCAGGAGATCGACGGCTGCCACGTCTACCGCGCCGATCCCGTCACGGGCGAGGTCCGCAAGGTGACCGACGACTTCGAGCGCCCCAACGGCCTGGCCTTCTCCGCCGACGAGAGCCTGCTGTACGTCGTCGACACCCGCCGCAAGCACCTGCGCGTCTTCGACGTGCACGCCGACGGCACGCTGTCGGGAGGCAAGGTGCTGGCAGAGGGAACCTCCGACGGCATCAGGCTCGACGACGCGGGCCGCATCTGGGCCGCGGGCGAGGGCGGCGTGCTCTGCTTCGACCCCGACGGCACGCTCATCGGCAGGCTGCGGATCCCCGAGAAGGTCGCGAACCTGACCTTCGGCGGCCTCAAGGGCAACTGGCTGTTCATCGCCGCCTCCACCTCGCTCTACGCGCTGATGACCAACGTGCGGGGCCTCACTCCCAGCGGAACACCCTGACGGCGAGCCCGCCGAAGACCACCAGCCCGGCCGCGAGCACCAGCAGGTGCGGCAGTTGCGGCGCCTGGCCCGCCCAGGTGGCGCTCAGCGCCTGGGCGAAGGGTCCCGCCACCGAGTAGTCGCCGATCACGCGCACGACCTCCGGCAGGTACTCCCTCGGCACCCACATCCCCGCCACGAACATCAGCGGGAACATCGCCGCGGACCCGATGATCGGCGCGCTCTTGCCGTTGGGCGCCACGGCGGCGATCACCAGCCCCATCGCCATGAGCGCCGCCGAGCCGAGCAGGAACACCAGCACGAAGCCCGCCACGTTACGCGGGACGCCGGGCCCGAAGGCGACCAGCAACGTCGTGGCCACGATCCCGACCACCAGGTTGATCACGAGCTGGACGGTCAGCATGCGCAGCGGTGAGACGGGTGTGGTGGACATCCTGCGCAGCACGCCCTGCTCCCTGTAGGCGGCCAGCACGCCGGGCAGCACGCTGAACGACAGCGTCAGCGCCGACAGCATGACCATCAGGGCGGGGAAGGCGGGCCCTGCCACCTTGCCGAGGAACTGCAGAAGCAACAGCGGCAGCCCGATCGCGAACAGCAGGTACCACCCGTCGCGCAGGTGCAGCTTGGCCTCCACGAGCAGAAGCTTGCTCATGACAGCTTCCTTCCTGTCAGTGCGAGGAAGACGTCCTCGAGCGTCGCCTGCTCGATGCGCAGGTCGGTGGGGACGATCTGGTGCTCGGCCAGCGCCAGCGTGACCGCGGGCGCAAGGTTGCCCCTGCCGGTGACCGTGAGCTGCTCGCCGTTCCGACGCACCCCTGTCACCTCGGGTACGGCGAGCAGCATCGCGTCCTCGACCGGAGCCGAGGGCCTGAACCTGACCCGCTGCGACTCCTCCACCTGGCCGATCAGCGCGCTCGGCGCGTCCATGGCGACGACCCGGCCCGAGGAGATCAGCGCGACCCTGTCGCACAGCCGCTCCGCCTCCTCCATGAAGTGGGTGACCAGCACGATCGTGACCCCATCCGCGCGGATCTGCTCGATGAGGTCCCAGGTGTCCCTGCGGGCCTGCGGGTCGAGGCCGGTCGTCAGCTCGTCGAGGATGGCCACGCGCGGCTTGCCGACGAGGGCGAGCGCGACCGACAGCCGCTGCTTCTGGCCGCCTGAGAGGTTGGTGAAGCGCGTGTCGCGCTTGTCGGCCAGGCCCACCCGCTCCATCAGCGCACGCCAGTCGGCGGGCTCGCGGTAGAAGGAGGCGAACAGGTCCAGCGCCTCCCACACCTTGATCTTCTCGGGCAGCTGGGCGCTCTGCAGCTGGACACCGAGCAGGTGCTTGGCCTCCAGCGGCGTCCTGCCGCCGACGGTGATCGTGCCGCTCGTGGGGGTGCGCAGCCCCGCGACGCACTCCACCGTGGTCGTCTTGCCGGCTCCGTTGGGGCCGAGGACGCCGAAGATCTCGCCCTCGTCGACGGCGAACGAGACATCGTCCACCGCCACCTGGTCGCGATAGCGCTTGTGGAGGTTCGTGACCTCTATGACCTTCATAGCCATCACGGTAGGAAGTCGCTGATCAGCGGATAAGACGGCTAGATGCCCGGCAATGGTGTACCTAGGTGCAGTACCCGAAGGCGGCGACATCGCTCAGACTGGAGGACATGCTGCGCAGAAGCCTCTGGTTGCTCGCGCTCGTGGTCGTCGAGGTGCCGCTGGTGCTGCTGTCGGCCCTCGTGCTGCTGGCCTCCTTCACCGTGGGACTGGTCCCGTTCTTCCCGCCCTGCGTGGCGCTGGTCAGGCGCGTGACGCGGCGGACGAGAAAGCTGATGGGCATCGCCGCGCCCTACCATCCTCAGCCGCCGCCTCCGGTGCCGCAGGCCGACGGC
Organism: Nonomuraea roseola; assembly: GCF_039535395.1. NCBI lineage: Bacteria > Bacillati > Actinomycetota > Actinomycetes > Streptosporangiales > Streptosporangiaceae > Nonomuraea > Nonomuraea roseola. Next base: position 2,892,444 of record NZ_BAAAXC010000015.1, read on the forward strand.
TGGTACCGCTCGGATCGCACGCTCTACAAGACGCCCAGAATCCCCGCGTGGAACGACAGGTGGAAGTGGCTGTTCGGCGACCCCTCGACCTGGCGCGACTTTCTGTGGCTGCTGCTCGACCCGGTGGTGAAGCTGGTGCTGGCCGTACCGCTGCTGATGCTGCCCGGGCACGCGCAGCGGGTCTACGGGTACTGGGCGGCGTGGCTGCTCGGGCCGACGGCCAAGAGCGAGCTCGCGGGGCAGGTGCGCAAGCTGTCGGAGTCGCGCACGCTGACCGTGGACTCCCAGGCGGCCGAGATGCGCAGGATCGAGCGCGACCTGCACGACGGCGTGCAGGCCAGGCTGGTCGCGCTCGGCATGACGCTCGGCGCGGTCGAGGAGCTGGTCAGAACCGACCCCGCGGCGGCTGTGGCGCTGCTGGCCAAGGCGCGTGAGGCCTCCGCGGAGACGCTGGTCGAGCTGCGCGGTGTCGTGCGCGGCATCCACCCGCCCGTGCTGGCCGAGCGCGGGCTCGGCGACGCGGTGAAGGCACTGGCACTGGACAGCCCGCTGCGCACCAGCGTCGAGGTGGATCTGCCCGTCAGGCTGCAGACGCCCGTCGAGACCGCGCTGTACTTCGCCATCAGTGAGTTACTGTCCAACGCCGCCAAGCACTCGGGCGCCGACAACGTCATCGTCGACATCACCCACACCGAGCGCGACGTGACGGTGATGGTCTGGGACGACGGCGAGGGCGGCGCCGACCCCTCGCGCGGCAGCGGGCTGGACGGCATCGAGCGCAGGCTCGCCGCCTTCGACGGCGTGCTCGCCCTGTCCAGCCCGCAGGGCGGTCCCACGACCGTGGCGATGTCGGTGCCGAAGGTGTTGCCCGAGGAGTACGGCAAGAAGAAGAACCCGATGCCCAAGTGGCAGGCGGCCGTCGTGGTGTTCTGCTGGGCGCTGTCCTGGCTCCCGCTCTTTCCCCAGGGTCTGGTCGCGGGGGTGTTCAAGACGATCGGGTTCGAGCACAGGAGCTGGTTTTTGGCCCTGTACCTTCCTGACTTCTGGCAGTGGCCGGCGATCGTCGGAATGGTGTCGCTCGGCATGCTGATGTACGGCGTGGCCCTGTACCTGCCGATGCGGCATTCGCGTGAACGCTGGATCGCCGAGGCCTCTCCCCGCCGCCCCTGGTTCAGCCGATGCTGAACCGCGTGCTGATCGCCGAAGACCTCTACCTGCTCAGGGAAGGACTGGTCCATCTGCTCCAGGCGCACGGCTTCACGGTCGTGGCCGCCGTCGACGACGGACCCTCGCTGGAGCGGGCCCTGATCGAGCTGCGCCCCGACGTCTCGGTGGTGGACGTACGGCTGCCGCCCACCTTCACCGACGAGGGGCTGCAGGCCGCGCTGTCGGCGAGGAAGCAGATTCCAGGGCTGCCGATCCTGGTGCTGTCGCAGCACGTGGAGCAGCTCTACGCCAGGGAACTGCTGGCCGACGGCTCGGGCGCGGTCGGCTACCTGCTCAAGGACAGGGTCTTCAACGCCTCGCAGTTCGTCGACGCGGTGCGCAGGGTCGCCGAGGGCGGCACTGCCATGGATCCCGAGGTCATCGCCAAGCTGCTGGCCAGCAACGCCAGGCACGAGCCGCTCGGCAGGCTGACGCCGCGTGAGCGCGAGGTGCTGGGGGCGATGGCCGAGGGCAGGTCGAACGCGGCCATCGCCCAGCGCCTCCACCTGAGCGAGAGCGCCGTGGCCAAGCACACGGCCGCCATCTTCACCAAGCTGGATCTGGCGCCCTCCGACGACGACAACCGCAGGGTGCTGGCCGTCCTGGCCTATCTCAACGCCGCGCGCCGCTGAGCGGCCGCGCCTCCTACGGGCCGGTGGCGTCCTTCCGCACGAGTTCGGACACGCACCGTCAGCTTTGTCGGTCGCGCAGGCTACCGTTTGGTGAGAAACCGGCGACGAAGGGATGGCTCAGGTGAAGTTCCGGGTTAACCGCGATGTGCTGGCCGACGCGGTGGCGTGGGCTGCCCGAGTTCTCCCCACCCGCCCTGCCGCTCCCGTGCTCTCCGGCCTGCTCCTCGAGGCGGGGGAGGAGCTCACCCTGTCCGCGTTCGACTACGACGTCTCCGCCCAGGCGCGCGTCGAGGCCGAGGTCGACGAGCCAGGCAAGGTGCTGATCCCCGGCAGGCTGCTCGCCGAGATCAGCCGCAGCCTGCCCCAGGAGCCGGTGCAGATCGTCACCGACGGCGCCGAGGCCGTGCTGACCTGCGGGAGCGCCGAGTTCGGTCTGGTGACGATGCCGGTCGAAGACTTCCCCACGATGCCCCAGATGCCGCCGGCCGTCGGCGCCGTGGGCGGCGGCGTGTTCGCGGCCGCGGTGGGCCAGGTGGCGCCGGCCGCCAGCCGCGACGACACCCTGCCGATGCTGACCGGCATCAGGGTCGACATCGCGGGCGACGCGGTGACCATGGCCGCCACCGACCGCTACCGCATCGGCGCCCGCGACTTCACCTGGCGTCCCTCGCAGCCCGACCTCAACGTCTCGGCGATGGTGCCCGCCAAGGTGCTGGTCGAGGTGGCCAAGTCGCTGCGCGGCGGCGAGGTGTCCATCGCCATGGGCGACGGGGTGGCGGGCTTCGAGAGCGTCGGCAGGAGCACCACGGTCAGGCTGCTCGACGAACAGTTCATCGACTACCGCGCCAGGCTGGCCGGCGACTGGCCGCTGCGCGCCGACGTGCGGGTCGGCCCGTTCGTCGAGGCCATCAAGCGTGTGGCGCTGGTCGCCGAGCGCAACACCCGCGTCAAGCTCTCCTTCACCCAGGGCCAGGTCCTCATCCAGGCGGGCGGGGGAGACGTGGGCAGGGGCGCCGAGGTCGTCGAGTGCGACCTGCGGGGCGACGACATCCAGATCGCCTTCCAGTCGCAGTTCCTGCTCGACGGGCTGACGGGCATCGACACGGAGTTCGCCAGCGTCAACATGGAGTCCCCGACCCGTCCCGCGCTGATCACCGACGTTCCCGGCGACGCCGCCCCCGCCTTCCACTACCTGGTCATGTCCCTGCGCATCGTCTGAACCACGAGCCTGTACGGCAGGCCACCCCCGGCCCACCCATGGCACGGGGACGGCGTCCCTCCGGGGACACGCTCCCCGAGCCGACGCGGCCGGGCCGAAACGGCGCCCGTAACGCCTACATCGAGCCGCTGAGCCATTCTGCGGGCGACGTAACGGTGGGAGGCTGAAGTCCCGCTGGAGGACGCGTGAAAGACAGACGGCCACCGCTGACTGCGGTGGCCGTGAGGGGGCTCTGCCGTACTGGCTGTAGACGGGCTCGCCGTAAAGGAGAGAAAGCGGCTCACACGTCGGTGAGAGCGATGAGGATGTGCTCCATGCAGGCGTGGCCCGCGCGCTCGGCGGCGGCCGCGTCGCCCGCCGCGATGGCCCTGGCGATCGCGTCGTGCGGGATGTAGCTGCTGTTGAGCGCGTCCATCGAGGTGCCCGCGGCCGTGATGGATGCGCGCAGGGCGGCGGAGAAGTCCTCGTAGAGGTCGATCAGCACCAGGTTGTGCGTGGCGTGCACCACCGCCATGTGGAAGGCCAGGTCCGACTCGACGAACGCCTCGGGGTCGCCCGCCTCCCACGCCCTGTCGCGCTCGGCCAGCCTGGCCTCGATCAGTTTGATGTCGTCGTCGGTCCGCCTGGTGGCAGCCAGCCTCGCCGACTCGACTTCGAGCGCCCGCCGCACCTCGAGGATCTCGAGCTGCTCGGCCTGCCGCAGCCGGCGCAGCATCGCGCCGGACAGCTCGCTGGTCGCCCTGACATAGGTGCCGTCGCCCTGCCTGCACTCCAGCAGCCCTGCGTGCGTGAGCGCACGCACGGCCTCACGGACCGTGTTGCGGCCCACGCCCAGTTGCTCGGCGAGCACGGTCTCGGTGGGGATCTTGCCGTGCATCTGCCACGACCCTGAGGTGATCTGCTCCTTGAGCTGATCGATCACCTGGTCGACGAGCGAAGCTCGCTGCGCCGTACGCAGACTCACAGTCCGCCTCCTCCGGGAAACCAATCATCCTATGAGTCAATGACTGGTAGACCCTAATTATTCCAGACCTGAAAACACAAATCTGGAGCTCCCGGAGGTGCTATTCAACGGGAAATCGGTACGTCGACCTTCACTCCTGCCATGGCGGAACGCACTCCGGCAGCCTCGAGTGCTCTACGATACGCCGCCGTCTGCTCTTCTCTGTGCCCGGCCCTGCCGTACAGGTCGCCGAGCTCCCGCCAGCAGCGGGCGGACTTCCTGTCCGTGCCGTAGACAGGCCCGTGCAGGCTGTCGAGCAGCACCCGTGCCGAACGCAGATGCTCGCCGGCCTCGCGCTCCGCGGCCAGGGCGGCGTCGGCCAGCAGCAGGTGCGCCGTGGCCGGGACCGTTCCTGGAACGTTACGAAGCAGCGCGAGGCCATTGGCTCCGAGCTCGGCCGCACCGGTGGCGTCACCTGCGCGAAGTCGCACCCGGCCGTGCACGATCAGACTCTCGGCGTGATCGGCGACCGTGTCGGCGAAGGCCGACAGGATCCGCGTGGCGGCCACGGCGAACTCCTCGGCCTCCTCGGCGGAGGAGAGGCCGAGCCTGGCCCACTCCATCGCCACGTGCCCGAGGCGCACCGCCAGACGAGCCGGCCGACCTGCGGCGATGGCGTCGTCTGCCAGCCGTACGGCCAGCGCGGAGTCTTCACCCGAGGCGGCCACGATGCTGGCCTTCCACAGCGCGTGGATCTCAGCGGAACGGTCCACAACCTCAGGGAAGCCGGTGGCGGCGAGCACCTGTCGGACGTAGGCCAGCTCGGCGGAGTCGTCGGAGCGGGTCTCGACCAGCGCGGCGGCCAGGTCGACGGCGAGCTCGCCCTGCGTGACGGCCAGCCTGGAGGCCTGCCCGAAGGCGGTGGTGCCGAGGTCACGAGCGCGCAGGCGGTCGCCGGCGAGGTGGTAGCAGCGCGACAGCGCGACGGTCAGCGGCAGGTCGGCAAGGCGTTCGGGATGAGCGGCTGCCTCCCTACGCAGCCGCTCATAAGCCTCGACCGCAGGACCGAGCCTGCCCTGTGCCTCGAGCGCGCGCGCTCTGCCGAGCCTGGCATGCGCGGCGAGAAGTGCGTTCTCCTCACCGGCGGCCTTGATGATCTCGGTGAAGCGCTCAGCGGCGACGTTGGGGTCGCCGTGACGCAGCTCGAGCTCGGCATGACGAAGGCCGAGCTCGGTGTCGATGCGCTGCCGAGGTTCTATCCCGTGAAGGAGGAACTCGGTGGTGCATCCCAGCCGTTCGGCCAAGAGGCGTGCCACAACCGGAGTCGGCGTGCGCTTGCCCGACTCGATGAGTGAGACGTAACTGTCCGACAGGTCGGGCCCGGCCAGCTGGGCCTGGGACATCCGCCTGTTAAGCCGCAGTCCGCGGACGCGGTCACCGATTGTTCCCTGACTCGGCATCTCATCTCTCAGGGCGGGGAAGGGTCAATGTGTCGCAATGATTGCATGAAGCGACCGAATCGGGTATCCCCACCCGAGAAATCTCTTCACAGAGGGTTAATCGTCCCCTTCGTCCTTGCTCGGGAAAAGCATCTGGCAGACCTCGAGATAAAGGGTCTCGGGATACGGGATGTACTCCACGGTCGACAGCGCCTGGTCCTGACCTGCTGACTCGAGGATGAACTCCCCATAACCGAGCATGCGCCCCAGCAGTGAGCGCTGGAAGCTCATGTCCGTGACTTTCTGTAGTGGCATCATCGCGACTTTGCGCGTGATGAGCCCTGTGGTGAGCAACATCCGCTTCGAGGTCACCACGAAGTAGTCGACCGACCACTCCGCGACTTTCCATACGAAACGGATCAGCAACAGGAGCCAGAGCCACCACACGACGACCAAGGCGGTGCCGCCGCCCTGGTCGCCGAAGAACTTGCTGAGCAGCCCTGCGACGATCAGGCCGCCGAAGACCTCGGCGACCGGACGCAGAAGTACGGCGGGATGCCGCCGTACCATGATGACCTGGTGTTCGTGGGGGAGTAGGTACCGGTTGACCGACGACGGAGCAGAGTCCCCGTGGGTCACAAGTCTCATGCGAGGCTGTTGAAGAATTGAGCTAGCGAGTCGGCCGCGTTGAACACTGTGTCGAACGCGCCTCGTACCGCGTCCGCTGCGTCGGCTGGTCGCGCGAAGAGGTAGTACGCAACGAATGCGATACCACCATACGTGAGGACCTTTTTGACCTGCACTGTCGCCTCCACTACCACGTACCCACTACACCCGCCGTATACATTACCCAGCCAAGCGGCCGGGTAAAGCGCAACAGACCACGACAAGTCTTAAGCGTCACGGGATTTCGATCTTGACTAACCTCGTTCGCTGGCCACCAGCGCGAGGACATGAAGGTGCTTGCGAGCGATCCTCTCGACCAGGCCCGGGTGGGCATAGCCGGTGACCTCGAGCGCGCCGTAGTGCGCGGCCTCGACGCAGCGGGTGACGGTGCTCGCGGAGTGGATCCCCGCGAACTCGTCACGGAGGGCGGACTCGACCTCCGCGTACGGACTCGTGGCTGGCTCGCTCATGGTGCTCCCCGGTATGCGCCGCTCGGAACGCGGTGCCTAAGAGATGCGTTCATCACTCTACGTACCCATGCAACCACAGAATGTAACGAACGCGAGCGCCTAGAGGAGGAAAAGAGCTGATCAGACCACGCCGTAGAGACGGTCTCCCGCGTCCCCCAGACCCGGGACGATGTAGCCGTGCTCGTTCAGGCGCTCGTCGAGCGCCGCGGTGACGACCCTGATCGGCTTGCCGGAGTTGGCGAAGACCTTGTCCATGTAGGCCAGGCCCTCGGGCGCGGCCAGCAGGCACAGCGCGGTCACGTCGACGGCGCCCCTGTCGAACAGGAACTGGATCGCCGCCGCCAGCGTGCCGCCCGTGGCCAGCATCGGGTCCACCACGTAGCACTGCCGCCCCGACAGGTCGTCGGGCAGGCGGGTGGCGTAGGTCTCAGCCTGGAGCGTCGACTCGTTGCGGATCATGCCGAGGAAGCCGACCTCCGCCGTGGGCAGCAGCCGCGTCATGCCGTCGAGCATGCCGAGCCCGGCCCGCAGGATGGGCACCACCAGCGGGTATGGCTTGGCCAGCCGGACGCCGTCGGCCGGGGCCACGGGGGTCTGGACGGTCACGTCCGTGACCCGGACGTCGCGGGTTGCCTCGTAGGCCAGGAGAGTCACCAGTTCGTCGGCCAGCCGCCTGAAGGTGGGCGAGTCGGTGCGGACGTCGCGCAGCGTGGTCAGCTTGTGTGCGACAAGGGGGTGATCGACGACGAGGGTCTCCATAACGGACAACGCTATCTTGTGTGGAAGGTACCGGCACGTCGCGTACTTGGATTTGATCACAATTTGGTCGGAGGGCCCTACGCTCAGTGGACGGTTCTGGAAGCATTGAAGGTCGTAGAGGCCACGTCGGGTGGGGTGGACGATGACAGACGAAGATGCGCTCGACTTCGCCATCGTGGTCTATCGAGAGGACGAGTGCTGGGACGCCGAGCTGCTTCCCGTCGCGCTCACCTCCGATCTCCACGGGTTGATCCACGCGTTGAAGCAGCAGCCGAGCGAGAGCGGGACCATCGGCCTGGTGGCCGTCGGCGACGAGTTCTTCGTGGCGCTGCGCGTGCTGGGCGATCGGGTGGACGTGTTCCTGTCCGACATCGCCGCCTCGTGGGACTACCCGCTGGCGCAGCAGGCCCTTGAGTATCTCGACGTCCCGGTCCCCGACGAGGACGAGCTCGACGAGATTCTCCAGGACGAGGACACCGTCCTGCCCGCGGGCGATTTGTCGATCTTCGTGGACCTCGGATTGGACGAGATGGAGCTGGGCATCCTCTCCGGTGACATCGACCTTCACCCCGAGGACGTGCTGTCCAGCATCGCCGCGCGGCTCGGCTTCTCCGAGCCGTTCGAGCGCGCGATCGACTCGGTCTTCGGCTGATCTCGGGAGCACCGGCATGCCCTCCAGCGCCATCTTCTCGGCCGCGTTCGTCAGGACACCCGAAGGGTGGAGCGGCGCGGAGGTCGACCTGAGCGCCGCGGAGATCGTCGACGACCTCGGCGACGCCGTCCAGGAGAGTCTGGGGCTGGTCGGCGACGAGCTCGCGCTGCTGTGCGTCGAGGTCGAGGACGAATGGTTCGCCATCGCCCGCTACAGGGGCGACGAGGAGCCGAGGGTCTTCCTGTCCGACGCGCAGGCGGGCGTGAACGGTCAGGTGGGCGAGCTGTTCGCCGAGTTCGCCGGCGTCGCGCCCGACAAGGAGAGCACCGACCTCGGCGTACGGCCCGCCGGTGACTTCGAGCTGCTGCAGGACTTCGGCGTCAGCAAGGAGGAGCTGCTCGAGCTGAGCATGGAGGAGGGCGTGCTGCCCGCCGACATCCTCTCGATCATCGCCGAGAGGCTCGCCTTCGCCGACGAGCTCGACCGCCTGCGATGAGCCCGCGATGAGCCTGCGGTGAACCCGCCATGCGGCCTCCGACGAGCCTGTGGGGCCTGCCGTGAGAGCGCGTGGCCGTGGGTGAGCCCGCGGTGAGCCCGAGCCCGTGGGAGGGCGCCATGCGCCTCGCGCTGGAGCAGGCCGAGCTGGCGGGTCAGCGAGGAGAGGTCCCCGTGGGCGCGGTGGTGGTGGGACCTCGGCCCGCGGACGTGCTCGCGCGAGCCGGCAACGACAGGGAGTCCAGCCGCGACCCCACCGCGCACGCCGAGGTGCTGGCGCTGCGCGGCGCCGCCGCCTCGCTGGGCGCATGGCGGCTGAGCGGCTGCACCCTCGTGGTCACCCTGGAGCCGTGCACGATGTGCGCGGGGGCCGCCGTACTGTCGCGAGTGGACCGCATCGTCTTCGGGGCCGTCGACGCCAAGGGCGGCGCGGTCGGGTCGCTGTGGGACGTCGTACGCGACCGCCGGCTCAACCATCGGCCCGAGGTGATCCTCGGCGTTCTGGAGGAGGAGTGCTCCTCCGCGCTCAAGAAGTTCTTCGCTACTCGGAGAATCCGGTAAGCTCGTCCGCGGTGGTGTCGCCTAGTGGCCGAGGGCGCACGCCTCGAAAGCGTGTGATGGGGCAACTCATCCGTGGGTTCAAATCCCACCACCACCGCCACTAAAAAGAGCCTCTGACCTGGTAAGACAGTTCAGGGGCTCTTCGCATATCAAGATCATTGGGGAACCGTTGGGGAACGGGACTCCGGATGATATAGAAAATGCGGTCTCCCGGTGGCGGTGGTCGCTCGCCTTCCAACACGGAAGGATCACGAAATGGCTTCGATCGAGCCTCCACGCAAGTCCGCGAAGGGTCACCTCACCTACCGGGTCACCTGGGTCACCGGCGGCCGCCGCGGCGGCGCCCGAGACAGCGAGACCTGCGACAGCAAGACCATCGCCAAGCGATTCAAGGCCCTCGTCGTAGCGGCGGGGGAGCGGCGTCCCGAGGGATACCCGAAGGGCTGCCGCGGCCTGGCCCCCGCACCAGCCGAGCCCGAGCCCCAGCTGCCCGCCGAGATCCCGAGCTTCGGCCAGGTCCTCGAGTACTACCTCGCCCAGCCCAACCACCGGGCCGAGCCGTGCCAGCTGACCAACTACCGCCGCCTGTTCGACCGCCACGTGCGCGGCGCCGTTGTCACCGTGCCCGCCGGGCTCGACGGTGCCGAGCGGCGGGTCGGCCCGCTCGGCGGCCTGCCCATCACCGAGGTCACCACCGACGTCATCCAGGCCTGGGTCACCTGGATGGAACAGCGCCGCCGCCCCGTGCGCGGCCAGCTGGTCCCCTTCGCGTCCAAGACCATCATCAACATCCACGGCGGCGTCATCGCGCCCACGCTCGCCTACGCCACCCGCTCCGGCCTGCTCGAGGTGAACCCCTCGGCGTGGGTCCGACTGCCCTCCCAGCAGGGCCGCACGGTCACCCTCGACAACGTGCCCACCGGCCACGAGATCCCCGAGTGGATCGCCTGCGCCTACGCCGTCGACCAGCTCGCCGGCGACATGGTCACCCTCGCCTTCGGCACCGGCCTACGCTTCGGCGAGATCACCGCGCTGCGCCCCTGCGACGTCGACACCACCCGGCGGCTGCTCACCGTGGCCCGGGTCATGTGGGCTGGCGGGATTGGAGCCACCCGCGCCCTGTGAGCATTCCGCCAGCGGAAGAGCTGGCGGGAAATGTTGCTGGCCAGGACCGCCTGTTGACAGCCTTCAGGCCATGGAATGCCCTCTTCGCGTCCCGGCCACTCAGCCGCTCCCGCATCGGGAGAGGTAATCTTTGACGTAGGAGGGGCCGACATGAGCACATCGAGCATCGCGGCCGAAGCACGGGAAGACGTCCCGGTCTCACCGCCCGAACTGTCACAGGCGCTCGGGAACCTGATCGAGGAGCTCCTGACGTACGGGGCCGCTAAGCTGTCGCGCCAGGTGGGCGAGTGGCTCCGCGACCTCGAGCGCACGATGGCATCCCGGGGGCCGTTCGAGCGAGCCGCCTACGAAGCTGGCAAGGCCCATCTGCAGGGCAAGAACCCCGTGTGGGCGGGTGCCAAGGGCGCGTGGTCCGGAGCCACCGTGCCCCAGAGGGTCGCCGCGGTGGTGATTCTGGTTCTGCTGCTCCTGCTGGCGCCCGTCCCGCTGGTCCTGCTCATCCTCGGAATCCTCATCGCCGCGCTCGTGGCCGGTATTCGGGCTGCCAGGAGGTAAACGTCTCGTTCCTTACGTAACACAAAAAGGCGCCTCCGCCACCCGAAGGTGGACGGAGGCGCCGTGAGGTAATGCCTGTCGAGTTCAGCCGCTGTACGGGTACGGCGGCTCAGAGGTGGGCTCGGCGGGCGGCTCTTCGGTGGTGCGCAGCCAGCTGGGCAGGAGCGCCTGGACGCTGGGCAGTGCCATCACGCGGGCGAAGCCGCCGGCGACGGCCAGGCCACCCGCGACCCATGGCAGGGTCTCGGGGATGCCGGCGGCGCCGACGATGGCGGGGAGCGCGACGGCGAAGCCGGTGGCGGTCTGGAGCGCGGTCCGTAGGGACCGCTTGGTCTCGATCTTCATGGCTGCTGCCTTTCTGTAGGAACGACGAAGCCCGGGCCTATGAGCAGATCCGGGCTGGTACGGCTGGGCCATGAACGCTGGCCGCCGCCTACAGGCTCTTGACGGCGCCGAGCTTGGTCAGGTCTCGGCTCTGGTTGCCGAGGCTCCAGTCGGTGACCTCGCCGGTGGCGGCGTCGATGGTCAGCGTGATGGTGTTGCCGCGCGGCGTGGGTGCGCCCTTCGGCGCGGTGGCCATGTGGCCGACGAAGTCGCCGCGCATCTGGATGACGTGCACCGGCGCCTGGCCGTCGTCGACCGTCGCCTTGCTGCCGGACAGGTCAGCCGCGGCCTGCCGCTAGTAGCTGGCCGCGGCCAGCGCCGTCACGGTGGATTCGTCCATCGCGTCGACGCTCAGCTTGAGGTTGGCGACGTCGTTGTCGGAGAGGCTGAACTCCCACTCGGTGATCTTGCAGCCGCGGAAGGTAAACGGTCTCACGAGCCCGGTCGCCGCCTCGGGGCGGCCGACCTGGATGGTGAGACCGAGCCCGAGCTTGCCGACGGGGATGTGCACCGTTCGGTAGGCGGTGGTGGAGGCGATCACAGTGGGGACGCCGGTGGAGCCGAGCATGTGCTTGAACAGCAGGCCCATGCCGCGCGTGGCGATCGGCAGCTCGATGTCACCGCCGGCGGTGACGCGGCTCTTGGTGACTCGGCTGGCGCGCTTGTACTTCAGGCCCGCCTGCAGCGAACACTGAGTCGGCGGGTTGCTCGCCGCTGATCAGCGGTCCGTCGTACACCCTGACCGGGTGGGCCAGCGGCGGGGCGGCAGCCAGGGCGGCGAGCAGGTTGTCGATGATCTCCGGCACACGGGAGGTCGCCATGGTCACACTCCAGGGATGCGGGAGGTCTGCAGCAGCTCCACCGCGCGGCGCGGGATGGCGAAGCTGAAGTTGGGGGTGAACAGCATGTTGTCGTTGCTGCCGCCGGGCAGCGGGCTGCCGCCAGATCCGCGCTGGGTCTCCCACAGATGCCCGATGATGATCAACCCGGCGAGCACGTAGTTGTCGAGCACGTTCGCGCGGCCCGCGGTGCAGTCGACGGTGATGTTGTTCCTGCCGTACGGCCACACGCGCGGCCGATGGCCCGCCATCCGCACCAGCACGCCAGAGTCGCTGAGGGAGTAGTCGGCGGCCGCCAGCGCGGTGCCGTTCTCCACCACCGCGGTGACGGCTTGGACGGGCGGATGACGCAGGATGAGCTCGGCCGTACCGGCGCCGGAGTAGCGCTCGGTCAGGGACCGAGGCTCGACAGCGCCGACGTAGTGCTCGACGACCTCGGTGGCCGCTCCGAGGTAGCCGGTCAGCTCGGCGTCGTAGTCGGCGACGTCGATGTTGAGGTGCTCCTTGGCCTTGGCCAGGGACACGATCGGCATGGCTGGTCAGGCCTGCCTGGTGGGGCGGCCGCGCTTGGCCGTCGGCTTGGCTGGCGCGTCGGCGGTCTCCGCCTGGTCGTGGTCGACGGCCGCCGCCTCCACCAGCGGCCGGTCGCCTGCCTGCTCGCGCTCACTGTCCTGCGCCGTGTCGGCGTCGGCCTCGAGGACCTCGTCGTCCTCGTCGGCGGCTTGCGCGGCGCCCATCGAGATCAGAGTGTGCGCCTCGGTCTCCGACAGGTCGATGTACCCACCCCGTGCGGGCCACTCGACACCGTCGCGGGTGCCGGACATGGTGATCAACATCTGTACGCGCATGACTGCCCTTTCCTTCTATTCAGGGGAGGAGCCTCGGCCGCTCCGCGTCGAACGCGAAGCGGCCGAGGTGGGGAACTGCCGGTCAGGCCGCGCCGCCGACGAAGGCCTTGATGGCGCCGGTCTGGTCGGCGAGCAGGCCGTCCCCGCGCAGCAGGGCGCGGAAGGTCACCATGTCGGTGTTGAAGGCGTAGTCGTCGGACCGCTCGAAGCGGATGCCGTTGACCATGCGGACGAAGTAGGCGCCGAAGTCGCCGAACAGCACGCTCTTGGCGCCAGTACCGATCGCGGCGACGTTCGGGTCGGAGCGGACCGGCTTGCCCAAGATGGTGTCCGGGGCGCCGGCGACCAGGCCGGGCTGCCAGATGTACTGGCCCTGTCCGTCCTTCAGCTTGCGGGCGGCCGCGATGGAGGCGTCGCGCAGCATCCAGCTGCAGGAGGGGCTCATCCGGTAGGGCTCGATCACGCTGAAGAACAGGTCGATCAGGTCGTCAGCGGTGAACGCGCCGGCCACCCCGGCACCGCCGGTCTTGCCGGTGGTCGCCACGACCGCCACACCAGAGGGCTGGTTGGTGCCGGTTCCCGTGACCAGGTGAGCGCCGAAGGCGTTGCCGATCGCCCTACCGGCCGCCCGGGCGAGGTAGCCGAGCAGGTCCACGCCGGTGTCGGTGGTCAGCTCGCTGGACAGCTGCACCAGGTTGCCCAGTAGGGCCTTGCGCGAGCTGAGATGGCGAGCTTGATGCACTCGTCGCGCACGCTCTGCTCGGCCGCGTAGATGTTCAGCAGGACGTGGATGTCTCCCGGGAGCACGTGGACAGTCTTGCCACGCTCCAGGCGGCTCAAGGTGCTCGGGCTCCAGCCCGTTCTGGCGCACACCTGGTCGCCGGTCAGGCCTCGCTCCTCGCGCAGTCGGAGGAGGACGCGGCCGAGGCGCAGCAGCCTGAGAGGCACCACCGCCAGGCAACTGATCCCGTCCGATCATCTCGATCGGGCGGGATCGTGTCGTTTCTGGGCATGTCGCATCCTGAGGTCAGGAGGGCAGCTCCAGCACCCTGGCGTGCAGGATGGAGCGCTGGTGGAGCGCGGCGCGCAGGGCGCGGTGCAGGCCGTCCTCCAGGTAGAGCTCGCCTCGCCACTGCACGACGTGCGGGAACAGGTCGCCGTAGAAGGTGGAGTCGGCGGCGAGCAGGGAGTGCAGGTCGAGCATGGCCTTGGTGGTGACCAGCGAGTCGAGCCGGACCTGCCTCGGCGGGATCTGAGCCCACTCGCGATTGCTCAGACCGTGTTCGGGATAGGGGCGTCCGTCGCCGACCAACTTGAAGATCACCCCATCGATTTTAGAAGAGAATTCGCATCCCTGCGTTACTCAGCGCTCCCATCGCAGCTCAGATGCCCTTCTTGAAGGTGTCGCATTCGGCCGGATCGCCGCTCTGATAGCCGTTTCCGAACCACGTGACGCGTTGTTCGGAAGTTCCGTGCGTGAACGCCTCCGGGTCGACCCTGCCCTGGCTGCGCTCCTGGATCCGGTCGTCCCCGACGGCGGCCGCGGCGTCCAGCGCCTGCTGGATCTCGGCCTGGGTGAACGCCTTCTCGTAGAACCCGGTGTCCACGGCGTGCTTGGCCCAGACCCCGGCGTAACAGTCGGCCTGCAGCTCCAGCTTCACCGCGCCGCTGTCGGGACCCTGACGATCCTGGCCCACGCGCTCCATCTGGCCTGTCAGGTTCTGGACGTGGTGACCGTACTCGTGGGCGATGACGTAAGCCTGCGCGAAGGGGCCGCCCTTGGCGCCGAAGTCGCGCTGCAGGGTGTCGAAGAAGGTCAGGTCGAGGTAGACCTGCCGGTCGCTCGGGCAGTAGAAGGGCCCGACGGAGGAGTCGGCGGCGCCGCAGCCGGTGTTGACGGCCTGGGTGAACAGGATCGTCTTGGCCTGCTGGTAGCCGTCGATGTTCCCCCAGTAGTCCTGGATGCTGTTGACCACGCCGACGACCCTGCACTCTTCGGACTGGTCGGCGTCCGCCCCTGTCCTGCACTGCTCGGACAGGTTGGAGGTGGGCTGTAATCCGGCTGGATCGCCGCCAGTGATGTTGCCGGGGTTCACCCCGAATATCACGGCCGCGATGAGCGCGATGATGCCGGTGATGCCGCCACCGATGGCCAGTCCGCCACCGGGGAGGCCGCGGCCGCCGCGCTGCTCGACCTGTGAGGAGTCGAGCTGGGCCTCGTCTCGGAAATCCATGGCCTGGCATCTGCCCTCCAGACCGCGAATCAGTCAGATCCCTCCGGTGAAGGTGTCGCAGCGGGCCGGGTCGCCGCTCTTGTAGCCGACGCTGAACCACTTCTCCCGCTGCTCTGAGGTGCCGTGGGTGAAGGCGTCGGGCACGACCCTGCCCTGGGAGCGGCGCTGGATGCTGTCGTCCCCGACGGCCGCGGCCGCGCTGAGCGCCTCGTCGATGTCGGCCTGGGTGAAGGGCTGGGTGTAGAACCCCGTGCGCACGGCGTTGCCGGCCCAGACCCCCGCGTAGCAGTCGGCCTGCAGCTCCAGGCGTACGGCTCCGCTGGTGGCTCCCTGCCGGTCGTTGCCGACCCTGTTCATGGTGCCGAGCAGGTTCTGGACGTGGTGACCGTACTCGTGGGCGATGACGTAGGCCTGCGCGAAGGGCCCGCCCTTCGCGCCGAAGTCGCGCTGCAGGGTGTCGAAGAAGGTCAGGTCGAGATACACCTTCTGGTCTCTCGGGCAGTAGAACGGGCCGACGGAGGAGTCGGCCGCCCCACAGGCGGTGTTGACGGCCCTGGAGAACAGCACGGTCTTGGCGGGGGTGTACGACGTGCGGCCCCTGCCGGTGAAGGCCTGCTTCCAGTAGGCCTGGATGCTGTTGACGGTGCCGACGATGCGGCAGTCCTCCGACTGGTCGGCGTCCGCGCCCGTCCGGCAGCGAGAGGCCAGGTTGCCGCTCGGCGAGCCCTGCGGTTCGGCCCTCGACGCGGACGGGGCGGGGCTCTGCGGCTCGTCGCCGCTGAAGTTCGTCGGCACGATCTGGAAGAGGAACAGCGCGGCCACACCCACCAGAAGGAGCAGGCAGCCGCCGCCCTTCCCGCCGACGGGCAGCACGCACCCTCCCGGCATCATTCCGCGGCCGCCCCCGCCTCCACCCGCCCTCGGGCCCGAAGCCCTGACGTCCTCCACCTGTGAAGGGTCGAGCTTGGCGTCGTCGTCGAACTGCATGCCAGTGCCCTTCCCTAGTAATAGATCAGATACTCTCCGTAATCGGACTATGGTGGGCATATGACGGGCGGGCTTATCGGAATCACACTGGTA
Organism: Nonomuraea roseola; assembly: GCF_039535395.1. Lineage (NCBI taxonomy): Bacteria > Bacillati > Actinomycetota > Actinomycetes > Streptosporangiales > Streptosporangiaceae > Nonomuraea > Nonomuraea roseola. The sequence goes on from NZ_BAAAXC010000015.1 coordinate 2,908,551, forward strand.
TCTCTCGGCATGGTGCTCACGCCGGGCCCGAACATGATTTATCTGATTTCGCGGTCGATCGCGCAGGGGCGACGCGCAGGGCTCGTCTCGCTCACGGGCGTCGTCCTCGGGTTCACCATCTACCTGACCGCCACCTGTCTCGGGCTGACGGCGATCTTCGCCCTCGTGCCCACGGCCTACACCGCGCTGAAGCTGGCGGGCGCGGTCTACCTCGGGTGGCTGGCGTGGAAGGCGCTCAGGCCCGGCGGCGGATCGGTGTTCGAGGCGCGTGAGCTCGAGCACGCCTCGAACCGCAGGCTCTTCTCCATGGGGCTGCTCACGTGCCTGCTCAACCCCAAGATCGCGATTCTCTACCTCTCGCTGCTGCCGCAGTTCATCGATCCCGCGGCGGGAAGCGTCCTGCTGCAGAGCCTCGCGCTCGGATCGGTGCAGATCGTCGTCGCCACCACGATCAACGGCCTGATCGCCATCACCGCGGGCAGCCTGGCGGCCTTCCTCGCCGCCCGCCCGCTGTGGCTGCGGATGCAGCGCTACTTCATGGGCACCGTGCTCGGCGGCATGGCGATCCACCTGGCCACCGACCGCTCCCGCGCCGTCGCGGCGTGAGCGGCTACCAGCGGTGGTGCGCCTGCGCGCGGATCCTGCCGTCGTAGATCTCCCGTACGGCCCGCAGCGTCGCCTCGGGTAGCGGGGCCAGCGCCGCGGCCGCCGCGTTGGCCCTGGCCTGCTCGGGAGAGCGGGCCCCTGGGATGACCGTGGTCACGCCTGGCTGCTGGATGATCCAGCGCAGCGCCGCCTGCGCGGGCGTGGCGCCCTCGGGAGCCAGCGCGGCGAACTCCACGGCCGCCTCGACACCGGTCGCGAAGTCCACGCCCGAGAACGTCTCGCCCTGGTCGAACGACTCGCCGTGCCGGTTGTACGTGCGGTGGTCGTCGGCGGGGAAGACGGTGTCCTTGGTGTACTTGCCCGACAGCAGCCCCGAGGCCAGGGGCACGCGGGCGATGATCCCCACCCCCGCCTCGGCGGCGGCGGGCAGCACCCGCTCGAGCGGCTTGAGCCTGAAGGCGTTGAAGATGATCTGCACGCTGGCCGTCCCCTGCCGGGCGATCGCGGTCAGCGCCTCGTCGCAGGTCTCCACGCTCACCCCGTAGGCGGCGATCCTGCCCTCATCGACGAGCGTGTCCAGCGCGTCGAAGACCGCGTCGGAGGAGTGGACCTGCGTGGGCGGGCAGTGCAGCTGCACCAGGTCGAGACGGTCCACGCCCAGGTTCGCGCGGGACCTGTCGGTCCAGGCGCGGAAGTTGTCGAGGGTGTAGAGAGCGGGGTCGAGCGCCACCCTGCGGCCCATCTTGGTGGCGACCGTGACGCCCGCGTCGGGGCGCTCGCGCAGGTAGGCGCCGATCAGCTGCTCGCTGCGGCCGTCGCCGTACACGTCGGCGGTGTCGAAGAAGGTCACACCCGCCTCGACGGCCGCGTCGAGGACGGCCAGCGCGTCCTTCTCCTCCACCTCGCCCCAGTCAGCGCCGAGCTGCCACGTGCCCAGCCCGACGACCGACACCCGCTGGCCGGTCCTGCCGATGATCCGCTGTTCCATGTCCTCAGCATCGGAGGCGGGGCCGTCGGCTGTCCAATCGGCCTACCTCGGCAGTGCCGACGTCACCGCCGACAGGCAGCGCTCCACCACGGGCCTGGGGTCGAAGGCGTAGGTGCCGTCGCCGAACAGCTCGAAGGTCATGCGCCCGCCGTACCCCCTGCGCTCCAGCGCGGTCAGGTACTCGGCGAGCGGCAGCTCGCCGTCGCCCCACGCCAGGTGGCCAGCGGGACTGCCGTCGACGAGGTGCACGTGGCGCACCCTGTCGCCGAGGGAGTCGAAGTAGTCGTCGACGCTCTCACCCGCCACCGCCATGCCCACGGTGTCGAGGACGGCGCCGACGTTCGACGAGCCGATCTCGTCGAGCATCCTGGCGAGCGTTCGCGAGTCGTTGACGAGGTTCGACTCCACGCGCTGCAGCGGTTCGAGCACGCAGGCCACCCCGAGGGTCTCGGCGTAGGCGGCGATCTCGCCGACCGCGTCGACGGAGCGGCGCCATGCCGCCTCCAGCGGCTCGTCCTCGAAGCCGCGGCCAGGGGTCAGCAGCAGCAGCTCCGCGCCGAGCTCCGCGGCCAGTTCGGCGGCGCGGCGGAACATGGCGATGCTCGCCGCGCGCAGCCAGGTGACGGGCGAGGCCACGTTGACCGGGTACATCACCTGCTCGGGCGTGAGGCAGTGCACGCTCAGCCCGCGCGCCTGCGCGCTCCGGCGCACGGCCCGCGCCTCGGCGTCGCTCACCTGCGGGATGTGGAACTGCGGCGCGATGCCCCACAGCTCCAGCCTCTCGCGCCCCAGAGCGGCGGCGTCGTCGAGGAAGCGCTCGAACGGCAGCTGCTGGTAGGCGAAGTTCGAGCCGGTGAGCTGCTGGAGTGTGAGGGTCATGGGGAGCTCCGTTACTTGCCGATGCCGTCAGAGAGGCCTTTGACGATGTAACGCTGGCCGAAGAAGAAGAGCAGCACGACAGGGACGGCCGCGATCACCATGCCGGCGAAGACGACGGGGTAGTCGGTGCCGTGCTTGCTCATCAGGCTGGTCAGGCCCACGGGAAGAGTCTGCACGCCGCTGCCGCTGGTGAACACCATCGCGAAGAGATACTCGTTCCAGGCGAACAGGACGTGCAGCAGGACCGTCGAGGTGATGATCGGCTTGCTCATGGGCAGGATGATCCGCCAGAAGGCCGTCCACCGGCCCGCGCCGTCCATCTCCGCGGCCTCGTCGACCTCGCGCGGAAGGTCGATCATGTAGGCGCGGATGAGGAACGTGGTGAACGGCACGCGGAAGGCGGTGTACAGGATGAGCAGCGCCCAGAAGCTGTTGTACAGCCCCATCGCCTGGAACATCTTCACCAGGGGGACGAGCGCCACGGTCGGGGCGAGCATGAGCCCGCCGAGGATCAGCGCGGTGATCGCCTTGTTGAAGGGGATGGTGACCCTGGTGAGGCCGTAGGCGGCCCACGCGCTGACGAAGACCGTGACGATCGTCGAGGTCACCGTGACGAGCACGCTGGTGGTGAGGTAGTCGCTCACCCCTCTGTTCCACGCCTTCTGGTAGTTGGTGAAGCTCCAGTCGACGGGGAGGGCGAACGGGTTGCCGAACAGCTCGGCATTGGTCTTGAACCCGTTGAGCACCATCCACAGCAGCGGATAGAGCACGATCACCGCGAGACCCAGCAGGAAGGCCCACATGAACACGCGTGCGATCACGCCGAGAAAGCTCAGGCGCTTCACCATTCCACCCTTCGTCTGCGGGTGACCCACAGCTGCGCCATGGCGATGCCGAGCGTGATCACGAAGATCAGCGTCGCGATCGCCGCGGCGTAGCCGAAGTTGTTGCGGACGAACCCGCTGCGGTAGAGCCACGTGCCCATGACCTGCGTCGAGTTGTTCGGCCCTCCGCTGGTCATGACCATGACCTCGTTGAACACCTGGAACGCCCCCGAGATGGTGACCATCGTCATGAGCCCGGTCATCTCGCGCACCAGCGGGACGGTGACGTGGATGAAACGGCGGATCGGCCCGGTGCCGTCGATGGCGGCGGCGCCGTACAGCTCGGAGGGGATGCGCTGGATCGCGACGGCGAACAGCAGGGTGGAGTACCCGAAGCCCTGCCACTGGCTCATCCCGATGATCGCGAACATCGCGGTGCTCTCCTGGCCCAGCCACGACTGGTCGAACAGCCCGAGCCCCACCGCCTGGAAGGCGTGGTTGAGCGGGCCGAGGTTCGGCTCGTACATGAAGTAGAAGAGCAGGCCCGCGACCGTCAGCGAGATCGCCGAGGGGATGAAGTAGATGGCCCTGAGGCTGCGCCGCCACCGGTCGCTGCGGATGCTCTCGATGAGCGCGGCCAGCAGCAGCGCGCCGAACACCTGGAAGACGATCGAGATCACCGCGTAGAGCAGGTTGTTCCCGAACGAGGACCAGAAGATCGGGTCGTCGAGGAGCTTGGTGTAGTTGTCGAGCCCGACGTACTCCTGGTCCCCGCTGTAGATGTCCCACTTGAGCGTGCTGAACCCGATGTTCTGCACGAGCGGCAGGTAGACGAACACCCCGACGAGCACGAGGGCGGGGAGGACCCACGCGAGCCCGAGCGTCCGCTGGACGATGGCGCGCACCGGACTACTTGGCAGACTCTGAGGCCTGGCGGACGCTCTCGAGCACCTGCTCCGGCTTCTTGCCGCCGCTGATGAGAGCCTCACCGCCGGCCAGCCACGCGTCGGCCACCTCGGGCACCGTGACCATGTCCAGCCAGCTGGCCAGCTCGGGCGCCTTGTTGACCAGTTCGATGCCCTCGAAGACGGCCTTGCTCGAGGTCTCGGGGGTGACGGCGCCGACGACCGTGCTGGGCTGGCCGTACGGGGGCGAGGAGAGCGTCTTCGCGTTCTCCTGCTCGGTGACGAACTTCATGAAGTCGACGGCGAGCGCGGCGCGCGGTGACTTGGCGTTGACCAGGTAGCCCTCCGGCGCCCCTTCGATCACCTTGGGGTTGCCTGCGGCGCCCGCGGGGACCGGCAGCGGGAAGATGCCGAAGTCCTCGGGGGTGATCCCGCGGCCGGCCGTCGCGCTGTCGAACTCCAGGATCTCCTGGTAGTACATGGCGGCCTTGCCGTTGGAGAAGGCCTCCTGGGCCGAGGTGTAGAGCACGCCGTTGGTGCCGCTGCCCGTGTCGGTGCACGTGTCGACCAGCGTCTTGAACTGCTTGAGCGCGGTGACGTAGCCGGGGTCGGCGAGCTTGGCCGTCGAGGGGTGGAAGTCGGCGCGCAGGGTGGCGCTCGGCACGTTGTAGGCGAACAGCTGCTGGAGGTAGTGCAGCGCGGGCCAGCCGTCCTTGTTGCCGAAGGCGATGGGCTCGTAGCCGGCCTTGCGCAGGGTGGCGCAGCTGCTGATGAGCTCCTCGAAGGTGGTGGGCGGCTTGACGCCCGCCTTGGTGAAGGCGGCCTTGTTGTAGCCCATGAACTTGCCGTTGTTGTAGAGCGGGATCCCGTAGTAGCGGCCGTCGTAGGCGAAGGCCGACAGGGAGGCCTTGCTGAAGGTCTTGCCCCACTCGGTGTCAGGGCCGATCACCTTGGTGAGGTCGGCCGCGCGACCGCCGCGGACGTAGTTCTCCGCCCAGTTGCCCGTCCAGGTGAAGTAGATGTCAGGCAGCGCGTCGGAGGCGGTCAGCGTCTTCGACTTGTCCTTGATGCTCTGGTCCGTCTCCTGGATGAGCTCGATCTTCACCCCCGGATGCTTCTTCTCGTAGGCCGCCGCCAGCTTCTCGAAGTACGGGCTCAACGGGTCGCCGGCGAACTTCGTGAGGATGCTGAGCGTGCCGGAGAACTCCGGCTTCGCCGTGACGTCGGCTGCGGGAGCCTCGCCCGAGCCACCGGCACAGCCGGTGAGGGCGAGCGTTCCGAGCAGTGCCGCGAACGTCGTCAGTGGGCGCATGGGCTTCCTTTCTCTCGGGGGGAGAGGGGACCGCCGGTGCAGTGGCACCTCAGATCCGCTTGGTGAGGGCTGACTGTACAGAGGAACTGATACCGGTACCAGACTCCAATCCAAGATCTTTACTATTGGGGCTCTGAACTGCTGTATTGACGTCACCGGTTTCTCTGTGTCAGCGTGAGCCCCGCGTGATACCGGTCTCAGGTTGGCCGCACACTCTCGAAAGGACGCGATGATGCTCGGATTCAACGAGCCCGAATTCCTCTCACAGACGGCGAGCGCGGTGGCCCTGCGGCCCCAGATCGAGGAGCTCGTCGACCGCCTCGTGGACGAGGGGTTCGACAATCTCTTCCTCGTCGGCGCGGGCGGCACCTACGCCCAGATGTGGCCGTACGAGCACCTCGCCAGGCGCGCCTCGAGCCTTCCCGTGCGGTCCGCCATCGCGGCGGAGCTGATCGTCTCGGGTGACGTCACCCTGGGCGAGCGCTCCGTGGTGATCTTCACCTCGGTCTCGGGCACGACCGACGACAGCATCCGCGCCATCGAGTACTGCAAGGCCAGGGGCGCCTACACCGTCGGCTTCACCGGCTACGCCGACTCGCCCATCGCCAAGAGCGTCGACGTGGCTCTCATCTCCGAGCCCAAGACGTGGCCCTTCGACATGCAGATGCTGCTGTTCATGGGACGGCTGCTCGCCCGCAGGGGCGAGTTCGACGGCTACGAGAAGCTCGCCGACGAGCTCGCGGGCATCCCCGGCGTCCTGGTCGAGGTGGCCAAGCAGGCCGAGCCCGTGGCCGCCGCCTTCGCCGAGGCCCACAAGGACTCCGACTACCACTTCCTCGTCGGCGGCGGAAACCTTTGGGGATTCACCTACCTCTACTCGATGTGCATCCTCGAGGAGATGCAGTGGCTGCGTACCACCAGGGTGCACAGCGCGGAGTTCTTCCACGGCTCGCTCGAGCTGATCGAGAAGGACACCAGCGTGATCATCTTCCAGGGTGAGGACGAGACGCGTCCCCTCACCGACAGGGTGGAGGCCTTCGCCAAGCGCGTCTCGGAGGACGTCACCGTCTTCGACACGCGCGACTACCCGCTCGAGGGCATCAGCCCCGAGTTCCGCGGCCTGCTCGCTCCGCTGGTGCTCGACACCGTGCTGAGCAGGGTCAGCAAGCACCTGGAGCGCGTCCGCGACCACTCGCTCGACCTGCGCCGCTACTACCGGGTCATGGAGTACTGAGCCTTTCCTTCAGGGGCCGTGGCGGGCGGGCTGCACCCGTCCGCGCGTCCCGGTGTCAACGTCCGCACTCCCGCCCGCGCACAGGAGAACCATGAGAGTCCTCGGCTTCGGTGACAACATCGTCGACCGGTTCGTCGACCGCGGCATCGACTATCCGGGCGGCAACAGCGTCAACGTCGCCGTCTACGCGCGCAGGCTCGGCCTCGAGGCCGCCTACCTCGGGGTCTTCGGCGACGACGACCTCGGCGGCTTCCTGCGCGAGGCCATCGCGGCCCAGGGGGTCGCCGTCGACCGCTGCGTGGTGAAGGAGGGGGAGAGCGGCGTCTCCACCCTGCGCGTCGACGACGGCGACCGTATCTTCCTCGGGTGGAACGGCGGCGGCGTCACGGTCAGTGAGCCGCTGGTGCTCGAAGGTGACCTGCTCGACTACGTGTCGTCCTTCGACCTCGTCCACTCGAGCGTCTACTCCCGCAGCGAGAGCGAGCTGCCCAAGCTGGCGGGGCGCGGTCCGCTCGTGAGCTTCGACCTCTCCAGCGAGGAGGAGTTCCGCACCCCCTCCTACCTCGACCGCGTCTGCCCGCACGCCGACCTGGTGCTGCTGTCGTGCTCCCACCTCGACGAGTCCGCCACGCGCGCCCTGCTGGCCGAGGTCGTACGGCGGGGCGCGCGCATGGCGCTCGCCACCCGAGGTGTGGACGGGGCGATCGCCCACGACGGCCACGTCACGGTGGCGGCGCCGGCGCGCGCCGTGGAGCACGAGCAGGTCGTCGACACCATGGGCTGCGGCGACGCCTTCCTGGCGGGCTTCGCCGTCTCGCTGCTGCGCGTCGGCTGGTCCGCTGTCGCGGCCCCTGCGGTGTCGCCGGCCTCCGCGGTCTCGCCTGGAGAGGACGCGATCGAGCGTGCTCTGCACGACGGCGCCGCGGCCGCGTACGAGCAGTGCTTCGTCGAAGGAGCCTTCGGCCACGGCAGAGCCGCGGAAAGACCTCCCGTGGCTAGCATGTGGCGAGCCGCCGAACACGAGAGATGAGGGACGCCATCCATGCCAGCTGACCGGGGCCGTGCGGCGGGGCCGCCGACGATCTCCGAGGTGGCCGCCGAGGCGGGTGTCGGCCGTGCCACGGCGGCCAGGACACTCGGCGGGTATGGGTACGTCAGCCCCGAGCTGCGCGAGCGGGTGCTCGCGGCGGCCGAGAAGCTCGGCTACCGCGCGAACGCGCTCGCCCGCAGCATGTCGACGGGGGTGAGCCACACCCTCGGGGTGATCGTCGCCGACATCGGCAACCCGTTCTTCGCCGGTGTCGTGCGCGGCATCTCCGACACCTCGCGCGCCAGGGGCTTCGACACGATCGTGCTGAGCACGTACGAGGACCTCGGCGAGGAGGTCGCGGCGACGAACGTGCTCATCGACAAGCGCGTCGACGGCGTCATCATCGCCTCGGCGGCGGTCGACCGTACGGAGGTGGCCCACATCAAGGCGGCGATGGACCGCGGCATCCCCGTCGTCCTCGTCGACCGTGCGGTCTCCTCGCTCGACCTCGACGCGGTCGTCATCGACAACCGCGACGCGGCGAGGGAGGGGGTGGAGACGCTCATCGCGGCGGGCCACCGCCGTATCGGGTTCGTGTGGGGACCGCCGGTCGGGCAGGCCCCCGCCACCCGGCGCGGGCTGCTCACCGCCGCCTCCCGCAACCTGTGGACGGACGGCGAGCGCCTGCGCGGCTACCTCGACGCCCTCGACGACGCCCGCATCCCCTTCGACCCCGACCTGGTGATGGTCGGACGCAAGACGGAGGAGCGGGTGCCGGGGGAGGTCGCCAGGATGCTGGCCCTTCCCGACCGCATCACCGCGGTGTTCTGCACCGAGACCGACGCGGTGACAGGCGCGCTGCGCGCCTTCAGGACGGCGGGGCTGTCCTGCCCGCGTGACGTCGCGCTGATCGGCTTCGACGACAGCTCGTGGGCGGCGGTCATGGAGCCGCCCCTCACGATGATCGAGCAGCCCGTGCACGAACTGGGCGCGAAGGCGGCCGAGGTGCTGCTCGACACCATCGCGGGGGCCGAGCCCCGCAGGGAGATGCACACGCTGCGCTCCCGCCTCATCGTGCGCTCCTCCGTGGCCCCACCGGCCGGCGTCTGAGCCGGTTGGCGGGGCGGCACCCTCGCGTCCTAGTCTCGCCCCATGCCGAAGGTCTTGGTCACCGGGATGTCGGGCACGGGCAAGTCGACCGCTCTGGAGGTCCTGGCCTCGCGAGGGCACAGGACCGTCGACACGGACGACGACCGATGGAGCCACTGGGTCACCCTGCCCGACGGGTCGTCCGACTGGGTGTGGCGCGAGGAGTCCATCGCCGAGCTGCTCGACGGCCACACCACGGGCAGTCTGTTCGTGGCCGGGTGCAAGTCCAACCAGGGGAAGTTCTACTCCCGCTTCGACCATGTCGTCCTGCTGAGCGCGCCCGCCGAGGTGATGCTCGCCAGGATCGCCACCAGGACCAACAATCCGTACGGCAAGCGGCCTGAGGAACGCGAGGCCGTCCTGCGCGACCTGGCCGACGTCGAGCCACTGCTGCGGGCCACCTCGACCGTCGAGATCGACACCAGTGTGCCGCTCGACAGCGTCGTCCGCCGGCTGGAGGAGCTCGCCTGACCAGCGGGTCGGGGGAGTCACGCTCAGGCTCGGGGTCGTCTCCGCAGGAAGCGCTGGTGGGCCTCGTGAACCTGATCGAGGAGATCGACGAGTTCGAGGCGTTCCGCCCGCGTGAGGACGGCGTACGGCGCGGCGGCGAGTTCGTCGGTGAGCCTGACGGCTTCGTCCCTGGCGCTTCTGGCGGTCGACGGCAGGGCGGGCCACGGCGGACGCCAGCCGTTGGCCACGGCCTTGTCGATCCCGGGCCCGGCCAGGATGGCCGTCAGCGGGGTGAGCGCGCCGGCCAGCACAGCGATCAGGTGGGAGCCGCCTCTGTGCTCGCGAAGCCGCAGCAGCGCCAGAGCCACGCGGTCCACCGCTTCGTGGGCCGGGGCGGGATGGGAGCGCCATGCGGCGAAGAGCGGCCGTCCAGCGGGATCGGCCGCTTCCACCACCTGTTCGGCCAGGTAGGCAAGGCGCTCGAGCCCCATCAGGTGGCCGTAGACCCTCCGCGCCCAGCGGAGGCACTCCTCGACGTCGGCGTGCACGATGGTGGCGAGTGAAGTCGCGGCACGGGCCGTGCTCCAGGCCTCACGCACAAGGTCCGGGGCGAAGAACCCGCAGGCGGCGGCGGCGACGTCGGCGTGGACCTCGCCGAGAACGCCCGCGCGACCGCCGAAGTAGAACGGCCAGCGGGAAAGGCTCAGGCTCTCACCACGGGCCCGATAGAGCGGGTCGGAGCCGAACGCGGCCCCGACGCCGGTCACCACATGCTCGGTGTGCCGCACCACGTCGTCAGGTGTCACCCACGCTCCACTCCTCCGCTCACGCCGTCGCCCCGCCCACACCAAACAATCCACTGCCGGGTTCGGGCGCAAGAGACCGATCAGTGACACGTGAACGTCGGAAGGGGTGTGCCACGATCGCGGCACACCCCTTGTCAGCGCTCCACCAGCGGCTCCCGATCACGGCAGGCCTCCTCAGCCCGGAACGGCTCAGCCGCAGTGCGCGAAGGGCCTCAAGGCGAACCGCCCGTCCGGCACCGAGCGATCAGCGCGTGCGCGGGGCGGGAGGAAGCGGCGGGTAGCGCGAGGTACGACCAGTTCCAGAGCGAAGCGTGATGGTCATCATGGGACGGTGTGCACCGGGCACGGCTGCCCGATGTCAGCGCGTGACCGACAGCACCCGGCGGTCGATGGCTCAGCAGGATGGCGGTTCGATCTGGAGCCGGCCGAGAGAGCTACTTCGGCAGGGGCTTCGCCTTCGTGACTTCCTCTGACGCCGCGGCGATGAACTCTTCGACCGCCTGACGCACGTCGTCGCCTCGTCGGGTCAGCGCGGCCCTGTCCGTGTCGCGCATGTCGGCGACGAGGGCCATGGCGTTCTCCGCGAGGCGCGTGATCTCGGGGTCATCGGCAAGGAGGCGAACCCGGTAGAGAGAGTGCCATGCTGCCGCGCGAAGCCGGTACGACGCCGCCTTGGCCTCGTCGTAGGCTGCGCCCTCCTTGCCCTCAAGCCGCTGTAAGGCACGGTTGTACTGGGCGGAGCGGAATTCGAGGACGGTCCCGGCGAACCCGCTGTAGACCGCCATTCGTTCCTCGCGGAGGCGGGCGGAGATCGTGAACTGTTCGGCTCGCTGGGTGGCTCTTTGCTGGAAGAGGTAGGTGACGAGTGAACCTAAGAGGGTCCCCCCGATCGCGAAGAGCCCGGCTAGAACGGCTTCCATGAGTCTCAGTTGATCACAGCCGAGACGTCAACCGAGACCCAAAGCAGAAGGGGTCATACCGATGATCTCGGTATGACCCCTTCTAGCTGGCGGAGGATAGGAGATTTGAACTCCTGAAGGGTTGCCCCTTACACGCTTTCCAAGCGTGCGCCCTCGGCCACTAGGCGAATCCTCCGTCGAGAAGCTTACCGGACTCTTCGCGATGAAGAGACCACGATTTAGCGTGAGCGAGCACTGCCGTACGGGGCTAGACTGTCGTAGGACCCCTCGCGCGGCGTCATCCTGTGAACCTCCCCAGGGCCGGAAGGCAGCAAGGATAAGCGGGCTCTGGCGGGTGTGCGAGGGGTCTCTTCATTGAAAGCCCCCTCGCAGGCGGGATGGTCGCATGAGTCTTGCGCTTTACCGCAAGTACCGGCCCGGAACCTTCGCCGAGGTCAAGGGTCAGGAGCACGTCACCGACCCCTTGCGGCAGGCGCTGCGCACCGGCCGGATCAACCACGCCTACCTCTTCAGCGGCCCGCGCGGGTGCGGCAAGACTTCCAGCGCGCGCATCCTGGCGCGCTCCCTCAACTGCGAGAAGGGCCCGACGCCCGACCCCTGTGGCGAGTGCGAGTCGTGTGTGGCGCTCGCCCCCACGGGCCCTGGCCACCTCGACGTCATCGAGATCGACGCGGCCTCCCACGGCGGCGTCGACGACGCGCGCGACCTGCGTGAGCGGGCGTTCTTCGCCCCCGTCTCCGCGCGCTTCAAGATCTACATCATCGACGAGGCGCACATGGTGACCCGCGAGGGTTTCAACGCGCTGCTCAAGCTCGTCGAGGAGCCCCCGCCGCACCTGAAGTTCATCTTCGCGACGACCGAGCCCGAGAAGGTCATCGGCACGATCAAGTCGCGCACCCACCACTACCCGTTCAGGCTGATGCCGCCCGCGACGCTCAAGACGCTCATGGAGGAGATCCTCTCCTCCGAGAGCGTCCCCTACGAGCCCACCGCGCTGCCGCTGGTCGTCAGGGCGGGCGCGGGCTCCGCGCGCGACTCGCTGTCCATCCTCGACCAGCTCCTCGCGGGCGCCGACGACGACGGCATCACCTACGCCAAGGCCGTCTCCCTGCTCGGCTACACCGACGGCGACCTGCTCGACGAGGTGGTCGACGCGTTCGCCCGGCGCGACGGCGCCGCCGTCTTCCACACCGTCAACCGCGTCATCGAAGGCGGGCACGACCCCCGCAGGTTCGCGGCCGACCTGCTCGAACGCTTCCGCGACCTGGTGATCCTCGCCAACGTCCCCGAGGCGGCGACCAGCGGGCTGCTCGACCGTCCGGCCGACGAGCTCGAACGCCTGGTCGCCCAGGCCTCCTCCATGGGGCCCGCCGAGCTGACCCGCGCGGCAGAGCTGTTCAACGCGGGCCTGACCGAGATGCGCGGCGCCACCTCACCCCGGCTGCTGCTCGAGCTGATGTGCGCGCGGGTGCTGCTGCCCGGTGCGGCGCAGGGGGAGGGCGCGCTGCTGGCCCGCCTCGAACGCCTCGAGCGCGGCGGCGTGGTCGCCCAGATGGCCTCCCGTCCGGGCCCTGGCGGTACGGCAGGCGCGCACGGCGCCCCGCCGCACGTCGCGGGGGCCGCGAGCTACGGCGAGACGGCCGCTCCGTACGCGGGGGCGGCCGGTCCTTCGAGCGCGGCCGGAGCGGTGCCCGGTTCCCACGACGCGACGGCCTCAGGCTCTGCGGGTACGGCGAGCGGCGCTCCTGGCGCGTCGTCCGGCTCTTCGGGCGCGGTGTCCGGACCTTCCGGGCAGTCCGCGGGTTCGGCCGGGACCGCTGGCGGGACGGCGTCCGGCGCGGCGTCGTCTGGGACGCCGGCGGGCGCGGTCGCCGGTTCCCCGGGTTCTTCCGGCGGGGACGACTGGCCCGAGACTGTTCGGCCGGGTGCCCCTGCGGCGCAGCCCGAGCAGCCGGTCCAGCAGCAGCCGGTTCAGCAGGCGCCCGCCTACGCGGCACCCGCCCAGGGCGGGGCGGGGCAGCTCCAGCAGCAGTGGCCCGCCGTACTGGCCGCGCTGAAGAAGCGCAGCATCGTCGTGTGGGCGAACGTCAACACCAACGCGCAGGTGGTGGGCGTCGAGGGCAACGTGGTCACGCTGGGGTTCACCCAGGTGGGCGCGATGAAGAACTTCACAGGCGGCGGCAAGGACGCCGTCGTGGCCTCCGCGCTGGGCGATGTCCTGGGCGGCACGTGGCGAGTGGAGGCCGTCGTCGGCGGCTCACCCGCCCCGCAGGGCCGCCCGGCTCAGCCCGGCCCCAGCGCTCCCCCCGCTCCGCACGGTGGCTCGCCTGTCTCGCAGGCCGGCTCTCACGGCGCTCCCGTCGCCTCACAAGGCACTCCTCACGGTGGCCCGGGGGTCCCGCAGGCCGGTCCTCACGGCGTGGCCGGGGTTCCCCAGGGCGGGTCTCACCAGGCCGGCCCTCAGGGGGTGGCCGGTGCTTCACCTGGCGACCCCTCAGGAAGCGGCTCCCACAGCGGCGGCGCTCCCGGGGCTGGTGTCCATCCAGCCGGCGCCGCTGAAGGTGGTGCGCCCGCAGATGGCGCTCCTGGACACGGCACCTCAGGACACGGCGCTCCCGCAGGCGGCGTCACGGGGGCCGACGGGCCTGGAGCCGTCGTGGGCGGCGGGTTCCAGGGCGGCGGCGCTCCTGAGGGCGGTGTCCCGGGTGGCGGCTTTCCCGGAGGTGCTTCCGGCGCGACCGGTGCTCAGCAAGGCGGACCCGGCGGCGTAGGCGGTGCCGGTGGTGGCGCTCCCGACGGTGTCTCCGGTGGTGCAGGAGGCGGTGAGCCCGGCGCCGGAGGTGACGTTTCCGGTGGCTCCGCGGATGGCTGGGGCTCCGGCGGCTCCGCGGGCGGCGTGGGCGCCGGGGGTGGCACGGTCTCCGGTGGTGCCGGGGTCGAAGGGGCTCATGGCGGTGCGGTCGTGGAGACTTCCGGCGGCGAGAACGCCCAGGGGCGGGAGCGGCTGACCACCGACGAGTCCTGGCCTCAGGCGCCTGACGACCCGGATCCCGGCATGCCTCCCATGCCAAGCCCGAGCCAGGGCACGAGCCGCTCCTCAGGTCCCGCGCAGGGAGCGAGCCGCACGCCCAGCCCGGGGCTGGCCGCGGCGAGGTCGGCGGCGAAGGCGGCGGCTCAGGCGGCCGCGCAGTCCGGTCCTCGGGTGCCCGCGTCCAGGCAGGGCGGCGGATCGGGATCGGGTGGCTGGCCCGACGCGATCCCCGGACGCCGGCGCGGTCCCGAGTCCGATGACGTGGACCCGCTCAACGACGCCAACGCCGACATCGACGAGCTCAGCGGCATGGCCCTGCTCCAGCGTGAACTCGGCGCCCAGATGATCGGCGAGATCGACCACACCTGATCGACCCACCGAGACCGGCCCCACCACAGCAGTGTCTCGGTACGCGGTCTCTCGGGACGCGGCCTGCTGGAACTTGGCCTGCGGGAACTTGGCCTGCGGGAACTTGGCCTGCGGGAACGCGGTCTCCGGGAACGCGGTGTCTTGGAGGGGCGTGGCCGGGAGGAGCCTTCCGTTGGGGTGGGAGGTTGTGCGCTCGGTGAGCGTATTCCTGGACAGACGCCAGCCTGGGACCACGGGGGCGCTTGGCCCGGCCTGCCGTACGGGCGGGAACGTGAGGGCGGGAACGTACAGCCGAGGAAGGTACGGGCGGCAACGTACGGGCGGGGAAGGTACGGGCGGTAACGGGGATGAACGGCTAGGGAGACAGGCGGGCGCGGGCGGCGGCGGCGCGGTGGTCGGAGGAGGGCAGGGCGGCGGCGACCCGTTCGAGGATCTGGAAGTCGTCGCGGCCGTTGACGGTCTGCGCGTACGTCCACAGGGCGTCGGCCGAGCCGTGCGTGAGCAGACTGGTGCGCACCTGGACCTCCAGCTCGTCGCGAGCGCTGCGGATCTCCGGCGACTCCGAGCGCGGCAGCAGCGGCCCCGCGTAGGCGCGGGCGACGGCCTCGGGGTCGTTGGCCGTCAGCAGCTGCCTCAGTTCGAGGAAGTCGGCGCTCAGGGGAGCGACCAGCCGGTACGGCTTGGCCGCCACCGCCTCGCCCAGCTGGGCGCGCAGCCGGTAGATCTCTGGCCTGATCGTGGCGGGGTTGCCCTCGTCGCCATAGAGGTAATAGGAGAGTTGCTCGGCGGTAAGGCCACAGGGATAGAGCGCGAGCAACGTGAGGATCTCCGCGTGGCGCAGCGAGAGCGTCAGGAAGCGGTCGCCGTAGCGGGCGATGGGTGGGCCCTCGCCGAGGAAGGCGAGGCGCAGCGGCAGCGCCTCCGTGCGGGAGGCGGGCCGTAGCAGGTAGCCGTCGAAGAACGGTTCGAGGATGCCGGCGGGGCAGTCCGTGCCGCCCGGTTCGGGGAGGGTGATGCGGGCGCCGAGCCTGCCCGAGTGGTCGCCGGCGAGGACCCGTCCCGTCTTGGTGATCAGGACGCCTGTGCGCTGGACGAGCGAGTCGTATCTCCTGCGCAGCCGCTCGTCGCGCTCGTGCATCATCAGGGCGAGGCGCGCCTCGGCCAGCTTGGCGGTGGTGGCCACGAGCGCGACCGTGGCGGGGTGGAGGCTGCGGGTGATGCCGCTGACGTCGACGCAGCCGAGCACGGTGTCGGTGTCGGGGTCGATGATCGGCGCAGAGCTGCACGACCAGCAGTGGAGGACCCGCAGCAGGTGTTCCTCGGAGTAGACGTGGACGGGCTTGCGGGTGGCGAGCGCGGTGCCGATGCCGTTGGTGCCGACGGAGATCTCGGACCAGTGGTGGCCGTCGGCCAGGCCGACGACGTCGGCGCGGCGCATGGTGCCGAGGTCACCGTCGCGCCAGAGGATCCGGCCCTCGGCGTCCGTCACGATCATGATGTGCTCGGACTCGTCGGCCATGCGCCGCAGCGTCTCGGCGAGCATGGGCAGGACCGGCTGGAGAGGGTGCGACTCGCGGACGTCCCTGATGAGCGAGCCGTCGTACACCAGGGGCGCCGCACGGCTCTCCGGATCGACCCCTGCCGCCTTCGACCTCCGCCACGACGCGCTGATCAGCTGTCGCGGCTCTCCGATCGTCGTCTCGTGGATCCGGCGAAGCCGGCGAGAGTACGCATCGAGGTTCGCGTCACCCATCGGCCACTCCCAGTAGTCGGGCTGTACGGCGAAGCATCCGTGTTATCACCCCCGTCCGCAACCCGTTCGGGGGATTGCGCAGGGTGATTGAATGCTCGCAACCTGTGTGCAACGTTGGTCTCGCTAGTGTCACGCACCACGCTGACATGGTGCGGCCGCTCCGGTCGGCGTGATGGCCGGGTCCCGGACGCTGGAGGGGGGCCGGGATCCGGCCATAAAGCCCTGGTCGGTGGCACAGAGATGAAACGCATGTGCTCCCCAGTACATGACGGCGCTCAGAACCCGTAGGCTCGTGACAGTTAAGGACGCGGAGCAGGCGAGGAGCGCACGAAGGTGAACCCAGGGGATGTCAACCTGCAGCAGCTGCTGGAGCAGGCACAGCTCATGCAGCAGCAGCTCGTGAGCGCCCAGCAGGAGCTCAACGACGCGCAGATCGAGGGCTCGGCCGGGGGCGGCATGGTCACGGCCGTCGTCAACGGCTCAGGTGAGCTGCTCGAACTCAAGATCAACCCGTCCGTCATCGACGCCGACGACCCGCAGGACACCGCCGACACGATCGCCGACCTGGTCATCGCGGCCGTCCGCGACGCCGTGCGAGCGGCCGCCGACCTGCAGCAGGAGAAGCTGGGCCCGCTGGCCCAGGGCCTCGGCGGCGGTGGCCTCGGCCAGCTTCCCGGGCTCTAGGCCATGTACGAAGGGGTCGTCCAGAACCTGATCGACGAGCTGGGCCTGCTGCCCGGCGTCGGTCCCAAGAGCGCGCAGCGGATCGCCTTCCACCTGCTGGCGGCCGATCCCACCGACGTGAAGCGACTGGCCCACGCGCTGCTCGAGGTCAAGGAGAAGGTCCGGTTCTGCCGCGTCTGCGGCAACGTCGCCTCCGAGGAGGAGTGCCGGATCTGCCGCGACGCGCGGCGCGACCCTCATGTGATCTGCGTGGTGGAGGAGTCCAAGGACGTCGTCGCGATCGAGAAGACGCGCGAGTACCGAGGCACCTACCACGTGCTCGGCGGGGCGATCAGCCCGATCGACGGCGTCGGCCCCGACGACCTGCGCATCCGTGAGCTCATGACCAGGTTGGCCGACGGCCGCGTGACCGAGCTCATTCTCGCCACCGACCCCAATCTGGAGGGGGAGGCGACGGCGACCTACCTCGCCCGGCTGGTCAAGCCGATGGGCGTGAAAGTGACACGACTGGCCAGCGGCCTGCCTGTGGGCGGTGATCTCGAGTACGCCGACGAGGTCACCTTGGGCCGCGCTTTCGAAGGACGGAGGCTGCTGGATGTCTGATCAGTGGCGCGCTCTCGCCGACGAGATCGCAGGACACGCGCAGAACTATCTGGACGGCCTGACCAGGGTCGCGGGCGGCGAGGGCGGTGACGCCATCTGGTCGCTGCTGCTCGTCGAGGTCGCCCAGGTGAGCCTGGCGGGTGCCCAGCTCGGCGCGAGCCAGGACGTCATCCTGTCGGGCAACTGGGAGCCGCCGCTGAGCGAGGACCCAGACGTCGACGGCGTCCGTACGGCGCTGGCCGAACGCCTCGAGGCGGTGGACGACTACGCCGAGGTGTTCGACCCGTACAAGGACACCGCCGTCACGCCGTACCGGCTGTCCGACGACCTGACCGCGGTGGCGGCCGACCTCATCCACGGTCTGCGCCACTATCACGCGGGCAGGCCGCTGGAGGCGCTGTGGTGGTGGCAGTACTCCTACTTCAACACCTGGGGCAACCACGCGGGCGCGGCGATGCGGGCGCTCCAGGCGCTGGCCGCGCACACCCGTCTGGATGTGGCAGAAGAGGCATTGTCCACATAGTGGTCCGAACCATCGGGTCCATGAGAAGCCCCCAGTAGACTGGCAGCTCACAGTCCAGACTGGGAGACTCTCGTGGCGCTCGTTGTGCAAAAGTACGGTGGTTCGTCCGTCGCCGACGCGTCCTGCATCAAGCGGGTCGCGCAGCGGATCGTCGCGACGAAAAAAGCCGGCAACGAGGTCGTCGTCATCGTCTCCGCGATGGGCGACACGACGGACGAACTGCTCGACCTGGCCGAGCAGGTGTCGCCGCTGCCCCCTGGGCGTGAGCTCGACATGCTGCTGACGGCGGGTGAGCGCATCTCGATGGCCCTGCTGGCGATGGCGATCGCCAACCTGGGCCACGAGGCGCGCTCGTTCACCGGGTCGCAGGCCGGCGTGATCACCGACTCCACGCACGGCAAGGCGCGCATCATCGACGTGACGCCGAGCCGCATCCGTGAGGCGCTCGACGAAGGCCAGATCGCCATCGTGGCCGGGTTCCAGGGCGTCTCGCAGGACACCAAGGACATCACCACGCTGGGCCGTGGTGGTTCCGACACCACGGCGGTGGCGCTGGCGGCGGCTCTGGAAGCCGACGTCTGCGAGATCTACACCGATGTCGACGGCATCTTCACCGCCGACCCCCGCATCGTCACCCAAGCGCAGAAGATCCCCAGGATCTCCTATGAGGAGATGATGGAGATGGCCGCCTGTGGGGCGAAAATCCTGCACCTGCGCTGCGTCGAGTACGCTCGCAGGTTCAACCTGCCGATCCACGTGCGCAGCTCTTTCAGCACCAAGGAAGGCACGTGGGTCGTGGCCGACCCTTACACCGAAGGAACCGAGATGGAGCAGCCGATCATCTCCGGCGTCGCGCACGACCGGAGCGAGGCCAAGATCACCGTTGTCGGTGTTCCCGACAAGGTCGGAGAGGCTGCCGCGATCTTCAAAACGCTGTCCGAAGCCGAGATCAACATCGACATGATCGTGCAGAACGTCTCGGCGGCGGCGACCGGTCGTACCGACATCTCCTTCACGCTTCCCTCGACGGACAGCTCCACGGCGCTGGCCGCGCTGAAGCGCATCCAGGAGCAGGTCGGGTTCGAGTCGCTGCAGTACGACGACCAGATCGGCAAGGTGTCGCTGGTGGGCGCGGGCATGCGCTCGCACCCCGGCGTCACCGCGACGTTCTTCGCCGCGCTCGCCGACGCGGGCGTCAACATCGAGATGATCTCCACCTCGGAGATCCGCATCTCGGTGATCGTGGGTCAGGACGGCGTCGACGCGGCTGTGGCCGCGGCGCACCGCGCGTTCGACCTCGACTCGGACCAGGTTGAAGCTGTGGTGTACGGAGGTAGCGGACGATGAGCAAGCCCACTCTCGCCCTGATCGGCGCGACCGGAGCGGTCGGCACCGTGATGCGCGAGCTGGTCTCGACCCGTGAGGACGTCTGGGGCGAGATCCGTCTCGTCGCCTCGGCCCGCAGCGCGGGCAAGGTCCTGCGGGTCCGCGGCGAGGACGTCGTGGTCCAGGCGCTGGCGCCCGAGGTGTTCGACGGCGTCGACGTCGCCATCTTCGACGTCCCCGACGAGGTGTCGGCCGAGTGGGTGCCGGTGGCCGCCGCCCGCGGGGCGATCGCCATCGACAAGTCGGGTACGTTCCGCATGGAGCCCGACGTCCCGCTGGTCGTCCCCGAGGTGAACCCGCTCGAGGCGCGTAACAGGCCGCGCAACATCATCTCGACTCCCAACTGCACCACGCTGTCGATGATGGCCGCGATCGGCGCGCTGCACGCGGAGTACACGCTCAAGGAGCTCGTCGTCGCCTCCTACCAGGCGGTCTCGGGCGCGGGCGTGGCGGGTCCCGCCCGGCTCTACGACGAGATCGAGGCGCTGGCGGGCGACCGCACGGTCGGCCAGAGCGCCGGCGACGTGCGCAAGGCGCTGGCCAACAAGCTCGAGGGCGACTCGCCGTTCCCCGCTCCCATCGCGTTCAACGTGGTGCCGTGGGCGGGCTCCTACAAGGACGGCGGCTGGGCCTCGGAGGAGCTGAAGCTGCGCAACGAGTCGCGCAAGATCCTCGGCATCCCCGACCTGAAGGTCTCGGCCACCTGCGTGCGGGTGCCCGTCGTCACCACGCACTCGCTGGCCGTCCACGCCAGGTTCGAGCGCGAGATCACGGTGGCCGACGCGCACCGCATCCTCGAGGCCGCGCCGTCCGTGGTCCTCATGGACGACCCCGCCAACGGCGTGTGGCCGACGCCGATCGACGTGGTGGGCACCGACCCGACCTACATCGGGCGCATCCGCCAGGCGGTCGACTTCCCGAACACGCTCGACATGTTCGTCTGCGGCGACAACCTCCGTAAGGGCGCGGCCCTCAACGCGGCTGAGATCGCCGAGCTGGTGGCCACCGAGTTCTGATCCCGCCCACTGTCCGAGATCCCCTGGAGTCGCTTCCTGGGGCTCTCTCGGGCCCTGCCTCTCCACGCGCCCTCCGGTCACCGCGACCGGAGGGCGCCGTGCTTGCCGACGCCGTCCGTTTCTCTCCCGTACGGCAAGCCGCCCCTCGCGCCCCCGTGGTCACCGGCTGAGGCCCGTCCAGGGGACGCTCCTCGGGCGCGCCCGCCCGGCGCCGTCACGGACGGCAGGGCCGTGCCGCCCGGAGAGCGGCGCTCGCACCGGAACGGGATGTCCCGAGGCTCGGCCGCACGCAGAGCGGCGATCTCACCGGAACAGGATGTCCCAGTGGTCGGACTCGCTGGCGAACAGGGCGCCGTCGGCGGAGCGGTAGAGGGCGGCGCCGTCACTCCTGACGCCGACCTTCGGGTACGTGCGGGTGATGTGACGGTCCACGCACTCGCTGTGGCGGATGTCGATCTTGTAGCCCGCCGCGTGGCTGAAGGCGCCCGGCGCGTGGCCCGCCTCCGTGCCGCCGGTCACGACGACCTTGCAGCCGCTCTCGCGCTTCAGGTCGATCACCCCGGCGAGCGTCTCCGACCTCATGGCCTGCATCGAGGTGCAGACCCTGTTGTGCCTGTCCGCGCAGTGCCCGCTGGACTTCCAGCTCAGCCCCTCCTGGGCCAGCCTGTCGATGGCGAAGGCGTGCGAGACGCGTACCGCGTGGCGAGGCAGGGCCCTGGAAAGGAGCGCCGCGGACTCGCGCGTCCGCCAGGTGCGGGTCTGGTAGTGACGGGCCTCGACGTTACGGGCCTCGACGTGTCGGGCCTCGACGTGACGCGCCTTGAAGCGGGGCGCCTGGACGTGACGCGCCTCATGGCGGGCCGCTTCGACATGACGCGCCTCGGAGCGGAGCGCCTCGACGTGACGCGCCTCATAGCGGGGCGCCTCGACGCGGCGCCCGGCGGGCCGGTTCGCCGCAGAGCGGCTCGCCGGGGACTGCTGTGCCCTGTGCGGGCGGGCCTTCGGCTGGTGAGCCTCGGCCACGTACCAGCGGGCGGTCTCGATGACGCCCCCTGGTCGATAAGTTCCCATGATCGGAGGCGTAGCCTCGGCGGAAGCATCGTCAGCGGCCGGGGTGAATCGCGCGGGCGCGGCCGAAGCCGCACCCGACAGCATGATGATGCAGGTCTGTATGGCGATGAGCGCGGCCACGAAGAACCGCACCAACCAACGTATCCACATGTGATGCCCTTTTCGCGGAGTTGCCCTTCCGCCAAAATCATCAATGCCACGGTTCAGGGCGGATGATCCCTCCTCCGAAGCGATCTTTACCCTGTGGCGGTGATCACCGTGCGGCTCCATGACCTCACGGCCCCGTCTAACGTAAAGTGACGAGCGTGTCCGAACCGCGCAGCCGAGGATCGGAGAGCACCCGCGAGCTCATCGTTGAGACGGCCTTGCGCCTGTTCAGGGAACGCGGCTTCGATGCGACCACGATGCGGGCGATCGCGGCGGAGGCCGGGGTCTCCGTGGGAAACGCCTACTACTACTTCGCCTCCAAGGACGAACTGGTGCAGGCGTACTACGACCGTGCCCAGATCGCGCACGAGGAGGCCTGCCGCGACCTGCTGGCCACCGAGCGCTCCTTCGCCGCGCGTCTGACGGGCGTGCTCAGGGAGTGGGTGCGGGTGTCTGAGCCGTACCACGAGTTCGCGGTGAAGTTCTTCAAGCACGCGGCCGAGCCGACCAACCCGCTCAGCCCCTTCAGCTCCCAGTCCACGCCCGCCCGTGAGGCCTCCATCGCCATCTACCGGCAGGTGGTGGAGGGCTCGCGCGACCGCATGGACGCCGAGCTGCGCGAGGAGCTGCCTGAGCTGCTGTGGCTGATGTCCATGGGCATCGTCCTCTACTGGGTCCACGACACCTCGCCAGGGTGCGCGCGCACCTACAGGCTCATCGAGGTGACCGTGCCGCTCGTGGACCGGCTCGTCGGCCTCTCGCACCTGCCGGGCCTGCGGGGCATCACCAAGGACTTCATCGCGGCGGTGCACGAGCTGCGCGCATGACCCCGGCTACGGGCGGTGGCCGACGCCATGCCCATGGCGGCATACCGTCTGGTTGGTATGGTCCTGGGTAATGACGGACACCTCCCTGGAGGCTCGCGATGACCCAGAACTGGGGCATGACCATCCCCTTCTTCGACCGCTCGCTCGCTGAGTCGAAGGAGCTCATCGCCGAACTGCCCGGCCTCGGGTACACCGACGTCTGGTCGGCGGAGGTCAACGGCGCCGACGCCTTCGTGCCGCTGGCGATGGCCGCGGAGTGGGCCCAGGGCGTCAGGCTGGGCACCGCCATCGTGCCGGTGTTCACCCGCGGCCCAGGACTGCTGGCGATGTCGGCGGCGACGCTGGCCGACCTGGCGCCAGGGCGGTTCGTGCTCGGCATCGGCTCCTCCTCCCCGGCGATCGTGCAGCGGTGGAACGCGGCCGAGTTCGGCAGGCCGTACGCCAGGACCAGGGACACCCTGCGCTTCCTCAGGAAGGCGCTGGCGGGGGAGAAAGTGTCCGAGCAGTACGAGACCTTCGGGGTGAAGGGGTTCAAGCTGGAGCGGGCGCCCAAGGTCGCTCCCAAGATCGTGCTGGCGGCGCTGCGCCCGAGGATGCTCCACCTGGCGGCCTCCGAGGCCGACGGCGCGATCACGAACTGGCTGTCACCCGAGGACGTGCGGCAGGTGCGGGCCGAGGTCGGGCCCTCGACCGAGCTCATCGCGCGCATCTTCGTCTGCGTGAGCGAGGACTCCGACAGGGTGCGTGAGATGGGCAGGTGGATGCTGGCCAGCTACCTGACCGTGCCCGCCTACGCGGCCTTCCACGACTGGCTGGGGCGGGCCGAGGTGCTGCGCCCGATGCACGAGGCGTGGGCGGCGGGCGATCGGCAGGCGGCGCTGAAGGCGATCCCCGACGAGGTGGTGGACGCGCTGATCGTCCATGGCGACGCGGCCACCTGCAGGGCCAGGGTGCAGGAGTACGTCGACAACGGGCTCGACACCCCCATCCTCGCGCCCGTCCCCGCCGACCTTCCCGTCCCCGACGCCGTCCGCGCCCTGGCTCGCTGACGCGGCCGCGCGGGGTCGGCCGCGAGGCGGACCCCGCGCGTGGGCTTGCTCACACGGCCCCGATCGGGGTTCTCATGCGGGCGATCCGGAGGGAGTGTGGAGGGAGATCACCTGAAGAGGGAGACGGCGTGGACGAGGTTCTGAGGCTGGACGCGGTCGGGCAGGCGCGGGCCGTGCGCGAGGGGCTGATCAGCCCGCGAGAGCTGGTCGAAGCGGCCATCGCGAAGATCGAAGCTCATGACGCCGAGATCAACGCCGTCGTCCATCCGAGGTTCGAGCGGGCGCTCGCCGAGCTGGACGGCCTCCCCGAGGGGGCGCCGTTCAGGGGGGTGCCGATCCTGGTGAAGGACCTCGGCTGGGGTCAGGCGGGCGAGCCGTACAACGCGGGGTCGAGGACGTTCGACGGCGTGGAGGTCGGCGAGGACGCGCACGCGGTGACCAGCCTGCGTGAAGCCGGATTCGTCATCCTGGGCAGGACGAACACCCCCGAGTTCGGCACCACGATCACGACCGAGCCCGTGGCCTACGGGCCGACCCGCAATCCCTACGATCCCGCCTACTCGCCGGGCGGCTCCAGCGGAGGGTCGGCGGCGGCGGTCGCGGCGGGCATGGTCGCGGTGGCGACGGCCAGCGACGGAGGCGGCTCGATCAGGATCCCCGCAGGCATGTGCGGGCTCGTGGGGCTGAAGCCGACCAGGGGCCGCTCCAGCTACGGCCCCGCGTCGGGGGAGGCCTGGAGCGGGATGTCCACGCTCGGCCTGCTCAGCCGCACGGTCAGGGACACCGCCGCGGTGCTCGACCTGTTCACGGGCTACGTGCACGGCGACCCGTACGACGCGCCCGGACTGCCGGGCCCGCTCGAGGCCGAGGTGGGCGCCGATCCCGGGCGGCTGAGGATCGGGTTCGTCGCCGAGCACCCACGCGAGGACGTCCCCGGCGACCCCGAGCTGGCGGCCGCCGTCACGGCGGCGGCCACGCTGCTCGAAGGGCTGGGCCACGAGGTCACGCCGAGCCGGCCGGAGGCTCTGGCCGAACCGGACTTCGCCCTGCACTTCGGCGCGATCGTCGCCACCAACGTGGCCGCCGAGGTGGAGAACATCGGCAGGTGGCGCGGCAAGCCCGTCGACCTGGCCGAGCTCGAGCCGCGCAACCAGGCGATGGCCAGGGCGGGTCGCGGCCGCAGCGCCGTCGACCACATCCTCGCGCTGCAGTGGATCGACGGCTTCCGCCGCAGGATGGCCGCCTGGTGGGCCGACCACGACGTGCTGCTCACCCCCACGCTGGGCATCCAGCCCTTCCCTCTGGGCTGGCTGCCGTCCGACGACCTGAGCACCGCGTTCGGCCGTACGGGGCCCGCCGTCGCGTTCACCTCCCCGTTCAACGCCACCGGCCAGCCCGCGATCTCCCTGCCGCTGCACAGGACCCCCGCGGGGCTCCCCGTCGGCGTTCAGCTGATCGCCGCGGCCGGCAGGGACGATCTGCTCGTACGACTGGCCGCCCAGATCGAGCACGCCCGGCCCTTCGATCACGCCGCCATGCGTTAGGGAACCTCCCTCACGGGTAATGCGTTATATCGCGAAGAGGAGGTACTCGCGATGGTGAAGGCATCCAGGGCCGCTGCGGTCTGGAAGACGTACAGAGAGGTCAGCACGCCGGGCTCGCCCGGCATCCTGACCAGGATCAGGGCGATCCCCCGCCTGATCGGCGGCGTGATGCGCGGCGACTACCAGGGCATGGGCAAGAGCAAGCTGGCCATGATGGCGCTCGGCGTGGCCTACATCGTCTCGCCGGTCGACCTGATCCCCGAGTTCCTGGTGCTCATCGGTGTCGCGGACGACTTCGGTGTGTTCCTGTGGCTGGCGGCCTCGATGCTCGGCGAGAGCGGCCGATACGTCGAGTGGGAGCGCAAGCGCATCATGGGACAGGTGGAGCGCTGACCTGAGCCGCGTTCTCCAGCAACAGCCGCAGCGCGGCAGGAGGCTGGACCGCCGACACGGGGGCCCCGCCGTCGATCACCATGGAGGGGACCCCTGTGACGCCGAGCCCGGCCGCGCGCCGCTCGTCGGCCCTGACCCGCTCGGCGTAGGCGTCACCGGCCAGCAGGGCGCGCACCTCGTCCGCCTCCAGCCCGGCCTCGACGGCCAGGCGTTCCAGCACCACGGGGTCGGCCACGTCGAGCCCCTCGGTGTGGTAACCGCGCAGCAGCCGCTCCATCACCTCGTCGGCCAGCCCGCGATCGGCGGCCAGATGGCACAGCCTGTGGGCGTCGAAGGTGTTCACCGGCCGGGCCAGATGCAGGTTGAGCTCCAGGCCCTCGGCCGCTCCGAGCGCCTGGATGTGAGCGACCCTTGCCGCGGCCTGGTCGCCCCACCACTCCCTCATCGCCTCGGCGGCGCTCTGTCCCGGTTCACGTCCTGACTCGGGGGCGAGCTCGAGGCTCCGCCAGATGATCTCCACCTGGTCACGCCCGTCGACCTGGCTCAACGCGGCGGCGACGCGCCTCTTGCCGATGTAGCACCAGGGGCACAGGACATCGACGTAGATCTCCACCTGCATGGGGTTCCTCTGCTCGAAAACGGATCAGACGATCCGCATTCTGCGACCTCAACCATGCTTGAGATCAAGCCGTGCTCAGAGCTGCTCCATCCGCAGCCAGGCGCGTGAGGGAAGCGGGTGGCCGAACAGGCGGGCGGCGTTGCCGTAGGCGACTCTGGCGATGTCGGCGGGCGGGAGGGTGCCGAGGTTGCGGGCCACCGCCTGCTGCGTGTCGGGCCAGGTCGAGTCGGAGTGCGGATACCCGCTCTCCAGCAGGACGTGGTCGAGGCCGACGGCCAGCCGTACGCCCGAGAGCGCGTGGTCGTCGAGGGTGCCGAAGAAGAAGTTGCGGCGCAGGACCTCGCTGGGCTTCAGGCCGCCCTCCCACAGCGCCTCGGTGCCCACGGGGTGGTCGAGGGCGTAGTCGGCCCGCTCGGCCAGCATGGGCAGCCAGCCCACGGCTCCCTCGACGACGAGGATGCGCAGGTTGGGGAAGCGCAGCGGCACCCCCGACCAGAGCCAGTCGGCACAGGCGAACATCGCGCTCGCCGGCATGAGCGTGGTGATGGCCTCGATGGGCGTGTCGGGGGAGGGGACCGGCGACCACGACGAGGCGCCGGTGTGGAGGCAGACGACGGTGCCCGTCTCCTCGCAGGCGGCGAAGAACGGGTCCCAGTGCTGCGTGTGGATCGACGGCAGCCGCAGCCTGGTAGGGAACTCGGGGAAGACGACGGCCTTGAAGCCGCGCGCGGCGTTGGCGCGGATCTCCTTGGCGGCGACCTCGGGGTCGGGCAGCCAGGGGAGCTGCAGGCCGATGATGCGCTCGGGATAGGTGCCGGCCCACACGTCGATGTGCCAGTCGTTCCACGCCTTGGTCAGCGCGAGGCCGAGCTCCTGGTCGCGGGTCCTGGCGAACGGCATGCCCGACTGACCGGCGAGCATGCCGGGGAAGCAGAGCGCCGCCCAGATGCCGGCGAGGTCCATGTCCTCGATGCGGGCCTCGATGTCGTAGCAGCCAGGGCGCATGTCCTCGAACCTGACGGGGTCGAGGGTCCACTGCTCGCGCGGCAGCCCTGCGCCGACGTCGAGCCCCGCGCAGGGGTAGGTGGCTCCGCCGTACCGCCAGACCTGGTGACCAGCCTCGGTCTCGACCACCTTGGGGACCGCGTCGGCGTGTTTCGCCGCCACTCGGTCCTCGAAAAGGTCTGGAGGCTCGATCAGGTGATCATCAGCAGAGATGATCACATAGTCGCGCCGCCTCGGCTCGGGGTCGGGAAGGAGCGGCGTAGTCACGCAGGCAACGGTACGACGTGCGCATCACGTCGAACAAGCCGACTGGTCACCTGTTGGTATCGGGCGCTCACCGGGGATCACCCAGGAGTACGGCCCGCAGCCGCCCGATCGTCGCCTGGTCGACATCGAGCACGTCGGCGCAGTAGCCCTCGACGGAGCCGTGCCGCGCGGCCAGGTCGGTGAGGAAGTGGCGCATCGCCTCGGCCGGCGCCATGCCGAACCCCGGCCACAGCGTGACCTCAGGGTGCCTGGCCTTCCAGTCGGCGATGAAGCGCTCGGTGGCCAGGCCGGTGAGAGCGTAGTCGGCGACGATGTCGTCCTCGGCGACGCCGACCAGCGACAGCACCAGCGCCGTGAGGACGCCGGTGCGGTCCTTGCCCGCCGCGCAGTGGACGACGACGGGCGCGCCGGCTTCGTCCGCGATGGTCCGGACGGCGAAGCCGAGCCGGTCGGCGCCGTCCTCCGTGACCTCCAGGTAGCGGTCGGCCAGGAACCTGCCGACGCCCAGCTCGGGGTCATAGGTCTCGACGTTCCACCTGCGGACCTCGACGGGGAGGTTGTGGTAGGTCAGGCCGTCGGCGTCGGGGACGCGGCCCGTGCGCTCGATCTCGAAGGGGTGGCGCAGGTCGAGCACCGTGCGGATCCCGAGGGCCCGGAACCTGTCGAGGTCGTCGCCCGACAGCCAGCCGAGGGAGTCGGCGCGGTAGAACCGCCGCCACTGCACGGTCCGCCCGTCACGGGTGACATATCCGCCGATATCGCGGAAGTTGTGGAGCCGCAGGAATTCGAGATGGCGCGTCACGGGAAATACCCTACTTTGGGAGCATGGAAGGGCAGCCAGTGGTCAGGACGCCGTGGCGGGTCGTGGGACTGCTCGTCCGCGTGGCGCTCCTGTCGATCCTGCTGTGGGGCGGGTTGGTGAGCGCGCTGAGCACCTTCACCCGCGAGGGAACCATGGAGGAACTGCGCGCGGCGCTCGGCGACGGGGACACGGTCGTCTACCTGCCCCATCCGCGTGAGGCGCGCTGGTCGGACGGACCCGTCGGCTGGCGCCGGCTGCCGTTGGACGATTCCAAGAGCGTTCACGAGATCAACCGTCTGCTCGACGCGGCCGGGCCGCCGGGCGCCACCGTGGTGCGCGCCGACCATGACAGCTGGCCGCCCGACTGGTTCGAGGACGTGCCCGCCCGTCACGCATGGCTGGTGCCCGTCGCCTGGTTCGGCACCCTGCTCGCGATGCTTGCCAGGTCGCGCCCGCGCTACGCCAACAGGTGGGGCTGGTTCTGGATGTTCTCCGTCGGGGGCGTCGGCGCGCCCCTCTACCTGCTGCTGGAGCCGCGGCCGATCTGGGCGGCCATGGACGAGCCGATGCCGCCCGCCCGCTCACGCCTCGACGGAGGGAGCGGCTGTCTTGTGGCGATCCTGCTCGCCTTCGTCAGCGGGCTGGGTCTCGTCGGGCTCTCCAGCCTGTTCGGCTGACCTGTCTTTCACCTCGCGCCTGATCATCAGCAGCCACCCGCCGACGGCCACCCCGATGAACAGCCACCACTGGATGCCGTAGGCGAAGTTGAGGCCGCCACCGGCGCCCACGTCGGGCGGGGGCACGGGCTCGGGCGCAGGCGAGATCGTGGGCCGCTGCTCGGTCAGCGAGACGTACCCGCCCACCAGCTCGTACGGCAGGCCCCTGCCGATGGCTTTGGCGTTGATCAGCAGCACCTGGCCAGGGGGCAGCCCGCCGCGATCCCTGATGCCCGAGGAGGTCTCGGTCTCGCTCGGCCGCAGCCGTCCTGTGACGGTCACCTGGCCCGAAGGCGCGGCGGGCACCTCGGGCAGGGCGTCGGCCGTCGCGCCCGCCTTGACCCAGCCTCTGTTCACGAGCACCGCCTGGCCCTGGCCTGTCACCAGAGGGGTCAGCACGTAGAAGCCGAGCTGGCTGTTCTGCGTGCGCCTGCGGACCAGCAGCGCGTGGGCGGGGTCGTAGGTGCCCTGGACGGTGACAGTTCTGTAGCGGTTGCCGTTGTCGACCGCCCCGCCGGGAGCGACGAGCTCAGTGAGAGGAACGGGCTCGGCCTCGAGGTTCCTCGTGACGACGTCGCTGTTGGCCGAGCGTTCCTCGTAGCGCCCGAACTGCCACTGACCCAGAAAGACGAAGGCGGGGATGACCAGCAGCACCACCACGTGGAGCGCCAGCCACCTGGGCGTGAGCAGGAACCGGTACACGTCTTCAGGGTAGGCACTCCCCACACCGGTCCGGCACCGAACCCGGGACAGAGAGCGCGGTCATCGTCTACGGTCGGGATTTGTCTCCCCATCCCCCTCAGGAGCTGCACCTCTTCATGGCCGTGCTCACCGCGCCTCATACGGTCGTCATGCCGCGCATGTCGGCGATCCTCCGACATGCCGCGCCCAGGGTCCTCGAAAGCATGATCATGCCGGTGGCCTCGTTCTATCTGGGGCTGATCGTGGCCGGCATCCCCGGCGGCATCGCGGCGATGGTCCTGTGGGTCTACGGCGGCGCGGGCTGGCGGCTGGTGAAGCGCTCCGACGTGCCCGGCTCGGTGCTCCTCGCCGCCCTGATGGTCACCGTACGGCTGGTGCTCGCGGTGGTCTTCCACGACCCGAAGTGGTTCTTCCTCATCCCCACGCTGGGCATCTTCTGCGCCAGCGCGACCTTCCTGTGCACGACGAGGGCGCGCAGGCCGATGCTCCAGCGGGTGGCGGCCGACCTGGTGCCCATGCCCGACGAGGTCCAGCGGCATCCGCTGATGCGCCGCTTCTTCGCCCGCCAGTCGCTCCTGTGGGGAGGCGCACAGCTGCTCAACGGCACCTTCACCCTGTGGATGCTGTTCCACGAGGCCATGGGCGTCTTCCTGGTCGTCCGCACGGCCGGCGTGGCCCTGCTCCTGGGCGGCGTGGCCCTCGGATCGGTGCTCGACTTCCGCAGGACCCTAGGCGCTCTTCAGCTTCGCCCCTGAGCCCGGCAGCGCCGTCACCTCGCGCGGGCCCTCCACCTCGTGCCCGTCGGCGCACCTGAAGTGCTGCTCGAGCACGGCGCCGCAGCCGCGGTGCGTGAGCAGGACGGGTGGCCCGTCGTCGTCGGCCACGTACTTGTCGCCCCAGTGCATCAGCGCGACCAGGATCGGATAGAGGTCGCGGCCCTTCTGCGTGAGGCGGTACTCGTCACGCTGGCGCTGCCCTGGGTCGCGGTAGGGCACCTTGCGCAGGAGCCCCTCGTCCACCAGGCGGTTCAGCCGCGCGCTCAGCACCTGGCGCGGGGCGCCCGTGACGGCCTGCATGTCGGCGAAGCGCCGTATGCCGCTGAACGCCTCGCGTAGCACCAGGAAGGTCCACTTCTCCCCGACGATGTCCAGGGTCCGCTCGATCGAGCAGTTGTCCACCCGGATGCGCACGCTCATAGGTGAAGAGTACTTCGCGCACACGCTGAGTCCAATTGACAGACTCAGCGTGCGGCGGAATGCTGAGTCTGTGATTGGAACTCAGATCCGTCCTGCCGGGCCGTACGACGAGGCGCGGATCAGGCGCTTCCTGGTGGGTTTGTCGCTCCACACCCAGACCCTGAGGTTCTTCACCGGGATCCAGTCGCCCAAGGACGCCCTGGTGCGCGCGCTGCTGGCGGTGGACGGCCAGCGTGACGCGATCGTCGCCGAGCGGGACGGCGAGATCATCGGCCATGCGATGAGCTACAGGGGTGGCCTCGCGGACGTGGAGATCGCGATCGTGGTCACCGACGAGTGGCAGGGTCGCGGACTCGGGCGGAAGCTGATCGCCACGCTCCTCGGCAGGGCCGCAGGCGCCGGCGCGACGACCGTCGGCATGGACGTCCTCGGCGAGAACAGAAAGGTCCTCAAGCTCATCAGGAGGATGTGGCCAGACGCGAAGATGACAGTCTCTTCCGGGGCTGTCGAAGTGACCGCTATGATCCAACCGGCCGTGGTATTTGCGGAACAACGTTCTGTTGGCCCACCATTGACCTCATGAAGACGCACGTGAGTGGTGCCAAGAACGGACGCGACGGGCGCACCCGCATCATCGAGGGCGCCCTCAGGCGTTTCAGCCAGGACGGGGTCTCCGCCACCACGTTGGCCAGCCTCCGCGAAGAGAGCGGCGTCAGCGTCGGCAGCTTCTACCACCACTTCGCCAGCAAGGAGCACGTCTTCGGCGTGCTCTACTCGGAGATCCTCAACGCCTACCAGCAGGCGTTCGTCGCCGAGCTGGTCGGACACCAGGACGCCCGCGCCGGCATCGAGGCGGTGGTGGCCTTCCACATGCGCTGGGCGGGCGAGCACCCCGAGCGGGCCAGGATCCTGATCAGCGAGCGCCCGCCGCGCAAGAACGAGCCGGGCGGCCCTGAGGTCGCCGAGGCCCGCCGCGCCTTCTTCCGCCAGGTCGCGGACTGGTGGCGCCCGCACATGAAGAACGGCCTGCTCCAGCCGGTCGCGCCGACGATGTGCTACGTGCTCTGGCTCGGTCCCGCCCAGGAGATGTGCCGCCTGTGGTTCGCGGGCGCGCACGCCCCGAGCGAGGAGGAGATCAAGGGCCTGGGTCAGGCGGCATGGCAGAGCCTGCGCCAGAGCGACAGGGAGCAATGATCCAAGCACCCTCTGTGGTGTTATTGTCGCGATTGTGAGACGACCGCGTGCGCTTCTCCTGACCGGCTTGCCGGAGCGCGCCCTCGCGCGGTTGCGCGAGGTGGCCGACGTGGTCCAGGTCGCCGAAAAACCCCGTCTCGGCTTCTCCGACGAGCGGCTGGCCGACCTGGTGATCGAGACGGGCGCCGGCGTCCTGATCGTCGACCACGACGAGGTCCGCCGATGCGTTCTCGACCTTCCCCTCGACATCGTGGCCTGCATGGGCGCCCTCACCACCATCGACCTGGCGCTGGCCGCCGAGCACGGCGTGACCGTGCTCCACGACACCGACCAGGACGCCGACGCCGTCGCCGAGCTCACGCTCGCGTTGCTGTTCGCGGTCAGCAGGAACATCGTCGCCGCCGACAGAGAGGTACGGCGGGGCACGGCAGGCCGCAAGCGGGTGCCGGCCGCCGAGCGCTACCGGGGTTCGCGGCTGTCGGGCCGTACGTTCGGGGTGGTCGGGCTCGGCAGGGTGGGCAGGGCCGTGCAGTGGCGCGCCCAGGGGCTCGGGATGCGGGTGATCGCGTGCGACCCCTACGTGCCCGAGGCCACCCACACCCTGCCCCAGCTGCTGTCGGAGGCCGATGTCGTGTCGCTGCACGTGCCCGTGACCGCCGAGACCAGAGGGTTCATCGGCGATACCGAGCTGGCCTCGATGCGGCCTGGAGCGATCTACCTGAACACCTCTCGCGGCGCGCTGCACGACATGTCCGCCCTCGTCGACGCGTTGCGATGGGGCCATCTCGGCGGGGCGGGGCTCGACCACTTCGAGGGCGAGTGGCTGGACCCCGCGCACCCGCTCGCCAGGCTGCCCAACGTCGTGCTGACCCCGCACCTGGGCCAGGCCACGGGCGAGACGGCCGAGGACAGGGCCGAGTCGATCGTGGAGGACATCGCCAGGCTCCTGCGCGGCGAAGCGCCCACGCACGCCTGCACGCCCGTGGGCGCGCGCATCACCGCCTAGGAACGTGCCAGTGGCGGCGGTCGAGGGTGATGTCGAGGGCGATCTCGTGCCGGTGCCGCCGCAGACCGGGGACCCGCACCCTGTCGTGGACGTCGAAGCGGCCGTGCCCGGCGGTGCCGAAGCCGAGCTCACCGGTGAAGACCCGCAGGTCGTCGCGGTTGCCGCAGCTCGGACACGTCCACGCGACCCTGTCGAGTCCGCGGTCGTAGTCGGAGCAGGCGCTGAAGTACTCCTCGGGCCTGAACCTGGTCTCGCAGGCGAGGCAGGGAAGCAGCATCGGTTCCGTTTCCTCCGGCGCAGTGGTGGTGCACAAGGAGTATGACAGACGTAACGGTGCGATTACCCTCAGTTTCGGATCTAGGATGAGCGGGTGGAACGACTGCGCGACCATCTCCTGAAGACCGGCTACACGATCGACGGCGTTCGTGAACGGCTCGGCGACATGGCGGCCTCGGCGCTGGCCAGGGAGGAGCTGGTCCCGGCGCTGAGGGCGACCAGGAGCGGCGACCCGCTCGACACGTTGATCCGCCTGTGGTGGCTCGGCGTGCCCGTCAGCGCGGCCGGCCTGCCGTTCGAGGTGATGGAGTCGGGCCTGGTCGAGTTCGACGGCGACGAGGTGCGTTCCACGGTGCACCTGCAGCCGTGGGAGGAGCACTACTTCGTCGTCTCCGACAGGAAGGTCAGGCCCGGCGACCCCGCGCTGCGCTCCGACCACGTCGTCGGCGCGGGCGGCGCCTCGGCCAACCTCGCCCAGCTCGTCTCCCGCAGGCCGGTCGAGCGCGCGCTCGACCTCGGCACCGGCTGCGGCGTGCAGGTGCTGCACCTGGCCGAGCGGGCCGACAGGATCGTCGCCACCGACCTGAACCCGCGAGCGGTGGAGCTGGCCCGCCTGAGCTGGCGGCTGTCCGGCGTCACGGACGTGGACGCCCGCGTCGGCTCGCTGTTCGAGCCCGTCGAGGGCGAGCTGTTCGACCTCGTCGTCTCCAACCCGCCCTTCGTGATCTCACCGGGCGGCCACCTGACCTACCGCGAGACCGGCGCCGAGGGCGACGCCTTCTGCCGCGACCTCGTACGGCAGGCGCCCACCTACCTCAACCCCCACGGCCACGCCCAGTTCCTGGCCAACTGGCTGCACGTCGAGGGCGAGGACTGGCGCGACAGGGTGGGCGGCTGGGTGGGGGAGACGGGCTGCGACGGCTGGGTGGTCGAGCGCGACGTGCAGGACCCCGCCGAGTACGTCGAGCTGTGGCTGCGCGACGCGGCCGAGCAGGGCACCCCCG
Organism: Nonomuraea roseola; assembly: GCF_039535395.1. Lineage (NCBI taxonomy): Bacteria > Bacillati > Actinomycetota > Actinomycetes > Streptosporangiales > Streptosporangiaceae > Nonomuraea > Nonomuraea roseola. Next base: position 2,942,837 of record NZ_BAAAXC010000015.1, read on the forward strand.
CCTACGCCGCCCGCTACGACGAGTGGCTGTCCTGGTTCGAGGCGAACAGGGTGGAGGGCATCGGGTTCGGCTGGATCACGCTGCGCAACTCGGGCACGCTCGACCCGGTGGTCCGCGTCGAGCGCCTGACCCACCAGGTCGCGCTGCCCGTCGGTGGCTACGTGGACGACGTGCTCGACTCGATCGCCGCCGCCCACCGCACCCGCGACCTCGAGACGGCCAGGCTGCGCGTCGCCGAGGGCCTGCTCGACGAGCGCATCGGCGCGCCAGGAGCCGAGGACCCCTCACGCATCGTGCTGCGCCAGACCCGCGGCCTGCTCCGCAGCACCGACGTCGGCACGGTGGAGGCGGCGCTGGCCGGGGTCTGCGACGGCGAGCTGGCTCTTGGCCCGCTGCTCAACGTGATCGCCGAGCTGGTGGGCGACGGCGAGCACCTGCGCGCCGACGCCCTCCGCCCGTTGATCGCCGAGGGCTACTTCCAGCTCTGACCGGCGAACTCGTCCACGAGCTCCGGCCCTGCGAAGGCGTACATCTCGACGATCCTTTCGTCCACGATCGTGAAGGCCAGCAGGGAGAACGGCCGGCCGTCCGGCGTCGCCGCCACCACGCCCGCGGCGCCGTTGATCAGCACGGGGTGCGCGCCGGAGGCCACGCGCGCGAAGGTCATCGCCTGCTCGGCCACGGCCGCGGCGCCACGCAGCACCTTCAGGTGGCCGAGAGTGGCCGCGCGCTGCACGACGCTCGGGTCGAGCACCGCGACGAGCGCCTGGAAGTCGCCGCCGCGAGCGGCCGCCAGGAAGGCGTCGACCACCTTGCGCTGACGGGAGAGGTCGCTGTCGGGCACCGGGGTCACCCCCTGCACCCTGCGGCGCGCTCTGCTGGCCAGCTGCCTGGTGGCGGAGGGGGCGCGTTCGACGATCGGCGCGATCTCCTCGAACGGCACCGCGAACATGTCGTGCAGCACGAAGGCGAGCCGCTCGGCGGGTGCGAGCGTGTCGAGCACCACGAGCATCGCCAGACCGACCGAGTCGGCCAGCATCGCCTCACGCTCGGGATCCCCCGGCTGGTCGCTGACCACGATCGGATCGGGCAGCCGCTCGCCCACGGGCTCCTCGCGCCGCTCGCGTGAGCGCAGCATGTCCAGGCAGACCCGTCCGACCACCGTGGTCAGCCACCCGCCCAGATTCTCCACGTCACCGGTGTCGGTACGGCTCAGCCGCAGCCAGCCCTCCTGGACGGCGTCGTCCGCCTCGCTCAACGAGCCGAGCATCCGGTAGGCGACCGCCTTCAGATGGGTGCGGTGCTCCTCGAATCGCAGGGCCAGCTCATTGTTCGCGTCCATCGGTCACATTCTCTCGTCGCGGGTCGTCATGGAGGTGACAGGCCAAGAACACTGGAGGAACCACTCATGAAAGCACGAATGGGCAACCCCGCGGTCGTCGTCCCCGACGCGATGCAGACCCTCCTGAAGCTCGGCAAGGTCGTGACGAAGAGCGGTGTGCCCGAGATCACGCTCCATCTCGTCTACCTTCGCGCGAGCCAGATCAACGGCTGCGGCGTCTGCGTCGACATGCACGCCCGCGACCTCAAGAAGGCGGGGGAGAGCGACGAGCGGCTCTGGTCGGTGGCGGGCTGGCGGGACACGCCGTACTTCACCGACGAGGAGCGGGCCGCGCTGGCGCTGGCCGAGGCCGTCACCCGGCTGGCCGACCGGCCCGAGTCGGTCTCGGACGAGATCTGGGACGCCGCCGCCGATCACTACGACGAGCAGGCGCTCGGGGCGCTGGTCCTGGCGATCGCCACGGTCAATCTGTGGAACCGGCTCAACGCGAGCACCAAGCAGGTCGCAGGCGACTGGTCCTAGAGGAGCGAGAGATGACGAACATCAAGGGCACGATGCTTCTTCCCGGTGACGAGGGGTTCGAGCAGGCGGCGAAGCCGTGGAACCTGTCGGTCGCCCAGCCGGTCGCGGCCGTGGTGGAGGCCCAGGACGCCGACGACGTGGCGGCGGTGGTCCGCCACGCCAGGCAGGTGGGGCTGTCGGTGACGGCGCAGCCGAGCGGCCACGGCGCGTCGGGCGACACCGAGGGCGCGATCCTGCTGCGGACGGGCAGGCTCGACGAGGTGCGGATCAACGCGGACGAGCGCTGGGCCCGCGTGGGCGCGGGCGCCAGATGGGGCCGGGTCCAGGCCGCCGCGGGCGCGCACGGCCTGACGGCCCTGGCGGGCAGCTCGCCCGTGGTGTCGGTGGCCGGATACACCCTCGGCGGCGGCCTGAGCTGGTTCAGCCGCGCGTACGGCTGGGCCGCCGACAGCGTCAGGGCCTTCGAGACCGTCGACGCCGACGGCACCAGGGCCAGGGTCAGCGCCGACTCCGACTCCGACGCCGACCTGTTCTGGGCGCTCAGGGGCGGCGGCGGCGACTACGCGCTGGTCACCGCGATCGAATTCGACCTCTACCCAGCCCCCCACCTGTACGGCGGGCGGATGATCTGGCACGCCGACCGCACGGCCGAGGTGCTGGCCGCCTTCAGGGAGATCACCGCGGAGGCCCCGCCCGAGCTGTCGGTCTGGCTAAACCGGCTGCGCTTCCCCTCTGCGCCGCCCATGGTCGCCGTGGACGTGACCTACCTGGGCGAGAGCGCCGAGGCGCAGTCCCTGCTTGGCCGCCTCGACAAGATCGACGGGGTGATGAGCGACACGCGCGCCGACATGGCCGTGGCCGACCTGGGCGACATCGCCGCGGAGCCCAAGGACCCCGGCCCCGCGCTGTCCCGCGCGGAGCTGCTGACCGGGCTCGACGACTCGGCCGTGGAGATCCTGCTGGCCGAGCCGACCGAGCCGCTGATCAACGTCCAGCTCAGGCACCTGGGCGGGGCACTGGCCGAGCAGGGGCAGGGCGCGGCCGCGGCCGTGAGCGAGCCCTACCTGCTCTACATGCTGGGCCTGTCGCTCAACCCGCAGTTGGCTCAGGCCGTCACCTCGGCCCAGGACAGGCTCGTCCGTGCGCTCGACGGCTACGTCAGCGGGCGCAAGGCGTACACCTTCCTGGCCCCCGGTGAGCGGGCGGCGGACGCCTTCCCCGAGGAGACGGCCGCCAGGCTGAGGGAGATCAAGCGGGCGCGCGACCCGCAGCGGGTGATCCGCGCCAACTTCCCCGTTTGATCGGGCGTTGATTGGTTTGCATGCGCGCCGGAGCACGCTCGAGGTCGTGGACACGCCCCGGGGGGTTCGAAAGAAACGGGGCGTGTCGCCCGGCCGGCCGTCGATGTGAGGCGGCTAGCCGTCACGTGGAGCATCCGGAAAACCGGGCCCCCTGGCGAAGCGTGACGGTCAGACGGTCGGTCGGGCCAACACGCACCGCACCCGAAAAGAGACCCGGCCTTGATCAACCATGTGTGGATGACACGTCTGGATGAGGAGTTGTACTTAGGACTCGACGACGACGGGAGCTCCAGCGAGGAGGATCTTGAGGTCCCCGGCCTCGGGAGCTCCGAGCCTGGTGAAGATGTCGAAGGCCTCGCGTAGGCAGTCGGCGCTCCTGGAGGAGTTCCCCGTGCCTCGCAGGGCCCTGCCGAGCACCGCGAGCGAGAGTCCCTCACCGTAGGGATGACCGATGTCGCGGCTGACGGCCAGGGCCTGCTCCGCGTGGCGCACCGCGTCGGCGAAGCGCTCGGCCGCGATGAACGTCTCGGCCAGCCTGACGCACACCCGCTGCTCCCACACCCGCTGGTTGCTCGCCCTGAAGAAGGCCAGGCACTCGGCGTGGTGGTGGACGGCCTCGTTGAGGCGTCCGACGCGCGACAGCACGATGCCGAGGTGGTAACGGGCTCGGGCGGTGCCCGCCCCGCTGCCGATCTCGGTGAAGATGGCCAGGCCCTTCTCCGCGGCGACGATGGCGTCGTCCGGACGGCCGAGGCCGAGATGGTCGCGGGCCGAGTAGCTGAGCACCAGCGCCTCGCCCGCCGGCACGCCGTTCTCCCTGTAGAACGTGGTGGCCGCGTCGAACCAGCCGAGCGCCTCGTTGTGGCGGCGCAGCCGTCCAGAGACCACGGCCAGCGCGTTGAGCACCTCGCCCATGAGGACGCGCTCGCTACGGGTGGTGGACAGGTCGAGCACGAGCCTGAACTGCTCCTCGGCCTCGGGCAGCTTGTTGGCGCCGAACAGGGTGCGGCCGAGGACGTATCGGGCGCGCAGCTCGCTGCCCTCGTCACCGATCTTGATGGCGGTGGCCAGGGTGGCCCTGGCGGCCAGGTCGAACTCGCGGGCGTGGGTGCCGGACTCCAGCAGCGGTTCCATGGCCACGATGAGATCGGCGGCCGGCAGCAGCTGCTCGGCGGCGCGCGAGAACTCGGCGGCCTGCCCGATCACCGCGAACAGATTGTCGCCTTCGGAGATGAGCCAGGCCACGGCGTCGTCGGCCGAGGCGAACGTGCGCCCGCTGCCGACCACGACCAGATTGTCGGCGATCATGCTGCCCTCGTAGGCCAGCCGGTGCGCCGACTGGGCCGAGGCCAGGTAGAAGCCGAGCAGCCGCCTCATCGCCATGGTTATGGCCTGGGGCTGCTCGGTCTTGTCCATGGTCCGCCTGGCGAAGAGCTTGAGCAGGTCGTGGAAGCGGTAGCGGCCTGGCGCGTGCGCTTCCAGGAGGCTGGCGTCCACCAGCGACTCCAGCAGGTCCTCCGTCTCCAGCGCAGGAAGCGCCAGGACCGCGGCCGCCGCCCCTGTCGAGATGTCGGGCCCGTTCGGCAGGCTGAGCAGCCTGAAGGCGCGGGCCTGGGCGGCGTCGAGCTGGCCGTACCCGAGGGCGAAGGTGGCCTCCACGGCCAGGTTGCCCACGCGCAGCTCGTCGAGGCGGCGCTGCTCGTCGGCCAGTCGCGGCGCCAGCGAGGCGACCGTCCACGAGGGCCGCGCGGCCAGCCTGGCGGCGACGATCCGCACGGCCAGCGGCAGGAAGCCGCAGGCCGCGACGACGTCCATCGCCGCGGCCCGCTCGGCGGCCACCCGCTCGGGGCCCGCCACGGCGGCGAACAGCGACAGCGCCTCGTCGGGCTCCATCACGTCGAGGTCGATCAGTCTGGCCGAGGGCAGGTCGGCCAGCTTCACCCTGCTGGTGACCATCGCCGCGCACCCGGGCGAGCCCGGCAGCAGCTGGCTGACCTGCCGGGTGTCGCGCGCGTTGTCGAGCAGCACCAGGATGCGCCGGTCGGCCAGCAGCGAGCGGTAGAGGGCGGCCCGCTCGGACAGCCCCTCGGGGATGACGTCAGGCGGGATGCCGAGCGCGCGCAGGAACGCTCCGAGCGTCGACTCGGGCGCCGTCGCCTCGTCGGTGAAGCCGCGCAGGTCGGCGTAGAGCTGGCCGTCGGGGAACAGGTCGTCGCACGCGTGCGCCACGTGGACGGCGAGCGCGGTCTTGCCGACCCCGCCGATGCCGCAGATCGTCGCGACGGGGACGCTGTCGGTCTGGGTGGACAGCATCGTCCTCAGCCTGGCGACGAGCTCTCTGCGCCCGGTGAAGTCGTTGACGGCGGCGGGCAGCTGGGCGGGGCGAGGCAGGTCGTGGACGCTCTCCTGCTCCTCGGCGACGGGCTCGTCCACCGCGAGGCCGGGGTCGGCGGAGAGGATCTTCTGGTGCAGGGCGGCCAGCTCGGGCCCTGGCTCGATGCCCAGCTCCTCGATGAGAGCGTCGCGGGTGTCGGTGAACACCGCGAGCGCGTCGCCCTGCCGTCCGCACCGGTAGTAGGCCAGCATGAGCTGGGCGCGCAGCCGCTCACGCAGCGGGTGGTCGGCGGTGAGCGCGATGAGCTCGGAGACCACCGAGGCGTGCCTGCCGAGCTCCAGGTCGAGATCCATGAGCTGCTCGATCGCGCTGATGCGGCACTCGATCAGCCGGTCGCGCTGGTGCTCGGCGTAGGGGCCGACGGCTCCGGCCAGCGGCTCGCCCTCCCACAGCGCCAGGGCGGCTCGCAGGCTGTCGGCGGCCTCGGCCGTCCTGCCGGCCTTGCGCATCGACTCGGCCTCCTGGACCCCCCGCTCGAAGAGCGTCAGGTCGAGGGCGGAGGCGCGCAGCGCGTAACCCTTGCCGACGGACGTGAGCAGCTCGGGGCGCGAGCGCGGCGAGCGATCGGGCTCGAGGACCGTGCGTAACCGCGAGACATAGGTGCGCAGCGCGCCCAGAGCCCTCGGTGGCGCGTCCTCGCCCCACACCGCGTCGATCATCTCGGTCGGGGTGACCGCGCGACCCTCCCTGAGGAGCAGCATCGCGAGGATCGAACGCTGAAGCGGAGTGCCGAGATCGAGTTCGTCGCCCCCACGCCACGCGCGGATGGGACCGAGCACGGCGAAACGTAGTCCCTCACCAGCCATGCCTTGAGTCTCCAACGCAATGGAACAATTTGCTACCAATGATAGGTCCATGACCTCACTCCCCATAGAGGCAGGTCACTTCGTTAACCAAAGCGTTGATTCCGCGTTGATCGGGCGTTGAGCCCACCGGCGGATGCTTGTTCTCACAAGGGCATGACCCAGTTCAACGGGGGCGGTCGTGCCTTTCAGGCCCAGAAAGAACACCAGGCCCTGCCCGACGCAAGCGGGCAGGGCCTTCGTGTCCCAAGTTCTGTTCGTAGGAACGTGCTTATGCGGCTTCGACGAGACCGAGTCTCTGAGCCATCCGTTCTCGAACCATGGGCCACTCCGAGCTCAGGATCGAGTAGTAGGCGGTATCTCGGACCGTATCGTCGGCGCCTCGGCTGTCTGCCCGTCGCACACCGTCAAGGTGCGCGCCGAGAGCCTCGATCGCGGCCCGGGATCGCGTGTTGCGAACGTCTGCTTTGAGAGTGATGCGGTGGACGCCCCAGGTGTCGAAGGCCAGCGAGAGCATCAGGAACTTGCTCTCCCTGTTCACACCTGTGCCCTGCGCCGCAGCGGAGAGCCAGGTGTAGCCGATGTCGGCGACGGAAGGGACTTCGCCCACCGCGCCACGCGTGCCCGGAGGCCAGGGCATGGGGCCCTGCCAGTACTCCAGGTGCATGAGGCGGGTGGCACCGACGACGCGGTCGGTGTGGAGCCACCGGATGGCGAAAGGCATCGTCCGGCCTTCCGCCTGCTCAGCCATAGCGGCCTCCACGTAGGAGACCATCTCTTCCCGCCCATCGGGAACACGAGTGAAGGCATACGTGGAGCGGTCTTCACTCGCCGCGGCGACGAGGTCATCGACCGCCGCGAGGCTGAGAGGTTCCAGGCGCACGAGGCGCCCGGACAGGGTGACAAAAGCGGGCATGAGCACATGATGGGGCTTGCGCGCCCCACGAGATACCAGGACTCACGGGCTATCTTTTGCAGCTTTCTGCAGTGATGCCGTTTCCCCAGGTCAAGGGGCTGATCGTAGGGCTCTGCGATCAGCCTGAGGAGCAAAGTTTGCCAAACCGATGCCTAGCCGTGCACCGGGGTTGGAAGCAGCGTCGCGCGCCGGGATCGCCGGGGCGCTGTCCGCTGCGCCGAGAGGTTGCGCAGACCCGTCGACAGGTGCTCGAGATTGGCCGCGATCCATGGCAGAGAGAGCGGGTCGCAGGAGGTCAGCGCGGTCAGCCGCTCCTCGGGGCTCTCGCCGTACATCAGGCTGGTCGCCACCCTCACCCTGGCCGCCGAGGGGTCGTCCCCGAAGGCCTGTCCCGGGAGTACGGCGATGCCGTGATCGTTGAGCAGCAGCTTGGTCACCTCGACGGAGCCGCCCGCCTGGAGGTAGCCCAGATCCGGGTACAGGTAGAAGCCGCCCTGCGGGAGCGGCACACTGGCCCCGGCCTCCACGAAGGCCGCGTGGACGGCGTGCGCGACCACGCCGTGCAGCCTCCTGCTCCGCACGACGCGCTCGACCAGCTCGGGCGGCTCGGTGAAGGCGTAGGTGGCCGCCTCCTGGACGGGAGCGGCGGGGGCCGACCAGATCTCGCTGGCGATCGCGAGCATCCTGCCGAGCAGGTCCTGGTTCGGCAGCCTGGCCACGCCGATGCGCCAGCCGCCGAGGGCCAGGCTCTTGCTCAGGCCCGTGGTGATCACGGTCCGCTCGGGAGCCAGGTCGGCGGGCGACAGGAACGGCGTCTGCGTGTCGTGGACGAGGTCGCGGTAGATCTCGTCGGAGATGATCGTGAGGTCGAGCTCGCGGGCGACCTCGACCAGGCGGCCGATGGTCTGCGGCGTCGCGAGCCGTCCCGTGGGGTTGTCGGGCAGTGTCACGAGCACGGAGCGGACGGTCCTGCCCTGGGAGCGGGCGTGCAGCACGGCGGAGGCGACGCGATCGGGGTCGGGCGCCCCTCCCTCGCCGGGGGGCGCAGGAACCATGATCGGCCTGGATCCGACCAGGTCGGCCTGTGCGGCGTAGCTGACCCAGCTCGGCATGGTCAGCACGACGTCCCCGCCGATGGCCAGCAGCAGGCCGTACAGCAGTGACTTGCTGCCTGGCCCGCACACGACCAGGTCGGGTTCGGTGACGAGTCCCCTTCGAGTCCAGTAACCCGCCGCCGCCTTGCGCAACTCCGCGGCCCCCGCCACCGGCCCGTAGCCGTTCAGGTCGGAGGCGGCGACGAGCTTGTGGCGCAGCGCCGGGTGGACGGGCAGACCGGCCTCACCGAAGGCCAGGTGCAGCACGCGTTCCCCGGCGCGTCGTCTTCGCTCGATGTCTTCGTTGGCCGCCAAGGTGGCGGACAGTGTCACGCTCATGTTTGTCACGTTCCCAGCCTGGTTGTATGAAGGCATCAGCACAAGCGAGGCTTTTCATGGGTAGGCATAAGGAAGTCCGATGCTCGATCTTCGCCGTCTCATCTTGATCTGCGAGTTCTCCCGCAGGGGGAGCATCGCCGGGGTCGCCGAGTCACTCGGCTACAGCCCTTCGGCGGTCTCGCAGCAACTGGCCGCGCTCGAACGCGAGACCGGCACCGCGCTGCTCGACCGCACCGCGCGCAGCGCCGAACTGACCGACGCGGGGCGCAGGCTCGTCGCCCACGCCGAGCGGATCCTCACGATGGTGGAGGAGGCGGAGTCCGACCTGTCGGCGCAGGCGGGCACCCCCACCGGACGGGTCGTGCTGACCGCCTTCCCGACGGCCGCCGTGGCCTTCGCGCCCGCGCTCGCCCGCTCGCTGCGCCGCCACACCGGGCTGACGCTGAGGCTCGGGCAGTCCCGCTCGGGCAGGGGCATGCGCGAGGTGCAGTCGGGCGAGGTGGACATCGCCCTCGTCGACGACTGGTACGGCAGGGCGCGCGACAGCGACTCCCTGAGGGTCTTCCCGCTGCTGCACGACCCCCTCGTCCTCGTCGTGCCGCGCAAGCACCGGCTCGCCGCCGCCGACGTGCCCATCGACCTGCGCGAACTGCGCGACGAGCCATGGATGGCCACGCCCGACGGCGAGCCGTCCCGACTGGCCGTCGACAGGCTCTTCGCCGACGTCGGCGGCGCCAGGCCCACCCCATGGGAGTTCGAGGGCCTCGGGACGATCCTCTCCCTGGTGGCCAAGGGCATCGGCATCGCCGCCGTGCCCGCGCTGGCGCTGGCGGCGGGCGTGCGCGGCATCGCCGTCAGGGAGTTCCCCGGCTCTCCCGTCGGACGCGACGTGAACGCCGTCGCCAGGGGCTCCAGCGTCCACCGCCCGTCGGTGTCGGTGACGCTGCGCGCCATCCACGTGGCCGCCCGCCTCCTCGCCGCCGATCTGGAGCCCGTACGGCTGGCGCACCGGTAGCCTTCGGTGCCGTGGCTCCCACGTACTCCATCGAGACGCTCCTGTCAGGACCGCGAGGGAAGATCGTCGCGGGCATCGACGAGGTCGGCCGCGGCGCATGGGCGGGCCCTGTCACCGTCTGCGCCGTCGTGACCGACCTGTCTCCGCCACCGGCCGGCCTGACCGACTCCAAGCAGCTGTCCGCCGCCCGCAGGGCCGCCCTGGTGCCGCTGCTGGAATCGTGGGCGCATGGCATCGGCTACGGCGAGGCGTCCCACACCGAGATCGACACGGTGGGGATGACCGAGGCGCTGCGCCGAGCCGCTCATCGGGCCCTGGAGGCGCTGCCTGTGCGTCCTGACGTGGTGATCCTGGACGGCTCGCACGACTACATCGGCTCGCCGTGGCCGGTCCGCCTGGAGGTGAAGGGGGACCAGGCGTCGATCTCGGTGGCGGCGGCCTCGGTGCTGGCCAAGGAGCGACGCGACGCGTACATGGGGACGATCGGGTGCGAGGAGTACGGGTTCGGCGAGAACGCGGGGTATCCGTCGCCCGTGCACCAGGGCGCCTTGGCGACGCACGGGCCCACGGCGCACCATCGGCTGTCGTGGTCGTACCTGGACGACCTCCCGCAGTGGCGCCACCTCAAGATCCACCGAGACGCGGCGGTCGGCGAGGGCCAGATCTCCCTCTTCGGCTAGTTGGGACAGACCAGCTCGACGGTGGAGAAGTAGGTCCTGCAGCGCTGGACGTCGCGTGTGAGAAGTCGGTAGGACTCCACGGCCGCATGTGCGCCGATGTAGAAGTCGGGAAGAGGCGAACTCTTGATGAATGACGACGCTGCCCTCCGTCTTGGCTTGGGCGATAGCGTCGTCGGACCAGTATGCCCAGGTCGGATCCTCCATGAGGACGTCAAGAAGGACACAGGTATCTATCAGCGTCACTGGACGGGGTGACACTGAGGCGAGATGGGGTCGTCTACTCGCCACGGAGAAGCTCCATCAGTTGATCGGTGCTCATCCGCCTCGTGGCTTTTCGTCGCATGTGTCGCGTGAGCCGCTTTCCGCGGGATTCGGCGCCCTCCCTTCGGACGATCTGCAAGGAGTCGCCGACCTCCACCACATCGACCTCGTCTCCTTCATGAAGATCGTATTTCTCCCTGAGCGACGCAGGAATGGTGACCTGTCCCTTGCTGTTGATCCGCATACTGCGATCACTGATTCTCGTGTTCATGTGTCACGTGGAATACCTCCAACCATGCCCTGTCCCGACCTTCAAGAATCGGTCAGTATCGGTGAGGTGCGGGTCGGGATATTTCTGATCGCTGCCCAGTTTCCGGGCATGCGCCCAGGTCAGGTGCTGCGGGACACGGTCGAGGCGGTCGTGGCGGCAGAGGAGGCGGGGTTCGACGACGCGTGGATCGCCGAGCACCACTTCATGTCCTACGGCGTGTGCCCCTCGGCGATCACGATGGCCGCGGTGGCGCTCGGGCGGACCTCGCGCGTCCACCTCGGGACGGCCGTGAGCGTGCTGTCCACGCAGCATCCTGTGGCGCTGGCCGAGCAGGCGGCGATGCTGCACCACCTGTCGGGCGGACGGTTCACCCTGGGCGTCGGCAGGGGCGGCCCGTGGGTGGATCTGGAGGTGTTCGGCACCGGGCTGCCGAGGTTCGAGCGGGGGTTCGCCGAGTCCCTGGACGTGCTGTGCGCGGCGCTGGGCCGCGACCGGGTCTCGGCGGAGGGGGAGTTCTTCGCCTTCCGCGAGGTGCCGATGGTCCCGTCGGCGCGGATGACTCCCGTGGTGGCGTGCACGTCGCAGGAGACGACCCGGCTGGCGGCCGAACGCGGCCTGCCGATGCTGCTCGGCATGCATATCAACGACGAGGAGAAGGCGGCCGCCGTCGCCTCCTACGAGGCGATCCGCCGCTCAACGCTCTCGGGCGGCCTGGGCGAAGGCGACGGCGTCGCGCACGTGGCCGCGGCCGTGGGGTTCGTGGGGGACAGCACCGCGCGGGCCGTACAGGAGCTTCGCGAGGCGATGCCGCGGTGGCTCGAGCCCGGGTTGGCCGGATACGTGCCGGTGGACGGCAGGGCGCGGCCGGTGCGGGACGTCGGAAAGTACGTGGAGTTCCTGACGGAGGTGCATCCGGTCGGCGACGCCGATCACTGCGTCGCGGCGATCGAGAGGACCAGGCAGGTCACCGGGATCGAGCATCTCGTCCTGATGGTCGAGGGCGCGGGAGACACGGCCCGCACCCTCGAGAACATCAGGCGCCTGGGCGCCGAGGTGCTACCGAGGCTCAGCAGTCGACGAGCTCGGGACTCTGGTTGAGTATCTGCGCCCTCGGAGTGACGAACTCGCGCAGGGCCTCGGTGGCGGCCGGGTCGAACACCGCGACCCTGTGGCAGTTCTGGAAGGCGAGCCGTACCCCGAAGTGACGTTCGAGGGCGCCGCGCATCGAGTCGCTCGCCAGGCAGCGAAGGAGCTGGCCGCGGGCCTCCTCGTCGGGCGGCGGGGTGTGGTTGTCGGTGAACTCGGCTCCTGAGTGCTCACGCTGCTTGACCAGCTCGCTGATCATCGACCAGGCGTAGGGCAGGGAGTCGCGGACGCAGGCGACGAAGGCTGCGTCGTCCACGTGTCCGGCCTTGGCCTGTTCGAGTAGATCGTTCGGAACGGTCAGCGACATGCTGTCTCCTCTCAAAGGGAACTACTTGACGCTAGGTGGGGAGTCGGGAGTGCTCCAGATGGCTTAAGGGCGACAGTCGAGTGACGCGGGGCCGTACACGAAGCCGGGATCGATCTGCTCGGACAGGTCGAGCCCCGTGCGCTCGTTGGCCCAGGCGCGGGCGTTGCGCAGGTGGAACTCCGCCGCCTGGTGGCCGAAGCGAACCCAGTCCTTCTCGCGCGCGTCGACCGCCTTGACCAGCACCGACAGCGCCTCGGCGTTGGTGGGCTCCAGGTCGTCGAGGGTGAAGGGGCGGCCCTGCTCCATGGCGCGGACCGCCGTGGAGTGCTCCATCCAGGTCAGCAGGTCGTCGCCGACGTGCTCGCGCAGGAACTCCACGTCGTCGGGTCCGTGCACCTTGTTGCCGACCACCGCGATGGGCACGTCGTAGTCGGCGGCGTACTCGCGGTACTGCCGGTAGACGCTCACGCCCTGCCTGGTCGGCTCGGCGACCAGGAACGTCAGGTCGAACCTGGTGAACAGGCCGGAGGCGAAGGAGTCGGCACCGGCGGTCATGTCCACGACCACGTACTCGCCGTGCACGTCGACCAGGTGGTTGAGCAGCAGCTCCACCGCGCCGACCTTGGAGTGGTAGCAGGCCACACCGAGGTCGTCCTCGCTGAAGGGCCCGGTGGCCATGAGGCGCGGCCCCTCGGGGGTCCGCACGGTGTACGGCAGGTCGTCGAAGCGGAGGATGCGGGAGCCGCGTCCCGGCGGAGTCGTCTTGACCATCGCCTCGGCGCTCGCGATCAGGGGGTTGGAGCCGCGCAGCAGCTCCTTGATCTCCGTGAGGTGCGCGCCGAGCGGCTCGGGCGCCTCCTCAAGGCCGAGCACCAGCGCCAGGTGCTGGTTGATGTCGGCGTCGACGGCGACCACGGGGTCGCCCAGACTCGCCACGTATCTCGCGAACAATGCGGACACCGTGGTCTTGCCGCTGCCGCCCTTGCCAACGAACGCCACTCTCACGTCGACGATCCCATCTGAGTATGAAAACCGTTTCCGATTGAGCATGACACAGCGGAGCGGGGGAGGCCGCCCGGATGCCGAAGGATTTTGCCGAACCAGCGAAGAACCCACGGCGGCCCCTGGCGCTGATCCGGCCGTCTCGAGTGAGTCACCGAGGCGGGCGGGCGGGCTTCCGGCGGGCGGTCTCTGGGCGGCGGTCCTCGGAGGTGGGCAGTTCCCGGTGGACGGGAGGACTGTCCCGCGTGCGGGTCATGCCCAGCGAGTCGTCCTCAGCTAGTCATCCTCAGCGTCCGGTCCCCCGCGAGCCGTCTCCCGCGAGCTGTCTGCCGGGGGGCCGTCTGCCGGGGGCCCGTCTGCTGGCGGTCGTCTGCTGGTGGGTCGTCTCTTGTGGGTTGTCTGGGTGGGTCGGCTCCGGAGGTTGGTCGGCTTCTAGGCGAGTAGTCCGAAGTCCGGGAACCGTGTTTCGCTGAGCGTCGACTTCAGATCAGCCGCCGTGGATGACATCGAATTCACCGCGGGTGATCGCCAGGACTCGCACCGGCTGCCCGTGGGAAGGGACTACCGTCTCCCGTTCTTGGCGCATGCCCAGCTTCGTCATCACGCGGGCGGACGCGTGGTGATCGACGTGGCAGATGCTGATGATCCGATCAAGGCCCGCCTCGGTGAATCCGAAGCGCAGTGCCTCTCTGGCTGCCTCGGTGGCAATACCCCGGCCCCAGAATCGCCGTCCCAGCCTCCAGCCGATCTCCACAGCCGGCAGCACCTCGGGCAGGAAGCCGGGGATCGTCAACCCGACCCAACCGGCCAGTTCCCCGGTCTCACGCGGCTCCACGGCGAATATCCCGAAGCCACGCTCGTCCCACCCTCGCTCCATGAACGCGAGCGCGGCCGCGGTCTGCTCCCTGGTGCGAACGGAGCCATCACCGATGAAGCGCATGACCTCCGGATCTCCGTCGATCGCGGCCAGTGGTTCCAAATCCTCCTCCCGCCAGCGACGCAGCACCAGCCGCTCAGTTTCCAACCTCATCGCCGATCGATCTCCCTCAGTCGGGCTGCCTTCGGGCATCCGGCCCCCAGACACAGCGAAGGCGCCCAAGATCCGTTTGTGGCGACAGACCTGGACACCTTCTTGATCGCACTATATGTGGGGATCGACAACCAGATCGATGGAAGTCGGCGGATGCGGCCGGGCTCCGGCGAACGGCTGAGTCTGATGGCTAGGGGGTGGCGCGGGAGGTGACGATCTGGGCGAAGGTGATCTCGGTGAGCAGGCGTTCCTCGTGTTCGCGTAGCGCGGTCCACAGCTCGGCGAGCGGCTGCGCCACCCCCGGGTAGTCGCCGTGCTCGTGCCGTCCCTCGATCAGCAGGATCACCTCCGCCAGCGTGATCTCGTCGGCGGGCCTGGCGAGCCAGTACCCGCCGTCGGGTCCGCGCTGGCTGCGGATGAGTCCCGCTCTGCGTAGTTGGAGCAGGATGTTGTCGAGGAACTTGCGGGGGATGCCCTGCATGGTGGCGATCCGCTCGGCAGGGACAGGCCCTGGTGGCGCCGCGGCCAGCTCGGTCAGCGCCCGCAACGCGTACTGGGTTCGCGCGGACAGGTGCATCAGCCTGCCCGCAGGCCCCAGCGGCGGCGCAGGGCGTTGTCGCCGGTCTCGAAGAGCAGGTCGATGACGATGCCGAGCACCAGGACGACGATCATCGTGGCCAGGAGGCCCGCCGAGTCGGCCAGTTCCCTGGCGTAGTGGAGCTGTTCGCCGAGCGAGGGCTGGTTGGCGATGATGACCACGATCTCGCCCGCCATCAGCGACCGCCAGGCGAAGGCCCAGCCCTGCTTGAGCCCTGCGAGGAACGACGGCAGGGACGCGGGCAGGATCACGTGCAGGTAGAGCTGGAGCCTGCGGAAGCCGAGCACGTGTCCCGCGCGCAGGAGGAGCGGCGGGGTGTAGTCGACGCCGGTGATGAGGCCGTTGGCGATGGAGGGTGCGGCTCCGAGGATCACCACGAAGATGATGGCGCTCTCGCTCAGCTTGAACAGCAGGATCGCCAGGGGGAACCAGGCGATCGACGGCATGGTCTGCAGGCCGGTGATGAGCGAGCCGAAGGCGGCGCGCAGCACCTTGACCCTGGAGACGAGCGCGCCGACGATCAGCCCGATCAGGACGGCGGCGGCGAAGCCGGTGACCGCGCGGCGCATGGTGACCCCGACGGCCTGCCAGAACTCGGCGGTGCCGAGGCGCTCGTACAGGACAGGGAAGACCTCCGTGGGGCCGGCGAAGACCCAGGGCTCCCAGAACCCGGCCCAGACCACGCCCTGCCAGATGGCCAGCACGATGCCGACGGCGAGGGTGATCGGCCACAGCCTGGCCCAGAGGCGGGTGACGAGGTGGCGGCGTCGCTTCTCCTGGATCTCGAGGGCGTCGAGACCGGCCAGCTGGGCCGCGTGCGTGTCGGTGCTCACGAGCGCGCTCCTCCGTTCCGCGCCGAGGCGGCCTCCGCCGGATGGTTCCGCGCCGAGGCGGCCTCCGTCGGATGGTTCGGCGCCGAGGCGGTCCCTTCCGCGTGGTTCTGTGCCGAGGCCGTCCCCGCCGAAGCCGTCTCCGCCGGAGGCGTGGCTGTCTGTTCGGCGGAAGGCTGTGGGGAGGGTTCGGCGGGGCGGGCGGCGGAGGTCCGGCCTGAGGTCTCCGCGTGGCGGGCGACCTCCTGCTTGAGCTGGTCGGTGATGCGGGCGGCCAGCGTCGCCACCTCCGCCGAGTCCGTACGGCGAGGCCGCGCCAACCGCACGGGGAACTCCTCGACGACCTTGCCGGGCCTGCTGCTCAGCAGGACGACCCGGTCGCCCAGCCGTACGGCCTCGCGGACGTTGTGGGTGACGAACAGGACCGACAGCTCCCGCTCGCGCCAGATCCGCTCCAGCTCGTCGTGCAGCAGGTCGCGGGTCATGGCGTCGAGCGCGCCGAACGGCTCGTCCATGAGCAGCACGTCGGCGTCCTGGGCCAGCGAGCGGGCCAGAGCGACGCGCTGGCGCATGCCGCCGGACAGCTCGTGTGGACGCTTCTTGCCGAAGCCGCCCAGGTGGACCATCTCCAGGAACTCCTCCGCCCTGGCGCGTCGCTCGCGCCTGGGCAGCTCCCTCATCGCCATCTCGACGTTGGCCGCGACGGTGAGCCAGGGGAACAGCGCGGGCTCCTGGAACATCATCGCGACCCTGCGGCCCGTCGTGGTGATCTGTCCCGCCGTGGGCTCGTCGAGCCCGGCGACGAGCGAGAGCAGCGTGCTCTTGCCGCAGCCGGAGGCGCCCAGGAGGCAGACGAACTCACCGGGGGCGACGCTCAGCCCGACCCTGTCGAGCGCGAGCAGGTCGCCGTAGCGCTTGGAGACTGCATCGAGTCGTACCGCGACCTGGCGGTCCACCTGGACGGTCATATCACTTGTCCTTGATCGACTGCTGGCCCCTGGCGGCAAGGACCTCGTTGAGGATCTTCAGGTCGTAGATGCCGTTGAGGTCGACGGGCTTGAGCAGCCCGACCTTCACGGCATGGTCCGCGCTGCCGGTGAGCGAGGAGGCGATCGGGTCGTTGGTGAAGGTGATGTTCTTGAACGCGCTGGCCAGCACCTCGGGCTTGAGCGGCTTGCCGGTCAGCTTCTGGACGGAGGCGTTGACGACCTTGGCCGCGGCGTCGGGATCGGCGTTGATCTCCTGGGTGGACTGCACGTGCGCCTCGACGAGCTTCTTGAGCAGGTCCGGGTTGGCCTTGGCCCACTCCTGGCGGACGATCAGGTGGGTGATCACGAACTGCTTGCCCGGCCAGAGCTCGCGCTCGTCCTGAAGGATCTTGCCCTTGCTCTCGAGGACCAGGCGGCTGGCGAACGGCTCGGGCACCCACGCGCCGTCGATGTCGCCGGTGGCGAAGGTCTGCAGCGTCTGGGAGTTCTCCTGCGGGACGATGCTGACCTCGCCGCCGCCCTTGGTGTCGGTCTTGATGCCCTTCTCCAGCAGCCAGTGCCGCAGGGCCACGTCCTGGGTGTTGCCGAGCTGCGGCGTGGCGATCTTCTTGCCCTTGAGATCCTCGACGGAGTTGATCTCCGGCTTGACGACGAGGAAGACGCCGCCTGAAGCGGCGCCCGCGACGATGTTGATCGCTTTGCCCTTGGACTTCTCCCAGGCGTTGATGGCCGGGTTCGGGCCGATGTAGGTGGCGTCGACCGCGCCGGAGAAGACCGCCTCGATGGCGGCGGGTCCCGCGTTAAACGTGCTGGTCGTCACGGGGACGCCGAGCGACTTGGCGTACAGGTCCTTCTCGATGCCGTAGAGCGCAGTGGCGTGCGTGATGTTGGGGAAGTAGCCCAGGCGCACCTGCCTGTTCTCGGCCGCGGGTGCGCTGGGGGAGGACCCGCAGGCAGCCGCGAGCGTGGTCACAGCCAGTACGGCGACGGCGGCGGCAAGCCTCTTCATCACTACTCCCTATTTCCTACTTAATAAGTCGGCTATGTGTACATCAAAACCCCTTGGATCCATCTCGTCAAGTCCGCATTAGGGTGACTGGTCATGGACCGTCAGCTGATCAGCCACCTCGCACACGCCGACCACCAGATCGCCGCGCCGATCTCGGAGGCCCACCTCGACCGGCTGCTGCGCCGGGCCAGGCTGCCCGAGGGCGCGCGCGTCCTCGACCTGGGCTGCGGTGAGGGTTTCTGGCTCGTCAGGCTGCTGGAGATGTACGGCGACGCCACCGGCGACGGCGTCGACATCTCCCAGCCCGCCCTCGACGCCGCGCGGGCCGCCGCCACCGCGAAGGGCGTGGCCGACAGGCTCGGGCTGCACCTGGTGTCCGCGGCGGGCTTCAGCCCGGCTGAACCGTACGACCTGGTGCTCTGCGTGGGCTCCACGCACGCCTTCGACGGGCTGACGCCGACGCTGGAGCAGATCAGGAAGTTCCTCAAGCCTGGCGGGCTCGCGCTGGTCGGAGAGGGGTTCTACGAGAAGGAGCCGAGCGAGGAGCTGCGCGCCGAGATCGGCGACTACGAGGACCTGGCCCGCACCCTGGCCAGGGCCGAGGCCTCAGGCTTCCGCACCGTGTACGCCCACACCAGCGAGCTGGGCGAGTGGGACGAGTACGAGTGGTCGTGGACGGGCTCGCTGCTGCGCTGGGCGTCGGCGAACCCGGGTCCCGACGGGGAGCAGGCCAGGGCCGCGGCGCTGGAGCACCGCGAGATGTGGCTGAACGGCTACAGGGGCGTGCTCGGCTTCGTCACGCTGTTGCTAGCCGCAGACCTGGTCGAGTGAGATCGGCCCCTGCGGGCTGGGGGTCGCACTGGGGGTCGAGCCGGGGGTCGAGCTGGGCTTGGCCGTGGCCGGCTTCGGGGCGGTCGGCCTGTTCTCCAGCGCGTCGGCCACCTTGTCCCTGATCAGGTTCCAGTCGGGGTCGGCGGTGCTGATCAGGGGCGGCACGAACTGCAGGCTCCTGATGTGGGTGCCCTTGACCTTCTGGCCGAGGTCGACCAGGGCGGGCAGCAGGTCCTGAGGGATGTCGGTGGAGATCGCCCGCTTGGTGGCGGTGGCGAGACGCTCGAAGCTGTTGAGCAGCGTCACCGGGTCGGCCTGCTGGGCCACCGCGTTGAGCAGGCACTTCTGGCGGCCCATGCGGACGTAGTCGTCGCTGTTGGTGCGCGAGCGGCCGTACCAGAGCGCCTCCGCGCCCGACAGTTTGCGGGTGCCCGCGGGCAGGAGGCCCTCGTTGTACTTGCCGTAGACGATGGGCTCGTTGATGGTGATCTTCACACCGCCCATGGCGTCGATCATCTCGGCGAAGCCGGCCATGTCGACCATGGCGTAGTAGCGCACGGGGATGCCGAGGATGTCGCTGACGGTCTCCTTGAGCAGGGTGGAGCCGCGATGGCCGGCCCGCACGCCCGGCACCATCTCGGGGTGGTCCTCGGCGTACTGGTAGACCTCGTTGAGCAGGCCGGGGGTCTGGGGGCCCTCGCCGGTGAACCCGTAGGGGAAGCGCTCGCGGGCGGGGCCCTTGGGCAGCTGGACCTGCTCCAGGTTGCGCGGCAGGCTGAACAGCGTGGTCGCGCCCGTGGCGGTGTCGACGCTGGCCACCGTCATGCTGTCGGTCCTGACGCCGACCCTGTTCGCGGCCGCGTCGGCGCCGACCAGCAGGATGTTGACGCGAGCGGCGCCGTTCCACGGGTCCATGGCGACCACGGGCGTCGTGCTGGTGGCGGAGAAGACGCTGCTCACCACGTCATGCGAGACGTACGCCAGGCGGGTGGCCCAGGCGCTCGGCGCGATGATCAGCAGGCAGAGCAGCCCGGCGGTGGCGGCGGCTGCGCTGCGGCCCGCGGCGGCCGGCCTGACCAGCCAGAAGGACCAGAGGATCACCACCGACCAGATGACGGCGATCGAGGCGATGGCGATGGTGAGCCCCATGAGCCACGAGGGCCTGACGGCCAGCGAGAGCAGCTGACCCCTGAACGCCGTGGCCAGCGTGATGATGAACGCGACCACCACGAGGTAGAGGGTCATGAGCGCGAAACCGGTGCGCTGCCGTCCCGTGGCGATGTGCGCCACCCCCCACAAAACGGCAGAGCCGATCGTCAGACCGATGCTCTCGCCTGTACGGAAGTCACGCTCTTCACCAACCATCCACATCCATCACAGGTTAGTAACGGTTTTGGGATGATTGTGCCAAGCTAAGCCTCGCGGCTCGGCAAAATCCCGCATACCTCACCAGGACGCGGCGCCCTCGAACGCGGTGGGCGTGGGGTCGTAGCCGAGATCTCTCCTCGCTCTGGTGATGTCGAGAGTGCGCTCGACGGCCAGATGCCCGACGGCGTACCTGGTCAGACGGGGTGGGCGCCCAGTGATCACGGCGGCGGTCTCGGCGAGTGCGGCCATGCGCATGGCCAGGCCCTGGGCGAGGTAGACGGGTTCGGCATCGATGCCCCGCTCGCGCAGGACGGCGCGCAGGGCGGAGTCCAGGGTGACGGGCTCGCTGTCGGTCACGTTGTAGACGCCGGGAGGGCCGGTCGTGGCCAGCAGGCAGGCCCGCACGAGGTTGTCCACCGAGGTGAGGCTGAGCCTGGTCGCGCCGCTGCCCACCGCGAGGAGCCTGCCCGCCCTGACCGAGCGCAGCAGGCGGGGGAGCAGGGTGGTGTCGCCGCTGCCGTAGATCGCGTGCGGGCGCAGGATCACCGCATCGCCCCTGACGGCGTGCTCGGCGCCGGCCTTGGCGGCGCCGTAGGCGTTGGCGTACCGCCTGACGGGGGCCTCGGACTCGGCGGCCATCACCGTGGGACGGAAGGGGTCGTAGACGCTGGCCGTACTCACGTGGACGAAACGGGCGCCGGGGAAGGCGGCCACGGCGTTGCGGGTGCCGGTGACGTTGGCCTGCCAGATCTCCGCGGGCGGGCCCCAGTCGGTCACGCTGCCCGCGCAGTGGATCACCGCGTCGACCCGCTCACCCGGCGGCTCGCCGTGGACCAGGTCCCACGAGGCGTACGGCACGCCGCCCAGATCGGCGTGCGGCCTCCTGCCGAAGGCGAGCACCTCCCAGCCCCTCGCCGCCGCGGCCCTGCACACGTGGCCGCCCACGAAGCCGGAGGCGCCGGTGACCGCGACCCTCATCGGGCCACCCGCGTCCTGATCGCCGCCCTGTCGAGCTTGTCGCTGCGGCCCTTGCGGGGCAGTTCGGGCAGCGTCACGATCCGGTCGGGCAGCGCGGCGGCGTCCACGAGGCCGGGCAGGGCCCTGCGCAGCGCCCTCTCGTCGTAGCCCGCCGTCGTGGTCAGGGCGAGGACGACCTCCTCGTCACCCGTCTCCTGATCGGCGAGCCCGACGATGGCCGCCTCGCTCACGCCGGGAAGAGCGGCGATGGCGGGCTCGTACAGGCCCGGGTAGATGTTCACGCCGTCCCTCAGGATCATGTCCTTCTTCCTGCCGAGCAGGACGAGGCGGCCCCGGTCGTCGAGCCTGACGAGGTCGCCGGTGGGCAGCTCGGTGAGGGGGTCGTGCCCGAGGTAGCCGTGGGCGAGGTGCGGGCCGCTGACGAAGAGCTCGCCGTCGCCCGCGACCCGGACGCCCACCCCCGGCAGGGGCGCGCCGAGCAGGTCCCCCTCGGTGGTGGCGAGCTTGTCCTCCGCCGTGGCGATCGCGATGGGCAGCGCCTCGGTCATCGCGTATACCGACAGCACCCTGGCCGAGGGCGCCGCCGCCATGGCCTTCCTCAGGACGGCGGGCGGCGCGGGGGCGGCGCCGAGAAGCAGGCAGCGCAGGGTGTCAGGAAGAGAGGGCGTCCGTGAGAGGAGTTCGTGCAGTTTCACGGGGACCGAGAACGCGTGCGTGGCCTCCCTCGCGGCAAGCTCCTGTGCGTAGTCGCCGCGCCCCCGCATGGACCACGTGGCGCCCGCGATCAGCGCGGGAAGGCCGAGGATGAACTGGTCGGTGTGCACGATGTCCTCGGGACCGAGCGAGACGGCCTCGGTGAACAGCCGCAGCCCCTCCGACAGCGACCGCCTGGTGTGCACGACGCCCTTGGGCTGCTCGGTGGTGCCCGAGGTGAAGGCCACCACGGCCGGGTGGTCGTGGACCAGGGGAACGGCCTGGACGGCGGGCAGCCCCTCGAGCCGTAGCGCGCCCGCGGGCACACCCGGCAGCCACCTGCCCGTGTAGAGGTGGCGGGCGTGCGGGAACGGGTCGCGCAGGTTCGGCAGCACGAGCCCCCTGCGCCTGGCGGGGCCCTTCAGCGGGCCGCTGAGCAGGTAGAGGAGCGACTCGCTGAGCACCCAGCGCGGCCTGGTCAGCGCCATGCGCCCGGCGAGGACCTCGGGGGCGAGCCCTGGGTCGGCCAGTACGAGGGTCCCTCCGGCCGCCACCGCGCCGAGCGCCATGGCGACGGCGTCGGGGCCTGGGCGGACGGCGAAGAGCGCTCCGAATCCCTCCTCGCCCTGGGTCCCGGACGCGAGGGTGTGGGCGACGGTGAGGACGCGCTCGCGCAGCGCCCCGTACGAGACGGGTTCTCCGCCAGGGGAGATGAGGGCGGTTCTGGAGGGGGTGGCCGAGGCCACGTCCAGAACGCCGCTGACGATGTCGATCATGCGGCTCGGATCCAGAGGTGTTCGTAGGTGGGGATGAGGACGCCTCGGGCCGCGCGCCGTCCGACGATGCGCAGATCGTGCAGGAGCAGGGCGGAGGCGACGGCGCGGATCTCGGCGAGCGCTAGAGGGTAGCCCAGGCAGAAGTGCGCCCCCGCGCCGAACCACAGCCTGCGCAGCTCGGGCGGGTGCCGGCGGGACGGGTCGAAGGGGCCGTAGGCGCGGGCGCAGTTGTGGGTGGCGATGAGCACGCGGTCGCCTGGCCGTACGGGTGCGCCTCCGACGTGGGCGGGCTCGGCGACCGAGCGGAGCATCACCGGGGTGGGGGTGGTCACCCGCATGGCCTCCTCGATGGCGAGATCGAGGTCGATCCCTCTCCCCGCTCCGTGGTCGTGGAGGAGGGCGATGAGGCGGGGGACGAAGGTGGCGACCGTCTCGGTGCCGGTGAGGAAGAAGGCGCCCGCAGCGCCCCTGGCCTCGGCCTCGGACAGGCCGAGCGCGCGCATGCGGCCCATGACCGTGGACGGGTCCTCGGCGCGGTAGGCGGCGGAGGCGATGTCGCCGATGCCGTCCAGGACCTCGCGGGCGACCGCGACCTGGCGGGGGTTGAGCCGCCTCGTGCGGAGCGAGACCATCGAGGCCACGCGCTCCCCTTCGGCGAACAGGGCGAGGGCGCGCTCGGCCGAGATCTCGCCCAGCCCGATCACCCTGCAGATCACCGCCCCCGCCATCAGCCGCATGTGGTGGACGAGGTCGACGCTCTCGCCGCGCTCCAGCCGTGCGGACAGCTCCTTCAGCGGCTGGGCGAGCACGTCGGCCACCAGGACGGAGACCGACGAAGGCGTGAACAGCGGGGCGAGCTTGGCGCGCAGCGTGGCGTGCGCGGCGCCCTCCATGTTGAGCAGCACGGAGGGGCCGAGCACGGGTGTCCAGAGGTCGCCGGGCGAGCCGGGGCCGTCCTTGCGGAAGCGGGGATCCATGAGCACGCGGCGGGCGACGGCGGCGTCGTTGACGACCACGCCGACGCCCGGCACGCGCACGACGGGACCGAGGCGCGCCATGAGGCGGATCAGCGGGTAGGCGAAGGGATGGGCCGCCAGGTAGAGCCTGGTCTCCTCGGTCATCGGATGTCGATCACCTCGGGGCTGTAGTGGTGGTCGATGTACCAGGCGAGCGTGCGGACCAGGCCGTAGGCGCGCAGGCGGCGCACCGAGCCGAACACCACCACGTCGCGGCGGGAGCCGTACGCGCCGGTGAGCCTGCGCACCCTGTTGACGAGCACGCGGTCCTCGTGCGCCTCCTCGATCGCGGTGCGGGGGAAGCCTCCTGCCCGCTCGTAGAGGTCCGCGGTGATGGCGAGGGTGGCCCCGGGCATCATGACGTACGGCCCGCGGTACTCGGGCGAGCGGTTGCCGGGCCTCGCCTTGCCGAAGAACGCGGCGATCTCCACCACGGCGGGGATGAGGCGGCGTTCCCACAGCTTCAGCGGGAACTCGTCGGTCCTCGCGCGCAGCTTGCCGCCGACGAGTTCGAGCCCGTCGGCGAAGGCGCGGCGGATGTTGGCGGTCCAGTCGGCGCGCGGCAGGCAGTCGGCGTCGGTCCTGGCCAGGTGGGTGGCGCCGTTGGCGATCGCGTGGCGCATGCCGGTGTCGGCCGCGGCGCCCGTGCCCTTGCGCGGTTCGTGGATCACCTCGACGCCGAAGCCCCTGGCGATCTCGGCGGTGCCGTCGGTGCTGGCGTTGTCCACGACGACCACGGTGAAGTCACGGTCGCGCTGCTCCTCCAGGGCGCGCAGCGTCGCCCCGATGCCCGCCGCCTCGTTGTAGGCGGGGACGACGACCCAGAGCTTCATCTACATCTCCGCCAGCATGACGCCCATGCTGATGCCGCCGCCGAGGCCGAGCATCGCCACCCTGTCGCCCGGCGCCCAGCCGCCGAGCTGGAGCTGCAGCGGGAGCGTCGCCGACGCGCAGTTGCCGTGCCGGGGCAGGGTGACGACCAGCCGGTCCTCGGGGATGTCCAGCGTGTCGGCGAGGAAACGCAGGTACGGCAGCGCCACCTGGTGGACCGCCACGACCGCGAAGTCGTCCCACGTCAGGCCGGTGCGCTTGAGGGCGTTGAGGAAGAGGTCGGGCCCCACCTTCTCGAACGCCTCCTTCAGGCGGCGGCCGTCGCCGCGGAAGTAGGAGTACTCGGGGTCGCGCGGGTGCGCGGAACCGCCTCCTGGGAGGGTGCCGATCGCCCATGCCGTGCTCTGCGCCGAGAAATCGCGGTAGAAGATGCCGCGCCTGCGGTCGGCCGCGACCAGCACCGCCGCGCCCGCGTCGGACAGGGTGTAACCAGCGAAGGAGTCCACGAACTGCTCGCGGTCCCTGACCTGCCACCTGATCGCCCTGGACGGCACCTCGCCGGTGCACACCAGCACCCTGCGATGAGCGCCCATCCGGATCAGCGCCTCGGCCACCTGGAGCCCGTTGAGCAGGCTGTTGCAGGCGTTCTTCACGTCGAACACCGGGCACGACAGGCCCAGCTTGGCAGCCACGATGTGGGCGGTGGCGGGCTCGACCATGTCCTGCGAGGCCGAGGCGAAGATGAGCAGGTCGACGTCGTGGTCGAGCCGCCTCGCGGCCTCGGCGGCCAGGTCGGAGGCCTGCTGGTCGTCGGCGGCCACGTGACGGGCGGCGATGCCCGTCAGGCGCTCGATGAGCCCTCTGGGCGCCCTGAAGCCCTCGATCAGCTCCTCGACCTCCGCGCTGGTCCGCGTATGGCCGGGGAGATATGTCGCTATGTCCACAATGCGCGCCTTCACACGGAGCACGGTAGCCACCCGGGCTTGCAGAACGGTTACCGGGCCGCCTCACGACCGCGCGATGCGCTCGACCTGGGTGAGGTCGGCCAGGTACAGGTGCGGCACGTCCACGAACACCCGCATGGGGCCGCAGTCCAGGCCGAGATCCCGCGCGATCCCGGCCTGGACCTCTCTGAGCGGCACGTAGTTCAGGTAGCAGGTGTAGGCGTTCTGCGAGCGGAAGGTCGCCGTCATCGCCAGCGCGCCGTCCCTGATCCTGACCGCCACCGCCGCCAGGCAGGGCACCGCGTCGTACGGCTCGCCTGGCCGCGTCAGCGACACCCATGCGCTCTTGCTGTACGGCCGCGCCCGCAGCAGCCTGATCGCCCATTCCATCTGAGGCGTCAGGCGCTGCCCGTAGCTGTACTTGAACGGCGGGATGACCTCGGCCTCGGTGAACTTACGGGCGTATAGCATGCGCTTGGCGGGGTCGCCGTACTCCCTGAGTATCGGGTCGTCCCAGCGCACGTCGCTGATCTCGAACAGCACGGCGGGGCCCTCGAGCACCGGGCCGCGGTCGTCGTCGGCGGGCTCGCCCGACGCCCGCACGTGCCGCATCAGCCATATCCACGCCTCCCCACAAGACGCCCACCTGGTGGGCTCGTCCATCACGTCTCCACGTTGGGAAAGTTGTAGGGGTTGTGGGGAAGGCGGCGCCGCCTGGTGACATTGCACCGCACGTAGTAGACCGAGTAGTGCACGAGCGCCACGAGCATGATGCTGATCAGCAGCAGCGGCACGTTGAGCTCGCCCTTGCTCAGCCCTGTGACGCCGACCGTCAGATAGGCGGAGTTGACGATCGACAGCATCATCACGTTGATCCCCGGCCACGCCAGCGGGGCGTAGGTCTCGGGGAAGCGCGGATCGACGGGCAGGTTCGGCGACCAGCCGAACTCGTCTTTCAGGCGGGTGACGTAGAGCAGCCTGAAGTTGTTGAGCGCGCGAGCCGTCCTGGCGTGCGCGTTCACCGCCTCGATCAGGCGCAGGAACGGCAGCACGGCCAGCAGGCCGAAGGCGGCGACCAGGGCGTAGAGGTACCAGGGAACGGTGTCCCACCTGGTCAGGTCGGCCGGGTTGACCACCTTCGTACTGGCCAGCGCGATGGTGGCGGCGAAGGGGGCCGAGAGCAGGCTCATCGCCAGCCTCGTCATCTTCAGCCGCTCGTCCTTGGCGGCGAGGTGGACCGCGTAGATCCCGCTGAAATCGACGGCGGCCAGTTGGAGGAAATGCGTCGCTTCGAGCGGCGTCGGGGGTTTCCGCATGAGCGTGCTCCTGGAATGCCAGCTGATTCCAGTATGAGTCGCCGTCTTGAGTTTTGTACCAACAAATCTCAACTTGCTCTGGTCAATGTCTGGAGCTCCACGTGATCGATGTACGCCGTGGGCAGGCCGTACATGATCGTGGCGATCTCCCTGTCATGGATCAAGGGGAGGGCGGCGAGCGCGTCGGAGGCCAGGCCGCGGCAGTACTCCAGGGTGTCGGGCACGACCGAGGTCTGCCTGAGCGCCGCGAGGGTGGCCTCCACGTCGTCGTGCAGGATCGACGGGTCCTTGGCCATGGCGGTCAGGAAGGGCAGGGTGTAGAGGCCCTGGCGCAGGTCGTTGCCCGCCGGTTTGCCCAGTGCGTGCGCGGGCGCGGTCAGGTCGAGCAGGTCGTCGAGGATCTGGAAGATCAGGCCGAACCGCTCGCCGTACGCGGCCATCCTGGCCCTCTCCTCCGCCGAGGCCCTGGCGCAGATGGCGGCGACCAGGCAGGAGGCGCGGAAGAGGGCGGCGGTCTTGCCGGTGATCGAGCGCAGCGCGCTCTCCGTCGTGCGGTGCGGGTTGTGCAGGTCGGTGGTCTCCAGGTACTGCCCCTCCGCCAGCTCCACCACGGTCGCGGCCAGCACCTCGGCGACCGGCCTGGAGACCGAGGTGATCGCGGCCAGGCCGGCCCTCGCGAGCATGAAGTCGCCGATGACCAGCGCCTTGCCCTCGCCCAGCTCGGCGTTGAGCGTGCGCGCGCCCCTGCGCTGCATGGCGTGGTCCATGAGGTCGTCGTGGACGAGCGAGCCGGCGTGGATCAGCTCGACGCACGCCGCGGCGGTGATCACCCTGCGGTCGGGCGTCCTGCCGAACGCCAGCGAGGTGGCCAGGGTCAGGGCGGGCCGCAGGCGCTTGCCTCCTGCGGTGATGATCCGATCGGCGCCGGTGTTGATGCCGGGAAGGGCGGAGGAGCCCGCGAGGCGCCTGATCCTGGTCTCGACCCTGCGCAGGCCATGGGCGATCGCGGGGGTGTTCAGCAGCTCATCCATGTCCTCCAGCCTGCGTCGCGCGTGCTGTGGATTTCCTGAGAGCGGCTGTGAACGGGCTCAGCGCGGGGTGCTCGCCGTACCCTCGCCTGAAGGCGATGAGGGTGCGGCGCTCGATCTTCACCTGTGTCAGCCGCACGCCGGCGGGCGGGCGGGTGGCGGCGAGCCTCGGCACCAGCGCCACGCCCTGGCCGGCGGCGGCCAGCAGCAGGACGGTGTCGAAGTCGTCGATGTGGTGACGGACGCGCGGCTCGAACCCCGCGGCCTGGCAGGCCCGCACGGTCATGGTGTGGCAGAGCGTGCCGGGGGTGCTGACGATCCACGGGTCTCCCGCGGCCTCCTCTAGGGCGCTCCTGGTGGTCAGGTACATCGGCTCGGCCAGCAGGGGCCTGGTCTCGACGCTGTCGTCGACGACGGGCGGGACGAAGTCGTACTCGTGGACCAGCGCGACGTCCAGCGCGCCCGCGCGCAGGGCGGCGGAGACGTCGGCCGGATCGATCTCGGCGACCATCGGCTCCAGGCCGGGATGCTCCTCCACGAGGAGGGTCAGCGCCTCGGGAAGCAGGGCGCGGGCCGCGGTCGGGAACGCGCCGATCCGCAGCGGCCCCGAGGGCCCCGTCCGCGTGGCGGCCAGCGCGGCCTCGGCCCGTTCCAGGCTCTCCAGTACGGCCTCCGCGTGCTCGACCAGGAGGCGCCCCGCGGGGGTGAGGACGACCGCGCGGCCGGTCCTTTCGAGCAGCGGCAGGCCCGCCTCGCGTTCCAGGGCGCTGAGCTGCTGGGAGACGGCGGAGGCGGTGAAGGTGAGCGCCTCGGCGACGGCGGCGATCGTGCCCCGTCTCGAGAGTTCGCGCAGCAGCCTGAGCTTTCGCGGGTCAAGCATAAGATCAGCTTACGGGTGACACCAGAAACGCGAACTGGTGCTGAAGGTGGCGCGTCCTTCAGGCTGAGAGCCATGCTTTCGGGAATCTACGTGCCGCTGATCACCCCCTTCGACGAGTCGGGGGCGGTGGCCTACGCCGCGCTGGAGAAGCTCGCCGCCTCGGTGCTCGACCAGGGAGCGGCGGGGCTGGTGGCCCTGGGGACGACGGGGGAGCCGTCGGCGCTGTCGGCGGCCGAGCGCCGCACCGTGGTCGAGATCTGCGGGGAGGCGGCGCGGTCCTACGGCGCGCAGCTGATCGTGGGCGACCTGGAGCTGGTGGAGGGGGCCACCGCCGCGCTGGTGACCGTGCCCGCCTTCGTCAGGCCGGGTGAGCGGGGCGTGATCGCCCACTTCGAGCACCTCGCCGAGCGGAGCCAGGTGCCGCTGGTGATCTACCACATCCCGTACAGGACGGGCCAGCCGCTGACCGCCTCCGTCCTGCGCAGGCTCGGCGAGCACCCGATGATCGCCGGCGTGAAGTACGCCACGGGCTCCGTCGACCAGGACGCGGTCGCGCTGCTAGGGGAGGCGCCCTCCGGGTTCTCCGTGCTCACGGGCGACGACGTCTACCTCTCGCCGATGCTCGCGCTCGGCGCCTCAGGCGGCATCCTGGCCTCGGCGCACCTCCATACCTCGTCCTTCGTGTCGATGGCGGCCTCGTGGGACCGCGCGCTCGGGCACCGGCTCGCGGCCATCTCGGCGACGCTGTTCGCCGAGCCGAACCCGACCGTGCTCAAGGGGGTCCTGCACGCGAAGGGCCTGATCCCCACCCCCGACGTACGGCTTCCGCTGGTGCCCGCCACGGCGGAGTCGGTCGCCCGCGCCCTAGATTGGGGCGCGTGAACCGGCTGACCGAGACGGAGCACGCCGCCTGGATCGGCTATCGGCGGATGAGGCTGCTCCTCGACTTACAGATTCAGCGTGACCTGATGCGCGCCTCCGGGCTGTCCGAGCCCGACTTCGACGTGCTGTCGAACCTGTCCGAGGCCACGGGGCAGCGGATGCGCCTGACCGAGCTCGCCGCGCACCTGCGGTGGTCGAAGAGCAGGCTCTCCCACCACATCGGCCGCATGGAGGGCCGGGGGCTGGTGAGCAGGCAGGAGGTGGCCCACGACGGGAGGGGCGCGGCGATCGTGCTCACCTCCCGGGGGGTGCGCTCGATCGAGGCGGCCACTCCAGGACACGTAGCCTCCGTACGCAGGCACTTCACCGACCTGCTCACCGAGGACGAGCTGCGGATCCTCGCCCAGGTGTCCCACACGGTGCTGTCCAGGCTCGAATAATCTCTGGACATCTTTAGGTTCGTCCCATAATCTCTCCGG
Organism: Nonomuraea roseola; assembly: GCF_039535395.1. Classification (NCBI taxonomy): domain Bacteria; kingdom Bacillati; phylum Actinomycetota; class Actinomycetes; order Streptosporangiales; family Streptosporangiaceae; genus Nonomuraea; species Nonomuraea roseola. The sequence continues at coordinate 2,972,709 of NZ_BAAAXC010000015.1, forward strand.
CATGGGTTCCCTGTGATTCTCGCGACGCGTTGAGCGCTGTCATGTCCGTTTCGCGATAGTGGAATCCAGGAGGACGCTTCCATGCGTACCGCCCAAACAGCCCTTTCTCATGTCTCCCACCGTTACGCCGACCAGGTCGTGCTCGACCAGGTCTCGTTCACCGTCAAGCCCGGCGAGAAGGTCGGGGTGATCGGCGACAACGGGTCGGGCAAGTCGACACTGCTGCGCCTGCTGGCGGGGCGGGCGCTGCCGTCCAACGGTTCGCTCACCGTGTCGGTCCCCGGCGGGATCGGGTACCTGCCGCAGACCCTTGAGCTGCCTGGCTCCGCCACCGTTCAGGACGCCATCGACCTGGCGCTGGCCGAGCTGCGCGAGCTCGCCGCCGAGATGAGCGCGATGGAGTCCTCGCTGACTCCTTCGCGGTTCGACGCCTACGCCGAGCTGATCGCCCGCTTCGAGGCGAGGGGTGGCTACACCGCCGACACGCGGGTCGACGCCGCGCTGCACGGGCTCGGCCTGCCGGGCCTGTCCAGGTCGCGGCGGCTCGGCACTCTCTCGGGAGGCGAGCGGTCGAGGCTCGCTCTGGCGGCGACGCTCGCCTCGTCGCCCGAGCTGCTGCTGCTCGACGAGCCGACCAACGACCTCGACGACTCCGCCGTGTCCTGGCTGGAGGACCACCTGCGCGGGCACAGGGGGACCGTCATCGCGATCACCCACGACAGGGTGTTCCTCGAGCGGATCACCTCGACCATCCTCGAGGTCGACCTCGGCAAGGTGCGCCGCTACGGCAACGGCTACGCCGGCTACCTCGCGGCCAAGGCGGCCGAGAGGGCGGCGTGGGCCGAGGAGTACGAGGAGTGGAAGGAGGAGCTGGCTCGCCACGCGGGACTGGTCGAGGCGAACGCGGGCCGGATGGCCGCCATCCCTCGCAAGATGGACAAGGCCGGCATGGGCACCGGCACGTGGCGGGCGCGCTCCCGCGCCCACGGGGCGGCCAGCCGCATCAGGCAGTCGCAGCAGCGGGTCGAGTGGCTGCACGCCAATCCGGTGCCGCCGCCGCCCGAGCCGCTCCGCTTCGCGGCCACGCCGAGCGTCGTCTCCGGCGCCCAGGGGTCGCGGGCGGTGGTGGAGCTGGCCGAGGTCCGTGTCGGATCACGGCTGGCAGTGCCGTGGCTCAGCGTCCAGCCAGGTGAGCGGGTGCTGGTCACCGGGCCGAACGGCGCGGGCAAGACCACCTTCCTGCGCGTGCTGGCCGGCCAGGTCGTTCCCGACTCGGGCACGATCAGGCGTCCGGCCAGGATCGGCTATCTCAGGCAGGAGGAGCCGGTGTTCGACCCGGCGCACACCGTGCTCAGGGCGTACGCGGCGGGCCGTCCCGGCACGATGGACGAGCACGCCGACGCCCTCGTCGCGCTCGGGCTCTTCCGCCCCGCCGACCTGGGCGCCAGGGTGGGCGAGCTGTCGGTGGGCCAGCGCAGGCGGATCGAGCTGGCCCGCCTGGTCAGCGACCCCGCCGACCTCATGCTGCTGGACGAGCCCACCAACCACCTGTCTCCCGTGCTCGTCGAGCAGCTGGAGGAGGCGCTGGCGGGCTACACGGGCGCGCTGGTCATGGTCACCCACGACCGCGGCATCAGGGCCTCGTTCACCGGCACCCACCTGGAGCTGGCCGACGGCGCCTTCGCCGCCGCCTGACCCCTGGGCGGTCACCTCTGCGGAGGTGACCGCCCGAATCAGCGGGCGGGATGGCGGATGGCCTGGCCGATGTCGCCCACCCGGTCGGCCAGCAGCCCGATGGCCCCGACCGCGCGCGTCATCGGGTCGTCCTCCGCTCCTCCCAGCGCCTTGGTCCTGAGGTAGGCCGTCTTGACCGCGGCCCACCGCGCCTCCTGCTCGGGCGTGAGCCTGCCGCGCAGCTCGGCCAGCTTGAGCAGGTTGGACTCGGCGCCGGTGGTGAGGGTCTGCGCCTCACCGAGATAGTGGTCGTCGATGAGCTGCTCGAGCTCGGCGTCGTTCATCACGGGGACGATGCGCTCGGCCAGCTTGTTCATGTTGCGGTAGGAGCCCTGCAGCCGGAACGGCGGCTCGGTGCGCGAGTCGTCGGACTGGGCGGCGGAGGCGATGTAGGCCTGGTTGTTGGCCAGCACCACCTCCTGCACCCTGACCAGCTTGCGCAGGACGCTGAGGATCTGCTCGAGCTCCACCTTCGAGTAGGGGTGGCTGAGCTGGTCGGTGCGCACGTCGGAGTCGCCCCTGGCGATGCGGACCAGCAGCTCGACGTCGCCCCTGTCGCGCGTGGACAGCGGGGCGAGGACGGGGTTGGAGGTGAGCGCGTTGTCGATGTAGCTGAGCGCGAACAGGTCGTCCTTGCCGGAGAGCACGTCGCCGAGGTTCCACACGTCCGCGCGGTTGGCGAGCATGTCGGGAATGCGGAAGCGCTGGCCCGACTCGGTGTACGGGTTGCCCGCCATGCACACCGCGAAGCGCTTGCCGCGCAGGTCGTAGGTGCGGGTGCGGCCGTTCCACACGCCCTCGATGCGACGCTGGGCGTCGCAGAGCGAGATGAACTTCTGCAGCAGCTCGGGCGAGGTGTGCTGGATGTCGTCGAGATAGAGCAGGGTGTTGTTGCCCGACTCCAGCGCGAAGGAGATCTTCTCGACCTCCTGCCTGGCGGTGGCGTCGGGCGCGTCGCCGGGGTCGAGCGAGGTGACCTCGTGGCCGAGCGCCGGGCCGTTGACCTTGACGAAGAGCAGGCCGAGGCGGCTGGCCACGTACTCCATGAGCGTCGTCTTGCCGTAGCCGGGCGGCGAGATGAGCAGCAGCAGGCCCATCTGGTCGGTCCGCTTGCCCTCGCCCGCCGCGCCGAGCTGCTTGGCGAGGTTGTCGCCGATGAGCGGCAGGTAGACCTCGTCGAGCAGGCGGTTGCGCACGAAGGCGCTCATGACCTTGGGCTTGTACTCCTCCAGCCGCAGCCTGTCGCGCTCCCGCGCGACCAGCTCGCCGCGGTGCTTCTGGTAGGCGCGGTAGGCGGGGACCCGCTCGGCCCTGAAGGCTCTGGTCCTGGCGAGAGTCTCGTCCAGCCGCAGCGTGAGGGCCCTGTCGGTGATCCTCGGGTGGGTGCCGAGCAGACCCTCGACGGTGGCCGTGAGCGCGGCGCTGGAGTCGTGCCTCGGCAGGTCGCACAGCTGGACGGCCAGCGCCTCCGGCAGCTCGTCCGACTGGTCGAAGGCGCCGAGCCACGCGTGGGCCAACTGGATGCGGTCAGGCAGGTCCAGCGCCGCCAGGTCCTCCTCGAACTCGCGGGTGCGGGAGGGGCCCAGCGTCTGCCGGAACCTGTCGAGGATGCCCCTGGCCGCCTGGCTGGTGACGAAACCGTCAGGCTTGCCCGCCAGCTCCTCGACGAGGTACTCGGCGGCGAGCTCGGAGGGCGTGCCGAAGACGTCGGCGGGAAGAAACCGGGAGATCTCCTTCGAAAGTTCGGCCCCGAAGGCGTCGAGCGCCTCGACCCTGCCGAAGGCGTCGCGGGCCCTGACCAGGGAGCCTGCCCGAGTGGCCAATGTTTTACGTGAAACATCCTCCACACCGAACGCCCAGAAGAACTGTGCCGCGGCGCGGGCGGACGGGGGATAGCGCAGCAGCCCCGCGCCCTCCTGGAGGCGTTGCAGGGTCTCCAGGATCGCCGTCGCGTCGTGGTCGTGGACGCCGCGCTCGTAGCCCTCGTCGTAGCGCTCTTCGGCCGCCAGCCGTACCAGCGAGGGCAGGTCGGCTCCCGACGGCACCGTGGGCAGCAGCGAGGCGGCCAGGTGCTCGGCGCGGTAGACGTCAGCGGTCTCGGAGACGAGCAGCTGCGACCAGAACGGCCTGGTCTGCTCGAAGGAGGCAGGAGCGGGGGAGCGGTAGTCGGTGCCGGTGATGGAGAAGTGCATGGCGCCGTCGTGCGGCACGAGGGTCAGGTCGATGGGCTGGGTGTTGACCGCGAAGCGGTGCCTGCCGAGCCTGAGCGTCTCGCCGTCGGCGGAGAACAGGTCGAGGCGGTCGCGCAGGGAGCGGCCCGCCTCCTGCTGGGCCGCCTTGATGCGGCCCTCCAGCTCCTCGGCGCGCACGCCGTCGCCGAGCGCCCGCAGCTCGTCCGCCGAGGAGCGCAGCTTGGCGATCATGGGGTCGGTGGCGAAGTAGGTGTTGACCTCGTCCAGCGACGCCAGAGCGGTCACCCTGCGGGTCACGCTGGTCAGGATGCGGTCGGCCGAGGCGGAGATGCGGTCGGCGCGCCTGGCCCTGTCGTCGAGCTGGGTCTGCTTGCGGGCGGAGAAGGCCTCGTAGACGTCCTCCCGCTTGGCGGTGAGCTGGAGCGCGAAGTCGTCGAACTCGCCGAAGCGGGACTCCAGCGTCTCCAGCTGGAGCATGAGCCGGCCGAGCTGCTCGTCGCAGCGCTCAGGGGTGTCCGCCATGGCGAGCGCGCCGGTCACGGCCTGGCCGAGCAGCGCGAACTCGGCGGCGAAGGCGGCTCTGCCCTCGGTGGCGAGCAGCTCCTTGCGTCGGCCTTCGAGGACGGCGCGGGCACGGTTGACCCCGCCGAGGACCTCGCCGATGCGCTCGAGGATGGCGGTGCGGACCGTGGCGTCGGCGATGTCGAGCGAGCCGACCACCTCCGTGACGACCTCGAGCCCCTCGGCCTGGGCGACCAGCCGCTCGGAGACGGGCGCCGCCTCCGCGACCGTGGCGATGGCAGAGGCGTCGGCCTCGAGCTGGGCGACGGCGGCGTGGTAGCCGGTGAAGGCGTCGGCGCCCTGGAGGAACTCGACCGCCCTTCTGCCGACGGAGCGCAGCTCCTCGCTCACCCTCGCGCCGAGCGTGTCGAGGCCCGCCAGATCGATGTAGCGGACCTCCCTCAGCGTCACGAGGTGGCCCTGCGCCCTGCGCAGCGACGCCAGCCTGGACACCCAGGCGTCGGCGCTGGTGAGGGTCTCTGACTGCCGTACGAGGGCGAGGGTCTGCGAGGTGGCGCTCTCCAGCGTGTCGGCGGCCTGCGCGGTGAGCTGGGCGACGTTCTCGTACTCGTCGAGAACCTGCTCGGCGGTGGCCCTGACGTCGCCGAGCGGAGTGCTCAGGCCGTGCTCGCCGAGCCAGTGGTAGTGGTCGAACGCCCGCGTGCACGCCGCGATCAGCGCCTCGAAGGTGGCCTCAGAGGGCGCCATCTCCTCGACCATGCGCGCGACCGACAGGCAGTCGGAGATCCCCCTGACCAGCTCGGCGTTGCCGATCCGCTCCAGCGGCCCCGTCCCCGTGGGCTGGGCGGCGGCGTAGGTGTCGGAGACGTAAGGCGTCTGCCACACCTGCATCGGATGGACCCTGGTCGGCTCGTCGGAGGTCGCCCTGAACACCACCAGCGTCCCGTCGTCGAACAGGGAGTACCCGTGACAGGGCAGCGGATTGGCGACCTCCTTCCTGATCACGTTGTACGGCAGCAGCAGCGACCTGCCGTCCTCACGCGCGTGGAAGACGTAGAGCACGTCCTCGCCGTTGGGGGAGCGGATCACCCGCTCGAACTCCAGGTCGGCCACCTGCGTGTCGAAGGTCTTGGACACCCCTGTGGACAGGTAGTAGCCGCCGGGGAAGATGATCCCCTGGTCCTCGGGGAGCCGCTGGCAGGCCAGCGCGATGCCGTCGAGCCTGGTGACGGTCTTGGTGCGGGTGTTGAAGACCAGGTGCCGCCACTCGCTCTCCTTGTACGGCCTGACCCGCAGCAGGATGAGAGGGCCGATCCTCGCATGGTCGACCTCGGCGTCGGCCAGCGACTGCAGCGGCTCTGTGACGGGCTCGGTGTAGATGCCCTCGCCCGACTCCGTGTTGTTCTCGATCTTGATGGTGAGGTCGCCGCCGACCGTCTCGACGAACACCTCGTCCTGGATCGAGATGTGCGGATGCCTGCCGAGCACGTGGTCGTCGCGGGTGGTCGGCGTCCACTCGAAGTCGTGCGAGGGCGGGAAGACGTGATCCCGCTCGCCCCTGTTGTCCAGGTACTTCAGCTCGTGGCCGAGGGCCCACCTGAGCACGCGCAGGTCGGAGGGGCCGGTCTGGAAGACCGCGAGCAGCTTGCCCTCCATGCGCCTGAGCTGGAGGAGCCTGGTCTCCTTGTAGTAGCGGTAGAGCTCGGAGAAGTCCTTGCGGAAGGTCGGATCGGCCAGCGCGTCCAGCTGCCCCGCCTCGAAGCTGAACGTGTCGCCTTCGCGGGCGAACCTGTGGACGGAGAAGACGTCGTCCACGGAGGTCTCGGGCTTGAGCCCGATGAAGACGTTGTAGCCGAAGAGCATCAGGTCGCCGACCGAGACGATGTCGCGGGGGACGCAGTTGTTCTCCGTACGGATCCGCTCGGTGCCGATCAGGCGGAGCTCGGCCCCGCCGAAGACCTTCAGCCGTTCGGCGTTGACCGCCTCGGCCGCCCTGGCCAGCTGCTTGGCCTGGGCGCCGAGACGGCTGCGCAGGACCTCGTAGGTCCCGGCCTCGAGAGACGTGGTCACCGCAGCGCCGCCACCGACGACTCGGCGACCCCGAGCCTGCGCGCGCTCTCCAGCAGCTCGTTCAGCTTGGCCGTGTCGGGCCCGCCGTGCGAGATGAGCTGCATCAGCAGCGCCGACACCGTCAGGTTCTTCACGTCCTCGCTGCTGACGCCGCCGATGAGCTTGGCCAGGTCGTCGGTCAGGCTCGCCGTCCCGTTCAGGTACGGCTCGGCCAGCGTCTGCGTGACCGTCGAGTGCTCGACGAACCCGTCCACGACCTTGCCCGCCGTGATCGAGCCGACCACCCTGTCGAAGAACATCGTGTCGCCGCCGACGATGTCGATGTTGGCCTTGGACAGGCCCGCCGCCACGACACTCGCCTGCGACTCGGCGACCTGCCTGTGCACGTCGATGTGCTTGAGCCTGATCTCCTTCTCCGCCTCGAGCCTCAGGCGGAACTCCTCGTGCGTCCTGGTCGCCTCGTCCATGGCGGCCATCGCCTTGGCCTTCTCGATCAGGCCCTCGGCCTCGGCCTTCAGCCTGTCGCCTGTGACCAGAGCCATGGCCTGCTCGCCCTCGGCCTGCGCCTTGAGCCTGTCGCCCTCGACCAGCGCCATCGCCTTGGCGCCCTCGGCCTCGGCCTTGAGCTTCTCGGCGGTCGCCATCGCCTCGGCGCGGCCGACCCTCTCGATGGCGTCCGCGCCGCGCTCCCTGACCTGCACGTCGGCCAGCCCCTTGGCGGCGGCCTCCGCCTGCAGGCCCTCGGCCAGCCGGATCTTGGCCCTGGCGTCGAGCTCGGCCGCCTGCTGCCTGGCCTCGGCCAGCACGACGTCCTCGCGGGCCTTGTGCTTGGCGGCCGCCTCCGCGGCCTCGGCGGCCTTGATGTCCTTGACCAGGCCCTCCTGAGCCTCGGCCTCGGCGTGGATGATCGTGGTCTGCCTGAACCGCTCGGCCTCTTCGAGTGCGCGCAGCTTCTTGATGTTCTCTTCCTGCTCGGCGACCGTCTTCTCCACCGCGATCCGCTCGCGCACGACCTCGGCGATCGAGCGCTTCTCCGTCTCGACCTCCTTGTCCTTCGCGATGCGCGACAGCTCGGTCTCCCGCTCGCGGGCGATGACCTCCAGCATGCGGTCCTTCTCGATCCGCTCGCTCTCGATGGCGATGACCCGCTCGCGGTTCTTCTCGGCCACGGCGATCTCGCGGTTGCGGTTCTCGGTCTGTACGCCGAGCTGCTCGTCGGTCTTGATGTGCGCGCCCTGGGCCCGCAGCCGCTCCTCGGCCTGCACGCGGGCGATCTCGGCCTCCTCGCGCGCCTTCATCGTCTCGATCTCGCGCTTCTGCTTGATCTCGGCGTCGGCCTGGCGGCGCTTCAGCTCGAGGATGGCCTCGGTGGCGTCGACGTTCTGGCGCGTGATCTCCTTCTCCTCGCTGCGCCTGAACTCGTTGGTCCGCACGTTCTCCGTCGCGGTCAGCTCGGTGATCTTGCGGATGCCCTGGGCGTCGAGGATGTTGGCCGGGTCGAGCTTGGCCATCGGGGTCTGCTCCAGGTAGTCGATCGCCGCGTCCTCCAGGCTGTAGCCGTTGAGGTCGGTGCCGATGACCTGGATGATCTGGTCGCGGAACTCGTCGCGCTTGGTGTAGAGGTCGACGAAGTCGAGCTGCTTGCCGACCGTCTTGAGCGCCTCGGAGAACTTCGCGTTGAACAGCGCCTGGAGCGTCGTCTCGTCGCTGGCCCGCTCGGTGCCGATGGCCTGCGCCACCTTGATGACGTCCTCGATGGTCTTGTTGACCCGTACGAAGAAGGTGATGCGGATGTCGGCCCTGATGTTGTCGCGGCAGATCAGGCCCTCGCCACCGGTACGCGCGATCTCGATCGTCTTCACCGAGATGTCCATGACCTCGGCCTTGTGCAGCACGGGCAGCACCACGGCGCCGGTGAAGGTCACATCGACCCTGCGCACCTTGGAGACGATGAGCGCCTTGCCCTGTTCGACCTTTCTGAAAAGCCGGCTGATGACGAAGATCAGACCAATGACGACGATCAGGATGACGGCGAGCAGAATGCCGAACCCGGTCGAGATGACACTCATGAGTGGTCCTCCATGACCCAGAAGAACTCGCCCTCTGCGTCGTAGTCGAAGATCAGCGCGGCCTGGCCGCGAGAGAGCACGTCGCCGCCCGTCGTCCTGACCTGGACGACGGCGGAGGAGCCGTCGGGGGCGGTGACCTCGGCCTGGCCGAAGGCGGCGTCCGCCCTGCCCGTCCGCACCACGCACCGCTGACCGACGAAGTCGTGGCGAGAGGGCTCACGCCGGTCGGGGAAGAGCCTGCGCATGGGGATGATCAGGAGCTTCGTGCCCGCCCACCCGGCCGCGAGCGCCGCGCCGAGCACGAGCGGTCCGCCGCCGGCGAGCTCCGTCCCCGCGAGGCTGACGAACCACGCCAGCGCGACGTACAGCGAGAAGGCGACCGTGGCGGGGATGCCGCCGAGCCCGAGCGGCAGCTCCACGCCGTCGAGGTCGACGTCACCGCCCATGAACATGACCACGATCCAGTAACCGACGACCACGATGAGCAGGAAACTGAAGAGCACGGTCGGAAAGGTCAGAGCGGCGTCGACAAAAGCGGGCATCAGTTCCCTCGGATAAAGGCCCCCGTAGTGGGGCGAATATATCCAATCAGGGGTTGCAAACCGCTTTAAAAGCGCTTAACTCCCGGGTACGGCCAGCCCGGTCTCGTAGGCGACGATGACCGCCTGGACCCTGTCACGCAGTCCCAGCTTGGTCAGGACGTTGCTGACGTGTGTCTTCACCGTGTGCTCGCTGACCACCAGCTCCGCGGCGATCTCCGCGTTGGACAGGCCGCGCGCGATCAGCGCGAGCGTCTCCTGCTCCCTGACGGTGAGGGCGGCGAGCCGCTCCGCCGAGACCGAGGCCGCCGCGGGGCGCGAGGTGAACTCCGCGATCAGGCGGCTGGTGACGGTGGGGGCGAGCAGCGACTCCCCTGCCGCCACGACACGGACGGCGTTGACGAGGTCGTCCCTGCGCACGTCCTTCAGCAGGAACCCGCTCGCCCCCGCCCGCAGTGCGTCGTAGACGTAGTCGTCGAGGTCGAAGGTGGTGAGCATGAGGACCTTGGTCTCCTTGCCCACCAGGCGGGCGGCCTCGATGCCGTCCATCCTGGGCATGCGGATGTCGAGGAGGAGGACGTCGGGCCGGTGCTCGCGCACCAGGGCGACCGCCTCGATCCCGTCGGCGGCCTCGGCGACCACGTCGATGTCGGGCTGGGCGTCGAGGATCATGCTGAATCCGCCGCGGACCAGCTCCTGGTCATCGGCGACCACCACGGTGATGCTCATCGGCTCTCCTTGAGAGGGTCAGGAGACGTCGGCCCGACGGATGATCCGAGGGGCGCTGGTCCTGCGGGGGCAACGGGTTCTTCGACGGGGGTGAGTGGGAGTCGCACCGAGACGTGAAAGCCAGGGCCGTCGGCCCGGGGGCCCGCGCTCGCGGTGCCACCGCAGGCGGCGGCGCGCTCGCGGATGCCGATGAGGCCGTGGCCGCCCGAGGGCAGCCGGCGCCCGGAGCCCTCGCCGTCGTCGGTGATGTCGAGCAGCAGCGCGTCCGGCTCCCACCGCAGGAGAAGTTCGGCCCTCGACGCTCCAGAGTGCTTGACGATGTTGGTGAACGACTCCTGCGCGATGCGGTAGACCGCCACCTCGACGTCGGACGGCAGCGCCCGCTCGATGCCGCGCGCCTCGATCGAGACGGGCAGCGGCAGCTGGGACACCAGCGTGGACAGGTCGGCGACCGTCGGCTGGGGAGCGCGGGGGCCCTCCTCCTCCTTCAACGCTCCGAGCATCCGGCGCAGCTGGACCATCGCGTCGCGGCCCGCGGCGGCGATGGCGTCGAAGGCGGCCTCTGCGCGGGCGGGATCGCTTTTCACCACCACGGGCCCCGCCTCCGCCTGCACGACCATCAGGCTGACCGCGTGGGCCAGGATGTCGTGCATGTCGCGGGCGATCCTGGCGCGTTCGAGCTCGGCGGCCCGTTCGGCCTCCAGCACGCGCTCCCGCTCCAGCCGTACGGCCCGCTCCTCCAGCGCCGCGGCATAGGCGCGGGAGGTCGCGGTCGCCCTGCCGATCGCGTAGGCGGCGACGGCGCCGACGGTGCCGCGGACGGCGGTCTCGGACGAGCCGACCAGCAGCAGCCCGCCGCCGATGGAGATCACCAGGACTACCAGCCTGGGCCACCGGGAGGTGTAGGCGGCCACGGTGTACATGCTGATGAGGCTGCCGTACCAGATCGGCTGCGGCGGCACGGTGTCGGCCAGGTCGTAGAGCGAGAGCGCCAGATGGGAGATCACCAGGCTGGTCACAGGGAATCTGCGCCGCCAGACGAGCGGGAGTACGGACGCGACCACGACCACATAGCCCCACCAGTGCCACGGCTTGCCGTCCCAGTGCTCGCCGACGAACGGCCACAGCTGGATGAGCAGGACGAACGCGGTCAGAGCAAGATCCACCTGCAGGGGCGGCAGCGCGCGGAAGCGCTCCTTGAGTCGGGCAATCTGCGGCAGATCGGACACAGCGTCCAATCTTCCTCCTCTTTGGGGATGCTCCGAGCCTGGTCCGGAGTTATGCGGATCGACCTGAGACATCGTCGGCGATCGGAGAGGAGTCGCGGATCGCCGGTGGGAGCGGTTTTCGCTCACTCTCAGGAGGGATTTTGAAAATGATTATCGATAGCATGATGCCCCTGAGGGAAGGGAGCTCTGATGTCGGTCCCCGTGGTGATAGTCGCAGGGATTCACGCGCAGGCCCGTGCCGAGGTCGTCGCCGAGCTGGCCCGCCGCCATCCGGGGTCCGTGACGATCAGACCAGGTGATCCACAGGTGGCGGCCCCTCTGCTGATCGTCGAGCTGGGGGACGACGACGAGCCGCGCCCCGTGGCCGAGGCGCTGGCCGTGCGGCCCGAGCTGCGGCTGACCGGCGTGCTGACCGCGCTGGAGGCCGACCATATGCCGCTCGACATCTGCAGGGGCGACCGCCTGCCCTGCGGCAGGCACGTGGCGGCGGTGCTGGCCAGGCAGATCGAGTACGCCACGGGGCTGGTCGTGGTCGGCGACGATCCCGAGCTCGCCCTGCCCGCGCTCGCCCATCTCGCTCCGCTCACCCCGATCGGGCTGCCCGACGTGCTGGGCCCCTCGGTCGACGTGGAGGCGCTGGCCGCGCGGGTCGACCCTGCGACGGCCCAGTTGCCGTGCGCGCTGGAGACGCAGGACTTCGAGACCATCGTGTGGCGCAGGTGGCGCCCGATCCACCCGCAGCGGCTCTTCGACGCCGTGGAGGAGCTGGTCGCGACGACCGTGCGCAGCAGGGGCAGGTTCTGGCTGGCCAGCAGGCACTCGTCGCTGCTGGCGTGGGACGCCGTGGCGGGGATGGTCGAGGTGGCCGAGGCGGGCACGTGGCTGGCCGCGCTGCCCGACACCGCCTGGGACCAGGTCGGCAGGGCCCGCAGAGCCGCCGCGGCGCTCGACTGGACCCCGACCATGGGCGACAGGGTCCAGCACCTCGTCTTCACCGGCTGTGGCGGCCTCGACCCCGACAGGGTCATCGCCCTGCTCGACTCCTGTCTGCTCACGCCCGAGGAGTCGGTCGCGGGAGCCGCGGTGTGGGAGACCTATCCCGATCCTTTCGCCGAGTTGACCTCAAGCAAGGTCGAGGTTGCAGAGTGGGGTGACTGACACGAGGAGATGATCCAGATGAAGGCAGCGGCGTTCGCGACCCCCGGTGGTCCCGAGGTGCTTCAGGTGATGGAGATCGAGACCCCCCAGGCGGGTCCCGGCGAGGTGCGGGTGCGGGTGAAGGCGGCGGGCGTCCAGCCGTACGACGCGGCGGTGCGCGCGGGATGGGTCCCGCAGGGTGTGACGGGCGAGCTGCCCCGCGTTCCCGGCAACGAGTTCGCGGGCGTCGTCGACCAGGTGGGCCAGGGCGTCACCGGGTTCGCCGAGGGCGACGAGGTGCTCGGTTTCTCCCTTCTGAACGGCTACGCCGAGTACATCGTGGTCGGCGCGGACCAGGTGGCGCGCAAGCCCGCGGGGGTGCCGTGGGAGGTGGCGGGCGGCCTGACGGCAGGGGTGCAGACCGCCGAACTGGCGCTGGACGCCATCGGCGTCCGCGAAGGCGAGACGCTGCTGGTGCACGGGGCCTCGGGCTCGGTGGGCACGGCCGCGGTGCAGATCGCCAGGCGGCGCGGCGCGAGAGTGATCGGCACGGGCAGGGAGGAGAACCACGACTACCTCCGCTCGCTCGGCGCGATCCCCGTCGCGTACGGTGAGGGGCTGGCCGACAGGGTGAGGGCGCTCGGCCAGGTGGACGCGGCGCTCGACGGCGCGGGAGGGCACGCGCTGGAGGTGTCGCTCGAGCTGGTGAAGGATCCCGCGCGGATCGTCACGCTGGTCGAGCACGGCAGGGCGGCCGAACTGGGCGTCAAGCTGGTCCAGGCGGGGCGCACCGCGGAGCGGCTCGCCAGATATGCGGCGCTGATCGCGGAGGGCGCCTTCACCTTCTCCGTCCGTCGCGCCTACCCCCTCGACCAGGCCGCCGAAGCGCACAGGGAGATCGAGACCGGGCACGGCAGGGGCAAGCTGGTGATCCTGGTGTCCTGATCGAAGTGGCGGAATCTTATCGATAGAGGGCTTTCCTGCCACTGTCTCGGGCGGGCCTCGACCGGTCACCATGGGGGCGTCACCTTCCCGCCGTGAAAGGAAGCCCCCGATGTCCGCAGTCACCGCCGTCCCCGCCGCCGACAACGCCGCCGCGCTCGCCCACTTCGCGGCGCGGCTGGCCTTCGAGACGGACGTCTCCGACGTCGCCGCCGATCTCGCCGACAAGGCGGAGGGCGTCGTGGTGATCGACTCGCGCAGCCTGGAGAGCTGGAGCCAGGGGCATGTCGAGGGCGCGCTCCACCTGCCCACCCGTGAGATCGCGGCCAAGGCCGAGGTCCTGGTGCCGCGCGAGGCGACGGTGGTGGTCTACTGCTGGGGCCCCGGATGCAACGGCGGGACGAAGGCGGCGCTGGAGTTCGCCAAGCTCGGCTACCGCGTCAAGGAGATGATCGGCGGCTTCGAGTACTGGGCGCGGGAGGGCTTCCCCGTCGAGACCGCGAGCGGCGTGACCAACCGCTCCATCGACCCGCTGACCGCTCCTGTGTCGGGCGTGGCCTGCGCCTGCTGACCGATGTGGCGCCCCCGGCTGTAACACGGCGGCCGGGGGCGATCATGTTTTACCCCGTCTGGCGTGAGTCAACCCCTACCGGCTCAGCAGGGCCTCGACGATCGCGACCTCGTTCTGGTCGATCCTGCTCTCGCCGTCCTCCAGGTCCCACAGGGCGTCCTGCAGGACGCGGCCGAGTGTCCAGCCCACCGCCCTGTCCCTGTCGAGCCCGAGCCCCTCGACCATCTGGTCGAATCTGCGCAGCAGGGTGCCGGGCACGTCGGTGGACGGCCAGCGGTTGCGCAGCGCGGGCAGCAGTTCGAAGCCGGGGTCGCCCACCAGCGGTTTGGGATCGATGGCCAGCCACGGCTCGCGCTCGCCGGCCAGGACGTTGCTGTAGTGCAGGTCCCAGTGCAGCAGCCGGTCTCCCGCCTCGCCCGCCAGCTCGCGGACGGCCGCCGCGCACCGCTCGATCCACGGCAGATCGTTGGGGTGCGCCTTGCGCACCTGCTCGGGCGTCTCCTCCAGCATGTCCGCGGCGATGTCGGCCAGCGTACGCATCCCCTCGGGACCGGGATGGGCGACCAGGCGGGCGAGGAGTCCTGTGAGGATCTCCAGCGCCTCGGTGACGTCGGGCATCTCCTCGAGGGAGCGCCTGCCTTCGAGCCGTTCGAGCAGGAGGGCGTTGGCCTGGTGCGGAGAGGACGGCGCGGGCACGGTCGCCTCGTCGAGCAGGCGGACGACGCCGTCGCCCGCCCACGCGCGCAGCCCCGGGCCCTCGCCGACGTTCTCCTCGGTGGCGGGCTGGAGCTTGAGCGCGGCGCGGGTGCCGTCGGGGCGCACGACGGGCAGCACCAGCGAGACCACCCCGTGCATGACGCGGCCGTCGGGCCGCAGCTCCCACCTGCCGAGGAAGTGCTCGGCCAGCGCGGGCAGGGCGGCGGTCCACTCGGGGCCCGCGTCGTCGGCGTGCCTCAGGTGGGAGGCGGCCAGCTCGGCTGGCACCTCGATCATCAGAAGTGCCAGGGGAAGGGGGACCAGTCGGGCTCGCGCTTCTCGAGGAAGGAGTCGCGGCCCTCGGCCGCCTCGTCGGTCATGTAGGCCAGACGGGTGGCCTCGCCGGCGAACACCTGCTGGCCGACCAGCCCGTCGTCGATGAGGTTGAAGGAGTACTTCAGCATCCGCTGCGCGGTGGGCGACTTGCCGTTGATCTTGCGAGCCCACTCAAGGGCCGTCGCCTCGAGCTCGGCGTGCGGCACCACCGCGTTGACCATTCCCATCCTGTGGGCGTCGGCCGCGGTGTAGGTGTCGCCGAGGAAGAAGATCTCGCGGGCGAACTTCTGGCCCACCTGGCGGGCCAGGTAGGCCGAGCCGAAGCCGCCGTCGAAGCTGGCCACGTCGGCGTCGGTCTGCTTGAAGCGCGCGTGCTCCTCGCTGGCCAGCGTGAGGTCGGCGACGACGTGCAGGCTGTGCCCGCCGCCCGCGGCCCAGCCGGGCACCACGCAGATGACGATTTTCGGCATGAAGCGGATGAGCCGCTGGACCTCGAGAATGTGCAGCCGGCCCGTCGCAGGCGTGCCGTCGGCGTACTGGTAGCCGTCCTTGCCGCGGATGCGCTGGTCGCCGCCGGAGCAGAAGGCCCAGCCGCCGTCCTTGGGGGAGGGGCCGTTGCCGGTCAGCAGCACGCAGCCCACGTCGGTGGTCTGCCTGGCGTGGTCGAAGGCCCGGTAGAGCTCGTCGACGGTCTGCGGCCTGAAGGCGTTGCGCACCTCGGGCCGGTTGAAGGCGATGCGCACGGTGCCCTGGTCGACGGCCCTGTGGTAGGTGATGTCGGTGAAGTCGAAACCCTCGACGACCTGCCAGGCCTTGGGGTCGAACAGCTCGGAGACCATGGTTCAAGAGCCTAACGGATCTGCTGCTCGCCCATTCGGCCCACTCCAGCTGGGCGGGGGTGAAGCGCAGGCCCTCACGCCGGCGCGGCCGTGCAGGAGGCCACCGACCTGCACGAGGCGGCCTCCTTACGGCTACCGCGCCGCGTCCCCGCAGGGTCCGACGGCATCTGGATCGCCGGCTAACCCACCTTGCGGCCCTCGGCACGCAGCTCGGCCAGCAGTTCGCCCTGGCCCGCGAGCATGTCGGTGAGGATGTGCCTGGCGTCGACGAGCAGGTGAGCCAGGTCGGGGCTCGACAGCTCGTAGACGACGGTGGCGCCGTCTCGGGTGGCGTTCACGATCCCGGCTCTGCGTAGCACCGCTAGTTGCTGGGAGAGACTGGAGGCCTCGATCTCGATCTCGGTGAGCAGGTCCCTGACGGGTCGTGGACCCTCTCGAAGGAGCTCTAGAACCTGGATGCGCACGGGATGCCCGAGCGTGCGGAAGAAATCTGCCTTGGCCTGGTACAGCGGAACGGGCATGCGACTATCGTAATATACCGAGTTGCACAATTCTTCAACTTGGTAGGATGATGGCGGGCATCGAGGGAGTGGAGCCATGGGGCGAGGCAGAGCCAAGGCGAAGCAGACGAAGGTCGCTCGCGAGCTGAAGTACACCAACCACCACATCGACTATGAGCGGTTGCGCGAGGAGCTCGGCACCGACTCGACGAGGAGTGACGCGGGGTCCGCGGAGCCGTCGCGCGATTCGGCGACGACGTCCTCCGGGTGACGCTTTTCACTGCATGACGGGCGGTCAGCCGGGGAGGAACCTGGTGTGATCGCCCGAGCCGGGCAGATGGTCGCCGCGCTGGCCGTCACCCAGACCGCTGGATATGGCGTGCTCTACTACGCCTACTCGGTCTTCCTCCCCCCCATGCGGGTGGAGCTGCGAGCGAGCATCACTCAGGTGGCGGGCGCTTTGACGCTCGCCGTCCTGGTGTCGGGCCTGGTCGCGCCGCTGGTCGGGCGAATGCTCGACGCAAGGGGCGGCCGGGGCCTGATGACGGTGGGCTCGCTGCTGGGGGCGGCCGCGCTGCTGGCCTGGTCACAGGTCACGACGCTGGTCCAGCTGTACCTGGTCCTCGCGGTCGTCGGCCTGTCCTCGGCGATGGTCCTCTACGAGGCCGCCTTCGCCGTGGTCGTGGCCTGGCACCCGGTCGAGAGCAGGGCGCGGGCGCTGCTGGCGGTCACGATCGTCGCGGGATTCGCCTCCAGCATCTTCCTGCCGCTGACCGGCCTGCTCGTCGACAGGTACGGCTGGCGCACCGCCCTGGTCGTGCTAGGCGTGGGCTACGGCCTGCTGGCGGTGCCGCTGCACTGGCTGACGCTGCGCAACAGGACCGCCACGCGCCCGTCGGCCGGCTACGTCAGGGGCGCGATCCGCGAGCGGCCGTTCTGGCTGCTCGCCGCCGCCTTTCTCACGCACACCGGCGCGGTCGCCGTCGTCGGCGTGCTCCTGGTGACCTACCTGATCGCGTTGGGCCACTCGCCGCTGTTCGCAGCAGCCGTGGCGGGGCTGCTCGGAGTGCTGTCGGTCACGGGCCGCCTGGTCACCACCGGTCTGCAGACCCGCTGGCCGACCGCGCTGGTCGCCGCCGCCGTCTTCGGCCTGCAGGGGCTGGCCGCGGCGCTGCTTCCCCTGGTCGGCCGTACGGTGCCGGGGGCGATCGGCGCCGTGGTGCTGTTCGGCCTGGGGTTCGGTGTCGGTACCCTCGCGCGCCCTGCGCTCCTGGCAGATCGCTACGACACGGCCGTCTACGCCACCCTCAGCGGCGCGCTCGCGCTGCCCATCACGGTGGCCAAGGCGTTCGCCCCGCTGGCGGCGGCCGCGCTGGCCCAGGTCGCCGGGTACCCGCTGGTCATGGGGGGCGTGTGCGCCGCCTGCCTGGCGAGCGCGTGCTGCCTGGTCGGCTACGAGCGGACGGTCTGAGCGCCCGCGATGCGGGCCGCCGTACGCTCGGCGGTCCTCGCGGCCCACGCGCCTGTGGTGAGCCGGCCGACGATCAGCACCGCCGCGCCGCAGCCCGCGATGATCCACCACGCGGGGTCGCCCGCGGCCTCGGGATGGCCGGTGGTGGCGATCACCGAGCCGATCACCGCGACGCCCAGCGAGGTGCCGACCTGACGGCTGGTCGAGGTGATGCCCGCGGCGACTCCCGCCTGCTCGCGGGGCATGCCGGAGACGGCGGTGTTGGTGACGGGAGCGTTGACCATCCCGAAGCCGATGCCGAACAGGACGTAGGAGATGAACAGCAGCGGGTCGGAGCGCTCGGCCCCGAACCCGGCGGACAGCACCCCGCTTGCCAGCATGGCGATCCCCGCCAGCAGCAGCGGCAGCCTGGGCCCTCGGCTGCCGACGACGCGTCCCGACAGCGGCGCGACGACCAGCGTCACTCCCGCCATGGGCAGCATGTACAGGCCCGCGTGCAGCGCCGACAGGCCGCGCACGTCCTGCAGGTAGAGCGTGTTGATGAACAGGAACCCGCCCAGCGCCGCGAACGCGCACACCGCGATCACCGTGGCGCCGCTGAACGGCGCGCTGCGAAAGAAGCGCAGGTCGATGAGCGGATCGGCGCGCCTGGGCTCGTACAGCAGCAGGGCGGCGAGCGAGCCGCCCGTCAGCGCGAGGCAGCAGAGGATCAGGGGCGAGGTCCAGCCCGCGGACGGCGCCTCGATGATCCCGTACGTGAGCGAGCCCAGCAGCACGATCACCAGCGACTGCCCGACGGGGTCGAACCTGCGGGCCGTGGGCGCCTTCGACTCCGGCACGAACAGCATGGTCAGCACCAGGGCGGCGATGCCGAGCGGCAGGTTGAGCCAGAAGATGGCGCGCCATCCGAGCGTGTCCACCAGCAGGCCACCGGCCAGAGGGCCGGCGGCCATGCTGATGCCGACCACGCCGCCCCAGACGCCGATGGCCCTGGCGCGCTCGCGCGGATCGGTGAAGACGTTGGTGATGATCGACATGGCCACCGGGTTGAGCATGGAGCCGCCCACGGCCTGGATCATCCTGAAGACCACCAGCCAGCCGAGGCTCGGCGCGAGGCTGCACAGGAGCGAGCCGAGCGTGAACAGCACCAGGCCGAGCTGGAAGACCATGCGGCGGCCGAACCTGTCAGCCGTGGAGCCCGAGAGCATCAGCAGCGAGGCCAGGACGAGGGTGTAGGCGTCGATCGTCCACTGCAGGCCCGAGACCGAGGCGTCGAACTCGCGGCGCATGGCCGGCAGCGCGACGTTGAGCACCGTGTTGTCGAGGCTGACGATCAGCAGGCTCATGCAGCAGATCGCCAGCACCAGCATCCGGCGGCGATAGGTCACCCTCGCACAGTAGCCGTGTGCCTCAGCACGGCATCGGCCAGGGTTTGGTGCACCTGAGGGGTCAGCATGTGCCCCATGCCCTCGACGATCAGCAGCTCCGCCCCGGGGATGGCCTCGGCGATGAGCGCGCCGTGGCCCGGCTTGGCGGGCTCGTGGGTGCCCTCCACGACCAGCGTGGGGGCCTTGACGGTGTGCAGCACGCCCACCGGCTCGAAGGTCATGTCCGCCGCCGCGGCGAGCCGGTGGTTGGCCAGGGCCGACAGGTCACGCGCCCTGTCGTGGAGCCGTTCGGCCTGGCGGCGCTCCTCCTCCTCGTCGATCGGCAGCCCGCCCGCCAGCACCCTGGCCTCGGCGAGCTGGAAGTCGATCTGCTCCTTCCTGGTCGAGGGCGGGGGAGAGGTGATCAGCTTCCGGTAGAACTCCACGAACTCCTTGGTGGGCGGAGGCAGACTGCCCTCGGGCTGCTCCTCGCCCATCAGGGCTCGCATGACGGTGAGCCCCTCATGCCTGCCGAGCGGCGAGGAGCCGATCGTGGTCAGCGTCATGACCCGCTCGGGGTGCTCGACGGCGATCCACTGGGCCAGCACGCCGCCCGCCGAGTGGCCGACCACGTGCGCGGAGTCGATCCCGTGCGCGTCGAGGACGGCGAGCGCGTCGTTCTTGATGTCGTGCCAGGTGTAGGGGTCGGTCGCGAAGTCGATCGTCGCGGAGCGGCCGGTGTCGCGGTGGTCGTAGCGGATCACCCTGCGTCCACCCGCCGCCAGGCGGCCGACGAACGCGTCGGGCCAGCTGGCCGGTCCCTGGGACATGGAGCCCGCGATGAGCAGGATGGGCTGGTGGGCGCTGTCGCCGAACTCTTCGGTGAAGATGTCGATTTGCATGAGTCAGAGCATGCCGTGGGCGGACTCGCCCGCCATCCGTAGGACTACTAGTGCCAGTTCAGTACGTGAGGTGACGCCCAGCTTCGGATAGATCTTGTAGAGGTGGTACTCGACCGTGCGCGGGCTGAGGAAGAGCTGGGCGGCCACCTCCTTGCTGGACGCGCCGCCTGCCACGAGCTTGGCGATGCGCAGCTCCTGCGGGGTCAGAGCGGCGAACACGTCTCTGTCCGGCCTGGTTCTGGCCTCGCCCGCCGCTCGCAGCTCGTCGTGCGCCCTGCGCGCCCACGGCTCGGCTCCCGCCCGCTCGAACGTCTCCGCGGCGTAGCGCAGGTGCGACCTGGCCTCTCCAGGACGGTGCAGCCTGCGCAGGCGCTCGCCGTACAGCAGGGCGGTCCTGGCGCGTTCGAAGCCCTCGGGATGCAGCGCCATGGCCTCGTCGAAAGCGGTGTCGTCGCCGGTCAGCGCCCGGCACCTGGCGAGCAGCGCCCTCGCCTGCGGCGTGCCCGCGGTGGCCGACCAGCGTTCGTAGGCGGCGAAGGCCGCGCGGGCCGTGTCGAGGTCGCCGCAGCCCACGGCCGCCTCCACTCTGTCGGGCGTCGAGCGCCACACCGTCGTCGGAGGCCCCGTCGCGACCACGGAGGCGAACCGGTCGTGGGCCGCCGCGTAGCGGCCCATGCCCAGGTCGAGCAGGCCCAGCGCGTAGCGGGCGGTGCCGGCCCTCAGCCCGAGGCGGTGGGGGATGGCGATCGCCAGCGCGTCGTGGGCGTGGCGCGCGCAGTCGTCCTCCCTGCCCTGGATCGCCGCGACCGCCGCGAGGTTGGCCAGGTGGGCGGCGACGGAGTTGGTGTATCCGGCCTCGCGGGCCAGCTCCAGGCCCTCCTCGGCGATCGCGGCGCTGTCGGCGAACCTGCCCTCGATGCGCTCGGCCGTCGCCACGAACTCCAGCACGACGGGCAGCTGTCCCACCATGCCCGAGACCCTGGCCGCGCGGCCCGCCATGACGACCAGCTCGGCGGCGGAGTCGGACTCGCCCAGGTAGGAGGCCGCCGCACAGGCCCACAGGAACTGGGCCGCCTCCCGCAGCTCCCCCTTACGGTCCAGCGCCCTGCGCAGCATCACCGCGGCTCTGTCCCTGTCGCCGCCCAGCATCGCGCCGATGCCCGCGACCACGTCGCGGAGGAAGCTCTCGGGAAAGGCCTCGGCGCGGCGGCCGATCTCCACGAGCGCCTCGACGTCGCCCACGTAGGAGGCCGCCTCGGAGGCGTCGGCCAGCATCTCGAGGCTCTCGCCCGTGCGCAGGATCCTGAGCGCCTCGGTCGCGTCTCCCGAGTTGAGCTCGAACCTGCCCCTGAGCTGCGCGAACTCGGGACGTTCGGCGAGCGACCTCGCCTCGGCCAGGCAGCTCTCCGCCTGGCCAGGACGGCCGCCGAGCCAGGCCGACGTGGCCGCCGCGGCCAGCCGTACGGCGCGGGCCTCGGGGTCGGGCGTCAGCTCCGCCGCCCGCACCAGCGCGGTGGACGCGTCGGCGTAACCCCCGCGCTCCCTGGCGCGCTCGGCCGAGGCGGTCAGCTCGGCGGCGACCTCCTCGTCCTGCCCGACGGTGGCCGCCGCCCTGTGCCAGGCGCGCCTGTCGGGGTCGCGCACGCGCGCGGCGAGCGCCTGGTGCGCCTCGCGCCGGTCCGCGGCGCTCGCGGCCGCATGGACGGCCGAGCGCACCAGCGGATGCCTGAACCTGATCGCCGAGTCGACCGTGACCAGCTCCGCGTTCTCGGCGGGACGCAGCGCGTGCACCTCGGCGCCCGCGATGTCGAGCACCAGCCCGAGGTCGCCCCCGTTCTCGAGCGCGGCCACCAGGAGCGCCCGCCTGGTGTCGCCGGGCAGCTGCCGCACCTGCTCGCCGAAGATGCCCGCGCCCACCGGCAGCGGCTCGGGCAGCGCGGCCCTGCCCGCCAGCTGGTCGGGGGACAGCAGCTCCACCGTCTCCCTCAGCGCCAGCGGGTTGCCTCCGGTCAGCTCGACCAGCCGCGCGCCGACCTCCTGCGCGGGCGCCGCGCGCTCGGCGAGCAGCGCGGTGGCGCTGTCCTGGTCGAGCCCCTTCA
This sequence comes from Nonomuraea roseola, assembly GCF_039535395.1. Lineage (NCBI taxonomy): Bacteria > Bacillati > Actinomycetota > Actinomycetes > Streptosporangiales > Streptosporangiaceae > Nonomuraea > Nonomuraea roseola. The sequence continues at coordinate 2,994,653 of NZ_BAAAXC010000015.1, forward strand.
GCGACAGCTCGGGCAGGCCGGGGGCAGGCGCCTCACCCCGTACGGCCAGCAGCATCGCGATGCGCTCGCTGCCCAGCCGCCTGGCGGCGAAGAGCAGGGCGTCGGCCGAGGCCCTGTCGATCCACTGGAAGTCGTCGGCGATGACCAGCAGGCCGTCGTCGGCCGCCGCCTCGATCAGCAGGGAGAGCACGCCCGCCGAGACGAGGAACCTGTCGTCGCTCCTGGTCGCGGCCAGGCCCAGCGCGCCCGCCACGGCGTCGCGCTGCGGCTCGGGGAGGGCGTCGAGGCGGCCGGTGACCGGCCACAGCAGCTGGTGGAGTGCGGCGAAGGCCAGGCCCGACTCGCTCTCGGCTCCCGTGGCGCGCAGCACCCGCATCGGCTTGGCCGCTGAGGCCGCGCGCTCCAGGAGGGCCGACTTGCCGATGCCCGCCTCGCCCCTGACGACCAGCGCTCCGCCTTCGCCCCTGGCCGCGTCGGTCAGGGTGTCGGAGATGGTCGTCTGTTCGTCGGCTCTGCCGTACAGGTTGTCTTTCTGACGCACTCGACCGAGCCTAGAGGCAAACACTGGAATGGAGTGTTCCGTTCTGCTATAGTAGAGACATGATCCTGAACGAGGCACACGAGGCTCTTCGCACCGTCGTCCGCAACGTCCCCGCCGACGGCTGGGAGCTGCGCACCCCCTGCGCCGAGTGGAACGTCACCCAGGTGCTCCAGCACGCGGCAGGAGACCAGATCGGCTACGCCGCATTCATCACCGGTGGCCCGATGCCGTCGGAGAACCCCTTCGCCCCGTCCGGCACGCTGTCCGAGGCCGCCGAGGTCGTGGCCGAGCAGGCGATGAAGGCCTCCGCCGACGCGTGGGCCACGGTGTCTCCCGACGCGCAGGAGGTGCCCGTTCCCGTGCCACCGAACACGATGACCTACACGCTGGGCATCGGCGCCTGCGCGCTCGACGCCGCCGTCCACGCGTGGGACATCGCGATGGCCACGGGACAGCCGTCGCCCCTGACCCCTGCCATGGCCCGTGAACTGCTGGACATCGCCAAGCAGCACATCGAGCCGCTGCGGGCGTACGGCGTCTACGCCGCCGAGCTCTCGCGGGAGGACGGCGACGACGATGTGGCGGTCCTGCTGCGCTACCTCGGCCGCGACCCCCGCTGGACCGCCTGAGCCGTCCGTCCTTCGGCTGCCCTCCCTCCCGACAGCACCTGCCTTTCCTCCCGACACGCGGCGAACGGGATCTTCTCCGCACGCGCGTAATCCCGTGCGAGGCCCCGCTAGACAGGTAGCTCAGGGACGACGACGTCGTTTCCGGGGGAAGCAGGATGTTCTCTCCTGCGCCCCGCGGAACCTGACAGGAGGAGAGGGCTCTCATGCGACTGCGACATCCGGGCAGGACCGGTCCTGCCCGCACCACCAGGCGGCGAGCGCGGGCGGGCAGGCGGATCTCGGTCCCGCCGATGGACCTGCCGGGCCAGGAACCCGTCGACGACCCGGCGCAGACCCAGCCCATGGAGCCCGCCGCCGAGCCGTCCCCCGAGTTCGTCGACGAGCTGCGGCTCCGGTGTGACGGAGGGGCCTGAGCGCCCCTCCCGACACGCCTATCCGCCGACCCCCAGCCTGCGCCTGACCGCGGCGAGCTCGCTCTTCAGCCGGTCGACCTCCGCGCGCAGCTCCTCCAGCTCCGACCTGCGGGCCTGCTCGTCATCGTCCGCAGGCTCGGGGGCTCCGCCCTGTGCCGGCACGGAGTGCCCGCCCAGCGACGGCTCCGGCGCGCCTTCAGGTGCGACGTCCTCGGGCCCGTTGTTGGGCAGGGCGTCGAGCGGCTGGGGCTCGGAGATCCGTTCGTTCTCGGCCATGCCGGGTTCATCCCCTTCCATGTCGGCCGACAGGAGGTCCTCGGGGCTGTCCTGCCCCTCGCCCTCCAGGCGGCCGCTCGTGGCGTTCCCTGTCTCGTTCTCGCTGTCGTTCGCGGCGTAGGCGTCGCTTCCGATGGCGGGGTCGGGACCTCCCGGCTCGTCCAGCCAGCTCGGGCGCCCTTCGTCAGGCGCCATGCGAGGCGGCGAGCCCATCAGCGAGTCGTAGATGGGACTGCTCGTGTCGTGTGCGGGGTCCTTCTCACCCGAGGCGCTCTCCTTGGAGAGGGTGCTCCGCGCGGTGTCGTCCTCGGTGTGGGGGATCTCGCCGATGGTGTCGTGGGCCGGGTCGCCCGCGTCGTGGAAGCGGTCGTCGGGCTCGCGGCGGGTGTTCGCGTCGCCCGCCCGGGTGTTCGCGTCGCCCGGCGCGGAGTTCGCGTCGCCTGGCCCGGAGTTCGCGTCGCCGGGCTCGCGGTTCGCGTCGCCGGAACCGGGGTTCGCGTCACTGGAGAGCGCCGACATGCTCATGACGCCAGCGGCCATGCCGGCCATCCCCGCCACGCCCATGACGGAGGGACTGTGGCCCGACCCCGGCCCCTTCTCACCCGGCTTCTCGCCGGCTCTCTCGGCCGGCTTCTCGTCGGGATCGGAGCCCGGTCCCGGGCGCGAGGCGAGGGGCGGCCGCTCGGTGTCCGCATCGGCGTTCGAGGGGTCGGCGCCAGGGGCGAAGGGCGAGCGTTCGGTGTCGGAGTCGTTGTCCGAGGGTTCGGTGCCCGACCCCGAGTAGGCGCCGGAGGTCGACCGCCCGGCGCCCCTGTCGCCGGTGTGAAAGTCGGTGTCCTCTCGTTCGGCGTCCCAGGTGTCGCGTGCGGGGCCGTGGTGTTCGGCCGTGGTGTCGGTCAGCGTCTTCTCGGCGCCCGGCTGCGCGGTGGTCGGTTGAGTGGTGGTCGGTTGAGTGGTGGTCGCGCCGGGCTGAGTGGTGGCCGGGTGTGGGGGGGCCGGGTGTGCGGGGGCCGCTCCCGGCTCGTCCGAGGCGTGCGAGACGATCACGGAGCCGCGCGGCTCCGCGGTCGCCGCCGCGGCCGCGGTCGCCGCTGCCTCGGTCTCCCTGCGGTCCCTGCGCCTGAGGCGAGAGCGGTGCAGCAGGCCGTCCACGCCGAGCCTGCCGCCACCCAGCGCCATCAGCAACAGGCAGGCGGCGGCGAGAGCGACGACGAGCTCCCACCTCGGCGTGCTGTTGAAGACCCCGCTGCGGCTCTCGACGAAATACCCGGCGCCGACCATGTCGGCGAACAGGAGCACCGCCGCCAGCCGTACGCCGAGGCCGATGATGAGCATCGCCCCGCCGATGATCTCAACAGCGGTGGCGAACACGGCGGCCAGCTGTGGGCTGGGCACACCGAGCTGCGAGAACATGGCAGTGGTGTTCTCCAGGCCGCCCTGCCACTTCTGCAGCCCATGCGCCATGAAGATGACGCCGACCACGATACGGGCCGCGAGCAGTGCAAGATCGCTGGTTATCCTCTTCAACATGCCAATCCCTCCCCCATCGCGTTCATGCCCCTATGCACGGCGAAAGCGCTGAATGTCGGGATTTGCGAGGAGAGGTTTGACTTGCGCTATGCCTGATCGGGCGAAAAGTGGCGTGGCACAGGTGAGCTTCCAGGGGTGGGGCCTAACGTCGGTTGCCCTGGGCGTGAACTCCGACAAAAACCCCTAAATGCGACGTTCCCCTTCAACGGCGACTGGGCAGCATGTGCGCATGGAGCTCTTTCCCGCCATGCCCTACGAGGACTGGCTCGAGACCAAGGACACCGTCCACAGATTCGCGCAGATCGTGGGGAAGGTACGGCTGGCCGCGAGCACGCGGCGCAACCACTGGTGGAACGTGCCCTTCCACCTCACGGGGCGCGGTCTGACCACCAGGCCGATGGGACTGCCTGAGCCGTTCAGCATCGACTTCGACCTGGTCAGGCATCGGCTGGTGGTCGACAAGGCCGACGGCCGCAGCGCGGAGTTCTCGCTGATCGGGCAGTCGGTGGCCGACTTCTACGCCAACCTCTTCCAGGTCCTCGACGACTTCGGGGTGGCGGTGGAGATCCTGGCGGTGCCGTACGACATGACCGACAGCACCCCGTTCGCGCAGGACACCAAGCACGCGGCCTACGACCCCGCGCTCGTCACCCGCTACTGGACGGTCCTGTCGCAGGTCGCGCAGGTGCTGGAGCGCTACGCCGCCGACTTCACCGGAAAGACCAGCCCCGTCCACCATTTCTGGCACACCTTCGACCTCGCGGTCACGCGCTTCACCGGCAGGGTGGTCAGCGTGCCGCGCGAGAGCGACGCGGTCACCAGGGAGGCCTACAGCTGGGAGGTGATCAGCGCGGGGTTCTGGTTCGGCGACGAGGAGCGGCCGTGGCCCGCGTTCTACTCCTACACCGCGCCCGAGCCGAAGGGCCTGGACGAGCAGCCGCTCTGGCCCGACTGGGCGGTCTGGGTCCCTTCGAGGGGGAGCCACCTGGCGATACTCAAGTACGACGACGCCAGGCAGAGCGACGACCCGGTGGCCACCGTGCTCGGCTTCCTGGAGAGCGCCTACCGGGCCGGCGCCACGCTGACCGGCTGCGACGAGGCGCTGGTGCCCAGGATCGAAGGCGTCACCGACCCCTACCTCGAGGAGTCGTGACCGCTGCCGCACGAGAATGTAGTCACTGTTTTTGACTATAAAGAATTCTGACTATATCGTCTGTGTTCTCGCTTGGTCCTCATCTCAGGAGTCATCGTGAACACGCCCGTGAACCTGTCCGTCGTCTACTACTCCGCCACGGGGACGATCGCCGCGATCGCCCAGGAGATGGCCGAGACCGCGGAGAAGGCGGGTGCCGAGGTGCGGCTGCGCAGGGTGGCCGAGCTCGCTCCGCAGGCCGCCATCGACTCCAACCCCGCCTGGGCCGCCCATGCCGCGGCGACCGCCGACGTCCCCCTCGTCACAGCCGACGACCTGGTGTGGGCCGACGCGGTGCTCATGGGCTCGCCCACGAGGTTCGGCAACATCTCCTCGCAGCTCAAGCAGTTCCTTGACACCCTGAGCGGACCCTGGAGCCAGGGCCTGCTCGCCGACAAGGTCTACAGCGGCTTCACCTCCACCGGCACCGCGCACGGCGGGCACGAGTCCACCCTGCTCGCCCTGTACAACACCTTCATCCACCTCGGCGGCGTCATCGTCCCGCCGGGCTACACCCACCCCGACAAGTGGGCCGACGGCAACCCGTACGGCACCTCCCACTGCGACAAGGGCGGCACGCACGCCGTGGACGGAATCACCCGCGCCGCGGCCCGCGTGCAGACCGAGCGGGTGCTGAAGTTCGCCCGCGCCACGAAGGCTCTCTCCTCCGCCGCGTGACCTCCCCCTGGTCACACGTGCCGGCCCCCACCCCGCCGCGGCCCCCGGCAACACGCCGGGCTCCGCGGCGGGGTCCCAGGCTTTCGCCTACCTCCCGGCCGGCACCTCCGCCACGGGATGCGACCTGACCGCTTCCGGTGATGCTCGATAATCCCAGGCGTGGGCGGATACTCCAGGCGATCGGTTCTCCAGCTGGGCGGCATCGCCGCGGTAGGAACGGCGCTTCCCGCGAGCGGCGCCCGCGCTTCCGTCGAGCACACCTGGCCCGAGTCGTTCGCGCTGCTGCGCCGCCGGTGGCGGGACGTGACGGCCGAGCCGTACAGGAGCAGGCCCGACAGGCTGGGGGCGAAGGCGGCCGGATACCTGGACACCATGGCGCCCGCCCGCACGTCGCTCTGGCCCGGCCTGGCCTTCCCCTCCTTCGACGACACACCCGAGCGGCTCCAGACGATGGCCCGCGCATACGCCATGGAGGGCACGGGCCTGACCGGTGACGCGAGCCTCGCGGAGGCCGTCGCCACCGGCATCGACCACTACCGGCGCAGGGTGTACACGGCGGGCGCCGACCCCGTGGGCAACTGGTGGAACTGGCAGATCGGCGTCCCGAAACGACTGCTCGACGCGGCGGTGCTGATCGCGCCGCACCTCACGGAGGCCAGAAGCAGGGCGCTGCGCGACGCGGTGGACCACTTCGTGCCCGAGCGCCTCCTGGCCGACTACAGCGGGAACAGCACAGGGGCCAACCGGGTGGACCTGTGCACGGTGACGCTGCTGCTCGCCATTCTCAGGGGCGATCCGGGGAAGGCCACGCTGGCCGTCTCGGCGCTGTCGCCCGTCTTCTCCTACGTCAGCGAGGGCGACGGGTTCTACAGGGACGGCTCGTTCATCCAGCACACCTCCATCCCCTACCAGGGCGGCTACGGCATGGTGCTGCTGTCGGGCGTCGCGTGCCTGTTCGCGGTGCTGCGCGGCTCGCCGTGGGAGGCCACCAGCAGGGTCGTCCTCGACAGCGTCGAAAGGTCGTTCGCCCCCTTCGTCCACGACGGCTTCTGCATGGACCTGGTCAACGGCAGGGGCATCGGCAGAAGCGCGTACGGCGACCACAGGAGGGGAGACGCCATCGGCTCGGCCGTCCTGCTGCTGAGCGAGTCGGCCTCCGCCGCCGAAGGGGCCCGCTGGCGGGGCATGGTCAAGGGATGGGCGCTGCGCAGCGTCCGCACTGACGGTCGTTTCGCCGAACTCCTCGACGACGACACGGTCCCCGCCCTTCCCGAGCCCGAAGGGCACCGGCTGCTGCCGATGAGCGCCCGCGCCGTCCACCGCAGGCGGGCCTGGTGCGCGGGGCTCAGCATGGCCTCCCACAGGATCGGCCACTACGAGCACGGCAACGGGGAGAACGAGCGCGGCTGGCACACCGGCTCCGGGATGCTCTACTGGTGGGCCGAGGGCCACGGCGAGCAGTACTCCGACTCCTTCTGGCAGACCGTCGACCCCTACCGGCTGCCCGGCACCACCGTCTCCACGCGGCGGCTGCCCGACGGCGCGGGCAGGGGATGGGGCGACACCTGCCCGCCCGCCCGCTGGGTGGGCGGCGCCACCGACGGCTGGTACGCGACCGTCGGTCAGCACCTCTACGGCCTCGAGAGCACGATGGAGGTCTTCAAGTCGTGGTTCTTCCTCGACGACGCGGTGGTCTGCATGGGGGCGGGCATCACCGCCCGCGACGGCGTGCCCGTCGAGACCGTCGTCGACAACCGCAGGACCGACGCCCACCTCACCCTCGACGCGGGCCTGGCCCACCTCGAGGGACACGGCGGCTACGTCCTGCCCACCGGCGCCGACCTGCGCACCCTGCGCGAACACCGCTCGGGCGGCTCGGCGAGCAGGGGCTATGTGACCCTCTGGCTGGACCACGGCGTCGACCCCCGCTCGGCCGACTACGTCTACCTGCTCATGCCGGGCGCCACCCTGGCGCAGACCAGGGCCCGCGCCGCCGACCCTCTCTGGGCGCGCGTGCTGGCCAACACCGCCGGCAGGCAGGGCGTCCACGTTCCTTCGCTGGGGCTCACCGCCGTCAACTTCTGGAACGCCGGAGCCGTCGGCGGCCTGACCGCCTCCGCCCCCTGCGCGGTCCTGGTCAGGGAGGGCGGCGACGGCACGGCCACGCTGACGGTGTCGGACCCGCGATGCGACCTGGGCGAGCTGACCGTGACCTGGGACCGGCCCGTGGCCGAGGTGCTCGGCGCCCACCCTTCGCTGAAGGGCTCCGCGACGGGCAGGGGGTTCGCGCTGAGCTTCGCCCGGCCCGCCGACCTGAGCGGCGGCTCGGCGACGGTGACCGTACGGCTTGGCTAGACCACTCCGCTGATCACGCTGCCCGCGGTCAGCCGCGCAGGGCCACAGGGAGGGTGGCGAGCCTGGTGCCGAGGATGTTGCCAGGGCAGGTCTGCCGGAGGTCGGCGAAGGGGACCGTGAGCCGGGCGTCGGGGAAGTCGGTTCGCAGCACCGTGGCCACCGCCTGCAGTTCGAGCTGGGCGAGCTGCGCCCCGACGCAGAAGTGCGGGCCCGCCCCGAAGGTCAGGTCGGGGCCCGGCGAGCGGGCGGGGTCGGTGTTGATGCCCTGGATGTCGACGAGGACGGGCGCGCGAGCGGGAAGGCGCACTCCCGCCAGCTCGATCTCGGTGGTGGTGAAGCGCCAGAGGGTGAAGGGAGCGGGCGGGTTCAGCCGCAGCGTCTCGCGGACGAGGTCGTCCGACGGGAGTTCGGAGTCGTCCGCGAGCACGCGCGCGATCAGGAAGCCCAGGGAGGCGTCGGTGGTGAGCTGGCCCGCGAAGATCAACGCGAACAGGTGGTACTGCAGTTGCTCCCTGGTGGTCTCCGGCGGAACCCGGTCGCGCAGCTCGGCGGCCAGGCCCTGGACGCCGTCGGCGAGCCCCGCGGCGGCGAGGTCGGCGAGGTCGGCGATCGCCCTGCCCTGGTCGGCGGGGTCGTCGGCCGACATCCGGCGGCAGGCGTCCATGGCTTCGCCGACGAGGTCGAGTGGCAGGCCGAGCAGGTCGAACAGGACGGTGAGCGGGTAGCGGACGGTGAAGCCGGCCATCACGTCGACGACGGGGCCGTCGGCGGCCAGCTCGGTGAGCAGTTCCCTGGCTATCGCGTGGACACGGTCGGACTGCGCGCGGATGCGCCTGGCGTTGAGGAGCGGGGCGTGCGCGCGGCGCAGCGCGGTGTGGTCAGGGCCGTCGAGGGTGGTGAGGGACGGCTGCTCGGCTGCGGTCCTTTCGAGCCCCGCGGTGTGGTCCCATGCGGGAGGCGCGAACGCGGGGTCCTTCACGATGCGGGGATCGGCGAAGACCTCCCGCGCCAGCGCCTCCTCCGTCACGATCCACACCGGTCCTCCCGCGGGCGCCTCCATCCGCACGATGGGGCCGGCCGCGCGCAGGGCGGTGCGGGCAGGGTCGGGCTCGGTGATGCCTCGGGTGGTCGCGGCGAACGGGTCGATGTCGTCGAGGCGGGGTGCGTCGTGCATGCGGGCTCCAGATCTCAGGCGTGGGTCAGGGTGGGGCCGGTCGTCGCCGTCGAGGGGCGGACGGCGGCGGTGGCGACAAGCGCGAGGACGAGCAGGCCGACGGCGAGACAGGCCGCCATGGAGAGGCCCTGGCTCATCGCCGCCTGTGCCGCCTCGGCGACCGCGGCGGTGCGTGGATCGGCGGCGAGCGGGGCGATGGCCGCCCCCGCGCTGTCGGTGACGGCGGCGGTGTGCTGGTCGGACAGCGGCTCCCGCATGCCGGAAGAGACGAGGCGCTGGTGCAGCGTCGTGCCGAGCACGCTGAAGAACGCCGTGGTGAGCACCGCGATGCCGAGAGCGAAGCCGAGTTCGCGGGCGGCGCTCTGGATGCCGGCGCCCTGGCCCGCGCTGTCGGCGGGTACGTCGGCGAGGACGACGTTGGTGACCTGGGCGGAGGCGAACCCCACGCCGACGCCGTACACGAGCAGCGCCAGGGAGATCGGCCACCACGCGCTGTCGGGGGTGGCGATCAGCCCCAGGCCGGCCAGGCCGACGACCTCCAGGGCGAGCCCGAGGCGGACCAGGGCGAGAGGGGAGAGGGCGGAGGCCATCCCGAAGCTGGCGCCGCTGGCGACGAAGCTGCCCACGGCGAGCGGAACCAGCGCGAGGCCGGCCTGCAGCGCGCTGTATCCGAGGGTGAACTGCAGCCACAGCGGAAGCACCGCCATGATGCCGAACTCGCCCAGCCCGATGAGCACCGTGGCGACGTTGCCGTTGCGGAAGGAGCCGATGGAGAACAGGCGCACGTCCATCAGCGGCTGCGTGCCGCCGCCGCCTCGCCCCAGCGCGGCCTGGCGCCGTACGAACACGAGGAGAGCCACGGCCGACACCAGCAGGGAGACCAGCACAGGTGAGGGCCCGCAGTCCCAGGACAGGCCGGCGACGTCGAGCGGGTGGACGGTCGTGACCCATCCGTAGGTACGGCCTTCGACCAGGGCGAAGGCGAGCAGGCCGAGCCCCACGACCGACAGCACGGCGCCGGGGAGGTCGATCCGTCCGCTGGTGCGGGGCGACGGCGCGAGCAGCGTCCGCACGCCCAGGAAGATCAGTACGACCAGGGGGATGTTGATGCCGAAGGCCCAGCGCCACGAGATCTCCGCGAGCGCGCCGCCCAGCAGCGGGCCGACGGCCGCGGCGGCGCCGATCGTCGAGCCCCAGACGGCGAAGGCCCTGCCGCGTTCCCTGCCGGTGAAGGTGGCGTTCACCAGCGCGAGCGAGGTCGGCAGGATCATCGCGGCGGCCACCCCCTGCAGGAAGCGCGCGAGGATGAGCAGCCCTCCGCTGGGCGCGAGCGCGGCGAACACGCTGGTCACGCCGAACATGACGACGCCGGCGAGGAAGACGCGCCTGGCGCCGAGGAGGTCGGCCAGGCGGCCGACCAGCAACAGCAGCGCCGCCAGCACGATGGCGTAGGACTCCTGCACCCACTGGACCTCGCCGGAGCTGACGCCCAGGTCGCCGACGATCGAGGGAACGATGACGTTGACGATCGTGGCGTCCACCACGATCAGTGCCACTCCGAGGGTGACCGCGATCAAGCCGAGCCACCGGCGAGGCGGAGACTGAGCAGTCATGTATCTCCTTCATGAGAAAGCTTCTTCATCATGAAGGTATCTTAGGAGCAGAGTAGATTGTCAACGCGCACGACCACGACGACAAGGAGATGATCGGCCGATGGAGGAGGCACGGCAGTCCAGCGACGTCGCCGAGCACAGCGCCCGGCTCCTCGACGGACTACGGGCCTTCGGCGCGAACTACACCGATTTCACCGGCCGCTTCGCCGCCTGGCTCGGACTGCACTCGACCGACGCCACCGCCCTCGTGGAGATCCTGTACGCCGAGGACCAGGGCGCGCCCCTGTCGCCGACCCGCCTCAGCGAGCGCCTCTCACTGACGTCGGGCGCCACCACGAACCTGCTGAACCGCCTCGAGCGTCTCGGACATATCGTGCGCACCCGCGAACACGCCGACCGACGCGTGGTGACCCTGCGCAGCAGCTCGCTCATCGAGGAGCCCGCGCGCGAGTTCTTCGGCCCCTTCGGGGAGCGCCTGGAGGCTCTGGTGGCCCAGTACCCGCCCGAGCAGCTTGAGCAGTTCGAGAACTTCCTCGCCGACCTGTGCGCGGCCATGACCGGCCTGCTAGCCGAGCAGGCACCGCCTCCTCGCTAGGTGCTCGATCCGGTCGCGGCCTGTGGGGTGGTGCGTGACTGGGTGAGCCTGTAGTGCGAGGGCGGGACGCCGTAACAGTCGACGAAGGCCTGCCGCAGGGTCTCGGCGGTGCCGAATCCGCAGCGGGCGGCCACGGCGGCCATGGGCAGGGAGGTGGAGGTCAGCAGGTGGGCGGCGGCCTCCGTGCGCGCGAGCCGGACGAACTTGCCGGGGGTCTGCCCGAGATGCTTGAGGAACAGCCTGGTCAGGTGCCGCTCGCTCACGCCGGCGTCGGCGGCCAGCGTCGCCGCGGTCAGGTCGGCGTCCGGATGCCCGGTGATGTAGTCGACCACTCGCTTGATCAGGCTGTTGGACGGCGGCGGCGCGGCGGTGAACATGCTCATCTGCGCCTGGTTGCCCGGCCGCTGCAGGTAGGTCACCTGCTGCCTGGCCACGAGCCTCGCCAGGTCGGCGCCGTTGTCCTCCTCGATGAGGGCGAGCGTCAGGTCCAGGGCGCTGGTGACGCCTGCCGAGGTGTAGACGTTGCCGTCCTGGACGAAGATGGGGTCGGGATCGACGTGCACCTCAGGGTGGCGGGCGGCGAGCTCGTCCGCCCACCGCCAGTGGGTGGTGGCCCGCCGGCCGTCGAGGAGGCCGGCGGCGGCCAGAATCCACGTCCCCGTGCACACCGACCCCACGCGGCGGCTCTCCCGCGCCAACCGGCGGACGTGCGCGAGGACCAGCCGGTTGGCCGCCGCGTCCTGGCTCCCGATCCCTCCCGACACGAGCAGGGTGTCGATCGGTCCTGTGACCCGTTCGAGAGTCTCGCCGGCATGGAGGGTCACGGTGGGATTGCACTCGATGGGACGGCCTCCCGGCGTGACCAGGCGGACCTTGTAGTACGGGGCCGCGCCGTACCAGTTGGCGCACTCCAGCGTCGACACCACGCAGGCGATGTCGAGCAGCTCCGCCGCGTCGTACCCGACGATCACGAAATGCCGCTCGCTCATGGCCCGACTCTAGGCCGGACTGACCGGGTACCCAAGATTCCGGACCACCCCGATCGCCTTACCTTGGGCGCGCCCGGCCCCGATCGCATAGTCGAACCATGACGCAGACAGCGACGACAGCGCGCGGATGGCGCCGATTCACCCTCCACTACATCGAGATGATCATCGCGATGTTCGTCGGGATGTTCGCCCTGGGATTCCTCCAGTCCGCCGTCGGCCTCGGCTTCTCCCACACGCAGCACCCCGAGCTCGGCTACCTGGTGATGGCCTTCAACATGTCCGTCGGGATGGCCGCATGGATGAGGTTCCGCGGCCACGCCTGGCAGCCCACCCTCGAGATGTGCGCCGCGATGTTCGTCCCCGTCGTCCCTCTCTTCCCCCTGCTCTGGCTGGGCGTCATCGACGCCGGCGGCCTGATGCTCCTCGCGCACGTGGCCATGTTCCCCCTCATGCTCGGCGCGATGCTGCTGCGCCGCACGGAGTACACCCACTGCACGGGCTGAGACCTGTCCGGCGAACAACGTCTAGCGGGCCACCCGGGCGCGAAGTCCGAGCAGGACGTCGATGACCAGGAAGGCGGCCAGCGAGATACCCATCAGGGGCAGGAACCAGCCGACGGCCACGGCGATCACGCTCAGGGGAGCGAGGACGGCCCAGTGCGCCTTCCGCCAGCCACCACGCGGGTACGGCCTGCCGAAGCCGCGGGTCGGGCGGCGCTGCCACCACATCCGATAGCCGAGCACGATGAGCGTGATCACGCCGCTTGCCAGGAGGGCCAGCAGGACCTGGTTGGCCAGGCCGAACAGCAGCCCCATGTGACCGTCGATGCCCCACCTGGTGAGTTTGGCGGCCAGCGGATAGTCCGTGAAGCGCAGCTCGGCGGTGACCTCGCCGGTGGCGTCCACAGCCACCTGGTCCAGGCGCTGGGGGACGCTCTTGTCGATCTCCTTGACCAGGTAGGGGGCGCCTGCCTCACCAGGCCAGACGATCTCCAGCGGACCCGACAGCCCCTTGCCCGCCGCGGCCTGGATCACGCGGTCCACATCTGCGCTCGCCCCGCCGTGCTGGTGACCGCTGCCACCGGAGTGGGCGGCGTGATCGCCGGACGAGGTGGAGATCGCCGGAGTGGTCCAACCGAGCGCGGCGCGAAGCTCGTCCACGTTCTCACCTGCGTACTTCGACCACGTCAACCCGGTGGCGGACAGGAAGAGCAGGCCCACCACGGCCCACAGCCCCACCGGCCCGTGCCAGGAGAGGGTGCGGCGCGCTCCCGAAAGTGAGCGGTCAGGAGCGATGAGGCCGCGCAGGCCGCGCTTCCTGCGACGCCTGGAGATCCACAGAACCAGCCCGCCCAGGGCGACGATCCAGAGCCAGCTGGCTGCCAGCTCGCTGTAGATCCTTCCCGTCTCGCCCAGATGCAGGTGCCGGTGCAGGTTGGAGATCCAGGCGCGTACCGGGAGCGCGCCTGAACTGCCGTAGCTGTCCAGGACGCCGCGTACCTGAGCGGTGTACGGGTCGACGAAGACCGCCAGCTGGGTGCTCTCCGGCAGGCCGGGCACGTCCATCAGTACTCGCGTGGTGGCGTCGGGCTCGTCCGCCGGCCGTACTGCGGTGATCTTGCCGTCTGGGCGTGCCGTCTGCGCGGCGGCGACCTGCCGGGTGAGCGGCAGCCGGGACTCGCCCACCGGCGCGGTCAGTTCGTGCCGGTAAACGATCTGCTCGATCTGGTAGGACGCCGCGTACAGGAGCCCGGTGGAGGCGGCGACGAGAAGGAAGGGGGCGATGAGTATGCCGGCGTAGAAGTGCAGCCGCAGGACCAGAAGCCTGAGGGCGGTCCACGCGTTTCCTCGTCCGGGGGACTGCTCAGGGTCGGCGACGGAGCGCACGTCGGTAGAAGTCATGGGGGATCTCCGTTCACGGGGACGCGCACATCGACAGGTACGCCTCACCTCGGGTGGGGGTTCAACCACGCACTGGCGTGGCGGGACACGGGCGCGGCGGCAGGGGCCTGCCGCGACCCGCGGACCGGGCTACAGCCCGGTCAGAGAACGGAGAGGAGCGTGGGAGGTCCGCGCCGGCGGACACCGGCGGCGAGCAGGATGCGCCGCAGCCGGTCCGCCTCGTGATCTGTCCGAGGACGGCGCGGCACGCGTGGCGTGACCAGCGCACCCGCGAGGATGAGCAGTCCTGTCCACAGCGCACCCAGCGACGTGACCGCCAGGTGGAGGATGGTGGCCAGGGTCGACTCGCCGCGCTCCAGCCACCAGGACGACATGACGGCGATCGCGACGTGGACGAGCAGCATGCCCAGGCCGCTGGTGCCATGAGCGTGGATCGGTGCGACGGGCGGTGGGGCTGCCGCGCCGGCGGTGAACAGGTGGTGCATGCCGTACTGCGCGGCGAAGCACGCGGCGAGCAGCACACCCACGCCTCGTTGGCGACGGCCGAGCAGGAAAGCTCCGGCCCAGGTCAGCGCCACGGCACCGGCCAGGGTGCTCGGTCGTACGGCGGCGCCGCCCGCCAGCACGTGCAGGGCCGCCGACACCAGCACGCAGACCACGGCGAACACCGTGGCGCGCAGGGCGCGCAGAAGAGGCCGACCGACATGCACCCGCACATGGTGCCATGCACGCGGCCCTGTCACCACGTCCGATTCACGCGAGGTCATGAGGGGCGGCGGGCCGTGCTCCTCCCGCCGCGAACCGAAGCCGGATGCGTTGCTGGGTGACGTTGTGCTGGGTGACGGACAAGCGCTGCCGTCACCTGCACTTCATCGATCGGGGTGACGGACAAGCGCTGCCGTCACGCCGATTTCATCGATCGGTTTTCTCGAGCTCGCCCGCGTTGTCCGCCCGGGCCGGCAGGAGCAGGGCGGTGATGACCACAGCCACGGACAGCACCGCGCCGATGATGAAGGCCAGTCGCATGCCCTCGAGGTTGGCCAGTGCGTCGGTGACTCCCGAGGACTTCAGGGCATCGGCGCGCGCGCTCATCACGGTGATCACAAGCGCGGTGCCGAAGGCCGCGGCGACCTGCTGCAGGGTGCTCAGAATCGAGCTGCCGTGGGAGTAGAGGTGCGGGGGAACCGCTCCGAGCCCGAGGGTGAAGACCGGGGTGAAGGTCGCGGCCAGGCTCACCATCAGCAGCGCGTGCAGACCGAGCAGCTGCCAGAACGGCATGGTCATCGTGACCTGGGTGAAGCCGGCGAGCGCGAGCGTGATCCCGATCGCGCCCGGGATGACCAGGACCCGGCCGCCGAACCGGTCGAACAGCCGGCCGACGGTCGGACCGAGCAGCCCCATCGCGAGGGCGCCCGGCATCACGAGGAGCCCGGTCTCCAGGGCGCTGAGCCCGCGGACGTTCTGCAGGTAGAGCGGTAGCAAGATCATCGAACCGAGCATCGCCATGAAGGAGACCGACATCAGGATCAGCGCGACCGTGTAGGTGCGGTGGCGCAGGGTGCGCAGGTCCATCAGCGGTGCGCCGCGCTTCTGCAACGACAGCTGGCGGACGACGAAGACGGCGATGGTGATCAGGCCCGCCGCCACGATCGCGGCGGCGACGCGGACGTCGCCGCTCTCGAAGTGGCTGAGCCCGTAGACCAGGCCGCCGAAGCCGGCCGCGGCGGTTGCCGCGCTGAACCAGTCGATGGTGCTGAACCGGGGCTCGCCGACGTTCTTGAGCTGCCGCAGGCCACTCCAAGTGATCACGGCGGCGATGGGGAGCACCACGGCGAACAGCAGACGCCAGGACCCCAACTGGAGGATCACCCCGGAGATCGCCGGGCCCATCGCGGGCGCCACCGAGATGGCCAGGGAGACGTTACCCATCACCCGGCCCCTGTCCGACTCGGGCACCACCTGCATCAGCGTGGTCATCAGCAGCGGCATCATCACAGCGGTCCCCGACGCCTGGATGATGCGGGCGCCCAGCAGCACCTCGAACGTCGGCGCGGCGGCGGCCAACGCCGTGCCGATCAGGAACAGACTCATCGCGGTGGCGTACGCGCGGCGGGTGGACACCCGCTGCAGGAACCACCCGGTGATCGGGATGACCGCGGCCATGGTCAGCATGAAGGCGGTCGAGAGCCACTGCGCGGTCTGCTCCGTGATGTGCAGCGCGACCATCAGCTGGGGGATCGCGTTGATCATGATCGTCTCGTTGAGGATGACCACGAACGTGGCTAGCACCAGCAGCCAGATCACGGGCGGGGTGCGCCCTGAAACGGTCGCCGTGGGGGTGGCAGGTGAGTCGAGCAGGGGGCTGGACACGGAACCTCGATCCGGGTTGTCTGGCACAACGTGGTCGTGGCTGGTGTCCCAGCCTTCGGTCGCACGATCGGTCATGGCCATGCACATACTGACTGGCGCCACCGACAAAAACGCGTCGACCGCGTCCACCTTGCGGCAAGTGAGGTGAGATGTCACCCGGTTTTCCCCGGCGGCAGAGACGATCTACAGATCGTGCAGAGGGGGCCATTTCGCTCCATGGCCTGCGAGAACACCTCGCACAGCACCCGCCCGGCCGACGATCAGGTTAGCGACTGGTCCCCGGTGCCGACGCCGGTCGCTGGGCGGAGTTCGTTCGCCGTCGCCGTCCGTCAGCATCCATTCGGTGCGGGTAGCCAGGTGGAACAGCGCTTGGCGTAGGTCATCGACGCTGGAGCGAACCAGTTGGAAGGCTGGACGACCGGCCATCCCTTGGCGACCAGCGGCCACGGCGCACGAAGCGCCGCTCCCGCAGCTGTACGTGCGAGGCCACCGGACGGCAGACGGCCGAAAGCGATCGGAAGCCCGCCGTCGCGCGGCCCTGGACACCCGACGCCGACCCGATGCTCATCGCAAGTCGGACGACAATCGCGAGTTGCGCGTCTGAGGAAGTCGAATGCCCGCCTGCGTCGCGCGCCTCTGGAAGCCGGCGCCGATCCGGTGCTCATGAGAGCCGGGCGGCCCTCGCGAGTCGGGCGTCTGAGGAAGCCGAAAGCCCGCTTGCCGTCGGGCGGCCCTGGAAGCCGGTGCCGACCCGCTCATCGGTGTCGGGCGGCCATCGGAGGTCGGACGACTATCGGGAGTTGGCGGCTGAGGGAGGAGGTCGAAGATCGAGCTGGAACACAGGTTCAGGCTCAATCCTTCGACCGCGAGCGCCTGGCCGCATCCATGGGCGAGCGGGAAGTCCGTTCTGAGAGAGCCGAGGCGACCCGTCAGGCCAAGATTTACGTGCTGCTCGGAAGGTTGGCTCTCACCGTCACAACACAAGGTCCTGGTCGCGAGTTCAGGCTTCCACCTCAGCCTGCTACCGCCCCTTCGGTGACGAGTACGCCGGGTCGATCATCCCGGAGCCGGAGTGCCCCACCCGGAGGGGTTCGTTGGAAAGAAGCAGAGGGCTTCCAGGCAACGCCCAAAGAAGACGTAGTCATGGGCACCGGATGTCCGGTGCCCATGAAGCAAGCTGAGAACATCGCCTCTGATGTCTCACGTCTTCTTTCTGCTGCTGCTTCCCTTGGTTGTGGTGGTTCCCCTCGCAGGCTTTGGCTCACTGGCCTTGGCGTTGGTGGAGTACTGCTCCAGTACTGCAGCGGGCGGACGCCGCGCTTGACACCCATTTGTCCGGTGAAAGCCCGACACTGTCGCCACCGTCGCCGATCTAGAGTTTCCCGCATGGCAAAGATCATGCGCAGCGCAGTGCTCGCGACTGTGGTAAGCGCTTCCCTGTTGAACGCCACCTCAGCGTCGGCGGCGGTGGCGACCTTCACGAGCGGCCCGCCGACCCAGTCCACCGGTGTCGGCACCCTCAAGGAGAAGTCCATCGGGAACAAGAAGCTGCAGCTCCGCACCGGCAAGTGGAACAACGGCAAGTACTACATCTGGGCACGGCTGACGAACATCTCCTCCGGGAAGAATCTCTCGATCTACGTCACCGACGTCGCGTCCGGCAACAAGTCCAGCAACGGCGTGTATTACGGCAGCGGTAACACGATCTACGGCAAGGCCACCCGCCTTCTCGGCGGCAACCGCCTGTACGAGGCCTGCCACGACCCGGACAACATGCCCGGCGGCTCGGCGGCCATCTGCGTGGGCTGGCTCCAGCCGTAGAAAGCCCCAGCACTAAGGAACCAGGGCCACGGGCCTCCTGCAAGGTGAGTTGCACCATGGCGCTGCTCGTTCCGGCGACGGCCTGTCCCATGCGGGCGGCCGTGACAACGTCTTCGTAGCGGCCTTCGACGAGAGCGAACCAGGCTGACATCTCATGAACTGGACCGAAGCTCGTCCACCACCCCGGGAAGCACAAGGTCC
This sequence comes from Nonomuraea roseola, assembly GCF_039535395.1. Classification (NCBI taxonomy): domain Bacteria; kingdom Bacillati; phylum Actinomycetota; class Actinomycetes; order Streptosporangiales; family Streptosporangiaceae; genus Nonomuraea; species Nonomuraea roseola. The sequence continues at coordinate 3,012,931 of NZ_BAAAXC010000015.1, forward strand.
TGGTCGCGAGTTCATGCGACCAGGACTTCGTAGGTTGGTGTCCGAGGGGGGACTTGAACCGTTCGCCTATCTCGTTGGCCAGGGCGAAAGCTGGCTTGAGCTGGACCAGCTAGGAGGCGGTTAGAGACCACCTTCTAGGAGTAGAAGCCTTGCCCGTACAGTTCGCGGGTCTTTATGAACTCACCTGGGCGCACTTCTCGCAGGTGCTCGTGGCGTTCATTGAACCTGTCGATGGCTTCGCTAAGCGAGTCGCCGAACTGTTCGCGCATGATCATTAGAGCTGAGAGGATGCGTTCCGCCAGTATGTGATCATCGATCTCAGTCCAGGGGTCTTCCACCAGGCGATGGTCTCATGATGTCGACCTTGGAATTGCGTAGAGGATGCCTTGTAACGGTGGCCGACCTGAGCTTCGGGTCGGTCGTGAGTGGCCATGGTTGGCCCCATCAACCCGGCTGATTGTACGGTCGGGTGGGTGGCGCGGCGCGCTCCTCTCGTACACTCCGGCCACGCTGGCCCCACGTCGGCCGGCAATACTCGGTTCATTGACCGGATCGGATGGCGCTCCTTGATCGACCTCTCGGAGGGAAGCTTCTCCGCAGACAAGCTGAATGCGCTTCGGCTTGGCAGGTCGCTCGTCGCCGAGGTGCACGCGACGCGACCAGAGTGCCGGGCCTGGGTCGCGGTCCATCCGGTTCTTACTGAAGCCGATCACGCTGCTCAGCACGAAGGTTGGACACGCAGCGATGTAGGACGGGCCTTTCGGCTGATACATCGCGAGTACTTGACGAAGCACCTCGATGGCTGGGACTACGACATCGGCAGCAGCGAGATTAAGCGAGCCGTCGCCGATGGCGAGGCAGGCTTACTTAACTTCCTAAGGGATTGGGGAATGGCGCCCGACCAATTCGCATACCCCTGGGATACCGACTATCCGGAGTAGTGCATTGTCAGCTTGGGGACTCGTTCAAGATCACGTCCCTTGGGCTGGGCAAACACTGACCTGGGCATACACCGGTCGAGTGACCGGGAGTCTCCGCGACTTCCCGCTAGTCGCATTCAGAGCAACGGGCACGCTGGGCCTCCACCTCAGCGGGGTCCGTCATCGGTGTTGATCTCTACGAGCTCGGCGAGCAGATCGGATGATGGCAGCAGCGGCGCAAGAAGATCGCAAACGTACTGGGCGCGCTCGTGTTGGTCACGTCCAGCGAAGTGGTGTATGAGTTGACCTTCGCGTGATCCTGTTTCTGCAGGTTAAGCGGTAAGTGTCTGCGGAATGGGGTTGTGCTGCGGTGTGTCGCCCGCGATCACCCGCATGCGAGCTTTCGCCAGAACGTCCAGACCCATGTAACGGCGGGCCTCGCTCCATTCATCGGTCTGCTCGGCCAACACCGCACCGACGAGACGGACGATCGAGCCGCGGTCAGGGAAGATCCCCACCACATCGGTGCGGCGGCGGATCTCCTTGTTCAACCGTTCCTGCGGGTTGTTCGACCAGATCTGCTTCCAGATCTCGCGCGGGAAGGCGGCAAAGGCCAGCAACTCCTCCCGGGCGGCGTCCAGATGCTCGCAGGCCGCCGGATACTTCGCCTCCAACGCGTCGATGACCCAGGCGTGCTGGGCCCGCACCGCCTCACTGGCGGGTTGATCGAAGATCGTGCGCACCAGCGTGGCCACCCACGGCTGCGCCGACTTCGGGACCGTGGTGAGCAGGTTGCGCAGGTAGTGGGTGCGGCAACGCTGCCAGGACGCGCCCGGCAGGCTCGCCCCGATCGCCTCCACCAGCCCGGCATGGGCGTCGGAGATGACCAGTTGCACCCCGCCCAGCCCGCGCGCCACCAGACCGCGTAGGAAGGCCAGCCAGCCGGCGCCGTCCTCGGCCGAGGTGACCTCCAGGCCCAAGATCTCCCGCTGGCCGTTGGCGTTGACCGCGGTGGCCACCAGGACATGCACGTTGATGATCCGCCCGCCCTCCCGCACCTTCTGCGTGAGCGCGTCCAGCCAGACGAAGGCATACGGCCCAGCGTCCAAGGCTCGGGTGCGGAAGGCCTCCACCTGCCCGTCGAGCACCTTGGCCATCTCCGAGACCTGGCTTTTAGAGATGTGCTTGATGCCGAGCTGCTCGACCAGGTTGTCCACCCGCCTCGTCGACACTCCCAGCAGGTAGGAGGTCGCCACCACGCTGATCAGCGCTTGTTCGGCCCGGCGACGCCGTTCCAGCAGCCAGTCCGGGAAGTAGGAGCCCGAGCGCAGCTTGGGGATCGCGAGCTCGACGGTGCCGGCCCGGGTGTCCCACTCGCGGGAGCGGTAGCCGTTGCGCCGGTTGGTGCGCTCCTCGCTGCGCTGGCCGTATCCGGCGCCGCACAGGCCGTCGGCCTCGGCCGACATCAACGTCTCGGCCATGGTCTTCACCATGGATCGCAACAGATCCGGATCCCCCGCGCTCGATCTGCTGAGCCAGCCAGGCGGCAGGGTCCACACTGTTGTTGTCGGCCATCGCTTTCTTCTCCTTCGATCTTGACTCGCAATCACGAAGGATCACGCGATGGCCGTCTTCATTTCACGGCGCCACGCCTGTCACCAGCGAAAACTCGTACACCATGTCCGTGGACGCAACCCTCGTGTTTCGCGGCGCTTGGCCACCAATTGGTGAGTCCGGCGAGATGATCTCGCACCATCTCGATCTCCCGTTGGTGCGCAGCCGCGTCCCTCCATTCGGACCACCCTCGTTCCGGCTCCGCAAGCTCCAGAGCATCCGCCGTACGCTGCTGCACAGCAGCAATATGGGGGCTGCCAAAGAACTCGTCGGCTTGGCCATCGAACTTGAGCCGCATCAAGGCGCGATGGAGCGCCCGGAGCTCGTTGAGATCATCGATCCTGAATCGTGGTCCTTGCCCAGTCACTGGTACAGCATTCCAGCCCGCGCGGCGTGCCATAAGCTTGGGAATTGCAGCGATCATGGGCCGCGCACCACGGGTTCCCTGGTCAGCGCCATTGCCGGACTGGTCGCGAGTGACCGTGGTTGACCCCTCGTTGCCGGGGTTAATGACACGCTAATGGCACGGCGATCAAGCTGTGGACTATGGAAATACACGTGAAGGTAGCTCGATGCGCGTCATCGTGGATGGGCGGCGGGTGTCTTCGGAAGCAGATCTTCACCGTCGACTGGCGGGGCCTCTGGGCTTCGGCCCGTACTACGGCAACAACCTTGCCGCGCTCTGGGACAGGCTGACTACCGACGTGGAGCGGCCGGTGGAGGTGGTGTGGACTCATTGGGAGGAAAGTAAGGCGAACCTGGGCGCTGAGCTCTTCAACGAGATATGCCTGCTCCTCGATGAGGTCCAAGCACAAGACGTGGAACGGGGCTCGCGCGACCGCTTCGCCTTCGAGTTGCGCACCGCGCACACCCCGCCTGCCTGATCATTCCGTCTGCCGTCGACCCGCCCGCAGGGGAAGCGGGCCAGCGCCACGGCTACCAGATGGAGCGCCCGACTGGACGAACGATCTGGTAGTCGTGGCCCTGGTCTGCTCGGCTTGTCCCGGGTCGATGGCGGGCGAGATGATCAGGCCCCACCTCAGCCGCCAACAGAGTTGCCGCGACGAGCCCACCTGGCGATCATCCCGGAGCCGGAGCGCCCCCGTCGGAGGCGGAAAGTAGTTGGCAGGTGAGAGTGCTCGCGTGGAGCATGAGCGCTTATGGGGATGTTCAACACGGTGAAGTTGCCCGATCCACTCACCTGCCCAGACTGCGGAGTAGCTGGTATCTGGACCGCGCAGTTCAAGTTCGGAGCGACGGACCTCGTTGAGTATGAGGTGGGCCAGCGTCTGAACTGGCATTACAGATGGGCCGTGGAGGGTGAACGGGGCCATCACCGTGTGATTGTTCAGGGCATCTTGGAGGGGTGCGCGCATTGCCGCACGTACGACTTCGACGACCTGTGGGAGATGGTCGTCATTGAGATTGTCGATGACGTGATCGTGTCGGTGGTGCAGGATACCAGCGGTGATGGCTGGTGGGCGGAAGGCTGGCGAGTGCTTGAGGCATAGGCCGATGCTCAGTTGAGCGCGGCCCGAGTGGCGGGCGCGCGCGAGAACGGCCCCCAGGCCGCACGCGCAGCGTGCGGCCCGCAAGCTCGGGCCGCGTGGCGGCGCGGAGCGCCGCCCTTGACCAACCCGCGCTACACCGGTCACCAGGTGTGGAATAGGCAGCGGAAGGACGAGGTCCTCCTTGGATGTCGATGATGTCGGGCTCGGTCACACCACCAAGCTCCGATGGAACTCCAAGGAGGAGCGGGTCTGGTCCGATGCCGCCGTCCATCCACCCATCGTCTCCAGGGAGGACTTCACCGCCGTGGCGGCAACCCTGGCCAGTCGCGGAGATCGCCATACGGACAAGACGCGCAAGCGCACCCCCAAGCCATACCAGCTCCGTGGGCTGCTCCACTGCGGTGTCTGCGAACGCAAGATGCAGGGTCAGTGGATCAATCAGGCCCCCTACTACCGGTGCCGTTTCCCGGAGGAGTACGCCCTGGCGAACCACCTCGTTCATCCCCGCAACGTCTACCTTCGCGAGGACAACATCGTTCCTTACCTCGATCGCTGGCTCGGCCGCTTGTTCGCCCCGCACAACGTGACGCCCCGCACAACGTGAACCAGGCACTCGACGCTCTCGCAGCCGCACAGCAGGAGTCCTCCTTGGAGGACCCCGCAGCAGTGGCGGCGCGGCGGCAGATCGCCGACTGCGATCGCAAGCTCGCCCAGCATCGCGCGGCACTGGAGGCTGGGCTGACGCGGTACTGATCGCTGGATGGATTCAGGAGGAACAGGCTCGGAAGGCTGCGGCGCAGAGTCAGCTCAGCCGTGCGCGTGCTCCGCGTCAGCCGAAGTTGAGGCGAGACGAACTCGCGGCGATGATCAACCGGCTGGAAGACATGGTGCGAGTGCTCTCCAGCGCCGACCCCGTAAGAAAGGCACAGGTTTACGGTGAACTGGGACTAAAGCTCGTCTACCACCCCGGAAAGCATAAAGTCCTGGTCGCGAGTTCGTGCGACCAGGACCCATGGGCTACCGGTTTGTGTCCGAGGGGGGACTTGAACCCCCATGCCCCGCAAAGGGCACTAGCACCTCAAGCTAGCGCGTCTGCCTATTCCGCCACCCGGACTTGGTGCCTGCACGCGAGACCGTCATCCCGCGTCGGCTCAGTAAGGTTAGCAAACTCTGCGGGGTGCGTCATACCGTGATTCCTCAAGACCCGATCGAAGGAGTCCGCATGACCCCGCGCACCGGCGAGGACGAGGTCGTCGACCTCTGCCGAGACCTCATCCGCATCGACTCGACGAACGCGGGAGACAACGCAGGCCCCGGCGAGAGGCAGGCCGCGGAGTACGTGGCCGAGAAGCTCGAAGAGGTGGGCCTGGAGGCCCGCATCCTCGAGAGCGACGACCGCAGGGCCAACGTGATCGCCCGCATCGAGGGCGAGGATTCGAGCAGGGGGGCGCTGCTCCTGCACGGCCATCTGGACGTCGTGCCGTTCGACGCCGGCGACTGGCGGCACCATCCGCTGTCCGGGGAGATCGCCGACGGGTGCGTCTGGGGCAGGGGCGCCGTGGACATGAAGGACATGGACGCGATGATCCTGGCCGTCGCCAGGCAGTGGGCGAGCGCGGGACGGCGGCCTCCGCGCGACGTGGTGCTGATGTTCACCGCCGACGAGGAGGCGGGCGGCGCCTACGGGGCCAACTTCCTGGTCGACAACCACAAGGAGCTGTTCGAGGGGGTCACCGAGGCCATCGGCGAGGTCGGCGGCTTCAGCGTCTCCCTCGGTGACAGGAGGCTCTACCTCATCGAGGCTGCGGAGAAGGGCATGGCGTGGATGCGGCTGAGGGCGAAGGGCCGCGCGGGCCACGGCTCGATGCTCAACGCCGACAACGCCGTCACCGAGCTCGCCGACGCGGTCGCCCGCATCGGCCGTCACGAATGGCCCGTACGGCTGACGCCCACGGTCAAGCGCCTGCTGGACGAGCTGGAGATAGGTCCTGACGAGGTCGACCGGCTCGGCCCCCTGGCCCGCATGATCGGCGCGGTGCTCCGCAACACCGCCAACCCCACGATGCTCCAGGGCGGCTACAAGGCCAACGTGATCCCGCAGAGCGCAGAGGCCGTGGTGGACGGGCGGTTCCTGCCGGGCTTCGAGGAGGAGTTCTTCGCCACGATCGACGAGCTGCTCGGCCCGAACGTGACCAGGGAGTTCGTCCAGCACCAGGTGGCGCTGGAGTTCGCCTTCGAGGGGCCGCTCGTGCGGGCGATGGCGCAGGCGCTCACCGAGGAGGATCCCGACGGGCTCGCCGTGCCGTACACGCTCTCCGGGGGAACCGACCTCAAGGCGTTCAGCAGGCTGGGCATCACCGGGTACGGCTTCGCGCCGCTCAAGCTCCCTGCCGACCTGGACTTCTCAGGGATGTTTCATGGGGTGGACGAGCGGGTGCCGGTCGATTCGCTCCGGTTCGGGGTCAGGGTGCTTGACCGATTCCTAGCTCTCTCCTGAAAAGCCCTTGCGACCACCTTGAGTGCTGCTACGGTTACCGAGCGTTGAGGGGTGAGTCCGCGGACTGGCCTCACATGTGAGGTCGGTTCTGGAGCTCGGGAGGTCACGTGGCACGCATGCCGGTGCAGCAGCGGAGGGCGAAGTCCCTCCCTGCTCGGCGCGTGCCCGTGGCTGTCTTCGAAGAGCGTGCGACCACCGATCGGGCCGCCCGGATGGCGCGGTTCGCGGCCGGCGCCCGCCCGGTCATCGCACGAGCACTCACGGTAGGCGGCCTGCTGGTCGCCGGTTGGCTGCTCGCCATGCTCTTCGGACTGCTCGCAGCAGCTCCGGCAGCCGCGGAGACCACCGCGGCCACAGGAGCCGACACCTCTCAATCCGTCGCCGGTTTCCCCACGGCAGACGGCGCCGCCCTGGTGCTGGACAACACCGAGGCAATGGCCGGGGCTGAAGTGGACGGGCTCACCAGCCAGTCGAAGCCCGGCTTCCCCGCACCTTCCTCCGCCGGCAAGAGCATGGGCGCCAAGGGCTTGGCGCCGAACGGCGGAGGCAACGGCCCGTTCGGGCCTGGCATGGGGGACATCGCGAGGTCCGTCATCGACCCGCGTGAGACGGCTCAGCGCGCCCCCCTGGCGTGCGTGCTGCCCCCGGTCTTCCGCACAGCAGCGGACGACCCTTCTTTCTCACCTGACTGATTCCGCTCAAGAGCAGGAGCGTGGGCTGAGTCCCCTCCGCAGAGCGTGTGACACATCAGTCATTGCTGGTTCGCGTATCCGAGTTCCCCGCTGTGCGTGGTCGTCAGAGGACCTCGCTCGGCCTCGGCTGCCCGCGACCAGGTCAGGTATTCCCCCCAAGAACCACTAGGAGCATTCATCATGCGTACGTGGGCTAAGGCATCGACCCCTGCGGCTCTGCTCGCGGTAGCGGTCATGTCCTTCGGCAGCGGCACCGCTGTCGCCGACACCTCTGGAGACTCCTCCATCGGCGGCGGCAACCAGGTCAACCTGCCGATCTCACTTCCCGTCGACATCAGCGGCAACTCCGTCGGCGTGGCCGGCGAGTCCACCGCCAGCTCGGAGGGCGGCGCCTCGGTCGAGAACATCGGCCAGAGCGGCGGCATCCCGAACAAGACCTCGGGCAACAGCAGCGTCCTGGGCGGCAACCAGGTCAACGCGCCGATCAGCGCCCCGATCAACGCCTGCGGCAACGCGCTGTCGCTGTTCGGCAGCTCCGAGGCGGGCTGCAAGGGCGGCGCCACCGTCAAGAACACCGGCAAGGGCGGCGCGGGAGGCAACAGGACCTCCGGCGACAGCAGCGTCCTGGGCGGCAACCAGGTGACCGCGCCGATCAGCGCGCCGATCAACGCCTGCGGCAACGCGCTGGCGATCTTCGGGGACGCCACGGCGGGGTGCAAGGGCGGCTCCGCCGTCAAGAACACCGGCGTCGGCGCCGGCGGCAACACCACCTCGGGCAGGAACTCCGTCCTGGGCGGCAACCAGGTGATCGCGCCGATCAGCGGCCCGATCAACATCTGCGGCAACGCGATCGCGGTCTTCGGCCAGGCCTTCGCCGGGTGCAAGGGCGGCTCCAGCGTCACCAACGGCGGCGGGAGGCCGGGTCACGGCTATCACCGCGGCCCAGGGCACCTCGCCTCCTCGGGCAACGACACCGACGGGCGCTTCGGCGCCGGCAGCGGCAACCAGGTGATCGCGCCGATCAGCCTGCCGATCACCGCCTGCGGCAACGCCGTGGGCAACGCCCCCGCCGGGTGCAAGGGCGGCAGCACGGTCGAGAACACCGCCGCGGGCAGCGGCGCCGGTGGCAACACCACCTCGGGCCGCTCGGGCGTCCTGTCGGGCAACCAGGTGATCGCGCCGATCACCGCCCCCGTCAACGTCTGCGGCAACGCGGTCGCGCTCGCCGGTCAGGCCTTCGCCGGGTGCAAGGGCGGCGTCTCGGTCAAGAACGGCGGCAAGGGCGCGGGCGGCAACAGGACCTCCGGCCAGTCGGGCGTCGGCTCGGGCAACCAGGTGATCGCGCCGATCACCGCGCCGATCAACGCCTGCGGCAACGCCGTGGCGGCGCTGGGCCTGGCCGAGGCCCACTGCAAGGGCGGGGCGAGCGTCTCTCCGAAGCACGGCGTGGGCGGTGGCGGCAACACCACCTCAGGCAGGTCCGGTGTCCTCGCGGGCAACCAGGTGGTCGCGCCGATCACCGCTCCCATCAACGTCTGCGGCAACGCGGTGGCCGTCCTGGGTGACGCCGCCGCAGGGTGCCTCGGTGGCGCCCGGGTCGGCAAGCCGGTCGACGAGCACGACCACGGATACGACCACTGGACGCGTTCCAGCGGCAAGGTCGCCAACTCCAAGGCCAGCGGTCTGCTCCCCGCTCTTCCCGTCGTCCCCGCCATGGCAGGGCTGAAGGATGTGGGCAACGTCACCCAGCAGATGCGCGGCTCGGGGCTGCCCGCGCTGCCCGTCGTCGGTGACCTCACCAGCACGCTCGGCCTGCCCGCGCTGCCTGGCCTGCCCGGTCTGCCCGGCCAGCCCGCCACGCCGACCGAGCGTCAGGGCAAGGCCACTCCCGCCTCGAACAGCCCCGTCTCGGCTCTCGGTCCCGCCACCGACCTCGTCTCCTCGACCCCGGTCGGCGGGGCGGTCGGCTCCGCCACCGGCGCCCTGCCCGTCGGTGACCTCGGCCTGATGAGCGCCGCTCAGCCGGCCGGCGTCACGGGGATGAACTCCAACTCGCTGTTCGCGCTGGTCATGGGCGCCATGTTCGCCGCTTCGGCGACGCTGTTCGCGACGACCCGCCGTCTGCGCTTCGGCAAGAAGTAGGCGGCGCGGCACCGGTTGACCACGGTACGGCACCGCCCGCAGCCGGCGGGTGAGTAGCCGAGGACCCTCTGCCCGCTCCCATCCAGGGGGCGGGCAAAGCCCGTTTCCCGCAAAGGGAGCACAAACGTTCCGCCCGCACCCGGCGACTCGTCGCGACCCTGACCGTGACTGCGTCGTGCGGGTGGAGGTGGATGCTTTGCCCGTGCTGGTGTGGTGGTCGCGGCTCTGGCCGTGATCTTCTCAGTGCGGGTGGAGGTGGATGCTTTGCCCGTGCTGGTGTGGTGGTCGCGGCTCTGGCCGTGATCTTCTCAGTGCGGGTGGAGGTGGATGCTTTGCCCGTGCTGGTGTGGTGGTCGCGGCTCTGGCCGTGATCTCCTCAGAACGGGCAAAGGTAGACGCTTTGCCCGTTCTGGGGGGGCGCGGCCCCGGAACGGGCAAAGCCATGTCAGAGAGTTCGTCGGACACGGATGATCTTGCGGCGTAGCCGTACATGTCTGCTGCCGTCGGGGTACAGTCGCACCCTGGCCAGTTCCCACTGCCCGTATTCAGCATGTTCGGTCAGCATCTGACGTGCGGCTTCACGCGACGTGTCGCGAGGGATATAGACATCCATGTAGGAGTAGGCCAGCACAGCGATTAGTCTCCAGGGTGAGTTAGGGAGCGACGGCACTCACTCGGCCTTATTCTGCGTCCTTGAGTGAGACAGTGACCCCGGGGGAAGGAAAATCCCCCGACAGGGGTTACCTTTCAGATCTGTGCCCGCTCCCGGCAGGGGGATACGCAAGCGAACAGCGAGGTAGGAAGCAGCGTGCCAGCCAACAACGGCAGCGCCGGCGGAAACCGCCTGGTGATCGTCGAGTCGCCGGCCAAGGCGAAGACGATCGCGGGCTACCTTGGGCGCGGCTACATCGTCGAGTCCAGCATCGGCCACATCCGCGACCTGCCCGAGAAGGCAGATGACATCCCCGAGAAGTACAAGGGGGAGGCATGGGCACGCCTCGGCGTCAACGTCGACCACGAATTCGAGCCGCTCTACGTCGTCAATCCCGACAAGAAGGCTCAGGTCAACAAGCTCAAGCAGCTGCTGAAGGACGCCGACGAGCTCTACCTCGCCACTGACGAGGACCGCGAGGGCGAGGCCATCGCGTGGCACCTGCGTGAGGTGCTCAAGCCCAAGGTGCCCGTGCACCGCATGGTCTTCCACGAGATCACCCCGCAGGCGATCCGCGACGCCGTGGCCAACCCGCGCGATCTCAACCTCCGGTTGGTCGACGCGCAGGAGACCAGGCGCATCCTCGACCGTCTCTACGGCTACGAGGTCAGCCCCGTGCTGTGGAAGAAGGTCAAGCCGCGTCTGTCCGCCGGCCGCGTGCAGTCGGTGGCCACTCGCCTGGTGGTGGAGCGTGAGCGCGAGCGCATGGCGTTCACCGCCGCCCACTACTGGGACCTTTCGGCGCTGTTCGACTCGGGCAAGCCCGAGGAGACACCGCGCGACTTCACCGCCACGCTGACCGGCGTCGACGGCAAGCGCGTCGCGCAGGGCCGCGACTTCGGCTCCGACGGGCGCCTCAAGAACGCCAACGTGCTCCACCTTTCCGAGCAGGCCGCCGGCGAGCTGGCCGGGCGGCTCAGGGGCGCGTCGTTCGCCGTCAGGTCGGTGGAGCGCAAGCCGTACACCCGCAAGCCGTACGCGCCGTTCAGGACGACCACGCTGCAGCAGGAGGCCAGCAGGAAGCTGGGCTTCTCGGCGAAGTACACGATGCAGGTGGCGCAGCGGCTCTACGAGAACGGTTTCATCACCTACATGCGTACCGACAGCATCACGCTGTCGGAGACCGCTGTCGCCGCCGCCAGGTCACAGGCCATCAAGCTGTACGGCTCGGCGTACGTGCCCGACAAGCCGCGCTCCTACGCCAGCAAGGTGAAGAACGCGCAGGAGGCGCACGAGGCGATCCGTCCTTCGGGCGAGGAGTTCCGCACGCCTGGCGAGACAGGGCTGAGCGGCGACATGTTCCGCCTGTACGAGCTGATCTGGCAGCGCACCGTCGCCTCGCAGATGAAGGACGCGGTCGGCGAGTCGGTCACCGTGAAGGTCGACGGCGGCGGCGCCGAGTTCACCGCCTCCGGTCGCACGATCACCTTCTACGGCTTCCTGAAGGCGTACGTGGAGAGCTCGGACGATCCCTCCACCGACCGCGACGACTCGGAGAAGCGGCTGCCGAATTTGGCCGAGGGCGACCCGCTCGACCTCAGCAGGCTCGACGTCTCCTCGCACTCGACCAAGCCGCCCGCCCGCTACACCGAGGCGTCGCTGGTCAAGGAGCTGGAGGACCGCGAGATCGGTCGTCCCTCGACCTACGCGTCGATCATCGGCACGATCCTCGACAGGGGCTACGTGTTCAAGAAGGGCACCGCGCTGGTGCCCTCCTTCCTGGCCTTCGCGGTGGTCAACCTGCTGGAGCAGCACTTCGGCAACCTCGTCGACTACGACTTCACCGCCGAGATGGAGAAGGTCCTCGACGACATCGCCAACGACAGGGCCGAGCGCGTTCCCGAGCTGCAGCGCTTCTACTTCGGCCAGGAGGGCGACGAGGGCCTGAAGGAGATGGTCACCGACCTCGGCGAGATCGACGCCAAGGAGATCAGTTCCTTCCCCATCAGGGGCAGCGACATCGTGATCAGGGTGGGCCGCTACGGTCCCTACCTCGACCGCGAGGGCGTCCGGGTCAACATCCCCGAGGACATGACGCCCGACGAGCTGACCTCGGACAAGGCCGAGGAGCTGTTCTCCCGTCCGACGGGCGACCGCGAGCTGGGCAAGGACCCGGTGAGCGGGAACATGATCGTCGCCAAGGACGGCCGCTTCGGACCCTACGTGACCGAGCTCCTGCCCTCCGAGCAGGAAGACGTGGCTCCCAAGAAGCGGACGAAGAAGGCCGACGCTCCGAAGCCGCGCACCAGCTCGCTGTTCAAGTCGATGTCGCTCGACACCATCACGCTGGACGACGCGCTCAAGCTGCTGTCGATCCCGCGCGTGGTCGGCCAGCTCGACGGCGAGGAGGTCACCGCGCAGAACGGCAAGTTCGGGCCCTACATCAAGAAGGGCACCGACTCGCGGTCGATCGGCTCGGAGGAAGAGCTGTTCACGATCACGATCGAGCAGGCCAAGGAGCTGTTCGCGCAGCCCAAGCAGCGCGGTCGCCGTACGGCCGCCGCCGCGCCGCTGCGCGAGCTGGGCGACGACCCCAACTCCAAGAAGCCTGTCGTGGTCAAGGAGGGCCGTTTCGGGCCCTACGTCACCGACGGGGAGACCAACGCCTCGCTCCGCAAGGGCGACACGGTCGAGGACATCACCATCGAGCGGGCCGCCGAGCTGCTGGCCGAGCGGCGCGAGCGCGCTCCCGCGCCGAAGAAGAAGGCTCCGGCCAAGAAGGCCGCGACCACGACGAGGAAGAAGCCCGCCGCCAAGTCCTGAGAGGGCTCTCAGGGGCACTCGCCCGGGTTGTCGGTGATGGCTCGTAGCATGGCGCCGTGGTCTTCGGATTCGTGCTGACGCTGGCGCTCGCCGTCGCAGGGGTGCACTACTACCTGTGGCGGCGGCTGGTGCGCGGCACCACCCGCCCAGGCCGGGCACGCAGGGTGCTCACCTGGTCGCTGGTCGGGCTCGGCGTGCTGGTGCCCGTCACGCAGGTGGCTTCGAGGTCAGAGTTCGGTCACTGGCTGGCCTGGCCGGGCTTCCTGTGGCTGGCGCTGATGTTCTACCTCGTGATCTTCCTGGTGCTGCTGGAGATCCCGCGGGGCGTGGCGGCGGTGCTGCTGCTGCGCCGTAGGGCGCCGGTGGTCCAGGCGCTTACCGTGCCGCCTGCCGTACCGCAGGTGCCCGCGACCGAGCCCGACCTGGTCAGCAGGCGGTTGTTCCTGGGGCGCGCCACGGCCGCGGTAGCGGGCGTCGGCGCGCTGGCCACGGTCGGGTACGGCATCAGCACCGCGCTCGGCGCGCCGGTGGTGGAGCCGGTCAGGATCGCCCTGCCCAGGCTCGACCCGCGCCTGAGCGGGCTGCGGTTCGCGGTGGTCAGCGACATCCATCTGGGGCCGCTGACGGGGCTGCGCCACACCGAGCGGATCGTCCGCATGATCAACGAGCTCGACGCCGACGTGGTGGCGATCGTCGGTGACCTGGTCGACGGCACGGTAGCCGAGCTGGGGCCGCTGGCCGAGCCGCTCAAGGAGCTCCAGTCGCGTTACGGGTCCTACTTCGTGACGGGAAACCACGAGTTCTACACGGCCAACGGTCCCGGCGAGTGGATGGCCGAGCTCGAGCGGCTGGACGTGCGGCCGTTGCGCAACGAGCGGGTGGAGATCATCCATGGGGGAGCGGTGCTCGACCTGGCGGGCGTCGACGACGTCACAGGAGAGCCCGACTTCGAGCGGGCGCTGGGCGGGCGCGACCGGTCGAGGTCCTCGGTCCTGCTGGCGCACCAGCCGGTCCAGGTGGCGAAGGCCGCCGGATACGGGGTCGATCTGCAGCTGTCGGGGCACACCCACGGCGGCCAGATGGTGCCCTTCAACCTGATCGTCCCGATGCAGCAGCCGGTGGTCTCCGGGCTGGCGACCGTCGACGGCGTTCAGGTGTACGTCACGAGAGGCGCGGGATTCTGGGGACCACCGGTGCGCGTGGGTGCGCCTCCTGAGATCACGCTGGCCGAACTCACCCACGAGGGGGGTTCCTAGGTATTACCCTCAGGCCACGAGCAGCCGGGCATTTCCGGCTCGCCCCCCGAACCCCCCTGGATACGCTACGACCATGACCATCCGCAGACCGGCCCATGTACTGGCCATCGCTCCCTTTCGCCGGCTGTGGATGGCCATGTCCGTCTGCAGCCTCGGCGACTGGCTCAACATCCTCGCCCTGACCGCTCTGGCCGGAAACCTGACCGCCGGGCAGGGCTTCCAGACCCAGTCCCTCGCCGTCGGCGGCGTCTTCCTCGCCAAGATGCTGCCCGCGATCCTGCTCGGGCCGCTGGCGGGGGCGTTCGCCGACCGCTTCGACCGGCGACTGACCATGGTCGTCGCCGACCTGTCGCGCTTCGCCCTGGTGCTGACGATCCCGCTGATCGGCGTCTACCAGTGGGTGATCGTCGCGACTCTGCTGGTCGAGTGCGTGAACCTGTTCTGGGTGCCGGCCAAGGACGCCACGGTGCCCAACCTGGTGCCCAAGGAGCGGCTCGAGCAGGCCAACCAGCTCAACCTGCTCGTGACGTACGGCACGGCACCCGTCGCGGCGCTGCTGTTCGCCGTGCTCTCGCTGACGGGCGACCTGGCGCGCTCGACCGTGCCCGCGCTGTCGTGGCTGCAGCCGACGGATCTGGCGCTGGGCATCAACGCGGTCGCCTACCTGGTGTCGGCGGCGCTGATCTTCACGCTGCGCGACCTGCCCAGGCGCGACGGCGGCATCTCGACGCCCTCGGTGCTGAAGCAGATCGTCGAGGGCTGGCGCTTCGTGGGCCGCAACCAGCTGGTGCGCGGGCTGATCGTGGGCATGCTGGGCGCGTTCGCCGCGGGCGGCGCGGTCATCGGCGTGGCGAAGGTCTATGTCGTCTCGCTGGGCGGCGGCGACGCGGCCTACGGCGTCGTGTTCGGCGCGGTCTTCGTCGGCATGGCCGTGGGCATGTTCTTCGGGCCGAGACTGCTGGCCGGGCTGTCGCGGCGGCGGCTGTTCGGGCTGGCGATCACCGTGGCCGGTCTGGCGCTGGCGGCCATCGCGCTCATCCACAACCTGGTGATCGTGGTCATGCTGACCGTGGCGCTCGGCGCCTGCGCGGGTATCGCCTGGATCATCGGCTACACCCTCATCGGCCTGGAGGTCGAAGACTCCCTGCGCGGGCGGACGTTCTCCTTCCTGCAGTCCACCGCCCGCGTCACGCTCCTGCTCGTGGTCGCGGTGGCCAGCCCTGTCGCCGGCCTGTTCGGCACCCACCTGGTGGGCGCCTACGTCTTCGACGGCGCTAATCTGGTGCTGCTGGTCGGCGGAGTGCTCGCGATGGTCGTCGGCATGCTGGCGTTGCGCCACATGGACGACAGACGAGGTGTGCCACTCTCGGAGGACCTGCTCGCCGCGCTGCGCGGCGAGCATTACGCGCCGGGGGTCGTGGAAGAAGTGCCGGGGGTGTTCATCGCCTTCGAGGGCGGCGAGGGTTCGGGGAAGACGACGCAGTCGAGGCTGCTGGCGATCTGGCTGCGCGACCAGGGCTTCGATGTCGTGCAGACGAGAGAGCCCGGCTCGACCAAGGTCGGCATGCGGCTGCGCGCGATCCTGCTCGACGCGGCGGAGAAGGGGCTTTCGGCCAGGGCCGAGGCGCTGCTCTACGCCGCCGACAGGGCCGAGCACGTGGAGAAGGTGATCAGGCCCGCGCTCCACAGAGGAGCGCTGGTGATCACCGACCGCTATGTCGACTCCTCGCTCGCCTACCAGGGGGCGGGCAGGGCGCTCGATCCCTCCGACGTGTCCAAGGTCAACGCCTGGGCCACGGGCGGCCTCGTGCCGCACCTGACCGTGCTGATCGACACCCCGCCCTCGGTCGGGCTGACCAGGCTGGGTGGGGCGGCCGACCGGATCGAGTCCGAGCCGCTCGACTTCCACGAGCGGGTGCGCAAGGAGTTCCGCTCGCTGGCGGCGGCCGCGCCCGAGCGCTACCTCATGGTCGACGGCACGCTGTCGCAGGATGAGATCAGCAGGACCGTCCAGGACAGAGTGCGCGAGATCCTGCCCGACCCGGTGCCGAGCGAGTCCGAGGACATCACCGGCACCATGCCCGCCATCCGCGACTAACCTTGGGCCGGTGAGCGTCTTCGACGACCTGGTGGGCCAGGAGCAGGCTTCAGCCGTACTCTCGCGGGCAGCCCACGCCGCCGCGGAGGCGGTCGCGGGTGGGCGGGGCGCGGGCATGACGCACGCCTGGCTCTTCACGGGGCCGCCAGGATCGGGCCGCGAGGACGCGGCGCGGGCGTTCGCCGCGGCGCTGATGTGCCCTTCGGGCGGCTGCGGCCACTGCGACCAGTGCCATCAGGTGTTGATCGGCTCGCACCCCGACCTCGAGGCGGTCAAGCCGGAGGGGCTGTCCTACAGCGTCAAGCAGACCCGCGAACTCATCCTGCGCGCCGCGGGCGCCCCCACCCAGGGCCGGTGGCGGGTCATCCTGTTCGAGAACGCCGACAGGGTCACGGAGTCGGCGGCCAACGCGCTGCTGAAGGCCATCGAGGAGCCGCCTCCCCGCACGGTCTGGCTGCTGTGCTCGCCCGCTCCCGACGACATGATCATCACGATCAGGTCCAGGTGCAGGGTCGTCAGCCTCGTCACGCCCTCGGGCGAGGCCGTCGCGCACGTGCTGGCCACCCGCGACGGTGTGCCGTGGGAGATGGCCACCTTCGCCGCGCGGGCCTCCCAGGGCGACCTCGCCCGTGCCCGCCTGCTCGCTTCCGACGAGGGCGTACGGCGGCGCCGCGATGCCGTGCTGGCGATCCCCCGTTCGCTGAGCGGGGTGGGTGAGTGCATCACGGCGGCCGAGCGGCTGGTGAAGACCGCCGAGGAGGAGGCCGCCGCGGCCACCACGCTCCTGAACGAGAGTGAGACCTCGGACCTGCGCAGGCTCTACGGCGAGGGGTCCACGGGCAAGGGCCTGAACAGGGGGCTGGTCAGGGGCGGCGCCGGGGCGTTGAGGGAGCTGGAGGACCGGCAGAAGTCGCGCGCCACCCGCGTGAAGCGCGACTCCCTGGACGGCGCTTTGCTCGAGCTGGTGTCGTACTACCGCGACGTGCTGGCGATGCAGCTCGGGGCGACGGTGGAGCTGGCCAACGACGACCATCGGTTCGAGCTCGACTCGATCGCCAGAGGGTCGACGGCCGAGGAGACGCTGCGGCGGATCGACGTGATCATGCAGTGCAGGGAGCGGCTGGCGGCGAACGTGAACCCGCAGATCGCGGTGGAGGCGATGATGCTGGGCCTGCGCCGCCCCTGAGCTCGGCTCCCCGGAAGTCCTCGGCCCGTCATCTTCCGGTTCCTCGTCTTCCGGCTTTTCGTCCTCGGACTCGGTTGAAGGGTTTCCGCCTTCGTCGAAGGGCCGGGCAGCCAAACTCGCCGCATGACCCGAGCAGCAGATGCCGTCCCCACGCGTCTCTGTGATGTGGAAGTCGAACTGCTCCCTCGCCGGGAGCTCGTGGATGTGGCGACGCTCTTCGCCGAGCACCACCTGGGCCTCGTACGGCTGGCGCTGATCATGGTCGGCGACCGGGCGACGGCCGAGGACGTCGTCCAGGAGGCGTTCGCCCGCACACACGCGGGGCGGGCCAGGCTGCGAGATCCGGACAGTGCGCTGGCCTACGTCCGCTCGGCCGTGCTCAACGGCTGCAGGTCCGTGCTGCGGCGGCGGGCCACGGTGTTCAGGCGCGCGGTGCCGTACGAGCCGCCGGTCTGGTCGGCCGAGAGCGCCGCACTGCTCGGTGAGGAGCGCAGGGAGGTGCTCGTGGCGCTGCGGGGGCTGCCGCAACGCCAACGTGAGGCGCTGACGCTGCGCTACTACTTCGACCTCACCGATCAAGAGGTGGCCGACGCCATGGGCGTCAGCGGAAGCACCGCCAGATCCACGATCGCCAGGGGCCTGTCCGCCCTGGCCCGCGCGCTTGGGGAGGACGCATGAACAGCCCGATGGAGGACCGCCTTCGCGATGCCCTCGTCTCGGCCGGCGCCACGGTCGAGCCCGAGACTCTGACGCCGCTGCGGACACCCGACCGGCACCGGCGTTTCCGGGTCGATCTGCGCCTGGTGGCGGTGGCCGCCGCGGTGGCCGGTGTGGCCATGTTCCTCATGCTCAGGCCGACGCACCATGACGCTCCCGTGCTGGCGGCGGGCATGGTGCCGATGAACTGGAGCGAGGGAGAGCCGGAGATCTCGGTGTTCCTGTGCAAGCCCGACGCCCCGTTCCCCGCCTGCGCGGACGATGTGCCCCCTGACCGCGGAGCCATCGAGCAGGCGCTCCGCGCGAGACCGGAGGTGGAGTCCGTGGTGTACGAAGATCAGCAGGTCAACTACAAAAGGTTCCGGCAGTCTCAAGTGGGCAGGGACGGCAAGCTTCTCCAGGCCGTCACAGTCGACGACATGCCCGAAGCGTTCCGCCTGAACATGCGCCAGGGGACCGACTGGTCGGCTGCGATGGCAGCGGCGAGCGAGCTCGACGGTGTCTCCAGGGTGATCAACCAGGTGTGCGCGGCCAAGCGGGCGGAGCTGCTCGCGATCATCAAGGAGAAGATCTTCGGACCGGATGACGAGGTCTGCGTGACTCCCTAACGGGGCAGAGCCTCTCGTAGGGTGGGGGCGAAGGCCGTCCGAACCCCGAGGCCGTCAGGAGGCGAGCGCGAGCCTATGGGAATGATCATGGCCGTGAGCTTCACCCGTTACGGAAGGCTCTACTACCTCGATCCCGGCGGGCACACCCCCAAGGTGGGCGACAAGGTGCTGGTGCCCACCGACTCGGGCCCGGAGGTCGCCGAATGTGTGTGGGCGCCGCAGTACACCAGCGAGGAGATCGACGGCCTGCCCGTCTGCGCAGGGCTCGCCGCTGACGACCACCTCACGCGCGACGAGACCAACAAACGCAGGCGCGCCGAGGCCCGAAGCGTCTCCAAGCGGCTCATCAAGCGCCACACGCTGCCGATGAAGGTGGTGGGCGTCGACTACCTCGACAACGACAACGTCTACACGGTCTACTTCTCCGCCCCGCACCGCGTGGACTTCCGCGCGCTCGTCCGAGACCTGGCCCGCAACCTGCGGGCCAGGGTCGAGCTGCGGCAGATCGGCCCACGCGACGAGGCCAGGCTGCAGGGCGGCATCGGGCCGTGCGGGCGTGACCTGTGCTGCGCCACCTTCCTCAAGGACTTCGAGCCCGTCTCGGTACGCATGGCCAAGGACCAGGACCTCCCGGTCAACCCGCTGCGCATCGCGGGGGCCTGCGGCAGACTGATGTGCTGCCTGAAGTACGAGCACCCGCTCTACCAGGAGTTCCGGGCCACCGCGCCGCGCGTCGGCCTGGCGGTCGACACGCCTGAAGGCGCGGGGACCGTGGTGGGGCACAACGTCCCCAGCGACTCGGTGGTGGTCAGGCTCAACGACGGCGGGCGGAGATGCTCGTGCTCGAAGGCGAGCGTGTGCGGCCCCCGTAAGGCGTACGACTCGACCTACGGCCCCGACGACCAGCCCCCAGCCGGTGAGTCCTGAGGACAGACGAACGAACGGCGTGCGGTGAACGCCGGGTCAGGCCGAGGAGGCGCGAGGGAGTGACGAGGAGGCGCGAGGGAGTGACGTGAGGATGCGGCGCGGACGGCCATGGCGTCGCGCGGTCGTCATGGCCGTCTGCGTGACCCTGACGCCCATCGGGTGCGGTGCCGACCCGCCGCCCCCGAACGTCTACGATCAGCGCCTGGCCTGGGACGACTGCGGCGACGGGTTCGAGTGCGCCAAGCTCAGGGTGCCCCTCGACTACCGCGAACCACAGCGCGAAGAGCTGTCCATCAGCGTGATCCGCCTGCCCGCCACCGGCGACAGGATCGGCTCGATCGTGATCAATCCCGGCGGTCCCGGCGGATCCGGCATCGACTACGGCAGGGCGGCGCGCTCCGTGCTCAGCCCCCAGGTGCGCGACCGGTTCGACGTGGTCGGCTTCGATCCGCGCGGTGTCGGCGAGTCCGCGCCGGTGGAGTGCCTCAGCGACAAGGCGCTCGACGCCTTCCTGGCGCTCGATGCGACCCCCGATTCTCCGGTCGAACTGACCGCCCTGGAGAAGGCCTCCCGCCGGTTCGCCGACGGCTGCCAGACCATGTCCCCCCGCCTGCTCCCGCACATCGGGACGGCGAACGCGGCGCGCGACATGGACGTCCTCCGCGCCGCTCTCGGCGACGAGCGCCTGACCTACCTCGGCAAGTCGTACGGCACCCACCTGGGCGCCATGTACGCCGACCTGTTCCCCGCCAGGGTGCGCGCGCTCGTCCTCGACGGGGCGGTCGACCCCGCCCTGAGCCGCGTGGAGATGAACGAGGGACAGGCGGAGGGCTTCGCCGTCGCCTTCAGGGCCTATGCGGAGGACTGCTTCACCATCCCTGACTGCCCGTTGACCAGCCGTACCGTGGACGGGGCCATGGCCGAGCTGTCGGGGCTGCTGCGCCGTACGGACGGCAGCCCCCTGCGGGGTGAAGGGCGCGAGGTGACCGAGCCCCTCGCCACGCTGGGCGCGCTGACGCCCCTCTACGACCGGCGCTCGTGGCCCGTGCTCACCGAGGCGCTGCGCCAGGCCTCGACCGGCGACGGCACCCTGCTCCTGCACAGCGCCGACCAGCTTGTCGGCCGCTCCCAGGACGGCACCTACTCCAACCAGACCGAGGCCAACATGGCCATCAACTGCGTCGACAGCCCCTATCCCCGACAGCTGTCCGCTTTCGCGAGGGCGGCGAAGCAGGCCGAACAGCGGACGCCCGGGTTCGGGGCGTACGTGATGTGGAGCACGCTGCCGTGTGCGTTCTGGCCCGTCCCCGCGAGCGAGCACAACCGGCCACTGGTTGCTCGCGGCGCACCGCCGATCCTGGTCGTGGGCACCACCCGCGACCCGGCCACGCCGTACGGCTGGGCCCGCGCGATGGCCTCGCAACTGGAGTCCGGAGTCCTCGTCACCTTCGAGGGTGACGGACACACCGCTTACCTGAACGGCTCGTCCTGCGTGGACGCCACGGTGGACGCGTACCTGGTGTGGGGGCGCATTCCGGAGGATGGCATGCGGTGTCCTGAGATCGAGTGATCAGAGGGCGCGAGGACCCCTCAAGCTCCTGTAGACTTCAACACGCCGTATGGCGCGCCGCCTTAGCTCAGTCGGCCAGAGCACTTCACTCGTAATGAAGGGGTCTCGGGTTCGAATCCCGAAGGCGGCTCCAGGTCAAAGGCCCCCTGAGAGATCTCAGGGGGCCTTTGGGGTCTAACTGGGTGTCTATTGCCTGAAGGTTCGAAGTGAGCACGGGCCGGGACCGCTGGTGCCATCAAGGGCCGATCAAACGGGTCTCCCATTCTTCGAACGGGGGGTCG
The DNA here is from genome assembly GCF_039535395.1 of Nonomuraea roseola. NCBI lineage: Bacteria > Bacillati > Actinomycetota > Actinomycetes > Streptosporangiales > Streptosporangiaceae > Nonomuraea > Nonomuraea roseola. The sequence continues at coordinate 3,034,425 of NZ_BAAAXC010000015.1, forward strand.
ACCACGTAGCTGGGATCGCAGTATCGGCGGATCCATTGGGCTACCCGATACTGGGCGTGTCCGTCGTCTACTAGACCATCTTCATCGATCTCCAGCACGTTGGTGTAGATGGTGAAGACCATCTCCAGCGTGGAGCCGAAGTCAACCAAGACCGGCCTGTAGTCGATGCCATCGAGCAACTCCATGTCTAGGGTTCCGTTGGCGAGGTAGAAGGCGAAAAAGCGCAGGCTGGATCGGACTTCTTCGGGAAGCTTGGCCACAGCCCATTATCGAGTGGGCGAGCCGAACTCATGTCTTGAAAATCCGATCCATGGCCGTCGCGCCCTCCTGCAGGAATGGGCGGATCTGCTTCCGGTAGACCATCTCTGTCACTGCCGTACTGCTGTGGCCGACCAAACGGGAGATCTCCTCGTAATGAAGGGGTCTCGGGTTCGAATCCCGAAGGCGGCTCCCAAATAAAAGGCCCTTTCGGATGATCCGGGAGGGCCTTTTTGATCTCCGTACAGCAGCGCCGTGCAGCAACCCGCATAGCCGATGGCGGCTGACTGGCCACGGACTAGGCTGATTCGGTGGATGTAACTGCCCTGGAAAGTCAGCGCCTGGTCGCTGTGACGGCAAGCCAGTTCACGCATCGATCTGACGCCCCGGTTATCGGTGAGGTGTGGCTCGGATTCGATGCGCTGACGGTCAATCTAGGCGTCGCCTCTGACTGGGAACTCAGGATCACGCCTGAGGAACCGGGGGAGAGCTACGTGATGGAGGAACTGGGCAGTCGCGTGGACGTGATCATCGCCCCCGATGAGGTTCCCTTCGTAAGGCACATCGGTCAGCGGTTGCTGCGCCTGGTCGAGGAGTTCGACGAGGTGTCGGGCCAACGCATGCGTTTGGACTTCGAGTTCGAGGATGGAACTGTCATCGCCCGAAGTTGGGGAGGCGACATGCAGATGGCCCACGCGTGAGATCGTCAGTGGAGGCCATCCCCGCGGCTCGGGGATGGCCTCCGTTTATGTGCTTCATGGGCAGGAGCGTCTAACGACCTCGTGCATAGTTGGGATTGAGGCGCGGTGGCCTGTGGTCACGTTCTCTTATGCGGTCTGCTGGTCGGACGGGAGTCCCGCGATGGCGGTGACGATCTCGGGCAGGTGGTCGCGGCGGCAGTGGCGGCGGGCCAGGGCTCGCCAGTTCTTCAGGTGAGCGATGCCACGCCTGATCCCGGTCCTCAGGGTGCCGGACGGTGAGGACCCTCCGCAGGTCGGGGGCGACCGCAAGAGAGGTCCGGTTAGTCCCGATATGCCAAACTCCCCCATACCTGGCATAGATCGGCGGCATGGGGCTTGTGGAGCTACGGGACATCGAGATCTTCCTGACCTTGGCCGAGGAGCTGCACTTCGGCCGCGCCGCCGAGCGGCTGCACGTCTCTGTGGCCCGGATCAGCCAGGCGATCAAGAAGCAGGAACGGGCCATCGGTGCCGAGCTTTTCGCGAGGAACAGCCACAGCGTCCGGCTCACGCGGCTGGGTGAGCAGTTGCGGGACGATCTGCGCCAACTCCACCAGAACCTGACGCACAGCCTGGAGCGGGCACGGCTGGCCGCGCGCGGCAAGACAGGCACGCTCCGAGTGAGCCTCTTCCCGGTCAACATCCAGGAACTGCGCCGCTACTTCGAGACCTTCCGCGCCCGGCATCCTCAGTGGGAGCTGCGCCTGCGGGTGTCGGCCTACCAGGATCCGTTCGCCCAGCTGCGCAACGGGGAGGTCGACATCCTGGTCACGTGGCTGCCGGTCGAGGAGCCCGACCTGACCGTGGGTCCGCTGCTCTTCGCCGAGCCGAGGGTGCTGGCCGTGGCCGGTGACCATGCGCTCACCCGATGGTCCTCGGTCTCCCTGGAGGCGGTCAGCGATTTCCAGCACATCGCGGTCAAGTCCATGCCCAGCTACTGGTTCGACCACTACGTCCCGGAGCTCACGCCCAAGGGCCGATTGATCGAGCGCACCGCCAACGTGACCAACGTCGAGGAAATCTTCATGCACACGGTCCTGGGAGAGGCCGTCGCCCTCTTCCCTGTCCACGTGACCCGGTACTACGGCCGTCCCGACATCGCCTACCTGCCTGTCAAGGACATGGATGCGCTGCCGTACGGGCTGGTGTGGCTCAGCGCCGCGGAGAACGACATGATGCGCGCCTTCGCCCGCGTCGTGCGCGGCCTGGGACCGCTGCCCGGCTGATCGTCCACAGCCCTCGTCGGCTGTCGTGTTGTCGCCGACCATGCCGATGCGCAGCACGTCGGTCTTCCCCTGAGCGGCTGATCGGGCCCGATCCGTGCTGATGCGAAACCCTTCGTGGATCGGCCGGAGCCTGGCGCCCCCGCGCAGACCCAGCTCCGTCGCTTCACCGAGTCCAGCGTCTCCGAGGGTCCCGCCCTCGTCCTGGAGCTCAACGTGGACTGGCGCCTGGCGAAGGGTGTCCGCCGACTGGTGTCAGCCGTCCGGCTCGGCAGGTGCGCTCGATGAGGGGCGCCGACGTTGCGTACCTGCTTCTTGATCGCCTGGCTGACGCGCGGCCGACATGTGCAACCGCTCCGCCGTACGGCCGGCATGCAGCCCCTCGGCCGGCGTCAGGAAGATCTCGACGTCGCGGATCTCCAGCGTGTTCTCCCCGGCGTGAAGTCTGAGGTTAACGCAGCGTTGCAAGATCCGGTGTTGCCCCGGCCCGGCCGTACCGACACCCTTGATCCAGGACGAATCACCACATAGGAGGGGAATCATGGCAAACAACCGCATACGAGCAGAAACATGAACATCGTCGCCTCGACAGTCGTCTTCACCGTCGACGATCCGGCAGGCTCCCGCCACTTCTTCACCACCTATCTGGGCTTCCGCGAGGTGCTCGACACTCCGGATTTCACCTGGCTGAGCCGCGACGACGCGGCCGCCGACATCCTGCTGCGCCAGCGCGACCTCGAACAGCCGCGAGAGCGGATCGCGCAGCCGGTGGTGGCGTTCGCGGTCACCGATCTGGCCAAGGAGTACGCGCGCCTGAGCGTCGAGGGCGCACCCATCTCCAGGCAGTTGTGGCGCAACCCGTGGGGTGAGTCGCTGATGCGTCTCACCGACCCCAACGGCATCGTCGTCGAGCTGACCGAATGGATCGCGCCCGGCGGCCATCCCGACGTCGGCTGATCCTGGCGTGCCACGCCTGTGCACGCGGGGTGCTGGCGATCGGAACGGGGTGCTGACGGTGGTGATCCCGCTCGTCTGAGGTGGATGGGCAGCGGGGTGCTGACGGTGGTGATCCCGCTTCTCGGAGACGGACTGCGAGATCACCGGAGCCTACGACCCAGTTGACCAGCCTCGCGCTGACCATGCGGTGTCGTGTCAGCTGCGGCGTCAGGACGGCGACGGCCCGGTATCAGGTCGGTCGGCGATGGTTAATGCCATGAGCGGTTCAGCGATCGCGGCCTCGGGGCCGCGAAAGACATACAAGGACAAGGTCGTGCTCGACGGCATCGACCTGGATGTCCGGCGGGGAAGTCGAGCCGGAGCATAAGCGCCACGGGCTCACCAGGCCCAGCTCGCCGAGGCCATGGGCGTCACGCCGGGACGGGTCTCGCAGATCGAAAAACACTGTGCGTAAGGAGATTCATGATGGAAAAGGGCAACAGCGGCTTCTCCGAGACGGGGCTGCGTAGGCTGCGCGAGGTGCTGGGACGGCATGTCGAGTCGGGGAAGATTCCCGGGCTTGTCGCTCTGGTCAGCCGTGGCGGTGAGACGCATGTCGAAGCGGTCGGGACGATGCGCCACGAGGGTGGCGCGCAGATGCGCCGGGACACGATCTTCAGGATGGCGTCCACGACCAAGCCGGTCGCGATGGCGGCGGCGATGGTGCTGCTGGATGAGTGCAGGCTGCGGCTGGATGACCCGGTGGATCCGTGGCTGCCGGAACTGGCCGACCGGCGGGTGCTGACGCGGATCGACGGCCCGTTGGACGACACGGTGCCGGCGCGTCGGCCGATCATCGTGCGGGACCTGCTGACCTCCACGTTCGGGCTCGGCATGGATATGACGGCGCTGGGCGCTCCGATCATGGGCGCGATCTTCGAGCAGGGGCTCACGCCGGACCTGCCGGAGCCGATGCCCGGGCCGGATGAGTGGATGCGCCGTCTGGGCGCGCTTCCGCTGATGTACCAGCCTGGAGAGCGCTGGCAGTACCAGATCAGCCACGACGTCCTCAGTGTGCTGGTCGCCAGGGTCACGGGCCAGTCGTTCGAGACGTTCCTGCGTGAGCGCATCTTCGATCCGCTGGGGATGAAGGACACCGCCTTTCACGTGCCCGCCGACAAGATCGACCGGTTGCCGCCCCTGTATGCCCCGGACGCGCAGAGCGGAGAGTTCCATGTGTGGGACGAGGCCGCGGGTGGACGGTGGAGCAAGCCTCCGGCGTTCCAGGGCAGCGGCGGTGGGCTGGTCTCCACTGTCGATGACTACCACGCCTACTTCCGGATGCTGCTGAATGGCGGGATGCACGAGGGTGAGCGGATCCTGTCCCGGCCGGCCGTCGAGCTGATGACCACCAATCGCCTCACGCCGGAGCAGAACGCCGCACGCAACGCCATGGCCGCCGACAGCGTCCACCTGTCGTTCGGTCAGGGTCAGCACGGCGGCTGGGGCATGGGGATGGCGGTGCGCACCTACCGCGGCGACTACGCGCCCATCGGCCAGTTCGGCTGGGACGGCGGAAGCGGCACCTCGACGTATGCCGACCCGGACAAGCAGCTCACCGGAATCGTGCTCACCCAGGTCGGGATGTCCGCCCCGAACTCGGCGCGGCTGATCCACGACTTCTGGACCACGACCTACCAGGCGATCGACGACTGAGACCACGCCCGCGCCCGGTACGCCCGGTGCCTGGTATGCCCGGCCTCAACCCACGACACCCGACGGGCGGCCCTGGCGGCCGAAACCGTCGACATCTGGCCCTGTTCGCCTGAGGCCGGGTCGCCCGAGGGTGAGATCCCTTCGGGCGACCCGACCTGAGCAATCCCGACACCCCTGGCCCCCACAGGACCGCGTTCCACCATCCGCCCGTTCCGTTGAATTCTTATTGAAGGAGCACGCCACCATGTCCATCACCCTTACCGACCAGGACAAGCTCACCCTGCGGACCGCCGCGTGGGGCGCCGTCTCGCTGATGTCCGCCGCCGGCGCCGCCGGCTCGCCCCACAAGGCCGCCACCGAAGGCTCCATCGCCCTGACCTCCGCGACCGGTCCGGTCGGGCACGTGCTCACCAAGGCGCCCAAGGGCGTGAAGTACGGCAAGTCCGTGGCCGAACTCGCCGACCAGGTGCTGCCGGCGCTGACGGAATCCATGAGCCTGCTCAAGCAGCAGGATCCGGCAGAGGCCGACAACTTCCGCCGCACCGTCAGCGTCGCCGTCGAAGCAGCCGCCCAGACCCACAAGGGCGAGCCCAGCCCCACCATGGCGGAGATGGCCCGCAAGATCACCGAGGCCCTCGACGCCGCTTGATCGGATGTCGGCCTGCGCAGCTCCCGCTTGTCACGGGGCTGAGCACCGCGGACCCGTACGCCGGTCGTGCATCAGGCAGAGTCCGAACCGGGCCAGGTCGGCCCGCTGAAGAGCGCCTGTTCAGTCGAGGATCGCGGTGGCCTCGACCTCGACCAGGTGGTCGGGTACGTCCAGTGCCGCGACGCCCAGCAGGGTGGCCGGCGGTACCGGGGTGACCCCCCGCTTCGCGGCCGCACGGGTGACCCCCTCCAGGAGCAGCGGCATCTTGTCGGGGGTCCAGCCGACGACGTAAACGGTCAGTTTCGCCACGTCGTCGAAGGAACCGCCGACCTCGGCGAGAGCGGTGCCGATGTTGAGGTAGCACTGCTCGACCTGGGCGGCCAGGTCGCCCGCGCCGACCGTGGGCCAGGCCCTACGAGAGACGGTCCATGGGATGTGCGACTGGACCCACCGCTACCTCGGCCACATCGACGCCTCCCGCCGCCGCTTCGACGCCTGACGGGTGGAGCGCCCGCAGCTGCCACGCGGGTGTGCGCGCCGCCTGGCGGTAGGGCAATCACGGACGGGTCGCGGCCCAGACGGCCCGGAGAAGAGTCCGAGGGTTGATCAACTCGGCCACCGGAATGGCTCGCATCGAGAACAGATAGACGCGGCGGCCGAGCTCGGGATCGCGGTGAGCTCCTCGGGTGACCAGTTTCTGCACCCTGTTCACGGGACGGGCCATGGCGTCCCGCCGGCCGAGCCTGTCATGCCCCGCGACGAAGCCGAGCGCCCTGCGATAGGCCGCGATACCGGCCTCGAGGTCCCCACCGTCGAGCAGCGCGGGAGCCGTGGAGTCCACCAGCCACTCGGCGGCGCGGAACGCCCAGCCGCAGCCGACGGCCGGTGTGGGATCGCCGGTGATGGCCGCATCACCCACCAGCACGAGCCCGGGCCTCGGAGCCGGCTCGCGTTTACGCCATCACATCGGTAATGGATTACTGCATTCTCGGCGAACGGCATGCGCAGTACCCTGCGGCCATGAGCTCATGGCCGCTGGTGGGGCGCGAGTGCGAACTCGATCGCCTGACGGCGGTGATGACCGGACGCGCCGGCTCCGGTCTGGTGGTCACCGGCCCGGCCGGGATCGGCAAGAGCCGGCTGCTCTCCGAAGCCCGGTCGAGAGCCGAGGCCGGTGGGGTCGAGGTGAACTGGGTCTTCGCCACGCCGGGCGGGATCCCGCTGCTGCCCTTCGCGCACCTGCTGCCTGCGTGGGCAGGCGAGGGCGAGCTCACGCGTACGTTGACGGCGGCGGCCGCCCACATCGCCGGCTCGGGCGCGCTGGTCATCGACGACGCCCACCTGCTCGATCCGGCGTCGGCCGCCCTGGCGCGGCATCTTGTCGCCGGCGCCTCGGTTCCCGTCGTGCTGGCGGTGCGAGGCGACGAGACCGCAGGGTGGTGGCGTGACCTCGAGCGCATGGCCCTGGAGGGGCTGACCGAAAGCGATACGGCCGAGCTGCTCTCGACGGCGCTCGCCGGCCAGGTGGAGTCGACGCTGCCCGCCCATCTCCTGCGGCTGAGCGGTGGCAACCCACTCCTGCTTCGCGAGCTAGTGGATGCCGCGACCTTCACCGAGAAGGACGGTGTCTGGCGGCTGCTTCAGCCTGTCTTCGGGGACACGAACCTGCCCGCCACCATCGCCGCCCGTCTTGACCGGCTCGCTCCTGCCGTACGGGCCGCGGCTGAGCTCGTGGCCCTCGCCGAACCGGTCGGCGCGGAGATCCTGGAACGTCTCATCGCCCCCGAGGTGATCCTGGAGCTCGAGTCCGAGCGGCTGCTGACCGCGATTCCCGACCGCAGGCGACACCTCGTGGCCCTCGTCCATCCCCTGTACGGCGAGGCGTTGCGGGCGACGCTCCCTCCGCTGCGGGCCCGCGACCACCGCAGGAGGCTCGCCGACGCGGTCGAGGCCGTGGGAGCGCGCAGGCGGCGTGACCGGGTCAGGATCGCGGTGTGGCGAGTCGAGGCGGGCGTGCCCGCCGACCCGGCGCTGCTCCGCGAAGCGGCCTGGGAGGCGTCAGAGGCGCTGGACCACCAGCTCGCCGGGCGCCTGCTCCAGGTCGCGGTCGATGCCGACGGCTCCTTCGAGTCGCGTCTGGCGCTCGTCGCCGAGTTGCCCTACCTCGGAGCGGCCACGCGCGCCCTCGACCTGGCCAGGGCGCTCGAGGCGGACGCGCCGGACGACGCGTCGCGTGCCAGGGCGCTCTCGGCGCGGGCGCGCGTCCACCTCATCCGCGGCCAGGTAGGGGAGGCGAAGGACACACTGGCGTCCGCCGCGCTGACGACGGCTGACCCAGGGGTCAGGCTGCGGCTGGAGCTCGGCCGGGCCGCCCAGGCGTTCGCGGTCGGGCATATCGACGAGTCGGTGGAGCTCGCTGATCGGATCCTCCGGCGGCACCCGGCGGATCCCGAGGTGCTCGCCGCGCTCGCCTTCTCCCAGGTACGCGCGCTCGCGTGCGCGGGACAGACCAGGGACGCCATCGAACTCGCCCATGTCGCGCTGGACGGCATGGGCGGGCCGCGCGCGGAGCTCACCCGCATGGCCCTCCTGCAGGCCCTGGCTCTCGATGGCCAGATCGTCAAGGCGATCGAACTCGGCCGATCCGCCCTGGCGGCGGAGGCGACGGGGACCGCCGCGACGTGGCGCGCCTACTGGGCGCACGATCTCGGGCAGGTGTTGCTGCTCTCCGGCCGCCCGGCCACTGCCCGGCGCTGGCTGCGGGAGGCGCTCGCCGTGATGCCGATCCACGGCATCGCGGCGAGTCCGCAGATGTGGGGTCTGGACGCGCTGAGCGAGGCGGAGTCACTGCTCGGCGACGCATACCGGGCGGGGAAGGCCATGGAGCGGCTGCGGGCGGCCCTTCCCGGAGGGCTCGCGGCCCCGCGCAGGAGCGGCTCGGTCTGGACCCGGTACGCCGAGGGGGATCTCACGGCCGCCGTGCAGCTGGCCCTCAGGCAGGCCGAAGAGCTTGAACAGGTCGGGTCGCTGCTGATGGCTTCCTGGGTGCTGCACGACGCCGCGCGGCTGGGCGCCGCCGCGGCCGTGGCCGGCGATCTCCAGCGTCTCGCCTCATCCAGCCAGAGTGCTCTGCAGTCGCTCATGGCCAGGAACGCCGCCGCCCTGTCCCGGCGGGACGCGGCGGCTCTCGACGAGGTCTCCCGCGAGGCCGCGGCGACCGGCTGCGTGCTGTGGGCCGCCGAGGCGGCGGCGACAGCAAGCCTGATCCATCGGGCCGAGGGCCGCCTCGGGTCGGCGCTGGCGTCATCGACCCGGCTCAGTGAGCTGTCCGGGGCGTGTGAAGGCGCCCGCACCCCCGGCCTCTCCTCACCGCCTGCGATCCTCACCCGCAGGGAGTACGAGGTCGCAGGGCTCGCTTCTCGAGGGCTCTCCGACCGGGAGATCGCTGAGCGTCTGCATCTGTCGGTGCGGACCGTGCACAGTCACCTGTACCGGATCTATCGCAAGCTGAACATAGAGCATCGCAGCCAGCTCCCCGACGTACTCGCCCCGTAAGTCCCTCGGCCGGCGCGGCGGCGTTGACAGGGTGGGTCCGGCTGGTGAGGCTGGACGAAAGAGCGTGACCGGGCAGCCTTCTCGTACGGAGCTCTGATGGATGGCACTGTCGCTGTCGTGACCGGGGCCGCGCGCGGTATCGGGCGGGGCATCGCCCTCGTGCTCGGCGAGGCAGGGGCGATCGTCTACGCCGCCGATCGTGAGAGCCGCGACCATCGTCACTCCGCGCTGCCGGGCACCATCGAGGACACCGCCGAGCAGGTGACCGCGCGCGGCGGCATCGGCATTCCCGTGCGCGTCGACCACGATGACGACAAGACCGTCGAGTCGCTGTTCGAGCGGGTGCGCGTCGAGCAGGGCGGGATCGATCTGCTGGTGGCCAACGCCTGCAACGGCAACGCGCTGCCCTTCGCCGGTGGTCCGTTCTGGACGCTGCCGCTCGAACACTGGCACAACATGATCGACATCGGGGTCCGCAGTCACCTCGTGACGGCCTGGTACGCGGCGCCCCTGCTGATCGAGCGGCGAGGGCTGGTCGTCCTGACCGGGTACACCGATCCTGACGCCGAGGTGATCGCCGGTCACCTCTTCTACGACCTGGCCATGACGAGCGTCAGTCGCCTGGCCCGCTCACTGGCTCATGACCTGCGCCCGCACGGGGTCACGGCGCTCGCCGTCTCTCCCGGGTTCACCCGCACCGAGGCGATCATCGCGACGATCGGCGACGACGTGCCGGGCGGTGACTCGGTCGAGTTCCCCGGCCGCGCCGTCCGCGCCCTGCTGGAGGATCCCGACGTGGGGCGGCACGCGGGCCTGACCCTTCCCGTCGCCGACCTTGCCAGGGAGTACGGCTTCAGCGACATCTGACCGCTGGGCCGCTCGCAGACCGGGGGAAAGGGGTCCGGCCGAGCAGTGGTGCGGAGCGAGGCGGAATGCGGGATGTGCCGGGGGAAGGCGTGTGGGGGAGGCGTGGGCCCGGTCAGGTGAGCAGGCCGCGTTGGTATGCCACGGCCACTGCCGCAGCCCGATCGTTGACGCCGAGCTTCGTGTAGATGTGCAGCACGTGTGTCTTGACCGTGGCCTCGCTGATGAACAGCCGCGCGGCCGCCTCGCGGTTGGTGGCGCCCTGGGCGATCAGCTCGAGGATCTCCCGTTCCCGCGCGCTCAACGGGTCCGCGGGCGTACGCACCTGGGTGAGCAGGCGGGTGGCGACCGAGGGGGACAGCACGGCCTCACCGCGGGCCGCCGCTTCGACCGCGCGCATCAACTCGTCGCGCAGGGCGTCCTTGAGCAGGTAGCCGGTGGCGCCGGCCTCGATGGCGGGCAGGACGTCGCTGTCGGTGTCGTAGGTGGTGAGCACCAGGACGCGGGCGGCGATGCCCAGCCTGACCAGCTCCTTGATGGCCGAGACGCCGTCCATCCTGGGCATGCGCAGGTCCATGAGGATCACGTCGGGCCCCAGCGCCCGCGCCAGTTCGACTGCCTGGGCGCCGTCGCCCGCCTCGCCGAGCACCTCGAAGCGCGGATCGCCGGTGAACATGCCGCGGATGCCGTCCCGCACGATGGGGTGGTCGTCGGCGATCAGCAGGCGGATGGGGGAATCAGGCACTGGGGTTCTCCCTGAGGATGGCGGGGAGGCTCGCGGAGATCGCGGTGCCCGCGCCGGGCTCGGACTCGATCTCCAGGGTGCCCGCCAGGCGGCTCACGCGCCGGCGCATCGACGTCAGGCCGAAGCCGCCGCCGTCCTTGGCGCGCGCGGGGTCGAAACCGGCGCCGTCGTCGCGGACGTCCAGGGTGACCAGATCGTCCATGTACGACAGGGTCAGCCCGACACGCGTGGCCTCTGCGTGCTTGGCCACGTTGGCGAGCGCCTCCTGGGCGGTACGGAGCACCGTCACCTCGACCTCGGGATGCATGGGGCGGACCGTACCAGTCGTGGTGAGATCGGCGCGCACCCCGTTGAGGTTCGACCACGCGGAGGCGACCTCCGCCAGCGCGTCGGGCAGGCGCGCCGACTCCAGCGGGCCCGGGGCGATGGCGTGCACGGACCTGCGCGCCTCGGCGAGGCTCTCGCGCGCCAGTCGCGTGGCGTTGTCGATGTGGCGCTGCCACTCGCCGCCCTCCCTGGCGTGGGTGGCCGCCTGGAGCTGGGTGATGATGCCGGTCAGTCCCTGGGCGAGGGTGTCGTGGATCTCGCCCGCCATGCGCTGGCGCTCGTCGAGCACGCCAGCCTCCCGCGCCTGGATCAGCAGCTGGGCGTGCAGCCCCGCGTTCTCCCTCATCGTCGCCTCGAGCTGGGACACCATGCGCTTCCGCTCGGCGCTGCGCTCGGCCGTGACCTCGCCGACGAAGCTGAACAGCCCGACCAGGGCCACGATGGCGGCGACGAAGAACAGGTAGGTGAGGATCGCGGTGGGAGTGGGCTCGGGCGGGCCGCCCCCGTAGGCGACGATGCTGATCGCCGCCGTGGCGCTCACGCCGACGAACCTCCACATCCCGCGCAGGAACTGCCACGAGTGCAGGTATCCGGTGAAGGCGAAGAAGCTGGCGAACCAGATCCCGCGCGTGCTGAGCGCCGCGATCAGGATGACCAGGCCGGCGATGTAGAGCGCGGGCCACCTGGTCATCAGCGCGACCCACCCGGCGGTCAGTACGGCCAGGCCGAGCGTGACCAGGCGGTAGTCCGCCGAGTGGGAGTCGGTGAGCAGGAACAGCGCGGTGGAGACAGCGAGCAGCACGTACGGCACCGCCGCCATGAGGCGTTCGAGGCGCCCTTCCCATGTGTCGAGGCGCGTCGGCACGATCACTCCCAGCGGAAGAACTTGGCGGCCGCGACGCTGATGATCACGGCGTACGCGGCCATCACGCCCAGCAGCAGAGGGCTCGGCGAAGCGCCCGCCCAGACGTCCTGAAGGGTCTGCCTGAAAGCGCCCAGAGGGGTGTACTCGCCGATGGCGGCCAGGATAACCGGCATCTTGTCGGCGGGCTGGACCAGCCCGGCGAGGAAGGCCATCGGGAAGTACAGCAGCACGCCGACACCGTTGGCGGTGCGTCCGTTGGGGGCGACGGCCGCGATGAGCAGGCCGATGGCGAACATGGCGGCCGTGCCGAGCGCGAAGGCGACGACGACGGGCACCACCCTGGTGGGCAGATGGGCGCCGAGGACGGTGCCGGCGACGGCGAGCAGCAGCGTGCAGGCGGTGACGGCGAGGACGAGTTGGAGGAGCAGCTGCACGATCAGCATGCTTCGCGGGCGCACCGGGGTGGTGGACAGCCGCCGCAGGATGCCCCTCTCCCTGTATGTGGCCAGGGTGGTGGGCAGGAGGTACAGGCCCACGAGTCCCACGGCGATCGCCAGCGTCATCGGCAGGAGCACCGTGTCTCCTGGCGGGATCGAGCTTCCGAAGATCACCAGGATGAAGAGGGGGAGGAGGATCGTGAACATCGAGCCGGGCTCGCGCACCAGCAGCTTCAACTCGACGACGGTGAGCTTGGTCATGGTGGTTCTCCTCAGAGGTGGGGCGAGGGGCGAGTCGGGGCGACTCGGAGGTGGGGCGAGGGGAGTCAGGGCGACCGGGAGGTGGGCGAGGGGCGAGTCAGGGCGACTCGGAGGTGGAGGCGGCTGGTCGGAGGGGCTCAGAGGTGGAGGGAGCGGCCGGTGAGGGCGACGAACGCGTCGTCGAGGGTGCGCTTGTCGATGCGCAGGTCGGCGACCATGACGTGGTTGCGGGCCAGGGCGGCGGTGACGGCGGTGGCGAAGTCGCCCCTGCCCGTGACGACCACCTGGTCTCCCTTCGTGGTCACGCCGGTCACGCCGGGGACCTCGCTCAGGAGCGAGGCGTCTCCTGTCATCAGCCTGAACCGCATCTGGTGTTCGGCGTCGACCCCGTCGATCAGGCCCGCGGGAGTGTCGATGGCGACGATGTCGCCGCGGTCGAAGACGGCGACCCTGTCGCAGAGCTCCTCCACCTCGTCCATGAAGTGGCTGACCAGGACCACGGTCACGCCGGACGCGCGGACCTGCTTGATCACTTCCCAGGTGGCGCGGCGGGCCTGCGGGTCGAGCCCCGTGGTGAGCTCGTCGAGGAAGGCCACCTTGGGGTTGCCGACCAGTGCCAGCGCGATGAACAGCCGCTGCTTCTGGCCGCCCGAGAGCTTCCCGAACCGGGCGTTGCGCTTGGCGGCCAGCCCCCACTGCTCCAGCAGCTCGCGCCAGTCGCGCGGGTTGGCGTAGAAGGAGGCGTAGAGGTCGAGCGCCTCCCAGACCTTGATGTTCTCCGGCAGCTGCGTGTGCTGGAGTTGGACGCCGATCAGCTCGCGCAGCTCGCGTCCGTCCTTGATCGGGTCGAGCCCGAGCACCCTGATCGTCCCGCCGTCGGGGCGACGCAGGCCCTCCACGCACTCCACGGCGGTGGTCTTTCCCGTGCCGTTGGGGCCGAGGATGCCGAAGATCTCGCCCTCCTCCACGGAGAAGGAGATCCCGTCCAGAACCGTCTGGCCCGCGTACCTCTTGGTGAGGTCGGTGACTTCGATGACTGCCATGGCTCAAGCCTCGTGCGTGGGCTCTTCCGGCGAATCGCCCCTCCGGCCATGATCGGTCGTGGATGCGGCTGACGCTGAGATCCACCGTTCGGTTGATGGCGGGCCCTGGGGCGGGCGCGATAAGTGAACCGTTGACTGGGGGCCCTTGCGCCGGACGTCATCAGGAGTTAATTCTTAGGAAGGTTTCCTTTTAGTTACCCCCCGGGAGCTCCCGTGACCAAGAGAACCGCCGCCTTAGCCGCAGGCACAGCCGCCCTCGTCCTCCTCCCTGCCGGCGCCGCCAACGCCCACGGCACGATGTCCAACCCGCCGAGCCGCGTCTACGTCTGTAAGAACGAAGGCCCCGAGGCGCCCAAGTCGGCCGCCTGCAAGGCGGCCGTGGCCGCGGGCGGGACCCAGGCCTTCTACGACTGGAACGAGGTCTCCCTGCTCGAAGCGGGCGGACGGCACCGCGAGATCATCCCCGACGGCAAGCTCTGCAGCGCGGGCCGTGACAAGTACCGCGGGCTCGACCTGCAGCGCGCCGACTGGCCCGCGACCTCGGTACGGCCAGGCAGCTTCACGCTCACCTACCACGCCACCGCGCCGCACTCCAACAGCAACTTCGAGTTCTACATCACCCGCGACGGCTGGAACCCGACCATGCCCCTCAGGTGGTCGGACCTGGTCCACCTCAGGACGTTCAACGGCCAGAACCCCACCACGTTCACCAACTGGACGCTCAACCTGCCGCAGCGCTCGGGGCGGCACATCCTCTACTCGATCTGGCAGCGCGTCGTCGGCAGCAACGAGGCCTTCTACACCTGCTCGGACGTGGACTTCGGCGGCGGAGGAGGCAACCCGACGCCCACCCCGACGCCGACTCCCACACCGACCCCGACACCGACCCCCACGCCGACCTCGACAGTCCCCTCGGGCACGTGGCAGGCTGGCAAGGCCTACAAGGGAGGTGACCGCGTGACCTACGCCGGTCTGTCCTACGAGTGCCTGCAGCCGCACACGGCCATCGCCGGGTGGGAGCCGCCCAACGTCCCCGCGCTGTGGAAGCGCGTCTGATCGCAGCCCTCGCCGCGGCCCTGTTCCTCGGAGCGGGCTGCGGCGAGCCGCCACCTGAGCAGGTCAACGCCGACGACGTGATGTTCCTGCAGATGATGATCCCGCACCACAAGCAGGGTATCGAGATCGTACGGCTCGCCGGCCCCAAGGCCACCAGCCCCGCGGTGCGGAACCTGGCCGCGGCGATCGAGCAGACCCAGACCACCGAGGTCCAGACGATGACCAGGTGGCTGACCGAATGGGACCAGCCGCTCACCGCCCCGACCGACGCCCACGCGGGGCACGGCGGCTTACCCGAGACCGACAGGGAGCGCATCGCCGCCGTGAAGAACGAGCGCGACCTGGTCAACCTGCTGATCGCGCACCAGGACGACGCCGTCCAGATGGCCAGGGTCGAGGTCTACAACGGCGAGAGCCCCAAGGTGAAGGAGTGGGCCAAGCAGGTCGAGGCGTCGCGCGAGGCCCAGATCGACCTGATGCTCAGCGTGCTGGAGCGCTGACGAACTCGGTCACGACCCGCGCGTTGGTCGTCGAAGGACAGCCCCGACCACGACTCTCCCGCTGAGGCCGGCCGCTTGGCACTCCCTGCTACCTGGCGCCCAGCGCGATCGGCGAGGTCCAGTCAACGACGGGACTGCCGAGGACGAGCCGCCTGGCGGCCATCGCGACGATCCCGCGGCCCATCGACCAGCCGCACAGGTAGACGCCGGCACCGACGATTCTTTTCATGGGGTGAAAAGTCGGCGGATAAGTGATCTAATCATTAGATGATGGTTGTCAGGCCCTCCCTTTCCGGCGTGCTGACCGAGCAGGTGCTCGGCTTGATCAGCGACAGCGGGCTGCAGCCTGGCGACCGGCTGCCCACCACCCGCGAGCTCGCTCAGCGGTTCTCGGTGACCACGCCCACTCTCAGGGAGGCCCTGCGCCGTCTCGAGGCCACGGGCGCGATCGAGATGCGGCACGGGTCGGGGCTGTACGTCGGCGCGGACATCGAGCGCATCGTGCTGCCCAACCCCAACATGCGCTCGATGCCGGGAGGGCAGCTGCTCGACCTGCTCGACGCGCGCATCCTCATCGAACCGCCGCTGGCGGGGCTCGCCGCGGGGCGTCCGGGAGCGGAGGAGCTGAGGGAGGTGCTGGGCGAGGCCGCCAGGCACCTGAGCGGCCAGGACGCCGAGCTGCACGAGGCGAACATGACCTTCCACCGGGTCAGCGCCAGGCTGGCGGGCAACAGCGTGCTCGAGGAGGTCGTCGACTCGCTGCTGAGCGTGCACGCCCCCGAGCAGCGGGAGATCCTGCGCATCTACGACGACAGGCGCCGCGACTACGACGAGCACCTGACGATCCTCGAGGCCATCGAGGCAGGCGACGCACGGGCTGCGGAGGAGCTCATGCGCGCGCATCTGATTGACGTGAAAACGGTGGTCCAGCAACGGCTCATGTAGAACAGGAGGCCGGTCATGATCCGGCGTACCCCCATCCTGATTGCCGCATCAGTCCTTCTGGCCGCGTGTGGAAGCACTCCCACGGGCCAGCCCAAGACAGAGCTCACCCTCTACAACGACAAGGGCGCATGGAGTAAGTACTTCACCGAGATGGGCGCGCTGTCCAAGCAGCAGATCGGCCTCGGCATGAAGCCGGTCGGCTACACCGACGAGCCCACCTACCAGGCCTTCATCAAGGCCTCCTTCCGCACCGACGTGAAACCCGACCTGTTCACCTGGCAGACAGGGGGGCTGCTCAAGGAGATCGTCGGGCAGAAGCAGGTCGCCGAGACCACGGCCATCTGGCAGGAGGCCATCAAGAACGGCGACCTGTCCGAGGACGTCGCCACCTACTACACCGTGGACGGCAAGCAGTACTGCGTCCCGCTGAACGTCGCCTACTGGGGCATGTTCTACAACAAGAAGATCTTCGACAAGCACGGCCTGAAGCCGCCCACGACCTGGGACGAGCTGGTCACCGTGGCCGAGACGCTCAAGAAGGCCGACATCAAGGCCTTCTACCACACCTCCGTGCTGTTCTCCTTCGTCTGGTTCGAGCAGCTCCTCGCGGGGACCGACCCCGACCTGTACGACCGGCTCTCGACGGGCAAGGCGAAGTACACCGACCCCGGCGTCGTCCAGGTGATGGAGAAGTGGAAGTCGCTCATCGACGCCGGATACTTCAGCAACCCAGGCGACAAGACCGACCCCGCCGACGCGTTGAAGAACGACAAGGTGGCGATGGTCTCCTTCGGTACCTGGTTCAACACCAGCATGACCCAGCGCAATCTTGACGCCGGGTTCTTCGTCATCCCGAACGTCAACGCCTCGCTCCCCAAGACCTCGATGATCTTCGAGAGCGGCCCGCTGTGCTCGCTGGCCAAGGCGCCCGACCCGGCGGCGAGCATGAAGTACCTCAAGTGGTGGACGACCGCGCAGGCCCAGGAGAAGTGGTCCTCCGCGCGCGGCGACGTGAGCGCCAACCCCAAGGTCACCATCAAGAGCGAGGTGCTCGGCCAGGTCACCAAGGACGCGGGCAGCGGGAAGTACCGGCTGGTCAACCGCTACTTCGAGGCGACCCCTCCGCCGATCCTGACGGCCGCCCTCGACGGCTTCGGGCTCTTCGTCACCAAGCCGGACAGCTACCGGCAGGTGCTCGAGGACATCCAGAAGAAGGCCGACGAGTACTGGAGCACGCACCAGTGACAGGCAGAGCGGCCCCGCTGCTGGGCAGGTTCCGCGCAGGGTACGTCGCCCCTTCGGTGCTGCTGGTGGCGGGGCTGCTCTACGCGCCCTTCGTGTGGACGGCCTACCTCAGCCTCACCCGCTACGACGGCCTGATCCCGCCAGAGTGGGTCGGGTTCGAGAACTTCGTCAAGCTGCTCGACGACCCCGCGCTGCTCACCGCGATCCGCAACACGCTCATCTGGGTGGCGGGCACGATGGTGCTGCCCGTCGGGCTCGGGCTGCTGGTGGCGGTGCTGTCCTACGACATCAGGGGTGGCGCGTGGTTCCGCGTGCCGTTCATGCTGCCCTACGCGCTCAGCGGGGCGGGGCTCGGCCTGGTCTGGAGCCCGATCCTGTCCCACGACGGCATCGCCAACAAACTGCTCGGCGTCGACACCGCCTTCCTGCAGGAGGCGCCGCACAACACGATCGCGATGCTGCTGGTCTGGACGTGGCAGCAGCTCGGCGTCAACACGCTGCTGTTCGCGGTCGGCCTCCAGTCGATCCCCAAGGAGCCGATCGAGGCGGCGCGGCTCGACGGGGCGTCGGGATGGCGGCTCTTCCGCCATGTCATCTGGCCGCTGATGGCGCCGCTCACCGCGGTCGTGGTGGGCCTCGCGCTGGTGGCGAGCCTGAAGAGCTTCGACATCGTGTGGGTGATGACGCAGGGAGGCCCAGGCCGCAACTCCGAGACGCTGGCCGTGACCATGTACCGCGACACCTTCGTGGCCAGCGAGTACGGCTACGGCTCGGCCGTCGCGGTGATGCTCACCGTCGTCACGGGGCTCGCCTCCTACCTCTACCTGAGGGGGCGCAAGTGATCAGAAGGGCCTTCCTCGTGGTGCTCGGGCTGATCTGGCTCGGCCCCACCTACCTGCTGCTCGTCAACGCCTCGCGGCCGCCCGACAGCTACGACTCCTCCAGAGCCTGGATCCCCTCGCCCGACATGGCGCTGTTCACCAACTTCGCCCGGGCGTGGGAGTCGGCCAACCTCCAGGAGAGTTTGGCCAGCACGGCGCTCTACAGCGTCGTCTCGCCCGCGCTCGGCGTGCTGATCGGCGCGATGGCCGGGTACACGATCGTGGTGCTGCGCCTGCGGTACGGCTTCTGGTGGTT
The DNA here is from genome assembly GCF_039535395.1 of Nonomuraea roseola. Lineage (NCBI taxonomy): Bacteria > Bacillati > Actinomycetota > Actinomycetes > Streptosporangiales > Streptosporangiaceae > Nonomuraea > Nonomuraea roseola. The sequence goes on from NZ_BAAAXC010000015.1 coordinate 3,052,927, forward strand.
CATGCTGCTGTTCGGCGGCACGATCTTCCCCTCGCAGATGCTCCTGGTGCCGCTGTTCGTCGGTTTCAGCGACGCGGGTCTGTACGACTCCAGGTTCGGCATGATCCTCGTCTACACCGCGATCAGCGTGCCGCTGTCGGCCTTCGTGCTGCGCAACTTCTTCACCGGGGTCGCCTTCTCGATCTTCGAGGCGGCCAGGATGGACGGCGCCTCCACCTTCCGCATCTTCTGGCGCGTCTACCTGCCGCTGGCCACCAGCGCCCTGGCGGCGGTCTTCATCCTCAATTTCACCTTCATCTGGAACGACCTGCTCTTCGGCCTGACGTTGACCCAGACCGCCGAGGTACGGCCCGTGATGACCGCGCTGGCCGGTCTGGTGACCGACGTCTACGCGGGCACGCCGGTGCCCGTCGGACTGGCCGCGGGGCTGGTCGTGTCACTGCCCACGGTGGTGCTGTTCGTGGCCACCCAGCGGATGTTCGCCCGTGGACTCGCCCTAGGAGGACTTTCATGACGAGTCGGCTGCTGCAGCCGAGCCTTGGTTCCCCCGACTACGACGGCATACGGCAGGCGCTGCGCGAGGACACCTCCACCCCGGTGATCTCCGTCAGGGGCCTGGAGGCGAGGGCCTCCGTGCTGCCGTTGATCACGCACGACGGGCGCCAGGCGGTCAGGGTCTCGGTCACCGGCCTGGTGCCGGCCCGCATGGAACACGAGCTGGTGGGCGTCGACAGGGCCGAGGGCGCGGACGTGACCCTGCTCGTGCCCGAGGTGTCGCAGCCGACCGACTTCACCCTGCGGCTGAGCGACGGCGAGGGGCTGATCGGCGAGGCGACGATCACGGTCACGCCCCAGCGCCACTGGGACGTCTTCGTCGTGCACCACTCCCATCTGGACATCGGCTACACCGACCCTCAGGGCACCGTGCTGCGTCACCATCTCGACTATCTCGACGCGGCGCTGCGGTTGACGCAGGAGAGCGAGGACTGGCCCGACGACGCGAAGTTCCGCTGGACGGTCGAGTCGTCGATGCCGGCGCTGCGCTGGCTGGCCGCACGCCCCCGCGACCTGGTGGAGGCGTTCAAGGAGCGGGTGCGCGAAGGGCTGATCGAGGTCACCGCGCTGCCGTTCCAGTTGCACACCGAGGCGTGCTCGACGGAGGAGCTCTACCGCCAGTTGCGCTTCACCGAGGAGCTGCCGACCCGCTCGGCGATGCACACCGACGTGCCAGGCGCGGTCGTCGGGCTGGTCGACGCGCTGAACGCGGCCGGGGTGCGCTACCTCGCGGCGGCGCACAACTGGGCGGGGCGGTCGGTGCCGTACCTGCACGGAGGCGACAAGCTGACACGGCCCTTCAGATGGCGCGCCCCCAGCGGCAACGAGCTGCTGGTGTGGTTCACCGACACGCCGCACGGCATGGCCTACATGGAGGGCAACACGGTCGGCCTGGCCGACTCCTTCGAGCTGGCCGACGACCTGCTGCCGCGCTACCTGTCCGCCCTCGCGGGCAGGGGCTACCCGTACGGCCCTGGCACCTTCGGCTGGCAGGGGCCCGACGCCGACAGGGCGCCCTACGAGCTCGACGCCCTGCACCTGCGGGTCCAGGGAGCGCACGCCGACAACGCGGGGCCCTCGATCGTCCCCGCCTCGATCGTGCGCGAGTGGAACACCATGTGGGCCTTCCCCCGGCTGCGCTCGGCGATCAACAGCGACTTCTTCGCGCACGTCGAGGAGCGCTACCACGACCGCCTCGCCGTACACGAGGGTGACTGGACCGACTGGTGGGCCGACGGGCTCGGGTCGGGAGCGCGTCCGCTCGGCTACGTACGGCGGGCGCAGAGCGCGCTGCGCGCCGCCGAGACCCTCCATACGCTGGCGGGCGCCGACGCCACCGAGCAGATCGACCTGGCCTACGACAAGGTGGCGCTGTTCAACGAGCACACCTGGGGCGCGGCCAACCCGTGGGAGGACGCCGAGGAGGCGGGCGACTCCGGCGGGCTGCAGTGGACGCGCAAGTCGGCGGGCGCCTACGACGCGCAGGACGACTCGGCCGACCTGCTGCAGGCGGGCATGCGCAGGTTCGGGCGGCGGTTCGGCGGCACCGGATTCGTGGTCGTCAACCCCGGCACCCAGCGCAGGACCGACGTGGTGCGGGCCTTCCTGCCGCGGGACATCGTGCCGCTGGAGCAGCCGATCGCGCTGGTGGACGAGCGGACGGGCGAGCGGATCGCGCACCACGAGGAGGTCGTGCACCCCGTCGACTGGCCGACGCGGCCGATCGGCCGGCACGTCAGCGCGGTCGTCAGGGATCTTCCCGGGTACGGCTACGCGTTCGTGTCGATCCAGCCGGGCGAGGCCGTCGAGACGCAGGAGATCGACGAGACGATCGAGAACGAGTTCTACCGGGTGAGCTACGACGTCCGCGAGGGCTACATCCGCTCGATCTTCGACAAGGTGGCGGGCAGGGAACTGGTCAACGCCGACGCCGCGGCCGGCTTCGGGCAGTACGTCTACGACCGCTACGCCACGGCCCCCCACTTCAACCACATGTCGGGCCATGTCGGCGCGCACGACAGGACGCTGCTCGGGGACAGGGCGATCGGCCGCCACGCGGCGGTCGTCAAGGCCGAGCGCACCGCGATCGGCGAGAAGCTGGTCGTGGAGCTGCAGGCCAAGGGCGCGGACTGGGTGCGCACGACCCTCGAGCTGCACGCGGGCGTGCCCAGGCTCGACCTGACCTACCAGCTGGCCAAGCAGGGCACACCCGCCAAGGAGGCGGTCTTCGTGGCCTTCCCCTTCGCCGGCGACGGCCCGCCCTCGGCATGGGAGCTGACCGGCGGCGTCGGAGGAGGCCCGAGCGTGCCGGGCTCGGCCGCCTACATGCTGCCGATCAGGCACTGGATCACCTTCGACGACCCCGGCCTGTCCATCGCGTGGGCGACGCTGGAGGCGCCGCTGGTGCAGCTCGGCACCATCCACATGCCCTACGCGCCCTTCCCCGCCACGCTGGACGAGGAGCAGGCGACGGTCTACTCCTGGGCGCTCAACAACATCTGGGACACCAACTTCCCCACGCAGCAGCAGGGCGAGACGACCTTCCGCTACGCGGTGACCTCCTCCACGGAGGTGAAGGGCACGGCGCTGGGCGCGCTGGCCGCCTCGGGCCTCACCGACCCCTTCCTCGGCATCCTCGCCACAGGCGACGCCGCCCCCTCCAAGGAGGGCGTCTTCGTGACCGTGGACCATCCCGAGGTGCAGGTCACCTCGCTGGGCCGCTTCGACGAGGGCGTCGTGGTCAGGCTGCAGTCGTTCGCCGACGTGCCCGTGGAGGTCGAGGTGGGCCTGCGGGGGCTGCGGTCCGCGCAGGTGAGTCCGGGCCTGGCACGGGGAAGGAGGCCGCTGGAGGTCAGTGCGGAGAAGGTCAGGGTACGGCTGCCCGCCTGCGGAGTGGCCGCCGTTTGGGGGACCTGTGAAGATCGTTGACATCCGGGCCACGACGGTCGCCGTTCCCCTGGAGGCGCCGCTGAGACACAGCAACGGCGCCCACTGGGGCCGCTTCGTCAGGACCATCGTCGAGGTCGAGGCCGACAACGGCCTGGTCGGGCTCGGCGAGATGGGCGGCGGGGGCGAGAGCGCGGAGGCGGCCTTCCGCGCGCTCCTGCCGTACCTGGCGGGGCACGACCCGTTCCAGCTGGAGGCGCTCCGCTTCAAGATCGCCAATCCGACGGCGTCGCTCTACAACAACCGCACCCAGCTGCTCGCGGCCCTGGAGTTCGCCTGCCTCGACCTCATGGGCCAGCACCTCGACGTGCCCGTCCACGACCTGCTGGGCGGGAGGCTGCGCGAGCAGGTGCCGTTCGCCTCCTACCTCTTCTTCCGCTACGAGGGCGAGGGCTTCGCCGAGGTGCGCACGCCCGACCAGCTCGTCGAGCACGCCAGGCGGCTGAAACGGGAGCACGGGTTCACCGTTCACAAGCTCAAGGGCGGGGTGTTCCCTCCCGACTACGAGCTGGAGTGCTACCGGGCGCTGGCGGCCGCCTTCCCCGGCGATCGGCTGCGCTACGACCCCAACGCGGTGCTGTCCATGGCCGAGGGCCTGCGCTTCGGCCGCGCGATCGAGGGGCTGGACAACGACTATCTCGAGGACCCCGTCTTCGGGCTGGAGGGGCTGCGTCTGGTCCGCGAGCAGGTCAGGGTCCCGCTGGCGACCAACACCGTCGTGGTGAACTTCGAGCAGCTCGCCTCCAACGTGCTGCGCCGCTCGGCGGACGTCGTGCTGCTCGACACCACGTTCTGGGGCGGCATCAGGCCCTGCATCAAGGCGGCGGGGGTGTGCGAGACCTTCCAGCTGGGGGTGGCGGTGCACTCCTCGGGCGAGCTGGGCATCCAGCTGGCGACGATGCTGCACCTGGGCGCGGTGCTGCCCAACCTCACCTACGCCGCCGACGCCCACTACCACCAGCTGCGCGACGACGTCATCGTGGGAGGGAAGCTGGCCTACCACGAAGGACGCATCGCCGTACCCGAAGGGCCGGGGCTCGGGGTGCGGCTGGACAGGGAGCGGCTGGCCCGCTACGCCGAGCTCTACAAGGAGCTCGGCGGCTACCCCTACGACCGCGACCCTGGCAGGCCGGGCTGGTACGCCCAGGTGCCGAACGAGCGCTTCGCCGACCCCTACGCGGCGCCGTGACCTAGTCGGGCAGGGCGGCGGGGTTGCGAGCGAGCAGGCCGCCGTCCACCCGGTGCTCGGCGCCCGTGATGAACGACGAGCGCGGCCCGGCGAGGAAGGCGACCAGCTCGGCGACCTCCTCGGGCCTCGCCACCCGCCCGAGCGGATGCGTGCGGCCCCACTGCTCGACCTGCTCCTCCTGCGACAGCGACCCGCGCCACAGGTCGGCCGCCCACCGCAGCATCGGCGTGTCCACCGAGCCGGGGCATACCACGTTCACCCTGATGCCCTCCTGGGCGTGGTCGAGCGCCATCGCCCTGGTCAGGCCGTTCAGCGCGGCCTTGCTCGCGGTGTAGGCGGCCACCCTGGTCTGCGAGGCGAACGCCTGCACCGACGACATCAGCACGATCGACCCGCCGCCCCTCCTGCGCAGCGCGGGCACGGCCGCCTTGCAGGTCAGGAAGACGCCCTTGAGGTTGATGTCGAGCACCTCGTCCCACACCTCGACGGGGGTGTCCTCCACGGTGCCGTAGCGCTGCACGCCCGCGCAGGTCACCACGATGTCGAGCCCGCCGTACCGGGTCTCGGCCAGGTCGACCAGCTCGCGCATCCGCCCCTCGTCGCGGACGTCGGCCGCCACCTCGGTGACGCCCGGCGCGCCGTCCCCCGCCTCCAGCCCGCAGGCGATCACCGAAGCGCCGTCCGCGGCCAGCCGCTCGGCCACCGCCTTGCCGATGCCCAGCGTTCCGCCGGTCACCAGGGCCACCTTGCCCTCGAACTCGCTCACGCGATCACCTCCACACGCAGTCGCGAGGTCCTCGACTGTGCGGGGCCGAGGAGCATCGCCGTCCCGTTGTCCACCGCGGCGGCCAGCCCGTCCGTCGGCATGCTGGAGAACGGCTCCAGCCCCACCACGTACGCCCCGCCCCACCACGGCCAGTCCGTCGAGGCGCCGAGCTCCTGCCACAGCCACAGGTAGGGCATGACCTCAGCGTCCCACTCCACGCGCAGCCCGACCTGCGACTCCACCTCGTACCAGCCCGTGTCGAAGCCGGTCAGGTAGACGATCTCGCTCGGCGAGCCTGGCGGCGGCACCGTGAACAGCTCCTCGGCCCGCCGTCCCCGCGGATCTATGGACGTGGCGTGCGGGATCACGCGCACCCCCTCGGGCACGCTGATCCGCGCGCCCGGCCGCAGGAACGGCCTGCCGAAGGCGAGATGGTGGCCCCACATCGCGTGCAGCGCCACCGGCGCCTCGTTCGTGACCCGCCCCTCGACCTCCAGAGCGGCCGTTCCCGAGGCGAGCCTGAACCTCTTCTCCACCCGGTACGGCAGGCGCCGCGTGCGCACCGCCAGCCGTACCGCGACCTCGCGGGCCGTGTCGGTCAGCACCTCGACCGACCACGGCAACCCCGCGACCTCACCGTGCTGGGCCAGCCTGGCGCCCCTGTAGACACTGGGCGCGCCGCCGTTGGGGAAGACCTCCTGCCAGCCGCCCTCGTAGTGGTCGACGAAGGCGCCCACGTCGTCGGCCGCCTGCGGGGGCAGCGGCCTGCGCAGCCCCTGGGGCGACAGCCACACCAGGTCGGTGTCGGACGGCTTGTGCAGGAACTCCACGACGTCGCCGCCCTTGTCGGCCAGCACGGTCACGCGCAGGCGCTCGTTCTCCAGCACGAGCGCGCGCATGCCCTCGATCGTGATCTCCCGCAGCCTGGCGGCCCAGTTGCGCCTCACTCGAAGGCCAGGTCCAGGAAGCGCGGCCGGTAGATCGTCACATCGCGGTAGTGGTCGGTGTTGACGAAGCTGTTGACGTTGTAGGAGACGACCAGCCCCGGCCCGGCGATCCCCGGGTGCGCGTGGGCGTTGTAGGTGAAGATGTTCCCGCCGGTCTCCGGGGTCGTGTAGACCGTGGTCTTGTTGGTGAAGGGCCCGTACGGCGTGCAGCTCGTGTAGGCGACGATCTTGGAGCTAAGGATCTCGGTCGTGTCATGGGTGATCAGGACGTACCCGCCCTTGACGCGGCTGACCGAGTACTCGTTGGCCACGCCGTCCATCAGCCGCGCGGAGTCGGCCTGGTCGGCCGACCAGGTGCCGTCGGCCTTCAGGTACTCCCAGCGGCCGAGCAGGCTGGCGCCGCGCACCCTGGCCAGGTGCATGTACTTGGTCCCGCCGAGGTCCTCCACGCCGTAGACGTAGGTGTGACGGCCGTCCCTGTGGATGCCGGAGGCCCACGCCACCTTGTGGCCCGAGGGCAGGTCGTGCACGCTGATCGGCCGGTCGAGCCGTCCTGGGGCGAAGCGGGCGACCACGTTGCGGTGCCAGCGCCAGTCCCACGCGCCGGTGCCGTAGCGCTCGTACTCCTGGTAGGTCACCTCGACGATGCCGCCCGCGACGGTCGCGTCACCGGCCCAGTACCAGTGGTCCTTGTCGCGCGGCGGCATCACGGCCTTGGGGTTCTCGGACGTGCCGCCGTAGATGGTGGACAGCCTGCCGTCCTTCTCGACGGCGAAGGTGTTGTTGAGGAAGACGGTCGTGCCGCCCTCCTCCCTGACCGGCGGGCGAGAGCCGTCCGGGTTGACCTGGCCGAGGAAGGTGTCGGAGAAGATCCACAGCTCTTTGCCGCCGGGGAGCCTCACGGAGTAGGTGCCGTCCGCGCCGGTCCAGTCGTCGGTGCGGCTGTTGTCGTTGCCCTGATCGGTGAACAGGGCGCTCAGCCTGGCATCGGTGGTGGTGGCGCGGAAGGTGGGCAGGTCGCAGGTGGTGGTCGTGGTCGCGCCGGCCGCTTGGGGAGCGACCAGGGAGACGAGGACGAGGAGGAAGGAGAGCAGGAGACGCCGCATCGCAGCCCCTTATCGGCTGGGGGATCTGCTAATAGTTCTAGTCATCAGATCACTTGCTGTCCAGAAGTTCGGGCAAAGACCTACTTCGCGCTGTGCGGACTTTCCGGTTATCCAGGCGTTTCTGGTGAAATACCGCAATGCCTCTGCTCGCGATCCTGCTGTCTGCGCTCCCCGTGCTGGCCGGGGTGCTTCCTTCGCAGGAGAGCTTCGGCTGGTTCGCGTACGCGCCCGCGCCCCTGCCCGATGTGCCGTGGCTGCCGTTCGTCCTGTGCGGGCTGGCGCTGTGGGCGCCCCGGCTGCTGGGTCCCGTCGGGGTGGCGGCCACCTGCGCGACGCTCGCGGTGGGGACGCTGGTGACCGGCGAAGGAACGTGGTTCTCCATCGCCTGCCACGTGGCCGTCCTGGCGATCCTGGCGCTGGGGTGGCGGCGCGGCTCCCGTGGGGAGCGGCCCGCGCTGTTCACCGGCCTCGCCTGGGCGGTAGCGGTCACCGCCACGGCGTGGGATCCGCTGGAACGCCTGGTCCACACCCTCTCCTGGGAGTGGGGGCGCGAGGAAGGCCGCCTTCTGGAGGTCGTCTACCAAGACCCGGCCTTCGTGTTCGACCCCGGGTTCCTCTGGGCGATGCTCGTCGCTGTGTCCGTGACCGCGGCCCACCTCACCGGTCGTCGCCTCGTGGCCCTCATGGCCGTCCCCCTGCCGGCGATCATGGCCGCTTCCTGCTGGCCCTCTTGGCAGGCCGTGCCGTACGGGGTGGCGGGGGTGGCCCTGCTGCTCGCCCACTGGCGTCCGGCCGTCCCGCGAGAGGCGCCGCCGCCGATGGTGGCGCTGGCGCTCGTCGGCGCGGTGGTGACGCTCGTGATGGTCTACTTCGCCCCCTGAGAGCTGCCGCGTCAGCCGTCCACCGCGGATGCGGGGTTGATCAGGTCGCCCGATGCGCTGAGGTCGTCGCCCGGCTGTACCGGCCACGCCTCCAGACCCGGCGCGGCCAGCACGGCCGCGACGAGTTCGGCCGACCCGCCGACGAGGGTGGAGTCGAAGTCGATCTCCGTTCCGACGCACCACGAACGGTCGGCCGGCCACAGCAGGCTGGGGGACTGCGGCTCGAAGCCGAGGGGCGACCCGTGCCAGCCCATGTCGAGCGCCGCCCTCAACGGCCCGCGGAAGAGCAGGTGGTCACGGTCGGGCAGGCGCAGCCGAGGCAGCGCCCACACCTCGGCGGGCACGCCCGGCTCCGGCGCGCGGGCGGGCTCGAACCGGCCGTCGTCGCTGACGGAGAAGATCCGCACCCCGCGGCCGTCGACCCAGCCCCAGCCCTCCCAGAGCGCGTGGAAGCAGTCCCGCTCGCCGGTGAAGGGCGCGAGGACGTCGATCAGCGCGGCGAGCGCGGCGGGGGCGAGGCCGCCCACCCGCACGTCGCCTTCGTCCCATGTCGCCGCCCCGCTCGAAGGGCTCGCGACGGCGGCCCACTGCATCAGGGCGTGCGGGACGCGTCCCGTGAGCCGGGCGACCCGCGCCCACGTCAGCGGTGGACGGTCGTCGTCGAACTCCACCGGGTGCAGGACGCGGGCATAGGCCGCGAAGCCCCCCGGCACCACCGAACCGACCGATCCGAGCGGTCCGCCCAGCCTGTCGGCGATCCAGTCGCCCGCTGACACGTCCGCGACGGGCTCGAGACCGTCCATGCTCACCCCGCTGTCGTCGGCGCTCCCCGCTCCTACTTCGGAGCGTAGGTGAGCACGATCACACCCGACGCGAACGGCGTGGACTTCACGAGCTTCAGGTGCGTCGTGTCGATGCCGTCGAGGAGGCGCTCGCCGCCGCCGGCGATGACGGGGAACATCCAGAAGTGGTACTCGTCGACGAGCCGGTGCTCCAGCAGCGTGCGGTCGAGCTCGCCGGTGCCGAACTTCAGGATGTTCTGCCCTGGCTGCTCCTTCAGCCTGGCGACCTCCTCGGCGACGTCCCCCTCGATGACGGTGGCGTTCCACTCGGCGCTCTTGAGAGTCCTGGAGGCGACGTGCTTCGGCAGGCTGTTCATCCTGGCGCCGTACTCGCCCTCGGCCCCCTCCATCTTCGGCCACACCTCGGCGAAGCTCTCGTAGGTCTCCCGCCCGAGCAGCAGCGCGTCCGCGGAGAAGAGCAGCTCGCTGGCGTGCCCGTTGTACTCCTCGTCCCAGTACGGGACGCCCCACCTCTCCGGCGACCCGATGGATCCGTCCAGCGTCACGAACGTCGACTCGATGAGCTTCCTCATGGTTCCTGTCCTTTCGGTTCCGGTTGACCGCGTGGGTTCACTGTGACGCGAGGCGCTTACCGTTCTCTTACCGTCAGCCCGCCCCCCTTCGTAAGAACCCCCATGGACGGCGGACGGCCAATATTCGCGTGCTCGCCGCGGAAACCGGGCTGTACCCTGCGCGAGGGCCACACGGAGGGAAAACGTCATGGGACACGTCGAGGTCGCGCATCTCACCTACGTCCTGCCTGACGGCAGGCCGCTGCTCAACGACGTGTCCTTCCGCATCGGCGAGGGCGTCAAGGCGGCGCTCGTCGGGCCGAACGGCGCGGGCAAGACCACGCTGATGCGCCTGGTCGCGGGCGACATCCAGCCGGTCGAGGGCGGCGTGGCCAGCTCGGGAGGGCTCGGCGTGATGCGCCAGTTCGTCGGCAGCGTCCGCGACAGCAGCACCGTGCACGACCTGCTGCTCAGCGTCGCCCCTCCCGCGGTACGGCAGGCCGCCGACAAGCTCGACAAGGCCGAGCTGGCCATGATGGAGCGCGACGACGAGAAGACCCAGATGCGCTACGCCCAGGCGATCACGGACTACACCGACGCGGGCGGCTACGACATCGAGGTGCTCTGGGACACCTGCACGATCGCGGCGCTCGGCGTGCCGTACGACAGGGTGAAGTACCGGGAGACGGCCACGCTGTCGGGCGGCGAGCAGAAGCGCCTGGTCCTGGAGGCGCTGCTGCGCGGCCCCGACCAGACCCTGCTGCTCGACGAGCCCGACAACTACCTCGACGTGCCGGGCAAGATCTGGCTGGAGCAGCAGCTGAGGGAGACGCCCAAGACGGTCCTGCTGGTCAGCCACGACAGGCAGCTGCTGGCCAACGCCGCCGACCGCATCGTCACCGTAGAGTCGGGCGGCATCTGGATCCACGGCGGCGGGTTCGGCACGTACGCCGAGGCGCGCAGGGCCCGCAACGCCCGCCTCGACGAGCTGCGCAGGCGGTGGGACGAAGAGCACGCCAAGCTCAGGGCCCTGGTCAACATGCTCAAGAACAAGGCCAGGTACAACGACGGCATGGCCGCCGCCTACCACGCCGCGCAGACCCGCCTGCGTAAGTTCGAGGAGGCGGGCCCGCCGGAGGAGGCGCCGAGCGACCAGCGGATCAGCATGCGGCTGAGAGGCGGCCGTACGGGCAAGCGCGCCGTCATCTGCGAGCAACTGGAGCTCACCGGGCTGATGAAGCCCTTCGACCTGGAGATCTGGTACGGCGAGCGCGTCGCCGTCCTCGGCTCGAACGGCTCGGGCAAGTCACACTTCCTGCGCCTGCTCGCCGAGGAGCCCGTGAGGCACACCGGTGTCGCCAGGCTCGGCGCCCGTGTCGTGCCGGGTCACTTCGCGCAGACGCACGCCCGTCCCGAGCTGCACGGGCGCACGCCCTGCGAGATCGTCATGACCGAGCACGCCAGGCTCAAGAACGAGGCCATGAAGATCCTCGCCCGCTACGAGCTGGCCGGGCTGATCGCCGACCAGCGCTTCGAGACGCTGTCGGGCGGGCAGCAGGCGCGCCTGCAGATCCTCCTGCTCGAGCTGTCGGGCGCGACTCTGCTGCTGCTCGACGAGCCGACCGACAACCTCGACCTGGCCAGCGCCGAGGCGCTCCAGGACGGTCTGAACGCCTTCGACGGCACCGTCGTCGCCGTCACCCACGACAGGTGGTTCGCCGACGACTTCGACCGCTTCCTGGTGTTCGGCTCCGACGGGAACGTGTACGAATCGCCCGAACCCGTATGGGACGAGGCTCGCGTGGTGCGCCAGCGTTAAAGACTTGGTACGGCAGGCGCGTGTCCATGCCTGCCGCACCTGTCTGACGGGCTATCACGGCAAAGTGATCCCGCGTAGCCGTATTTTCGCCGCCCTCGCCCTGATCCTCGTGGCGGGTTGCTCCTCCACGCCCGACGAGCCGTCCCCGCAGCAGATGCGCCCGCTAGCGCTCAAGGAGCAGGCGTCGTCGGTCGCCAAGGGCGACCACGGGTACGTCGTGAGCTGGGCGGGCGTGCTCGGCAACAGCAATCCGTGGCACTTCGGAGAGAACGTCGTGGCCACGATCGTCGGCGTCGACGCCAAGGGCGCCGAGGTGTTCCGCATGGACCAGCCGCTCGACGCGATCCCGCCCGCGGGGACGCTGGCTTTCACGGGCCAGGCCGTGACGGGCGCCAAGCCGGAGAAGGTGACGATCAGCCACAGGTCGGCGCAGTGGCGCCAGACCGCGCGCGTTCCCTCGTCCCTGCGCAAGTTCCCTGTCTCCAGGGTGCAGACCGTCAAGCAGAAGGACGGGACCTACCTGGTCACCGGAGACGTGGGCAACCCCTACGTGCTTCCCGCGAGCAGCCTGGCGGTCAGCGCGCTGCTGCGCGACAAGTCGGGCAAGCTGCTGGGCGGCGCCAGCACGTTCGTGGACGACGTGCAGGCGGGCAAGACGCCGCGCTTCATCCTCACCGTCGAAGGGCTGCCGTCCTCGACGCAGGTGGGCGCGACCGAGGTGGTGGCGCGGACCTGGGGCTCGACTGGCCGGCCGTACGAGGAGCTGGCGATGGGGGGAGCGGTGCCCGTCCACACGGTCAAGCCCCGCACCGCGCCGTTCGCGAAGGACAAGGGACGTCATGCGGTCCCGGGCGAAGGCAAGCCCTGATCGCATTTGTCGAACGAAATATCCGGACTCCGCTGAGGGTCTCCACTATGGGGCGAGCGTCGCCCCGCGTTCCGACGCTCGCCTCCTTCACCGTTGCCCTCGCTCGCCCGCCTGCCGTGCTTCCCCGCAGGCCATCGGGCTCTTCGCCGGACACCGGAAGGTCTTTCTCGGGCGCTCTCTATTTCTTCCGCCCACTAATAAGGCGATAAATCGGTCATTGGTGGTAATCGAGTGAGGGCTTTTCCTGCGCGCGCGAATGAATCGGTAGAACTACTAGTTACCAATCCATTACCTTCGGTCACATGAATGACCGCGTCCTGGTCGAAGCTCTCCGTTCCCGCGACCCCGGTGCCCTCACCGCGCTCTACGACTCGCACGCCGAGGGCATCTACCGATACTGCTGGTCCGTCCTCAAAAGCCCCGACAGTGCCCAGGTCGCCCTGCGTGACACGCTGATCGCGGCGGAGGCGCACGTCGGCGCGCTGGCCGATCCGGACCGATTGCGAGGATGGCTCTACGCGCTGGCCCGGCAGGAGTGCCTGCGGCGCCGGTCGGCCGCCGTGGCCGACGACGTCACGGAGACACTCGTCGCGGTGCCCGCCGTGGCCGCCGCCGACGCGGACCTGCGGCTCATGGCGTGGAACGCCGTGCGCGCCCTCACCGACGCCGAGAGCGAGCTCCTGGAGCTGACCGCCAGGCACGAACTGTCCACCTTCGACGTCGCGGCGGTTCTCGGGGTCACGCCGCGCCAGGTCGAGACGGCGCACGAGAGCGCCCGAGAGCGGCTCGGCGACGCGATCACCGCGGAGGTCCTGGCGAGGAAGGGGCCCTACGACTGCGCCCAGCGAGCGGCGATCCTCTCCGGCTTCGCGGGCGAGCTCACGGCGGAGATGCGCGAGGAGGTCGTGGCCCACCTGCCCAGGTGCGAGACCTGCGCCTCGCACAGGGCGGGTCAGGTCTCGACGGCGAAGGTGTTCGAGCTGCTGCCGACCGTGGTGCTGCCCGAGACGCTCAGGGTCAGGGTGATGAGCTGCTTCGTCGACCCCGAGCTGCTGCCGTACAGGAGGTATGTGGCGCGCAGGTCGGCGGCGCTCGACGCCGAGGGGTTTCCCCAGTCCGGCGACGGCAGAGGGCGGCGCTGGTCGCAGGCGCTGGCGGGCGCGCTGGCGGCGGTGGCCACCGTCGCGGCCATCGGGATGATCTTCAGCTATTTCGGCCACGACGGTGACGGACTCACGGGCATCGCCTCGGGGGCGTTTCCCGCGGCCGGAGAGCCGCCGGGCATCAGGCTGCCGTGGCTGCCCGACCCGCACGAGACACCCATCACGGTGGAGCCCATCCTCGACAGCTCGGCGACGTACCCGATCGGGGCCTACCGCTCGACCGCGCCGGTGACCGTGACGACGCCCGACGTGGTGCCGACGCGCAGAGACCTGCCCGTCCCCGTCCCGACGCGCACGGGGCCAGGGCCTACGCCGACAGGGCCGGGCGAGCCGTCCCAGACGCTGTCGCCGGGCGAGACGCAGGGCCCCAAGCCGCCGCGTGACCACCAGGGCAGCCCCACGAAGTCGCCGTGCCCGACGAAGAAGCCGACGCCGAGGCCGACCTCGACGGCCACGCCCACCGCCACGCCGACGACCCACCCCGAGCCGACGCCGTCCCCCACGCCCACCGCCACCCCGACCGATCCGCCCAAGCCCGAGCCCACCCCCACGACCGCACCCACCGAGCCCGCGCCGACGAAGGACCCCCAGCAGGGCTCCGACGGCGGGTCCACCGCGCCGGGCAGCGGCTCGGGAGACGGCTCGGGAGGCGGCTCGGCGCAGGGCGGCTCCGGAGGCGGGTCAGGCGACGGCACAGGCAGCGGAGGCGCGGGCACGCCCTCGGACATGGGTGCGCAGGAGCCGCCGGTCCTGGTGGAGTCGAGCACCCAGGACAACGCGTAGGTCGGGTGGAGCGCTTCACCGTCAAGGGGCACAGGGTCTGCCCGCTCCCTCTCAGGGGAGAGCTGGCCGACCTGGTGCCCCGCATTCATGAGGTCGACTGGCCGACCTGGCTCGACCCGGGCCCTCGCATGCTGCGCGACGTCCTCGACCAGTGCCGCCTGCTGACCGCCCGCGCCCTGGCCACGCTCTCGTGGCTGGCCGCCGGCGACCTCCCCTCCGACCTCGAGTGGCTCTGGACCCAGCGCAGGCTGACGGGCCCCCGCCAGGAGCGCATGTACGGCGCGGCGGCGACCGTGCCCGACCCCGTCCTGGCGCTGGTCGTCGCCGACTGGACCTGGGCGCTCGGCACGCCCTACGGCGGCAGGGTCACCGCCCCCTACCTCGCGGGCAGCGCCTACCCGCGCGACGGTCATCAGGCGGCCCACGCCACCATGACGCTCTACCAGACCTACGACCGCTATCCCGAGTCGCGTCCCGCGATCGCCGCCGCGTGGGCCGCCGCCCGCGTCACCGCCGACTGGTGCAAGGCCGCCGAACTTCACGCTGCGTATGGGAGCGAGACCCCGGTCTTCACCTATCCCCGAGGGACGATTCCTGCCGCCGTGTCCGTCCGGCCCTGGATAGAACGCCTGTTTCGCCTGCGATGATGACGGTACGTGAGGTACATGTGTGCGGAGTGTGAGGTAAGGGAACTGTGTGCATAGAGTGACTACGCATGCGCGGAGGGGAGTCTATGCACACCGTCAAGAAACGGCTGCTTGTTGCCTGCTGTCTGCTTGTGGCGACCTGCCCGCCCGCGGCCGCCGAACCCGCCCCTTCCGCGGGCGAGGTCGCCGAGGCGCGCGCCGCCGTACGGCACAGGGCCGAGGCCCTCGGAGCGGCGAGCGTACGGCTGGCGACCGCCCACACCCGCCTCGAGGCGCTGGCCGCGGAGGCAGGGCGGAAGGTGGAGGCCTACAACGGCCAGCTCGTACGGCTGGAGCAGGCCAAGGCCCGCCACGCCGCGGCCACGGTGCGGCTGAAGGCCGCCGAGGCCAAGGTGGCGGAGACCAGCGCCGCCGTCTCCATGCTGGCGGCGCAGTCCTACGGCGGCATGGATCTGAGCAACCCCATGGTCGGCCTGCTCAGCGACGAAGGGGGCGTCCCCGGGTACCTGCACAGGGCGGGCATGCTCGCCTCCATGGGCGATGAGCAGGGCGAGATGCTCAAGCTGGTGCGCGACACCCAGGAGGTCGCCGCCGTCCTTCGCGCGCAGACCCAGGAGGCCTACGCCGAGCAGCAGGACGCCTTCAGGCAGGCCGAGGAGGCCAAGGCGGCGGCGCGGGCGGCGGTCGACAGGCAGGCCAGGGAGGCCAAGCTGATCGAGGCCGAGAAGAGGCGGCTGCAGAGCAGGGTCGACGCCGCGCGCAGTGAGGCCGAACGTCTGGCCAGGCAGCGCGAGGAGGCTTTGGAACGTGCCAGGCTCGAACGCGAGGCGCGTCTGGCCACCCGGCTGGCGCAAAGGGGAGGGGCCGCCGCCGGAGGCTGGGCCGCGGGCGGCTCCAGCGCCACCATGGGCGACGTCGCGGCCGACTGGGCGCTGTCGCAGCTCGGCAAGCCGTACGTGTGGGCGGCCGCGGGGCCGTCCAGCTACGACTGCTCGGGGCTGACGATGCGGGCGTGGGAACAGGCCGGGGTCCGGATCGACCACTGGACGGGCACCCAGTGGACCTCGGGCCCGCACATCCCGCTCGACCAGCTGCGCAGGGGAGACCTGCTGTTCTTCGGCAAGCTCACCAGCAACCCCGGCGACATCCACCACGTGGGCATGTACGTCGGCAGGGGACTGATGGTGCACGCCCCGCAGACGGGCGACGTCGTCCGCGTCGCCTCGATGTGGCGCAGAGACCTGGTCGGCGCGACCAGGCCCCGTTGACCCCGAGAGCCGCGCACCCCTGCCGGGGAGCGCGGCTCTCGGAAGCGGCGTCAGTGGGCGGCGCCGTAGCCCTCGTCCTTGGCGCGCTGGAAGGAGCGCACGATCTCGGCCTCGGCCTCGACCCTGCCCACCCAGTTGGCGCCCTCGACCGACTTGCCGGGCTCCAGGTCCTTGTAGACCTCGAAGAAGTGCTGGATCTCCAGCCTGTCGAACTCGGGCACGTGGTGGATGTCGCGGATGTGCTCCATCCGCGGGTCGGTGGCCGGGACGCACAGGACCTTGTCGTCGCCGCCCTTCTCATCCGTCATGCGGAACATGCCGACGGCGCGGCAGGTGATGTAGCAGCCGGGGAAGGTCGGCTCCTGCAGCAGCACCAGCGCGTCGAGGGGGTCGCCGTCCTCACCGAGGGTGTTCTCGATGAACCCGTAGTCGGCGGGGTACTGCGTGGAGGTGAACAGGAGCCGGTCAAGCCTGATCTTGCCGGTCTCGTGGTCCACTTCGTACTTGTTCCGTTGCCCCTTCGGAATTTCAACGACAACGTCGAACTCCACCGCGGTTCCTCCGCTCGAGCCCCCGGGCACCCCCGGATGGGCGTTAGTGTCTCGTAGGCGAACTGAGAGAGAGGGTCGGCGACGTGGTAAGGCGCGAGCGGTGGGTGACGTTGACCACACTCGCCGTGCTCCAGGCCGTCACAATCGTGACCGGCGCTTACGCCGTCACGAACGACTTCAGCCTGGGCGCGCTGACGAGGCCAGAGTCACAACCGACCGTGCCGGCGGAGCCTTCTCCCGTTCCGGTGATCACCGCGGGGCCAGTGCTGGCCACGGGTGGGAACGGACCTCTCCCGACTAAGGGTACTTTGACCTCGCAGCTCACCGACGCCCTGGGGGACGAAGCGCTCGGCGGCAGGGTGGGCGCCGTGGTCCTCGACGCCGCCACGGGCCAGCAGATCTTCGCCGCCAACCCAGCGACGGGCATCACCCCCGCCTCCACCACGAAGGTGGTCACCTGCGTCGCGGCCCTGGCCTCCCTCGGGCCCGACGCGCGCCTGAAGACCTCGGTGGTCCAGGGCGCGAACAGGAGCTCGATCATCCTGGTCGGCGGCGGCGACCCCACTCTCGCGGGTCCCTTCGCCAAGGCGGGCGCCTACCCGAAACAGGCCTCGCTGGCGCAGCTGGCCTCCCGTACGGCTGCCGCGCTCAAGTCGTCGGGCGTCACCAAGGTCACGCTCTCCTACGACGCCTCCCTCTTCACCGGCCCCACCAGCGCCCCCGGCTGGAAGTCCAACTACATCCCCGACGGCGAGGTGGCCCCCGTCCACGCCCTGACGATCGACGTGGGCCGCCAGCACCCCTCCTCCAGAGCGCCGCGCGTCTCCAACCCCTCCGCCTTCGCGGCCGCCGCCTTCGCCGGGCTCCTCGACAGGTACGGCATCAGCGTCGGCAAGAAGGTGCGCCCCGCCAAGGCGCCACAGGGGGCCGCCTCGCTGGCGACGGTCGAGTCGGCGCCCGTCTACGCGCTGGTCGAGCGCACGCTGACGATGAGCGACAACGACCTCGCCGAGGCGCTGGCGCGGCACGTGGCGATCAAGGAGGGCGAGCCCGCCTCCTTCGAGGGCGCCACCCGGGCCATGGTCACCGCGCTGAAGAGGATCGGCGGGGCCAAGGGCGTCATGCTCTCCGACGCCTCCGGCCTCTCCATCAGGAACCGCATCAGCGCGGACGGCATGGCCCGCGTGCTGGCCATCGCCAGCAAGGATCCTGCGCTGAGGCCGATCCTTTCCGGCATGCCCATCGCGGGGTTCACCGGCACGCTGGGCCACAGGTTCACCCGTGACGACAGCAAGGGCGAGGTCGGCCTCGTGCGCGGAAAGACGGGCACGCTCAACAACGTCAACACTCTCGCCGGGTTCGCCACCACGGCCGAGGGCCGGCTGGTCACCTTCGCCTTCATGGCCGACAAGGTGCCCGTCAACGCCGAGCCCGTCCTCGACCGCCTCGCCGCCATCGTCGCCCGCTCCTGACGGCCGCCTGCCCCGCCTTCGGGCCCGTCCAGGAACCCCCGCGTCCGGTTCTTCGCAGGCCACCCGTCCTCCCGCGCTTCCCCGGGCTCTGTCCCTAACCCCTGTGGCCAGTTCTTCGCAGGCGGGGAGGGAACCACGTACGGTGGACGTTATGCAGGTGATCGACTGGGATCTGGCCGTCTCGACCGGCACGCGCCTGGTGCGCCCCGGCCCACAGGTGAGTCGTGAGGAGGCCCGCCACGCCGTCACCGAACTGCGCACCCTCTCCCGAGAGGCGGAGGGCCACGTCCGCGAGTTCACCAGAATAGATGCGGCCACTCCGCCGCAGCCCGCGACAATCGTCGACAGACCAGGCTGGATCAGGGCGAACGTCGAGGGTTTCCGCGTCGTGCTCGAACCGCTCACCCAGCGGATGGCCAGCCGCGACAACCCTCCACCCGCGATCGTCAGCGCCGTGGGCTCGCGCATCACCGGCGTCGAGGTGGGCGCCGTGCTCGCCTTCCTCGCCTCGCGCGTGCTCGGCCAGTACGAGCTGTTCCTCCCGCCCGACCCCACGGGACGTGAGCCGATCGGCCGCCTCACCCTCGTGGCTCCCAACATCGTCAACGCCGAGCGGGAGATGGGGGTGCACCCGCGCGACTTCCGCCTGTGGGTGTGCCTGCACGAGGAGACGCACCGGGTGCAGTTCACCGGGGTCCCGTGGCTGCGCGAGTACGTCAGGTCGCAGATGACCGAGTTCCTGCTCGCCTCCGATCTCGACCTGCCCACCCTGCTCGAACGGCTGCGCAACGCCGCCGACACCGTGGCGGACGTCGTGCGCGGCACCGGCGAGGGCAACCTCATCGACGCGATCCAGACGCCCGAGCAGAAGGAGATCCTCGACAGGGTCACCGCGGTGATGACGCTGCTGGAGGGGCACGGCGACTTCGTGATGGACGCCGTCGGGCCCACCGTGGTGCCGTCCGTGGCCGACATCAGGTCGAAGTTCAGCCAGCGCCGCGAGGGCGGCTCGCGCCTCGACCGCACGGTGCGCAAGCTTCTCGGCCTCGAGATGAAGATGAAGCAGTACGCCGAAGGGTCCGCCTTCGTCCGTGAGGTGGTCGGGAAGGTGGGGATGGACGGGTTCAACCGCGTCTGGACCTCACCCGAGACCCTGCCCTCCTCCGACGAGATCGCCGCGCCCGACCGCTGGATCGCCCGCGTGGTCCCGCAGGACCAGCCGGCCATCCCCCCGCAGGCCACCGACCCGGAGGCCTGACCGCTCCCCGGCGGCACGGCTGGGCGGGTCGCCGGATGCCGCCGAGCGACTCGGCGTACGCCATGCGACTCGGCGTGCGCCGGGGCGAGTCGGCGGGCAAGGTGCCGCCGCCTTCTTCCCGGGCGGGACAATGGCGGGTATGGGTCCACACCCCGCCGTCGCCGACGTACGGCGTGCCGTACGCGAGGCGCTGGCCGACCTGAGCCCTGGCGACCTCGTGCTGGCCGCGTGCAGCGGCGGGGCCGACTCCCTCGCGCTGGCCGCCGCCCTGGCCTTCGTCGCGCCCAGGGCGAACCTCAGGGCGGGCCTGCTGACCGTCGACCACCAGCTTCAGGACGGCTCCGCCGGGCGGGCCGCCGACGTACTCGGGCACGCCGCCGCGCTGGGTCTGGCCCCCGCGGAGACGCTGACGGTCCGCGTCGGCACGGTGGGCGGTCCCGAGGCCGCCGCGCGCGAGGCACGCTACGAGGCGCTCGCCACGGCCGCCGACCGCCTCGGCGCCCGCACGGTCCTGCTCGGCCACACGCGCGACGACCAGGCGGAGACCGTCCTGCTCGGCCTGGCGAGGGGCAGCGGCCCGAGGTCGCTGTCGGGGATGGCGTCGAGGGCGGGGCGCTACCGCAGGCCCTTCCTCCATCTGGGCAGGGACACCACCGAGAGCGCCTGCCGCGCGCTCGGGCTGCTCTTCTGGGACGACCCGCACAACGCCGATCCCCGCTACACCAGGGTGAAGGTGCGAACCAGGGTCATGCCGATGCTGGAGGCCGAACTCGGCCCAGGCATCGCCCAGGCGCTCGCGAGGACCGCGGATCTGGCGCGGGAGGACTCCGACGCCCTCGACGAATGGGCCGAGAGAGCCTTCGCCGATTGCGCTCTAAGCGATATCGACGGGGGCGTGGCGCTGGCCGTACCGGGGCTCGAGGGCCTCCCTGACGCCGTCAGGCGGCGGGTGTTGCGGCGGGCGGCGATCGCGGCGGGGGCACCCGCCGGCGCGCTGTCGGCGGGCCACGTGCTGACGGCGGATCGGCTGATCACGGCATGGCGGGGGCAGGGAAGGGCCGACCTACCCGGGGGAGTTGGCGTGGTTCGGCGGTATGGCACCCTTGTGTTCGCCCCCGCGCAAGAGAACCAAGCGTAAGGACACCCAGGTGGACGCAGCCGACATGGGCAAGGACCTCGAGAAGGTCCTCATCTCCGAAGACGAGCTCCAGGCGAAGATCAAGGAGCTGGCCGCTCAGATCGACGCAGACTACTCAGGCAAGGACCTGCTGCTCGTCGGCGTGCTCAAGGGCGCGGTGATGGTGGTGGCAGACCTGGCCAGGGCCCTTCACCTGGCCGTCGAGACCGACTGGATGGCGGTCTCCTCCTACGGCGCGGGCACCAAGTCCTCGGGCGTCGTGCGGATTCTGAAGGACCTCGACACCGACATCACCAACCGCCACGTGCTGATCGTCGAGGACATCATCGACTCGGGCCTCACGCTGAGCTGGCTGCTCGACAACCTGAAGTCGCGCAACCCCGCCTCGCTGGAGATCTGCGCGGCGCTGCGCAAACCCGACGCCATCAAGGTGCCGATCGAGGTGAAGTACGTCGGTTTCGACATCCCCAACGAGTTCGTGATCGGCTACGGGCTCGACTACGCGGAGCGTTACCGCAACCTTCCCTTCATCGGCACCCTGGCCCCCCACGTCTACGGCGGCTCATAGACCTGGAATGGCCGGGAACATCGAGTGACCTGACGTACGTTGGTAGGGCAAAGGCCGGAGGAGCGGGCAGTGACCCTGCGCCTCCCCCGGTGTACCTTCTGACACGCGGGGGGTGACCCAGTGTCGCCCTCGGGTAGTCAGAAGGAGCGGTGACGGATGCCGCAGCCCCGGGTCATACCGGGGTTCCAGGCCTTGGTCAGGAAGGGACGGGCCCGCAGGGGTTCCGCATCGGATGGATCTCAAGCGATTTACACGTGGGCCACTGCTGTGGATCCTGGGCATCGTCGTGCTGCTCCTGCTTGTCACCACAATGTGGAGCGGCGAGGGCAACTTCAAGACCGCCGACACGTCCATGGTGCTCAAGCAGATCCGCGACGGCAACGTATCCAACGCCAAGCTCGTGGACAAGGACCAGCAGCGCATCGAGCTCACGCTCAACAGCCCGGTCAGGATTGGCGAGACCTCCACCGACCGCATCCAGTCGAACTGGGTGACCGGTCAGGGTGTGCAGCTCGTCGACGAGCTGCAGAAGCAGGACGCCGCAGGAAAGCTCAAGGGTGGCTTCACCGTCGAGGTGCCGCAGGAGAACTTCCTGCTCGGCCTGCTCGTCAGCTTCCTGCCGATCGTCATCATCGTGCTGATCTTCCTGTTCATCATGAACCAGATGCAGGGCGGCGGCAGCCGGGTGATGCAGTTCGGCAAGTCCAAGGCCAAGCTGATCAGCAAGGACACCCCCAAGACCACCTTCGCCGACGTCGCAGGCGCGGACGAGGCCATCGAGGAGCTCCAGGAGATCAAGGAGTTCCTGCAGGCCCCGGCCAAGTTCCAGGCGATCGGCGCCAAGATCCCCAAGGGCGTGCTGCTGTACGGCCCGCCCGGCACCGGCAAGACCCTGCTCGCCCGCGCGGTCGCGGGTGAGGCGGGCGTGCCGTTCTACTCCATCTCGGGCTCCGACTTCGTCGAGATGTTCGTGGGTGTCGGCGCCAGCCGCGTGCGCGACCTGTTCGAGCAGGCCAAGGCGAACGCCCCGGCGATCATCTTCATCGACGAGATCGACGCCGTCGGCCGCCACCGTGGCGCGGGCCTCGGCGGCGGTCACGACGAGCGCGAGCAGACGCTGAACCAGCTGCTCGTCGAGATGGACGGCTTCGACGTCAAGGGCGGCGTGATCCTCATCGCCGCGACGAACAGGCCCGACATCCTCGACCCCGCGCTGCTGCGTCCCGGCCGGTTCGACCGTCAGGTCACCGTCGACAGGCCCGACCTCGAGGGCCGCAAGGGCATCCTCAAGGTTCACGGCCGCGGCAAGCCGTTCTCGCCCGACGTCGAGCTCGACGTCATCGCGCGCCGTACGCCGGGCTTCACCGGCGCCGACCTGGCCAACGTGATCAACGAGGCCGCGCTGCTCACCGCACGCGCCGACCAGAAGCTGATCACGATGGAGATCCTCGAGGAGTCGATCGACCGCGTCATGGCGGGCCCGGAGCGCAAGACCCGGGTCATGTCCGACAAGGAGAAGAAGATGATCGCCTACCACGAGGGCGGTCACGCGCTCGTGGCGCACGCGTTGCCGAACAGCGACCCCGTGCACAAGATCACGATCCTCTCCCGTGGGCGCGCGCTCGGCTACACCATGACCCTGCCGATGGAGGACAAGTTCCTCGCCACGCGGTCGGAGATGATGGACCAGCTCGCGATGCTGCTCGGCGGCCGCGCGGCGGAGGAGCTCGTCTTCCACGAGCCCACCACCGGCGCCTCCAACGACATCGAGAAGGCCACCGCCGTCGCCCGCCGCATGGTCACCGAGTACGGCATGAGCGAGCAACTCGGCGCCCGCAAGTTCGGCACCGGCAACGCCGAAGTCTTCCTCGGCCGCGAGATGGGCCACGAGCGCGACTACTCCGAGAAGATCGCCTCCACGATCGACGAGGAAGTCCGCCGGATGATCGAGACGGCGCACGACCAGGCGTGGGACATCCTGGTCGAGTACCGCGACGTTCTCGACAACCTGGTGCTCGAGCTCATGGAGAAGGAGACCCTCTCCCGCCAGCAGGTGGTGGAGATCTTCTCCTCGGTGGTCGTCAGGGAGCACCGCCCGTCCTACGCGGGTTACGGCAAGCGGCTCCCCTCGGACCGCCCGCCGGTTCTCACCCCGAAGGAGCAGTCCGGCAACGGCGCTCTGATCCCGGGTCACGCAGACAACGCACTTCCCTCCGGCGAGGGTGCGTGAAACCGCGCGACGTCGACCACGCTCGGATCGAGAAGGCCGTCAGGGAGATCCTCTACGCGATCGGCGAGGATCCTGACCGTGACGGCCTGATCGACACTCCTGGCCGGGTGGCCAGGGCGTACGCCGAGCAGTTCTCGGGGCTCAACCAGAGCCCCGAGGACGTGCTGAACAAGGTGTTCGACGTCGACCACGACGAGATGATCCTCGTGCGGGACATCGAGGTCTACTCGACGTGCGAGCACCACCTGGTCCCCTTCTTCGGGATGGCGCACGTCGGCTACATCCCGAACGACAAGGGCCAGGTCACGGGCCTGTCCAAGCTGGCGCGCCTGGTGGACGTCTTCGCCAGGCGCCCGCAGGTGCAGGAGCGGATGACCTCGCAGATCGCCGACGCGCTGATGCGCATCCTCGAGCCGCGCGGGGCCATCGTGGTCCTGGAGTGCGAGCACCTGTGCATGACCATGCGCGGGGTACGCAAGCCGGGGGCGAAGACGCTCACCTCCGCGGTCCGCGGTGACTTCCGCAGCAGCGACAAGACCAGGGCCGAGGCGATGGCCCTCATCATCGGCCGCTGATCGGTCCGCTCCCCTGTACGGCACACAGGCCCCACGCCACCACGGCGTGGGGCCTGTGTTCGTCCGGGGGCCGCTGTGCCGTACAGGATCGTTATCCACTACCCGACACCCCCTGGGGAGGCGACGCGAGTGATGCACCTAGGCTTGGGGATATGAAGATGGGGCTGCCACGTGAAGAGCGCTGCCTCGTCATGGGCGTGGTCAACGTGACCCCCGACTCCTTCTCCGACGGCGGCCTGTGGTTCGACGAGAGCGCCGCCGTCCGCCACGGCCTCGAGCTGGTCCAGGAGGGTGCCGACCTGGTCGACGTCGGCGGCGAGTCCACCAGGCCAGGCGCCGCGAGGGTGCCGCTGGAGGAGGAGCTGGCCAGGGTCGTGCCGGTGATCCGCGCCCTGAGCGGCGAGGGTGTTCGGGTGAGCGTCGACACGATGCGGGCCGAGGTCGCGAAGGCCGCGGTCGAGGCGGGCGCCGAGCTGGTCAACGACGTGAGCGGCGGTCTGGCCGACCCCGAGATGCCGAGGGTGGTCGCCGACACGGGTGTGCCCTACGTCGTCATGCACTGGCGCGGTCACAGCCACGACATGGACAGCAGGGCGGTCTACTCCGACGTCGTCACCGAGGTGCGTGAGGAGCTGGCCAAGCGGGTCGACCTGGTGCTGGCGGAGGGCGTCTCCGAGAGCCAGATCGTCCTCGACCCTGGCCTGGGGTTCGCCAAGAACGCCGAGCACAACTGGGCGCTGCTCAACGGCATCGAGGAGTTGAACGAGCTGGGTTATCCGCTGCTGATCGGGGCTTCGCGCAAGAGGTTCCTCGGTCGCCTGCTGGCCGATTCCGACGGGACTCCCCGCCCGTTCAGCCGCAGCGACCACGCCACCACCGCGGTCACCGCGCTGGCCGCCCACGCGGGCGCGTGGTGCGTGCGGGTGCACGAGGTGGGCCCCAACGCCGATGCCGTCCGTGTGGCGGCCGCCTGGAAGCGAGGAGGCGGCCGATGAGCGTCGACACCGCTGCGATCGAGACGATCAACCAGTCCTTCTACACCGCCATAGAGGACGCCGATCTCGACAAGATGACCGAGATCTGGGCCGAGGACACCACCGACGGCCAGGTGAGCTGCGTGCACCCTGGCTGGACGATGCTGGCGGGCAGAGGCGAGGTGCTGCGCTCGTGGGCGCTCATCATGGCCAACACGACCTACATCCAGTTCGTGCTCACCGACGTGCGCACCACAGTGCTCGGCGATCTCGCCGTGCTCACCTGCGTGGAGAACATCCTCACCGCGGGTGAGGAGGGCGAGGCCAGCTTCGCCGCGGGCAAGGTGGTGGCCAGCAACGTCTACGTCAGGTCGGCCCAGGGCTGGCGGCTGTGGATGCACCACGGCTCGCCCGTGCTCCAGAGCGACGATGACGAGGAGGAGGAAGGCGATCTTGACGGCTGATCGGATCACCCTCAAGGGGTTGCGCTTCAGGGGCCGCCACGGCGTCCTGCCCGCCGAACGTGAGCTGGGCCAGGAGTTCGTGATCGACGTCACCCTGTTCCTCGACACCAGGCCCGCCGCCGACAGCGACGAGGTCACCCAGACGGTGCACTACGGCGAGCTGGCTCTCGACCTGGCGAAGGTCGTCGAGGGCGAGCCCGTCAACCTGATCGAGACGCTCGCCGAGCGCCTGGCGGAGGTCTGCCTGGCCAGTGAGCTGGTCCAGGCGGCGGAGGTCACCGTGCACAAACCGGCAGCGCCGATCCCGCTCGCCTTCGACGACGTGGCCGTCACCATCCTGCGGAGCCGGTCATGAGAGTCGTCCTCGCTCTCGGCAGCAACCTCGGGCCGCGCTTCGAGACGCTCCAGGGCGCCCTCGACTCCCTCTTCGACGCGCCGGGGCTGCGGTTCGTCGCCGTGTCTCCGGTCTACGAGACCGACCCGGTGGGCGGTCCCGACGGGCAGAAGCCGTATCTCAACGCCGTGGTCGTCGCCGAGTCCAAGCTCAGCCCCGAGACCCTGCTCGACCGCGCGCAGAGCGTCGAGAACGCCTTCGGCAGGGTGAGGGCCGAACGCTGGGGCCCGCGCACCCTCGACGTCGATGTGATCGTCGCCGGAGACATCGTCTCCGACGACCCCGCGCTGACGCTGCCGCACCCTCGCGCCCATGAGCGGGCCTTCGTGCTGGTTCCGTGGTCCAAGGCCGACCCTGACGCGGTGCTGCCCGGCCGCGGCCCCGTCGCCGACCTGCTGGCAGGGCTCGACAGAAGCGGCGTACGGCTGCGCGAAGACCTCAAGCTGCAGGGGCCGGATTGAAGCCCACCCGCCCGGCCGTCCTGGTCGGCATTCTCGTTGTCGTCGCCCTGCTGGCCTGGCTGATCGTCAGGCAGATCTACTCCGAGCTCCCTCGGTTGCCGTGGACGGCGATCCCCACCGTGCTGCTGCTGGCGGTCGGTGAGGGCTACAGCGGCTGGATGACGCGTGCGCGCATCGCCCGCAAGCCCGACACCAAGCCCGTCGAGCCGCTCGCCGTCGCCCGCCTGGCGGCGCTGGCGAAGGCCTCGGCCTACGTGGGCGCGGTCTTCGCCGGCCTGTTCGCGGGGTTCTCGCTGACCACGGTGCAACTGCTGACCAGCGAGACGCCCGGCCAGGAGTTCTTCGTGGCGACGGGCTCGTTCCTGGCGTTCGTGGTGCTGATCTGCGCGGCCCTCTACCTCGAGAACTCCTGCAGGGTGCCCAAGAAGCCCGACGACGAGCGTCAGGACTTCGGGTAGCGCCTAGGTGGGCGCCGGTGTGCGATCCACCCGTTTTCTGCGGGAGAAGAGGTAGATGACCGGAAGGGTGCACAGCAGCGGGCCCAGGATGGCGAAGGGGCGTTCCAGCCACCACATCAGGTTGGGCCTGGGATCGGCTGAGGGGAAGCCGAACAGACCCCACCACAGGCCCAGGGCGATCGCCATCCCCGTGGTGTGGAAGAGGAACAGCGGCAGCGCGAACCGGTTGATGGTCTCGTTGACGCGCTTCCAGCGAGGCCCTTCGAGCACCCTCTCCATGGTCGGCCGCAGCACCTCGACCAGGCCGATCTGGAAGATGAGCAGGCAGACGATGACGAAGGTGGGCGGCGCCATGTTCGACAGCTTGTCGCCCGGCACGCCGACCATCGAGCCCGGGTACAGGCCCGAGTAGACCAGCCCGAACAGGCCGAACAGGCCCGTCCAGAGGATGGCCACGTCGTAGCGGCGGGGCAGGACGACCACGCGCTCGTAGAAGAAGCCCGCCTGGTGGGCCAGGCCCCAGACGAGGATCATGTTGAGCCAGCCGACCCAGTCGACGCCGTAGCGCAGCCTGATGACGTCGACGACCAGCGCGGCGCCGCCCAGCCAGATGAGCGCGAGCACGTCGTAGCGGCGGTGCAGCCACAGCGCCACGGGCAGGAGCGCGATCAGCACCAGGTAGACGATGAGGAACCACAGGGGGCTGAGCACGAGCAGCACCACGCGCCACATCCAGGGGATGTCGAACAGCATGGTCACGACGGCGCCGATGCCGATCCAGATGCCCGTCAGCGTCAGGCCGGGGATGGCCAGAGCCTTGATGCGCCGCCACACGAAGGCCCCGATGCCGGTGCCGCGTTCGCACGCCCTGTTCCACGACAGCAGGTGGACGTAGCCGCCGACGTAGAAGAACAGCGGCAGCACCTGGAAGAGCCAGGTGAGGATCCACAGCCCTGAGGTGAAGCCCAGCGGGCTGGTGGGGGAGGGCCCTTCGGGCGACCACCGGAGGATGGTGAACGCCCAGTGCCACACCACGACGGTGATCAGGCTGAGCGCGCGCAGCCAGTCGACGTATTTGTCCCTCACTTGTCGATGTCACCCACCACGAAGAACATCGAGCCGAGGATCGCGACCATGTCGGCGACCAGGTGGCCCGGCAGCATCTCGCGCAGCACCTGCACGTTGCTGTAGGAGGCCGAGCGCAGCTTCATCCGCCACGGTGTCTTGTCGCCCCTGGAGACCAGGTAGTAGCCGTTGATGCCCAGCGGGTTCTCCGTCCAGGCGTAGGTGTGGCCCTCCGGAACCTTCAGCACCTTGGGCAGGCGCTGGTTGATCGGGCCAGGGGGCAGCGAGCGCAGCCGTTCGACGCAGGCGTCGGCCAGGTCGAGGGAGACCTTGAGCTGTTCGAGCAGCACCTCGAAGCGGGCGTGGCAGTCGCCCGCCGTCCTGGTGACGACCTTGACGGGCAGCTGCTCGTAGGCCAGGTACGGCTGGTCGCGCCGCAGGTCGAGGTCGACCCCCGACGCCCTGGCGATCGGGCCGCTCACGCCGTACTGCATGATCGTTTCGCGGTCGAGGACGCCGACGCCGCGGGTGCGGGCCAGGAAGATCTCGTTGCCGAGGATGAGGTTCTCGATGTCGGGCACCTTGGCCCTGGTGGCGGAGACGGTGGCGCTGACACGGTCGAGCCAGCCCGCGGGCAGCTCCTCCTTGAGCCCGCCGACGCGGTTGAACATGTAGTGCATCCGCCCGCCGGAGATCTCCTCCATGACGGCCTGGATGCGCTCGCGCTCGTTGAAGGCGTAGAAGATCGGGGTGATCGCGCCCAGCTCGAGCGGGTAGGAGCCGAGGAACATCAGGTGCGACAGGGCCCTGTTGAGCTCGGCGAGCAGCGTGCGCGTCCACACCGCCCTGGCGGGCACCTCCATGCCGAGCATCCGCTCGGCGGCGATCACCACGCCGAGCTCGTTGGCGAAGCCCGACAGCCAGTCGTGCCTGTTGGCCAGCATGATGATCTGCCGGTAGTCGCGGACCTCGAACAGCTTCTCCGCGCCCCTGTGCATGTAGCCGATGATCGGCTCGGCGGTGGCGATGCGCTCGCCGTCGAGCGTCAGGCGAAGTCGCAGGACGCCGTGCGTCGAGGGGTGCTGCGGCCCGATGTTGAGGATCATGTCCTCCGTGGCCAGCTCCTTGGCGCCTGCCCCGATTCCGACCACGCGTTCTTCCATAACCGCCATGCTGCCACTGGCGGTGAGGGTGATCCAGTCAAGGAATGGTCTGTTTGCGCATTTCCGCTGGTGAGCCAGGGGAGATAGAAGGGCATGAAAAGAGTCTTGTTCGATCTGGCGGCGTTGGTGACACGGGTGGCGATCGGTCTCGTCTTCGTCTCGCACGGCTGGCAGAAGTGGCAGACCGGCATCGACTCCGTCACGCAGATGTTCACCAAGATGGGGGTGCCGCAACCGGGGCTGGCCGCGGGCTTCACGATGACGGCCGAGCTGGTGGGCGGCGCCCTGCTGATCATCGGCCTGTTCGTGCCGGTCGCGGCGCTGGCCCTGGTGGCGGTGTCGGCGGGGGCGTTCCTGTTCGTTCACGCGCCGAACGGGGTCTTCGTCGGCGACGGAGGCTGGGAGCTGGTCGGCGCGCTCGGGGCCGGGTGCCTGGTGCTCGCCGCGGTGGGCGGAGGGCGCTTCGGCATCGACGGCATCCACAAGGCCGTCCTCGCCAGACGGGCCCAGCGCAGGGCCGAGGCCCACGCCGCGGCCCGTGCGCCCATCGACGTGGACGGCGTGTCGCACCACCGCGAGCTGTCGAGCCCCTAGCGCCGCGCGGCCAGGTCGCGCAGCGCGCCGATGAGGCGGTCGATGTGCTCCTCGTTGCTGCCGATGCCGATGGAGGCCCTGACGGCCGAGGCCGTGCCGTCCTCGCAGCCGCCGTCGGTGGCCCCGAGCAGGTGACGGACGAACGGGTGCGCGCAGAACTTGCCGTCACGCACGCCGATGCCGTACTCGCCGGAGAGCGCTTCGGCGACCTCTCGTGCGGTGTAGCCGTCGACGACGAACGACACGATGCCGACCCTTGGGTGGTCGGGGCCCCACAGCGACAGCTCGTGGACGCCCTCGATCGCGTCCAGGCCCTCGCGCAGCCTCGAGACGAGCCGCTCCTCCTCGCGGACCAGCGCGGTCCAGCCGGTGGCGGTGAGCGCGTCGCACGCGGCGGCCAGCGCGATGGCGCCGAGCACGTTCGGGGTTCCCGCCTCGTGCCTGGGCTCGGCGTCCTCGTGCCACTCCACGGTGTCGGCGACCGCCTTCACCGCGCCGCCGCCCTTCAGGTACGGCTCGCCCTCAGACAGCCAGTCCCGCCGTCCGACCAGCACGCCGGCGCCGAAGGGAGCGTAGAGCTTGTGCCCGGAGAAGGCCACGTAGTCGAGGTCCAGCGCGGTCAGGTTGAGCCTGCGGTGCGGGACCAGCTGGGCCGCGTCGACCAGGATGCGGGCGCCGTGCCTGTGCGCGATGTGCGCGAGCGCGGCGATCGGCCAGAGCTCGCCCGTCACGTTGGAGGCGGCGGTGACCACGAGCAGCTTGGGGCCCTCGATCGCGGCGAGGGCCTCGTCGGCCTGCCGTACGGCCTCGCCGGGGAAGGCGGGCGGCGCCAGCCGTACGGCCCGCGGCCAGGGAAGGAGGGAGGCGTGGTGCTCGGTGTCGAAGACCACGGCGGTCGTGCCCTCGGGGAGGCACCTGGCCAGCAGGTTCGTGGCGTCGGTCGTGTTGCGGGTGAAGATGACCGCGTCGTCGGTGCGGGCGCCGACGAAGGCGCGCACGGTGTGGCGCGCCTGCTCGTAGCGGGCGGTGGTGAGCTGGGAGGCGTAGCCCGCGCCGCGGTGCACGCTGGAGTAGGCCGGGAGCGCGGCGGCGACGGCCGCGCTGACCGGCTCGAGACACGGGGCGCTGGCGGCGTAGTCGAGGTTGGCGTAGGAGACCAGACGGCCGCCCTTGACGGGAACCTCGAGGTCCTCGCCGAGCACCTTGACCTGAACGGGGTGGGAGATCGTCGCTACGGACATGGCACAGCCCTCCTGGGGTCATCGGACCCCGGCTGTGGCACCTCGGAGCCCGCGCTTGCCCGCCACACCTCGTGACGGACCAGGTCTTCACCCGGGGCACCCCGCCGCGGACGCGAGGGTTGCCGGCCAGCAAGCCGGGGCTAAGCGCTGGCACTCATGACCTACGCCGGAACTATAACCCAAGACGCGAACTTCTTGCACAGGTGACTCGTTGGGGTTTGGGACGACTAACCAAGGAGGTATGTGATGTGGGACTGGGTGGCAGACCCTCAGATCTGGATCGGGTTCTTCACCCTGGTCGCCCTCGAGATCGTGCTGGGCATAGACAACATCATCTTCATCTCGATCCTGGCGGGCAAGCTCCCGCCCGAACAGCGTGACAGGGCCAGGGTGCTCGGTCTGGGCGCCGCTCTCGTCACCAGGCTCCTGCTTCTGCTCGCCCTGGCATGGGTGGTCCGGCTGACCGAACCGCTCTTCGAGGTCCTCGGTCAGGAGATCTCGGGCCGAGATCTGATCCTCATCCTTGGCGGCCTGTTCCTGCTGGCCAAGAGCGTGCTGGAGATCGGCGAGAGCATGGAGTTGAAGGGCAAGGACGGCAAGGAGCGCAAGGTCACCTCCTTCACCTCGGTGATCCTGCAGATCATGGTGCTCGACATCGTGTTCTCGCTCGACTCGGTCATCACCGCGGTCGGCATGGTCGACGAGCTCGGCGTCATGGTCGCCGCGGTCATCGTCGCCGTGCTGGTCATGCTGTTCGCGTCGGGGCCGATCAGCAGGTTCGTCGACAAGCACCCGAGCATCAAGATGCTCGCGCTGTCGTTCCTGGTGCTGATCGGGGTGGTGCTCCTGGCCGAGGGCTTCGACCAGCACATCCCGAAGGGCTACATCTACTTCGCGATGGCGTTCTCGGTGGTCGTGGAGCTGCTCAACATCAGGATGCGGAGCAGGCATGCGAAGGCGGAATCTAGTATGAACTAGTGCGCTTTGATCCTTGGAATCCGGATTTCGTGGCCTCGCCGTACACGGTTTATGACGAGCTGAGGCGTGAGGCGCCGGTCAGCTTCTTCGAGCCCACGGGTCAGTGGCTGATCGCCAGGCACGCCGACGTCAACGCGCTGCTGCGCGACCGCAGGCTCGGCAGGTCCTACCTGCACCTGGCCACGCACGAGGAGTTCGGGCGCGAGCCCGAGCCGGACTTCCAGGAGCCCTTCTGGCGGGTGATCAGGGCGGGCATGCTCGACGTCGAGCCACCCGTCCACACCCGCCTGCGCCGCCTGGTCTCCAAGGCGTTCACTCCTCGCATGGTCGAGTCGATGCGCCCGAGGGTCCGCGCGATCGTCGAGGGCCTGGTCGACGACTTCGTCGAGAAGGGCGGCGGCGACCTCATCGCGGAGGTGGCCGAGCCGCTGCCCGTCACCGTCATCGCCGAGATGCTCGGCGTGCCCGACGCCGACAGGCACCTGCTGCGCCCGTGGTCAGCCGACATCTGCGGCATGTACGAGCTGAACCCCTCGCAGGAGGCCCAGCACACCGCCGTCACGGCCGCGGCGGAGTTCTCCGACTACCTCAAGGGCCTGGCCCGCGCCCGCAGGGCCGCTCCGGGCGAGGACCTCATCAGCGCGCTCGCCCAGATCGAGGAGCTGACCGAGGACGAGTTGGTCGGCACCTGCGTGCTGCTGCTCAACGCCGGTCACGAGGCGACCGTGAACGTCACGGGCAACGGCTGGTGGTCGCTGTTCCGCAACCCCTCCGAGCTCGTACGGCTGCGCCAGGACCTCTCGCTGCTGCCCACGGCCGTCGAGGAGCTGATGCGCTACGACACCCCGCTGCAGATGTTCGAGCGCTGGGTGCTCGAGGACATCGAGGTAGGCGGGGTGGCCATCCCGAAGGGCGTGGAGATCGCCCTGCTGTTCGGCTCGGCCAACCGCGACCCCGAGGTCTTCGACCGCCCCGACGCGCTCGACGTCGGCAGGGCGGACAACCCGCACATCTCCTTCGGCGCGGGCATCCACTTCTGCCTGGGCGCGCCGCTGGCCAGGATCGAGCTGGTGGAGTCGTTCGGCGCCCTCCTGAGGAGGGCGCCGGACATCGCCCTCGTCGAGGAGCCCGAGTGGAACCCCGGCTACATCATTCGAGGGCTCCGTTCGCTCGACGTCTCCTGCGAGTGAGCGAAGCGAGTGAGCCAGGAGGACCAGCGGGTTCTCTCACACGGGCGGCGAAGGAGGCCGCGTGAGTCGCGTGAGCATCGGCTCGACCAGCTTGGCGGCGAGAGGGCCGAAGGCCGCGAGGATCAGCACGTAGGTGGCGGCGAGAGGGCCGAGATCGGGGTGTGCCCCCGCCGCCACGGCCAGACCGGCGATGACGATGTTGAACTCGCCGCGTGGAACCAGCGCGATGCCGGCGCGCATGCGGCCCGCCCTGGCGATGCCGGCCCTGCGTGCCGCGTAGGAGCCGGTCAGGAGCTTGGTGACGATGCTGACCAGCGCGAGCAGGAGCGCGAGCAGCGCCACGGGCGGGATCTTCCCTGGATCGGTCTGCAGGCCGAAGAAGACGAAGAAGACCGCGGCGAACAGGTCGCGCAGCGGCATCAGCAGCGCCCGCGCCTCGTGTGCCAGCTCCCCCGACAGCGCGATGCCGACCAGGAAGGCGCCCACCGCTGCCGACACCTGCAGCTCCTGGGCGATGCCCGCCACCAGCAGCGCCAGGCCGAGCACCTTCAGCAGCAGCACCTCGTTGTTCGGGCTGGAGACGAACGCCTCGATGAACCTGCCGAAGCGCAGCGCGATCACCAGGACGATGGTCACCGTGCCGAGGGCGATGCCCAGTGAGATCGCGCCCGTCACCAGCGAGACGCCTGCCAGCATGGCGGTCAGCAGCGGCAGGTAGACGGCCATCGCGAGGTCCTCGAAGACGAGGAGCGACAGCACCACGGGTGTCTCGCGGTTACCGATCCACCCGAGATCGGACAGCACCTTCGCGGTGATGCCCGAGGAGGTGGCGTAGGTGACGCCCGCCATGGCGACGGCCGCGACGGGTCCCCAGCCGAGCAGCAGCGCGGCTATCGCGCCTGGCGCCGCGTTGAGGACGATGTCGACCAGGCCCGCCCTGGCGTTGCTGCGCAGGCTGGAGACCAGCTCGCCGGCGTTGTACTCGAGTCCGAGCGTGAGAAGCAGGAGCACGACGCCGATCTCGGCGCCGACGGCGATGAAGTCCTCGCTGGTGGCGAGGGGAAGGATGCCGCCCTGCCCGAAGGCGAGGCCGGCCAGGAGGTAGAGGGGGATGGCGGAGATGCCCGCTCGCAGCGCCAGCGCGCCGAGCACGCCGAGAGCGAGGATGATGCCGCCGAGTTCGAGGAAGACAATCGCGGTGTCGTGCACTTACCCGTCCGTGAGAATGTCGGCGACCGCTCGGGTCGTCTCGTCGTCGCCGACGACGACCACGACGTCTCCCGCGCTGAACCTGAAGTCGGGGGTCGGACTCGCGTTGACCTGCGGACCACGCACGACGGCCACCACGGAGGCGCCGGTGCGGGTGCGGATGCGCGCGTCACCCAGTGTCCTGCCGTCGTACGGCGAGCCGGGCAGGACAGGGAGCTGGATGCTCACCAGCCCCTCGATCTCGCTGTGGAGGGCGTTGAGCCGCTGGACGATGCGCGGCGCGCCGAGCAGTTCGACCAGCGCGTCGGCCTCTTCGTCGTTGAGCTGTATGGCTTCACACGCCCTGTCGGGATCCGACCGGTCGTAGATGATCAGGTCCCGCCGTCCCGAGCGGTGCGAGACGACGGCGACGCGGCGACCCGAATGGGTCGTGAACTCGTGTTTGAGCCCGATGCCTGGAAGCGAGGTCTGTTCGATCTCCACATGATTAACGTATCTGGCTAAGCCATCCGAATGCGCCCAGGCCCTCGCCGTCGATGAGCTCGGCCTCGTGCGAGGCGCGCGCCAGAGCTCTCAGATAGCCCGGCGGATCGGTGCGGGCCAGGTCGAGCGAGGGTCTGGTTCCCGTGATGCCGAGAGAGCGCAGCACGTCGCGCTGTGTGGACAACCTTGTGGATATCGCACCGGCTTGCTCGCCTGCCTCCGCACACGCGTCAAGTGCGACATGCGCGGTGATGTCGCAGGTCCCGTCAGGTATGGGCGCAACGACCGAACCGTCCCTGTATCCGGCGAGCGTCCCTTGGGCGGGCCGGTTATCCACAGGGTGTGCATAATCAATGGCTATCGCCTGGCCTCTGGCGAGCCGCTCGACCACGCTCGCCCACGCCATGCAGCGCGACCTGCCCAACTCGGCACGCTGGCCCACGCTGCGCAGCGGCCACCACCGCTCCATCCAGAGCAGATCCTCCTGCTCTGGGGCGGGGCCCAGCCGCTCGTCGCCGGTCTCGGTGTCGACCAGCACCAGGCGCGGCCCTTCAGGGGTCTGCTCGGCCACGTCGAACGGTATGTTGTCCAGCCACTCGTTGGCGATCACCAGGCCGGTGATCGCCTCGGGCGCGGCGGGGCTCCAGACGATGCGCTCGGGCAGGCCGGCGGGGCGGGAGGACAGGTCGACGGCGGTGACCCGCAGCCGGTCGCGCAGGCCGGGTTCGGCGAGTTCCAGCACGTGGGCGGAGAGCGCTCCGTCGCCCGCGCCGATGTCGACGAAGTCGAGCGGTTCGGGCCCGCCGAGCTTCTCGTCGAGGGCGAGCAGGACCTTCGTGACCGCCTCGGCGAAGACGGGGGAGGCCACCACCGAGGTGCGGAAGTGCCCTGAAGGGCGTTCGCGCAGGTAGAAACCGTTGTCCCCGTAAAGCGCCCGCTCCATCGCCGCCCGCCAGGTGAGCCACATGCCACGGACTATCTCATGAGGTTCCGTTGACACGCCAAGTGACGGGATGACTACGTACTGTCTATGTTTTGCGCTACCGTTACGGACCGTCACCGGATGATCGCCCGGCCCTACCCCCAGTGGGCGCGGTCCGGTCCCCGGCGCAAACACCCCGGACAGCGGCCTCAGGCCGCGCAACGAGAGGAGACCCTCATGCTGAAGAAGTCTGTCGTCGTCGCCGGCGTCATGGCCATGATGGCGCTCGGCGCCCCCGCCGCCCACGCGGACAACGTCACCAGTGGCAGGAACGGTGTGCTCTCCGGCAACCAGATCTTCGCGCCGATCTCGATTCCCGTGAACGTGTGCGGAAACGCCATCGCGGTGATCGGCGTGGCCGTGGCCGGCTGCAAGGGCGGCGCCTCGGTGGACGTCCACCAGCACTGACGCGCTTGATGCGCGCCCGCTGGCGACGGAGCCTGCGGGCGCGCACCGGACACACCTTGGCCGGCCCGTCGGCGGTGGGTCGGCCTCCTCATTACAGGGCGGGCGTCGGGTCACAAAGGCTCGGCGCCCGCTTCTGGCAGGGGGTGCACCTTTTACGTCCCCTTGTCCGGCTTTGTGTCATCTCAACATGCGGCAAAAGAGCCATGACCCGGGCCGTGAACCAGCGGCAGTTACCCTGTTCAACAGTGTCGTTGACAGGGGGGCAGTACGTCATGGACGCAGGAGATCGCCCGGGTCGGCTGGCCGTCGGCGTGCTGGGCGCGGGCAAGGTCGGATCGGTCCTCGGCGCCGCGCTCGCTCAGGCCGGCCACAGGGTCGTGGCCGCGAGCGGCGTCTCCGACACCTCCCAGCGCTGGGCCGCGGAGCGCCTCGGCGTGCGGACGCGCAACCCCGAGGAGGTCGTCGGCGCCGCCGAGCTGATCCTGCTCACCGTCTCCGACGACGCACTGCCCGGACTGGTCGCCGGTCTCGCCTCCACGGGGGCCGACCTGCGCGGCAAGCTGCTCGTCCACACCAGCGGCGCCTACGGCCTGGGCGTCCTCGATCCCGCCGCCCAGAAGGGCGCCCTCCCGCTCGCCTTGCACCCGGTCATGACGTTCACCGGCAGGGACGACGACCTCAACAAAATCACCGGCATCTCCTTCGGCGTCACCTCGCCCGAGCCGCTGCGGCCCATCGCCGAGGCGCTCGTCATCGAGATGGGCGGCGAGCCCGTCTGGATCGCCGACGCCGACCGCGCCCTCTACCACGCGGCCCTGGCGGGGGCGGCCAACCACATGGTGACCCTGATCGCCGAGTCCTCGGAGCTGCTGGAGCGCATCGGCGTCGAGCACCCGGGCAGGATGCTGGGCCCGCTCCTGGGGGCCGCGCTCGACAACGTGCTCAGGCTGGGCATCTCGGGGCTCACGGGCCCTGTCGTCCGCGGCGACGCGACCACCGTGCGCAGGCACGTCGACGCGCTGATCCTGGCGGCACCCGAGGCGGCCGACGCATACGTGGCACTCGCTAGGCTCACGGCGGACCGGGCGCTCGCCGCCGGGTTGCTCAAGCCCGAGGCGGCCGAGCGACTGCTCGACGCGCTGGGGGGGAACATTTGGACCTGATCGGGCCGGGACGTTCCGCCTGGACCTGATCAGTCTAGGAGGTCACCGATGGAACTGATCGTCGCGCACGACCGCGCAGGACTGGACAAGGCGCGCTCCTCGGGAAGCGTCGCTCTCGTCCCGACCATGGGCGCCCTGCACGAGGGACACCGCTCGCTCATCCGCATGGCGCGCGCCATGGGCGAGCAGGTGGTGGTCAGCATCTTCGTCAACCCGCTGCAGTTCGGCCCCGGCGAGGACTACGCCCGCTACCCCCGCACGCTCGCCGCCGACCTCGAGATCTGCGCGGAGGAGGGGGTGGACGTCGTCTTCGCCCCCTCGCCCGACGACATGTACAGGCCCGACCGCCAGGTGAGCGTCTCCGCGGGCGAGATGGGCACGATCGTCGAGGGCGCCGTCCGCCCCGGACACTTCGACGGCATGCTGACCGTCGTGCTCAAGCTGTTCAACCTGGTCAGGCCGGACGTCGCGGTGTTCGGCCAGAAAGACGCCCAGCAACTGGCGCTGATCAGGCGGATGGTCGTCGACCTCGACCTGCCCATCGAGATCGTCGGCGCCCCCACCGTGCGCGAGGGGGACGGCCTGGCGCTGTCCAGCCGCAACAGGTACCTGACGTCCGACGACCGCCACGCCGCGCTCGCCCTGTCGCGTGCCCTGCGCGCGGGAGCGGCCGAGGAGGAGCCCGCCGCGGTCAGGGCGGCCGCGCTCGAGGTGCTGGCCTCGTCCGCGCTCGAGGTGGACTACCTCGTGCTGGTCGATCCGGCCACGTTCGCCGAGGTCCCCGACTCCTACAGGGGTGAGGCGGTCCTCGCGGTGGCTGCCAAGGTCGGGTCCACCCGGCTGATCGACAATCTCCCGCTGACGTTCTAGGGCGGGGGCGGGAAGAGGGCACTGCGTCGGGGGCGTTATCGTCATGTTGACGAAAGCCTGTGAGGAGGCCCCCCATGACTGCACCGGCGATCCCCATGAAACTCGCCCCCGCCCCCGGATGGACGGTCGAGGCCGATGTGGTCGTCGTCGGCTCCGGAGTGGCGGGCCTGACCGTCGCCCTGCGCTACGCCGAGCTCGAACCCGAGGCCAAGGTCCTGGTCGTGACCAAGGACGTGCTGTCGTCGGGCTCGACCAGGTGGGCGCAGGGCGGCATCGCGGCCGTCCTCGACCCCGCAGACTCGCCCGCCGACCACCTCGAGGACACGCTGGTCGCAGGGGTGGGGCTGTGCGACGTGCGGGCCGTACGGACTCTGGTGACCGAGGGGCCTGGCGCGCTCAGGAACCTGATCGCGAGGGGCGCGAGGTTCGACACCGACGAGCGGGGCGAGCTCCAGCTCACCCGCGAGGGCGGCCACCACCGCGACCGCATCGTGCACGCGGGCGGCGACGCGACGGGCGCGGAGGTGCAGCGCGCGCTCATCGAGGCGGTGCTCGCGCACGGCACGATCGAGGTGGTCGAGCACGCGCTCGTGCTCGACCTGCTGAAGGACGCCCAGGGCAGGGCCCGAGGTGTGACGCTCCACGTGATGGGCGAGGGCGCGCGCGACGGCGTGGGCGCGGTGCGGGCCAGGGCGGTGGTGCTGGCCACGGGCGGCATGGGCCAGGTCTACGCCTCCACCACCAACCCCGTCGTCTCCACCGGCGACGGCGTGGCCCTGGCACTGCGGGCAGGCGCGGTGGTGCGCGACCTGGAGTTCGTGCAGTTCCACCCGACCGTGCTCTGGCTGGGGGAGGAGTCGAAGGGGCAGCAGCCGCTGATCTCCGAGGCCGTGCGCGGCGAGGGCGCCTACCTGGTCGACGCCGAGGGCAACAGGTTCACCGACGAGCTGGCCCCTCGCGACGTGGTCGCCAAGGCGATCATGCGCCAGCCGGGCCAGGTCTACCTCGACGGCCGCCACTTCGGGCTCGACAAGTGGAAGTCACGCTTCCCGACCATCTACGCGATCTGCCAGGAGCACGGCATCGATCCCGCCTTCGACCTGGTGCCCGTCATGCCCGCCGCCCACTACGCCAGCGGCGGCGTCCGTACCGACCTGCGCGGACGCACCTCCATCGAGGGCCTGTACGCCTGTGGGGAGGTCGCCTGCACCGGCGTTCACGGCGCGAACAGGCTGGCCTCCAACTCGCTGCTCGAAGGGCTGGTCTTCGCCGAGCGCATCGCCGCCGACCTGCACGAGGCGCGGCACGCGCCGGGCGAGCCCGTCACGGACGACCTGGCTCCCACCCTGATCGACCCGAGGGCGAGGAGCAGGATCCAGGCGCACATGAGCAGGGGCGCGGGCGTCCTGCGCAGCCGGTCGACGGTGGCCGAGACCGGCGCGGCGCTCAGGGACGCGAGGTGGACCCCTGTCGCGGTCCAGCCCTGCGTGGAGTCGTGGGAGACCACGAACCTGCTCACCGTGGCCACCGTGCTGGTCGCCGCCGCCCACGCGCGGCTGGAGACCAGAGGATCGCACTGGCGGGAGGACTTCCCCGACCGCGACGACGAGAACTGGCTCGGTCACCTCGACATCACGCTCACCAGGGAGGGGCTGCACATGACCTACACGCCGCACGACGAGATCGAGGGCCTCGACCCCGACGTGGTCGAGGAGGTCGTCACGCGCGCACTCGCCGAGGACCTGCAGGAGGCCGGCGACGTCACCTCGCTCGCCACGATCCCCGAGGGGCAGCAGGCGGTCGCCGACGTGGTCGCCAGGGCCGACGGCGTGGTCGCGGGGCTGGCCGCCGCCGAGGCCGTCTTCCGCAGGCTCGGCGTGACCCGGATCGACCGGCTGGCCAAGGACGGCGAGCGCGTCAAGGGCGGCGACGTGCTCATGACGGTCACCGGATCCACCAGGAGCCTGCTCACCGCCGAGCGCACCGCACTGAACCTGCTC
The DNA here is from genome assembly GCF_039535395.1 of Nonomuraea roseola. NCBI lineage: Bacteria > Bacillati > Actinomycetota > Actinomycetes > Streptosporangiales > Streptosporangiaceae > Nonomuraea > Nonomuraea roseola. The sequence goes on from NZ_BAAAXC010000015.1 coordinate 3,093,108, forward strand.
ACCCACCTGTCGGGCATCGCGACGCTGACCGCCCGCTGGGTCGAGGCGGTCGAGGGGACGGGGACCAGGGTGCGCGACAGCCGTAAGACGCTCCCTGGGCTGCGGGCGCTGGAGAAGTACGCGGTCAGGGCGGGAGGCGGGGTCAACCACCGCATGTCGCTGTCGGACGCCGCGCTCATCAAGGACAACCACGTCGTCGCCGCTGGAGGGGTCGCCGAGGCTTTCCGTAAGGTAAGAGACATGTATCCGGGACTGCCCATCGAGGTGGAGGTGGACAGGATCGACCAGATCGAGCCCGTCCTGGCCGAGGGAGCGGAGGAGATCCTGCTCGACAACTTCACCGTCGAGGAGCTGGCTGAGGCCGTCCGACTGGTCGGCGGAAGGGCGCGACTCGAATCCAGCGGGGGACTGACCTTGGAATCGGCCCGTGATGTAGCCGACACTGGCGTGGACTACGTTGCTGTGGGAGCGCTGACGCACTCTGCTCCCGCGCTGGACATCGCATTGGACCTCCGGGGGATTTGATGCTGCTCGCGATCGACGTCGGCAACACGCACACGGTGCTCGGCCTCTTCGAGGGCGAGGAGGTCATCGAACACTGGCGCATCGCCACGGATGCCCGCCGTACCGCTGACGAGATCGCGGTCGTCCTGCAGGGGCTGCTGGCCCAGTCGCCCCTGCTGAAGGGCGCGGACGTGAGCGGCATCGCGCTCTGCTCGACCGTGCCCTCGGTGCTCAACGAGATGCGCGAGATGTGCCGCCGCTACTACGGCGACGTCACCGCGGTCATCGTCGAGCCGGGCATCCGCACCGGCGTGCCGGTCAGGATGGACAATCCCAAGGAGGTCGGCAGCGACCGCATCGTCAACTCGCTGGCGGCCATCGACCAGTACGGCGGGCCCTGCATCATCGTCGACTTCGGCACCGCCACCTCCTTCGACGCCGTGTCGGCCAAGGGCGAGTACGTCGGAGCGGTCACCGCCCCCGGCATCGAGATCTCCGTCGACGCCCTCGCCGCGGCGGGCGCGCAACTGCACAAGGTCGAGTTGATCAGGCCCCGCTCGGTCATCGCCAAGAACACCGTCGAGGCGCTGCAGTCCGGCATCATCTACGGCTTCGCGGGCCAGGTCGACGGCATCGTCGAGCGGATGGCGGCCGAGCTGGCGGAAGACCCCGACGACGTCACCGTGGTGGCGACCGGCGGCCACGCCGCGCTCGTGGTGGGCGAGTCGCGCTCGATCGACGTGCACGAGCCGTGGCTGACCCTGATCGGGCTCAGGCTGATCTACAACCGCAACGCGACATGACGAAGGGCCCCTCTCTCGAGGGGCCCTCCTTTCGGCCGATCACACCTCTTCGGCGTCGTAGACGTCCCACCACTGCCCGCACTTGCTGACCTTGTGCGTGTAGGGGTTGTACTGGCAGACCTTGGCACGCACGGCGTAGACGTCGTCCTCGTGGAACTGGAACGTCTTGTAGCCGGGGTAGCCGCAGTAGTAGCGGGCGTAGACGTGGTGCCAGTCGTACTCGTCGTCGGCGGCCTGGAACTTCACGTACGCGCACTTGCCACCCTGCTTGTAGGTGCGGTTGTCGAGGTCGTAGAGACGGCCCTTGACGTGGACGGAGTTGCCGTCCTCGTAGTCGCCCTCGACGCCGATCCAGCCGCTGGCCTTGGCCAGACCGTGCTTGGCGTAGTAGGGGCCCCAGTAGTCGTCCCAGTCGGAGGCGGTGGTGGTGGACGAGGAGCTCGTCGAGGCGCCGGCGCTGGTGGCGGGGAGCGACAGGGCCAGTGTGCCGGTGGCGGCCACTGCGAGGAAGCCTGTCGCGAGCTTCTTCATCATGATCTCTCCTTGAGCCCCTACGGTTCCGGCTCCTTGCCGGATCCCCCCTGGGCTCTGTGAGTCATTGGTAACGGTCCGTGCTTGCACGGCCCCTGCAGAGGACCGACGAGCTCTTGCAGTTCGCCAAATCGGTACCCTTGGGGGTTGTGACCGACGAACTTCCCGAGCAGATGCGCATCCGGAGGGAGAAGCTCGACCGCCTTCGCGACGAGGGTGTCGATCCTTACCCGGTGTCCTTTCCCCGTACGGCGACCAATGCCGAGGTCAGGGAGAAATACCAGGGCCTCGAACCGGACACCGCGACGGGCGACAGGGTCGGCGTCGCGGGTCGCGTCATGCTCAACCGCATCGGCGGGAAGCTCTGCTTCGCCACTCTGCGTGACGGCAGCGGCGACCTGCAGGTCATGATCTCCCTCGACCGGGTGGGCGAGGAGTCGCTCGCCGCCTGGAAGCGCGACGTCGACCTGGGCGACCACGTCGGCATCGAGGGCGAGGTCATCACCTCCCGCCGCGGCGAGCTGTCGATCCTCGCCGACAGCTGGCAGATCACCTCCAAGTGCCTGCGCCCGCTGCCGGAGAAGCACGTCGGCCTCACCGACCCCGAGGCCCGGGTACGGCAGCGCTACGTCGACCTCATCGTCAACGACGAGGCGCGCAGGATGGCCCATGTCCGCAGCGCCACGGTCCGCGCGGTGCGCGACTTCTGGCACGAGGAGGGCTACCTCGAGGTCGAGACGCCGATGCTGCAGCCGATCCACGGCGGCGCCGCGGCGCGTCCCTTCAGGACGCACATCAACGCCTACGACATGGAGCTCTACCTTCGCATCGCGATCGAGCTCTACCTGAAGCGGCTCGTGGTCGGCGGCATCGAGAAGGTCTTCGAGATCAACCGCAACTTCCGCAACGAGGGCGCCGACTCCACGCACAACCCCGAGTTCACGATGCTCGAGGCGTACGGCACCTACCTCGACTACAACGACATGGCCGATCTCACGCAGCGGATGTACCAGAAGGCGGTCGTCGCCGCGCTGGACACCACCGTGGTCGTGCACGACGGGGTCGAGGTCGACCTGGGGCTCGAGCGGTGGCCCAGGATCACGCTGTACGGCTCGGTCTCCTCGGCCCTCGGCGAGGAGATCACCACCGACACCCCGCTCGACCAGGTACGCAAACTCGCCGACAAGCGGCAGATCCACTGGGACCAGAAGTGGGGCCAGGGCAAGCTCGTCCAGGAGCTGTTCGAGGAGCTCGTCGAGCACACGCTCGTCCAGCCGACGTTCGTCATGGACTACCCGCTGGAGACCTCCCCGCTCACCCGCCAGCACCGCGACAACCCGCTGCTCACGGAGAAGTGGGACCTGATCGGGTTCGGCACCGAGCTGGGCACGGCCTACTCCGAGCTGGTCGACCCGATCGAGCAGCGCCGCCGCCTCACCGAGCAGTCGATCCTCGCCGCGGGGGGCGACCCCGAGGCGATGCAACTGGACGAGGACTTCCTGCAGGCGCTCGAGTACGCGATGCCGCCGACGGGCGGGATGGGCGCGGGCATCGACCGGATGATCATGGCCTTCACCGGCAAGAACATCAGGGAGACCATCCTCTTCCCCCTGGTGAAGCCCTCCTCCCACTAGAGCGTGGCCGGGCGGGCACGGGCGCACCCAGGAGGCCAGGGGTGGCGGGCGGGCGTCGGCTCGGGCCGTGGATGATCTCACCGATCGTCGGGCAGGCCGTCAGGGGTCAGGGCAGGAGGACCAGGCGGCCGCGGACGCCGCCGGAGGACAGGCGCGCGTGGGCGTCGGCGGCCTTCTCCAGCGGGTAGGTGCCGGCGACCCTGGTGGTGAGGCGGCCGAGCTCCGCCAGCCGTACGATCTCGGCCAGCTGCCGCGGTTCCTCCCTGAAGAACACCGTCGCCACGTCCGTCCCGCGCAGCGGGACGGGGGCGACGCCCGCCGACAGCGCGATGAAGGCGCCGCCGTCGCGCAGGGCGTCCAGCCCTGCCAGCCCGGTGATCGCGGCGTCGATCACCGCGTCCACGCCGCCCGGCACCTGCCTTCTGACCGCCTCGGCGAGGTTCTCCTCGCGCGAGACGAACCATTCGGCTCCGAAGCCGCGCACCAGCTCCTCGTCCTGCCGTCCGGCGGTGGCGACGACGCGCAGGCCCCTGGCCGCGGCGAGCTCCACCGCGTACCCTCCGACCGCGCCCGCGGCCCCGGTGACCAGCACGGTGTCGCCCTGGCGCAGGTGCGCCCTGTCGAGGGACTGCCAGGCCGTCAGCGCGTTGAGCGGCAGCGTGGCAGCCTCGGCCGCCGAGACGCCCCGCGGCGCGAGCGCCGCCGCGCGGGCGTCGACCACCACGTACTCCGCCTGCGCCTTGGTAGGCGACTCCAGCCTGCTCGCCAGGGCGATGACCTCCTGCCCAAGGGCGAAGGCGGCGCCCTCGCCCACCTGGTCGATCACGCCCGCCGCGTCGAAGCCGAGCCCGTAGGCGTCGAGCTTCCTGGCGACGCCGTAGTCGGCGAGCGTTCCCGCCGCCACCGCCAGGTCGAAGGGGTTCACCCCCGCGGCGGCGACCTTGATCCGTATCTGGCCGCGGCCCGCCTGGGGGAGTGGGGCCTCGATGAGCCGAGGCGAGCCGGAGCCGCCGATGAGTGCACGCATGGTCGTCATGTCATCGAATCTAGGGAGAGCTACTCTCTTCGGGTAAGAAGGCACCTGGAAGTGCGTAACCAACCGGAGGGAGCCCATATGGCGACCGTCACTGCGGCCGAGCGCAGGGCCGAGGCCAAGCGGGCCTATGACGCCTACGTCGCGGCCTGCCCTTCGAGGAAGCTGCTCGACACGCTCAGCGACAAGTGGGTGAGCCTGGTGCTCAACGCGCTGGCCGACGGGTCGAAGCGCTACAGCGACCTGGCGAGGACGATCGCCGGCGTGAGCCAGAAGATGCTCACCCAGACCCTTCGCGGGCTCGAGCGCGATGGTCTGGTCACCAGGACGGTGACGGCGGCGGTGCCGGTAAGGGTCGACTATCGGCTCACGTCGCTCGGAGAGAGCCTGCTTCCGCTCATGGCCGCCATCAAGCAGTGGGCCGAGAGTCACATCGACGACGTGGAGGCGGCGCGCCTTCGATATGACGCCGATTCTGAGAATTCGCCGTGAAATTCATGAGACGGGCGGATTGCAGTAAGGGGCCTGTGGACCGTTCTCGGCACTCCAGGCGAGGAATGTTCGTCGTATAGAAACGATCAAGTCAATGGCGGTCGTCAAGTATGGAACGAAACGACCTTGACGACCTTTCCAGTCTGCGTTTACCTTCTGCGAGACGAGCAGCCTGCTTGAGCCGAGACGTCTCCGAGTTTGTGCTGTTGGGGGGAGGGCTCCCGATGGATGTGCTCACTGAAGGCGTCGAGCTGAGCCAGGACGACCTGGATCTCCTCGCGCAGTTGGCCAAGGGTGTCACGGTCGACCGCGTGGGGCGGGCCCTGGAGATCAGCGGACGGACCGTGCGCCGCCGCCTGCGCGGCATCTGCGACAGGATCGGCGTCGCCACGGCGATCGAGGCGGTGGCCTGGGCCGCGCGCCGAAGACTGATCTAGGCGCGTCAGTCCGCGATGCGCACGGCTCCGGCGAACGGGCGGTTTCCGAGGGCGGCGATGCGGACGACGTCGCCGGTGCGGGGCGCGTGGACCATCATCCCGCCGCCGATGTAGATGCCCACGTGGTGCAGGTCGTTGTAGAAGAAGACCAGGTCACCGGGGCGCATCTGCTCGCGTGTGATGTGGGTGCCCGCCGTCCACTGGTCGCCCGTGTAGTGCGGCAGGCTGATGCCGACGCGCTGGTAGGCGGCCATCACCAGGCCCGAGCAATCGTAGGAGTTGGGGCCTTCCGCGCCCCACACGTACGGCTTGAGCTGCTGCGTGAGAGCCCAACGCGCGGCCTCGGCCGCCTTGCCGCTGCCGATGATCGGCAGGTTGACCCTGGTGGCCCTGGTGCCAGGCTGACCGGCCTCGCCGATCGCCCGCTTGAACAGGTTGCTCTCGACCTTGGTCACCATCGTGGTGATCTTGCTGCGCTTCTCGCCGAGGTCGTCGACGAGCTTTTGCACCTCGGCCAGTCGTGTCTTGGCCGTCGCCTTGGCCCGCTCGGCGGCGGCGATGGAGTCGGCCAGCTCCTTGACCTCCTGGCCCTGCTGCTGCCCGAGGGCGTAGAAGGTGGCGGCTCCGTCAAGGAAGGAGTCAGGGTCGGCGGAGGTGGCGAAGGCCAGGCCGTCGGTGAAGCCGCCGCTCATGTAGGTGCTCTCGGCCAGGAGCGTGGCGCGCGCCCGCTTGGCGGCCAGGTCGGCCTCGCTGGTGGCAAGGATCTTCTTGGCCACCTCAGCGGACTTCTTGACGCTCTTGAGCTTCTCGCGCTGGCCGTTGTACTGCTCGGTCAGCGTCTCGATGTCGTTGTGGAGCTTCTCGACCTGCTCGGAGAGCTCCTTCAGCGTCGGCTTGGGGTCGGCGGCGGCCGAGCCGAGCGGGACGGTGAGAGCCAGGACGACCATCGCCGCGCCCACGATGGCGAACCGTTTGCGCAGGGCGCCGGGTTCGTGGGGGCGGGCGTGCTTGCCCGCGGTCTTCCCCTCGTGGGTACGCGTGCGCTTCACCAACCGGCTCCTCTCGTTGCCGCCTACCGGGTTAGCTGACGGGTTCGGGCCGGAGCAGCCCTACCGAGCACGTGCTCGGACTCACCCCATTGGCGGTGCTGGCCGCCGGCGGGTCCCCGGCTCCCCGGGTTGCGGGGATTAGGCGCGTCTCCACGCGTGTCGCGTGGGGGACATCGTCGCTGGACACTAGTGCAAGCCAGGTTCCTGCTCAACCAGAACTGCCAATCCCGTAGAGGTTGTGCAACCGAAGCGTCACGGCGTGATCACGCGAAAGCCCGATCTACCAGGGCATTGCAAGCGTATTGCCCGGCTTTAGGTGGATTTGTCGGACTGTTACTCCAGCGCTGCGCACTGTGTGCGACTTGCTACAGCGCGTCATGTGACGGTAGTTAAGGATGGGCCGAAACGGGCTGGGTACGCTGAAGGGCCATGGAGCAGGTCGCCGAGCGCACCCCGAAGGACACCGAGATCGTCGTGAGGCGCGCCCGCACGCCCGACGTCAGAGCCATCAGGCGCCTGGTCGACACGTACGCGGGGGCGGGCCCCCGGTTGCTGGAGAAGGCCACCGTCACGCTGTACGAGGACGTCCAGGAGTTCTGGGTCGCCGATCGCGGCGGCGAGGTCGTGGGCTGCGGCGCGCTCCACGTGCTGTGGGAGGATCTGGCGGAAATCCGAACGGTCGCCGTCGACCCCGAATACAGGGGTGCGGGAATCGGTCACCGTATTGTTACCGCACTGGTCGCGACGGCCCGTGACCTGGGTCTGCGCAGGGTCTTCTGCCTGACTTTCGAGGTCGACTTCTTCGCACGCCATGGCTTCGTCCCGATCGAGGGCGCACCTGTATCACCCGAGGTCTATGCCGAGTTGCTGGCTTCCTACGACGAAGGGATCGCGGAGTTTCTCGATCTTGAACATGTGAAGCCCAACACCCTTGGCAACACCCGGATGTTGCTCCATCTGGACACGGTTGACTCAGACGTTGACCAAGGGGAAAGGTGATTGTTGATACTCATGTCGATACGTTGGGCAACAGCAAGCATGTGTCCTGACATGTGCCACATGCGCCATCGAAGCGAGGTGACACGGTGAGCACCGGACAGCCGCCGTATCCACAGGACCAGCCTGAAGACAATTCCGCTGGGACTCATGGATACGGTCAGCAGAACGCGGGACGCCAGGGCGACCCCGATCCAGACGCGACGATCGTGGGCTATCGCCAAGACGGCGGCGGCTACGGTCACCAGGGCCAGCAGCAGCCCGACTACGGCCAGCAGGGCTACGGTCAGCAGCCTTACGGTCAGCAACAGCAGCAGGGCTACGGCCAGCAGGGGTACGGCCAGCAGGCCGCCTCCTCCGGTCAGCAGCCAGGCTACGGACAGCCTTCCTACGGCCAGCAGGGCCAGAGCCAGCAGCCCGAGTACGGGCAGCAGGGCTACGGCCAGCAGCAGCCGTCCTACGGGCAGCAGGGCTACGGTCAGCAGGCCGCCTCGGGTCAGCAGCCCGAGTACGGCCAGCCCGGCTACGGCCAGCAGCCCGGTTATGGTCAGCAGAGCCAGCCCGGCTACGGCCAGCAGCAGCCTTCCTCGGGTCAGCAGCCCGGTTACGGCCAGCAGCAGCCGGGCTACGGCCAGAGCCAGCCGAGCCAGCCCGGTTACGGCCAGCAGCAACCGTCCTATGGCCAGCAGCCTGACTACGGCCAGCAGCCCGGTTACGGCCAGCAGCCCCAGCAGGGCTATGGCCAGCAGGGCCAGTCGCAGCCCGGCTACGGGCAGCAGTCGCCCTACGGCCAGCAGCAGGCGTACGGCCAGCAGCAGCAGCCGGCCTACGGGCAGCAGCCCGGCTACGGCCAGCCGTACGGCGCGCCCGCGGGGGTGCAGCCTCCCGGCGCTCCCGCTCCGCTCGCCGAATGGTGGCAGCGGCTGGTCGCCCGCATCATCGACGGTCTGATCATCGGTCTCGCCGGCGTGGTCATCGGGATCGTCCTGGGACTGATCCTGGGCGCGATCCTGATCACCCAGGCCAGCTACGACCTCAACACGGGGACGATCACGCAGCCCTCCGGCTACTGGATCCTCAACGTGATCACCGTGGTGATCGTCACCCTGCTCTACATCGCCTACGAGTTCTTCCTCACGAAGTCCAAGGGGCAGACCGTCGGCAAGATGGTCATGGGCATCAAGATCACCGAAGTGGGCGCGCCGCTGACCGCGGGCGGGCTCAGGAGCGACGCCGCGCTGAAGCGCGCGGGCGTCACCTGGGGTGGCAACATCCTGGGCGTGCTTCCGTTCACTCTCGGCGGTCTGCTCGGCGGCCTGCTGATCATCCTGAACGGTGTCTCGCAGTTCTGGGACAAGCCGCTTCAGCAGACCTTCGCCGACAAGGTGGCCAAGACCGTCGTCGTGAAGATCAAGTAAGCGGAATCCTAAAGAATCAGGGGCCGGCTCGACGCCGGCCCCTGTTTTCGCGCGTGGGACCTGTAATCGTGGTCGCCCGCCGTACACAATGGGCGTTATGGTCGCGTCCGGAGTGCCCGCCGTACCCGCGGATTGGTGGGAACGGCTCGCGGCGCGAAGTATTGAGGCGCTGGTCATCGGCGTCTTCTATTACATTCTGTTCATCGCGGCCTGGGGTTTGTTGCGGACTGTAGGGCTTCTCGACAGCTTCGAGGGGCGGCTACCCGGGTTGTTCGCCTGGCTCGTGGTCGGCTCGGGTTATGCGGCCTATGACTGCCTCGCGCATTACCGGCGCGGTCGCACCTTCGGTAAGGTGATCATGAAGATTAGGCTGGCGCCCGCTCCCGGCAGGGCGCTGACGAGGGCGGATCTGGCTAAACGGGCGGCCCTCTATCCCGGAGCGATGGTGCTTGTGGGGATTCCAGGCGTCAATCTCCTGGCGGGAATCCTGGCCTTCGCCGTGGGCCTGTCCATCTTGATCGACAGGCCACTCCAGCAGGGCATCCATGACAAGGCGGCGGGTTCGCGGGTGATCAAAGAGGCTCGCTGAAGTGTGCATCCGCCCCAGATCCGGTTTTTTTTGGGATTTTCCGGGCGATCGGGTAAGGAGTCTGGAGAGACTGGCATTAGGCTGGGTGTGACACCCCCGCCAGGTAGCGGCCGTCTATGGGGCGCTATGGTCGGGGCGGACTGTGGTCATCAGCCGTCCGTGGGTGTCGACGGCAGCTTGTGCATAAAGGGCTCGTCCCTACAAACCCGAAGAGGCGCCGTGGGGACGGAATGCAGCCGCTGGACATCGTCCAAACCGGGCGGATCCACCGGAGAACCAGACCTGGCTCACTAGTCAGCGGAATCCGCGAAGCGCTGAATTGTCTCGCTGCCTTTTCGGGTATATGTTTGGCAGGCGAATGAAACAATGCTCCGGGAAAGGATTCCGTAGATGGCCAAGCAGATCCAGGAGATTCTCATCGATGACCTCGATGGGGGCGAGGCCAATGAGACGGTCAGCTTCGCCATTGACGGGGCGTCCTATGAGATTGACCTCAGCGTCGATAACGCCAAGAAGCTGCGGGACGCGCTGTCGCCTTTCCAGCAGGCCGCACGCAAGTCGGGTGCGGCCGCCACGCGTCGCAGGGCGCGGGGTGGCACGCGTTCGATGAGCCGTGAGCAGAGCTCGGAGATTCGGCAGTGGGCCAAGGCTCACGGACTTCCCGTCAGCGAGCGCGGCCGGATCGCCTCCACCGTCGTGGAGAAGTACCAAGCGGCTCACTGACATCATGCGCTTATGACGATCGCCTAGAACCCCGGAGATCGCCATAAGCGCATGATCGTGTTTGCCTGATGAAAACCGGGCGTGTCGCGCAGCCGCGCGTCAGCGCTCTAAACGTCGTTCGCTTGCGGCGTATCGGGAACACAGCACCCCCAGACAGTAGTTGGATGGAGGGTGAACGCCCTGCTCTCGGGGAACGTCTCTGCTATAGAGCGTGTCAGCGGCAAGAGGCATGGTTCGCCGAGCCAGGGCTAGCATGCGGGAGGACGGGACCGGATTTACCGGCCTGACTGACCGCTCTGTGAGGAGCGACGAGATGTTCGAGAGGTTCACCGACCGAGCAAGGCGGGTTGTCGTCCTGGCCCAAGAAGAGGCCAGGATGCTCAACCACAACTACATCGGCACTGAGCACATTCTTCTTGGTTTGATCCATGAAGGTGAGGGCGTAGCCGCCAAGGCTCTGGAGAGCCTCGGCATCAGCCTTGAGGGTGTGCGCCAGCAGGTCGAGGAGATCATCGGCCAGGGCCAGTCGGCTCCGTCGGGGCACATTCCGTTCACCCCGCGGGCCAAGAAGGTTCTTGAGCTGTCGCTCCGTGAGGCTTTGCAGCTGGGTCACAACTACATCGGAACCGAGCACATCCTGCTCGGGCTCATCCGTGAGGGTGAGGGTGTGGCAGCCCAGGTGCTGGTCAAGCTTGGAGCCGATCTCAACCGTGTGCGGCAGCAGGTCATCCAGCTGCTCCACGGCTACCAGGGCAAGGAGCCGGCCGCCGCGGGTGGTCCGCAGGAGTCCGCGCCTTCCACTTCCCTGGTGCTCGACCAGTTCGGCCGCAACCTGACCCAGGCCGCCCGCGAGGGCAAGCTGGATCCGGTCATCGGCCGTGAGAAGGAGATCGAGCGGGTCATGCAGGTCCTCTCCAGGAGGACCAAGAACAACCCCGTTCTCATCGGCGAGCCCGGCGTCGGCAAGACCGCCGTCGTCGAGGGCCTGTCGCAGAAGATCGTCAGGGGCGAGGTTCCCGAGACGCTGAAGGACAAGCAGCTCTACACGCTTGACCTCGGCGCTCTGGTCGCGGGCTCCCGCTACCGCGGTGACTTCGAGGAGCGCCTGAAGAAGGTGCTCAAGGAGATCCGCACGCGCGGCGACATCATCCTGTTCATCGACGAGCTCCACACGCTCGTCGGCGCGGGCGCCGCGGAGGGCGCGATCGACGCCGCCAGCATCCTGAAGCCGATGCTGGCCCGTGGCGAGCTGCAGACCATCGGCGCCACCACTCTCGACGAGTACCGCAAGTACCTCGAGAAGGACGCCGCCCTGGAGCGACGCTTCCAGCCGATCCAGGTGGCCGAGCCCTCGCTCAGCCACACGATCGAGATCCTCAAGGGTCTGCGCGACCGCTACGAGGCGCACCACCGCGTCTCGATCACCGACGGCGCGCTGGTCGCCGCCGCGCAGTTGGCCGACCGCTACATCAGCGACCGCTACCTGCCCGACAAGGCGATCGACCTCATCGACGAGGCCGGTTCCCGGATGCGTATCCGCAGGATGACCGCTCCGCCGGACCTGCGCGAGTACGACGAGAAGATCGCCAACGTCCGTCGCGACAAGGAGTCCGCGATCGACGCGCAGGACTTCGAGAAGGCGGCTGCCCTCCGCGACCAGGAGAAGCAGCTCCAGCTCAAGCGCGAGCGCCGCGAGAAGGAGTGGAAGGCCGGCGACATGGACGTCGTGGCCGAGGTCACCGAGGAGCTCATCGCCGAGGTCCTGGCCACCGCCACCGGCATCCCGGTCTTCAAGCTGACCGAGGAGGAGTCGCAGCGCCTGCTCCGCATGGAGGACGAGCTCCACAAGCGGATCATCGGCCAGGACGACGCCATCAAGGGCCTGTCGCGGTCCATCAGGCGCACTCGCGCCGGTCTGAAGGACCCGCGCCGTCCCGGCGGCTCGTTCATCTTCGCCGGCCCGTCAGGTGTCGGTAAGACCGAGCTGTCCAAGGCTCTGGCGGAGTTCCTCTTCGGCGACGAAGACGCTCTGATCATGCTGGACATGTCGGAGTTCATGGAGAAGCACACCGTCTCCAGGCTGTTCGGCTCGCCTCCCGGCTACGTCGGGTACGAAGAGGGCGGCCAGCTGACGGAGAAGGTGCGGCGCAAGCCGTTCTCCGTGGTCCTGTTCGACGAGATCGAGAAGGCCCACCCCGACATCTTCAACTCGCTGCTGCAGATCCTGGAAGACGGTCGCCTGACCGACGCCCAGGGCCGGGTGGTCGACTTCAAGAACACGGTCATCATCATGACCACCAACCTCGGTACCCGCGACATCTCCAAGGGCATCGGGGTCGGGTTCGCGAAGAACAACGACGCCGAGTCGAACTACGACCGGATGAAGTCCAAGGTGCAGGAGGAGCTCAAGCAGCACTTCCGGCCCGAGTTCCTCAACCGTGTCGACGACATCGTGGTCTTCCACCAGCTCACCATGAACGAGATCATCAAGATCGTCGATCTGATGCTCGCGCAGGTGGATGAGCGACTGAAGGACCGCGACATGAGCCTCGACGTCACCCCTGCCGCCAAGCAGCTGCTGGCCGACCGTGGCTACGACCCGGTCATGGGCGCTCGTCCGCTCCGCCGTACGATCCAGCGCGAGCTGGAGGACTCTCTCTCCGAGAAGATCCTGTACGGCGAGCTGCGTCCCGGCCAGGTGGTCAAGATCGACATCGAGGGTGAGGGCGACAACGCCAAGTTCACCTTCGTCGGCGAGACCGCACCTTCGCCGGTGCCCGACTCGGCCGCGTCCATCGCGGAGCCGATTCAGAAGTAGCACTGCACCAAAGGGCCCGCGGGGATTCCCCCGCGGGCCCTTTGCGCTGTCCGCCGACCGTTTGATCCTTGTACGGCAAGCCGACGTAAGCGCCACCCTGGTCACCGGCCGACCTCCCTCCAGGGAACGCTCCCCGAGCACCCGCGTCGCCCCCCGCAACGGCCAACCCGACGCCCCCCGAGTTTCCGGGCCGAGCACCCCCGGACGGTCGTTGTCGGAGTTTCCAGCCACCTTCCCTGACGGTCGAAGAGGGAGGTTGCATCGGTTCGGTGTCGGATTGGGGGCTCCAGGTGGAGATCGGCTATACCGCCACCTGAAGTAGTACTACAATCTGTAGAGCAAAGAGTCGCCAGTCCCGCGCAAGTGACGCACAAGAAGGCGTCCCTACGTTGGACTCATCCCTGGGGCGTACGAAGGAATCAACCCAGGGCGGACGCGCAGGCCCCCATCGGGCGGGCAAGCTCGGCAATGTCCGAGGCGATGGACACACACACTCAGTGCAAGCCGTGGAGGAAGCCGATGCGCCTGCGTCACGATGACGGAACGCTCGTTCACTTGGCCTACAACGCCGGCGTGCACCCCGCTGAAGACCTTGAGAACCTGATCGCGCACCTCACCCGCTATGCGGTCCCGGTGCGCAAGCGGCTCGGGGTGGAGCGGATGGGAGTGGGGCTGTGGCTGTCGCCCGCGGTCGCCGACCACCTGACCGCCGACCGCATCGAGCTGGTACGGCTGCGCCGTTCGCTGGAGGAGCGCGGGCTTGAGGTCGTCAGCCTGAACGGCACCGGCGGACGTAACCAGGAAGTGCCGGGCCCCGACTGGGCCAAGCCCGAGCGCTATCGCTACACGATGGCCCTGGCCAAGATCCTCGCCTTCCTCCTTCCCGAGGACGTGAGGTTCGGCAGCATCTCCACCATCCCGATCGGGTGGCGTCGCGACTGGCCCGCCGACCTCCACTCCATCGCCACGCGCAGGCTCGAGCGGCTGGCCAGGGAGCTGCGCGGCATCTACAGCGTGACCGGCAAGACGATCAGGGTGGGGTTCGAGCCCTGGCCCGGATGCGTGCTGGAGACGACCGAGCAGGCCGTCGAGCGGGTGGGCGGCCTCGACTCCGAACACCTCGGGGTCTGCCTCGACGCCTGTCACCTGGCCTGCGGGAACGGCGAGGAGTCTGGGGCGGCGCTGCGCGGGCTGGCCGCTGTGGGGGCGCCGGTGGTCAAGCTGGGCCACGTCCACAACCACACCGACACGGGTGCGGTGCTGCACGACACGCTCAACGCGATCCTGTCGGGGGCGGTCAACGGGACCGCCCACATCGAGGTCGAGACCCACAACCTGATGGTGCCGGGCCGGGCGAAGGGGCCTGGAGCGCTGGTGTCGCTGCTGGCCGAGGAGCTCGACTGGGCCCGCACCAACCTCACCGCCCTAGGCCTCCAACTGGCTGCCTGAACCACCCCGAATCACCTGGCGATCTCGGGGGAGCCAAGGCGCCGCCCCCGACTCGACCGCCTCGCCGACGATTCCAGCCACGGAGCGTCGGCAGGAAGGTCCTGGCTGAGGGTCTCAGGGCTGAAGTTCCGAGCTGAGTGTTCCTTAGGGTGCGGCCCTGAGGAGCTCGCGGGGCCGGGGGCGTGAAGCCTGTCACGGTGAGCGGGGGTCAGATGGGGAGGCGGTAGGTGCCGTCGTCCAGGACCTCCGCCAGGCCGTCGGCGACCAAGCCGTCCAGGGCGCGCTCCCTCTGGACCGGCTCGTCCCAGACCACGTCCAGCGCCGTCTTCGGCACCGGCCCGTGCGCGGCCCGCAGGACCGCCAGCAGGCGCCCCCTGCACTGGCGGTCCGTGCCGTCGTAGGTCTGTCCCCTGCGGGCCACCCCCGGCGGTTTGCCCGCCAGCCGCCACGCGCACTGCTCCTGGACGGGGCACTGCCCGCACTGCGGGCCGCGGGCCGTGCAGACGAGGGCGCCGAGTTCCATGACCGCCACGCCCCAGACCGGCGCGCCGACCGCGGGCAGCAGCTCCTGGGCCAGGCGGCGTTCGGCGGCCGTGGTGGCGTTCGGGGGGTACTCCTCCCCGCGCACCGCCCTGCCGAGCACCCGCCGGACGTTCGTGTCGAGCACCGGGTGCGTGCCGCCGAAGGCGAAGCTGGCGACGGCCGCCGCGGTGTACTCGCCGATGCCGGGCAGCGCCAGCAGCGTCGCGTGGTCGGCGGGCACCTCGCCGTCGTGCTCGGCCGTGATGGCCCTGGCGCAGGCGTGCAGGCGCAGGGCGCGGCGCGGGTATCCGAGGCGTCCCCAGTGGCGTACGGCCTCGCCTGGTGGCTCGGCGGCCAGATGGGCGGGGGTGGGCCAGCGCTCCATCCACTGCTGCCAGACCGGCAGGACCCGCACGACGGGGGTCTGCTGCAGCATGATCTCGCTGACGAGAATGCCCCAGGGGGTGGCGTCGGGGCGACGCCAGGGAAGATCGCGGGCATTGTCCGCGTACCAGTCGAGAATGGGCTCTCGTAGGAGGTTCGGGTCGGCCACCCGCCCAGCGTAGTGCGTTACGGCGTGTCGTCACCCTCCGTGCGCAAGGAATAAGCATGCTGTGCGTATGGATCCGGATACTCTGCGTGGCGGCTCTGGCGATGTCTACTGGCGACGGCGGATGACCGTCCTGGTCGCAGTGCTGGTCGTCGTGGCCGTGGTGGCCTGGGCGTGCTCCAGCGGCCCCGACGGACCGCAGAGCACGTCGAGCGCCAAGTCGGCGCCGAGCTCGTCCTCGGCGGCGGAGTCGGTGCTGGCGGGGTTGCCCACAGTGATGTTCACGCCCACGACCACCCCGACGCCGAAGCCGCCCAAGCCGCGCGCCGCGCTGCCACCGTCACCCAAGCCGACGGCGCAGCCGCGCAGGCCCGGCATGCCGTGCGAGGAGAAGGACCTGGTGCTCAACCTCCAGGGGCGTCAGGAGGTCTACGGCGCGGGCGCCCGTCCCAACTTCCTGGTCACGCTGGTGAACACGGGCCCCGTCATGTGTATGGCTGACGTGGGGGCGCGCGCGATGGAGATCAGGATCACCTCGGGCGACGACAGGGTGTGGTCCACCTCCGACTGCGTCAGCGGCGACGGCGTCGACATGCGCAAGCTGGAGCGAGGGATCCCCTACGTTCGCACCCTCGACTGGGACCGCCGCCGTTCGGGAGGCGCGTGCGGGGGCACACAGGCCGCGGCGCTGCCCGGCACGTACGTGGCCGTGGTGCTCACCGGAGGGCTGCGCAGTCCGAAGGCCGTCTTCCACCTGCGCTGAAGTGCTTACACGTAGCGTTCGAGGATGCTGGACTCGGCCAGCCTGGACAGCCCCTCGCGGACGCTGCGGGCGCGGGACTCGCCGACGCCGCCCACCGCCTGGAGGTCGTCGATGCTGGCAGCGAGGAGCTTCTGCAGCCCGCCGAAATGGTCGACCAGCCGGTCGACGACCGTGGCGGGCAGCCTGGGCACCTTGGCGAGCAGGCGGAAGCCTCGGGGGCTCGCGGGGCTGTCGAGGGTCTCGCTGGCGCCGCGTCCGAGCACCTTCGCCACCGACGACAGGTCGAGCAGTTCGCTGCCCGACAGGGCGTCGAAGCCCTGCAGGACGTCGGTGACCTTGCGCTTGCCGCGCGCCGCCGAGGAGGGCAGGTAGTCGCGGACGATCAGCTCGCGGTCGGAGTCGACCCCCGCCACCAGCTCGTCGAGCTGGAGGGAGAGCAGCCGCCCGTCGGTGCCGAGCTCGACGACGTAGCCCTGGATCTCCTCGGAGATCCTGCGCACCATCTCGAGGCGCTGCGCGACGGCGGCGACGTCGCGGACGGTGACGAGGTCCTCGATCTCGAGAGCCGACAGGGTGCCCGAGACCTCGTCGAGCCTGTGCTTGTAGCGCTCGAGCGTGGCCAGGGCCTGGTTGGCCTTGGACAGGATCGCCGCCGACTCCTCCAGCACGTAGCGGATGCCGTCGAGGTAGAGGGCGATGATGCGCATCGACTTGCTGATCGCGATGATCGGGAAACCGGTCTGCCTGGCGACGCGCTGCGCCGTGCGGTGCCTGGTGCCTGACTCGTCGGTCGAGATGGAGGGATCGGGCACGAGGTGGACGGCCGCGCGCACGATCTTGTGGTCGCCTGAGTGCAGCACGATGGCGCCGTCCATCTTGGCCAGCTCGCGCAGCCGCGTGGCGGAGAACTCCACGTCGAGCTCGAACCCGCCGCTGCACAGCTCCTCGACCACGCCGTCGTAGCCCAGCACGATGAGACCGCCGGTCTGGCCGCGCAGGATGCGCTCCAGGCCGTCTCTCAGTGCCGTGCCCGGAGCGACCGAGGCAAGGGCCGTGCGACGACGGTCGTCAAGACTCCTGTCGTTTGCCACCTGACCCCCGTGTCCTAGTCAAATCCCAGCTTACCGGCCGACCTCCGGCGTCCGCCGCTGAAGCTTTCCTTCTCCATCGTCTACGGCAAGCCAACGATAGGCCAAGGATGCACCAAGGCTGACCCCCGTCCATCACGCTACTGCGGGCCCACGTGGCGGGGCGCCGTTACGGCAGCTTTTCCTGAAGAAGCCCAGCTCAGGTGACGTGAGTGAGCGCGTCCCACACGTTCTCGGCCTCCATGACCTCGAACCCGGGCGCGAAGGCGACGGGCCCGACGGGGACCAGAGCGCGCTCCTCGTCGGGGCGGCGGCGGCCGCCTTCCTCGAGGGATCCGCGCGGCACCAGGGCCCTCTTGAACCCCAGCCGTGCCGCCTCGGACAGGCGGCGCCGGACGTCGCGCACCGGCCTGAGCTCGCCCGCCAGCCCCACCTCGCCCAGCGCGATGAGGCCGGAGGGAAGCGGCTTGTCGCCTGCCGCGCTGGCCACCGCGAGCATGACGGAGAGGTCGACCGCGGGATCGGCCAGCTTGATGCCGCCCACGGTGGCGGTGAAGACGTCGCAGCCGCCGAGCCGCGCGTTGAGCCTGCGTTCGAGCACGGCGAGGATCATCTGCACCCGGAAGGGATCGAGCCCCGAGGAGCTGCGGCGCGGCTGCTGGGCCTCGGTGCGGGCGACGAGCGCCTGCACCTCGGCGGGCAGCGGGCGGGTGCCCTCGACGGTGACGGTGACGCAGGTGCCGGGGACGGGCTCGCTACGCCGCGAGACGAACAGGCCGCTGGGGTCGGTGATGCCCTCGATGCCGCGTTCGTGCAGGTCGAAGCAGCCCACTTCGTCGGTGGGGCCGAACCTGTTCTTGATCGCGCGGACCATGCGCAGGCGTGAGTGACGGTCGCCCTCGAAGCTGAGCACGACGTCGACCAGGTGCTCGAGGGTACGAGGGCCCGCGATCGAGCCCTCCTTGGTGACGTGGCCGACCAGCACGGTGGCCATGTTGCGCTCCTTGGCCAGCCGTACGAGGTTGGCGGCGACCTCGCGCACCTGGGTCACGCCGCCGGGGACGCCGGTGGTCTGCGCCGAGCCGACGGTCTGCACGGAGTCGACGACGAGCAGCTGCGGCTGCACCTTCTCCACGTGGGTCATCAGCGCCGACAGCTCGGTCTCGGCGGCGAGGTAGAGGTTGTCGCGGATCGCGCCGATGCGGTCGGCGCGCAGGCGGACCTGGGCGGAGGACTCCTCGCCCGTGACGTAGAGGACGGTGGTGCGCTCGGCGATGCGGGCGGCGGCCTCGAGCAGCAGGGTGGACTTGCCGATGCCGGGCTCGCCCGCCAGCAGCACGACCGCGCCGGGGACCAGGCCGCCGCCCAGCACGCGGTCGAGCTCGCTCACGCCCGTGGTGCGGGCGGTCGCGATCTCCGCCTTGACGTCGCCGATCGGGACGGCCGGGCCGCTGGTGGCCCCGGCCTGCACCACGTGGACGCCGGCCCTCGCGCCCTCTTCGTCGACCGTGCCCCATGCCTGGCACTCGCCGCACCTGCCGACCCACTTGGTGGTGCGCCAGCCGCACTCGGCGCAGCGGTAACCGGGCTTCTGTGCGGTCTTGGGTGCCATGCCGAGCAGGCTAGCCTGAGCCGCCGACAATCCGCCGCAGCCCGAGCACCTCGGCAACCCGGGTACCTCGGCGACCTGGGCACCTCAGAGACCCGGCCACCTCGGCGACCCGGGAACCTCGGCGACCCGGGAACCTCGGCGACCCGGGAACCTCGGCAGCCCGGCCACCTCGGCAGCCCGGCCACCTCAGCAGACTTGAGCACCTCAGACCAGGTCGAGCGCGTCAAGGCGGGCCGAGCGCGTCAGGGCGGACGGATGATCGACGGGTCAGGAACGGGCAGTGCTGGTCAGGAGAGGTAGTGCTGGTCAGGAGAGGCCGAGTTCGGCCTCGAGCAGGCGCTTGGGCTTGGCGCCGACGACCTGCTTGACCGGCTCGCCGTTCTCGAACAGCAGCAGCGTGGGGATGCCCATGATGCCGTAGCGGGTCATGATCTCCGGGTTCTCGTCGGTGTTCAGCTTGCCGATCTTGAGCCCCCGCTCGGCCTCGATCTGCTCGAGAACGGGAGCGACCATCCTGCAGGGGCCGCACCACTCCGCCCAGAAGTCCACCAGGACGGGCTCGGAGCTCTTGAGCACGAGCTCCTCGAAGTTGTCGGTGGTCAGCTTGATCATGATTCTCCCTTGGCGAAGCATCCAGAGCAGGTCTGGCCGAGTTGGCCTGCCACCTCGGCGCGCCGGGTCAGCAGGACGCGGATCTCCTCGTCGATCTCGGCGAGCTTGCGCCGCGAGACGGCCATCGACTCGGCGCAGGAGGCGCCCGTGGCGTGCCCCGCGCGCAGGCAGTCGACGAACGGTCTGGCGTCCTCCAGCGTGAAGCCGACGGTCAGCAGCGCGCGGATCTCGCTGACCAGCTCGACGTCCGAAGGGTCGTAGTGGCGATAGCCGTTGGACTCCCTGCGTGCCTTGATCAGTCCGTGCTGCTCGTAGTAGCGCAGGGAGCGGGCGCTCACGCCGGTCAGTTCGGCAAGCTCTCCGATCCGCATGTTTCCACGCTAAACCCTGACACCGGTGACAAGGTCAAGCTCAGAAGTAGCGCCAGCGCAGGACGTTCGGGTAGGGGAGTTCTAATCCGGGGGTCTCGGCGATGGCCTCCTCCGCGACGTCGTGGGCGAACTCGATGCGCAGCACGTCCTCGAGGTCGGCCCTGCGCTGGAAGACCATGCGAAGGTCGAGCTTGTCGCGCTGCCAGCCCTGTCGTGACCAGAAGTTCTCCACGGCCCTGGCCGAGTAGGAGGGCACCGTGCGCTGGAACCAGCGGCCGAAGGCGCCGCGGGTGGCGTCGAGGTCGATGACGAAGGCGGCGCCGCCGCGCCGTACGACTCGGGTGAGCTCGCGCAGGCCGGGCTCGCAGCCGGGGCCGAAGAAGTAGGCCCAGCGGGCGACGGCGACGTCGACGCTCGCGTCGGGCAGCGGCAGGTTCTGGGCGGTGGCCGCGTGGATCTTCACGTTGGGCAGGCCCGCGCAGCGGCGTCTGGCCAGCTCGACCAGGTCGCCGTGCGGCTCCACGCCCGTCACGCTCGCCGCGGAGGCGGCGAAGATCGGCAGGTGGTAACCGGCGCCGCACCCGATGTCGAGGACGGTCGCGCCGTCCCATGGGCGGATGGCTCGCATGGCCGCGTTCGCCCTGCCCTCGGGATCGACCGCGCGGTTCTCCAGCTCGTAGACCTTCGGGGCGTTCCAGATGTTGGGGCTGGGGATCGCCCCATTCGCTATGCGCGGCATGGTTCAACGGTACGAGGTCCGGCGGCATACGCTGGCAGCGTGGCAGATGTCATCCGCGTGCCCAATGCGAAGATCGCATTGTCCACGGCTTCGGTATATCCGGAACGCACTCCGGACGCCTTCGAGCTGGCCGCGCGCCTCGGCTACGACGGCGTCGAGATCATGGTGGGGGCAGATCCAGTCAGCCAGGACATCGACGTGATCGAACGGCTGTCCGGCCACTACGGCGTGCCCGTCCTCGCGATCCACGCCCCCTGCCTGCTGGTCACCCAGCGCGTGTGGGGCCGCGACCCGTGGGCCAAGCTGCTCAAGGCCCAGAAGGCGGCCGAGCGGCTCGGCGCGCGCACCGTCGTGGTGCACCCGCCCTTCCGCTGGCAGCGCGACTACGCGCGTGACTTCGAGGACGGCCTGGCGAGGATGCGCGAGGAGACCGACGTGATCTTCGCGGTGGAGAACATGTTCCCGTTGAAGGCGCGCGGCAACGACGTCGTGCCGTACTCACCTGACTGGAACCCGATGGACTACGCCTTCCCGCAGGTCACGCTCGACCTGTCGCACACGGCCGTCTCGGGCTCCGACGCGATGGAGATGGCGGTCAAGCTCGGTGACAGGCTCTCGCACCTGCACCTGGCCGACGGCCTCGGGGTGAGCAACAAGGACGAGCACCTGGTGCCTGGCAGGGGCAACCAGCCGTGCGCGCCTGTCCTCGAACGGCTGGCCAACACCGGGTTCGACGGGCTGGTCGTGCTGGAGGTCAACACGCGCAAGGCGACCAGCCGTACCGAGAGGATCGACGATCTGGCCGAGGGGCTGGCCTTCGCCAGACTGCATCTCGCGGCGACCCGGTGAGCGGCGTCTAGATGGTCATTGTGTGGGGCAAAGTGTTCTCATGAGTGTCACTGGCCCCTCTCGCGCGCTTGGCAGGGTGTTCGACCGGGTCGCCGATGCCTACGACGCCGGCAGGCCCGGCTACCCCGACGACCTGTTCCGCGCGCTGTCGGAGGTCTCGGGTGTCCCGCTGGCAGGCGCGACGGTGGTGGACGTGGGCGCGGGCACCGGCATCTCCAGCCGCGCGCTGCGCGCCCGCGGCGCCAGGGTGGTGGCGGTCGATCCGGGGCGCGAGATGCTCGCCAGGCTCGTGGCGCGCGGCCGTCCCGCCAGGACGGCAGAGCCCCCGGAGGCCGCACGCGCGGGAAGCGACGGCCTCGCCGCGGTCCAGGGTGACGGGAACACGCTGCCGATCAGGGACGGCGGCGCCGACCTCGTGACCTACGCCCAGTCGTGGCACTGGCTCGACCCCGTGGCCTCCGTCGCCGAGGCGAGGAGGGCCCTGCGGGACGGGGGCGCGATCGCCGCCTGGTGGAACACGACCGACGCGGGCCAGGCCGACTGGCTGGCCGCCTACGAGGTGCGCCTGGCCGAGTCCTGCCCCACCTACTGGGGGCCCGCGCTGCCCGAGTGGCGGGTGCCGCAGATCGCCGCCGCCCTGCGGGTCGAGGAGCGCTGGCTGCACTGGACCCGCCTGGTGGCCGTCGAGGAGTTCCTGCTCGACCTGCGCTCCCACTCCTACATGGCCGCCCTGACCCAGGAGGCCGCCGACGAACTGGTGGCCAGGCAGCGGGCCGAGCTGATGAGGGTCTTCCCCGACGGCCTGCTCTCCGTGCCGATGCGCGTCTACCTGGCGGTCGGCAGGTGACCGTGAAGCGGCGCACGGGACGCAGACCGGGAGCGGGCGACACACGCGGTGAGATCCTCACCGCGGCCAGGCAGGTGTTCGCGGAGAAGGGCTTCGACAAGGCGACGATCCGCGGCATCGCCCGTGAGGCCGCGGTCGATCCCGCGCTCGTCCACCACTACTTCGACACCAAGGAGGGCCTGTTCGTCGCGGCCATGCGCCTGCCGATCGACCCGGTGGAGGTGCTGCCCAGGCTGCTGGAGGGCCCACGCGAGGAGGTCGGCGAGCGGCTCGTCAGGATCATCCTGACAGTCACGTCCGACGCGCAGGCCAGGGAGCCCGTGCTCGCGCTGATGCGATCGGCCATGACCAACGAGCAGGTCGTGAGCACGATCCGGGAGTTCATCACCAACGCGCTGCTGTATAAGGTGGCCGACGGGCTCGGTGTGCCGCACCTGCGGATGGAGGCGGCCTTCGCCCAGCTCATCGGTGTGGTGCTGGCACGCTACGTGCTCGCGCTCGAGCCGCTGGCCTCCGCCGATCTGGAGGAACTGGTGGAGTTGCTCGCGCCGACGGTGCAGCGCTATCTGACTCCGTAGAGCAATGTTCTAATATGGCCGTATCGGTGCAAAGTTACTCACCGGTAGGATTGGCCTGACGCCGTCTGTGGGAGGAATCGTGCTCTGGGTAGCCATCATCGGGCTCGCGATGACCGTCGCTGCGGTCGCCGTGGCGGGCCGTCGAGCGCAGTTCCTGTTCAAGCTGGCGACGGTCGGTCCACCGGCGCCCGAACGGATCGAGTACGCCAAGACGCACGCGGGTGCCGAGGCCAAGGCGCAGCTGGTCGAGGTGTTCGGCCAGAAGAAGCTGCTGAAGTGGACGCCCTCGGGCGTGGCGCACTTCTTCGTCATGTGGGCCTTCTTCATCCTGCTGACCGTCTACATCGAGGCCTACGGCTCGATCATCCAGGGCGCGATCACCGGGCGGCCGAACTTCCACATCCCGCTGATCGGTCAGTGGTCGGTGCTGGGCTTCCTCCAGGACTTCATCGCGGTCGCCTGTCTGCTCGGCCTCGTGGCGTTCGCGGTGATCAGGGTCAGGAACTCGCCCAAGACGCTGGGCCGCAAGTCGCGCTTCTCCGGCTCCCACCTCGGTGGCGCGTGGCTCGTCCTGTTCATGATCTTCAACATCATCTGGACGCTGTTCCTGGCGCGCGGCGCCGCGGCCGCCAACGGCAACCTTCCCTACGACGGCGGCGCCTTCGTCTCGCTGGCTCTGGGGAACGTCCTGCCCGCCAGCCCGCTGCTCGAAGAGATCGCCCTGCTCCTGCACATCGGCTTCATGCTGGTGTTCCTGGTCATCGTGGTGAACTCCAAGCACCTGCACATCTTCACCGCGCCGCTGAACGTGCTGTTCTCCCGCCGCCCCGACGGGCTGGGCGCCGCGCCCGAGATGACGGTCGACGGCAAGCCCGTCGACTTCGAGGACGAGGACCTCGACCCCGAGAAGCTCGGCAGGGGCAAGATCGGCGACACGACGTGGAAGGGCTTCCTCGACTTCTACTCCTGCACCGAGTGCGGCCGTTGCCAGTCGCAGTGCCCCGCGTGGAACACCGACAAGCCGCTGTCGCCGAAGATGCTCATCCTCGACCAGCGCGACCACGCCTTCAAGGTCGCGCCGTACCTGCTGCAGGGTGACACCAGCCACGCCGACACCGACGTGCTGGCGCTGCTGGAGAAGCCGCTGGTCGGCGAGGACGGCGTCATCCACCCCGACGTGCTGTGGTCGTGCACCAACTGCGGCGCCTGCGTCGAGCAGTGCCCCGTGGACATCGAGCACATCGACCACATCCTCGACATGCGCCGCTACCAGGTGATGGTCGAGTCGTCGTTCCCGTCCGAGGCGGGGGTGATGGTGAAGAACCTCGAGAACAAGGGCAACCCGTGGGGCATGTCCGAGATGAAGCGGGCCGACTGGATCGAGGAGCTCGACTTCGAGGTCACGCTCATCGACGAGAAGATGCCCGAGGACACCGAGTACCTGTTCTGGGTCGGCTGCGCGGGCGCCCTGGAGGACCGGGCGAAGAAGACCACGAAGGCGGTCGCGGAGCTGCTGCACATCGCCGGCGTGAAGTTCGCGGTGCTCGGCCCAGCCGAGGCGTGCACCGGTGACCCGGCCCGCCGCCTGGGCATGGAGTTCCTGTTCAACATGCTCGCCCAGCAGAACATCGAGACGCTGAACGAGGCGGGCGTCAAGAAGATCGTCGCGACCTGCCCGCACTGCTTCAACACCCTCGCCAACGAGTACCCGCAGCTCGGCGGCACCTACGAGGTCGTGCACCACACGCAGCTGCTGGCCAAGCTCGTGGACGAGGGCCTGCTCACCCCGATCACCCCGATCGAGGAGAAGATCACCTACCACGACCCGTGCTTCCTCGGCCGCCACAACAAGGTCTACAGCCAGCCCCGCGACATCATGTCGAAGGTGCCCGGCGTGCAGACGCAGGAGATGCACAGGCACAAGGACAGGGGCTTCTGCTGCGGAGCCGGTGGCGCGCGCATGTGGATGGAGGAGCGCATCGGCAAGCGCATCAACACCGAGCGCGTGGACGAGGCGTTGACCACGAATCCGGACACCGTCTCCACCGCCTGCCCGTTCTGCATGGTGATGCTGGGCGACGCGATCAACGAGAAGAAGAACAGCGGCGAGGCCAAGGAGACGCTGGAAGTCGTCGACGTGGCGCAGCTGCTGATCAAGTCTGTCAAGGGCTGAGTCGGAAGTCCGCAACACCTGGTGTTGCGGACTTTCCCATGTCAGACGCGCGACGAAGCCGAAAAGCTTTCTCCACATAACGGGAAAATCACGGTAACCTCAACGTCGCATGGCTTCATTCGACGGGGAGGGGCTGCGGATGCGCGTCGTCGTGACCGACGCCGAAGTCACCCTGGCTGACGTGCTCTCCCTCAGACTGGCCGTCGACAGACCGCTGAAACCCGGCATGGAGCTGGTCCTGCGCCACCGCGCGACGGGGGTGGAGCGCCAGATCGCGCTGAGCGCGGCGGGCGTGGAGGTGCGCGACGCCGCCCTCGCGGTCTCGCTGTCTCCGCTGACGCTGACCTCGGGCAGATGGGACGCCTACCTGGGGGACGAGGAGGGCCGCACCCGCATCAGGAGCGTCGACCCCGGCTTCTCCCTCGACCACCTCGACACCTACGCGCTGTCCAGGCGCACGCTCGCCTACAGGGCCTACCGCACCAGGAACGGCTTCCTCGCGCTGAAGATCTGCGCGGCCGAGCCGGCCGCCGAGGTGCGCGCGGTCTGGTTCAGGGAGGGCCGCTTCGAGGTCACGGGCCTGCTGGCCTACACGGGGCTCGACGACGACGACTCCAGGCACGAGGCCACGCTCTCGCTGCACCGCAGCGGCCCCGCGCAGGCTCCCGACAGGCCGGGCGGTGACACAGGGGAAGGGGCGGCGGAGACCACGGTGGCCGCCGTCGCGACCGTCCAGGGAGTGCGCTTCCACGCCGCCGTCTCGCTGGTCGACGTGGTAGCGGCCGATCCCGAGGGCGCGGGCACATGGGAGCCTTCGCTGGAGGTGGAGGGCGTGCCTGCGCCTCTGCGACTCGCCTCGCGGCTCGACGACGTCGACGGCAAGCGCCGCCGCCTGCACTATCCGGCGATGCGCGTGGACGGCGTGCCCGTCAGGCCCTGTTACACCGCCGACGACGAACTGCGGATCGAGGTGGGCGTGTGAAGGTCAGCCTCGTCCTCCCCTCCGCCTACGTGATGCGCGGGGACGTGCGCTCGATCCTCAACCTCGCCTCCGACCTGGCCGAGCGGCACGAGGTCGAGGTCATCAGCGTCAGGCGGCAGAAGGAGAAGCCGTTCTTCCCCGTCAGCGGGCAGGTGGCGATGCGCTCGCTGATCGAAGCGAGGCCGGGGTCGAGGCAACTGCTGCCGCGCGGGCAGATGCGCACCGAGGTGGCGCTGTGGCGCCTGTTGCGCACACTGAAGAGTGATGTTCTCATCACCACCCGGCCTGGGATCAGTGTCCAGGCGGCCAGATCGGCGCCCAGGGAGTCGGTGAAGATCGCCTGGGAGTGGGGGCGGCCTGCCGTACCGGCTCCCGTGAAGCGGTTCTATCCCCGGCTGGACGCGGTGGTGACCTCCACCGAGGGCGCGAGGGACGACTGGCGGCGGCTGCTGGAGACGGCGGGTCCGCCTGTCCACGTGGTGCCCGACGCCCTGCCCGGCGGGCTGTGGCCGCGCTCGCGGATGGACAACAGGATCGTGGCGACCGGCGGGCGCCTGGTGGCCGCCCGCGCCTACGACCGGCTGATCAGGGCTTTCGCGATCGTGGCCGACAAGCGCCCCGACTGGAGGCTGCGGCTGTACGGCTCGGGCCCGGAGGAGCGCAGGCTTCGCGACCTGGTCCGCGACCTGAACCTGCACAACCACGTCTACTTCATGGGGACCACGCCCGACCTGGCGGGGGAGTTCGCCAAGGCGTCGATCGTGGCGACCACGTCACGCGCGGAGACGCTCGGCATGACCGTCCTGGAGGCGATGGGCTGCGGCGTGCCCGTGGTGGGCTTCGACGGGGCCAACGGGCCCGCGGAGTACATCGTGACCGGCTACAACGGCGTCCTCGTGCCCGAGGGCGAGATCGAGATGTACGCCGCGGCCCTGCTCGCGCTGGTCGACGACGACCGTCGGCGCAGGTCCCTCGCCGCCGGGGCGCTCGAGACCGCGACGGGGCACGCGGCGGCCCAAGTCGCGGCGCAGTGGGAACAACTGATCGGTGACCTCCGCTGACTGGGTACCTTTGATGCATGCATGGGTACAGCGGAGACAAGCAGGCTTATCTGACCCGTCTGCGGCGAATCGAGGGTCAGATCAGGGGCCTGCAGCGCATGGTGGAGGACGACGCCTACTGCATCGACATCCTCACCCAGGTCTCGGCGGCCACGCGGGCGCTTCAGGCGGTGGCGCTCGGGCTGCTGGAAGAGCACATCTCCCACTGCGTGACCGACGCGATCAACACCGGGGGCCCGGAGGCCGAGGCGAAGGTCAAGGAGGCGTCGGCGGCGATCGCTCGGCTCGTCCGTTCGTGACTAGTCATCTCGAGCTTCGGTGAGCTATCAGAAAAAACCATGTCCCGGACCCCGCGGGAGTCCGGGACTAGGTCAATGTGATGGTCTTCAGCGGCTCGCCGAAGTCCGCAATCCGAGCGCGTCGTCGAGCTCGTCCAAGGTCAACCGCCGCTCGCTGATCGCGACAGCGGTGAGCACCTCGGCGTAGAGCGCAATCTCGTCCAACGCGACACGGTCGTGGACCCGAGAGTCCAGGTCGTCGTGCCCCACCGCGTCGTCCTTCCTTCCGCAGCCCACACCCTCTTCGAGGTTACGGCGGGGGCCCTTCAGGCGACATGGCCCATCGGGGTCATTCCTTGCGTCGCCGCCCTGCCCCCACACGGATCATTTCCCGTTTCCGAGATCACAATTCGGAGAATCCGCGCACTGGGCCGATATTTACCGAGTAAGGGTGAAATAACGGCATTAGTGGTTTAGATGGGGATCGTCGCGCTCATGGATGAGCCTGTGAACGATCGCGGCCGCTCCGGGAAAGCCGTCGCCCGGCACGGACGTGCCGGTGAGCCGGC
This sequence comes from Nonomuraea roseola, assembly GCF_039535395.1. NCBI lineage: Bacteria > Bacillati > Actinomycetota > Actinomycetes > Streptosporangiales > Streptosporangiaceae > Nonomuraea > Nonomuraea roseola. Next base: position 3,121,178 of record NZ_BAAAXC010000015.1, read on the forward strand.
ACCACGCCAACCCTGAGGCGTACGCGGCGCCCAGCACCGCGGCGGCTCCCTCCCGGGTGGGCGGCACGGCGTCGAGCCAGCGCGGCCCCACCTCGAACCCGTCGGGCTCGGTGGTGTCGCCTCGCGGGGTGGCGAGCTGGGTGTGGAGGGCGTGGCGCAGGCGGTGGTCCAGCCAGGCCGCCACGGTGGGCAGGCCCTCTGGGGTGTCGGCGTGGTCGGCCGCGAGCAGGGCGCCTGCCGTCCTGTGCGGGTCGGGGGAGAACGCCACCGCCTCCAGGAGGTCGCCGACCGTGTGGCGAAGGTGCTCGCCGGGGTCGGTCTCCGCCAGGACGGCCCGCGCCAGGCGGTCGGGCACCCTGGCCAGCCAGGTCCAGCGCAGCGCGTCGTCGGCGGCGGCCGCGCGGGCGACCTCACGCGGGTCGGTGGAGGGCGCCCACTGCGGGACGGCACGCGATCGGGCCGCACCGGTCCGCCCCGTGGCCTCCCCCGAGTGACCCGATGACCAGCCTGAGGTCTCGGCCGAGTGACCGGTGGGCGCCCACCCCGTGGTCTCGCCCGAGTGACGTGGTGATCGGCCTGAGGTCTCGCCCGGGTGATGCGGTGGCCGGCCTGAGGTCTCGCCCGAGTGACCGGTGGGTGCCCGCCCCGTGGTCTCGCCCGGGTGATGCGGTGATCGGCCTGAGGTCTCGCCCGAGTGACCGGCGGGCGCCCACCCCGAGGTCTCGCCAGAATGGCCGGTGGTGGCCCGCCCCGAGGTGTCGTGGGAATGGCCGGTGGTGGCCCGTCCAGGACTTTCGCCCACGGTGGGTGGGGGGAAGGTGGTGTCCCTGTGGACCGGAGGTGGGGTGAGAGGGCCCGTGCCGCGCGTTTGCGGGGCCAGGGGTGGCCGGTACGCGGGGAGGGGGCCTGTGGCCGTCTGGTGGTCGAGGACGGGATTGCGCAGGCTGGGCTCCAGCATCGCGATGAGCGCCTGGGCCCTCGGTGCGAACCGGGCGTCGGCGGCGAGGATCCCCGCCGTGTCGGCCATCAGGGCGGCCAGGCGCAGCGCGGCCCGAGGGGCGCCGGCCCTGACCCGCTCGCCGTACAGGGTGACGAGGGCGGTCAGCGGCGGAGAGGGCAGCCAGCGCACCCACTCGTCACCGGGCAGCGGGCGGCCGAGGTACTCGCCGAACACCGACAGCAACTGCTCGTTGCCGTCGAAGGCGGGGGCGTAGGCGCACCACATGATCGTGGCCCAGATCGCCGCCACCGTGCCCGGCACGTCGCCCGCGAAGACCTCGCGGAAGGAGCTGAGGGGGAACTCGTCGGCCGAGCGCCTGCCGTTCGCCCTGACCAGGGCGCGGATCTCGGAGGTGAGCGCCGAGGGCACGTCGGGCCCGACGAAGGCCTGGCTGGACCAGCCGCTGAAGGCGAAGTCGGGCCCGCGCGGCACCAGGTGCGGCAGCAGGACGCCGGTGTGCGGCTCGATGCGCGCGGGACAGTGGCGGGGAGGGGCGGTCAGGTGCCAGCGGCCGTCACCGGGATCCTGGAGGTACCAACGGGCGTGCGCACCGAAGATCCACCTGCCGCCGTCAGGCGTGGCCAGCGCCCTGGACGCGATCGCATGGGCGCGCGACTGGAGGGGGAGCGCCGTCCAGCGCGGGTCGGTGACCATCGCGCGGACATCCGCCTCGATGGCCGTGAACCGCATGGCGGCATCGTAGCCCGAGGTAAAGACGAGGCAGAATGTCCGTTATGAGAGCGAAGATTGCCGCGTCCGTGGCCGCCGCCGGACTGCTGGCGGGTTGTGGGACGGCGTCCGGGCAGGCTCCACAGGCCTCCGCCAAGGCGCTCACGGTCGCAGGGGTGCGGCCGCCGGACCCCGGTGGCGAGATCGGCACGGCGTCGAGCGAGTTCGCCGACACGGCGGAGCTGAGCGTGTGGAGCAAGCTGAGCGACACCGAAGGCGACCTGAACAGGATCGCGAAGCTCGACGTCAACGCCACCGCCAAGAACGCTCTCTACCTCGAGCCCAAGACCTCCACCTGGTTCGACGCCTTCCGCGGGCCCTTCGTCTACCAGGAACTGGCCGGCGACATCGTGATGCACGTACGGGTCAAGGTCGAGGGCAAGAAGAAGAGCCAGCCCGAGCGGAAGTTCTCGCTCGGCGGCGTGATGCTGCGCGTGCCGCAGTCGAACGCCAAGCCGAACTGGGTCTCCGTCACCACGGGCACCGGCGACGACGCCAAGAGGGTGGAGGCCAAGAGCACGCTGAACGGCAGCTCCAAGCCCAAGGAGGTGGCCGTCAAGGAGGGCTGGATGGAGCTGGTGCTGGCAAGGGCGGGCGGGGTGGTGGCCGCCCTGTACAAGGAGGAGGGCGGCACCTGGAAGGTCGGCCAGCGCTGGGTGAGGGACGACCTGCCGAAGGTGCTGCAGTGGGGCATCACCGGCTACACCGACTGGGACAGCTACGGCGCACTCAAGAAGGACGCGGCCAAGGCCAACGCCAAGGCCGTCAAGGGCCTGCCCGACGTCAGGATGACCGTGGACTACGCGCGCTTCCTGCGTCCCGCCACGCCCGACGGCGCCGACCTGATGACGGTCCCGGACGGCGTGCTGGTCAAACTGCTGACGCCTGCCGGTGCCTGAGCGCCTTGGCCATGTACCTGTCGGCGGTCTGCGCGAAGCTCGCCCTGTCGTCGTCGGTGAGCTCGCGCACGACCCTGCCGGGCACGCCGGCCACCAGGACGCCCCGCGGGATCTTCTTGCCAGGCCCGACCAGCGCGCCGGCCGCGACCAGGGTGCCTGCCCCGATCCTGGCGCCGCCGAGCACGATCGCGCCGATGCCGATCAGCGCGCCGGTCTCGACGTGCGCGCCGTGGACCATCGCCTTGTGCCCGAGGCTCACCCTCGGCTCGAGGACGGCGGGCTCGCCCGGATCGGCGTGCAGGCAGCACAGGTCCTGGATGTTGCACTCCTCGCCGACCTCGACACGTTCGTCGTCACCGCGCAGGACGGAGCCGTACCAGATGCTGGCTCCCCTGCCCACCCTGACGCTGCCGACCACCACCGCACCAGGGGCGATGTAGGCATCGGGGTGAATGTCGGGAACTGCGCCTTCGTCCAGCGCTGCGATGTACATCTTGGACATCGTAGTAGTCCGAGATTTCCCGGGCAGGTATGGCGTTCGGGTTGCGGACTTGGGCAGATGGCAGGAAAGTCATTCCCTGACACGTCGTTGTCGGACCCTCACAAACCGCAAGCCCTCCGCCCAGGCACTCCGCATCACCCGCCACCGGCTGGAGCCGGCGGCTTGCTCCCACGGTCCCGTCTGGTTGAAGGGAGGCCGGTAGCGTGCGCCCACCGCTCGGCCCCGTCCCCCGGTGGAGTGAGGCGTGTCCGCACCGACGGGGGCAGCTCCGTACCCGTGCCGGCCGATGTGCCCAGCGTCATCGCGCCCCGCCTGCCCCGTTCACCTCGTGCGTCGAACATGACTGAAAGTGATCGGTTTTTTCCGTAGAGTTTTCGAAAGGAGGGGTGGCCTTCCTCGACCCTTGGACAGAGGGGAAGCGCCACATACCAGATGACAAACCAGCACGAGAGCTTCCCCGACCTGATGCAGGAAGACTCCTTCGAAGTCGTCATGCGCGGCTACAGCCGGCGTCAGGTACACGACTACATGATCCGCTCACGCAATCAGATCAGGGACCTGGAGGAGCGGCTGGCGCGCGCGATCGACCAGGCCGAGCAGGGCCGCATCGAGCTGGCCGAGGCCAGGCGCCGCATGGTCGAGGCTCCCCAGAGCTACGACGACCTCAGCCCGAGGCTGGCGCAGATTCTCAGGCTGGGCGAGGAGGAGGCGGCCGCCAAGCGCGAGGACGCGGAGTCCGAGGCCGCCAGGCTCCGTGAGACGGCCTCCGCGGAGGCCGAGCGCATGGTCACCTCCGCGCGTGAGACCGCAGACAACATCCTCACCAGCGCGCAGGCCGAGGCGGAGCGCCGCGTGGGCGAGGCCACGGGCGCGGCCGAGCGCATGCTGGCCCAGGCGGGTGCGGACGCCGAGGAGACGCTCACCACCGCCAGGGCGGAGGCCGACGAGACCCTGCGCGCGGCGAGGGCCGAGTCCGACAGGTTGCTCACCACCGCCAGGGCGGAGGCGGAGCAGACCGTGGACAGCGCCCGCGCGGAGGCGGAGGCCACGCTCTCCAACGCGCGGGCCGAGGCGCAGTCGGCGCTCGAGGCGGCGCAGCAGCGGGTCAACTCGCTGGACGAGCACGCGGGAAGGCGGGTCACCTACCTGACCGACACGCACGGCGAGGTCGTGCGCAGGCTCAACGAGATCAGCTCGGTGCTGGGCGACCTCATGCGAAGGGAGAACTCCTCGGGACCGCTGGTCGTCGCCGAGCCCGCGGTGGAGGAGGTCGAGGAGGTGCGGATGATCATCGAGGAGGAGCCCACCAAGCCCACCGAGCCCACCGAGCCCGCCGAGATCTCCGAGACCTCCGAGCCGGCCCCGCCCGCCGACGGCCACGTCTCCGAGGACACCGACGTCAACCTGGGCACGCTGGCCCACAAGTAACCTTCAGCGTCCGTACGGCAGGCCCGCCGGTTCACCGTGATCCGGCGGGCTGCCCGGCTCCTGCCTCGACGAGCGCGTCCCCCGCGGTCGTCCGGTAGTAGAGCACCGAACGGCCCGCTCGGCGGCGCCGTACGAGGTGGGCGTCGAGCAGGATCCTCAGGTGGCGGCCCACCGAGCCCAGCCCCTGGCCGGTCAGCGCCACCAGCTGCGTCGTGCTCTTCGGGGTGTCGAGCAGGACGAGCACCCTGGCGCGGCCCGCTCCGATCAACGCCCCCAGCGCCTGGGGAACAGGGCTGGTGTTCGCCTCGGCCAGGACACCCGAGCAGACGTACACCACGGCATACCGGCTCGGCAGGCTCCACCCGATCCAGCCCTGCCTCGGTGTGAGCGGGGTGACGGGGACGAACAGCAGTCGAGCGCCCGAGATCTCCCTTGGCGGGTTGTCCAGGGCGTTGATCCGCAGCCTGCCGTCACCGAGCCAGCGCATCCCCGGCCGCAGGCCGTCCAGCGCCGCGGCCCAGCCGCCCTGCGTGAGAAGGCTGGTCCTGGCGACGATGTCGGCGTGCAGGACGCGCCTGCGCTGCGGCCACGACGGCAGCACGGTCTCGCTCCACACCCACTCCAGCAGGTCCGCCGCGCGCTCGGGCAGGTCGGAGCGGTGCAACTCGGCCGGTACAGGGCCGCTCGCCGACAGTGCCAGGTCCGAGACGGCGGTCTGCGGCGGGGTGGCGCGGATCCTCGCCAGCTCGTCGGCGAAGGAGGGCTCGTCCTCGCCCGTCGGGGCGGGGGTCAGGAAGTCGGCGGTCCAGGCACGGCCGAGCGCCGCCCCGAGGAGCAGAGTGGTGATCGGGTCGGTCGCCAGCCGCTTCCTGTAGGCGGGCAGATGGGCGTCGAGCCATGCGCGCTGGCCCGGGTGCCCTGCGAGCCCCGCCTGCAGGGCGAAGAGGGCCGCGGTCGTCTCGGCCAGGGGAGAGAGCGCGAACCTGCCTTCGGCCATGGTGTCGGCGTTGACCTGCCACCAGCCCACGGCGGTCCTCCTTTCGCGCCGGCGCGAAACTCTAACGTTCCCTCGCGGCGGCTCATGAGACTTCCCGCCATGCGGACCTATCGGGAACTGTTCGAAGCGCCGGAGTTCACGCCGTTCTTCCTCACCGCCTCGGCGCAGGTGGCGGCCTCGACGGCCAGCGGGCTCGCGCTCGGCACGCTCGTGTACGCGGCCACGGGATCGCCGCTGCTGTCCGCGCTCAGCATGTTCGGCGCCTCTCTGGCCCAGGTGGCGGGCGCGGCCGTGCTGCTGTCGGCCGCCGACAGGCTGCCCCCGCGTCTCGCGCTGACAGGTATAGCGCTGGTGTCGGGCCTCGGCACGGCGGCGCAGGCGCTGCCGGGGCTGCCGCTGTGGGCGATCTTCGTCATCCTGCTGGCCCTGGGCATGGTCGGCTCGCTCGGCGGCGGGGTACGGCTCGGCCTTCTGGACGAGATCCTCCCCGAGAACGGCTACGTGCTGGGCCGCTCGGTGCTCAACATGTCGACGGGCGCGATGCAGATCGGCGGGTTCGCTCTCGGCGGGGTGCTGCTGACGGTGCTGTCGCCTCGCGGCACGCTCGTGGCGGCGGCGGGTCTCTACCTGGTCGCGGCGTGCCTGGCCAGGTTCGGGCTCAGCGGGCGGCCTGCCAGGGCGGCAGGGCGGCCTTCGGTGGCCGAGACCTGGCGGGCCAACGGGCGGCTGTGGTCGTCGCCGCCGCGCAGGCACGTCTACCTGGCGATGTGGGTGCCCAACGGGCTGATCGTCGGGTGCGAGTCGCTGTTCGTCGCCTACGACCCGCGGCACGCCGGGCTGCTGTTCGCCTTCGCCGCCTTCGGGATGCTGGTGGGCGACGCGGCGATCGGCAGGCTGGTTCCGCACCGGTGGAGGGCGCGGCTCGGCGCACCGCTCAGGCTGCTGCTCGCGGTCCCCTATCTGGTGCTGGTGCTGGAACCCGGGCTGCCCGTCGCGCTGGTAGTGGTCACGCTGGCGTCGGTCGGCTACTCGGCGAGCCTGCTGCTGCAGGAGCGGCTGGTGGCGCTCACGCCGGCGCAGGCGCGCGGCCAGGCGCTCGGGCTGGGGTCGTCGGGGGTGCTCACCCTGCAGGGCGTGAGCGCGGCTCTCGCCGGCGCCGTCGCCCAGCACACCTCGCCGGGGACGGCGATGGCGGTCATGGCGACGGCCTCCGTCGCCGTGACGCTCGTTCTGGCGCCTCGGCTGCGCCACTCCCCCGAGGAGGGGGCGCCGCAACGTTCAGGGCGGAAGCCCCCGCCCCCGATAGGGTCGGAGACTTCCGCGCCTGGGGGCCCGGTGCCGGAGCCGCCGAGACGCTGAACCCGGCACCGGGCTGCTCTTGGCCTCACGAGAGGCCGGACGCGTGCCGTGGATCCCCCGCCTAGAACGATCCACAGCACGCGCGTCAAGGGGCGGGCCCAGGCCGCCGCTCCTCGTCATTCACTTCTTCGTGGAGGTGGTCGGGACCGGCGAACCCGGTTCGCCGATCCTGGTCTCTCAGCTGTTCGCGAAGCCCCTCCGGGTCGTCGGCGTCTATGGTCATCGCGCACCCGGCGTCGCGCTGCGCGGCGCTGAGCGGGTGGTGTCGCGTGGCCCACCAGCGGCCCGCGTCGCTCCGCCAGATGGTCCAGTGGGGGTACTCCCGGGCGATCTCGGCTAGATGCCGGTCAAAGGACATCTGGTCACCCTTCCCGGGGTCCCCACTCGTGCTTGTCTCTCTCTAGAAGGTGCGTCACATCTCTAGAGAAATCAATGATCGCAAGGGACAGGTCAACCTATCGCTTGACATTTCGGCTTGACCTAAGCGTCGAAGTCGTATTGGAGTACGTAGGACGCGGAGTCGAGCACCATCTCGTTGTATTCGACGGGCAGGCCGCCGGTCGTGTAGGCGGTCCTGGAGATCGCGATCACCGGGGTGCCCGCGGGCAGTTCGAGCAGCCGGGCCTCGGCAGGGTGCGGCATGCGGGCGCGCACTTCCTCGGTGAAGTGCGCCGGCGGCAGGCCGAGGTCCCGCAACCGCGCGTAGACACCGCCGGGACCCGTGTCCTGCAGCGTGATCGCGCTGCCTTCCACCAGGTCGGCGGGAAAGTAGGAGGTGGCCAACTGGACAGGTCTCGCGTCCACCGAGTAGCGGCGGCGCCTGATCCACACTTCGGTGCTGTCGAGGACGCCCGCGGTCGCCTCGCTCGCCTGCTCGCGAACGACCGCCACCTCGTCCACGGTGAAGGGACGGCCGCGCGTGTCGGCGTCCCAGATAGCCCGTCCCTGGCCCCATTGCTCACGGGACAGGCGTCGCGATCCGTGCCTGCGGATCGGCTTGAACTGTCGCACATAAACCCCCGAACCTCTTTTCGGCACCGCCAGCCCTTCGTTGATCAGCACGGCCAGCGCCTGGCGGGCGGTGGCTCGAGCGATTGCGTGTTCTGCCATGAGCGCGTTCTCGCCCGGTAGTCGGTCCCCGTCGCGCAGCTCGCCGGACAGGATCCTGGCGCGCAGGCCGTCGGCGATGCGGCGATAGATAGGGGGCTCGTGGGGTACCGGGGAGGATTCAGACACGTTTGATCACCCTCTGTCACCAACCGGGTTTGGCGTCTCCAGAGAACTTGCCCCGCCTTGTCCACGATCGCACAGATACGCAGGTTGGTCCCGTGCTTCTTTTGAGTGGATCGTGCCCGTGTGGTGATCCTCGCGAGTTTTCGCGGGCCGTTACTGTGGAACGGTCCTGGCCGCTATAGGGACCTCCACCAGCGGCGAGTAACCAAAGCGGCCAAGACCGCTCCCGCGGTGTTGATCAACACGTCGTCGATCGAGGAGTGGCGGCCGAGGCGCAGGCCGTACTGCAGCAGCTCGACGGTCAGCGAGGCGGACGCGGCCACGGCCGCCACCCGCGCGAGCCCGGCGAACAGGACAGAGCGGACGGGAAGCAGCGCGCCCAGGCAGGCGAAGACCAGGAGGTTGCCTCCGACCTGCACGAACACCGTCGCCGGCGCGGCGGAGGCGAGCGCGGCCAGGTCGGTGAACGGGACGAGACTGACACCGCTCTGACCGTCGAAGGGCGTGAGGATCATCCAGATCCAGGGGGCCGTGCCTGCGACGATGCCCACGTCGGCCACCGCCGTGCGCGTGGGCGCGGGATGTCCGCGGCGCCGGCGGGTCCGGGCGAGTGTCAGGGCGGTCAGGACGGCCAGCGGCACCCCCAAAAGCCCAGCAATGACGATATTTCCCCACAATTCCCAGGTTTGGCCCACCGGACCATAATGCGGGTTGAGGGAAACGCAATACTGTCCGAAAGGACAGCCAAATCTCGGGTGCCATGGGACAAGTCAGATGGACCGGGTCAGCGCCCGCGACACTCCCAAGGCCGCCGTCTTCACCGCGGGTGCCAGCCGGGTCGGGTGGAAGCGGGCCAGCGGCACCGACACCGAGAGCGCGGCGACCACGGCCCCTCCGCTGAAGACCGGCGCGGCGATGCACGCCCCTCCGCGCTGCGCCTCCTCCCGCTCGTAGGCCAGCCCCGACGCCTGCACCTGGCCGATGACCTCCTCCAGGCGCTTGGGATCCACGATCGAGTGCGGGGTCAGCCTGCGCAGCGGCCGCGAGAGCACCTCCTCGATGAACTCGGGCCCCGAGTAGGCCAGCAGCGCCTTGCCCACGCCCGTGCAGGTGAGCGGCAGCCGCCCGCCCACCCGCGAGGGCAGCGAGAACGACTCGTGGCCGCGGATCTTCTCGACGTAGACCACGTCGAGCCCGTCGCGCACGCCCAGGTGGATCGTCTCCCTGGTGGCCTCGTAGAGATCGTGCATGAACGGCAGCGCGGCATGGCGCAGGTCGCGTTCGAGAGGGACGATGCTACCTAGCTCGAACAGCCGGCGGCCGAGGTAGTAGCCGTTCTCCTTGCGCGCGACCGCGCCGATCTCGGTCAGCTCGGTGAGCAGCCGGAAGGCGGTGGTCTTGGGGAGATGACAGTGCTGGGCGACGTCCATGAGCCTGAGCGGGCCGCCGGTGGGACGGAACGCGTCCAGCACCAGCCACGACTTCTCGAGCATCGACAGACGATCGGGGTTCCGTGTCACGGAACGCATTCTTGTCCCAAACCGCCGGGAAGTTCTATACCCCTTGGTGGAGGAATGATGTCATTTGAGCAGGTAGCCCACTTCATCGGTGGCACATGGGTGGCCGAGGGCGAGCCCTTCCCGTCCTATGACCCGGTGACCGGTCGGGTGATCAGGCAGGTCCACGAGGCGGACTCGGCCGTCGTGGACAGGGCCGTGCGCGCGGCGAGGCAGGCGGCGCCCGGATGGGCCGCCATGCCCGTCGCCGAGCGGGCCGCGTGGATGCGCCGCCTGGCCGAAGGGATCGAGGCCCGCTTCGACGATCTGGTCGCCGCCGAGATCGCCGACACCGGCAAGCCCCTCGATCAGACCCGCACCCTCGACATCCCGCGCGGCGCGGCCAACTTCCGCGCCTTCGCCGAGATCGCCGCCCAGCGTCCCTCCGAGGCCTTCCACCTGACGGACGTGCTCAGCTACACCGTGCGCAGGCCGCTCGGTGTGGTCGCGGTCGTCGTCCCGTGGAACCTGCCGTTCCTGCTGATGACGTGGAAGCTCGGGCCCGCGCTGGTCGCGGGCAACACCGTCGTGATCAAGCCGTCGGAGAACACCCCCGGCTCGGCCGCCCTGTTCGCGCAGATCTGCGCCGACGCGGGCCTGCCGCCCGGGGTGGTCAACGTGATCCACGGGTACGGCACGACGGGGCAGCTCCTGGTCTCGCACGAGGGGGTCGACGGGGTGACCTTCACGGGCTCCACCCGCACCGGATCGTCGATCATGAAGTCGGTGGCCGACAGGGTCAAGCCGATCTCCTTCGAGCTGGGCGGCAAGAACGCCGGCCTGGTCTTCGCCGACGCCGACCTGGACAGGGCGGTCGAGGGCAGCGTGAGGTCGGTGTTCACCAACGGCGGCCAGGTGTGCCTGTGCACCGAGCGGCTCTACGTCGAGCGCCCGATCTTCGAGGAGTTCTGCGCCAGGCTGGCCGAGAGGGCGGCGTCGGTGACCCCGCAGCCGATGATCTCCGCCGAGCACAGGGAGAAGGTCCTGTCCTACTACGCGCTCGCCCGCGAGGAGGGCGCGAAGTTCCTGACCGGCGGGAGCGCGCCCGAGGGGCCCGGATACTTCGTGGAGCCCACCGTGGTGACCGGGTTGCCGGAGAGCTCGCGCTTCAACAGGGAGGAGATCTTCGGACCTGTCTGCCACGTGAGCCCCTTCGACACCGAGGGGGAGGCGGTCGCGCTGGCCAACGACTCCGACTACGGCCTGGCCGCCACCCTGTGGACCACGAGCCTCGACAGGGCCCACCGCGTCGCCCAGCGCCTCGAGGCGGGGCTCGTCTGGGTCAACACCTGGTACCTGCGCGACCTGCGGACCCCGTTCGGCGGCGTCAAGCTGTCCGGCATCGGCCGCGAGGGCGGCACGCAGTCGCTCGACTTCTACTCTGAGCCCACCACGATCACGATCAAGCTGGAGTCTTCCGATGAATGACGAGTGGTCCGAGGCCGTCGACGTGCGCACCCAGGCGGCCGACCGGCTGCTCGAGGCGGTGCGCTCGGGCAAGCCATGCGCGCCCGTCAGGGACCTGGTCGCGACAGCCGGAGAGGGCTACGCCGTACAGGAGATCAACACCCGCAGGGCGCTGGAGGAGGGGCGCAGGCTGGTCGGGCGCAAGATCGGCCTGACGAACCTCGCCGTGCAGAAGCAGCTGGGCGTGGACTCTCCCGACTTCGGCATGCTCTTCGCCGACATGGCCTACCTGGACGGGCTGCCGGTGCCGTACGAGAGGTTCCTGCAGCCGAAGGCGGAGGCGGAGGTCGCGCTGGTGCTCGGCCGTGACCTGGTCGGCGGGCCCTTCACGGTCGCCGAGGTGATCAGGGCCGTGGACTTCGCGCTGCCCGCGATCGAGATCGTCGACTCGCGCGTCGCCGACTGGGACATCACGCTGGCCGACACCATCGCCGACAACGCCTCCAGCGGGGCCTTCGTGCTCGGCAACACGCCCGTGGGGCTGCGCGGGCTCGACCTGCGGCTGGCGGGCATGACGATGACCAGGCGCGGACAGGAGGTCTCCACGGGCGCGGGCGCGGCCTGCATGGGGCACCCGCTCAACGCCGCCGTCTGGCTGGCCGACACCCTGGGCGCGGGTGACCACCCCCTGCGCGCCGGTGACGTCGTGCTGACGGGGGCGCTGGGCCCCGTCGTGCCGGTGGAGGCGGGTGACGCCTTCGAGGCGGTCATCGACGGGCTCGGCTCGGTGCGGGCGGTGTTCGCGTGAAGATCGCGATCATCGGGTCGGGCAACATCGGGACCGACCTGATGTTCAAGGCCCTGCTGTCGAAGAAGGTCGAGGTCGTGGCGATGGCGGGGATCGACCCCGACTCGGACGGCCTGGCGAGGGCGCGGCGCAGAGGGCTGGAGACCACCTCCTCGGGGGTGGAAGGACTGGTGTCGCTGCCCTCGTTCGCCTCGGTCGACGTGGTGCTCGACGCCACCTCGGCGGGTGCGCACGCGCGCAACGCCGAGGCCGTCCAGGCGCACGGCAAGCGGGTCATCGACCTCACGCCCGCCGCGCTCGGCCCCTACGTGGTGCCGTCGGTCAACCTCGAGGAGCACCTGGACGCGCCCAACCTCAACATGGTGACGTGCGGAGGGCAGGCGACGATCCCCATCGTGGCGGCGGTGTCGTCGGTGGCTCCCGTGCTGTACGCCGAGATCGTGGCCTCCATCGCGTCCAGGTCGGCGGGTCCAGGGACACGCGCCAACATCGACGAGTTCACCACGACCACGGCCAGGGCGCTGGAGCGGGTGGGCGGCGCGGGACGAGGGAAGGCGATCATCGTGCTGAACCCGGCGGAGCCTCCGCTGATCATGCGGGACACCGTCTACTGCCTGGTGGAGTCGTGCTCGGAGGCCGAGATGGTCGCCTCGGTCGAGGCGATGGTGGCCTCGGTCCAGGAGTACGTGCCCGGCTACCGGCTCAAGCAGGAGGTGCAGTTCACCAAGGTGGGCGACGACGAGCCGGTGCGGACGCTCGCGCCAGGAGCGAGAGGCGGGGTGAAGGTGAGCGTGTTCCTGGAGGTGGAGGGGGCTGCGCACTACCTGCCCGCCTACGCGGGGAACCTGGACATCATGACGGCCGCCGCGCTGCGGACCGCCGAGCGGCTGGCGGAGGTCGGGGCATGAGGGTCTACGTCCAGGACGTGACGCTGCGGGACGGCATGCATGCCATCCGGCACCGCTACAGCACCGCCGAGGCCGTCTCCATCGCCAAGGCGCTGGACGAGGCGGGCGTGGCCGCGATCGAGGTGGCGCACGGCGACGGCCTGGCCGGAGGGAGCTTCAACTACGGTCCAGGCGCCCACACCGACGAGGAGTGGATCGAGGCCGTCGCGGGAGCCGTACGGCGGGCCAGGCTCACCACCCTGCTGCTGCCCGGCATCGGCACCATCGAGGACCTCAGGAGGGCCCACGCGCTGGGCGTCACCTCGGTGCGGATCGCCACGCACTGCACCGAGGCCGACATCTCCGCCCAGCACATCTCCACCGCCCGCGAGCTGGGCATGGACGTCGCCGGGTTCCTGATGATGGCGCACATGGCCCCGCCCGAGGTCCTCGCCGAGCAGGCGAAACTCATGGAGTCGTACGGCGCGCACTGCGTCTACGTGACCGACTCGGGCGGCGGTCTCACCATGGACGGCGTCCGCGACCGGATCAGGGCCTACCGCGACGCGCTCAGGCCGGAGACCGAGATCGGCATCCACGCCCACCACAACCTGAGCCTGGGCGTGGCCAACTCGGTGGTGGCGGTGGAGAACGGCTGCACCAGGGTGGACGCCTCGCTGGCCGGCATGGGGGCGGGCGCGGGCAACGCGCCGCTCGAGGTGTTCGCGGCCGTGGCCGACCTCATGGGCTGGGAGCACGGCTGCGACCTCTACGCGCTGATGGACGCGGCCGACGATCTGGTCAGGCCGTTGCAGGACCGTCCCGTGCGGGTGGACAGGGAGACGCTGACGCTCGGCTACGCGGGCGTCTACTCCAGCTTCCTGCGCCACGCCGAGGCCGCGTCGGAGAGGTACGGCGTGGACACGCGCGCCATCCTCGCCGAGGCGGGCCGCCGCCGTATGGTCGGCGGGCAGGAGGACATGATCGTCGATATCGCATTGGACCTGACCAAATGAAGCTCGCCCAGGCGCTGCACGAGGCCGCGCTCAGCAGGACGCCGATTCCACAGCCTGTGGACGACTTCGACGTCGCCACCGCCTACGAGATCCAGGAGGAGCTCCTCACCCTGCGCGGCGAGCCGCTCTCGGGGGTCAAGCTGGGCTTCACCAGCGAGGGCAAACGCCGCCAGATGGGGGTCAACGACCTCATCCTGGGGCGGCTGACGCCGTCGATGGCCGAGGTCGACGTGGCGAAGTACATCCATCCGAGGGTCGAGCCCGAGGTGGCCTACCTGGTCGGGCGCAGGATCGAGACGGTCGAGGACGCCCTGAGGCCGGGCGCCGTCGTGGCCGTCGCGGCGGGGCTTGAAGTGATCGACTCGCGCTACGAGAACTTCAGGTTCTCGCTGGAGAGCGTGATCGCCGACAACACCTCGGCCGCGGGCTACGCGATCGGCCCGTGGAGGGCCTACGACCCCGACGACTGGAACCTCGGCGTGCTCTTCGAGATCGACGGGCGTCCCGTGCACGTCGGGTCCACGGGCGCCATTCTGGGCGATCCGCGCAGGGCGGTCGTGGAGGCGGCGCGGCTGGCCGTACAGGTGGGGCTGGCGATCGAGGAGGGCGCCATCCTGCTGGCGGGCGCGGCCACGCCCGCCGAGCCGCTGCGCGAGGGCGCGCACGTCCAGGTGGAGATCCAGCGCCTCGGGAAGGTGGTGCTGTGATGCTGGTCGAGGGCATGGCCACGCCGAGGGGCAGGTTCCCGCACGTCAAGCGGGCAGGGGACTTCCTCTACGTCTCCGGCACGAGTTCGCGGCGGCCCGACAACACGTTCGCGGGCGTGGAGTCGGACGAGATGGGGACCACCGATCTCGACATCCGCGCGCAGACCAGGGCAGTGATCGAGAACATCGGCGACATCCTGCGAGCAGCGGGAGGAGCGCTCGGCGATCTGGTCCAGATCACCACCTACCTGGTGAACATGAACGACTTCAAGGGCTACAACGAGGTCTACGGCGAGTTCTTCGACGAGACAGGGCCCACCCGCACGACGGTGGCGGTGCACCAGCTGCCGCACCCTCACCTGCTGATCGAGATGCAGGCCGTGGCCTACCTACCAAAGGAGCGATCATGATTCCGCCCATCGACTTCACCAAGTGGATCGACGAGCACTCCCACCTGCTCAAGCCGCCGGTGGGCAACAAGGTGGTCTTCGAGCAGGCCGACGACTTCATCGTGATGGTCGTCGGCGGCCCCAACCAGCGCACCGACTTCCACGTCGACCCCTACGAGGAGCTGTTCTTCCAGATCAAGGGGAACATGCGTCTCAACGTCATGACGCCGGAAGGCCCTGACACCGTCCACATCCGCGAAGGTCAGATGTGGCTGCTGCCGGGCAACATGCCGCACTCCCCGCAGCGCGAGGCCGACTCCGTCGGCCTGGTGATCGAGAGGATCCGCGAGGAGGGCACGCTGGAGCGGTTCCGCTGGTACTGCCAGGAGTGCAACGCCGTGGTGCACGAGGTCGAGCTGCAGGTGCGCGACATCGTCGAGGACCTGCCGCCGGTCTTCGCCGCGTTCTACGCCGACGAGAAGGCGCGCACCTGCGACAGCTGCGGGGCGCTGCACCCCGGCAAGGGATAGTCGTTGATCACCGACATCCACACGCACCACGTCCCCAAGGGCTGGCCCGACCTGGGCTGGCCGGGGGCGCCGCGGCTGCGGATCGACTCCGAGCGCGAGGCGATGATCCTCGTGGGTGACAGGGAGTTCAGGAGGGTCCAGGACGACTGCTGGGATCCTGAGGTGCGGGCCAGGACGATGGGCGTGGACAGGCAGGTCGTCTCGCCCACGCCTGTGTTCTTCGCCTACGACCGCCCCGCGGGGGAGGCGGTCCGCGCCGCCCGCGTCTTCAACGACCTCAGTCTTGAGATCTGCGCCGACGAGCGGTTCATCCCGTTCTGCCAGGTGCCGTTGCAGGACCCCGACCTGGCCTGCGAGGAGCTCGACCGCTGCCTCGCCAACGGGCACAGGGGCGTCGAGATCGGCAACCACGTCGGTGACAGGGACCTCGACGACGAGGGCGTGGTGCAGTTCCTCCAGCACTGCGCCGACAGGAACGCGCCCGTCTTCGTCCACCCGTGGGACCTGCCCTCGGGGCCCCGCGTGGACAGGTGGATGGCGCAGTGGCTGGTCGGCATGCCCGCCGAGACCCACCTGTCGATCCTCGCGATGATCCTCGGCGGCGTCTTCGACAGGGTCCCCGAGTCGTTGAGGATCTGCTTCGCCCACGGCGGCGGCTCCTTCGCCTTCTGGCTCGGCCGTTTCGAGAACGCCTGGCATCGCAGGAACGACGTCATCGGCACCTCCGAGCACCCGCCTTCGCACTACCTCGACCGCTTCAGCGTCGACTCCGTCGTCTTCGACGAGCGGGCGTTGCGGCTGCTGGTGGACACCATGGGTGAGGACCGCGTGATGCTCGGCTCCGACTTCCCCTATCCGCTCGGCGAGACCCCCGTGGGCGCCGTGGTCAGGGAGGCGGCCTTCCTTTCCGACGAGGCCCGCGCCAGGATCCTGGGAGGGAATGCGGCGATATTTCTGGGAGAACACCGTGAATCGTGATGACTGTCTGGCTCTCGACGCGGCGGATCCGCTGAAGGCGTTCAGGGACGAGTTCGTGCTGCCCGAGGGGGTCGTCTACCTCGTCGGCAACTCCTTGGGCGCGCTGCCCCGCCGTACGTCCGAGAGGGTGCGGCGCGCCGTCGAGCAGGAGTGGGGCCGTGAGCTGGTGGGCGGGTGGAACAGCGCGGGCTGGTACGCCCAGCCGCTCACCACGGGCGACAGGCTCGCCCCGCTGATCGGCGTGGGCCCCGGCTCGGTGGTGGTGGGCAACACCACGTCGATCGCGGTCTACCAGGCGGTGGCGGCGGCGTTGCGGCTGAACCCCTCGAGGAAGGTCGTGGTCGCCGACGTGACGAACTTCCCGACCGACAACTACGTCCTCGAGGGCCTCGACTGCGAGATCCGCGACATCTCCGAGGGCCTTGGCGACGACGTGGCGGTGGTGCTGCTGTCGGAGGTGAACTACCGCACGGGAGAGCGCTACGACGTGGCCGAGATGACGGCGAGGGTGCAGGCCGCGGGCGCGCTGATGGTCTGGGACCTCTGCCACAGCGTCGGCGCGCTCGAGATCGACGTCTCGGCGGCCGACTTCGCGCTCGGCTGCACCTACAAGTACCTCAACGGAGGGCCGGGCGCACCCGCGTTCCTCTACGTGAACCCGCGTCATCACGAGGCCGCGGAGAACGTGCTGTCCGGCTGGTACGCCCACGCCGAGCCGTTCGCCTTCGAGCCGCGCTTCAGGCCCGCCGACGGCATCAGGCGCTTCACGGTCAGCACCCCGCACGTGCTGTCGTTCGCCGCGCTGGAGGCCTCGCTCGACGTGTGGGAGCGGGTGGACCTGGCGCAGGTCCGCGCCAAGAGCGTCCAGCTGACCTCGCTCTTCGTCGACCTGGTCGGCGACGCGCTGGAGCTGGCCTCGCCCCGCGAACCCGAGCGCAGGGGCAGCCAGGTCAGCTTCTTCCACCCCGACGGCTACCCGGTGATGAGGGCGCTGATCGACAGGGGGGTGCACGGCGACTTCAGGGCGCCCGACATTCTCCGCTTCGGCTTCGCGCCGCTCTACATCAGGCACGTCGACGTCTACGACGCCGCCCAGACGCTGCTGGAGGTGCTGGACAAGGAGCTGTGGCGCGACGAGAAGTACGCCCAGCGGCTCGCCGTCACCTGAGCGACCCATCGGCCTCCCTCTCAGGAGGGAGGCCGGAGTTCACCGGCACAGGCGATCCGGAGACTCGGCGTTCTCGACAGGATCGAGGACATGAACAAGAGCCTCCCCGCGGCCCTCGCGCTCGCCTCCCTCGCCACCTTCGTCACCGCCTCCGTCGTCGGTGCCCCCGCGCACGCCTCCGTCGAGGACTGCCCGGCCCCCCAGCCCGCCACCGACCCCGTCGTCAAGGTGCCGCCGATCAACGAGGCGGCGCTCGCCAAGAGCGTCGAGAAGCTGCCCGCGCCCGACGCCACCGCGGCGATCGTGCGCGTGGGCGGCACGAAGGGAACATGGAAGGGCGTCACGGGGGTCGGTGACCTGCGCGCCGAGCGGCCCGCCAAGGACGACGTCCGCTTCCGCGCAGGCAGCGTCACCAAGATGTTCACCACCGCCGTCGTGCTCCAGCTCGTCGCCGAGGGCAGGGTGTCGCTCGACGGCGCCGTCCAGGAGTACCTGCCCGGCCTGCTTCCCGCCGGCTACCCGGAGATCACCGTGGGTCAGCTGCTCAACCACACCAGTGGCCTGCCCGCGCCCGAGATCGACGGCGGCTTCGAGGAGGTCTACCGGACCAGGTTCAAGACCTGGACGCCAGAGGAGTACGTCGCGCTGGCCGTGAGGAACCCGGTCGAGTTCACGCCCGGCACCAGGCAGCACTACCTCAACACCAACACCTTCGTCGCCGGCCTGCTCATCGAGAAGGTCACGGGCCGCTCCTACGAGCACGAGGTCACCACCCGCATCCTGCGCCCGCTCGGCATGCGCGACAGCTACCTGCCCGGACGGTCGGTGCACATCCGCGGCAGGCACAACCACGGCTACCAGATCGTCCCCGCCGGCTTCCCCGGCTCGATCCGGTACGGCGACGCGTCCGTCGTGGACATGACCGCGACCAGCGTCACCTCCACCTGGGCCTCGGGCGACCTGATCTCGACCGCCCGCGACCTGGAGACGTTCGTGAACGCGCTCTTCTCCGGCAAGGTCGTGCCGCCCGCCCAGCTGGAGCCGATGTTCACCGTCCCGAGGGTGACGGCGTTCGGCGGCTGCGACCCCGCCGTGTACACCTCAGGCATGTCCAGGATGGTGCTGCCCGGCGGGCAGGTCGCCTACGGCAAGACGGGCGCCAGGTACGGCTTCTCGGCAGGCGTGGGCGCCACCCGCGACCTGAGCAGGACCGTCGTCTACTCCATCAACTCCACCGACGCCAAGGCCTCGGGCCAGAACCAGCGCGGCCTGAGCGTGGCGCTGGCCGCCCTGGTTCCGTAACGCGGAACCAGGCATTGGGGAACGGGACGCGCACCCATCACTCTGGGGCGCATCCCCCGAAAGGTCACAAGATGTTCAGAGCGACTCTGGCCACCACCGCCTGCCTGGCAAGCCTGCTGGTGGCCGCTCCCGCGCAGGCCGAACCCGACGACGCCTTCCCCACCGTCTGCGGTGACCGCCGCCCGAGCGACCCCGCCCCCGGCGAGTACGGCATGCAGCTCGACGGCACGTTCCGCCACCCAGCACTCACCCCCGCGGGCGAGGAGCGCTTCTCCTTCCCCGGCGGCGCCCAGGACCTCTTCCCCAAGACCAAGGGCTACGACCCGAAGAGCCACGTCGAGGGCCCGATCAAGGTGGAGGCCTCCTACAGGGGCGCGGACTTCACCCCCGACTACTTCCACACCTGGCAGAACGTCGTCGACTTCGACGGCCGCCGCTACCTGTTCCAGTACGACCGCACCGAGGCCCGTGTCTACGACGTCACCGACGTGCGCAAGGTGAAGATCGTCGAGAGCCTGACCGGCAAGGACTGGAAGGCCGCCGACTACTGGGGCGCAGCCACCATCCAGTGGCGCGACGGCCATTACGTGATGATCCAGTCCTTCGAGCAGAAGCGCCAGGTCGACCAGCTCGGCGACAGCGTCGAGAAGAGCAAGTTCCACAACCCCTCGGGCGTGGAGCAGCTGCGCGGCGAGACCACCTTCAAGGGCTTCAAGGTCTACCGCCTGGACGGCCCGCGAAGGAAGGACTGGAAACTGCTGTCCACGGTGACGACCGACCCCACGCTGAGCGACCCGAAGCCGGGCGTGCAGCAGGGCTCGGGCTCGCTGGACGTGCCGTACTGGACCGGCGGGAAGTACATGTTCATCGCCGTCGCCCCGCTCGACACCTGGCGCAACACCGAGGTGCCCACCTACCTCTACTCGCCCGGCTACCAGGCGTGGGACATGTCCGACCTGAAGCGGCCGAAGAAGGTCGGCGAGTGGCACCGCAAGGGCCAGGTCGCGGGGGAGGAGGCCGCCTACGCCAAGAACCCGCGCTGCGGCAACCAGACCTCCTGGATGGGCGCGCGCATGCCGTTCTTCGTCTCAGGCAAGTACGGCTTCGCCGCGCTCGGCGGCTACGGCCTGTCGATCCTCGACATCTCCGACCCGGCGAAGATGAAGGAGATCGGCCACCTCGACCTGCCGATGTCGGTCGGCGGCACGGAGGCCGACAACGTGGACGTCTCCCAGTACGAGAAGACCGGCATGGTCTACGTCTCGGGCTACCCACTCGGCGAGGACTGCCACGAGCCCTACAAGGACGTCTTCCAGGTCGACGCCCGCGACCCGCGCCACCCGCGGATCGTCGGCACGCTGCCCAGGCCCGCGCCGGCGGCGGGCGCCCCGTTCGCCGACTACTGCCAGCGCGGCGGCAGCTTCGGCCCCAAGCGGTCGGGCTCCTACACCTCGCCGGGAGAGCCGAAGCAGGGCCTGCTGACCTACGCCTTCTACAACGCGGGCGTGCAGTTCTTCGACACCACCGACATCAGGCGGCCGAAGCGGGTCGCGCAGTTCGTGCCCAGCGGGTTCAGCAAGGGCGTGCCGGACTACGCGCTCGGCAACCAGACCCACGCCATCTACGTCGAGTGGGACCGCAAGATCGTCTGGGTGTTCACCAACGACGGCATCTACGCCGTCTCCTCGGCCAAGCTGCTGGGCGCGCCCACGTTGGGCAGGCCCCTGGCGCCGTACCGGAATTCGGACAAGTAACATCAGGGTGCCCACAAGGCACCCATGTACGTCCGCGGTTCCGTGCGGCCTGCACACCCGCGGGTCTCCCGGAGCGCGCCCAGCTTCCGGGAGACCCCCGCCATGCTGCTGACCTTCGCGGTCACCGCACTTGTCATGATCATGATCCCCGGGCCCGACGCGGCCCTGATCATGCGCAGCTCCCTCACGCACGGCCGCGTGGCCGGCTTGCTCACGATGGCGGGCGGGCTGCTCGGCCTCGCCGTCCACGCCACCGCCGCCTCGCTCGGCCTGTCGGCGCTGCTGGCCGCCTCGCCGACCGCCTTCACCGCGCTCAGGTGGATCGGCATCGCCTATCTGGTGTGGCTGGGCGTGCAGTCCTTCCGCGCCAAGCCGAAGGAGGCGGTGCGGGACGCGGGCCGGCGGCACATCCGCAACGGCTTCTTCTCCAACCTGCTCAATCCGAAGGTGCTGCTCTTCCAGGTCACCTTCCTGCCGCAGTTCATGACGGGAACGAGCGACGCGCTGCTGCTGTCGGCCGTCTTCGCGGGGCTCTACGCCGCCTGGTTCGCGCTCTACGTGCTCGTGGTCGACCGCGTGGGCGCGCTGCTGCGCACGCCGCGGGTGCGGCGGCGCGTCGAGCGGATCACCGGTGTACTACTGGTCGGCTTCGCCCTGCGCCTCGCTGTTCAGTAGCTTGATGGCCCGTTTCGGGGCGATCGTCCTGTAGCTCTCCTCGACCCAGTCGAGCAGCAGCTCGACGTCGGGCAGCGCGCTCTGGAACGGGACCGTCACCCAGCCCGCCTTGCCCAGGCCGTAGCCGCTGGGCTCGGCGCCCTCGACGGTCAGCGCGTGGCCGTGCGCCTCGGACTGGAGCTTGACCCCGAAGGAGGGGTTCCACTTCTCGGTCGGCTCGTCGATGCCGAGAAACAGGAAGACCTTCTTGTTGACCTTGATGACCCGATCGCCCCAAGGGAAGTCCTCGTGGGTCTCAGGCAGGCTGAGCGCGAAGTCGCGCATGGTCTGCCTGACGGCGTGCCAGTCGCTCATGGTTCTCTTCTACCCCTGAGCTCCGACAGTTTGGCATCGATGGCCGGTCTGATGCGGTCGCGGGCCTCCATGCGGGGCACACCGTCCATCAGCATCCTGTCGTAGCCGGTGTCGAGGTGGCGGATCGAGGCCACGACGGCGAGCGTGATCGCGTTCTCGTCGAGGGCCTTGGCGGCGGCCGTGCGCCCCACCCTGCCGCTGCCGCGCAGGGCGGCGTGGGCGGCGATCGAGTCGGCGCGCCCTGGAGGGCAGGCGGGGAAGAGCCGCAGGATCTCGGCGGCCATCCTGGACCGGTAGTCGAGGTCCTGCTCGGCCCTGCGCTCCCTGTCGCGGTCGCGGCGGCGCAGGCGTAGCTCCTCGTCGCCCAGGCACTGCTCCTCGGCGCGCGCCAGCGCGGCCTCCTCGACCAGCACCCCCTGGCGCTGGTAGACCTTGCGCCGCCTGTTGTACTGGACCACCACCGCCGACAGCCCGCTCTCCTTCTTGGCCCTGCGGCTCAGCGCCGCGTTTCCCGAGGGGAGGAAGACCAGGTGGTCGAGGTCGGCGCAGGTGAGGCAGTGCGGGCGGTCGTCCTCCATGATCAGGTAAGGGCCCGTGTCGCCGCACGTGGCGCAGGTCCACGTCTCGAGCGGCGCGACCACGACCAGGTCGGGCGCCTTGCTCTGCCGTTCGGCCAGCTGCTTCACCCGCGCGTCGCTGAGGTCGGGCGAAATCCAGTGGACGCGGAAGGAGCCCTGCTCACCTGAGGCGGTGAAGCGCAGCTCCCTGCGCTCCCTGCTGCCTGACAGGTAGGGCGTCTCCACCGGCCGCAGCCCCCTGGACAGCGCCCATTCGCGCAGCGCGGCGGCCGCGTCGAGCAGGCGCGCGTCGTCGACGGCCGCCAGCTCGCCGAGCGTGGCCGACCTGCCCTGTCTCCAGGTGTCGACATGGCGGCTGTGCAGCCAGCGCAGGCCGGTGACGACGTCGATGAAGGTGACGTACTTGCGGGTGGTGAGCGCGATCTCGGCCGCGTCCGCGACCCTGCGCGCCAGGTTCGGTCGGCTCACAGCATCCCAGTTTGCCGGGAGATGGAGGGTGGTCAGGAGTCGCTTGGGACGATCGGGGCTAGGTCATCACCGTGCGCGTGACCGTGCTGGTGCTCCTCATGCTCGTCACCTCCTGCGCCTCCGCCACCACGCCGGTCGTGAGCGGGGTGTTCGGCAGCAGGCCGGTCATCGAGCTGCCCTCACAGCGCCCTGGCGGTACGCCCGAGATCAGCGTGCTGGCCGAGGGCACGGGGCCGCGCACGAGTCCGGGGGACGTGGTGGTGACCGAGGTCGTGATCCGCGGATGGAGCGGCGACGCGACCCATCTCAACACCTACGACGCGGGCAGGCCCCTCACGGTCGTCTTCGGACGCGACGGGGTTCCCGGGATCTGGGAGCGGGTGCTGATCGGCCGCAGGGCGGGCAGCAGGGTGATGCTGGTCGGCCCTGGGCGTCTCGCGTACGGCGGGGCGGGAGCGGGACAGGGCGACCCGCTCGTTCTCGTCTTCGACATCCTCGGCGGCTATCCGCCCGACGCGAGGCTGGTCGGCGAGGAGCTCCCGAAACTCGCGGGCCCTGCACGCTCGGGCACGCTGATCGACGGCTCGGGGCGCCAGGTCGGCCCCGGCTCCACGGTGGTCGTGCAGTACGTCGCCATCCGCAGGCCGGGGCGCGAGGTCGTGGCGTCCTCCCGCGCGGACGGCGGGCCGAGGGCGTTCGTGCTGAAGGAGGGCGCCGTGCCGTCCGAGTGGGTCGAGGGGCTGGTCGGCAAGCGGGTGGGGAGCAGGGTCGCCGTCACGCGGGGCTCGGTGGTGACGGTGATCGACATCATCGACCTCGTGTGAAAGGGCCCCAGGCGCGCCGGGGGCCCTTTGCGGAAGGAGATCAGCCGCAGTGCTCGAACGGGCTGTCGTAGACCGAGGAGCCCGCCTTGCCTCCCCACCTCACGCACTTGCCGGCCGCCGAGGCCCTGACGGGTCCCGCGTAGTAGGAGAAGTTGCCCGAGTCGGTTATCCGGCTACTGCCTTGCACCTCCAGATAGGCGGAGGTGGCGGTGGCCGAGCCGAGCGAGGTCTTCTTGATCGTGGTGACGCAGTTGTAGCCGTTGCCGCTGTTGTAGAGCAGGTAGACGGTTCCCGAGGTGCCGAGGGCCGCGGAGTCGATCACGCTGTAGCCCGAGCCGCACACCTCCTGCGGGGTGTAGGGGTTGGTGGTGCTCCCGCAGTTCCTCGAGGTGAGGGTCTGGACGGGGTAGCCGAAGGTCGTGCCGTTGAAGACGGCCTTCTGGATGTTGGAGGGGTAGCTGCTGCCCAGCCGTACCTCGTAGTGGAGGTGCGGGGAGATGTAGTTGCCCGGCTTGCTGGTGTTGCCGACGGTGCCGATCCGCTGGCCCTGGGAGACGGCCTGACCGGAGCTGACCGAGCGGACGTTCAGGTGCGCGTAGTAGGTGGACCAGCCGCCGCCGTGGTCGATCTTGACCAGGTTGCCGTAGCCGTTGGCCGAGCCCTGGTGGGCGGAGATGACCACGGTGCCTGAGGCGGCCGCCACGACCGGGTCGCCGAGGTCGGCGTCAGCCGTGCTGCCCCTGTTGAAGTCGATCTCCCAGGACTGGTGCGCGCTGCTCGCGCTGGAGTTGCCCGTCCATGCCTGGCCGCAGGGGAAGGGCAGCTGGAAGTTGGTGGCCATGATGCTCACATCGGCGGTCACCTCGTTGGGAGGGTCGCCCCCCTCCTCTGGGTCGGCGGCGGCGATGCTCATGACCAGGGCTAAGCCTGCGATGAGGACTGCTCGGAGTTTCACTGGGACCCCTTCCACACCGGTAAGTCTTCGCAGGCCCCAGGGTGGGAATAATCCGTACAAAAAACGTACAGAGGGCTGCCATGGTGTCCTTCCATGTGCTCGGCCCGCTGGAGGCGCGAGCCGGAGGACGGCCCGTGCGCATCTCCGGCAGGAAGCCGCGCATGCTGCTGGCCACACTGCTTCTCGACGCCAACCATCTCGTGGGGGCCGACCATCTGGTCGACGTGCTGTGGGAGCGCCCACCCCGCTCCGCGCACGCCAACCTGCGCACCTACGCGAGTTCACTGCGTTCCGAACTCGGTGCCCGCATCCGCGCCGAGGGGTCCTGCTACCTGATCGAGGTGGCTCATGACGAGCTCGACCTGCTGACGTTCGAGCGTCTGGTGGCCCGCCGCGATCCCGAGTCGCTGGCCGAGGCGCTGGCGCTGTGGCGCGGCGCCCCGCTGTCCGACCTCCCCGACCATCCCCTGTGGACGCGCCGCCTCGCCCCCCTTCCCGAGGTACGGCTCGCCGCCGCGCGCGAGCTGATCGCCGCCCGCATGGAGCGAGGGGAGTACGGCGAGGCCGTCACCCTGCTGCGCGCCCTGTGCGCCGAGCACCCCTTCCGTGAGGACCTGTGGGGACAGCTCATGCTCGCCCTCCACGGGAGCGGACGGCAGGCGGAGGCACTGGCGTGCTACACCGAGATCAGGAGACAGCTGGTCGCCGAACTGGGCGTCGAGCCCGGCCCCGAGCTGCGCGAGGTGCAGGCGACGGTGCTGGCGGGAACGCCGCCCTCCCAGCGGGTGTGGACACCCAGGCAGCTCCCTCCCGACCTTCCCGACTTCGTGGGCAGAAGGCAGGCGCTCGCCCTCCTGACGCGCCAGGGCGTCGGCCGTGGGCCCTTCCCTGTCGCGGTGATCTCGGGACCGCCGGGAGCGGGGAAGAGCGCGCTGGCCGTCCGCGGCGCGCATGCCCTCGCGGACGCCTTCCCCTCGGGGCAGCTCTACCTGTGCATGGCCGCCGCCGACCCCGCCGACCTGCTCGCCCAGGCGCTGCGGGCGCTGGGCGTGAGCGCGATCCCCGCCACGCTCGCCGAGCGCTCGGCCCTCTATCGCAGCGTCCTGGCCGAGCGCCCGATGCTCGTGGTGCTCGACGACGCGGCCGACGCCGCACAGGTCAGGCCGCTGCTGCCGGGCGCGGGCAGCTCGGTGATCGTGACCAGCAGGTCGAAGCTCACGTCGGTTCCTGGCGCGCTCCAGATCCATCTGGAGCCCCTGTCGCCGCCCGAGGCCGAGGAGCTCCTGGAAAGGATCATCGGGGCGGACAGGGCGAGGAGGGAGCGGGAGGCGGCCACGGCGATCGTGCGGGCCTGCGGGTTCGTGCCGCTGGCCGTACGGATCGCGGGGGCGCGCCTGGCGGCGCGTCCGGGCTGGTCGCTCGCGCTGTTCCAGAACAGGCTCAAGGACGAGTCGCGCAGGATAGGCGAGCTGCGCATCGGCGACCTGGACGTGCGCCTCGGGCTCGACCACAGCTACAGGGGTCTGCCGGCAGAGGCCGCCAGGACACTCCACACGCTGGGCAGGCTCGGCGGCGCCTCGCTGCCCGGCTGGGTGGTCGACGCCGTGCTCGGCAGGCACAGGGCCGACGACGTCACCGACGCGCTCGTGGACGCCGACCTGCTGAGGCTGGTCGGCACCGACCCGCTCGGCCAGCCCCGCTACCGGCTGCCCGACCTGGTCAGGTGCCACGCGCTGGAGCAGGGACCCGACCTGGCCGCCCTGGCCAGGGTCGTCGCCACCTGGACCGCCACCACCGAGCTGGCCACGGCCAGGCTGCCCACCACCGTCTTCACGCTCAGCTCGGCCGCCGCCGAGCGCTGGTGGCTGCCGCGCGAGACGCTCGAGCGGCTCACCGCCGACCCGCTGGCCTGGTTCGAGGCCGAGCACGAGGAGCTGGAGGAGGCCGTGCGCGTGGCCGCCTCCTCCGGTCTGGGCGGGCAGGCGTGGGGGCTCGCCGCCGCGATGGTGCCCTACCTCGACCTGCGCTGCCACTTCGGCACCTGGCAGCGCACCCACGGGACGGCGCTGGCGGCGGCCAGGGTCGCGGGCGACAGCTACGGCGAGGCAGCCATGCTCAGGGGCCTGGCCCAGGTCTGCCTCTACCAGGACCGCTACGCCGAGTCGGAGGAGATGTTCGCCAGGGCCCGCAGGGCCTTCCACGAGCTGGGCGACACCAGGGCGGAGGCCACCTCGGTCTGCGGTCTCGGAGCCGTGGCGCAGTTCCGCGGTGAGCACAGGGCGGCGCTGGCGCACTTCCACCGCGCGCTGGCCATGTTCGGCTCCGTGGGGGATCTCAGCGGCGAGGCCTACACCCGCCAGGCCATCGGCAGGGTCTGCCTGAAGTCGGGCGACCTCGTCCAGGCCGCCCAGTGGCTCGGACAGGCGCTGCGCCTGGCCCAGGAGCTGGGTGACGTCCACCGCGAGGGCTGCGTGTCGATCCACCTCGGCAAGCTGCGCGAGCCCGAGCGCTTCCACGGGCGGGCGCTCGACATCTTCGAGAGCCTCGGTGACCGGCACTGCGGTGCCTACGCCATGCAGAGCCTGGCGGGTTTCCAGGCCGTCAGCGGCGACCTCGGCCCCGCCTCCGTGGGTCTCGAACGATCGCTGGTGATCTTCAGGCAGCTCGGCGACCGCAGCGGCGAGGCCTCCTCCGCCCAGCTGCTCGGCGAGCTGCACCGCTCGGCGGGACGGGCGGAGCTGGCCCGTGACTACCTCGACCAGGCGGTGGTGCTCAGAGGATCACTCGCCGCAGAAGCCGTCTGAGCCTGCCCTCCCGTACGGCCGGCACCCCGTCGAGCGCCGCCAGCGCCTCGGCCGCGCTCGGCCGTTTGGCGGGGCTGTGGTCGAGCATGGCCCGCACCACGTCGTGGGAGAGCGCGTCGGGCCCCTCGGGCAGCTCGCCGGTCAGCACCTGGTGGGCGATCACGCCCGCCGCGTAGACGTCGGCGGCCGAGGTCATCAGGTCGGGCCTGTCGTGGCACTCGGGGGCGACGTAGTGGGCGTCGAGCACGTTGGTCAGCTCGTTGGCCACGGTGTAGGGCCTGGGCGCGCCCTTGGCGTAGTCGAAGCCGGTCAGCATCGCCTGGCCGTCCTCGGACACCAGCACGGAGGCGGGCGTCAGCGCCCTGTGCACCACGCCGTGGGCGTGCACGTGCGCGAGCCCTGCCAGCAGGCCCCTCAGCACCTCGCTGCGCCGATCTTGCAGCTGGAGGTGCAGCGCCCTGCCGTGCGCGTCGTCGAGCACCAGCACGAACCTGCTCTCGTCGTCGATGGCGAAGAAGTCGCGCGACCTGACGACGTTGGGGTGCGAGGGGATCCTGGTCAGCGACTGGTAGGCGTTGGCGATGCGCTGCCGCTCGGCCGCCCGCTGCTCCTGGTCGGCCAGGGGGTCGGCCTGGTAGACGCGCAGCAGCACGGTCTCGCTGCCCGGCAGCGTGGCGTTGAACGCGCGGTACTCGGTGACCTTGCTGTCGCCGCCGAGGCGCTCCTCGACCTCCCAGTTGCCGAACCTGGGCGGGGCGGTGCTGCGGCGCACGGTGGCGTTGAGCGCGTCGAGGATCTTCGGCAGGTACGGCTTGGCGTCGCGGGTGCCGCCTCGCCGTACGCGGGAGGGGTCGGCCAGGGTGTCGATGAGGGAGGGCAGGTCGGTGACGTTGGCGGCGTCGCGCCCGCCCGCGTCGACCAGCTCGGCGTCGGGGGAGGACAGCACCACGAGGCTGTCGACGTAGACCCGCTCCAGCTCCCTGTGCTTGTCGACCAGGAGCCCCTTCAGCGCCCTGGCGGTGCCGCGCAGCTTGGCCACGGGAGAGCCGAACGCCTCCCTGCGCGGGGGGAACCAGCGCTGGCCCGAGACCTCGATGCGGCCCCTGGTGCCCTTGACGTCGATGACCACGACCGAGTGGCCGGTCAGCACGATCAGATCGACCTCGAACAGGTCGGCGCCGCGCGGGATCTCGATGTTGTGCAACAGCAGCCAGTCGTCGGGCGCGCGGTCGCGCAGATGCGCGATCACGCGCCGCTCGGCGTCGTTGACCGGACGTCCCCCGCCGACGATCTCTGCCATGGGACCATCCTTGCAGACTTTCAGTTGACAACATGCTGTCGAAGTGACAAGATGTTGTCATGAAGCGAATCGTTCACCTCGCCGTTTACAACACCCTCGCCGACTGGGAGACCGGGTACGCGACCGCGCACCTGCGTGGAGAGCAGTACGACGTCGTCACCGTCGCCGAGACGCTCGACCCGATCACGACCATGGGCGGGATGCGCATCCTCCCCGACATCACGCTCGACTCGCTCTCTCCCGCCGACAGCGCGATGCTGATCCTGCCGGGCGCGGAGCTGTGGGACGCCGGAGACGACCTGCGCGCGTTCGCCGCGAAGGCGGGCGAGTTCCTGGCCGAGGGCGTGCCGGTCGCGGCCATCTGCGGCGCGGTCGCGGGTCTGGCGCGGGCCGGGCTGCTCGACGAGCGCGACCACACCAGCGCCGTCGACGGCTACCTGCTGGCCCAGGAGGGCTACGGCGGTGCCGCGCGCTACGTGGAGGCCGACGCGGTGACCGGCGGCGACCTCATCACGGCAGGGCCGACCGAGCCCGTCGCCTTCGCCCGCGAGATCCTCGGCAGGCTCGACGTCTACAAGCCCGACATGCTCGACGCGTGGTTCAGGCTCTTCAAGTACAGCGACCCGGCGGCCGCCGAGGTCATGATGGGCTCATGAGCGACAGGGGAGAGCTGTTGTCCGCGACCGCGCTGACGGCCTTCCGGCTCAACGGCCAGTTCCTCGAGGTGTCGGAGGAGCTGGCCAGGCCGGCGGGCCTGACCGCCTCATGGTGGCAGGTGCTCGGCGCGGTGCTCCACGAGCCGCTGCCGGTCGCGGGCATCGCCAGGGTGATGGGGATGACCCGCCAGGGGGTGCAGCGCATCGCCGACCTGCTGGTGGAGAGAGGGCTGGCGGAGTACCAGCCCAACCCCGCCCACCGCAGGGCCAAGCTGCTGCGGCCGACCCCCGAGGGCAGGGCGGCCGTCGAGAAGATCACGCCAGGCCACGCCGCCCTCGCGGCGCGGCTGGCGGAGGAGCTGGGCGAGGCGGAGTGGGCCGCCATCCTGGAGGCGCTGCAGCGGCTGTCGGCGGCCATCGACCGCCTGCAGTAGGTCAGCTGTCGGCGGTAACCAGGGGCCTGGCCTGCCTGCGCACGACGGCGCCGCCCGGCAGGGCGAGCAGCGCGATCAGGGCGATCACCGCGCCCGAGACGCCCAGCCAGGGGATGACGGTGGCGGACGCGGCGGCGTGCGCGGCAGGCAGGCCGTGCACGGGCGCGTCGGCGGCGACCACCGAGCCGTAGGCGGTGCCGCCGATCGCCAGCGCGACCGAGCCGCCGATCTGGCGGAAGAAGGTCAGGTTGGCCGAGGCGGTGCCGATGTGCCGCGGCGCGACCGAGGACTGGATGGCGACGGTCAGGCCCGAGAGCATCGGGCCCATGCCCAGGCCGATGAGCGCCATCCAGGCGGCCAGCGCCACGCCCGAGGTGCCGAGGGCGAGGTTCGCGGTCAGCAGGCTGCCTGCGGCCAGCAGGAACGGCGCGACGACGAGTGACGGCTTGTAGCGCCCCGTTCTGGAGATCACCGCGCCGACGAGGCCGCTGCCGAACACCATCGCGAGCATCAGCGGATAGACGCGCAGGCCCGACTCCGTGGCGCTGAGCTCCAGCGCCTCCTGGAAGTAGCGCGGCAGGAAGACCACCCCCGCGTACATGCAGAAGGCGGTGAAGAACGAGGTCACGTTGACGATCGCGTAGGTGCGGTCGGCGAACAGCTCCATCGGCATGATCGGGTGCTCGGCCCGCAGCTCCACCAGTACGAACGCCACCAGCGCGACGAGCGAGCCCAGCAGCGGGCCCGCGACCGCGGGAGAGGTCCAGTCGTTGCCGTCGAGGCCCTTCTCGGTCAGGCCGAGCAGCAGCGCGGTGATCGCGACGGTGAACACCGCGATGCCGAGGTAGTCGGGCCTGACCCGGCCCGTGCCCTTCAGGTACGGCAGCCGCCAGGCGATGATCGCGATCAGCACCACGCCGATCGGCACGTTGACGTAGAAGGCCCACCGCCAGCTGGCGTAGTCGGTGAAGAGGCCGCCGAGGAACGGTCCCGCGAGGTAGCTCAGCGCCATCACGCCGCCGATCGCGCCCTGGACCTTCGCGCCGCGCTCGGCCGGGAACAGGTCGATGACCAGCGCGAGCGAGAGCGGGAGCAGCGCGCCCGCGCCCAGGCCCTGCAGCGCCCTGAAGGCGATGAGCTGGGGCATGTCCTGGGCCAGGCCGCACAGCGCGGACCCGGCGAGGAAGACCACCACGCCGATGAGCAGCAGCGGCTTGCGGCCGTACTGGTCGGAGAGCCTGCCGTACAGGGGGACGGTCACGGTGGAGGTCAGGAGATAGGCGGTGACGACCCAGGTGTACAGCCCGGTGCCGCCCAGGTCCGCGGTGATCTGAGGGAGCGCGGTGCCCACGATCGTCTGATCGAGCATGGCGAGGAACATGCCGCCGAGTACGGCGAGGAGGAGCAGCATATGTCGAGCCTGACATGTAAGAATTTACATGTCAAAACTTAGGTATCCTGGGCGCATGTCCCTACGGATCGCACTGCTCGGCCTGTTGCGGGCCTCGGGCCCGTCCAGCGGCTACGACCTGGCCAAATCGTTCGAGTCCACGCTCAACTACGTCTGGCAGGCCGGGCACAGCCAGATCTATCCGGAGCTGGTGAAGATGGCCGCCGACGGGCTGGTCACCGTCGAGGCCGAGGGGGCCAGGGGGCGCAAGGTCTACGCGATCACGCCGGAGGGCTCGGCGCAGCTGCGCGGATGGCTCCTCGAGCAGACGCCGAGTCTCACGGTCAGGAGCGAGAGCGCGCTGCAGGCGTTCCTGCTGCCCGTGCTCGACCCCGTGGACGCGGTGGCGGCGCTGGAACGCGTGCGTGAGCGCTATGTCGAGAAGGTCGCGATGCTGGAGACGCTCTGCGACGAGCACGGGAGCAAGGCGTTCGGCCGGTACGCGCTCGACCACGGGCTCAGGCACGTGCGCACCACCATCGAGTGGGTCGACGACACCATCGCCACCATCAGCCGCGACATCGGGCATGGTGGGTCATGTGATGAGAACGTGGCTGACTGATCGTTTCGACCGCGCGGTGCCTCTCGTCGGGGCGCCGATGGCGGGCATCAGTGGAGGCCGCCTCGCGGCGGCGATCTCGCGGGCGGGGGCGCTCGGCATGATCGGCGTGGCGGCCTCCGCCCCGGCGCAGTGGATCACCGAGCAGGCGGCCGTAGCGGCAGGGAGCGGCCTGCCGTACGGGGTCGGGCTCATGGCGTGGGTGCTGCCCGGCAACCCTGAGCAGTTCGACGCCGTGCTGGCGGCCAGGCCCGCGCTGGTGTCGGTGAGCTTCGGGCCCTACGCCCGCTACGTCGGGCCGCTCCAGGAGGCGGGCATCACCGTGGTGACCCAGGCGGGCACCACGGACGAGGCGCGGGCGGCCGAGCAGGCGGGAGTCGACGCCGTCGTGGCGAGGGGCGGCGAGGGCGGAGGCCACGGGCGCAACGACGTCGCCACCCTGCCGCTGCTGGAAGGCGTGCTCGACGCGGTGCGGATCCCGGTGCTGGCCGCGGGCGGCATCGCCACGGGGCGCGGGCTGGCCGCCGTGCTGGCGGCCGGAGCCGAGGGGGCGTGGGCAGGCACCGCCTTCATGGCCTGCCAGGAGGCGACCGTGCCGGCGGCCGCGCTGGAGCGCATCCTGGCCGCGGACGAGACCTCCACCGCCTACGGGCGCGTCTTCGACGTGGCCCAGCGGCTCGGCTGGCCACCCGAGTACGGCGGCCGCGCCCTCCGCAACGCCTTCTTCGACCAGTGGGAGGGCAGGTAGGAGGAACTCGACGACGAGGCGGTCGCCGTGCTCGCGCAGGCACGCGCGGACGAGGACTTCGACCTCGCCTACATCTACGCGAGCCAGGCGGTGGGGATGGTCAGGGAGCGGCGGCCCGCCGCGGACGTCGTCGCGGGCTTCGCCACCGCCGAGGCGTTCCTGCGCAGGCTCCTCTAGCCCGGCGGTCGCTGCCTCGTCGTCACCCTGACGGCCAGGCGGGAGGGGTCGGGCCAGTGCACGCCGTAGGCCCATCCGGCCTGCTCGAACCAGCGGATCAGCCGCGCGCTCGGGTCGAACTGGCCCCTGAGCACCCCGTGCCTGGCGCAGGTCGGCTCGACGTGGTGCCAGTTGTGCCAGCCCTCGCCGAGCGTCAGCATCGCCACCCATCGCACGTTCGAGGAGCGATCCCTGGTGGTGAACGGCCGCTCGCCGAAGGTGTGGGCGACGGAGTTGACCGACCAGGTGACGTGGTGCACGACGGCGTAGCGGACCAGGCCGCCCCAGAAGAACCCGGTCCACGCGCCCGCCCACGACATCGACAGAAGCCCGCCGGCCAGCGCGGGCAGCGCGAACGACAGCGCCACGACCCCTGGATACCAGGCGTCGAACCGCCGCACGTCGGGGTCGGCCAGCAGGTCGGGCACCCAGTGCCTGCGGTTGGAGCGCAGGCGGGCGCTGTAGAACCAGCCGACGTGCGCGTGCGCCATGCCGCGCAGCAGGGCCAGGCCGCTGTCGCCGTAACACCAGGGGGAGTGGGGATCGCCCTGCCTGTCGGCGTACTTGTGGTGGCGGCGGTGCTCGGCGGCCCACAGCGTGACGGGACCCTCCACCGCCATCCCGCCCGCGAGCAGGAGCGCGATCCGCAACGGCCTGGCGCACCTGAACGACCTGTGGGTGAAGAGCCTGTGGTAGCCGATGGCGATGCCGAAGATGCTGACCAGGTACATCACCACCGCGATGAGCACATCGCGTACGCCGATGCCCCACCCCCACACCGCCGGCACCGCGAGCGCCAGCAGCAGCGGGGGCGCCAGGACGAGGACGACCAGGTAGGCGGTGCGTCGGCCAGTGCTGACCGAGACGGTCTCCGGGTTCACGTCCCTGATTCAACGGGCGTCTCCCACATCACGTCAGTTGCCTGGAAGCCACGAATCAATCACTCACGGGAGTCATAACACTCCATTGGGTAGTCACCCCAGTATGTGGCTCCATAGCCACATGGGCCATCTGGAGAAGTACGACGAGACGCTGGCACGCGACCCGATGGCCGCGTTCGGCCTGGTCAGGGAGTGGATGCGGACCGAGTGGCGGGAGCTGTTCGCCGAGCTGCGCGAGCGGCGGCCGGTCTTCGCCACCCCCGTCCTCACGGTCGTGACCCGCTTCGCCGACGTCACCGAGGTGCTCTCGCGCGAGGAGGTCTTCACCGTCCGGGCCTTCGGCCCTCGCCTCGACGCGGCGCTGGGCGGGCCCTTCATGCTCGGCAGGGACGCCACCGCCATGAACTGGCGGGACAAGGGCATCATGCAGTTCGTGCTCGACCCCGGCGACGTGGCGGGGGTGCGCGAGCTGGCGGGCCGCCTGGCCGACGAGGCGCTCGACGCGGCCGCGGCGCGGGGCGAGATCGAGGTGGTCCACGAGCTGTTCAGGCCCGTGGCGCTGGGAGTGTGCGCGCAGTACTTCGGCCTGCCTGGCCCCGATCCGCAGACGCTGTCCCGATGGACCAGGACCATCATCACCGACTGCTTCGCCAACTACCTCGGCGATCCCGCCGTCCAGGCCGCCTCGGTCGAGGCGGGCGCGGAGATGACCGCCTATCTGCGCGCTGAGCTCGAGGCGCGGAAAGCCGGGCGGGGCCCTTCGGGCGATGTGTTCGCCAGGCTGGTGGCGAGCGGCCTCGACGAGGAGCGGGTCGTCGTCAACATGGCGGGGCTGCCGCTCGGATTCGTCGAGAGCGGCCCTGGCGCGATGGTGGAGGCGACCGAGCAGCTGCTGCTGCGCCCCGAGGTGCTCGCTCGGGCCGTGACCGACGACGACTTCGACCGCTACGTGTGGGAGGCGCTGCGGTTCAACCCGTTCTTCAAACTGCTTCCCCGCATCTGCGAGCGCGACTATGAGCTGGCGGGCACCGTGATCCCCGCGGGCACGTTCGTGCTGGCCGCGCCCGCCTCGGCGATGTTCGACGCGGCGGTGCTCGACGAGCCCGACGAGTTCCGTCTCGACCGTCCACGCCACCACCAGCTGTTCTTCGGCTACGGCCATCACGCGTGCCTCGGCGTGCATCCGGCCAGGGCGATCATCTGCGAAGCCGTACGGCGGTTGCTGCTGCGGCGGGGCGTGCGGGTGATCGAAGGCGTCACCCGCGCCGACGGGATCTTCCCCGACCGGTTCGTCCTCGGGTTGGAGGCGTGATGACAGCACGCGGCATCGCCACCGACGGAGCCGTCAACAGGCTCAGGTTCCTGGCACTGACGCGCGGGCGGCCGTTCTGGGAGCTCGTCCAGAGCGTCGAACCCCTCAGGCGCCGCGTCAACTCCGCGCTGATCGACCTCGCCGTGCGCGAGATGCCGCCCAGGCCCGAGCCGCTGAGCACCATGGCCGACTACACCTCGTGGGCCTCCCTCACCGACCGCACCTACAGCGGCAGGCACGTGGCGCCGCACCACGGCGACGAGGGCAGGCCCACCCCCGAGCAGGCGGCGAGCCTGTTCGCCAGGGGCGAGGAGATGATCCCCTGCCCGCGCTCCACCGTGCTGTTCGCCTACTTCGCCCAGTGGTTCACCGACGGCTTCCTGCGCGGCGACACCAACGTGCCGCGCGACCCGCGCAAGAACACCTCCAACCATCACATCGACCTCAACCAGGTGTACGGCCTGCACCCCGCGGCCACCGCCGCGCTGCGCACCTTCGAGGGCGGGCGGCTCAAGAGCCAGATCATCAACGGCGGCGAGTTCCCTCCCCACCTGTGCGAACACGGCAAGATCAAGCCGGAGTTCGCCGCGCTCAGCGTGATCCGATTCGGCGAGCTCACCGAGGCCCAGCGCGACACCCTGTTCGCCACCGGCAGCGACAGGGGCAACATCCAGATCGGCTTCACCATGCTCACGGTGCTGTTCCTGCGCGAGCACAACAGGGTGGCCCGCGTGCTGGCGGACAACCATCCGCGCTGGGACGACGAGAGGCTCTTCCAGACGGCGCGCAACATCCTCATCGTGGTGCTCATCAAGCTGGTGGTCGAGGAGTACATCAACCACATCACCCCCTACCACTTCCGCTTCACCATGGACCCCCGGCTGCCGGCCGCGCTGGCCCGCGCGCCCTGGCACCGCGAGAACTGGGCCTCGGTGGAGTTCAACCTCGTCTACCGCTGGCACGCCCTGATCCCCTCCACGCTCACGGTCGGCGGGAGAGAGCTGCCGATGGCGCAGACGCTGCTCGGCGGCCCGCTCGTGCCCGAGGCGGGGCTCGCCAGGCTCTTCGAGGAGGCCTCGAGGCAGCGGGCCGGGCGCATCGGGCTGTTCAACACCGACCCGCTGCTGCGTGAGGTGGACGTCGCCAGCATCGCCGACTCGCGGGCGCTGGCCCTCGCGCCCTACAACAGCTACAGGGAGCACTGCCGCTTCCCCAGGGTCCGCAGGTTCGAGCACGTGTCGGGGGATCCTCGGGTGGTCGAGGGGCTGAGGTCGCTCTACAGAAGCGTGGACGACCTCGACCTCTACGTGGGGCTGTTCGCCGAGGAGCCTGGCTCGCCCGACGCGATGCTGCCGCCGCTGCTGACCAAGATCATCGCCATCGACGCCTTCTCCCAGGCGCTGACCAACCCGCTGCTGGCCCCCCGGATCTTCAACTCCGCCACCTTCTCGCCCCAGGGCATGAGGATCATCGCGGCCACCAGGAGGCTGGCCGACGTCGTGCGCCGCAACACCCCCGAGGACCCCACACCCCGCCGCGTCGCCATGACCCGGCTGGGACACCCGTGACCTCCGCCTCTCCACCGGGTCCCGCGCCAGGGGCAGGGCGCGATCAGGGGGAGGAGGCCGCAGGCGAGGCGTTGCGGGCGGCGGCGCGCGACCTCGTCGAGGTGGGCATCCGCGTGCATGAGGCGTCGGCCCACGCCACCGCCGCCCTCACCGGCCGCGCGACCCTGGCGGCGATGCCGCGCGCCCTCACCGCAGCCTGTCTCACCCACAGCGCCCTGTTGCGAGCGCTGACCAACCCCGACGGCCTGGGCTGCGCGTTCACGGGAGGCAGGATCGCCGGCGTCGCCGCCAAGATCGGCGCGATGGCGGGGACGGAGAGCCTGGCCGTGCGCGTCCTGGCGACCTCGCTGCGCCTGAGGATCGCCGCCGTCGCCCTGGACCATCCCGAGCTGGTCGCCGACCCCATGCTGGGCAGGCTGATCGAGGCCGCGGCGGCCGACCGCGATCTCGAGGCGGTCCGCGCCCTGCGCGCGCTGCTCAAGGACCGCGGCGCGGTGCGCGCGCTCAGCCAGCTGGCGCCGGTCTTCGGCGAGGTCCTCGCCCTGCGGGCGCTGCTCGACGAGAACCCGCTCAACGACGACGCCGCCTGGCTGATCGCGACGGGGAAGGGCTTCGCCAACGCCGACCCGATCACCGGCATGAGCAACAGGGCCGTGGCGGTCCTCGACAAGGGGGAGGGCGCGGCGCGCCGCGTCCGGGTGGAAGGGCGCCTCGGCAGGGAGGGTTCGCTGCTCGCCTTCCTCGGCAACATCGCCGAGCTCGGCACCACGGGCAGGGTCCTGATCCAGAGCGTCGAAGGCCCCGACGGTGTGGTGCGCCACGTGGTCCAGGCCCCCGGCATGCGGGCCGGAAGGCCCGACAACGACTCGCCGCAGGACCTGCTCGGCGCCTTCAGCAGCGCCGTCCTCGACAGCAGCCCCTACAGCCGGGCGCTGACCAGGGCGGTCGAGGACTACGGCCTGCCCGAGGGCGCCGAGGTCGCTCTCATCGGGCACAGCGCCGGCGGCGCGGCGATCATGAACCTCGCGCAGGACGCCGGGTTCTGCGCCCGTCACACCGTCACCCACGTCGTCGCCGTCGGCGCGCCCGTCGACTTCAAGCGGCCCGCCGACCCCCGCACCTGGGTGGCGAGCGTCACCAACCAGCACGACATCATCCCCACCCTCGACGGCCAGGGCGCGGGCGGCTGCTTCGACCTGCACCCCGACTGGTACGTGGTCGACTACTTCGACTCGACCCACCTGTTCCCGCTCTGCCACAGCATCGAGCACTACCTCGCCAACCTGGTGGCCGACCTGCCCGAGGAGCGCGGGCGGATCGACACGGCCCTGTCCGCCTACCGGGGTCCCGTCGTGCGTGAGCAGGCCTACCTGCTGTTCGACCGGGATCCCCACCCCGAGGGCTTCCCCTTCCTGACCGTGCCCACCCGCGTGGAGGAGGGCGTCGAGCTTCCGGTCAGGTGCCAGGACGGCAGCGCGCTGACCGCGTGGTTCGGCGCCGACCCCGCGGCGGCGGACCTGCTGCTGGAGGGGACGGGCTTCGGCCGGGCGGTCAGGGTCGGCGGCAGGGCTCTCGTCGTCGTGCACGCGGCGTGGAACAGGCGCAGCAGCCTCGGCGCCTACCGCGAGCTCCATCTCGGGGTCGTCGTCGCCGATCCCTGGCGCTCGCGGTCGCTCCTGGTCTGGCCCGACCTGCTGCGCGGGGCCGACCGGCGGCGCTCCGGCCTCCACCTGGCGGGCTCGGTGGTCGACGCCAAGGGCGTCGTGGGCGCGGCTTCCCTGTTGTGGGGCGGCGAGCCGTACGTGCTGCCGGTGGGCTTCGGGCTCGCGGGCGGGAGCGTGGACGTCGCGGTCGGCGGCCTGCTGCGACTGCGTGGACGGCTCGGCCCGTGGGCGCCGGTCGGCGAGCGCGACCTGGTCGGCTACGTGAGCGGGCAGGCGGCCACGCTGCGCGCCTGCGTGCGGGCCCGTGGCTGGGCGCGCCTGCATCCCGCGCCGAGCGCGCGGCTGGCCGTCGCCCGATCGGAGCACCCGCTGGCCCTCCGGCTGGGCGAGCTGGGCCTCGACGGCGCCCGCCCCCTGCTGTGCGTGACGGCTCCGCGCCGCCAGAGCCTGACGGACACCGCAGTCCCCCTGTCGACCGGCTGAACGGAGCACCGGCATGAGCGCCGTACCAGAGGACATCGCCGGCCACGCCGCCGTCCTGCAGGAGGACGCGCTCGCGCTGTCCGAGTGCGCCGAGCGGCTGCGTGCGATCGAGGCCAGGCTGGAGGAGGCGGGGGCGGCGCCGCCATGGCTGCGCGACTCGGTGCGGGCCCATCTGGCCGCCTGCGCCATGGCCTCCGCCGACGTGGCGGAGGCCGCGGCATGGCTGCGCCGCTACGCCGCCGTCACGCTGCCAGGTGGACGGCCCGCGCGGCGCTGAGCCCCGACTCCAGCGCCCCTCTTCGGCCGGCAGGGCGAGCGCATGCACGTGCGCGCCAAGCCGAGTTGAACCCCGGCCTCATCCTCGCGCCCTGACGAGACGGTTCTCGTAGGCGAAGATCACCGCCTGGATCCTGTCGCGCAGCCCGAGCTTGGCCAGTACGCGGCCGACGTGCGTCTTGACCGTCCCCTCCGACACGAACAGCAGGCCGGCGATCTCGGCGTTGGAGCGGCCCAGCGCGATTTGCTGGAGGATCTCGCGCTCCCTCGGCGTCAGCGCGGCCAGCGGATCCGGTCCGTCGCCCGGCACTGGGAGGTCCGCGGCGACGTGGTCGAGCAGCCGTCGCGTGGTGGAGGGGGCGATGACCGCGTCGCCTCGGTGTACGGTGCGGATCGCCGCGAGCAGGTCCTCGGGCGGCGCGTCCTTGACAAGAAAGCCACTGGCCCCGGCGCGGAGCGCGGCGAAGGCGTACTCGTCGAGGTCGAAGGTGGTGAGCACGATCACCCGGGGCGCCGGGCCCTGGCGGGCGAGCAGACGGCGGGTCGCCTCCACCCCGCCCATGCGCGGCATCCTGACGTCCATCAGCACCACGTCGGCTCGGGCGGAGGCGAGCCTGTCCAGCGCCTCGGCGCCGTCGCCCGCCTCGCCCGCGACCGTCATGTCCTCCTGGGCCTCGACGACCATGACGAAACCCGCCCTGACCATCACCTGGTCGTCGACGAGGAAGACCCTGATCGTCACTCCCGCCCCTTCGCCGTGTTCATCGGCAGGTACGGCAGGCGGGCCACCACGTGGAACCCGCCCGACGCCGAAGGGGCCGCACTCACCGCGCCGCCGAAGGCGACGAAGCGCTCGCGCATGCCCACCAGGCCGTGCCCGCCCACGGTGCCGTGCTCGCGAGGTAGGCCAGGACCGTCGTCCTCCACCCGCACCATCAGCTCGGCGGCTTCCCAGTCCAGCCGCACCATGGCCTCATGTCCGTGTCCCGCGTGCTTGAGCGTGTTCGTCAGCGACTCCTGGACCAGCCGGTAGACCGCCAGCTCGGCGGCGGGACTCAGCCGCCGCTCGGCGCCCTCGCACAGGAACGTCACCTCCAGCCCCGCGGCCCTAGCCCCTTGGAGCAGCTGGGGCAGCTCCGCCAGCGTGGGCTGGGCGTCGGCAGGCTCCAGCTCCAGCGGCGCGTCGGCGCGCAGCACGCCCAGCAGGCCGCGCATGTCGGCCAGCGCGTGGCGCCCCGTGTCGGCGATCGTCGTGAGGATCCCCGCCGCTCTACCGGGGTCGGCGCGCACGGCGTAGGTGCCGCCCTGAGCCTGGCTGATCACCACGGACAGCGAGTGCGACACCACGTCGTGGATCTCCCTGGCGATCCTCGCACGCTCCTCGGTCACGGCTCGCAGGGCGCGCTCCTCCCTGTCGGCCTCGGCCCTGCGCGCCCGCTCCTCGAGCGAGGCCAGGTACGCGCGCTGCGTCCTGCGCCACAAGCCGAGACTCCAGGCCACCATGCTGACGGCGAGCAGGAAGAGGAAGACGAAGGAGGGCGGCAGACCCGCGGCCTGCCGGGGTTCCAGCCAGAACCGCGCGCCGACCGCAGCCGATCCGAGCACGGCCGTGGCGGCTCCCGCCGCCGACGCCGCCCGCGGGCCGTTCGCGCAGAGCGAGTAGAGCGACCAGGGGAAGATCAGCATGGGTGGCGGCAGCAGCAGATCCGTAGCCGCCAGCATGGCCGCGCACCCGGCGGAGACCAGGGCGAAGGAGCACAGCGGCGTGGTGCGGCGAAAGGCCATCGCGGCCGTCGCGAGCAGCGCGCCGGCGACCACGAGAGGCTCAGGCGCAGGGCCCGCGCCGAGCACGAGCCAGGTCCAGCCCATCAGTGGCAGGCCCACCAGCGCGGCCAGGGCGGCGTCCGCGGCCGCCGGCCGCGTCCTGAGCCGAGGCAGCGATGACATGGGCCCGAGTCTACGAACGGGAGCGGAGCCCCCGCGTCTGCCTGAGGTCTCATCTTCTCTGGCCGCAGGGCAGACGCGTAGAGGGCCTCAACGGCGGGACCGTGGGCTCATGCGATCAAGAACACTCGTCGCCGGATATGCCGCCGCGGCCTGGGCGCTGGCCTATGCGGGACTTCGCGCCTACTGGACGATGGGCGGCGACTGGCTCGCCGCTCGCTGCGACGCCACCGAGGCGGCCAAGGCCACCGCCGCCGATCCGTGCGAGACCAGGCCGCTGCCCGAGTTGGACGCCCTGGCCGGGTGGGGGAGCGTGCTCGCGCTGATCGCGGTGGCGGTGCTGGCGCTGGCCACCGTGCGGCCCTTCGGGCGGCGCCTGCCGAGGACGGGCCTGCTCGTGACGACCCTGGTCGCCGCACTTGTCCTGCTGTGCCTGGGCGGCCAGATCCTGCTGCTCGGCCTGCTTCGTGTGCTCTTCTGGTTTACGGGGCTGCCCGGCTGGGCGGGCGAGCCGTACTGGGCGCTCTTCGCGGGTCAGCTCATCGTGCTGGCGGGCGTGGGGACGCTCGTCGTCGCGGTCTGGTCCTTCCGGCGAAGGACTGGCTCCGAGTCGGTGGACGTGGAGGCCGCGCGCAGGTGGTTTCGCAGGTTCGGCTGGATGGCGGCGGTGGCGCCACTGCCGTACGCGGTGTTGAAGGCGGTGTGGGCGCTCGGCTGGCCGGTCGGTGGATACGTCGAGTCGGGGCTGTCGGGAGAGCACCACTGGTACAGCCCGCTGGCCGATCCGAGCGTCACGATTCCGGTGTTCGGCTCGTTGTGCGCGATCGCGCTGATCTCAGGCCTGGCTGGCTGGGTGCCGCGCTGGATGGTGCTGACGGCGGGCTGGGCCGGCGGTGTCGGCCTGCTTTCCATGGGTCTGCCCGCGGCCGTGACGACGGTCGGTGCGCTCGCGGGGCTGGCCGAACTTCCGACTGCGCCGGGGAGCGCGGACCTGTGGGTGATCTGCCTGACCTACGGCGGCTTCCTGTGCTGGGGCGCCGCGCTGGTGGGTCTGATGGCTTTCTATCAACAACTATGGAATGGATGATTCCGTTCTGCTATAGTTGGAACAGAACAAACCGTTCCGAAAAGTTCGAGAGGAACCGTCATGGCTGAGATTCGCCCCTTCCGCGTCGAGATCCCCCAGGCCGACCTGGACGACCTGCAGGCGCGGCTGGCTCTGACCCGCTTCACCGACGAGGTCGAGGGTGCGGGTTCCGACTACGGCGTGAGCGTCGCGTGGGTCAGGTCGATGGTCGACTACTGGCGCACCGGCTACGACTGGCGCGCGTGGGAAGCCAAGCTCAACGCCCACCCGCAGTTCACGACGGAGATCGACGGGCAGAACATCCACTTCATCCACGTGCGCTCCGCCAAGCAGGACGCGCTGCCCCTGATCCTCACGCACGGCTGGCCCGGCACGGTCGTCGAGTACCTCGACGTGATCGAGGACCTCTCTCAGGACTTCCACCTGGTCATCCCCTCGATGCCCGGCTTCGGGTTCTCGGGGCCGACCAAGGAGAAGGGCTGGAACCGCTTCAGGATCGCCAAGGCGTGGGCCGAGCTGATGGCCCGCCTGGGCTACGAGCGCTACGGCGCCGTCGGCAACGACGGGGGCTCGTTCGTCTCGCCCGAGGTCGGCAGGGTCGACTCCAAGCACGTCGTCGGGGTGCACGTCACCCAGATCTTCTCCTTCCCCTCCGGCGACCCCGCCGAGCTGCAGGACCTGACCGAGCAGGAGCAGGCGGCGATGGCGCACCTGCAGTGGTTCTGGGAGAACATGGGCGCCTTCAACCAGCTCCAGTCGCAGTCGCCGCAGACCCTGGCCCACGCCATCGCCGACTCGCCCGCCGGGCTGCTCGGCTGGATGGGCCAGCTCATCGGCGGCCACCTCGACCGCGACTTCACCCTGACCAACATCGCGATCCACTGGTTCTACGGCACCGCGGGCTCGTCCATCCGCCTGTACTTCGAGGACGCCAAGGCCGAGCACCCGGTGGAGCCGACCACCGTGCCGATCGGGCTGGCCGGCTTCGCCAACGACTTCCAGTCGATCCGCCGCTTCGCCGAGCGCGACCACAAGAACATCGCGCAGTGGAACACCTACGACACCGGCGGCCACTACGCCGCCCACGAGGTGCCCGAGGTCCTCGCGAGCGACGTGCGGGCCTTCTTCACCAGCCTTCGCTGACGAGACGGCCGAGCATGGAGGGTGGGCCCTCGGGATCGTCGAACTGACGACGGGAGACCACACGCCGCGCGGCTGCCTCAGCGTGAAGAGCGTCCACGCCTGCGGGCCCGACTCCGAGCCCGTACGGCAGGACGCGGTCGGGCGCAGGAAGGCGGGGGAGGCGGCGCTGCGCGCCCTGCTCGGGCCGGATCAGCGCTGAGAGGTCAGTAGAGCCTGCCGACGTGCGCGAGCGCCTGCTTCAGCAGCACACCCTGCCCGCCGGTCATCTCCTGCTGCACCATGGGCGAGGCCGCCTCCTCCGGCGTGAACCAGACGAGGTCGAGCGCGTCCTGGCGCGGGCGGCAGTCGCCGACGA
The DNA here is from genome assembly GCF_039535395.1 of Nonomuraea roseola. NCBI lineage: Bacteria > Bacillati > Actinomycetota > Actinomycetes > Streptosporangiales > Streptosporangiaceae > Nonomuraea > Nonomuraea roseola. The sequence continues at coordinate 3,164,561 of NZ_BAAAXC010000015.1, forward strand.
CGGGAACGATGTAGGCCAGGGAGACGGCGTGCTGGCGCGCGTCGTGGTACGGCGTGACACCCGGCGTCGGGAAGTACTCGGCGACGGTGAACGGCTGGGGCGAGGCAGGGATGTGCGGCAGCGCCACGGGGCCGAGGTCCTTCTCCAGGTGGCGCAGCAGCGCGTCGCGGACCCGCTCGTTGTGGAGCACCCGTCCCGAGACCAGTGCCCTGCTGACCGTGCCGTCCGAGCCGATACGCAGGAGCAGGCCGACGTGGGTCACGATGCCGGTGTCGTCGAGGCGCACCGGCACGGCGTCGACGTACAGGATCGGCAAGCGCTCCCGCATGGACTCCAGCTCTTCGGGAGCAAGCCAACCTGGCGCCGTTTCGGTCTTTTCGGTCATTGGCTGATCGTACGTCCCCGCGCCCGTCCTGTAGGGGACGGACTCGGGGTCAGCCGGGGAAGTCCCCGATGGGCCGGGGGATACGGGCCCGCGAAACTTCAACCATGACGAACAGAACCGCGGTGGCCACGCTCGTCGCCGCCCCGCTCCTCCTCCTGGCCGGCTGGGCCGTCATGAAACTGGCCTGGGTCCCCTACAGCCACTCGCTCCCGTGGACCGAGGCGCTGGCCGTGTGGACCGCGGGGCACGTGTTCTACCTGGCCGCCTACGTCGCGTTCGTGCCGGTCATCCTGACGCTCGGCCGCCTGGTGAGCGAAGGGTCGGGCACCGGCGTCAAGCTCGCCTCGGGCGCTCTCACGGCGCTCTCACTGGTGGGCGTCGGCGGCTTCGTCGGCCAGATGGTCATCGACCTGGCCGTCGGCTTCCAGGCAGGTCACCGCGAGGCGATGAGCGCCGTGAGCGCGGGGTTCAAGGCCTACCCCGGCGTCTCCGTCCTGTTCTACGGTCTCGTGCCCTCGCTCTACCTGGCGGGCATCGTGCTGCTCGTCGTGCTGGCCGCGGTCCTGCGCAGGGTCGGCGTGGCCGTCGCCCTCGCCGTCCTGCTGTCGGGCGTCCTGATCGGCAGCCAGGACGTGGCGCTGATGACCGCGGGCACGGTCGGCCTCTGCCTCGGGCTCGGCGCGCTGGCCCTGGCCCTGCGCGGACCCGCCCTCTCGCCGTCGCCGAGCTAGCGGTCCTTGTCGCCGCGTCGATGACTGGTCAGCGTGGTGTGAGCCTTGGGATGCGCCATTCGCCGCTCAGTGCCTCGGGGGCGGGGCCGTACATGCGGATGACGATGACGAAGGGGCCGTCGGGGGCGGGCAGCCAGTTGCTCTGGCCCTCGGCAGGGCGGTCGCGCTGGACGTACAGGGTCAGCCCGCCGTCGTCGTCGTAGACCACGCCGGGGGTGTGGTCGCCGATCGAGTAGCGGTCGATGGGGTTCTCCACGAGCAGCCGCTCGGGCAGGTGGTACATCGTGGCCGACCAGAAGAACCGCGCGGGCGGCAGCTGTCCAGGGAGGAAGTGGATGACGTAGTCCTTGCGGGAGCCGTCGGGTCTCTCGCCCTCGCTGTCCTTCAGCCATCCGGCGTAGAAGGCCTCCTCGGGCGGCAGGCCGTACAGGCCCTTGTCCACGCCGACCGCGCGGGTCAGGTAGTGGTCGCCGTGCTGGGCGCGGGTGCCGAACCAGCTCGCGGAGTGGTCGGGGGAGGAGTCGGCCTGTTCCAGCGCGTCCCTGCCGTCGGCGATGCCCTGGTCCAGCGCCTCGCGCAGCTCGGGCGAGGGGGAGAAATTGCCCGCGCCGTCCACGCCGATCGAGGCCAGCCTGTCGCGGATGCCCTTCTCGCTGGGAAGGACGGGGAAGAAGTGCAGCAGGAAGTCCAGGTAGGTGTAGAACTCGACGCTGTCGAGCACGTCCTCGCGCCAGACGGGCCAGTGAGGGTGGCTCACGGCAGCCGGCGGCACGGTGCCGAGGTAGGTGTGCAGGGGGCGCAGATCGTAGCTCCGCTGGACGGCGCGCAGCGCCTTGACGTCGCCGGGACCGGCCAGATAGGTACGGCCGAGCACGCCGACCAGATAGCTGTCGGCGCGAAACACCTGGTCGACGCCCTTGGGGGTGGAGCGGTCCCAGTCGGGACCCGCGATCAGGTAGGTCCCAGGGCCCTTGCCTGTCGCCCTGGATCCGACGAAGCCGATGTAGGAGGTGTCGAGGTCGTGGAAGGGCAGCACGTAGTAGCGGTCGATGGCCGGCACCGTCAGGACGTACGGCTCGGTCCGCACGGCCAGCCACGCCCACGAGAACGGCGTGTCGCTGTTCGGCAGCGTCACGTCGATGTCGTGCGGGGTGAAGGGCTCGGCGTAGTGGCGGAAGCGGCCGAACCCGCCCACGTAGTGGGGATCGTCGACGTCGATCGCCTGCTTGTACATGGTCCGGTAGTTCATCAGCATCGGGAAGCCGTAGATCCAGCCCTCCGCGGCGATCCGCCGCGCCTCTGCCCTGTCGACCATGACCGCACCCCCATCAGGCTTTCATAGGGAAATGCCCGGATGTCCGCCTTTTCTGCTCCTGTGGAAGGTCAAGTCATCGCCACGGCGGCGGTGTCTGGGTAGTCGGTGACGAACGCGTCCACCCCGAGGCGGAGGTGGGCACGGTACTCGGCCGGCGCGTCGCCGTGGTCCCAGGGCAGCGGCCCTCGCCGCAGCTCGGCAGGCAGGAAGCGGTTCTCGTTGCGGAAGGTGTAGACACCGATCTTGAGCCCCGCCGCGTGCGCGTCCTGCACCAGCGTGGTGGGCGCCGCTGAGGCGCCGTCGGGCCCGAGCGGGATCACCGAGGACTTGTCGGGACCGATCCACTGGGCGTACTCCGCGATCCTCGCGAGCCCTTCGGGACGCATCATGTCGGCGTAGGTCGCCGGATCTCCCGCCACCTCCAGGTCGTACGGCCGGCCCGCCGTGCCGAGCGCCTGCCAGAGCGGCACCCGCAGCTCCTTGGCCACCCGGCGCAGGCTGGAAGGCTCGAACGACTGGATGACGATCCGCTCCTGCCGGCCGCAGGCGACCGTCTCGATGAGCGGCTCCTCCAGCGGCAGTCCGATCGACCTGAAGTAGGTGGGGTGCTTGGTCTCGGGGAACACGCCGACCTCGCGCCCGTGCCGTAGCGACAGTCGCTCGGCCAGGTCGAGCACCTCCTGGAAGGTCATCACCTCGTGGACGCCGTCGTACACGGTGGCCCGCCGGCGCAGCTCGGGGAGCCGCTCGACCGCCCGCAGGGTCTTGAGCTCCTCCAGTGTGAAGTCCTCGGTGAACCAGCCGGTCACCTCGAGGCCGTCGATCACCTTGGTGGTGCGGCGTCCCGCGAACTCGGGATGTCGGGCCACGTCGGTGGTGGAGGAGATGTCGTTCTCGTGCCTGACGACCAGCACGTGGTCCTTGGTGGGCACCAGGTCGGGCTCGATCCAGTCGGCGCCCATGGCCACCGCCAGCTCGTAGCTTCCCGCGGTGTGCTCGGGGCGGTGACCTGCCGCACCCCTGTGTCCGATGATGATCGCTCGCATGCCAATTATGGTAAGGACCGAAATATCCGATACCGAATCCTATGAACATCCTGTGTGGACCTCACAGACGAAGCGAGGGCGAGTACCATCCCTGATGGTCATGCCCGTGGGATCTTCTCCGTGCGCCCGTGCGCTCCCCCCACCGGAGGTCCAGTTGGAGGCGTTGAGCCTGTCGTGTCAGCAACTGCCGGGCGTCACCCTGATCCAGGTCGGCGGTCAGCTCGACGTGACCAACGACACGCAACTCCGGGCGTTCGTGCTGCAGGCCCGCCGACGGCTCTCCGACCATCTCGTGTTCGACCTCGGTGAGCTGACGTTCATGGGCAGCAGCGGCCTTCGGGTGGTGCTCGACGCCCACCGCGCGGGTGCCGGCCACGGAGGCGCGGTCTATCTGGCCGCGCTGCAGCCCGAACCGGCCAGGCTCGTCGAGATCACCGGCGCCGGTCGTCATCTGCGGGTCTGCGCCACCGCTCTCGAGGCGCTCACCCACGCCCTCGCCGCGCGCATCACTGAGTGATCTGCCTGATCAGAGGTGTGGAGCCGGAGAGCTGGGGCATCGGAGACCGATGGGAATGGTCGAGGTGTCGTCGTGGAGAGAGCTCGACGACGCGATCGCCGGGGTGGACCGTAGGCACGGTTCGGGCCACGCGCACTCGACGCTGGTCTTCCGTGGCCTGGCCAAGAGCAGCTACTCGCATGTGTCGGGGCTGGCCAGGCTCCAGGGCGACTACGCCGTCCTCGAGCCGCACCTGATTCGCAACTTCCGCAAGTACGCCCATCGCCAGACGCCGGGCCCGACGGTGTGGGACTGGCTGGCGCTGGGCCAGCACCACGGCCTGCCCACGCGGCTGCTGGACTGGACCTTCTCGCCGCTGGTGGCCCTGCACTTCGCGACCGCCTCCTGGCCGGCCGACGACGGCGTGCTGCTGGCGGTGGACTGCGCGGCGGCGCACCGGCTGCTTCCCGAACCGTTGCGCGTGATGCTCGACCGCGAGGGAGCGCTGCTCTTCACCACCGAGATGCTGGCGAGGGAGGCGAAAGACCTCGCGAGCTTCGACGCGCTGGGCGACGAGCCCTTCCTGGCCTTCTTCGAGCCGCCGTCACTGGACGAGCGGGTGGTCAACCAGTCGTCGGTGCTGTCGGTGATCTCCTGCCCCGAGTTCCAGGTCGAGCAGTGGCTCGGCAAGCACCAGGACCTGTGGTGGGCGTGGTCGATCCCTCCCGAGGTCAAGGCCGAGATCAGGGGGCGGCTCGACCAGGCCAACATCACCGAGAGAGTGCTCCTGCCAGGGCTCGACGGATTGGCGGCCTGGCTGCGCCGCTACTACACGCCCTGCCTCGCAGGCCGTACGGAGGACGGCGGCGCGTCGATGAGCGGCATGGAGACGGACCGCCAGCAGGAGGGCCGGATGGGCGGCTGATCCTCAGTGCTTGCGAGCGGTGGGCACCCGGCCCCTCGTCAGCAGGAAGCCAAGGGCGATCATGCCCACGCCCAGGACGAAGTGCAGCCAGTTGTCGGCGACGTTGACGGGCACGAAGTTCGCGGCGCTGTCACGGTCGATGACCATGCCGTACAGCCACAGCAGCAGATAGATGACCCCTCCGCCGATGAGGAAGTTGCGGGCGCCTGCCCAGGTGCGGGCCAGCAGGATGCCGGCGACGCCGAACAGCAGGTGGACGATGTTGTGCAGGATCGAGACCTGGAACACGCCGAGCAGGAGCGCGTCGGAGTGGTGGCCGGCGAACCGCAGGTCACCGTAGTCACTGGTGACGCCGGGAATGAAGCCGAGCACGCCCACGAGCAGGAACACCGCGCCCACGACGAGCGAGGCGAGCTGCACCGGCGAGGTGCGGGCCGGGGTACGAGGGGTGTCCATGGCAGACCTCCCTGGGAGCCATTGGTACCCTGACCAGCTACCCGAGAGAGGTCGAACCAGTCGTCGCGACAGACGCGGACGAGCCGATGCGCCTCCGGACCCCGCGCGGCTCAGGAGCGCTTGCTCACCGCGGCCTCCAGCTCGGTCTTGGTCATCCTCGACCGGCCGGGAAGGTCCATGGCCTTGGCCTTCTCGTAGAGCTCCTCCTTGGTGAGCTCCCCTTCGGCGCTCGACTTCTGCGCAGGCACCCGGGTCGCCTTCCGCGCGGGCGCGGGGCGACCGGCCTTCCGCGCGGGGGCGGCCTTCTGCGCGGGCACGCTCAGCGCGAGCATCTCCTGGTCCCTGCGCTCCTTGAAGGCCCTGCCCAGCTCCTGGAGCCGCTTCGTGCCCACCGCCTCGGCGAGGGCGGGCAGGATCTCGTTCTCCTCCTCCTCGACGTGGTGGGTGACCGACTCGACGAGCTGCATGAGCACCCTGTCGAAGTCGGGGCTGTCCGGCTTGGCCGCCTTGAGCTTGTGGAGGAGGATCTCGGCCTCCTTGTGCTCCTCGAAGCCGTGGTGGACCTCGCCCTTCTCGGCGGGGGCGGCCTCGCGGATCACGGGATAGACCCTGTCCTCCTCCGCGCGCGCGTGCGAGGTGAGCAGCGCGGCCAGTTCGGCCACGTCGGCCGTCCTGCTGTCGCGATTGCTCTGCAGCCGCTCGAAGAGGGCCTCGATCTTGCGGTGATCGCTGGTGATCAGCGTGATGACATCTGTCGGCATACGGGATCAGCTACCCCGCGAACACGCTCCGTAGTCAGTCGAGCGGCAAATCCAGCCAGACGCTGACAGGCGTAGAGTGGCAGTACCGAGAAGTTCCGTGCGCCGGCATTCGCATCGACGCAGGCCCCGGTCAGCAATCGACTCCTCACGAGTCGAAGACAGGCGGCACGTCATGATGCCGAACCACACCACCGACTCTGCCGGCGTGCGACTGGTGCTGGAGCCGACGGAGACCCGTGACGGAGTCCTGCACGGCGCCTGGTGGCCTCGCTCCCACGACCTGCGCAGCGAGCTCGCCGCCCTCGTCACCGACCTGGGCCGTCGACTGGGCACGATCCTCCGCGTAAGGGTCGACCACGACGCATGGGACGACGTGCCGTCCAGCCTCATGATCGCCGGACGGTTCCTCAGGATCGGTGACTTCCCCTCGCCGATGGGGACGATCACGGTGATCCGCGGCGGCCACGACGGCTTCCTCCTGCTGGTGGTCCCGCCCGAGACCACCGCCACGCGGGCCGCCTCCATGATGGCGGCCGCCGCGCGCCCCGCCAACGGCACCTGCGCGGCGGAGCTCCTCGCGTCGAGGGGCGCCGCCGAGGAGACGCCGCCCTCGGAGACCAGGCTCGCCATGACGCGCGCCTACACGCAGGCCGACGAGACGGCGGTTCTCGCGCTGGTCAACGCCGACCGGCTGCCGGGGCAGCCCATGTGCTCGAGGCAGATGCTCGCCGACGCCGTCGAGGGGACGTGCGTGGACAATCCGTCGCCTTGGGCCGAGCTCGACCCACCCCGCACGGAGGTGCTGATCGACGACTCCGGTGACGTGGTCGGCGTGATCTCCTACACGACCAGGGCGCGCGACGCCGCGGGACTCATCCTGTGGCTGCACGGGAGCGAGAACATGACCGTGATCGAAGCTCTCGTCCAGCGGGCTCTCGACTGTCTGGAGGGGTGCTCCTTCGTCCACGCGTTCACCGTCGCCTCGGCGCTGACCTCGGGGCTCGGCGCGCTCCCCGGCGTCCGCCGCGCGACCACGCGCAAGGTGCTCGAACACGCGGGTTTCGCCGGCCGCGACTCATGGCGCTACCTGCACCGCGGAGTCAGAGGACTCGGGCTGGCGCAGACCAGTCCGCTGGTGAGGGTGGCGGCCTGCCTGCGGCCGTCGGGATGGTGGCTGAGCGTCGCCGAGCACGAGATCGGGGTCGAGGCGGTCGCGGGAACGCCCTCCCACGGCGTGGGGGTGCTGTGGTGGCTCGGCATGGACACCGCCCACGACGACGCCGCGCTCGACAAGGCCGTGCTCGACCGGGCTCTCGCGCTGCTCTACGCGAACGGAGCCAGGGAGATCGTGCTCTACGCCGAGGGCGAGCCACTACCCGCCCGGTCGCTGTTCGACACGGCGGGCTTCGTCGACGTCGACCATCTGGCGTCGTACGCCAGAGGGTGAGGTCTATCTGCTGGCGGGACGCGGCGGCGGCACGAGGGTCGTGGCCTTGCCGTAGAGGGGCAGGCTGCGGTCGAGACCCGTGAGGTGCAGCAGCGTCACCATGTAGGGGCGGGGCGAGGCCACGCCGAAGTCGACGCCCCGCGCGCGGGCGCGGCGCTGCATGCCGACCAGGACGGCCAGCCCTGAGCTGTCGCAGAACACGACATCGGTGAGGTCGCACACGAGTGCGCCCGTGCTCTGGTCGAGCGCGTGGATCAACAGGTCGCGCAGGGCGGGGCTGGTGAAGATGTCGATGTCGCCGTGCAGACGGACGACGGTGGCGTCGGAGGGAAGAGGCCGAGCGCCCGCCTTGAGGCCGGGTTGTCGAGTACTGACGATGATCATGGCAGGTCCGATCGACGATGGGATGGGAAGGGCTTCATGGCGTCCCGGCCGCCACGCGGCCGGAACTCACACAGGTCGTACGGCCTGCGCCTGAGGGCCTCTGTCACCCTGGCTCACCTCGAACTCGACGCGCTGGTCCTCGGCGAGGCTGCGGAAGCCGCCCGCGTCGATCGCGGAGAAGTGCACAAAGACATCAGGACCACCACCGTCGACGGCGATGAAGCCGAACCCCTTGTCATCGTTGAACCATTTCACAGTTCCCTGTGCCATGTGGTCTCTCCCTTGCCCGAGATGAGGGCGGATCGCAGGCTCGCGCTCCGCCGACCGGTTGTCACAGCGGCGGTACCGCGCCATCTCTCGACGAAACAGGGGCACACCCATGCCATCCACGAGCGTGCGAGAGCAAACCACGTGCACGGATAATCCGGCTGCAACGTATAACGGACGAGCCGGTTCGAGCATTCCCGCGGGCCGCCGCCGCGGGACCGCTCCCAAGGTAGACTTCGGGGACCGAGGACATTTCGTGCGTTGGCATTCAGGCTCGCGTCGCCCGCGGCGACAGACGATTATCCGGCCATTTTCCCGGTCTTTTCCGGCCTCTGAGCAGGCGATCACGACGCCGGTGCCGCTTCACCGCCTCACGCCGCCGACGGCGGCTCGTCGATCTCGTGCACGAGGTCCGCGCAGGCGTCTCATCCTCTCCGATCGGAGCACCCATGAACGTCTTCGACGCCTCGGCCTCGACCACGACCGTCCGGCTGTCCGGCGAGATCGACATCTTCAGCAGCGCCGCCCTGAGGGAGCGGCTGCTGGGGGAGTTGCGCCGCAGCTCCAGCCTGCTCGTCCTCGACCTGTCGAGAGTGTCGTTCTGCGACACCTCGGGTCTCGGTGTCCTGGTGGGCATCCAGCGTCGCGCCAGGTTGATGGGCATCACGCTCGCGCTGACGGGAGCACTGCCGTACATGGCCCAGCTGTTGCACACCACCGGGCTGGACCGCAGGCTGCCGACGGTGGCCTGAATCGAAGACGTCCTGTCGGCGCTTTTGTTTCACCTTCTCTTTACACGGTCTTCGGCCGACTGGCGTAGAAGGCCTTGTAAGCGCTTTCGCACATTACTGTGAAAGCGCTTACAGTCATAAAGGCTTATGGATATGACCAGCCACGAGGTGGCTCGGCGCGCCCGGGTGTCCATCGAGACGGTCGTCAGCCGGAGACGCCGAGGAAGAAGGCGGCGGGGACCAGGGCGATCGTCAGCGCGACGGCCCACCACCTGGGCGCGGGCGCCTGCCGCAGGACGGTGACGCCGAGGGGGACCAGGGCGAAGGCGAGGCCGAGGAGGGCGGCGAAGGAGATCGGGTCGCTGCTGCCCTTGAGCACGCCCAGCGGAAGCCCGGCCGCGAGCGCCAGCGCGACGCACCGCGCCACGCCGACGGCCCCCGTGCCCATGGCCCTGGCGCGGAAGGCGCCGACCGCGAGCACGATCCAGCCGCCCATGATGAAGACGTTGACCGCCTTGAAGACGTGGAAGGCGCCGTAGGTCGAGGCGACTGCCTTCTGCGCGGCCTCGAGACCGAGGGCGTCGACCAGTTGGAAGGCCAGGTGGCTCACCCCCGCGTGGAAGACCCGGCCGAACAGCCCGAGAACCACCAGCGTGACGCCCCACCTGGCCCAGCCGGGGCAGGTGACGCCGATCCCGCGGGCCAGCGAGGTCACGGCGGGCCACAGCAGGACGGTCCCCGCCGCGAAGAGGCTGTAGGAGAGGACCATCCGGCCAGGCTCGGCGGCGTAGGCGGCCAGCTGGCCGGGGAAGAAGTCGGCCTCCCCGATCCGCGCCAGCGCCCCCGCGAGGAGCAGCAGCGGGCCGAGGATCAGGCTCACGCCCTCGACCCACGGTCCAGGAAGGGTGGCGCGGTGGTCCACGGCGGTCTGCGGTGCATCGGCGATCGTCATGCGCCTCATTCAACCGACGGCCGCCCTCGGGCACACGGGCGCGGAAGCGAGAGCCGGAGGTATACCTGGCACTACCGCTTACGTCGTCGTAACACGCCTCCCTGTGTCATCTCCTCCTGTCCGGCCGGACGCCATGACGCCCCGTCCAGAAGGAGACCACACGTGACTCGACACCAGCCTGCGGCGGCAGCGGCCGTGGAGCGGAAGGCCGTCACCGGCGCGTGAGGCCTCGCCTTCGCCCGGATGACCTCAGCGCCGACACGCCGGCCGCGAGCAGCCCCGCGAGCACGGCGGCGACCGCCGTCCCGAGGAGTCGCCGCTGCCCGCGCACCCTGCGCCTGACCTGCGCGTAGGGCACGGTGGAGAACGACACCAGCGCGTAGCGCGACAGGTAACGGCCGGGCAGCGCCGCCTCCAGCCAGTGCTCGACGTTCTTGACCAGCCGGTACATCGGCGAGGCCACCTTGTCGCGCATCTCGACGAAGTTGGCGAGCGCCATCTCGGCGATGGCGTCGGTGTTCTCCCTGCGCCGCTCCTCGAACAGCGGCAGCGCCCGCTCCCACCTGCCGCCGCTCTCCTCCAGGCACCGGTCGAGCTCCACCACGTCCTCGAAGCCGCAGTTGGCTCCCTGGCCGTAGAAGGGCACGATCGCGTGCGCCGCGTCGCCGATCAGTCCGACCCTGCCGTCGGCGTGCCACGGAGCGCAGCGGACGGTGCCGAGCAGGCCGACGGGGTTGTGGCGGTAGTCGTCGGCCAGGTCGGGGGCGAGCGGCACCACGTCGGGGTAGCGGGCGCGGAAGTGACGTTCGACGGCCGCCGGGCTGCTCAGCGAGGCGAAGCTCGCGGTGCCGCCCGTCGGCCAGAACATCGTGCAGGTGAAGGAGCGGTCGGGATTCGGCAGCGCGATCATCATGGAGGTGCCGCGCGGCCAGATGTGCAGGGCGCCGGGGTCGAGCGCGAACTCGCCGTCCGCCGCGGGGATGGTCAGCTCCTTGTAGCCGTGGTCGAGGAAGTCCAGGCTCTCCTCGATGCGCCCGTGGGCGAGCAGCTGCCCGCGTACGGCCGAGCCCGAGCCGTCCGCGCCGAGCACCACGCCTGCCTCCGCCAGGACGTCGCCCTGCTCGGTCTCGAACGTCATCGTCCCTGTCGCGGGGTCGAGGCCGGTCAGCCGGTGCCCGAAGAGGACCTTCACGCCGGGAGCCGACTCGGCGGCGTCGAGCAGCGTGTTGTTGAGCGCGCCCCTGCTGATCGAGTTGATGGCCAGATCGCCGTCGCGGCTGTACCTCTGGAAGTCCAGCGGGCCGGAGACCGGATGGATCATCCGGCCGCGCATCGGCAGCGCGTCGGCCATGACCCGCTCCTCCAGGCCGATCCTGCGCAGCGCGTCGAGGCCGCGTTCGGAGATGGCCAGGTTGATCGATCTGCCCCGCTCCACGGCCCCGCCGCGCGGGTCGGGCCGCCGTTCGTAGACGGTCACGTCGAGACCGCGCCTGCCCAGATAGCAGGCGAGCAGGCAGCCGGTGAGCCCCGCGCCGACGATGGCCACGTTCATGGTGTCCTTCGCTTTCTTCACATGTGGGTACGGGCCGACCACAGCTCGGGGAAGACCACCCGGGCCATGCTGCGCTCCAGCCACGCGAGGCCGTTCGAGCCGCCGCTGCCAGGCTTGGCGCCCATCGAGCGGCGAACGGCGGCGACGTGCTGGTAGCGCCAGTCGCCGAACTGCTCGGCGACCTCGGAGAGCGCCTCGCCGAGCATCCGCAGCTCGTTGGTCGGGCTGTCGTCGCGGTAGACCTCGACCCAGGCCTTCTCGACCGCCGCGTGCGGTTCGTGCTCCAAGGAGAAGTCGCGTTCGAGCAGTTCAAGGGGGACGTCGTGGCCGCGGCGGGCCAGCAGCGCGATGGTCTCGTCCCAGACGCTCGACGACTCGAAGGTGCGCATCAGCTCGCGGTGGACCTTCGGTTGCCGCCTGAACGGCCGGAGCAGCGCGACGCTCTTCAGCCCCAGCAGGAACTCCAGGTGCCGGTACATCGAGGACTGCAGCCCGGACGCCTCGCCGAGCTGGTCGCGGAAGCGGTTGAAGTCCGCAGGGGTCATCCACCGCAGCCCGCGCCAGCTTCCGTTGAGCCCTTCGAGGTGCAGCGCCGTACGGCGCAGCGGTGCCAGAGCCGCCCCCACCTCGTCGTCGCGCAGCGCCGCCCTGGCGTTGCGCAGCTCGAAGGTGACGAGCTTGAAGTACAGCTCCATCACCTGCGTGATCATCAGGAACGACATCTCGCCGGGGTCGTCGCTGAGCGGTTGCTGCAGGTTGTGCAGCACCTCGGTGTGCACGTAGGCGTCGTAGGGGACCTCGGCCTGGAACTCCAGAGTCGGTGATCCACCCGTGGCCATGGCCCGTTCGGCCCGCTCCACGGCCGTCGTCGGCCGCACTGTCTGACGTGTACCGTCCACTGGTCACCCTCCCCTGACTGACCACCTCATGATGGCCGGGTGAAGGGTCGGGAAGGAATGCCGGTTCAACGGCGATGACCCACTATGGGTGTGCGATTCCGGCTATATCCTGGCGGCTGCTTTCCGATCGAAAGGTGCCCCCGATGGACGACATGGACTGGGAGCTGCTGCGCGAACTGCAGGCCAACGCCAGGCTCTCCTTCAACGAGCTGTCGCGCAGGGTCCACCTCTCGCCGCCCGCGGTGGCCGAGCGGGTGCGCAGGCTGGAGGAGGCGGGGGTGATCACCGGCTATCACGCGCAGGTGGATCCGGCGATGGCCGGTTGGTCGGTGTCGGCGTTCATCCGCATGTCGTGTTACGGACCGCGCTGCGTGCTGCGCGACCCCGAGGTGGCCGGCTGGCCCGAGGTGCGCGAGATCCACCGGGTCACCGGCGACGTGTGCAGCATCCTCAAGGTGGCGGCGGCCTCGATGGCCGCCTTCGAGGACCTGATCGACAGGCTGGCCGTCTACGGGCAGCCGTCGAGCACCATGGTCCTGTCCAGCCCGCTCACCGCGCACCCGCTCACGGCCGCGACCCCGTGAGCGCCCCCGTCTCCATGAGCAGAGGAACGACCTGGTCGCGGATGGCAGAGGCCAGCCGCGGGACGTACTCGTCGGTCCCGTCGGTCCACCCGAGCCTGGCCAGCTCGGCGGCGGCCAGAGGCGCCTGGTCGAGCGCCGCGTTGAACACGGCCAGCCGCATCGGCACCCCTTCGAGTGCGGCGAGGCCCTCGAAGCGCGCCAGGAGCGAGACCCCGGTCGGCGCCGCCCCGAGCTCCTCCTTCAGCTCGCGGGCGAGGGTCTGCTCCTCGCTCTCGCCCGGCTCGGGCTTGCCGCCAGGCAGGTAGAACAGGTCGGGGGCGCTCTTCTTGCTGACCACGAGCAGGCGTCCCTTGTCGATGACCGCCGCGGCCACGACGTCGATGCCCTCGCGTTCTTGTCCGTCCACAACCGGCCACCCTGCCAGACGCGCCGGATCCGGCGGCGTCCGGGTCACCGTCGATCAGCGCCAGTACGTGGGATAGCGGTGGCCCGGCAGCGCGCGGCCGAGCACGACGCCGCCGAGGACGACGACCACGCTGGCGGCCAGCACCGGGTTGAGCACGAAGAGCGGGCCTGGGTCGGTGAGCCCTGCCAGGGCCGCGGTGGCCGTCGCGGGCGGATGCGGGGCGCGCAGCAGGAGCATGGGGGCGGTGGCCAGGCCCGCCGCGACGACGGCGGCCCAGATCGAAGGGCCGGTCAGCGCGGTGATCGCGAGGGCGAGCACGGCGGCGCTGAGGTGGCCGAGCAGGATGCTGCGGGGCTGCGCGAACGGCGCGGCGGGAGCGACCGCCACGATGGCGGCGCTCGCCGCGAACGGCAGCGCGAACAGCGGGAGGCTGGTCGCGGAGGTCACCGCGGCGAGCAGCAGCAGGCCCGCCAGGGTGGCCGTGGTGGTGACGAGGATCGCGGTGGCCGGCGGCCGAGCGGGGGCGGCGGGGGGTGGGGAGGTCATGGACGCCATCGGCGGTCCTCCTTCGGGTCGATGGAGGAGCGGGCCCGGCTCGCCGGAGGGCGGGCCCGCTTCTCCCGGTCGGTCGGAAGGCCGCACTCCTCAGTCGGACAGGCCGCGGAGGAAGTCGCGGATGAGGGCGGCGCTCTGCTTCAGGCGGGTCGTGAGCGGGAAGTGGCCGGCGTCCAGGAGGTGGATGCGGGCCTGCTTCACGTCCCTGGCGTAGGCGCGGGCTCCGTCGGCGCCGAAGATCTCGTCGTTCCTTCCCCAGACCGCGAGCAGCGGCGGCTGCTGGGTGCGCAGGTAGTCCTGCCATGCGGGGTAGTGGCCGGGGTTGACGCCGTAGTCGAGGAACAGGGCCAGCTGGATCTCCTGGTTGCCCGGACGGTCGAGCAGCGCCTGGTCGAAGGCCTCGTTGTCGGGGTTGACCAGTGAGGTGTCGGGGACGCCGTGGGTGTACTGCCAGTGGGTGGCCTCGCGGGTGAGCAGGCCGCGCAGGGCGTCGCCGTTGGCCTGGCTCGGGTCGGCCCAGTAGGCGCGGATCGGCTCCCAGAAGGGGGTCAGGCCCTCGTCGTAGGCGTTGCCGTTCTGGGTGACGATGCCGGTGATCCGCTCGGGGTGGCGCAGGGCCAGCCGGAAGCCGACCGGCGCGCCGTAGTCGTGGATGTGGAGCGCGTAGCTGGTCAGGCCGAGGGTCTCCAGTAGCCGGTCCACGACGTCGGCCAGGTGGTCGAAGGTGTAGTCCCACTCGTCGGCCGCGGGGGCGGAGCTGTGGCCGAAGCCGGGGTAGTCCGGTGCGACGAGATGGAACTCGTCGGAGAGTTCCTCCATGAGCTCCCGGTAGGCGATCGACGAGGTCGGGAAGCCGTGCAGCAGCACGAGCGTCGGCGCGGAGGGGTCGCCCGCCTCGCGATAGAAGACGTTCAGCCCGTCGATCTCGACTGTGTGGTGGCGAACGGTCATGACGATCCTCACTAACCATCTAAATCAGTTTTGCCGGTTGGTGTGGACAACGTAGCGCGCATGCGTCCAACCGGTCAAATCGAGTTAGGGGGTTAAGATGGAGGCATGACGCGAACGCGGCCGCTGCTGGGCGAACCCCTGGCGCTGGACCTGGTCAACACCGCCTGGGTGGAGCAGGACGCCTGGGTGGACTTCTTCGATGATCCCGGCGGAACGGAGGCGTGGCTCGCCGAGCACGGACTGCAGGGTGAAGCCGATCAGGCGAGGAAGCCGCTGGTCGCGGCGCGCGACGCGCTGCGGGCGGCCCTCGTCGGAAGGGAAGGCCCGCTCGACGCCGTCCTCGACCACGGTTCACGGCGACCGCGGCTGCGGGGGGCACGGCCGTACGAGGAGACCGTCGTCGACGACCCGGCCTGGCATGCGGCATGGGTGGCGGCGGCCGACCTCGTCCGCCTGATGGGCGAGCGCCCCGAGCGGATCCGCAAGTGCGCCAACCCGGTGTGCGTGCTCTGGTTCTACGACATCAGCAAGAACGGCAGCCGCCGCTGGTGCTCGATGGAGACCTGCGGCAACCGCGCCAAGAGCAGCCGCTTCCAGGAGCGCCAGCGATCGGCCTAGGGGCGGGAGCGAACGGGAAGCGTCAGGCCCACCTTGATCGGGCGCATCACGATGCTGGTGGTGAACCTGCGCACGTTGCCGTTGTCGAAGAACGTCCGCTGGGTGAATCCCTCGAAGTCCTCCATGTCCCGCGCGGTCACGATCAGCACGAAGTCGTAGGCGCCGGTGACGTAGTAGCACTGCTGGACGTTCTCGTCGGCGTCCATCTGGTAACGGAACGCGTCGAGCACCTCCGACTTCTCACGCTCCATCTCCACCTCCACGATGAACGTCATCGCCTGGCCGAGCGCCTTCGGGTTGAGCACCGCCACCTCGCGGGCGATCACGCCGGTCTCGCGGAGCCGCTTGATGCGGCGCTGGACCGCGGCGGTCGACATGCCCACCTCGACCGCGATCGACTCGGCGATGGTGCGGGCGTCCCGCTGCAGGCGGTCGAGAATGGTGCGATCGAGGTCGTCCAGGTCCGGCGTGCGCATGAACCGCAGATTAGCGCCGTACGGCGCGGCCGAACGACATCATCGCCCCCGAAGTCGCAAGTTGGCCGCGCGTGGTCTCCCTAGCATTTTCCTCATGGAGAACAGCTGGCTGAACAGCGCACGAGAGACCTGCACCGCGAACGAGCGTGAGCTGCTCGGCGTCGCCCACGCCGAGCAGGCCCGTGCCTTCTTCGGCCGCCACCCCGCCCACCGAGTCACCCCGTTGTGCCCCCTTCCCTCCATGGCGAGTACGGCAGGCGTCGCCTCGATCCAGGTCAAGGACGAGAGCGGGCGCATGGGGCTGGGAAGCTTCAAGGCGCTGGGCGGCATGTACGCCGTCGCCCGGCTGGTGCGGACAGAGGCGGAGGAGCGCCACGGTCCACGGCCCACCGAGGAGCAGATGCGCGAGGTCGCCGCGCGCACCCCGTTCGTCTGTGCCAGCGCGGGCAACCACGGCATCTCCGTGACGGCAGGAGTGCGCGAGCTCGGCGGCGACCCGATCGTCTTCCTCAGCGAGGACGTCCCCGAGGACTTCGCCCGCCGCCTTCGCAGGCTCGGCGCTGAGGTACGGCGCAGCCCCGGCGACTACGAGCAGAGCATGGCCGCGGCCCAGGAGGCCGCCGAACGCCACGGCTGGCGGCTGATCTCCGACAGCTCATGGGACGGCTACACCACCGTCCCCCTCGACATCATGCGCGGCTACACCGCTCTGTTCGACGAGGCCGCCGAGGCCCTGCGCGGCGGGGCCGCCGAGAGCACCGGGGGCGTGGGCGGCCCTGGTGGCGCCGGCGGCGTCGAGGTTGGGCAGGCGCCGAGTCACGTGTTCGTCCAGGCGGGTGTGGGCGGTCTCGCCGCGGCGGCCGCCGGGTACGTGCGCGACCGCTGGGGCGAGCAGCCGAAGATCGTCGTGGTCGAACCGCAGGCCGCCCCCTGCCTGCTGGTGAGCGCCCGTGAGGGCAGGCCGACGCGGGTCGAGGGCGGGCGGACCCTGCTCGGACGTCTCGACTGCCGCGAGCCGTCCCTGGTGGCATGGCGGCTGCTGTCCCGCCTGGCCGACGCCTTCGTGACCATCACCGACGAGGAGGCCGAGAGCGCCGCCAGGCTCCTGGCCGCCGAGGGCGTGCGGGTCTCGGCCTGCGGCGCCGCCGGAGCGGCGGGCCTGCTCTCCCTCGACCAGGCCACCCGCACCGCGCTGGACCTGGGCCCGGCCTCCCGCGTGCTCCTCGTGGGGTCCGAAGGGGCGCTCTGACCCGGCCGCGACCGCCGGCTCGCTCGATACGAGCTGTCGCTCGAGGCGGTCCGCCGGCTGCCCGCTCGTCTTCTCGGCCCCGTGCGCGAGTTCGTCCCATGTGGTCAGCGCGTCCGGGTGCTGCGCGCTCCGGGCGGTGCCTCCATGACCTGCCGCCGCTCGGGGCCGGTTCCTGGTAGGGGCCCGAGGTCGAACTGTTGGGGAGAAACGGAATCGGGATGTAGGAAAGCCTTCCTTCGGACCACATGCTCTCCGAACGATGTGCACCCAACCGGAGGAACCGGCTTGCCAAACCCACATGAGCGCTTCATCGTGCTCTACAACACCTACCAAGCGCGGGTGTACGGCTATGCGGCGAGTCGCGCCGGACACCAACTCGCGGAGGAAGTGGTCAGCGAGACCTTCCTGGTGGCCTGGCGGCGTCTGAACAGCATCCCCGACCACGCGCAGTTACCATGGCTCCTCCGCGTCGCTCGCAACATCGAAGCTCGGCTTGGATGAGTCCTGAATTCAGCAGGCCCGAACGCCCCGCGTGGGTGGCCGGTGACACCAAAAAGCCGGGGCCCGCACCAAAAGGTGCGAGCCCCGGCTCGTGGCGCTAAGCCCGAATTAGGCGGGAACGATGTTCTCGGCCTGCGGGCCCTTCTGGCCCTGGGTGACGTCGAAGGAGACCTTCTGACCCTCGGTCAGCTCCCTGTAGCCGCCCTGGGAGACGATGTTGGAGTAGTGGGCGAAGACGTCAGCGCCGCCGCCGTCCTGCTCGATGAAGCCGAAGCCCTTTTCCGAGTTGAACCACTTCACGGTTCCAGTAGCCATGTCAATCTCCCTAACTAGATGCGGGGCGAGTTCCGCCCCTGCACGGGTCGCTTGTCGCTGAGATGACCCCACCCGGAGATGACCGGCAAACAAAAATGCACCTGAAGGTCACATGATGACATCAGGCGCACACAAAGTCTTTGTATGGGTACCACAACTGCAACTTCCATTAAGGTAGCACACTTTTGAGCTCAGCGGTAGTCGGTCACCATGTCGTACGCCGCGTGGCTGAAAGCGAGGACCCTGGCGGTGGCTCCGCCGGCCCGCCACAGGAGCCGCCACTCCAGGGGTGGGGCGTCGCTGAAGGGGACGTAGGCGACGTCAGGGCGCGCGTAGTAGCGCCTGGCCTGCGCGCCCACGGGGAAGACCCCGAGACCCGCGCCGACCAGCGTGAGCATCTCCTGGAAGGTCGCGGCCGAAGGCCCTGGCGCGATCGGCAGGCCCGAGGGTGTGCGCGCCGGCGTGTGGTCCTCGCGCAGCGATACGGGCAGCGTGTCGGGCAGCTGGAGCATCGGGACGCGGGCCAGGTCCTCGACGGACACGGACGTCCGCCTGGCGAAGGGATGCCCGGCGGGTACGGCCAGCATGCGCGCCTCGCTCACCAGCACGGGCCCGGCGGCGAAGCCGAGTTCGCGCTCGGGGAATCCAGGAGGCGGATTCGCCAGAACGATCTCCACCTCGTCGTCGCGCAGCCACGTCACGATCTCCCCGATCTGCGCCTCCCTGATGCGCACCTCGCAGTCGGGCTGCCGCTTCCTGAACAGCTCGGAAGCCCCGACCAGCAGCTGACCGGCCGCGGCGCCGGTGAAGGCGACCCGCAGCGTGCCCGCGATGCCCTTTCCCGACTCGATCGCCCGCTCGAGCGCGGTGCCGATCTGGGTCCAGGCCGGCCTGATCTCCTCGAAGAGCTGCCGTCCGAGGGGGGAGAGCTGTACGCGGCGGCTGGTCCTGTCGAACAGGGGGACGCCGACGCGCCGCTCCAGCTTCTTGATCGTCTGGCTGACCCTGGCGGTGGACACGTGCAGGCGCTCCGCCGTACGGCCGAAGTGCAGCTCCTCGGCGAGCGTCAGGAACGCCTCCACCTCGTGGCGCTCCAGCATGACCGCTCCCCATCGTTAAGTCTGGGTTCACGATCCTTGCACAGGCCCTCGTTGATCGCGAGCCTCGCCCCGTCGAGGGTGGAGGCACACAGACACCTGCACGGGAGCATCGATGTACGTCACCACCCAGCACGCCGTGTCAGCGGTCGCGGCCGGCGCCGTCACCAGGGAACTCAGGGATCGCGTCGAGATCACCGACGCGCTCTACCGCTTCGGGCTCGGCCAGGACCTCAAGGACGGCGAGCTGTTCGCCTCGTCCTTCGCCGAAGACGCCGAACTCGACTTCCGCCCCGCGGCCGCCGCGTGGGTGCCGAGCCGCCGCTGATGTCCGGCAGGGACACGATCGTCGCGACCATCCTCGGGATGTTCGCGGGCCGGGTGAACACCACCCACCAGGTCACCAACCCGCGCGTCGCCGTCGACGGAGACACCGCCCGCCTGACCGCGCTGGTGGAGGCCCAGCACCTGCTCATCGCGGACCGCGGCACGCACGCCCTGCTGAAGAACCTCTACGACGTCGACCTCGTCCGCGAGGGCGAGCGCTGGCTCATGCGGAGGGTCCGCATCGACAACGCCTGGTACACCGGCGACCCCGCAGCCATTTTCAGCGGCTGAGCATGCGCGGGGCACTCACGCGTGAGGCGGCGGGCGTCACTCGGGCTCGGCCGGGGTGGTGTTCCGGTGGCGGAGGGCCAGGACGGCGGCGGCGCTGCCGAGGCCCAGGGCGAGGGCGGCCAGGCCCCAGGTCAGGCCCTTGCGCTCGCAGCCCAGCATCGCGTCGACCGAGAGCTTGCCTGGACCGTGTACCGCCAGCGACGCCGCGCCGGTGGCGAGAACGAGTGGGTACTCGAACCCGCCGTGCTGCGCCCACAACCCCTTGGACAGGTGCGCCGAGACGGCGGCGTTGGTCATCGTCGCGATGAGCCCGGCGGAGGACAGCGGCGTGGCCGCGCCGAGGGCGATCCCCGCGCCCGAGCCGAACTCGCCCAGACCGGCCGCCAGGCCCATGAGCCTGCCCTGCGGGTAGCCGAGCGCCGTCATCATCTCGCCGGTCGCCTCGGGGCCGCCCCCGCCGAACCAGCCGAACAGCTTCTGTGCGCCGTGCCCCATGAGCAGCAGCCCGGCGGGCACGCGTAGCAGCAGCACGCCCATGTCCTCTGCGGTTACCTTCATGCGGGGTTCTTACCCGTACAAGCCGGGCATTATGGCTGCGCCGAAATGAGGCGGCTGGGCGTCAGGAGTCGCGTTCGGCGAGTGACGACGGTTGCGGAGTGCCCCGCAGCCGATCGAGGCGCGACATGATCGGGGTGGCGGTGACACCGTGCAACACGATGGAGACCACCACGGTGAAGGCGGCCACCGCCCAAAGCTCCTCCTGGGGCACGCCGAAATCGGCCTGCCCGAGCGCGAACGCCAGGTAGTAGAGCGAGCCGATGCCGCGGATCCCGAAGAAGGACGTGACGGCCCGCTCGCGCGGGCCCGCCGGGCCGCCCAACTGGACCAGCCACCCCGTCAGCGGGCGGATCACCAGCAGCAGCAGGAGGGCGACGGCGGCGCCGCGCCAGGTCAGCGAGGCCAGGCCGCCCGCCGCGACGAAGCCGCCGAGCAGAAGCAGGAGCCAGGCGGTGAGCAGCCGCTCGATCTGCTCGATGAAGCCGTGCAGGATGCCGTTGTAGCCGTGGCTGCGCTCGGCGTTCCTGATCGCGCAGGCGGTGACGAAGACGGCGATGAAGCCGTAGCCGTGGACGAGCTCGGTCAGGCCGTACGCCAGGAAGGTGCTGGCCAGGGCGACGAACCCGTCGCGGTGCTCGGCCAGGCGCAGGTTCTCCGTCTTGGCGTGGAAGAACAGGCGGCCGAGCAGCCTGCCGATCAGCAGCCCGCCGAGGACTCCGGCGGAGATCCGGTAGAGCACGTCCACCAGCGCCCATTCGCCCAGCCACGCGGTGCCGCCGGTCGCGGCCATGGCGATGGCGGCGTAGACGATGGGGAAGGCCAGCCCGTCGTTGAGCCCGGCTTCGGAGGTGAGGGAGAAACGGACCTCGTCGTCGGCGTTCTCGGCGTCGACGGGCTCTCCCACCTGCACGTCGGAGGCCAGAACGGGGTCGGTGGGCGCGAGCACCGCGCCGAGCAGCACCGCCGCCGCCAGCGGCCAGCCCAGCAGCCACGCGGTGACTCCCGCGACGGCCACCACGGTGAGCGGCATGGTCCCGCCGAGCAGCCGCCAGGTCGTCGACCAACTGCGCAGGCCGAGCCTGCGGTTGATCGCCAGGCCCGCGCCCATGAGCGAGATGACCACGCAGATCTCGGTGACGTGCTCCAGCGCCACCCTGTGGGCGACGGGATCGATCTCGGGCAGCGGAAGGGGGAGCAGGAACAGCAGCAGCCCGCCGAGCAGGCAGGCCAGCGGCAGGGAGAAGGGCAGCCGACTCAGCACGCCGGGCAGCACCGCGGCCAGCAGCGCGCCCGCGCCACCGAGGGCGAAGATGAGATCAGGGTTGTTCACCGGCTTTCACCTGCCCCGCTGGTCTCATGAAAACTGAAATATCACGTCTCCGTGGGCGACCGGCGGCACCGCCGCGCCAGGCCGGCCTCCGTCCTCATGTGGCGCTTGACCCTGACACCGTGTCAGCCGTCATGCTCCCCGCATGTCCATCCCCTATGTCGGCTCAGGTCCGTACTGCTACGCGAACGCGCTCGCCATGATGCTGGGCGCCGAGGCGCCCGCGCCCTCCGTCATCGAGGTCCTGACCGGCTCGCCGTACGGCATGCAGCTGATCGGTGGCCGGCTGCCCCTCTTCGATCCCTTCGGCTGGGACCCCGAGCAGGGGCTCGACGCCGCGATCGAGCTGCTCGGCTGGTCGTGCGAGCGTGGCGACGGCGGCTCGGCGGCCGAGGCCCTCGACCGGCTGCGCAGGGCCTGCCAGGAGGGCCCGGTCCTGGCGGGCCCGCTGGAGATGGGGCTGCTCGCGCACCAGCCCGGCTCCGGCCGGGCGGTCGGGGCCGACCACTACGTGGTGGTGCTGGCGGTGGACGGCGACACCGTGCTCCTGCACGACCCGCAGGGCTACCCGTACGCCACGGTGCCGACCGGGGTCTTCGCCGAGTCCTGGTGCGGCGAGCTGGTCGACTACCTTGAACGCCCTTACGCGATGCGGTCGGGCTTCGTGAGGCGGGAGCGGGTGAGCCAGGCCGAGGCGCTGCGGCGTTCGCTGCCGGCGGGTGTGGCCTGGCTGGGCGGCAGGACGGACAAGCGCGTCCCTCCGGGGACGCTGGGGCAGGCGGCGGCGGCCGAGCGCACGGCCGAGCTCATGGCGGAAGGGCTGGATCCCGAGGTCAGGCAGCTGTGGCAGGCGTTCGCCGTCAGGGTGGGCGCGCGCAGGCTGAACGATCTGGCCGTCTGCCTCGCCTCGATGGGGCTGGGGGAGGGCGCCGTCGTCGCCGCCGGACAGGCCCGCATCGTGGGAGGGCTCCAGCGGCCCGTCGTGGCGGGCGACGACGCGGCGCTCATGGCGGGGCTGCGCGAGCTGGCCCCGACCTATGAGCGACTGCGCGCCGCCCTCGGCTCATGAGGGCACGGGGGCCGCGGGTGCCGGCTCCAGGTCGGGTGTCTGCTCGGCCGTGGGCGGGACCTGCCTGAGGAAGACGAAGGCCACGCCGGCCGCGAGGACCACGATCCCCGCGCTGATCATCGCCGCTGTCTGCAGGGCACTGGTGAAGGCCGATCCCGCCGCGTCGAGGAGCGCGTCGGCGGCAGGTCCCTGGAGCCGTCCCGCCGCGGCGGCGGCGCCGCCCAGCGTGTCGCCCGCGGTGGCCGCCTCCTCGGCGGGAAGCCCTTCGGGCAGGGTCAGCCGCGCCCGGTAGACGGCGGTGGCGATGCTCCCGAACAGCGCCAGGCCGAAGGCGCCGCCGAACTCCTGGACGGTCTCCGACAGGGAGGAGGCGGAGCCCGAACGCTCGGGCGGCGCCGACCCCACGATCAGGTCGGTCCCGAGCACCATGAGCGGGGAGGCGCCGAGGAAGAAGACGACCTGTCCGATGACGACGGCCGCCAGGCCGGACGTGGAGCTCGCCTGGGCGATCAGGGCGACCCCCGCGGCGCCTGCCAGCAGTCCCACGCCGATGACGACGGCCGGCCGCAGCCTGCGGGCCAGCAGCGGCGAGACGACCAGGCCCACCGTGACCGCCACCGCGGGAGGCAGCGACCACAGCCCCGCCTCCAGCGGTGACAGGCCCAGCACCAGCTGCAGGTACTGCGCGGAGAGCAGGCCGATGCCGGGGCCCACCAGGATGGTGAGCATCAGGGTGCCAAGCGAGGCGCTGAACTTCCGTTCCGCGAAGAGCTTCAGGTCCAGGAGAGGGTCGGCCAGCCCGCGCTGCCTGCGCACGAACGCGACACCGAGCGCGAGCCCCGCCAGGACGGTCAGGACGGGCGGCAGGGCGAGGCCGTAGGCGGTGATCTCCTTGAGACCGTAGATCATCGCCAGGATGGCGGTCAGGGAGAGCAGCACGCTGGCCACGTCCAGGCGTCCGGCGCCGGGGTTGCGGTACTCGGGCAGCAACATCGGACCCGCCACCAGCAGCACCGCCATGACCGGCACGCCGAGCAGGAAGACCGAGCCCCACCAGAAGTTCTCCAGCAGCACTCCGCCCACGACGGGACCGAGCACCATGCCGCCGGTGAATCCGGTCATCCACAAACTGATGGCCACCGTGCGCTGGCCGGGATCGTGGAACATGTTGCTGATCAGCGACAGCGTGGACGGCATGAGCGTCGCCCCCGCGATGCCGAGCAACGCCCGCGCGGCGATCAGCGACTCGGCGCTGGGCGCGTAGGCGGCGAGCAACGAGGCCAGGCCGAACGCGGCGCCCCCGATCAGCAGCAGCCGCCTGCGGCCGATGCGGTCGCCCAGCGTGCCCATCGTGATCAGGAAGCCCGCCACGAGGAATCCGTAGATGTCGTTGATCCACAACAGCTGGGTCGCGCTGGGCCGCAGATCCGCGCTCAGCATGGGCACGGCCAGGTGGAGCACGCTCATGTCGATGGACAGCAGGAGGGTCGGCAGGACCAGGACGGCGAGGCCGGTCCACTCCCGCCGCCCCGCTTTGGTGATCACGTTGGCGTTCATGGGCCTCACGCTAGGAGCTCAAGCATGGTTGAGGTCAACCGCGCCGCGCCCGAGCACGAGGCGGCCGTGAGGAGAGCCGTGGCCCTCTGTCCGTCGGGAGCGATCGCCCTCTGACGCTCAGAAGTGGACGGCGCGGATCTCCGTCACGGTGAACTCGTCGACGATGTGGCGGTTCTGCAGCAGGAACCCGACCACGCCCGCCACCGCCTCCGCGCCCAGGGCCGCTCTCACCTGGCCGCTCAGCAGGTAGACGAGCGGGGTCGACGGCTGGGTGAGCGCCAGGCCCCTGTCGTGGCGGTGCACGTCCTGCAGCGCCCTGATCGGGATCGGCCGCGCCGTGGTGAACCACGCGGCCACATCCCACAGCGGCAGCGAGGGGTCGGCCTCGGCCGAGGCGTGGTAGCAGGTGACGCAGCCGCGTCCGGCGTGCTGACCGTGCGGGCAGGTCCACTGGACGACGTCGGCGCGGCTCTGGTCGCGGGTGCTCAGGATCGCGGCCTCGGTCACGCGGCGGCGCGCCGGCCGATCCCCGTGCGGGGGATAGGAGTCGCTGCTGATGATCCGATCCCTTCACGCCTACGTTCCGACACATCCGAGCCTAGCCTCGCGTGCGGCGCGGTTGAAGCCGCGCGGGATGCCCCCGTTGCGACGGTTTTCCTGATCGCCTATTGTTTGAGTAAACGTTTATTCAATGGATGGGCTGATGACGAAGACGCGAAGGGAACAGGCCGAGTGGCGGCGCGAGCAACTGCTCGACGCGGCGCTGAAGGTGTTCGCGGCCAAGGGCGTGGACGGCGCGTCGGTCAAGGACATCGCCGAAGCGGCGGGGGTGACGCCGGGGCTGCTGTACCGCTACTTCGAGAGCAAGGAGGCCCTGGTCGCGACCCTGCTGTCCGAGCGGGGTTTCCTGCCGCGGCTGCGCGAGCTCCTGACGGCCGACCACCGCGGACGGCCGGCCGTCGCGGTGCTGACCGAGCTGCTGGGCGCCTTCGACGCGTTGCTCGCCGACAACGCCGACCTCATGGCGGTGTTCTTCAGCGCCACCCAGGCGCGCGCGGCGCTGGCGGAGCTGGTGGGCGAGGGGCAGCGGCTGATCGGTGACTTCCTGGCCGCGCGGGTCGCGGAGGGCGAGCTTCGCCCCCACGACACGGCCACGGCGGCCAGGACGCTCTTCGCCGCCGTGGCCGTCAGCCGGAGGACCGGATCCCCTCTCGACGTCGCGCGCCTCGTCGAGCTGCTCTTCCCCCACGAAAGGTGAGACACGTGCGAACCGAGACCACCAGATGCTGCGTCGTCGGCGGCGGCCCCGCGGGGATGATGGCCGGCCTGCTGCTGGCCCGCCAAGGAGTCGAGGTGATCGTGCTGGAGAAGCACGCCGACTTCCTCAGGGACTTCAGGGGCGACACCGTCCACCCCTCCACGCTGGAGCTGATCGCCGAGCTGGGCTGGATCGAGGAGTTCCTTCGCCTGCCGCACACCAGGATGTCCGACGTCACCGTGAACCTGGGCGGCAAGGCCGTCACCTTCGCCGACTTCAGCCGGCTGAAGGTGCGCTGCCCCTACATCGCCTTCATGCCGCAGTGGGACGTGCTCGACTTCCTGGCGGGCAAGGCGGAGGCGTACCCGTCCTTCCGCCTGCTGCGCAGCACCGAGGCGACAGAGCTGATCATGGAGGAGGGGCGCGCCGTCGGCGTGCTGGCGACCACCGCCGAGGGGCCGGTCGAGGTACGGGCCGACCTGGTGATCGCCGCGGACGGCCGGCACTCCACGATCCGCGCGAGCGCCGGCCTGGAGCCCGTGGCCGGCTCGCCTCCCATGGACGTGCTGTGGTTCCACCTGCCCCGACGGCAGGGCGACCAGGTGCCCTTCTTCCAGGGCGGCAAGGGGGCGCTGATCTCCATCGACAGGGGCGAGTACTGGCAGCTGGCCTACGCGATCCCGGCGGCCGCGTTCGCGGGGATCGAGGAGGCGGGCCTGCCCGCCTTCAGGGAGCAGATCGCGGGCCTGGCCCCCGCCCTGCGCGACCGCGTCGAGCTGATCGACAGCTGGGACCGCGTGCACCAGCTGACGGTGAGAGTCGACCGGCTGCCGCGGTGGCACAGGCCTGGCCTGCTGTGCATCGGTGACGCCGCCCACGCCATGTCGCCGGCGGGCGGCGTGGGCATCAACCTGGCGGTGCAGGACGCGGTCGCCACCGCTAACCTGCTCGGCCCCGTCCTCCTGCGACCCGGCGCGCCGGGCGAGGCCGACCTGGCGGCGGTCCAGTCGCGCAGGCAGCGCGCCGCGAAGGTGACCCAGGCCTTCCAGCTCGGCATCCTGCGTGACCTGTACCCCAAGGACCTGACCGACGACACGACCGAGCACGTGCCGCCGATCTTCACCGCGTTCAGGGCGCTGCCGCCGCTGCGCCACCTCATGGGGCGCTTCATCGGCATGGGCGTACGCCCCGAGCACGTCGCCCTCTGACGTCGTCAGGCGGCGACGAAGAACTCCAGCAGCTCAGGGGCGAGGGCCTGAGCGGACACGTTGTGCGTCTGGCCTTCCAGCATGCGGTGGAGCGCCCCTGGCACGGTCTTCGCGACCGCCCTTCCCGCGCTGGTCATCCACGCGGGACTGCGCTCGCCGTTCAGCACGAGGGTGGGCCGGGCGATCGCTCCCAGCAGCCCCGTGGGCAGGGCGTTGCCCGGCCCCATGACGGCGGCCTCGTACGCCAGGGTGTGGGCGACCGCTTCCAGCTCAGGCCAGGACGGCTCGGCCCGCATCGCGGCCACCGCCTCCACGGGGACCTCGGCGGCCTCGACCATGAACCGTCCGACGACCTCCGCGCGCCGACCCTGCCCGACCAGCGCCTCCAGCTGGGAGGCGAAGTCGTCCGGCAGGAAGGGCGCGCTCTCGTCGACGTGATACGGAGGCTCCCACACGGCGAGCTTGGAGATGGCCGGGTCGCGGGCCGTGGCCTCCAGCGCCAGGGCGGCGCCGGAGGATCCGCCGAAGACCATGGCCGACCCGCCCGCCGCCTCGATGACGGCGGCCAGGTCCTCGATCTCCCGGTGCACGGCGTAGGGCGGGGTGTCGCCGCTGGCTCCTCGGCCACGACGGTCGTAGTTGAAGACGGTGAACCACGGGGCCAGGGCCGCCGCCACGCCGTACAGCGTGGGGTGCCTCCTGTCGGTGAACGCGCCGTGCACCAGGACGACCGCCGGTCCCGAGCCTGATCGGTCGAACGCGATGCTGGTGCCGTCGGCCGACGTCGCCGTGCGGGACACGGGTTCGGTCATCACGCGCCCGCCCTCAGCCCGCGGGGGTCGCCAGGCACAGGGCCGCCCAGTGGTGGCCGTCGAGGTCGGCGAAGCCGCGCTGGTAGCGGTAGCCGTCGTTCACCGGCTCGCCGACGGGCTCGGCGCCCGCCGCTATCGCCTTGTCGACCAGCTCGTCGACCTGCTGGGGGTTGTCCAGGCCCAGGACGAGGATCGTCTGGGTGGTCTTGGTGGGGTCGGCGACCTCGGTCCTGGAGTAGCCGGCGAACGTGGGCTCGGTCAGGAGCATGACCTGGGTCTGCTCGCTGATCACGACGGAGGCCATGTCCTCGGTCGCGCCGAAGTGGGTGAGGCCGAGCGCGGTGAAGAAGTCCTTCGAGCGGCTCAGGTCCTTGACCGGCAGGTTCACGAAGAGGGTGTAGGACATCGCTGGATCCTTTCCGAGGGGTTCGCCGGTGCGGGCGAACACCTCAAGTCTGTTGATCCGGCGCCTGCGGGGCTTGTCTCCCCGTGCCCGCCGATTGACTTCGCGTGCCATGCCTCTCACGGCTGTGGCATGAGGCAGGAGCGGCGGTACTCGGCAGGCGGCATGCCGTAGGTGTGCCGGAACAGCCGGCTGAAGTGGGCCGAGTCGGCGAGCCCCCACCTGGACGCGATCGAGCTCACCGAGACGCGGTGGAAGGCGGGGTCGGCCAGGTCCTTGCGGCAGCGTTCGAGCCGCCGGTGACGGATCCACGCGGCCACGGTCGTGTTCTGCGTCTCGAACAGCCGGTGCAGCTGGCGTAAGGAGACATGGTGGGCGGCGGCGACGGTTCCAGGATCGAGATCGGGCAGACCCAGGTGCTCCTCGATGAAGGAGTGGATGTTCAGCAGCAGCATGCGCGACTGCGACTCGGCGGACAGGCTCTCGGCCCTGTCGGCCCGCTCGGCGACGGCCGTGGTGATCAGGTCCATGACGACGGTGGAGAGCCGGGCCGCGCTGGCCGGCTGGTAGGTCTCCAGGTCGAGAGCGACCCTGCGGAGCAGTGGCGCGGCCAGGGCGCCGCTGCCGCCGTCCGTCGCGATCGAGACCGCGGTCAGCTTGGCGACGGAGTCGAAGGGCATGGCCAGCATCTCGTGCGGAAGGCTGAAGACGGCCAGGTGCACCGCCGAGCGGTAGGCCAGCTCGTACGGCCTGCCGAAGTCGTAGATGGCGAACTGCCCGCGTTCGAGCTGCGCGGACCTGCCGTCCTGCGTCAGGGCCAGCTCTCCTGACATGGCCAGCACCACCCGGTAGAGCGCGGGGCTGTCGCGGCGGATCAGCCCCGGTGTCCGGTGAACGCTGTGAGGCGTGGAGGTGCGCACCCTGCCCACGCCCACGGGGCCGAGCTGCCCCGCGTCGATCTCGCCCCGCAGCGGCGCGTCGGGGTCGATCCGCAGGTCGAGGGGGCCGAGCGTGTCGCAGACGATGCTTCGCCACGCGTCATGCCTGCGTGCGGCGGGCACGTCACGCGTGCGGATCAGGACGGCCATCGTCGTCGCCCTCCGTTGAGGCTGCTCCAGCCGATGGTAGCGACGCCCTCGCCGCGCGTCAGCCTTGCTTGAAGGCCCTGCGGTAGTCGCGGGGCGGCACGCCTCGGCGCAGCGCGAACTGCTCCCTGAAGACGGCGGCGCTGCCGTACCCGACGTGGTGGGCGATGTTCTCGACCGGCAGGTCGGTGGTCTCCAGCAGCTCCTCGGCCAGGTTCAGGCGCTGGGCCAGCAGCCAGGCGTGCGGGGTCGCGCCGGTGGCGGCCTTGAAACGGCGGGCGAAGGAGCGGCGGCTCATCAGGGCGCGGGCGGCGAGGTCGTCGACGGAGATCCGGCGGTCCAGGTTCGCCCTGGCCCAGGCGATCACCTCGGAGAGCCGCTCGTCGTCACCGTCGTCCGCGACGGGGGCGGGCAGGTACTGCAGCTGACCGCCGCTGCGGTAGGGCGTGGTCACCAGGTCGCGGGCGATCTGGTTGGCCGTCGCGGCACCGTGCTCACGGCGGATCAGGTAGAGACACAGGTCGATGCCCGCCACGGCGCCCGCCCCGGTGATGAGCCTGCCCTGGTCGATGTAGAGGGACTCAGGGCGGACCCGCACGGCCGGATGGCGGGCGGCCAGGTCGGTGGCGAAGCGCCAGTGGGTGGTGGCCTCCAGGTCGTCGAGCAGCCCGGCGGCCGCGGGCAGGAACGTGCCGACACAGTGGGCGGCGATCAACGCCCCCCTCGCGTGCGCGTCGCGGAAGGCGGCGAGGACGGCCTGCGGCGGATCGGCGCGGAAGTCCATGCCCGGCAGAGCCAGGACCAGGTCGGCACGGGCGAGCACGTCGAGGCCATGGTCGACGGGCAGGGGCAGGCCGAGGTCGGTACGCAGGGTGCCGGGTCGCTCGGCGCAGATGGCGAAGTCGAAGCCGGAGCGGTTGAAGATCTCGTTCACGATGCCCAGTCCGAGCGCGGTCACTCCCTGCGGGGCGTAGGCGGCGACCGATCGAAACTTTGGCACGAAAGCCACGATAGGGGCTTTTGGGCCATCACGGCGGCTTCCGCTCGGCCCGCGGGCTAGATCCAGCCGCGCTCCTTGGCCCGCGCGCCGATCTGGAAGCGGTTGCCGGCGCCCAGCCTGGCCATCAGGTCCGCGACGTAGCCGCGGAACGTCCGCACGGACACGCCCATCGCCCTGGCCGCCACCTCGTCCTTGCCCAGCCGGTTGAGCAGGTCGAGCACCTGCTTCTCGACGGGGCTCGGATCGGCCGTGTCGGGTTCGAGATCGGTGGCCCTGCGCCAGACCTGTTCGAAAAGGTCGATCAACGTCACCACGATGCCGGGCTGGCGGATCATCAGCGCCCCCGCGGGTGGATCGTCGGGCTCCAGCGGCACGAACGCGGTCTCCCTGTCGAAGACGAGCAGCAGTTGGATCGGCTCGTCGATCACCCTGTGCCGGTCGCCTGCCCGATGGATCTCGCGGAAGTAGGCGGCCACCTCCGGGTCGTCCAGCGTGCTCCGGTGGACGATCGTCCGGTACTGGACACCGTCCCGCAGGTCGGAAAGGGTGCGCTCGCGCACGCGCGGATCCACGCGCTTACGGACCGGGTGCATCGCCATGACCTCCTTGGCGCCGGTGGACACCTGCCAGATGCGGTGCTGGATCTGCTCCATTCCCTTGATGCGCTCGACGAGCTCGATGGGCTCGCCCGCGGCGTGCTCGGCGAGCAGCGAGGGCAGCACAGCGGTGACGCGGCGCAGCTCGCCGCTGAACTCGTCCATCCGCCTTTCGATCAGCTGGTCCATCGCGGAGTGCGGTCCTGCGGCCGCGACGCGGCCGGCCTGGTCCACCTCCAGGAGGCGCAGGGCGACCAGCCGTTCGAGGACGGCGGGATCGACGCTGTGCGCCGAGGCGCCGGGATTCCTCAGGAAATGGCGGTAGACCAGCTCGTCAGATGGCGAGATCCCGAGAAATTCCAAGCTCACAGCGCCAAATCTATAGATTTCTGCACATTGCTGCAGAAACCACGTGCAACAACCTGAAGCTCTCCGAACTGGCATCTGTGTCGGCCAGTGCGCCAGGGTGACCATCGTCGCGCAGGCGGCGCCGATTCGCCCGCGGCACCGCCGCCACCGACATCTGGGACCGGCAGTAGCCTGTACGGCCCCAGCCACACCATGAACCGGAGACCCGCTTGAAACTCAGCACCATCGCCCTCATCCTGTCGACGCTCAGCGCCGGGCTCATGGCTGGGCTGTTCGCCGCCTTCGCCTACGCGGTGATGCCCGGCCTGAAGAGGAGCAGCGACCGCACCCTCGTCGAGGCGATGCAGCGCATCAACGTGGCCATCATCAACCCGCTCTTCATGATCCTGTTCATGGGCGGGGTCGTGGTCATGGTGGCCGCCGTGATCCTGCACTGGCGGGGAGGGGGGAACCCGGCCCTGCCTTGGGTGATCGCCGGCTCCGTGCTCTATCTGGTGATGTTCGCCGTCACCAGCGGCGTCAACGTGCCGCTGAACGACCAGCTCGCCAAGGCGGGCGACCCCGCAGGGATCGCTGACCTGGCCGCCGTCAGGGAGGCGTTCGAGGCGCGCTGGATCACCTGGAACATCGTCCGCGCCGTCGCCGCCACCGGCTCGTTCGGCTGCTTCGTCTGGGCGTTGATCCTGCACGGCCAATCGCGCTAACGCGGAACCTACCTTTCCGCATTGGTTCCTAATGTGGTTCTCACAGCCCGCAAGGTGTGAAGGAGATCCACATGACCATCCTCGTGACCGGTGCCACAGGGACCGTCGGCCGCCACGTCGTCGAGCAGCTCGTCGAGCGAGGCGAGCGCGTGCGCGCCCTCACCAGGAACCCGGCGAGGGCGAGCTTCCCCGAGGGCGTCGAGGTCGTGGCCGGCGACCTGACCGTGACCGCGACCCTGACGGCCGCCTTCGAAGGCGTCACCGCGGCGCACCTGATCAACTGCGGGGGCGACGACCTGGCGGTGCTCCAGAACGGCAAGGAGATCGTCGACCTCGCGGTCGCCTCGGGGGTGCGCAGGGTGACGGTGCTGAGCGCGTGGGACGACGGCCCGCTGGAGCCGGCCGTGCAGGCCAGCTCGCTGGAGTGGACTCTCGTGCAGCCCACGGAGTTCATGGCGAACGCGCTCGACTGGGCGCAGCCGATCCGCGAGAGCGGCGAGGTGCGCGAGCCGTTCGCCGCCACCAAGACCGCGATGATCCACGAGGCCGACATCGCCGCGGTCATCGTCACGGCGCTGACCGAGGACGGGCACGCGGGGGAGAGCTACTTCCTGACCGGCCCCGAGCTGCTGGACGTCCCCGAGAAGCTGCGCCTCATCTCCGAGGCCACAGGCAGTGAGATCCGCCTCGTCGAGCTGACCCGTGAGCAGGCCAGGGCGGAGATGCTGGCGGCGGGCGTGCCGGAGGAGATGATCGCGTTCAAGTTCATGGTCTTCGGCGACCTGCCGTGGGGGCCCTACACCGTGATGCCCACCTTCGAGAAGGTCACCGGCCGGCCTGGACGCACCTTCGCCCAGTGGGCGACCGAGAACGCCGACAAGTTCCGTGCCTGACCGCCGACCATGTGAATCCCATCGGTGAAGGGGCGGCGCGGGCTCCTGAGAAGGCCAGCGCCGCCCCAGAGGGTCCCCGTATGTCTGGTTCATGAGCGATTCATGCCTCATGCGTGATCACCTCTCTGGTTCACGTCGTCGCAGGCCAGCACGCTGGAGGGCGTCAGGACGACAGCGAAAGGACCTCCACCGTGCTCACCATCGCGCAGCCGAGCGCCCGCCCACAGGTGGCGACGACGAGCCCTCACCGTCCCCTCGTGCTGTGCGCGGCGGCCATGGCCGTGCTGGGCGTGATCAGCGGGCTCGGGTTGGTGATCGACGAGCGACTCGTGATGGGCGAGCCCGTCTGGCTCAAGCCGTTCAAGTTCGCCGCCTCCTTCTCCCTCTACGCGATCACGCTCACCTGGATGATCGGCCAGGTCCAGCGGTGGCGCCGCACCCTGTGGTGGCTGGGCACGGTGACCGTCTTCGGCTTCGTCCTGCCGGAGATCGCGGCCATCACCTTCCAGGCGGTGCGCGGCGTGCGCAGCCACTTCAACTTCTCGACCCAGCTGGACGAGATCGTCTTCGCCGTCATGGGCGGAGCCGCCTATCTGGGATGGCTGTTGACGTTCGCGCTCGGGGTGTTCCTGCTCTTCCAGCGCAGGACCGACAGGTCGATGGCCTGGGCGATCCCGCTCGGGGTCGCCATCTCGCTGGCAGGCATGTCCATCGGCTACCTGATGACCGCTCCCACGGCCGAGCAGGCGCAGACGCTGGACGCGGGGATCGCGATCACCACGATCGGCGCCCACAGCGTCGGCGGGCTCGACGGAGGCGCGGGAGCGCCGGTGACCGGCTGGTCCACCGAGACCGGAGATCTCCGGGTCGCGCACTTCGTCGGTCTGCACGCCCTGCAGGCGCTGCCGCTGCTCGCCATCGTGCTGCGACTTCTCGCGCGCCGCTTCGCCGTCCTGCGCGGGGCCGCCACCCGCACCGGACTGGTGATCGTGGCCGCGCTCGGCTACGCGGGCCTGACCGGGCTGCTGGTGTGGCAGGCGCAGCGCGGGCAGCCGCTGACGCGTCCCGACCAGCTGACCCTGTCCGTGGCCGGTGCGCTCGTGGCGGCCGTGGCCATCTGCGCCGCCGGTGTGACGGCCCTGACGGCCAGGCGAGCAAGGAACGGCTAGAAACCGTCGTCGGGGCGATCCGCGACCTGCTCACAAGAGTGGCCGGGTAGCGAGCGGAAATCGGGATGCTGCGCCGCTCCGCGGTGGTTACGGTCGGGTGGATGAACGACGTTCTGGCTACCGAGCGGCTCGTGCTGCGTCCTGTGCGTCCGGGTGACCTGGCCGAGCTGCGGGCGCACTGGACCGCGCCCGACGTACGGCGGTTCCTGTTCGACGGGGCGGTCCTGTCGTCGGAGGAGATCGTGGAGATCATCAAGTCGAGCGAGCAGGACTTCGCCACCTCGGGCTACGGCCTCTGGACCGTCAGGCAGCGCGAAGGGACCGAGCTGGTCGGGACGGCCGGGCTGCGCCAGCTGGAGGAGCTCGGGCTCGAGGTGGTCTACAGCCTGGCGCCGACCGCATGGGGGCACGGCTACGCGACCGAGGCGGCGCGAGCGGTGGTCGACCACGCGTTGACCACCCTGGGCCTCCCCGAGGTGCTGGCCGAGGTGGACGAAGGCAACACCGCGTCCGTCGCTGTCGTCGAACGCCTGGGCATGACCCCCTTCGAGACGGTCGAGGGGCTGCTCGGGCCGATGGTCCGCTACCGCAGGACCGGCTGACCCTGCACCGTGCCCCCGCTCCGTTTCGCTCGGCGCTACTATGAACAAAAAACCAATCTGTTCATATGGAGATAGGATGCCACCGGCGTTCTCCGAAGCGGAGCGGGCGCGGATCACCGAGCAGCTGCTCGACACCGCGACCCGCCTGTTCTCCACGCAGGGCCTGCGCAAGACCTCCCTCGACGAGCTGACCGCCCCTGCCGGCATCGCCAAGACCTCGTTCTACGCCTTCTTCACCTGCAAGGAGGACCTCTACTTCGAGGCGGCGCTAAGGCAGAACGAGGAGGTTCGCCGACGGGTCATCGGCGAAGGGCTGCACCAGGGCGCGGACACCCGTGACGCGCTGCGCCGCTTCCTGAGGGCCACCGTCCGCGAACTCGACACCAATCCGCTCTACCGGCGGCTGATGTCCCACCCCGAGGAGATGGAGGCGGTCGCCGCCAGGCTCACCCCCGAGCGGATGGCCGCGGCGGCGGGCGGCCCGATGGCCGACCTGGTGGCCTTCCTCGGCGAACGGCTGGACGGAGACCCTCACGTGCAGCTCGGCGTGCTCAGGGCGGTTCTGCTGACTCCGCTGCACGCCGGCCATCTGGGCGCCGACCTCTACCCCGCGGTGATGGAGCGCCTGATCGACGCGGTGACCGAAGGGATGGCCTCATGCTGAACGGCCTGCCGCACCTGTCCATCGGGCAGGGGCCGCCGCTGGTCGTCCTGCTCTACACACCGCGGGCGGCCGACCCCGAAGGGGCGGCGCGCTGGTCCATGACGCGGATGCTGAGGCCGTTCGCCGAACACTTCACCGTGCACGTCGTCATCCGGCCGCCAGGGCTGCCGCCGGCCACGACGATGGCCGAGCTCGCCGCCGTCTACGCCGGAGCGATCGAGGCGGCGTTCGAGGACCCGGTGAAGGTGCTGGCCATCTCCACCGGCGGGTCCGTCGCCCTGCAACTGGCCGCCGACCATCCCCACCTCGTCGACCGACTGGCGCTCGGAGGGACGGCAGCCACCCTGGGCCCCGTCGGCAGACGGGCCCAACGCGCCTACATCGAACGCGCGCGACAGGGGAAGCGGCCCAGCCCCGCGCTGGCCGAGGTGGTCACCGAGTCGGCGATCGGCAGGCGGCTGCTGGCGGGCCTGTTGTGGCTGTCCGACGGCGGAGGCGCCGACCACACCGACGCCGTCACCATGCTCAACGCGGAGGACGGCTTCGACCTTCGCGGACGGCTGCGCGACATCAGGGCCCCCACGCTGCTGGTCCAGGGCGGCGAGGACGTCGTCTACCCGGTGGAGCTCGCCAGGCAGACGGTCGAGGGCATCCCCGACGCGCGGCTGATCGTCTACCAGGGCCGCGGCCACAGCCGCACGTTCACCGACAAGCGCTTCGCCCGCGACACGCTGGCGTTCCTGAAACGCGGCTGATCAGACCCTCGCGCCGCCGCTGTGGTCGTGAACGGATGCGTCGGCCCGCTCCCCCTGGGAGGGGAGGCTCTTCCCCTCCCAGGGGGAGTGCTGCCCGGCGTCCGGTCTCTACCGTCGCAGTCATGGTTGATTCTGATCGCCCACGGCGCTGGCCTGCCTACGCGGTGGCGGTGCTGTTCCTCGGCTACGCCGCGGGGAAGGCCGCCTTCGCCCTGCAGGCCCGGCTCGGATTTCCCGGCGGTCCGCCCGTGTCGGCCGCCGAGACCGGAAGCTACTTCATGGACGCGGCCACCGCACAGTGGTTCGCGACCGCGTCAGGCGTGGTGGGCGCGTGCGTCGCCATCGCCACGGTCACGGCGCTGGGGCGCAGGGTGCCGAGAACGTTGATGCTGCTCGTGCTGGCCGGGATGCTGCTGGCCGTCGGCGGCGGCGCGGGGATCATGATCCTGGACGCGTTCGTCGGCATCGGTGTGGGCTGGCAGTGGTACCACGGAGTCCTCGGAATCCTGGTGATCGCGCTGTTCCTGGAGATGATCCGGTCCTACGCGACGGCGACGAGACGTGTCGCGCACTGATCGGGCGCGGGCAGGCGCGTACGGGGCGGCGGCGTGCGCCGCGGCCTACGGTTCGATGAAGCTCGCCCAGGCGCTGGGAGCCAACGCGCTGGCCGACAAGGACCCGCTGCCCCCGCATCTGCGCGAGCAGCTGCTCGCCCGTGACCCCTTGTTCGTGGCGAGCCACTGGGTGCTGGCCGGAGCCGCTGTGGTCGGCGTCCTCGTCGCGCTGGCCACCGTACGGCCCTGGGGCGCGAGAGTCCCGCGCCGGCTGCTGCTCACGATCACCTGGACGCTGGGGATCTTCATGATCGCCCGGTCGATCGGGGTGGTGGGGTTCGGCTTCGTCGGCGACGCGCTGGTGCTGACGGGGGTCCGCCCGCCGCCGGTGGAGCACGCCGCGCTGGCCCGCACCCTGGCGCGCTGGGACCTGTTGCTGTGGTCGCCGTTCTTCCTGCTCTGGGGGGTGTGCTGGGCCACGGCCGGATGGCGGCTGACCCGGCGCGGCCCGCACGCCTCAGCGAAAGAACGTCAGGACGCGCTCGGCCGCCACCGCGGCTGACTTCTCCTCCGGCCCGAAGCGGCCGAGGCCGGCCTCGAGGAGGACGAACCCGCGCGGAGGCCAGTGGACCAGCTGGGAGTCATTCGGGTTCGGCGTGCAGGCGCACGAAGTCGTCGAGGCCCTTGCGGTAGAAGGCCAGGTCGTCTTCCATCCTGGCCTGCGTGAACCGCGCAGGCTCGCGCTCGAACGCCGCCCTGCCCAGGTCGGTCCAGAAGAAGCCGGCCGGCAGCCGGTCGGCGCCGTCCGGCAGGAACTTCAGCGCCTCGGCGACCGCGTCGGCGGCGAAGCGCCAGTCCGTCACGATGGCCGTGTACTCGTCGTCGGAGGCGGGGTCGGCGGCGAAGAAGAGCGCCGCGTCGATCGCCCTGCGCGCGTACGTGGCACCCAGCAGCACCCACTGGCCCGGGTCGATCAGTTGGGAGAGACCCGAGCCGAACGTCAGCTCCTCCCTCCGAGCCTCGAGTTCCGCCTCGTAGGGGACGAACACCTCGGCGTCGTCGAGCCTGACCCGCCAGCCGTCCTCCTCCTCGGTCCTGACGGCACGCTCGGCCGCGCCGGGCCGCTCGCCGAGCACGGCCAGGTCGAGGTGGACATAGGCCTCGACGAGCGAGCGGGCAGACCCCTCGCCGTAGGGCGCCTCCGGCCAGGACGAGCCGTCGAGGAAGTCAGACATGACGCGCCGCGAGGTCACGATAGGTGTCGCGGACGATCAGTAGCCGGTCCAGATGGAAGCGTCCGGGTTCGGCCGTACGCATCTGCCGTCCGCGCTCGGACCAGAACCCGTCGTCGGGAACCTCCTCCTCACCTGGCGGGATGAACTTGACGACCTCATCGACCGCCGCGGCGGCCACCGACAGCGTGCGGTGCGCCTCCTTGCTGTCGCCGGTCGGCACGTTGCCCGCGCTCAGGTCCGCCACCCACAGCCATTCGCCCGCGTCGACGAGCTCGGAAGGCTCCTGGCCGCCGAACGTGGGGTACCCCACGGGCATGACCGGCTTCTGGGGCAGGCCGAACAGGAACTCCCTGGCGGCCCCGCAGTCCTCACAGGCGCCCGCGTAGCGCTCGGCGAGCTCTCCGTTCACGCTGACCAGCGCCCTGTCCCAGGTCGTCTCCACCGAACCGCATCGCTTGCACGGATGCAGGTCGAGGTAGAGATGCGCCTCGTCCCTTGTCCGTGCGACCGCGAACGCCATAGCCGTCCTCTCCTCGGGAGTGCCCATCATGCCTGATCAGACCGCCTTCTGGGCGCCGGCGGGTGCCGTCCCGCCTTCGTTCTCGTCCTTCTTCCTGTCCTTGTGCTTCTCGTCCTCCTCCTCGGGAGGGAACCAGCCTCCTGTGGTGTTGCTGAGCTGGCGACCGCGCTCCAGGAAGTCGTGCAGCCGGCTGGTGTGGCGCCGGCCGTGTGCCAGCTCGACCAGTTGCTCGTGGAAGGTGTCGTTCACCGCGTACCCGGGGCCCCCGGTCCTGGTGCCGGTCAGCCCCAGCCGCTGGGCGATCTCCTCGGCGACGCGCACCCTGCTCGTTCGCTGCTGCCGCGTGGCCGTGGCCACCTGCCGTACGGCTTCGCTGAACTCGGCGAGTGCGCGGTAGTCGCTCACGGCCAGCTCTGCGGCGTTCGGGTCGCCGGACAGGACCGTGGGCGTACGAGGCTTGCCGAGCGCCTCGGCCAGGGCTCCGGCCACTGCCGAGGCCACGGCCCGCTCGTTGGCGCCGATCGAGAGGCGGCTGTCGATCTCGTAGACGAGCACGCCGTCCCTGATCGACGCGCCGCCCTGGCCGCCGGCCACGAGGTGGACGGGCACCGGCGGCCTGCCGGGCGGCAGGAGGTCGAACAGGCCCTTGCCGTGGCGGCGGATCCCGACCTCCATGGTGGTGGCCACCCTGTCCACCGCCTGCGCCGTCGCGAGTTCGGGCAGCGTGAAGGACGATCCCTGGATCGCCTCGACGTGGCCGGGGGACAGCTGGCCCGCTCTGGCGGCGGCCAGCAGCCTGGCCGTCGCCCCCTGGGTCCCCGGGGCCAGCCCGGCGGCCTCGATCTCGGCTCTGAAGTAGGCGTCGACCTCGGGGCGCATGAGGAGCGAGGCCTCGCTGAGCGTGTCGGCGAGACTGCGGAGTCTGGCGAACTTCACGGCGTCGTCGACACCGAAGACGGGTGTTTCCGCCAGGAGGTCCGTGGGTGCGGAGCCCGGCCGCATCAGGCTGCCAGGTGGACGGCCCGCCGTCTGGGCGACGTGCCCCGCGATCATGCCGGCGGTGTCTGCTTCCGCGCTCATCGGGTTGGCGCCGTACGAGACACCGATCGCCAGATCCCTCCCGCTCGGGAAGGAGCTGGGGGCGGCCGTCTCGGTCAGCACGACCGTGAAGGCGGACTCGCCCGTGCTGACCGTGAACACGTGCGGCTGATCGGTCGGCGCGATCTCCGTCACCCCGGCGGCCCTCGCGAGCCGCTGGAGCGCCTTCGGTTTGGTCGACAGCGCGCCGACCGCTCGGTTGCCGCCGGTCGAAGGCTCCCCCGGTCCGAGCAGCTGAGCGATGGAGATCCTTTCCGGCGCCGCCTGCGCCGCTCTCGGCCCTGAGCCCCAGGGAGGTACGGGCGGGGTGTGCCCGCGCTCGGTGATGTCCGCGGCGATCGCGTCGATGGCGTCGGCGAGGCCGAGCTGTGTGGCCTGGTCGCCCGCCTCCTGCCACTTGCGCGACAGATGCTTGTGCTCGTTGAGGCGCGGGACGAGGCAGAGATCGGTGCCCTCCGCCTGCTCGGACTCGGACAGCGCGGCTCTCACGACACCCTGGGGCGCTCCCGCGGAAGCCGCCGCGCCCGACTGGGCGACATGTGAGATCTCGTGCACCAGGACCGACGAGAGCACGAGCGGGCCGGTTCCCGGGGCGATCCAGGTGAGGTGCGGGTCGTCGGGTGTGCCCGAGCGAAGATCGGTGAGGCCGAGCAGCCCGTCGCCGGGCTCGGCCACCGCCACGCGCATGTACTGGTCGCCGTCCGCCTGCGACACGATCAGGATCGCGTGGTCGCCCACATCGCCCGCGGTCTCCGGGGTGATCGGTACGCCTTCCGCGTTCGTCCAGGTCAGCCTGGGAGCCGCGCCGCCGAAGTCCTCGGGCACGACGTCCTGGCCGACCACCTCCGACATGGTCAGGGGCTGGTCCGCCGGCCTGGCGTGCGCGTCGAAGGGGGTGCCGGGCAGCGCGGGCGACGTCACGCCGGCGCTGCCCGCAGGGGCGGCCCCCACGGCCGCGGGCGAGGTGGCCGCCTGGCCCGCGTTGCCTGCATCCTCGGTCGAGGCGACCGGGACCTCCCACACGGGAGGGCCCGGTGGGATGTCGATGCCCAGGTCCGCCAGCGCTGCCTTCACCCGGTCGGTGAAGGTGCCGGGCACCAGCGAGTCCATGAAGATCGTGTGCAGGTCGACGCGGGGGTCCATGGCCGCGTCGAGAACGGCGGGCGGCAGCGTGGCGAGTTCCTGCGCGAAGCCGCCGTCGGGCTGAAGGCTGTGCAGCGAGCCGTCCGGGGCCGCCAGGAAGCTGTACTTCTTGCCGTGCTCCGTGACGCTCACGAAGGCGAGCTCGCCCTTGTCCCTGGCCTCGGCCCTGGCGGTGGCGAGCTGCTGCGCCAGGCCCACCTCGCCGACCTTCGGAACGAAGCGGAACCTCGGCGTGCCGTCGTTGTCGAAGTCCCAGCGGACGCCGTGCCCCAGCTCCTGCCTGGCCTGGATCATCTTGAGGTCGGCTTCGAACATGGCCACGTCTATCGTCCCGGTGGCGGCGGACTGCTCCCTGACCGCGTCGCCGACCGGCTTCGTGTTGCCGTCGGGAAGGCGCGCCACGCGTTGATGGGTCAGGTCGTAGTCCACGCGGAAGCGGACGAGCACCACCTTGCCCCTCATGAACTCGCTGGCCTCGATCCTGCGCCCGCCGACGTCGGTGATGCCTTCGGAGGCCTGCTCTCCGACCGAGGCTCCACCTGAGAGTCCACTGCTCGCGTCGGAGTGACCCCCGGAGACGCCGAGGGGGAGGATATGGCCACGGCCGACCCCCTGACTTGTGGTGGTCATGTCCCTGTGGACCTCGCCGAGCTCCGCCTCGAACGGGGTGGTGAGCACCTGCATGTCCGAGAGATGAGCCTCGACCCGAACGTCCTCGCCCTGGTTGAGAAGGCCCTTGTAGGCGCGGCGGATCAGGTCGAAGCCGCCCTCTCCGGCCAGATGGGGGAAGCGGCTGGCGATCGAGTTGGGCGAGAGCCTGGACGCGACCTCCAGCCTCTCCTCCGGGCTGAGCGGCTGAGGGGAGTGCTTGTCGATGAGGTCGAGGACCGCATCGTGAAGGCTACGTCGATGATTCGGGTGATCTCCGACCGAGCTCACCATGATCTTCTCGGGCAGCTGGACGCGCCGAGGGTCCGTCACGGCCGGCACGGGGTCGCTCTCTCCCTCGATCCTGTGCTTGGTCATGCCCTTCGGCAGCAGCCTGACCATCGTGGCGTCGAGGGTGACGGGAACAGAGCGCCGGGGCCTGCCCCTGACCAGGTCCACCTTGCGCCGAGTGGCCGACCTGACCGTGCCCGACCTGAGCGGGACGGTCTCCACCGTGATGTTCAGGGTGAACTCCTGCTGCACCCGATCGAGGCCGCCGAACATGCTGAAGCGCTGCATCCGGGTGAGCTGCTTGGTTACGCCCGCGAAGAAGGAGCGTGACCTGTCGGTGCTGAGCCCCAGCCTGCCGCCGTCCGTCGCGTCGCTGCTCGAACCTTCCACGTTGAAGCCGTGGGAGGAGCCGAAGGAGCGGGACATCGCCGTTTCCAGGTAGCCGTAGAGCTGCCGGATGAGGCCTGCCTCCGAGTTGTGGCCGATCAGCTTGGCCCTTTCGGGCGGGCCCTTCGGCTCCAGCCGTGCGCGGACGACGACCAGCTCGGCGCGGCCCGTCTCCGGATCGACCACCGTCGGGTAGCCCTTGGAGAATCCCTGTTCGCTGAGCATGGCGTCGAGCTGCCCCTCGAGGCGGTCGATCGCGAAGTCGCCGCTGATGCTGCGGCTGAGCACAGGGTCGGCGAGCGTTCCAGGCGCGACCTCGTCGATGGCGCCGCGAACCGCGTCCAGCATCGCGACGGCCGGCTTGTTGTCGCCCTCCTGGGCGGTGTCTGGCTCCGTCAGGGTGAGGGACTCCACCCCGCTGAGCCCCATCTTGCCCACGTAATGCGGGGCCACCTCGACGTCGCTCAGCTCGTCCGTCACCTGCTGCGCACGGCTCAGCGCGCGGTCGAGCATCTCCTCTGGGGTCCGGCCCTTGTGGTCGGTCTCCTTCGCGATGTTCTCCAGGCCTTCGACCTTGCTCAACGCCTCCCTCAGTGCCTGCGGCGTGTGCTCGTCGGCGAAAGTGACGTCCTCACCCGCGTCGCGCGCCTTCTTCAGATCGGCCAGGTACTGCTGGAGCAGCGAGGTCGCGAGGGACCGGTCGAGAGTGAGATTTCCGTTGACGAACCTCTCCACCGCGTCACCCACGTCCGCCAGTGACAGGGTCCGCTCACCCTCGGCGTACATCCGCAACATGTGATATTCGGGGACGAACATGAGGCTGTAGGCCTTCACGCGCTGCTGCTGGGGCTCGCCGGCGGAGACGGTGCCCGGCGCCAGGGGGTTGGGTGTGCCCTCGGTCCCTGAGACCGTGAACTCGGTCTCCGTGACGATCGGGTAGTGGCCGCCCAGCAGGATGGTGAGCAGCTCGACGCCGTAGATGTCGAGGACGCTCGCCCCCACGGACCTGTTGGCCGAACGGGAGTAGCCACCGGAGGCGCCGTCGCTCGACTTCCCGTCGTCGTCGAGGTCAGCCATGCTGGGGGACACGCCGAACCCGTGGCTCCAGTTGCCGCTGACCGAGATTCCCGCGCTGGCCAGTGCGAGACCGATGTCGCCGAACACCAGCTTCGCGATGTCCAGAACCTTGCCCGAGAGGAACTCGCCGGAGATCGCCAGCCCGCCCACCGTCGGCTGCGGCCCCTGGGGCAGGACGGCCAGCCCTGTCGCGTACTGGTTCAGGAGCCATTCCATGTGTGCGAGGAGGCCGCGCACATTGGCGGCGGCGGTGAGATGGTGGGAGGAGAGAGCGCCGGCTTCCATGAGGGTGGGTGCGACCTGCGAACCGGCCTTGAGCACGCCGGACGCGTCCGTGTGGACCGTCGTCGCGAACGGGAGCAGCTTCGCGATCGTCTCCTTGCTGATCTTGTGCTCCGTCCTGGCCTGCCCGTCGGCCCGAGGGAGCAGTTCGGTCGAGAACACCAGCTGGGCGCGTCCCTTCGCCTTCACCGGTGAGCCCACGACCACTCCGTCGCGGATGATCTCCACGGTCACCTCGTGAGGAACCGTGAAGAGCGCGACCTCGCCGTCGCTCTCCACCAGTGCCACGCGGTTGAACGTCGTGGCGCTGCTCGAACCGGCGGTCTGCGACAGAGCGCCCTTGGCCGAAAGACCGGCCTCGGCCTTGAATCCGTCCTCGCCCTCCTCTGGGGCAACCTTGAGATCACCGTTCGAAGCTTCACCGTTGACGTTCCACGTCCGGCTGCCGGCGCGCCCCCCGGTGTCGGAGCCGATGTCGAGGTTGACCACGGCCAGTCCTCGTTTGCGCCGGAGATACTTCGCGTTCTTGAAATCCTGCTCGACCTTGATCCGCACCGTGTAGTGCTCAGGCTTCCCGTTGGCCTTGTAGCGGGCCAGGTCGATCGAGATGCCGCCCTGCGCCGCCTGGTCGTAGCCGGCCTCCAGTCGCTCGGGCGTGAGTTGCTCGAGCACCTGGCGCAGGTTCGACACCTGGGTGGCCCGCTCCTGCTCGTTGCTCGAGAACTGCGGGCCGTCCGGGGTGAAGGTGGGGACCACGCCGAGCGCACCGAGCTTGGCCACCACCTGCTGCGCGACGTTGCCCATGCCCTTGATGCGTTGGACCAGGGCAGGCCCAGCGCCCTTCATCTGCCATTCCTCGTCGCCCAGGAACACCGGGAGCTCCGCCTTTCGGCCGGCAGGCGGGTCCGTGAGCGAGTCGACCTTGAACTGGGGGACGCCCTCGGCGTCCAGCACGAGGTTGCCGTCCTTGTCCGTGACCAGCGCCTCCCGCGCGACCGGCAGGCCGATGTCGAAGGCGTCCTGTTCGGGCAGCCTTATCAGCGCCTCGTGCTTGCCCTTGACCGCCCGCAGCGGCCGCGTGTCGCCGACGGGCT
This sequence comes from Nonomuraea roseola, assembly GCF_039535395.1. Taxonomy (NCBI): domain Bacteria; kingdom Bacillati; phylum Actinomycetota; class Actinomycetes; order Streptosporangiales; family Streptosporangiaceae; genus Nonomuraea; species Nonomuraea roseola. The sequence continues at coordinate 3,208,636 of NZ_BAAAXC010000015.1, forward strand.
GGATCACGACCTCGGTCTCCACCTCGACCTGGTAGCCCTGGGTGGGATCGGTGACGCGATGGACGCTCGGGTGGATCGCCTGGTCGTTCACGAACCCTGAAGCTGACCTGGAGACTCCACGCCCGCCCTTCAGCTTCAGCCCGAAGCCGAGGAGGGCGGCGAGCGACGCGCTGACCGACCCACCGAGAGAACCGTTGTACCCGCCACCACCGGCGGCAGCGGAGAAGGCGATGCGCAGCCGCTCCATCCAGTGGTCGGCGCTGCGCCCTCCGATCATGACGGCGGAGGTCACCTTGATCCTGGACCTCGCCGTCACCGTGGCGACCTGCCTGCCGGTCTCATCGGTGATGACCCGGGTGATCACCTCGTTGAGCCTGCTCGGCATCTCCTCCGTGATCATGGTCCGGAGCTGGTCCCTCGCGACGGTCCCGAGCTCGGTGCGACTCTCGCCCAGCCTGGCCATGGCCCTGTCCGCCAGATCGTGCAGCCCGGTCATGGTGCTGACGACGCCCTCGGGCATGGCCTTGTCGGATCGCTTCGAAGGGTCGAGGGTCTCCGTGACCTTGGAGGGCTGGTCGGCGTAGCTGTGGGCGACCCAGATGCGCTGGGAGGCCGCGTCCTCCGGGTTGCCCGAGCTGATCGTGACGCCGTCCTGCCAGCCGTCGGTCCTCGCGGTCCTGATCTGCACCCTCCAGGTGGCGGCGGCGTCGAACAGCATCGACTCGCCCCTGTTGTCCTCCACCGCCCCGCCCAGGGCGAACTCGGCCGCGCTGCCGTCACGGGACCAGCCCCGGCCCATGGAGGCGGCGAACTCGACGTCGGCCGCGGTCAGGAAGGCGTGCCAGGCGGGGGCCCACTGACTGCCGACCCCCTCGAGCAGGGCGGTACCGAGTCCCTCGGGTGCGAAGAGGGTGGCGGGCTTGTGCGACCCGTTGAAGCCGATGCTGCCCGCGTGCGTTCCCCTGCCCGTCCTGCCGCCCTGCGGCATGGTGCCCAGCATGATCTCGGAGGCTTTTACTTCGGGGTCGAGAATCTCGACCAGGTCGGAGAGCTCCAGCTTGATCTTGAGCTCGGCGGACCTGTCGCCGTGGCCGACCCGCATCACCATGCCGTCCTCCGAGACGACCATGCGGAAGTCGGCGCGGAGGATGTGGTTCAGCTCGCTGGGGGTGAACCGCTGGTTCACACCGTGTTTGGCCAGAAGCTCGTTGAGGGAGTCGGTCAGCTTGGACAGGTGCGGCAGCGTGGCGGTCGGGAGGGCCGAGGACAGAGTGATCGCCTGCGGCAGCGCCTGCTTCACCGCCTTCTGGTACTCGGCGTGCAACTCACCCGCCAGGCGCAGCGAGTTGCGCGCGGCCGCTGCCGCCGTGCCGGACGGCACGCCCGACTCCGTGTTCGCGATGTCCATGGTGGCGAGGACCGCCTCGTAGGCCGACCGCGTCTCCTTCGCCTTGTCCAGAGCGGCCTGGTACGCCTCCGCGATCCGCAGGTCCCTCGCCTGCTTGGCGAGGTGCTTCTCGATGTTCTGCTCCTCCTGGGCGGCGCGTGTCTCGCGGCCCTTGTCCTTCATGTCGCTCTGCTTCTTCTGCTTGTCCTTGGCCGCGGCCGCGTCCTTGCCGGCCTGCTCCGCGCTGTCCTGCTTGCTCTTGATCTGCTTGGAGAGCTCGGCCTCGGCCTTGTGGAGGGCGGCGATCACCTCCCTCACAGCGCTGTCGGTCGCGTCGACGGTCAACGCGTCGGGCGTGTGGGTGTCCCTGGTCGGTGTGGTCGGGGCCCAGGGCGGCGGTGGCGGGATCTGTCCCAGTGCGCGCAGCTCACGGGCCACACCGTCCAGGTCGACGCGGATCTCCTGACGCTCGCGCGACTGCGGCGTCTCGTTCCACCTGCGCGAGAGGTGGGCGTGCTCGTTCAGCAGGCCGGTCACGTTCTCGTTGACCGTCTGTCGCCTGCCTGCGCGAAGCGCCGTGCGGATGACGCCCTGTGGCTCCGGGGCGCTCAGCCTCTGCAGGACGTCGGTGATCTGGCGCAGCCAGATCCGCGCGACCTGGTCAGTGGGGGCGGCCGAGTTGAACGTGACCAGGTGCTCGCCGTTGGGACCTCCCGCGATCTTCGTGCTGCCCATCACGTGGCGGCTGAGGGCGGCGTGGCTGGGTGTGAAGCTCTGGCGGCCGTGGGCGGTGGTGTCCACCACCAGCGTCGTGCCGTCGTCGGACCAGCGCCAGCCGCGCACGCCCCCGTCGAGGATGTCGCCGGCCAGGAGGTCGTCGACGGCGGCACGTACCTCCTCGTCGGAGAGGGTCGAACCGTCAGAACGTCCAGGGACGAACCTCGTGCCCACGACCGGGGCGGTGGTGACCGTACCTGGGCGGCTGGTGACGGGCGGCGGGAGCGGCGCGCTCTCCGCACTGAACGCCATGATTTCGGCCAGCGCGGCCAGCGCCTGGACCCGCATCGCCGTCGGGTCGCTGCCGGCACGGGCCGAGGCCTCGAGCGCCAGGCGGAGGCGGCCGACGAGGTCCGCGGTGATCAGGTAGTCACCCCTGGCGTCGGACACGCGCAGGCTGCCGTCGCTCTGCTCGAGGGCGGTGGGCGCCAGCCTGCTCAGCGCGTACCGCAGCGCGCCGTGGCCGCGCAGGCCGGCGGGCTGGGTGCTCGCCAGGAAGTCGGCGAACTCGTCCTGCGCTGTCTCGGCCGCCAGTTCCACTTCGAGCATGACGTTCGCTTCGGCGCGCAGGGTCACGTCGTCGGTGTTCTTGGCCCGTTCCTGGAGCTTGTGCCGCACCCGCTCGACGGTGGAGGCGGGCAGGACGGCGTCCCCGCCGGAGAGGGGGACGATCAGGCTGCCGTCGGGCATGAGGACGGCGTTCGGGTGCCCATCGAGGAGCGCGGCGGAGACGGCGTCCCTGGCCCTCGCGGCGTAGACGGCCGCGGCGCCCTGGGAGAGCTCGGTGTCGGGCGTGTGACCTGTGTCCGCGGCGGCGGGGGCGCCCGGCGAGACCTCGGACCGTGACGGGTCCATGATGCCGGGGTCCGCCTCACTGCCGGGGCCGCTCTCGCCGGTCGCCGCGTCACCGTTCTCGTCGGCCGACGGGTCACCGGTGGACGTCTCGCCCGGCGTGGTCTGCGCCTCGCCTGTGTTCCGCCCGGTGCCCGCCTCGCCCTGGACGGTCCCGTCGCCCGTCGTGCCGGCCTCGCCCGGGGAGGTGGCCTCGCCCGTGGTGCTCGGGTCGCCCGTCGTTGCGGGGTCGCCCGCGGTGGTGGAGGAGGTCTGCTGGCCGGAGGCGGCGGGAGGCGTGGACCCAGGCCTGGGCGTGGCCTCGCCAGGCGTCGTGGGGGAGACCGGGGTGGTGGCGGCCTCGCCGGACGACCCCCGCCGGCCCTGCTGCTCCTCCTCCTGCTCCCCGATCTCGTCGGGAGTGGGAGCGATCGTGGGGCCGCCGTTGGTCGACGAGCCGCGCCGGGATCCCGTGGTGCCAGGGTCACTCTGCCCTGCGGGCCTGCTCGCCTCGCCGGGTTCCTGGGTGGTCTGCCCCGTGCCCTGCCTGGTCGTCTGCGAGGTGGGGCCGCCCGAGCCGGGTGTCCCCTGGGCGGGAGCCGGCCCTGGGGGTGACGAGGGGGAGTCCGGGCCGTCGGGACTGCCTGGGTCGGGGGAGCCGGGGGAGGAGGGTCCGCCGCCCGTACCACCACCCGCCCGGGCGGCGTCCGCGGCGCTGGCCAGGTCGTTGGCTGTGGCGAGCGCCGTGAACGGTCTGAAAGGCGTCAGCCAGACGTCCACGTTGGTGGGGCTGATCGACTTCATCCGGCCAAGGGCGCCGAACGCGGCGCCGGTCAGGGATTCGGCCGAGAACGGGTTGCTGATCTGGTCGTACACCACCGCGTTGGCGACGAAGCTGCCGAAGGGGGAGGCGGCCATGTTGCTGAGCATCGTGGTCAGCGCCCTGCCGGTGAAGCCGGGCACCGTTCTGGTCATGCGGGAGATGGGTCCAGAGAGCACCATGCCCATCGCGCCGCCGGCCGCGCCGCCGAGCAGCGCGGCCTTGGTCATCTTGGTGTCCCGCTCCTTCCTGGTGCCCATCTCGATCTGCTGGCCCTGGGCGATCCAGTCCATGACGCCCTCTTCGCCGGCCTCCTCGACGATCTCCTTGGCGAACGGGATCAGGCGGGGGAGGAAGTGGCTCGTGCCGCTCAGGGTGGTGGCTCTGGCCAGGCCGACGGTCCCGGCCGGCCTTCCCGCCAGCGCGGCCAGCCTGACCAGGATGCGATGGATGGCCGCGCGCGCCGCCGCGGCGTAGGGACCGATGAAGGTGGTGGTCGAGCCCGCGGTGAAGAAGGCGGTCAGCATCCAGATGGCGATGGCGATGACCGTGATCCAGAACGCCACGTTGATGGAGAGCTTGGAGTACTGCGTCTGGACGGCGAAGTTGCTGGCCTTGGTGGCGTACGACTTCGCGCCCTGCTGCACCGCCACCACGCCGCCGGGGCCGCTGTAGAGGTTCTTTACCCTGCCGAGGAACTCGGCCGTGGAAGGCGCCTGTATGCCTGTGACGATGGAGTGGACGGCCTCAGCCGCGGGTTCGGTGTGCGGCGTGATGCCGTTGGCGAGGGACTCCCAGGCGCGCGCAAGGGCCGACAGCTGGCTCTCGCTGGCCAGCGGCCACTTCTCGCCCGCCGCCAACAGCGGAATCACGACGTAGTTCACGAAGTCCGGCAGGCCGCTCATCTCCCATGCGGGAACCACGTCTCTGTCGATGACGACGGCGACGGCGACGGCCTCTTCCGGGGCCTGCACCACCGTTTCCGCATTCGTGTTCGTGGCCACGCAGCCCCGTTCTGACCCGACCGTGTGCCTGCAGATGGATGATGCGGAGGCCTCACACCTCGCGCACGGAGTTCCTCACGTTCTCCGCGATGGCGGCGTCCGTGCTGACCAGGTTCTCCACGCCCTTGCGCACCCTCGGCCCCAGGTCAGCGAGCTGACGCATGGTGTGTTTGCCGTTGTCCAGCAGCATGGTGGGAGCGCCGTCACCCAGGTAGCTCCGGTAGAAGGCGCGGCCCTCCGTCCCCTCGCCCCAAGGCGCGGCGGCGTGGAGCTCCTCGATCTCCGCCATGCGCTCGTGATAGGTGGCCTCCATGTCGGTCACGTTGGTGTTCCACACGCTCACCCCGCGGTAGAACTCGGTCTTCGAGACCAGCACGCCTTTGTTGAGCCCGTTCATCGCTTGCCACCCATCTGCTCGGCCAGCTGCTTCATCACCGTCTCGAGATCGCCCTCAAGATGCGCCTGCATCTGCTCGGCGGGGACCAGCGGCGCGAAGAGCTCGGTGATCCGCTCCTGGGCCTGTGCGGCCGCCCGCTGGACCGTCTCGGTGATCGAGTCGGCGAGGCCTCGCGCGTCCGGGTGCCGGTAGACGCGCGGGTCGATGTCGAGCCGTACGAGTTCGCCGCGCGAGCCGACCGTGACCGACACCAGCCCGTCGCGCGACTTCTCCGTCACCTGTACGGCCTTGGCCTTGGCGTGGAGCTCCGCGCCCTCGTCCTGGATCCGCATGAAGGTCGCCCGCAGCTCGTCCGCGTAGGCCTGAAGGCCTGCGGCGTCCCCCTCATCCAATGACTCCATCCGACCTCCCCGGCCCCGGCACACGCTCCTGCATCATGTGTGTTACTGGCTAGTTTCCGCCACATGAACATCATTCGACAAGAACGTCCAGATAATTCGCCTTAATCGCGGCAAACTCACAAGGCCAGCGGTACGGCGTGCTCCTGGAGATCTGCGACCTCGGCCACGGGTACCCACCGCCGGTATACGCCCCGCTCGATCCTCTCCATGCCGAGCGCCGCGGCCTCGACGGCCGAACCGCCGAGGTACTCCAGCAGCAGCTCTCCCTCCCGCTCGTCGTGGACATGACACTCCACGCCCCGCCATCGGCACACCGTTGTCACGTGCCACACCGCTTCGCACGCGGTGGCGGGGACGGGCATGACGTGGCACCCCTCCTCGACCTCCGTGAACCCCTCGGCGGGCTCGTCGCTGCGCAGCCGCAACCAGACCTCGAGCGCGGACGCCTCAGGACTGGCCGGGTAGTCCGCACCCTGCCAGCGGGCGCGGTAGGAGTGCCACCTCATGCGGGCTTCACCAGCAGCCAGCGCCGCAGGTCGCCGTGGTAGACGGCGCGCCTGTACTCCAGGCCGTCGTCGGCCAGCTCCCAGATCTCCGCGCCGTGGGTGAGGCCGACGCCGTACACCTTGTACTCGCGGATCACCTGGTCGACGTTGGGCACCAGGCCGAGACCGATGAACGGTGGCTCCTCCACCACCCAGCCGGCCACCGCGTCGCGCTGTTCCTCGTCCAGCCCGCCGTACGGCGTGCGGTACAGCTCGAGCCCCACCGGACGCCAGCGCAGCAGGTTGACGCTCCCCGTGGGAGAGAGCATGGCGGGCTGGCCGAGCGCGTCCACCAGGACGGCGGGCGTGGCGATGTGCGCGACGTCCAGTGCGTGGTGGACGTAGCCGGAGATCCTGTCCTCGCCGCCGAGCACCATGTCCTTGATGGCGGACGGGCTCAGCAGCTTCTGCAGCAGGGGCACCCCTGCCTCGGGGTCGAGCAGGAGGTCCTGGGCGAGCGTGGGGACGGCCAGCCTGGCGACCGTCCCCGACTCGAGGAAGAAGCTCACCGGCAGCCCCGGGTTGATCGCCAGCCCCCAGCGTGGATCCGGCCAGCCGGCGGCCAGGTCCACCATCGAGGCGATCCTGTGGTACTCGGTCCAGCCGCCGTTTCCCGTGACCATGGCGGCGGCCGAGGTGTAGGCCAGTATCCAGGTGCGCCCGTCCGCGACGGCCGTCGGCCACGCGACCGGTTCCAGCCTTTCGGCGGCCGCCTTGGTCATCGGCAGCGCGAAGTCGGCGTCCCTCAGCATGCCCAGGCACAGGGCTGTCGCGCCTGCCTCGAACGCGGCCCAGAGGCGTTCCTCGAACTCAGTTGACGGCTGCTGCACGATGATCACCCTAATCAGCGGTCTCCTGATTCCAAGCCGCGGGCCGCAGCTTCCACCCGGGCCGGGCCGGTGACGGGGTGTGGAGGTGATACGCGATTTTCTGTCACATCGGGACCGGCTGTCTCGTCCAGTCGTCAGTTCAACCGAGACAGGAGGTCGTCATGGCACGGTCTGTCACGAATGTGGTCGTGGCCTTGAGTGCGCTGTACACGCTGGTCTTCGGCGTCTGGATGTGGGGATGGCCGCAGTCGTTCGCCGAATACGTCAACTTCCCCCCTCATGAGCACTTCCTGCACGACCTGGGCGCCTTCCACGTCGGCATCGGGATCGCCCTGGTGGCGGCGCTGGTGTGGCGGGACGCCATCCTGGTCGTCCTTGTCGGCCTCGCCACGGCCGGCCTGATACACACGGCGAACCACGCGATGGACTCCCATCTCGGCGGCGCGGCGAGCGATCCCTACGTGATCGGCGCTCAGGCCCTCGTCGCGGTGGTGGGCATCGTGCTCCGCGCACGCCACCTGCGCGTGAGCGGGGCGAAGGAGCAGGCACGATGAGGGTGCTGCTCGCCGGGGCCACCGGTGCGATCGGGCGGCCGCTGCTGTCGGCGCTGGCCGCGTCGGGGCACGAGGTGATCGCGGTCATCCGCGATCCCGCCAAGCGGCGGCTCGTCGCGGATCACGGCGCGCTCCCCGTGATCGCGGATGTGATGGATCGTGACGGCCTGCTGCGCGCGGTCGACGGCCACGCCGCCGACGTGGTCATGCACCAGGCCACGGCGCTGCGGGAGGCCGGGCGCAGGCTGCGCCCCGACGACCCCACCATCCTCCTGCGCGGCAGGGGGACCGAGCATCTCCTCCAGGCCGCGCGGGCGGTGGGCGCGCGTCGCTTCGTCACCCAGTCGCTGATCACCGGGTACGGCTACCGCGATCACGGCACCAGGCTCCTGACCGAGAACGACGTCTTCGGCCTGCACGCCGGCAACGTGGGCGACCTGGTGACGGACTCCAGCGTGGCCACCGAGCGGCAGGTGTTCGCCGCGGACGGCATCGAGGGCATCGCGCTGCGGTACGGGATGTTCTACGGCAGGAACGCGTTCAGCGACATGTTCGCGACCCTGATGCGTAAGCGAGCGCCGGTGCTGCCGCGGGGGGAGACGGGGACCACGTCCTTCATCCACGTGGAGGACGCGGCGACGGCCGCGGTCGCGGCCATGGAACGCGGCCGTGACGGGGAGGCGTACAACATCGTGGACGACCAGCCCGCGAGCTGGCGGGCCTTCCTCACCGCGGTCGCCCGAGCACACGGCACCCCTCGTCCTGTCGTGACGCCGCGGTGGCTGATACGGCTGGCCGTACCGTATCTGGGCTGCCTGATGATCGACACGACGATGCGGGTCTCCCACGCCAAGGCCACCAGGGAGCTCGGCTGGACCCCGGTGTACCGGAACCTGCGCGAAGGCCTGGGGCTCGGCTGAGACGGCGGGCCCTCGATCGCGACGTCTGGGTGCTTCCATGCAGGCCGGCGGGGGACACGTGACCTGCGTGGAACGCCCCTAGCCGGCCGGCGTGGACGCCGGAGGTTCAGCCTCTGTCAGGGGGTCGCCGGTCGGGGCGGGCTTGCCCTTCCCCGGGCGGTCGTAGATCCCGACGGCCCACCTGCCTGGTACCTCGCCGACCTTGGCCGACAGACGCTCCCGCACTTCGGGGTTCATCAGCTCCCTGGACAGGGCCGTCTCGTCGCACCCTTTCGACTTCACGAGCGGCCGGCAGCCCGTGACGGCTTCCGCGACCTCCCGGACCGGGGCGTCCGCGGGAAAGACCCAGACCTGCAGGGACTGCGGACGCTTCAGCCAGCCGGAAGGCGCCGAAAGCCGGTCGTGATGCCCGCCCACCGACTCACCGCAGCGCCCGGCCGAACCGCCCATCTCACCGCCCTTGAGCTTGCCCCTGATGACCACCCACGCCTGGGGATCGTCGCAGACCACCGTGTGCCCGGTGGAGAGGCTGGTCGGCGTGAAGGTCACCGTCCTGGCCACGCCCATCGTCTCGAACCGCTGGGAGTCGATGAGGGAAAGGTCGAATTTCACTGCCCCCAACACCACGGGAAACCTCTCGGGCAGCTTCGGTCCTGGCTCGACCTGGGCCGAGTCCACAGGACGCTGGGCGACCGACGTCTCACCAGGGCCGGGCGGTCCGGCCGGGACCCGCTCGGCCGGCACCTCCCCGCGCCAGCGCCTGCGCCACCACGACGCGTGGGTGTTCACGATGATCCGGTAGACGTACGGGTCGGGGTTGCCCTCGATCCGCCGCCAGGCGACCCAGGCCTTCGCCAGCGCGGTCTGCACCAGATCCTCGGCCGTGCCCCAGTCCCGGGCGAGGAGGTACGCCATCCGGCACAGCCCGAGATACCGGTGCGCCACATACTCGGTGAACCCGTCGTCCATCCATCAACTCCGTCTCGTTGTCTCCGGCGATGACTACCGCCTGGGAGGCGCTTTCGGATGACAGGCGACCGCGACCGGTGACAGACTCGACAATATTATGTAGATCGGTCTACATTAATCTCATGGCAGTCAAAGGGGATCAGACGCGGACCCGGTTGATCGACGCCGCCCGCACTCTGGTCGAGGCGCGGGGGTACTTCGGCACCGGACTCAACGAGGTGATCGAGGCGGGCAGGGCCCCTCGGGGGTCGCTGTACCACCACTTCCCCGGCGGCAAGGACCAGCTGACCGCGGAGGCACTCTCCGTCTCCGCCAGGGAGATCGACGAGCTGATCAGGAGCCTCGCGGACGGTGTCACCGACACCAGGGAGCTGATCGAGGCGGTTCTGGACGCGCTGGCCGACCGCATGGAGGAGGCCGGGTACGCAAAGGGATGCCCGATCGCCACGGTGGCGCTGGAGGTGGCGGCGACCAACGCCTCGTTGCAGCAGGTCTGCGCGGAGGCCTACGACGGCTGGGAACGGGCGCTCGCCGACCGCCTGGTCGCCGACGGCCACGGCCATGCCGAGGACCTCGCGTGCTCCTTGCTCGCCCTCATCGAGGGGGCGCTCGTCCTGGCCCGCGCCCGGCGCAGTCGCGTGCCCATCGAGCGGGCACGACGTTCTGCGGCGGTCCTGCTCGGAGCCTGAGAAGACGGCCGCGGCGGACGGGGGAGGCCCGCCTCAGGCCCGCGGAAAAGTCACCAGGTTTCCATTTGTCCATAAAATATGTAGATCGGTCTAGAGAGGCGTTCATGGCGAAGAAGCCCGAGACCCTGGTCGTCGGTGCCACCGGCCTCATCGGCCGCTGGCTCACAGCGGAGTTGCTCACGCAGGGACGGGCGGTCGCCGTGACCGTCCGCGGCGGGTCCGCCCGAGGTGCGGAGCTGCGCACCTGGCTCCGTGAGCACGACATCGACGAAGGGGCGCTCACCGTCATCACGGCAGACATCACCCAGCAGGGGCTCGGGCTCGACCCCGGTGACGGGGAGCGGCTGAGTTCCGTACGGGACGTCTTCAACGCCGCCGGCGTGTACCGCTTCGGTCTGGGTCGCGAGGAGGCCCGGCGAGCCAACGTCGACGGTGCCGTGAACGTCCTGCGCTGGGCTGGTACACGCCCGGAGCTGCGGCGCGTGGTCCACATCTCGGGGTACCGCGTCGGGGCCGCGGACCCGCTCCCTTACCCCGCTCCCGAGGACCGGCTGGCCCGGCTGTACCGGCGGTACGGCTCGTACGAGGCGTCGAAGCGCGAGGGCGATGGCGCGGTCCGGGCCATCGCCGCGCACGAGGGCATCCCGTTGACCGTGGTCAATCCCGCCACCGTGATCGGGCACTCGAGGACGGGCGAAGCCGGTCAGTACCTCGGCCTGGCCGACCTGGTCGAGCAGCTGTGGACGGGGCGCCTCCCTGCGCTGGCCGGTACGCGACGCACGTTCGTCCCCGTGGTCACCGTGGATCACCTCGCCCGCTTCCTGGCCGCCGTCCCAGAGCACGACGATGGGCCCTACCGCGCTCACTGGCTCCTGGACGACGCCACCCCACCGCTGCCCGACCTGGTCGCGCTGCTGGCCCGCCACCTCGGGGTGCGCGCGCCCCGCGCGGTGCTGCCGGTCGGCCTCGTACGGCGGCTGCCTCGCGCGCTCACCGGAGTCGACCCCGAGACGCTGACCTTCCTGTCCGAAGATCGCTACGACACGTCGTCAGCCGATGCGCTGGCCAGGGCCGCCGGGCTGAGCCATCCGCCTGTGCAGGACGCCGCGCGCCGCTGGGCGGACCGGCTCGTCGCGGAGCGGTTCGGCCGCGCCCAGCGCCGCTGAGCGGCGGATTCCTCGCGCCCCTCACCAGCAGGCCGGTCCTCGTCGCCCACTCGGCGGGCACCGCGCCCGCCCTGCGCCACGCCCACGCCCACCCTGAACGGGTCGCCGCTCTGGTCCTCGTCTCGCCCTACTTCCTCCAGCGGCGCCCCCGGTGGCACCTGCGCGCACCCGCGCTCGTCGGTCCCCTCATCCGGACGGCTTCAGCCCGGCGGCTCGGCGAGGTGCTGCTCGGTCCTGCCGTCACCGACGCTTTCGACCCGCTCGTCGGCGACGCCTCCGATGCCGCGGTGACCATCGTCGCCGGAGCCGGCCATCACCCGCAGCTCAGTCATCCCGCCCACGTGGCCGCGGTCGCGAGTCGTGGCTCCCGTCCGTGAGTGGAGCCCCTTCCTGCCGGGGCCTACGGCGTACAGCCCTCGAACTCCGGCACGAAGGCCGACAGTTGGAGACCGCTCGCGCCGAACCACTTGTCCAGGAGCCTGGCCGCGGTGCCGTCCTGGTACATGTCCGTGATGGCCCGGTTGACCTGCTCGCACCCCTCCACATCACCCAGGGGCAGGGCGATGCCGTACCTCTCGGCGGTGAACGGCGCGTTCACGATGGCGAACGCGCCGCGCTCGCGGACGGCGAACCCGGCCAGGATCAGATCTCCGGTGGAGACGGCTTCCACGGCCCCCGATCTGAGCAGGTCGACGCACTCGCCGTAGGTCCTGGCGGGAACCAGCACCGCGGCGATCTGGTGCCCGTCGACGATGCGTGAGGTGGAGATGGACCCCTGTGCCTCGCAGAGCCTGCGCCCCTTGAGATCACGCACGTTCCGGATCCTGCCGTATCCCGCGCGGACCAGAATGTCCTGGCGAGAGACGTAGTACGGCCCGGCGAACGTCACCTGCCTCTTGCGTTCCGCGCTGATGGAATAGGTCGCGACCACCATGTCGGCCGCCCCTTCGCGCAGCTTCGCCTCCCGGCCCTCCGAGGTCGTCGCGACGAAGGAGACCTTCTTGCCCAGCCGAGCGGCCACATAGGCGGCCACGTCGACATCGAAGCCCTGGAACACCCCGCCGCTGGTTCTCACGGCCAGGCCAGGCTGATCCGACTTCACGGCCACGACCAGCTCGTCGTCGTCCAGGATCGACCTGGCGCCGGCGAGGTCGCCGCCGCAGCCGGACAGCAGCAGCGCCGCGGCGACGGCCGAGACAAGCTTCCGCATGAGCCCCTCCAGGGGCTCAGCGTAGGCAGGGCCGGTGACGTGCCGGTGAACGGCGCATGGCCGTGGATCAAGAGGTCTCCGGGCCGAACAGACCGATGGTCAGCTCTCGGCTCGTTCCAGCGCCTGCCGTACCAGCAGGTCGTCCCGCCCGTGCGGGGCGGTGGTCCAGCGGGTGAGGGCGTCGGCGTCGCCGTGGGACAGGACCCTGCCGCGCAGCCGCTGGTGCAGCCGGTCGCGCAGCGCCTCGACGCCTTCGGCCCGCGACGACGGCAGCAGCGGCCCCCGGTAGCGGTCGAGCAGCGCGCCGACGCTGCCGGTGGCCAGCTCGTCGTCCAGGGTGAGGAAGTCGGCCACCGTCTGCCCGAGCAGCCGGTACGGATCGGAGGCCAGGCGGTAGCCCAGGACGCGGCGCAGCCGGGTCATCTCCGCGCGGACGGTGACCGTCTTGCCGCCCTGCCCGTACGTCAGGCGGGCCAGCGCGTCGGCGGTCAGCCCTGCGGGATGGGCGGCCAGGAGCACGACGAGCTCGCTGTGCCTGGCGCTGAGCTCGTGGGCGACGCCGTCCAGGCGGATCCACGCGCGGTCGCGGCCGAGGGCGTGCAGCAGCAGGGCCTCGCTGGTGCTGTCGACGCCGTCGGTGCAGTGGACGGCGAAGGGCCCGCTCGCCGACAGCCGTTCGAACACCACCCTCCGGCCGTCGGGCAGCGTCGCGGGGCCCTCGCGGGGCGGCGACGGCCAGCGCTGCGGCAGCCAGCCGCCCGGCGAGGCGTGCAGCACGCGGCCGTCGGTGCCGACCAGCGCGCTGTGAATGCCCTTGTGGCGCATGACGTGTTCGAGATAGCGCATGCGCAACCGCTCGTCCTGCTGCCTGGTCTGCTCGCCCAGCTGCGCCTCCGCCAGCCGCGCGGCCGCCGCGACCAGGGACAGCGACAGCGAGTTCGCGGCAGAGGTGGGACAGGTCACGTCGATCGCGCCGAGCAGCTCGCCGGTGACCGGGTTCCTGATGGGGGCGGCGCAGCAGGTGAAGTCCGTCGCGACCGAGAGGAAGTGCTCGGGGCCGCGGACGCGGAACGGCCGGCCCAGCGCGAGCGCCGTCCCCACCCCGCTGGTGCCCGCCTTGCCCTCGCTCCACAGCGCGCCGGGCACCAGGTGCACGTTCTCGGCCAGCCTGCGCGCCGATCGGTCGCCCATGACCCAGAGCAGGTGCCCCGCCGAGTCGCTGGCGAAGATCAGATGGCCCGGCTGGGTGGCCGCGTCGCGCAGCGTGCCGAGCAGCGTGGGCCAGACCGAGGCCATCGGATGGTCGCGTTGCAGCCTGCGCACCCGGTCGTCCTGCAGCTCGATGGGCGGCAGCGAGCGGTCGGGGTGGACGCCCTGCAGGCGGGCGCGATCCCACGACGCACGTACCTCCGGGCGTACCTGCGCAGGTCGTTGGCCACTCAGCGCGCTCTCGCGAGCGCGGGCCAGCCGTCGCGTCGAGTCGTCCATGATCTCCTGACGAGAAAGCTAGTACCGATTGCAACCCCTATGCAACGCGGCCGAAACCCTTGGGAGGCGAAGGGGCATAGCGGATAGTCGTTACGGCCCGGACATTTCAACTTGTTGGAGAGACAAGATGTCATACCTGGAGTTGGCGGACGGTGTGCCGCTTTACTACGAAGACCATGGTTCTGGGCCCGCCGTGCTGCTCATTCACGGGTGGACGATGAACAGCACGTTCTGGGGACAGAACGTAGGCGCGCTCAGCGAGTCCAATCGGGTCATAACTGTAGACCTGCGCGGGCATGGTTTGTCCGGGAAAACAGATGATGGCCACACTTTGTCGCAATACGCGCGCGACATTCGCGCCCTGCTGGAGCATCTGCAGGTGCGCGACGTGTCCATGGTGGGCTGGTCGATGGGCACCGCGGTCATCCTGTCGTATGTCCAGCAGTTCGGCTGCGACCTGCTGCGGTCGGCGGCCTTCGTCGACCAGTCGCCGAGATTCCTCGACGGGGAGGGCTGGGACTTCCCGCTGCTCGGCGGCTACTCCACGACCGACCTCGCCGTCTTCGCGCAGGGTGTCCGGTACGCCAGGCCGAGCGTGATCAAGCCGTTCATCGCCGCGTGCTTCGCCGAGACTCCGCCGGACGAGGTGATCGACGCGGTCTACGCCGAGACCACCAAGATGGCCACGTCGGCGGCCCTGTCCATCTGGTACGACATGGCCTACGCGGACCTGCGCCCCGTCCTGCGGGAGCTCTCCGTCCCTACCCTCCTGATGTACGGCGCCCGCAGCAAGATCTTCCCCGGCGATCTCGACGAGTGGCTGGCCGGCCGGCTGCCGAAGGCACAGGTGGCCAGGTTCGACCACAGCGGCCACGCCCCGTTCAGCGAGGAGCCCGACAAGTTCAACCAGACCCTGGGCGCCTTCCTGCGTTCCTGACGCAGGGCCCTGGACCATACGCACAAGGGGGAGAGGACGTGTCTCGACCGACCCGCGGGTGGCGGAGCAGAAGGAGCGCGAGGTGACCAGGATCGCTCCCGCCGACACCGTCGACCTGGCCCGGCTCGACCAGGAGCATCAGCTCGTCCGGCTGCGCGACGCGCTCATCCTGCTGGGCGTCAACGCCGAGCTCAGGGACAACAACACCGCGCTCATGGTGCACAGGCCCGCGCCCGGCCTGCCGATATGGGTCTTCGTCGGCTATGGCGGGGGCAGTTACTCCTGGCAGAACGCCAACAAGCGGCACCCGGTCGACGACCCCCAGGGAGCGGCCGCGGTCCTGGCCGACCACGTCGCCCGCTAGGCGCGACCCCATGACGTGACGGCCGCTCCGCGCACCGCAGCGCGCGGGGTGGCCGTCACCGCTTCCGAAGCCGAAGGAGCGCCACGAGGCCGTGCGCCAGGGCCCCATCGTTGTCATCCCGGCTCATCGTCTGTGACTGCCCCGGCGTTCACCCCCCACGCCCGGGGTGTGGACGCCTGCTCACCTGGCGTTGCGGTAGGTGACCGGTCAGCGGCCTGCGTGGAGGTGTGAACCTCTCGGCGGCTTGCCCGACCTTCGCTCGTGACAATCCGCTCCATCTCTTGTGGCGGCTGACCGCGCTACGCGGGTTGCGCCGCGGTGAACTGGGCGGATGTCGACCCTGCCAATTCGTCACCCATTGGACCTTCAGCCCGTATCTCATATCTGTCCCCATAGGATTGACCGGCCACAGCGCCTACGAGCCGATGAAGGATGGGTGTGGGGGTTGGACGAGTTCAGTGCGACGCTCAACGAGCTCACCGAGGAGTACGAGCGACACGCTCGCCTGGTCAAGGACGCGTACGGCAAGCTCAACGAGCTGGAGGCCACTGTGCGATCAGGCGACGAGATGGTCACGGTGACGGTGAGTGCACGCGGGCAGGTCAAGGCCATCGAGCTTGATGCGAGGGTCTACCGCAGGCTGCCACCCTCCGAGCTCGCGCGCACGATCACGGAACAGCTCAACCGCGCCGCCGCCATCGTGGCGGACCGGTCGAAGGAGCTGATCAGCCCGCTCATGCCCGACGGCGTGCCGTACGAGGAACTTTTCGGTGAGGGTGTGGATCTCGACTCCCTTCTTCCCGGGCCGGGCGCTGCATGAACCATGAGGGCTACTCCGCGGAGTGGCAGGACCTGCGGCGGGAGGGCGCTTCCACCAGGGAACGTCATGCCAAGGCGTCATCGGCCAAGAGCACGCTGCGGGCGGCCTTGGACAGAGATAGGACCGCCCTTGGAAACGATCATTACGGCGTCGAGCTGGCCAGACAGCTGCCCGCGATCGAGCAGGGTATCTACGACGCGTTCGACGCCTATCTCCACGAGCTCGAGGGCACGAGCAAGGGACTGAACGCGAACGCCACCAACTACGAGACGGCCGAGCACGCCAATCTGGCGGATCCGTGATCGCCGTTCACTCGCTCTTCGCGGTGACACCGATGGCCGTCGCGCATGCCGTTTGACGGCTGCGTGGTGCCGGAAGCGCTGCGGCCGTACATCGACTGGGTCACCGGCATGGCCTGGCCTGAAGGGGACCCACAGGGCTGTTTCCGCATGGCCGACGCCTGCGTGGTCGCGGCACATCAGGTGGTCGCCGACACTGAGGCGGCTGATCCGGCCACGGCCCGCATGGTCGGCGAGTTGTGGGACGGCGCCGCCCAGCAGGAGTTCGTCATTCACGTTCAGCGGACGGTGGGCGGACGGCGAGCGGACCTGGTCCAACGGCTGATACGCGCGGCGATCTCGTTGAACGGAGTGGGCGTGGCGATCCAGCACGCCCAACGCATGATCACGTTGATCGTGCTCTTCCTGCTCATCGCGCTGCCGCTGGTGATCTGGCAGGCGCCATGGGCGCTCCGGGCGTTCCTGCAGGTTGCCAGGATGAGTGCGGTGCAGATCCGTAACACCACCGTGATGTACATGATTGCGTTCGGCGCCTTCGGCGCGGCGCTGACCTTCCTGACGCGGTACACGCAGCGCGAGGGTGGCCGGCTGGACGAGATCGACGGCTATGAGCTACTGATCAGTGCACGCGACGGAGCGATCAACGGGCTGCTGACCGGGCTGCTGGGCGGCGGGCTCGGGCGGCTGGCCACCCCCGCGTTGCGCGCCGGCGTGGCGCGCGCGGAGGCGACGTTGGGCGAGAACCTGCTGGCACGCCTGACGACTACGCTGCCCGGCCAGTCATTGCAGTACGGCATCGCCGGGTCGGCCACTACCGCGATCAGCATGGTGCTGGACGGCAGGCCACTGGACTGGGATCTCATCGTCAAAGGTGGCACCTCCGCGGTACTGGGCGTCGACGGCCAGCATCTGCTCGGCCCCCATCTGTCCCCTCGTCACGCCGAAGGTGGCGGCGCATCCCCGCCTGGTCGCTCTTCGGATGGGATGCCTGACGCCGGGCCTCCACTCGGCCACCAGGCCGCCGGCGCTTCCGCGCCCGGCGTCCATCGCGCCGAGGACGGTGCGCGTCCGGACGGTACGCCCCCCACCGGCCTCGCGCAGGCCGCCCCTGACGGCCTCGCCCACACGCCGCGCGGAGAACAGCCCGGCACGCCGGGCCCTTCCGCTCGCGGTCCACAGATCGAGCCCATCTCACCGGTCGTGGCCGCGCGTCCTGACCCGCCGACGGTCACGCCCGCGCGAGACCAGCCGGCCGGCGGCCCCCCGCACCAGAACCGTGGTGGGGGAGATCCCTGAGGTGCCCGTCCGCCCTCCAGCCGCCGCGCCTCACCGCGCCATCCACGAGACGGCTCCAGCACACGCCGTCCCGCAGGAGGGCGGCGGACGCACCTCAGCGACCACCGCCGACCGCACCGCCGGCGTCGACGGCTCCAAGGACCGCGCCCCGGGCGTCCACTCCGTCGAGGAGCGTCTCGCCGGCGACAATTCGGGTCGGGCAGGCGATGCGAACGGCTCCGGGCACGCCAGGCCCACGGTCGACGACCTGATCAACCGGTCGATCGACCCGCCGGCCCACCGCGAGACGGCACGAGCCGACGAACCCGAGGGACTGGAGGTATGGGACGGCGGCTGGGAGCAGCCGGGTACCCGGCTCGCGGACTCCGAGCAGGTGCTCCCGCCCGCACCGCAGGCCCAGACGCGGGCGTCGGGGGACGGCTGGACGCGTGAGGCACCGCTGCACACAGTGGAGGGCCACCGGCACCTCGACGACGCCAGGAACGCACTGGCCGAGGGAGATGTCGCGGGCGCGCGGGCGGCCGCCGACGCGGCCAGAGCCGCGGCGGAGCGGGCGCGTCAGTCTCCCGAGATGCTCGAGCACGCCCGTGCGCGCGCGGAGCACAACGCCCGGCAGGCCGAGCGGATCGCCGACTTGACGGAATGGATACAGCGGGACGGTAGCGTCCCGAGGGACAGATTGATCGCGTTCAGAGATCTCGGGGTGAATCTGGAGATCTCCCTCTTCGGGGAGCACGAGCGGAGGGACACCAGCGTCTTCTACGACGAGGGGACCAACACCCTGCACGTGCACCAGGAGATGAAGTGGCGCTCGGTGAACGAGGACTTCGTCCGCTACCTCAAACACGAGTTCCACGGAGCACTGGCCGACCGGAGCTTCCGCTCGCAGGAGGTCACTGACTGGGACGGCCTGTCCCAGTGGAGCGAGGGCGCCGCCCGGTTCCGTACGGATGGTGAATGGGGCGACTGGGTCGCCCAGCACATGACTCCGCAGTCCGGGGGGCTCACGGGAGCGCAAAGGGACTCGCTGTACACCTACAGGGAGACAGCCGGGTACGGACCGATCAACCAACCTTTGCGCGGGCACGGGGAATTGTCGCCGGAGGCGGCGGCGCACGTCACCAACCTCGACGCGGCGATGCTGCACTCCGTCGTACCTGCAGACGTCGTGGTGACCAGACAGGTTGGGGCCGACGCCTTCGATCGTCCGCTGGACCGTCTCGAAGGAACGACGCAGCGGGATCTCGCATACCTGTCGACGTCCACCGGCAAGAATCCCCTCCATCTGATCCATTTCGCTACTATCGAGAATCTGGTCAAGGTCTGGCTCAGACTCCCCGCGGGCACGCACGCCGTGCACCTGCAGGGAGTGCACCCGCATGTCGACGCCCTCTTGGGACCTACCACCGAGTTGCTGCTCGACAGGGGGACGCGGTATCGGGTGGACAAGGTGCTGTTTGAGGACGGCCAGTACAAGGTGTTCGGTACCGTCTTGGAACAGGGAGACTGATCATGAATTCGGCATGGGACAACCCTGAGTTCCACACCGTCGACGCCCCGGACGAATGGTCGTGGACAGCGGCGGGCGCGATCAGATGCGTCCCTGTCTCGCGCCAGAGCAGGCTTCTGGGCTATCTATGGGCCGCCCTCAGAGAGGAGGCGGCGGGATTCGTGCCCGCCGGGTCCGCGACGGCGCACGGCAGAAACGCGGCCATCGCATGGGCGAAGCGCTTGCGCCAGGCCAAGGCCGCGAACGACTCCCCGCTCGCGGCCCTGGAGCGATGGGCCGACGAGCCCGAAGACCCGCTGTGCGGGATGGTCCCAACCGGTCAGTGGGAGGAACTGTCCTCGCTGGCCGCGCTCGACGAGCGCGCACGGCGGAGCTGAACCCGCACCACCCATGACCCCCTCGACGTTCCCGGGCTCTTCGCAAGGGTAGAGCTGCGGTATTGCGCATGGTGGGGCCACAGTGGGACAGCGACGACCGCCGTGCCGAGCGGGACGAGCCCGCAGCCTGACGCCCCCGCACCGGCCTGTCGACGGACCTTTCCGGGAAGATGGCCGGCGGCAGGCGGTGTCGAATGACGTGAGGAGTCGGCGATGACCATGAACGCGACCGGAGGCGAGGGCACGTTCGCCGAGCTGGGGCTGCGATCCGAGCTCCTGGACGTACTGTCCGCATTGGGTTACGAGGAGCCCACTCCGATCCAGAGAGAGGCGATCCCCCCGTTGGTACAGGGGCGCGATCTGCTGGGGCAGGCGGCGACGGGCACGGGGAAGACCGCGGCGTTCGCCTTGCCCGTGCTCCAGCGGATGCTCCACTCCGGTGGTGACGCCGGGCCGGCGACGCTGGTGCTCGTGCCCACCCGGGAGTTGGCCGTTCAGGTCTCGGAGGCGTTCCATCGGTACGGCCGCATCCTGGGCACCCGGGTGCTGCCGATCTACGGCGGCGCGCCCATCGGCAGGCAGTTGCAGGCGCTCAGGCGCGGGGTGGACGTCGTGGTCGCGACACCGGGACGGGCTCTCGATCACATCGGCAGGGGGACGCTCGACCTGGAGGGTCTGCGCACCGTCGTGCTGGACGAGGCGGACGAGATGCTCGACATGGGGTTCGCCGACGACATCGAGGCGATTCTCGCGGCGACCCCCGAGGATCGCCAGACCGTGCTGTTCTCCGCGACGATCCCGCTGCGCATCGATGGGATCGCCCGCCGTCACCTGCGCGACCCGGTTCGGATAGAGATGGGGCACAAGGCGGCGGAGGGGCGCCAGACGACGCCGCTGGTGGAGCAGAGCGCGTACCTGGTCGCCAGGGCGCACAAACCCGCGGCGCTCGGCCGCCTCCTTGACATCGAGGCGCCGACAGCCGCGATCATCTTCTGCCGTACCCGTGACGAGGTCGACCAGCTCACGGAGGCGATGAACGGACGCGGCCACCGCGCCGAGGCCCTGCACGGCGGCATGGAGCAGGAGCAACGCGATCGAGTGATGTCACGGCTGCGTGCGGGGACCGCTGACCTGCTCATCGCGACCGACGTGGCGGCGCGGGGCCTCGACATCGAACAGCTGACCCATGTCGTCAACTACAACGTCCCCTCCGCGCCGGAGGCGTACGTACACCGCATCGGCAGGGTGGGCCGCGCCGGCCGCGAAGGGGTGGCGCTGACCCTGGTGGAGCCGCGCGAGCACCGGATGCTCAAGGCGATAGAGCGGGTGACCAGGCAGCGGATCCCGGTGGGGAGACTGCCGACCCTCGCCGACCTGCATACGCGCCGGATGGAGCTGACCCGGGTCGCGCTGGAGGAATGCTTGCTGCGGGACGACCTGGAGCACTTCCGCGTCCTGGTCGAGTCGCTCACCGACGAGTTCGACCTCATGGAGGTGGCGCTCGCCGCCGTCAAGCTGGCGCACGAGTCCAGCGGCGCCGCGCTCGACGAGGAGGAGATTCCCGAGGTGGCCCCGCGGACCGTGGACAAGCGGCGTGGGCAGCGGGAGACCGCCAGGGACGGCGAGCGACACGCCCGCACCCCGGCGGGTGGAATGGCCCGCCTGTTCTTCAGCCTGGGGCGCAGCGCGGGCATCCGGCCGCAGGACCTGGTCGGTGCGATCGCCGGCGAGTCGAGCCTGAGCGGGCACGACATCGGCGCGATCGAGATCGCCGACCGGTTCTCGCTGGTGGAGGTGCCGCAGTCCGCGGCCAATGAGGTGATCGCCGCCCTCCAGCGTACCACGATCAAGGGGAGGCGGCCGACCGTCCGCCGCGAGCGTGACACGCGCAGCGGACGAACACGATGACGAGGCCGCTCACAGTGGCCTGATAGCCGAAGGACTGGGTGCTTCGATGAAACAGAGCGGAGGGATCCGATGATCGCCAGAATCTGGCACGGTGCCACCCCGATCGAGAAGTCAGCGGACTACCTGAGCCTGATGCGCGACGTCGCGCTCCCCGACTACCGGTCGACTCCCGGTAACCGGGGCGCGTACGTGTTGCATCGCGAGGACGGAGGCGTCGCCCACTTCATCACGCTGACCTTCTGGGACTCCGAGCAGGCGATCGCCGCCTTCGCGGGCGACGACGTCACCCTCGCCAAGTACTACGACTTCGACGGCGACTACCTGCTGGAGAAGGAGTTCCGTGTGACCCACCACGACCTGTACGACCGGTGAGCGTCCCCGCGGGACCTACCCCCCTTCCGTCGCGGCCATCTGCCGGCGCTCCTCGCGGGTGGCGATGAGCCCGGCCGGCGCGAGGAGCCTGGACTCCTCGAACGGCACCTCGGTGTCAGGCAGCGGCTCCTTGGCCCTGATCGCCTTCACCCACACCCTGATGGCGTCCAGGATGACGATGATGATCAGGATGGCGAACAGCGCGGCGAGGATCCCGTCGACGGTGGAGTTGACCACGATCTGCCGCATCGCGCCGACGCTCTTGGCCGGAGCCAGCACCTGCCCCTGGTCCAGCGCCGCCTGGAAGCGGTTGCGCTGGGCGAAGAAGCCGAGCGTCGGATCGCTGGAGAAGACCTTCTGGTAGCTCGCGGTCAGCGTGACCGCGACGTCCCAGACGAGTGGGATCGCGGTCACCCACGCCCACTTGAGCCGCCCGCTCTTGATCAGCAGTGTGGTGGCGACGGTCAGCGCCACGGCGGCGAGCAACTGGTTGGCGATGCCGAAGAGCGGGAAGAGCTGGTTGATGCCGCCGAGCGGGTCGTTGACGCCTTGGTAGAGGAAGTATCCCCAGGCGCCCACGACAATGGCGCTGACCGCCATCAGCCCTGGCCACCAGCTCACCCGGCCGATGGGCTTCCACAGGTTGCCCAGGGTGTCCTGGAGCATGAAGCGGCCCACTCTGGTCCCCGCGTCGACCGTGGTGAGGATGAAGAGCGCCTCGAACATGATCGCGAAGTGGTACCAGAACGCCTGCAGCGCGGCTCCTCCGAGGAAGCCGGAGAAGATCTGTGAGATGCCGACGGCGAGCGTCGGCGCGCCCCCGGTCCGCGCGATCAGCGTCTCCTCCTGTACGGCTTGCGCCGCCGCCTGCAACTGCTCGGGCGTGATGACGAAGCCCATGTTGCTGACCGCCTGGGCGGCGGACTCGACCGTGGTGCCGACGACCCCCGCCGGAGAGTTCATCGCGAAGTACAGCCCAGGGCTCAGCAGGCAGGCCGCGGTGATGGCCATGACGGCGACGAACGACTCCATGAGCATGGCGCCGTAGCCGATCATCCGGACCTGGGTCTCCTTCTGGATCATCTTGGGCGTGGTGCCCGAGGCGATCAACGAGTGGAACCCGGACAGCGCTCCGCAGGCGATGATGATGAAGACGAACGGGAACAGCGACCCCGCGAAGACCGGCCCCTTGCCGGTGAAGGCGAACTCCGTGAACGCGGTGTTCTGCAGCGAGGGCAGGGTGATGGCCACGCCGACGGCGAGCAGCACGATGGTGCCGATCTTCATGAACGTCGACAGGTAGTCGCGGGGCGCGAGCAGCATCCACACCGGCAGCACCGCGGCGACGAAGCCGTAGGCGATCAGCCAGAGCGCCAGCGCCGAAGGGCTCAGCGTGAAGGTGGCCGCCCAGCTCGACTCCTGGACCCAGCCGCCGGCGATGATCGCCAGGATCAGCAGTCCGACGCCGATCACGGTGGTCTCCACCACCCGGCCAGGCCGGATCGTGCGCAGGTAGAACCCCATGAACAGGGCGATGGGGATGGTCATCGCGATGGAGAAGACGCCCCACGGAGACTGCGCCAGGGCTCCCACCACGACCAGCGCCAGCACGGCGAGCAGGATGATCATGATTGCGAAGACGGCGACGAGCGCGGCGGCGCCGCCCACCGGGCCGATCTCCTCGCGCGCCATCTGCCCCAGGCTCCTGCCGTTCCGCCGCATGGAGAAGAACAGGATCACCATGTCCTGGACGGCCCCTGCGAAGATCACGCCGGCGACGATCCAGATGGTGCCGGGCAGGTAGCCCATCTGGGCCGCCAGCACCGGCCCCACCAGCGGCCCTGCACCGGCGATGGCGGCGAAGTGGTGGCCGAACAGGATCCGGCGGTCGGTCGGGTGGTAGTCGATGGCGTTGTTGAGCCGCTCGGCGGGCGTGGCCCTGCGGCTGTCCGCCCCCAGGACCCTGTGCAGGATGAACCGGGCGTAGAAGCGGTAGGCGATGGCGTAGGAGCCGAGCGCCGCGGCCAGCAGCCAGACCGCGTTGACGTTCTCGCCCCTGGACAGGGCGAGCACTCCCCACCCTGTGGCGCCGACGGCGGCGACCACCGTCCAGATGATGATGGAACGGGCTTTCACCGGTTACCTCCCCCTACGGGCCTGCCCAGGCAGCAGCGCAGCCCAGCGTCCGGTGGCAGATCGGTGGTGAAGCGCCGCCAGCGCCACAGCGGGCGGCAGTCGACCATGACCGGCAGTTCGGCGAGATGCACCCAGGCGATGGGATGGGCGTACACCAGGTCGGTCTCCAGCAGGCGCGCCCGCCGGGGCAGGTTGGGCCGTCGCAGTGGCCGGACCGAGAACTCGCCCGCGTCGGCACAGCACAGGCCGGTGGCATGCCAGTCGAAGAAGACCACTTCATCGGCGCGCAGCGCTTCACGGGCGGCGGTTGTGAGCGTGATCCTGGACATCCGCGGCTCCTGCATCCCAGGTGCCCCGGACGCTACCCGGGCACCGGGGGCTGAAACACCGTTTGACGTGCCAGAACCTGTCCCGAAACAGCCGCGCGCCGACGCTGCGGCCCGCGCCGCCGCGGTGGCCGCAGCGCCGGGCGACCCGCCTCCTGCCTGGCCGGGTGGAAGCCTCCGGCCCGGCTTCGGGGCCGGGGGTGCCGACAGTCATCAGCCGTTGCGAAAACAAGCCACAAAAGTGGGTTGACCTGGTCGTTTCGAGTGTGGCTCTCGGGGCAGCCGTGGTCCTAGCAAACAGATTCGGAGGCGTCACATGACCACCGAGACTCTGATCTGGGTGGCCGTCGTCGTGGTAGTGGTGGTGGCCCTCGCCGCAGTCGCGTTCCTCGTGCTGCGGCATCAGCGCCGTGGCCGTCTCCGCGAACGGTTCGGCCCTGAGTACGACCGCACGCTGGCCGAGCAGGAGAGCAGGGGCGCGGCCGAGCAGGAGCTGCTCGCCCGTGAGGAGCGCGTCGCCGAGCTCGACATCCGTCCACTGGACCCGGAGCGCCGGCGGACCTATGCCGTCCGCTGGACGGAGGTGCAGGAGCGGTTCGTCAACGCCCCTGGTTTCGCGGTGACGGAGGCCGACCAGCTGGTGACGGAGGTCATGGCCGAGCGCGGCTACCCGATCGGGGACTTCGAGCAGCGGGTGTCCGACCTTTCGGTAGGACACGGCGCCACTCTCGACCACTACCGGCAAGCCCATGAGATCAGCGGCCGTGCGGTCACGAAGAGGGCCTCGACGGAGGAGTTGCGCCAGGCGATGGTGCACTACCGCGCCCTGTTCGAAGAGCTCCTCGGGGAGTCGCCGTCGGACGGCCGCGCGTCCCGCCGCGATCCGGCGGCGAACCGCGATGACCATGACGAAGGCACCTCCCGTCGCGATTCTGGAGGATGGTGACGACATGGACCCGCGCAAGCACGAAGACGAAGGACTGCAATCACCGAGGCAGTACGACGACGTGAACGACACCCGCGGACCAGTGGCAGGCCCTGGCCCTGTGTACATGGAGGAGGAGCGCCCGATGGAGGAGCCGGCGGGTCTCGGGACCCAGGGCACAGCCGACCGCGACGTAGGGGTTCAGGACAGGGGGTTCACGGACACCGACGCCACAAACCCCGCCACTGCCACCGACACCGACACCGCCACCGGCGACGTGCCGGTCGAGTCCGCACCCGCCGGGGCGCAGGCCGTACCACCGCAGGGCGCTGCCCTGTTCGACCAGGACGTCGACCAGGCCCACACGCGCTGGCACGACCTGCAGGCCACGTTCGTGGACGACCCGCGCCAGGCGATGGAGCAGGCGGACCAGCTGGTCGACGAGGTCGTCAACGCGCTCACCAGTTCGCTGACCACGCGCACGAGCGAGCTGGGCGGTCGATGGAAGAACACCGACCAGGGCGACACCGAGCAGCTCAGGCTGGCTCTTCGCGACTACGGGGCCATGCTAGAACAACTGCTCGCGCTGTCCGGCCCTCAGAAGTGAGGTGAGGTGACATGCTCGCCATCGTGGCAGCGATCATCTTCGGGCTGGGCTTCCTGCTCGAACTGCTGGCCTTCGAGATCCCTGGCGGGATCAGCGGTGTGACATTCATGCTGCTCGGCCTGTGCCTGCTGGCCCTGCACCAGGCGGGAATCGGCGCGGGAAGCACCGGGGGCCTCCTCGGTGGCTCGCGCGGGACACGACGCTGACAGCGAACGGCGTGCGGGCCGGTACGCCCATCACCCTCCCTGCTTGAGCTCGTCGAGCAGGGAGGGTGGTGCGGCCGCTTCGGCTGACCATGCGCAAGGCCCGGTCACCCGCTCGCGGGCAGTACGGCGCTGACGGTGACGCCGCCGCAGAGGACCGCGTTCACCGACAGCCCGCCGCCCAACTCGGCGAACCGGACGCGCCTGACGCGCAGGCGATCGGCGAGCCGCTCCGGCGGCAGGCCGAGGCCGTCGCCGCTGAGCGTCAGGCGTCGCGGCGTCGCGGTCGGCCACCTGCGCGAGGCCATGGAGACCTTCGAACGCCTGGGCGCCGGCCAGCTCTTCCTCAGCCCCCGCACCGTCGGCTACCACCTCTACAAGGCCTGTCCCAAGCTGGGGGTCGCCTCCCCCGGCGAGCTCGCCGCGCTCGCCGGCCTCGGCTGACGGGCAGTCCTCGCCCGCGGTCCGCGGGAGCGACCAGCCACGTCAGGCCCCTGGTTCGAGCTCCTCACGGATGGCCTGCGCCGCCGCGCGGTGCTCGGCGGCGGCAGCAGGGTCCGTCTCGTCGAGCACGGCGGCGATCCCCTCGTGGGCCAGTGCCTCCTTGTGCCTGTTGCCCACCTTCGGGGCCAGCTCGAGTGCCTGACGGTGCAACCGCAAGGCCTCCTCGGGCAGCCCGGCCAGCCGGCAGGTCTCGGCGTACCCGTTGAGGAAGTGAATCTTCCAGTGCTCCTCGAACAGCTCGTCCAGGAGCGCGAACGCCTGCCGGTGGCTGACCAGCGCCTCCTCGTAGCGGCCCATCTGGCGCAGGGCGACGCCCAGGCAGTTGAGACACCACGCCTCGTTGTGCTTGTGGCCGTCCTCGCGGGCGGTCTCCAGGGCTCGGTGCAGGTGCTCCGCGGCCTCGTCGGGCTGCTCGTGGGTGATGGCCACGCCAAGGGTGATACGGGCGGTCAGTACGGCCGGCCAGTCGGGGTCGGCGTGCGCGGTGTCCAGCACCTCGCGGGCCAGCCGCGCCGCCTCCTCGTGGCGTCCCAGCTGCAGCATCGCCCACGCCTCGTCGGCGGTCGCATGGGCGGCGCCCATCGGGCAGCCTGCGTCCGCGTACAGCCTCCCGGCCTGACGGAAGAGGCCGAGTGGCTCCTCGACATAGCCCTCGTCCCACCTCAGGTGGCTGCGACGCATGATCAGATCCGCTTCGGAGCGGGTGTCCCCTGCCTGGGACACCAGCGGTGCCGCCGCCTCGTACGCGGCGCCTGCCTCCGCCATCCGGCCCGCGTTGTAGCGGGCGAAGCCCAGGTCGCTGTGCGCCTCGGCCAGCTGCCACGGATCGCCCAGGCGCTGTGCGGCCGCCAGCGATCGCTCGAAGAGGACGTTGAGGTGCGTCGTGCCGCAGCGCCGCGCGAAGAACGCCCGCATGAAGCGCGGCAGCTCGCACGCGTGCGCGTCGGCTCCGGTGGCGACCGCCACCTCGAAGGCCCCCATCAGGTTGGTGTACTCCGTGACGAACCAGTAGAGGGCCGCGTGCTTGTTGGTGAACTGCGGCAACTCGGCGGGGGGCCGGCCTGCGGAGGCGGCGCGGCTGCCGGACACGTACGGCATCGCGGCGTCGGCGGCGGCCGCCGCGTACACGTAGTAGTCGAGCACCCGGCCGAGCGCCTGCTCCCGCTCCGCCTGAGAGTCCTGCTCGGCGGCGGCTCGGCGCGCGTGCTGGTGCACCAGGTCGTGCAGCGTGTAGCGGCCGGCCGACGGCTGCTGGACGAGGTGGGCGTCGAGCAGGTCCTCCAACATCGCCCGGGCGCTGCGCAGCGGCACGTCCGCCAGTGCTGCCGCCACGTACTCGTCGAAGGAGGACCCTGACAGCAGTCCCAGCAGCCGGAACAGCCGGCGCTCGGCCCGGTCCAGCTGCCGTACGGACATGGCGAACGCGGTGTCGAACTCGCTCGCGCCCTCCGCCATGCGCTCGACGAGGATGCCCACGGTCCAGCCCGGCCGGTGCCGCAACCGGGCCCCGGCCAGCCGCAGGGCCAGCGGCAGATGGCCGCACAGGCGCAGCACCTCGGCCGCGGACTCCGGGTCGCGGGCCAGCCGGCCGTCGGGGCCGACGGGATCGCCACTGGCGCGGGCCAGCAGCTCCGCGCTCTCCTGCGGGGTCAGCACGTCCAGTGACACCGGAGGCACGTCCTCCAGGCCCACCAGCCGGTTGCGGCTGGTGATCAGGGCGACGGAGGCGCCCGCGCCGGGCAGCAGCGGGCGGACCTGGTCAGCGCTGGCGACATTGTCGAGGACCACGACGGCACGCCGGCCGGCCAGCTCCGACCGCCAGCAGGCGGCCAACGGCTCGAGGCCACCCTCCTGCGGGATCTTCTCCGACGGGACGTCGAGCGCGGCGAGCAGTGCCCGCAGCGCGGGATCGGGGTCGAGCGGTTCCCGCCCGTCGGTGAACCCGTGCAGGTCCAGATAGAGCTGGGCGTCCGGGTATTCGTCGGCGAGCCGGTGCGCGGCGTGCACCGCCAGACACGTCTTGCCGACGCCCGCCATGCCGTCGACGGCCACCACCCGGTTGTCGCGCACCGCGGCGAGGACGGCGGCGAGCTGGTCATCACGCCCGGTGAAGTCGGGCACGTCGCGCGGCAGGTCGTTGCGGGGTGGGCGTGGGACGTCGGCGGGCGGCGACGGGGGCTGGACCTGGCGGCTCGCCTTCGGGGGCGCCGGCAGGGGGTTCGTCGCCCGGTCCCACAGGGGGCGCAGCGGGCGGGGGTCGCGCTTGACCAGGCGGCAGAGTTCGATCACCACGGGCCAGGGTGGCACCGACTGGCCGCTGAGGTAACGCGACAGCGACGACGAGCTGAGGCCAGTGTCCCGCGCTAGAGCCCGCACGCCGCGCCCGGACAGCTCCTGGAGCAGGCGCAGCCGGGTGGCCAGTTCGTCCTGAGGATCAGCCTTCGCCGTCCGCTGTTGCACAACCACTGCATCCTGCCTCTCTGTCCCGTCCCGGAAGAAACTTATCGGGACGAATCGCCGCAGGCCAGAGCCTTTTCGCCTGTCCCACGGTGTCCCACCGCCGTCGTCGTGGCGAGCCCGTTCGGCTGTTATGGAGTCACGCCCCGAGGGACGGGGCGCCGAACCGGAAGAGGAGAACCACAATGCAGTCTCGCATGCAGAACCCGGCCTTCATCCTGCCCGACGCGATGCAGCCCATCCAGCAGCTCTTCAAGGCCGTGAACGCCGGTGGGGTGGACAGTCAGACGCTGGAGCTGGTGCATCTGCGGGTCAGCCAGATCAACGGCTGCAGCTCCTGCGTCGACGCGGGCACCAAGACCGCTCGTAAGGCCGGAGTGAGCGAGGAGCGGCTGGCCACGGTCGTCGCCTGGCGGGAGACCCCGTACTTCACCGAGGAGGAGCGGGCGGCGCTCGAGCTGGCCGAGGCCGCGACGCGGCTGGCCGACCGTGCCGACGCGGTGAGCGACGAGGTCTGGGACAGGGCCGCCACCTATTTCGACGAGAAGCAGCTGGCCGCGATCGTTCTGATGATCGGCGTCACCAACCTGTTCAACCGGCTCAACGCCACCACCCGGCAGATCGCCGGCGCGTGGGGATGAGCGGTGCGCGGCCCCGGGCAGCACGCTCGAACCCGTGGCCCTGGACCGCTCGCCTGATCCCCGCGATCCTTCTCCGCTGAGCCGGAGAAGCCGCCAAGCCCTTGCACGATTGTCGTCCTAACCAAGCTTCGCAAACAAGGAGAATTCCACCATGAACGAAACGCAGAACGCCGCCAAGAGCACCGCCGCAGCCGACAAGAAGTTCGACGGGTTCACCGACGAAGAACGAGCCGCGATGAAGGACCACGCCAAGGAGCTGAAGAAGGCCGCGCGCCGCGGCTCGGGCGCGGCCAAGGCCGACGGGGAGCGCGACGTCCTCGAGAAGATCGCCGAGATGAAGGAGTCGGATCGCGTCCTGGCCGAGCGGTTCCACGCCATCGTCAAGGCCAGCGCGCCGGACCTCTCGCCGAAGCTCTGGTACGGGATGCCCGCCTACGCCAAGGACGGCAAGGTCGTCTGCTTCTTCCAGAGCGCGGAGAAGTTCAAGGCGAGGTACGCGACCATCGGCTTCAACGACATCGCGACCCTCGATGAGGGCACCATGTGGCCGGCCGCCTTCGCTGTCACGGGGTTGACCGACGCCGACGAGGCGAGGATCGCCGAGCTCGTGAAGCGAGCGGTCAGCTGATCACTGAGCAGGCCGCTGAACCCCCGGCCCCGGTATGGGACGATCCTGGGCTGGGTGATGACCGCCGGAGGAGCGCGCAGACGGTGTCCGGGCGCAGACGGCCAGGCGGGGACGGCCTGACGAGCTCATTTGAGCGGATCGTGGCCCCAGTTCATCAACGAGTAACGCCATCTGGTCTCCCTCACGTCGCCGGAGGGGCGCTGGGCCAGATGGCGGTGTATGTAGCCGACCACCTTGCGCATGTGCGCGTAGTCCTGCTCGGTCAGGGACGATTTCTTCGCGTGGAGCAATTCGACGATCTTGCGGCCGGATTCGTGTCCGGTGGATTCGCCGCCGTCGCTCTTCTGGCCCACCGTCCTGGACTCCTCCGTGGCCAGCCAGCGCTCCAGTTCTTTGGCGGTCATGTTCACCGCCTGACCGAACTCGGCCGCGACCTGCCGCTCGTCCGCTGTCATCCGGCGCCCTCGTCCTTGCGCAGGGCCGAAGGCTTGTGGACGGCCTTCTTGCCGCTCTTCTCGCTGCGCACCACGTACTGGGGTTCGTCTGGAGAGGCCGCCACGGTCCTGCCGGCCTCCTCCCGCCGACTGGTGATCTTCTTCTCGACCTTGCCGTGGGCGGTGGATCCGTGGCTTCGCCAGGTCACCTCATCACCTACCGAAGGGTCTTCCTTGCGCTTTTTGGTCATGAGCGTGGGCCTACCCCGACTCAGGCTCACATGCGCAAGCACAGCCATGGATTCGCTCATCGACAGGTCAAGGTGCGGCGGGCCCGTTCCCGGCAGGGGACGAACAGCTGAAGTTCCGGGTCAGCGCGGGTCGCGGCGCAGGGGATGGTCGGGCGGGACCTGCACCAGGACGATGCGATGGCCGTCGGGATCCGCGATCCACAGCTCGGTGAGACCCCACGGCTCCAGGCGGGCCTCGCGCAGCATGGTGACGCCCGCCCCGCGAAGCCGTTCCTCCTCGCGTGCCACGTCGCGCACCTGCAGCCAGAGGGACATCGCCGAGCAGGCCTCGCCGTCGGCGTGCCCCGAGAGCTCCAGGAATCCCTGGCCCAGGAAGAAGACCGTTCCGGGATGGTCGGCCGGGCCGAACTCGCGATAGACCGCCAAGCCGAGCGTCTCGGCGTAGAAGTGCCGGCTGCGCGCGAGGTCGCGGGGACGCAGCAGCACGCGGCTGCTCAATACCTCCATGCGGCACCTGTTCCCCCGCACGACGGTGAGGGCACACGGTTCCGCCAACCGGGCCATGGCGGCGGCCGGTCCTGAAGCCTGCTCACGCCTGCCCCGGTCCACTCTGGACGGAATGCTTCATCCGGAAAGCCAGCTGGTGGAGGGTGTGACCCGCGGCCTTCTTGAAGAGGTACTCGGCGCGTTCGTACGACAGCCGCCCCCGTCCCGTGTCCGGGCACAGGTCGGCGGGCTTGGGCATCCGGGCTGGGGCGGGTCTCCGGTCGGCCAGGAACAGGGGGCCGCGAGTCCGGCCCGCCACCAGCTCGGACAGCAGGGCCGCCGTGCCGTCTCCCCAGGAGATCCAGACCGGCCCGGTCCTGGTCGCGACCCGGCCGCGGCGGGCGGCCAGGTCGAGGTCCTCGACATCGAGCGACAGGGCCGCCCTCGCGGACGCTCCCGACTCGTGCAGCAGCCGCCACAGCGCCCGCTCGCGCAGGGACGGATGCCGCCACAGGGCCTCCAGATCCGGCCCGTGGACGGCTGGGCGTCGTTCGCGGCTCTCCGGCTTCCTGCCCAGCTCGGCCGACAGGTCCTCGATGGCGGCCCATGACGAGAACGAGCGTACGGCGGCACGATGCCGGTTCCAGGTTCTCGGGGCCGCCGTCCCCCAGGCGACGGCGAAGACCCCGGCCACCTGCCTGGCGGTCACGTCGGCCAGCGGAGTGCCGGGTCCGAGGTCCAGGCGCAGGCGGCGCAGGGTCTGGCCGTAGGAGCGGATCGTCTCGGCGTCCAGGTCGGCACGGGCCAGGAAGCCCTCCGTGGCCTCACCCAGCGTGATGCCCGTCTGCTTGGAGGGCACCTGGGCGGCGCCGGTGGCGGCGCGTCCGAGGAGGAACGCGCGTTCCGCGGCGTTGCGGGTGAGCGCGGCGGCGCGTGCGAAGTCCTTGCCGGCCTCGTCATGCCGGCCGAGCCTGGACAGCAGGTCGCCGCGCACCACCGACAGCAGGTGGTAGTCCTTGAGAGCCGGATCGGCGGCCACCGTCTCGACGAGGTCAAGACCTGCCTGGGGGCCGTGGGCCATGCCGAGGGCCACGGCCCTGTTGAGCTGGATCACCGGGGACGGCCTCAGCCGGACCAGCGCCTCGTAGAGCGTCGCGATCTGCGCCCAGTTCGTATCCTCCGCGGTCCCCGCCTGCGCGTGGGAGACGGCGATGGCCGCCTGTAGCACGTAGGGACCGAGCGGGCCGCCTGCCTCCTTCGCCCGCAACATCGCCGCGAAGCCGCGGGTGATCAGAAGCCGGTCCCAGAGCCCGCGGTCCTGCTCGTGCAGCTGGATGGGCTCGCCGGAAGGCCCGGTGCGCGCGGTCGCGCGTGAGGCCTGGATCTCCATCAAGGCGACCAGGCCGTGCACCTCGGCTTCGCGGGGCGCCAGCTCGGCCAGCAGTCTGCCCAGTCGGAGCGCCTCCAGGGCGAGCGACGGGCGCATCAGGTCGTCGCCGGAGGTCGCCGAGTAGCCCTCATTGAAGATCAGGTAGATGACGTCGAGTACGGACGTCAGCCGGCCGGCCAGCTCCGGCCCCGGCGGCAGCTCGAACGGGACCTGCTCCTCGGTGAGGGTGCGTTTGGCCTTGGCGACGCGCTGGGAGACGGCCCGCTCCGGCACCAGGAACGCGCGCGCGATCTCCGGGGTGCCCAGGCCGCCGAGCAGCCGGAGCGTCAGCGCGACCCGCTCCTCGGCGGGCAGCACGGGATGGCAGGAGACGAACATCAGGCGCAGCACGTCGTCGTCGGGTTCGGGATCCTGGCGCTCCAGCGTGCGGGCGATCTCTTCGTGCCTGCGCCCCATCCGCTCGTCGCGGCGGATGTGGTCGATCGCGCGACGCTTGGCCGCCGTCATGAGCCATGCGCCGGGGTTGTCAGGGACGCCCTGCTCGGGCCACTGCTCCAGCGCGGCCACCAGCGCGTCCTGAGCGAGCTCCTCGGCCAGGCCGACATCGCGGACCATCCTGGTCAGGCCCGCGATGATCCGCGCGGACTCGAGCTTCCAGACCGCGTTGACCGCTCCGTGGGCGTCCCGTGCGGCATTCATCAGTAGATCTGCTGGATCCTGCCCTCACCATCGCCGATGATCTCGAAGAATCGGCGGGACAGATCCAGCGCCTCCTCCTTGGACCCCACCTCGATCAGCGCGAACCCGCCCGCCATCTCCTTGGCCTCGGCGAAGGGTCCGTCCGTCACCGTGAGCTCGCCGCCGACGGACTTGAGCAGGCTGCCGCCCAGCTCCATCCCGCCGGTGGCCAGCAGCACCCCCGCCTGGGTCAGCTCCTGGATGAACTTGCCCATCTCGATCTGGAGCGTCTCGTCCGCCCTCTGCTCGCCCACGCTCGTCAAGAGAAATCGCATGCCGCACTCCTTTTTGGCCAACCTTAGCTGCGTTCCCTGTCACATCGCTCGGACGACGCGTAGGCAAAACCACAAAGGGAACAGGGAACATGACCACCACCACCATCACCCGCGGCAACGCCTCCACCCGCACGCTCCTCACCGCCGCGGCGGCCGCCATGCCCGTCTGGACCGTGGTCGCCCTGACGCAGGCGTTCACCCGCGAGGGCTTCGACCTGGTCCGCCACCCCTTCAGCCAGCTCGCCACAGGCTCGCTCGGGTGGATCCAGATCACCAACTTCCTGATCGTCGGCTCGTTGCTCATCACCGGTTCCTTCGGGTTCCGCAAGGCCCTGTACGGCAAGACCGGCGGCACCTGGGTGCCTCGCCTGACCCGGGTCGCCGGCATCGGGATGATCGGAGCGGGCGTCTTCGTCATGGATCCAGGAGACGGCTTCCCCGTGGGCACGCCGGCCGGGCCGCCGGCGGCGATGAGCTGGCACGCCGTCATGCACATGGTCGCAGGGTCGATCACGTTCATCGCCTTCGCCGCGGCCTGCTTCGTCCTCGGCCGGTACTTCACCCGCACCGGCGCCCGCGGCATGGCCGTCCTCTCCCGCCTGGCCGGTGTGGCCCTGATCCTGGGTGACGGCTGGGCGATCACCGGCGGGCACGCCGGCTCGGTGACGCTCGCCACCGGGGTCATGATCGCGATGGCCTGGATCTCCCTGGTCGCCGCCCGCTTGCGCACGTCCGCCTGAACCACCCACCACTTCATCCCCGAGGAGAAACCATGAGAAAGATCGTTGCCGGGCTGTTCGTCTCGCTGGACGGCGTCGTGGAGTCGCCCGAGACGTGGCACTTCCCCTACATGAACGACGAGATGGGCGCGGCGGTCATGGCGATCCAGGCCGAGGCGGACACGCTCCTGCTGGGACGGGCCACCTACGAGTCCTTCGCCGCGGTCTGGCCCCACCAGACCGGCGAGATGGCCGACCAACTGAACGACATCCGCAAGCTGGTCGTCTCCACCACTCTCCAGACGGCCGAGTGGAACAACTCCACCCTGATCAACGCGGACGTGATCGACGAACTGGAGCAGATCAGAAAGCTGCCGGGCAAGAACATCAGCGTCACCGGCAGCATCACGCTGACCAGGGCACTGCTGCGGGCAGGCCTCATCGACGACCTCCACCTGATGGTCCACCCGATCGTGCTCGGCACCGGAACCCGGCTGTTCGACGAGAGCACCGGTCGCCTGCCGCTCAAGCTGGTCGGTTCGACCACCTTCAGGTCCGGTGTCCTGAACCTCCACTACCAGCCCGCCCAAGGAGCCTGAGATGACCAAGCCCACCACTGTCACCGCGTACGCCGCCGCCCTCGACCAGCCCCTGCGCGAGATCGCCGAAAAGCTGCAGACCATGGTCGACGCCGCGCTTCCTCAGCCGGGTGCGGTCTGGCACGGCCACCCGGTCTGGAGTCTTGGCCCGGCCCCGGGCAAGACCCCGGTGGCCTACTTCAAGGCCTACTCCTCCTACGTGACGTTCGGTCTGTGGCGGGGCCAGGAGATCTCCGACCCCTCCGGCCGCCTGGAGCCGGCCGGCCGGCAGATGGCCGCGGTCAAGCTCCGCACTCCGGCCGACATCGACCCCGACCTGTTCGCCACGTGGCTGCGCCTGGCCCATGACCTGGAAAGCTGACCGAGGCCCCGAGCCCCGTCCCGGAGCGTCCGGGGCGGGGCTCCGCCTTTTCCACCCGGCCACGCTGCGGCCCGGCGGGCGGCGTCCGCCAGCAGGAACTCCGGCGCAGGGGTCACACCCAGCCCCGCTCGCGGGCCGTCAACGCCGCCTGTGCCCGGTTGCCGGCGTCGAGCATGCGCAGCAGATCCGCTATGTGGCGGCGGTAGGTGCGCAGCGACATACCGGCCCGCTGGGCGCCCACCTCGTCCTTGCTCACGGTGCACATGAAGATGAGCACCCGCTGCTGCGCCTCGGAGAGCAGGGTGATCTGCCCTGCACCGGGGGCCGTCAGCTTGGCGAAGTCCGTCGCCGCCGCCCACAGCCTCTCGAAGAGGCTGATGACGCTGCCCACCAGCGTGCTCTCCTCGATGCGAAGGGCACCTCTGGCGGTGTCGTGGAGGTCGATCGGGAGCAGTGCCGTGTGGCGGTCGTAGACCAGCATCAGTTCCGACAGTTCGTCCGCCACCCTGATCTGCGCACCGTCGTCATGCAGTTCCCTCAGGTAGCTCAGGGTCGCCGGGTCCTCCAGGGCGGACGTGCGCACGAGATTGCGGATGCGTACGCCGCGCCGCAGACAGCGGACGTCGATGGGCCGCCCGTGCGCGATGTTCTCCGGCGACAGCGTGTCGTAGGGCTCGGCCACCAGTACCTCTTCCTGGACGCTGAAGGCCAGCTCGTCGATGTGGGCGCGTACCTCCCGGAGGTCTTCCAGCCGGCGGAGCGTCGCGCCCGCGCCGCCGGCCGTCCCGGAGAGCTGCGGCTCCTGCCGATCGCGCTGCAGCGACCGCAGTAGGGGCCATGGGTTGGTGAGCTGACGCATCGTCCGGTGCATCGCCTCCAACCGCTCCTCCACCAGACGTGGCACGGCCACACAGGGCTCCGTCGCCCACGTGCTCTCGTCGTCCCCGTGCAGGAGCCCCAGGTCTCGCAGGCGCGAGATCGCCCGCGTCGCTCTCTCCTCTCCGAAGGAGAACACCCCGTGGATCTCGTGCGCAGGCGTGCGTGGATGGCGCAGGAAGTAGCGGTAGACGTCCTCCTCGGCGCAGGTCAGGCCGAGTACGGACATGGCGTGGCCCTGCATGTCTGCTCCCCGCGTGCTCCGTCCCGCGTGCCTGGTGACCACGGAGCACAAACTAGCCGGGCAGCAGACAGGCGGAGTCTCACCGCTCTCAGCGGAGGGCCGCAGCCCATTTCCTCGCCGCGTCACCGGGTCCATGGCCCATTCGCCGTGTGCGGTGACGGACCGTTCGTCGGAGAGCGCAAGGAGATCTGATGGGGGAAGAACATGATGCCGGGCCGGCCTCCCAATGCAGGATGCTGCCTTTCCCTCCGCAGCATCCTGCCACTCGTCGATCTACAAATCATTCGTCGCCCACGCCATCCTTGAAATGAAACAACTAATGCAATAGCACCCTCTGAGAGGACATGGACATGAAGAAGATGATCGGCTGGATCGTGGTCGGAATTGCTGTGTGTGGCGCATCCCTGACGGGTGCGAGCAGCGCACTCGCCGCGGCGGACTTCTCCGATGTCATCGTGTGCATTCGAACGACGGCGGAGTTCTCGGACGGCACGCTGGGGACCTACTGCAGCAACGGCTGAGGTTCGGAATAAGGCCATCGGATCGGGGTGGGGACGCGATTCGCCTCACCCCCATTCCACAGCTGTTTCCAACCCTCGCAGGAGGCGTTGACGCCTCACCCCGACCGAAAGAGGGGTAAGCGCCGAGAACATGCCATGTGCGTGTCGCCAGGGAGCGCCGTCCCGCCGGAGACGGCGCTCCCGAACGGCCGGATCAGGCCGAGACGGCCTGGTGAGCCGAGAGCTGCTCGAGATCGGCGCCGCGTCGGTACGCCCGGGTGACGATGGCCACCCGCCGTCCGAGTTCGCTCGCCGTCCGCAGGTCGGTGGCAGGCGGCGCGATGTCCGGGCCGACGTCGCTGTCGGACTGGGCCATCGCACCCAGCCAGCTGCCCAGCCGGTTGAGGTCCTCCACCGAACCGCCGCTGCTCGACCATCCACCGGACTGGGCCAGCCCGACCCAGATCATGCCGTGCTGGGCGGCGAACATCGCCAGGTCGACCAGGGTGTTGAGCTTGTCGCCGCTCATGCAGCTGCTGTTGGTGAACCCCGCCGCGACCTTGTCCCTCCAGCGCAGGTTGTCCTTCAGGACGGCGCTGGTCCCTTCCGCGAAGATCTTGAAACCCGCCGACGGGCTGCCCATGTAGGTAGGGGCGCCGAACACGATCGCGTCCGCGGCGTCAAGGCTCGACCACAGTGAGTCGTCGAGCTCGTCGACCGCCAGCAGTTCCACCGTCGTCCCTTCCACCTCCCTGGCGCCGTCGGCCACGGCCTCGGCCTGACGGGCGGTGTGCCCGTAGGCGCTGTGAAAGGCCACCGCGACCCGCACCTGAGTCTCGTCGAACATGCCATCCTCCTGATAGCTACGCATTGCTGACTTCGTCTACTTGAACAGCCCGAACGATCCGACGACCTCGAGTGGCTCGGGGGCCGGGGCTTGGGGCTGATCGATCCAGTGGTTCCTGAGGTTCTCCTGGAATTCCCTGCAGGCCGCGATACCGGGCAGCGGGTTCTCGGTCCCTTCCGCGAGCTCCAGTAGCGCCATGAAGGTCACACCGTCGGGAAGCTTGCAGTACGCGTACCGAACGCCCTCAGGGGCCTCGTACGTGAGGGCCGAGATCATCTTGTCGATGCCGGCCTCGACCGCGGGCACACTGTCTTCCCTGACTCGGGAACGCACGACGAACAGACTCACTTGAGATCTTCTCCTTTTCGTCATCGACGGCTCTGTCGTTCGGCCGGCGCCAAGGCGGCCAGGAACGCTCAGCTGTCGGCTTGGATCGCTGCGCCTCTCGCCCCGCCTCTGCTGGGGCCGAAGGGCCGTAAGGGCGTCCGCCACTGCCAGGGGACGCCCATCATCCGGTGCCTGGCGAACCCAGGCCCTGCGAGTGAACCTTGACCGGTTACACTCGTGGCCCTGCAGGTCAAAGGCACGGCACATGCCTTGGCCCACAGGCGACCACACGCTCGATCATCGAGCCCTACCTCACTCCATCGGCTATGACGAAATGCGACGAGGAAAGGTGACCGATGGACGAGCATGATTTTCTGGCGGAACAATTCGAGGCCCATCGCGGCCACTTGCGGGCGGTTGCCTACCGGATGCTCGGCTCACTGAGCGACGCCGAGGACGCTGTCCAGGAATCCTGGCTGCGGCTCAACCGCTCCGACGTCAGCGGTGTCGAGAACCTGGCGGGATGGCTGACGGCGGTCGTCGCGCACGTGTGTCTCGACATGCTTCGCTCCCGGAAGGCGCGACGCGACGAACCCGTGGGGTGGAATGTTCCCGAACCGAGCACGAGCGGCCGCCAGACGGATCCCGAACACGAAGCGGTGCTGGCCGACTCGGTCGGCCGCGCGCTGCTGGTGGTGCTGGAAAGGCTGTCGCCCGCGGAGCGGATCGCCTTCGTGCTGCACGACATGTTCGCCGTACCCTTCGACGAGGTCGCGCCCATCGTGGGACGGTCATCCGTCACGACCAAGAAGCTCGCCAGTCGCGCCCGCCAAAGGGTGAAAGGCACAGCCGCGGTGACCGGCGCCGATCTCGCCTGGCACCGCCGGGTCGTCGAGGCCTTCCTGGCCGCCTCACGCGGTCGTGACATCAACGGGCTTCTCGCGGTTCTCGACCCGGGCGTCGTGCGCAGGGCGGACGCTGCCGCGCTGCCACCGGGCGTACCGACAGAGATCCGCGGTGTGGAAGCCGTGGTGGAGGAGACGCTTCTCCTCGCGCAGCGTGCCCGGTTCGCGGAGCCAGCCCTCGTGAACGGAGCCCTGGGAATCGTCGTGGCTCCGCATGGACGACTTGTCCTCGCCCTCACCCTCAAGTTCAAGGACGGGAAGATCGCCGAGTACGAAGTGATCGCCGACCCGGCGCGCCTCCACGAGCTCGACCTGGCCGTCCTCGACTCATGACGGTGGCCTCGACCACCCACGGTCGGTGGTCCGCGTCGATCTGATGTGTGACCCGCGGAAACGGGCATGAGACAGCGACAGAGGCGTGTGTCCGCGCCTCTGTCGCATGTTCAGGCCGGCGGAGGCGCGTGCCGAGCAGGGCGCGGCATTCGACGTGGCGGGATCCCGGGCGGCTTCCGCACCGGCGTTGCCTGCGGAATCCGCGGGGCGCAGGAGCGGGGGGGCGGGCATAGAGTCGGGGGCCGTGGAGGGGTTCGAGGCCCATCGTGGCCATCTGTGGGGTGTCGCGTACCGGATCCTCGGTACGACCGTCGACGCCGATGACGCCGTCCAGGAGACGTGGCTGCGATGGCGGCAGGTCGACGTGCGGGAGGTCGACGACGAGCGCGCCTACCTGACCATGGTGGTGAGCAGGATCTGCTACGACTCCCTGACCTCGGCCCGTTCCCGAAGGGAGACCTACGTCGGCGAATGGCTTCCCGAACCGGTGGTCAAGGAGCTCGGGCCGGACGAGCGGGTGGCCATGGACGATTCGGTCAGCCTGGCGCTCCTCGCCGTCATGGAGCGGCTCTCTCCCGCCGAACGCACCTCGCTCGTCCTCCACGACGTCTTCGCGCTGCCTTACGAGGAGATCTCGCGGATTCTCGGGAGGAGTGTCGATGCTGTCAGGCAGCTGGCGTCCCGGGCTCGCGGGCGGGTGCAGGACTACGCGCCGCGACGGACGTCCGACCGTTCGGCGCATCTGAAGGTGGTCGAGGCGTTCGCCGCGGCCGCCACCACCGGCGACCTGCCCGCCCTGGTGGCCGTCCTCGACCCCGAGGTCGTCTGGCGGGCGGACGGCGGTGGCGTCGTCACCGTGGCGCTCGTGCCCGTCGTCGGCGCCATGAAGGTCGCCAGGCTGCTCCTCGGGATGGTCGAGCGCTGGTACGTCGGCATGTCCGCCGAATTCCTCGAGGTCAACGGCGCTCCTGGCGTGGTGATCCGTGGCGCGGACGGCGGGGTGGACAGCGTGATGGCCTTCACCGTGGCCGACGGGCGCGTCACCGAGATCGACGTCGTCAGGAACCCGCACAAGCTCCGCCACGTGTGACACGGATCACTCTCACGTTTCGCCTCGCCACGTCGTCTCCCCTGCAGGCACCCATGAGGAGACGGACATGGACATCGTGGTCATCGGAGCGGGATACGCGGGAACGACGGCGGCGCTGCGGCTGGACCGGAGTCATCGCGTCACGCTGATCAGCGCTGACGGGCACTTCAGCCAGCGCATCCGGCTGCACGAACTCGCCGCAGGCAGGCCGAGCATCACCGTGCCGCTGACGGAGCTGACGCGCGGGACCGGCATCGACACGGTCACCGCCACGGTGAGCGGCCTCGACCTGGAGGCGAAGCTCGTCCGCACGGCCGACGGGCGCGCGTTCGGCTACGACACGCTGGTCTACGCCCTCGGCAGCCGCACCGACGTGAGCCTGCCCGGCGTGGCCGAGCACGCCCTCACCCCCGAGAAGGCAGGCGAGCTACGAGCCCGCCTGCACGGCGGAAGCGGCGACCTGACCGTCGTCGGCGGCGGGCTGACCGGCATCGAACTGGCCGCCGAACTGGCTGAGACCTACCCCTCGTGGCGGGTCGGCCTCGTGACCGGCACGGAGCCGGGGGCAGGACTCTCGGCCAAGGGCAGAGCCCACGTCGCCAGAGCGCTGGCCGGGCTCGGCGTCACCACGCACCTCGACACCCAGGTCGCCGCCGTCGAACCGGGACGGCTGCTCACGAACCAGGGAGACATCCAGGCCGACGTCGTGGTCTGGGCGGGATCGTTCACCGTGCCGCCGCTGGCCGCCGAGTCCGGTCTTGCGGTCGACGAACACGGCCGAGCCGTCGTCGACGACACGCTGAGATCGGTGTCGCACTCCGACGTCTACGTGATCGGCGACGCCGCGGCCGTCGAGATCCCGGGCGCGGGAGCCTCCCGCATGTCGTGCGCCGTCGGCATGCCGATCGCGGCCCATGCCGCCGACGTCATCAACGCCAGAGCCGCAGGCCGTACGCCCACGGCGTTCCGGTTCAGGTACCTCATCCAGTGCATCAGCCTCGGCCGCCGCGACGGCGTGATCCAGACGGTCCGCCACGACGACTCTCCGCTCGGCCTGGTCCTCACCGGGCGGGTCGCCGCCTGGGTCAAGGAGCAGGTCTGCCGCTTCACCCTCGGCTCGCTCCGGCTGGAACGGCGCCGCCCCGGCACCTACCTGTGGCCGAAGGGCTCGGCCCGATCGAGCGCGGCCCCAGTCACGTCACGCGCCGGCCGATGACCTTCACGTTCGCGAACCGGGACCGCCACCACGTGGGACCTCTTCATGGCTCATCCAAGCTGTCACCCACTATGGCGGTCCTGGTCGAGTGACCGGACCAGGGCCGCTCTGCCTGCGCGGACGCGAAGACACGATCGCCGGCGCCCACGAGAGCGCCGTCGCCGCCACCAGCCCCGCAAGGACCCAGGGCATCACTGGCAGCTTCTGGGTGTGGTGGTAGTACTCCCAGCCGGTCATCACCGCGGAGGTGCGGCCCGCCGGGTCATAGCGGACCTCCTTCGTCGTGCCGGGCGCGGTCAAGGCGTCGTCGACGAGCTCGATCTCGCCTCCCGGGCAGGCCAGCTTGTAGTCGTAGGTCGTGGCGCCCGTGGCGTCCGATTCGTCCCCGATAGCCTTCGCGCTCACGACTGGGCAGACGGCGGTCGTGCCGTACCTGGTCAGGTCGCCGAAGGCGAGCTCGTCTCTCAGCATCCCGCAGTAGAGGAGCAACAGCGGCATGCCCAGCGCCAGCAGCGCGAGCGCGGCCTTCGCCTTCGCCTCCCGGATCGCCGCGTGCAGGACAGGGCCCGCGACCAGGAAGACGCCGCCGAGTGCGCACATGGTCACCCCGAGCCCCCACATGCCGGTGTGGTGGCCGAGCCACATCCCTGCCGTGGGGAGCGCGAACCCCGCGAGGGTCAGCGCCACACCTCGCAGCACACGGAGGGCCGGGTGCCTGCGCTCGTTCATGGACGTCCGCCTCCAAGATCCGGTAGCGGGGACAGCATCCCGCACCGGGATCGGCGCTGGCGCACGGCCCCCGCGATCTCCGAAGACGGGCCCGAGGCGTTGAAGGGCAGGGGAGTGGGGCGCAGCGCCACGGCCCGGTCGCCTCGGCACCGACCGCCTGGCGCGCCCTGGCCGAGATCGATGGGCGTGATCCGTCCCGGAAGGCCGCCGCGAACGCGCAGGCGCGCTCGATCTTGGACTGCGGCCGCACCGGAGCGCGCCGGATTTGGCGCAATCAAACAGGCAGGAATTGGATCTGCCGACGGGGCCACTTCAGCACGTAGGGTCATGCCGCTCAGAACGATCCACCGCCAGGAGTGAGAAACGATGTCCTACCCGCCGCCGCGATACTTGAAGGATCACGGGATCGCCAACGCGACCTACCGGTCGGCCGACGCGCCGCCGGACCTCACGATCGGAGTCAAGTCCCGGGTCGGCTATCTGGCGACCGGTGCGAGCACCGATGGCCAGTTCGGTCTCT
This sequence comes from Nonomuraea roseola, assembly GCF_039535395.1. NCBI lineage: Bacteria > Bacillati > Actinomycetota > Actinomycetes > Streptosporangiales > Streptosporangiaceae > Nonomuraea > Nonomuraea roseola. The sequence continues at coordinate 3,251,774 of NZ_BAAAXC010000015.1, forward strand.
ACCGCTGGGACATGGCCGCGATACCGAACGGCCCCGGCGCCCACTTTCATAGAACCATTTCCGAATCGTTCTTCGTCCTGGAGGGCACGGTCTCGCTGTACAACGGCGAGCGATGGCTGGACGCGACCCCTGGCGACTTCCTGTACGTGCCACCAGGCGGGGTCCACGCCTTCAGCAACAACTCCGCTGCACCTGCTTCCATGCTGGTGCTGTTCACGCCGGGGGCGCCCCGGGAGGCGTACTTCCAGGAGCTCGCCGAAATCGTCGCCTCCGGCCGTCGGCTCACCGACGAGGAATGGACCGAGCTGTATGCCAAGCACGACCAGTACGTCGCACCGTGAACATGGGCCTCCTGCATCCCATCGGTCGTCAACTCGCCTGAAGTCAGAGCCGGCAACGGTACGAATCGCTTGGCTTGTCGGCTGCAGGCGGAGGGTTACGGATTCATCCCTTCCGCGCAATGGCATGGAGTGCCATCGTTGTCGCACCGAGTAACTCTGGGGAGAGGGAACACTCAATGGGCTTCGACGATTACAGGGCCTCAGAAAGGCGCACCCAGGGTCAGGTGGACCGGATGAGCCGCAACCTCGCCGATATGAATCGGGCAAGCAACAAGCGGGACTGGGATGCTCGGCGCCGCAACGCAGGAAGCGACGACGGACTCACCGCGCTGGATGTCGTCGGCTTGGTGATCATCGGCCTGATCCTCCTGGCTTTGCTGGCAAACAGCCGATGAGGGGTCGGAGCCGCCGCTGGCCCTGGTGAACAGGTCATGTAGCCACGAGATCCGGCACCCATGGCCCTGGTCTGCTCGGCTTGTCCCGGGTCGCTCGCAGTCGGGATGACCAGGCCTCCGCGCCAGCCACTCTTGAGCTGGTGCGACGAACATCCCCAGGACCCGGAGCGCCTTCGCCGGAGGCTTGTCCTCGGCGCAAACGTCAATGGCCATCGGATGACAAGTGGATCTGGCCATCGGTGGCGAGACGCTTTCGCGACCTGCGGCCCGCCACGCTGGTGATCGGTTGGCCGAGCAGCCGTTCCGCTCCGAGCCTTCCGAGTTCCTCGTCTATACGCACGTCCAGCAATAGACCATCTGGTCTTCTACTTGCGCCCGTTGAGCGAGATCTCTCAGCTCTCCTATCAGTGTCGTCAGGTAGCCCTCGTCAGGGCGGCCGAAGAACTCTTCGATCTGCCCCCACCGTTCGGCAAGATCGGCCAACCGGGCGTCAGGCACGCCGGCCAGCGAGTCCCGTACGTCGGCGGGGAGCTCCTCAATGCAGGGCCCCTCCTTGTACGGCGAGTCCTCCGGCAGCGCTTCCCACTCCTCAAGAGACTTGGGGCCGCCCTCGGGCGGTGGGTAGAGGGTGATCGTCCGGATGAGATCCAAGTGGTACGGCACGTCCCTGATGAGGGCGACGAGCTGCCCCAGGATGATCCCCGGATCAATCCCCTTGGCGTCCACAGCGTCGAAAGCGGGGCTCGCGGAAACGGCACGGCCCCTGTCCGGCTCGGCCATGGCGGACTGCCTGTCGGCCGCCCTGTAGTAGTCGTACAAGACCCCCAAGTGATCCTCCGGTCAGGGTTGTTCCGCCTGCTATGTCTGGCCGACAGAGTAGGAGATCGAATGTATGTGCGAAAGAGGGTTTCCTGGGTGATCCCAAACGCCCCTGCCCTCCTTCGGCACGCGGCCGTCTCCCTCGGGCTCAACGCGGACCCGAAAGCGGCTGAACGAGCCAGGCCTGGCGTCGATGTTCTGCTGCGGGTCTACGCCAAGTGCATCGACGGTCAACGTGCGGTCGCAACCAGCGCATCCTCGATGCCCTCGCCGCATGACGTGGGGTCCCGCGTCGTTCACGGCTGCGGAATGCGTCCTGGAGGCTTCCGGAACGCGCGGCCGACCTGGGTGAAATTGCCAAGATCCATTCCGCGTATCTTCCGGGAGGAGGTGTCAGGCACCGGTGAGCATCCACCGAGCAACCACGGCAACTTCGCGGGACGTGGCATCCGGGTCTGAAGAGCGTCCGAAGGAAATCCGGAGTCGCCTCGGCGATGCTGCGGCCATGAGTGACGACCTGGTGATCACGACGGTGGGCCGCAAGACCGGGCGGCCGAGGACGACGACCCACTTCTACGGAGCGGACCGGGGGCACCTGGTTCTGGTCGGGCCGGGCTCGGAGGCGGGTCCGCACCTGCCGGGCTGGTACCGGGACCTGATGGTCAACCCGGACGCCGAGGTCCGGGTGGACGGAAGGACGTTGCGTGTGCGGGCGCACACGGCCCGGGGCGCGGAGCGGCGGCAGTTGTGGAAGACGTTGGTGGCACGCGAGCCGGTCTACCAGCGTTACGCGGACGCGGCACGGGGTGAGATCCCGGTGGTGGTGCTGGAGGAGACGGCATGACGGAGTTCAGCGAGATCCAGGACGCTTTCGAGGCCTACATCGGCGACATCGTCTACGCGACCATGACGACGGTGGACAAGAAGGGCCGCCCGCGGGCGCGGGTGCTCATCCCGGTCTGGGAGGTCGTGGACGGCGAGCCGCTGGGCTGGCTGGCGACCTACAAGACGCCGGTCAAGGCGGCCCACCTGGCCGGGAATCCGCACACCACGTTCTCGTACTGGACGCCGCGCCAGAACGCGGTGAGCGTCGACACGGTCGCGGAATGGGTGGAGGACATCGAGGTCAAGCGTCGCGTGTGGGATCTGTATCGCAAGACCAGCCCCCGAGGGGCGGGCTACAACCTGGGCAACTTCTGGACCAGTCCAGGCGACCCGAAGCTGCACGTGCTGCGGCTGGAACCGTGGCGGGTCCAGGTGATCCGGGGTACGGACCTGCGCAGCCAGATCTGGAAGAAGGACAAGTAGGTCACCGCAGGCGGGCGACGATCCTGCTCAGCACCTGCTGCCGGGAAGCGATCGTGACAAGGAGATCGGGATTCTGGTGCCGCGACACCATCGGCGGTCATGCGGCGCCAGGTGGCCAAGCCCGCCTTCACATCTGGCGACCGCTCCGGCCACCCTGCGGACGCTTCGGAGGCGGCGGCATCGCCTGCTGAAACAGCGCCCACAACTCGTCAGGAACCAGCCGATCTACGAACGCTTCCGTGCTCGACTCACCATGTGATCACCGATCAGGACGCGGTCTACATTGGGTTCGGCGAGGAGGTTCGATGGCCGAGATTCCAGGAGCGAAGGCGGAGCTGGAGCGGTTGGGCAGACATATGCGCGCGCACCTGCTCGAACTGGTGGCCCGACTGACGCCGGAGGCGGAGGTCTTTCCTGAGAAGTTGGGCCACCCTTCCGTCGCCGACTGGCACGAACCGCTGAAATACACGTATGGGATGACGTCGCGTGGCGCCCGGCCCGATACCGTGCCCCCGGCCGAGCTGGCACAGCGGGCGGCCGAGGTGCTGGCCGCGGCGGGTTGGGCGGTGGTGGAGGAGGTCGCCGACGCCTACTGCGTCACCGGTCGGAGCGAGGACGTCATGATCAGGGTTCGGGTGTCCACGGTCTCCGAGGTGGTGCTGTACATCGCTGAAACCCCGAAGATGGCGCTCGCTACGCCGGAGCCTTTCACCCGGCCCGAACCCCTGCGGACCGCCGACACACTGGACCCCGGCTATGTGCTGTGCTACGAGTGCGACGGTTTGGGCTGGTGCCCGTGCTGCTACGGGCGCGGCTGGGTCCCGGACACCGAGCGGGGCCGACGGCGCTGCCCGGAGTGCCACCAAGACCGGGTGTGCCCGATCTGCCGCGGTGCCGGTGAGAAGTATGCGGCAGACCTGCAGGATTGCGAACGCGGCTACTACCCGGAGCTTTCGGAGGAACGTCCAGACGGCTGACGGGAACGCCGTGGCGAACGCGCTACCGCCTACTCCTCTCCTCAGGGAGGAACAGTCACGGCTGGTGTTTCTGTGCGCAGGATCAATCTATTCGACCCGCCAGAGTCGAATCTGGTCTGCACCGCCACTGGCGAGCAGTCTCCCATCGGGTGAGAATGCAATGCTGTCGGCCTCGTATGAATTCCCCGTGCTGGGCATGTGAAAGGTCGTCTTGATCCGGCGGCCAAATATGTCCCATACGAAAATCTTGTCACCGCTTCCGCTCGCAAGGAACCTGCCGTCAGGCGAAAAGGCCAAAGAGCTCGACCCTCTCTCATGGGCCCCGAAGGTGGCGTTGATACCGCGACGGCTCCGATCCCACAAGAAGACGTCGCCGGCTTCGCCCTCACCGTTGACGGCCAGCATCCGGCAGTCATGCGAGAATGCAGAGTAGGGCTGCTCGGGTTCTTGTCGGAAGCCATTCGGGGATCTCAGTTTGTTGACGGGTTTCCGGTCACCTGCATCCCAGATGGTGAACCCGTCGGCTGTCCTCTCGGAGACGAATAGAGAACCTCCGGGCGAGAACCGTACCGCAGGGGGCGCAGCGAAGGATTCTTGACCGATCGCCAACCTGACGATTTTCTTGCGAGTCGCCATGTCCCACCGTACGACAAGGCATCCCGGTCGCAGGAAGACGCTGATCGCCAAATGCTTACCGTTCGGCGAGACCGTCAGGCCGTTGAGGCTTGCTCCGTCGAGCTCATCCGGCAATAAGAATTCAGCCACCAGCTTGTCGCTGCCGCCCTCCTTCACCGTGAATATGGAGCCGTCGGGTGAGCCCTCCCTCAATGAGGCATCGAAATTGGCTTCGACCACAAGAAGCCGGCCATCTGGAGAAAAGGCGCATTCGTCGCCCGGGTTGTAATCAAATCCCGGCCGCACTTTCCCGGAGGCCACGTCGATCATCTGACTGCCGTGCCCGTGGGCGAACAAGTATTTGCCATCCGGCGAGAAGGCCAGGGACTCGGCGCGAGTGGCGTCGTTGAATACTCTGTGAGGTCCGTTCGCATCGTTGAACGTCTTCCACAGCAGGAACCCTCCTCCCGGCACTACTACAGACAGGGTCGCGAGGCCTCCCATGAGGAACGCACGGCGGCCGATCGCGGGCGGCTTGGCGGCGCCTGATCGCTGCAGTGTGTCCCAGTCCGCGCCTGCATGGTGCGGTTGTGTCGCGGCTGGGCGGAGGTTCGGTGCAGCACGGAGGGCGTCGGCGACTTCGGCGGCCGTGGATGGTCGATGGGCGGGGTCCTTGGCGAGCAGGCGTTCCAAGAGCCAGTCGAGGTGAGGCGGGATGTCTGGGCGAGACTCGGAGGCCTTACGCGGGATGGTTGAGAGGTGTTGATGGACGAGCGCTGCCAACGATGGGCCGGGGAACGGCGGTGCGCCGGTCAACAGGGCGTACAGCGTGCAGCCGAAGGAGTACAGATCGGTCCGTGCGTCGGCGGGGTTGCCCTGGTACTGCTCGGGAGCCATGTAGGTCGGTGTGCCGATGATTCCGCCCGTGGCGGTGAGCCGGGTGCCGGCCTCGGCGTATCGAGAGATTCCGAAGTCGCAGATCTTCACCCCGCCATCGGCCAGTTCCATCAGGTTGGCAGGCTTGATGTCGCGGTGGACCACGCCTTTGCGGTGCGCGTAGTCCAACGCGTCGGCCACCTGCGCCATCAGGACAGTGGCATGATCGACTGTGAGTCCATTCGGTCTCTCCGTGAGCAACTCGTCGAAGTCGCGGCCCGTCAGTAGCTCCATCACGAAGAACGGGTGGCCGTCATGCTCCCCGATGTCGTGAACGACGGTGATTCCCGGATGCTGCAGCGCAGCTGCTGTCCTGGCCTCATTGCGCAGTCTCGAGATCAGCCCTGGAGCGGGATCCAGAGCCGCGAGGACGATTTTGATGGCGACCTGACGGCCCAGGCCGTCGTGAGTGGCGGCCCAGACCTCGCCCATGCCGCCTTGACCGAGGCGCCGCGTCAGTCGATACTTTCCGCCGAGCATCATTCCAGGTTCCACCTGGCCAGAGCCCTCTTTCCGATCGGGGGACAACCTCGTCTATTCGGTCGGATCCTACTCGTCGGCAGTGAAGACTCTCGAGGGGACCTGTTCCAGGCTTCGGGCCTGGATTCCCCGGTGGGCTCAAGGCGGCGCCTGGGAGATTGGCTTCCTGAAAAACTGGACGCCTCGTATTCGTGTATGCCCGTCGACAACGGTGTAGAAATCAGCAGGATGCACGCCCGCGCCCTACGCTTCAGCCGCATGCTGGCGACATCATTTCCGGCGCCTCGCCACCCTCTCACCAGATGAACGACACCTTGACGAGCGCACCGGCCATCCGCGTGCTTCGCTGCCTGACCGATCAAGCCCGGCCGGGGTCGAAAAGAGGGGCAGGCGATGGCACCGGATCGTCGAACGAACCCGTCTCCGGGCTCGCCGGCTGCCGTCAGCTCCACCCTCGCTGCGAGCGGCGAGCCGAGCACGTCAGCGCATCTCGTCTGCTGGCTGCATGCCGGACGGAAGCCCGATCGACGCGGGCGACGACTGGGACGAGTGGAAGGCGATCCTCAAGGAAGCCGAGATCGACAAGGACGGTCGCAAGCTTTTATGCCGGGACATATCGCAACGCATTCTATTGTATCATTGAGCTGGCTTTTGTCGCTTTTGAAATGCCCGGGAATGCCGTTCTGTGTTCGCACGGTGTGGATGCCGAAGAGCGGCCAGCGAGCAACGGATCCGGCGCTTACCGGACATTGGCCATTCGCTTTGTGGTGGTTTGGGGTGGCGGCTCGGCGAGGGAATTTTCTGCGCGATTACGTCAGCCAGGCAATGGCGGACGTTCAAGGCCAGGACGGGTTCATCGGATGGCGGGGACGGCATAGACGCGCGGGCTGGCGAGTTGGGTCGAGTGTGACCATGGATCAAGATCTCCGGCTGGGCATCCATCCACTCCTGGCGGACCGGTTCAGCCCGGACCAGTTCGACCCCGCAGGCAGCATCGATGACGAACAGCTCGGGTTGTTGCTCGAGGCCGCGCGGTGGGCGCCGTCTGCGGGGAACTCTCAGCCTTGGGGATTCCTCCCGGTCCGTCCCCGTGAGCCCGGCCATGTGCGGGTCATCCGGCATCTCGCACGGAGCTCGGCACGGTGGGCGCCGAACGCGGGGCTCTTGATCGTGAATCTGACCCGCCGGTACGTCGATGACACCGACCTCGTCTATTCGGAGTTCGCCGACTACGACCTCGGACAGGCCGTGGCCTACCTGACCGTGCAGGCACAGGCGATGGGGCTGACATGCCACCAGTTCCGCGCCTTCGACATCGAAGGCTTGACCGCGGAGTTGCGGCCGAACCCGGGGTGGGTGGTCATGTCGATGACGGCCGTCGGCGTCGCGGCCGATCGTGGGCAGCAGGTACGGCGGCGCCGCAGCGTGGCCGAGATGTGCGGCGATCCATGGATGGAAACCTGACGAACGTGACCCGGAAGTGGCACGGTGTGTCAGCCTGTCCGATGAAGGCACCTACGGAGGATGCTCTCGGAGGTGGAAGCGGTCCGACCCCCGCGCACGCGCGTGGTGACCGCGTCTCCGGGGTGCAGCGAGGCCGCACGACGCATCATCCCAATGCAGGAGGCCACGCCCACAGGGCCACTCTTTAGATCAAGGCCGTGAAGTCAAGGGCTGATCGGCTCTGTCAACAGGATGTCGATGCTGATGGTGGCCTTGTAGGTGCGGCCCGTGTCACGCATTGTCTGCTTTCGAGATGCTGACGAATGTCGCCCGGTGCCATGCCGTGTCAGGTGCCGACGAGCATCCAACGAGCAACCATGGGGCGGATGGCATCCCTTGACCATGCGCATTCTCCATCCATTGGCTGGCCGGGGCGCGAGATCCATCCGCAGTCTCGGTGGCGCAGATCGCTGATTCCCAGACCTGGAAATCGCCGGTCACCCGGCCATGAGGCCAGCGTCGTTGAGTCGCTTGATGAGGCTGGGCTTGCCCTGGTGTCGTTCCCGGAGGTGGGTGAGGCGCTGGGCGAAGGTGTCGGCATGCTTGTCGCGGATGGCCAGGGCGTGCAGGTCGCGGAGGAGCTCGACGGCTTGGTCGTGTTGGCGGGGCTTCTTGGTGCCGATGGAGGTCTCCACCCGGTCCCATGCTGCTTCGAAATCCTGGGCGAGCCGGTTCAGATGGACTTCTCTGGCTTGCCGTCGTTCCTGTTCCCGTCGGGCTTGTTCTTCGGCGCGCCGGGCCGCCTCCTGTCGCTCACGGTCGTGTGCGGCGGGCGGCCGCGGCGTCCAGCAGTTCGGCGATCGTCCGTCCCGTCTCCACCTCCTGGTCGGTGGTTTCGCCGCCGAACTCGCGCAGTAGTTCCCAGCGGACCCCTGCGGCGTCCTCCTCGACCACTCGCAGCAGCAGCGCGTCCTTGCGCTTGGCGGGCAGAGTGCCGATCCAGGTGGCCAGGGACTTTCGGTCGTGCTGTACGGGTTGCGCCGGACGGCTGGCCTCGGCGGCGGCCGCGAGCAGGTCGTCGTCCAGACGCAGGAAGTCGGCCAGGGCCCGTTGCGGTGCGCTGAGCGAACCCAATCCGGGTGGGACGGGTGGCTCCAGGGCGTCCTCTACCTCGTAGTCGAAGGCGTCCTCGTCGCGCTCCCATGTCCCGTACGCCGACAGCCAGACCAAATAGAGCGGGCGCAGGTCGCCGGCGGCCAGTTCGGCGCGGACGCCGACGATGGCCGACAGCGAGCGTTCGACGTCGTCTGCGCCCTCCACGAATACTCACAGGCAGCTTGAACTGCATGGATGTAATTTTCGGCAGCCGCACACCCCGACCTCATCCTGATCGCCCCCGGACGGCACAGCTGGGGAAAACTCCGGCCCATCACCGACCACTACCCGCCCGCCCTGTGGCCGGCCAGAGGCAACAACGGCGCACGCCCCGGCCACTGGGGACCCTGCGAAGCCCGCCGCGGCGAACGCGACCACGAACGCGCCGCCTACGACATAGCGGGCGCCGGCCTGCGGATCCTCCGCGCCCGTGCCGAAGAACACGCGACCGGCCCCTCCGCCTGAGTGCGGTGTTGCGGCGGGTAGTAACGCAACGGACTGTGTGCCGCACAGGGCGAGTCACGCGATCGCCAGACCGCCCGGGTCTCGGCCTGGCCCTTGATCGTGAAGCACTGGGTTAACGCTGCGTTGTGTGCTTCGCCGTTGTTCCGATCGTGTCGTTCCGACACCCTTGATCCAGGACGAATCACCGCATCGTAGGGAAAGCATGACAAACAGCCATACACGAGCACGTCCATGAACATCATCACGTCAACAGTTGTCTTCACGGTCGATGATCCGGCGGGCTCCCGTCGGTTCTTCAGCACCCATCTGGGTTTTCGTGAGGTCCTCGACACGCCGGATTTCACCTGGTTGAGCCGTGACGACGGGGCCGCCGACATCCTGTTGCGCCGGCGAGACCTCGAGCTGGCGTGGCAGTCGGAGGCTCAGCCGGTGGTGGTGGCTTACGCGGTCACCGATCTGGCCAAGGAGTACGAGCGCCTGCGCGCCGCAGGCGCACCCATCACCACGCGGTTGCGCTGCGATCCGTGGGGTGAGCGGCTGATGCGCCTGACCGACCCCAACGGCATCGTCGTCGAGCTGACCGAATGGATCCCACCCAGCGGCGCCTGATCCACCCCCCTTTGGGATGGCCCTTGAACGGCGCCACCCATGACCGATCACTTTCCGTACATGAATGGAATCTGTAAGTATGCAACCGGCAGCGGCCTGGCCGGGCCTGCGGCGATCGCCGCGCTGATGAGCGCCGTCCCGACCGAGCAGGCCGGGGTCGGTTCGGCGATGAACGACACCATCCAGCAGGCCGGCGCCGCCCTCGGCGTTGCCGTCCTGGGCAGCCTGGCCACCAGCAGCTACACCGCCGCCATGCCCGCCAGCGCGCCGGAGGAGGCGCGCCGCAGCCTGGCCGTCGCCGTGAGCGACCCGTCCCTGGCCGCGCTCGCTCGGGACGCCTACAGCGCGGCCATGTCCTCCGCCTTCCTGGGGGCCATGGCAGGTGTGCTGGGCGCCGCCGTACTGGCTCTGCTCTTGCTCCGTGGCCGCAAGCGCGGCGCGCACACCACCTCCTCGACCCCGGCCGAGCCGGCTCCGGCCGCCGCGCACTGACATGTGAGCGGTGCCGTGTCAGCGGCCACGTCAGAACGGCGGCTGCCCGCTATCAGGACGGTCCGCGATCGTAGATGCCATGAGCGGTTAAGCCGCCCGATCAACAATCCCTAACTGATTTCTTGGAGCTCACCACCATGTCCATCACCCTTACCGGCCAGGACAAGCTCACCCTGCGCACTGCCGCCTACGGTGCCGTCACGCTGCTGGCCGCCGCTGATGTCGCCGGTTCGCCGCACAAGGCGGCCACCGCGGGCTCGCTCTCGCTGTATTCCGCGACCGGACCGGTTGGGCACGTGCTCGCCGAAAAGACCAGGGACGTCCACCTGGAGGGCAAGTCGGTGGCCGCGATCGCCGACCACGTGCTGCCCGCCCTGACAGCGGCCATGGGCCTGCTTAACAAGCAGGATCCGGCGGAGGCCGGCAACTTCCGCAGCACCGTCCTGGTCGCCGTCGAAGCCGCCGCCACGGCGCACAAGGGCGAGCGCAGCCCCACCGCGGCCGACATGATCCGCAAGATCACCGAAGCTCTCGACGCCGCCTGACAGCAGGTCGGCCCGGACCGTTACGAAATACGCAAAAGGATGCATATGTCAGTCTTCCAGCGGCGAGGCCTCCTCGCCGCCGCCTCCCTCGCGGCCGCGATCGCGGCCGCGGGGGCTCCCGCCGCCTCCGCGACGGCGGAGCCGGGGATCACGGTCTCAGGCAAGGTCACCCAGCCGGTCTTCTCCTACGCCGACGCCATCCGTGAGCACGTCCGGGTGCAGTCGCCGCTCGACAGCGACGGCGACGGCGAGAAGGACCTGGTCCGGGTGGACATCATCCGGCCGAAGGAGTCCGACTCCGGGCTCAAGGTCCCTGTGATCATGCACCAGAGCCCGTACTTCGACAAACCGGGCGCCGGCTTTCAGCTGGACCACAAGAAGTACGACGCGAACGGGAACCTGACGAAGTTCCCGCTGTTCTACGACAACTACTTCGTACCGCGCGGGTACGCGTACGTGTCCGTCGACATGATCGGCACCAGGCTGTCCGACGGTTGCCCGACCACCGGCGGCCCGTCCGACGTGCTGGGCGGTAAGGCGGTCATCGACTGGCTGAACGGCCGGGCGACCGCCTACAACGCCAAGGGCGAACCGGTGAAGGCCACGTGGACCACCGGGCGCACCGGGATGATCGGCCACTCCTACGAAGGAGGGCTCGCCATCGGGGTCGCCGGCACCGGGGTGCCGGGGCTGGAGACGATCGTGCCGCTCGCCGGGCCCAGCAGCTGGTACGACATGTGGCGTGCGAACGGCACCCTCACCGACTTCAAGCGCGGCCAGGAATACATGGCCACCATGGTCGACGAGGACCCGGACGAGAAATGCGCTGCGGCGCACCAGCGCATGAACGAGGGCTCAGACGACGCCACCGGCAACTACAACTCCTACTGGCGCGAACTCGACTACCGCAACGGGCCGATCTCGAACGTCCGCAACGTACGCGCCAGCGTCTTCTCGGTGATGGGCATGCAGGACCGCAACGTGATGGGCAACCAGTTCTCCGAGTGGTGGGCCAAGCTGCCCAGCACCGTGCAGCGCAAGGCGTGGGTGACCCAGTACGGGCACCTCGACCCGTTCTGGGCCCGCCGCGAAGTGTGGGTCAACACCCTGCACCGGTGGTTCGACCACGAACTGATGGGCGTGCAAAACGACATCATGCGCCAGCCGCGTGCCGACGTGCAGCTCGGCCCGGACCGGTGGATCACCCAGGCCGACTGGCCCGCACCCACGGCGCGCAGGACGACCCTGCGGCCGCAGCAGGCCGGCTCTCTGGGCCGCAAGCCGTCGAACGGAACCGGCAGCTACCTCGACACCCGCCAGAGCGAGGAAGCGGTGGCCGCCGACCCGGCCACCGTCAACCCCAACCGGCTGGCCTTCCTGACCCCGCCGCTGAAGAGCGCGACACGGCTGTCGGGCACACCGTCGGTGAGCCTCAAGGTCAAGCTGGACAAGCCGACCGCCAACCTGGGCGTCATGCTCGTCGACTACGGCACCGACACCCGCATCAACTACAGCGAAATCGGCCCGGATCGCGCGTACGGCTTCAAGTTCCTCGATCGCGACGACTGCGTCGGCGAGAGCACGGCCGATGACGACGGCTGCTACCGCAGGGCCGTCGACAACACGGTGACATCCGGCTTCCACGTGGTCACCCGCGGGATCATGGACGCGCAGAACCACACGTCGCTGAGCCGCCAGACACCGCTGCGGCCGGACAGGTCGTACCAGATCACCTGGAAGATGCTGCCGCAGGACTACGAGTTCAAGGCAGGACACCGGCTCGGCCTGGTGCTGACCGGAACCAACGCCGACCTCGGCGAACCCGCCCTGGGTGGCGCGGAACCCGGCACCGGGACCAAGGTCACCCTCGACCTGGCCGGCACCTCGATCACACTGCCGCTCGTCACCGGCAAGTAACGCGACACGAAAGACGACACACCATGAACACCAGCAAAGTCCTCAGGCGAGTGGCGATCCCCGCGCTGGCAGCGGCCGTGCTGGCAGGCACCGCCACACCCGCGCTCGCCGCCGACCGGGATCGGCCGGAGCTGCAGAAGACCGTCCAGGCGTACATCGATGCCGGTTTCCTCGGCGTGCAGGTGCGCATCAACGACGAGCGAGGCGAGTGGACCGGCAGCGCCGGGGTGCGCAAGCTGGGCTCGGCCGCCAAGCCGCCGACGAACGGCCGGTTCTGGACAGGCAGCGTCATCAAGCCCTTCACCGCGACCCTGTTGCTGCAACTGGTGGCCGAAGGCAAGCTCACCCTGGACGCCCCGGTCGCCGACCACCTGCCTGAGTTCGGGCTGGACCGGCGCATCACCGTCCGGATGCTGCTGCAGCACACCAGCGGCCTGTTCAACTACACCGGCGAGTACTACGAGGACGGGACCGTCAAGCCGGGCATCCTCGCCACCGGCGACGCCTGGCTGGCCAACCGATTCCGCAGCTACAAGCCTGAAGAGCTGGTACGGCTGGCGCTGTCCAAACAGCCGCGGTTCGAGCCGGGCACCGGCCAGAACTACTCCAACACCAACTACACGGTGGCCCTGATGCTGATCGAGAAGGTCACCGGCCGCTCCTACACCGAGGAGATGAAGCGGCGCATCCTGCGTCCACTCGGCCTGAAGGGCACCGTGGTCCCGGGCGACAAGACACAGTTGCCCGGGCCGCACGCCCACGGCTACTACCGCGCCCAGGACGGCCGGGTGGCCGACATCTCCCGCCAGAACCTCTCCCTGCTGGCCGGTGCCGGGGACCTGATCTCGACCACCCAGGACCTCCACACGTTCTTCTCGGCGCTGAACGGCGGCAAGCTCCTGCCGGCCGAGCTGCTGGCCGAGATGCGCAAGCCGCACCCGAAGATGGGCTACGGGCTCGGGCTGTTCGTGCAGGACCTGGGCCCGAACTGCGGCAGCGTCTACCAGCACAACGGCAGCCCCCCGCACGGCTACGGGACCCTGATGTACAGCTCTCCTGACGGCAAGAAGACCCTGACCGCCTCGGTGACCTGGGTGGACTCGGCCACCCGAGGCCCGGCCAAGGACTTCCAGAAGCTGACCGACACCCTCGTCAAGCAGGTGTTCTGCGACGAGCAGACTGGCCCGGCTCAATAGACGGCGCCGAGCAGGCACAACCACTCGACGGGCCGTCAGGGACCAGACCGGCCGAGTGGTGTCTGCTCAGCCGGTTCGGTTCGCGCCGGCCGCCCGGATCCGCGCGAGCCCCGCGTCGCGACGCTGACCACCGTGCGCCCAGACGGCTCGCCCCACGTGACAGCCGTGCGCTTCACCTGGGATCGGCACGCGGGACTGGCCCGCGTGCTGACCGTGGCCGGCTCGCACCGCCGCGCCGCGCTGTGCCAGGTGGATGGCTTCCGCTGGGGCACCCTCGAAGGCCCGGCGACCGTCCGCACCGACCCTGAGCGCATCGGCCATGCCGCCTGTCGGTACGCCGAACGCTGCTCGCCCGTCCCGGCCAGCAGCCGCACCAGGGTCCGGCCGACGTTCCCGGTGGCACCCGTAACAACAATCATGATGAGCCCCTCAGTTCTTAGTTAGCTAGCTGACTTAGAAGGACGGTAACACACTGACTCATAACAGGCGCCTGATGGAAGCCTCTGCCCGGGTGGTTCACCGGCTGGGAGTGGGCAACGTGTACTACCACGTCAAGACCAGGACGAGCTGGTCACTTCACCATCGCCTCAAGGGGCTGGTGGAGGGCTGGATCTCCCGGCGCGACGTGGCCGCGCGTACGGCTGTCCGACCGGGACGCTCGTCGCAGAACTGGGCAAGCGTGAGCCGAGCAAGCTGGACGGCGCGGCGGGCAACCTCATCCGGCTGCTCCTGGACTGGGTGGCACGGCAGTTCGGCGAGCTGGGGCAGGTGACCCTTGGAGAACCAGGCTCACCGCCTGGCTGAGCTCTTGTGAGTATTCCGCGTTCCCTGTCACATCGCCTGGACGACGCGTAGGCAGAACCACGAAGGGAACCAGGAACATGACCACCACCATCACCCGCAGCAACGTCTCCGCCCGCCCGCTGCTCACCGCCGCGGCGGCCGCCATGCCCGTCTGGACCGTGGTCGCCCTGACGCAGGCGTTCACCCGCGAGGGCTTCGACCTGGTCCGCCACCCCTTCAGCCAGCTCGCCACGGGCTCGCTCGGGTGGATCCAGATCACCAACTTCCTGATCGTCGGCTCGTTGCTCATCGCCGGTTCCTTCGGGTTCCGCAAGGCCTTGTACGGCAAGACCGGCGGCACCTGGGCGCCGCGTCTGACCCGGGTCGCCGGGATCGGCATGATCGGCGCGGGCGTGTTCGTCATGGATCCGGGCGATGGTTTCCCCGTGGGCACGCCGGCCGGGCCGCCGGCGGCGATGAGCTGGCACAGCATCATGCACATGGTGGCCGGGTCGGTGACGTTCATCGCTTTCGCCGCGGCCTGCTTTGTTCTCGGCCGCTACTTCACCCGCGCCGGTGCCCGGGGCATGGCCGTCGCTTCCCGCCTGGCCGGCCTGGCCGTGCTGGTGGGCGATGGCTGGGCGATCAGCGGCGGACATGCAGGCTCGGTGACGCTCGCCACCGGAGTCATGATCGCGATGGGCTGGATCTCCCTGGTCGCCGCTCACCTGCGCAAGTTCGCCTGAATCACCCACCACTTCAGCCCCGAGGGAGAAACCATGAGAAAGATCGTTGCCGGGCTGTCCGTCTCGCCGGACGGCGTCGTGGACTCGCCCGAGACGTGGCACTTCTCTTTCATGAACGAGGAGGTGAGCACGGTGGTCAGGGCCATCCAGGCCGAGGCGGACGCGCTCCTGCTGGACCGGGCCACCGACGAGTCTTCCGCCGAGGTCTGGCCCTACTAGACCGGCCAACTGGCCGACCAGCTGAACAACATCCGCAAGCTGGTCGTCTCCACCACCCGGTCGGAGGCAGCACAGGAGGACATGGAGGAGAGCAGTGCTAGACGCGATGGCCGGGCCTGACGGCTCAAGGATGCGATGGGTGGAGATCGCCGGTGCCGAACCTGCCCCGTGTGTGCGCGCACGGTGCCGCTGTCGGGACGACAGGAACTGGAAGCCTCAGCTATACGGGCCCACACCGTCCCGGGCGCGGGCCGCAACATCATGCTCGGCAACCCGGCAGGCGTTCGCCGAGTACGCCACCCGACGCTGACTCGAGCCATGTCATGTCCCTCGTCGTCTTCCTGCTCATGCCGCAGGTGCATCTTCTCGACGTGGCCGGTCCCGCTCTGGTCTTCTCCACCGCGGACGACCTCGGCTACCCGCACACCCTCGCCTACGTCGCCGAGGCCAGCCTGGTCCTCAGCGCCCAGGGCTTGGCGCTGCAGGCGCAGACCGGATGGCCGCGCCTGGCATCCGGCGATCTGATCATCGTGCCCGGCCGGGGCGGCCAGGCCCCGCCGATAAGCAGGGAGACTCTGCGTCGGCTGCGCGGCCACCACGCGGCGGGCGGCACGGTGGCCGGTGAGTACGGGGGCGCCGACGGTCGGGCCGTCACCACGGCGGGCGTGGCCGGAGGCATCGACCTTGCTCTTCACCTGCTGGGCGTGCGGCATGGGCCGTACGCGGCGGGGCGGGTGGCCCGCGCCCTGCTGGGCCCTGCCCTTGGTGAGGGTACGGCGGCGCGGCTCAGCCCGATGCTGCGGCCGCGCTCGCACATGGACGAGTCGGTGCACCGCATCCAAGACCTGATCGAGTCCCGCTTCACCGAACGGCTCCCGCTGCGCCTGCTGGCCAAGGCGGCCGGATGTAGCGAACGCACCGTGACCCGGCTGTTTCGCCAGGCGACCGGGCTCACGCCCTTGGCCTATCAGACTTCCCTGCGTTTGGAACGTGCCGAGCACCTCCTGCGTAGGGGCGCTACCACCGAAGTCGCCGCGCGCGAGGTCGGCTTCGGGGACACCAGGACGCTGCGCAGGCTCCGTGCCCGCGCGGCGTCACCAGAAGGAAACCCCTCAAGGAGAAACACATGAGCCGCAAAATCGTGGCTGGGCAGTACATCTCGCTCGACGGCGTCGTGGAGGCGCCCACCGAGTGGCACTTCCCCTATCTCAGCGACGAGATGGGCGCCGCGCTCGGCGAGATCTCGACCGCGGCCGACACCCTGCTGCTGGGCCGGACGACCTACGAGGAGTTCGCCGCCGTCTGGCCGCACCAGAGCGGCGAGATGGCCGATGCGCTCAACGGCATCCGCAAGCTCGTCGCCTCCACCACCCTCAAGGAGGCCGCCTGGCAGAACTCGACCGTCATCGAAGGTGACGTCATCGCCGCCCTCAAAGAGCTCAAGGAGCAGCCCGGCAAGAACATCAACGTCACCGGCAGCATCACCCTGACCCACACCCTGCTGCGCGCCGGGCTCATCGACGAGCTGCGGCTCCTCGTGCACCCCATCGCGGTGGGCACCGGCCGCCGCCTCTTCCCCGACAGCACCGGCCAGATCCCGCTCAAGCTCACCCGATCGGTCACCTTCGCCACCGGCGTGCTCGACCTGACCTACCAGCCGGCATGACCCGGATCCTGCTGGCCTGCGGTATCGCCGCGGGCCCCTGGTTCCTGGGCGTGGCGCTGATCCAAGGGCTCACCCGTGAGCCCTTCGACTTCACCCGCAACGCCATCAGCCAGCTCAGCCTCGGCGAGCTCGGCTGGATCCAGGTGATCAGCTTCGTCATCACCGCCTGCCTGGCCATTGCCGGATCGATCGGGCTACGCCAGGCGCTGCACGGCGCTCCCGGCGGCACCTGGGCTCCGCCGCTGGTGGCGGTGTTCGGGGCTTCGTTCCTGGTCAGCTCAGTATTCAGCGCTGATCCCGGGGCGGGCTTCCCGGAGGCGAGCGATCAGGCAGCCGTGCTCAGCACGACCGGCGCCGTCCACATGGCGGGAGCCACGGTCGGCTTCCTGTCATTGTGCGCGGCGTTCGTGGTGATGGGCCGGTACTTCGCCGCCCGGGGCGAGCGCGGGTGGGCGATCGCCTCCCGGCTCGTGCCGGTCGGCGTGCTGGCCGGGTTCGCCGCCTCTTCGGCCACCGTGCTGGCGTTCACCGCCGGAGCGGGGCTGGGATTCATCTGGCTGGCCGTGGTGTCAGTCAGAGTGCGCGCCACGGTCAACGCGTAGAACGGCGGCCGGGCTCTGAGGGGAGCCCGGCCGCTTTCGTGTGTCAGAGGGGGCCGAGGTCACGGACGACCTGGGCGAAGGCGCGGATCATGTCGTTCTCCGTCTCACCGCGCCAGGCCAGGCCGTAGTCCAGCGCAGCCATGTCGGGGATGGGCAGCCAGTCCATGTCCGGCCGGTTCCAGTAGCGGCTCACATGTACGGGGAAGACGTTGACGATCTCACCGGCGCTGATGAGGGTGAAGATGTCGTCGACGTTCTCGATCTCCGCGCTCCGCTCGATGATGTTGCCTCTGGGCGTGTGCCACGGTGTGTAGCTCTCCGCCCAGTAATCGGGGATGGGCTTGCCGCGTGCCACCTGGAAGTCGCCCAGCATCTCCACGGATGCCGAGGAACGGCCGGCCAGCTCGTGATCGACAGAGACGGCTAGCACTCGCCGCTCGGCGAACATCGTCGGCCCCACGATCAGGTCGGGCTCGTGGATGGGCAGCCAGGTAACCAGCATGTCGATGTCGCCTCGGCGCAGCCCGGCGAAGGGCTCAACGAAGGGGGCGTGCCGCAGGCGCAGCCCCCACTGCGGGTGGCGGGTGCGGAAGGTTTCCCAGTAGCGGCGCAGGTCGTGGGCGTTGGCCGGGATCATGCCGATGCGCAACACGCCGGTCTTGCCCTGGGCGGCCAGCTTGGCACGCTCCATACTCTCCTGGAGGCCCCGGTAGGTCGGGGTGAGATCCTTCCGGAGCTGCTCACCAGCGGGCGTCAGCCGTACATTGCGGCTGTCACGGTAGAAGAGCTCGGCGCCGATGCCCCGCTCCTGCTTCTTGATCGCCTGGCTCACCCTGACCACTGAGACGAACAGGCGCTCGGCGATCCGGCCGAAGTGCAGCAGGTCGGCCAGGGTCAGGAAGATCTCGATATCGCGCAGTTCCACCAGGTCACGAGTCCAGCGGTCCTAGGTCGCGGACGACTTGTGCGAATGCGCTGATCATGTCGTTCTCCGACTCTCCTCGCCAGACCAGGCCGTAGTCCAGCGCGGGCATGTCGGGCATGGGCACGTGGGCGAGGTCCGGGCGGGCGAAGTACCGAGCCACGTGCGCGGGAGACGCATTGATGATCTCACCCATGCTGAGGTGGGAGTAGAGGTCGTCGTTGCTGGTGACTACCGGCCCGGGCACAATGAGGTGGCCCCCGGGGGTCTGCCGCGGTGTGTAGGCCTCGAGCCAGTAGTCAGGGGCCGGGTTGGCGAGCGGGAGCGGGAAGTCGCCGAGCATCTCGATCGTGGCCGTGGTACGGCCGGCCAGCTCGTGGTCGACGGCAAGCGTCAGCACCCGGCCGTCGGAGAACATCGTCGGCCCCATGACGAGATCGGGCTCCAGCACGGGCAGCCACGTGAGCAACATGTCCATCTCGCCGCGGCGCAGTCCGCCGAAGGGGTCGACCCAGGGGGCGATCCCCAGGCGCAGGCCCCACTGCGGGTGACGGCTACGGAAGGTCTCCCAGTAGCGGCGTAGTTCGTAGTTGTTGACGGAGATGGTGCCGATACGCAACACGCCGGTCTTGCCCTGGGCGGCCAGCCTGGCACGTTCCATGCTCTCCTGGAGGCCCTGGTAGATCGGAGCCAGATCCTTCCGGAGCTGCTCTCCGGCGAGGGTCAGCCGTACGTTGCGGCTGTCGCGGTAGAACAGCGCGGCGCCGATGCCGCGCTCCTGCTTCTTGATCGCCTGGCTCACTCTGGCCACCGACACGTGGAGCCGCTCGGCCGTCCGGCCGAAATGCAGCTCTTTGGCCAGCGTCAAAAAGATCTCTATATCGCGCAGCTCCACGTTTCCTCCTCTCATCTCGTCATTCGGAGGAGAAGAGTGGCATGCGCGCATTGTTCTCCGCAAAACAGACACCTCCCGGAGTGAGCGGCCCCGGGAGACGAACGGCCAGGTCATCAGGCGTGGCCGGGTTTATGCGTGTCCAGATCGGCCCGGAGGTTGACCGGGAGCGGCACTCCTTCTCGACGCGGAACTCCTTGGCAAGAACGGCATTCCCGATCTGCCTGGGGATTGCTCCGAGGCTCAGAACTTGACCTCAATCACGCCGGCGAGGCAGTAGCTGGTGTTGAAGGACCTTCAGCCCTTGGGCGGGCGCGCAGTCTGCGCAGCATCGCGGTGTCCGCGAAGGCGCTCTCGCGGGCGGCGACCTCGGTGGTGGCGCCCTGCCGCGACAGTTGTTCGGCACGTTCCAAGCGCAGCGGCGAACCTGGGCGCGGCAGTGGACAAGACGGTCTCCGCACACGCCGCCTGCCTGCCCGAGCCGCAGTGTCCGCTACGTGCTCTATCTCGGCCGAAAAGCGGCTTTGCGCGTGCTTGGACGGGTCTGCGATCAAGTCGGGCGTGGCTTGCCCGCCGAGCCTTCCCGTATAGCCCTTCTCTTGAGCTTCCCGTGGGTCTGGCTTGACCGGCCAAGTTCGGGCGCTCCGCGACCGCTGGCGCAAACCGGTGCATTCTTCCCTGCTGTCCCGCCCGCTGACGTGCCGAACGCGTGCCGAAGAGCATGTGACGAGCACGATCTCGGCCATCTTCGCCTCTCAGAAGGCGGCCGAGAACCGAGGAATCGCAGGTCAGATGGGGTGTGGAGTGGTAGGGCGCCCGGGGCTCGAACCCGGAACCTACGGATTAAAGATCCAGTTCGAGCCGTTCCAGATCGTTCAATGCAGGTCAGTGGCTGTGTAGGGTCTCCCCTGAACGCTCCTGAACGGCATGGAACTGCAACGGCAACTGCAACTGGCGGCAGCGGTGCCGACGGTTTTACAGCTCGTGACCGTTGCGAACTATGCACGTCCTTCTACCTACGGTGGAACCTCCGAGGCGCACCTTCATGCTCTTGATCATTACACGCATATTGCACACGCCGCCCGGCCACGAGGCTCAGGTGGCGGCGTCGTTCAAATGAGCGATCCATTCGCCCTGCTTGACGACGACGGGCGGTGACGGCTGTGCGGGCCAGATCTGTAGGTAGTGATGGTTGCCGGCGAAATCCGGCCGCTTCTCAAGCGTGCTGCAGACGTGGTAACGCAGCCGGTGGAGGCCTGGACCGGCTGGTAGCGAGGGAAGGCGGCGCATCGCCGTATCGTCCCAGTCCATGCACCATCCGATCAGGGAGACCTCGCCGGTCTCTGACAGGAAGTCGATCTCCACGATCTCCTCGTACCCGTCGAGGTCGGCGCCCGGGTCGTGGTCGGCAATGGTCACCGTGAAGGGAATGCTGTCGCCGTGCTGATACACGATCGACAGTTCGGCCATGGCCTTCCGTACCGTGACGAGCGCGACGGACCACACCACGTCGCCCGCGTCGTCGCCGTCCCAGTCCGTCAGTAAGACAGTGCTGCAGTCCTCGACGTCTACTTCCACCCGGACGGTCTCCGCATAGGGGCTCATAGGTGGCGATCGTAGAGTCCGCCACCGACAGACCGGCCAACTGTCCGCAGTTCGAAGATCAGCCACGTTACTCGGTGGGCCAGGGCTGAGGAACGAAGCTCTGGACCTTCGATCGCCCCCAACCATGTCCGGCGGCCAGCCATGCCGTGGCGATCGTAGGGCTGCATCTGTGCGGCGGCGCGGCAACCCTGACCGGCGCGTTCGATCGGTACGGCGGGGTCGGCGTGCGGTGCCCGGCCCGGTGTCCCGCCGCCGTCCGGGACCGGCCCCCAGGCCGCACGCCCGGACGGCGGGCGGGCGGAGGGCCGGGGGTACGGCGGCGCGCCGCGCCGCCGCTTGATCATTCCTCGGCTCGGCGCTCACCGCCTCGATCGGCTACGGCCGGAGCACTTGGACGCCTTCTACGCCCACCTCTCCCAGCAAGGTCTTTCACAGAACACGATCGTTCAGATCCACCGCATCCTGTCGCGTGCACTCAAGATCGCTGTTCGGCGGGAGAAGATCGTGCGGAACGTCTGCACGCTGATCGACGCACCCACAGTCGAAGACGTGGAGATCGAGCCCCTCACGGAGGAGGAATCACGCGACATCCTCGATGTGGCCATGCACCGGAGGAACGGAAGTCGGTGGTCCGTGGCGCTCGCTCTCGGTCTTCGGCAATGTGAGGCGCTCGGCCTGCGCTGGAAGTACGTAGACCTCAAACGAGGCGTGATCCGTGTCTTCTGGCAGATCAAGCACCAGCGCTTCCGTCATGGTTGCAAAGATCCTCACGCCTGCGGCGAGAGGCTTCACCGCTACCCCTGCCCGAAGAACTGCCCAAAGGCGAAGCGCGCCTCCGGCCGACGGCATATCTGCCTCACCGCCTGTTCGCCGAACTGTTCCCAGCACAGCGGTAAGTGTCCGAAGCTCTGCGCGCCTGACTGCGCGAAGCACGCCCCTTCCTGTCCCGAGCGGGTAGGTGGGTGGATCTTCGTCAAGCCCAAGGGCAAGAGCAAGCGAACCGTCATGATCCCTCCCCCTCTGATCCCTCAGCTCAAGCGCCAACAGGAGATGCAGCAGGTGGAGCGCGACGCTGCGGGGGAGCGGTGGCAGGATTACGACCTCGTCTGGTGCCATCCGGATGGACGTCCAATAGATCCGGGCGCCGATTGGGACGAGTGGAAGGAGCTCCTCCGCTCAGCCGAAGTGGACAAGGACGCGCGCGTTCACGACGCGAGGCACACCGCCGCGACTCTTCTCATCGAGCAAGGTGTGGATATCAGCGTCGTTCAGCAGATCCTCGGGCACTCCCAACTGGCCACGACCAAGCGGTACACGCACGTGACGGCGGCCCTCTCGACGGAGGCGGCGACTCGAATGGGACGGGCGCTCTGGGGTGACCAGCTCTGAGAACTGCAACGGAAAATGCAACTGGGCGGGCTTCCCGATCATTGAGATCAGGGAGTCCGCCCAGGTCATATGGGGTAGGGCGCCCGGGGCTCGAACCCGGAACCTACGGATTATTGATGGATCACGGATTGTGGATGGGTGCGGGCAGCACGACGGGGTGGTGAGGTGCTTGGCAAGGCCGCTCGAGCGTCACGGTGACAGAGACCCCCACGCCTTGAGCAAACTGCTACGCCGAACGCTGGGTCCGAGCCGTCCGAGCCGAATTCACCGACCGGATGCTGATCTACGACGAACGTCATCTGTGATCAGCCCTGAACGAGCACGCCGAGCAGTACAACGAGCATCGACCGCACCAGTCCCGTCGGCAATGCTCGCCCGATCAAGACGAGCACGTCCTGGTGCCGTTGGAAGGCCGGATTCAGCGCCGGAGGGTGCTCAGCGGAGCCATCAACGAGTATCACCAACCGACTGACCGGCCGAGGAAGCCCAGATCAGGCCGCGTGTGCGAGTTTTGAAGCAGTACAGGTTGCCGTCTTGGGGAGGGCGGCCTGCCAGGCGCTCGCGGGCAGCTTGGTGATCGTGGCCTCGTTGGTGGCGGTGATGGTCCAGCCGATGGTGAAACGGATGGTCCGCTGCGTGGTGACTCGTGCTTTCATGTGGTCGACCAGGTCGTTGGTGGTGCCGGCACCGTCGATGCGGAGCAGCAGCTTGCTGCGGTAGGTGGTGGGGATCTGGGTGACGGCCGTATCCAGCAGGTCGATGTGGTCGGGTGCGTCGTTAGCGTCGGCGTTGCCCGACCGTGGCCGGATCGCCAGCGACTTGGCGGTGTTGACGCATCAGGTCGCCAGCGAGTGGAACCAGAAGCCCTTCTTGCAGGTGGGGGCGGCGCCCTGCTTGGGTGAGTGCGCGGTGGTCAACGCGGCGTCCATGTCCAGGACCGTCCAGCCCGTCAACGTCTTGCCCGCCCGCGCTCACCCAGGGGAATCCCGGCTCGCGGGCGGCCAGCAGGTCCCTTGTCTGAGCGCGGGTGGCGGCGCGCGCCCGGTTGATCGCGGCCGTGAGCCGGTCATCGGCGGTGGCGGCCAGCACCCGGCGGATGGTGGAGTCGGAAAGTGGCGCGCTGAACAGCGGTGCTTGGTGG
The DNA here is from genome assembly GCF_039535395.1 of Nonomuraea roseola. Classification (NCBI taxonomy): domain Bacteria; kingdom Bacillati; phylum Actinomycetota; class Actinomycetes; order Streptosporangiales; family Streptosporangiaceae; genus Nonomuraea; species Nonomuraea roseola. Next base: position 3,275,432 of record NZ_BAAAXC010000015.1, read on the forward strand.
GACAATAGGGCGATCTGGCGCATGCTCCTGGCTCCCAGCACGATCGCGATGGCCGGCTGGACCAGCGCGATGCTGCAGTCCCAGCCCGGTAGGCGATCCCGTCGGGCGGCGCAGCGGTTGAAGGCCCGGCCGAGCGTGGTCGTCAGTCGCACCCAGTCGACGTAGCGGCGTAGGAGTATCGCGCCCGTGTGCCCGACCAGTCCCCTTCCTTCCGCGGTCACAGACAGCCGGAAGTCCCATCCCGGAGTCTTCACCTGAAAGGTGCCCCGATTCCCTGCCTGCCGGATGCGACGTAGACATTCGCATCCCCGCAGGTCAGGGGCACCTTTTCGTATCGCTTGAGGTGATCGCTTCAACTCTCATGAATGAATACCTGAGGTCATTAGGCGATCGAAACGGTAGCGCCGTCCATGTCCAGCAAAATTGGACATGCAGCGCTACGCTGGTGTCATGGCAACGGCGGGAGAGACGCTTCAGGCAACGCTCAGCGAGAGCGCGTACGGCGCCCTCAAGGTACTTGCCGAGAGCGCCGTCCCGCTCTCCGGCCGAAAGGTCGCAACTGCTCTGGGCGTTTCCCCGACCACAGCGAACACCGCGCTGGCCAAATTGTCAGAAGCCGGGTTCGCCATCTCGAAGAGATCAGGGAAAGCCATCCTGTGGCAGCTCGCGGTCTCGAACCCTTCGATCAGTGCCTGGCTCGAGGAGACAACGCCTATCAGCGCGGTGCCTTCGACCGGATCGAGTCCGTACTCGACGGGCGGCGGTGGCGTCCGCTTGGAGCACTCTTACGCGGCGTGTCTGATTGCCGGATTCCTCGCGGGTGAAGCCCTGCCCGAGCTTGGCGATGCCGTATCCGTCGACACCATTCGTCTTCAGGCGAGCGATCTGAGCGATGTCGACGACATTCTCATCGAAGGGCGTGACTCTCACGGCGAGATGCACCGCTCCTCGATTGCCGTTCGCAGGAGCCCTGCGCTCACCTCAAGCGATAGCGCGTCAGTTCCCCTGATTCGCGACTTCTTGACGGTCGTCACGGATCATTGGCCCGAGGCGGCTTCGGGGCGGTGGCGGATCGTGCTCGCGGTATCAACGAACGCCAATGCGATATCACAGCTCGCTGAACTCGCGGAGCTTGCTCGCGCTCTTCCTGGCGCGGCTGCTCTGGCGGATCGCTTGACGCAGCCGGGGCGAACGAATACCGAGATTCGCAGCCGGCATACCCACATCAAGGACTTGGTCCGGCAGGCATCCACAGGACTCGCCTCGACCAGCGGATTGGGCGTAGAAGAGCTGACCTGGCGACTCCTCTGGAGTCTCAGAACACGAAACCTGCGTCTGGAAAGGACGGACCGAGTAGACCGGACGACAGCAGTCAACACTCTGCAGCGCATGATTCGCGACGGCACGCCCGCCGCGGCAGACGCACTCTTCTCCCGAATCGAAGAGCTGGTGGGGGGATGGGCGCCGCAGGGCGCGGTGCTGACGCAATCGGTGATCCGCCGGAGCCTGAGCCCCTTCTCGCTAGCGAGATCCGTCAGGTTCGCCAGCGCGTGGGGGACATTGGATCGGCTCGGCGTTCGTCTGCGCGAGTCGATTAGGCCGGCGCTGCGGTCGGCGTCGCAGTCGCTGGAGCTGGAGCGAGCCGAAGAAAGATCGAGCCTCATTCAGGCCATGCGATCGGCAGGCGTGTCCGTCGGCGCTCTTGTGGTCACCGGCGATCCAGACGTCGGTAAGTCCGCCTTGTCACTACGCGCGGTCGAGAACCTTGAAATGGAGGGCGCCGCCGTCTCCAGTCTCAGCTTGCGCGATCTCCCCCACGCCCCAGCCGACCTCGAGACCCAGCTGGGCGGATCCGCTATCGACGAGGTGATGGCAAGTGGGGAAGTGCAGCCCATCCGTCTCCTTCTGATCGATGGCGCGGAGTCTGTTCTCGAAGGTAAGGGCCAGCTTTTCCGGACAGTCGCCACAGGCGCGCTGAGGGCTGGCTTCGGCGTGGTTGCCGTCACGCGCGGCGATGGCTCCCGCCAGGTTCGCGACGAGCTGGCTCGAGCCGTAGAGCTGGCTCAATCTGGTGGACCCCCGGCCGAGCATGTGGTGCCGCCACTGACCCACGAAGAGCGTCAAGCCCTTCCGGCGGCCTTCGCTGCCCTCGCTCGTCTGGATGACGACCCGCGCGCGGGGTGGCTTCTTGGCCGACCAGGTCTTGTCGACGTGCTGCTCCGGACGGGCGCGGCTCTCGATCCAGCCAACCTGCTATGCGAGGCGGACGTGTTTTCCGCGGTTTGGCGCAGTCTCATCCGTCGGGACGAGATCCATGCCCCAGGTACCGCATCCCCAGATGATCGTGAACAGGCCGCCCTGAGCGTGGCCAAACGTGCCCTCGGCATCGCCGGCCAACCTCCTCATGGCAGCAGCTCCGCTGAGCTGCGCTCGGACGGCGTCCTTCGGGTGCCCAACAACCCCGCCTTTTCGCCAGGCGATGAATTCGCAACCGATCTGTTCCGTGACTTCGCACTCTGTCGTCTCTTCATCGCGCACGGATGGGATCTCCTTGCTTCGGCTGGAGCCCCACGCTGGTCGATCCGCGCGGCTCGCCTCGGATGCCAGACCACATTGCTTCACCGCGACGACTCGAGTGGCTGGGTGAGCCTGTCGACGACCTTCGGTGAGATCGCCGATGTTCACGGCGACAGGTGGTCGGAGGTGCCGTATGAAGCCCTTCTGGCTCTCGGGGACGCGGAGTCGGCCATCCGCGAACACTGGGGGCCTTTGATGGAAGACAACTGTGCTGGCCTTGGGACCCTGCTCCGCCTCGCCCAGACCAGATATGTGACCGGCACGATGGGCGATGCCTATGCGCTCGCACCAATCGTGAAGGTGGTCTTCTGCGAGCGGCCCACGATTGAGCGCGGACCGCGGCTCGGCAGTCGAGCCATGCATGAGGCCGTCCAGGACCTCGTCCTGGCTTGGCTCCGCGGTATGGCGAGTACCCGCCGACCGTCACATCCTCTGCGTCAAGAGGTTCGCGACGTCATCCTCGACAGCGCCCCGCCGTTCTATGACGACTTCGCCGTGGAGGCGCTCGCCTCCTTGGGACCGGATCTCGACGACCGGGCGGAGGCGTGGCTCCGCGAAGTGGCCGCGGACAGGCCGGGAGACCTCAACCCCGCGGTGGAGTCGGCGATCGTCGCAGTCAGCATGGCGCAGGAGCGGCCGAAGCTGCTGCTGGATCTCGCTGAGGCCTACTACATCGAACGCCCCAATCCACGTGGTCGCTGGGGTGGCGGCTTCCCCTTCGACGATGGCATTCGGGACTTCCGCCACGGCCCTACCCCCGGGTTCGCGATACCGCAGGCCGCCTGGTACTACGGTCCCTTCTTCCGCCTGCTCAATACGATCCCGGTAGACGCCATTGGCTTCATCAACCGGATGCTTGATCACGCCGCCAGGTTCCGGGTTGACCAGTTGACCGCTCACGGCGACCGCTCTGCCGAGCCTGAGGGCGTATGCCTCGATATGCCCGGGGTCGGTGATCGGCTCTATGTCGGCGATGGCCACGTCTGGGCGTGGTATCGCGGCACGAGCGTCGGACCACGTGCATGTACGAGCGCGCTTCTCGCGCTGGAGCGCTTCATCGACCACCTCCTGGAGCAGCTGAACGTCCCAGCCCAAACGATCGTCGAACTTCTCCTTCGCCACTGCCACAACCTCGCGGTGCCTGGACTCGTGGTGGGCTTCTTGACTCGACATCGGGAGGCGACTGGCACCCTCCTCGATCCTTTCCTTGCCTCCCCGGCCGTCTGGCACCTTGAGACCAATCGCGTTACCGGTGACTTCGGATTTCGAGGACGAGATGCGGATGCCGACAACTTGACCGGGGCTGACCGGCGCAGGCACACCTTCCATGAGACCGTTAGCGCGATGGTGATCAACTCTCGGCTCTCTGGCGACGAGGATCGACTCGCCCAACTCCAGGCAGTCGGCATCCAACTCGTCGAGAGTGCCCGCGCCGAGCTCGCCGACGTCGAAGGCGATCACGAGGTCTACCTCGCGATGATCGAGAGCTGGGCGGAGGAGTTTCGCATCGAGAACTATCGAGCCAGTCGAGACGGGGACCAGCTCGTCATCCAGTTCGAGCGACCCGAACGCATCGACAGAGTACTCGAGCCCCGCAGCGCCGAACTTCAGAGAGGGAACGCTCTACTCGGCCTCCAAAACCGCTACGGGCGCTACAACGATGCCCCCGAAAGCTGGCCTGTCCAAAACCTCGCAGAAGATCTTGCGATCGCCCGTAGGCTCGTTGAGGACGAGCAAATCCCAGAAGAAGCGCTGTGGCCGGAGAACGGCCTCGTGGCCGTCGCCGCGGCAGCAGTGCGAGCCCACGCCCTGGGACGTGCGAGGTTGGATATATCCAGCCTGACCTGGGCGATTGACGCTGTAATCTGGGCTGCCGAGAACCCACGAACTGATGAGATGACCTACAGCGGGACATGGTTCTCAATGGGGGCCGACCGTGCTGCGGCTGCGGCCGCACCACTACTTCTCCTCGAGCCATTCGACAACCTAGATCTAGACCGGCCGCGTGTTGAGAACTGTCTGCGGTCCCTCGCCACAAGCCTCTTCGATGAGGTACGTGCGATCTACGTCAAGGGCTGCGAGCCGATTTGGGCCATCCCGTGCGACATCGACGAAGGCTCGGCCCCATGTCACCGGCACGGACCAGCGTGGATCGCCGCGACTGCGGGACTGATCGACTGCAGGCTGGGGCCGTGGAACCAAGAAACGCAGCAGCGGGAGCCTGATCCGCTGCCAGTGCCGTTCCACGAGTCGCTCTCGGCCGTTGCCGACGACCAGTTCATGGTCAATCGGCTGCGAATGCCGTTGGCGTGCCTGGTCGACGCCAGACGCGTGCCGTGCCTTCAGGATAGGGTCGGCGATCTCTGGGCGCCGCTCTGGGACGCCCACCGCAGAGGTCTCGCCCATTGGTGGAAGGAGGGATACGACCATCACGCGCACATCCACCACGAGCCGATCGCCCAGCGAATGATCACGATCGCGTTGGCTGGCGACCGAGACCCCATCAGGGCTCACATCGAGCATTTCGCCACAGACTCCAACGCTCTGCACATGCTCTTCAGCGGATTCGGCACCGTCTTCACCTACGACGAGCAGCTTCGACGATCCATGGTCGATTTCTGGCCGTGGGCGCTGGAAGTCGCTCTTGATTCCGTCGGTGACGGAGTCAGGCTGTGCGCGCAACGCCGTCATTCGTTCGACTACATGACTGCGGCCCTGCTCCCCACCCCGAACGCGAGGATGGCAGACCCGGACATCGATGGCACTTTCGCTCGATGCCGCGAGAACTGGCTTCAGCCCGACGCTCTAGGTCAGCTTGCGGACCGCTGGCTACGCCTCGCCCGCTGGGAGCCCAAAGCCGCTGACGCCGTGATCAAGTTCGCGAAGAGCGCACCGCGGCAGTGGCAGGCGACAATCGCGCTGGCCTGGATCGAGTCGATCATCGACGGGCGCCACGCTCTCTTCGCCAATCGTCTCTGGTTCCTGGAGGAATGGCTGGCGGAACTCCGCAACCGTGGTGCGATCGTAGGGGACATAAGGAGCCGCTACCACCGGATCGTCGACGGCCTGGCCGCCGCTGGCGATCGAGCTGCGGTGAGCCTTCAGCAATTGGACGAGTAGTGATTTCGAAGACGTGGCCACAGCGTCCGTAGCGGGCGGTGGTCTTGTTGAGGACGAGCTCGTCGGCCTGTTTTGCTGGCCTGGGACGTCGTTGATTCTGTACTCAGCCACAGCGGCCTCCGTGCCGAGCGCGACAAGCCGACAGTTCTTGCTGGTGCTGGTGTGGGACTCATGAACACAATTTGTCGCCAGCGCTGGGCTTCCTCGCTTTGGCGGGCCGAGCGTTCCCAGGGCGCTGGGCGACTGTGCGCCTGCCGACAATCCCGTCCGGCCAGGTCACTCGAAGAGGCGATAGCTGGTGCCACCCAGCGTAGGAGGACGCTCGGCTGGAGCGACTCCGTCGGAGCAGACGGGTGAGCAGGCGGTGACGTCAATTCAGCCCCTAAGTACGCGATGGGTGCTCGGACGTCGGGAACCAAACGCGCGAGGGTGGAACAGGCCAGCATGGGCTCGGCTGAGGTCGGGAGGCGCCCGCTCAATAGCGTGGTTTCCGTTTCGTATCTTGATGGATCTGGGTGCGGCGGTCACAGTGAGTGGGGTGCTGGTCATCGACCGGAGGTGAACGTGACCCGAGTCCCCAAGCTCGACACCGCAGCCAGTGCGTACACGATCGTCGCTAGGTTCGGCCGGATGGTGGCGGAGAAGCGAGGACTTGGCGGTGCGGAGGAGGACCAGTTCCGTGGGCCGTTGGAGACCTTACTGCGCGACCTCGGCGCCTTAATCGGTGTTGAGGCGATCCCCTACGGCGAGGTGCGGTTGAAGCATCTTCGGGCGCGGCCCGACTACGCGGTGAACATCGGACGGGTCCGCGTCGGTTACGTCGAGTTGAAGAGACCGGGGAAAGGGGTGCCCGGTGCGCCCGAGTGGCGCCCCTGCAAGCGGGATCTGGAGCAGTGGGGCAAGCTCTCCGCGCTCCCCAATGTGATCTACTCCGACGGGGTCACTTGGGCGCAGTACTCGTTCGGCGTGCGGATCTCGCCGATTGTGAGGTTGGCGAACACCGTCGCGGATTTGCGGCGTCCGGCGGTGCCGGCCGTCACCGAACTGGTCGGCATCGTCGGGGATTTCATGCTTTGGGAGCCAGAGTCTCCTCAGACGCTCAGCTCCCTCGTGAAGATCCTCGGCGGGTTGTGCGGCCTGCTAAAGGACGAGGTGTACGCCGCGATCACAAACCCGTTAAAGAAGCGCTCCCAGATGCGGCTCGCACTGTTGGCCGACGACTGGCGGAAGCTGCTGTTCCCCGGGCTCAACCATGAGCGCTTCGCCGACGCCTTCGCCCAGACCGTCACGTTCGCGCTGCTACTGGCCCGCTCGGATGGAATTGACCTAGTTGGCGAGTCCTATCAGGAGATTGCTCGGAAGCTGGGCAAACGGCACTTGCTGATGGGCCAGGCGTTTGCAGCGCTCACCAGCGGGGCCGACGACGAGCTCAACACCATCGAGACCCTCCGCCGTGTGATCAGCGTTGCCGACCTGGAGACGCTCGACGTCAGCCCAGCGGACGCCTACGCCTACCTCTACGAACGTTTCCTCGCCAGCTACGACCCGACGCTCCGTAAGGAGACCGGCTCCTATTACACGCCAGTCGGCGTCGCCCGCCATCTTGTTCGGTTCGTAGACGAGGTGCTTCGTGGGCATCTTGGTAAGGAATGGGGCTTCGCTGACGACAACGTGGTGGTCGTCGACCCGGCAATGGGAACCGGCACCTTCTTGGTCGAGGTCATCGGCTGTGTGGCCGACCGGGTCGCCGACAAGCTCGGGCACGGGTCCCGGGAGGATTATGTCAACGACCTAGTGACCGATCGGTTGATCGGGTTCGAGATCCAGGTTGCTCCGTACGCGGTGGCTGAGCTGCGTATTCATGGATCGTTCCAGAGCCGGTTCGGGGTGGAGACTCCGCCTCAGGCTCTGCGGTTTCTCACCGACGCGTTAGCCGATCCGAACCATGTGCAGGGAACGCTGGGCGCGCCATACCGCGTGATGGAGGAGGCACGGGACAAGGCGAACGACATCAAGCGCAGGGTCCCCGTGATGGTGGTGATCGGCAACCCGCCGCATGTGGAAAACGCCAAGGGTCGAGCCGAATGGATAGAACGTCCTCGCAGGAGAATGCCCCGCCTCGGAGCCTCGGTTGACCGCCCTTCGCTCGACGAGTTCCGAGCCCGCGGCCTTGGCCGGTATGAATCAGACCTGCACGGAATGCCGTGGTACTTCCTGCGCTGGGCGGCCTGGAAGGTCTTCGAAGCTGAACATCGCATGCCGGAAGGTGTGGTGGCATTCATCGTCCCCTCCAGCGTGATCAAGGGGGCCGCCTTCCGTGGCCTGCGCCAGTACCTGCGACACACCTGCGACGAGGGATGGATCATCGAGCTGGCTCCGGAAGGAAACCGCCCACCCATCGCGACAAGGCTCCTCGGAGCCGACGTGGGACGCCAGCTCAGCATCCTGGTCTTCGCCAGAACAGCGCACTCCGACCCGGAGACTCCAGCGACTGTCCGTTATCTGGAGCTGCGCGGAACGCGCGAGGAGAAGATGACCGCGCTGGAGCAGTTAACGACGACAGGATCACGCTGGCGCACCTGCGGCACCGGATGGCAGGACTCCTTCCTCCCTGCTACCAACCCGCAATGGGCAGCGTTCCCTTCGCTCGGTGACCTGATGCCCTGGCGGTCGAGGGGCGTCACTCCCGGGCGAACATGGGTATATGCGCCTACCGCAGAGGTCCTGCGCACGCGGTGGCAGACATTCCTCGCCGCCTCGGCACAGGAGCAGCGTGAGTATTTCCGAGAGGGTCGAGATCGTACTTTAAGCAGCCGAGTCGGCCCGCTGCCTGGGTTCCCGCCAGTCGAGCGCTCGCTGGTGGAGGAGTCGGGGCCATGTCCCGAGCCGGTTCGGGTCGCTTACCGCTCGTTCGACCGGCAGTGGCTTATCCCTGACAATCGGCTTCTCGTCATGGCTCGCCCGCCGCTTTGGCAGGTCCGCTCCGAGCGGCAAATCTACGTTTCCGAGCAAGACGCCCACGAGATCGCTGACGGTCCGGCTCTGGTTTTCTCCAATCTCATCCCCGACCTGGACCATTTCAACGGCTGGGGCGGTGGCGGCGTGCGTCCGCTCTGGCGCGATCGCCAGGGCAGCATCCCCAACATAACTCCGGCCCTGCTCGATCACCTCCGTATCAGGCTGGGCGCTCCCGTCAGCGTGGAGGACGTGCTGGCGTACATCGCGGCGATCACAGCTCACCCCGGATTCGTACGCCGATTCCGGGAGCATCTTCGGCAACCAGGCGTTCGCGTTCCGCTCACCCAGGATTTGGCGCTGTGGAAGCGCGCGGTGACGATCGGATTCGAGATCCTTTGGCTTCACACCTACGGCAGTCGCTGCATCGATCCCGCCGCGGGACGGGGACGCACAGAGCGTGCCCTTATCGAACGGTTCGGCGTCAGGTGCTTGACCGCCGTCAAGGTACTTCCCGAGCGACTCGGCGAGCAGCTCGATTACGACCCCGGAATCCAGACGCTCACCGTGGGCAGCGGGACATTCGCCCCCGTACGCCAAGAGGTCGTCGACTACACGGTTTCCGGTCGGCGCATCGTGTGGCGCTGGTTGAACGACCGGACCGCCCAGCCTCGAAACAAGCGTCGGACCTCGGCCCTGGACGACATCACGCAGCCCTGCTGGAACCGTGAATTGACACTCGAATTCCTCGCACTCCTTTCCGTCCTAACCGGATGCGTCCTGCTTCACCCCGAGCAAGACCAGCTGCTGACCGACGTGTGCTCGGGCCCGCTGATCGGCGAGGCCGACCTTGCCGCCGCCGGCGTGCTGCCAGTTCCGCAATCAGCGACGAGGCCGCCGAAGCCACCCCAGGCTGGCGTTCAACTTCTTAGCGAGTGATCTCAACCTGCGGGTCCATGATCGTCTATGGGGGTACCAGCTCTGTTCAGGCCTGATGCCCGTCCGCGGGTGAGCCCGAACTGTGCGACTGAGATGAGGCCTGCTGAGGCGGGCGTGGGGACACATCTTCGGCACTCGTAGGGACGCAAAACCATGCTCGAGCGACGTCATGTCTTCTTGATTCGCCCGTCTTGTGAATAAGAGAAAGGAGCAAGATGGGCGAGCCGGTGGTGTACAAGCGGTGTGGGTGCTCAGGCCAGGACAGGGCGTGTCCCGACCTGGCCGACGAAAGTCACGGTTCGTGGTACTACGCGATTCAGGTAATAGGCCTGAACGGACGTAAAGTGCGGACGCGGCGGGGCGGCTTCCGCACCGCAGAGGACGCCATGCGAGCTGTCCGGGAACTCGCCGCCGCTGATGTTCCGGGTGGGGTGAGTGCAGCGTGCACCGTGGCGCAGTGGTTGCGCCACTGGCTGACTACCCTCCAGCCGGTCCGCGAGCGTACTCGGCAGGGTTATGCCGACCATGTGCGGATTCACCTGATCCCTGGCTTGGGCCGGATCCTGATCGCGGAGCTGGGATCGACCGATCTGCGCCGCTTCTTCGCCGGCTTGGCTCAGCGGCGTAATCGGTACCGGCAGGGCGCTGTCGCCGTCAACTGTGCAGCGGGTGCACGCCACCCTCCGGGCGGCACTCAACGAGGCGATCCGCGAAGGCCTGATCGACACGAACCCGGCACACCGGTTGCGTCTGCCCCGTACTCGGCGTCCTCACGCCCAGGTCTGGACCCGGAGCCGGGTGTCGGTGTGGCGGGCCACGGGGCAGCGTCCAGCGGTTGCGGTGTGGACAACCGAACACCTGACGGAATTCTTGGACTACGTGCGCGAGGACGCGTTGTATCCGTTGTGGTGGCTGGCCGCGCTGCGCGGTCTGCGCCGCGGCGAGCTCGCCGGGCTGCGGTGGCTGGATGTCAGCCTGGAGACACGTGAACTCACGGTCGTCCAGCAACTCATCCACGTAAACGGCCGGCTGAGAGTCGTCCCGCCCAAGAGCGAGGCGAGTCAGCGCACGATCGCCTTGGATACTGAGGCGATCCGCCTCCTGCGCCGCCATCAGCAACTCCAACATCTGAGCGGACTCGGCACTGCCGGCTGGGTGTTCACCCGCGAGGACGGCCAGCCAATCCGACCGGACTATCTGACCTACCGGTTCCGGTATCTGGTAGCGGCCAGCGGCCAGCGGCCTGCCGCCGGTGCGGCTGCACGACTTGCGGCACGGCGCCGCCTCCACAGCGTTGGCCGCGCACGTGGACCTGCGTACGGTCCAGGGTCAACTCGGGCACGCCAGTATTGTGCTGACTTCCGACACCTACACCTCGGTCCTGCCCGAACTCCATCACGAGGCGGCGGAGGCCACTGCACGCCTGGTCCTCACCACAGCGCGAAGAACAGGTCATCGGCTGCAGAAGCGGACGATCCAGCTCCGGCGTCGTCCCGTGAGCCGGTCCGCCCCGCTGAGCGCTTCGCCGGAAAGGTCTTGTGGTGTCAGTGTGTCCCAGACGTGACCCAGCTATGACCCACCTCTTGATTTTTGGATCAAGGGGGTGGGTGAACCTGCAGGTGGGAGTGGTAGGGCGCCCGGGGCTCGAACCCGGAACCTACGGATTAAAAGTGGATGTTGTCTTTGGCGCTGCGAGGGCCTCTGACCTGCGACGGAGCGTCGTTATGATCAGGCGGCGCCACTCTCGTTCCGCATATGTTCCGGATCTCGGGATAACAGCACAGCCCGATTGGTTTCCACATCAACGGCGATCGTCAACGGCGACCTTCTCCGCCACCGGGCGGCCCGAGAGCGAGCGACGAAGGTGAAGATGACGTGGGGGCGGAGGCCATCCGGACCAGCCACCTCCTCCAATGTGTGCCACTCATCCTCTCTCCAAGCCTCCTTGTCATATCCCTGAAAGGTCAGTTCCGCCTCTGCCGCTCGCCGGGCCGTTCGGACGCCCTTACCCAGCAAGGTTGCTTGGTCGTACTTGTCATGGTCGCCCTGGTCAGGGAACAGGTGGCGATGGTCGTAGCCGACCTGGGCGAAGGCGTCGCGCAGCCACTGACGCTTGGTAGGTCCTGCGGTTCTCCAGGTGTAGGTCAGGTTCCGGTGGGTTCTCTGTCGCGATCTGGGGCGGCGCACCATGGCGGCAAGGCATCCAGGTAGTTGATCTCCAAGATCGGAGAGCATGTGGATTCGTTCGAGATGTTCTTTCGCCTTCGGGGAGACGCCTGCGTCGTCCAGCCAGAGCGGGTCACGGTACCGAACCATGTGTCGGATCTCGATGAAAGCGCGATGTATCACGAAAGCGAGGGCTTCCTCTGCTCCTGGGGGATATGGCGGTTGTCTCGGCCACAAGCGATCCACGATGCGCCTCCGCATAGCTCCTTTGCCTGATCGTCCCGTCACCGTCGTCCCACCCGTCAGGGAAGCTGGCCCCTGGTCTGTTGGGCTTGTCCTGGGGCGATGGTGACGGGACGATCAGGTTTCCACCTCAGCCACTGACTGCCTGCCGCTCGTCGCGATCATCCTTGATCCCGAGGCCCCCGCCGGAGGCTCTGTTTTGAGCGGCGTGCCATCACGCTGGCGACCCAGATAAGAAAGACGGCGGTCGGTAGGAGAAGGACGGTCCAGACGACGATCTGGCCGAAGAGAAGCGCGGCACCGCCGGGAAGGTCGATGTAGGCATCGCTCTCGTCCATGACGATGACCCTGATGGGCTGATGGAAGCCGGCGCCAAGGGCAGGCGCGGCCCGAGTGGCGGGCGCGCGCGAGAACGGCCCCCAGACCGCACGCGCAGCGTGCGGCCCGCAAGCTCGGGCCGCGTGGCGGCGGGGAGCGCCGCCCTTGATTCCTATGAGCCCAATTCGGCAAGTTTGTGTTAGTGCACGTGGGTTCCTGGAGGCTCTGTGTCGGAGTTCGGCCGGCGCATCCGTGCTGGCCTGGGGTCTTAGCTCGGTATCGACGGGGCGGCCGATTTTGAAGGTTCGCCGGACAAGGCGAAAGACCCATGGTTACGTAGGGGAGTCTTCAGTGAGCGTGAAGTTACGCGAGGGGCGCCGGGTGACGTAGCCCGGAGCGCCCGTCAGCTCCCCACCCGTTCCAGCGGGTCCAGGCAGAGCCAGAAGCCGTCCAGCCCCACCTCGGCCAGCACCACGTGACGGCCGGCGTCGGAGTCGTGCGCGCGGAACTCCACCGCCACCAGATCGTCCTCGTCCTGGTCCTCCTCGTCGTCGATCAGGCGGAGCCGCAGGACGGCCTCGCCCTCCATCCGCCAGCGGAAGGCCAGCGTCTCCTCGCCGTGAAGGGCCGAGTGGTGGCGCAGCTCGCCCGTGCCGTCGGCGGAGAAGACGACCTCGTCGCCGAACAACACCCCCGCCGTCCCGTTCGCCGAACGCCAGCGGCCGACCAGCTCCGTCATGCCGGCAAGGCTACGACGTGACGGCCGCGATGCCCCCACTGGTCGGTGTTCCCGGGTTGCTGGAACGGGTTGGCTGTGGTGCCTTTGGAGGTGCTCCGCGCGGTCAAGGCGATCGCCTCGATCGTCCTGGCCACCGACAACATGGACTGCTTCGCCGACACTTTCACTCGGGTTCGCAGGGCCCGGCGCCCGAGAGGCCTCCCTGCTGCGGTGACGTTGGCCCAGTGGGCCCTCGTCTGCGTCGACATCATCTGCTCCAGCGACGTCGCAGCTCTCAAAAGCGAGGATCCCATCGCGTTCTTCGGGCCTTGGCTGAGGCGGCACGGTATGGCCTTCCACGATGCGCTGCTCATTGACGACCGAGCGGACAACTGCACCGCCTTTCGACAGCAGGGCGGAACCGCTCTGCGGTGGCGAATGGGCACCAACGACATTATCGAGGTCGCAAACACGCTGAACCGATGGCTTGACTCGCCTGCCATCCGAATACCCCCTTCACTGCCGTCGTAGTGGGCAGAAGGGGTTAGAGACAACCTGTGACTGGTACCGCACACCATGTAGTACACCCGAACCCGCAGCCCTAACGAGCTGAAGGATCCCCGGTTCCTCTTGAAGAGCCTTCAATCAAGTTGAACTCGCGGAAGACCGCTGAGTGCGCGTTTCCACGGGTAAGTGTCGAACTGCTCCCCGCCCGTGCTCGGTGCGTCTGGCTCGAACTGGCCGGGGCCGAACAGGACGCGTACCCCTTCGGCGCGTAGGTCTTCGACGCTGCGCAGAAACGGGGCTCGCGAGGCACGTGCGCTGTTCACGAACGGCAGGACCACAACCGGGATCCCCAGCCCAGGAGCCTCGGACAGGAGGCCCAAGGCGTAGGTGTCGGCGATGCCTTGGGCGAACTTGTTGATCGTGTTGTACGTGGCGGGGGCCACGATGATGGCGTCAGCTCGGGGCGACTTGGGCTCGGACGGCTTGCGGTACTGGCTACGTACAGGACGGCCGGTCTGCTGCTCCAGCTCTGGCGCGTCGATGAAGTCGAGTGCTGGTGGGGTGGCGATGATCTGGACAGTCCATCCGTCGTCCTGGGCCAGGGCGACGAGGCGGCCGACATCTGTGGCCGGTCCGGCGGCGCACACGATGATGTACAGGACCTTGCCAGGCTGGGTCACGCGATGACTCCCACGGATTCGGCGTACTCACGAGCTTCGCGCCGCACACTGATCGGCGCTGTGGCCAGAATGTCACGGACCAACCGCAATGCCGCTTCCCGCCCTGAGACCTCCTCGGGCGCGATCTCTCCAGCGGCGCGCAGGATGTGCAAAGCCTGCTCGTGCTTGCCGCACATCAGGAAGGCGCCATCCCGCTCGCCCTCGGTGCCGTCTGGTACTTCTACGGCTGGCCGCTCGCGGCGAGCGTCTTGGGATTCGTCGTCCTGGCGCTGACCGCCTGGGCCTTCGTCGATCGCGGCTCCTTCACCCGACTGGTCGGCCGGCGGCTGCTGGCCTGGTGGCGGCTGGTGTGGATCTACCGGCATCACTGGCAGTCGGTCACCTTCGTCTCCGGGCTGGCCAAGCGCATCAACGGCCGCGACTACCTGCCCTACCTGGTCCGCGTTCGCTGCGACGACTGGGCCGACCTGGTCACTGTCCGGATGCTCAAAGGTCAGGCGGTCAAGGACTGGACCGACCGCCTCGACAACCTGGCCCAAGGCTTCGGCGCCACCTCCTGCCGGGTGGCACTGATCAGGGGCGGGAGGTTGCTGCTGACCTTCCCGCGCTGTGATCCGCTGGCCGCTCCCATCCCGGCGCTGCCGATTCCCGGCGAGCCCACAGTGGGGACCGGTGGAGATCGGCAAGCAGGAGAACGGCAAGCCGCTACGGCTAAAGGTGCTCGGCACGCACATCCTGATCGCGGGCGCGACGGGCGCAGGCAAGGGCTCGTTCCTGTGGGACACCATCCGCGGGCTCCTCCCGGCCATGCGGGCGGGCCTGGTGGAGATCTGGGCGCTCGATCCGAAGCTGATGGAGTTGTCCTTCGGCCAAGAGCTGTTCACCCGGTATGCCGCCCATCCCGGCGACTGCGCCGACCTGTTAGAAGACGCGGTCGACGTCATGCAGAAACGCGCCGCTCGCTTCGCCGGTCAGCAGCGCAACCACACACCGACGGTGGAGGACCCGTTCGTCCTGGTGCTCGTCGACGAGGTCGCGTTCCTGACCGCCTACCAACCCGACAAGCAGCTCCGGCAGCGCATCTCGGCCGCGCTCGCGACTCTGGCCACCCAGGGCCGTTCGGTCGGGGTCGGCGTGATGGCGGCCTTGCAGGACCCGCGCAAGGAGGTCATGAACATCCGCAACCTGTTCCCCGACAAGATCGCCCTGCGCCTGGATGAGTCCGAGCAGGTGGACATGGTCCTCGGCGACGGCGCACGCGACAGGGGAGCACTCGCCGATCACATCTCGCCCGTCCCCGAGCTGGGAGCGGGCGTGGCGTACATGCGGCTGGAAGCCTCACCGGAACCCGTACGGGTGCGGGCGGCTTACGTCTCGGATGCCGACATCCGCGCCATGGTCGCCCAGTACGGGGAGGCTGCATGACCGATCGCTCGCTGCCCCGTGCAGTACGCCTGGCCATGCCGCAGGCCCGCGAAGTCGTCGTAGAAGTCGCCAAGCGGTACGGCGTCTGTATCCGGCCCGTCCCGCTCAAGCGCCTCGATACCCACACCGGCAAGTGGGAGATCATCAGCAAGTGCCCATCCTGCGCCAAGCGCAACAAGCAGTTGCGAATGGCCCAGTGCCGCGAGGGCTGGCACCTGGACGAGGAACCCGCCATCACCCCTGACCCGGCCACCGAGGAACAACGCTGGCTGGTCGAGTTCCGCGCCGACATCCAAGCCCAACGCGACCAGGCCGACCGCCTCGGCGAGGACACCACCGACCTGGACGCCGTGATCGTCGGCCTGGACGAGGAGATCAATCAGGCGGGCATGCGCGGCAACGTCCTCGGCCGCACCGCTCCGAAGCGCTCGCGCTCGACCAGGCGGCGGCAGGACGCACCCGACCTGCCCAAGCGCACGATGACCAACACCACCCTCGGCCGGGTCTTCACCAGCTCGGACGGCAAGGTCTACCGGCCCTCGCTCTTCGTCACCCTCACCCTCCCCTCCTACGGCAAGGTCATGAACGGCGCCCCGATCGACCCGGACGCCTACGACTACACGCGGGCGGCCCGTGACGCGCTGCACTTCTCCAAGCTGATCGACCGGTTCGTGCAGAATCTCCGCCGCGTGGCGGGCTACGACGTGCAGTACTTCGCCAGCGTCGAACCGCAAAAGCGGCTCGCCCCGCACCTGCACATGGCCATCCGGGGCACCCTGCCCCGTGCGGAGGTCAAGCAGATCGCGGCGGCGACCTACCACCAGGTGTGGTGGCCCCAAGTGGACGAAGTCCGCTTCGAGGGCGATCACCTGCCCGTCTGGGACGAGGAAGTCGGCTACCTCGACCCGGCAACCGGTGAGGTGCTGCCCACCTGGGATGAGGCCCTCGACCACCACGACGCCGACGAAGACGCTCAACCGGCGCATGTGATCCGCTACGGCGACCAGGTGGACGTCAAGGGCGTCCTGGCGGGCACTCCGGATGCCGGCCAGTGCATCCGCTACCTGGCCAAGTACCTCACCAAGAGCCTCGACCAGGCCCTCGACGGCCAGGCCCAACGCGAACACGCCGCCCGCTTCGTCGATGCCCTTCGATACGAACCCTGCTCGCCCACCTGCCCCAACTGGCTCCGCTACGGCGTCCAACCGAAGGGCGCGCGAGAGGGGATGACTCCCGGCCGATGCCGGGGCAAGGCTCACAAGCCCGAACACCTCGGCTACGCCGGTCGCCGTGTCCTGGTCTCCCGCAAGTGGAGCAACAAGACCCTGACCGAACACAAGCAGGACCGCCGCACCTGGGTCCTGGAAGCCCTTGGCCAGACAGGCGACACCCCGGACCCGCACCGGTACGTCTGGCGGCCCGTCCCGGCCGGTGACGCGAACGTGCCACCGCTGGCCGTGCGCCTCCTGCGATCCATCCATGAACGACAGCGCTGGCGCGCACACCTACGCGAGCTGGAAGTCCAAGCCGCGATCTTTCGTCAACTGAGGCGGTGGCGGCGTGAAGAGAGACGAACTGCTCACCGTCGCCCAGGTCCTCGACGAACTCGGCGGCATTTCCCGCCGCACCTTCTACCGCTGGCGCGAGATCGGGAAGGCGCCGCAAGGCATCCGCCTGCCCAACGGCGAACTCCGCATCTACCGCAGCGACCTCAACGCCTGGCTCGAATCCCTCCGGAGTGCAGCATGAACACCTCGTACAAGGTCAAGTTCTGGGACATCCGCACCAACACCCGCAATGACGGCAAGAGCAAGAAGCCCCGCGTCATCTCCCACACCGTGCGCTGGACGGTCGGCAACCGCGAGAAGTCCTCCACCTTCAAGACCAAGGGCCTGGCCGAAAGCTTCCTCTCGGAGCTACGGCAGGCGGCTAAAAGCGGCGAGGCGTTCGACGCGGACAGCGGCCTCCCCATGTCGATGGTCAAAGCCAAGGACGCGCGCACCTGGTACTCCTTCGCGGTCGCCTACGTCCACGCCTGGTGGCCTCACGCCGCGGCCCAAGTCCCGCGAGGGCATGACCGACACCCTGGCCAACATCACCCCCATCCTGAGCACCGACGCTCCGGGCCGTCCCGAGGATGAGGTGATCCGGAAGGCGCTGCGGGAGTACGCGTTCCTCCCGCCAGATCGTCGCCCCGCCACTTCACCCGAGATCGCCAAAGCCATCCGGTGGATCGAAGCGGCGTCGCTGCCCCTGAGCGCCTTGGACGAGGCCAGGCACACGCGGGCCGTCCTGGAGGCGCTGTCGCTTCGCATGGACGGCAAGCCTGCGGCCACCTCGACCTATCGCCGTAAGCGGGCCGTGTTCCATCACGTGCTGGAGTACGCCGTGGAGTTGGAAGAGCTTTCGGCAAATCCGCTCCACAAGGTGAAGCTACGCAAGATCAAGTCAACGGGGGAGATCGATCGTCGCTCGGTCGTCAACCCGGGCCAGGCGCGCGAGCTGCTCGTCGCCGTGACCTACGTGGGGCGGTCGCGCGGTCAGATGATGATGGCCATGTTCGCCTGCATGTACTTCGGTGGTCTGTGGCCCGGTGAAGCGTCGGCCCTGCGGAAGAAGAACTGTCATCTACCTGAGAAGGGATGGGGCCTGCTGACGCTGGAGAAGACTTCGCCCGAGACGAACAGCCGCTACACGGACTCGGGGGAGAGCCACGACGAGCGGGGCTTGAAACACAGGGAGCAGAAGGCGACGCGCCCGGTACCCATCCCACCCGAGCTGGTGAAGATCCTCCGGCAACACATCGAAGATCACGGAGTCGGCGAAGACGGGCGGCTCTTCCGTACCAGCACGGGCAAGCCGTTCCCCGGCTCGACGGTGTCGAAGGTCTGGCGGGAGGCGCGTACGTACGCCTTCACCCCTGATCAGGTCACCTCGCCACTGGCGGGCAGGCCGTACGACCTTCGGCACGCGGCCGTCTCCCTCTGGCTCAACGCGGGCGTCCATGCACCCGAAGCGGCTGAGCGAGCCGGGCATGGCGTCGATGTCCTGCTGCCGTCTATGCCAAGTGCATCGACGGTCAACGTGCGGTCGCGAACCAGCGCATCCTCGATGCCCTCGCCGCATGACACAGGGTGCTCGTCACCAGGACCCCGGGGAACACTCGGGGTCCTTCGTCGTTCGCGGCTGCGGAATGCGCCGTGGAAGCTTCCGAAACGCGCGGCCGACCTGGGCAAACGCCCCAAGATCCATTCCGCGTATATTCCGGAAGGAGTGGCATACGGCTGCTTTCGGCGGCATTCAGCTGCCTACGCGGCTCACGCCGTACGGGAGAGAAACCCCAGCTCGGGGGCGGGATTCGAGGTGGAGAGTGGTAGGGCGCCCGGGGCTCGAACCCGGAACCTACGGATTAAAAGTCCGCAGCTCTGCCAATTGAGCTAACGCCCCTCGCAAGATGCAGGGTACAGAGAGTACAGCCCCACGCGCGACGTCCGTAGCCTCACCGGTACGCCGACAGTCCCGTCAGGGCCTCTCCCAGCACCAGCGTATGGATCTCCTCCGTCCCCTCGTACGTCAGCACGCTCTCCAGGTTCGTCATGTGCCGGATCACCGGGTACTCCAGGGTGATCCCGTTCCCGCCGAGGATCGACCTGGCCTGCCTGGCGATGTCCAGCGCCGCCCGCACGTTGGAGAGCTTCCCAAAGCTGACCTGACGTGGGGAGAGCTCCCCTGCGTCCTTCAGCGACCCCAGGTGGAAAGCGGTCAGCGAAGACTGTGCCAGCCCCACGTACATCCACGCAAGCTTCTCCTGCGTCAGCTGGAAGCCGCCGATCGGCTTGCCGAACTGCACGCGCGTCTGGGAGTAGGAGATCGCCGACTCGAGGCAGGCTCTCGCGGCGCCGACCACGCCCCACAGGATGCCGAAGCGCGCCTCCGACAGGCAGGAGAGCGGCCCGCGCAGGCCGACCACCTCAGGCAGGACGGCGGAGCCGGGCAGGCGGACGTCGTCGAAGTACAGGGAGGAGGTCACCGAGGCCCTGAGCGACATCTTCTTGTGAATCGGGGGAGCGGAGAACCCGGGCGTGTCGGTCGGGACGACGAAGCCGCGCACGCCCTCGTCGGTCTGCGCCCAGACGACGGCCACGTCGGCGACGGAGCCGTTGGTGATCCACATCTTGGAGCCGTTGAGTATCCAGTCGGATCCGTCGCGCTTGGCGTAGGTGCGCATGGAGGAGGGGTCGGAGCCGTGGTCGGGCTCGGTCAGGCCGAAACAGCCGATGGCCGACCCTGAGGCCATGCGGGGGAGCCACTCCTCCTTCTGCGAGGGTGACCCGTACTTCCAGATCGGGAACATGGCCAGGGAACCCTGAACCGAGACGAACGAGCGCAGCCCAGAGTCGCCCGCCTCCAGCTCCCTGCAGGCCACGCCGTACGAGGTGGCGTCGGTTCCGGCGCAGCCGTACCCCTCGAGATGCATCCCCAGCAACCCCAGCTCGCCCAGCGCGGGCGCCAGCTCGCGCGCGGGGAAGACGGCCTCTTCGAACCAGTCGCCCACGTACGGCAGGACGCGGTCGGAGACGAAGGACCTGACGGTGTCCCTGATCAACCGCTGGTCGCCGGTGAGACGGTCGTCGACGCGCAGGATGTCATCCATACCCCAGGGTTCTACCAGGGGGAATCCCGATGTGGAAACGCCTGGCTGAGGGGCAGTCTTGAGGCATGAGCGAATCGAACATCAAGCAGCTGCGCAGGACCCGCAACGGCAGGATCGTCGCGGGCGTCTGCTCGGGCATCGGCGACTACATCGGCATCGACGCCAACCTGGTCAGAATCGGCCTGGCCATCGCCACGCTGTTCGGCGGGGTCGGTGTCGGCGTCTACGCGATCGGCTGGCTGCTCATGCCCGACGAGGGCAAGAACACCTCGATCGTCCAGGATCTGATCAACAACAGGCAGGCCAAGACCAACACCTGGCAGCAGGAGACGCCTGACTACAGCCCCACCGCCGGCTGGGAGCGCCAGGAGCCCACGGTTCCCGGTGACCAGAAGCCGCAGGCGTGATCAGGCGGCAGCCTGGGCGCGCACCCTGGCGACGATGTCGCCGCGAGACTCGGTCCACATCATGGCCAGCACGGCCGCGACCGTGACCCCGCTGATGCCCGCGAGCGCGACGACGGGCTCGGGACCGAGTCTCTCGGCGGCAAAGCCGCCGATCAGGATGCCGATGCCCTGGGCCGCCATGAGCCCGGACTGCACCAGGCCGAACGCCTGGCCCCGCCGTTCAGCGGGAACGCACTGTACGAAGGCGGCATTGGCCGCCAGCTGGTAGGCGCCGCCGATCCCCGACAGGACCCACAGGGCGAGCACCACGATCAACGGTGGCCGCATCGCGCAGACGATCAGCGGTGCGCAGGTCAGCATCGACAGCCACCCCATCGCACGCAGCCGCCCCGACGGCGAGACGAACCTGCTGAACAGCAGCGCGCCGATCACCGTCCCCGTCGGCATCGCCGCCATCAACAGACCGGTGATCACCGGCACGGGCAGCGTCGTCCCGGACGCCAGCTGTGCCGCATAGGGCACCGCGATGCCCTCAGGCAGCACGTAGAACCCGCACAGCCAGGCGAAGAGCACCAGGGTGCGCAGCTTCCTGTCGCCGAAGACGAGCGAGGCGCCGGCTCGTGTCATCGTCCACATCGACGGCTTCGATCCGTCGGTACGGCCGGCGGCGGGCCTTCGCCGTACACCTGAGACGATGATCAGCGCCGAGGCGAGGAAGGTGGCCGCGTCCAGCGCCAGCGCGCGGTAGGGCCCCATGAAGGCGATCATCGCGCCGCCCGCGGCGAAGCCGAGCATCTGGATGGCCTGGTTGGTCATGTTCTGCAGCGCAGAGCCTGCCACGTAGCGGTCGCCCAGCAGGATCTCGGGCAGCAGCGCCGCCCGCGCCGCCGAGAACGGCGCGCTGAGCAGGACCACGAAGAACACCAGCACGCACAGGGCGGCGAACGGCATGCCAGGCACGGCCATGACGGCCACCAGCAGCGCGCGGAGCAGATCGCACACGATCATGACGCGGCGGCGCGCGAAGCGGTCGGCCAGGCCCGAGAGCAGCGGGCCTCCGACGATGGACGGCAGGTAGGTCAGCGCGTAGACCGCGGCCGTGGCCAGCGGCGACCCCGTTCTGTTGAACACGAGGACGGCCAGCGCCACCTGCGCCAGCTGGTCGCCGAGCAGGGAGAGCCCCTGGCCGTACCAGAGCGCGCGGAACTCTCGTATGGCGACGACCTCGCCGTACGTGGCTTGTCGTTCGGAGGCACGTCTGTGCCGCCCCGGAAGCCTGGCCCCCATAGGTCCCCGCTGAACCTGACTCAGAGTGCTCGCTATGTCACCTAAGGTGCCTGCCGGGAACCTTGAGCGCAACCTAAAGCAGTCAGGCCTTTGCAAAGTGTAATCGGGAGCGGGGTTTACCAGCCGAGTTGGTGGAGTCGGTCGTCGTCTATGCCGAAATGGTGGGCTATCTCGTGGATGACCGTGATCCGCACTTCCTCCACCACGCGAGCTTCCGTATCGCACATCTGGCATATCGGATTGCGGTAGATCTCGATCCGGTCGGGCAGAACCGCTGAGTACCAGTCGCCGCGCTCGGTGAGGGGAACACCGGTGTACAGCCCGAGCAGATCCGGCTCCGGCGGATCGTCGACGACCACCACCACGACGTTGCTCATGACGCGCGTCAGCTCCGGAGGGATCGTGTCCAATGCTTCGGCCACGAGTTCCTCGAACTTCTGCCGGGACACCTCGATCACGGTTGCCATTCTGCCCCGTCCGTCGGGTAAGCAAGAAAGCGTATGAACTTCATAAGGACAGTCATACGGTCTCGCGCCGCGCGCATCGCTGCGGTGCTCCTCGTGTCCGCAGTCGGCGCCTGGCTCGGCATCATCCTCAGCGGGACGGTCCGCGCGCAGGTGGGGCCCGTCGAGACGGGGATGTCGCTGAGGCCCGCGTGGACCGGCGAGACCGTCGTCGACGCCCACCCGCTGGGCACCCTGCGATTCCGCAGCCACGACGCCCCGCTCCAGCTGCGCATCACGCTCGAGAACATCGACCAGGAGAAGGCCAAGGCGCTCATCGACGATCCGCGCATCGCCAACAGGCTGCCCGAGATCATCGAGAGCGACCTGCGCTCAGGCGTCGAGGCCCTGGTGGTCCGCTCCCTGCTGTGCGCCGCGGCGGGCGCGCTCCTGGCCGGCTTCGTCGTCTTCCGAAGCCCCAGGATCGCGCTGTACGGCCTGCTGGCCGCCGCCGTCGCCCTCGCGGGGACCGGTGTGGCCGCGGCCGTCACCTTCCGCCCCAGCTCCCTTGTCGAACCGCGCTACTCGGGGGTGATCGCCGTCGCGCCGTCCCTGGTCGGCAGCGCGCAGTCGATCGTGACCAAGTTCGAGTCGTACCGCCAGCAGCTCACCAAGCTCGTCACGAACGTCTCCAAGCTCTACGACGCGGTCAACGCCCTGCCCACCTACGACGCCGACCCGGCCTCGATCAAGGTGCTGCACGTCTCCGACATCCACATCAACCCCATCGCGTGGAACGTCATCCGCTCGCTCAAGGAGCAGTTCAAGGTCGACCTCATCGTCGACACGGGCGACATCTCCGACCACGGCACCAAGGCGGAGAACGCCTTCATGGAGGAGATCGGCAAGCTCGGCGTGCCGTACGTCTTCGTCAGGGGCAACCACGACTCGCAGACCACCGAGCGGGCCATCGCCAAGCAGAAGAACGCCGTGGTGCTCGACAACGCGTCCGCGACCGTCGCGGGACTGCGCATCTACGGCCTGGGCGACCCACGCTTCACGCCCGACAAGTCGGTGCCGGTCAACAACGACCCTGCCCACATGCGCGACTTCGGCCGCCGACACGCCGTACGGCTGCCGCGTCCCTCGCCCATCGACCTCGTGGCCATCCACGACCCAGACGCGGCAAAGGGCTTCTCCGGCGCCGCTCCCATGGTCCTGGCGGGCCACTCGCATCGCCGATCGACCACGGTCCTGCGCACGGGAACCCGCGTGCTCGTCCAGGGCTCCACGGGCGGCGCAGGGCTCCGCGCGCTGGAACACGCCGAGCCGACCCCCGTCCAGGCCTCGGTTCTCTACTTCGACAGAGCCAGCCACAGGCTCCAGGCCTGGGACGACATCACACTCGGGGGGCTGGGGGAGCAGTCTGTTCACATCCAACGTCACGTCGAGCCGGACCCTCGACGTATGATTTCCCCAGAGCCAACGACAGCCCCGTCGCCAACGGGAACCGTCAGCGGAACTTCCGATGGATAGCCACTTTGGCACTGGGGCCAATCGTCCCCTATGCTTCAGAGGTCTCCAACGGAAGACGTCAGGAACAGGACGCAAGTCCTGAGCCCCCATCGTCTAGCGGCCTAGGACACCGCCCTTTCAAGGCGGCGGCACGGGTTCGAATCCCGTTGGGGGCACGGCTTCACCGGAAGATCGGCAGGACGAAGACCTCCGAAACACTGGTAAGCTAAGCGAGGCGCTCCGGCCGAAAGGCCGGAACGAAAGCAAGGTCCTGTAGAGCAGTTTGGAGTGCTCGCCACCCTGTCAAGGTGGAGGTCGCGGGTTCAAGTCCCGTCAGGACCGCTCTGGGTCAGGTAGCTCAGTTGGTACGAGCGTCCGCCTGAAAAGCGGAAGGTCGGCAGTTCGACCCTGCCCCTGACCACCATCTCTGAGCAGCAAAGAAGCCCCGAAGCGATGATCGCTCCGGGGCGTTTTTGTGTCCTCTGACGGCAACAGACACGGCGGACGGTCGTCTACGAGCGGGTGTATCCCACCCGACAGCGTTGATGCTGAGGATCGCGACGCTGAGGCGGGTTGGTCGGGGACAGCCACCACCAGGTTGAGGAGTGGGGTGTCGAGCGCTTCGGCACCGCTCTGCTCGAGCCGCTTTTTGCCCAGCATCAGCGCCTCGGCCCGGTCGTGGTCGGCGTCGAGCCTCAGGGCCCGGGATCGCGGCGTGCCCGGGGCTGAGATCTGGTCTCGTGCCGGTACGGCTGGCGGCCGCTCGGACACCTCCCGAGGACCTCGGCGCGCTGTCCCACGACGCTCATCCGGTCCAGAGGCATCCACCCCGTTCTCAACCTTCGACAACCAGGACGGAACTGCCGATCTTCTCGGCGAGAGCGGCCTGTCCCAGCTCTTGCGGTGACGCGCCCGCGCGATGCGCTGGCCATACCGTCTGTAATCACCCCACAGAGGAGCCTCTGCACTGGTTGCGGAACCGAGAGGGAGTCTCATGTGTCGGATGGGAGCCCGCAAGTTCGCCGAGAAGGCTGCGAATTTCCTGGGAATTTCGCAGAACGAGGCTTATCGATATCCACCCTGTTAGGCATTACTACGTTGCGTAACATCGCCCCAAGTCCGCTCGTGCTATCCAAAAGGCGAGGTCATTCCCCGTGCTCCTGCCCTACGCCGACAGATATCGATTCACTCCGCGATTACTCTCCGTCGAGCTTGACGTGGGATACCGCTGCATGAGTCGATCTTGCTGTTTTCGTACTAGTGGACGATTAGGGGAGAGCCCGTGCTGACACCACAACGCCCAGACATCCGTATGCCATTGATCAGACCACCAGTCTCCCGATTACGCCGCCTACTCGCCCTCGGCGGCGCGTTGATCGTTGCTGTCAGCCTTGTTGTGGCCCAAGCCCCCGCCGCCTTGGCCGTCGACACCATGACCGATCTCGGTGTTACCTGGGGTGGCGCGGACATCGCCGTCAGCGGCGGCAAGGTGTACGTGTCCGCGAACGATCGGATCGTCGTTACTGACACTCAAGGCAAGCTCAAGGACGCGATGACTGGGTTGCCTCGGCCGGCAGGCGTCGCTGTGACGGCCGATGGCGCCTTGCTGTATGCGGCGCTCAACGGTTCACACCAGGTCGCCGAAATCGATACCCAGTCTCTCCAGATCATCCGGCGGATCGACCTGACCGCGTACCCGTGTCCGGAGAGCCTGGCGCTGGTCGGCGATCGGCTGTGGGTCAGCCATGGTTGCGACGACGACGGGGACGCCGGCGTCGTCAGTCTAGATGTGTCGGCGACGGTTCCTGAGCCATCCCCGATCCCGATCGCGCTGCACAGGGCTCCCCTGGTCGTCACCGCGGGGAATACGCTGGTCGTCGGTGAGAAGGGGATCAGCGCCGCAGACCTGCTGGTCTACGACGTGTCCAGCGCCACCGCCACCTTGCGTGGCGTCATCGACGGTTCCACCTACGACCTCAGTAACTTGCAGGACCTCTCCATCACGCCGGACGGCTCGATGGTTGTTTCGGCGTTCGGTTCTCCCCACCGGTTCGAGGGCTGGGACACCACCAGTCTGACGCGGGTACGCACGTATGGTGGAGAACCGACGTGGCAGGCAGGTGCGACGGCCGTCGCGGTGAGCCCAGACAGTGCACGTGTCGTGGGCGGCTGGTCCTATCCCACGTCCGAAGCCAAGCGCATCGCTCTGTACGACGTGGCGACGACGGAGAGGACGTACACCAACGACAACTCGATCGGTGAGTTGGTCGGGGGAAGCCTTGTCTTCTCCGGCAACGACATTTTCGGCGTGATCAGGCAGCAATACACCGATCGGCTTCATCTATGGCGGATGGAAGGTACGACCCTTCCGGCGTCCACGCTCACTTTGACGGCTCCGTCCACAGCGCAAGTGCTCGAACCGCTTACCCTGAGGGGTAGCCTGACGCTGAGCGGCTCCAATGCGGGTGCGCAACCCATCGTGGTGACCCGCCGATTGCCCGATGGCACCACCGCAACGCTCGCCGGTGTGACAACTGAGGCGGACGGTACGTTCACCGTCACTGACACCCCACCGGTCCAAGGCACGATCAGGTATGACGTGATCTGGGATGGTAGTTCGGAGTTCCGCTGGAGTTCGGCCTCGGCGACGGTCAGGGTGGTCAAGCGTGAGTCCTCGCTTACCTTGACGGCTCCATTTAAGGTGCCAGCGCTCGAGTCGCTGACCATGACCGGTCGGGTCGCTCTGACGGATGGCTCGGCTCCGGGCGCTCAGTCCCTGGTGGCGATCCGCTACCTGCCCGATGGCACCAGCCAGATTCTCCCCAGTGTGACAACCAAGACGGACGGTACGTTCACCATCATCGACATGCCGCCGGTCAGCGGGGACGTCAGGTATGACGTGCATTGGGAGGGCAATGCGATGTTCTGGGGGAGTATGACTTCGAGGACGGTTCTGGTGGCCAAGCGGGATTTGTCGCTGACGCTGTCCGGACCGACGACAGGGATCGCAGGCAAGCAACTCCAGTTCGGCGGAACGCTGGATGGCGGTGGTCAGCTTCCTACATCAGGTCTCCTGATCAAGGTGCTTCGGACCGTTACCAACCGCAATGGAACCGTCACAACCACACTGCCGTCGGTAGCTTTCGCCAGTGACGGGTCGTTTACCTTCGCTGACACCCCGTCCGAGGGCGGCGAACACACCTACACCGTCAGGTGGACCGGGGACTGGGCGTTCCTCCCGGCCGAGGCGAGCCGCCAGATCACGATTCGAGGTGGAGCCGGGTAGCCGACGCCACGACCGATTCGAGGGTGAGCGGTGCGGCTGCGGAGCCGCACCGCTTACCAGTCGGCATGTTCTGCTACGAGAAAACAGCTGATGTCTGACTTCGGTCCTCGACCTGACGAGGTTAGGCGATCGGCTGCCCAATCGGCACTTGCCAGTACGCAGCTCGAGCTGACCACAGCTTGGAGCACCACTGTGTACGGCGGCCAACGCGCACCACTCGGAGAGGGCGTCTATGTCCGGCCAACTGGTCCGGCTAACCGGAACCGCGTCCTCAGCTGGGCAGGCGGCAGCGAACTTCGACCACGATCTCGGGTGAGGCTTGTTCAGTGGGGTCTGGTCAGGCAGTTGGTTGCAGTCGGACCTTGCCATCGGGCAGCTAGGGTTGACGGCAGTGCTGACAACAACGTGGAGCACCACAAGCGCCGTGGCCAACATGCACCACCGCTGACCTCAAAGGTAGCGCTCTGTATCAGGACAGTCGGCCTGCCTTCCGGCTCGGGGGCCCGGGCACGATCGCATCGGAGGACGCGTTCTGGTGGGGCGTCGTCATGTGCCTGGCGTAGGCACTTCCCATTGCCGTCTTCCTGGGACTCGTGACGGCAACGCTGACGGCAACGTCGGCCACCGGTCCTACACTGAGGGCACTGCGAGCGATCACCTACCTTCTGGTCAGAGCCCGCGCACAGCCTGATTGCTACACCTGAAACGCGGAAGGTCGGCAGTTCGACCCTGCCCCTGACCACCATCTCTGAGCTGCAAAGAAGCCCCGAAGCGATGATCGCTCCAGGGCGTTTTTGTGTCTGTGACAGCAGCACTGACAGCAACGGCGTGCTGCCTCTGCTGCTCGGCGCCCATGGCAGGCTGATCCTCGTGTGGTTACTTCCTTGGCCTGCGGCAAAAGATCTTGATCACGGCACTGTGCTGCCCAGGGCGCTTCGGACAGTTCGTGCCGTGGACACGGCCACGATGATCG
Organism: Nonomuraea roseola; assembly: GCF_039535395.1. Taxonomy (NCBI): domain Bacteria; kingdom Bacillati; phylum Actinomycetota; class Actinomycetes; order Streptosporangiales; family Streptosporangiaceae; genus Nonomuraea; species Nonomuraea roseola. Next base: position 3,303,645 of record NZ_BAAAXC010000015.1, read on the forward strand.
AGTTGCTACGTGAGACCTCATGGTCTGCCAAGCCGCGGGCCATCGAGCTTCTGGCTGCTCATCTTGCTCCGGCAGGAACCCACTATGTGATTCCTCGGCCACATAAGTCGTGGGATACGCCTGTCGAAGGCTGTTTCTCTGCGGCCATGGTGCTCAGAATGAACGACGGTGCGCTCATCATGAGCGGGCTTCACAGGTCTCTACCGATGCCGCGTTTCCAGCAGCTTCCCAAGACGCTGTCACTGCGGGCGGAGTATCAGACAGCGCGGCGTGCGAGGCGCATAAGGCGGGACTTCCATGTGTGGTCCCGTGATCATCGGCACGACCACAGTTGCGAGCACCCGCACTGCGTTGAAGAACGTGAAGGCCACGGCTCCTGCTTCACGTTTCTGGAAGACAGGCGGACGGCTCCTGACCGGCCCGCCGGGTTGGAACGCGGTTCGGCGCAGGAGGCCATAAGGCTCTTGATGGCCAGGGGGTTCGTCGAGATCCGAGCCTGCAGCCACTTGGTGAAGGACGCGTTGGCTGCTGGGAAAACGGACACGGCACTGAGGCATCTGGAGCACATGCGCATGATCGCGAATGTGTGTCACAACCTTCCGCAGGATTTCCACCCCAAGAGGCCCAAGATCCGTGAGCGGAAGGCCATCGAGAGCCTCCGATTCCACTTGCGGGAACTTGATCCCGACGATCGCGCTGCTCAGTGGGTGATGCGGCAGCTAGAAGATCAGGGATTCGACCACGTTCGGGTTCTCCGAGATCGGACCAAATGGAAGCACGCTCGGTAACGGCGTCACCGAGTGTGCTGAGTCTGCCGGGAAGCGGGTCGGCTATCCGAGGGCGTCGCCCAGTTCGCGCAGGGCAGTGCGCTTGTCGTCGAGGGAGACGTGGGCGTAGATGGTCCTGGTCACCTCGATGTCGCTGTGGCCAACGATGTCGCGTACGACCTGCGGTGGGACACCGAGGTTGAGCAGGAGTGTCACGCAGGTGTGGCGGAGATCGTGGAAGTCAAAAGTCTGTCGGATGAGAACTTTCTCCACGGTTTCAAAGGCGGCCCGCTGCGCGGTCCGCCGCGCGTCGGGCGGTCTGCTGGCCGCGCTGCGGCTCTTCGGCCGGTCGCAGCCAGCACCGCCCACGCGCGCAAGACGGCTCAGCGGGCCCCGGTCGATGATGAGCTTCCACCCTGCGGTGACTGGTCAGCTTCAATGCCACTCCGATCGCGACGACGTCGAGGACTTGTTAAGGCCATGACGGACGGCAAAGTTCCCCGGCCATTCGTCACGCTATGTAGCGACCTACATGGGGCGAGTAGCACACGCTTGCGTGGCAGGTCGAGTTTGGCGTGGTCGGCGAGGCTGGCCTCGTCATTGCGCACCTGCTGTGCCGGAGTCCACGAAACCGCGGCTTGACTTTGACCTTAGGTCAGAGTCGACGCTGGTGGCATGACGAACTCAAACGCGACTTACTCGGCCTGGAGGGGCATGTTGCCGGTGGAAGACACCGCGCTGGCCGTGACCGACACCGGCGGGACAGGCACCCCCGTGGTTTACCTGAACGGTTCCTACGCCAGCCAGCGGCACTGGCGGCCCGTCATCAACGACCTGGGGTCGGGGTGGCGACACATCACCTACGACGAGCGGGCTCGCGGCAAATCGAAGACGTCGGCGGACTACTCCTTCGAGGCCTGCGTCCGGGATCTCGACGCCGTCCTGAAAGCCAGGGGGATGGAGCGGCCGATTTTGGTGGGCTGGTCCTACGGCGCGTTGCTCGGGGTGCATTGGGCCGCTCGTAATCCGGACCGCGTCGCCGGCGTGGTCGGGGTCGACGGCCCTTATCCGTACGGCTGGACCGACGATGCCAGACACGAATACATCCGGCGGATGTTCCATAAGGGCCGATGGTTGTTGCCGATAGTGCGCCTCGTCGGCAACGCCGCGCGGATGAGTGCCGAACAGCATGCCGAGATCAACATCGAGGCCCACATACTCCACGCCGCCCTCGAACCGGTCCTCGACAGCCTGACCGTCCCGGTCCGATACGTGGTCGCCTCGGGGGAGGCTCTGGGAAGCAAGGACAATTGGCAAGAGCAGATGCGCACTACCCTCGACCCGGTGCTCGCCCGCAACCCGAACCTCACGATAAGCGCGAAGGTCGCCAGCAACCACGGCACGATCGTGCGCAAGGATTTCCGCGCCATCGCCGAGGCCACACGCGAGGTCGCCGCCCTCACCCGCGAAAGTCGCCGACGACCATGACCAGCGGCGTCACGATCGCCCAGGCGGCGGCCTTCGCCAGCGTCACGATCAAGACCATACGCCACTACCACCGGCTGGGCCTGGTCGACGAGCCGCGCCGCGACGGTTCTGGCTATCGCCGCTACGGGTCGTCCGACCTGCTGCGGCTGGTCCAGGTCCGGACGCTGGCCGAGTCCGGCGTACCGCTATCCGAGATCGGCGCCCTGCTCGGCGCCGATCCGCAGCGCTTCGCCGCCGACCTGGCCGAGGTCAAACGGCGGCTGACCGAGCGGATCGAGGAGCTGATCGCGCGCCGCGACTTGCTGGACCGGCTGGCCAACGGTGACCGGGCCCTGTTGCCCGACCGGGCCTGCGCGCTGTTGGACCGGGCCGCCGACCTCGGCTTCACCCCGGACGAGGTGGCGGCCTACCGCGAGGGCATGGTGCTGGCCAGAGCCCTGGTCCCCGACGGCTTCGACGACTCTCTCACCGAGCCCGAGCACGCCCTCGACGACACCCGGTTCGTCGCCTTGATCAAGCAATGCTGGGCCGCCAAGGACTGGGAACCCGACGACCCCCGCATAGAGGAACTCGCTACCGCCGTGGCCGACCGCTTCCTCGCCAACCCCGCGCTGCTCGCGATCCCGAACGGCCTCCAGGCCCGCACTGACGCCACCCGATACGGCCTGCTCAACCACCACGGCGAAGACCAGGAACCGGCCATGGCCCGGCTGACCACGCTAGTTGAGACGAAACTGCGCTCCGCCGGCGTAGACATCCCACACCAATAATCGCAGCCCCGGAGTCACCGCAGTCGGATCCGAATCGCAGCTCACGGTCCGTAATCCCAATTGGCCACCGATCCGGAACTGAAGGGCTCTGGCGCAGAGATCGGAATGAGTGCCAGACCCAAGATTCAGCCGTCGTTAACACCCGGAATGACCGTTGACCAGCAGGAGCGGACTGCACCGATCTTGCTGCCAAGATTTCACGCCAAAGTGATCGGTCCAGGCCATGACGATCGCTCACTTCGGTTCTCGCCGTCCATGGCTGGGGCGATCGACGCCGAAGCCCTCCTTCGTCGGGCCCCGGCACCGGCTGACCATGGCTGAGGTGACAGCAGCGCTGACAGCAACGTCCCCACCCACGAGCACACTCGGGCTACCGTCCACACCCCTCTAACCGCGGTTCCCAACACCCGAACAGGGTGATTGGTCCGCCTGAAGAGCGGAAGGTCGGCAGTTCGACCCTGCCCCTGACCACCATCTTCAGCAACAAGGAAGCCCCGTAGCGATGATCGCTCCGGGGCGTTTTTGTGTCTATGACAGCAACGGCGCGCCGCAGCCGCTGCTCGGCGCCCACGGCAGGCTGATACTCGTGTGGTTACTTCCTTGGCCTGTGGCGGAACTTTCTCCACGGTTCTCAAGGGCAGCCCGCCTACGGCGGCCTGCCGCGCGTCGGGCGGTCGCTGGCCGCGCTGCGGCTCTTCGGCCGGTCGCGGCCTGCACCGCCCACGCTCGCAACCTAGCTAGGCAGCAGCGAGCTGCCCCAAGCGAAGAGAAAACGCCTCTGGCAGGGATCTCCGGTCCTGAGTGAACCCGGCCCCAGACAGCACATTCCGTGCCCAGCCTGGCGAGCGGGTGACACCCTACGGAAAGATGCCAGCGTGCCACTCAACAAAGAGAAGCGCCTCAAGATCGCGGCATTGGTGGTCGAAGGGTCCTTCGACATCCTGACGAGCGGAAGCCCGGCCAAGTTCATCGAAGCCGTCTCCGTCCTCGTCAGCGACGACGTCACCACCGAGATCCGCCGCGAACTCATCTACCGGCACATCCACGACGGGGACGCATACCTCAAGGAATCAGCCCTACTCCTCCAACATCGTGCCCCCCTCGTCCAGGTCCACGCCATGATCGACCAGGCCCGCTCCAACTACGTCGCCGCCTTGGGCGACCCCATGCACACCCTCACCGTCAGGGAAACCGGCATGGTGCACCTGCGCGCCGGATCCTGCTACATCGCCCTCAACCAGATCGAAATGTGCCGCACCCACTGGGAACGCGCCTACGAACACCTCCTCCTGTCCAACGGGCAGACGCCGGAATTGGACACCCCCGACCTCAGGCGGCTAGCCAAGCGCGCGGCCGCCGAGAAGAACCGCGACACCCTCGTCGACACCGGCGACCTGGCCCACCAGCTCACCAAACTCGGCTCCAACCTCCCCGACCTCATGCTCGGCATCGGATCGGCCCAGGTCGCCCACGTGATGCTCTCCCTCGAATCCCTGCTCGGCCACCCCGTCGACCTGTCCCACTACGGCCGACGCAACCCCCACGCCGACGTCAGCAGGAACAGCCTCCGAAGGGAGGACAACCAGGCCCTGCAGTTGCTGGCCCGCCCTACCTCCGACGCAGTCCAGGCGGCGTTCCGCCGCGCCCCTTCTCTCACCGACAAGGAAGCACTCATCGCCTGGGTGGCCCGCCACCCCGCACTTGTTCAAGGATGGAGCCGCGCCGACGACCCGACCCGAGCCTTCATGCTCGTGTCGTCCCTAATCAACTGCGCCGACGCCTACCTCACACCCCACCACCGACTCGCCGTCGACCTGTTTACCCTCGCCCAAGCCGAACGCGAGCAGCGGCAGCGGCGCTACCCGTTCCACCCCGAAGACCAGATCGACTACGGTTCGCCACTGAACCGCATCAACGGCCCCACCCGCCAATGCGTCGAGGAACTCCTGGCCCAGCTGCCCGCCGCCCAGCAACTCCTCCTCCTCGCCGACCTCATCCTCACGTGGGAGCAGCGGCCCACCCGCACCACCTATGAACCCCTCTTCCCTGACTTCGACTAAAGCGTGCGTGTGGAGGTGGCCGATGCGGCACGACGGCCCGATCGGCAGGCCTTTGTGGACCAAGTCCTCGCGTTGATCCCTGTCGAGGAATACACGACGGACGTCGCCAGAGTCCACGCCCGTCTCATGGCGCATGTCCGACGAGAGGGCAAGTCGCGAGGCGCGTACGATCTGCTGATCGCGGCGACTGCCGCTGCCACCGTGAGAACAGTGATCACGATGGATGCGTCTGCCGCATTCCACGATCTCCCCGGCGTGCGCGCTCAGGTAGTTCCTCGCTGAATGCCGACGGCAACCTGACGGCACGTTCATGCCCTCGACCGGATGCACCCTCAGCGGGTGCGTCGCGGACCCTTGTTAAGGGCGTAACGATCGCACACTTCGGTGCTCGTGGTGAGGGGGTGTGGCGATCGGTGCCGAGGCCGCAACGACGGAGGGCCTCGGCACCGGAGGGGCCGTGGCTAACGTGACAGCAGTGCTGACAGCAACGTCCCCCCACACTCGAACTGGCTGCAGATCAGAAGGTTGGGGGTGTGAATCATCTCGGCCAGGGTTCCGGGGGAGGAGGACATGTCCAGCCAACGGCGCACCCCATTTTGATCGTTGTTGGGGCTCAGGTTCAGGGAGCCTCCGGCGTCTCGATGTCGTCGAAGCCGTCGGGGTCGGCTGCGGACCTCTGTCAAGATCGTCACATGGTGCGATTAGCCGCGACACTTCTGGCTGTGGTGCTGCTCCTCGGCGGCAGCTCTGGTCTGACTGGACCGCGCGCGTTCGAAGAAATCGCCGCACAAGCCGTCTCGACCTGGCGGAGCAGCGCTGCCGCGGCAATCTGGCGCACGGGTTTCGTCCCGCTTGAGGACCTGAGCAAAATGCCGCGAAAGGTGAGCAAGCAGATCGGGCACGATGAGGAGTACGGCTGGGTTGTGGCCGGATCGCTCCCTGCTCCGCCCTCCGCGGCGCAGGTCCGCTGGGACGACGGGTCCACGATGCGGGTCCCCGTGATCGGGGCGCGAGAGGCGCTGATGGCGCTGTCCCCCTGGCCTGAGGAATTCACCTTCCCCGACGGCAAGGCCTACAAGCTGACAGGCGCCACCTTCACGACGATGCGGCTGAAGACTGTACGCGGCATGGCGACCGTGCCCGCATGGCGTCTGTACTTCTCGAACCTTCCTGGCCCGATTGACCGTGTCGCGGTCGATCAGGAGGCGGTTGGTACCGTCCAAGACGCCGTCGGCGACCATCTGCCAAGCGGCGAAGAAATCACGGACTTCGAGGTGCTGGACGGCAACAGGCTGCTGGTGAGCTACGAGTACGGCTCCTGTCACGGTGACCCGCTCGACTTCAGGATACGAGTCGGGGAGGAGCCGGATGTGGTGGTCCTGGGGCTCAGCCTGCCCTACCAGGGGACCGTGTTGTGCGCAGGCACCGGCAGGACCGGCCATGATGTCGTCAGGCTCGACGAGCCGCTGGGTGATCGCGTTGTGTTGGACGCAATAAGCCGACTCCCCGTCCTATGTCATCGTGCGCGAAACGCATGCCGTGCTGGGAACGGGTGACGCCCGGCGCGTCCGCCCCGAAATGGTGTCGACGTGGCCGGGCGCGGGGCCTTGCGCAACGTGATGAAGCAGGGCAAGAGAGCCGATCAAGGCGTTGAGGCAGTTGAAGGCCATAGCTCAAGCTGAAGGATCATCGCTCTCCGAAGGCGGGTGCGGGGGTGGAGCTTGTCGATCTTGCTTGCGCGGTTGCTTGCAACGGTTCCGAACAACCGTGGACGCGGGTGGACGACGAGCCGGCCGCGTGAGGTCCGACCAGCGCCGGACGGCACAAGCGGCCTTGTGGACGATCTCGTGATGAAGAGAAACTGTCGGAGGCATGCCCGGCGCTAAGGTTCGGGTCATGAAGCGTGCGATCGTCGCGGTGCTCGCTGCCGGCTGCGTCGCGGGCGGTGCTGTCGCCGTAAATGTTGCGGGTGTCGGCTCTTTCGTGGGAGACCGCCTTGTCTCGCTGGTGCTCCCCAAGTCGTTCTTTCCCTACAAGTGCACCGACGACGACAAGCGCTTCGCTTCCTCCCTCGCGACGCTCGCCATCCTCGATGTGCACCCAGTCGATGCGAAGCCGTACGAGGAGCGCGATGGGGGATGCAATGATGACGATCAGCTTGCGTATGCCGGGCAGTCCTACCGTCTTTCGGGCTCGCGCGCCGATGTGCTGTCCTTCTACCGCAAGGCTGTGACCAAGGACGGCTGGAAGCCCGCGCCAAAGGACATGGGGGAGGGCTGCCTCGTCAAGACCATCGATGGCCGGAAGGTGTACCTCTCAGTGGGGTTCCCGCATAGGCCGGTAGAAAAGCACGTCAATGACTACTACGTGCAGGTCAGCTCTGCCTCCGACGGGGGCGGCCTGTGCTGATGCCCGAATGTCTTTGCGGGGCGGGCAAGGCCAGGCGGCTGGTTGCAGGGTGGCTTTCTTGCCGGTGAGGTGTTCGAACTGGCGGCCGATCTCGGCGATGGTCTCTTGAGCGATGGTCCCGACTCCAGTGCTCTCATCCAGTTGGGCCACCGCGGCGACGTACGGTCACCGTTCGCCTGCCGGGAAGGTGCGCTGCCGGAGGCCGGAGCCGTCCACATGGTTGTGACCGCGGTCATCGGCGGCGTCGTGCGAGGGGCGCGGCAACGTCTTGGGTGGTCCGGGCGGGCGCATGCGGCTTATGTGGGATTTGCCCTTTCTTGATCGCTTGTACAGACAGCCTGATCGTCACGCTGATACGTTTTTTCTGTCTGTTTGATTCGTTTTGGGGGCCAGCGTGAACCAGCCATTAGTGGAGGACGATCCGCGGCGGCTGGGTCCGTATGACATCGTGGGTCGCCTGGGGCAGGGCGGTCAGGGCGTCGTCTACCTGGGGCGGACGGAGTCCGGCGAGCAAGTCGCCGTCAAGCTTCTACATCCTGGCCTGCTGACCGACTCTGACGCGAGGAGCAGGTTCCTTCGCGAGGTGGAGATCGCCCGGCGCGTGGCCAGGTTCTCCACCGCCCCCGTGCTGAACGCCGACCTCGCCGGCCAACGGCCGTACATCGTCAGCGAGTACGTGCCAGGACCCTCGCTGCACGCCCTCGTCACCATGGAGGGGCCGCGGCGCGGCGCCGCGCTCGAGCGGCTGGCGATCAGCACCGCCACCGCGCTGGCCGCCATCCACCGTGCCGGGGTCCTGCACCGGGACTTGAAGCCCGCCAACATCCTGATGGGGCCTGAGGGTCCCGTCGTGATCGACTTCGGCATCGCCCGCGCTCTGGACGCGCCGGGCACCGCCTCGACCGGATCGCTGATGGGGACGCCGTCGTACCTCGCGCCGGAGCACATCGCCGGGGCGACGGCGACGGAGGCGGCCGACATCTTCGCCTGGGGCGTGACCATGGTGTTCGCCGCCTCGGGCCAGCCCCCGTTCGGCGCGGACTCCACCCCTGCGGTGATCCACCGCATCCTCCACAAGAAGCCGGAGATCTCCGGGCTGGACGGAACGCTGCTCGAACTCGTCACCGCCAGCCTGTCCAAGGATCCGGCCAAGCGGCCGAGCGCCGATGCCCTGGCCGCCAGGTTGACCTCGCACCACGTGCGTCCCGCGGGGCGAGGCCGCCGCCGTACGGTGATCCTGACGGTCGCCGGCGGCGCGGTGGCGGCGCTGGTCGTCGCGGGCGGTCTGCTGATGAACGCGAGCGGGCACCCTGTGGGGTCACCCGCCAAGGAGACCTCGACGTTTCAGCCGACGGTGCAACCCACCACGTCCCCCACCGCCGTGCCGTCACAGACCAAAAAAGCGGAACTGCTGACGACACCCCCGGCGTCCAGGCAGACGGTACCCAAACAGGCGATATCCAAGCAGACGCCCAGCCGCAGGACGGCGGCGCCGACCGCCAAGCAGACCCACACCGAGAGCCTCGTGAACACGCCGACAGGCGACGATTCCCGAAAGGGCTCGACCCCCGACCCGACCTCGGGAACCACCCCGGAACCAGCCCCCCAGACCACCACCACTGCCCCACCCCCCACGTTTGCCTCACCCCCTCCGTATTGGACCCCGCCCGAGAATCCCTTCACCTGCATTCCCTCGACGTGCTGACGCCGTCTGGCGGTAGGTGCCGGTCATCGGTGAACAGCGCGTCCGTTTCCCGCGCCCAGGGCAGATGGTGAGGCCGTGACGTAGTCGATTTGATCACCGGCACGCAGTTGCGAGCAGGCGAAGGCCTTGACTCCGGTGGAAGACGGGCGAACATCGCCTGACGGGCCCGCCGGATGGGGATGTGATACGGCGCAGGAGGCCATAAGGCTCTTGATGGCCAGAGATTCATTGCGATCCTTCGTGACCGCGGTGATCCTCCATGGCGGCAACGCGCTGGATCGGGCGCCTGATCTGAGTGGTCTAGTCTCTCAGGATGACGGAGACATCTGAATATCTGGCCCTTCCCGCCGTCTTGGCCGAGGTTGCCAAGGTTGGCTTCGAGTGGGAGTGGGACGAAGAAGCCGACGAAGCCCACGGCTGTGATTTCGAGCTGTACGAACGGTTCGAGGCGCCGGAGAGGACCGCGTGGTGGTTTCGCCTGTGGACCGGTAACGAAGAGGTCGATGGCAGCGAATTCCGCTTCTTCGGCACTACCGGGGCAGGCGACTATGTCGGCTTCTGGCTGGCTCGGCCAGGTATGTCAGTCACCGAGCAGCCTGTCGTCTACCTCGGTTCCGAGGGTGAATGCGGCGTGATAGCTCGCGATCTCGGTGATCTGCTCCAGTTGTTCGCGGACGGATTCGGCCCGGCAGAGGCATTCGCCGACCCGGATCGTGCGACGCAGCCGAACGAGGCATTCCAGGCGATCGCGGAGCGGTACGCGCCGGGAAGACGCCGTTCCGCGACGGAGATCGTGGCGGGAGCGCGAGAGGAGTTCCCGGGCTTCTCGGAGTACATCGAAGCGATGTGCCGTTGAGTGAATTAGCGAGGCATGAGCGTAGATCGTCATCGTGACCTCGATGTCGGGTTCCCGCCCCGCGTAAGAACTGACCCGCCGCGCCGGGCTCCGGGGAACCTCCACCGGACCTCCACGAGAGCATTACTCGGTCGTACTACGATCAAGCCTCACTGTGCGCATATACCGTTTAGCGGCTTTTTCCTACTTAGCCATCACCCTCGGTTCGATCATCCTCAGCCTTGTGATCGGCGCCGCGACACCCGCATGGCTGGCCACCATGTGGTACCCGCCCGACGAGATCATCGGGAAGTCTCCTCTGGTGCCGGTGCTGGGCGGGTTGCTGCTGCTTGCACTGGTGAACTCGTGGATGCTGTGGCAGGTTCTGCGGGGACCCGAGCCTGTGGCCGTGCCGACGCGTCGGGCGGCCACGTGGCTACGGCTGCTGCTGTACGCCAACGTGATGTGGCTGCTGATCCCCTCGTTCTTCCCAGGCCTGGTCGAGATGGTCATCGGGTTGGCGCTCTGGGTACCTGCGCTCGTGCTGCTCACGGTGGTGCTCACCGGGTCAGGTTGGCCCTTCCGACTGGCTCTGCTCCTGCTCGGGCTGGTGGAACCGGCCAGATCGCTCGCGAGCGGCCTGGTGGACGATCTGAGGCCCCAGCTCTTCGTGAGTCCGGCCTACCGAGCGACCGCTATGGCCGCGGCAGTGGCCGCGTTCGTCATGATGGTGATGCTCCTGCTCGCTCAGCGGCGCGACGGACGCTGGAGCCGAGTGACGCTCCTCATCGGTCTGGGCACGTTCGCGAGCGCGTTCTTGGTGGAACTCGTCGACGGCCTGACGCGCGGCAGCACGATCGAGTCGATCGCCGAGGCGATGGATGTGCTCTACATCGTCTGGCTGGCGCGCACGGCGCATGAGCTGAACCGTGAGCCGAGACAGAAGGCGCCTCTGCGAGTGCCGACAGCGGTCGTGGCTGTGGCCGCGGTCCTCCTGCTGATGGTCGTCGGACCCGAGTGCCGTCCACATCTCACCTACACCTGGCAGAGCGATGACCTCATGGAATGTTGGGCGTCGTCGCAACCGCCACGTGTCGCGGACATCCCGGCCCACGAGCGCAACCGGGCCTACATGTGCAGTGTGAGCAAGCCGTCTGATCTGCGGGTCTCGGACCGGGAACTGCTCGGCAAGGGCTGGGCTGCATGCGCCAGGTTCGCAGCCGGGGAGCCGGTCAAGGCTCGGCCTGCGCTGCTCGCGCTGCTCTGCCCGGAGGTGATCGGACGGAAATATCCGAATCTGTTGCTGTCGTCCGCTCAGATCGGCCGGCAGCAGGCAGAGAAGGAGAACATCGCGCGCGAACAGCGGGAGCGCGAGGCGCGCGAGGAGGACGCCAGTTGCCGCGACCCGTGGCCCGCGCTACGCACCCGGTTCCAGGCGACCGCGTCCTACTACGACTGGGACAGCCAGCCCTACGGTATCTACGACGCGGAAGCCGACACCGAGGAAGATTCCGAGGCGATCTGGAATGCGGAATCGGCCGGCATCCTGGCAGCCAGCGGTCAGCTGGCCATGATCTTCACGCCCAGCCAGGACTGGGCGACCTGCGTCACGGCGAAGGCGCTGCGCTCGGCCCCGCCACCCCTGCGACGCAAAGGCTGGGACCAGGTGGTCGAGGCGGACATCGTCAGCGAATCGGGTCACCTGGTGATGCAGACGCTGTCGGCGAGCAAGGTGCGCTTCCCCAATCTCGCGCGCAGCGGTCCCGGCAGCTACCGGCTGCGCCTGTATACGCGTCCAGGCGTGGATCTCATTCTCATCTATCCGGCCAGGAGAGCGGCGTAGCGATGGCCGGCAGTCACGCCGGCCGCTACATCTTTCGGCGTCAGCAACAAGGAAGCCCTGAAACGTTGATCGCTCCGGGGCGCGTCCTGTGTCCCCTACGGCAACAGACACAGCGGACGGCCGGCTACGGGCAGGCGTGAGCAGGTCCGACAGCATCGACGCTGAGAGCGATGCCGATGCAGACCACAACTGGTTACTTCACTCGAATGTCGAGATCAACCAGAAAGGGAATCCATGACGAGTTCAGACCTGATCGACCTGTCAGGCCCCTGGGGGCGTGTGCTGAGCGGAACCCTGCTGCACCATCCTCAGGCGATGCAGTCGATGGCCGTGGACCCGGTCACGCGTGATGTGTACATCGTGCAACTGCGGGACGCGACGACGGCGCCGGCTGCCGGGAACCTGTGCGTGAACCGCGTCAGTCAGAGGACCGGGTTGTTCAGCGAGCACATGCACCTGGACGGCTTCGGCCACGGATATCAGATCGGCGCGCAGCACATCAACGGCAAGACGTACCTGTGGACGGAAGCCGGCCCCGTCCAGGGAGGGTTCGGCACCCACGTCACCCGGTTCCCCTTCCTCGCAGGTGAGACGCTCACCATGACCTCCACTGCGCTGTCCAGGCCGTTCCAGCCGGAGCCGGGCGCCTACAACTGCGCACCGTCCGTCGACCCGATCCACGGCTGGGTCACCATCAGGTACCGGACTGCCAAGGGATACTTCTACAGCCGATACCCCATCGACAGCGAGACGGGGAAGGTCACAGGGAGGGCAGCGAGAACGATCCCGCACCCCTCGAAGACGGCGGCCCCGCGGACATGGGACACCTTCCAGGGGTTCGCCTCACTTGGCGACATCCTCTACCTGTACACAGGCGACCCCGAGCCGCCGGCTCCTTCCGGGGGCAACACCCACATGACGGCCATCTCGTGGACGGACGGCAAGGTGGTCGCCGGCTCGGAGCACATCACGGCGGTGCCGGGTCTGGCACGCCGGGAGCCGGAGGGCCTGGCCATCGAGCCCATGGGTGATGAGGCACGGTTGCTCTTCGGTTTCAGCGGCGGTGACACCATGCCGCGCAAGGCCACGATCTGCTTCTTCTCGACCGACAAGGCGGTGCAGGGCGTCAAGGTCCTGTCCGACTGGATCGGCCTCGTCCCCGCCCCTGGCACCCCCATGGCGTCCGAAAGACAGCGCCTGCGCGGACGCCTGGTGAACGTAGCCGGGACGACCCTGTTACAGCTTCGCGGCACCCTCTCTCGCGACCTGTCCAGTGACGGCAAGGTCGCTCAGTTGCCACCCTCGCTGGTGCCCAGCCGCGCGGTCCGGGCGAACGTCCCCTGCAACATGGACCACGGGCGCGGCGTGTGCAGGGTGGAGGTGAACGCGGCAGGCGAGCTGTGGGCGTTCGGTGCTACTGCCCGCAGCCGCATCTCCTGGATCGACTTTGACAGCTTCTCGGTGCCGTGGCTCTGACGCCGCCACCCTGCCACCACCCCCGTCCTGAAGCGATCTCGAAGGATCAGCCATGCCCCTCCACCAGCCCAGCCGCCGCGCCGTGCTCACTGCGGCCATCGCTCTGCCGGCCTCGGTCGTCGGCGCTTCCCTTCTCACCGCGCCGGCTGTCGCGGCCGCCGGCCCTGACGGAACCGGCGTCGTCCATGGCTGGCAGCCACTCGCCCTGCGGCCCGGCGTCATGGCCTTCGACGGCGACGTGTCGCAGGCGCGCGTCGTCAAGATCGCCGGAACGGACTTCCTGCAACTGCGGGGCGCTATCAGGTGCGACTTCGCCGGCGACGCCCCGCTGGGCTCGCTTCCCGCCGGGTTGGTCGTACGGGAGCCGACGCGTGGGGTCTGCCCGCGCAACAACCACAACGGCTTGAATGTCTGCCGCGTGGAGGCGGACGCCCAGGGACGTGTCGTCGTCCTGGGAGCCACGCCCACCGACAAGATCACCTGGGTCCGGCTGGACGGCTTCTCCTCCGTCCTTTCCTGACGACCGCCGCCCGCAGGAGCCGCGCCATGGGGAACCGGCGCCGCGGGGAAAGAACGGACCGTACAGCTTTTGCTCGTCCGCTACAGCAACCGCCTCAGTGCGCCTGTCCTGTGACCCCTCCGACGGCCGCCGGGAAGGGGCGGCGGCTGGTGCGACTTCTACCTCTGCCACGCGCGGACGTAGTCCACCACCATGTTCCCCACCGACCTCGGCGCGGGAGGCACCTCGTCGTACACGAAGTTGCTCACCACCAGGTTGACCGGGCTCGGCGGTCTGCCCTCCGCGTGACACACCTGCGCCCCGTCGATGTAGAAGTCCGTCCCCGACTCGTGGATGTCCGCACCGTAGACGTGCATGCCGGCGCTCGGATCGAATCGGGGCGTGTGGATGCATCCCTGATGGCCGCCCCAGTGCGAGGAGAGATACAGGCGCTGGTGGTTGTCGGAGAAGTACTCGAAGACGTCCGTCTCGGCCCGCTGCCGGTGACCGGCCGCGTGCCAGGTCCAGAACGACGGCCAGAATCCCCTCGAGGAGGGAAGCGTCGCCCTGATCTCGATGTACCCGTATCTGAAGGTGTAGCCCTGGTGGCCGGTGGAGGTGATCAGGCAACTGGACCACTCGTAGTGGTGCCCTGACTCGGACCGGATGTCGTCGGGCCTGGCCGTGATGGTCAGCGCCCCGCCGGCCACGGAGCAGTTGCCCGGCTGGTCGAACTCCATCTGCTTGCTGTCCGGGTTGCCGGTGCCGTACGGATTGTCCGACCAGTCCGACTCGGCCGTGGAGCGATGCTGCCACTTCGCCCCGTCAACGGCGGATCCATGGAATTCGTCCTGGAACTTGAGCGTCCATTGCCCGCCGGGCCCGACAGGTTCGACGTCTCCCGGCGCCGAAAGCAATACCGGGACCCTGTGCTCAGCAGTAGTTATGGTCAGGACCGACATCACTGCCAAGATTCGTAGCAACCACATGGTTCCCGCCTTTCTCAGGCAATTCATTGATTCATCGCCCAAGAGGGAAACCTGTGTCGGCAGTCTCCGTGCGCTCTGTTTGCCATGCGGACAAGTGCCAGCAAACCTCTTTAGCCTGTAGGTATGGCTCTTTAGTGTCCGATTGGCATCAATGCCTGGCCGATCGGGGCATGTTTCGCCCTGACGATGACAGGAAAGGAGCCGGTCATGCGAACACCTGGGCAGGGCGCCCGTCTCGCCGCCCTGCCCGTCGGCGCCGCACAGCTGTCAGCCGATCTCGGCGCCGTACACGTGGTCGACCGTCATCGTCATGAGCACCCGACGGTCGGACACCATCACCGACCGGTACTCGTCCCAGTCCGGGTGCTCACCGGAGGCGATGCGGTAGTAGTCCACCAGCGCCTCGACCTCGGGGCCGTGGGGGTCGGTGCCCGGCCCGGTGAGTGTCGCCGTGCCCTCGGCGGTGGCCCACGCCAGGCCGTCGGAGCTGGTGACCTCCAGCGCGGCTCGTGAGTCCCTGCGCAGGTTCGCCGTCTTGGCCGCTCCCTCGTTCATCGAGACGTGGATGACGCCGGCCTCCTGGTCGTAGAAGGGCATGACGGGGGAGAGCTGGGGACGGCCGTCCCTCTTGATCGTCGCGAGGACGCCGAGCCAGCTCTCCGCCAGCAGCGTGCGCGGGTCGAACGAGGCGGCGGTCACGGCAGGATGCCGGCTGGTCTTGAGCGCTCATCTGAAGGCTTGCGGAACTGCTCGATCATCGCCGCGTAGCTCTTGCCGCCGTGCCCCTCGGCCACGGCCCGGTCGGTCAGGGCCTTGACGAACCTCGGCAGCTCGGCGGTGACCCCGAAGAACTCGCTCTCGTGGATGAGGTGCTCCATCGAGGCCAGGTGGGTGTCGATGGTGGCATCCAGGGCCGGGTACGCGCCGTCGTCGATCTGCTGCGCGTAGCCGGACACCCACTCGGCCACGGTCGTGATCCCCGCCTTCGCCAGCGGGGCGAACGTGGTGGCGTCCACACCTGCGGCGCCGAGCAGGGCGGCACCCTGCAGGAAGCCGTTCAGAATGTTCCACATCAGGCTCAGTATGGCCACGTCGTACAGCGACGACAGGCCGTGGTCCTCGCCAAGATACGTCGCCCCCTCGCCGAGGCTCCTCAGGACCGGAGCGTGCAGGTCGAAGGCCGGCTGCGGCCCGCTGTAGAGAATGAGGGCGTCCGCCGTGCCGATGGCCGGAGGGATGGCCATGATCGCGCCGTCGAGATAGGTGGCGCCCTGCCGCGCCGCCCACTCGGCGCTCTCACGGGCCGCCCGCGACGTGCCCGAGGTCAGGTTCACCACCACCCGGCCGTCGAGGAGCTCGCCCAAGGGGTCGAGGAGGTCGTGCACGGCGTCGTAGTCCGAGACGCAGAGGATCACGAGCGGACTGGCCGCGACGGCGTCGCCGGCCGAGTCGGCGAGCTTCGCGCCCTGGGCGACAAGGTCTTCGGCCTTCGCGGCCGTGCGGTTCCACACGGTCGTGGGGTGCCCGCCGCGCAGGAACGCTCCAGCCAGCGCCTGGCCCATCAGCCCGAGGCCGATGACCGTCACGGGAGTGTGGCCGGCGTCGTGATTCGGCATTTTCTGCTCACTCGAGGTGTTGTTGGAGGTCATGGCAGAATCATCAACCTTCACACCGATATGAAGGTCAAGGAGGAGTGGGCATGCTGATCGGGGAGCTGAGCCGGCGGACCGGAGTCCATGCACATCAGCTGCGTTACTACGAGGCCCAGGGCCTGCTCGAGCCCAACCGCGGAGCCAACGGCTACCGCGAGTACACCGACGACGCCCTCCTCACCGTGGCTCAGATCAGGAACCTGCTCGAAGCGGGACTGTCGACCCAGGAGATCGCGTACATGCTGCCCTGCGCCATCGGCGCGGCTCCAGACTTCGAGTCCTGCCCCGAGTTGCTGGACCTCCTGCGAGCGCGCCTGCATGGGCTGGACGAGCACATCGACACGCTCTCCCGCTCCCGCCAGGCCCTCCATGACTACATTGCCTCCACCGAACAGCGTGTGTCGCACCGCTATCCGGCGTGCGACGCCACCACGCTGGAGCCGACACCCGCGTGACCGCGCCCCTGGCGGAACTTCACGCTGCCCTGGCCTGGACCTGAAGGCCTCCGCGCGTCGGGATCGCCGCCGCGATGGTGCCCCTGACGGCACCACCGGTCCGTTCTCCGGCGACCGTTCCGACGGACGGCAGGTAGGCGCCATCGTGGAGATCCGCCGAACACGGCCGCTACCCCGGCGGACCACTGGACCGGACGAACGGCGGGTTCAGGCGGGCTGTCGCGGGGTGGCGGTGGTCATGCGTCGCAGGCCGATGAACTCCATCGTCGCGTAGATCGCGACCACCAGCGCGCCCACCAGCAGGAAGGCGATTCCCAGGCCGGTGAGCGGGATGACGTCGGTGAAGGCGAGCAGCACGAGCGCCGCACCCGACACCGCGTTGCCCACGACGACGAAGGTCGCATAGCGCGCCGGGATCTGCGGGTATCCGGCGATGAGGCCCAGGGCGGCCGCCCCACCCAGCATGGCGACCCCGAACGGGATGGACCAGGCGGTCGGCAGCCCGAGCGGCTCGCTGAGCGCCGTGCTCGCCACGAGCATGACCACGCCGAAGGCGGCCGTGCTCCAGCCGTCGATCCGCAGGGTCGTGCGCAGGAAAGTGTCAGCCGTCATCCCGGTCTCCTCAGTCGGTGGGCGAGTCAGTCGGTGGGCGAGCCGTACCGGCCCTGGTCACAGAACCTTTCACCGGCGAGGTCATCGACTCAATGACGTCGGAGGTCATGGTGGAGGGAATCGGAGCGGGTCGTATCCTCCGGGGCATGAAAGTGGAGCAGCCATCCAGGGTCGGCGTCCTGCTGCGCGAGTGGCGGCAGCGCCGCAGGCTCAGCCAGCTCGATCTCGCCAACCTGGCCGACACCTCCGCGCGGCATCTGTCGTACGTCGAGACGGGCCGCGCGCAGCCGAGCCGTGCGATGGTGCTGCGCCTGTCGGAGGCGCTGGACGTCCCGTTGCGCGAGCGCAACACCCTGCTCCTGGCCGCGGAGTACGCGCCCGCCTACAGGGAGAGCGGGCTCGACGAGGAGTACATGTCCTCGATCAGGGCCGCGATCGACACGATGCTGACCGCGCACGAGCCGTACCCCGCCGTCCTGGTCGACCGCCTGTGGAACGTGCTGGCGGGGAACAGGGCCATGGCCGTCCTCATGGACGGCATACCGCCGCACCTCCTGGAGCCGCGGCCGAACGTGTTCCGGCTGGCCCTGCACCCGGACGGCCTGGCCTCCCGGCTGGCCAACCTGGGCGAAGTCCGTACGCTCTTCCTCCAGCGACTGCTGCGTCAGGTCAACGCCACGGGAGACAAGGCGCTGCGCTCGCTCTACGAGGAGGTGCGCCGGTATCCCGCACCCATGGACGGGGAGACGGAGGGGACCGGCGAGGGGGAGCACGGGCCGAGCCCGATCCAGGTGCCGTTGAGGATCCGCACCCCCTACGGAGAGCTGTCGATGTTCAGCACCATGGCCACCTTCGGCGCACCGGCCGATGTGACGCTGTCGGAGCTGGCGATCGAGCTGTTCTATCCGCTCGACGAGTTCAGCACCAAGGCGCTTCACGCCCTGGGGGAGTGGTCCTCCTAGCGTCGTCCCGCAGGTCCGGCCGGGAAGGGACGGACCTAGTTGTACCTGTACAGCCTGGTGGCGACCTCGTCCTCGCCGTCGAAGACCGAGGCGCGGTACATGCTCACGCGGAGATCACCGTGCTCGGCCTTGCCGCACGTGTTCGACCCGGCCAACTGCTGGATCTCGAAGCGCGCCGAAGGGTCGCCGTCCACGAAGTACTCCGCCCGCGCCTGATGCGTGTCAGCGCCCGTGTCACACGCGAACACGAAGGTGTTCTTCCCGCCGAAGCACACGCTGGCGGCGCCCTTCGTCGAGGTGCAGACCTTCGACCTGGCCTGGGCGGCGGCCGGGGTCACGTGGGTGTCCCTCTTGACGGGGTACTTGGTGACGTCGCGGACCGTCTTCCACCTGCTGACCTTGATCAGCCGGCTGCCGTTGTACACGGCCGCCCTGAACGTGACGCTCTTGCCGATCTCCCTGCTTCCCTTGATCTCGCCCTCGCGCCCGAGGTTGTGGATGACGTACTTCGTGCCGAGGTAACCGTTCAGGTAGTACTCCACCGCGGGGTGGAGCCTGTCGTTCTTGGTGTCCTCGATCGTGACGCCGGGCCTGTCGCTCTCGTCAGGGCCCACACAGGCCGTCGCGCCCTTGACGCGGACGCACTCGGCGTCCTCTTCGGCTTTCACCGACCTCTCGCCGGCAGGCACCCCGGTAACGGCGGGTACGGCGACGGAGGGGGCGGGCGCCTTCGCGGCGGGCCTGGCGACTTTCGCCGCCGCCCCTTCCACGCTGAACGCGGCGGTCAGTGTCACGGCCACCGCTATGAGTGTGCGTCCTAGCACCACGTTGTTCTCTCCAAGCTCAGGAGTCACAGGGCTGTTGCCAGGGTGTGACGCGTCAAATGCCGCAAAGGTTCGGATTCATGGGAAATCTCGCCGATATGCGATGACGAAAGGCCTCTTGACCTGCCGTGAGACGATAAAAGGACGGGGAATCGCTCCGAGGGGAGCAACAGGATGGACACCACCGTGGCGGAAGTCGCGCCAGGTATATACCGGTTGTCAACCTTCATCCCTGACGCCGGGATCATGTTCAACCAATATCTCGTCGACGCGGAAGAACCGCTGCTCTTCCACACCGGACTGCGGGGGCTGTTCCCACTGGTGTCGGCGGCGGTGGAGCGCGTGATGCCGGTCGAGCGGCTGCGCTGGGTCACCTTCGGGCACCTCGAGGCCGACGAGTGCGGATCGATGAACTCCTGGCTCGCCGCCGCGCCCCACGCGCAGATCGCGCACGGCGCCTTGGGCTGTCTGGTGTCCGTCAACGACCTCGCGGACCGGCCACCCAGGCCGCTGGCAGACGGCGAGGTCATGGACCTGGGCGGCAAGCGGATGCGGCGGATCGAGACCCCGCACGTGCCGCACGGCTGGGACGCCGGCCTGTTCTTCGAGGAGACCACGGGCACCCTGCTCTGCGGTGACCTGTTCACCTCGATGGGGGAGTCCCCTGCGGTCACCGACGTGGAGATCGTCAGCCCTGCCCTGGCCGCCGAGGACACCTTCGGCGCGACGTGCCTGACCCCGGGAACCGGCCCCACCATGCGCGCGCTGGCCGACCTGGAACCGAGCGCGCTGTGCCTCATGCACGGACCCGCCTACCGTGGGGACGGCGGGGCGGCGTTGCGCGACCTCGCGGGCGCCTACGAGGAGCGGCTCGCCGCCGAGGGCGTCCGCCTCCACGGCCCCGTCACGCCGTCCGTCTAGGTCGCGGGCGGAACGGAAAAGGCCACCGCCGGTGTGTCACCGGCGGTGGCCTCCGAGAAACGGTGGGTTACCAGAGGTTCAGGTACTGCCTGAACGCGTGGTGGTCCACCCTCTCCCGCCTGTTGCGCCTGTCCCGGTTATCCCACTTGTCGGACCTTTCCGCCCTCACCGGTCGCTCCATGGGCGTCGCGGCGACCCGCTCGGCGAGTGTGATCTGGTGGTCCTCGACCTCACCGCTGTCGGCCCAACCGGTCGGCCGTGCCACGTCGTCGGCGGTCGCGGCCGTGCGCAGCCTCAGCCATGTGGCACCCTGCCTGACGTTCCTTGGAACGTTCCAGGTTAGCTCCCTCGTCGTGCTCCCCGCCTCAGCCGAAGCCTGTGCCCGCTCGCCCGCGTCGAACTTGCCGTTGCGGTCGAAGTCGATCCAGCCCGCCAGCGCCGCCTCCGAAGGTCCGCCCACGGGGACGGCCAGCGTGTACGTCCTGGCGTTGCCCGCCAGCGGCGGAGGCCCGCCCGCCGCGATGGCGTCGTCGGTGTCGGTCCCCTGACTCAGCGCGCGAGGAGTGACGCTGTCGCTGGTGGTGTGGTCGGCCGTCACGCCGTCACCGAGGTAGGTGTCGGTGAGGATGTGCGACGCGGCGCCGTAGGTGGCGGGCGCGTCGGAGGCGTCCTCGTAGAGGGACAGCTTGAAGGCGCCCCACATCTGCGGGCGGCCCGCGTCGTCGCGGTAGCGGACGTCACGAGCGCGCAGCATGACGGTGAACGAGCGCAGGGTGCCGTTCACCTGGACGGTGCCGCAGGTGTACACCACTCCGCAGGTCGTGGTCCTCGTCCTGGTGAACCGCTCGGGCACGATGGTGTCGTCCGTGACCCGGTAGCCGGGGAACCCCGCCACCTTGCTGAAGGTCGGTGTGGACGGCGTCCCGCCCATCAGGCGCAGGCCTGCCCAGTAGTCGTCCCGCTCGGTGCCCTCGGTCACCACGCCGCCCGTGCCGTACACGTGCAGGCGCGGGTCGCGCACCGGCCTCGAGAAGGTGAACGTCAGGGCGACGACGTCGCTCCACCCGTTCGGGTTGACGTCGAACTCCTCGTAGAGGTCGAGGATGCCGGCTCCCGCCTTGGCGTTCGCCGGGATGAGGAACTCGTCGTCGAGCGCCGCGGGGTCCGCGGGGGCGACCTGGGCCCAGACCACCTTGGTGCTGCCGACCGGCGCCTTCCTCACGGTGACCTTCACCCCCGAAGCGGTGCTGCCATGGGCCTCCGTCGCCGAGTTCGTGAAGGTCTGAGGCCCGTCCGCATACGCCATGGGAACGATTCCCGCCATCCCGACGAGGGCCGCAGCCACGCCGGTGAGGACTTTACGAACATACATTTTCGCTCCCGAGAAACCGTTTGGCTTGTCTTCCGTCACCACCGGGAGTTCTGTTCCGCTGGACACGGTCAAAGGCATGGAAAACTCGCTGCTCAAGCTGATTTACGCACCTGTCCCAGTAGGCCGCGGGTCACCCTTCTCGCGGCGAAGTCGGCGCCGTGCACGAAACGCATGGCGGGTCCGAAAGTGGCGGCCGAAGCGAGTCCGACCACATAAAGACCGCTGATCGGGCTTTCGTAGGTCCTCGTCAGCCGTGGGGTCGGGCCCTCGCTGCGGATCCCGCGGCGCAGGTCCGGGTCGAGGACGCCGATCCTGCCGAGGTCCACCTTGTAGCCGGTGGCGGCGATGACGTGCTCGGTCT
This sequence comes from Nonomuraea roseola, assembly GCF_039535395.1. NCBI lineage: Bacteria > Bacillati > Actinomycetota > Actinomycetes > Streptosporangiales > Streptosporangiaceae > Nonomuraea > Nonomuraea roseola. Next base: position 3,325,645 of record NZ_BAAAXC010000015.1, read on the forward strand.
CGATCGTGCTGACCTCGCCCGCCGCGTCGCGCAGGCGCAGGCGCACGGTGTCGCGGTGCTCGGCGCCCGCCAGTTTCGCGCCCAGCGTCACGGGGACGGCCCCCTCGAACCGCTCCCTCAGCCACCAGGACCCGGCCGGCCCGAGCGTGTTGCGCACGATGTGCCTCCTGGCCGCCCTCGGCAGGTAGCGGACGGCTCCCGGCAGCTCCGACCACACCCACGAGCGCCAGCCGGTGCCGAGACCCGAGCCGGGCGCCAGCATGCGGTCGAGCATCGATCGGTTCTCGACGGGCGTGTCGTTCCAGGCCAGCGCCTTGCACCTGGCGACGACCCGGACCATGGCCCCCGCCTCCTTCAGTAGCGTCGCGGTCTCGAGCGCGGACTGACCCGCTCCCACGACGGTCACGTCCCTGCCTGCGAAGGCCGACAGGTCGTGGTGGTCGCTGGCGTGCGACGACACCTCGGGCGGCAGCCCGGCCAGCGCGGCGGGCCTGTGGGCGAACGGCAGGAAGCCGACCGCCAGCACGACGGTCCTGGCCAGCACGGAGTCACCCGACGAGAGGGTGACGGCGAACAGTCCGCCCTCGGATCCCACGGTGGTCACCGTGGACTCGTCGAGCGCCTTCTTGACCGTCTGCGCGCTGAACCACCTGCCGTAGGCGACGAAGGTCTCCACGGGGACGGGCTCGCCGTAGGAGTACTGGCGGTAGGCGTCGAGCCCGTATCGCCGATCGGGGTCACCGAGGTGGGAGGCCTGGGGCTCGGACTTCAGCAACATACCCCGTGGCATGTGCTGCTCCCACGCCTGCATGGGACGGCCGAACACCTGCGCGTCGAGCCCGGCGTCCAGCGCATGGGCGGCAACGGAAAGCCCGTAGGGACCCGCGCCCACAATTGCCACGTCTATCACCGGCGTCTGCAAAACGTCTCCTCCCGTTCGTGAGCGACAAAAGCCTATTTCCGGCGGCTCTTGAGGCGAGTAAAGCCACGCTTTATCGTCTGTCCGGTCATTGCCACGAATGGCCAGTAATCGTCCGCCGAGAGCCACGCGAGCTCGTCCGCCTGCCGTATCGCGCGCAGCCATCCGGCGCAGGTGCGTTCGCGCCCGATCCGAAACGCGGGGAAAACGTCGTAGTTCTCCACCAGAAAGGTGCGCCCGTAGACCGGGCGGGCGGCGGTCCTCCACCTCCCCGACAGGTGCAGGTGCATGGTTCGCACCAGGTCGAGGCCGCGGTCGTCGCTGAACAGCCGGAACTGCGCGCCCAGTCTGGGGTTGAAGTCCAGCAGGCAGTAGGCGTCGCGCGCCGCGTCGTAGCGGAAGTCCAGATCGAGAACGCCGCGGTAGCCGAGCGCCGCGGCCATCGTGTTGGCCGCTTTCTCGATGGCGGGGTTGGGCACCGAACAGCCGTACGTCGTCAGGCCCGCACCCGGCGGATAGGCGCGCTCCTTGCGCCCCGTGCCACCGAACAGGCATGTCGAGTCCTGGTCGTAGTAGCCGTGGAAGAACCAGTCGGACTTCGCCCCTCCCTGCACGAAACGCTGTAGGAGCAGGTCGCTGTCGCCGCCTCTGCCGAGCAGGCTGACGGCCTGCTCCGGCCTGTGGATCACGCTGGTGTTGCGCAGTCCCGCTGCCGGGGGGAGCAGCCACGGCTGGGCCCACTTGGCCACGAGGGGAAGCCCGAGGGCTGCGACCGCCGACCCGACCTCCTGCTCGGTGGCGACGACGCGGGTCTCGGGCTGGGCGATGCCGAGGGACGCGCACACGTCGGCGAGCCCCGCCTTGTCCGCCAGTGCGCGCGGCAGCGCGGGCGCCTGGTCGGGCAGCAGGAAGAACGGGCGCAACGCGGCCGCGTGCTCGGCGACGGCGATGGCGCCCGCGTCGTCCATCGTGATCAGCACCGCCCTGCGACCTATCCTTTCGGCCACCGCGGTCAGCGTCTCGACGAAGCTCCTGCCTTTCGGCCAGGTGTACATGTGCGCCAGGTACTTCGACCGGGAGACAGGCGCGTGCCTGCCCTCGATAAGCCCGTGCACCTCGACGCCCGCTCTTCCCAGCGAGCGAATTGCGCCGAGTGTCCCATGATGAAAGATGTTGTCGTCGAGCCGCAGAACCAGCGCGGGCACCGTCGAATCCAGCATATTCTCCACCTCATTCCTTATGCCTTATGCAGGACATTCACTGCCAACTCGCGTGGTGAATATTCGGCAAGTCGGCGAGTGGGGTATATAGGGTGAGACTAGAGACAACGTGTAGGGACGTTTGCCATGACAGCCCAAAAGGAACACTTTCGCTGGCTTTTCGCAGCAGTCGCCGGATCGGCGGCGATCGCGTGGCTTGCCACAAGCACCGGCGTGAACGGTGCGACGCCAAGGACGGAGCCCAAGAAAAGCGCCGCGCTCGGCGTCTTTCTGGCCTCCGACGCGCGAGGCACCAAACGCCTGCCCTATTTCGAGGAGTGGCTCGGCACGGAGGTGACGGTCGGCCGTACGTATCTGCCCGGTGAGAACTGGTCGGCCTTTCAGGGGCCCGGCTTCATTCTCGAACCATGGACCACCTGGCGCGCCGCCGAACCTGGCCGGATCCTGGCGCTGAACGTGCCCATGATCGCGCCGAACGAGGCTGAGATGCCTGACAGTACGGTCTCCGTGTTGCTGACCGCGGGGGCCCATGGCGCCTTCGACCCCTTCTTCGAGCGGCTGGCGCAGAAACTGGTGTCCGCGAAGGCGGCCGACACCATCATCGTGCTCGGCTGGGAGATGAACGGCACCACCTACTCGAGCCGTTGCGCGCCCAATCCCAAGGCGTGGAAGAACTACTGGCGGCGCATTGTCACGACCATGCGCTCCGTGCCGGGACAGAACTTCCGCTTCGACTTCGCGCCCAGCCGCGGACGCGACGCGATCCCCTGGACCAAGTGCTATCCGGGCGACGACGTGGTCGACATCATCGGGATGGACAGCTACGACCAGGCCCCGGGGGAGGAGTTCTCCGACTACGTCAAGCAGCCGTACGGGCTGCGGGCGCAGGCCGACTTCGCGAAGGCGCACGGCAAGCCGATCTCCTTCCCCGAATGGGGGCTCTTCCGCTACGGCGACCGCCCCGACTACGTGCGCAGGATGCTGAACTGGATCGCCAAGCACGACGTGGTGTATCACTCGATCTCCGACTACTGCTCGCACGGTGTCTGGCAGTGCTCGATGAACCCGCGCTCGTCGGCGGTCTTCCGCACGATGCTGAGGCCCACTCCCTCGGCCACGCCCACCGTCACACCGGCGGAGGTCACACCCACCCCGGGCACGCCCACCCCGGTCACCTCCGGCTCGGCCACATCCATCTCGGCCACCTCCAGCCCGCTCTCATCCATCTCGGCCACATCCAGCCCGGGCACCTCCGGCTCGACCACGCCGAGCCCCGTCACCCCGACCACCGCCACGCCGGCCGCCGGGGTTTCCGCGACCGCCACACCGACGGCATCCGAGACACCCGCACCGTCCGTGCTGATCGCCGCGACGCCGACGCCCTCGCCCGGAACGCCGGCCACGCCGGTGCCCACGCCTTCGGAACGTCCCGCCGGGACCGTGGCCGTGGGCGCGGTGCTGGTGCCGAACCCGGTTCCACAGGCCGAGCCAAGGAGCCCGAGGGTGTGCTCGGCGAGCGCGTCGAACACCACGCGGTCGTCGTACGCCAAGGCGAGCAGCGCGCCGGCGCGTCCCTCGGCGGCGGCGAGCTCCGGCTGCGCGAGCCTGAGCAGCAGAGCCCCGGCGAGCGCCTCGACATCCTCAGCGGGTACGGCGGCGCCCACCCTGTCGCCGACCACCTCCGCCAGGCCAGGCACGTCGGAGGCGACCAGCGCCCGCCCCGTGGCCAAGGCCTCCAGGGCGGTCAGCGGCAAACCTTCCCAGCGCGAGGGCAGGACCACCACGTCCGCGGCGGCGTACCAGGATCGAGGATCGGCCACGGGCCCGGCGAAGTGAACGCCGGGCCCCGCCTGCGAGCGCAGCCCTTCGAGCAGGTCGCCGTCGCCGACGATCACCAGCCTCGCCGCCTGGCAGTCCTTCGTGACCAGCTCCCACGCGGACAGCAGCAGGTCCTGGCCCTTCTGCCTGGTGACCCTGCCCACGCAGACGGCCAGCGGCGCGAACTCCGGGACGCCGTGACGCGCCCGCGCCGCGGCCCGCTCCTGCGGTCCCGCGGGCCTGAACCGTCTGAGGTCGACTCCGTTGCGCACGATGACGAGGTTTCCCCGCACGTCGTGCCGCAGGGCGGTCGCCGTCTCGCCCTCGCCCACGCACACGAGTACGCCGGCCCAGCGGGCCGCCGCCCTCTCCCACGCCAGCGCCATCGCGGCGACGGGCCCGCGTGCGGCCAGCCACGACCAGCCGTGCGGCTGGAACAGCGTGGGGACCCTGCCGCGGATGACGGCCCTGCCCACCAGGCCCGCCTTGGCGGAGTGCAGGTGGACGGCGTCGGGGGCGAAGTCACGCAGCAGCCTCCCGAGCCTCAGCCCCGCGGCGAGGTCGGCGGGGCCCGGCGAGCGTCCTGCCCGCCAGTCGAGCCACGGGACGCCCAGCTCGGCCAGGTGGGGGCGCAGCCGCCCCTCGCTGGGGCAGGCGACCGCGACGTGCCAGCCTCGCCGTACCTGGTCGGCCGCCGCGGCCGCCACGTAGGCGCCGACGCCGCCGTCCACGGGCTGTGTCACGTGCAGGACTCGCGGTGCTCCCACCGCGCCCGCCGGGCGGCGCGCCCTCATGCCTCGGCCCCGACCAGCGAGGGAGCGCGCTCCCCGCGCGACCCGCTCGCCACGGACGGCGAGGCGAGGAAGACGAGCCCCGCGACGAGCACCGCCGCGGCCGTCCCGATGCCCACGTTGACCAGGAGCACGGGCGACGAGGGTGCGAGCGGCATCGACGCGCTCGCGAAGCTGGCCAGCCGCACTCCGGTGTTGGTCGCCTGCATGTTCGCGTAGGAGATCAGCGCCGTCGAGGCCTGGTCGGCCCGCGCGACGGCCTCCTGCGCGGTGGGAGCGATGGCCGTGAGCCGCACCAGCGGAGCGTCGGGAGAGGCGGAGGCGCTCAGGGTCCGGTGCGCCTGCTCGCCACTGGTGATCAGCCCGGGCTGGACGGCGATCCTCGCGTACGCCTGGGCGAAGTTGGCCGTTCGCCCAGGATCGCCCTCGGACACCACCACGACATAAGCGTCGGAGCTGTAGACGGGCTCCCTCGCCAGCGAGTAGAAGAGCCCGGCCAGCGCCCCGAGCAGCAGGGACAGCGGCAGCCACCATCGCCTCAGCCACCCCGTCACGCGTGCCTGCGTCCATGTCATCGACGTCATCGCCTCTCCTCGTTGCCCGGGGCGCCCAGCAGGCGCCGGTATAGCGCTTCCAATTGGTCGACCTGGTGTCGGATGTCGTAGAGCCGGACGGCCCCCGGCGGCGTCAGCCTGGACGGCCGCGTGGAGGCCATTTCCTTGAGCTCGGCGCCGAGCCGGCCAGGCGTGACGCGGCGCGCTCCGGGAGCGGCGTCACGCGGCAGGTCGTCGACGGCCGGGCAGGTGTCGTACAGGACCGGCAGCCCCGCGGCGAGCGCCTCGACGACGGCCAGCCCGAACGTCTCCTCCTGCGAGGGCGCGGCCAGCACGTCCATCGCCGACAGCATGGCGCGCGTGTCGGGCGACTCGCCCGCGAAGATCACGTGGCGGTCGACTCCCAGCGCGCGGGCGAGATTCTCGAGCTGCAGCCTGCGGGATCCGGCTCCGACCAGCAGCAGGAAGGTGTCGTCGAGCCCCAGCATCGCCTCGACGAGCAGGTCGAACCGCTTGCCGGGCTCCAGCCTGCCGACGCCGCCCACCACGAACGCCTCGCGCGGCAGGCCGAGCGCGTCGCGGGTCCGCTCGCGCAGGCGAGGGTCGAAGCGGAAGGCGCCCGCGTCGACGCCGTTGGCGATCACGACGATGCGCGAGCGAGGGATGCCCCAGGTGGCCAGCCGGTCGGCCACGGTGGGCGAGACGGCCACCGTGACGTGCCCGAGCAGCTCGCTGGCCAGGTAGAGCGCCCTGACCGGCCTGGTGATGCGACGGCCCTCGATCAGCTCCTTGCCGATCGAGTGCTCCGTCGCCACGATCGCGGGAACGTTGGCCAGCCGCGCGGCGAGCCTCCCGTACACGCACGCGCGGTACAGGTGCGTGTGGACGACCTCGTAGCGGCCCGTCCGCATCAGCCTGGCCAGCCGTCCGAGCGCCCGCAGGTCGCGGTTGCCGCGCATGTCGATGCGGTGGACGGGCACCCCCGACGCCTCGATGGCCTCGGCCACCACGCCCGACCCCGTCAGCACCGCGACCTCGCAGTCGGCGCTCATGTACGGCAACTGCGCCCGCAGCTGCTGCTCGGCGCCGCCCGCCGCCAGTCCTGTGATGACGTGCAGGACCTTCACGACCCCCACCGCATCCGGTGTCGCATCCTCTTGGCGCGCAGCCTCAACGCTCCGTCCCTGTCACCGATGTAGGTGCGGGGCAGCGCGTGGGGGCCGGTGTGCTCGGACTTCCAGATGGCGCACGCGTAGTCGTAGCCCGCGCCCCTGGCCGCGGCGACCTCGCGGGCGCCGACGTGTCCGTACGGGTAGCAGAAGCCGATGACCTCGGCGCCCACGATCTCTTCGAGCGCCGCCTTGCTCGCCGTCAGCTCGTGCCTGAGCTCGGTGCCCGTCAGGGAGGTCAGCGAGGGGTGCACGACCGAGTGCGAGCCGACCTCCATGCCCTGGCGCGCCACCCTGCGCAGGTCGTCGGCGTCCATGAGCGGCTTGACGGGATAGCCGGCGTCCCACTCGTTGGAGCCGCCGAGCCTGCCGGAGACCATGAACACGGTCGCCGTGAAGTGATGACGCAGCAGCGCGGGGACGACCTCGCTCACGAAGTCGGTGTAGCCGTCGTCGAAGGTGAGCCCGACCAGGCGGCGCGCCGTACCGGCTCGTCTGGCGGCCAGCAGTTCGCGCATCGAGACCCCGCGCAGCCCGCGCCTGGCCAGCCAGCGCAGCTGGGCGGCGAATCTGTCGGGGGAGACGGTGATGTTCAGGGGATCGTCGTCGTATTTCGTCACCGAGTGGTACATGAGGACGAGCGGCATGGCGGTCATGCGCGACCTCGGATCCTGATCATTGTGGTGATCTCCTCTGTTCCCGTGAGTGCCGCGGCGGCGCAGAACACCGCCGCGGTGGCGGCCGCGGTCAGCGCCAGGACGGCCGCAGGCGGCAGGCCCGCCAGCAGCGAACGAGTGCCCCATCCGGCCGCGGCGGCGAGCGCGCCGGCCAGGAGCAGGCAGGCGGCCGGCCGTGCGACGGAGCGCACGGACAGGCCGATGGCGGGGCCGCGCATCCCCGCGAACAGGATCACCGCGCTCAGCGTGATGCCGGCCGCGTTGGCCGCGGCGATCCCTGTCGTCCCCCAGCGCGGTGTGGCCAGCGCGATCGTCGCGGCCAGCCCCGCGGCCATCGCCAGCGCCGGATACCAGGTCGGGCGGGCGCCGCAGAAGAACGCCCTGCACACGACGCCGACGACCGACTGTCCGAGCAGTCCGAGCGAGTAGACGCGCATGATCAGGGCCGTGGCCTCGGTGTCGGCGTCGGTGAACGCGCCGTGCTGCAGCAGCAGCCTGACGATCTCCGGCGCGCACACCACCAGCACCGCGGTGGCGAGCAGCACGGTCGCCGCCGCCGTCACCAGGTCGTCGGTCAGCCTGCGCCAGACGGCGGGGCCGTCGCCTGCCGTGATGGCCCGCGCGAGGTGGGGGAAGGTGACCGTGGCGACGATCAGCGACAGGATCATCGGCACCTGGGCGATCTTCTGGGCGTAGTTGAGGTGCGAGATCGACCCTTCGGCCAGCGACGATCCGGCGAACCGCTCGACGAAGACCTGCCCCTGGCGTTCGAGGGTGTAGGCGGCGATCGGCAGGAAGGCCCCCAGCGGCAGCAGCATCCTGCGGGTGGGCCTGCGCGGCCGTCCGAGCCTCCGCACGAAGGCAGGCGCCTGTATCAGCACCATGCCCATCGCGCCGAGGGCGACCCCCGCGGCGGCCGCGGACACGCCGTGATCCTGGAAGACCCAGAGGACGGCGATGATGCCCAGGTTGTAGGCGACGCTGATGGCGGCGGGCGGGCCGAAGGCGTGGAGCGTGCGCAGCGCCGCGCTCAGATATCCGGCCATGCCGAACATCAGGATCGTCACGGAGGTGAGCCGCATGCACCGCACGGCCAGTTCGGGGTCGGCGATGCCGGGGGCCAGCAGGGCCACGAGCCAGGGAGCCCCAGCGGCGGTCAGCGCGGTCAGGCCGAGCAGCGCGACGCTCATGTGCGGCAGCGTCGCCGCGACCAGGTTCCTGACGTCGCCGCCCCGCTCGGCGGCCCTGCTGAACAGCGGGACCATCAGGAAGGCCATGCCCTCGATGAGCAGGGGCGCGGAGGTCTCCGGGATCATCCAGGCGACCAGGAAGGCGTCGGTGGCGGAGTCGGCTCCGAAGGTCCTGGCCAGCAGCAGGTCGCGACCGAAGCCGAGCATCGAGCCGAGCCCGACGAGGACGGCGGTGAGGCTCGCGGCCTTCAGCCCTGCCGGGGCGGCCGTGGTCATCGCGGCCACCCGTTCGTGGCCCAGGTCAGAGCGAGACCCAGCGTCACGGCCATGACCAGGGTGGGCGCGCCGCCGATGTCGGAGTAGGCGAAGTCGACGACCTGCCAGGTCAGCAGCCCGGCGACCGCCACCCCGCTCCGCCTGAACGTCCAGACGAGCAGCGCGCCGAAGAAGAAGGCGAAGGCGGCCAGCCCCAGCACGCCCTGCTCGCTCAGCACCAGCAGGTACATGTTGTGCGGCGACAGCAGCGGCTGCCGCGTGAACCCGTTGACGGGGTCGTCGGTGTCGCTGCCCGACGACAGCCCGGTCGGCGCGTAGCTGTCGCGCAGTTCGGCGAACCGGCGGGGACCGACGCCGGTCAGCGGGTGGTGCGTCCACATCGCTCCCGCCGTCTCCCACAGGCTGTAGCGGTCGCTCACCGACTGGTCGGGCTGGGAGAACGAGGAGGTGATGGAGGTCAGCCGCTGCCCGATCGTGTCCGAGCCCACGCCCAAGCCGAAGACCAGCAGGAAGGCGGCGGCCGCCGTGACCAGCGCCACCCGGGCGGCGGTGCGCGCGCCGTACCTGACGAGCATGACCGCCGCGGCGCAGAGCAGCGCGAGCCAGGTGCCCCGGCTCAGCGAAAGGACCAGCGGAACGGTCAGCAGGCCGGCGCCGGCGAGGGCGGCGATCCGCTGCCTGCCGCGCAGCCACAGTCCGAGCGCGAACAGCAGGATCAGGCCGTAGCTGACGACAGTCGCCATGCCCATGACGTCGAGCGCGCCGAACGTGCCGACGGCGCGCACCCTCTCGCCTCCGTACGAGGCGCCCGTTCCGGTGAACGCCTGGTAGCAGCCGACGACCCCCTGGACGGCGGCGGCGGCGACCAGCGCCCCGCCCACCAGCCACACGTCCTCCCGCCGGCGCAGCGTGATCAGGACCGCCAGCGGGATCAGCACGAAGACCTGCAGGAAACGGAGGTAGCCGGGCAGGCTCGTCAGCGCGTCGGGGGAGGTCAGCGTCGCCGCCGTGACGCCGAGCACCAGAGGGGTCAGTACCAGCGCGCGCTGGGGAAGGCGCGGGCGCCCCGCCACGAGGCAGGTCGCGGCCACGGCGACCAGCGCCACGGACGCCCCGTCCGCCACGGTCACGTGGACCGCGGAGCCGGGGTCGTCGGTGCGGGAGGGAAGGCAGGTCAGCATCACGGTCGCGGCGGCCAGGAGACTCGGCCCGCGTGCCAGGGTCGTGGGGAGCAGGTCGCGCATCCCTAGCTTCCACCCGGGCGGAGCAGGGACCAGGCGGTCCTGAGCATGATCTTGAAGTCGGTCCTGAGCGACCAGTCGTCGATGTAGTGGTTGTCGAAGCGCGCCCTGTCCTCGATCGAGGTGTCGCCGCGCAGCCCGTGGATCTGCGCCCAGCCGGTGATCCCGACCGGCACCCTGTGACGCAGGCGGTAGCCGGGGGTGGTGGCGGAGAACTGGTCGACGAAGTAGGGGCGCTCAGGCCTGGGGCCGACGATGCTCATGTCGCCCTTGAGCACGTTCCAGAGCTGAGGCAGTTCGTCGAGTGAGGACCTGCGCAGCGCCTTCCCCACGGGACCGAGCCTGCGGTCGTGGGCGATGCTCCAGCGGGTGGCCGACTCGTGCGCGTCCACCGGCTTGAGTGTGCGCAGCTTGATGAGCTCGATCGGCCTGCCGCCGCAGCCGACCCTGCGCTGCCTGAACAGCACGCCGGAGCCGATCTCCCAGCGCACCATGAGCGCGCAGACGGCGAGGATCGGCGCGCTGATCATCAGGCCGATCAGGGCGACCGCGATGTCGAGTGCCCGCTTGAGCGGCCAGGTCAGGCGGGTCTGCGGGTCGGGGCGCATGCGCAGCAGCGGAAAGCTCCTGACGTGCTCGCGCAGCGGGGCGAAGTCCAGGACCAGATCGTCAGGCTCGGGGGCGAGGTAGACCTCGCAGCCCAGCTCCCTGGCGGCCCTGGCCAGGTCCTGTCCTTCCTGGCCCGCGATGACCACGGCGCGCACCTCGTGCGCGCGGAAGATCTCGGCGAGGTCGTCAGGGGTGCCGAGCACCGGAGGCCCGGTGTCCCTGTCGGTCTCCTCGTCGAGGAAGCCGATCGGCAGCAGGCCGTACTCGGGGAAGCCGAGCAGGGCCGAGGCCAGGCGGTGCCCGTGCGGGTTGGCGCCCACCACCACGGCGGGCTTGATGCCGCCGCGCCTGCGCGTGGCGCGCACGGCGGCGTGGAAGACGCACCTGCCGCAGAAGGCCAGGAAGGTGAAGAGGGCCGCGGCGATGACGGCCACGGTCAAGGAGGCTGATTCCCAGAAGGCGGCCAGGGTGGCGACCAGTCCCGCGCAGGCCAGCCAGAACCCCCTGTCGAGGCTGGAGGGCAGGATCCTCGGCTCGTACACCCGGCCGGCGGCGTTCACCGCGACGACCAGGACGCAGGCGAGGAGGACCCGCCAGGGCGTCTGCCCGGCCATCAGCGCGCTGAACGTCATGCACACCAGGTCGATGCTCATCAGGCCAAGCGGCTGGACGGCTGTCCAGTACCCAGATCGCCGGTGTCCCGCCCACACCGCGGCATGGCGGTCATCCCCTACAGATACAGCCATCATTTCTCCGCAAATCACCTTAAGTCGGCATGCGCCCCTTGCCCGACCTAATCAATTTAAAGATCATCGGCGAGCCTTTGTTTGCTTTCTTTCCTACTGCTGACGAGGGCCGAGATCGGCCCCTGCAAAATAGGCGAGAAAACCCCTCAACAAAGACTAGATCGTAGCCGCCCGGCAATCGCAGATTCCGTATTGGAGCAGGCGAAACAGAAGATTCGTGGGCAACTTTTCGTTGGGAGTATGTTGGCGGTAGAAATACCCATTCCGCGTTTGTGGGCGGCTGTGGAGGCGAGGATTATCGGGATGTCGAGCAGTCTTTAACGGCCCGGTCGCCTGACGGGGAAAGCACGGCCCTTCACCGGGCGATCCCCTGACGGCGTGGACCACCACACGCCCTCGCCGCGCGTCAGCCCGGGCAGGTGCCGCTTGGCCTCGTTGACCAGGCGAGCGGGCAGCGAGCCCGTGACGAGCGTGGGTGAGGTGTCGTCCAGCTCGGCCCCCAGCCCTGTCAGCTTGGCCGTGACGGGGCCGAACGCGTCGGCGGGCAGCTCCACCTCGAAGGCGTGGCAGGGCTCGTAGACCCTGGTGCCCGCCCTGGCGAGGGCGGATCTCAGCACGACAGGGGTCTGGTTGCGGAAGTCGCCCGCCGTGCTGAGCGGCGCGACGAAGCCCGACCTGGTCAGCGTGACCGCGCAGTCGACGACGGGCCAGCCGTACAGGCCCTCGGTGAGAGTGAGGGGGACGGTGTCCTCGATCGCCTGGTTGAAGCTGTGCAGGAGCGAGCCGAGCTCGACCTCCCGCCTGAACGAGTAACCCGTTCCAGGCTCCACCCGCAGGCCGACGGTGGCGAGGAAGGTGTTGTCGGCGTGCCTGCCGATCTCTTTCCAGTCCTCGCCCACGCCCACGGGGCGTTCGAGGTAGAGCGGCGTGCTGTCGGCGAAGACGGCCTCGACGCCGAACTCGTCACGCAGCCGCTCGGCCAGCACCTCCTTCTGCACCTCGCCGTAGAGCAGCACGGAGGTGCCGCCTTCGGGCAGGCCCCTGGTCTGGATGAGCGGATCCTGCTCGGCCAGCAGGAGCAGCGCGGCGTGCAGGCGGGCGGCGTCGGCAGGGTCCGCGGAAGTGACGACCGTCTCCATGCTGGGCCTGGCGAAGGCGGGAGCTCCTTCGGGCGCGGGGGAGAGCCTGTCGCCGACGCGGGCGCCCGACAGGCCCGAGAGCTTGCCGATGTTCCCGGCGGTGAGCCGGTCCTCGGAGCCCGCGCCCACCACCTCCAGCCTGGTCACCTGGCCGGAGTCGAGCTTCTGCCGCACGTGCAGCTCACCGGAGAACAGCCGCAGGTAGGCGACCTTGTGGCCGGACCTGTCGCGCTCGATGGCGAAGATCGTGCCCCGCAGGTCGTCGTCCTGGGCCGTGGGGACGGGGAGCAGGTCGCGGACGCCCGCGAGCAGTTCGGCCACGCCCTGCCCGCTGATCGCCGAGCCGTGGAAGACCGGATAGACCAGGCAGGCGGCGGTCTGCTCGGCGAGCGTCCCGCGCAGCTCGCCGGGCGTGAGCGCGCGCCCTTCGACCAGCGCTTCCAGCACGGTGTCGTCGTGGTCGGCGAGGAGTTCCGCGTCGAGTGGCACAGGGACGACGCGGCCCTGCCGTACGTGGTTGACGGGGACGGCCGGCAGCCCTTCGAGGATGTCGCGCTCGAGCGCGCCCCTCCGATCGATCTTGTTGACGAACAGGAGCGTGGGCATGCGCATCTTGCGCAGCGTCTTCAGCAGGATCCTGGTCTGGGCCTGGATGCCCTCGACCGCGGAGATCACCAGGATGGCGCCGTCGAGCACGCCGAGCGCCCGCTCGACCTCGGCGACGAAGTCGGCGTGGCCAGGGGTGTCGATGAGGTTGACCCGCAGGTCGCCGAGGGCGAAGGAGGCGACGGCCGAGCGGATCGTGATGCCGCGGCGGCGCTCGATCTCGCCGCTGTCGGTCTGGGTGTCGCCGCCGTCGACGCTGCCGAGCCTGTGGATGGCGCCCGCGTCGAAGAGGATGCGTTCGGTGAGGCTGGTCTTACCCGCGTCGACGTGCGCGAGCACGCCGATGTTCAGGGTGGTCATGGATGCGTGGAACCTCGGTAGGAAGGACAGGGCGCTGAGTCGATCCGAGGCTCTGCCGCATCTGGTCCTCCCGAGGTTTCGTGCGGCGTCCATTGTGCTTCAGGGGCCTGTGAAGGTCCATCGGTTTTCTCCCGCGTACGGCGAGGCTGACAATTCCTGGGTGAGAGCTCTGCTGTACCTGGTGGCCAGCCTCGTCCCCGGACTGGCGGCGGTGGCGATCGGGGTCATGGCGTTCGCCACGCCGTTCGCCGCGGCGCTGGCCGTGCCGGCCGTGCCCCTCGTGGCGTGGTTCGAGCGGTGGAGGCTCGGCTCGCCCCCTGCGCGGCACCGGTGGCGCGAGCTGGGGCTGGGCCTCGCCTCGCTGCTCGTGCTGTGGTGGATCGACCTGGTGATGATCGCGTTCGCGGTCGGAGGGCCGATCGTGCTGATCATCTCGCCGGCCGTACAGGAGGATCTCGGGCCCGCGATCGTCGCCTCGGTGGCGGGGGTCGTGCTGGTGCCTGTCGGGATCGCCGTCCTGCTGCTGTGGGGCAGGGCCCGCATGACCATGGCGAGGGAGCTCCTGGAGCCGCACAGGCTGGAGGAGGTCGTGGCGTCGAGGGCCAGGCTGGTCGACGCGTTCGACGTCGAGCGGCGCAGGATCGAGCGAGACCTGCACGACGGCGCCCAGCAGCGCCTGGTCGCGCTGTCGATGCGGCTGGGGCTGGCCAAGCTGGATCTGCCGCCGGGCTCGCCCGCGGCCGAGCAGGTGGCGAGCGCGCACGAGGAGGCCAGGCAGGCGCTGGTCGAGCTGCGCGAGCTGATCAGGGGCGTGCACCCGCAGGTGCTGACCGACAGGGGACTGGACGCGGCGATCGGAGAGGTCGCCTCCCGCTCACCGATCCCCGTGGAGGTCGAGACGGCGCTGGAACGGCTGCCCGAGCCGGTCGAGACGGCCGCGTACTACGTCGTCTCCGAGGCGCTGGCGAACGTCGCCAGGCACAGCGGCGCGTCACGGGCCTGGATCAGGGCCTCCCGGGCCTCGGGAGCGCTCGTCGTCGAGATCGGCGACGACGGCGCGGGCGGGGCCGACCCGGCCAAGGGCTCGGGGCTCACGGGGCTGGCCGACAGGCTCGCGGTCGTGGGCGGCAGACTGTCGCTGTCCAGCCCGGCAGGCGGGCCGACGACGATGCGAGTGGAGATCCCGTGCGAGTAGTGATCGCCGAGGACGCCGTGCTGCTGCGCGAGGGCCTGGTCGGGCTGCTGGAGCGGTTCGGCCACGAGGTGGTGGCGGCCGTGGGCGACGCCGAGGCGCTGACGGAGGCTGCCACCGAGCACAGACCCGACATCGTGGTCACCGACGTGCGCATGCCGCCGGGCTTCACCGACGAAGGGCTGAGAGCGGCGATCAGGCTGCGTGCGGACGGCCTGCCCGTGCTCGTGCTCAGCCAGTACGTCGAGCAGACCTACGCCGCCGAGCTGATGGACGCCGGCGAGGGCGTCGGCTACCTGCTGAAGGACAGGATCGGCGAGGTGGCCGACTTCGTCGACGCCCTGAACAGGGTGGCCAGGGGCGGGATGGTCATCGACACCGAGGTGGTGCGGCAGCTGCTCGGCCGCCGCCGAGACCCGCTCCGGCGCCTGACGCCCAGGGAGCTCGAGGTGCTCGGCCTGATCGCCGAAGGCCGCTCCAACGCCTCCATCGCCCGCGAGCTCGTCGTCACGGAGGCCGCGGTGGCCAAGCACATCGCCAACATCTTCGCCAAGCTCGACCTGCCGCCCGCCGCCGACGGTCACCGCAGGGTGCTGGCCGTCCTGGCCTACCTGAGGACCTGAGCCTCGAGGGCGCGCAGCCGCGCCGAGGCCAGCTCGAGGACCATCCGGGTGGAGGGGGAGAGCGTCGGGCCGTGCACGATCGCGAACGTGTCGTGCAGCGGCGGATCGAGCGGCGACCAGCGCAGCGTGTCAGGCAGCCGGTCGGCCAGCCGGTGCAGCACGCCCCTCCAGCTGACCGTCGCCGCCAGGCCGCGGGCCACGATCTCCAGCGCGGTCTCCGGGTCCTCCACCTCCACCCTGGGCCGCAGCACGTGACCCGCCGCCTGGACGGCTCGCGTGAGCGCGCGGCGGGTGGTGTCCTCCTCGCGCCAGCTCACGTGCGGCAGCACGAGCGGCTGCGACGCCAGGTAGGCGGGCGTGACGGGATCGCGGGCCTCGGTGCTGACGTAGACCAGCTCGTCGCGCATCACCGGGGTCACCGACAGCCCCTCGCCGGAGACCGGCACCGCTGAGACGGCCGCCTCCAGCCTTCCCCTGCGCACGTGGTCGAGCACCTCGGCGGAGTTCTGCCCGATGAGCTGGACGCGCACGCCCGGGTGCCGCTCAAGGACGTCGGCCACCAGGTCGGCGCCCAGGTAGAAGCGGGCGGTGCCGAACAGGCCGATCCGTACCGTGCCGGTCAGGACCTCCCGCACCGCGGCCACCGCCCTGCCCGCCTCCTCCACCGCGGCCAGGGCGGCGGCCGCGTGGGGGCGCAGCGCCAGCGCCGCCTCGGTGGGCACCACGCCCCTGCCCACCCGCAGGAACAGCGTCACCCGCAGGTGCTGCTCCAGCAGGCGCACCTGCTCGGAGATGGACGGCTGGGCGTAGCCGAGAGCCACGGCGGCGGCGGTGAACGAGCCGTGCTCCAGGGTGGCGAGGAAGCAGCGCAGCTGGTGGAGAGTGACCAAGGAATCCCCTATGGAATCCAAAGGAAAGCAAGGCTACCTCGATGGCTCGACGCTGCCTAGGTTGGCCGGTCATGGGAGTGCTGTGGTGTCTGGTGTCCGCGCTGGGCTTCGGCCTGTCGCCGATCTTCGCCAAGGAGGCCTACGCGTCTGGCGTCAGCGTGACGGGGATGCTCACCGGCAGGTTCCTCATCGCCGCCGTCGTTCTGTGGCTCGTCGTGGCCTGGCGCAGGCCCGCGCTGCCCGTCGCCAGGGTGGCGCTGACGGCCGTCGGGCTCGGCGGCGTCGGCTACGCCGTCCAGGCGCTGTGCTACTTCGGCGCGGTCGCCCGCATCGACGCGTCGCTGGCGGCGCTCCTGCTCTACACCTATCCCGCGCTGGTGACGGCGCTGGCCGTGGGGCTGCGCAGGGAGTCGCTCGACCGGCGCAAGCTGGCCGCGCTCGGCTGCTCGGCCGTGGGTCTGGTGCTCCTGCTGGGCCTGGGCGGCTCGGCGGCGCAGCTGTCGGGCGTGCTGCTGGCGCTCGGCGCGGCCGTCGCCTACTCGCTCTACCTGACCGTCGCCGACGGGCTGCCCGAGAACCTGGACGTCTACCTGCTGTCGGCGATCGTCTTCACAGCGGCGGCGGTCACGCTCGGCGTCACGGGCGGCCTCGACCTGCCCGCGACCGCCGAGGGCTGGGCCTGGACGGGACTGCTCGGGCTCGTCTCGACCGTGCTGGCGATGGTGGCGCTGTTCATGGGCGTGCGCCTGCTCGGCGCGCCGACCGCCGCCATCCTGTCGTGCGCGGAGCCCGTCGTGACGCTCGTGTCCACCTCGCTGGTGTACGGCGAGCGCCTCGCGGCGGGTCAGCTGGCGGGCGGCATCGCCGTCCTGGCCGCGGTGCTGGTGCTGCGGCTAAACCTCAACCTTGTACGGCAGCGCCAGCTCGTCGGCGGGCACGCCCCTGATGCCCCAGTTGACCGCGGGCATCTCGATGATCGTTAGCTCGAGGTCGTCGGTGGAGATCCCCAGCGCGGGTGCCTTCGCGAACACCTCGCGGATCAGCGCCCTCTTCGCCTCGTCGCTGCGACCCGTGAAGCAGACGACCTCGATGATCAGGTAGTCGTCGCCGCGCTGCGGGCAGATCAGGTCGTCGGCGTCGAGCAGCAGGAAGCGGTGGAAGCGCTTGCCCTCGGGCAGCCCCCACACCTTCACCACGCACTCGTGGAGCAGGTCGGAGATCTCCCGCTGCCGGCCAGCCCATACGTCACGCCGTCCGAAGACCTTCACTTGCGCCATATGGGGCAATATACAGGCGTGATCAGAATTCTCCTCGCCGACGACGAAGCCATGATCAGGGCGGGTGTGGGCGCGATCCTCGGCGTCGACCCCTCCTTCCAGATCGTCGCCGAGGCGGGGGACGGCAGGCAGGCCGTGGACCTGGCGATCAGCCACAGGCCCGACGTCGCGCTGCTCGACATCCGCATGCCGAAGCTCGACGGCCTCGCGGCCGCCGCCGAGATCCGCAGGGTGGCGCCCGGCACGGCGATCATCATGCTCACCACCTTCGGCGAGGACGACTACATCGCCAAGGCGCTCGACGTCGGCGCCAGCGGCTTCCTGCTCAAGTCGGGCGACCCGCGCGAGCTGATCGCCGGGATCCACGCCGTTGCCGGCGGCGCGGCCTACCTCTCGCCCAAGGTGGCGCAGCGCGTCATCAGCCAGCTCTCCGGCGGCCAGATGGCGCGAGGAGCGGCCGCCCGCGACAGGATCGACGTGCTGACCGACCGCGAGAAGGACGTCCTCGCCCTGGTCGGCGAGGGGCTGTCCAACGCGGAGATCGCCAAGCGGCTGTTCATCGTCGAGGGGACCGTCAAGGCCTACGTGAGCACGATCCTGACCAGGCTGGAGGTCCGCAACAGGGTCCAGGCCGCGATCGTGGCCTACGAAGCGGGCCTTGTCGGACAGGACCGATAACCTGAGCCTTGATGTACCGACTCCTGTTCTCGCAGGTCTTGCGGCGTCTCGACGCCGAGGCCGTGCACCACGCAACCGTCAGAGCGCTCGCGCTGCTCTCCACGCTGCCGCTGCTCAAGCGGCTGCTCCACCGCGCCCTCGCGCCGAGCGATCCCGCGCTGCGGGTGACGGCCTTCGGGGTGCACTTCCCCGGGCCGCTCGGCCTGGCCGCGGGGTTCGACAAGGACGCGGCCTGCGCCGAGGCGCTGTCGGCGTTCGGGTTCGGGCACGTCGAGGTCGGCACGATCACCGCCCACGCCCAGCCAGGCAACCCGCGTCCCCGCCTGTTCCGCGACGTCAGGCGGCGAGCGGTGATCAACAGGATGGGGTTCAACAACGCGGGGGCGCAGGCGGCGGCGCGCAGGCTGCGCCGTACGCGGGGGGTTCCTGTGGTGGTCGGGGTCAACATCGGCAAGACGAAGGTCGTGCCCGAGTCCGAGGCCGCCGCCGACTACGTGACCAGCGCCAAGGAGCTGGCCCCTCTCGCCGACTACCTGGTCGTCAACGTCAGCTCGCCCAACACGCCGGGGCTGCGCAACCTGCAGGCGGTCGAGCTGCTGCGACCGCTGCTGGCCGCGGTGAAGGAGGTCGCCGACTCCACGCCCCGCCGCACGCCGCTGCTGGTGAAGATCGCCCCCGACCTGGCCGACGACGACGTCGACGCGGTGGCGGACCTGGCGCTCGAGCTGGGGCTCGACGGCATCATCGCGACCAACACCACCATCCGCCACTCGGGTGAGACCGGCGGCCTGTCGGGGCGTCCGCTGAAGGAGCGCTCGATCGAGGTCCTGCGCAGGCTGCGGGCCCGCGTGGGCGACCGGCTGACGCTCGTGTCCGTGGGCGGGGTCGAGGACGTCGACGACGTGTGGGAGCGGCTGCTCGCCGGCGCCACGCTGGTGCAGGGCTACACGGGGATGATCTACGAGGGGCCGCTGTGGGCCTCCCGCATCCACCGCGGGCTCTCCCGCCGCCTGCGCCGTCACGCCACGACCGTCCCCGAGCTGATCGGCCGCACGGCGCCCGACCGCTCGCAGGGCTGAGACGCTCCCCCGCACAGGCGGGCCGCCGCGAGGCGACCCGCCTCAGGTGCCGACGGTCAGACGCTCGGCCTGGTCGAGGTGGCCGAGTGGGTCATCTCGTCCAGGTGCTCCATCGCGTTCATCACCGGCACGACGGCGGGGCGGTGCGGGCGGCCCTGCTGCCACGGGCGAGGGCCCGACAGCGGGCGATACTCCACGCCGAGCGCGTCGAGCCTGCCGAGGTGGCGCTCGAGCCTGCCCATGAAGTCGGAGCCGGCCTCTCCCGCCCAGGCGACCTCGGCCAGCGCGCAGGCGCGCGGCCACGCCCGGTAGTCGAGCACGCGCGCGTCGGGGATGCGCTCGCTCCACAGCTGCGCCTGCAGGCCGACCACGCGCTCGCGTTCCTCCGGCTCCCACGACGAGGGAGCCGGCTCGAACGAGGCCACGTCCGTCACGGTGATCGCGTCGCCGATGGCCATCGGCTCCTGCGCGGAGGAGGCCTCCGCGTAGTCGAAGTAGAGCGGGAACACCGGTGTCGCGATCACCGAGTGCCCCGCGGCGGCGGCCCTGCGGCCCACGCCCATGCCGCGCCACGGCATCACCATCGTGTCCTCGCGCAGCCCGCCCGCCACGAAGGCCTCGTCCCACACCACGGCGCGCGAGCCGCGCTCGGCCAGCACGTCGGCCAGCCGCCGCAGGAACCAGCCGTGCAGCTCGCCCACGTCGGCCAGGCCGAGCGACCGGCGGTAGGCGGAGATCTCGGCGGAGGCCTCCCAGTCGTCGAGCACGCACTCGTCGCCGCCGATGTGCACGTACGGCGTCGCGCCGAGCGCGCCGAGCAGCTCGTCGAAGACGGCCGTGAGGAAGTCGACGGTCGGCGGCAGCGGCGACAGGATCGCGGGGGAGATGCCCCACCTGTCGAGCACCTCGAAGCTCTCGCCCGTCGCGCCCAGCTCCGGATAGGCGGCCAGGATGGCCGAGGCGTGCCCCGGCACGTCGATCTCGGGAACGATGACGACCTCGCGCGCCCTCGCGTACGCGGCGATCTCGGCCAGGTCGTCAAGGGTGTAGTAGCCGCCGTGCGGGATCCCGTCGTAGGTGGGCTCCTCGCGGAAGTAGTTGGTGGCGGTGCGCGCCCTGTGGGAGGCCACCTCGTGCAGGCGGGGATAGGCCCTGCTCTCCACCCGCCAGCCCTGGTCGTCGACCAGGTGCAGGTGGAGCCTGTTGAGCTTGTGCGCGCCCATCAGGTCGATGACCCTCAGTACCTCGCGCTTGGGCAGGAAGTGCCGCGCCACGTCGAGGTGGAGCCCGCGCCAGCTGTGGGAGGGGGAGTCCTCGACGCGCACGCCGGGCACGGTCCACGCGTCGGTCGTGACCGCGCTGCGGTAGGTGGCGTCGGGAAGCAGCTGGTGCAGCGACTGCCCGGCGTAGAACGCGCCCGCCCTGCCGCCCGCGGTGATCTCGACGCCACGCGAACCGACGACCAGGCGGTAGGCCTCCTCGCCGAGCGCGGGGTCCAACCTGACGTCGATCGCGCCCGTGTCGCCGGGGCGCAGGTCGAGGACCGGTAGCGCCCGCCGTACGGCGTCGGCCAGTTCGGCGGGGCCCGAGACGGTGGCTCCGACGGCGAGCTCGTAGGAGCCGGACAGCGAGGACAGCACATTCGGGCGAGGCAGCAGCGTGTTCATGCCGGGAATGATGTCACTTCAGATAGTTTTGCAAACCGTCCGCCAGCGACTGAGCGATGCGCTGCCTGAAGGCGGCGTCCTTGAACTTGGCGGCCTCACCCGCGTTGCGCATGTTGCCGGACTCAATGAAGATCTTGGGCACGGTCGAGAGGTTGAGCCCGCCCAGGTCGTTGCGGAAGCTGAGCGCCTTCGACCCGATGTAGGTGGAGTACGGCAGGCCGGTGCCCTTCCTGAACGCGTCGCGCACCGCGACGCCCAGCTTGCGCGAGTCGTTCACCACGGGGTCGACGGGGCCGTTGATCTTCTTCGGGATGATCACGTGGAAGCCGCGGTTGGCGGCCGCCGAGCCGTCGGCGTGCACCGAGATGGCGGCGTCGGCCTTGGCCTTGTTGCCGATCGCGGCCCGCTCGGTGATGCAGGGCCCGACCCCGGTGTTGTCGGCGCGGGTCAGCTTCACCGTGGCACCGCGCGCCTTGAGGATCTTGGTGAGGCGCTGGGAGACGTCCCAGGTGAAGGCGGCCTCGGAGTAGCCGTCGTTCGTGGAGGTGCCGGTGGTGTCGCAGGCCTTCCACTGGGTCAGCACGTTGACCTGACGGTTGATGGCCTTCGGGTTCTTGTGGTTGCCCCCGTTGTGACCGGGGTCGATCGCGATGGTCCTGCCCTCCAGCGGCCTGTCGGCCGTGGGGGCCGCCGAACCCGCCGCGGGCGAGGCCGCGGGGGCCGACGAGGGCGCGGCCGAGGCGGACGGCTGGGCGGCCACGGGCGCGGCGACCCTCTCACTGTTGGCGGCGGCGCCACCGCACGAGGCGGCGGCCAGGCCACAGAGGGCGAGAGCGGAGGCAGCTAGAACACGCATGCGCTCCAACTTACGTGACCCCGCGGACTCACCAGACGTGTTCGCCGACTTCCTGGCGCTGGAGGAGGGCCGCCAGCTCCCTCGCGTCCTCGGCGTCCAGGCCGAGGACCACGCGCGGACGGCCCCACGGGTGGTCGAGGGAGTGGGCCACGTAACTGGCCACCGACTCGGCCCCCGCCTCGCCGCGCCCACGCCCCGCGCGCCAGTGCGCCCAGGCCCGCTCGAGTTCGGCCGCGGCGCGCTGGGCGCATGACACCAGTTCTGGATCACGCATGACTGTCCCCCGGGTCAGATACGGCAGTGACCCGTCCGAGTTAACAACCGGGGCCGCGGGGCGCCACGGCCGTTTGAACCAGGCTTGGGGAAGGCATCGGGTGAAGAAGACGCCCTCTTCACTCGTGGGCGGGGCCCGAGCTGCGCCGTACGATCAGCTCGGGTGTGACCTGGCGCAGGCGGGCGACCTTGCCCGGGTCCTGGATCCTGTCGCTCAGCAGCGCCGCGGCCGACCTGCCCATCGTGCGCCTGGGCTGGTCGACGGAGGTGAGGGAGATGTGGTGCACGCCCGCCAGGTGCGTGTTGTCGTAGCCGATGACGGACAGGTCCTCGGGCACGCGCAGTCCAAGCTCGCTCGCCGCCGACAGCACGCCGAGCGCGACCAGGTCGTTGGCGGCGAAGATGGCCGTGGGGCGAGGGTCGCGGGTGAGCAGCGCGCGTGCGGTGCGCCTGCCCCCCTCCTCCGTGCTCTCACCGTGCTCGACCATGATGTACGGCGCCAGCGCGTGCCGCCGCATGGCCACCAGGTAGCCCTCGCAGCGTGAAGCGCGCGAGCCCTCGATGTGCGCGATGCGCCGGTGCCCGTGCTCGACCAGGTGGTCGATGGCCAGACGGGCGCCGAGCTGGTCGTCGTCGACCACGATGTCGACGTTGTCGAGCTCGATGTCACGTTCCCCTACGACCACGGTGGGGGTGTAGGAGGTCGCCTCGATGAGGGTCTCGCTGGTCGGGGCGATGCCGAGCAGCACCAGACCGTCCACTCTCAACTCGAGGAACGCTTCAACGGCCTCGTCCTCGAAGGCGGGGTCCCACTGGCTGTTGCCGATCAGCATCCTCAGCCCGTCGCCGTGCAGGCTCTCCTGCAGGCCGTCGAGGAACTCGGCGTAGAAGGGGTTGTGCAGGTCGGCCACGAGCGCGCCGACCAGGTGGGTACGGCCCTCGACGAGGCTGCGCGCCACGGCGTTGGGGCGGTAGCCGAGCTCGCGGGCCGCCTGCAGGACGGCCTGCCTGCGATGCTCGCTGACGTGCGGGGAGCCGCGCAGCACGAGCGAGACCAGCGATTTGGAGACGCCTGCGCGCTCGGCGACGTTGCGGATGGTGGGTCTCGGGCGAGGCAACGTGTCTACCTCGACGACGGTCGTGTTGACTGACGGTCCTGACATGTGTCTCCCCCGCGATGCGTGGATGGGCACCTGTCTCACCAAACGATCGAGGACGCGGCAGGGTACGGGCCGAAGCGTTATTAGGCAGCGCCTCCGATAGTGTGCAGGGGTGACAGCAGGGAAATCCGCAGGCAGCGACACGCGTCCTGCGCGTCGCAGGCTGAGCGTGGATCGGCGCCGCGAGGAGCTCATGGCGGCCGCCCTCGAGCTGTTCAGCCGGCGCGATGCCGAGGACGTCTCCATCGACGACGTCGCCTCGGCGGCGGGCGCCTCCCGGGCGCTCGTCTACCACTACTTCGGCGGCAAGCAGGAGCTGTACGTCGCCGCGCTGAGGAGCGCGGCCGAGCAGCTCGAGTCGCGGCTGCGCCCCCAGGACGGCGGGCGCCCGCTGGACGAGCTGGCCTCAGGTCTCAGGCGCTACTTCGACTTCGTCGAGGAGCACGCTGCCGGGTTCGCCGCGCTGCTGCGCGGGGGTCCCGCCAACCGCGCGGGCGAGGTCGGCGAGATCGTCGACGGCGTGCGGCAGCGGTTGTTCCGGATGATCCAGAAGCAGATGCGGGTCGAGGAGCCCACCCCGTTGCTGCGCATCACGCTGCGGTCGTGGATCGCCTCGGTCGAGACGGCCGGGCTCGACTGGCTCGAGCATCGCGACGTGGAGCGCGCGACGCTGGAGAGGATGCTGGTGGATCACATGGTGGCGCTGCTCGGCGTGGCGGCGGCGCACGATGCCAGCGTGGAACTCCTCCTGAACGACCTCACCTGACGAGCGGTCGTCCGCCGTACGGCGTGGCGGCTCGAGGTCTCGGCTCCTTGGGGGGAGCCACGGCCCCGGGTGACCGGCAGGGCCGGGCGGGGGGTGAGGGGGTCGGCATCTCAGGGGGTGTGCGGGGTGGAAGGATGGCGCCGGGCGGGCGGCGCCAACTCCCGTATGCGTCCCCCGACGCGCGGGCGACCTGACTTCGTCACGCGGGTGGACCGGGCTGAGGAACCTGGCCCACCGTGAACCCCCCTAAGGATCGTGACGATCCCTGACTTACTCCGAGCGCTGCTGCGGAATCCCCGCGAGCAGAGCACGAACCTCGGTCTCCCGGTAACGCCGGTGCCCCCCCAGGGTGCGAATCGACGTCAACTTACCCGCCTTGGCCCACCGCGTGACGGTCTTGGGGTCGACCCTGAACATGGTCGCGACCTCGGCGGGCGTGAGCAGTGGCTCGGCCTCGGGTGTACGAGCTGACATTTGTGCGGCCTCTCCTCCGTGTGGACCGGCTCAGCGATCCTGTGACTGCTTCTGCGCGTGTCACGGATGTCCCCCTATGGCCCAGTGCGTGCGGCTTTTCTGGACCATATGCGGCATCACCCGAAGTGACCATACCGCCACGCTGAGCGATTGGCGAGCCCTTCTTTGACCCAACTGCCCGCCCACATGGCGATGTCACGCTCGGTGATTCTAGCGACACGTTTCGTGGTATCGCAGTGAAAACGGCAAACTACTCAGTTCGCAGAAGCGTGGAGTCGTGTCACGTGACCTACTCATGCAGGTCAGACCGTTTCTTTGGGGTTCAGTTGGCACTTTCCAGATGTTGCATTGACTTCCACCGCAAGATCACACGCTGATACATGGCAAAGGCAAGTTCTTCTTGACCTGTGTCCAGCCCCGTGAGGGCGGCTGAGAGCTCCGCGACCGACTGATCGGCCTGCAACGCCTCGTCGTCCATGAGGTGGACGAGGCCCCCGTAGTCGAGCTCCACCAGCGAGTGCGGATGGAACTCCTCCAGCCAGCGGGCGACGTCCTCGACCTCGAGGCCGGTGGCGACCTCTCCCACGTGCTTGCGGATGACCTGCAGCGCCCGCGCCGAGCGCCGCCTCGCCTGCGCCATGGAGGTCACGTAGATCAGGTTGCGGCCAGTCGTGGTCGTGGTGTCCTGGCCGTTGGCCGCCTTGCCCAGCACCAGCCAGCGCTCGTTGCCGTCGAAGGGCACGAACCAGGCCGGCGGCACGTTCCATGTCGTGGTCCTGATGTGGGTGCGCAGCGCCGCCGAACCGCCCTGCCGCTTGAACCTGTCGAAGTCGTCGGCCGTCTGCTCCGCGATCGCCTGGGGCACGAAGCTGTCCATGAGCTTCACGGGAGTGCTGCCACGGAAGTCTGAGAACGCCAGCCACGAGCGCAGACGGCTTTGCCATGGGCAGACGTAGAGCCGGTCCTCCACGCGCCGCAGATAGGCGTTGGGGCTCTCCTGGGCGGGCGCGGGATGCGGAGGCTTGGCGAGCAGCCTCCTGATGGACTCGCCGTGCTCGGCCTCGAGCGCGGTCGCCCTGCGCGGGCGGTCGCGCGAGTCCGCGTACGCGGCCCAGATCGCGCGCTCCTGCTCGGGGAACGCGGTCAACGGTTCGTAGACGCGAAGGTAAGCGGCGTAGGGCAGCACGCTGGCATCGTGTCACGAAGACACCCTGCTTGCACCGTTGTGGTCGCACAGGCCGCCCCGCCCGGGGGCGAGGCGGGCGACGGCAGGCCGTGCCGACCTCTAATCTGAGGAGGATCTCCGCCGCGAACGGTGCGGTGGACCGGACAGGGAGTCACTACCGTGACCGACGTCTTCGGCCAGTCCCACAAGGACTCGCATGAGCAGGTCGTCTTCTGTGCCGACAGGCAGAGCGGGCTGCGCGCCATCATCGCCATCTACAACACCGCGCTCGGGCCCGCGCTCGGGGGCACCAGGTTCTACCCGTACGAGAGCGAGCAGGCGGCCCTGGCCGACGTGCTCAACCTCTCCAAGGGCATGGCCTACAAGAACGCGCTCGCGGGGCTCGACCTCGGCGGGGGCAAGGCCGTCATCATCGGCGACCCGACCAAGGACAAGAACGAGGCCCTGCTGCGGGCCTACGGCCGCTTCGTCGAGTCGCTCGGCGGCCGCTACTACACCGCCTGCGACGTGGGCACCTTCAGCGAGGACATGGACCTCGTGGCCCGCGAGAGCCGCTACGTCACGGGCAGGACACCCGCCCACGGCGGCGCGGGCGACTCCTCCATCCTCACCGCCTTCGGCGTCTTCCAGGGCATGCGCGCCTCAGCCGCCCACCTGTACGGCACCAGCTCGCTGAGCGGCAAGCGGGTCGGAGTCGAGGGAGTGGGCAAGGTGGGCCACCGCCTGGTCGACCACCTGATCGACGACGGAGCCGAGGTCGTCGTCTGCGACGTCAGCCCCGCCGCGGTCGAGCGCGTACGGCAGCGCCACCCCTCGGTGGAGGTCGTCGCCGACGCCAGAGCCATGACCGGGTCCGACATCGACGTCTACGCCCCCTGCGCCCTCGGCGGCGCGCTCGACGACGACACCGTCGAGCGGCTCCGCGCGAAGATCGTCTGCGGCGGGGCCAACAACCAGCTCGCCCACGTGGGCGTGGAGAAGCAGCTCGCCGACCGCGGCATCCTCTACGCGCCCGACTACGTGGTCAACTCCGGCGGGGTCATCCAGGTCGCCGACGAGATCGAGGGCTTCAACATGGACCGCGCGCGGGCCAAGGCGACCCAGATCTTCGACACGACGCTCAAGATCTTCGGCATCGCCGCGGAGGAAGGCGTGCCCCCGGCGGTCGCAGCGGATAGGCTGGCAGAGCGCCGAATGTCGGAAGTCGGGCGTATTAGGGGCATCTGGCTGGGCGGCTGACGCCCCGGGCCCATACGACGTACCGAGCTGAGCGCAAAACAGGTACGGTAATAGGCGAACAAGAGACTGACGCCCAAAGTCATGGCGTCAGTGCGTGGTGCGTTAGCGACGAGGGGTCGGGGACGACCCCACACGAGGGGGTCGAGCCAATGGGGCGCGGCCGAGCAAAGGCCAAGCAGGTCAAGGTTGCTCGCCAGCTGAAGTACAACAGCGGTGGCACGGATCTTGAGCGTCTTCGCGACGAGCTCGGAGTCTCTGACTCCAACCACAGTGACGACGACGCCGACGACCTCAACGATGAGCTGGCGGATCGCTATGCCGATTACGCCGACGACTACGGCGACGATGACGACGACCGGCCTTCCGGGCGTCGATAGCTGATCTGTTGTCGGGGTGAGCCCCGCGGGTGAACCACCCGTGGGGCACTTCCGCGTTTCCACCCGGCTCTCCCCGACCCGGGCACACCCTGCTTCCCGACCAGCGCCACGAACTGGGAACGCGGCCGGTCGTCGGGGGGTGGCGATCAGGGCCACGAAGTGGGTACGCGGCTGGTCATCCGGGTGGCGACTAGGACCGCGAAGTGGGTACGCGGCCGGTCATCGGGTAGCGATCAGGGCCACGAACTGGGTACGCAGGAGCGGCCCCTCTACACGAGGGACCGCGTCATGAGGGACCGCGTCACGAGGGGCGCGGGTCGGGTGGGTGTGCCGGGGCGAGTGGTCAGCGGGGCCCCGGCGCGACGGCTCAGCGGTAGTGGGCCTGGCCGGTGCCGGCCACGATCTCGCCCAGCACCCACGTCTCCAGCCCCCGCCCGACCAGCAGCTTGATCGCCGCGTCGGCCACGTCGGCGGGAACGACGGCCGCCATGCCGACCCCGAGGTTGAACGTGCGGTCCATCGCCTCCTGCTCGATGCCGCCGTGCCCGGCCAGCACGCCGAAGATCGCGGGAGGCGTCCACGACGAGCGGTCGAGCAGCGCGTCGAGGTGCGAGGGCAGCGAACGCGACAGGTTGGCCTCAAGGCCGCCGCCCGTGATGTGGGCGTAGGCGTGGACCTCGAGCGTGCGGGCCAGCTCCAGGCAGTCGAGTGAGTAGATCCTCGTCGGCTCGAGCAGTTCCTCGCCCAGGGGGCGGTCCAGCTCGGGCAGGGAGGCGTCGAGGGAGAGCCCGGCCTCGCGTACGACGTGCCGTACGAGCGAGTAGCCGTTGGAGTGGATGCCGGAGGAGGCCAGCCCCAGCACCACGTCGCCCTCGGCGACGCGGGAGGGGCCGAGCATGGCGGAGGCCTCGACGACGCCGGTGCCCGCGCCCGCCAGGTCGTACTCGTCGGCGCCCATCGCGCCGGGGTGCTCGGCGGTCTCGCCGCCGACCAGGGCCGCGCCCGCCAGGCGGCAGCCCTCCGCCACACCGCCGACGATCTCGGCGATGCGCTCGGGCACGACCTTGCCGCAGGCGATGTAGTCGGTCATGAACAGCGGCTCGGCCCCGCAGACCACCAGGTCGTCGAGGACCATGCCGACCAGGTCGATGCCGATGGTGTCGTGCTTGCCGTACCGCTGGGCGATCATGACCTTGGTGCCGACGCCGTCGGTGGAGGTCGCCAGCAGCGGGCGCTGGTAGCGCAGCAGGGCTGAGGCGTCGAACAGGCCGGCGAAGCCGCTGGCGTCGTCGACCACCTCGGGCCGCCGCGAGCGCGCGACCTTGTCCTTCATCAGCTCGACGGCGCGCTCGCCCGCCTCGATGTCGACGCCCGCTGCCTCATAGGTAGTCACTTGGGAGAACTCTCCAGTACGTACTTGCCCACGTTGTCCTGGTCGATCGCGATGGGGTAGGAGCCGTCGAAGCAGGCCCTGCACAGGCGCTCGGCCGGGATGGTGGTCGCCTTGGTGAGACCCTCGAGCGAGATGTAGCCGAGGGAGTCGGCGCCCAGCGACTGACGGATCTCCTCCACGCTCAGCGAGCCGGCGATGAGCTCGGCGCGGGTGGCGAAGTCGATGCCGTAGAAGCACGGCCATGAGACGGGGGGAGAGGAGATGCGCACGTGCACCTCGCTCGCGCCCGCCTCGCGCAGCATGCGGACGATCGCGCGCTGGGTGTTGCCGCGCACGATCGAGTCGTCCACGACGACCAGGCGCTTGCCCGCGACGACTTCCTTGAGCGGGTTGAGCTTCAGGCGGATGCCGAGCTGGCGGATGGTCTGCGAGGGCTGGATGAAGGTGCGGCCCACATAGGAGTTCTTCACCAGGCCCTGGCCGTAAGGGATGCCGGACTCCTCGGCGTAGCCGACGGCGGCGGGGGTGCCCGACTCGGGGGTCGGGATGACCAGGTCGGCCTCGACGGGGTGCTCGCGGGCCAGCACGCGGCCCACCTCGACCCTGGTCGTCTGCACGCCACGGCCGGCGATGGTGGTGTCGGGCCTGGCCAGGTAGACGTACTCGAACAGGCATCCCTTCGGGTCGGCGAGGGCGAACCTGCGCGAGCGCACGCCGCCTTCGTCGATCGTCAGCAGCTCGCCTGGCTCGACCTCACGCACGAAGGTGGCACCCACGATGTCGAGGGCGGCGGTCTCCGAGGCGACGACCCAGCCGCGCTCGAGGCGGCCGAGGACCAGCGGGCGGATGCCCTGCGGGTCACGGGCGGCGTAGAGCGTCTTCTCGTCCATGAAGACCAGCGAGTAGGCGCCCTTCACCTGCGGCAGCAGCTCGGCCGCCGCGTCCTCGATGGAGCGCGTGCGGTCCTGGGCCAGCAGGCTGGTCAGCACCTCGGTGTCGGTGGTCGCCCTGGTCGCCCCCGGCGCCAGGCGCTCGGCCAGCTCGGGGGTGTTGATCAGGTTGCCGTTGTGGGCGAGGGCCAGGCCTCCCACCTCGGTGGAGCTCAGTGTGGGCTGCGCGTTCTCCCACACACTTGAGCCTGTCGTGGAGTAACGGCAGTGGCCGACCGCGAGATGCCCGCGGAGCGTGCCGAGCACCGACTCGTCGAAGACCTGAGCTACCAGCCCCATGTCCTTGTAGACGAGGATGCGGCTGCCTTCGCTGACCGCGATGCCCGCTGACTCCTGGCCGCGGTGTTGCAACGCGTACAGCCCGTAGTAGGTGAGTTTGGAGACTTCCTCGCCTGGCGCCCAGACCCCGAAGACGCCGCAGGCGTCCTTCGGTGCGCGGTCGTTGGGGTCCAGGTCATGGCCGAGTCGGCCGTCGCCCTTCAGCACATGCTTCAGTTTAGGTTGGCCGCGTCCCTGCTCGCACACCCGGGGCCTAGATCACACGATATGACTAGATCGTCCGGGGATGTGGTGATCTCGGATGATCTTCGATGGAGTGGCGCTGATGGCTGGTGGAACAGGGGTTCGGTGGCCTTGTCGCGCTCTCGCCGGCTGTGGAGGCTCCCCGGGCGTTTTGGTGCACTGTGACCCAAGGATCGCCGGGCTTTTGCCGTGTCGGACCGTTTCGACGGCGTGCTCCAGGGGAGTGTGGAGGTTCCGGCATGCCGACACGTCGGGGGAGACATAGACCGTGACCACACCTGGTGACCCGAACCAGCCCAGGGCAGGGCAGGATCGGCGGGGCGGCGAGCCCTCGCCCGATCCCAACGAGCCCAGAGCCGACGAGCATCCCTCCGAGCCCGGCGCCGCGCCATGGCCCGACGAGGCGGAGACCTCGCCGGCGGGGGAGCCGATCGTTCCCGAGCCGCCGATCTCTCCGGAACCGCCGGTCTCCCCTGAGCCGCCCATCGTTCCCGAGCCGCCGATCGCGCCCGAGCCGCCCATTGTTCCCGAGCCGCCGGGAGGGCCCGAGCCGCCCACGGGGCCTGAGCCGCCGACGGGGCCCGAGCCGCCGGGAGGGCCTGAGCCGACCTGGGCGCCGGGCCGTCCCGAGCCTTCGATCGTGCCCCAGCCGGACCATCCCGACCTGCCGTCCGCGCCGGAGGTCCCTCCGCCCAGCCAGGGCCAGGACCAGGACCAGTGGAGCGCGCGCGAGTGGCAGAGCGCCACCCATGACACCGACGACACCGTGCTGCCGCCCAGGGACGGCGGCACCATCGAGGTCGACCCGCACGACCTGCACGCCGTCAGAGAGCCTCCCCCCGCAGGGGGGACGCGCGCCTTCGAGACCGCCGGCGAGCCCGAGGGCGGTGCGCAGGGCGGCGGCGAGGACGCCGAGCGCACGCAGGTCTTCGGCGAGTGGGGACGACCCGACGCGGGCGAGCAGCCGTCCTACACGGTGCCAGGATCGACGCCCTCCTACCCGGGCTGGTCCGCGGCGGAGGAGCACGGGCAGGGGGATGCGCCGAGCCCGCCCACTCCTTCCAGGTACGACCCGCCCACGCCTTCAGGCGAGAGCCCCCCCGTACGAGGGGAGCCACGCGGCCTCTGGCACGCAGGGCGGTGAGGACACGCCCGATCCCTCCGTGCCCGGCGTCTCGCCCTCCAGCCCGTACGGCGGAGCCCCCGGCACCGGCTCCACGCCCTACGGCGGCGAGCAGGGCGGCTCCCACAGGGCTTCCCAGGAAAGCGCCTACGGCGACCCTCAGGCAGGTGGCCCCTACGGCGGCTCCCAGCCAGGAGGCAGCCCGTACGGCGGCCCCCAGAGCGGACCCCAGCAGGGCGCGAGCCCTTACGGCGGCGCCCAGAGCGGCCCCCAGCAGGGAACCGGCCCCTACGGCCCCGCGTCGCAGGGCGGAGCCTACGGCGGCGGGGCTCACGCGGCGGACGCGCCGGGCGGGCAGCCGAGCCACGAGATCCCTTCGCCCTACGGACCCGCCGCGGGAGGAGCCGTCTACGCGCCTCCGCCCGGCGGCGCTCAGCGCTACCAGGGCGGGCCTGACTGGCGGCCGGCGCAGGCGGGCAGCGGGCTGGCGACCGCCTCGCTGGTGCTCGGCATCGCGAGCCTGTTCCTGCTGTTCGTCTGCTTCACCGGCGTGCTCACCGCGATCGTCGGGCTGGTGCTCGGCCTGGTCGCCGTCTCCAAGGGCGCCAGCAAGGGCAGGGCATGGACAGGCGTGGCGCTCAGCGCGCTGACACTCATCCTGGCCGTCGGCGCGGCCGTCTGGATCTCCAACTACTTCGCCGAGTGCTCGGGGCTGCCGCCCAGGCTCAGCGAGGCGTGCGTGGAGAGCAAGATCCCGTGGATGAACCGGGGGCCCAACTAGACCGGTAGGTGGCCGGACAGGTCGGCACGGGCGCCGCTCGCGTGAACGGCGCCTTTCGCCATCGCCTCCGACCAGGTAAGCCGGCCCACCGCCAGCTCCAGCCAGGTCCGAGGGTCGGTCTCGATGACGTTCGGCGGGGTGCCGCGCGTGTGCCTGGGGCCCTCGACGCACTGCACCGCCGCGTACGGCGGCACGCGCACCTCGACCGTGCGCCCCGGCGCCTTCTCCGCCAGCGCCTCCAGCAGATGCCGTACGGCGAAGCGCCCCGCCTCCCGCTCGGGCTTCAGCCCGCGGTCGTAGGCGGTCAGCACCGCGGAGACGCACGCGTCGGCCAACACGGAGGCGGGACCGTCGAAGGGCGGCTCGTCCAGCGCGACCAGCTGGGCGTCGAGCGCCGACCTGAGCTTTTCCTGGTCCAGTCTGCGTGGCGGCATTCCCCTATTGTCCTCCAAGCAAGGGTTCATCGGACGGGTGGGCTTCGTTCACCTCCGGTTCCAGCGACCGCCGTAGCGTCCCGGCGGAACTATCACGCATGAATCTGGAGGACCTGTGTCGAATCCGCGCAGGCTGCTGCCGTTGCTCTCGACTCCGCACAAGAGCGGTCGAAGTGCTCTTACTTGCCAATTCCGCTGCGGCAACGCGTGTGCGCACGACGTGGCGAACACCAGTGACAACACCTACTTCGGTGACGTCGTCGCTCAGGCGATGTCACGCCGTGGCGTGCTGCGCGCGGGTGCGCTCGGCGCGCTCGTCGTGGGCACGGGCGTGGCGGGGGCCGTACCGGCCTTCGCCGACCCCGGGGCCGACCCCGGGGCCGACCCCGGGGCCGAGGCTCTCGGGAAGCACGGTGACCACGGGCGCGGAGGGCTGACCTTCAAGCCGGTCGCGCCGAACACCGACGACGCGCTGACGATCCCCGAGGGCTACTCCTCCTCCGTCGTGGTGGGCTGGGGCGACCCCGTGCTGCCCGACGCGCCCGCCTTCGACTTCGACAACCAGTCGGCGGAGGCGCAGAGCAAGCAGTTCGGCTACAACTGCGACTTCGTGACCCTCTTCCCGATGGGCCACAACCGGGCTCTGCTGTGGGTGAACCACGAGTACTCCGACGAGCGGCTGATGTTCCGCGGCTACACCGGTGGCGCGGCCGCCACCGAGGAGCAGATCAAGATCGGCCTCGCCGCCCACGGCGGCTCGGTCGTCGAGGTCGAGCGGGTCAGGGGCACCGGCCAGTGGAAGCTCGTCACGAGCGGACGCCGCCGCTACAACCGGCGCGTCACCGCGCAGACGCCGATGCGCTTCAGCGGCCCCGCGACGGGCAGCGACCTGCTCAAGACGGCCGCCGACGCCAAGGGTGAGAACCCGATCGGCATGCTCAACAACTGCGCGGGCGGCACCACCCCGTGGGGCACCGTGCTGACCGCCGAGGAGAACTTCGACCAGTACTTCGTCAACGGCAGCAAGACCGACCCCAACGTCGCCCGCTACACGCTCCCGACCGGCGTCTCCTCGGGCAGCCGCAGGTTCGACCGGGTCGAGGAGCGCTTCGACCTGGCCAAGCACCCGAACGAGGCCAACCGCTTCGGATGGATCGTCGAGATCGACCCGTTCGACCCTGACTCCACCCCGATCAAGCGCACCGCGCTCGGCCGTTTCAAGCACGAGGCCGCCAACACCACGCTCACCAGGGACGGCCGCCTGGCGGTCTACATGGGTGACGACTCGCGCTTCGAGTACATCTACAAGTTCGTCTCGGACAAGCGCTACATCCCCGGCTACGACCGTCACAACAGGACGCTCCTGGACGAGGGCACCCTCTACGTCGCCAAGTTCACCGGAGACAGCCCCGCCGCCGAGATCGACGGCTCGGGCAAGCTGCCCTCCGACCAGGCCTTCGACGGCTCCGGCCAGTGGATCCCGCTGGTGAGCGGCTCGAAGAGCTTCGTGGACGGCATGAGCGCCGCCGAGGTGCTGGTGTTCACCCGCGTCGCGGCCGACAAGGTCGGCGCGACCAAGATGGACAGGCCCGAGGACATCGAGCGCAACCCCGTCACCAAGGGCGTCTACGTCGCGCTCACCAACAACACCAACAGGACCGCGGCCCAGGTGGACGAGGCCAACCCGCGTCCCTCGAACAAGCACGGTCACGTCCTGGAGATCGTCGAGCGCCGTGACGACGCGGGAGCGACGACCTTCGCCTGGTCGATCCCGCTGGTCTGCGGCGACCCCAACGACCCCGCCACGTACTTCGCCGGGTTCGACAAGACCAGGGTGTCGCCGATCTCGTGCCCCGACAACGTGGCCTTCGACCGCGACGGCAACCTGTGGATCTCCACGGACGGCAACGCGCTCAAGGCCAACGACGGCCTGTTCGTCATGCCGGTGCAGGGCAGGGAGCGCGGATACGTCCGCCAGTTCCTCACCGTGCCGGTCGGCGCGGAGACCTGCGGCCCGCTGGTGACCGAGGACCAGCGCAGCGTCTTCGTCGCGGTGCAGCACCCCGGCGAGATCGACGGCGCCTCGCCGGAGAGCCCCGCCAGCCACTGGCCCGACGGCGGCTCCTCCCAGCCCAGGCCGTCGGTGGCGGTGGCCTGGCACTCGCGCGGCAAGAAGATCGGCTCCTAGAGTCGCCTCCGCTCCCGGTCCGCGGCCCCTCGAAGTCGCGGTCCGGGAGCCTCTGGGGGTTGACCTGAAGTCAACTTGAGCTTCTACGGTGATCCCCATGGACATGGAAGTCACCGCCTGGAACCAGCTCTACGGCGCGATGAACGCCCGGCAGGAGCGCCGCCCCTTCTCGGCGGCCACGCTGAGGCGGGTCGCCGCCTTCGCCCGCCCGCACAAGGCCAGGCTGGCCAGGTTTCTCGCCCTGAGCCTCGTCATGGCGGCTCTGGCCGTGGCGGCTCCCGTCCTCGCGGGCAGGGTCGTGGACGCCATCGTGAAGGCCCAGCCCTTCGAGGTGGTGCTCGGCCTGGCCGGGCTGATCGCGGGGCTCGCGCTGGCGGAGGCGGGGCTCGGCCTGCTCACCCGCTACCTGTCGGCGAGCATCGGCGAGGGCCTCATCCTCGACCTGCGCACCGCCGTCTTCGACCACGTGCAGCGGATGCCGATCGCCTTCTTCACCCGCACCCGCACCGGCGCCCTGGTCTCACGCCTCAACAACGACGTCATCGGCGCCCAGCGCGCCTTCACCGACATCGTCTCCAGCGTCGCGGGCAACGTCGTCACGCTCGTGCTGACCCTCATCGTGATGATCGGCATCTCGTGGCAGATCACCCTGCTGGCGCTGCTCCTGCTGCCGGTCTTCGTCCTGCCCGCCAGGCGCATGGGCGGCCGCATCGCCAAGCTGCGGCGCGAGGCCGCCGACCACAACGCCGCCATGGGCACCCAGATGACCGAGCGCTTCTCCGCGCCCGGAGCGACGCTGGTCAAGCTGTTCGGCCGCCCCGCGCACGAGTCCTCCGAGTTCGCCGTCAGGGCCCGCAGGGTCCGCGACATCGGCGTGCGCACCGCCGTGACGCAGGCGGTGTTCGTCACCGCGCTCACCCTGGTCTCCGCCCTGGCCCTGGCCCTGGTGTACGGCCTCGGCGGCTTCTACGCCCTGCGCGGTGAGCTCGACGCGGGCTCGGTCGTCGCGCTCGCCCTGCTGCTGACCCGCCTCTACTCCCCGCTGACCGCCCTGGCCAGCGCCAGGGTGGACGTGATGAGCGCGCTGGTCAGCTTCGAGCGCGTCTTCGAGGTGCTCGACCTCAAGCCGCTCATCCAGGAGAAGCCCGACGCCCAGGCGCTGCCCGACGCGCCGACGAGCGTGGAGTTCGACCAGGTGCGCTTCGCCTACCCCTCGGCCGACAAGGTGTCGCTCGCCTCTCTGGAGGAGGTCGCCACGCTCGACTCGCGCGGCGGGGTGGAGGTGCTGAAGGGCATCTCCTTCCGCGCCGAGCCCGGCCAGATGGTCGCTCTCGTCGGCTCCTCAGGAGCGGGCAAGTCCACGATCGCCCAGCTGCTTCCGCGCCTGTACGACGTGGACGAGGGCGCCGTACGGCTCGGCGGGGTGGACGTCAGGGACCTCACCGCCGACTCCATCAGGGACACGCTCGGCATGGTCACCCAGGACGGTCACCTCTTCCACGACTCGATCAGGGCGAACCTGCTGCTGGCCCGTCCCGAGGCCGCGGAGGAGGAGATCTGGGACGCGCTGCGCAGGGCGCGCCTCGCCGACCTCATCGAGTCGCTGCCCGACGGGCTGGACACCGTCGTCGGGGAGCGCGGCTACCGGCTGTCGGGCGGAGAGCGGCAGCGGCTCACCATCGCGCGCCTCCTGCTGGCCAGGCCCAGGGTGGTCATCCTCGACGAGGCGACCGCCCACCTCGACTCCACCTCGGAGGCCGCGGTGCAGGAGGCCCTCGCCGAGGCGCTGGACGGCAGGACCGCGATCGTGATCGCGCACCGGCTCTCCACCATCCGCGCGGCCGACCTCATCCTGGTCGTGGAGGACGGCCGCGTGGTGGAGCAGGGCACTCATGCCACCCTGCTCGCCGAGGGAGGCAGGTACGCCGAGCTGCACAGCACTCAGTTCGCCGCCCCCGCCATCGCGGCCTGAGCCGTACGGCGCAGCGAGAAGAGCGCCACGGGGACGCCCACGGCCACGATGATCGCCGCGATCACCAGCGTGGACTGGTAGGCGGCGAGGAACGTGCTCTGGCTCTGCCTGGCGCTGAGGATGGCGCCGAGCACGGTGATGCCGAGCAGGCCGAACACCTCGCGCGAGACGTTGAGCACGCCGGAGGCCACACCGGCGCGCTCGGCGGGAAGCGCGCCGAGGATCATCGTGGTCAGCGGGACCAGCATGCCGCCGCCCAGGCCGTACAGCAGGAACCAGGGCAGGACGTCGAGGTAGCCGCCGTCGGCACCCACGTAGGAGATGCCGAGCACGGCCACCGCCATCAGCCCCAGGCCGAGCGCGACGGTCTGGGCGTTGCCGAGCAGGCCCGCCAGGCGCTGTGCCTGGAGGGCGACGACGGCCATGACCAGGGCCATCGGGACGAACGCCGCCCCTGCCTCGACGGGGGAGAAGCCCAGGGAGTTCTGGAGCCAGAGGGCGCTGAAGAAGTAGATGCCGAACACGCCGAACGACCACAGGCCCATCGCGAGCGTGCCGCCGGTGAACACCCTGCTCCTGAAGAGAGTCAGGTCGATCATCGGCTGCTTCGACCTCGCCTCGATGATCGCGAAGGCCGCCGCCGAGCCGGCCGTGACGGCGACGAGCGGAAGGTTCCAGCCCTCGATGAGCCCGAAGGTCAGGGCGAACAGGGCGATCGCCGAGGTGACGAGGCCCGGCAGGTCGAGGCTGTGCCGTACGCGGTGGGTGTCGGGACGGATGGCCCACAGGGCCAGCGCGAACGTGGCCACCCCGATGGGCGCGTTGATCAGGTAGATCCACCCCCAGTGCAGGTTCTGGCTGATGAAGCCGCCTGTCGCGGGGCCGAGCGCCATGGACAGCGCGCCGCTGGCGGTCCAGATGCCGACGGCCGCACCGCGCTCGCGCGGGTCGGGGAAGATCGAGGAGATGAGCGCCAGCGCGGTCGGCGTGAGAAGGGCCGCCCCGACCCCCTGGACGGCACGCGCCGCGATCAGCGTGGCGCCGTCGGGGGCGAGGCCCGCGCCCATCGAGGACAGCGTGAAGACGGCCAGGCCGATCAGGAAGGTCCTGCGCTTGCCGACCACGTCGGCCAGCCTGCCGCCGACCAGCATGAGCCCGGCGAAGACCAGCATGTAGCCGGTCGCCACCCATTCGAGGCCCGACAGCGTCAGCCCGAGATCCCGCTGGATCGTCGGGAGCGAGACGTTCGAGATGTTGTTGTCCAGATACGTCATGAAAGTTCCGAGGGTCACCGCGCCGAGCGCCCACCACCGCATGTCCATCACTCCTGTACGCCGTACTTGTACGCCGTACAGTTGAACTTGTACGGCGTATAGTTGTCAACCGTGATGGGAAAACTGACGGCCGAGGCGATCGTCGACAAGGCGCTGGAGATCGGGGACAGCGAGGGGCTCGAGGCGGTGACCATCAGGCGGCTGGCCACCGACCTGGGCGTCACGCCGATGGCGCTCTACTGGCACTTCAAGAACAAGGAGCAGCTGCTGGTCGGCATGGCCGACCACCTGATCGCCGGGTTCGCGCCCGCCGCAGGGGACGACCGGCCGTGGCAGGAGCAACTGCACGACCTGACGCTCGGCCTGATCAGGGTGCTGCGCAGGTACCCGTGCGCGAAGAACCTGCTGGAGCAGGTCGACCAGACCGCCGTGCCGAGCTTCCTCGCGGTGTGGGACAGGGCGCTCGGCCTGGCCCACTCGGCGGGATTCGGCTACGACGAGTCCTGCCTGATCACCAAGTACCTGCTGCAGAGCGCGATCTCCATCGCCGACGCACCGGTCCACTTCAGGCCGGGCCGTACGCCGGAGGAGATCGCCGAACTGCAGAGGGTGAAGCGCCTGTCGCTGCAGACCCTGCCGCCGGACACCTATCCCCACCTCGTGGCGATGGCCGGCCCCATGGTCGAGGGCATGAGCGAGGAGTTCTACGACAGCTTCGGCGTCGAACTCGTGCTCGGAGGGATCATCGCGCTCGCCGCCCGCCGATAAAGTGCCCGGTATGACTTTTCAGCTGGTCTGCGAGATCGAACCGCCCACCAAGCCCGATCTGACGCACGTCCGGCACCAGATCGGCACGCTCGGCAAGCTCGCCCACTCCTTCCTCATCCCCGACAACCACATCGGCAGGGCGACCGTCTCCAGCGTCGCCGTCGCCCACGAGGTCCAGTCGATGGGCGGACGCAGCATCGCCTGCCTCAACTCCCGCGACCGCAACCTGCTGGGCCTGCGTCGCGACCTGCTGACGGCGGCCGCGTACGGCGTGGACCAGTTCCTGTTCGTGTACGGCGACAAGCCGACGGTCGGCAACAGGACCAGCGACCTCACCGTGCGCTCGATGATCGAGGAGGCGCGCGCGTTCTCGCCTTCCTTCCGTGTCGGCGCCGCGGCGGGGCTGCGGCCGCTTCCCGCGTGGAAGCGAGCGGCCGACTTCCTCTTCGTCCAGGTGAGCTTCTCCCTGGACGCGCTGCTGAGGTGGCGCGAGCAGAACCAGGTGGACGTGCCGGTCTACGCCGGCGTGATGGTCCTGGCCAGCCGGCAGCACGCCCAGCGCCTGGCCGCCGCCATCCCTGACATCGACATCCCGTCGGAGCTGGTGGAACGGCTTGGGGAAGATCGGATGGCGGGGGTGGAGGCAGCCTGTGAGCAGGTCCTGCGCCTCAGGGATTCGGGCGCCTTCGACGGGGTGCACCTGATCCCTGTGGCGAGGTACCGCGACGTCGAGTCCCGCCTGCACAACACCCTCTGACGATCAACCGCCTCCCCGACCCGGCGGGCGCTACTTGTCGGGGAGGACGGACAGGATCGTGGTCACGTTGTCCCAGTCGGTCACCTGGACCCTGTCGGCCATGAGGCGCAGGCGCTTCGAGATCTCGTCGTGGCCGTCCAGGTTGGCGTCGACGCCCTTGGCGATCTGGCCGGAGACGGCCTCGTAGCCGGTCCCGCCGCCCTCGCCCTTGAAGAAGGTCGTCCCCGGCTGGCCTCCACCCCAGAAGTTCCCGATGGCGTTCAGCTCGTCCATGGCGTCCTTGACGTACGCGGCAAGGTCGTTGCGTTCGAGGTCGAAGGCGCGCGCGACCGACCGGAGGTGCGCGGGATAGATCTCCATCGGCAGCTGGAGCCGCAACCCCTGGCGCAGCCGGTGCGGGTCGCCGATGACGTCGCGGTTGGCGTCGTGGATCCGCTCCCAGAGGGAGCCGTCCTCGAAGTACTTCTCCGCGATCTCCCAGAGGGACTCCTCCTGGCCGACCGTGATCGTCTCGGGCCGCGCTGGCGGCTCGATGGGCTCGTCCGACATCGTCACCCCGCGGGTTTGTGGGCCATCGTGAAGTAGAGGAGCGCCCTGCCCAGGGTCTCCTTCCAGGTCGGGATGAGCTCCGAGCCCGTCTGACCGTTCATCGCGTCGTAGGAGGGGCCGTAGCCGACCGAGCCGCCCGCCATCCGGTTGAGGAAGGCCTGCACGTCGGCGTTCTTGGTCACCGTCCTGGTCAGGGGCGCGGCGGCGTCGTACACGCCGTAGAAGACGACCGATGCGGCGAACTCCTTCAACGCCTGCTTGGCGTTGTCCTCGAAGGAGCCGACGTCCTCGCCGCGCAGCGCCTTCACCCCTGCCACCACGGCGACGTCGCCGACGGCGAAGAACACGCTGCCGATCGTGTACTCGGTCAGCTTGCTCATCAGGATGCGGGCGATGTTGTGCTCCAGCAGCTTCGCCAGGAGCCTGGCCTGCGCGCGCCGCATGAGGAACTGGGCGAGGTGGTAGGCGCCGGTCGCCTGCCAGGGGAAGGTGGTGAGGAAGACGAAGCTGGCGAAGTTGGCGATGGCCAGCGTCCGGTAGGCGTGCTGGGCCGTCTCCACGACGTCGGCGAACTCCTCGCAGGCCGCGCTGTTCTGCCTGCACCGCGCGGCGAGCTGGGCGGAGTGACCCAGGGCGGGAGGCAGCGGGTACAGGCCCTCGGTCACCGTCGACTTGTACGCCTCGACGCCCTCGCCCGCGTTGCGCTTCCACACGGCCGAGGCCGCGGGGTAGGTGCGGTTCGGGCTCTGCTCGATCCGCTCGGCGAGCCGCGCCCAGACGTCGCGGGCCTCGCGGGCCTTGACGGGGTCGCCGTCGGGATAGTCGACGTTGAGCATCTGGAAGACGAACCCCGCGAGGCCGAGGGTGCCGAAGGCGTAGATGCTGCCGCGGCTCGGGCTGATCCTCAACGGTCCACGTCCAGCCCGGTGCCGGCGATGAACGGATCGACGAGCTCGCCGATCCCGGCCTCCGCGTTCCTGGCCGCCTCGGCCGCCGCCTCGAGGACGGCCGCGGCGAGCTCGTCGGAGCCGAGCCGCATGGCGCGCGCGTCGATCGTGAGGCCGATCAGGGCTCCGGTCGGCGACGCCTCGGCGACCACCCGTCCCTGCGCCGCCTCGCCCCTGCCTCTGACCTCGGTGATCCGGTCACGAAGGTGTTCGAGCTGTGTGACGTCCTTCTGAAACTCCTCCAGGAGCCTGCCGATCTCCTGGTCACCGGTTCCGTGTCGCATCTGAACCAGCATAGATCACATGTCCGGAAATCTATACATTGTCGGTGGGAAAAGAGGGTTTAGCTGGTCTGGGCGTCGTAGCTCAGTCGCGAGGTCGCCACATACTCGCGGTGCTCCTCCGCCCACCGGATGAGCGAGCTGACCTCCACCGACAGGGTCTCGCCCACCGGGGTCAGCGCGTAGTCCACGCGGGGCGGCGACGTGGGGGTGACCGTACGCTTCACCAGCCCGTCGCGCTCCAGGCTGCGCAGGGTCAGGGTGAGCATCCGCTGCGAGATCCCCTCGATGGAGCGCTGCAGCTCCGAGTAGCGCCTGGGGCCGCCGCCGAGCAGCGCCATGACCAGCACGCTCCACTTGTCGCCGACCCTGTCGAGGACGTCGCGCAGCTGGCAGGTCGCGTCGGCGGCGCCGATGGGGCGCACATCGGTGTTCGTTACGAGGGACAAAGTGCCTTCTTCCGTCACCAGG
The DNA here is from genome assembly GCF_039535395.1 of Nonomuraea roseola. Classification (NCBI taxonomy): domain Bacteria; kingdom Bacillati; phylum Actinomycetota; class Actinomycetes; order Streptosporangiales; family Streptosporangiaceae; genus Nonomuraea; species Nonomuraea roseola. Next base: position 3,367,107 of record NZ_BAAAXC010000015.1, read on the forward strand.
TCATGGTGGCCCAGACTCGACACGCGCACAAGAAGTAACCAACGCACAAACAGTAAGGAGAATCCCATGCGTGCTGTCGCCTTCACCGCGTTCGGTGCCGCCCCCGAGGTCACCGAGCTGCCGGTGCCGGAGCCTGCGCCGGGGGAGGTGCTCGTCCAGGTGCGAGCCTCGTCGGTCAACGGCTTCGACCTCGGCGTCCTGGGCGGCTTCCTGAAGGGGGTCTACGAGTACGAGTTCCCCGTGGTGATCGGCAAGGACTTCGCCGGAGTGGTCGCCGCGGTGGGAGAGGGCGTGAACGAGGTGACCGTCGGCGACGGGGTGTTCGGCGTCGTCATGCGTCCCACGCTGGGCCAGGGCGGCTTCGCCGAGTACGTCGCCGTCCCGCAGGGGTACGGCATCGCGCGCCTGCCCGAGGGGCTCGACCATGCCCGCGCCGGCGTGCTGGGTCTGGCGGGCACCGCCGCGCTGAACGCTCTCGACGCGGTCGCGCCCGAGGCGGGGGAGACCGTCCTGATCTCGGGTGCGACCGGAGGCGTCGGCGCGCTGGCGATCCAGCTCGCGGTCTCAAGAGGTGCCACGGTGATCGCCACCGCGCGACCTGGCGCCGAGACCGAGTTCGTCACCGGCCTCGGGGCCGCGCACGCCGTGGACCACGCCGACCTGGCGGCGGGGGTGCGCGCCGTCGCCCCCGGCGGCGTGCACGCGGCCCTCCACCTCGCGGGCGACGGCGCGGCCGTCGCGGACCTGCTCGCGAACGGCGGGCGCTTCGCCTCGACCGTGCACTTCACCCCCGAGGACGCAGGGGAGCGCGACCTCAAGGCCACGACCGTGATGGCCGACCCGGACCCCGCCACGCTGGCGCTGCTCGCCGCCGAGGTGGTCCAGGGCCGGCTGCGGGTGCCCGTGGCCAAGGTCTACCCGCTGGAGGAGGCGCAGCGGGCCATCGCCGACTTCACCGGCGGAACCCTCGGCAAGCTAGCCGTCTCGATCTGAGGGCTGCCTGGCGAACGCCGCCAGCAGGGCGCCCGCGAGCGCCACCCCGAACAGCACGCCGTACGTGCGCTGGAAGCCCGACATCAGCTGCGCCACCGCCACCGGTGACAGCTTCGACAGCGTCCCGCCGTACACCTGGGCGCGCAGCGCGGGGGAGACCGCGCTGGTCAGGACGGTCAGTGACAGGCCCACGCTGATCACGACGCCCACGTTCATGACCATCAGCCTGAAGCCGTTGACCACCCCGAGGCTGCCCGCGGGCAGGGCGCTCATGACCTGGGTGGTGTTGCCGGTGAGGAAGGTGCCGCTGCCGCATCCGGCCAGGAAGAGCCCCACCCCGATGATCCAGTACGGCGTGCCGGGCCGCGCGGTGAGCATGAGGGTCAGCAGCCCCGACGCGCTGAAGAGCGAGCCGCCGATCGACAGCGCGTACGGTGAGACGCGCCGTCCGAGCGCGCCTGCGATGGGCGAGGCCAGCGCCATGCCGACAGGCACGGGCAGCACGCTGAGCCCCGCGGTGAAGGCGTCGACGCCGCGGGCGGCCTGGAAGTAGAGCGCGACCACCAGGATCAGCGCCGCCCTGGCCAGCGCGTTGCAGAACGACGCCAGGTTGGCGCAGGCCAGCATGCGCCCGCCGAACAGCCGCAGATCGAGCACCGGATGCGAGGCCCGCCGTTCGACCACCAGGATCAGCGGCACCAGCACGGCGGTGACCGCGCCCCCGACGATCACCACGAGGCCGCCGTTGCCGATCTCCGACAGAGCCAGCAGGAAGGCGGTCAGCGCGGCGAAGATGAGCAGGTTGCCGAGGGCGTCGACGGGCTCACGCGGCCCTCTCGGCACCTTGCGCAGGGTGAACGCGCCCCAGACCAGCGCGATCACCCCCGCAGGCACGTTCACCCAGAAGATCCACTGCCAGCCTGCGGCCTCGGCGATCAGCCCGCCGACGGTCGGGCCCGCCAGCTGGGCGACGGAGAGAGTGCCGATGTAGACGCCCATGCCCTGGCTGAGGCGGTCGGGGGGAAAGGCCGCGGTGATGATGACGGTCCCGTTGGCCAGGATCATCGCCGAGCCGATCGCCTGGACGACGCGCATCGCGACCAGGAACCAGACGTCGGGAGAGAGGCCGGCGAGCAGGGAGGCGAGGGTGAACAGCGCGAAGCCCGCCAGGTAGACCTCGCGCCTGCCGAGCAGGTCGGCCACGCGGCCGAAGAAGACGAGGCTGGCGGTGTTGACGAGGAGGAAGGCGAGCAGGATCCAGCTCGCCTCGAAGGGCGTGGCGTGGAAGTGGCGGACGACGGCGGGGAGCGCGACGTTGAGCGTGCTGCCCGCGATGCCGATCAGCACCAGGCCGAGGCTGGTCACCGAGCAGACACGCCACGCGTAGCGGAGCTGGAGGGTGTAGTCGGGGGAGGCGGCGACCATGCCCCTTACTATGACGTACGACGTACGTCCGCTTTATCCCTGGGTCAGCGGGCCCTTCTGCGGAGCCCTTCGAGGTCGTGGACGACCACCCGCCGCCGGCCCGTCTCGATGAGCCCTCTGTCGCGCAGCGTCCGAAGCGCCTTGCTCACCGCCTCCCTGGAGGCTCCCGTCCACCCCGCCAGCTCGTCCTGCGAGAGCGGGAGCGCCACCCGCAGCCCCGTGCTGGTCTGCTCGCCGTACCGTTCGGCCAGCTCCACCAGGCGCGTGGCCACCCTGCCCGTGGTGTCGAAGGCGCCGTACTCCACCCGCTTCCTGTCGGAGTCGCGCAGCCGGCCCGTGACCATCCGCAGCAGCACGACGGCGACGCGGCCGTGCGTGGCCAGGAAGCCGGGGAAGTCGTGGATCACGACCCCCGAGACCGGCTCCAGCGCCGTGACGGTCGCCGACCGGGCCGAGCCGTCGATCGCCGACATGTCGCCCAGCAGCCCGCCGGGACCGCGGACGGCCAGCACCACCTCCGTGCCGCCGCTGGTGTGCGAGGACACCTTGACCCTCCCGTCGAGCAGCAGCAGCACCCAGTCGGACGTGTCGCCCTCCGACATCACCACCGCGCCGCGCTCCCAGCTCTTCGGGCGGCCCGCCGCCTTCAGCGCCGTGATCTCCTCGGGGGTCAGCTTGGTCAGGAACTCTCCGGCCTCTGCGGTCATGCCCTGATTATGCGGGTCAGGACGAAAGCTTCCACCTCCTGCTCCTTGCCTTTCAGACGCAGCGGCCCGAGCGGGCGCGCCTCCGCGTTGCTCACCTGGGCCAGCGTGGTCGCGCCGATGACCACGGTTCCCGGTTCGGCCAGGCCCTGCAGCCTGGCGGCCACGTTCACCGCGTCGCCCATGGCGTTGAAGCCGCGCAGCTCGGGGCTGCCGATGTTGCCCACCAGGGCCATGCCCGTGTTGACGCCTACCCTGAAGGTCGGCCAGCCGTCGGCGGCGACCTTCGTGGCCGCCTCCTGCATGGCCAGCGCCGCCGTGCAGGCGGCCAGGGCGTGGTCGTCCTGGGCGGCCGGCGCGTTGAACAGCGCCAGCAGCGCGTCGCCGACGAACTGCACGATCGTCCCGCCGTTGTCCAGGATGCAGGGGACGGCGGCCGTGTGATAGCGGTTCAGCATCTCGACGATCTCGCCGGGCGCGACCCGCTCGGAGAACGTCGTGAACCCCTTCAGATCGGCGAACAGCGCGGTCAGCTCGCGCAGCTCGCCGCCGAGCGCGGCCTGGTCGGGGTCGGCGAGCAGGCGGCTGGCGACGTCTGGCGACATGTACTGCCGGAAGAGCGTGTCCAGCTCGGCGTACAGGCGGGCGTTCTCCAGGGCGATCGACAGCTGGCTGGCCAGGGTGGCCGACAGCGCCTCGTCCTGGGTGGTACGGCCGACCGGTACCTCGAGCGCGCCCGCGAGGTGACCCTTCACGGTGAGCGGATAGGTGATGAGGCCGTCGCGCCTGACGGGGGTGGTGCCGCTGAAGGTGTACTCGCGTGAGCCGATGCTCACCCTGCCTTCGGAGACCAGGCCGATGCGGACGTCGCCGTACACCTGCCGTACGCGCTCGAGCGCGCCGGTCAGCAGGTCCGACTCGGCCAGCCGTACCTTGGTCTGGGTCCCGACGTCCACGAGCGCCGACAGGCGCTCGGACAGCTCCCGTTCGCTGGCCAGCGCCTCGCCCGCCCTGTCGAGCACCGCCGCCTGCCCCTCGGTGAGCTGGAAGCGCCCCGCCAGCCGTACGGCAGGCAGCTTCGTGCCCCTGCGCACATGGTCGACCAGCTCCTCCAGCGCCTGCTCGTACTGCGCCTGGATCTTCTCCACGGTCGCCGACAGCGCCACCGAGTCGAACAGCCCCGCGCTCGATCCTTCGCGCCTGAACTGCAGGTAGGCGCTGTAGGCGACGAAGACGAAGGCGAGGGTCAGCAGGATGTGCCACTCCCACCACGACAGGTGCCAGTTCAGCTGGGACATGCCCGCGACCATGGCCTCGGCCAGCAGCGCGTAGGCGGTGACCAGGCTGACCAGGATCGCCGAGCGCCGCATCCTGTGCAGGCGGAACATCATCAGGCCTGCCGCCACGAACAGCACCAGGCCTGGCACCGAGAACCAGCCGAACCAGGGAATCGGCAGGACGGCCGGGCGCTGGCTGAGCAGGGTCAGCCCGGGGACCAGCGACGCGATGCCCCAGAGCACCATCAGCCCGACGACGGTCAGCCTGATCAGGTGCTGCGCCCTCATCACCGAGCGCGCCTGCGCCTCACCGAGAGGGAAGGCCGAGGCCAGCGCGAAGACCGCCGCCATCGTCAGCCCCACCTGCTGGCCGATGTCGAAGCCCAGCGTGGGGCGGTCGAGCAGCACCTGCGGGGTGGACAGTCCGTGCAGGAAGAAGAAGCCCGCGCTGCTCAGGAACACCATGGAGACCAGGAACAGCCGGGCGTCGGCCCTCCTGCGCGCCGCCTCGCTGATCATCAGCCCGAGGATCACGTTGACGCCGGCCACGACGATGATCATCCAGAAGTGGCTCGGATTGTGGTGCCACATGATGTTGACGCGGGGCTGGGCGAGCAGCAACCACAGCCCCAGCAGCGGCAGGACGAGGTGAATCGCCCACACCACCACTCGGACAGGCTGGGTGGCAGGCGGGAGGTAGGTGTCCACGCCCGATTATCTCCACGGGCCTGCCGAAACGACTGTGTCGTTCTGCACACAGATGCGCGTCAGAACTGACCGCTCGTCAGTAGGGCTGTCACCCTCCGTTTTGTGACTTATACGTTATGTAGCCTCGTCATCCTTTGGAACGGTTGAAACGTGAACCTCATGAGCATCATGAGCAACTCCTGTTCTGGAAGGACATCCGTGGCGATCAAGATTCGTGGTGGGCGCACGCTCACCCTGGCCACCGTCGGAGCGCTGGCCCTCTCGCTCTTCACCATCGGTGGCGTCGCCACCGCCTCGTCGGCCGCCGGCCAGGAGGTCCACGCGTGCGTCCACAAGAAGACGCGCTACGCCCGCATCGTCAACCCGTCGACGCAGTGCAGGAAGACGGAGGAGAGGGTGCTGATCGGCGGCTCGACGACCAGTGGCCTGTCCGGCACCCGTGAGAAGGGCGACACCGGGTCGCAGGGCCCGAAGGGCGACACGGGACCGCAGGGCCCCGCCGGGCCCGCGGGCAAGAACGGCGTCGACGGCAAGCCCGGCATCCAGGGCCCCAAGGGTGCGGATGGCAAGGACGGCGTCGACGGCAAGGACGGTCTCAACGGCAAGGACGGCAAGGACGGCGTCGACGGCAAGCCCGGCATCCAGGGCCCCAAGGGCGAGACCGGCCCGAAGGGCGAGACCGGTCCCCAGGGCCCGAAGGGTGCGGATGGCAAGGACGGCACCGACGGCAAGCCCGGCGTCCAGGGACCCAAGGGCGACACCGGTCCGCAGGGGCCCAAGGGGGAGCCGGGTGGTTCGGTGAGCCTGACGACCTACATCGTGCAGGACTCCTTCACGGGGCTCGGGCCGGCGTCCGTCTCCTGCAAGAGCACCGACGTGGCGACCGGCGGCGGCTTCTCCTTCACCTCGTTCAAGAACGCCGTGCTGCTGGCCAGCGCCCCCTCAAGCAACGGCAAGGGCTGGACGGTCAACGTGGCCAAGGACGACAACGGCGGCGGCAACGACGGCCACGGCGCCGCGATCGCCGCGACCACGCCGCCCGCCAGCCCGGCCCCCAGCCCCGAGGCGAAGACCTACGGCGGCAACCACGGGACCAGCGTGAGCGGCACCGTCTACGTCGTGTGCCTGAAGTAGTCCTGACGAACGCGACGAAGGGGGGCCGGATGACCGGCCCCCCTTCGCAGGCGACGTCTCAGCCGAACAGCGCGGGCAGCGTCTTCGTGTGGGTGTCGCGCAGCTCCGCGACGGGGATCGCCAGGACCCCCTCCACCACCAGCGCGTCGCCGCCCGTCTCGCCGAGGCCGTAGCACGGCACCTCGTGCGAGGCGCACAGCGCCGCGAACTCCTCGAACGCCTCAGGCCTGACCGCGACCAGCGCCCGAGCCGACGACTCGCTGAACAGGTCCACGAACGCGTCGCCGACCAGCGAGACCGTGGCGCCGACGCCCCGGGCCAGGCACGCCTCCGCCAGCGCGATCGCCAGCCCGCCGTCCGACAGGTCGTGCGAGCCCGCCACCAGCCCTCGGGCGGCCGCCTCGACCATGACCGACGCGAGCCCCTGCTCGGCCACCAGGTCCACCTCGGGGGGCAGCCCGCCGAGGTGCGAGTGGACGACGTGCGCCCACTCCGACCCGCCGAACTCCTCGCGTGTCTCGCCGAGCAGCGCGATGCGCAGCCCCGGCTCGACGAATCCGGACCTCACGCGCTTGGCGACGTCGTCGATGACGCCGAGCACGCCGACGACGGGCGTCGGGTGGATGGCCGCGGTGCCCGTCTGGTTGTAGAAGGAGACGTTGCCGCCGGTCACGGGGACGCCGAGCGTCTTGCAGGCGTCGGCGAGCCCGCGTACGGCCTCGGCGAACTGCCACATGACCTCGGGGTCCTCGGGCGAGCCGAAGTTGAGGCAGTTGGTGACGGCCAGCGGCTTGGCGCCGGTGACCGCGACGTTGCGGTAGGCCTCGGCCAGCGCCAGCTGCGCGCCGGCGTAGGGGTCGAGCCTGGCGTAGCGGCCGTTGCCGTCGGTGGCCAGCGCGATGCCGCGGTTGGTCGGCGTGGCGCCGTCCATGACCTCGGAGATGCGCAGCACGCCCGCGTCGGCGGGCTGGGCCAGGACGGTGTTGGAGCGGACGTACCTGTCGTACTGGGAGGTCACCCACTCCTTGGAGGCCAGGTTCGGCGACCCGAGCAACTGGAGCAGCGTGGCCCGCAGGTCCTCGGAGCGCGGCAGGTCGACGGCCTGGTTCAGGGCGGTCTGACCGGCGGGCTCGTGGAAGGGCCGCTCGTAGACGGGGCCCTCGTCGGCGGCGGTGCCCGGCGGGATGTCGACGATGACCGTACCGTCCCAGGTCATCACGAGCCTGCCGGTGTCGGTCACCTCGCCGATGACGACGGCGGGCACGTCCCACTTCTCGCAGATCGCCATGAAGGCGGGGATGTCGGAGGGGGAGACCACCGCCATCATCCGCTCCTGGGACTCGCTCATCAGGATCTCCTCGGGACGCAGCGAGGAGTCGCGGAGCGGGACCAGGTTGAGGTCGACGTGCATGCCGCCGGTGCCCTTGGCCGCCAGCTCGGTGGTGGCGCAGGAGACGCCCGCCGCGCCGAGGTCCTGGATGCCGACGACCACGTCGGCGGCGTAGAGCTCCAGGCAGCACTCGATGAGCAGCTTCTCCATGAACGGGTCGCCCACCTGGACGGCGGGCCGCTTGGCCTCGGACTCGTCCTCGAAGGTGGCGGAGGCGAGCACCGAGGCGCCGCCGATGCCGTCGGGGCCGGTGGAGGCGCCGAAGAGCACGACCTTGTTGCCGGGCCCCGGCGCGGTGGCCAGCTTGATCTGGTCCTTGCGCAGCAGGCCGACGCAGAGCGCGTTGACCAGCGGGTTGCCGATGTAACAGGGGTCGAAGACGACCTCGCCGCCGATGTTGGGCAGGCCCAGGCAGTTGCCGTAGGAGGAGATGCCCTCGACCACCCCGGGCAGCACGCGCCTGGTGTCGGCCTGGTCGGCGCCGCCGAAGCGCAGCGCGTCCATGACGGCGATCGGGCGGGCGCCCATCGACATGATGTCGCGGACGATGCCGCCGACGCCGGTGGCCGCGCCCTGGTGCGGCTCGACGTAGGAGGGGTGGTTGTGCGACTCGATCTTGAAGGTGGCCGCCCAGCCGTCGCCGATGTCGACGACGCCCGCGTTCTCACCCATGCCGACCAGCAGCGCCTCGGACTCGGGCGCCTTGGTGGCGAACTGCCTCAGATGCACCTTGGACGACTTGTACGAGCAGTGCTCGGACCACATGACCGAGTAGATGGCCAGCTCGGAGGAGGTGGGACGGCGGCCGAGGATCTCCTTGACCCTGTCGTACTCGTCCTGCTTCATCCCCAGTTCGGCGAACGGCATCGCCTCGTCGGGCGTCTCCGCAGCGCGCTTCACGGAGTCCGTGCTCATACATTCACCAGCTTCTTGAGGATGGAGGTGAAGAAGCCGAGCCCGTCGGTGCTGGGCGCGCCGACGAGGTCCTCGACCGCGTGCTCAGGGTGCGGCATGAGGCCGACGATGGTGCCGGCCTCGTTGGAGATGCCCGCGATGTCGTTCAGCGAGCCGTTGGGGTTGCCGCCGACGTAGCGGAAGACCACCTGGCCGTTGGCCTCAAGCGCCTCGAGGGTGTCGGCGGAGGCGACGTAGCGGCCCTCGCCGTGCTTGATCGGCAGCATCAGCTCCTGGCCGGGCTCGAAGGCCGAGGTCCAGGTCGTGGTGGCGGACTCGACCTTGATCCGCTGGTCGCGGCAGACATAGTGCAGGGAGGCGTTGCGGGTCAGCGCGCCTGGCAGCAGGTGCGCCTCGCACAGAATCTGGAACCCGTTGCACGTGCCCAGGACGGGCAGCCCGCTCTTCGCGGCCGGGATGAGCTCCTCCATCAGCGGCGCGAAGCGGGAGATCGCCCCGCAGCGCAGGTAGTCGCCGTAGGAGAAACCACCGGGCAGGAAGACCGCGTCGACCCCCTTGAGGTCGTGGTCGCCGTGCCAGAGCGACACCGCCTCCGCGCCCGCCAGCCGTACGGCACGGGCGGCGTCCTGGTCGTCGAGAGTTCCTGGAAACGTGACAACGCCCACACGGGCAGCGCTCATGACTTCGTCCCCTCCGGAGGAATGCGCACGCCACGCCACCGTCTCGTCAGGGTGGACGGTGGTCTGCGGCGGTTCCTCAAGGGTATCCGCTGTCGTCACGTGACGTTTCGCGGGGCTCAGACCGCGGCGAGCTCGCGCGGGCGCGCGCCTTCCTCGTCGTCCCAGGCCAGGCGCTTGCGCAGGTGGACGGTGGTGCCACGGCCCGGCGTGATGCCGAACGAGATCTCGTCGACCACCGAGCGCATGATGAGCAGGCCGCGCCCGTTCTCCGTCTCGGGCGGCGGGTAGTGCAGCGGCATCGAAGGAAGCCCCGCTCCCGAGTCGGCCACCTTGACGTCGCAGCGGCCGTAGCCGATCGACGCGCTCACTTCGTACCTGTTGGCGGGACCGCCGTGGCGAACCGCGTTGGAGCAGGCCTCTGAGACCGCGAGCAGCATGTCGGAGATGCAGGTCTCGCTCACGCTGAGTGATCGCATCGCGTCACCCAGCACTCGCCTGACCATCGGGATGCCGATCGCATCCCTGGGCAGCGCCAACGAGAACTCAATATCCACCGGACCCCTCCGGGTGCCAGAATCTCACCTGGAGTAGGTTTCCCCGTGAAATCAGGGCTAACCGCAAAATCACGTTGTTGTTATTTAGTGTTGGTAAGCCCGTGGGATTGTGGCACGGCGAAACCCGGCTTTAAGCCGCTATGGCCAATTCCAGGTGTCAAATGTGCTGTTCTACCCCTCGACCCTCACCGTGTACTCCTCGATCACGGTGTTGGCCAGCAGGGTCTCGGCCATCTTTCGGACGTCCGCAAGGGCGGCCTCGTCAGCGGCGCCTTCGAGCTCGATCTCGAAACGCTTTCCCTGACGCACCTCGGAAACGCCGGAGAAGCCCAGGCGCGGCAGCGCGCGGGCGATCGCCTGACCCTGCGGGTCGAGGATTTCCGGCTTGAGCATGACGTCGACGACTACGCGCGCCACGGCGCTCCTCCTGAAAGGTGGGTACGGCTTGCGGCGTTCAGCCTAGTGCCCCCTCGGAGCTCACCCACCGTCACCCCCACGCCGGTCGCCTTGGGGGGCACGGTGGAAGATCCCTCGCGAGAGGTTCACCGGCGACGCATCGGGAACGGGGAGGACATGGGGCTTGCGCGTAGGGATGTGACCTCTGCCACGATGTCCCCAAACGCGTACGAACCACCACCAGATGGGCCGTACGCCGGAAAGGCCGGACAAAGCATGGCAACCCCAGCGAACCGGCCCCGACCGCACAGGAGTGGCACGTGACCGTCGACGCCTCTCGTGGTGCTGACGCACCTCCGGAGCTCGTCCAGTTGCTCACCCCCGAAGGGGAGAGGGTCGAGCACCCCGACTACGACATCGACCTGACGCCCGAAGAAGTGAGGTCGCTCTACCGCGACCTCGTGCTCGTCCGCCGTGTCGACCTGGAGGCCGTCGCCCTTCAGCGCCAGGGCGAGCTGGGCATCTGGGCCTCCCTGCTCGGCCAGGAGGCCGCGCAGATCGGCTCGGGCCGCGCGCTCACCGACGCCGACATGGCCTTCCCCACCTACCGCGAGCACGGCGTCGCCTGGTGCCGCGACGTGGACCCGGTGAACCTGCTCGGGCTGTTCCGCGGCGTGAACCACGGCGGATGGGACCCGGCCGAGCACAACTTCCACCTCTACACGATCGTCATCGGCAGCCAGACCCTCCACGCGGTCGGCTACGCCATGGGCATCCAGCGTGACGGCGCCAACGCCGCCACCATCGCCTACTTCGGCGACGGCGCCACCTCCCAGGGCGACGTCAACGAGTCGTTCATCTGGGCCAGCGTGTTCAACGCCCCGATCGTCTTCTTCTGCCAGAACAACCAGTGGGCGATCTCCGAGCCGCTGGAGAAGCAGACCCGCATCCCGCTCTACCGCCGCGCCTCGGGCTTCGGCTTCCCCGGCATCCGCGTCGACGGCAACGACGTCTTCGCCTGCCTGGCCGTCACCCGCCAGGCGCTGAAGAACGCGCGAGAGGGGCAGGGCCCCACGCTGATCGAGGCCTTCACCTACCGCATGGGCGCGCACACCACGACCGACGACCCGACCCGCTACCGCGTGGCCAGCGAGCTCGAGGCGTGGAAGCTCAAGGACCCGATCGAGCGGCTCAAGGCGTACCTGTTCAAGAACGAGCTGGCCGACCAGGCCTTCCTCGACTCGGTGGAGGCCGAGGCCGAGGATCTCGGCGCCGACCTGCGCAGGCGCTGCCTGGAGATGCCCGACCCAGGGCCGCTCGACATCTTCGACCACGTCTACACGGGCTCTCACGCGCTCATCGCGGAGGAGCGCGCCCAGTACGCCGCCTACCTGGAGGGTTTCGAGTCATGAGCATTCTGACCCTCTCCAAGGCGATCAACGAGGGCCTGCGCAAGGCGATGGAGGACGACCCGAAGGTCCTCATCATGGGCGAGGACGTCGGCAAGCTCGGCGGAGTCTTCCGTGTCACCGACGGTCTGCAGAAGGACTTCGGCGAGGACCGCGTCATCGACACCCCGCTCGCCGAGTCGGGCATCGTCGGCACCGCGATAGGCCTGGCCCTGCGGGGCTACCGGCCCATCTGCGAGATCCAGTTCGACGGGTTCGTCTTTCCCGCCGCCGACCAGATCATCACGCAGCTCGCCAAGATGCCGCTGCGCTCGCTCGGCGCGATCAAGCTGCCCGTCGTGGTCCGCATCCCCTGTGGAGGCGGCATCGGAGCCGTCGAGCACCACAGCGAGTCGCCCGAGGCGTACTTCACCCACACGGGCGGCCTGCGCGTCGTCGCCTGCAGCAACCCCGCCGACGCCTACTCGATGATCCAGCAGGCCGTCCGCAGCGACGACCCGGTGATCTTCTTCGAGCCCAAGCGCCGCTACTGGGAGAAGGCCGAGGTCGACACCGCCTCCACCGACTGGTGGACACCCTTCGACGAGGCCTCCGTCGTACGGCAGGGCACCGACGTCACGCTGCTCGCCTACGGCCCCATGGTCAAGACCTGCCTGGAGGCGGCCACCGCGGCCCAGGACGAGGGACGTTCGCTCGAGGTGATCGACCTTCGCTCGCTCAACCCCCTCGACTTCCCCAAGGTCATGGAGTCGGCCCGCAAGACGGGCAGGGTGGTCGTCGTGCACGAGGCGCCCGTCTACAACGGCTTCGGCGCCGAGCTCGCGGCGCGGATCACCGAGAGGTGCTTCTACCACCTCGAGTCACCCGTGCTGAGGGTCGGCGGCTTCTCCACCCCCTACCCGCCCTCGAAGCTGGAGGACCACTACCTGCCAGACCTCGACAGGATCCTCGAGGCCGTCGACCGTACCTTCACCTACTGAGAGGGGGACCTCGAATGCGTCGCGAATTCAAGCTCCCCGACGTCGGAGAGGGCCTGACCGAGGCGGAGATCGTCCGCTGGCACGTCAAGCCGGGCGACTCCGTCAAGGTCAACCAGATCGTCGTGGAGATCGAGACCGCCAAGTCGATCGTCGAGCTGCCCTCCCCGTGGGCGGGCGTCGTCGCCGACCTGCTGGCGGAGGAGGGGCAGACGGTCGACGTCGGGCTGCCCATCATCGCCGTCGACACCGGCGAAGCCGCCCCCTCGGGTACGGCGGGCGCGCCGTCCGCCGCCTCGACCGAGGGCCCGGCGGACCGGCTCGAGGCGCTGGCCGACGACCTGGTGCCGCGCCCGCCCGCCGAGGGCGCCGTCGAGCCCGGCGCGCACGGCGGTCCCGCGCCCAAGGAGGAGCGCACGCCCGTCCTGGTGGGCTACGGCGTCAAGACAGGGGCCGTCAAGCGCCGCACGCGCAAGACCCCCGGCCAGGACACCGGCCAGCCGGTTCAGGCACAGGCGGCTCAGGCTCAGCCGGGTCAGGTGGCCAACCCCGAGCGCGTCGCGCTCCCCGGCCACGTCGCTCCAGCCGAGACGGGGCAGGTGCCCGTGCCGCGCACGGGTCAGGAAAGAGCCCAGGTGCTCGCCAAGCCGCCGGTCCGCAAGCTGGCCAAGGACCTCGGTGTCGACCTGGCCACCCTGCGGGGCACGGGACCGCAGGGCTCCATCACCCGCGACGACATCCACGCCGCCGCGCAGGAGCCCGTCCAGGCCGCCCCCGCGGCTCAGGCGGCACGTCAGGGCGCGCCGGAGGTGGCCGAGGAGCGCGTGCCCATCAAGGGCGTGCGCAAGATGACCGCCCAGGCGATGGTGGCAAGCGCCTTCACCGCGCCGCACGTCACCGAGTTCCTGCAGGTGGACGTCACCGAGACGATGGCGGCCGTCCAGCGGCTCAAGGGGCTGCCCGACTTCGCCGAGGTCAGGGTGTCGCCGCTGCTGCTGGTCGCCAAGGCCGTGCTAGTCGCCGCCCGCCGCTACCCGATGATCAACTCCGCGTGGGACGAGGCGGCGCAGGAGATCGTGGTCAAGCACTACGTGAACCTGGGGATCGCCGCCGCCACCCCACGCGGCCTGGTCGTTCCCAACATCAAGTCGGCCCACTCCCTCGACCTGCCGTCGCTCGCGGCGGCGCTGGGCGAGCTGACCGAGACGGCGCGGGCGGGCCGTACCCAACCGGCCGACATGGCGGGCGGCACGATCACGATCACCAACGTGGGCGTGTTCGGCGTCGACACCGGCACCCCGATCCTCAACCCGGGAGAGGCGGCGATCCTGGCCTTCGGCATGGTCAGGGACGCGCCATGGGTGGTGGACGGGCAGCTGGCCGTCAGGAAGGTGACCACGCTCGCGCTGTCGTTCGATCATCGGATCATCGACGGCGAGCTCGGCTCGCTCTTCCTGCGCGACGTCGGCGCGATGCTGGAGGACCCGCTGCGCATGCTCGCCTGGAGCTGAAGGACGCGGGCGGGCGGCTCCGGCCTGCCCGCCCGCGCCTCAGGACACTAGGCTGGTCGCATGATCCGCCACATCGTGCTGCTGACCTGGACCGACGACGCGACCGACGAGCAGAAGGCCGCCGTCGCCAAGCACCTGGGCGAGCTGCCCGCCGTCATCCCGCAGCTGCGCCGTTACGACCTCGGCAGCGACCTCGGCCTGGCCGCCGCGGGCAACTCCGACTTCGCCATCGTCGCCGAGTTCGACTCGGTCGCCGACTACGAGGTCTACCGCGACCACCCGCAGCACCACGCCGTGATCAACGAGCACATCGTCCCGATCAAGGCGGGCCGCGCCGCGATCCAGTTCGAGTTCTAGAGCCGCGCCGTACAGCGGACGCATTTGGCGGGCGGCACCGGCCGCACATCGCTCCAGCCCACCTTCTTGACGATATCGGCGCGCCAGGCGGCGCCCTCGGGAGTCAGCCCTTGTCTCCCGAGCAATTGGCCGGTCCTACGGTCGATCACGAGCTGTCCTCCCTCGAACTGAAGGGCCAGCCCGTCGAGCCCGAACGTCCCTGGAACGCCGTCGACCACCTCGATCCCCGGCGCACGCGCCAGGAGAAGGTAGGCGGCCGCCCTGGTGCCAGGCGTCGCCGGTGAGTCGACGAGCCGCGAGGCGGCCTCCACCAGCCACGCCTCGCGCTCGGCGGCGACCTGAGCGTCGGAGCTCTCCAGCAACCGTGCCCTGAGCGCCGCCGGCTCCTTGGGGAGGTTCCGCAGCTCCGTCAGCGTCGGCTTCAGCCCATCGGCGAGCTCCAGCCCCAGATCCAAGTTCACCGAGGAGTACGCGGGCATGTTCTTGTTACACCCCCGGGCGGGGCACAGCTTGGGGGAGCCGTCCCGTCGCCACGCTTTCAAGCCCTGGACCGTGTACGGCTTCGACGATATCGGCTCGCGCCAGCCGTAGACCTCGCGATGGGGCCCGAAGGCGAGGACCTCCATGGCCCGTTCCTCGACCCTGTAGGGAGGGCCGTTCTTCGTACGTATGACGTCCTCGATGTCTCGTCGCCAGTAGCGGCCCTTCGCCTCCGGTGTCGCCGCCAGCCTTGCCGCCGCCGCCTCCAGCTTCCGCATAGGTGTGGAGGCGGCAGGCAGGTCCGCCGATCGGGGCACGACGATCGCCACCGCGGCGACCACGAGCGCGACGGCCGCCGCCGCGAGAGCCATCCCGGTCCACGCCCTCCGGCCTCTCCTGCCGCGGACAGCCACCGTGACGGCCGCTCTCCCCCCGAACACGCGCTCCCTGGCCGCCAGAAGGCTCTCGGGGGAGGAGGGCGGCACGTCCGGCATCACCGAGTCGATGACATGGAACTCGTTCATCCCAACACCTCACGCAGCTTGGTCCTGGCCCTGCTCAACCGGGAGGCGACGGTCCCCGTGGCGATCCCGAGCGCGGTGGCCACCTCGTCATAGCCCAGCTCGCCGTAGGCGACGAGCAGCACCACGTCGCGCTCGCCCTGTGACAGCCGTGCCAGCGCCCCCGCCAGCCGGTCGACCGTCACGTCGGCGGCGATCCTGTCCACGACCCGCTGGTCGTGCGACTGCTCGTCGGGTGGTGGGCCCGTCCTGGCCAGCGCCCGGTACCTGCGCACCTCGGCGCGCCTGTGCCTGCCGATGAGGTTGGTGGCGATGCCGTACAGCCATGGTCTGACCCCGCCCACGACCGCGTCGAAGCGGTCGCGCTGCCTGAAGGCGATGAGGAACGTCTCCGCAGCGAGATCCTCGGCCACCCCGAGGTCGAGCCTGCGCGCGATGTAGCGCCGGATCTCCTCGTAGTGGGCTTCGAAGACGGCCTCGAAGACGTCAGGAGCAGTGATCACACCCTTGATTGCCCGCAAGGGCGCGATTCTTCCAAGAAATCTCAGACTTCAGGCGGATTGTTCTCCCGGTGCATCAGCCGGCCTTCGGAGGTGCTCCCGCGCCGGGGCGCCAGCACGATGCTCAGCACCACGCCGACCCCGCCGACGATCATGAAGATCACGCCGATCCTGTCCATGTGCACCGCGTTGCCGAAAACGTCAGGCTCGATCGCGAAACGGAGGATGGCGCCGAGCGTGAGAAAGAAGATGCTGACGCCTACGCCCATGACGACCTCCGGGGGAAAAGACCGCGTACGCACACCGTCATACCCGCTCACCGGTGATCACACCATGAGTTCAGGCGTGACAGGTCAGCGGCCGCCCGCCGTTGAGTGTGATCATGTCGAGCACGGCCGCAGTCAGGTCGACCTCGCCGCCCGAGGCGTCGGCGTAGGCCCTGTGCAGGTTGCCGACGATGCGCTCGGGGTCGACCAGCCCGCCGTACTCGCCGAGGTCGAGCTGCCTGGCCAGCTCCAGCGGGGAGAGGCCGGCCGCCATGCCCGCCTCCGCGCTCTCCTGGACGAAGCGCAGGTAGCCGCGCACGACGGCGATCACCGAGGGCCCGCAGACGTCGCCGTGACCAGGGACGATCGTCTCCGCCCCGAGCGCCTCGAGCTGGTCGAGCGCGGACAGCGCGCCCTCCACCGAGCCCATCAGCACGAACGGCGTGCCGCCGTTGAACACCAGGTCGCCGGCGAACAGCACCCTGCGAGAAGGGATCCACACGAACGAGTCGTTGGTGGTGTGCGCGGCGAACCCCACGTGCCTGACCTCGCAGCGCAGGTCGTCGGAGTAGAGCGTCACCCCTTCGGTGTAGGTGAGGAAGGGCGGGGTGGGATCGAGCGTGCCCCACTCGACGTCGGACGACCACGCGCCCAGATAGGACGGCACGCCGTCGGCGATGATCTGCTCGCGGGTCCGCTCGTGCGCCACGATCGTCGCCTCGGGGAACAGGTGGTTGCCGAAGGTGTGGTCGCCGTGGTGGTGGGTGTTGACGAGCGTGGTGATCGGCCGGTCGGAGACCTTGGCGATCGCCTCGCGGTAGGCGCGGGTGCGGCCCTCGGTCGAGCAGGCGTCGATGGAGATGACGCCCCTGCGCCCGGCCAGGAAGCCGGTGTTGTTGATCCACCAGCCGCCGTCGGGCTGGACGTAGGCGTAGACGCCTTCGGAGATCTCTTCCACGCGTGGGGTCATGACGCGAACCTAACCCGCCCGAACCTGACCTGACGAAAGTAAGGGCCGGTACCAGGCTTACGGCAGAGGTGGACGGATGGCCGCGAAAGCCACAGTGGAGGCATGCGAAAGACATCGACCGCCCTGCTCGCCATCGCCGCCCTCCTGACCGCCCCGGCCGTGGCCCATGCCGACCCCGCACCCAAGGCGACCTTCGAGCTCCCCGCGCCCACGGGGCCGCACAGCCTGGGGGTGCGCGAGGTCCACCTGACCGACCAGGAGCGCGGCAGGGAGCTGATGATCAGCGTGTGGTACCCGGCCATGCCGGGGAGCGAGCCGCGCGCGCCGTACATGCGCCCGAAGACGGCGGCCTCCTTCGACGGCGCCGCCGCCGCCATGGGGCTGAAGCCAGGGCAGGTCGACTGGGCGGCCGTCAGCACCCACGCCCGCACGGGGGCGCGGCCGAAGGGGCGGTGGCCGGTGGTGCTCTACTCCCCGGGCTGGGGATCGCTGCGCACGCTGGGCACCTCGACGGTGGAGGACCTGGCCAGCAAGGGGTACGTGGTGGTGACGGTGGACCACACCCACGAGGCGCCCGTGGTGGAGTTCCCCGGCGGCAGGCTGGAGACGGCCAAGCCCGCCCAGGGCGACGACTACCTGCGGGCAGGGATGGAGACCAGGCGACAGGACATGCGGTTCGTGCTGGACCGGCTGTCCTCGCTGGACGGGCTCGGCCGGGCCATGGACCTGTCGCGGGTGGGCATGTTCGGCCACTCCTTCGGCGGGGACACCGCTGCCGAGGTGATGGCCACCGACCGGCGGGTGGACGCGGGAGCCGACCTGGACGGCTGGCTCGCCTACGACGTCGACGGCCACCAGCCCACGCGGGCCGCCACCGAGGGCACCGCCAGGCCGTTCCTGCTGATGGGCTCGTCCGGCAGCACCAGAGACGGGCGGCCGAGGAGCCACCTGACCTCACCCGCGTGGAAGTCGTTCTGGGAGCACAGCTCCGGCTTCAAGCGCGACCTGCTGATGCCCGAGGCGATGCACTACAGCTTCACCGACCTCCAGGCCTTCCTGCCGCAGCTCGACGAGCAGCTCGAGGTCGTGCCCGAGGTCAGGGCGAAGCGCATCGGGACCGTCGATCCTGGGCGCAGCGTCGCCTCCCAGCGCGCGTACCTGTCCGCCTTCTTCGACCAGACGCTCAAGCACCGGCCCCAGCGGCTGCTGCGCGGGGAGTCGGCGGAGCACCCGGACGTGACGTTCGTCCGCTGAAAGGCCGGGAAAACGCCCGCAGGGCCACCGAACGGTGACCCTGCGAGCGGGAGAGAGCCCTAGAAGGCCGCTTCAGGCAGGTCCATCAGGTCGAGGCCGGTGCTCTCCAGCACCCTGCGCTCGGCGGTGAGCCTGGGCAGCACGGTCGAGGCGAAGAACGAGGCGCCCGCGACCTTGCCCTGGTAGAAGGGGTCCTCGCCCTCGGCCAGACGGCCCAGCGCGATCTCCGCCTGGCGCAGCAGCAGCCAGCCGATGATCAGGTCGCCCAGCGCCAGCAGGAAGCGGGTGGTGTTGAGTCCGACCTTGTAGACCTCGCGCGGAGCCTCCAGCGACCCGAGCGCCCATCCGGCCATCGTGTCGCCCATGGCCTTGACCTCGGCCGCGGCCTCGGCGAGCAGCTTGCGCTCCTGCTTCAGCCTGCCGTTGCCCGCCTCGGAGGAGGCGAAGGCGTTGATCTCGGCCATCAGCGAGCCGATCGCCGCGCCCTGGTTGCGCAGGATCTTGCGGAAGAACAGGTCGAGACCCTGGATCGCGGTCGTGCCCTCGTAGAGGGAGTCGATCTTGGCGTCGCGGATGTACTGCTCGATCGGGTACTCCTGCAGGTAACCCGAGCCGCCCAGGGTCTGCAGCGAGCGCGACAACATCTCATAGGAGCGCTCGGAGCCGACACCCTTGACGACGGGCAGCAGCAGGTCGTTCATGGCCTCGGCGTGCTTGTCGCCGGGGTTGACCAGGAGCGTGTCCTGGAAGGTCGCCGTGTAGAGGACCAGCGCCCGCATGCCCTCGGCGTACGTCTTCTGGAGCATCAGCTCGCGGCGCACGTCGGGGTGGTGGGTGATGGTCACGCGCGGCGCGCTCTTGTCGGCCATCTGGGTCAGGTCGGCGCCCTGAGCGCGGGACTTGGCGTACTCCAGGGCGTTCAGGTAGCCGGTGGAGAGCGTGGCGATGGCCTTGGTGCCCACCATCATGCGGGCGTGCTCGATCACCATGAACATCTGCTTGATGCCCTCGTGCACGTCGCCGACCAGGGTGCCGATCGCCGGGTGCTTGTCGCCGAAGGTGAGCTCGCAGGTCGTGGAGACCTTGAGGCCCATCTTCTTCTCGACGTTGGTGACGTAGGCGCCGTTGCGCTCGCCCAGGCTGCCGTCCTCCAGGTTCACGTGGTACTTGGGTACCAGGAACATCGACAGGCCCTTGGTGCCGGGACCGTGTCCCTCGGGCCTGGCCAGCACGAGGTGGAAGATGTTGTCGGACATGTCGTGCTCGGCGCTGGTGATGAAGCGCTTGACGCCCTCGATGTGCCAGGTGCCGTCGGGCTGCTGGATCGCGCGGGCGCGGCCCGCGCCGACGTCCGAGCCCGCGTCTGGCTCGGTCAGCACCATGGTGGCGCCCCAGTTGTTCTCGATCGCCAGCTCGGCGAAGCGCTTCTGCTCGGGGGTGCCGAGCTTCCACAGCGTGTAGGCGAAGTTGGGGCCCGCGGCGTACATGTAGAGCGCGGGGTTGGCGCCGAGCACCATCTCCGCCGCCGACCAGGCCAGTGTGCGCGGGATGCCGGGGCCGCCGAGGTCCTGGGGCAGGTCCAGGTGCGCCCAGCCGCCCTCCATGAGCGCCTTGAAGGACTTCTTCACCCCGTCGGAGACCGTGACCGTCGACGTGGCGGGATCGAAGACCGGAGGCGTGCGGTCGCCCTCCTCGAAGGAATCGGCGAGCACGCCGGTGGCCAGTCTGTTGACCTCGTCCAGGATGCTGCGGGCGACGTCTTCGTCCACTTCGGAGAAGGGGCCCGTGCCGAGGATGTCGCCGCGTCCGAAGACCTCGAAGAGGTTGAACTCCAGGTCACGCACGTTGCTCTTGTAGTGGCCCATGGCTGCCGTCTCTCCTTGAACCGAGGGGTGTTTGTACTGGCGAGTAACCTTACTCCGAATGCTACCCATGGGTAACCTCTCCTATGCACATACTCTCGACCCATGGATGCCGAAGCGCTGAACGAACGGTGGCGACAGCACCTGGCGTCGTGGGCCATCCCGCCGGAGATCCTCGCGGTGGCGCCCTCCGACCCCTGGGGCCACTCTCCCGCCCGATTCGCCGCGAGAACCGACCGCGCGGTGGCGGAGGCGGAGGGGCCGACGCTGGCCAGGGTGGAGGAGGCGCTGCCTGACGGCGGCACGCTGCTCGACGTCGGCGCGGGCGCGGGCGCGGCCTCCCTGCCGCTGGCCCAGCGGATCGGCAGGCTGATCGCCGTCGACACCTCGCCGGCGATGCTCGCCGAGCTCGGGCTCAGGGCGGAGAAGGCGGGCCTCGAGACCACGATCGTCGAGGGCAGCTGGCCGGAGGTCGCCGATCGCGCGGGCAGCGCCGACGTGGCGGTCGCCGCGCACGTCGTCTACAACGTGCCCGACCTGGCCGCCTTCTTCGTCGCCCTCGACGACCACGTCACCGGCAGGGTGGTCGTCGAGCTGCCCGACCGCCACCCGATGAGCTGGATGA
Organism: Nonomuraea roseola; assembly: GCF_039535395.1. Classification (NCBI taxonomy): domain Bacteria; kingdom Bacillati; phylum Actinomycetota; class Actinomycetes; order Streptosporangiales; family Streptosporangiaceae; genus Nonomuraea; species Nonomuraea roseola. The sequence goes on from NZ_BAAAXC010000015.1 coordinate 3,388,015, forward strand.
ACCTGCTCTGGGAGCACCTTCACGGAGTGCGGCGCCCGGTCAGGCCCATCGCGGAGGACGCGGTCGCGCTGGCCGCGGCGCTCGGCTTCGAGGTGCGGGTGGAGGAGCGGGAGTCGCCGATCGAACGGTTCGACACGATCGAGGAGCTGGCCACGAGCGTGTGCCGCCGCGCCTGTCTCGACCCCTCGCGCGAGGAGGAGGTGGCGCGCACCGCCATGGAGCTCGGCATGTGGCCGGTGCCGCGCGACCGGTGGGTGACGCTCTGGTGGAATCACCGCGGGCGTTGAGCCGTTGTCAGGAGTGAGCGACCCGCTCCCGGACGAGACGCGCCGTACCCGGAACGCCAAGACGACGCACCCCTTCGACAACAAGGAGTGCACATGGCCTGGGTCATTCTCGTCGCAGCCGGCCTGCTCGAGGTCGTCATGGCCTACTCGCTGAAGATGAGCGAGGGCTTCTCCCACCTGTGGTGGGCGATCAGCTTCCTGGTCTTCGCCTTCCTCAGCTTCGGCGCGCTGTCCTTCGCGCTCAGGAGCCTGGAGGTCGGCACCGCCTACGCCGTGTGGACGGGCATCGGAGCCGTCGGCACCGCCGCGCTCGGCATGCTGCTGATGGGCGACGACGTCTCGGCCGTCAAGCTGGGCTCGATCGCCTTCATCATCATCGGCGTCGTCGGCCTCAACCTCTCCGGAGCGGCCCACTGACGTGGTGTGGAGAAGGACGCCCCGCGGGCGTCCTTCTCCCTGGTCCCGCGCTCTCTCGAGGACGGACTAGCGCGCCCTCCCCTTCATGGTGAGGGTGAGGATGCCCGCGATGAGGTAGACCAGCGCGCCGCGCCAGACGGAGTCCCACGCGGCACCGAAGATGCCCTCGCCGTCGATGACGAGCTGGACGGGGTAGGTCAGGACCGCGGTGATGCCCGCGGGCAGGAGCGCGAACTTCCACGGGTGCTGCAGCGACCAGCTGCGCGCCTGCCTGGTGACCCTGTCGCCCTCCTGGGGCTTGGCCACCGCGCCGATGGCGGCGATGAGGGCGAACAGGCTGATGCCGAGGCCGAGGGCCCACGGCAGGTCGGCGGTTCCCGGCAGGATCACGCCCATGCCGTAGCTGGCCGCGGCGACCACGCCGCCGCCCACGGCGGCGGCCTTCCAAGGGGCGCCACGCAACGCGGCGCCGGACAACGACAGTTCTTCGCGTCGAGAGAGCTCGTTCATAACCCCAGGGTGCCTTTTCGCGCCCCTTGTCCGCATCGGGGATCGACCCTGATAGTTCCCCGAGGATGCGTCATGATTCGGACATGCAGGAATTCACCATCGAGCGGCTCGGACCGGGTGACGAGGACCGGTTGCGCGAGATCAGGCTCCACGCGCTGGCCGACGCGCCGGCCGCCTTCGCCTCCACTCATGACAAGGAAGTCGCCTACCCCCGCGACAAGTGGGCCGAGCGCCTGGCCGACCCCGACTCCGCCTGGTTCGTGGCCGCCGACGCCGGCCTGGTCTGCGCCAGGCAGGAGCACGAGGGGGAGGCACACCTGCTGTCGATGTGGGTGGCGCCCCGGGCCAGGGGGACCGGCCTGGCCGGTCGCCTGGTGGACGAGGTCATCGCCTGGTCCAAGGCGCGCGAGGCCCACGAGATCGGCCTGTGGGCCGTCGACGACAACCTCGACGCCCGCGCGCTCTACGCGCGCAAGGGCTTCCTGCCCAGCGGCGAGGTCATGGCGCTGCCGTCCCATCCGGAGCTGATGGAATCGCGCTACGTGCTCTCCCTGGTCTTCCGTACGGCCCGCGCCGACGACCTGCCCGCCATCGTCGCGCTCATCACCGACGACGCCATCGCCGCGGCCCGCACCGGCGCGTACGGCGAGGAGCACCTGGCCGCCTTCGAGGACATCGAGGCCGACCCCAACAACGAGCTCATCGTCGCCGAGCTGAAGGGCGAGGTCGTCGGCACGATGCAGCTCACCTACATCCCCGGCATCTCCAGGCTCGGCGCCACGCGCCTGCAGGTGGAGGCGGTCAGGATCGCAGGGCACCTGCGAGGGCAGGGCTGGGGCCGCAGGATGATGGAGTGGGCGCACGCCAAGGGCAGGGCGCGCGGCTGCGCGATGGTGCAGCTCACCTCCGACAAGCGGCGTGAGGACGCGCACCGCTTCTACCGCTCGCTCGGCTACGCCCAGTCACACGAGGGGTTCAAGCTCCAGCTCGACTAGGTTGTCGTGGTAGACGGCGCCCTTGCCCATGTCGGCGTCGCGCTCGTCGACCACGGCGTTCGGGTTGGCCCCACCGGTCGTGAGCTTCGGCCACCGGCCCTTCGGACTCGCCACGACGCCCTTGGCCACCCTGTCGCTGACCTCCACGTCGGCCAGGAAGTAGCCGTTGTGGTTGACCACGCGCACCCGCCGGCCCGTGGACAGGCCGCGCGCCGCCGCGTCGGCGGGGTTGACCAGGACGACCGGCTCCTTGGCGCGGCGCAGCAGCTCGGGGTTGTTGCCGAAGGTCGAGTTGAGGAAGGTGTGGGCCGCGGGGGTGATGAGCGTGAGCCTGTCGCCCGCCGTGCGGGAGGAGAGGGAGGGGACGAAGGCCTTTCCTCTCCTGGGGAAGCGGAGCCTGCCCGAAGGCGTGGGGAAGCCGTCGGCGAAGGGGGCGAAAGGCTGCGGGTAGCTCATCCGCATCCAGCCCTCCTTGCGCAGGCGGTCGAGGGTGACGCCCTCGAGCGAGGGGTGGCCGCTCGACAGCAGGTCGGCGGCGAGCTCAAGGTCCGAGTCGTACAGGGAGGGCTCGGTGAGCCCCATGTGGGCGGCCAGGCGGCGGAAGGTCTCGGTGGTCGACAGCGCCTCGCCGGCGGGGGCTACGGCGGGCTCGTTCCACAGCAGGTACATATGGCCGTACCCGGCGTGCAGGTCCATGTGCTCGGTCTGCATGGTCGCGGGCAGCACGATGTCGGCGTAGTCGACGGTGTCGGTGGGGAACTGCTCCATGACGACCGTGAAGAGGTCTTCGCGGGCCAGCCCCTTCCTGATCCTGTTGCTGTCGGAGGTGGAGGCCAGCGGGTTGGCGGCGTAGACCCAGAGGCACTTGACGTCGTCGAGCTCGGAGGCCAGCCGGGTCATGTACCTGGTGCGCACCGGCGCGGCCAGGAGGTCGTTGCGCTTGTCGATCTTCAGATGGACGTGGCCGCTCGTGGAGTAGGCCACGCCGCCGCCCGGATGGCGCCAGTCGCCCGTGACACCCGGGATCGAGGCGATCGTCCGCATGGCCGCGCCGCCGCCCTCGTGCCGCTGGATGCCCATCGTGGCGCGGATGGCGGTGGGACGGGTGTGGGCGAGCTTCATCCCCAGCCTGTGGATGGCCTCGGCGGGGATCCCCGTGACCTCGGCGGCCCGCTCGACGGGCCAGTCCATGATCTCCTCGCGGAAGTCCTCCCAGCCCTCGGTGTGCCTGGCCAGGTACTCCTCGTCCTGCGCGTTCTCGGCCAGCACCACGTGGAGCAGCCCGAGCGCGAGCGCCGCGTCGGTGCCTGGCCTGATGGCCAGGTGCTCGTCGGCCTGGTCGGCCGTCCTGGTGCGGATCGGGTCGATCGCCACGACGTGAGCGCCGGCCGCGCGGCCGTCCTGGATGAACTTCCACAGGTGGTGGCCGCTGGTGAGCGTGTTGGTGCCCCACAGGAGGATGAGCTTGGCCTGGGCGAAGTTCTCAGGATCCATGCCGCCCGCGGTGCCCTGGGCGCGCGCCAGACCGAGGCTGCCGGCCACCGAGCAGATGTTCAGCGAGTGCTTGGAGGCGCCGAGCACGTTCCAGAACCTGCGCCCCGCCACACCCTCGCATCCCTGCAGGTAGCCGAGGGAGCCGGTGCCGAGATAGGGCCAGATCGCCTCGCCGCCGTGCTCGTCCACGATGCCGCGCAGCCTGGTGGCGATCTCGTCGAGCGCCTCCTCCCAGCTGATCCGCTCGAACTGCCCCGAACCCTTGGGCCCCGTACGGCGCAGCGGATGGAGGATCCTGTCCTGCGCCTGCGTGTGCTCGAGATAGCGGTTGACCTTCACGCACAACGCGCCCCGCGTGTACGGCTGGTCGGGGTTGCCGCGCATCTTCACGGCCTTGCCGTCCTCGACGGTCACGACCCAGGAGCACGTGTCGGGGCAGTCAAGCGGACATGCCCCCAGAACTCGCAGTTCACCCGACATGGCATCGAGTGTAGGCGCAGCGCCCCAGAGGGACGCTGCGCCGGTCCACGTCAGCTCTGCGAGGAGGGCGCCTCGTGGGTGAGCTTGGCCCTGGTCCCCACGCCGGGGGAGTGCGGGCCGTTGATCGTGGAGGGGTCGAAGGCGTAGGTGCCGACGAGCGTGGCGATCGCGTCGGCGTTGACGTCGAGCGCGGTGTCGTTGATGTTCCTGATGTCGTCGCACGCCTGGTGGTAGCAGCGGTCGTAGCGCTCGCCCGCCGTGCCGCCCCACTTGGCGACCTCCTCGGGCGTCTTGCGCTTCTCCGCCCCCGTGAACAGGCCGCCTGCGGGGATGCCGACCGCGATGAAGGGGCCGTAGTCGGAACGGCCGTCGAAGTCGGTGCCCTTGGAGGCCAGACCGCGCGAGGCGTAGAACTCCTCGAAGTACTTCTCGATCTGCGCCGAGCCCTCGGGGCCAGGACCCGCGCCGACACCGTCGGAGTCGTCGCCGTCGTAGACGTGGTAGACGTAGTTCGGCGAGGCGACCATGTCGAAGTTCAGGTAGAGGGCGATGTCGGCCCGCTCCTGCTCGGTCAGGTTCGCCACGTAGTGCTCGGCGCCGAGCAGACCGAACTCCTCGCCGCCCCAGAAGGCGAAGCGGACCTTGTTCTCCGGCCTCGACTTGGCCATCTGCAGCGCCACCTCGAGGATCGCGCCGACACCCGAGCCGTTGTCGTTGATGCCGGGGCCGTCCTCGACCGAGTCGAGGTGACCGCCGACCATCACCACGTTGTCGTCACGCCCGTGCCTCGTCTCGGCGAGCACGTTGTAGGTGGTGTAGGACTTCGTCACCGTCTCCCACGAGAAGGTGAACCCGACCTCCGCGCCCGGCGTGGCCGCCAGGTCCCTGCCGGTCCAGTAGCTGGCGAACAGCACGGGCAGGTCGGAGGGACCACCGAGGTCGGGGTTGACGTCCGCCTCCGTACGTCCCTCCTGGCCCTCGTTGAACAGCACGACCCCGGAGGCGCCCGCGGCCTTGGCGTTGGCGACCTTGACGGAGAAACCGCAGGTGCCGCGCTGGATCAGCGCGAAGTTGCCCGGCGTGAACCCGGCGAAGTCGGCCGCCTCACACCCCGAGGTCGAGGAGTTGGGCGCGGGCCCCGGCGGGATCATCACGTCGACGGCCTGGACCTTGCCGGAGAACGTGCCCTCGGCGGTGTGCCCCGACGGCGTCCAGTCCAGCCCCAGCGCGAAGACCTGAGGGTTGGGCGACTTGCGCTCGAAGACCGGCTTGGTCTTGAACTCGAGATTCTCGAAGGTGAACTTTTGCGTCGAGACCTTGTACCCGGCCAGGCGCAGCAGCCCGGCGACGTAGTCGCGCGACAACTCGTAACCGCGGGTGCCGTCCACGCGGGTGTTGCCGTTGGCCTTGGCGATCAGGTCGAGGACCTTGAGGTGCCGCTTGACGTTCTTGCCGTTGACGGCCTTGACGAGCTTGCGGACCGAGTTGTTGTTCGGGTCGGCGTGCGCCGCCGTGCCCGTGATGGCGAGAGGTGCGATGAGAACGGCCGTGACCAGCGCGGCTCTGAGCTTCATGAGACTCCTCGATGACGAACGGTCCCCCGAGAGCGCGAGCCCTGCGGCCCGCGCGGGTGCGCGGGCCGCAGGTCGGATCTAGCTGAGCTCGACCTTGTCGTGGTCGTGGACGACCGCGGCGCGGGTGGCGGCGGCCTTGTGCGCCTTGCCCGGCGCGTGGATGCCGTTGACGGCCTCGGTGTCGAAGGCGTAGGTGCCCATCAGCATCGCGATCGCGTCGGAGTTGACGTCGAGCGCGGTGTCGTCGATGTTCCTGATCGTGTCGCACGGCGCGTGGTAGCAGGGGTCGTACTCGATCCCGGCCGTCCCGCCCCAGATCGCGGCCTCCTCGGCGGTCTTGACCTTCTCCGCGCCCGTGAACAGGCCGCCGCCGGGGATGCCGGCGTCGATGAAGGCCTTGTAGTCGGAGCGGCCGTCGAACTCGCTGGCCTTGGACTGCAGGCCGCGCGAGGCGTAGAAGGACTGGAAGTCCTTCTCGATCTGCGCCGAGCCCTCGGGGCCTGGGACGCCGAACACGTCGCCGTCGCCGTCGTACACCTGGTAGACGAAGTTCGGCGAGGCGATCATGTCGAAGTTCAGGTAGAGGGCGATGTTGGCCTTGTCCTGCTCGCTCAGGTGGTCGACGTAGTACTGCGAGCCGAGCAGGCCGAACTCCTCGCCGCCCCAGAAGCCGAAGCGGACCTTGTTGCCGGTCTTGTGCTTGGCCATCTGCAGCGCCACTTCCAGCACGCCGCCGACGCCCGAGCCGTTGTCGTTGATGCCGGGGCCCTCCTGCACCGAGTCGAGGTGCGCGCCCGCCACCACGACGTTGTCCCCGCGGCCCCAGCGGGACTCGGCGATGACGTTGGAGGTGGTCCTGGTCTCGACCAGCTTGTCGAAGGACAGGCTGACCGTGGTGCCCGGCTTGGAGGCCAGCTCGTCGCCGACGGCGAAGCTGGTGAAGAACACCGGAACAGGCACGTTCTCCCCGATGCCGGGGTTGACCCTGGCCGTGGTGCGGCCTGGCTGGCCCTCGTTGAAGAGGATCACCGCTGAGGCGCCTGCCGCCACGGCGTTGGCCACCTTCAGCGCGAAGTCGCAGGTGCCGCGCTGGACGAGCGCGATGTTGCCCGCGGTGAAGCCGGCGAAGTCGCTCGCCTCGCAGCCGGAGGTCGAGCCAGGCGTGGCCGGCGGCGGCAGCACGACGTCGACCGCCTGCACCGGCGCGGTGACGGTGCCCGCGGAGCTGGCCCCCACCTCGTGGAACTCCGTCACATGGGCGAAGGACTTGGGCTCAGGTGCGGTGCGCTTGAGTACTGGCGGGGTCTTGTAGCCCTCGAACTCGAACTCGAAGGGCTGGATGGTCACCTTGTACCCCGCCAGGCGCAGCACCGAGGCCACGTAGTCGCGGGAGAGCGCGTAGCCGCGTGTCCCGTCGACGCGAGTATTGCCGTTCGCCTTACCGATCAGGTCAAGCACTTTCAGATGTCGCTTGACGTTTTCACCCTTGACCGCGCTCACCAGCTTGCGGGCCGAATTGCTCGGCGAGTCGGCGTGGGCCGTGCCCGCCATAGTCAGCGGCGCGATGAGAACGGCGGCCAGCAGGCCCTTACCCAGGCGAGAACGTCCTAGAGATCTACTAAAAGCTAAGCGCATGGACGGAAAGGTATATTGGCGAACCTTTACGGAGAAGATGCCGACTGCATTTCGTTACCAACCCAGGCGAATGTGGTTATCACGGTCGCCACGGCGTCAGCCGAAACATCCAGGGCATAGGCGTTGACGTTCCTCAGGTTGTCGCACCCCCTGTGGTAGCAGCTGTCGAACGGGACGCCTGACGTCCCGCCGAAGGCCTTGGCCTGGTCCTGCGTCTTGAAGCCCTCCGCGCCGGTGAACAGTCCGCCCGCGGGGATGCCCGCCGCGATGAAGGGGCCGTAGTCGGAGCGCCCGGAGAAGTCGGTGCCCGTGTACGGCAGGCGCCGCGCGACGAAGAAGTCCTCGAAGGCCTGCTCGATCCGCGCCGACCCCGCAGGGCCAGGACCCTGCCCCACCCGGTCGGAGTCGTCGCCGTCATAGATTCCGAAGATGTGGTTGGGCGAGGCGGCCATGTCCAGGTTGAGGTACATGTCGATCTTGGCGCGCTCCGCGGCGGGCAGGGTGTTCACGTAGTACGAGGACCCGATCATTCCCAGCTCCTCCGCGCCCCACCAGGCGAAACGCACCGCCCGGTCGGGGTGCCGCGCCGCCGTCCTGATCGCGATCTCGAGGATGGCCGCGCTTCCCGAGCCGTTGTCGTTGAGGCCGGGACCCGCCTCGACCGAGTCGAGGTGCGCGCCCACCATCACCACGTCGTCGGTCGCCCCCGTCCTGGTCTGGGCGATCACGTTGTGTGAGGTCATCCTGCGGATCTCGGTCCTGGTGGCCACGGTCACCAGTCGCGCGTTCGCCACCGCCGCGCCCTGAGTGGAGTCGACGCCGACGATCGGGATCTTCTGGGGAGCGCCCGTGTTGCCGTCGAAGGCGCCGCCCTGGTTGACCACGACCAGCGCCTTGGCCCCCGCGGCGGAGGCCCTCGCCGCCTTGGTCCCGAACGTGCACAGCCCCCTGTCGACCACCGCCACGCCGCCGGGCTCGAATCCGGCGAAGTCCGTGTCGTTGCAGCCCATGCCCGCTTTGCCAGGCTTCGCCGTCACCTCACCCGCGCCCGAATGGGCCAGGGTGGAGACGTTCCCGAGGTCCTTGCCGTCCGCCACGAGGGCCCCGGGGGTCAGCTGCCTGTAGACGTCGAAATGGAAGGGCTGGAGCTCGACCTTGTAGCCTGCCTCCAGCAGGCGTGTCGCGACGTAGTCGGCGGAGGCGTCATATCCGGACGTGCCCGCCGCCCTGCTACCTCCGTGGGCGTCGGCGATGGCCTGGAAGGCCTGCAGATGCGCGAGCACATTGCCGATCTTCACATCGTCGGCGAGTGTCGCGTCCGGCGCGGCGACGGCCAGCGCGACGAGCAAATGGGTGATCATGCGGGCCAGCGTGGCAAGCTTTCTCACCGGGGTATGGCAAGGCACGTCGAGCTGGCAGAGACGTTACCCGGTGGAGTGACCACAGTGGCGATTGTGGACACTTGAGGCCAATGATCGCACGGTCCAGTCAGAAAGAGGCAGAATCGCTGTCGGTGGCAGACATTACGGAAAGCGAGAAAACGGCCGACTCCTCGAAGGGGGGCCCGGCCGTGTCTGAGGCGCGCGACGAAACAGTCGTCTTCGTCGTCGAACCGCTCCTCCCGCAGCGGCTGCGGCGGCCGTCCGACGCCCTGCGCTTCCTCGCCACGCTCCTGGTGCTGAGCGCGGTCATCCTGCTCATGCTGGTGGCCCAGCAGACCCTCATCGGACTCGAACAGGACGTCACCGAGGGCACCGACCGCGCCCCAGCCCTGCTGGCGGGCATCGCGACCTTCCTCAGTGGCGCCGCCGTGCTCGTCGTGCCCACCGCCTTCGCGGTCGAGCGCGTCTTCCACCGCGACGGGCTGCGCGTGGCCGAGGGGTTGATAGCCGCCATCCTCGGCATGGCGGGCTCCTACCTGATCGGCCAATGGCTGGTCACGGCCGGCCCCGACGACCTGGCCACGCTGCTCACCGGCGCCCGCGACCTCGAACCGCTCAACGCGCTGCTCAGCTCGGTCATCGCCTACGCCACCGCCGTCCGCATCTCGCGCAGGCCCACCTGGCGCGCGCTGATGTGGACGGTCACCGCCCTGTCCATCTTCTCGCTGTTCACCGGCAAGCAGATCACGCTGCCGAGCGCGATCGTCACCGTCCTGTTCGGCATGGCCGTCGGCTACGGCACCCTGTACGGCGTCGGCAGCCCGAACACGCGCCCACCCGGCAACGCCGTCATCGCGGCGCTGCGCAAGCTGTCCTTCTCGCCGGTCTCCGCCAGGCGCATCGACGACGACCACCAGGGCAGCCGCCGCTACGCCATCGGCCTGTCCGACGGCTCCAGCCTCGACGTCACAGTGCTCGACCGTGACAGGCAGGTGGCGGGCCTGCCGTACCGGCTGTGGCGCAGGATCAGGCTCCACTCCGAGACCAGACGGCGGGCCATCCGCTCGCTGCGCGCGGAGCTGGAGCGCGAGGCGCTCATGGCCTACGCCACCCAGGCGGCGGGCGCCAACACCCCGCGCCTGCTCGGCACCAGCGAGATCGGCACCGAGGCCGCGCTCCTGGCCTACGAGCACCTCGAGACGCGCGCCCTCGACCAGCTCGACGACAGCGAGATCACCGACGACCTGCTCGCCCAGATCTGGGAGCAGGTGCTGCTGCTGCAGATGCAGCGCCTGGCCCACAGGCGGCTGACCGGCGACAGCATCCACTTCGACCGCGAAGGGCGCGTCGTCCTCACCGACCCGCGCAGCGGCGAGGTGGCGGCCGGCGACCTGCTGCTGCGCATCGACATCGCCCAGCTGCTCACCTACCTCGCGCTGCGGGTCGGTGCCGAGCGCTCGGTCAGGGCGGCGGCGGGCGTGCTCGGCCCCGACGCCCTCGGCGGCGCGCTGCCCCTGCTCCAGCGCATCGCGCTGACCAGGGAGACCAGGGCGGCGCTGTCGAAGAACAAGGAGCTGCTCCCGGGCGTCCGCGAGCAGATCGAGGCGCTGACCCCGCAGGCCGAGGTCGAAGAGGTACGGCTCGAGCGGTTCAAGCCGCGCACCCTCGTCACCATCATCGCCAGCACGCTGGCCGCCTACTTCCTGCTCTCCCAGCTCAGCAGGGTCAACCTGCTCCAGGTCATCACCACGGCCGAATGGGGCTGGGGCGTGCTCGCGCTGGCCGCGTCAGGCGTGAGCTTCGTCGCCGCCGCGCTCATGATCAGAGGGTTCGTGCCCGAGCCGCTGCCGCTCGGCCGTACGGTGCTCGTGCAGTTCGCCTCGTCGTTCGTGAAGCTGGTGACCCCTCCCGCGGTTGGCGGCGTCGCGATCAACACCCGCTACCTGCAAAAACGCGGCGTGCCACCCGCGCTGGCCGTCGCCAGCATCGGCGCCTCCCAGGTCATCGGCCTGGCCAGCCACATCCTGCTGCTGCTGCTGTTCGCCTACATCACCGGATCGAACACGACCACGTCGTTCGCCCCCTCCCGAGGGCTGCTCGTCGCGGTGCTCGCCGTGGCGGTGCTCATCGTGATCCTGCTCGGCGTGCCTCCGGTGCGCCGCATGGTCACCAGACGGCTGAAGTCGCTCTTCTCCAACGTCGTGCCGCGCCTGCTCGACGTCCTCCAGTCGCCGCGCAAGATCGCCGAAGGCTTCGGCGGGATCCTCTGCCTCTCGCTGACCTTCGTGGTCTGCCTCTACGCCTGCGTGCGCGCCTTCGGCGGCGACACGGGCTTCACCACGGTCGCGGTGGTCTACCTGACGGCCAACGCGATCGGCTCGGCCGCGCCCACACCTGGCGGTCTGGGCGCGGTCGAGGCGTCACTGGCCCTCGGCCTCACGGTGGCGGGGGTGCCCGCGGAGTTCGCGACCTCCTCGGTGCTCCTCTACCGGCTGCTCACCTTCTGGCTGCCGGTGCTGCCCGGCTGGGCCTCCTTCACCTACCTCCAGCGGCACCAAGCCCTGTGAGGGAGCTGCCGCGCTCACGAGGACGACGAAACCGGCCTCGTGAGCTTGTCGATCCGCTCGAGTTCGTCCTCGGTGAAGGCGGGGCCGTCCACCGCGGCCAGGTTGACCTCCAACTGCTCGACGCTGCTCGCGCCGATCAGCACGCTGGTCACCCTCGGATCCTTCAGCACCCACGACAGCGCCATCTGAGCCAGCTTCTGCCCGCGTGACGACGCGATCTCGTCGAGGTCGCGGGCCAGCTCCGTGTCGATCCTCTCGGCCGGCAGGAACCTGCTCGTCGCCGCCCGCGAGTCGGCGGGCACGCCGCCGAGGTAGCGGTCGGTCAGCAGCCCCTGGGCGAGGGGGGAGTAGACGATGCAGCCGATTCCCTCCTCCTCCAGCGTGTCCAGCAGCCCGTCCTCGACCCACCTGTTGATCATCGAGTAGGACGGCTGGTGGATGAGGAGCGGCGTGCCGAGCTCGCGCATGATCCTGGCCGCCTGCGCGGTCTGCTCGGCCGAGTAGTTCGAGACGCCCGCGTACAGCGCCTTGCCCGAGCGCACCGCCCGGTCCAGCGCGCCCATCGTCTCCTCCAGCGGCGTCTCAGGATCGGGACGGTGGCTGTAGAAGATGTCGACGTAGTCGAGGCCCATGCGCTCGAGCGACTGGTCGAGGCTGGCCAGCACGTACTTCCTCGAACCCCACTCCCCGTACGGCCCCGGCCACATGTCGTACCCGGCCTTGGTGGAGATGATCAGCTCGTCGCGGTAGGGCAGGAAGTCCTGCGCGAAGACGGCGCCGAAGTTCCGCTCCGCCGAGCCGTACGGCACGCCGTAGTTGTTGGCCAGGTCGAAGTGCGTGACGCCGCGGTCGAAGGCGGCGCGCAGGATCTTCCTCGAGTTCTCGATCGGCCGGTCGTCGCCGAAGTTGTGCCACAGGCCGAGGGAGACCTGCGGGAGCTTGAGCCCGCTCCTCCCGCTGCGCACGTACGGCATCTTCTCGTAGCGGTCCTGCGCCGCGATGTAGCTCACTTGGTTCCTCTTTCGATGATCCAGGACAGCGCGAACGCCTCTTCCTTCCACGCGTCGTAACGGCCGCTGCGCCCGCCGTGCCCCGCGCCCATCTCCGTCTTGAGCAGGAAGGGGCCGCCCTGGGCGGTGGCCCGCAGCCGCGCCACCCACTTGGCCGGCTCGTGGTAGAGCACCCTCGTGTCGTTCAGGCTGGTGATCGCCAGGATCGGCGGGTACGTCTTGGCCTCGACGTTCTCGTAGGGGGAGTACCCCTTCATGTAGGCGTAGACGTCCGCGTTGTGCAGCGGGTCGCCCCACTCGTCCCACTCGATCACGGTCAGCGGGAGCGTCGGATCGAGGATGGTGTTGAGCGCGTCGACGAACGGCACCTCGGCCACCACGCCCGCGAACTCCTCAGGAGCGAGGTTGGCGACCGCGCCCATCAGCAGGCCGCCCGCCGACCCGCCCCTCGCGATGATCCTGTCGCTCCAGCCGATCGCCTTGAGGTGCCTGGCGGCGGCGACGAAGTCGGTGAAGGTGTTCTTCTTCCTGGTGAGCTTGCCCTCCTCGTACCACCTGCGGCCCATCTCGCCGCCGCCCCTCACGTGCGCGACGGCGAAGGCGAAGCCGCGGTCGAGCAGGCTGAGCCTGGCCACGGAGAAGCTCGGGTCGATGGAGGTCTCGTAGCTGCCGTAGCCGTACAGGAGGGTGGGGGCGGGCTTGCCCGCGTCCTTCCTCTTCACGATCGAGATCGGCACCTTGGTGCCGTCCTCGGCCGTCGCCCACTCGCGGAACTGCTCGTACTCGCCAGGGTCGTAGCCACCGAGCACGGGGCGCTGCTTCAGCAGGATCAGCCGCCTGGTCTCGAGGTCGTAGTCGTAGACGCTGGGCGGGGTGACCATGCTGGTGTAGCCCAGCCGCAGGCGCTCGGTCGTGAACTCGGGGTTGCCCGCCGGGCCGACGTCGTAGAGCGGCTCGGGGAACTCGATCTCGTACGCGTCGCGGTCCTGCAGCGGGTAGGGGAGGATGCGGATCCCGGTCAGGCCGTCGCGGCGGAAGTGGACGACCGCGTGGGAGGCGAACGCGTCGACCTCCAGCAGCCGGGTGTCCTCCCGGTGGGCGATGAGCGGGGTCCAGGCACCGGGGTCGTCGAGAGGCGCGGTGGCGAGCTCGAAGTTCTCCGCGTTCTCGTTGTGCAGGACGAAGAAGTGGTCGCCCGCGTGCTCGATGCCGTACTCCACGCCGGTGACGCGCGGGCGCACGACCTTGAACTCGCCCGTCGGGTCGTCGGCGTCGAGGATGCGAACCTCGCTGGTGATCTTGCTGCCCGCGCCGAGGACGAGGTACTTCTCGCTGCGGGTCAGGCCGATGCCGACCCAGAACCGCTCGTCGCTCTCCTCGTAGACGAGCACGTCGTTGTCGGCGCTGTCGCCGAGGGTGTGCCGGTAGACCTGGTAGGGACGCCAGGCGTCGTCGATCCTGGTGTAGAAGAACGTGGTGCCGTCGGCCGACCAGGTGCCGCCGTAGAAGACGCCGCTGATCTCGTCGGCGAGCTTCTCTCCCGTCTGCAGGTCCTTGAAGGACAGTGTGAAGCGCTCGTCGCCCTTGTAGTCGGTGGAGTAGGCCAGGAGCTTGCCGTCGGGCGTGACGGCGCTGGTGCCGATCGAGAAGAAGTCGCTGTCGCCGGCCAGCTCGTTGCCGTCCAGGAGCACCTGCTCGCCAGGGAGCGTGCCGTCGGTGGTGACCACCGGCGGCGTGTCCCCCTCGGCGGGGACCCGGCAGGAGATGCCGTACTGCTTGCCCTCCTGGGTGCGCGAGAAGTACCACCAGGCGCCCTTGCGGCTGGGGACGGACAGGTCGGTCTCCTGCGTACGGCCCTTGATCTCCTGGAAGACCTGCTCCTGGAGCTCCTCCAGGTGTCCGGTCTCCTGCTTGAGGAAGTCGTTCTCCTGTTGGAGATAGGCGATCGTGTCAGGGTCTTCCTTGTTGGTGAGCCACGCGTATTCGTCGATCACGGTGTCGCCGTGATGGGTGCGCTCGCTCGGTACCTTCTTCGCCAGAGGCGGGATGTGGCTGCTCACCTGGCCGAGTCTACGTTTAGCGTCCCGAGCGCTCGGGAGCGCTGCTAATCTTTAGATGCCGACGCGGTGCGGCGCAACCATCTGGTGGCGGAACCGCAGGACGTCGACACTCCCTTCTGGTGCAGCGGTTCTGAAGATCGGTTCGCGGATCGACTGAAGAGCTGGTAAGTTAGAGGGGTTGCCCCGGAAGCGGGGTGGTCGAAATTCTAGAGAGTCTGGCCGGTTTGACATCAAATCGGACGAACTGCTAAGATTGAGACATAACGAAGCGAGTGCCACCGGGCAGGTGACGGTGAATGCGTCCGTTTCTTGAGAACTCAACAGTGTGTTAAAAGCCAGTGCATGATGCACAACCCCGTCCATTGGACGGATTCCTTTGGTTGGAACATTCATGTTTCAGCCGGGAGAAATTCTCAAACATTGTTTGGAGAGTTTGATCCTGGCTCAGGACGAACGCTGGCGGCGTGCTTAACACATGCAAGTCGAGCGGAAAGGCCCTTCGGGGTACTCGAGCGGCGAACGGGTGAGTAACACGTGAGCAACCTGCCCCTGACTCTGGGATAAGCCCGGGAAACTGGGTCTAATACCGGATACGACCGCCCCCGGCATCGGGTGGTGGTGGAAAGTTTTTTCGGTTGGGGATGGGCTCGCGGCCTATCAGCTTGTTGGTGGGGTAGTGGCCTACCAAGGCGACGACGGGTAGCCGGCCTGAGAGGGCGACCGGCCACACTGGGACTGAGACACGGCCCAGACTCCTACGGGAGGCAGCAGTGGGGAATATTGCGCAATGGGCGAAAGCCTGACGCAGCGACGCCGCGTGGGGGATGACGGCCTTCGGGTTGTAAACCTCTTTCAGCAGGGACGAAGTTGACGTGTACCTGCAGAAGAAGCGCCGGCTAACTACGTGCCAGCAGCCGCGGTAATACGTAGGGCGCAAGCGTTGTCCGGAATTATTGGGCGTAAAGAGCTCGTAGGTGGCTTGTCGCGTCTGCCGTGAAAGCTCGCAGCTTAACTGCGGGTCTGCGGTGGATACGGGCTGGCTAGAGGTAGGTAGGGGAGAACGGAATTCCTGGTGTAGCGGTGAAATGCGCAGATATCAGGAGGAACACCGGTGGCGAAGGCGGTTCTCTGGGCCTTACCTGACGCTGAGGAGCGAAAGCGTGGGGAGCGAACAGGATTAGATACCCTGGTAGTCCACGCTGTAAACGTTGGGCGCTAGGTGTGGGGATCTTCCACGATCTCCGTGCCGGAGCTAACGCATTAAGCGCCCCGCCTGGGGAGTACGGCCGCAAGGCTAAAACTCAAAGGAATTGACGGGGGCCCGCACAAGCGGCGGAGCATGTTGCTTAATTCGACGCAACGCGAAGAACCTTACCAAGGCTTGACATCGCCCGGAAAGCTGCAGAGATGTGGCCCTCTTCGGACTGGGTGACAGGTGGTGCATGGCTGTCGTCAGCTCGTGTCGTGAGATGTTGGGTTAAGTCCCGCAACGAGCGCAACCCTTGCTCCATGTTGCCAGCAGGCGCTTCGGCGTGCTGGGGACTCATGGGGGACTGCCGGGGTCAACTCGGAGGAAGGTGGGGATGACGTCAAGTCATCATGCCCCTTATGTCTTGGGCTGCAAACATGCTACAATGGCCGGTACAGAGGGTTGCGATACCGTGAGGTGGAGCGAATCCCTAAAAGCCGGTCTCAGTTCGGATTGGGGTCTGCAACTCGACCCCATGAAGTCGGAGTCGCTAGTAATCGCAGATCAGCAACGCTGCGGTGAATACGTTCCCGGGCCTTGTACACACCGCCCGTCACGTCACGAAAGTCGGCAACACCCGAAGCCCGTGGCCCAACCAGCTTGCTGGGGGGAGCGGTCGAAGGTGGGGCTGGCGATTGGGACGAAGTCGTAACAAGGTAGCCGTACCGGAAGGTGCGGCTGGATCACCTCCTTTCTAAGGAGCACCGACTGATCTTTGATCGGTCTACGTCGAGGTCATCAGCGAACGTCTGATGCTCGGCAGCTCATTAGTGGAGCACTGGCTACTCAACCAGGTTTGGTTGCCTGCGGGTTAGTACCGCCTTCTTCGGAGGGAGTGGGAACGGCCGTGAGGGGGCTTGGACTGGTTGGACACACTGTTGGGTCCTGAGGAAACGGACCGGATCGTAGAGGCCACCCGCTGCGGGTTTCGCATGGTGGCCTGATCCGTCTGTTCCGCCTCATACAGGATCATTGAACGATCGGGTTTTTGCCGGGTCGGGATGTGGTTGCTGTTTGTTGTTTGAGATTTGCATAGTGGACGCGAGCATCTTTGTGGCCAAGTTTTTTAGGGCACACGGTGGATGCCTTGGCATCAGGAGCCGATGAAGGACGTGGGAGGCTGCGTTAAGCCTCGGGGAGTCGCCAACCAGACGTTGATCCGGGGATGTCCGAATGGGGAAACCTAGCACCAGTCATGTGGTGTTGCCTCCGCCTGAATGTATAGGGCGGTTGGTGGTAACGCGGGGAAGTGAAACATCTCAGTACCCGTAGGAAGAGAAAACAACAGTGATTCCGTGAGTAGTGGTGAGCGAAAGCGGATGAGGCTAAACCGGGCATGTGTGATAGCCGGCAGGCGTTGCATGTTCGGGGTCGTGGGACCCTCTTGACTGATCTGCCGATTGGTCGAACAGTGAGAAATCGATGGGGTAGTTGAAAGCTCTGGGAAGGGCTGCCGTAGACCGTGAGAGCCGGGTAGGCGAAACCTTGTCGACTGTTTGAGGGGATCCCAAGTAGCACGGGGCCCGAGAAATCCTGTGTGAATCTGCCAGGACCACCTGGTAAGCCTAAATACTCCCTGATGACCGATAGTGCACTAGTACCGTGAGGGAAAGGTGAAAAGTGCCCCGGTGAGGGGTCGTGAAATAGTACCTGAAACCGTGTGCCTACAAGCCGTAGGAGCTTACATCAGCTTGCTGGTGTGTGATGTGACTGCGTGCCTTTTGAAGAATGAGCCTGCGAGTTATGGTGTGTGGCGAGGTTAACCCGTGTGGGGGAGCCGTAGCGAAAGCGAGTCTGAATAGGGCGTTTGAGTCGCATGCTGTAGACCCGAAGCGGAGTGATCTACGCATGGGCAGGTTGAAGCGAGGGTAAGACCTCGTGGAGGACCGAACCCACCAGGGTTGAAAACCTGGGGGATGACCTGTGTGTAGGGGTGAAAGGCCAATCAAACTCCGTGATAGCTGGTTCTCCCCGAAATGCATTTAGGTGCAGCGTCACGTGTTTCTTGCCGGAGGTAGAGCACTGGATGGCCGATGGGCCCGACAAGGTTACTGACGTCAGCCAAACTCCGAATGCCGGTAAGTGAGAGCGTGGCAGTGAGACTGCGGGGGATAAGCTCCGTAGTCGAGAGGGAAACAGCCCAGATCACCGACTAAGGCCCCTAAGCGTGTGCTAAGTGGGAAAGGATGTGGAGTCGCAGAGACAACCAGGAGGTTGGCTTAGAAGCAGCCACCCTTGAAAGAGTGCGTAATAGCTCACTGGTCAAGTGATTCCGCGCCGACAATGTAGCGGGGCTCAAGTACACCGCCGAAGTCGTGGCATTGATGAGAACTTGTTCTTGTTGATGGGTAGGGGAGCGTCGTGCAGCCGGCGAAGCAGCAGAGTGATCTAGTTGTGGAGGCTGTGCGAGTGAGAATGCAGGCATGAGTAGCGAATGCAGGGTGAGAAACCCTGCCGCCGAATGACCAAGGGTTCCTGGGCCAGGCTAATCCGCCCAGGGTAAGTCGGGACCTAAGGCGAGGCCGACAGGCGTAGTCGATGGACAACGGGTTGATATTCCCGTACCCGCTTTAACACGCCCATATCGAACCTCGTGATGCTAAGAGTCCTTAAGCCCCGCAGCGTCCTTCGGGACAAGTGGTGAGGCTGAACGCTCGATCCGATCGGGTAGTAGGTAAGCGATGGGGTGACGCAGGAAGGTAGTCCAACCCAGGCGATGGTTGTTCCTGGGGTAAGCATGTAGGGAGTGTCGTAGGCAAATCCGCGACGCATTGATCCTGAGATGTGATGCCGAGCCGATTGTGGCGAAGTGGATGATCCTATGCTGCCGAGAAAAGCCTCTAGCGAGTGTTGTGGCGGCCCGTACCCTAAACCGACTCAGGTGGTCAGGTAGAGAATACCAAGGCGATCGGGTGAACTGTGGTTAAGGAACTCGGCAAATTGCCCCCGTAACTTCGGGAGAAGGGGGACCTCTGCTGGTGACGAAACTAGCTTTCTGAGCTGGTGGGGGTCGCAGTGGCCAGGGGGAAGCGACTGTTTACTAAAAACACAGGTCCGTGCGAAGTCGTAAGACGATGTATACGGACTGACGCCTGCCCGGTGCCGGAACGTTAAGGGGACCGCTTAGCTGTGGCAACACAGCGAAGGTGAGAACTTAAGCGCCGGTAAACGGCGGTGGTAACTATAACCATCCTAAGGTAGCGAAATTCCTTGTCGGGTAAGTTCCGACCTGCACGAATGGCGTAACGACTTCCCCGCTGTCTCAACCGCAGACCCGGCGAAATTGCACTACGAGTAAAGATGCTCGTTACGCGCAGCAGGACGGAAAGACCCCGGGACCTTCACTACAGCTTGACATTGGCGTTTGGAACGTCTTGTGTAGGATAGGTGGGAGACTGTGAAGCTCGGACGCTAGTTCGGGTGGAGTCATTGGTGAAATACCACTCTGGTCGTTTTGAACGTCTAACTCTGGTCCGTGATCCGGATCGGGGACAGTGTCTGGTGGGTAGTTTAACTGGGGCGGTTGCCTCCTAAAGAGTAACGGAGGCGCCCAAAGGTTCCCTCAGCCTGGTTGGCAATCAGGTGTTGAGTGTAAGTGCACAAGGGAGCTTGACTGTGAGACTGACGGGTCGAGCAGGAGCGAAAGCTGGGACTAGTGATCCGGCGGTGGCATGTGGAAGCGCCGTCGCTCAACGGCTAAAAGGTACCCCGGGGATAACAGGCTGATCTTCCCCAAGAGTCCATATCGACGGGATGGTTTGGCACCTCGATGTCGGCTCGTCGCATCCTGGGGCTGGAGTAGGTCCCAAGGGTTGGGCTGTTCGCCCATTAAAGCGGTACGCGAGCTGGGTTTAGAACGTCGCGAGACAGTTCGGTCCCTATCCGCTGCGCGCGCAGGAGACTTGAAAGGGGCTGTCCCTAGTACGAGAGGACCGGGACGGACGAACCTCTGGTGTGCCAGTTGTACCGCCAGGTGCACGGCTGGTTGGCTACGTTCGGAAGGGATAACCGCTGAAAGCATCTAAGCGGGAAGCTCGCCTTGAGATGAGGTCTCCCACCACGTTGTGTGGGTAAGGCTCCCGGTAGACGACCGGGTTGATAGGCCGGAGGTGGAAGCACGGTAACGTGTGGAGCTGACCGGTACTAATAGGCCGAGGACTTGACCACAAAGCTTTTGCTCGCGTCCACTAGGCAATTCTGAGACAACAAGCACGTCTGTGTTTGTTGGTTTCACAGGGTTGCGGCGGTTATAGCGTAGAGGAAACACCCGGTTACATTCCGAACCCGGAAGTTAAGCTCTGCAGCGCCGATGGTACTGCACTCGGGAGGGTGTGGGAGAGTAGGTCGCCGCCGCGCAATCTTTGTATGGAAGGGCTTCACCCGTTGGGTGGGGCCCTTTCTGCATTTCCGGGGGTCTTTTGTTTCCAGATCGCTTTCCCCCGACTTGAGCTTGAATCGGCTTCGCACCGCCGGCTGATTCCCCTCGCCTGGCGTCCAGCGGACCCCGTGAGTACGTATGTGCCGACCGGAGAGCGCCTTTTCGGAAAGACCTAGCGGCCGTTGTCTGCCGCGTCCGCTACAAAGAGCAAGGCGCCCCTTCGTGACCACGACGGCGCCCGGCCCGTCCTCGGGCCGTGGCGCCCCACACCCAGCGCCCCACACCCAGCGCCCCACACCCAGCGCCCCACACCCAGCGCCCCACACCCAGCGCCCCACACCCAGCGCCCCACACCCAGCGCCCCACACCCAGCGCCCCACACCCAGCGCCCCACACCCAGCGCCCCACACCCAGCGCCCCACACCCAGCGCCCCACACCCAGCGCCCCACACCCAGCGCCCCACACCCAGCGCCCCACACCCAGCGCCCCACACGGTGATCCGCGGACGGAGACCCGACGGGATGTCTCGGCGCGGTTCCGGGGGACGGGCCGGGTTTACGGGGTCTCGGCTGAGTTGGCGGGAATGGTCCGGTAGTGCCAGGGCGTGAAGTCGGCGAGGGTGCGCCCTTGCGTCAGTACCGCCTCATAGATGGCGTGGCTGCGGACGCGCTCACCCCTCGACGACACCTCATGCTCGATGGCAGAGATCGCTGGACGAGCCTCGGAGCGAGACGAGACGGCCTCGGGCGTGAGACGAGACGGCAGGGTGCGTATGTGGGCGAGCTCGGCTGGCGGGGAGGTTCGTCGATAGGCCAGATATCGCGATTCCAGTCCACGCCGGTCGGAGTCCAATACACCACCGCGGGATACAAGCCATCGGGATAGGCAGGCTCGGTGTTCCAGCGGCTCATGTCGTCGCGAGAGTGCACCTGCCGTACCCGGGATTGGAGGGCAAGCGAGCGCCGAACTGGACGACGCGCTCCTCCGTCGCATCGTCGCGCCGAAGGCAGGTGACGTCGATGTCGGGATCGCGGGTGACCATCAGGCCGAGGGCGGCGCTGACGATCGGTTGGGGTGGGCCTCCGATGGCTGTGCGTCACGCGGGCGGCCGGTTCAGGAACGAGGGCCGGTGACGTATACGAGGGCCGGTGACGTAGAGGGCGCGGGAGACTGGCGGGCCGAGCACCAGGCTGTTGATCGGTTCGGGTGAGCCTGCGATGGCTGAGCATCGCTCGCCCGGCCAGTTTGGGGGAGTGGACTGGTGACGTCGACGTTGAGGTTGCGGGAGACCATCAGCTGAGCGCCGCGGTGGCAACCGGTTCGGATGGGCCTCCGATGGTTGAGAGTCGCCTGGCTGACCAGTTCGGAGGAGAGAGCAGGTGACCTTGAGGACGCGGGCGACTGTCAGGCCGAGGGCCACGCTGCGATCGGTTCGGGTGGGTCTCCGATGGCTGCGCGTCACCCGGGCGGCCGGTTCAGGAACGAGGGCCGGTGACGTGGAGGGCGCGGGTCAGGCCGAGCACCAGGCCGGCGACCGGTTCGGGTGAGCATTCGATGGTTGGATGTCGCGCGACCGATTAGTTCGGGGGGCGCCGATGGTGGAGAGCAGTTGCTCCAGTCGGAGATCGTTGCTGACTTTGTGGTCTTCGGTCTGTAACTGGTTGGTCCTGCTGATGGAAAAGGGACATGATCTCAAGATTGTCAGAGGGCTCGGTTAGGTTGCCTGGCATGGATTCTCAAGATCTTCTCTTCCATCTGCATCGTGAGCTGGTGGCGTTTCGAGCGTGTCTGGACGTCGATCTCGAAGCGCCGATCGAGCACTGCGGTGACTGGACACTGCGTGATCTCGCTGAGCATCTGGGTGGGTCCAATCTGTGGGCGGCCGTGGCAGTCACGGAGAGGCGGGGTGACTATGTGGCTCCCGCTGCTCCGAGAGATCGTGACGGGTTGCTGCGGTGGTTCGATCATGCGTCGGTGACCTTGCTCGAGGCGCTGGCCGGTGATCCGTCGGCTGAGGCGTGGACGTTCCATCCGCCCGGCACGGTGGGGTTCTGGCGGCGGCGCCGGTGTCTCGAGGCGCTCGTGCACCGGTGGGACGCCGAAAACGCTCTGGGTACGGCTGGCATCCTCGATCCTGAATTGGCGAGCGAGGGGGTGACTGAGGTGTTCGACACGATCGCGCCACGACAGGTCGTTCGGGGACGGACGCGACCGCCTGGCTGCGCGGTGCGGCTTGACGCAACCGACACGGGGTCGTCGTGGACGTACGGGCCTGGGGCTCCCGTTGCCAAGGTGTCCGGTACGGCCGACCACCTCTTGCTGATGTTGTGGGGCCGGCTGCCGATGACCGATGAGGTGTTGGTGTGGGAGGGCGACAGCGACGCGGGTCTCAGAGCGCTGGCCGGTCCGCTGACGGGCTAGCGATCGCCCCTAGGTGAGAGGACGACCGGTGAGGTGGGTCTGGGTCCCGGGGGTGCGGCTGGTGCGCTGATGGGCTCGAGGTCGCCCCTGAGTGGGAGGGCGATCGGGAAGTTCTGGGGCGCTGGCTGGTGCGCTGATGGGGCTAGAGGTCGGCCCCGAGGAGGGCTCGGCGACCGGTGAGGTGGGTCTGGGTCCCGGGGGTGCGGCTGGTGCGCTGATGGGCTGGAGGTCGCCGCTGAGTGGGAGGGCGATCGGGAGGAGGTCTTGGGCGTTGGCCGCTTTGCTGACGGGCTTTGAACTCGGCCGCGTTAGAGAGCGTCTCATAGAGAGTGATCGCACCAGATGGAGGTTTTCTACGAGAATCGTCATTCGCGAGGAATGTGAGGTGTCTTTGCGGGCAGTGACCGACGGCGCGAGACGGAGATCCTTCCGCGTGAGCGGTTACCACCGCGCGGAGGGCGAGCGCTCTCTGGGCGGGTCGCTGAAGGTGTGGGTCGGAGGAGGCTCTCGTGAGGGAGCGTCGGAGGTGCGAGTGAAGTGGTCTTGTGGGAGCGATCGCCGAGACGTGGAGGGGCATCTTCCGCGCCTCCGCCCACGGCCCGAGGAACAGCGTGCCAGCGAGTTCACGCCTAGGGGACAGGGTTCCCGTGGCCTAGGACTTGAGGAGCAGCGGGTTGGCGAGCTCACGTCCACCGGACAGCGTGCCCGTGGTCCTTGGTTTGAGGAGCAGGGTGTCGGCGAGTTCACGCCCAGGGGACAGGGTTCCCGTGGCCTAGGACTTGAGGAGCAGCGGGTTGGCGAGCTCACGTCCACCGGACAGCGTGCCCGTGGTCCTTGGTTTGAGGAGCAGGGTGTCGGCGAGTTCACGCCCAGGGGACAGGGTTCCCGTGGCCTAGGACTTGAGGAGCAGCGGGTTGGCGAGCTCACGTCCACCGGACAGCGTGCCCGTGGTCCTTGGCTTGGGGAGCAGGGTGCCTGCGGCCTCCTAGCTGAGGGACAGGGTGGCTGCGGCTCAGGGGTTGAGGAGCAGGGTGCCCTCGATCACCGTTACCGCGCGGCCGGCCAGGTCGACGCGGTCGCCTCGGAGGGTGGTGCGGACCAGGCCGCCTCTTGCCGACAGCTGGGCGCCGAGGAGGGAGTCGCGGCCGAGCCTGGCGGACCAGTATGGAGCGAGGGCGCAGTGGGCCGAGCCGGTGACCGGGTCCTCGGGGACGCCGACGCGTGGCGCGAAGAAGCGGGAGACATAGTCCGCGGCGGTGGAGGAAGAGGCCTGGGCGGTGACGATCACGCCTCTGGCGTCCACGGATTCGAGGGCCGGAATGTCGGGCCTGAGGGAGCGCACGCTCTCCTCGGATTCGAGCTCCACCAGCAGGTCGAGCTGGCTGCGGCTCACGCTCACCACCGCAGCTCCAAGTGCCTTTTCGAGGCCGTCAGGAACTGTGGCAAGCGTCACTTCTTTGGCCGGGAAATCCATCGTGATCAGTCCGTCGTCGGATGGATTCACGGTGAGGATTCCACTCTTCGTCTCGAAATGGAGCGCTCCGGTGGCCGCGCCTGTGGAATAGAGCACATGAGCCGTGGCCAGCGTCGCGTGACCGCACAGCGATACTTCGACCGCCGGAGTGAACCAGCGCAGCGAATTACCGAGCAGGAACGCCGTCTCCGACAGACCCATCTCGGTCGCCAGAGACTGCATCCAGGTGTCGGAAGCGCGTGCGTTCAGGAGGCAGACAGCGGCAGGATTACCGTGGAATGCTGTGTCGGTGAAGGCATCGACCGTGAACAGACGCATGTGGTCGATGATATAGGCGGCGATATCCAGTCGAAACCGGGACGCTTGCCGTACAAAATGGAATATGTGTTGGGCGTGTCGCATGGCGAACGCCGAAGCGTCGGTTACCGTCCAATGTGTAGGGACGTGCCGATTACGGTGAGTTCCTGAGGAAAGGACAAGCCGATGGGGGCAGTGCGCAAGGTGGTGAGCTACCTTGGCCTGGGCGGGATCGATCAATACGACGACGGCTACGAAGACGAGCAGTACGAAGATGAGTACGTGCCGGCTTCGGAGCGTGCCGCGAAGCGGTGGCGTGCCACCGTCGAGTCGTCGCGGATCGTGATGGTCCAGCCGCTGAAATACAACGACGCACCGATGATCGGGCAGCACTTCCGTGAGGGGCAGACCGTCATCATGGACGTCACCGGCATGCCCATGCCGGAGGCGACCAGGATGGTCGACTTCGCGGCCGGGCTGGCCTACGGATGCGAGGGTCGGATCGAGCGCATCGCGGACCGGGTGTTCCTGCTCGCGCCCGCGCACGTGGAGATCGAGAACACCTGAGTCAAGCGGCGGCCCGTGAGGGTCGCTCTGTGAGCGTACGCTGGGCCGGCTGGGGGGCTGGTCTGGTGTGTCCGCAGGCGCTGCCGCTTGCTCGGGTGGGCGCTTGCCGGGTCCTGTGGAGCGGCGGGCGAATCCACCGCGGGTAAAGGCCTGCTGCGGAGAGGCCGGTCACATGACAAGGCCGGGCGCATGACAAGGCCGGGCGCATGACGAGGCCGGGCGCATGACGAGGCCGGGCGCGTGACAAAGCCGGGCGCGCGAGGCGCGGGGTCTGTCCACGAGGCGAAGAACCGGCCGCACCCCCAGTGAACCGGCCGCACCCCCAGTGAACCGGCCGCATCCCCAGTGAATCGGCCGCACCCCAGTCACGGGAAGCGACACCGCGGGAAGAGGGGCTAGTACTCCAGCGACATTTCGAGATCATGGGCGGGATCTGCGCTGGTAGTGGCAACGGCGGGCGATCGCCTGATGCCGTCGGCGCCAACTCGACCAGCGCAGGACCTGCTCGATCGAGCGTGTGTGGGTGAGCAGGAGTGCGGCCAGCAGGCGGCGGATCTCGGGCACGGTTAACGCGATGTGCTGGTTGTCGGTGGTTCGGGGCTGTTGGGCTGCCACGACGGCGAGGAAAGCTAGGGCGAGCATGGCCAGGGTGATGTGGCGGTGCCACGGGGTCCAACCGCGGACCTGGTAGTGGTCCAGGCCGACCTGGCCCTTGGCCGCCTGGAAGGACTCCTCGATGGCCCAGCGGATGCCGGCGATGCGCACCAACGTCATCAATGGCTTCGGGGTGGGTGCGTAGCAGCGGTAGAAGGCCAGTTCGCCGGTGGTCAGGTTGCGGCGGATCAGTAGCCACCGCCAACCGGGCCGGTGTTCGTCGATGCGGGTCCATGCCCAGGCATACAGGCGGTGGCCTTTGGCTCCTGCCCCGGCGCTGTAGCGGTGCCAGTGCCGGTCAGCCGCCATAGCGGCGATCTGGGCGACGGTCATCTCCGCCCCGTCCAGGCTGGCCCGGCGGTTGGCGGCGAAGGCCAGCACATAGCCGACCCGGCGATCCTCCAGCGCCGCGCGCAGGCGAGGGTCTTGGCCGTAGACCTCGTCGCCGCTCACCCAGGAGGTCGCGATCCCGGCGTCCAGCGCGGCGGTGATCATCGCAGTGGCCAGCGCGGGCTTGGTCGCGAAGGTGGTTGGGTCCGGGACTCCAGCCCGCCCGCAGCGCTCGGGATCGGCCAGCCACGAGTGCTCGGGCAGATACAGCCGACGGTCGATCAGGGCTCGTCCGGCACCGGTGGCATAGGCCAGGAAGACGCCGATCTGGCAGTTCTCGATCCTGCCCGTCGTGCCGGAGTACTGGCGCTGCACCCCGGCCGAGCCGGTGCCCTTCTTCTCGAAGCCGGTCTCATCCACGATCAGTACACCGCCCGGCCCCAGGTGCTCGACGACGTAGCTGCGGACATCGTCGCGGACCTCATCGGCGTCCCAGCGCGCCTGGCGCAGCAGGCGTTGCATGCCCTGCGGGCCGGTTGCTCCGGTGTGTTCGGCCAGGTTCCAGCAGTTCTTGCGGTCGATGTCGTCCAGCAGGCCGTGCACATAGGCGGCGGCGGTTCGACGTGGCTCGATGCGGCCGAACCTGGCCGCGATCCGGGCGAGGAGGTCGTTGAGGGTGACGGTCCATCGGTCAGGGTCTACGCTGTCGCCCACGGCCACTGCGTGATCTTCGGTTGTTCTCACAAACTCCGCATGATCTTGCAGTGGCCGTTCCCATGCGACCACAACACCGAAGATCGCGAAGTGTCACTGGAGTACTAGGCGGCGCGGGGGCCGCGGCGCAGGAGGCGGATGAGGCCGGCGGAGTCCTCGGCGGCCTGCTTGGCCCGATCGTCCGCTTCGCGGGCGTACGCGTGCAGCGCCCAGATAGCCCCGTCTGCGAGGTCCTTGAGCTCGGCGAGCCGTGTCTCCACGTAAGCCTCGTCGGAGCGGCGCGCCTGCTGGAGCTCCCACAGCCGCCAGGCGCCCAGGCCCGCGCTGGCCACCCCCAGGACGGCCAGCGGCCACCACACCACGATCGCGCCCACGACCAGGGCCACGCACAGCGCCATGAGCAGGTAGGCCAGCCACGGCGGGCGTCGCTCGGGGATCCCGTCGATGATGATCGCCCGTTCGGCGGCGGCCATCGACTCGGGGTCGGGCCCCTCCGGCAGGAGCACCAGGCGGTGCCCGAGGACGGGGACGGTGATGGAGTCGGGCGGCGTGAGCTGGGTGTCGGCCTCCAGCTCCGCGGCGACCTCACGCAGGATCGGCGCGGCGACATGGAGCGCGATCGCGGCCAGGTAGGGGTCGGAGCCGGGCCGGAGGTCGTCGAGCAGGTGCCCGATGAGCGAGCCCATGGGGCCGGCGGGGCCGGCGAGGCCGGCCAGCGAGCGGAGCACGGCCAGCGGCTCCTCCTCCGCCCAAGCGGTGGCCGGGGTGGCGGCGGAGTTGGTGAGCGGCGTGCGGGAGTCGTGCTCGGCCTGCCTGGTCATGGTGATCTCGGCGCAGCGGGCGCGCAGCCTGGACAGGCGGGCGGCGGCCTGGGCGGGCCTGGCCAGCTCGGGGATCTCGGCCAGCTCGGGAAAGTCGACGAGGGCGGCGGGCACCACGACCGACGGCTCGCCGGGAGCGAGGGCCTGCAGCCACTGCGCGGTGTCGGCCTGCGTGGGGATGGCCAGGGCGTCGAGCTTGCGAAGGACGAAGATCTTGCCGGCCGGGCCGTACGCGCCTCGGGCGGCGGCCAGCCACAGCGCACGCTGGCCGTGGTTGACGGGGTGGTCCATCGACAGCTCGCCGAAGGCGGTGCCGAGCCAGGAGGCGTGGATGCGGTCACCGTGCCCGGCGACGGCCAGGGCGAGGCAGAGGAACAGGGCGGTGTTGCGCTGGTCACGGTTGGCGGCCGTGGTCAGCGGTTCGAGGGGGTCGTCGCCGGTGAGGATCGCGACGAGCGCCTGGACGGCAGGCGGCAGCCAGAAGCCGGGGATGTCCTGGAAGGCCGGGGTCATGGCGGGCGCGGTGCCGTTGGCCGCGAGGTTGGCGAGCAGAGCCTCTGCGTAGCGGTGGAGTTCAGTCGTGGCTGGCGGACTTGCGCTCAGTTCCGTTGCCAAGGTCGAGAACTCCCCCAATGTCGGCCTCACTTCATGACCGCGTAAAGCCTAGCCGGGGGGCGCGCCAACCATGGGGAGGCGCGCCCATCCCTTACATACGGTCCGGAACGGGGACTCCCAGGAGTTCCAGGCCGGTCTCCAGCACGCGCAGGGTCAGCGCGCAGAGGGCGAGCCTGGAGGCCCGCGTCTCGGCGTCGACGCCCTCCTTGAGCACCGGGCACTCCTCGTAGAAGGTGCTGAAGAGGCTGGCGGTCTCGAACAGGAAGGCGCTGAGCCTGTGCGGCTCGACCAGCGCCGCGACCTGGTCGACGACCGCGCCGAACCCGAGCAGGTGCAGCGCGAGCGCGCGCTCGGCCGGCACGCCGAGCACGATGGGGCCGCGCGCCGACTCCGGCTCCAGCCCGGCCTTGCGGAAGATGGAGCGGATCCGCGCCGTGGCGTACTGCATGTAGGGGCCGGTGTTGCCGGCGAAGTTGAGCATGCGGTCGAAGTCGAAGACGTACTCGCTGTCGTGGCTGATCGACAGGTCGGCGTACTTGACCGCGCCCATGCCCACCGCGTGGGCGATCTCGCCCTTGGTCTCCTCGTCGTAGCCCCGGTCGGCGATGATCACACCGGCGCGGTCGACCGCCTCCTGGAGCAGTTCCATGAGCTTGACCGACTCGCCCGAGCGGGTCTTGAAGCGGCGGCCGTCCTTGCCCAGCATCATGCCGATCTGGACGTGCTCGGCGGAGACCGAGTCGGGCAGCCACCCGGCCTGCTCGGCGGCGGCGAAGACCATGCGGAAGTGGAGAGCCTGGTCGGCGCCGACGACGTAGAGGATGCGGTCGGCCTTGAGGTCGTCGACCCTGTAGCGGATCGCCGCCATGTCGGTGGAGGCGTAGCCGTAGCCGCCGTCGCTCTTGCGGATGATCAGCGGGAGCGGCTTGTCGTCCGAGCCGGTGAACCCCGGAGGGAACAGGCACAGCGCGCCTTCGCTCATCACCGCGACGCCCATGGCCTCGAGGTCGTCGCAGGTCTTCTCGAGCATCGAGTTGTACATGCTCTCGCCCGCGATGTCGGCGTCGGTGAGCGTGACGCCGAGCATCTCGTAGACCTTGTTGAAGTAGCGGATGGTGGCTTCCATGAAGACGTGCCACAGCCGCATGGTCTCGGGGTCGCCCGACTGGAGCGTGGTGACCCGCTGGCGGGAGCGCGTCTTGAACGACTCGTCGCTGTCGAACTTGGCGCGGGCGGCCTGGTAGTACTCGGTGCCCTGGCCGGCCTCGAGCTGCGCGACCGCGGCCTCCTCGCCGATGTCGAGCAGGTGCTCGATGAGCATGCCGAACGGCGTGCCCCAGTCGCCGAGGTGGTTCTGGCGCACGACGGTGCTGCCGAGGTGCTCGTAGATGCGGGCCATGGCGTCGCCCACGATCGTGGTGCGCAGGTGGCCGACGTGCATCTCCTTGGCCGCGTTGGGCGCGGAGTAGTCGATCACGACGCGCTGCGGCGGAGTGGCCGTGCCGATGCCCGTGCGGGGGTCGGCGAGCATCTCGGTGGCCTCGGCCGTGATCCAGGCCGGGTCGAGGGTGATGTTGAGGAAGCCGGGGCCGCTGACCTCGACCGTGCCGGGGAAGTCCGCGAGCTGGTCGGCGATGGCCTGGGCGACCTCCCGCGGCGCTCGTCGCAGGCGCTTGCCCAGGCTCATCGCGACGTTCGCCTGGAAGTCGGCGAACTGGGAGGGCCTGATCAGCGGGTCTGCGTCGGCGTACTCGGAACCGAACGCGTTGGCCAGCGCCTGCTGGACGCGCTCGGTGAGCACTATCTGCGGGTCGGTCATGTTCTAAGGGTACCGGTGAGCTTGACTGCGGCGCTGATCGCAACGGCGGCGACCGCGCCGATGACGACGGCCGCCCAGCCGCCTGCTCCGAGGGCGAAGAACTGCCTGGTGAACGGGATGGCGAGGGCCAGCGCGAACAGCACGGCCATGACGCCGATCAGCAGGACCTTCCATGGCATGAGCGGCCTGGCCACGAGCGCCAGGATCCACCAGGTGACGATGAAGAGCGTGACGACGGCCGAGGTGCGGTCGCCGCCGCCGGCCCAGAACGACAGCATGACCGCGGCGGCGGTGATCAACCCGGCCGGTACGGCGAAGCGCAGCACGCGCGGCACGAATCCTGGCCTGGCCCGCTCGATCGTCGGCGCGAGGGCGAGGAAGAGGGCGGGAGCACCGATGGTCAGCGCGTTGACCAGGGTCGAGTGCCGGGGCGCGAAGGGGAACATGACGCCGAGCACGCCCACCACGAGTGACAGCGCGATCGCGTAGAAAGTCTTGGTGAGGAACAGGTTGGAGACCCGCTCGATGTTGGCGAGCACCCTGCGTCCCTCGGCCACGACCTCGGGCAGGCTGTCGAACCTGTCGTCGAGCAGCACCACCTGGGCCACCGCCTTGGTGGCGGGGCTGCCCGCGCCCATCGCGATGCCGAGGTCGGCGTCCTTGAGCGCGAGAACGTCGTTGACGCCGTCGCCGGTCATCGCCACCGTGTGACCGCGCGACCGCAGGGCCGCCACGAACTGCCGCTTCTGCTGAGGGGTGACCCTGCCGAAGACGGTGTTGTCCTCGAGGATCTCGGCGAGCTTCTCCTGGTCGTCGGGGGGAAGGGTTCTGGCGTCCACGGCCCGCTCGCCGCCGGGGATCTCGAGCGCTGTGGCGATCGCGGCGACCGCGTGGGGGCTGTCCCCCGAGATGACCTTGACGGTGACGCCCTGGGCGGCGAAGTACTGGAGGGTCTCGTGGGCGTCGGGCCTGATCCGCTGCTTGAGCGTGATCAGCGCGACGGGCTCGTTCTCCTCCGTACGGCAGAGCGCGATCACGCGGGCGCCGGTCGCGGCCAGGGTGGCGGCGGTGCCGTACGCCTGGTGGTCGGGGGAGAGAAGCACGTCGGGTGCGCCGAGCGACCAGGAGCCGTGGCCGTCGAAGGTGGCGCCGCTCCACTTCCTCGCCGAGGAGAAGGGCACCAGGTCGGTGGCGGTCCAGCCAGGCGGTGACGCATAGCCGGCCTGGATGGCCTGGGCGGTGGCGTTGGGGTGGGAGTCGACGTGGGCGAGGGCGCCGAGCGCGTCGTCGATGGGGGCGTCGTCGCGCAGTCTGATCACCTCGCCGAGCTCCATGCCGCCCGCGGTCAGGGTGCCCGTCTTGTCGAGGCAGAGCACGTCCACTCTGGCCAGGCCCTCGATCGCGGGCAGCTCCTGGACGAGGGCGTTGCGCTGGCCGAGCCGTACGACGCCGACGGCGAAGGCGATGCTCGTCATCAGCACCAGGCCCTCGGGGATCATGGTGACGATGCCGGCGACCGCCCCTGTGATGGCCGAGCCGAAGTCCTCGTCGTTGCGCACCTGGCTGTAGAGCAACAGCGCGCCGATCGGGATGACCAGCCAGGTGATGTACTTGATGAACTTCGTGACACCGTCGCGCAGCTCGGAGTGGGCGAGGGAGAAGGCGCTGGCCTGCTCGGTCAGCTGGGCGGCGTAGGCGTCCTCGCCGACCCTCGTGGCGGTGAAGGCGCCCGACCCCGCGACCGCGAAGCTGCCCGACAGCACCTGGTCGCCCGGCTGTTTGCGGACGGGGTCGGCCTCCCCTGTGAGCAGCGACTCGTCGATCTCGAGCCCCTGGGCGGCGACGACCTCGCCGTCGACGAGCAGCCTGTCGCCCGGGCCGAGCAGGATCAGATCGCCGAGCACGATGTGCCTGGAGTGGATCTGCTGGTCCCTGCCGTCCCTGCGGACGGTGACCGGCGCCTCGTTCACCACGGCGAGCTGGTCGAGCGTGCGCTTGGCTCTCAGCTCCTGGACGATGCCGATCATCGCGTTGGCCACGATGACCAGGCCGAACAGGCTGTCCTGCCACTCGCCGAAGATCAGGATGAGCGCCCACAGGACGCCGATGACGAGGTTGAACAGCGTGAGGACGTTGGCCCTGATGATCGCCGAGAGTGATCTGCTCGTCCGGCGCGGAACGTCGTTCGTCTTGGCGGCCGCTACCTGTGCGGCCGTGAGGCCCTCCACACGATCCCCCCGAATGCCGTGGTGACGATCACCATAGCCGGTGGGGCCGAGGCGCCGTGGAGAGCCGTTCGCCGATCCTGGCGACGATGCCCTTGCGCGAGAGGGTGGCGGCCAGCTCGCACGCCGCGCTGACGGAGGCGGCCTTCGACGCCCCGTGCGCGACGACGACCGTGCCGTTGAGGCCGAGCAGGGCCGCGCCGCCGTACGCCTCGGAGTCGAGCCTTCTGGACAGGTCCTTGAGCCTGCCGCGCTGCATGAGGGCGCCCATCCTGGCCATCGGGCTGGCGCTGATGGTGTCGCTGAGCTCGGTGAAGGCGTAGCGGACCGCGCCCTCCATCGTCTTGAGCGCGATGTTGCCGGTGAATCCGTCGGTCACGATGACGTCGGCCGTGCCCGAGAGCAGGTCGTGGCCTTCGACGTTGCCGACGAAGTGGACGCCAGGGGTGCCCCTCAGCAGCTCGTGGGCGCGCCTCACGAGTTTGTTGCCCTTCTCGGGCTCGGAGCCGATCGTGAGCAGACCGACGCGGGGCGTCTCCAGGCCGTAGGCGGTCTCGGCGTAGGCGGAGCCCAGATGCGCGAACTGCACCAGCATTTCCGGCTTGACCTCGGCGTTCGCGCCCGCGTCGAGCAGGATGGTGGGCGTGGGCCTGGTGGGCAGGGCGACGGCGAGAGCGGGCCTGATCACCGACTGCTGGGTCTTGAGCCTGAGCTTGCCCGTGGCGACGACACCGCCGGTGGAGCCGGCCGAGACCACGGCGGAGGCGTCGCCGCGTCTGAGCAAATGGCAGGCCACGGCGATGCTGGAGCGGGGGCGGCGCAGGCTGGCCAGGGCGCCTTCGTCCATGGCCAGCGCCTCCTCGGCCCTGATGATCGGGATCTCGGAGGTGGCGTCGTGGTCGGCCAGTGACTCGTAGAGCACGCGGGGCGAGCCGACGAGGACGATCGGCAGGCCGCGTTCCCTGACCGCATGGACGGCGCCCGCCACGATCTCGTGCGGCGCATGGTCACCGCCCATGGCGTCGAGCGCTATCGGCGGTTCGGACTCTGGCACAGTTCGAATCGTATGGTTGTTATGCGAGATTCCAGTCAGTGACCCCGCGGGCCACGACGACCTTTCCAAAGGTGACCCTTCCGACGACCCTGATCACCGGCCCGCCGCTGCCCGCTCCGCCGGAGACCTGACGCTTGGCGAACAGCGCGGCCACCTCGTCGATGACCTCGGCGTCGTCGGGGACGCGGATGATGAGCTTGGCGGCGTAGGCGTTGACCGTCAGGGTGATCTCCCTGCCGGGCAGCACGGCATCGGACAGGTCGACGATGAGCGCGCCGTAGGTCGCGCTCAGGGTGGTGTGGCGGGAGGCGACCCACCGTCCTTTCCTGATGACCTTGCTGAAGACCGCTCTGACGGTCTGCTGATCGACCAGGGCCGGCCGAGAAGTGGTCGAGATGTCCGGAAGGTCGTGGATGATGGGGGCGAGCTCGCCGACGGTCTTGGCCGAGTAGGCGGCATCCAGCCGGTCGGCGTGCTCGACGCTGGTCAGTCTGCCCGTGGCGAGGGCCTCTCCGAGCACGGCCGCCACGCGGTCGCGGTCGGAGTCGGCGGCTCGCAGAACTGCGTCGTCGGTCACAGTCCGCCAGTCTATGTCCAATCGCGATATGTCGCGAGTGTTGGAATCTCGACAGAAACTTGGGCCACGGCGGAACCAGAAGTGGCCTGTGCCGCGTCCGGGTATAAGGACCCCTAGACGCGCCACAGGGTCCAGAGGTTTACATCCGATCGAACAAAAAAGATGGGAAAGGCCTAGTGATCTTGAACCAAGCGGGAACACGGCGCTTCAAGGCGTACACCTCCAAGCACCTCGAAGAGTTGCTGCAGCGTACGGAGCTGGACGAGGCGCAGCGGTTGAAGGTGAGGGCGGTGGCTACCGTGCTGCCCTTTCGGACCAACGCCTACGTCGTGGATGAACTCATCGACTGGTCGGCCGCACCCGACGATCCCATATACCGCCTGGTCTTCCCGCAGGCGGACATGCTTCCCGCCCCTGATGTGGACAGGCTGGCCGACCTGCTGAAGGCCGAGGCGCCCAACGCGGAGATCCAGGCCGAGGCCAACAAGGTCAGGATGAAACTCAACCCGCATCCGGCGGGGCAACTCTCACTCAACGTGCCGCGCATCGACATGGAGCCCGTGCCCGGCATGCAGCACAAGTATCCCGAGACCGTGCTGTTCTTCCCCAAGCAGGGGCAGACGTGCCACGCCTACTGCACCTACTGCTTCAGGTGGGCGCAGTTCGTGGGCGACGCCGACCTGAAGTTCGCCTCCGACGACGTCGGCCAGCTCGTGTCCTACCTGCGCGCGCATCCCGAGGTCACCAGCGTGCTGCTGACCGGAGGCGACCCCATGATCATGGGTGAGTCCGTGCTCAGGCGCTACGTCGAGCCGCTGCTGGAGGTCGGGCAGCTGGAGTCCATCCGCATCGGCACCAAGTCGCTGGCCTACTGGCCGCAGCGCTTCACCACCGACCCCGACGCCGACGACACCCTGCGGCTGTTCGAGCAGGTGAAGGCGGCGGGCAAGAACCTGGCGTTCATGGCCCACTTCTCCCATCCGCGCGAGCTCGACTCACCGCTGGTGTCGCAGGCGGTCTCGCGCATCATCTCCTCGGGGGCGACCATCCGCACCCAGGCGCCGCTGATCAGGTCCATCAACGACGATCCCGAGGTGTGGTCGTCGATGTGGCGGCGCCAGCTCGGGATGGGGATGATCCCCTACTACATGTTCGTCGAGCGGGACACGGGGCCGCAGGACTACTTCGCGGTGCCGCTCGCCCAGGCGTACGAGGTCTTCAGGGACGCGTACGCGTCGGTTTCGGGGCTCTGCCGTACGGTGCGGGGGCCCTCCATGTCCGCGACGCCGGGCAAGGTCTGCGTGGACGGCGTCACCGAGATCGCCGGGCAGAAGGTCTTCGTGCTCCATCTCATCCAGGCGCGGGATCCCTCACTGGTCGGAAAGCCGTTCTTCGCTCATTACGACCCTCGGGCCGTGTGGCTGACCGACCTGCGACCCGCCTTCGCCGACCGATTCCCGTTCGAGACCGTCGTACAGGACGCTCTTCTGTCGGCCTGAGCGGTCAAGCGCATATCCCGCAACCGGAAAATCTGAACCCCCGGCCCGTGGCATTTGTTTTCCGAGCCGTTGTAACGGGCCGGTGGGGATCGGCCGATCGTCTGGGAGACGTCGGCGGAATTTCGGAAATCCACCCTCTCTATGTCCGGACTTGTCACCCGCCTTCTTGATCCGATGCTGGGGCCCCAACCCTCGCTACCGCCGAGTTTTCCGATCCTCCGGGCTACTCGCAGTGGTGATACAACTGCGTCAGTAGCTCAGCCGGACGGCGCGCATCCCGTGTGATGCCAAAGCGCACAGGCCGGCTTTCGGGGGTCTTTGATTCGCATTCCAGCAATGGAAAAAGCGAATCGACTACGAGCGGAAGGCAATCATGAACCGTGTTATCAAGGCGGCTGTGGCCGTCGCGATCTGCGGGCTCGGTGCGGCTGTGGCCGCGCCCGCCCAGGCACAGAGCTCGACCAACGACCGCAGCGACGTCAACCTCATCGAGTACGTCGCGGATTCGATCGACGTCGACGGCCCGTACGAGATGGTTCTCAATCTGGTCAGGGAGGTCACCGAGGGAGAAATGGAGGCCGCCGCGATCGAGGAGCACGCGGTCCCGAGGCCCCTGCGTCGGGCCGGCGACACCCTCGCCGAGGGCGTCTACGACGCCACAGGCGCCACCGCGAGCACCGCGAAGAAGTCGATGGACAGCCTGTCCAACTACACCCAGCGCAGGAACCTCGTGGACCGGGTTCTGGTGAAGGCCGACCAGGCGGTCCCCGAGACCGGTGGTCCCCGCCTGTCGCCGCTGGTGGACTCCGTGACGCCGGCCGAGGCCGCGCCGGTCGTCGGCACGCTGCCCGGCGTCGCGGACACCGCCTCGATCGACGAGATCGCCCCGCTCGTCGATGTCGCCGCCAGCGCCGTCGACAACAACGCTGAGAAGGCCACTCACTCGACCAGCGAGACGCTCCACTCCGTCTCCGAGTCCGTCGCGCAGCTCACGGACGAGGCTGCCCAGAACTGACGGCCGTCGGGCGCCTACATGTCGGTCTGTGCCGCGGCGCACCGACCTCGCGCCCGCGCTGTTGATCCGCACGGCTGGTTTTCGCGCAGTGTCCCCGGTGCCGGGGTCTGCGATGCATGGACGGCAGGCTCCTGCAGGGGCCTGTCAGGGGCCCATGTCCCCGTGAGTCGCTCGGCGGTTGGACGTCCAGCCGAGCGGAGCGGGAACACGGGCGAAGGAATCAGAGGAGAGCGGTAGCCGGGCGGCGAAGCCCTGGTGGGTGAGACTGGAGCTCACGGACGGACCACCTGTTGCCTCGCTCGCTGGACTAGCTGGAATCCTTTGATATCGGGACATCGAGTCTGAAGCGGTTTTGCGCACAACCGTGGACCGGCTCGGCGAAACCGGCGGCCTGGAGGGCCGCCGGTTTCGCCGTGTCAGGGTCGTTGGCGGCGAGACGCCGATGTCCGGAGCGGTCAGGTGATGCGGACGCCCGTGCGACGGGCGATCTGGGCCTGCAGCCTGGCCATCTGCCAGTGAAGCTCGATGAGTTGCTCGGCCAGCTCGGCCCTGGGAATCTCGGAAGGGTCCTCGATGGCCAAGTGGTCAATCGCGGTCGACAGCTCTCGCATCGCGCGCCCCCACTCCATCACGTTCCAGATCGAATTTACGTTCGAATCATAGCGGAACAGTGAGCGCGGCGTGAGTTGTTCGCCCCTCCAGCCGCTCAGACCTCGTACACAGGTGCGAGATAGCCCCTGGCGAGCGTGTTCGCGGTGATGTTGAAGCCGACCACCGCCGGCGGGGTGTCGGGGTCGAGCCCCAGGGAGTCGACGCCGAGCGCGTGCACCGCGAACAGATAGCGGTGCGGGAATCCGGGCGGAGGGGCGGCGCCGCCGTACGCCTTGATGGAGTAGTCGTTGCGCGACTGTGTCCCGATCTTGGCGTCGGCCGTGCCCGCGCCCGTGGGCAGCTCGGTGACGTCGGCGGGGATGTCGAACAGCAGCCAGTGCCAGAAGCCGCTGCCCGTGGGGGCGTCGGGGTCGTAGCAGGTGACCGCGTAGCTCCTGGTGCCCTCAGGGGCGCCGGACCAGCGCAGGTGCGGGGAGAGGTTCTGGCCCCGCATGCCCCAGTCGTCGAAGACGTGGGCCTCGGAGAGACGCTCTCCGTCGCGGATGTCGTCGCTCTCGACGGTCAGGGCGGGGACTTCGGGCAGGAAGTCGTAGGGGATAGGTGGCCTTGCGGGCAAGATGCACCTCCGGTGGATTCGCGGGTTGTCCGCTTCCCATCTTCCACCCGGGAGCGCCGCGGCGGTGATCGCCGCAGGCGCGTGTCAGCCCTTGTTGTAGGCGGCGATGACCTCTTTGGGGTCGCCGTCCATCTTGATCTTGCCCTTGTGCAGCCAGATGACCCTGTTGCAGGTCTCCTCGATCACCCTGAGGTCGTGCGCGACGAGGAAGACGGTGCCGGCGGACTCGCGGATCTGCTTGATCCGCTGCTCGCTCTTCTTGCGGAACTCCCTGTCGCCCGTGGCCAGCGCCTCGTCGATGAGCAGCACGTCGTGCGTCTTGGCCGAGGAGATGGCGAAGCGCAGGCGAGCGCCCATGCCGGAGGAGTAGGTGGACATGGGCAGTTGGACGAACTCGCCGATGCCGGAGAAGTCGACGATCTCTTCGTACTTCTCCTTGACCTGGGCGGGCGTCATGCCCATGGCGTAGCAGCCGAGGACGATGTTGCGCTCACCCGTGAGTTCGCGCATGAGGGCCGCGTTGACGCCCAGCAGCGACGGCTGGCCGTCGGTGTAGACCGAGCCCGAGTGCGGCGGCAGCAGCCCCGCGATGGCCCGCAGGAGCGTGGACTTGCCCGAGCCGTTGCGGCCCACGATGCCGATGGCGTCGCCGTGGTAGGCCACGAAGGTCACGCCCTTGACCGCGTGGACCTCTTTCATCTGCGGGCGCCCCTGGCGCTTCAGCAGCCGTGTGAGGGCGTGTACGGCGTTGCCCTTCTCGTGGTCGCTGGTGGCGCCGTAGACGCGGTAGACGATGTGGAGGTCGTCGACGATGACGGTCGGTGTTCCCGTCGTGGGAGCCGGGGGCTCCGGGTTGGGGTGGACCCTGACGTCCTTGTTCGGGACGTTGGGCTCCTCAGCCTTCACTTGGGACAGCTCCTCGGTCAACTCAGCCACGGCCGTATCTCTCCTCGGCACGCCAGAAGTACCAGAAGCCGAAGGCGAGTGCGAACACCGCCCAGAATACGCAGCTCACCCAAGCCCACGTGGGAACAGGGTGCTCAGGGATCAGGATGTCCCGCATGAACTCGATGTAGGAGGCCGCGGGGTTCGCGTACATGATGTTCGCCACCCACTGCGGCATGTGCAGCGACTCGACCACCTTCTCCTGGATGGAGAAGAAGACGCCCGAGGCGTAGAGCCAGGTGCGCATGATGAAGGGCAGCAACTGGTTCATGTCGCGCATCGAGGAGCCCACGCGGGCCATGGCGAGGCTGGCCCCGACGTTGAACATCGTCTGCAGCAGGAGCACGACGGGGATCATCAGCCAGAACCACGTGGGGAGCGCGCCTGTGGATACGACGACGAGCACCATGAGGATGCCCATGGAGATGGCCAGCTGCTGGAGCTCCTGGATCGCGTACGCGAGCGGGAGCGCGGCTCGTGGGAAGTGGAGCGCCCTGATCAGCGAGAGGTTGCCCGAGATCGACTTGGCGCCCGCCGTCACCGATCGCTGCGTGTAGGTGAAGACGAACATCCCCGTCAGCAGGAAGGCGGGGTAGTGCTCGATGTTCCCCTGTCCGCCGAGGATGAGGCCGAACATCACGTAGTAGATGGCGGCGTTCAGGAGCGGGGTCAGGACCTGCCACAGCTGGCCGAGGGCCGAGCTGCTGTACTTCGAGACGTTACGCGAGGTCGCGTACGTCATGATGAAGTGCCGCCGCTCCCACAACTGGCGCAGGTAGGCGGGAAACCTCGGTCGCGCGATGGCACGACGAAGCCCATATCGCTTGGCGAGCTTGCTCAGCGGCTCCTGCCCGCTGCGGCCGCCCGCCTGGGCGTCCGCGACAGCGGATTCCGGCTGGCTCATGGCATGGACTCTATTGGATCCAGATAGGTGAGATGCCTCGCGCGACGGTTTGCCGCAGACACTTGGACGTCGCCTTGGGCGGACGGGTTCCAGGCGTCTGCCAAGACTTGGTCAACGGTAGCCCAGGAGCGGTGGCTATGTGGGGACGGCGTGAGCACTGTCTGGTGCGGTGTATTTTGACTCGACTGTTTGGCGCCGTACTTGTGTCGATTTGACCGGTATGACCCTTATCTGCGGGCGCTGGGGCAACGCTGAGTACGGGTGTGACGCCAGGCATACACACGTGTGACCGAACTGCAATGTGCCAGAGACTCGCTGGTGGCAAGTAGTGAGGGATAGTCGCGATCGACTGGCAGGGCGTCAGCTGGTTTGACCATGTCAGCCAAACCCGGGGGTTAGACAAGAACCCTCCGTCAGGCTGCCTAGGACTTCGCAGCTCAGCGCTTACGCCCACCTGTAGAGGGAGGAAAATCTACTGATGCGTGTTACTAAGGGCGCACGGATCGTCGCCGGTACCGCGCTGCTGGCCGTCGCAGTCGCCGCGTGTGGTGGAGGCGGCGGTGGCACGGCCACCAACGATGGGGGCGGCAGCTCTGCCCAGCCGGTCCGGGTCGACATCGCCAAGCCCCAGCACGAGCTGAGCCCCACCAACACCAACGACACCAGCGGTGCTGAGGTCCTCAACGCGCTGTTCGTCGGTCTCGTCGACTACGACAAGGATAAGAATGTCATCCTTCGTGGCGCTGAGTCCATCGAACCTGACGCAGAGTCCAAAATGTGGACGATCAAGCTGAAGGACGGCTACAAGTTCCACAACGGTGAGGCCGTCACGGCCAAGAGCTACGTGGACGCGTGGAACGCCGCGGCTTACGGCCCGAACGCCCAGGAAGGCGGCCACTTCTTCTCCGCCGTCAAGGGCTACGAGGACGTCGCTCCCGTCGACCCCGACGGCGAGGAGGGCCCGCAGAAGGCTCCCGAGCCCAAGGCCAAGACGCTCGCCGGTCTCAAGGTCGTCGACGAGAAGTCCTTCACGGTCGAGCTGGCGCACCCCTACTCCGGCTTCAAGACGATGCTCGGCTACACCACCTTCATGCCGATGCCGACCTCCGCCTTCGACGGCAACGGCGGCATCAAGAAGGAGTTCGGCGAGAACCCGATCGGCAACGGTCCCTTCAAGATGGCCAAGCCGTTCAAGCTCGCGACGGACACGACCATTTCGATGGTCCGTTACGACGAGTTCATCGAGGGCAAGGCGAAGATCGACGCTGTCGACTTCAAGATCTCCAGCGACAAGGGCACCTCGTGGAACGAGCTGCGCGCCGGCAACCTGGACATCATGGACCAGCTGCCGCCCGAGGCCATCGCCACGGCCAAGCAGGAGCTGGGTGACCGCTACATCGAGCAGCCGTCCTCGGGTGTGGGCTACTTCGGCTTCAACACCAAGAACGGCGAGGAGTGGGCGAAGAACCCCGAGCTCCGCAAGGCCGTCTCGATGGCGATCGACAGGAAGACCATCACCGAGCAGGTCTTCTCCGGCACCCGGGTCCCCGCCGACGACTTCGTCAGCCCCATCGTCGCCGGCTACCGCAAGGGCGCCTGCGTCGAGTGCGTCTACGACCCCGCCAAGGCCAAGGCGCTGTGGGAGAAGAACGGTGGCGGCAAGGGCCCCGTCAGCCTCTCCTACAACGGTGACGGCGGCCACAAGGAGTGGATCGAGGCCGCGGCCAACAACCTGCGCCAGAACCTCGGCGTCGAGGTGAAGGTCGACGCCTTCGAGTCCTTCGCGGCCATCCTGGACGAGCTGGACAAGGGCAAGGTCACCGGCGGTTTCCGCATGGCGTGGATCATGGACTACCCGTCCATCGAGAACTACCTGCGCCCGATCTTCGGCACCGGCGGCAGCTCCAACCACGGTCGCTACTCCAACAAGGACTTCGACGAGCTGCTCGTCCAGGGCGACTCGGCGAAGAGCGACGAAGAGGGCGTCAAGCTCTACCAGCAGGCCGGCGACATGCTGGTGAAGGACATGCCGTACATCCCGGTGTACTTCTACCAGACCAACGCTGGTTACTCCCAGAGGGTGAAGAACGTGACCATCGACCCGTTCGAGCGGATCGACCTCGCCAAGGTCGAGCGGGTTTCCTGACCATGACCCGCGCTCTCGGGCCGGCTCCCACCAGGCGCCGGCCCGAGAGGCCCTGAACAACAGAGGGGCAGCCCGGAGGTTGCCGGGCTGCCCTTCGCAATGATCGGGAGACTTCATGGGCCGCTATGTGATCAGGCGCCTGCTCCAGGCGATTCCTGTTCTCTTGGGTTCCACCTTCCTCATCTTCTGCACCGTCTACGCTCTACCCGGCGATCCCGTGATGATCCTGGGCGGTGAACGCAGAATCGACCCCGTGCTCGCGGCGCAGCTGCGGGAGCAGTACGGTCTCAACGATCCGCTGATCGTGCAGTACTGGAACTACATCTCGGGCGTCTTCGTCGGCGACTTCGGCGAGACCTTCCAGGGCGTGCAGGTCGCCGACCTGTTCGCGGGCAAGTTCCAGGTCACCATCCAGCTCGCGGTGACCGCCCTGATCATCGAGGCGCTCGTCGGCCTGGGTCTCGGCCTGTACGCCGCGCTGCGTCGCGGCCGCTGGCAGGACCACGCCGTTCTCGCGTTCACGCTGCTGCTGGTCTCGGTGCCCACCCTCGTGAGCGGCTTCGTCCTGCAGCTCGTCCTGGGCGTCAAGCTCAAGACCGAGCTCGGCATCGACTTCTTCCCGATCTCG
This sequence comes from Nonomuraea roseola, assembly GCF_039535395.1. Taxonomy (NCBI): domain Bacteria; kingdom Bacillati; phylum Actinomycetota; class Actinomycetes; order Streptosporangiales; family Streptosporangiaceae; genus Nonomuraea; species Nonomuraea roseola. The sequence continues at coordinate 3,429,987 of NZ_BAAAXC010000015.1, forward strand.
GGAACCGAGGCGGGGTGGCGCAGCTTCCTCGTGCCCGGCTTCGTGCTGGCGGGAACGTCGATCGCCTATCTGGTCAGGCTCACCAGGACCAGCCTGATGGAGACGCTCAGGGCCGACTACATCCGTACGGCCGTCGCCAAGGGCATGCCGCGCAGCAGGGTCCTCGGCAGGCACGCGTTGCGCAACTCGCTGATCCCGCTGGTCACCTATCTGGGCGCCGACCTCGGCACGCTGATGGGCGGCGCGGTGATCACCGAGGCGATCTTCAACCTGAACGGTATCGGCCAGCAGCTCTTCCAGTCGGTGGCACGGCGAGAGAACGCCGTCGTCGTCGGCGTGGTCACGGTTCTCGTCCTCGTCTACCTGCTCGCGAACCTCATCGTCGACCTGCTGTACGCCGTCCTAGACCCCAGGATCCGTTATGAGTGAGCTGAACACTGCGGTGCAGGAGCCGAAGGCTCACCCGCGCAGGAAGCAGAAGGAGAAGAAGCCGAACAGCCTGTGGTCGGACGCGTGGTACGACCTGCGCAGGAACAAGGTGTTCCTGGTCGGCACGGCCATCGCCGTCCTCCTGATCCTCATGGCGATCATGCCGGGCGTGTTCGCGCCGCAGAACCCCTTGGCGTGCAACCTGGTCGACGCCAGGCAGGGCATCAGCTCGGAACACTGGTTCGGCATCGACAACCAGGGCTGCGACACCTACTCACGGGTCATCCACGGGGCCAGGATCTCGATCCTCGTCGGACTGCTGACCTCGGTGGTGACCGGTCTGGTCGGTGGCATCCTCGGGCTGATCGCCGGCTTCTACGGGCGCTGGGTCGACGTGGTCCTCTCCAGGCTGGCCGAGATCTTCTTCGCCATCCCCTCGATCCTCGGCGCGCTGCTCCTGCTGTCGGCCGTCGGCAGGGACGCCGCGGGCGTGTGGACGGTCGTGCTCGCGCTGGCGATCCTGGCCTGGCCGATGGTCCTGCGCATCATGCGCGCGGCCGTCATCACCGCCAAGAGCCAGGACTACGTGACCGCGGCGCGCGCGCTCGGCGCGAGCCCGTTCAGGATCTCGGTGCGGCACATCCTGCCGAACGCCGTCGCCCCCGTCATCGTGGTCTGCACGATGAACCTGGGCGTGTTCATCGCGGGCGAGGCGGCGCTGTCGTTCCTCGGTGTCGGCATCCAGTCGCCCAACATCTCGTGGGGTCTGATGATCGCCGACGCGCGCAACCGGTTCCTCATGGCGCCGGAGCCGCTGATCTTCCCGGCGATCTTCCTGAGCATCACGGTGCTGAGCTTCGTCATGATCGGCGACGCCGTACGAGACGCACTCGACCCGAAGCTGCGATAGAGAGGGGGGAATCGCGATGAAGAAGAGGTCAGCAACGGACGTGCTGCCCGCCGAGGGAGGGCTGGGCAACGAGCCGCTGCTCACTGTCGACAACCTGCACGTGGAGTTCCACACCAGGGCGGGCACAGTCAGGGCGGTCAACGGCGTCAGCTACTCGCTGAGCGCCGGCGAGACGCTCGCCGTCCTCGGTGAGTCGGGCTCGGGCAAGTCCGTGACCGCTCAGGCGATCATGGGCATCCTCGACATGCCGCCCGCGGTGATCCCCAAGGGGGAGATCCGCTTCCACGGCACCGACCTGCTCACGCTCTCGGAGGAGGGCAGGACCCAGGTCCGCGGCGAGCGGATCGCGATGATCTTCCAGGACGCGCTCTCCGCGCTCAACCCGGTCTTCACCGTGGGCTGGCAGATCAGCGAGATGTTCAGGGTGCACAGGGGGATGAGCAAGCGCGACGGCATGAAGAAGGCCGTCGAGCTGATGGACAAGGTCCGCATCCCCGCGGCGCGGCAGCGCGTCAACGACTACCCGCACCAGTTCTCCGGCGGCATGCGCCAGCGCATCATGATCGCGATGTCGATCGCGCTGGACCCCGAGGTGCTGATCGCCGACGAGCCGACCACCGCGCTCGACGTGACCGTGCAGGCCCAGATCATGGAGCTCCTGGCGGAGCTCCAGCGCGAGAGCAACATGGGCCTGATCCTGATCACTCACGACCTCGGTGTGGTCGCCGACGTCGCCGACAAGATCTCGGTCATGTACGCGGGGCGGATCGTCGAGAACGCCCCGGTGCACGACATCTACAAGGCCCCCGCGCACCCGTACTCCAAGGGCCTGCTGGACTCGATCCCCAGGGTCGACCACAAGGGCCAGGAGCTCTACGCGATCAAGGGCCTGCCGCCCAACCTGCTCGACATGCCGACCGGCTGCGCCTTCCACCCCCGGTGTCCCTACCGGCAGGACAACTGCGTGACCGACGTCCCCCCGCTCTACGAGATCAGCGGCGTGCGCAGCAGCGCCTGCCACTACTGGAGGGAGGTCCTCGATGGCAGCCGCGGCTGACCGCATCCTCGAGGTCCGCGACCTGGTCAAGCACTTCCCCCTGACGAGTGGCGTCGTACTCAAGCGGCAGATCGGCGCGATCAAGGCCGTCGACGGCGTCTCGTTCGACCTGAACAGGGGCGAGACCCTGGGCATCGTCGGCGAGTCCGGGTGCGGCAAGTCGACGCTGGCCAAGCTGCTGATGGCGCTGGAGCGGCCGACCTCGGGCTCGGTCAAGGTCAACGGGCGCGAGATCGCCAACGCCAGGGGCGGCGAGCTCAAGCGGATGCGCCGCAACATCCAGATGGTGATGCAGGATCCCTACACCTCGCTGAACCCCAGGATGACCGTCGGCGACATCGTCGGCGAGCCGTACGACATCCACACGGAGGTCGCGCCGAAGGGTGACCGTCGCAAGAAGGTGCAGGAGCTGCTGGAGGTGGTCGGCCTCAACCCCGACCACATCAACCGCTACCCGCACCAGTTCTCCGGCGGTCAGCGTCAGCGCATCGGCATCGCCAGGGGCCTGGCGCTCCAGCCCGAGGTCATCGTCTGCGACGAGCCCGTCTCGGCGCTGGACGTGTCGATCCAGGCGCAGGTCATCAACCTGCTGGAGCGGCTGCAGCGCGAGTTCAGCCTGGCCTACATCTTCATCGCCCACGACCTGTCGGTGGTGCGCCACATCTCCGACCGGGTGGGCGTGATGTACCTGGGCAAGTTCGTCGAGCTCGGCAAGGACGCCGAGATCTACGACAGGCCGGCCCATCCCTACACCCAGGCGCTGCTGTCGGCTGTGCCCGTGCCCGACCCCGAGGGACGCGAGCAGCGTGAGCGGATCATCCTGCAGGGTGACCCGCCCTCGCCCGCCAACCCGCCGTCGGGCTGCCGCTTCCGCACCAGGTGCTGGAAGGCGCAGGAGATCTGCGCCGAGCAGGAGCCGCTGCTGCAGATCAGGCCGGGTACGGCTCACGCGAGCGCGTGCCACTTCGCCGAGACGCACGACGTGGTGCACGTCAACTGAGTAAGAAGGGTGAGCCCTCGGCGGCGGGGGCTCACCCTTTCAGCGCACGGCGACGATCGCCGAGCCGTGGCCGAACAGGCCCTGGTTGACCGCGATGGCGGTCAGGGCGCCCTCGACCTGCCGGGCGCCGGCCTCTCCGCGCAGCTGCCAGGTCAGCTCGCAGACCTGGGCGATGGCCTGGGCAGGGATCGCCTCGCCGAAGGAGGCCAGGCCGCCGGAGGGATTCACCGGGATCCTGCCACCGAGCGCGGTGTCGCCGGCCCTGAGCAGCTTGTCGGCCTCGCCCGTGGCGCACAGGCCGAGATCCTCCATCCAGTCCAGCTCCAGCGCCGTGGACAGGTCGTACACCTCGGCGAAGGACAGCTCCTCGGGCCCCAGGCCCGCCTCCTCGTACGCGGCCAGCGCCAGGGCCGTGCGGAAGGGCACGCTCTCCCGCACGGGCGGGTCGGTGGCGAAGTCGGGCAGGTCGAGAACGGTCTTGGGATAGGTCGGGGTGACCGTGGAGATCGCGGCGAGTGTGACAGGGGAGCGGACGCCCAGCCTGCGCGCGTAGGCGGCGGAGGCGAGGACCACCGCCGCGCCGCCGTCGGAGGTGGCGCAGATGTCCATGAGCCTCAGCGGATCGGCGACCATCGGCGAGGCGAGCACCTGCTCGGCGGTGACGGGCGTGCGGTAGCGGGCGTTGGGGTTCAGCGCTCCGGCGAGCGCGTTCTTGACCTTGACGGCGGCGAAGTCGGCGGGTGTCGAGCCGTACAGGGCCATGCGCCTGCGCGCGTAGAGCGCGAAGTAGGCCGGGTTCGTGGCGCCGAGGAGGCGGAAGCGCAGCCAGTCGGGATCGTCCGGTCTGTCTCCTCCGACGGGGGTGAAGAAGCCCTTGGGGGTGGAGTCGGCGCCGACCACCAGGGCGACGTCGCACAGGCCTGCGAGGATCCTGGCGCGGGCCAGGTCCACGGCCTGGGCGCCGGAGGCGCACGCCGCGTAGCAGGAGGCGACGCGGGCGCCCGACCAGCCGAGCGCGCGGGCGTAGGTCGCGCCCGATACGAAGCCGGGGTAGCCGTTCCTGATGGTGTCGGCGCCCACCACGAACTGCACGTCGGACCAGGCGACGCCGGCGTCGGCGAGCGCGGCCCTGGCGGCGGCCACGCCGTACTCCTGGAAGGGCCTGCCCTGCTTGCCCCACGGGTGCATGCCCGCGCCGATCACGACCACGCTCATCGCGGCGGCCCCCACATCCACACGCTCGGCCCGTCGGCGAGCGTGCCCTCTGTCAGTTCCAGCTCCATGCCGACCCGCAGGTCCTCGACGGCCAGGCCCTTGACCTGGCCGAGCACGACGATGCGCTCGCGCTCGAGCTCCACGGCCGCCAGCGTCACCGGCACGTACGGCTCGGCGGACACGAACGGCGCGGGCGGCGGATAGCAGGCGTTGGTGTAGGACCACACGGTGCCGCGTCTGGACAGCCGCTCCTCCACGAGCTCCTCGCCCTCGCAGCGCGGATCGCGGCAGAAGCCGTGGTGCGGAGGGAAGAAGACGGCCTGGCATGAGGTGCAGCGGGTGCCGAGCAGGTGGGTGCCGTCGAACCAGCCGGGGATCATAGAAGGCAGTATCACACAAGCGCTTGCTAGGTTCCTAGCGTCGTCCGCGCTCGCCGAGGACCACGACCCTGGCGGCCATCGCCGTCGCGAGCGCGAGCAGGGCCGTGATCACGACGGCCCTGGAGTCGGGGGCGGCCGCCTCCGGGCCGCCGCCGAAATAGGGGGCGAGGTGCCGGTCTCCGGCGGGCGAGCGGCTGGCCAGGCGTTCGGCGGCGTCGAGAGCCAGGGCCGCGTTCACCATCCCGTGCCCGTACGACCTGCTGTGTCCCTTCCTGCCCGCGCTGGCCTCGATCGCCCGCCGTACCTGTAGGGGGGTCAGGCCGGGCTGGGCGGACCTGATGAGCGCGGCGATGCCCGCCACCATCGCGGCGGCCGAGCTGGTGCCGTCGCCGATCACGTAGGAGTCGGAGCCGTCGGCGCTGACGATCTGGCTGCCCGGCGCGACCACCGACAGGTACTCCCTGCGGTTGGAGAAGCCGGCCACCTTCAGCCTCCTGTCCACCGCGCCGACCGCGATCACGCCGGGATAGGCGGCGGGGAAGTTCTTCTTGTTGGGTCCGTCGCCGTCGTTGCCCGCCGAGGCGACCAGGACCGCGCCGGCCGCCAGGGCGTACTGCACCGCCTCCTCCTCGTCCGCCGAGCCCTCCCACGTGCCGCTCCCGCCGCCGAGCGACATGCTGATCACCTTGGCGCCGTGGTCGACGGCGTAGCGGATCCCCCTGGCCAGGGAGTCGCGCCCGCGGGCCCTCGTGCGCTGCTGCTCGCGACGCGGGTCGTCGTTCTCCAGTGTGACGCGCACCGACAGCACGGTGGCCTCGGGGGCGATGCCGATGACCCCCTCCGCCCTGTCCTCGCCGTGCCCGCGACCGGCGATCAGGCTGGCCATCGCCGTGCCGTGGTGTCCCCAGCGGTCCCTGCCCGTCTGTCCTGTGAGGTCGGGGCCCTTGACGACGGCGCCGACGAGGTCGGGGTGGCGCGCGTCGACGCCGGTGTCGAGCACCGCCACCGTCACGCCCCTGCCCTTGCTGACCCGCCACGCCTTGGCCATGTCGAGCGGCGCGAGCTGCCACTGCCGTTCGCGGGCGGTGGCGGCCACGTCGTCGGCCGCGGTGGGCGCGCTCGTGACGAGGAGCAGGACCGTCAGCAGCCCCGTGAACGCCGCCCTCATCCGGTGAGCCGCCGATGGAGCGCCCTGGCGAGCTGCTCGGCCACGCCGCGCAGGCGTGGCGTGGCGGCCAGGCCCCTGGTGTACGGCCTGCCGTCGCTGTAGCCGGCGGCGGTGAGCACGACGTAGCGCTCCGGCCCGCTCTCCCTCGCGCCGGTGATGTACTGGCGCTGCCCGAACAGCTCGGCGGGGCCGCCCTGGACGGGGTAGGGCCGCACGGTGGCGGGCCTCGGGTCTGTGCTCCGCCCGGCGGGCGGCGTGCTCGGCCCTGCGGGTGGCGGGCCGGTGAGGACGGCGATGCCCGCCGTGGCGACGAAGGTCTGGGTGCTCTCGGTGTAGGTGGCGCGCAGGGCGGTCAGGCAGCCGGGCAGGCGGGCGCCGTCCTGGAAGGCGGCGGCGCACGGGGACTCGGGGGCGATGCCGACCAGGACGTAGGTGGTGCGGGCGCCTGAGGGGGTGGTGCCGGGCAGCTGTGCGGGGAAGATCTCGGCGGCGGGCCACAGGCGCCAGCGGTCGGCGACGGGCGGTTCGGCCGGTGGCCAGAGCATGGTCATGATGGGGATCAGAGCGATGGACAGTCGGATCACGTCGACCTCGAAGGGAGGGGGAGAGGGACGCATTCGCGGTGCATTCTGGCACGCGATCGATGATTCAATCCGACGGTTCGGTAAACAGTCCGATACGCGGAGTAGTCACCACTTTCACCCCTTCAACCACATCCACCCCGTTTGTCCCACACCCGCGCCATGGGGTCAGGGGAGGGCAGGGAGGCGGACGTGGGCGGCCGGGCGGCAGGTTTTACCCCACGCCCGCGCCAGGGGAGAGCGGAGAGGCGGCCCCGGGCGTCAGGGGAGGGCGGAGAGGCGGACGTGGGCGCCGGGCGGCAGGCCGAGCCGCTGGGCGGCGTCGCCCGAGTTCACGGCCAGCGCGATGAGCCCGGCCGAGTCGGTGAAGGCCACCAGGTCACCGGGAGGCACCGCGGAGAACGACTCGCGGAAGGGCAGGGCGAGCTGCCTGCGCCCGAGCCGCACTCCCACCGTGTCGCCCACGCGGACCCCGAGCGCGGCGAGGTCGCCGGCGGGGATGGACAGCTGGGTGTTGCCGTAGCGGTCCACCGAGACGACCTCGCCCTCCACCGCCCCCTCGCGCAGGTGCGAGGTGGGCGAAGGCAGGGAGACCAGGCGCTCCAGTGGCATCTCGGGCCCGACCTCCGCCAGCTTGCGCCCCATGCACAGGTGCGCGGCCACGGGTGAGAACACGTCGCGGCCGTGGAAGGTCGGCGAGACGGGGCTGAGGAACAGCTCGGTGTTGGTCATCTCGTAGGCGGCCAAGGCGCCTCCGCTGGCCCCGATCGCCCAGGAGAGCAGGCCGTTGTCGGGCCCGATGAAGATCCGGTCGCCGGCCTCGACCGCCACCGCGCGGCGGGCGCCTCCCGTGCCCGGGTCCACGATCCCGACATGGACGCCCGCGGGCAGGTAGGGAATGGTCTGCGCGAGAATCGCCGCACCCCTGCGCACATCGCCCGACGGCACCAGATGGCACACGTCGATCACCCGGGCCTGAGGCGCGATCCTGGCGATCACTCCGTGACAGGCCGCCACGTATCCGTCTTCAAGGCCGTAATCGGTGAGAAGGGAGATGACAGGGCTCACACTTGGCGACTGTACGTCTCCGCAACCGTCGTGAACACCCGCACTTGGGAGATTACGATGGGCCACGGGCCGCGCTGACCGAGGAGGAGACCATGGACACTGCACCGGTAAGCGGTGACAGTGCTGCCCAGGAACCGCCGCGCAAGCCCCTGTCCGAGCGCGACCTCCAGCTCCTCGCCTTCGAGCGCCAGTGGTGGCGTCACGCGGGCGCCAAGGAGCACGCCATCCGCGAGACCTTCGGGTTCTCCGCCACCCGCTACTACCAGTTGCTGGGTGATCTCATCGACAGGCCGGAGGCGATGGAGCACGACCCGATGCTGGTCAAACGCCTGCGCAGGCTGCGGGCGAGCAGGCAGAAGGAACGCGCGGCCCGCAGACTGGGCATGCGCCCCTGACTGCCTGGGTACGGCAGGCGCGTGATGAACATTCCAGCAATTCACGCCATGGTGCGCGATCCTGGCGGCGCGGTGATCGGGCTCGACTTCGACGGCACGCTCGCGCCGATCGTGCCCGATCCCGACGACGCCAGAATCCATCCCGCCGCCCCCGGTGTGCTCGCCGAGCTGGGGAGCCTGGTGAAGGCCGTGGTCATCGTGACGGGCAGACCCGCGGCCACCGCGATCAGGTACGGCCCAGGCCTGGAGAAGGTGCCTGGCCTGGTGGTGCTCGGGCACTACGGCTTCGAGCGGTGGGAGGGCGGGAGAGCGAGCGCGCCCCCGCCGCCCCCCGGCGTCCTGCACGCGGAGGCAGCGCTGCCGCTCCTGCTGCAGCGGCTCGGCGTGGAGGGCGTGACGATCGAGGACAAGCAGCGGGCGGTGGCGGTGCACACCAGGCGCGCCCCCGACCCCCAGGGAACCCTTGAACGGCTGCGCGAGCCGCTGGCGAAGCTGGCGGCCGCGCACTCCCTGGTCGTGGAGCCGGGCAGGATGGTCCTCGAGCTGAGGCCGCCCGGCATGGACAAGGGCTACGCGCTCGACCTGTTCCTGGCCGAGCGCGCGGCTCGCTCGGTGATGTTCGTGGGTGACGACCTGGGCGACCTGCCGGCCTTCGCGGCGGTGCGGGCCTCGGGGCTGCCCGGCGTGGCCGTGTGCAGCGGCTCGGCGGAGGTGACCGAGCTGGCCGCGCGCGCCGACCTGGTCGTCGACGGGCCCGACGGGGTCGTCGCGCTGCTGGCCGAGCTGGCCGCGGCCATCAGCGATTCGTCTGCAAGCGGGGCGCGTTAGCCTCGCGCGCATGTTGATGACGCTGGCCGTCACGGCCTCGCTCGTGCTGTCAGGCACCACCTCCGCCGCCGAGCCGGTCTCCTTCCGCGGGGCCACGATCCAGATCCCCTCCTCGTGGAAGGTCAAGAAGACCGACTGGGGAGCCCTCCACGTGCTCACCGGTGGCTGCGGCCGCCGCGCCATGGAGTGCAGGGGGTTCTGGCTGCTCGGCCCCTCGGGCATCAAGCACGCCTCGGAGAACAACCCGTTCAGGGTCGACCAGCCGTACCACCCGAGCAGCGGTGTGATGCCGTGCACGCACGACAAGCGCCACTACTCCTCTCCCATGCCGGCCAAGCCGAGCGTCTCGGGGCTGCGGCAGGTCGGCAGCGGGCACAAGGCCTACTACCGGCAGTGGAAGGTCACCTGTCACACCGAGCGGGGCAGGCCGACGAAGATCTCCTATCCGCAGCGGATCTGGTACCTGCCGTCGTCGAAGATCCTCGTCGTCGACGAGTGGGACACGCCGGGCCTCGGGGCGATGCTCAAGCGCGCGTCCTGGCGCTGAGCACGCCGCCGACCGCCACCGCGACCAGCGCGGGGACGATGAGGAAGGCGGTGTGCGTGCCGAAGCCGTCGGCCAGCGCGCCGAGCGCGAACGGCCCCGCGCCCATCGCCAGGCCCGCCCAGACGGGAGAGGCGGCCGCGGCGAGGTCGGGGCGGTCGCCCGACGCGGCGATCACCCCGGCCATCGCCAGGGGGAAGTGCATGGAGGCGCCGAGCCCGCAGATCACCAGCCCCGCGTAGGCCACGAGCGGCTGCGTGCTCAGCCAGAACAGCAGCCAGCCCGCCCCCGTCACCCCCAGAGCGCCCGCCAGCAGTCTGGCGGGCGACACGCGCAGCGCCAGCCGCGCGCCCGCGAACCTGCCGATCGCGAGCCCGCCGATGAAGGCGGTCAGCCCGGTGGCCGCGGTCGCGGCGCTGAGTCCGGTACGGCCCGCCAGCAGTTCGGCGCCGAACAGGTTGAAGCAGAACTCGATCGCCACGCAGCACGACAGCACCACGCAGGCCACGTGGAAGCGCCAGTCCGGCCTGCCCGTGACCCTGGCAGGGACCGCGGGCCCTTCGCCCAGCCTGGTCCTGCCCACCGTGACGATCAGCAGGGCGGTGAGGGCGGGGGTGAACAGCAGGGCGGCCCGCCAGCCGAGCGCCGACTGGGCGGCGAGGCTGAGCAGGAAGGTGGAGGCCACGCCCACGACGACGGCGATCGCGTTGGCCTCGCTGATCGCGGCGGGGCCCGCGGCTCCGTGGTGGTCGCTGAGCGCGGCCATCGCGGTGTAGAGCATGACCGAGCCGAACCCTCCCGCCAGCGCGAAGCCCAGGAGCGTGAAGGGGAGCGAGGTGGACAGCATGACGAGCGTGACGCCGGCGTTCATCCCCGCCAGGCCGATCCAGATGACCGGGCGCCTGCCGTACGCGCGGGTGAGGAAGGGGAGGGCGAGACCCGCGACGATGGTGGCGGCGGCCATGGCGGTGCCGTGCAGGGCGCCGACGGCGGCCGAGACCCCCAGGTCGACGCGGAGCAGGGGGAGCGCGGCGCTGAGACCGTAGACGAAGGTCGCGAACACGCTCATCTGGAGGTAGATGAACCAGGTGACGGTGTCTCTGGATAACGTCCTAGATGCTGGCAAGCTGCTCGCCGAGCCATCGCTGCGGGGGCAGCGCGGTGGCGGCGGCCTTGAGCCTCGCGCCGCGCCTCATCCGCTCCTCTTCCGGCATCTCCAGGCCCGTGTGCAGGGCGCGTGCCGTCTCGCAGACGTCGTAGGGGTTGACGACGAGCGCGTCGGCGCCGAGTTCGGCGGCCGCGCCCGCCTCGCGAGAGAGGACCAGCGCGCAGCGCGGCGACAGGATCGGGCCCTCCTTGGCGACCAGGTTCATGCCGTCGCGGATGGGGTTGACCAGCAGCACGTCGGCCAGGCGGTAGGCGGCGAGCGAGCGCGGATAGTCGTCGTTGACGTTGAGGATCAGCGGGTCCCAGTCCTCGGTGGCGTACTCGTCCTCGATCTCCTTGGCGCAGCGCTGCACGGCCGCGGTGTACTCCCGGTACTCGGGCAGGTCGTGCCGCGAGGGGTAGGCGAAGGCGAGGTGCACCACGCGCCCGTGCCACTCGGGGTGCGCGGCGAGGAACTCCCTGTAGGCCAGCAGGCCGCGGACGATGTTCTTCGACAGCTCCGTGCGGTCGATGCGGACGATCAACTTGCGGTCGCCCACCTGCTCCCTGAGCGCGGCCATGTGCGACTCGACGTCGGGTTCGCAGGCCCTCTTCCACAGCTTCTCGCCGTCGACCCCGAGCCCGTGGACGCCGATGCGCGTGATGCGGCCCTCGTGAGAGACCGTCCTGCCGGAGACCTTGGCGTTCAGCAGGCTCTCGCAGCAGTCCATGAACGCGCGGGCCCATCGCTCGGTCAGGAACCCGGCGTGGTCGGCGCCCAGGATGCCCTCGAGCACCTCCCTCGCGACCTCGTCGGGCAGCAGGGAGAAGTACTCGGGAGGCGCCCACGGGGTGTGGCTGAAGTGCGCGATGCGCAGGTCGGGACGTTCGGCACGGAGCATCGCGGGGGTGAGCGTCAGGTGGTAGTCCTGCACCATCACCCTGGCGCCGTGGCCGGCCTCCTCCGCCAGCGCCAGCGCGAAGGCGCCGTTGTAGTCGCGGTAGGACTCCCATTCCTTCTCGAACCTGGAGCCGAAGTGGGGCGCGTTCGGGATGTCGTAGAGGAGGTGGTTGACGAACCAGAGCGTGGAGTTGGCCACCGCGTTGTAGGCGCGGTGGAAGGTGGCGGGCGGGATGTCCAGCATGCGCAACTTGCCGGTGTCGTAGCCGGCGTGGTCGAGGCGGCCGCCGGGAGCCAGCCGTACGGCACTGCGGTCGCCGTCGGACAGCGCGGCGCAGACCCAGAGCACGCCTTCCTCTCTGGCCACCCCTGAGAGCCCTGAGACCAGGCCTCCCCCGCCGCGTTTCATGGTCAGCTCGCCGCCGTCGGAGACAGTGAAGGAGACCGGACCCCTGTTGGAGGCCACCAGGACGCTGTTCATGTGAACAACCATGACGCCCGACCATAGGATCTCGCTATGGCCCTAGATGAGCTAACCGAGGAACTGGCCCGCTCCGCGGCGGGCGGCGACCATCGCGCGCTTGGCGAGCTCCTGAAGCGCATCGAGCCCGACGTGCTGCGCCACTGCGCGCGCATCCTCCCCTACCACCAGGACGCCGAGGAGGCGTGCCAGGACACCCTGCTCGCGGTGGCCCGCAACATCGGCCGCTTCGAGGGCAGAGCCAGGTTCAGCACCTGGCTGCACATCGTCACCGCCAACTGCGCGCGCACCACCTACCGGTCGCTGAAGCGCAGGGCCGCCGAGCAGACCTCGGAGGAGCTGCCCGTCCAGAAGCCCGACGTACGGCGGGTCAGCGTCATCGCCGGTTCGCGGCTCGACCTGCTCGACGCCATGGAGGCGCTGGAGGCCGACAAGCCCGACCTGGCCCAGGCGCTTGTGCTGCGCGACATCGTCCAGCTCGACTACAACGAGGTCGCCGAGCAGCTCGGCATCCCGCTGGGCACCGCCAAGTCGCGCATCCACCAGGCGCGCAAGTACGTCCAGGCCGCGCTCGGTGATACTTATCGTCTCAGCTAGCGAGACGGTAGCCCGTGTCACGAGCGTGGCCGGGTATGGTGATTGCCATAACTGAATATTGCTCATCCAGAGGGGTGGAGGGACCGGCCCTGCGAAGCCCCGGCAACCCTCCCGGACTGAACTCGTGAAGTGACGAGGCCGGCCGGGACAGGTGCCAATTCCGGTCTGTGACCAAGGTGGTCGCAGACGAAGATGAGGGAAGGCCTCGCTTCATGTCGCTTGATTTCGGTCCTGCCGTCGCTCTGTCCTGCCGCGAGTGCGGCACCCGCTACGACCTGGGCCCGAGCTTCGCCTGCCTGGAGTGTTTCGGGCCACTCGAAGTGGCCTATTCCTTCGGATCCGTCACCCGCGAGGACATCGCGGCGGGTCCCGCGAACATCTGGCGTTACCGCTCGCTGCTGCCCGTCCCCACGGACGTGACCTCCAAGCAGAACATGAACCCCGGCTGGACGAAGCTCGTCAAGGCCGACAACCTGGGCAAGGTCCTCGGCCTCCGCGACCTGCACGTCAAGGACGACTCGGGCAACCCCACCCACTCCTTCAAGGACAGGGTGGTGGCCATCGCCGTCGAGGCGGCGCGCAACTTCGGCTTCCACACCCTTTCGTGCTCCTCCACCGGCAACCTGGCCGGAGCGGTGACCGCCGCGGCGGCCCGCGCCGGGCTTGACGCGTGCGTGTTCATCCCCGCCGACCTCGAGCAGGCGAAGATCGCCATGGCCAGGGTCTTCGGCGGCAAGCTGATCGGCATCGACGGCACCTACGACGAGGTCAACCGCTTCTGCTCCGAGCTCATCGGCGACCCGCTCGGCGACAAGTGGGGGTTCGTCAACGTCAACCTGCGGCCTTACTACGCCGAGGGGTCGAAGACGCTGGCCTACGAGATCGCCGAGCAGCTCGGCTGGGAGCTGCCCGACCAGATCATCATTCCGGTGGCCTCGGGCTCACAGCTCACGAAGATCGACAAGGGCTTCAAGGAGCTGATCTCGCTCGGGCTCGTCGAGGACAAGCCCTACAAGATCTTCGCGGCGCAGGCGGCGGGGTGCTCGCCGGTCTCCACGGCCTTCAAGGCGGGGCACGACGTGGTCCAGCCGGTCAAGCCGAACACCATCGCCAAGTCGCTGGCCATCGGCAACCCCGCCGACGGGCCCTACGTGCTCGACATCGCCCGCCGTACGGGCGGGGCGGTGGAGGACGTCACCGACACCGAGGTGGTGTCGGCGATCAAGCTGCTCGCCTCGACCGAGGGCATCTTCGCGGAGACCGCGGGCGGGGTGACGGTCGGCGTGCTGAAGAAGCTCGTCGAGACCGGGCGGCTCGACCCGTCGCTCACGACCGTGGTCCTCAACACCGGCGACGGGCTCAAGACGCTCGACGCCATCGCGGACGACGCCGCTCCCACGGCTGTGATCCGGCCGTCTCTCGACGCGTTCCGCGCGGCTGTCTGAAAGGAAAGGTACAAGTCATGAGCGTTTCGGTGCGGATTCCCACCATTCTGCGCACGTACACCGGCGGCAACGCGGAGGTGAGTGGCGAGGGCGACACTCTTCGTGAGGTGCTGCAGAAGCTCGATGCCGACTATCCCGGTATCGGTGCGCGAATTTTGGATGAATCGGGCAAGATTCGCCGTTTTGTCAACGTTTATGTGGGAGAAGAGGACGTCCGTTTTGTAGGCGGACTCGACAGCGCCACTCCGGCGGGAGCGCAGATCTCCATCATCCCCGCCGTGGCCGGCGGCTGACGCCTTCCTTGCCGACGACGCCCGTGGGGGGTTATCCCCCTCGCGGGCGTTTTTGGTGTTCAGGCCGTCGCAAAAGTGGAATGTTTGACTACCTTTTTCGTGACGGGAAGAATGCCCGCTCGATTGACTCTGTTGTCCTACGGGTTTGCACAGGTATGGTCGAGGGCGATCGTCCGGCTGATTTCCCCATAAGTCATGCCGGTCGCGGATCTCGCGAGTGGAATGGGCGAGGTCCGGAGCCCAGTAAGAGGAGTCGGAAGTGGCGCAGGGCACCGTCAAGTGGTTCAACGCGGACAAGGGCTACGGCTTCATCGCGGTAGACGGTGGTAAAGATGTGTTCGTCCATTACTCAGCGATCATGATGGATGGCTACCGGTCGCTCGAACAGGGCCAGCGCGTCGAGTTCGAGATCACCCAGGGCCAGAAGGGTCCCCAGGCGGAGGCCGTCAGGGCGGTCTGACGCCCCACGTCGCCGGTATGCGCGGGCAGCTCACACGGCAACGCAGTCCGTGCGGATCTGCCACGTCCTGTTCGTCGACTCAGCAGGCCCGATCCGCGTCAGCCGATCGGGCCTGTGGCCGTAGTCTGGGTCATGACCTGGGCATGTGTGTCGCTGGCTTGCACTCGACAGGGTAGAGTGCTAAACAGTTCGTTGGCACTCTCGTTGTGAGAGTGCCAGCAACTGGGATCGAGACGATGGGGTCCGCCGAATGGAGTCGGACCCATGCCGTCGCGGGCGTCGGCTCGGTCCGCTGAAAGCCACCCTGCATCTGGGAGGTCTAGCCTTATGGCAGCCAAGATGATCGCGTTTGACGAGGACGCCCGGCGCGGTCTCGAGCGCGGTATGAACCAGCTCGCCGACGCCGTCAAGGTGACCCTCGGCCCCAAGGGCCGTAACGTCGTGCTGGAGAAGAAGTGGGGCGCTCCCACGATCACCAACGATGGTGTATCCATCGCCAAGGAGATCGAGCTCGAGGACCCGTGGGAGAAGATCGGCGCTGAGCTGGTCAAGGAAGTCGCCAAGAAGACGGACGACGTCGCGGGTGACGGCACCACCACCGCCACCGTGCTCGCCCAGGCGCTGGTCCGTGAGGGCCTTCGCAACGTCGCCGCCGGCGCCAACCCGATGTCCCTGAAGAAGGGCATCGAGGCGGCCGTCGAGCGCGTCAGCGAGGAGCTCTCCAAGCTGGCCAAGGACGTGGAGACCAAGGAGCAGATCGCTTCGACGGCCTCCATCTCCGCCGGTGACGTCGAGATCGGCAACCTCATCGCCGAGGCGATGGACAAGGTTGGCAAGGAAGGCGTCATCACCGTCGAGGAGAGCAACGCTTTCGGCCTCGAGCTCGAGCTCACCGAGGGCATGCGCTTCGACAAGGGTTACAACTCCGGTTACTTCGTGACCGACCCCGAGCGTATGGAAGCTGTCCTTGAGGACCCCTACATCCTCATCGTCAACTCCAAGGTCTCGGCGAACAAGGACCTGCTGCCCCTGCTCGACAAGGTCGTGCAGGCCGGCAAGCCGCTGCTGATCATCGCTGAGGACGTCGAGGGCGAGGCTCTGGCCACCCTGGTCGTCAACAAGATCCGCGGCCTGTTCCGCTCCGTGGCCGTCAAGGCTCCGGGCTTCGGTGACCGTCGCAAGGCCATGCTGGGTGACATCGCGACCCTGACCGGTGGTCAGGTCATCGCCGAGGAGGTCGGTCTCAAGCTCGAGTCCGCCACCCTCGACCTGCTGGGCCGCGCGCGCAAGGTCGTCGTCACCAAGGACGAGACCACCATCGTCGACGGTGCCGGTGACGCCGAGCAGATCGCGGGACGGGTCAACGAGATCCGTGCCGAGATCGAGCGCACCGACTCCGACTACGACCGCGAGAAGCTCCAGGAGCGCCTGGCCAAGCTCGCCGGTGGCGTCGCCGTCATCAAGGCGGGTGCCGCGACCGAGGTCGAGCTCAAGGAGCGCAAGCACCGCATCGAGGACGCCGTTCGCAACGCGAAGGCGGCCGTCGAGGAGGGCATCGTCCCCGGCGGTGGCGTGGCGCTGCTGCAGGCCGGCACCAAGGCGTTCGACAAGCTCGAGCTGTCGGGCGACGAGGCCACCGGTGCGGCGATCGTGCGCAAGGCTCTCGAGGAGCCGCTGAAGCAGATCGCGATCAACGCCGGCCTCGAGGGCGGCGTCGTGGTGGAGAAGGTCCGCAACCTGACTCCGGGTGAGGGCCTCAACGCCGCGACCGGCGAGTACGTCAACATGTTCGAGTCGGGCATTCTCGACCCGGCCAAGGTGACGCGCTCCGCGCTGCAGAACGCCGCCTCCATCGCGGCGCTGTTCCTCACCACCGAGGCTGTCATCGCCGAGAAGCCGGAGAAGAACCCGGCTGCTCCCGCGGGCATGCCCGGCGGCGGAGACATGGACTTCTAAGTCCGCAACAAAAGAGGGCGACCCTTCGGGGTCGCCCTTTTTCGCGCATACCGCAGTATGCTTCGTTCATGGCTGACACGACCCGCATCACGGTCACCCTCCCTGCCGAACAGGTGGCAGAGCTGAAGAAGCTCACCGACAACGTCTCCGGCTACGTGGCTGAGGCGGTTGCTCGTCAGCTCAGGCATCAGTTGCGCGGCGCCGAGTTGCAGCGGTACCAGGAGCAGCACGGCGAGTTCACCGACGAGGAGATGGCGGAGGCCACCGCGCGTATCTTCGGCGCCACGGCCTCCCGTGGTTCGGCGGATGCGTCTTGATCGGCCACATCGAAACGATCGTTCTCGACGCCGAGGGTTTGTCCGCATGGATGGCACAGGATCGGAAGGTCATCGCCATGATGCGGGTATTCCAGGAGATCGGCAGCGAATTCGTCATCAGTGCGAACACCATCGTCGAGGTCAGCCATGCGCGAGTGAACCTGCAGCGACTGCAGTGGGCGCTTTCGCTGGTCAAGGTGGAGCCCGTCACTGAGGCCTCTGCGAAGGCGGCGGCGAAGCTTCTCAAAGCGGCCGGACTGCACGGCCACAAGTACGCCATCGACGCGTCCGTCGCCGAGGTGGCTCTGCGTCAGCCAGGGCCTGTCGCCATGCTCACATCCGACCTGGATGACATGGCACGGCTGTGCGACGGCAGAGTTCGACTCATCGGCTGCTGGGGAGGGGCTTGACCCAGCGGCCCCACTCCGGCTGCCTGGAGTAGCCCGCGGCGCTCCACGCGTGATGGGCCGGCACGTTGTCGTCGAGCACCATCGCGTCGGCCCTGAAGGCCCCGAAGGCCGCGAAGCGCTCCTCGGCGGCGGCGAGCAGGGTGGTCGCGATGCCCCTGCGCCGGTGCCCTGGATGGACGGCCAGGCGGTACAGATGCGCCCGCCAGCCGTCCCAGCCCGCGATCAGCGTGCCGACCAGGTGGCCGTCGTCCTCGGCGAGCAGCAGGGCCTCGGGGTCGCGCTCCACCAGCGCCACGACCTTGTCCGCCGAGTCGTGGCGGTCGGTGCCCTCGGCGGCCACCAGCCAGAACGCCAGGACGGCGGGGATGTCGTCCGCTCCGCCGAACCGTACTTTCACCTCAGACCTGCTCATGCCCCGCGAAGCTACCAGAGCAGGGCGGTGAGGGCCCCGGGGTGGGTCCCCGGGGCGCGGGCGTCCTATGCCAGCTGGGCGGGGAGCGGCTTGGCGTGCAGGACGGTCAGGGAGGAGACCGCGCGGGTCAGCACCACGTACAGGCGGGCCAGGCCGCGCGGCTCGGCCGCGACGATGTCGGAGGGCTCGACCACGATGACGTGGTCGTACTCCAGACCCTTGGCCAGGGTGGCGGGGATGACCAGCAGGCGGTGCTCCTCGGTGGAGTCGGGGCCGAGGACGGCGTGCGGAAGGACGGCGAGCTCCTGGGACACCGTCTCGACGAGGGAGTCGGGGACGATGACGCCGATCGAGCCCTCCCTGGCGAGCGCCTCACGGACGGCTTCGAGGACCTGGCCGTCCTGCCGTACTGACAGGGAGCCGAGGCCGGGACGAAGGGAACGAGGGGCGGCGAGGTCGGGGGCGATCGAGGGGAGCAACTGGGCGGCGTAGTCGAGCACCTCGCGGGGGACGCGGAAGCCCAGCGTGAGCTCGGTGACCTCGCCCGCCTCCTGGCCGAGGTGCTGGAGCACGCTCTTCCACGAGCGGGTGGACCAGGGGGTGGTGCCCTGGGCGAGGTCACCCAGGACGGTCGCCGAGCCGTTGCGGCAGCGCCGCCCCAGCGCCCGCAGCTGCATCTCCGACAGGTCCTGCGCCTCGTCCACGACCAGGTGGCCGAGGGAGGGGGTGCGCTCGATCAGGTCGGCCAGCTCGTCGAGCAGGGCGGCGTCGGCCGCGGACCACTTGGCGGACTTCCACGAGCGGTGGGGCTTGCTCCAGACCAGCAGGTCCTGCTCCTCCTGGGACAGGTCCGACCTGGCCGCCGCGGCCAGGAAGTCGGGGTCCGACAGCAGGCGGTGGAGCACCTGGGCGGGGGTCAGCTTGGGCCACACCGACTCGACCAGCTGCTTGACCGGCTTCGACCTGGCCACCGCGTCCTGCACCCTGTCGTCGGGGGAGTCGCCGCGCTGTTCCATCCGCACCAGCACCTGGTGGGCCAGGCGCTGGGCGAGGGCGGCGCGGCCGGGGCCGTACCTGGTGGTGCCGCGCAGCGAGGCGACCATCTCGCGCACCTCGTAGTCGGCCACCCTGAAGCGGTGGACGCCCTTGGTGTAGACGAGGCCCTCGGTGGGCTTCACGATGTGCAGCCAGAGCGCCCGCTCCAGCACCTTGGCCATACGGGCGTCGCCCTTGGCGGCCGCCACCTCGGGCCGCTCGGGCGCGTCGTAGGAGCCGAGCAGCTCGGCGACGGTGGTCTGGTCGACCTTGACCTCGCCGAGGGCGGGCAGGACGGAGGAGATGTAGGACAGGAACGCCTTGTTCGGCCCGACGATCATGACGCCGGCGCGGGCGAGCTTCTCGCGGTGGGTGAACAGCAGGTAGGCGGCGCGGTGCAGGCCCACGGCGGTCTTGCCGGTGCCGGGGGCGCCCTGGACGCAGACGGTCTGCGTCAGCGCCGAGCGGACGATCTCGTCCTGGTCGGGCTGGATGGTGGCGACGATGTCGCGCATCGGACCGGTGCGGGGGCGCTCGATCTCCTCGGTGAGGATCTTCGAGGGGCCGAGCTCGCCACCTTCGGCCAGGGGCTCGTCCTCGAAGGCGGTGAGGTCGCCGCCCTGGTAGCCGAAGCGGCGCCGCCGTACGACGCCCATGGGGTCGGAGGGGCTGGCCTGGTAGAAGGCGCGGGAGACGGGGGCGCGCCAGTCGATGACCAGCGCGCGGCTGCCGCCGTCGTGGACGTGGCGGCGGCCGACGTAGATCGTGGCGGGCAGCTCGTCGCCGGCCTCGAGCCTTCCCTCGAGGTTGTCCTCGAGGTCTTCCTCGGTGGCGCGGTCGAGCCGGCCGAAGAACAGCGGCGTGTCGGGGTGGTCGGCGAGCGCGGCCACGCGCTGGTCGAGCAGCGACTGGAGGATCTGCTGCGAGACCCAGTCGCCCGCGGCGTCCGACGACAGCGACTGGGCGTGTTTGCGCATCGCTCTGAGCGCCGCGCGGGACTCGGAGAGATGGGCTCGCTCGGCGGCGAGCACATCGGTGGGTATGTCGGGGGCCAACTGGTGTCCGGGCATGCGAAAGCGCCTCCCTATTCGTCGACGGAGGTGGTAAACAAGGCAGCGAATCGACTAGCTTACCGGCGAGGTCGGAGGCTTCCCATTCATTAATGCAGGAGGCAGTGTGAGGATCTCCCCGGTCATCCCGACCGTCGCCAGCCTCCTGCTGGCCGCCCTGTGGGGTCTGTCGGTCTTCGCCGGCTGGGGGCTCGAGGCGTTCTGCACCGACGGGGAGAGCTCGGCCGCGTGCGCGACGCGCCTCGACGTCGTCTCCACCGTCTCGGGGCTGTTCGCGGTCCTGGCGGCCTGCCTCACCGTGGGGGCGTGGCTGTTTCCGCTCAGATTCTGGGCGCTGATGGGGGGCGCGGTGCTGTCATGGCTGGCCGCGGCGGGTGTCCTGTTCTTCGGCGGGATGCTCGCCCAGTGATCTGCCGGGTGGTCGGTACGATGATCGGCGGCGCATCGCCCCAGTAATCGCAGGCCAAAAAGCGAAAAATCGGGGCATGTCTCGTTGATTCGGCGGATCATGGGGGTATGTGGCATCGCGACAGGTGTCGCCGGTAGGGGGTGGTCCAATTGTCGAAGGCCCGCGGAGTTTCGTGGACTTAGTGGTACGGCTCGCGCGAGACCCTTCGCGCGAGCCCTTTCACCGGTGGACGTCGTCGGCACCTCACCGCTGGACGTCGTCAGCGCCTCACTGGTGGACGTCGTCGGCGCCTCACTGGTGGACGTCGTCGGCGTCGATGATCTGGTAGGCGTAGCCCTGCTCGGCGAGGAAGCGCTGGCGATGCGCGGCGAACTCCTGGTCGACCGTGTCGCGGCTGACCACCGTGTAGAAGCGCGCGCCTCCGCCGTCGGCCTTGGGCCGTAGCACGCGCCCCAGCCGCTGGGCCTCCTCCTGGCGGGAGCCGAACGTGCCCGACACCTGGATGGCGACGGCCGCCTCGGGCAGGTCGATGGAGAAGTTGGCGACCTTGGAGACCACCAGGACCTGCAGCTCCTTGTCGCGGAAGGCCTGGAAGAGCCGCTCCCGCTCCTTGATGCGGGTCTCGCCCTTGATCACGGGCGCGTTGAGGTGCTCGGCCAGCTCGTCGAGCTGGTCGATGTACTGGCCGATGACCAGCACCTGCTCGCCGAGGTGCCGCCTGACCAGCGCCTCGGTCACGCGCGTCTTGGACGGCGTGGTCGCGGCGAACCTGTAGCGCTCCTCGGACTCGGCCATCGCGTAGGCCAGGCGCTCCTCGTCGGAGAGCGTGACGCGCACCTCGACGCAGTCGGCCGGGGCGATCCAGCCCTGGTTCTCCATCTCCTTCCACGGCGCGTCGTAGCGCTTCGGGCCGATGAGGGAGAACACGTCGCCCTCCCTGCCGTCCTCGCGCACGAGCGTCGCGGTCAGCCCCACCCTGCGACGGGCCTGCAGGTCGGCGGTCATCCTGAAGATGGGTGCGGGCAGCAGGTGCACCTCGTCGTAGACGATCAGGCCCCAGTCGCGCGCGTCGAACAGCTCCAGGTGGGCGTAGACGCCCTTCCGCTTGGTCGTCATCACCTGGTAGGTGGCGATGGTGACGGGACGGATCTCCTTCTTGGTGCCGGAGTATTCGCCGATCTCGTCCTCGGTCAGCGAGGTGCGCTTGAGCAGCTCCTGCTTCCACTGGTGGGCGCTCACCGTGTTGGTGACCAGGATCAGCGTGGTGGCCTCGGCCCTGGCCATCGCGGCCGCGCCGACGATGGTCTTGCCCGCGCCGCAGGGCAGCACGACCACGCCGGAGCCGCCGTGCCAGAAGGCGTCGGCGGCCTCCTGCTGGTAGGGACGCAGCGCCCAGCCGTCCTGCTTGAGCTTGATGGCGTGGGCCTCGCCGTCGACGTAGCCCGCGAGGTCTTCGGCGGGCCAGCCCAGCTTGAGCAGCGCCTGCTTGATGTTGCCCCGCTCGCTCGGGTGGACCGCGACGGCGTCGGCGCCGATGCGCTCGCCCAGCATCGGCTGGATCTTCCTCGAGCGCAGGACCTCTTCGAGGACGGCGCGGTCGGTCGAGGCCAGGACCAGGCCGTGCGCGGGGTCCTTCTCCAGACGCAACCTGCCGTAGCGCGCCATGGTCTCGGCCACGTCGACCAGCAGCGCGTGCGGCACCGGATAGCGGCTGAACCCGATGAGCGCGTCGATGACCTGCTCGGCGTCATGGCCCGCGGCGCGCGCGTTCCACAGCGCCAGCGGCGTGACGCGATAGGTGTGGACGTGCTCGGGCGCGCGCTCCAACTCGGCGAAGGGCGCGATCGCCTTGCGACACTCGTCGGCCCGCTCGTGGTCGACCTCGAGCAGCAAGGTCTTGTCGGATTGGACGATCAGCGGGCCGTCATTCACAGGCTTCCCCCGGGGTTGGTACTGCTACCGCATATCCAACACCCGGCGACCGACAGTTAGTCCAGGTTTCCCGTGACTCCCAGCGCGATGATGACGCCGAAGCCCAGAACGACCAGCGCGACGTTGATGCCGATGCTGATCCAGGTCCACTTCAGCAGGTTGCGTGCCTTGTCCGGGTGCGTGTCGACCTGGCCGAGCGCGATGCCCGACATGATCGCTCCGGCGATGCCGCCGGGGGTGATGTAGCAGCTCAGCGCGAGCACGATGCTGATGACCAGCGCGACGATGGCATGCGTGCGCGGGCCCTGCTGGGGCGGCGGGTAGCCGTAGCCGTAGCCGGGCGGGGGCTGCTGGCCGTACGGCGGGCCGTAGGGCTGCTGCTCGCCCGAACCGTGAGGGCCCTGGTTGTACGGCGAGCCGTACGGCATCTGCTGGCCGTAGGGGCTCTGGTCGCCGGAGTTCTCTGGGGTGTAACCGCTGCTCACTGAGTCACCTTTTCGTTTTCTGGCCCGTCAACAGATATCACGAAATCAGGTGACAGTTCGGCGAGTCCCTAGAGAAGTCGGGCGCGCAGCGCCTTCCTGTCCAGCTTGAGCACGCTGGTCACGGGGATGTGGTCGGTGAAGTGGATCTCCCTCGGATATTTCACTCTGCCGACCCGCTCACGCGCCCAGGCGACCAGTGCCTCCTCGGTGGCCTCGCCGCCGGGGCGCAGCTGGACGAAGGCGACGACCTCCTCGCCGTGCAGAGGGTCGGGACGGCCGACCACCCCCGACATCACGACGTCGGGGTGGGTGTTCAGCGCGTCCTCCACATCGCGGGGGAAGACGTTGAAGCCGCCCCTGATGACCAGGTCCTTCTTCCTGTCCACGACGTAGAGGTAGCCGTCGTCGTCCATGCAGCCGATGTCGCCCGTGCGCAGCTCGCCGTCCACGACGGGGGAGTCGAGCCCGCCCCAGTAACCGAGCATCAGCGATCGGCCCGCCACGCAGATCTCGCCGATGTCGCCTGCCTCCACCTCCTCGCCCTCGTCGTCCCTGATCGTGATCGTGTAGCCGGGAAGGGGCAGGCCGACGCTGCCGGGCCTGCGCCTGCCGGGAGGGTTGAAGGTGGTGACGGCGCTGGTCTCGGTCAGGCCGTACCCCTCGAGGATCTGCACGCCCGGCATCCGCCGTTCGAACTCCCTGAGCACGTCGCGGCCCAGCGGAGCCGCGCCGCAGGTGAGGTGGCGCAGGTCGGGCAGCGCGGTGTCCTCGAGTGGCTCGGCGAGCAGCATCTGGAGCATGGAGGGGACCACGGTGCCGTACTGCACGCGCTGCTCGGCGGCCAGCGACAGGAAGGCCTTCGGGTCGAACCAGCGCATCAGGACGGCCTGCTGCGGCTCGGGGGCGTGCATGCCCGCGATGGTGACGATCAGGCCATAGGCGTGGGAGAGCGGGACGGGGACGATCGCCCTGGTGACCCCTGGCAGGTAGGCCAGGTCGAAGGCGTCCTTGGCGACCTGCCAGAGACCGCCGTGGCTGAGCATGACGCCCTTCGCCCTGCCGGTGGTTCCGCCGGTGTACATCACCGCGGCCAGGTCGGAGGGGTCCCGGGGCAGCGGGCCGTGCTCGGCCTGCTCCAGCTCGTCGGTGTCCACGAAGACCCTGATCCCCCCGCCCGCGGCCTGGACGGTCTCCAGGAGCTCCGGCGAGGTGACGACCGCGGTGGCGCCGCTGTCGGACAGGATGTGGCGCAGCTCGTCGGCGCCGACCAGGAAGACCACGGGGACCACCACGGCGCCCGCGGCCCAGACGGCCTGGTAGACGATGCCGACGTCGGGGCTCGTGGCCATCATCACGACGACCCTGTCGCCGGGGCCGACACCCGCCTCGATCAGGCCGCCTGTGACGCGTCTGGCGCGTTGGGCGAGGGTGTGGCTGCGGTGCCACTCCCCTTCGTAGAAGACCGACTCGTGGTCGTCGAACCGGTTCCACGACTCCTCGGCCAGACGTCCGAGCGTTTGTTCCTTCACGCCTCTCACGGTGATCCGCACGGGCCTCCGAGTCAACCGCCCAGAGTGATCATCCGTCCGTCGCTCGGGGGATCGCCGCTTCCGAGAGACTCCGGACGTCATCCCTCGAGGTCTCCGAGAGCCCTGGATCGTCTGGACGCGACAGAGGGATCAGGAGAGGTTGGAGACGCCGGTGATGCGGTGGAGGGCGAAGCGGTGGACGGCGGCGCGGGTCTCGTCGTAGGCCGTGAGGTAGCCGCCCTCCATCCGGGCCGGCTCCAGGATGCGGCTGGTGGCGTTGCCCTGGGAGTCGAGGTAGCCGATCCACACCCGCACCCCCTGCCTGATCGCCTCCTGCAGGGTGGAGATGGTGGTCGTGGCGGGACCGCGGGGCACCGCGCCGTCGGGCGCGTCCACAGGTCCGCGCCGCGCCTCGCCCGCCCGCATGGCCCGTACGGCCGCCGCCACCACGTCGGGATCGAGCCCGTTGAACGACGACACCGTCCTGGCCACGGGCACGCCCTCGGTCCGCCTGGTGTCGAGCTGGGTGATGATGACGTCCCCGTCGAGTGATTCGGCGACGGGCGCGAACCCCATCGCCCTCAGCGAGTCGACGAGCGAGGCCCTGGAGGTGCGCGAGGCGATGACCGTGGGAGCCAGGCGCCTGAGCCTCAGCGGGACTACGCGGCGGTCGGCCATGAGCTGGTCGAGCATGGAGGGGTCGTCGCTGCGGATGTAGGCGCTGGCCGTACCGACGCGCATCCTGCCGTGTCTGCGTGCCACGTCCGCCACCAGGTATGACAGCGGCTGCGGCACAGGGGTGGCCGAGTGGCGGGCGAGCATGGACAGCAGCTCGTCGGCCCCCTGACCGGCGTCGAGCGCCCGCCTGATGGAGCCCTCGCCGAACCGGTAGACGGTCGCCCCTCCCGTGGACTCCACGTCGGCGGCGAGCGTCAGCCAGCGGGCCAGGTCGCTGGTGAGCGGTCCTGGCGCGACGGCGGTGAGGTCGGCCTGAAGCAGCACGTGGTCGACGGGCTCGGGAAGCAGCGGAGCGAGGACGGCGGCGGCCTCCTTCGAGCCCGACAGCAGGGCGCGGCCGTGCGCCGACAGCACGCCGAGCCCGGTGAAGCCCAGCTGCTCGGCCTCGCGCAGGGCGAAGTCGGTCAGCTGCTCGCGCAGCGCGCCACGCCGCCTGGGCTGCTCCCACGCCAGCCGCCGCAGCACGGACTCGCGGGACGGCGCGAGGCCAGGGGCGGTGGCGAGCACGCGCAGCGTCGCCTGCCGTACCTCGGGGGCGGAGGAGCGGCGCAGGTCGGGGTGGAGGGCGTTGAGCAGGCGGTCGCGCTCGTCGCGTTCGCCCACGACGCCGGGCACCCTGTCGGTGTGCAGCCAGGTGACGGCCAGCGTGACCCAGCGCTCCTCCGTGGCCCTGACCCGCCAGCTGTCGTAGCCCGCGGTGGGCAGCCACTCGCCGTCGACGTTGCCGCCCGAGGCGATCAGGCCCGCCGCGTGTGCCACCTCGATGACCAGGGCGGCGGCCCATTCGGGCAGGTCGAGCTGGGTGGCGGTGCGCTTGAGGTCGCGCACGCCGAGGCCGCCCGTGCGCAGCACGCCCGGAGCGTCGAAGCTCCACCTCTCGCACAGCTCCTCGACCGCCCGCGTGAACGTGAACGCCTGGCCCGCCGCCGTCCTGTCGGCGAGGGAGCCGGGACGCTCCGCGCCCTCGAGGGGCGGCGGCACGGGGGACAGGTCGCGGTGCACGCGGCCTTCGCGCAGGTAGAGGCCGACCTCGCGGGGCAGCGCCACGCTGTCTTCTCCGGTGGCCGCGAGCAGCCCCCTGGCGAGCAGCTCCTCGATCGGCGAGCGGGCGGTGGCCAGGCGGACGGCCCTGCGGGCGTTGGGCACGCGGCCGCTCGGCGGCCCCCACGCCAGCTCCTCCAGCGCCTTCCTCGCCGGAGGCGAGACCTCCTCGACCAGCTTGGCGGGCTCGGCGAGCGCGGCGCGCAGCCGCTCCTTGCCGCCGCCCTCGGTGCCGGGGGCGATGTCGTCGGCGATCTCCTCCAGCTGCTCGGGCGGGTGGTGCCTGAACACCTCGGTGACGGGAGGGCCGAGCCCCGCGGGGTCGTCGAGCACCTTGCGCACGCCCGGTGCGAGGGCCAGGGCGTCGTCGGGGCCGTAGATCAGGGCGAGGGCGCGCAGGCGCTCCAGTGTGTCGTCGAGGGGGAGGCTGTCCTCTCCTGTCGCCCTGGCGAGCAGGTCGTGGAGGGAGTCTCTGGGGAGCTCATCGGGGTGGACGGCGAGCGTCTCGACCACGGCCAGCGCGAACCTGTCGAGCCGGTCGAGGGCGCGGCCGATCGCCGAGGGGCTGCCCGCCCGCGCGGCCAGCCCTTCGAGGTGGGCGGGGACCGGCGTGATCAGCTCGGGGCGCGCGGACACGAGCGCGCCGAGCTGATCGTCGGTGCGCTCCCTGATCCACTGAGTGAACTCCATCATTGCAATGGTATGTTCCTGCGGATTCGGGCAGCATGGCATGCGTGATCGAACGGGCCGACCAGCTCGTCCTGGACTACGTCAGCAAGGCGGCCGACGCCGCTCACGGTGTGCTGCGCCAGGACCACAGGCTCGACTTCGTCCAGCGGCTGCGGGCCCGCATCGAGTCGGAGCGGAGCGGCAGCGAGGACCCCAAGGTGGTGGCCAGGGTGCTGGCCACATTCGGCGATCCTGCGGCGCTCGTCGAGCGCGAGGCCCGCAGGCTCTCCTCCGACGGCGAGGTGCCGAGGATCCAGGCCGAGCCCGAGGTGCGGCCCGCCGAGAGCGACACCGCCGTCTTCCCCCGCGTGGTCGACGACGTCCCGCCCGGCGTGGCGCGCGGCATGCGAGAGGCGCGGGCGAGACTGGCCGGCAGGACCGAGCGCGGCCTGCCGTTCGCGGGCCTGCGCAGGGCGGTGATGGCGGGGGCCAACCCCATGGCCACGGGCGGCAGGGACGCCAGGACCGTGGTCAAGGGGCATCCGCGCGAGGTGCTGGCGATCGGGCTGCTCCTGCTGGCCGCGCTGCTGGTGCCGATGAGCCTCCCGTCCGTGGCGATCTTCCAGGTGCCGGTGATCGTCTGGGCGGCGGGCGCGGCGACCGTCCTGACGAGCGACAGCTGGTCCTTCAGGGACAGGATGATCGGGATCGGCGCTCCCATGTTCGGCTACGGCGTGGGCGGGGTGGTGATCGGCGCGCTGCGGGTGGGGGGTGAGAGCGGCTTCTCCGCCTTCCTCGCCCAGTTCTACGCGGTCAGCGGGATCATGTTCATGATCTTCACGGGTCTGGGCGTGGTCTGGCTCGCCTATCGCCTGTGGGATCTCAGCTGACCGGTGCGTGCGCCGGAGCGGGCAGCAGGCCGACGGCCAGCCGTACCCACGCGGCGACGAACTGGTCCTTCTCGGCGTGACCCGGTGTCTCGCCGACCGTCTCCTGGAACAGCCGGTAGTGCACGACCGCGCCGCCGAGCACCGCGCCGATGCCCGTCCAGTCGAGGTCGGCCTCCGCGTACTCGGGCTGGGCGCGGAACCAGCCGGTGATCGCGTCGAACATCGGCTGCAGCAGGCCCTCGCGCACGACCGCGACCAGCTCGGGGAACTGGCTGAGATCGCGGAAGAACACCCTGGTCAGCTCGCTCTCCTCGCGGACCTTCGCCAGTCCCGCCCTGCACACCAGGGACAGGCGCTCCTCGAGGTCGGCGGAGCCCTCCATGCTGCTGAGCTCGGCCAGGCTGTCTGCCACCTGGATGCGGGTGCGTGCGGCGTGCTCGTGCATCGCGGCGGCGAGCACCTCGTACTTCGACTTGAAGTGCCGGTAGAGGCCCCCCGCTCCTGGGGAGAGCCCGGCGGCGGCCTCGATCTCGGCCACCGAGGTGGCGGAGTAGCCCCGCTCCGCGAACAGCCTCAGAGCCTCGTCGACGATCCGCTCGCGCGTGGATCTGGTCATGTCGTTCCTAGTACCTCCATCTAATGAGGACGTGCTCATCAGACCGCCGCGACCCCTACGTGCCAGTCAGGGACCCGGCGGTGGTCCGATTGGCGCGTTTCTCATTAGTAAGGACCATAGTCGTTACGGTGACACGCGCCGGATCAGGCTCGCCACCGCCGA
Source organism: Nonomuraea roseola (assembly GCF_039535395.1). Taxonomy (NCBI): domain Bacteria; kingdom Bacillati; phylum Actinomycetota; class Actinomycetes; order Streptosporangiales; family Streptosporangiaceae; genus Nonomuraea; species Nonomuraea roseola. The sequence goes on from NZ_BAAAXC010000015.1 coordinate 3,458,556, forward strand.
GCCGAGGACGAGCCACACCACGGCGGCCAGGCCGTAGTTCACCAGGACCTGCCAGCGCGCGTCGGCCAGCCTGAACAGGTCGGACATGCCGAGGGACAGCGTGGTCGCCACGGCCTCGACGAACTGGACGAGAGAGTTGGCCGGGTTGGTGGGGAAGATCCTGAAAGCGATGTAGAGGGCCAGGACGAGCGCGGCGGCCCTCGAGACGACCTTGACGGCCCACACCGCGATGTCGGCCGCGCGCTGACGGGCGGTCGGCGCCGGCCTGACGGCGGGCCGATGCGGTCGGGTTTCAGCCATGGCCGCTCCCTCCGATAAGTAATTCCTTTCTTCCCACTTCAACGCTTCCATACCAGCGACCGTTACTCTTCACGGGTGGGGAAATCAGTGGGGTTTGACCTTGATATGACGCTGGCCGACACCAGATCAGGTATCGCTGCCGTCTTTGACGAGCTCGCCGTACGGCTGGGCGTGGTCATCGACAGCGCGATGGTGATCTCCAGGCTCGGCCCTCCGCTCGAACTGGAGCTGGCCAACTGGCTGCCCGAGGAGGACGTCCCCGGCGCGGCGGCGCTCTTCAGGGAGCTCTATCCCGACGTCGCCCTTCCCGCGCACACCGCCATGAGCGGCGCCCACGAGGCGATCAAGACGGTGCGGGAGGCCGGAGGCGGGGTGATCGTCGTGACGGGCAAGAACGTCCACGACGCGAGAAGGACCGTCGACCTGCTCGGGTTCGACGTGGACGAGGTGGTCGGATCGGTGTTCGGCGCGGGCAAGGGCGGGGCGCTCGCGCGGTTCGGCGCGGACGCCTATGTCGGAGACCATGTCGCGGACATCGAGGCGGCGCGAGCGGGAGGCGCCGTCAGCGTGGGGGTCGCGACGGGCCCCTACACCGTGGGAGAGCTGCGTGATCACGGGGCCGATGTGGCGCTGTCGGATCTGACCGAGTTCGCCGCCTGGTTCGGCGACTGGAATTAGCGCGCATTTACCCGGTCGCTCTCCGGGCTCGGTGGGCATAACCTACTTCCATTCATCTTTCCCGACAGTACGAACGAGGTCCCCCCTGTGCCGAGTGGCAAGGTCAAGTGGTACGACGCCGACAAGGGTTTCGGCTTCCTCACCCGCGACGACGGCGGTGAGGTCTTCGTCCATTCCTCCGCGCTTCCCACTGGCGCGGAACCGTTGAAGCCCGGACAAAAGGTCGAGTTCGGTGTGGCCGAGGGCCGCAGGGGACAGCAGGCGCTGTCGGTGCGGATTCTCGAGCAGCCGCCGACCCTGGCCAAGACGGTCAAGCCGAAGGGCAAGCGGAAGAAGCCCGACGAGATGGTCGTGATCGTCGAGGACCTCATCAAGCTGCTCGACGTCATCTCCGAGTCCTACCAGCGGGGCAAGCAGCCCGACCCCGTGCACTCCAAGAAGATCGCCCAGGTGCTGCGAGCCGTGGCGGACGACCTCGACTGATCAACCGCTGTGCGGGTTGGTCAACGGCTTGGTGGTCGCCGTCGGATCCTTGGTGGCGGGCGCCTGCCTGGCCGCGGGCGGTGTCGACGCGCTCACCTTGGCTTCACGCGCCCTGACCCGCACTCTCCTGCGCACCACGAGCCAGCCGAGGGCCAGGGCCAGCACGACGGCGAGCCCGGTGAGCCCGCCAGGGCCCGTCGACCAGTCCGACACCAGCAGGCCGATCAGCCCGCCGAACACCCAGGCCAGCTGAAGGAGCGCCTCGACCACGCCGAACGTCGACGAGCGCACCTCCTCGCCGATCTCGCGCTGCACGATCGCGTCGAGCGCCAGCTTGCCGAGCTCCTGGGCGAAGGCGGCCACCAGCGCCACCGCGACGGCGGCCCACAGGCCGAACAGGAAGGCCGTCACGCCCGCCGTCACCGTGGTCACGGCCAGCGTGAGCAGCACGATGACCTGGGGCGAGTGGTTGCGCGCCCAGTTGGCCACGGCCGCGCCCGCCAGGCCGCCGAGCCCCGCGGCGCCGGCGAGCAGGGCGATGGTGGTGGTCGCGGGCAGGTCCTTGAGGTGCTCGTCCTGCACGAGGAAGAGCAGGTAGAACAGCAGGAAGCCGGAGAAGAGGCGGATGGCGGCGTTGGCCCTCATGGCCTCGGTGACGGCGGGGCCGACGTTGAGCAGCGTCCGCCAGCGCGCTCTCTCGCCGCCCTCCTCCTCGTCGAGGTCGGGGGAGTCGACGTGGCGCGGCAGCCGCACCGCGAAGACGCCGAGCACGAGGAAGACCACCATCGCGATGCGCAGCACCCACGCCGCGCCGAGCCACGCCGTGAGGCCCGCCGCCGTGGGCACCGCGACGCCCGCGGCCACCAGGGAGAACAGCGCCACTCTCGCGTTGGCGCTGACCAGCGTGATGTCGGCGGGCAGCACGCTCGGCATGATCGCCGCGCGTGAGACGTTGTAGGCCTTCGACAGCACGAGCACGCCGAGGGCGCCAGCGAAGAGGGTGAGCACGTCGCCGGGGCCAACGGCCGCGGCCATGGCGAAGCACAGCAGCCCTCTGGCGAACAGCGTGCCCGCCATCACGTAGCGGCGGCCCGACCTGAACTTGTCGAGCACGGGGCCGACGAAGGGCGCGACCACCGCGAAAGGGATCATCGTGATCACCAGGTAGAGCGCCACCTGGCCGCGCGCCTCGTTGACCGGCAGGCCGAAGAAGATCGTGCCCGCCAGGGCGAGCGTGACGAGGGAGTCGCCCGCGCTGTTGGCTGCCGTCAGCTCGATCAGTCTGCCCAGACCGGTGCGGTCGGCGCCGTGCGCGTGCGTGAGCCTGCGCGTGGCGTGGCCGACCCGCTGGGCCCCGCTCGCGGTGGCGAGCCCCATGCGTCTGGTGCCGCTCGCCGTCCTGCGGCCGGCGCGCATGGACGCCCGGCCCGCTTCGGCCAGCACGTGCCCCACCCGTCTCGCTAGCGTCCACACACGATCCACGCTAACCAGTCTTACCTGACATGGGTGCTCGCACGTCCCGTCATGGGTGAGAATGGAGTGTGAGCGAACAGCACCTTTCGGCGAGGGCGCGCCGATGACCAGGACCAGGACCCGCGTCGCCGCGCCCGACCAGGCCTGTGTCGCCGCCGTCGACCTCGCGAGAGAGACCGCGAGAGAGCTCGCCAAGCCAGGGGAGCCCGGGGAGCACCTCGGGTTCGAGGGCCAGGGCGACCGGATCGTCACCCACTACTTCGCCTGCCTCGACCGCGCCTACCGCGGCTGGCGCTGGGCCGTCACCGTGACCCGCGCCTCCCGCGCGAAGAACGTCACGGTCAGCGAGGCCGTGCTGCTGCCTGGCGCGGGGGCCCTGCTGGCCCCCGAGTGGCTGCCGTGGAGCGAGCGGCTGCTCCCCGGCGACCTGGGCGTCGGTGACCTGCTGCCGACCGCGGAAGACGACGACAGGCTCGTCCCCGGCTTCACGAGCGCCGACGACGAGATCGACCACCAGATGATTTTCGAGTACGGCCTGGGCAGGGCCAGGGTGCTGTCGGCCATCGGCAGGGACCGCGCCGCCAAGCGCTGGCACTCGGGCACGTCCGGGCCGCACACACCGATCGCGCACGCCGCTCCCGCGCAGTGCTCCACCTGTGGCTTCTTCTGGCCGCTCGCGGGTGGCCTGCGGGGCGAGTTCGGCGTGTGCGCCAATGAGTACGCGCCCGACGACGGCAAGGTGGTGGCCGCCGACCACGGCTGCGGCGCCCATTCCGAGGCCGCCGTCATGCCGCCGCCCGTCGAGCAGGCCACGCCGATCCTCGACGACCTGGGTTACGACCTGATGGAGGACGAGGCGGGCTCGGTCGACGAGTCGGCCTCGGAGGAGCTCGGCCACTCCTGATCGGCTCCTGATCCGGATTGTCGGCGAGGAGCGCTAGCCTTCGGGGGCCCGTCTCTCGATTAGGAGTTTGCCCCGTGGACACCTTTGGCACTGACCGGATGCGCGCCGCCGTACTCACGGCTTGGAAGGCCTCGCCAGCGCGCTTCCGTGAAGACGCCAACGCCGAGGAGGACTTCGCCCTCGGCGGCTACCGTGACCGTCTGATCGTCGAGCTGGCGCAGAACGCGGCCGACGCCGCCCTTCGCGCGGGCGTGCCCGGTGTGCTGCGCCTGGAGCTGCGCGACGGCGTGCTGACGGCGGCCAACAACGGCGCGCCGCTCGACGCGGCGGGGGTCGAGGGCCTGTCCACGTTGCGGGTGTCCGCCAAACGCGACCATGTGGGCGCCGCCGGACGCTTCGGCGTGGGCTTCGCCGCCGTGGTCTCGGTCTGCGACGCCCCCTCCATCGGCTCACGCTCCACCGGTGCGGTGCGCTGGTCGCGCGAGGAGACGACGGCGGTGGTGGCCGCCGAGCCGGTGCTCGCGGGCGAGCTGGCCAACCGTGAGGGGCACGTGCCGCTGCTGCGGCTGCCCTTTCCCGACTCCGTCGAGGTCCCCGAGGGGTTCGAGACGCTCGTAAGGCTGCCGCTGCGCCCCTCCGCCGTCGAGGCCGTGCGCCACATGCTGCAGGAGGCCTCGCCCGCGCTGCTGCTCGGCATGCCCGCGCTGACCGCCATCGAGATCGTGGTCGACGGCGTCACCCGCACGGTCGAGCCCTCGGGGTGGCACGTGGTCTCCGTCTCGGGGGAGTTCTCACCCGACGAGGTCGCCGCCTACTTCGCCGACAGGCCGACGGAGGAGCGGGCCAGGCCCTACTGGTCCGTGCGATGGGCGGTGCCCGAGCAGGAGGGGCCGCTGCCCGTCCCGCAGGTCGTGCACGCGCCCACGCCCTCCGACGAGCCGCTCGACCTGCCCGCGCTGCTCATCGCCTCGTTCCCGATGGCCACCGACAGGCGCCACGTCGCCAAGGGGCCGCTGACCGACTTCCTGATCTCGCGCGTCGCCGAGGCCTACGTGCTCCTGCTGGAGGAGTTGCCGCGCACGCCGAGGCTGCTCGACCTGGTGCCCGCGCTGATGGGCAAGGGCGAGCTCGACGCCCGCATCCGCCGCGCGATCCTGCGCCTGCTGCCCGACGTCCCCCTGCTGCCCGCGCTGTCGGCGCCGCCGCCCGTGGTGCAGTCGCCCTCGTTCGAGGACGCGGCGCTCTACGACCCCGACGCCGCGTGGCAGGTCGAGCACCCCGTGCGCGAGCCCTCCGACGACGGCTGGGTGGTCTCGGGCAGGGAGGCCTCGGTCGTCAACGGCTCGGGAGAGCTGCTGGCGGTGCTGGCCTCGATCGTCCCTGGCCTGCTGCCCGCAGGGTGGCCTGCCAGGCACCCGGCGATGGCCTCGCTCGGGGTGCGCAGGGTGGAGCTGGCGGAGGTGGTCGACCAGCTGTCGGGCGAGGCCATCGAGGGGCGCGACCCCGCGTGGTGGCGATCGCTCTACGACGTGCTGCCCGCCGACGACCCCGAGGCGCTGGGGGCGCTGCCCGTGCCGCTGGCCGACGGCCGCCTGGTGCGGGGGCCGCGCGGCACGCTGATCCTGACCACGCCGCTCGACCTGGCCCCGCTCGGGCTGCGCATCGTCCATCCCGACGCGGCGCACCCGCTGCTCCTGCGCCTGGGCGCCTTCGAGGCCACGCCGCGCGCCGTCCTCGACGACCCGCACACCAAGAACGCGGTGGCGCAGTCGATGGACAGCGACGACCCCGACGCGGTGGCCAGGGCCGTGCTCTCCCTTGTCGACGCCGCGGGGCTGACAGCGGGCGAGGAGCCGTGGCTGTCCGAGCTGGCGCTGCGCGGCTCCGACGGCTCGCTCTACCCCGCGGGCGAGCTGCTGCTGCCCGAGGGCGCGCTGGCAGGGCTGCTCGCCGACGACGCGGGTTTCGGCACGGCCGACTCCTCCTACGACTCGCGCGTGCTGACGGCGGTCGGCGTGCTCGACGGGTTCGCCGTGGTCAACGACGCCGACGTGCTGCTCGACCTCGACTCCTGCGACCACGACCTCGACGAGGAGGACATGTGGCTCGAGTCGCTGCCCTCCTTCGACCTGCCTCCCGTCGTGCCGGAGTTCACCGCGATCCGCGACCTCGAGCTGGTCGCCGACTGGCCCGCCGCCCTCGCCCTGATCACCAGGCCGCCGTTGAGGGGCGCGCTGCTGCCGCTGCGCATCGACGGCCTCGAGGTGCCCTCCTACACCGCGTGGTGGCTGTCCACCCACCCGGTTCTCGGTGGGCGGCGCCCGCTGGAGCTGCGCCTGCCAGGCGCCGACCCGCTGCTGACCGGCCTGTACGACGAGGCGCCCGAGGGGCTCGACCACGGCGCGCTGGCCATGCTGGGCGTCCGCACCACGCTGACCGACCTGCTGGCCTCGCACGGTGGCCCTGAGGAGCTGCTGGAGCTACTGGCCGACCCGTCGGTCACCGTCGATCGCGCGCAGCTGCGGGCGCTGTGGATGGCGCTGGCCGCCGTCGATCCTTCGCGGGTGGAGCCGCCCTCCTCGGTGCGGGCGGTGCTCGGTGGCGACATCGTGGTCGCCTCCGCCGACGACGCCGTCGTGGTCGAGGCGCCCGACCTGTTGCAGCTGGTGACCGACAGGCCGCTGGTCCTGGCCCCGTTCGACCTGGCCGAGGCGCTGTCGGAGCTGCTCGACCTGCCGCTGGCGGGTGAGCTGGTCTCGGGCACGGTGACCTCCACGGGCACCGAGCGCCCCGTGCCGAAGGAGGTCAGGGAGCTGCTGCCCACGGCTCCCGCTCGTTACGTGGAGCACGAGAAGCTGCTGGTGGACGGCGTGCCGTGCGCGTGGCGCTACTTCGACGGCATGGTCCACTGCGACGGGGCCGACGGGCTGGCGCGCGGTCTGGCCTGGGCGACGGGGCAGTGGAACGACCGCCTCGCGGTCGCGGCGCTCCTTCGCAACCCGGGCGATGTCCCCCTGCTGCTGGCCGAGGCCGACCTGTCCTAGCGGGTCAGGTCAGCAGGGAGCCGACCACGACGATCAGCAGGAGCAAGCCGAGCACGGTGGGGAGAAGCCAGAAGCGAGGACGGTCCACGCCGTGCAGCCTAGCCCCGCTCGGCGGGTGCGAGAGCCCAATGGCCGAGTGACTCATACCTCACCGTGGGGCCGGGGTGGCTGCGCATGAGGTGGATCGAGTCGGCCGACCACGACGACCCCGCGAAGGACGACAGCGCCTCCACCAGGGGGCGCAGGTCGGTGGGCTGCCTGGCGCGGGCGAGCGTGAGGTGGGCGTGGAAGCGCTTCTCGTCGGTCTGTACGGCTCCCGCGCGACGCCCGGCGGCGGCGGCCGAGCCTGCCAGCCGTACGAGGGGGTCGCCGGTGACGCCGAGCCAGAAGACACGCTTGGAGAACGCGCCCGCCCCCTCGAAGGCCAGGCGCTTGGCGGGGTGGCGCGAGGCGGCGCGGGCCAGCCGTACCTCGAGGTCGGGGAGGGCTCGCTCGGGCACCTCGCCGTAGAAGGCGAGCGTGAGGTGCCAGGTGGCGCGGTCGACCCAGCGCAGGCCCTCCACCACGTGGGTACGGCCGGCCAGCGCGGCGGCCACCTCGTCGAGGATCTCGGGTGGCGGCAGGATCGCCGCGAACAGTCTCACGGGTCGATTGTGCCCCGCGCAGGGGGTGTGGCTCCGGCCCGCGGGGTGTGGAGGCGCGGGCCGGAGAGTCGTCAGGCGGTGGCGAGCGCCACGCGGGTGCGGCGGGCGCCGATCACGCGGGTGAGCAGGATGGCCAGACCGGTGCCCACGAGCGTGAGCAGTCCGCCGATCATGACGCCCACGCGGGGGCCGCCCAGGTCGGAGATCCAGCCGATCAGCGGCGCGCCGATCGGGGCGCCACCGGTGAAGACCAGCACGTAGATGCCCATGACCCTGCCGCGCATCTCTGGCGAGGTGGACATCTGGACCAGCGAGTTGGCGGCCGTGTTGACCGTGATCAACGCGATGCCGGTGGGGGCGAGCAGCAGCAGGTAGACCGGGTAGAAGGGGGCGAGGCCCACCACGACCTGGAACAGCCCGAAACCGATGGCGCCCGCGATGAGCAGCCTGCGTGTCGGCCTGGCGCGGCGGGCGGCCAGCAGGGCGCCGCCGAGCGCGCCGACGGCGAAGGCGCTGGAGGCCACGCCGAACGACGAGGCGCCCTGGCCGAAGACCTCGCGGGCCATGAGCGCGATCGACATCGAGAACGACTGCGTGAACATCGCCATGAACGCGATCACCAGTATCGGGAGCAGGAGCTCCGAGCGCTCGATGACGTAGCGCAGGCCCTCGCGCAGCTGGCCCTTCGCCTTGGGGACGAGCTCGGCTGGGGTCAGCTCCGACCTGCGCATGAGGAGCAGGCTGGAGATGACGCCGCCGAAGGTCAGCGCGTTGAGCAGGAAGATCGGTCCGGTGCCGATGGCGTACATGAGCACACCGGCGAGGGCCGGGCCCACCACGCGGGCCAGGTTGAAGATCGAGGCGTTCAGCGCGATGGCGTTGGGCAGGTCCTCACGGCCGACCATCTCGACCACGAACGCCTGCCTGGTCGGCACCTCCACGCAGGAGATGACGCCGAGCGCGAAGGCCATGGCGTAGACGTGCCACACCTCGGCCGAGCCGGTCACTGTCAGGACGCCCATGGTCACGGCCAGCATCGCCATGAGCGACTGCGCGATGATCAGGACGGGGCGCTTGGGGTAGCGGTCGGCGAGCACGCCGCCGAACAGGCCGAACATGAGCTGCGGGAGGAACTGCAGCGCGGTCGTGGTGCCGAGAGCCGCCGCGCTGCCGTGTGTGAGGTCGAGCACCAGCCAGTCCTGGGCGGTGCGCTGCATCCACGTGCCGAGGTTGGAGACGATGCCTCCGGCCGCGAACAGCCGGTAGTTGTGAACCCTGAGAGACCGGAACATCCCGGTCCTGGGTTCGTCAGGCTCTATATCTTGCTGAGCTTCTCCAGAATCGGCGCCGCCTGCCGGAGCACTGCCCGCTCCTCGGGTGTCAGCTCCTTCAGCCGATGCGTCAACCAGGCTTCCTTCAGCCGGCGCTCCTCCTTCAGCAGCGCCTTGGCGGAGTCGGTCACCACCACGGTCACCTGTCGCCGGTCGGTCTGGTGCGGTGAACGCGCGACCAATCCGCGCTCCTCGAGCGCGGCGATCACCCGCGTCATCGAGGGCGGTTGTACCTTCTCGAGCTCGGCCAATTCGCCGGGGGTTATCCCTGAATGCCGTTCCACGGCGGCGAGCGTCGCGAACTGGGTGGGCGTCAGGGTGTGCGCCGCCGCCTGTCGTCGTAGTCGTCTGGTCAGCCGCGCCAGCGACACGCGCAGGGCTGATGCCAGGCCTGCGTCGCTGCGCAGATCCATCTTGGGAGGGGGATTCGTTAGCACGTCTCATTACCTTTGCTAACTATATGCCATGCCACGCTATTCCCTCCAACGGTTTGGATAGAGTCCACCATGTCCTTCTTATTCTGGGCCGCCGCGGTGATCGTTGCGGCCTGGGAAGCCGCCACTGTTGGCTTGCCCCTGGCCTTCACCGCGGCGAGCCTGCTTCCCACCGTCTTCCTCCTCGGCCTGGCCATTCTCGCCCGCGTCGCCGAGGGGCCCGCACATCGCCGGCTGGCGCTCGTCGGCATCGCGGGCATGCTGTCGCTCCCCGCGATCTCCGTTCTGGCTCACGAGTACGGCGGGGTCGTCGGCTCGCTCCTGTTCGACCACGTGGCCGGTCCCGTCGCCACGGTGGTCTGCGTCGTGCTCATCGCCGCCGCCGACCTGGTCGTCCAGCGTAGGCCGGCGCTGCCGTACTTTCTGCCAACGCTCGCGGTGGCGCTACCCTTCCTGGTCGCCGTCGCGGACCTGTGGACGGGCGACCTGGCATGGTTCTCGCTGCCCGGCTGGCTCGCGATCGAGGTGCTGCTCGGGTCGGGCGTGCTCGCGGTGCTGGTGCTGATCGCCGTCGTCACGCGGCGGCTGTGGTTGCGCGTGGTCACGGTCTACACGCTGGCGCTGGCCGCGCTCGTGGGCGTCGCCGCCGCCCTGGTCCCCCTCTCGTACGGCTACACGGCCCGCGACGAGGCTCTGCGCGTGGCCCTGGAGCCGGCTGAGCCGTCTCCCTCTCCCATGAGCAGCGAGGCCATCGACGAGCTGCTGACCGGCGAACCCCGCCAGTTCGGTGTCCTTCTGGAGGACGACGGGCTCGGGGGGACGCCGTCGCTGCCTCCTCTGGAGATGATCGAGGAGGAGCGCCGCCTGTCGCCGTTCTGGTACACCGGCGCCTACCTGGCCGCCGCGCTGATCGTGTTCACCCGAAGGACCGCCCCCCGGGAGGAGGACGGCCCCGAGGGCGACCTCGCTACAGAAGGGCCTTGATCGGCCCGAGCGCGAAGTAGACGACGAACAGCCCGGCGACCACCCACATCAACGGATGGACGTCCCTGCTCCTGCCCTTGACCATCTGGATCAGCACGTAGCTGACGAAGCCCGCGCCGATGCCGTTGGAGATGGAGTAGGTGAACGGCATGATCACGATCGTCAGGAACGCGGGGATGGCGATGTCGAAGTCGTTCCAGTCGATCTCGCGGACCGTCGTCATCATCATGAAGCCGACCACGACGAGGGCGGGCGCCGCCGCCTCGTACGGCACGACGGCGACCAGCGGCGCCACGAAGATCGCCAGCAGGAACATCAGGCCGGTGACCACGCTGGCCAGACCGGTGCGGGCGCCCTCGGCCACACCCGCGGCCGACTCGATGTAGGTGGTGTTGGACGAGACGGAGCCCGCGCCGCCCGCCGCGGCGCCGATGGAGTCGACGAGCAGGATCTCCTTGGTGCGGGGGAGCTGACCCTCCTCGTCGAGCAGGTCGGCCTGGCGTCCGACGCCCACGATCGTGCCCATCGTGTCGAAGAAGTCGGTGACGAGCAGGGTGAAGATCAGCAGCACCGCGAGGATCACCGACACCTGGCTGAAGGCGCCGAACGGGTCGAACTCGGTGAACAGCGTCAGCGGGTTGTGGAAGCCGAAGATGCGCTCGGGCCAGGACGGCGTGACCAGCTGCCAGCCTGCGGGGTTCTTCGCCGTGGCCGCACCTGTCTTCGTCAGCGCCTCGACGATCATCGCGAGGACGGTGGTGCCGACGATGCCGATGAGGATCGCGCCCTTGACCTTGCGGGCCACCAGCACGGCGGTGACCAGCAGACCGAGGATGAAGACGAGCAGCGGCCACGAGGTCAGCGCGCCCGAGATGCCCATCTCCAGCGGCGGCCCCGCGGCGACGCGGCGCACGAAGCCCGCGTCCACGAAGCCGATCAAGGCGATGAACAGGCCGATGCCGACGCTGATCGCGGTCTTCAACTGGACGGGGATGGCGTTGAAGACGGCCACCCTGAATCCGGTCAGCACGAGGATGCCGATGATGACGCCCTCGAGGAAGACCAGGCCCATCGCCGCCTCCCACGACATCTGGGAGGCGATGCCGAACGTGACGAAGGCGTTCAGGCCGAGGCCCGCCGCCATCGCGAACGGCACCCTGCCGACGACGCCCATGAGGATGGAGAGCATGCCCGCGACGAACGCGGTGCCCGAGGCGACCAGCGGCACGTTGGCGACCAGGCCGTCACCGATGAACTGGCCGTCGGCGTCCTTGACGGTCGCGATGATGAGGGGGTTGAGGACGACGATGTAGGCCATCGTGAAGAAGGTGGCCAGGCCGCCGCGCACCTCGCGGGAGACGGTCGAGCCCCGCGCGGTGATCGAGAAGAATCGGTCAAGTCCGGATGGAGTAGTGGTGTGCGTGTCTTTCACGCGCGAAGAGTGACAGGGGTTGCGACCTGCGAAAAGACCCCGCGACCTGATCGAGACGGATTTGCCGCCATATCGCGCGAAACAGCACGTCGACTAGGCTGGATCACGTGAAGCAGCCATGGCGTCCGGATCCGGAGCCGCTCGAGACCAACGACAGGGCCGCTGTGCTCGGCGGTACTGCCCTGTGGGCGCTCGCCCTGGTCGTGCTGCTCATCGTACGGCCAGCCCCCGAGAACACATGGTGGATCTGGACCTGCGTGGCGGGCATCGTCTTCGGTGGTTTCGGTTACTGGTTCGTCGGCCGGAAGCGCCGCAAGGACCTCCCGGCCGACGAGGCGCCCGTCGAGCCCGTCCTGGGGATGGGCCCCCCGGATCACCAGGCGTAGTCCTCCGGCGCGGTCCTGTGGCCGGGGAAGATCTCGTCGAGCCTGGCGAGGGCCTTGTCGTCGAGCTCGATCTCCAGCGTGCGCATGGTGCCGTCGAGTTGGTCGAGCGTGCGCGGGCCGATGATCGGGGCGGTCACCGCAGGGCGGGTCAGCAGCCAGGCCAGGCCGACGTGCGCGGGGTCCTCACCGAGCTCGTCGCAGAACGCCTCGTACTGCTCGATCTTCTCGCGGTGCTTGTCGAGCTCCTTGACCATGTTCTCGGAGGCCGAGCGGCCCTTGTCGATCTTGCGTAGCACGCCGCCGAGCAGGCCGCCCGCCAGCGGGCTCCACGGGATCACGCCGAGCCCGTAGTCCTCGCACGCCGGCAGCACCTCGAGCTCGACCTTGCGGGTGAGCAGGTTGTAGTGGGACTGCTCGCTGACCAGGCCGAGCATGCCCTTCCTGGCGGCGCTCTCCTGGGCCTTGGCGATGTGCCAGCCCGCGTAGTTCGATGAGCCGACGTAGATGATCTTCCCCTGCTGGCGCAGGATGTCCATCGCCTCCCAGAACTCCTCGAAGGGGGTCTCCCTGCCGATGTGGTGCGCCTGGAAGATGTCGATGTAGTCGGTCTGCAGCCGCTTGAGCGAGGCGTCGCAGGCCCTGCGGATGTGCAGCGCGGACTGCATGCCCTCATTGGGCCACTCGCCCATCTTGCCGTGGAACTTGGTGGCGATGACGGTGCGCTCCCTGCGGCCCCCGCCCTGGGCGAACCACCGGCCGACGATGTTCTCCGTGACGCCCTCGCCCAGCTTCCAGCCGTACACGTCGGCCGTGTCGAAGAAGTTGATGCCGAGTTCGAGGGCCCTGTCCATGATGGCGAAGGAGTCTTCCTCCGTCGTCTGGGGGCCGAAGTTCATCGTGCCGAGGCAGAGCGGGCTGACCTTGAGCCCGGTGCGTCCGAGGTTCACGTATTCCATGACACCCACACTAAGAACCTGGAGTGCACTCCAGGCCAGCCCCCTCTCGATATGATGATCGCGAGTCCCGGGGTCGATCAGCCTCGGGACTGTGCGTCTCATGCATCGCACCATCGCGACGGCCGCGCTCCCTCTGCTGCTCTCCTCCCTCACCTCGTTGGCCGGATCCCTGGTCGTCACCTCCGTGCTCGGCCGTCACGACACGGGGGCGCTGGCCGCCTTCGCCCTGACCATGGCGGTCCACAGCCCCGCCTCGATGGCCGTCATCCCTCGCCGGGGTGACGGTCGCCAACCTGGCGCTGCGCGCGGCGCTCGGGCAGCCGGTCGGCAGGGGCAGGCCGCGCGTCCAGGAGATTCTGCGCATCTGCAGAGTGAGTCTCCCGCTGTCGGGCACCATGCTGATCAAGTTCGCGGGGCTGGGCGTGCTGGCCTACGCCGCCGCCAGGACGGGCGTCACGGGCTCGGCCGGGCACGCGATCCTCTACGCGCTGTCCGGATTCCTCATGGTGCCCGCGATCGCGGTGGCCCAGGCGGCGGTCCCCGAGATCGCCCGCGCCGACGGCATGAGGAGCAGGCGGCACACCGCGCGGGCGGCGCTCACGCTCGCGGCCGGGGCGGCGGGGATCGGCGCGGCCGTGGTGACCCTGCTCGGCGGCCCGCTGCTGCGCCTGTTCACCACCGACGAGGCGGTGCGCGGCCTGGTGACGGCCCTTGTGGGGATCATGCTGGTGTCGACGCTGGCCGAGGCGGGCTCGGCGGTCATGGGGTTCGGGCTGACCGCGATGAAGCGGTCGAGCTCGAGCCTGCGCTCGCTCGCGACCGGCTGGGGACTGCTGGTCGTCGCGACGGGCCCGGTCACCGACACCTGGGGCCTGCCCGGCCTCTGGACCGCCATGCTGGCCACCAACCTCCTCCTCCTGACCCTCCAGGCCACCGCCTTTCTGTCGGCCACGGCTGACGAGCACCCGACGGGGTGCAGGCGGTGATGGGGGTTGCGTTGGCTGGGCTCAGGCGGTCGACGTGGAGCTTGGGGGCCTTCTCGATCGGGTACGGCTTGCTCGCGGTCGTCGCGGCTCCCGTGGCGGCTTCGGGTGGATTGGGTACGTTGTGGGTGGCGGTGCTCGTGACCAACCTCGCGCTCGTCGTTCTGCAAGGCGGCGGGTTCTTCCTGCAGAGCGCACGCACAGGGACGGTCGCCGCCGAGGCATGATCGCTGGATGGGGGATGTCCTGATTCGCACGCTTGCGGGGCTCGTGATGGCCCTTGCGCTCCCTGCCACGCCTGCCTTCGCGTCCTCCGGCTCCTCCGTGCCAGGTGGCCACGCCTTCACGAGGCCCGTCGCCCTGACCTCGGCCTCCCCGGAGATCGCTCTCCCGGAGATCTCCCGCGCGGAGATCTATCGTGCGGGGGGCGTGGTGGGGGGTGCCGGGCTTTCGGTATCGGACGTGCCCGTTGTCGCGGGTCCCGGTACCGCGGCGCCCGTGCCCCAGGGTTCCGAGACCGCGAAGGCTCGGGGGAGCGGCGAGGCCGATGACGAGGTCGCGTTCACGATCCCGGACCCGCGCATCACCGAGTCGAGCGGCCTCGCGCTGTCCCCCACGCACGACGGAGTCGTCTACACCCACAACGACAGCGACGCCGGCCCCACCTTCTTCGCGCTCGGTCCGAAGGGCGCGACCAGGGCGACCTTCACGCTGCGCGGCGCCCAGGCCCGCGACTGGGAGGCCATGGCCGCCTCCAAGGACCCTGAGACCGGGCGGGGCGTGCTGTGGTTCGCCGACATCGGCGACAACTTCGACGGCGCGTGGCCCGACATCTCGGTCTACAAGGTGATGGAGCCCGCGACGGTCAGGGACGCCGTCCTGCCCGCCGTCCGGTATCGCTTCAGGTACGAGGACGGCGGGCACAACGCCGAGGGCATCATGGTCAACCCGAGGACCGGACGCCTGTACGTGGTGACCAAGCAGTTCGCGGGGGCGATCTACGCGGCGCCGAGACGGTTGAGCGCGAGCAGGACGAACGTCCTGCGCAAGGTCGGGTCGGCCCCGATCATGGCGACGGACGCCGCCTACGCGCCGGACGGGTCGAGCTTCGTGGTGCGTACCTACTTCTCGGCGACGGTGTACAAGGCGCTGGACAAGCCGCTGACGCGCGTGCCGATGCCCGCGCTCGACCAGGCCGAGTCGATCGCCTACACCGGCGACGGCAAGGCGTTGCTGGTCGGGAGCGAGGGCGCCAACAGCCCCGTCTACCGGGTGCCGCTGCCGGAGAACGCGCTGCCCACGCCGACACCCACGCCCACGCCGTCGACGTCCGAGCCCCTGCTCGAGGCCGCGGACGGCGAGACGGTGGCCGCCGACCCGCCCGGTGGCATCACAGGGACGGACGTACTCCTCTGGCTGGCGGTGGCGACGGGCGCGACCGGGGTGATCACGATCATCGCCAGGAAGTCCCGATGAGTCGTGGTGCCTAGTCCCTTCTGAGTACGACACCGCAAGCGATCATCAAGCCGGGTGCGGCATTGTTCTCGCCATGCGCGTGAACTGTCCCGATTGCGGCCTTTCTCTTACTGGGCCCGCCGGCGCCTGTCCTCGGTGCGGGCTGCCGCTGACCGGGCCCGTGGCGGTGGAGCTCTGGAAGGTCGACGGGGCGCTGGCGGGGCTCAGAGTGCAGGAGGCCGAGCTCAGAGGACGGCGGGAGCGCCTCCTCTCGCTCCTGCGCGCCGACCGTGCGAGGCTCGCCGGCCGGACGGCTCCTCAGGCAGCCCCGGAGACAGGTGGCGCGACTCCACGAACCGTCGCGAGCGGACCGGCCTCGACTCCGGGGACGCCGCAGGACGCAGGCCTCCCCGGCGGCCCGCAGCACCTGGAAGCGCCGAGTGACCCGGGTGGGCCGCAGCAGCCAGGGATGCCGCGTGACCCGCGTTTCCCCGGAGGGCCGCAGTACCAGGGGATGCCGTACGGCGCCGGTTCACCAGGCGGCCCGCAGGGCGAGGTGTCCAGGAAGACCGCGCAGAACCTGCTGCTCGTTCTCGGCGGGCTCCTGATCGCCGTGGCGGCGATCGTGTTCACGGTCGTCAGCTGGGGCCGGCTGGGCATCGGCGGCAGGGCGGCGATCCTCACGGGCCTGACGGCCGTGACGCTGGCCGTCCCCGCGGTGCTGCTCAGGCGGAAGCTGAACGCGACGGCGGAGACCGTCGGCGTCCTGGGGCTGGCGCTGATGCTGCTGGACGGCTACGCGGCCGCCGCCGCGGGGTTGGTCGGCTCCGTGGACATGTGGGACTACACCGCCGCGACGATCGCGGTGGTGGCTCTGGCGGCGGCGCTCTACGCCAGGCTCCTGCCGTTGAAGGTGCCGCTGCCGCTGGCGGTCGTGCTGGCGCAGGCTCCGCTGCCCATGCTGGCGACGGGGCAGGGGCACGGCTGGCCCACCGCCGCGCTCGCCGCCACGGTCGTGCTGAACGCCGCCGTCTGGTCCGTCGCGCGGACGCGGGGGCTTCGCGTGACGGCGGTGATCTGCATGGCGCTCACGGGGTCGGTCGCGCTGCTGGGGACGTCGGTGGCGACGATGATGCCCGACCGGTTGCTGCACGCGCCCTCGCTGGTCGTGCTGGCCGCCACGGGGTTCTTCGTGGCCTTCCGCACCAAGGACGAGGTCGGGCGCGTGTTCGCGGCCATCGGCTCGGCGACGGCGCTGGTCGCCGCGGCCGGGGCGCCGGGGATCGGGCTGCTGTCCGAGCACTGGCAGGTGGTTCCGTACGTCGTGGCGGCGCTGGTGGTGGCGGCCGTGGCGCGGGCGCTTCCCGTACGGCTGCGCACGCCCTACGCCCTCTCGGGGGCGGGGCTCGCGCTGCTCGGCGGGCTCGTGGTGACACCCCAGACTCTGCTGGCGGTGCTCGACGCCCCTGTGACGACCTGGCGCGACCCGTTCATGGTCGTCGGGTTGCCCGCGGCGCCGGTCGTCTTCGCCCTGCTGGTGAGCCTTCCGCTGATCCTGGGGAGGGCGCGGTGGGCGGCGGTGGTGCCCGCGGTGGCGGCCGTGGTGGTCGCACCCGTGGTGTACGGCCTGCCGTACCTGGTGGTGGTCGGGGTGCAGCTGGCGGTGGCGCTGGGGTTCACCTTCGCCGCCGTGCGGTTCAGGGTCCCGGCGGCGCCGTGGGTGGCGGGGATCGTGGGCGCGATCGCGGTGCTGTGGTCGCTGGACCAGCGGCCGGTGGCGTACGCGGTGCTGGGGGCGCTGCTGGTGGTGTGGGGGCTGCTGTACCGCAGGCCGGCCGCGCTGGTGGGGGCGGCGCTCGCGGGGTCGGGGCTGGTGTGGGTGGCGCTCGAGGGGCTGGGCCTGCCCGTGCGGGACTCGGCGGCCGCGGGGCTGGCGGTGGGCGCGGGCCTGGCCCTGCTCGGCTGGTACGGCACCCGCGCACCCGGCGCCGGAGCTGGACCAGGCCTGACCGGCGGTGTCGTCGGTGGCGGTATGGCCGAAGGAGCCGGGGGCCTCGGCGGCGGTGTGGCCGGTGGTGAGATCGCCGGCGGTGTGATGGCCGGTGGCGGTGTGGTCGGTCGTGGGATGGCCGGTGGCGGTGTCGTCGGCAGGGTGACGGCGGTCGTGCTGGCGTCCCTGGCGCTGGCGGTCGTCGCGGATGTGCTGGCGGGAGCGTTCGGCGGCTACCTGCCTGTGCTCGACCCCTGGCGCGGTGGGCCGGACTTCACGGGGGGCCGGCCGCTGGGGCTGGCGGCGGTCGGGCTGGCGGGGGTGGTGCTCACGCTGGCGGTACGGCCCGCTCTGGTGGTGCTGGCGGGGGTCGTCGTCGTGGCGGCGGCCCCGGTGGCGGTGCGCATGCCGTACGTCGTGGTGCTGGTCGGGATGGTCGTGGCGACGGCGGGTGCGGCGTGGACGGCGGCCGGCGGGTGGAGCGGCCCGGCGGGCGACACGGGAACTGGCACGGCGGCTGGCACGGCGGGCGGCACGGTGCGCAGGTCGGCGGGCGGGACGGCGGGCGGGACGGCGGGCAGGGTGGCAGGCAGGGTGGCGGGCACGGGAGGTGCGCTCTGGCTCGGGTCGCTGGCGCTGGGATGGGCGCTGGCGGACGAGACCGCGACGCTCGCCGTGCTCCCCGCGCTGGCCGCCATCGCCGCGGCCACCGGCCTCCTCTGGCGGCCCCTCCCCGAGAAGGCAGCGCCTGAGACGGCGGTGGGGGTGGCACGCCTGGAGCGGGGCGCCGGGTTCTGGTGGGTGGTGCTGGCGGGGGTGCTCGTGGCGGGCGAGGCGGTCGCCGTGGCGGCCTCCCTGGAGGTGCGGGCCTTCGAGGCGTACACCGTGCCGTTCGCCCTGCTCATGCTGCTCGTCGGGGCGTGGCGCGGCAGAGGGGTGTCGTCGTGGCTCGCCTACGGTCCTGGCCTCGCGCTGGCGTTCGGGCCGAGCCTGCTGCAGGAGGCCACCCCGCTGAGGGCGTTCGCGCTGGGCGCGGCGGCGCTGGCCGTGACGGTGGCGGGGGCGTGGCGACGGCTGCAGGCGCCCGCGCTGATCGGCGGGGCCACCGTGGCGATCGTGGCGGTGCGGGAGCTGGCCCCGTGGATCGCCGACCTGATGGGCGCGGTGCCCCGCTGGGTGCCGATGGCGCTCGGCGGGCTGCTGCTCCTGGTGGTCGGCGCGACCTACGAGGCGCGCAAGCGCGACGTCCGCAGGCTCAGGGACGCCGTCGCAAGGTTGCGGTGAACCCCTCGCCCCTGAGCGCCCGCTCGACGGCCTCGATCGAGCGGGCCAGCTGGACCAGCCTCGGCCCCTCGCGGCGGTAGACGTCGAGCACCGCCTCGACCGCGTGGGGCGGCAGATGTCCCTTCAGCTCGACCGCCGCGCCGCGGTACCCGGCGCGGGCGGCCTCGATCGACGCGCGGACATGATGGCCCGCCATCCTGGCCAGGGCGTAGGGGTGGCGGCGCAGCACCTCGTAGGCGCGGTAGTCGGGTGGGACGGCGTCGAGCAACCACGCGACCGCGGACGTCTCCCAGTCGGGGATGTCGGGCGTGCGGACCTCGGACGGCCATTCCGGAGGCACGTACACCCCTTCATCGTACGCGTGTTCGATTGAGGTGGGAAACGTCCAAGCGCTAGCTTCCAGGCCATGCGCGTGTTGGTGACCGGTGCGTCAGGCTTCGTTGGTTCGCATGCGGTCACCGCTTTGCGTGAGACGGGTCATGAATGCCTTCTCCTGGTGAGGAACCCGGAGAAGGCACGGAAGATCTTCAAGGTTCCCGGGGTCCTCTACGAGGCCGACATCAGGGACGCCGACGCCGTACGCAAGGCGTTGGAGCAGTGTGACGCGGTCCTGCACACCGCCGCCGACATGGGCGTCACGGGACGTGATGTGGATTTGGGCGGCGCCAACGTGCGCGGGCTGAAGAACGTGCTGGCGCAGGCCGTCGATCTGGGCCTCGACCCGGTCGTGCACGTCTCCAGCGTCGCGGTGTTCGTGCCGCCGAGCGAGCCGGTGCTCACGGTGGACAGCCCGCTGGCCAGGCCGCGCAACGCCTACGGCCAGACCAAGCTGTACGGCGAGCGCTACGCCAGGGACCTCGACGGCGTGACGATCGTCTATCCCGGCGGCGTCATCGGGCCTGGCCAGCCCACGCTCGACACACTGAACGAGGGCTTCAGGGCGGGGCTGCGGCAGGGCTGGCCGATCGTGCCCGGCGGGGTGAGCGTGCTCGACGTGCGCGACCTGGCCATGGCGCTGGCCAGGTGCTTCAGGCCTGGCCAGGGCGCCCGCAGGTACATGCTCGGGGGTCATTTCCTGACCTGGGAGCGGGTGGCGGCGGTCTGCGAGGAGGTCACCGGGCGCGGGGTCAGGCGGCTGAGGATGCCCGGCGGGCTGCTGAGGGCGGCGGGCTCGAGCCTCGACCTGCTGAAGCGCGTGGTCCCCATCGACTACCCGTTGACTCGCGACGCCGCCGACCTCATGCTCACCCTGGTGCCGACCGACGACACCCGCACGCTCCAGGAGCTGGGGCTGACACTCAGACCCGTGGAGGAGAGCGTGGCGGACACCGTGCGCTGGCTCGTCGCTGAAGGACACTTGACCTCATGACAGAGCGGATCGGCGTCATCGGAGCGGGCATCGTCGGCCTGGCCGTCGCCAGGGAGCTCGCGCGCGGCAGGGGCGCGGAGGTGACCGTGTTCGAGGGCGAGAACAGGGTCGGGGCGCACCAGACGGGTCACAACAGCGGCGTCGTCCACGCCGGCATCTATTACCAGCCAGGCTCGCTCAAGGCGACCCTGTGCAGGGAGGGTGCGGCGCTGCTGCGGGCCTACTGCGCCGAGCACCGCCTGCCGTACGAGGAGGTGGGCAAGCTGGTGGTGGCCTCCACCGGCGCGGAGCGGCCCGCCCTTCGCGCGCTGGCCGAGCGGGCCAGGGCCAACGGCGTGCCGGACATCGCCGAGCTCGACGCGCTCGGCCTGCGCGAGATCGAGCCGCACGCGGTCGGCGTCGCCGCCGTCCACTCGCCGCACACCGCGATCACCGACTTCTCCGCCGTCGCCCGCAGGCTGGCCCAGGACGTCGCGGAGCTGGGCGGGTCGGTACGGCTCGGCCAGCGGGTCAGGGCGCTGCGCGAGAGCGCCACCCAGGTGGAGGTGCTGGCGGGGCGCAGGAAGTTCGCCTTCGACGCCGTCGTGGCCTGCGCGGGGCTCGGCACCGACGCGGTCGCGAAGATGGCGGGCCACCCGGGCGAGGTGCGGATCGTCCCCTTCAAGGGCGAGTACTACGCGCTCGCGGGGTCGGCCAAGGGCCTGGTGCGCGGCCTGATCTACCCGGTGCCCGACCCCCGCTACCCGTTCCTCGGCATCCACCTCACCCGCAGGATCGACGGCGAGGTGCTGGTCGGGCCCAACGCGGTGCTCGGTGACGTGCGCGCGTTACTCACCTGGCCCGGCACCCGCCGCCTGGCCGTCAAGCACTGGCGCACCGGCCTCGGGGAGCTGTACGGCTCGGCCGTCAAGGGCGCGTTCGTCCGCGCGGCCAGGCGCTACGTCCCCGCCATCACAGGAAACGACCTGGAGCGAACCGAAGGAGGGGTTCGCGCCCAGGCGGTCTCGCGCGACGGCGGCATGGTCGACGACTTCGTGGTCGACGTCCACGGGCGCGTCGCGCTCGTGCGCAACGCCCCCTCGCCCGCCGCCACCTCCAGCCTCGCGATCGCAAGGCATATCGCGGGGATTGTCCCAGCACTCGCCCGTTAAGGGCATTCTTAGATGTGATGGCCACTATGGACGCCGTGGAAGCACGCCTGCTGATCGTCGAGGACGAGCCGAACATCCTCGAGCTACTCGCCGCGAGCCTGAGGTTCGCGGGTTTCGACGTGTCGACCGCCAAGAACGGTCTCGACGCGGTCAGTGCCGTCCAGCGGCACAGGCCGGACCTCGTCGTGCTCGACGTGATGCTGCCCGACCTCGACGGGTTCGAGGTCGTGCGCAGGCTGCGCAGCAGCGGGCAGGGCACCCCCGTGGTGTTCCTCACCGCCCGTGACGAGACCGAGGACAAGATCAGAGGGCTGACGATCGGCGGCGACGACTACGTCACCAAGCCGTTCAGCCTGGAGGAGGTGGTGGCGCGGATCCGCGCGGTGCTCCGCCGTACCTCGGGTGATCCGCAGGCGCCGCCGCCGCGGCTCACCTTCGCCGACATCGAGCTCGACGAGGAGAGCCACGAGGTCTGGAGAGGCGGCAGGCCGGTCTCGCTGTCGCCGACCGAGTTCAAGCTGCTGCGCTACCTCATGGCCAACTCCGGCAGGGTGCTGTCCAAGCCGCAGATCCTCGACCACGTCTGGGACTACGACTTCAGGGGCGAGGTGGGCATCGTCGAGTCGTACGTGTCGGTGCTCCGCCGCAAGATCGACAACAGGGAACCACGTCTCATCCACACCCTGCGCGGTGTGGGATACGTGCTGCGCAGCCCTCCCGAGTCATGACGCTCAGGATCAAGCTCATCGCCGCGACGCTGGCGCTGCTGGCGTTCGGATTCACCTTCATCGGCGTGCTGAGCGTCTCGGTGCTGCACAACTACCTCATCGACAGGGTGGACACCCAGATCTCGGTGGTGGCCACCAGGGCGCTGATCCGCATCCAGCACAAGGGCTCGCCAGGGCTGAAGAACCTCGTCCTGGAGCCCGACGCGATCATCAGGGCCGGTGGGCCCTGGCTCAGCGGGCTCGACGCCGACAACAGGCCCAGGCCCGTCGTGCCCGACCCGCCTCCCGCTGTCGCCACGACCGTCCCGGCCGTCTCCGGCGACGGCGAGTGGCGGGTGCAGCTGGTGCGCGGCCCGCAGAGCGGCAGCGTGCTCGTCGCCGTGGACCTCGACGAGGTCACCCAGATCACCCGCAGGCTGGCGCTCATCGAGCTGCTCGGCGGTGGCGGCATCCTGCTGATCCTCGCCGTGGTGGGCGTCTCCGCGGTGCGCGGCAGCATGCGCCCGCTCGCCGAGATCGAGCGTACGGCCGAGGCCATCGCGGGCGGCGAGCTGGGCAGAAGGGTGCCGGACGGCGACCCGCACACCGAGGTGGGACGCCTGGCCCGCGCGCTCAACGGCATGCTGGCCCAGATCGAGTCGGCCTTCGCCGCGAGGACCGCCTCGGAGAACGCCGCGAGCAGGTCGGAGGAGCGGATGCGGCGCTTCGTCGCCGACGCCGCCCACGAGCTGCGCACCCCGCTGACGACCATCAAGGGTTTCGCGGAGTACGCCAGGCAGAACCCCGACGCCGACCCCGCCGAGATGCTGCACCGCGTCGAGCGCGCCGCGGGCCGGATGAGCCTGCTGGTCGACGACCTGCTGCTGCTCGCGAGGGTCGACCAGCAGCGCCCGCTGCAGATGCGGCCGGTGGACATGCTGGCGCTGGCCGCCGACGCCGTCCACGACGCCCGCATCCTGGCCCCCGACAGGGGCATCTCGCTGGAGGTCGTCGGCGGCGCCGCCCTGATCGTCTCGGGCGACGAGGTACGGCTGCGCCAGGTCGTCGGCAACCTCACGTCCAACGCGCTCACCCACACCCCGGGCGACACCCCCGTCACGATCAGGGTCGGCGCCTCGGGTGAGACCGCCTTCCTCGAAGTGGTCGACAAGGGGCCGGGGCTGACGCCCGAGCAGGCCGAGCGGGTCTTCGAGCGCTTCTACCGCGCCGACTCCGCACGCGCCCGCCGCTCGGAGGACGACAGGGGCAGCGGCCTCGGCCTGGCCATCGTCGAGGCGCTGGTGCGGGCGCACGGCGGCAGCGTGGTCGTCGACAGCGTGCCGGGCGAGGGCAGCGTCTTCCGCGTCGAACTCCCACTCGCCCCTGAGTAAGCCTTCAGCTTTCTCTCAGCCTCCTCGGGCACTCTGGCAGGTGTGAACACACCTGAGGCGCTGATCCTGGTGGTGGACGACGAGCCGAGCATCCGTGACCTGCTCTCCGCCAGCTTGCGCTTCTCCGGTTTCGAGGTGCTGACCGCGGCCGACGGCCTCGAGGCCGTGGAGATCGCCGAGCGGGTCAAGCCCGATCTCGTGGTGCTCGACGTGATGCTGCCCGACCTGGACGGGTTCGAGGTGGCCAAGCGGCTGGACGCGCCCGTGCTGTTCCTGACCGCGCGCGACGCCGCCGACGACAAGCTGACCGGGCTCGGGCTCGGCTACGACTACGTGACCAAGCCGTTCAGCCTGGAGGAGGTGCTGGCCAGGGTGCAGGCGGTGCTTCGCCGTACGCGGGGGGAGTCTGGCGGCGGCGTCCGGCTGCAGGTGGCCGATCTCGTGCTGGACGAGGCCGAGCGCGAGGTGCGGCGCGGCGAGCGGCAGGTGCACCTGTCGCCGACGGAGTACAAACTGCTGCACTACTTCATGGCCAACGCCGGACGGGTGCTGTCCAAGGCGCAGATCCTCGACCACGTCTGGAACTACGACTTCGGCGGCGACGCGGGCGTGGTCGAGTCGTACGTGTCGTACCTGCGTCGCAAGGTGGACGACGTGGAGCCACGACTCATCCACACGCTCCGCAGCGTCGGCTACGTGCTCAGGGAGCCACCACCCGACTAGCGTGGGGGTTATGGACCTCCTCGAGGCGTTGCGGTCACTGCGGCGCCTGCTCTCCGCCGATCTGTTCCCGTTGGCCATCGGTGATGTGGAGGCCGACAGGCGCGCGCTGACCGAGTTGACGGGACAGCTGGACGACTACCTGCTGCCGCGGTTGCTGACGCTCGACGCCCCGCTGCTCGCGGTGGTGGGAGGATCGACCGGCGCGGGCAAGTCGACGCTGGTCAACTCCCTGGTCGAGGCCGACGTCTCCGAGCCGGGTGTGCTGCGGCCCACCACGCTGGCGCCCACGCTGGCGGTCAGCCCTGACGACACCGCGTGGTTCATGTCGCTGGAGGTGCTGCCCGGGCTGCCCCGTGTGACGGGGTCGTCGGGCGATCCCGGGACGCTGCGCGTGGTGCCTGTGCCCACGCTGGCTCCTGGGCTGGCGCTGCTGGACGCGCCCGACATCGACTCGGTCGTGACCGCCAACAGGACTCTCGCGACGCAGCTGCTGGCCGCCGCCGACCTGTGGCTGTTCGTCACCACCGCCGCCCGTTACGCCGACGAGGTGCCGTGGAGCTTCCTGCGCTCGGCCAGAGAGAGGAGCGCGGCGCTCGCGATCATCCTGGACAGGGTGCCGCCCGACGCCGTCGATCCGGTCTCCGCCGACCTCAGGCGGCTGCTCGAGGAGAACGGGCTGGCGGGCACGCCGCTGTTCACCGTGCCCGAGGCGGTGCTCCTGAGCGAGAACGGCAGGCTTCCCGAGGGCTCGGTGGAGCCGATCGTCTCCTGGCTGGCCGGTCTCGCCGCCTCCTCGCAGGCCCGCGCCGACGTCGTCAGGCAGACGCTCGCCGGGGCGCTCGACAGCCTGGCGACCAGGGTGCCCGCGCTGGCCGCGGCCGTCGAACGGCAGCGGGAGGGCGCCGACAGGCTGGCCGAGATCGTCTCCTCGGCCTACTCGGGCGGGATGGCCACCTTCGACGAGGGCATGCGCGACGGGTCGCTGCTGCGCGGCGAGGTGATGGCCAGGTGGCAGGACTTCATCGGCACGGGCGACCTCATGCGGTCGCTGGAGTCGCGCGTCGGCTGGCTGCGCGACCGGGTCTCCGCGCTGTTCACCGGACGGCAGGCGCCCCAGGCCAAGCTGCGGGTCGCACTCGAGAGCGGCGTCGCCTCGCTGATCAGAGGGGCGGCCGACGGCGCGGCGGAGCGGGCGCTCGAGGGCTGGAGCGCCGCGCCCGGCGGTCGCGACCTGCTGGAGCGGGCGGGGGCGGTGCGGGCCGCCAAGCTCGGCAGGGCCTCGTCGGGGCTCGACTACGACGACGTGGTGAGGGGCTGGCAGGCCTACGTCCTCGACCTGGTCAGGCAGGAGGGCGCGTCGCGGCGCACCACGGCTCGCGTGGCCTCCTTCGGGGTCAACGGGGCGGGGCTGCTGCTCATGCTGGCGGTCTTCGCCTCCACAGGAGGGCTGACGGGGATCGAGGTCGGCATCGCGGGCGGCACGTCGGTGCTGTCGCAGAAGGTGCTGGAGGCGATCTTCGGCGACCAGGCGGTGCGCACGCTGACCGCCATGGCCAGGGACGATCTGCGGGCCAGGGTGAAGGGGCTGCTCGACGAGGAGGCGGCCAGGTTCACCGAGCTGCTGGAAGGGGTCTCGGTGTCGGCTGACACGGCTCCCGCGCTGCTGGCGGCGGAGCGGGCGGTGCGCGACCACCAGAGCGAGCTGCCGGGCGGCGAACGACCGGAGGCCACCTCGCCCCAGCCACCCGCGATCCCCGAGGCCGCCTCGCCCGAGCCGCTCCCGGGAACCGCTCCGCCCGAGCCGCCCCCGGGAACCGCTCCGCCCGAGCCGCTCCCGAGAACCGCTCCGCCCGAGCCGCCCCCGGGAACCGCTCCGCCCGAGCCGCCCCCGAGGGTCGCTCCTGCCGATGACGTTTCCGGCGTGAGGGAGGGCGAGTGAAGCTGCTGCGGCGCAAGGAAGGCCCCTCGCTGGACGACAGGCTGACGGCCCTGCTCGAAGCGGCCAGCCTGGCCGAGGGCAGGCTCCCTCTGGAGCTCGTGGCACAGGCGAGGGAGGTGTCCGAGCGGGCAGGCGAACGGCGCAACCTCTCGGTCGACCACACGGTGGCCGCGCTCGCGGGCGCCACGGGCAGCGGCAAGTCGTCGCTGTTCAACGCCCTGGCAGGGCGCGACCTGGCCGCCGTGGGCGTCACCAGGCCGACCACCTCGACGGCCCAGGCCGCGCTGTGGGACGGCGAGGGCGCAGGGGCGCTGCTGACCTGGCTCGACGTGCCGCACCGCCACGAGGTGGAGGCAGGGGGCGACCTGCCAGGCCTCGTGCTGCTCGACCTGCCCGACCACGACTCGATCGAGCTGACCCACCGCCTGGAGGTGGACCGGCTGGTGGAGCTGGTCGACCTCCTGGTGTGGGTGGTGGACCCGCAGAAGTACGCCGACGCCGCGCTGCACGAGCGCTACCTGCGCCCGCTGTCGCGCCACAGCGAGGTGATGGTGGTCGTGCTGAACCAGATCGACCGCCTCTCCGCGACCCAGGCCGAACGCTGCCTGGCCGACCTGCGCCGCCTCCTCGAGGAGGACGGCCTCGCCGGAGTTCCCGTGCTGGGCGCCTCGGCGCGCACGGGCAAGGGCCTGCCAGAGCTGCGCGGCCTGCTGGAGGAGCGCGTCTCCCGGCGCAGGTCGTGGGCCGAACGCCTGTCGGCCGACGTCTCCACCGCCGCCGCTCGCCTCTCGGGAGCCGGCGACGAGGCCGTCTCCGCCGGCACACCCGACGGCGGACGGCTCACGCGCGCGCTGTCGGAGGCCGCGGGCGTGCCGCTGGTGGTGGACGCGGTCGCGAAGGCGCACACGCACAGGGCGGTGGCCGCGACCGGCTGGCCGATGACGAGGTGGATGCGCAGGTTCAGGCCCGATCCGCTGCGCAGGCTCGGCATCGGCTCGGGGGCGCGCGGCGAGATCGTGGGCAGGACCTCCGTGCCCCAGCCCTCCGCCGTGCAGAAGGCGCGGATGGAGACCGCGATCAGGGACGTCGGCGAGGCGGCCGCGCGCGACCTGCCGGAACCGTGGGCGACGGCCGTACGGCATGCGGCCCGCTCCCACGACGACGACCTGGCCGGGGCGCTCGACAGGGTGGTGGCCACGAAGTCGGTCGGCGCCGCGCGAAGGCCGCGATGGTGGGCCGTGATCGGCGGGCTGCAGTGGATGGTGTTCGCGGCGATGGTGCTGGGCGCGGTCTGGCTCAGCGTGCTGTTCGTCCTGACCTACCTGCGGCTGCCCGATCCGCCGCTGCCCACGGTGGTGGAGGTGCCGTGGCCGACCGTGCTGCTGATCGGCGGGGCGGTCGCAGGGGTGCTGATCGCGCTGCTCTCCAGGATCGCCGCGTGGGCGGGCGGGCGCCGCAGGGCGAGGAAGGTGGCGAAGGCGCTGAGGGAGGGGGTCGGCGAGGTCGGCGACCGGCTGGTGCTCGGGCCCGTGTCCGAGGAGCTCGACAGGTACCGGAGCTTCACCGAGGCGCTGGGGGTCGCCCGCTCATGAGGGGTCGCCCACGGTGTCGCGCGCCTCGGTGATGACCTGGTCGAGGACGTCACGCGAGCGCGCCAGGTCTTTGATCATGCGGTTGATGCGCTCGCGCTCGACGAGCAGGTCCTCCACCAGGAGGGGCGTGGCCCGCTTGCGCCCCTCCTCGCCCATGCAGGGCAGGAACTGCACGATCTTGGCGCTGCACAGGCCGGCGGCGAAGAGCTCCTGGATGCGGACCACCGTCTCGACGGCCGTGGAGGGGAACTCCCTGTGGCCGCCTGCCGTACGCTCGGGGTGGAGCAGGCCCTGTTCCTCGTAGTAGCGCAGTGACCGCTCGCTCACCCCGGTCCGACGTGCCAGCTCGCCGATCCGCACGGTTCCTCCCTTGAATCTCACATCAATGTGAGATCTTACGGTCTGGGCATGACTTCTTCGCTGTTGACGCCGTACCTCTCAGGCGCGCTCGACCTGGGCAACCGCATCGTGATGGCTCCCATGACGCGGTTCAGGGCCGACGAGGGCGGGGCGCCCCAGCACTTCGTGGCCGACTACTACGCCCAGCGCGCGGGGGCCGGGTTGATCGTGACCGAGGGCATCTGGCCCTCCTTCAGGGGACAGAGCGGCTGGCGCATGCCGGGGCTGGTGACGGAGGCGCACGTCGCGGGCTGGCGGCGGGTGACCGAGGCCGTGCACGAGGCGGGCGGGCAGATCTTCGCGCAGCTGATGCACGGAGGACGCATCGCCCATCCGCTCGCCAGGATCGACGGCGGGCATCCCATGGCGCCCTCGCCGGTGGCGGTGCCGTACCGGCAGCACACCAGGGACGGCAAGAGCGACCCCGTGGTGCCGAGGGAGATGACCGGCGAGGACATCGCCGTCGCGATCGAGGACCACGTGCTCGCCGCGCGCAACGCGATCCGCGCCGGTTTCGACGGCGTCGAGCTGCACGGCGCGAACAGCTACCTCATCCACCAGTTCCTCGCCGACAACACCAACCTGCGCTCCGACGGGTACGGGGACAGGCCGCGCTTCGCCCTCGAAGTGGTCGAAGCGGTCGCGGCGGAGGTCGGTGCGTCACGGACGGCGCTGAGGCTCTCGCCGGGCAACCCGCAGTTCGGCATGGAGGAGGCCGACCCTGGGCCTGTCTACCGCCGGCTGGTGGAGGCGGTCGATCCTCTGGGCCTGGCCTATCTCCATCTCACCGAGACGGAGGGCTACCAGGCGCTGGCCGACCTGCGTCCGCGCTGGCACGGCACGCTGGTGGCCAACGTGGGGGAGAATCGCGAGCCCACGACGAGGGAGCAGGGGGAGGCGGTGCTCGCCGGCGGGCTGGCCGACCTGGTCTCCTACGGCAGGTCCTTCATCGCCAACCCTGATCTGCCGCTCCGCTTCGCTCTGGGAGCCCCGCTCGCCCCCATCGACGAGGCCCTGCTCTACACGCACGGGCCCGAGGGCTACAGCGACTATCCGGCCTTCTGCCTGACGGCCGAGCACCTCGGCCACGCCTCGGAGTGCGAGAGGTGACGCCCTGTGCGGCTCAGTCCAGGGGGTGGCTCGCCGTCAGCGTGGTGAGCAGCGGGCGGAGCAGGGGATGCCGGTCGGCGCCCTTGCGGACGGCGGCGAAGACACGGCGCTCGGGCCCGGGGATCCGCTGGACGATCACACCGGACAGGTCGAGGTCGCGCAGCGCGAGCCTGGGCACGAGCGCCACGCCCGCCCCCGCTCCGACCAGGGCGACGACCGCGCGGAAGTCGTCGGAGGAGTGGGCGAAGCCGGGCGTGAAGCCCTCCCTCTCGCAGGCGAACGTGATCACGTCGTGGACCGGATTGCCGGGGTAGGGGCCGATCCAGTCGTCGCCCGCCAGCTCCGCCAGCGTCGAGGCAGGGGCGCGCTCGTGGGGCAGCAGCAGGTCGAACGGCTCGGCGTAGAGCGGGATGCGGGTGAGGCGCTGGTCGTCGGGCGCGCCTCTGTACTCCACCGCGATCGCCAGGTCGGCCTGGTCGTCGAGCAGCATGGTGAGACCGCGGTCGCCCTCCGCGTCGAGCACCCTGATCTTCAGCGCGGGGGTGCTGAGCCGCAGCTCGCGAAGGGCGGGCGCGAGCACCACGCTGATCGCGGTGGCGAACGAGGCCACCGACACCTCGCCCGCCGAGCCGGTGGTGTAGGCGGCCACCTCCGCCTTGGCGCGTTCGAGCTGGGCGAGGACCTCGTCGGCGTGCGCGAGCATGATGCGCCCGACCGCGGTCAGCCTGATGCCCCTGCCGTCGCGGGCGAACAGCGGATGCCCGACCTCGTGCTCCAGCGCGCCGAGCTGCTGGGAGACGGCGGAGGGGGTCAGGTGCAGCGCGGCGGCCGCCGCGGTCACCGTGCCGTGGTCGGCCACCGCGCGCAGGGTCCGCAGCCGGCGAGTGTCAATCACCCGCCCATTGTCACCCGCCTGGCGGCCGGTTCCTGTCGGCCGGCTCTGGCAGGATGCGGCCCATGGAGCCATCGAAGGTCGTTCAGGAGTTCTGGGACCGCATGCAGGCCCGCGACTGGGAAGGGCTCGGTGCCCTGCTCGCCGACGAGCTGGTGGTCGAGTGGCCGGTCAGCGGCGAGCGCATCGTGGGCCGCGACCACTTCGTCCGCGTCAACGCGGAGTATCCCGAAGGGTGGTCGATCAGGGTGCTGCGCGTCGTGGCCGACGGCGACTCGGTCGTCTCCGAGGTGGAGGTCCCGCACGAGACGATGGGCGTCCACCGCGTGGCGTCGTTCTGGACGATCGAGAAGGGCAGGATCATCACCGGGCGTGAATACTGGACGGAGCTGGGATCCGACCCCTCACCGGAGTGGCGGGCGGCCTACGTGCAGCCGATGTGACCCGGCCCACCGGCCCGATGACCGGTGGGCTCTTCGGTTGCCGCGCCCTGTCAGGCGGACCTGGCGGTGATGAAGGCCTCGACGGCGCGGTCGACGTCCTCGGCCGAGTGCGCGGCCGACAGCTGCACGCGGATGCGCGCCTGGCCGTGCGGCACCACGGGGTAGGAGAAGCCGATCACGTAGATGCCCTGGTCGAGAAGGCGCTCGGCCATGGCGCCCGCCTCGGCGGCGTCGCCGATCATGACGGGCGCGATCGGGTGGTCGCCGGGCAGGACGTCGAAGCCCGCCTCGGTCATCTTCGTGCGGAAGCGCGTGGTGTTGGCGCGCAGCTGTTCGCGGGCCTCGCTCGAGGTCTCCAGCAGGTCGAGGATGCGCAGTGACGCCGAGGCGATCACCGGGGCGAGGGAGTTGGAGAACAGGTAGGGGCGCGAGCGCTGGCGCAGCAGGTCGCAGATCTCCTTGCGGGCCGACACGTAGCCGCCGCTGGCGCCGCCGAGGGCCTTGCCCAGGGTGCCGGTGATGATGTCGATCCTGTCGGTCACCCCGTGCAGTTCGGGGGTGCCGCGACCGGTCGGGCCGACGAAGCCGACCGCGTGAGAGTCGTCCACCATGACCATCGCGCCGTACTGGTCGGCCAGGTCGCAGATCTCCCGCAGCGGCGCCACGTAGCCGTCCATGGAGAACACGCCGTCGGTCACGATCAGCTTGCGCCGCGCGTCGGACGCCTCCTTGAGCCTGGCCTCGAGCTCGGCCATGTCGCGGTTGGCGTAGCGCAGGCGGCGTGCCTTGGAGAGCCTGATGCCGTCGATGATGCTGGCGTGGTTGAGCGCGTCGGAGATCACCGCGTCCTGCGCGTCGAGCAGCGTCTCGAAGACGCCGCCGTTGGCGTCGAAGCACGAGCTGTAGAGGACGGTGTCCTCCATGCCGAGGAAGTCGGAAAGGCGCGACTCCAGCTCCTTGTGCACCTCCTGGGTGCCGCAGATGAACCGCACCGAGGCCATGCCGAAGCCCCAGCGGTCGAGCGCCTGCTTGGCGGCCTCGATGACCTCGGGATTGTCGGCGAGCCCGAGGTAGTTGTTGGCGCAGAAGTTCAGCACCTCGCGGCCCGCGACGCCGACCGTGGCGCTCTGCGGGGTGGTGATGACCCTTTCGGGCTTGAGCAGCCCGGCCGAGGTGATCTCGTCCAGCGTCGCCCGCAGGTCATCCCGCGTCTTTCCGAACATCACACGCTCCTAGTCTCTTCTGAGGGGGAGGTCGCACCCCGCGGTCCGCGCGGCACTTTCCCTGGTCGCAGGTGGGGGCCTTCGGGAGCAGCCCGACTGGGGTCGTACCCCGCGGTCCGCGCGACCCTCTCCCCGGTCGCAGGTCGGGACCTTCGGGAGCGGCCCCGTCCGAGGTCGCCACCGGTGGCCGCCGGGGTCCTTCGGTGGGTACGGCAGGCGGTCACGCGCGGGGCGCGGCGTCGCTCCAGTCGAGGATGACCTTGCCGGTACGGCCGCTGGCCGCCGTGTCGAAGGCGGCGTCGAAGTCGCGGTAGGAGAACCTGTCGGTGATCACCGGGGAGAGGTCGAGCCCCTTCTCCAGCAGGACCGACATGTTGTACCAGGTCTCGTACATCTCGCGGCCGTAGATGCCCTTGATGGTGATCATCGAGGTGACGACCGTGGACCAGTCGATGGCGAACTCCTCGGAGGGCAGGCCCAGCATGGCGATCCTGCCGCCGTGGGTCATGTTCGCGATCATGTCGCGCATGGCCTGCGGGTGCCCTGACATCTCCAGGCCGACGTCGAAGCCCTCGCGCATGCCCAGCTGCTTCACGCCGTCGGCGATGGAGCTCTGGGCGACGTTGAGCGCGAGGCTGACGCCCAGCTTGCCCGCCAGGTCGAGGCGCTCGGGGCTCACGTCGGTGATCATGACGTTGCGGGCGCCCACGTGCGTGGCGACGGCGGCGGCCATCAGCCCGATGGGGCCCGCCCCGGTGACCAGGACGTCCTCGCCGACCATCGGGAAGGACAGCGCGGTGTGCACGGCGTTGCCGAAGGGGTCGAAGATCGCCGCGATGTCGGGATCGACGGGGATGCGGTGCACCCAGACGTTCGAGGCGGGAAGGGTCACGTACTCGGCGAACGCGCCGTCGCGGTTGACTCCCAGCCCGACCGTGTTGATGCACAGGTGCCTGCGGCCCGCCATGCAGTTGCGGCACTTCCCGCAGACGATGTGGCCCTCGCCGCTGACCAGGTCGCCGACCTGGATGTCCTCGACGCCCTCGGCGACCTCGACCACCTGGCCGGAGAACTCGTGCCCGACGATGAGCGGCAGCGTCAACGTGCTCTTCGCCCAGTCGTCGTACTTCCTGATGTGGAGATCGGTGCCGCAGATGCCGGTGCGCAGCACGCGGATCTTCACCTCGCCAGGGCCGACGACGGGCTCGGGCACGTCGACGAGCCACAGGCCGGGCTCGGCCTTCTGCTTGACCAGCGCTTTCATGACGGTCGTTTCCCCCTCCTGACAACCTTACGCACTGTGCCGGTGATCACCTTGCGTGTCCATCGAGGTTTTCTTAACGCGCCCGTCAGGGAATCTTCACGGTTTTTCGAAGGAACCTTTTGAAATAGAATGGCCCATCATGAGACAGGTGAGCGGTGACGCGTCCCTCCTGAGGAGGCTCAACTCGGCCGCCATCCTGCGGATCATGCGGGCGTCCGAGGACGCCACCCTGACGGAGCTGGCCAAGGCCGCCCGGGTCTCCAGGCCGACCGCGGAGGGCGTCGTCGACGACCTGCTGGCTGAGGGCTGGGCCGAGGAGTGCGTCGAGGAGCAGGGCGACCGCCAGCGCGGCAGGCCCGCCCGGCGCTTCAGGTTCCGCGCCTCCGCCGCGCACGTCGTGGGCGTCAGCATCGGCCATTCCGGCGTGCGGGCCACGGTCTCCGACCTCAACGGCGGGCTCGTGTCGGTGCGCAGGCGCAGGCTGGCACCCGACACCGCCGCTCCCGACCGTCTCGCGGCCACCGTCGAGCAGGTGTGGCTGGCCGCCGCCGACGCCGAGATCGCCGTCGGCGACCTGGTCGCGGTCGGCGTGGGCACCACCGGCGTCGTCGACGGCGAGGGCAGGGTGGTCAAGAGCATCGCCCTTCCCGGCTGGACGGGCCTGCACCTTCAGGCCGAGCTCGGGGCCAGGCTCCCCGTCCCCGTGGTCGTCGAGAACGACATGCGCCTCGCGGTGCTCGCCGAGCACTGGCGCGGAGCGGCGCAGGGGCGCAGCAACGTCGTCTACCTGTTCACCGGCAACAGGATCGGCATGGGCCTGCTCATCGGCGGCGTGCCGTACAGGGGGTCGCACGCGGCCTCAGGGGAGATCGGCAGGCAGCCCAACGACAACTGGGTGGCCTTCAGGCACGTCATGGACTACGCGATGTCGGCCGAGCCCGGCGAGCTGCGCTCCAGCAGGCAGAGCGCCGAGTTCGCGATCTCGAGGGCCAGGGACGGCGACGAGCGCGCCGGTCAGGCGGTCAGGGACTTCGCGCGAGGGCTGGCCTCCGGGCTGATCCCCGTGGTGAACCCGCTCGACCCCGAGATGGTGGTGATCGGCGGCAGCCTCTCCTCCGCCGGCGACCTGCTCGTCGACCCCATCCAGGAACTGCTCGACGAGTACTGCCTCTACCCGCCCAAGGTCACGGCGTCGGGTCTCGGGAGCGAGTGCATCATGCTCGGCGCCGTACGGCTGGCGCTCAACCACG
Organism: Nonomuraea roseola; assembly: GCF_039535395.1. NCBI lineage: Bacteria > Bacillati > Actinomycetota > Actinomycetes > Streptosporangiales > Streptosporangiaceae > Nonomuraea > Nonomuraea roseola. The sequence goes on from NZ_BAAAXC010000015.1 coordinate 3,492,770, forward strand.
CCGACCGCCTGCTCTTTACGCCGCCTGCTTGAAAAATCTTTCCCGAGCCCTCCAACTCGGGCTTCGGGGCATCTTCGCAGGTCAGCGAGATAACTCTTCCATCACGGGCCGATTGCCGGAGGGCATCGATTCGTCCAGGATGTCCGTACGAGCAAGATTTACTCTAGTTACTTGCATAAATGGGCGCTAGCCTCCAGGCGAACTCGTTCTGACTTGGAGGTGAGACGTGGTCGCATCCACGGCAGCCGCCCGGGCGGAGGTCCTGGTGGACACTCGCCCGCAGCGACGGTCCATCAGAGACCGGTTGAAGCGCGACTGGACCCTGCTGGCGCTGTGCGTGCCCGGAGTCCTGTACTTCGTGGTCTTCTTCTACGTCCCGCTCCTCGGGAACGTGATCGCGTTCAAGGACTACGCGCCGTTCCTGGGCATCAACGGCAGCCCGTGGGTGGGCCTGGAGAACTTCGCCACCCTCCTGGAGGAGCCGGAGTTCTGGTCCGCGGTCAGCAACACGCTGCAGATCACCGCGCTGCAGCTGCTGCTGTACTTCCCCGCGCCGATCGCGCTCGCGCTGCTGCTGAACTCCCTGGTCGGCCACCGCATCAAGCGGTTCATCCAGTCGGTCGTCTACCTGCCGCACTTCCTGTCATGGGTCGTGGTCGTCGCGATGTTCCAGCAGGTCATCGGTGGCGCCGGCACCGTGAGCGGCTTCCTGAACACGCACGGCGTCACCATCGGCAACCTGATGTCCAACCCGGACACCTTCAAGCTGCTGGTCACGGCCCAGGTGATCTGGAAGGACTGCGGCTGGGGAACGATCATCTTCCTGGCCGCGATCACCGCCATCGACATGAGCCACTACGAGGCCGCCGCGATCGACGGCGCCGACTGGAAGCGCCGCCTGTGGCACGTGACGCTGCCGGGCATCCGCTCGGTCGTCCTCATGATGCTGATCCTGCGCCTCGGCGACATCCTCTCCGTCGGCTTCGAACAGATGGTCCTGCAGAGGGACGCGGTCGGCGCGGGAGCGGCCGAGGTGATCGACACCTACGTCTACTACCACGGCATCCGTGACGGCGACTGGGGCATGAGCACCGCGGCCGGCCTCATGAAGGGCCTCATCGGCGCGGCGCTGATCTACGCGGCGAACAAGCTCGCACACCGCTTCGGAGAGCAGGGGATCTACCGATGAGGCCACCGTGGATGGAGCGCCCGACCATCGCGGGCCGCACCCTGAAGTTCCTGGTCCTGACCGCGATCACCGTGGCCGTGCTGTACCCGTTCGGCCTGGCGCTCGGCACCAGCCTGATGGGCCGCGCGGAGAGCATCGCCAACGGCGGCGCCTACGTGCTCTTCCCCTCGAAGCCGACCTTCGAGGCCTACTCCGTGATCCTCTCGGGCGGCGCGGTCACCCGCTCGGTGCTGATCAGCATCGGCATCACACTCGCCGGCACCGCCCTGAGCCTGGTCTGCACGGTCTTCCTCGGCTACGCGCTCTCGCGCAGGGGCATGCTCGGCGGCAAGCCGATCCTGCTGATGGTGCTGGCCACCTTCCTCTTCACCCCCGGCATGATCCCGAGCTACCTGATGGTCAAGGAGCTCGGCATGATCGACACCTACCAGTCGCTGATCGTGCCCGTGCTGGTCAACGCCTTCAACGTGGTCGTGGTCAGGGCCTTCTTCCAGAACCTGCCGGACGAGCTGTTCGAGGCGGCCAAGATGGACGGCTGCAGCGAGTGGCGGATGCTGTGGCGCATCGCGATCCCGCTGTCCAAGGCGGTCATCGCCGTGGTCGGCCTCTTCTACGCGGTCTCGTACTGGAACACCTTCTTCAACGCGATCCTCTACCTCAACGACCAGTCGATGCACCCGATCCAGGTCGTGCTGCGGCAGTTCATCTTCAGGGGTAACGCCGCCGCGGGCTCCGACGTCGCGATCGTGCGCGACCTGCCCGCCTCCTCGGTCCAGATGGCGGTGCTGGTCATCGCCCTCGTCCCGATCCTGCTCGTCTACCCCTTCCTCCAGAAGTACTTCACCAAGGGCGTCCTGACCGGCGCCATCAAGGGCTGAACACACCCCCAGGAGACATCCATGTCCTCAACCATGTCCCGTCGCGGTTTCCTCGGACTCGCCATCGCCGGCGTCACGGTCGCCGGTCTGTCCGCCTGCGGGGGCGAGGGCGGCGGCGCGGCCGGCGCCAAGAAGGGCGGCGCGGAGCTGTCGAAGAAGCTCGCGCTCCCCACCTTCACCGCCGCCAAGATCCCGACCCCCGACCTGCCCATCGACGCCGGTCAGGACCCCGCCTACCTGAAGTACCCGACCGAGCTGGTGAAGTCGGTGGCCACCCCGCCCGGCGACGGCAAGAAGGTCACCTCGCTCACCCAGACCTGGGACGTGGCCCCTCCCGCCCCCGGCCAGAGCGCCTACCTGCAGGAGCTCAACAAGGCCCTGGGCGCCGAGTGGGACATGAACATCGTGGTCGGCGACGGCTACCCCGACAAGTTCAACGCGATCATCGCCAGTGACGACCTGCCCGACCTGGTGTGGTTCCCGCCGAACCAGGGACTGCAGCGCGTGCCCGAGCTCCTGGCCGCCAAGTTCCACGACCTCACGTCCTACCTGAGCGGCGACGCGATCAAGAAGTACCCGAACCTGGCCAACCTCGGCGACGTGGCGTGGAAGTCGGCCGTCACCGACGGCAAGCTCTACGGCGTGGCCGTGGCCTACAGCAAGTTCGGCCAGGTCTTCCTCGTCAACCAGGACTACTGGCAGCCGGTCGGCGGCACGAGCTTCACCAGCGCCGACGACTTCTTCGAGAAGACGAAGCAGCTGCTCGACGTCAAGAAGAACAAGTACCCGCTCGAGCCGTCGTACGTGAACCACGTGCACATGTTCAGCCACTGGTACGGCGCGCCGAACACGTGGAAGCTCGAAGGCGGCAAGCTGACCCACCAGTACGAGACCCAGGAGTACTTCGCCGCCCTCGAACTCGCGGTCAAGTGCTTCCAGGCCAACCTGTTCTGGCCCGACCCCGCCCTCGCCACCATCAAGGACAAGGTCGCCAACGGTCAGATCGGCGCCTACGTCGAGTCCTTCCCCGGCTTCCTCAACGACGCCAAGACGCAGAAGTACAACCTCGGCGCCATCGTGCCCTTCGCCGCCACCCCCTCCTCCAAGCCCGTCTACAACGCGGGTCTCGGCTCGGTCGGCTTCACCGCGATCAGCAACAAGGTCGACAAGGCGCGCATCGAGACGCTGCTCGGCGTGCTGAACTTCATGGCCGCGCCGTTCGGCACCGAGGAGTACCAGCTCGTCAACTTCGGTGTCGAGGGCACGCACTTCACCAAGAAGGACGGCGACCTCTCCTTCACCGACAAGGGCAAGACCGAGGTTCCCACCACCCAGCAGCCGATCTCGTTCGTCATCGGCTCGCCCTCGGCGCTGTTCCTGCCGGGTCAGCCCGAGCGCACCAAGCTCATCCACGAGTTCGAGACCAAGGTCGCGCCGATGCTCCAGCAGCGCGTCACCACGGGTCACTTCTCCGACACCTACACGCAGAAGAGCGGCGAGCTCAGCACGCTGGCGTCGGACTCGATCGTGGACTTCGTCACCGGCCGCAAGCCGCTGTCGGAGTGGAAGAGCTTCGTCAAGAAGTACATGGACAAGGGCGGCGCCGCGATGAAGGCCGAGTACGAGGCCTCCATCGCCAAGGGCTGACCCCGCCGTACGTCGAGGAAAGGACAGAAGTGGAAGACCTGCGCATCGGAGTCATCGGCCTCGGGCTGCGAACCAACCTGGCGCTGTCGGCGCACCGGCCGGGCAAGGGCTCGGTCGTGGCCGCGCTGTGCGACTCCGACCCGGCAGTGCTCAAGCGTCAGGCCGAGAAGTTCGAGGCGGACATCCTGACAGAGGACTACCGCGAACTGCTCGACAGGAAGGACATCGACGCCGTCATCGTGATGACGCCCGACGACACCCACGAGCGCATCGCGGTCGAGGCGCTCGAGGCGGGCAAGGCGGTCTACCTGGAGAAGCCGCTGCACATCACGGTCGAGGGCTGCGACAACATCCTGCGCACCGCCAAGCGCACAGGGACCCGTCTGTACGTGGGGCACAACATGCGCCACATGGGCGTGGTCCGCCTGATGCGCGACATCATCCAGAAGGGCGTCATCGGTGAGCCGAAGACCGTCTGGGTGCGCCACTTCGTCTCCTACGGCGGCGACTACTACTTCAAGGACTGGCACGCGGACCGCACCCGCACCACGGGCCTGCTCCTGCAGAAGGCCGCGCACGACCTCGACGTCATCCACTGGCTGGCGGGCGGCTACACCACGCGCGTCAACGCGCTCGGTGACCTGATGCTCTACGGCGACCTGCCGCGCCGCGAGCCCGGCACGCCGCGGCCCGACGGGTGGCTGAGGGAGTTCGAGTGGCCCCCCACCGAGCGCAGGAACCTCAACCACGTCGTCGACGTCGAGGACGTGTCGGTGATGAACATGCGCCTCGACAACGGGGTCATCGCCGCCTACCAGCAGTGCCACTTCAGCCCCGACTACGTGCGCAACTACACGGTCATCGGGACGGAGGGCCGCCTGGAGAACTTCGGCGACGGCCCTGGCGACACGGTGAAGGTCTGGAACACCGGTCCCACCTCCTACCGCGACGACTGCGACATCGCCTACAAGGTGCCGGACGCGCAGGGCTCGCACGGCGGGGCGGACACCGGGATCATCGCGGAGTTCAACAGGTTCGTGCGCGAGGGAGGCGTCACCGACACCTCTCCCGTGGCGGCCAGGATGAGCGTCGCGGCGGGGTACATGGCCACGATGTCCCTGCGTGACGGCGGCATGCCGTACGACGTGCCGCCGCTGGACCCGGAGCTCATCGCCTACTTCGAGCGAGGCCAGGTGTGAGACCGGCGGTACGCCGGTGGAAGCCGGGCGCGGGCGTCCTTCGCCCGCGCCCCGGCTCGCTCGCCCCGGAGGGCGCGCAGCTGGGCCTGCCCGCTCTGCCAGGCGACATCGCGCTGCTCCTCGACCCCGAGCTGGTCGACGCGGAGGGCGGCGAGCGCTTCGCGCAGGAGGGCTTCCTGCTCTCGGTCGGTGAGGATGGCGCGACCGTCTCCGCGCCCACCCCGCGCGGCCTGCGGTACGGCGCCCGCACCCTGCTCCAGCACCTCGACAGGCACGGCGAGCTCCCCGCAGGCGAGGGCGCGGACTGGCCGGGTTACGAGGTGCGCGGCTTCATGCTCGACGTGGGCCGCCGCTTCTTCACTCCGGGCTTCGTCCGCGACCTCATCGTGCGGATGGGCGAGCTGAAGCTCAACGAGCTGCAGCTCCACCTCAACGACAACGGCTTCCGCAAGGACAGGACCGGCCCATGGGACGGCGTTCAGGCCGGCTTCCGGCTGGTCAGTGAGCGCTTCCCCGGCCTGGCCTCCTCCGACGGCGCCTACAGCAGGGCCGAGTGGGACTCCTTCGAGGACCTGGCGGCCGAGCACGGCGTCACGCTCATCCCCGAGATCGACGGGCCCGCGCACTCGCTGGCCTTCACGCGCTACCGGCCGGAGTTGGGGACGGGCGACCATCTCGACCTGTCCAGGCCCGAGACGACGGCCTTCGTGAAGGAGGTCTTCGACGAGTTCGTCCCGTGGTTCCGCGGACCCGAGTTGCACTTCGGGGCCGACGAGTACCTCTCCTCGCCCGAGCTCTTCCGCGAGTACTTCAACGCCATGGCCGCGCACGTCAGGTCGCTGGGCAAGCATCCGAGGGCGTGGGGCAGCTTCACCAGGATGACGGGCGACGCCGAGGGTTACGACCGCGACGTCACCATCAACACCTGGAGCACCGCCTGGTACGACCCGCTCTCTGCGGTGCGCGACGGCTACCGCTTCGTCAACACCGACGACTGCCTGCTGTACATCGTGCCGTTCGCCGACTACTACCACCCCACGGGGCTGGACGCGGACTTCCTCGAACGCGAGTGGGAGCCGCACGTCTTCGCCGAGGGGATGACCGTCGAGCCGAAGCACCCGCTGCTGCGCGGCGCCATGTCGGCGGTGTGGAACGACCTGACCGAGGCCGACTACACCGAGCAGGACGTGTGGCGGCTGGTGGAGCCGACCTTCGACATCCTCGCGGGGAAGATGTGGAACGCGTGACCCGATACCACCTTCGCTACCAGCTCCTGCCCGGCTCCGATCCCCGCGCGCTGGCCGACTTCTGCGTCGAGCACGGCGTGGAGGAGGTCGTGCTCATGTTCAACGCGGAGGAACTGCACGCCGGCCACCCGCTCGGCGCTGACGAGGACCTGTGGTTCGAGCTGGTCCGCGAGGCCAGGGACGTACTGGCCGCACACGGGCTGAGCGTCAGCCTGAACCCGTGGGTGACCACCGGACACGCCGACAGGGGCAGGATCCAGGACGCCGGGTTCGCCCCGATGGTCTCCCCTCTGGGCGAGGTGTCCACCACGACCGCCTCCTTCGCCTGTCCCGCCTGGCGCGCGTGGCTGGCCGCCCACTACGGCCGTTTCGCCTCCCTCGGCTTCCGCGTGCTGTGGCTGGAGGACGACTACCGCTTCCACAACCACTCGCCGCTGACGTGGGGCGGCGGCTTCGAGCCCGAGATGCTGGAGCGGTTCGCGCTGCTGGCGGGGGAGAAGCCGTCCCGCGAGGAACTGGTGGCCGCGATCACCGGGCCGCCGCACCCCTGGCGGGAGCTGCTCCAGCGCACCTGGCGTGAAGCCCAGCTGGAGACCCTCGACGCCGTACGGCAGGCGGTCGGCGGCAGGGCCACGCTCGGCGTCATGAGCTCGGGCCTGGGCGTCGCCTCCGCCGAGGGCCGCGACTGGGACGCGCTGTTCGAGAGGGCGGGGGCGCATCGGCCGCACTTCGCCCCCTACAGCGACACCGTCGCCCGCCAGCTCTCCTACTCGATCGCCATGCTCGAACTCCAGCGCCCGCTACGGCCCTCGGGCGTCGAGGTCGCGCCGGAGGTGGAGAACTGGAAGCACACCGAGTGGTCCAAGTCCGACACCCAGACGTGGTCGGAGATGGTCGCCGCGCACCTGTCCGGCGCCGACGCGCTGCTGCTCGACCTCTTCCCCTTCGTCACGGGCGCGCCACAACGCTACCCCCGCGTCGGCCGCATGCTGACCGCCTCGCGCCCCGCCCTCGACGCCACCCTCACCCCCTCCCTGACCACGGTCGGCGTGGGCGTCCCCTGGTGGCCGACGGCCGCGACCTCCCTCCACGGCGACGGCACCATGGCGGGGCTGAGCGCCGACCCGCTGCGGGCCGCCGAGTTCCTCCTCAGGTACGGCGTGCCCATCCAGGCGGGCGTGGCCGGGGTGACCGCGCTCTTCGGCGACCTGGCCTGGGCCGTCCCCGACCCCGGCGAGCTGCTGCGCGGCGGCCTGCTGCTGGACGGCGAGGCCGCCGCGATCCTGACCGAGCGCGGGTACGGTCACCTGCTCGGCGTCACGGTCTCCGAGGTGGCGCTGCGAGACACGCCGTCCGCTGTGCCGTACGCCATGGAGAGGGTGGTGGACGGTGGCGAACTGCTGAGCGTGAACGTGCAGGACGCCGTGGCGCGGCTGGAGGCCGGGCCCGGCGCGGAGGTGTGGACCGAGCTTCTCGGCCCGCGCTTCGAGCCTTGGGGCGCGGGGCGGGTCAGCTTCGTCAACGAGCTCGGCGGCAGGGTCCACACGATCGCGGCCTGTGCTCCCGAGAAGCTCGGACGCTGCGACGACGGGCAGCGCCTGGCCCAGAAGGCGATCCGCTTCCTCGGAGGGGACTTCCCGATGGTCACCGGCGGCCCGCACCTCCTGCCGCAGCTGGCCAGGGTCAACGGCAGGTGGCGGCTGGCGATCGCCAACGGCTCGGCCGACCCCGCGCGGCCCGTCGTCGACCTGGCCGCCGAGCCCGTCGCGACGCTGCTGCGCCCGCTCGCGCCCCCCGAACGGGTGTCACCTTCGACGGCCGAGGTGCCGCACAGGGGCTACCTGCTGCTGGAGTGGGACTGATTCAACAGCGGACCGCCTGAACGTCACCAGCTCGACGTGCGCCCAGGGAAGCTCATGAGGAGCGGCTGACATCGGGCCCGGCCACGGCCACCGTGGCCGGGCTTCCTCATTCTGTGGGAACCCGCCTCCGTCCGCGGACAGTCCTAGGTGTGGACATGCCTTTTCGTGCTCGGATACGTGACGGAGATCCCGAAGCCTTCGCGCAGCTCTTCGACGACTACGCGCGCTCGGTCTACAACCATGCCTTCCGCCTGCTCGGCGACTGGGCCGCCGCCGAGGACGCGCTGTCGCTGACCTTCCTCGAAGCCTGGCGGCTGCGCCGGAGGATCGACCCTGACGGCGGGTCGCTGCGCCCGTGGCTGCTGGGTGTGGCCACCAACGTGGTGCGCAACATGCGGCGGGCCGTACGCAGGCACCAGGACGCGATGGCGCGCGTGCCGAGGCCCGATCCGATCCCCGACTTCGCCGACGAGGTGGCCGGACGGCTCGACGACACCGAGCGCCTGGCGGCGGTCCGGATGGCCTACGGCGGCCTGCGCCGCCATGAGCGGGAGGTCTTCGCGCTGTGCGTGTGGTCGGGGCTCGACTACGCCGAGGCGGCCGAGGCGCTCGGCATTCCCGTCGGCACCGTGAAGTCCCGATTGTCCAGGGCCAGAAGAAGGTTGGAACCGCCACCCCGGTCGCGACAGATAGATGGTGACCTGAGCCCGCTGAAGGAGATCCGATGAACGAGTTCACCCCGGTGGAGCGCGATCTTCCTGAGGGCCGTCACCGGCAACTCAAGGAGTTCGTCATGACCGAGATCCAGACCAGGCCCCATCGGCGTCCCGTCCGCCTGCTGGCACCCGCGCTGGGGCTGGCCGCCGCCGTGGCGGTCGCCGTACCCCTGGTGTTCGGTGGAGGCGCGCCCGCCTACGCGATCACCAAGAACGCCGACGGGACCATCCAGATCAGCATCAACGAAGCGAAGAACCCCAAGGCCCTGCAGGCGGACCTGGAGAAGATGGGGCTCAGGGCCGTCGTCGACTTCATCCCGAACGGCAAGCGCTGCAGCCCGCAGCCGCGCAGCGCGAGCTGGGTGCCGAGGGAGGAGGCGAAGCTGACGGTGTTCCCGCCGACGGAGGAGTCGGCCTTCACGATCGACCCGTCCGCGGTGAAGGAGGGGCAGACGGCGGTGCTGGAGTTCGGGTTCGACCAGAACGACGGGTGGGCGGTCGCGGGCGTGTGGTCGGGCATCTCCAACGGCCCCGTCGCCGAGTGCACCCTGGTCGACAGCCCCGGCGCCCCCCTGGGCCCGGACCCGGCCTAGGGTTACTCTCACAGCGTGGGGCCTCCTCGCCGGGGGGTGTGGGGGCATGCCCCCACACAACGCTGCCCGAGCCCCAAGGCGCGAAGCGCCTTCAGTGAGGACGATGCCGTTGGCTTGGAGGTGTGGGGGTGGTGCCCCCACACGGGTTGTCCGAACTCCGCGGCGCGAAGTGCCCCACCGGTGAGGTCCATGCCGTCGGGCGGATGGTCGGGTCAGGCCTCCTGGCGGTTCTTCTCCAGGTCGGGGTACGGCGACGGCTCGGGGACGGCCGAGGTGAGCTGGCGAGGGCCTGGGGTGGTTTCGGCCTCCCGGGCGTCGGCCACCGCCTCCGCCGCGGCCTCCGAAGCCCTGGCGATCTCCTCCTCCGCCTCCGAGACGTCCGAGGCGGACGAGTCCGACGAAGCCGGAAGCGTCGCGGCGGAGGGCGGGAGGGCCTCGGTGAAGGCCTTGGAGACGCCCTGCAGCGCGGACGTGACCTCGCTCGGGATCACCCAGAACGTGTTCCCCTGGCCCTGGGCGAGCTGGGGAAGCACCTGGAGGTACTGGTAGGCCAGCAGCTTGGGGTCGGGGTCGTTGCGGTGGACGGCCTGGAAGACCTGGTCGATCGCGCGGGACTGGCCCTCGGCCTCGAGGATCTTGGCGGTCCGCTGGCCCTCGGCGCGCAGGATGGCGCCCTGCTTGTCGCCCTCGGCGGTCAGGATCTGCGACTGGCGCTGTCCTTCGGCGCTCAGGATGGCGGCGCGCTTGTCCCGCTCCGCGCGCATCTGCTTCTCCATGGCGTCCTTGATCGTCTTGGGCGGGTCGATCGCCTTGATCTCGACGCGGTTGACGCGCAGCCCCCACTTGCCTGTCGCCTCGTCGAGGACGCCGCGCAGCTGGCTGTTGATGGTGTCGCGGGAGGTGAGGGTCTTCTCGAGGTCCATGGAGCCGACGACGTTGCGCAGCGTGGTGACGGTGAGCTGCTCGACCGCCTGGATGTAGTTGGCGATCTCGTACGCTGCCGCGCGCGGGTCGGTCACCTGGAAGTACAGGACGGTGTCGATCTCGACGACCAGGTTGTCCTCGGTGATGACGGGCTGCGGGCGGAAGGAGACGACCTGCTCACGCAGGTCGATCATGGGATAGACGCGGTCGATGTAGGGGATCACGAAGTTCAGGCCGGGTTTGAGCGTGCGGTGGTAGCGGCCCAGCCGCTCGACGTTGCGCGCGCGGGCCTGCGGCACGATGCGTACGGCACGCAACACGGTGAACACGGCGAACAGTGCGACTACGAGTCCCGCTATGAGTAGCGCCATTTGATCACTCCCGGGGGTAGACGAGGGCCGTGGCGCCCTCGATCTCGATGACGTCGACGGTCGCCCCTTCCGGGATCACCACGGTCTCGTCGTAGGCCCGCGCCGACCACTCCTCGCCGCCGATGCGGACGAGGCCCTGGCGGCCCGTGACCTCCTTGACGACGTACGCGGACTTGCCCACCAGCGCGTCGACGCCGAAGCGCTGGAGTTGGGGCTGCCGGATGTTGCGCATCGCGAGCGGCCGGATGACGACCAGTCCCGCGACCGAGGTGAGGGTGAACACCAGGAGCTGTATGGGTATCGGCAACCCGATGGCCGCCACCAACGCGGTGAGCAGCGCCGAGACCCCCAGCAGACCCAGTGCGGCGGTGAGGGAGAAGATTTCGGCCACGCCGAGGACGACGGCGAGGATTATCCAGATGACCCAATCATCCATACTCCGGCCCTCCTGTAAGGGAAACGGGCCCATGTCCTCAAGTGGTTCCGTCTCTACGGTAATCCTCTGATTACCCACTTTGCAGTGCCAGCGGCCACCGGGATTGGAATCGATTCACGGCAGGGCGTGTGGCGGGGGCTTGGCGGCGACCCAGGCGCCCGACGGCCTGGGGTCGTACAGGGCGCTGCCCTGGACCCACTTGTCCCATGGCAGCTGCCAGTAGCCCCAGCCGTTGTTCCACTCGAGCTCGCGGTCGGTGCCGACGATGGTGACAGGGTCGCCGCGCAGCGAGTTGTCGTAGAACCAGGCGGCCTGGTCGGGTCTGGCGTTGACGCAGCCGTGGCTGACGTTGACCCTGCCCTGCGCCCAGACGTTGTTCTTGGCGTGGACGTACTCGCCGCTGTTGGAGATGCGGACCGCGTGGTCGATCAGCAGGTCGTAGAAGCCGGGGTCGCCCTTGCGCCTGCCGGGCGAGATCATCCTGACCGGGTCGCCCTTCTCCATGGTCAGGTGGATGCCGCTGGTGGTGGTGTACTCGCGGGTGGTGGCCATGCCCGCGCTGATCGCCAAGGCCTGCACGATCGCGCCGTCGCGGCGCACGACCATCTGGTGGGTGACGGTGTCGACGGAGCTGGTCTGCCTGCGGCCGATCGTGAAGGCGAGCGCGTGGTCGGCCGTGCCGTACACGCCTGGGGCGGCTCTGACGCCTGACAGGTGGGCGGTGAAGGAGACGTTCTGCCGCGCCGGCCAGTAGTGCCTCGTGCGGTAGACGGCCTCGGTGTCGCTGGTCCAGCGCCACGCGCCGTCGACCGGCTTGGTGGAGCGCACCTCCATGGCGCGTTCGACGGCCGCCTTGTGGCGGATGGGGTTGTCGAAGGTGACGATGATCGGGGTGCCGACGCCGACGGTCTCGCCCGGCAGCGGCGAGACCGACGCCACCTTGAACGTGCGCTGGGCGGCGCGGGTGCGGAAGCGGCCCATCGCCAGGGTGGTGGGGCCGCCCTGCGGGCCCGCGGCCGTGGCCGTCACGGTGTGCTCGACGCCGGGCGGCAGCGCCCAGCTCGAGCGCCAGACCGTGCCGGTGGAGTCGTACCTGCCTGGGATGGCGACGGCGCCGGCGTAGGCGTCGACCTTGCCGAGCTTGCCGCCGCTGGCCTTGACGACCAGGCCGCGGTCGGGCCTGGCCTGGTCGGTGTCGAAGGCGGGGGAGACGGCGATCGTCGGAGGAGCGGGCGGCACGGGCCCCTCGGCCCTCACCAGACTGCAGCCACCGATCAGTGGCAGACCGCCGAGCAGCACAAGGGCGCGCCGCATCTCACTCCTTCACTCCGGGGGAAGGTCCCAGAGTTTAGCGGGGAGTGAGTGATCAAGCACCCGGAGTGATGGTTCCGGACACTTCTCCCAAAGCGATGGCCCCGGCGGTGGCGCGGATGGTGACGATGTCGCCGTCCTCCAGGAACGTGCGGATCTCCCCGTTGCCGAGCTTGAGTGGTTCCGTGCCGTTCCACGTGAGCTCGATCAGCGAGCCCCGGGTGTCGGCGGCGTCGCCGGAGATCGTGCCGCTGGCGAACAGGTCTCCTGTCCTGAGGGTCGCGCCGTTCACGGTCATGTGCGCGAGCATCTGGTCGGGGGTCCAGTACATGGTCGCGTACGGCGGCCGCGAGACGATCTCGCCGTTCAGCTCCACCTCCAGCGCGATGTCCAGCCCCCAGTCGGCCTCCCGCGACAGGTACGGCAGCGGCGCGGGATCCTGGGCTCGTCCCCGGACCCTCGGCAGCGCCTCCAGCGGCGTGATCCACGGCGAGATCGAGGTCGCGAAGGACTTGCCGAGGAAGGGCCCGAGCGGCACGTACTCCCACGCCTGGATGTCGCGCGCGCTCCAGTCGTTGACGAGCGTCACGCCGAAGACGCGCTCCTCGAAGGCGGCGCCGTCGGGTGAGCCGACCACGAAGCCCAGCTCCGCCTCGATGTCGAGCTTGGCGGTCGGGCCGAACCTGCCGGGGCCGAGCTGGCCGCTGGGCCTGGCGACGTCGGTGCCCGAGACCACGACGGTGCCCGCGCGGCCGTGGTAGCCGACGGGCAGGTGACGCCAGTTCGGCTTCAGCGGCTCCTCGTCGGGACGGAACATCCTGCCCAGGTTCGAGGCGTGCTCGATCGAGCAATAGAAGTCGACATAGTCGGCCACCTCGAACGGCAGGTGCAGGGTGACCTGGTCGAGCGGCACCAGGTGGGCCTCGGTGACGGACTGGTCGGTGGAGAGCTTGTTCTGGATCAGCGTGCGCGTGTCGTGCCAGGCGGTGCGCCCTCTGGCCATGAAGGCGTTCAGCGAGCCGGTGGCGAACACCTCGTCGTGCAGCGCGGCGGCCAGGTCGAGGACGGCGTCGCCGTAGCGCACGCCCACGCGAGGCGCCTGTCCGCGCCTGGAGAAGACGCCGTAGGGCAGGTTGTCGAGTCCCCAGCTCATCAGGTGTCCAATCCAAGGGTTCGCAGGTCGTCGATGGGCGCGCTGGTGCTGCACGAGCCGTAGCTGACCAGGAGCTGCCTGGCCCGCTTGGCGGTCTGCTCGGGGACGGCCCGCGCCAGCCGTACGAGCTCGCCCACGTCGGTGGTGCCCAGCACGTGCGCGGGGTCGCGCTCCTCGACGGCCTCGCAGACGGCGAGCACGAGGTTGAGGAAGCCGTGGCGGTCGACGGCGAGCGAGGGGTCGAAGTGGCGCACGGCGTGGTGCAGCCCGGCGGTGGCCTTGAACCTGATGTCGTGGGCGACGCAGAAGCCGATGAACGCGGCCAGCTGGCCGACGCTCGGGAAGGCGTCGGGGGTGGCGCCGCCGCAGCGCACCTTCAGCCCGACCCCCTGCGGCATGTTCGGCACGAGCTTGGTGGGAGGCACCTCGATGAAGAGGGCGGCGTTCGGCGGCAGGTGGCCCTGCAGCCGCTCGGCCATCGCGTTCACCGACTGCTCGGGCGGCAGCCGTACCTCGACGAGATCGACGGGCAGGTCGTCGAAGGGGGGGATCTCGGAGGTGTCGACGATGAGGCCGAGCCTCCTGGGCTGCTGGGGCTCCCTGCGCAGGGCGTCGAGCCTGCTGGACGGGCACAGGAAGCGGTGGGTCAGCACGGGGCTGCCCGCGTCGAGGTCGCGCTGGTGTCGCGCGAGCGCCTCCGACATGTGCAGGGAGGTCGGCGGGAACAGCCCCGCGTCGTCGACCAGCGAGGAGAACAGGGTCGTACGCGGCCCCTGGGTGCCGCACTCGAAGGAGGTCATCGCGCCCAGGTCCATGCGTAGCCGGGGTCCTCGCAGGCAAGTGCGCCCTCGCCGAGGTCGAGCGGTCTGAAGGTGTCGACCATGACGGCCATCTCGCTGGTGTGCGTGGCGCCCGCGGCGATCACCGCCTCGACCGCTCCGGGCTGCGGGCCGTGGGTGAAGCCGGCGGGGTGCAGCGAGATCGAGCCGACGTCGATGCCGGAGCCCGCCCGCGCGGAGTAGTCGCCGCCCACGTAGAACATGAACTCGTCGGAGTCGACGTTGTGGTGGTTGTAGGGGATCGGCACGGCCTCGGGGTGGAAGTCGAGCGGGCGCGGCATGAACGAGCACACCACGAAGCCCGGACCCTCGAAGGTCTGGTGGACGGGCGGCGGCGCGTGCGTCTTCTTCACCACGGGCTCGAAGTCCTCGATGTTGAAGGCGTAGGGGTAGAGGTAGCCGTCCCAGCCGACCACGTCGAAGGGGTGGTTGCGGTAGGTCAGCCTGGTGAGCCCGCCGCGCGTGCGCACCAGGACGGGGACCTCCTCGCCCTCGGTGATCAGCGGCTCCTGCGGCGTCCTGAGGTCGCGCTCGCAGTACGGCGCGTGCTCGAGGAACTGCCCGTACTGCGACAGGTAGCGCCTGGGCGGCCTGATGTGCCCTGACGCCTCGATGACCAGGGCGTTCACGGTGCCCGAGGGGACCCAGCGGTGGATCGTGCCGGTCGGGATCACGACGTAGTCGCCCTCACCTGCCTCGATGACCCCGTAGGTCGACTCGAAGCGGACGCTGCCGCGCTGGATGTAGACGCACTCGTCGCCCTTGGAGTTGCGGTAGAGCTCGCTGGGCCGGTCGGTGGTGGCGTACGACAATCGGACGTCGCCGTTGGCCGACAGCAGGACGCGCCCGGCGACCAGGTCGCCTGCGCTGGTGAGGTCCTGCGTGCGGAAGTGGCGCGGGGACAGCGGCAGGTTGGGCGCGGTGTTCACCGAGACGACGGGGTCGACGGCCTCGGCCTTGACGATCGCGGTCGGCAGGTAGCGGTGGTACAGCAGCGAGGAGTCGGAGGAGAAGCCCTCCTCACCCATCAGCTCCTCGGCGTACAGGCCGCCGTCCGGGCGCTTGAACTGCACGTGGCGCTTGCGGGGGATCTCTCCCACCTGGCGGTAGTACGGCATCACTGCTCCGTCCGTTTATCGGACATAGGTGTCCTCTATGCGTAAATACGCTCCTTCATTCGGCGGAGGATGTCAACCGGCGGCTCACCCGAGAGCCTCGGTCAGCTCGCGGGCGGCCTCCACCACGCGCGGCCCGACCTCCTGGCCCAGCGGGCCGAACGTCACCACGCCCACCGACGCCTCCAGCCAGGGCAGCCCGGCGACCGGCGCGGCCACACCGCGTGCGCCCTCCTGCAGCTGTCCCTCCGTCACGAGATACCCCGTGTCGCCCGACCGCAACGCGAGGATGGCCTGACCTGCCGCTCCCTTGGTGAGCGGGTGCCGAGCGCCCTCCCGATAGGCGACGTGCATGGTGGTCCACGACGGCTCGACCACGGCGACGGCGAGCCCGTCGTCGCCCTCGGCCACCGTGAGATGCGCGGTCGCGCCCACCTGCTCGGCCAGCCGCCGCAGCGTGGGCAGCGCCGCCGCGCGCAGCAGCGGCTGTACCGCCTGGGCCAGCACCAGCACGCCGTACCCCAGATGGACCCGCCCTTCGCGGTCCCGCCTGACGAACCCCTCGTTCTGCAGTGAGGTCAGCAGGCGGTAGACCACGGGGCGGCTCAGCGACAGCTGGGCCGCGAGCTCGGTGGGCGTGCGTCCGCCGTGACCGTCGGCGAGCAGCCTGAGCAGGTGGAGCCCGCGTTCGAGCGTCTGGGCGGATTCAGCCATGTCCTGATTATGTCCGTGTGCGTCTGGAGTGACGCTGAGCTGCGAAAGGGGTAGGTACCCTGCATGCAGTGGAAGTGGCTGGCGCTCGTCGCTCTGTCCGCGTTGTGCGCGGTCATGCCACTGGTGCCCTCGATGGGGGTGAGGCCCGCGTCCATGGTTCGCGACACCCCCGTGCTGCACGAGGCGCAGAGCCCGAAGCTGCTGGTCGAGAACACCTTCCACCTCACGGAGGGGATCGGCGTCGACGAACGGCTGCTGCCTGTCGACGACAACGTCGACTTCGAACGCGCGACGCTCGCGCCGGGGGTGGGCGTCGACGAGGCCGGCATCATGTACGGCACGCCGAAGCGGCCAGGCACCTACTCCACCACGATCACGGTCTGCAAGGACAAGATCTGTGCCGACGAGCGCATCACGCTGATCGTGCACAGGAAGGCGACCTGGTCTCCCGTTCAGCTGACCTTCCCCGCCAGGGTCGGCGTGCTTCTCGACAGCTCGATCGGGATCGAGGGCGCTCCCGAGGGCGTGCTGGCGACCTACACCGTCACCGACGCGGGCAAGCTGCCGCCGGGCGTCGCGATCGGTCCCGACGGGCACGTGGGCGGCGTCCCGACGAGGCCGGGCCGCTACGACGCCCCCGTGCGGATCTGCGTGGCGGGCGACTGCTCGGGCGTCGTGGTCCGCTTCATCATCGCCTAGCGCTACTTGTCACTCCGGTAACAAGACTGAAAGCGGAATGTGCAGGCGTTTGGCAAGAATCGCACGCCTATCTGCCGTAATTTGCTAGGTCCCTGTTGGCGGGACCGGGGAGTTTCGGCATGGACGTTCTGATCGGCCGGATCGCGCGGTGGGCGCGCGAGATTCCGGACGCGCCCGCCTACACCTTCGCCGACTACCTGGGTGACGGGCGCAAGCACACCCTGACCTGGAAGCAGATCGACCGCAGGGCGCGGGCGCTGGCCGTACGGCTGCGCGAGGTGTGCGAGCCCGGCGACAGGGCCGCGATCCTCGCCCCGCAGAGCCTGGAGTACGTGGTCGCGATGCTCGGCGCGATGTACGCGCGGGTGGTCGCGGTGCCGCTGTTCTCCCCTGGCCTGCCTGGCCACGCCGAACGCCTGGCCCTCGCCTACGCCGACGCCGACCCCGTGGCCGTGCTGACGAGCGGCCCCGCCACGGACGACCTGCCGCCCGCCAAGGCCGTCATCGCCGTCGACACCGTCTCCGACCTGCTCGCCGAGGAGTGGGAGGACGAACCGATCGCACCGGGCGACCTCGCCTACCTGCAGTACACGTCGGGCTCGACCAGGACGCCCGCAGGCGTGGAGATCTCGCACGGCAACTTCGGAGCCAACGCCGCCCAGCTGTGGGAGGCCTTCGACGCCAGGCCGCGCACCTCGGTGGCCGCGCTCTGGCTGCCGCTCTTCCACGACATGGGCTTGATCGCGACCATCGCCTGCCCGATCGTCGGCGGCAACCAGGCGGTGTTCATGGACCCCGTGGCGTTCGTCATGCAGCCGATGCGGTGGATGCGCCTGCTGTCGGAGTACGACGACGTCTACACCGGAGGCCCCAACTTCGCCTTCGACTACACCGCCGCTCGGGCGGGCCGGCTGGAAGGGCTCGACCTGTCGGGGGTGCGGGTCATGCTCAACGGGGCCGAGCCGGTGCGCCCCTCGACCGTCTCGCGCTTCACCTCCGTCTTCCAGCCGTACGGCCTGCGCCCCGAAGCGCACACCCCCGGGTACGGCCTGGCCGAGGCCACGGTCTTCGTCGCGGCCGGCGCCATCGACGAGCCGCCCCGCATGACGGACTTCGACAGGGACGCGCTGGCCGAGGGGCGGGCCGTGCCGTACACGGGAAAAGGGGTCGCCAGCGCGCAGGTCTCCTGCGGGCGGCCGACCGGACAGCGGGTGCGGATCGACGCGGAGGACGGCCACGTCGGCGAGATCCTCGTGCAGGGCCCGAACGTGGCGCGAGCCTACTGGCGCGACCCCGAGAAGAGCGCGGAGGTCTTCGAGGACGGCTGGCTGCGCACGGGGGACCTCGGGATGATCCACGAGGGCGAGCTCTACATCACGGGGCGGATCAAGGACCTGGTCATCGTGGACGGCCGCAACCACTACCCGCAGGACATCGAGGCGACCGCCCATGAGGCCTCGGAAGGGGTGCGCAAGGGCCACGTCGCGGCGTTCGCGGTGGCGGGCGAGGAGACCGAGCGGCTGGTCGTGGTGGCCGAGCGGTCGCGCGCGGCCCTGGACGCGCAGACGGTGATCGGCGAGGTCCGCTCGGCGATCTCGAGGAACCACGATCTGGCCGCCGAGGTGGTGCTGGTCCAGGCGGGAGCCGTGCCGCGCACCTCCAGCGGCAAGATCGCCAGACGGGCCTGCAGGCAGGCCTATCTGGAGGGCGCGTTTGTTTGAGTCGCTCGGCAGGTTCGTCTACCGGGGCCGCTGGACGCTCCTCGTGCTGAGCGTGGCCGCCGCGGTGCTCGTCGCGCCCTACGGCCTCGAGCTGTTCGGGCGGATGACGGACGGCGGGTTCGAGGACCCTTCCGCGGAGTCGACGACGTCGGCCACCTGGAACGAGGAGTGGTACAGCGGGGACTCGCCCGACGTGGTCGTGCTCTACACCCACCCGACGGTGAGCGTGCGCGACAAGCGCTACAAGAAGGCCGTCCACGACTCGCTGCGCCGGCTGCCCGCCTCCCACGTGCGGCAGCTGACGACGTACTGGACCGCGCGCTCGGCGAAGATGATCTCGGACGACTCGAGGTCCACCTACGCGCTGATCACCCTGAAGGGCGACAAGCAGGCCGCCTACGCCGCCGTCGAGCAGCGGCTGAGGACCGTCGAAGGGCTCACCGTCAAGATCGGTGGCGCCGTCCCGCTCCTCCGGGACCTGAACACGCAGACGGGCGCGGACCTCGCGAGGGCCGAGGCGATCTCGATGCCCGTCCTGCTGGTGCTGCTCGTCCTGGTCTTCGGCAGCCTGGTCGCGGCCGGCCTGCCGCTGCTGGTCGGGCTGCTCGCGGTGCTCGGGGCGCTGGTGCTGCTGCGGCTGCTGACCGAGGTCACGGACGTGTCGGTGTTCTCGCTGAACGTCGTGACCATGCTGGGGCTCGGTCTGGCGATCGACTACTCGCTGTTCGTGCTGAGCGCCTTCCGCGAAGAGATCAGGCGGGGCACCTCGCGCGAGCGGGCGGTGGTGGCGACCATGGCCACCGCGGGCAGGACCGTGGCGTTCTCGGGGCTGACCGTGGCCACGGCGCTGCTGGGGCTGCTGCTGTTCCCGCAGATGTTCCTGCGCTCCATCGGGCTCGGCGCCGCGGCCGTCGTCCTGGTCGCGATGTTCTCCGCGCTGATCGTGCTGCCCGCCGTCCTCGGGATCCTGGGGCCGAGGGTGGACGCGCTCAGGATCACGCCCTCCTTCGGCGGCCCCCGAGGGGGCGGGGCCTGGCACGCCGTCGCCTCCAGCGTGATGCGCACGCCCGTGCTGTATCTCGTGGGTGTCACCGCGGTGCTGGTCTCGCTGGCGCTGCCGTTCGTCGACGTGAAGTTCGGCAACGTCGACCACAGGGTGCTGCCCTCGAGGATCGAGAGCCGTCAGGTCGCCGAGACCGTCGACACCGACTTCGCCAGGAACACGATGGCGCCGATCGACGTCCACGTGCTGGTCGAGCGAGAGTTCGTGGACGCCGAGCCGCTGCTGCCCGGCCCGCTCGGCCAGGGCCACGCCGTGGTCAGCCCGGTGACGCCCGTGCTGCCCGCCGACGTCAAGCCCTTCGCCGACCGCCTGCGCCGCCTGGAGGGGGTCACCGGCGTGGACGTCACCGGCTTCTCCCAGACCAACGGCTCGGTACGGCTGGCCGTGCGGTACGAGGGCGACCCGATGTCGTCCTCGGCCCGCTCCGTGGTGACGCTCATCAGGTCGATGACGCCTGAGCCGAACATCCGCGCCGTGGTGGTCGGCGGCTCCACCGCCGCGCAGATGGATCTCATGGACAGCCTGGCCGCGACGTTGCCGTGGATGGCGCTGGTGGTGTGCGGGGCCACGTTCGTGCTGCTCTTCGCCGCGTTCGGCTCGCTGCTGCTGCCGTTGAAGGCGCTGCTGATGAACGTGCTGTCGATCGGGGCCTCGTTCGGCGTGATCGTGTGGGCCTTCCAGTACGGCAACCTCGCCTCCTTCCTGGGGTTCACACCCACGGGGACCATCGAGGCGACGGTCACGGTGCTGATCCTCGCGGTGGTCTTCGGGCTCTCCATGGACTACGAGCTGTTCCTGCTGTCGCGGGTGCGGGCCGAGTGGCTGAGGACCGGGGACAACAACGCGGCGGTGGCGGTCGGGCTGCAGAAGACCGGCGGGATCATCACCAGCGCCGCCCTGCTGCTGCTCGTCGTCATCGGGGCCTTCTCGACGGCGGGCATCACCATCGTGAAGCTGCTCGGGGTGGGGATGTTCGTCGCCATCGTGGTGGACGCCACGCTGGTGCGTGCGCTGCTGGTGCCGGCGACGATGCGGCTGATGGGGGAGGCCAACTGGTGGTTACCGGGGCCGCTGCGCGGCCTGCACCGGCGCATCGAGCTCCGCGAGCCCGAGGGTAAGCCGCCTTCACAGGCCGTGGCGTCGCCCGCCGTCCCCCGGGTGGAGCCGGCTTCGCCCGCCGTGGCGCCCGCTGTACCCCGGGTGGAGCCGGCTTCGCGCGCCGTGGCGTCGCCCGCCGTACCGCGGGTGGAGCCGGCTTCGCGCGCCGTGGCGTTGCCCGCCGTACCGCGGGTGGAGCCGCCGGGAGGCGCGGCGGGCGGGCCCGAGGCGCCGCGGCGGGTCGTCAGGCCCAACCTCGACGGGCCAGGCTGGCAGTGGGCCGAGGACGACGCTAGGCCCTCACCTTCACTCCCCGCCCCCGAGCCGGTCGCGACTCCGCTGTTCGGCATGGACACCGACCCCATCCCCTCGCCGATGCCGCTGCCCGCGATGCCGCCTGCCGTGGTCCCCGTCGTCAGCGGGCAGGTCGGCACGGCCGCCGTGGTGCGCAAGCGGGGCATCAACCCCTACCCGGCCGCCGTCAGGGAGCCCGCGCGGCGGGAGGCGGCGTCCGGCGGGGAGGTCACGCCAGAGGAGGAGAGCCCGCGCACGTCGGAGTGCGACGGCGAGCCGTTCGGGTGGGTGAAGGTGCGGCCCAGGACCCGGGTGGTCAGGGCGAGCACCGACGGCGCCGGCTGGACCTGGGCGGAGGTGGACTGATGGCCCAGAGCGTGATCCAGCCCGCGAGCGGCGCCAGAGTGTGGCCGCTCTTCCTGGTCGTCGGTCTGGCGGGGTTCGTGACCACGCTCGACAACACGGTCGTGACCGTCGCGCTGCCGACCATCAGGGATGATCTGGGCGCGAGCCTGGCGGCGCTGGAATGGGTGGCGACGGGCTACATCATGACCTTCGCCGGTCTCATGCTCGCGGGCGGCAGGCTGGCCGACGTGTACGGACGCAGGAAGGCGCTCGTCACAGGGCTGGTGACGTTCACGGCGGCGTCGCTGGCGGCGGGGCTGGCCACGACGATCCAGCTGCTCGTGGCGGCCAGGCTGGTCCAGGGGGTGGGCGCGGCGCTGATCCTTCCCGCGACGCTGGCCGTCCTCGCGGGAAAGGACGGCAGGCAGCGTTCGGCGGGTGTGGCGGTGTGGATGGCGTCGGGCGCCGCCGCGCTGGCGCTGGGCCCGGTCGTGGGCGGCTACCTGAGCCAGCACGCGCACTGGAGCTGGGTGTTCCTGATCAACGTGCCCGCCGGGCTGGCGGTGATCGCGCTGGCCCTGGCGGTGGTGCGGGAGAGCAGGGAGCCGTCGGCCGCGCGGGTGGACCTGCCCGGCGTGGTGACGTCCGCGGTGGTCCTGGCGGCGGGGACGTTCACGCTGATCCACGGCGCGGAGTACGGCTGGACCTCCCCGCTGATCGTCGCGACGGCGGCGGCCTGCGCGGTGGGCGCGGTGGCGTTCGTCATGGTGGAGCGGCGGGCGGCCGAGCCGATGGTGGATCTGGCGCTGTTCGGCGCCAGGGCGTTCACGGGCGGGGTCGTGGCCCAGGTGCTCTGGGGGCTGGGGGTGAACGGGGTCTTCTTCTACACCGCGATCTTCCTGCAGGGCGTGCTCGGCTTCTCGCCGACGGCGTCGGGACTGGCGTTCGTGCCGCTGGCGCTGCTGGTCGTGGCCGTGACGCCGCTCGTCCCTCTCGTGGAGCGGCGGCTCGGGGCGGCGAGGACGGTGGCGGCGGGCCTGGTCATGGTGGCGGCGGGGATGGCCGCCGTCGCCTTCCTCGGGCCCGGCGACGGGTGGGGCGAGCTGCTTCCCGCGGTGTGCGCGATCGGCGTGGGCTCGGCGCTGACGATGCCGCTGGGCTCGGCCGTGCTGGGCGCCGTACCCGAGGGCAGGGCGGGCGTGGCGGGCGGCGTGTTCACGGTCGGCAGGGAGATCTCGGGCCTGTTCGGCATCGCCGCGATCGGCGTGATCGTGCAGGCGGCCGAGACGTTCGCGGGGGGCTACTCGGCAGGGCTGCTGGTGGCGGCGGTGCTGGTCCTGGCCGGAGCGCTGGTGAGCGTGGTGTCGCTGTCGTGAAGGTGGCCATCCTGGCGTTCGGGTCGAGGGGCGACACCCAGCCGTGCGTCGCGCTGGGCGAGGGCCTGAGGGAGCGAGGTCACGAGGTCACGGTCGTGGCCGCCGAGCGGTACGCCCCGCTCATGGGCGGGCTCACGATGGCGGCGCTGAGCGTGGACCCTGTGCGGATCATGGAGTCGGAGGAGGGGCAGGCGTGGCTGCGCAGCGGCCCTCTCGGTTTCGTCAGGGGCTTCGTGCGGATCGTCGAGCCGCTCGCGGAGAAGCTGGTCACCGAGGTGGACGCCGTGGCCCGCGACGCCGACCTGGTCCTCGCGCCCGCGCTGGGCGGCATGGGCGGTCACCTGTCCGACCGGTACGGCATGCCGCACCGGATACTCCACTTCCAGCCCAGCCACCCCACCCGCGAGTTCCCCAACCCCCTCGTCCGGCTGAGAACGCTCGGGAGCTGG
Source organism: Nonomuraea roseola (assembly GCF_039535395.1). Taxonomy (NCBI): domain Bacteria; kingdom Bacillati; phylum Actinomycetota; class Actinomycetes; order Streptosporangiales; family Streptosporangiaceae; genus Nonomuraea; species Nonomuraea roseola. The sequence continues at coordinate 3,516,009 of NZ_BAAAXC010000015.1, forward strand.
GGCAACAGGGCCAGCTACGCGCTGATCGAGAGGCTGGGCTGGTTGGTCCTCGGCCGGATGGTCAATCGCCTGAGGGCGACCGTGCTGGGCCTGGGCCCGCGGCGGGCCCGCCGTGACGACACACCCGTGCTGTGCGGCGTGAGCCCGCTGGTCGTGCCGCGTCCTCGCGACTGGCCCTGCCACGTCCACCTCACCGGCTACTGGCGGCGGCCGCCGCGCCCGCTGCCGGACGAGCTCCTGGCCTTCGTCGAGGAGGGGCCGCCGCCCGTCTACGTCGGCTTCGGCAGCATGAGCGCGCCCGCGTGGCTTGGCGAGCGGGTGGTCGAGGCGCTGCAGTTGGCCGGTGTGCGGGCGGTGGTCCAGGGGCTGCCCGTGGAGGCGTCCTCGACGCTCTTCCTCCTCGAGGAGGCCGACCACGCGGCGCTCTTCCCGCTCACCGCCGCCGTCGTCCACCACGGCGGGGCCGGCACCACCGCGACGGGGTTGACGGCCGGCGTGCCCAACCTCGTCTGCCCGTTCTTCTCCGACCAGCACTTCTGGGGCGCTCGCGTGGCGGCGCTGGGAGCAGGGCCTGAGGCGCTGCCGGTCAGGCGGCTGACGCCGGGAGAGCTGGCGGCGAGGCTCGCAAGGGCCGTGCCGAACCGGCGGCTGTCAGCCCTGCTGCGGCAGGAAGACGGCGTACGGCAAGCGGTGGATCTCTTAGAAGTGTCCGGATAGTGTGCTACTTGCCCACCTTTGATCCCCCCGCGAAGTAGGCGACATGCGTTTCCGCAAGATCTTCGTCATCGGTCTGGCGCTCTCCCTGCTGGGAATCGGGGTGCCTGCCTGGTCGGACAACGATCCCAGGAGCTGCAACGACCTGATGTCCAGCGACACGCCCGCCTACGTCGTCTGCCGCTGGATGGCGACGCCTGACGAGGCCGCGGACATCGCCAGGTTCTGGCTCGACAACGACGGCGAGAACATGAGGAACGCGGGGCCGCCCGACAGCCCGTGGATCGACTGCACCGAGGAGGGCAACACCTGCCCCGAGGTGCCCGACGACGGCGGGTCGAGCGACGGGGGCGACCCCAGCCCGGCTCCCGAGGAGAGCGGCCCGCCCGAGTGCGAGGGCGGCGGCAAGGACTGCTACGTCGATCCCTCGGAGGTCTCGGCGGCCGAGGTGAAGAGCGCGGGCGAGAGCACCGAGGGACAGGCGGTCAAGACGGCGACGGCGGCGGGGCTGCGGGTCTGGATCGACACCGACCTGGCCGACGACTGGAAGGCGGGCAAGCTCGCCGAGGCCGTCAAGCGGGTGGGCGCGCTGGCGATGCAGGAGGGCGTGGTGGGCCTCAGGTTCACCTCGCAGCTCGGCTACAACCAGACCCTCTCCTCGGCCGAGGAGATCGACACGTTCATGGCCGAGACCACCAAGGCGCTGCGTGCCGCGCTCCCCGGCAGGAAGCTGGCCGTGCACACGGTCGTGCCGGTGCTCGGCTGCGGCGCCGACGAGGCGTGCAAGACCGAGCTGGCCAAGAAGTACCCGCTGCTCGACCCCGAGCGCGTGGGCGCCTGGCTGTCCAAGGGCCTGGTGGACCAGCTCTCGCTCGACGACGGCCACCTGGCCACCGAGTACGCCACCTGGAAGATCGACGCCGTCACCGCCCAGCGCAACCAGTGGATCCAGGTGCGGGCCCGCGCGTGGGACGCCTACGGCACCATCGGCGCGGAGGACGCGGTCTTCACCGCCCCCGGCTCCTCGCAGCTGACCGCCGACCAGGCGCTCAAGACGATCACGGAGCGGGTGGCGGCGCCGCTGCAGTCCGACGCGGCCGAGACGGTCACTCTGTGGACGCGCTGGCAGGACCCGAAGGGCACGGTCAACAGGGTCCTCGGCGAGAAGCTCGCAGGCAACGCCACCTGGGAGCAGCTGACCAGGCTGAGCGAGGTCAAGCCCCGCCTGGCCACGATCTACAACCCGGCCACGCCCGAGGTGGACGTGGCGACGGACCTGAAGAAGTACGCGGAGGCCTTCGGCCAGGTGTACCTGTCCGTAGTGTGACACCAAACTTGGAGTAGACTCCATTAAGTGAGTCTGCGGGAACGCAAGAAGGCCGAGACCAAGCGCCACATCTCCGAGGTGGCGCTTGGTCTTTTCGTCGAGCGGGGCTTCGACCAGGTCACCATCGCCGAGGTGGCCCAGGCGGCCGACGTGGCGGCCAACACCGTCTACAACTACTTCAAGGTCAAGGAGGACCTCGTCCTCCCGCCCGTCTCGCGCGACAGGCTCGCCGCCATCGTGCGCGGGCGCGGGCCAGGGCAGTCGGCCGCCGACGCCGTCCTCGCCACGCTGCGCGACGAACTGCGCAGGCGCGACAGGAACCTCGGCCTCGCCGAGGGGTTCGGCCGCTTCCTCGAGATGATGCGCGCGGCCCCGACCCTGAGCGCGAGGCTGGTCACCCTGGCCGAGCAGATGGTCGACGACCTCGCCGCCGTCCTGGCGGAGGAGGCGGAGGCCGGGTCCGGCGATCCGATGCCCGCGCTCGTCGCCGAGCAACTCGGCTGGGTTCACGCGCACGTCCTACGCGAGATCGGCAGACGCACGGCCGAGGGGCAGGACCCCTCCGCCATAGCCATCGCGACGCTGGAACGGCTCGACGTCATCGAGAGCCTGCTCGGCGAGCGCGTACGCACCTATGGGAGCAGAACGTGAACACCTACCGAGTGATCATCCGCGGCCAGTTCGACGGCCTGAGCGACGAGCAGCGCGAGAGGCTGCTGGCCAGGGTCGACAGCTGCCTGATCGCCTTCAGCGAGGAGGGCTCGCTGGCCTACGACCGGGCGCTGACGTGGTTCACCTTCCGCTTCCAGACCGTCGCCGAGGACGACACCGCCGCCCAGATCGCGGCGCTCGACGCCCTGGGCTACCCGTTCACCAAGCAGACCATCGGCGTCACCGACATGACCGAGGTCAGTAGCCGCGCCCTGCGGCGCCGTGGCTGAGCAGGTCGAAGGCGGTGTCGGCGGCCTCGACCGCCTCGGGGTAGACCTCGTCGGCGCTGCGTCCCGCCGAGATGGCGGCGACGTTGTCCCTGGCCAGCACCTGTCGCACGGCGATCACCTGCGCGGCGACCAGACCGGGGGCGGGGCCGCCCAGCGCCCGCGCGAGCGCGTCGGCGTCGGCGGTGCCGTACTCGACCAGGCGGGCGGCCAGGCTGGGCGTGCCGAACACCAGCCGCTGGAAGGCCAGCACCTCGGGCACGTCGCACAGGCCGGTGACAGGGTCGCGCTCGTCCAGGCCCCGTAGGAAGTGCCTGCGCAGGGCGCGCAGCGGGCTCTCGTCCTCGGCCCTGCCCTCGACGACGCGCGCGGGCTCGCCCTGGTGGTCGGCGAAGCGGTGCAGGACCAGATCCTCCTTGGCGGGGAAGTAGCGGAACAGCGTGGGCTTCGACACCTCCGCCGCCGCCGCGATGTCGGCGACCGCCACCCGGTCGAACCCCTCGGCGAGGAACATCTCTATCGCCGTGTCGGACAGGAGCCGCCGGGTTCGTTCCTTCTTGCGGTCGCGCAGGTTCATGGCTCCAGTGTCCAGCCTTTCACCCCCAGCGGGAGCGGGGCCGGCTGGACGGCGTCGGGCGGGGTGATCGGCGGCAGCGGCGTGTCGTACTCCCACTCGCGCTGGTCCCTCATCGTGGCCACGTCGGGCTCGCCGCCGCCCTTCAGCCCGAGGGCGCGCAGGGCCATGGGGAAGGAGTTCTTGAACTCCCTGTTCCAGTACGGCCAGGTGTGGGTGCCGTTGCCGTACATGTTCATGGTGTGCTTGATGCCGAGCGCGTCGAGCCGCCTGCTCAGAGCCTTGGCGGTGTAGGCGGAGATCGGCTCACCCAGGTGCGCGGGGTGCCATGGCGAGCCGGGCGGGTCGAGGGGGCCCGCGAAGCTGTTGGTGCCGCTCGACAGGAAGATGGCGGTGCCCTTGAGGTTCGGGGCCAGCACCAAGGGGTCGTTCGCCGCCCAGATCTTCCTGTCCCTGGACGGGTCGCCCCACAGCGCGTTGGGGTCGTGGCCCTCACTGAGCTGGGCGTTCTGGATGATCTGCGGAATGCCCGGCAGCTCGGTGGCCATGATGCCGCTGAAGGCGCCGACGAAGGAGAACATGCCGGGGTTCTGGGCGGCGTACTTCACCGCTCCGTAGGCGCCCATCGACAGTCCCGCGATCGCCCTGCGGGTGCCCGCCCTGTAGCCGATCTCCAGCAGCTGCCGTACCTCCTGGGTGTGGAAGGTGGCCCAGGCCGGCGTGCCGCCCCTGCCGCGGTTGTACCAGTCGGAGTAGTTGCCCGCCCTGCCCGCCTCCGGCATCACGATGATCGCGTCGACGTTCTCGGTGAAGCTCACGACGTCGGTCATCCGGGTCCACGCGGTGTAGTTGTCGGCGCCGCCGTGCAGCAGGTAGAGCACGGGCCAGGTGCGCTTGGCCGACTTGGACCAGCCTCTGGGCAGGAGTAGGCGCACCGGCATCATCTGGCCGACCGAGGGCGAGGAGATCAGGATGTCGAGCATGCGGGGGCCGAGCCGGCGCTCCCTGACCACCCTCGCCGAGCCCTTCAGCGCCCGCTGCCAGGGGGCGTAGCGCCCGTCGCCGCTGTCCTGCGTCCTGGGCTGCCCGTTCTGCCGCGGGGGCTGCGGCTGCTGTCGCGGCGGGCGCGGCTGTTCCTCCGCGGGCTGCCCCGGCTTCGGCCGCGTGTCGTCCGGCGCCTCCTGCGGAGGCACGTCACCGGGGTCGGCAGGCGGTTGCTCCTGGGGGACGGGGGCCACCTGCGAAGGCCCCGCCGTGCTCTCGCCCTCGGGAACCAGCGACCAGCCCGGATCGGCGAGGACGGGCGGGGCACTCGCGCCCACGAGCAGCACCGTCGCCAGCACCGTCGCCAGCGCCGCGGCCGGCAAGCTCCGGGATCGCATGATGCCCTCCACCGTCTTCAGCGTGCAGGCGAGGCTAGGCCCTGGTGAAGGGCGGGGGCTATCACCGCGGGCAACGAAAAGAGGCCGGCGGTTGCGCTCCGCGGACAATTATCACCCCCGTGACAAAACGCTCCGGAGGAATGTTCGGCTACGGGCTGCTCCTGAAAGGTGCGTCTCGGTAAGTTGACCGATCACCCGGCTGTATGGGAGCGCGTGTGGACGTACTCGGCGAAGGCGACATCCGACGCTTCCTCACGGAGCGGATCGCCTCCCTTCTCCCCTCGCAGGAGGTCGACCCCGACCGGCCGTTGGAGGAGTTCGGGCTGTCGTCGAGGGACGCGGTCGGGATCGCGGGGGAACTCGCCGAACTGCTGGGCAGGGAGTTGCCGCCCACGCTGGTCTGGGAGCACCCCACGGTCAACCGCCTCGCCGCCGCCCTCGCGCCGGGCGCCGTCACCGCCTCTCCCCCGGTCTCTTCCTCGGTGGCCAGGGCCGGGGGGAGCGAGCCGATCGCCGTGGTCGGGGTCGGCTGCCGCCTGCCGGGCGCCGAGGGGCCTGAGGCGCTCTGGGAGCTGCTGATGGAGGGGCGCGACGCCGTACGGCAGGTGCCCGACGGCAGGTGGGAGGCGTTCGACGACGGCAGCGCCCGCACCTCCGACGCCATCGCCCGCACCACGAGGCACGGCGGCTTCCTCGACGACATCGCGGGATTCGACGCCGTCTTCTTCGGCATCCCTCCAGGCGAGGCCGCCACGATGGACCCCCAGCAGCGCCTGCTGCTCGAGACGGCGTGGGAGGCGCTGGAGCACGGCGGCATCGCGCCGAGGTCGTTGCGCGGCAGCCGTACGGGGGCCTTCGTCGGCATCTCGGGCAACGAGTACGCCCACCTCACCACCGCCGACCCCGCCTCGGTGGAGGCGTGGACGGCGACGGGCGCGGCCTTCAGCATCGCGGCCAACAGGCTCTCCTACCTCCTCGACCTGCGCGGGCCTTCCATGGCCGTCGACACCGCGTGCTCGTCCTCGCTCGTCGCCGTGCACCTGGCCGTGGCGAGCCTGCGGGCGGGGGAGAGCGACCTGGCGCTGGCGGCGGGGGTGAACCTGCTGCTCTCGCCCGTCGTCACGATGGCCTTCGACCAGGCGGGCGGCACCTCGCCCAGCGGCAGGTGCAGGGCCTTCGACGCCGCCGCCGACGGCATGGTCCGCGCGGAGGGCTGCGGAGTGGTCGTCATGAAGCGGCTCTCCGACGCCCTGCGCGACGGCGACCGCGTGCTCGCCGTGGTCCGCGCCACGGCGGTCAACCAGGACGGCCGCTCCAACGGCCTGGTCGCGCCGAACCCCGAGGCGCAGGAGGAGCTGCTCCGCACCGCCTACGCGGGCCTCGACAGAGGGCCCGACTACGTCGAGGCGCACGGCACGGGCACCTTCCTCGGCGACCCGATCGAGGGCCGAGCCCTCGCCGTCGCCCTGCAGGGCAGGATCCTGGTCGGCTCGGTCAAGACCAACCTCGGCCATCTGGAGGCGGCTGCGGGGGTGACCGGCCTCATCAAGACCGTCCTGGCGCTGCACCACGGCGTGATCCCGCCGAGCCTCCACTTCCGCGAGCCGAACCCGCACCTCCCATGGGACCGCCTGGCCGTGGTCACCGAGCCGACCCCATGGCCACGCCCAGCAGCGCGGGCGGGCGTGTCGTCGTTCGGTTTCGGCGGCACCAACGCCCACGTCGTCCTCGACGCCTTCCCCGCAGCCGCCCGGCAGGACGAGCCCGCCGCGAGGGTCTTCGTGCTCAGCGACCTCACCGCCGACAGGGTGCGCGCCCACGCCGCCGACCTGGCGGCGTGGGCCGGGACCGAGGCAGGAAAGGGCGCTGCCCTGGGAGACGTGGCGGCCACCCTCGCCAGGCGAGCGGGCAGAGGCAGGGTCGGCGCGGCGGTCGTGGCACGGGACACCGGGGAGCTGGCCCGCGCGCTCGCCTCCGTCGAACCGGTCCAGGCCGGAGGCAGGGGCCCCGTGTGGGTCTTCAGCGGGTACGGCACGCAGTGGCAGGGCATGGGCCGCGACCTCTACGCCGCCGAGCCCGCCTTCCGCGAGGCCGTCGACGAGCTGGCGCCCCTGCTGGCGGCCGAGGCGGGCATCGACGTCCACGCATGGAAGGGCGAAGGCGTCGCGTCCCTCCAGCCGCTGATCTTCGCCGTGCAGCTCGGCCTGGCCAGGCTGTGGAAGGCCCACGGTTTCACGCCCTCCGCCGTCATCGGGCACTCCATGGGCGAGGTGGCCGCCGCCGTCGTCGCGGGCGGCCTCAGCGTGAGCGACGGGGTGCGCGTCATCTGCAGAAGGGCGAGGCTGCTCGGCTCGCTCGGCGGCGGCGGAGCGATGGCCGTGCTGGAGGCGGCGGCCGAGGAGGTTCCCGAGGACCTGCACGTCGCCGTCCACTCCTCGCCCGTCCAGACCGTGGTCACGGGCGATCCCGGCAGGGTGGCGGCCTTCGCGGCCGAGGTGGCGGCGCACGGGCGCATGGCCAAGGTGCTGACGGCCGAGGGCGCGGGACACTCGCCGCAGGTCAGGCCGTTACAGCCGGCGCTTCGCGCGGAGCTGGCGGCGATCGCGCCCGGCGAGCCTTCGCTGCCGTTCTACTCGACCGTGCTGGAGGATCCTCGCGAGACTCCGACGTTCGAGCCCGCCTACTGGGCGGCGGGCATCAGGCGTCCCGTACGGCTCATGCAGGCCGTGATGGCCGCAGCCGAGGACGGGTTCACGGTGTTCACCGAGCTCGGCCCGCATCCCGTGCTGGCCGCGCCGCTGCGCGACACCCTTCCACCCGGCGCCCTCGTGACCCACTCGCTGGTCAGGAACGCCGGGCCACAGGCGTTCGAGGAGCAGGTCGCCAGGGTGGCGGCCGCCGTACCGCCGAGGGTGGAGGGGCGCGTCACCGACGTGCCGCGGCCGCGATGGCGGCGCGAGCGGCACTGGGTGGCGGCCGGGCCGCGGCCCGTGGGCGGGCATCCGCTGCTGGGCGCGCACGTGGAGACGCCCGCGGGTCACTGCTGGTCCACCACGCTCGACGACCTGTCGCAGCCGCCGTGGCGGCTGCCGGCGGAGGTGTGGCACCGCCACGGGCACCCGGTCCTGCCCATCGAGGCCGTCGCCCAGCTGGCCAGGGCCGCGCTCGGCGGGCCGGCCGTCTCCGACGTTGCGCTGTACGCCCTGTTGCCGCTGCCCGCCCAGATCACCACCACGCTGGCGGGCGGCCGTGTGGAGGTGCACGCCAAGGACGCGGCGGGGGTCTGGAGGATGTACGGCTCGGCGGGCGAGGGCCCGTCGGAGCACGCCCTCGAAAAGATGGCGACCGCCGGTGTAGACGGGGCCTGTGTGGGAATCGTGACGCAGGAGATCCGGGCGGACGAGGTCCCCGTGAGGCTGGCGGACAAGCTCGTCGAACGGATCTGGGTGCAGGCGCCACAGGCGCAGGGCGGGGCGGTCCCGGCCCGTGAATGGCTCATCCTGGCCGATGAGGGGGATTCACGGGCGGGCCGCCTCGCCTCGCTCGTCGCGACCTCGCCCGACGGCGACCCGCTGCTCCTCGTGCCGCCACGCCCCGATCCCCTGCGGGTGATGCTGCAGGTGGCCAGGCTCGCGCCTCGGGGCGGACGGTTGAGGATCGTCACCGAACGGGCCCAGCCGGTGCTGCCCGGCGAGCGGGGAGAGCCCTCAGGCGCGTCGCTGCGCGGGCTGGTGCGGGTGCTCGCGCTGGAGCACCCCGAGCTCAGGACGGCCCTGATCGACGTCGACGACCTGTCCGCACTGGCGAGCGAGCTCGCGCGGGACACGGGGGACGACGAGGTGGCCTGGCGCGACGGTGTCCGCTACGCCGCCCGCCTGCGCCGCGCCGACCTGCCCGACCCGCCCGGCCTGCCCGATCCTCCTGGCGCGCAGGTGGTGCGGGAGGGCGGCGGCTACCTGATCACCGGCGGGTACGGCACGCTCGGCCTGCTCGCCGCGCGCTGGCTGGCAGGCAGGGGCGCGGCCCGCGTCGTGCTGAACGGCCGGTCGGGCCCCTCGCCCGAGACCGCCGCCGAGCTGGCGCGCATCGGCGTGGCCGAGGTGGTCACGGGTGACCTCGCCGCCTCGGGAACGGCCGAGCGGCTGGTGGAGGCGGCGACCCACGGAGGGATACGGCTGCGCGGCGTCGTCCACGCGGCGGGCGTGCTGGACGACCGCCTGATCACCGACCTGACCGCCGAGTCCGTGGAACGGGTGTGGCGGGCCAAGGCGCTGGGCGGACTGCGGCTGCACGAGGCCACGCGTGGAGCCGGCCTCGACTGGTGGGTGGCCTACTCGTCGGCGGCGGCGCTGCTGGGCTCGCCGGGTCAGGCGGCCTACGCGACGGCCAACGCCTACCTGGACGCGCTGTGCGAGCTGCGCAGGGCCGAGGGTCTCCCGGCGGTGTCGATCGGCTGGGGGACGTGGGCGGGGGCGGCCCCGCTGCCCGCCGTCGCGCCGCTGACCCCTTCCGAGGGGATGGAGGCGTTGGAGGCGCTGCTGCGCCGGGAGCTGTCGGCAGGAGTGGTGCGGCTGGACCCCGCGACGGCGGTGGCGGTGTTCCCCCGGGTGGGGCGCATGCCGTACTTCTCCATGGTGGTGGAGGGGACGGCGGGGCGGGAGGACCTCTCGGCGCTGGGGCACGACGAGGCGCTGGAGGTGATCGCGGGGCGGGTCAGGTTGCGGACGGCAGGGGTGCTGGGGCTCGACGCCCCGAGCCTCGGGGAGGGCGTCGCGCTGACAGAGCTGGGCCTGGACTCGCTGGCGGCGACGCGGCTGAGGGGGACGATCGAGCACGACTTCGGGGTGGCGCTGCCCGCGGGACCCCTGCTGAGAGGCGCGACCCTCGGGGAGATCGCCCGGATGGTCGCCTCGGAGCTCGGCCGGGGGCCGCAGGAGGAGGCGGGGCCGAGGGACGCGGCGGAGCGGCTGGTGGTCAGGGTGGCGGAGGAGGTGCTCGGCCGGGCCCCCGCCGTCGGCGAGACCCTCCCCGCCGAGGCGCTGCCCCTGGTCGCGGAGGGCCTGGCGGAGGAGCTCGGCCAGGCGGCCCTGATCGACGGGGCGGCGACGGTGGCCGAGGTGGCGGACGCGGTGCGGGAGTGGGACGAGCGCGAGGCAGGCAGACGGGTCGTCAGAGCGCTCACCCCGGGGACGGCTGCGCCGTCGACCGCGAGGCCGCTGTTCCTCGCCCACCCCGCGGGGGGCACGACAGGGGTGTACACCAGGCTCGCGGCGCTCCTCGGTGTCCCCGTGCTCGGGTTGGAGAGGCTGGAGGGCACCGCGGACGTGTCCGACCGGGCCGCCGTCTACGCCGACGCCGTCAGGCGCACCGCGCACGCCCCCTACCGGCTCGGCGGCTGGTCGTTCGGCGGCATCCTGGCCTTCGAGATCGCCAGGCAGCTCGGCGACGACGTCGAGCTGGTCGCGATGATCGACTCGGGACTGCCCGACGAGCTGGCCGAGGACGAGCTGCGAGCGGCCCACGCGCGCCGGTATGTGGACTTCTCGCGGTACCTGAGCGAGACCTACGGCGCCGCCGTCACCCTCTCCTACGAGGAGCTCGCCCACCTCGGCGAGCAGGCCCAGCTCGACCTGACCGAGCGGCGGATCAAGGAGTCGGGCGTGCTCGAAGGACTCAGCCCCGCCATCCTGCGCCACCAGCGGACCTCCCACGAGGACACCAGGGCGATCGAGCGCTACCGCTGCCTGCCGTACGGCGGGAAAGTCGTCCTCTACCGCTCCACCGAGCCGACCCCGTGGGCCGTGCGGGACGCCCGTTACGCCCACGAGAACGATCCGGCCAGGGGGTTCGCCCCCTACGCCAAGAATCTCGAGATCGTCCCCGTCGAAGGGGCGCACCATCTCAACCTGCTCGACCCCCCGTACGTAGAGATCGTCGCCGCACACCTGAGAGGTCTCCTATGACGCTGGCACAGGCAGTCATCGAGGGCGCCGACCCGGAGGAGCTCCTGCGAGCAGAGGTTCCGCCCGTCTACAGAGCCGCCCACATCCGCAGGGACGAGGTCGGCATGTTCGGCCGCGCGCCCCACGGCACGATGGGCGTGGACAAGGACGTGCGCAGGTCGCTGCACGTGGGCGAGGTGCCGATGCCGGAGCTCGCGCCGGACGAGGTGCTCGTCGCGGTCATGGCCAGTGCGATCAACTTCAACACCGTGTGGTCGGCGATGTTCGAGCCGATCCCGACCTTCGCCTTCCTCGAACGCCTGGGCAGGAGCGACCCGCGTCACGACCTGGACACGCACGTGCTCGGGTCGGACGCCTCGGGGGTGGTCGTGCGGAAGGGCGCCGCCGTACGGCAGTGGCACGTCGGCGACAGGGTGGTGACCAGCCCCGCGTACGTGGACAGCGAGGACCCCGTCGCCCACCACGACTCCATGCTGGCCGCCGACCTGCGCGCGTGGGGGTTCGAGACGAACTTCGGCGGGCTGGCGGAGTTCGCGGTGGTGAAGGCGACGCAGCTGCTGCCCAAGCCGCGCCACCTGAGCTGGGAGGAGGCCGCGTGCAACATGCTGTGCGCCTCGACCGCCTACCGCATGCTGGTCGGCGAGCACGGCTCGCGGATGAAACAGGGTGACGTGGTGCTGCTGTGGGGCGCGACGGGCGGCCTCGGCGCGTACGGCGTGCAGCTCGTCAGGAACGGCGGCGGCATCCCCGTGGGCGTGGTCAGCTCCAGGGAGAAGGCCGAGCTGTTACGCGGGATGGGCTGCGAGTACGTCGTGGACCGCACCGAGTTCGAGCACCTGGACGACGAGAAGGCCTGGCGGCGCTTCGGCGCCGAGGTGCGCAGGCAGGTGGGGGAGGACCCCGCGATCGTCTTCGAGCACACCGGCAGGGAGACGTTCGGCGCGTCGGTCTACGTCGCGAAGAAGGGCGGTTCGGTGGTCACCTGCGGGTCCTCCAGCGGCTTCGACCACGCCTACGACAACCGGCACCTGTGGATGAAGCTCAAGCGGGTCATCGGCTCCCACGGCGCCAACTACCAGGAGTGCGCCGAGGTCAACAGGCTCATCGCGCTCGGCGCGATCCACCCGACGCTGTCGCGGGTCTACCCCCTTGAGCGGGCGGCGGACGCGGCGCGGGCCGTCCAGACCAACGAGCACGTCGGCAAGGTGGGCGTGCTGTGCCTGGCTCCGGAGGAGGACCTGGGCATCGAGGACCACGCGCTGCGCGAGCGCATCGGCGAGGACAGGCTCAGGCTCTTCCGCTCATGAGGGCCGCGCTCCCTCACGTGCGGCCTGCCTGGCCCGCAGGACGATCTCCAGCTCGAAGCGGATGTCGGGGTCGCCGAGCTGCTCGCCGTACAGCTCCTCGAGCTGGCGCAGCCGGTAGCGGACGGTCTGGGGGTGGACGTGCAGCCTGGCGGCCACCTCGCCCGCGCCCCTGCCGTACCTCAGCCAGGCGAGCAGGGTCTCGGCCAGCCTGTCCTGCTGGGACGGGCGCAGGTGCGCCAGTGGTGCGAGCCTGCTGGCGGCCAGCGCGCCGACCAGCTCCTCGTCCTTGAAGACGATCAGCGTGGCCATGTGGTCGGAGCAGCGCAGCGGCCCCCCGCCCGCCGGGAAGCACGCCGCGGCGGGCCAGCTCCAGCGCCTCGGTGGCCCAGCGCAGCGAGGTGGCCGCCCGCTCCAGCGGTACGGCGGGCCCGATCGCCGCGCGCCATCCGCGCAGGCCCTTGTCCAGCATCTGCGGCTGGCCTGGACCGTTGGGGTCGGGGACGAGGAGGCAGGGCTGCGGCCGCTCCAGGCCGACCAGGATGTCGGGAGGCAGGGACGGCGTGCCGTTCTGGTCGTCGAGGGCGACGCCCGCGACGGTGCGCGGCAGCCGCCAGCCCGCCGCCTTGGCCAGGTCGGAGATCGCCTCGGCGGCGGCGGGGGGCTGCGACAGCAGCAGGTCGAGCAGGCGGTGGCGGCGGCGCTCCATCTCGCCCGCCGCGTGGGCCCTCGCCTCGTCGAAGCCTTCAGCGGCCGCGTCGGCCAGCTGGTCGAGGTAGACGAAGATCGCCTCTCCGAGGTCGTAGAGCGACTGGGGCGACAGGCCGAGCGGCCCGGCGATCTCCGTCAGACGACGCCATCCGACCCTGGCACCCAGGCGCATGGCGGTCTGGAGCGGCTCGAGGTTGCGGCCCTCGGCGGCCTCGCCCCTGCCGATCATGCGGAACGGTTCGGGGTCCCATGGGGCGTCGGGGTCCTCGATACGGTCGAGGAAGCGGCCGATGGCCTCCTCGACCGCCAGTCGCACGACCTTGATGTAGATCTCGTCGGAGGGCCTGGCGTACTCGGGGATACGGGTCTGGATCTCCACGATGACCTCGTCGGAGACCTTGGCTATGCCAGGGCGCAGCGCGTGCGCGATGCCGGAGGGCACGGAGTCCCACAACCTGCGCGCGTCACCCAAGTCACCCTTCATGCCCTTTTCCCCTCCCGCCGCTTAGTGTTGCTTATCTGACAGGGGATCTGGAAGCAAGTGCTTGGTCAAATGCTAGTGGAGGAAGCGGCCGAACTCCTCCAGCGAGATGAGGCCGTCGCCGTTGCTGTCGAGCTTCGCCACGCCGGCCTGGGCGGCCTCCAGCGTGATGGGCTGGCCGAGCACCTCCATCAGGCGGACCAGCTCCTCCGCGGAGATGAGGCCGTCCTTGTTGGCGTCGACGAGGTCGAACGTGATCGCGTAGTCGCTCATGGCGTGAGGTTAGCCGGATTTGTCGCCCATCGCCGCTCACTCACCCAAGCTCGGCGCCCCAGCGCCCTCATGGCGTGGATACGGCCAGGCGGGCGGCTATCGTCGGATTTCATGGAGTTCATCGCATCCGCCCCCAATCTGCGTGACATCGGCGGCCACGTCACGGCCGACGGCCGAAAGGTCCGCACCGGGCTCGCCTTCAGGGCGGGCGCGCTCGACCGGCTCACCCCCGCCGACCACGAGGCGCTGCTGGCAGGCGGGGTGCGGCTGGTGTGCGACCTCCGTACGGCCGGCGAGCGCGCCTCCCAGCCCGACCGCCTGCCGGACGGCGTCGACTACCTGGTGCTCGACGTGCAGCGACAGGGCGGCCACGGCGCCGACATCGCGGCCCTGTTCGACGACCCGACGCTCATCGAGTCGCTGACCTCCCCCGAGATCTCCGAAGGCTTCCTCGTCGAGGTCTACAGGGGCATGGTCACCACGCCCGACGCGCACGAGGCGTACGGCGACCTGCTGCGCGCGCTGGCCCGTCCCGGCACCCTGATGCACTGCACCGCGGGCAAGGACCGCACGGGCTGGGGCGCCGCGCTCCTGCTCACCCTGCTCGGCGTGGACAGGCGCGCGGTCATGGACGACTACCTGGCCAGCAACGAGCACCTGGCGGAGTCCGCCGCCAAGATCTACGCGCTGCTCGACGGCACCGGCATCCGTCAGGAGATCGTCAGGCCCCTCCTGGAAGTGCGCGAGTCGTACCTGAACGTCGCCTTCGACACCGTCACCGCGACCTACGGCGATCTCGACACCTACGTCCGGCAGGCGCTCGGCCTCACCGACGCCGACGTGGCCGCCCTGCGCGGGCTCTACCTCCACTGACCGGTGAGGAACAGCAGGTGAGACGCCATCTCACCTCCGCTCTCACGAGTGGCGAGCCCGTCGAAGGTTTGGCCCCCCGCTAGCTGGTCATGAGGCTGGCGATGGAGAAGAGGACAGCCGTGACCACACGGCGCAGGCTCCACAGGATGCTGCGGGAACTCGACTCCTTCGTCGATGGTGCGGCCCTGCCCCCGCTCGACGGGTCGGGCGGCAGCGTCCTGCCTCCCTGGGAGGGGCCATGGGACAGGGTTCGCGAGCTGGTGGCGCGTGTGGGGCGCGCGTGCCGTACGGAGCCTCGATCCCGCGGACGACCACCACGTCCAGCGCATCGGCGCCGCCCTGGCCGCGAGGCAGGTCCAGGTCTGAAGGAGAATGAGCCCCATGCCGACGCCGATCAGGGTACTTCTCGTCGAGGATCACGACATGGTGGCCGAGGCTCTCGGCATGGCGCTCGACATGGCTCAGGGCATCGAGGTGGTGGCCAGATCGGCGTCACTCGAGGGCGCGATCGCCGACCTGGGCCGCTGGCAACCCGATGTCGTGGTGCTCGACCGCCGCCTGCCCGACGGTGACGGCGTCGAGGCCATCGGCAGGTTCACCTCGGCGACCGAGGGCGTACGAGTTCTCGTGCTGACGGCGGAGGCGAACGCCTCGGTGGCCGCGAGGGTGGTCGAGGCCGGTGGCGCGGGGTTGGTGGTGAAGTCGTCGGGACTGCGGGCGCTGGAGTCGGCGGTTCGCGAGGTGGCCTCAGGTGCCGTGTCGTTCGCGCCGGAGCTGCTGCCCGAGGTCCTCGACAGGCTGGCGGGCAGGGCAGGGCCGCACGGCGCCGAGTTGACGGCCAGGGAGAGGGAGACGCTTGAACTGCTGGGTCAGGGGGCGAGCACGGTCGAGATCAGCCAGCGGCTCGGGGTCGCCCGAAACACCGCGCGCAACCACGTCCAGCGGGTGCTGGAGAAGCTCGGAGCACGATCGAAGCTGGAGGCCGTGGTCGTCGCTCGCAGGACCGGGCTGCTCGACTGATGCATCTGCACTAGGCCGTAATGGGCCAGTCGCATCTCGTGGTGGCTCCCAGCCTGCCGGACATTAAAGGGATGGCACACCGGACCGAGCAGCGGCTGACAGAGGAGCTCGACAGCATCACCGCTGCGAGGGAGATCGCCGGGCGTTTTCTGAAGGATGCCGGGTACGGCGGCGCGCACGACGACGTGCTGCTGGTGGTGTCCGAGCTGGTGACAAACGCGTTGCTGCACGGATCGGGGGAGCCGCTGTTCCGCATGAGCGCGAGCGCCACCACGGTGCGTGTGGAGGTGGGCGACTCGGCGGCGGAGCTGCCCGTCCCCCGTGAGCCAGGACCCCGCGACGGCTGGGGTCTGCAGGTGATCCAGCGAGTCTGCTCCTCATGGGGCGCCTCCCCGCACGAGGGCGGGAAGGTGGTGTGGTGTGAGCTCGTCTCCTCTCCTGCTCCGGCCGCGACCAAGGCGGGTGTGGAGCTGGCCTGAACGTCAAGCCGTACCGCGAGTGGGGTCCGGCGTGCGAAGCTGCGGTATGGCCGATGCGGACCGAGACCTTCATCTGCTGGTGCAGAGCGTCGTCGACTACTCCATCTTCATGCTGGACCCCGACGGGCGCATCGTCAGCTGGAACGAGGGCGCGCAGCGGATCAACGGGTACACCGCCAAGGAGATCATCGGCTCGCACTTCTCGGTGTTCTTTCCGCCCGAGGACGTCGCCTCGGGCAAGCCGGAGTGGGAGCTGATGACGGCGACCGCCGAGGGGCGGATGGAGGACGAGGGCTGGCGGGTCCGCAAGGACGGCACGAGGTTCTGGGCCAATGTGATCATCACCGCCCTCTTCGACGAGTCAGGAGAGCTGCGCGGCTTCGGCAAGGTCACCCGCGACAGGACCCAGCAACGCCTGGCTGAGCAGGCTCTTCGAGAGAGCGAGGAGCGCTTCCGCCTGCTGGTGCAGAGCGTCGTCGACTATGCGATCTTCATGCTCGACACCGAGGGCCACATCGCCAGCTGGAACGCGGGCGCGCAGCGGATCAAGGGCTACCGCGCCGACGAGATCATCGGTTCGCACTTCTCGGTGTTCTACCCGCCCGAGGACGTCGCCTCGGGCAAGCCGGATCGGGAGCTGGAGATCGCCGTCGTCGAAGGACGACTGGAGGACGAGGGTTGGCGGGTCCGCAAGGACGGCACGAGGTTCTGGGCCAATGTGATCATCACCGCCCTCTTCGACGAGACCGGACGGCTGCGCGGCTTCGGCAAGGTCACCCGCGACCTGACCGAGCGGCGCATGGCCGAGCGCACGCTCGACGAGCGCGGCCGGCTGCTCGCGCACCTGGTGCAGGCCCAGGAGGTGGAGCGGCGCCGCATCGCGTGGGACGTCCACGACGACACGATCCAGTCCATGGTCGCCGTCGGCATGCGCCTGCAGCTGCTGGCGGCGCGGCTGCCCCCCGAGGACGCCGCCACCGTGGAAAGGCTCGACGAGGCGGTCAGCACCGCAGTCCACCGCCTGCGCGGTCTCACCTTCCGCCTGCGCCCGCCCGGTCTCGACGGCGACGGCCTGGTCCAGGCGGTCTCCGGATACCTCGCCCAGGCCCTCTCGGGCACCGGACTGACCTACACGTTCACGCACGACCTGCAGCGCGAGCCACCGCCGGAGAGCGCGATCACGATCTTCCGCATCCTCCAGGAGGCCCTGACCAACGTGCGCAAGCACGCCAGGGCCACGTCGGTGTCGGTGTCGATGAACGCGGTCGACCACGGCGTGCTGGTGCGGGTCGTCGACGACGGCGTCGGCCTCGCGCAGTCCGTGGAACGGCTCGCGGGCCGCGACCACTTCGGCCTGCTGGAGATGCGCGAACGCGCCGAGACCGCCGGCGGCTGGTGGAGCGTCAGCGGCAGGCAGGGCGAGGGCACCACGGTGATGTTCTGGGTGCCCGCACTGATGTACGGAGAGGGCGGGTCGTCGTGACCAGGCTGACCGTCCTCATCGGAGACGACGAGCCGATGATCAGGGAGGCGCTCTCCGAGGTGCTGGCCGCCGAGCCCGACCTGGACGTCGTCGCCGTCGCCTGCGACGCGGAGGAGTCCATCGCGCTGGCCGTACGGCATGAGCCCGCCGTCGCGATCCTCGACATGCGGATGCCGGGCGGTGGCGCGCACGCCGCCCGCGAGATCCGCAACCGCTCGCCGCGCACCAGGATCATGGCCTTCTCCGCCTATGGCGACGCCAGATCCGTCGAGGAGATGGGCAGGGCAGGCGTGACGGAGTACGTGCTCAAAGGGGTGCCGAACAGGGACATCGTGGCAGCGGTGCGCAGGGTGGCGGCAGGAGCCACCTAAGGCGCGGCCTGTGCCGCGACCGGCAGACCTGGCTCCTCCACGGTGACCAGCGTGGCGACCCTGTCCACGCCGAGCATGCGCAGGTGCGCGCTCTGCCCGGGGGAGGCGAGGATCGACAGCGGCTCGCACCTGGCCGCGGCCACCAGGCCGAGCTGGGCCATCGACCGCACGTCCAGGAACGACATGCCGCTGATGTCGATGACCGCCTCCCCGCTCGGCAGCGCGCGGGTCAGCGCCTGCCAGGCGAGCAGGTTGGTGTGGTCCGCCTCGCCGGTGAAGGTCACGCCCCTGCTTGTGGGCCGGTATCGCAGGCAGGCGCCCTGCTGGCCGACGGGGTGGGCCTGGTGGAAGCGGGCGAGCTGGGCGGAGGAGAAGAGCCTGCTGTCGTAGTGGCAGATCGCGGTGAGCCGCCCTTCCGAGAACAGCGTGTTCAGCCCGCACTCCGCGGCCACCAGTTCCTCGGGGTCGATTCCGCGCGCCCAGCTCATCTCGACGCTGGCCCACAGGCCCGACATGCCCTCGGCCACCGCCTGCCGTACCGCCTGGGCGTAGAAGTCCCTGAGGCCGTCCAGCGTGCCCCTGGGCTCGGTGAGCTGGACCCCCGGGAGCGCCCGCGCCAGGCGCGGGGCGGCGAGAACGAGCACGCGGGCGCCCGCCCGCCGACCACGCTCGGCGAAGGCGAGCGTGGTGGCGGCGAGCGAGTCGTCGTCGTCGAAGGTGACGCCGACGTGGTCGCCCGGCTGGATGGGCTGCGGATTCGTCACCTTTCGGATATTACGCCCTTACTTGCAGTGATGGTCCGACTACCCTGCCGCGAAGGTCACACGACGGCTCCCGAGCCCTCGCGCGTGCGGGGATCGCGCCGCTTGGCCGGCTCGGGCGGCGGCTGCTTGCTGTGCCTCTCGAGCTCGATCGCCAGCGGACCCGCCACGAACGACGAGGTCAGCGTGCCCACGACGATGCCGATGAGCAGCGCGATCGCGAAGTCACGCAGCGAGTCGCCGCCGAAGACCGCCAGCGCTGCCAGGATGAACAGCGCGCCGAGGCCGGTGTTGACGGTGCGCGGTACGGTCTGCAGGATCGCCTGGTTGACGATCCGGGGGAAGGGCGTCTTCCTGTTCGCCACCCACAGCTCGCGCACCCTGTCGAAGACCACGACCTTGTCGTTCACCGAGTAACCGATGATCGTCAGCATCGCCGCGAGGAAGACGCCGTCGATCGGCTTGCCGAGCCACGCGAAGGCGCCGACGACCGCCGCCGTGTCCACGAACAGGGCCAGCACCGCGGCGGCGCCGAAGGTCCACCTGAACCTGACGGCCAGGTAGAGCAGCTGGGCCGCGAGCGCCACGCCCAGCGCGATCAGCGCGTTGCGTCGCAGCTCCTCGCCGAGCGAAGGGCCGATGAGCTCGTCGCGCACCTTGTTCACCCCGTCGCCGAGCGACTGCTGGATGCGGACCACGTCGTCGGCGCTGATCTGTCCCGTGCGGACCGAGATGCCCTCGTCCGAACTCTGCACCACGGCCGAGGGGAAACCGGCGGTCGCGACCGCCTGCCTGGCGGTGTCGGCGCTCATCGGCGTCGCCGTCGTGAACTCCACGAGGCGCCCTCCGGTGAACTCCACACCGAAGTTCAGCCCGCGCGAGAGCAGGCCGCCGACCGCGACCACGACGATCACCGCCCCGACCGCCAGCCAGCGCCGCGCGTGGCGCATCACGAAGGGGTTCTTCGCTGTCAGCCAGGTGCGCACCCTGCCGATGGAGCCGAGACCCGAGAGGCGAGGCGGCACCCTGCCGATGATCCACTGGGTGAGCGCCCTGGTGATGAGCATGGCCGAGACGAGCGAGGCGAGCACGCCGATGGACAGCGTCACGCCGAAGCCCTTCACGGGGCCGGAGGCCAGCCAGAACAGCAGCCCCGCGGCGAGCAGCGTGGTGATGTTGGAGTCGGCGATGGCGCTCCACGCGTTCTTGAAGCCTCTGTCGAGCGCCGCCTTCAGGCCCTTCTGCGGCGAGGCGCCGTACTCCTCCCTCGCCCTTTCGAAGACCAGCACATTGGCGTCCACGGCCATGCCGATGGCCAGCACGAATCCGGCCAGGCCCGGCAGGGTGAGGGTGGCGCCGAGGGCGACCAATGCGGCGTAGGAGATGAGGCCGTAGGAGGCCAGAGCGATGGCGGCGAGCAGGCCAACCACCCGGTAGACCAGGATGATGAAGGCGCCCGTCAGCAGGACGCCGACCACGCCGGCCTTGGCGCTGGCCGCGATGGCGTCGGCGCCGAGCGTCGGGCCGACCGTCCGCTGCTCGACGATCTCCAGCGGCACGGGGAGCGAGCCGCCCTTGATCAGGACCGCGAGATTCTGCGCCTCCTCGGGGGTGAACGAGCCGGTGATCTCCGTGGAACCGCCGGGCATGCCGGTACGGCACGGCGTCCCCTCGTTCACCTGCGGCGAAGAGATGATCTTGTTGTCGAGCACGATCGCGACCCTGCGCTTGGGGTCGCCCACGGGCTCACAGGCCGCCGCGCCCGTCAGCTTCTGCCAGGCGGCGGACTCTCGGAAGTCCACGGTGACGAACCACGAGACGCCGCGCTGCGGATCGGTGCGGGCGGCCGCGTCGGTCACGCCGTCGCCACTGATCACCGCGGGGCCGAGACGGAGCGGCTGACCGCTCTCGTCGGGCAGCCCCTTGGGGTCGTCGGCGCCGAGGACGGCGTGGAAGGAGAGCTGGGCGGTCCTGCCGATCACGTCGGCGGCCTTGCGCGGGTCGAGCACGCCAGGCAGTTCGACGATGATCCGCTTCTCGCCGGAGCGGACCAGGGTCGGGTCGACGACGCCCAGCGCGTCCGTCCTGCGCTGGAGCACCTCCAGCGTTCTGTCGGTGGCCGCGGCGTCGGCCTTCACGGTGGGCGAGTCCTTCGTCTCGAAGACGAGCTGGGTGCCGCCGCGCAGGTCGAGGCCGAGGCGCGGCGACATGGTCAGGGCTAGGTACAAGGAAGTCGCGATGACGGCAAGCGCCGCCACCGCACGCCACACGGGCGCACGGGACATGGGTCCTCCACAGGGCTCTTACAGGGATGTGGTGAGAGCGGTGGAGGTGGGAGGCGCGCGGGCGGGGGCCCTTCTGTGGTGCTCGCCGCCCTGCGCGCGGCGGAGGGCGTCGGGGGCGGCCGACAGGCGGGCGCGCGTGCCGTACGAGAGCCTGGCGGTGAGGACGGCGACGCCGCCCGTGGCCGCGTGCACGCCCTTGCCCGCGTGGGCCTGGGGCCTGGAGGGGTCGGGCAGGATCTGGTGGTGATCGGCGGCCCTGAACGTCTTGGCGTGGACGGCGGGCGCACCGGAGGCGGGCGGAGTCGTCCCGCCGGCCAGGAAGAGCGTGGACAGCAGGAGCAGCAGCGCAGCAGGCAACCTGGTCCGCACGCGTTCACCATACGCCTGATCGGGTAGCTGGGGCGTCATGCGGCTCACGTACACAAGCGACCTTTGGTACAAGAACGCGGTCATCTACTGTCTTGACGTCGAGACCTACAAGGACGGCAACGGCGACGGGGTGGGCGACTTCCGCGGCCTCACCCAGCAGATCGACTATCTGCACAGCCTGGGCATCACCTGCCTGTGGCTCATGCCCTTCTTCCCGACGCCCAACAAGGACGACGGCTACGACATCACCGACTTCTACAGCATCGACCCGCGCCTCGGCACGCTCGGTGACTTCGTGGAGTTCATGCGCACCGCGAAGGACCGGGGCATCAGGGTGATCGCCGACCTGGTGGTCAACCACACCTCCGACCAGCACCCCTGGTTCAAGGAGTCGCGCTCGAGCAAGGATTCGCCGCTCCGCGACTGGTACGTGTGGAGCGACAAGCCCGAACCCGACGACCCCAGCCAGATCGTCTTCCCCGACAAGGAGAACTCGATCTGGCAGCTCGACAAGAAGACGGGCCAGTACTACCTCCACAGCTTCTACCGGCACCAGCCCGACCTCAACGTCGCCAACCCCGAGGTCCGCGACGAGATCGCCCGGGTGCTGGGCTTCTGGATGGAGCTGGGCCTCTCGGGGTTCAGGGTGGACGCGGTGCCGTTCCTCATCGAGAACGTCGGCGACAAGCTGCCGGACCCGCACGCCTTCCTGGCCGATCTGCGCGCCTTCATGAGCAGGCGCGAGGGAGGGGCGGTTCTGCTGGGCGAGGTCAACATGCCCTACAAGGACCTCGTCAGCTACTTCGGCGACGGCAACGGCGACCAGCTCACGATGTGCTTCGACTTCATCGGCATGCAGCGCGCCTGGCTGGCCTTCGCCAGGAGCGAGGCGGGGCCGATCAGCCAGACACTGGGCGACAGGCCGAAGCCGCCCAAGGACTGCCAGTGGGCGACCTTCCTGCGCAACCATGACGAGCTGACCCTCGACAAGCTCACCGACGAGGAGCGGCAGGAGGTGTTCGACGCCTTCGGCCCCGACAAGGACATGCAGATCTACGGCAGGGGCCTGCGCCGCAGGCTGCCAGCGATGTTCGGCGGCGACCTGCGCAGGATCAAGATGGCCTACAGCCTGCTGTTCTCCATGCCGGGCACCCCGGTGATCTTCTACGGCGAGGAGATCGGGATGGGGGACAACCTCGACGAGGAAGGCAGGATGGCCGTCAGGACCCCGATGCAGTGGTCGCAGAGCGGCGGTTTCAGCGACGCTCCACCGGTGCGCGGGATCCCCGGCGGCTCGTTCGCACCCGAGCGGGTGAACGTGGCCGACCAGAAGCGGGACCCCGACTCGCTGCTGCGCTGGTTCCAGCTGCTGATCGAGCGCTACCGGGAGTGTCCTGAGCTGGCGTGGGGCGACAACACGGTGCTGGAGACCGGCCACCCCTCGGTCTTCGCGCACCGCTGCGACGCCGACGGCGCGACCGTGGTGGCCGTCCACAACCTGTCCGACATCGCGGCGGAGATCGACCTGGCGCTGGAGGGGCTGGACGGCTGCGTGCTCACCGACCTGCTCGCCGACGAGACGATGGAGGTCGCCGACGGCACCGTGCGGCTGCCGATGTCGCCCCACGGCTGCCGCTGGCTGCGTGCGGCCCCGCGCGGGGACATGCCTCCTGAGGACGCCTCGATCATCGCTCACTAGCGGGGTAGGCCAGCATGGCCAGCTCGGCCACCCTTTCCAGCTCCTCGCGGGTGGCGCCGTCGCGGGCCTGGGTGGACATGCCCTGGATCACCGAGGCGTAGAAGGTGGCCAGGGCGGGCGCGTCGGGGTGGTCGATCCTGGCCTCCAACGCCGCCTTGGCCGCCTCCCTGAACCCGCGTAGCCACTCCTCCACCTCGGCGGACTCGGGCCCGCAGTTCACGGCCCCCGAGACGATCAGGCAGCCGGGCGGGTGCGCGGGGTCGGTGTACTCCGCCGCCGTCTCCATCAACAGCCGCCGGATCGCCTCGCGCCCTGTGGTCTCTTCGGCGAGCGCCCGCGTGCTGAACGCGCCGTGCGTCTCCCGGTATCGCAGGACGGCCTCCTGGAAGAGCGCGCGCTTGTCGCCGAAGGCGGCGTACAGGCTGGGCGGGCGGATGCCCATCGCCTGCGTGAGGCTCGCCACCGAGGTCGCCTCGTAGCCGTGCCGCCAGAACTCCTGCACCGCGCTCTCCAGCGCCTGGTCCCTGTCGAAGGACCGCTGTCTCGCCATGGGTTCATTCTATAGCGATCGCTATGCTATGTTCTGTATCGATCGCTAAAGAAAGGTGTTCGAGATGAGAACTGCCCTGGTGACAGGTGCGAGCAGGGGGATCGGAAGAGCCGCCGCCGTACGGCTGGCGCGTGACGGATTCCACGTGGTCGTGAACTACGCCGAGGACGAGGTGGCGGCCTCGGAAGTGGTGTCGTCGATCGAGCGGGAGGGCGGCAGCGCGGTCGCCGTACGGGCGGCCCTCGGCACGCCCGGAGCCGTCACCGCGCTCGCCTCCGGACTGACCTCCCTCGACGTGCTGGTCAACAACGCGGGGGTGGGGCTGCCGAAGCCGCTGTCGGAGGTGACGCCCGAGGAGTACGACCGGGTGTTCGGGGTGAACGTGCGGGAGCTGTTCTTCCTCACCCAGCGGCTGCTCCCCCTGATCCCCTCAGGGGGCCGGATCATCAACGTGACCTCGGGGGTGACCAGGATCTCCTACCCCGAGGGCATCGCCTACGCGATGACGAAGGGCGCCGTCCAGACCTTCACGCTCGCCCTGGCCAAGGAGCTCGGGCCGCGCGGCATCACGGTCAACAACGTCGCTCCCGGCATCATCGACACCGACGCCAACGCCTCATGGCTCGACGAGGGCGGCAGGGCCTACGCCGCCTCACGCCACGCGGTGAACAGGGTGGGAGAGCCGCACGAGATCGCCGACGCGATCGGCTTCCTGGCCTCTCCGCAGGCCTCGTTCATCACCGGCACCACCATCGACGCGACCGGCGGAGGCAACCTGTGAACCTCGTCCTCGTCCACGGCACCGGCGGCGACCCCGCCACCAACTACGGGCACCTGGTGGACGGCTTCGCCGACGTCCGTCACGTGATCACGCCCGACTACTCGCAGCTCACCGGCGAACTCAGCGTGGACCAGCTCGCCTCCCACGTGACCGCCGACCTGCCTGACGAGCCGTACGACCTCGTCGGCTTCTCGCTGGGCGCGGTCGTGGCGGCGGCGATCGCGGCAGGCGACCCCGCCAGGGTGCGCAGGCTTGTGCTCATCGCGGGATGGGTCGACAACTCCGACTTCCGGCTGCACCTGGGCTTCTCCACCTGGGCACGGCTCGCGGCCACCGACCCCACGTCCTTCGCGGCCTTCGGGCCTCTGGTGGCCTTCAGCCCGGCGTTCGTCAGCGCGATGGGGGAGGACGCGACGAAGGGCACCCCGCCTCCAGGGACGGTGTCGCAGATCGAGCTGGACGCGCGGGTGGACATCCGCGACCGCCTCCCGCTGATCACCGCGCCGACGCTGGTCGTGGGGTGCTCGCAGGACCATCTGGTGCCCGTGTCGAACGCCAGGGCGCTGCACGAGGGGATCGCGGGCAGCTCGTACGCCGAGCTGGACAGCGGTCACGTCGTCCTCCTCGAGCGCCCCGCCGAGATCACCACCCTGATCCGCGACTTCATCCTCTCCTGACCCCACCTTCGACGAAGCCCCCGGGACCTCAACCCGTGACCGCCCGCCTCGCTGGGGATCGCGGCCGTCGCGGTGCGTCCCGCCGTCCCCCAAGGAGCCTCAGCCCGTGACCGCCCGCTCGTGCGGTGCAGGTGGGTGTGGGGTGAGGTTCTCCGGGGGCTAGGGGTGGGGGTCAGAGGTAGGACGGGCCCGTGACGCGGGCCCGGAAGGTCCACCAGACCCACGCCTGCGCCGCCACCAGGAACGGGATCAGCGCCAGCGTCACCGGCACCAGGAGCGACAGCGTGGTGGCGTCGGCGGCCGAGGCGGCGAGGTCCAGTTCGGCGCCCGCCAGCACCCCGAGCCCCGTCAGGGCCGCCGCCGTCAGCGCGTACGTGCGGCCCTCGCCGGACCCGCCGGTCAGCCGTACGGCCCGCTCCCGCAGCTCTCCCGTCAGCCGCAGCCCCGCGAACGCCAGCCCGTGCATGGCGAACAGCAGCGCCACCATCACCGCCGCCACGATGGGCACCGGCAGGATCTGGGTGAAGATCACACCCCAGGCCAGCGCCAGCGTCCACGAACCGCCGACGACGGCCCCGTCCCAGAAGGCCTGCCAGCGCGCCCCCGGCACCCTGCCGCGCAGCCACAGCCCCATGTCACGGATGACCCAGCCGACCAGCAGCGCCACCACCGCCAGGTAGTTGCCGCTCAGCAACTCGCCCTCCAGCAGGGGGAACAGCCCCGCCAGCACCCCTGCCGCGGCGACCAGCCACACCTCGTTGCCTAGGAAGAAGGGGGCGATGGCGGCGATGACCGTCCTGCGCTCGGCCGCGGTCCTCCCGAGGTACGGCAGCAGCATGCCCACCCCGATGTCGGCCCCCGCGAGGATCAGGTATCCGAGCGCGAAGAAGCCCAGGATGAAGATCTCCACGATGTCTCCTCAGAAGGTCAGGGCGGGGGCGGGGGTCTCGGCGGGGCGGCTGCCCAGGGCCACGGCGTCGGGCCCGCGCCTGGCGTGCCTGGCCAGCAGCCAGTAGTTGACGACGATGAGCAGGCCGAAGACGGCGCTGAAGGCGATCAGCGAGACGCGCATCTCCAGCGGGGTGACGTGCGACATCGCGTCCTGCGTGGTCAGCAGGCCGTACACGACCCAGGGCTGGCGGCCGACCTCGCGGAAGACCCAGCCCGCCAGCATGGTGACAAACGGGACGGGGATCATCGCGGTCAGCAGCCAGTGCCAGATCCGCAGCCCGCGCACGGCGGGCCTGAACAGCATGAGCAGGAAGCTGACAGCGGAGAAGACGAGCATGACCACGAACAGCAGCATCATCACGACGCCCGCGGTCCGCACCAGCTCGACGGGCGGCAGGTAGTCGCCGGGGCCGAAGCGCGCGACCATGTCGGCCTGCACCTGGGCGAGCTCCTGCGCGCTGCCCGACCAGGCCGCCGTCTTGGTCGGCTGCATCGTGGCGAAGCCGAGGCCGCCGAAGACCCCGGCGACCAGCGTGGCGGGCAGCGCGAGGGCGAGGCCGATCCGCAGCGACTTGCGGAAGAACTCCTGCTCTCGGGTGCGCCTGCGCAGGTGGTAGGCGCTCACCCCCGCCATGAAGAAGCCGCCGACGACCATGGCGCCGCTCAGGACGTGGCCGAAGGCGACCAGCGAGGCGGGGTTGGCCGTCAGCGCGCCGAAGTCGTTCAGCTGGAGCACGCCGTTCACGACCTCGTGGCCGACGGGGTTCTGCAGGAAGCCGTTGGCGATCAGGATCCAGAAGGCGCTGGCGTATGCGGTCAGCGTGACGATCCAGATCAGCGCGAGGTGCGCCCACCGGTTCAGCCGGTCCCAGCCGAAGATCCACAGGCCGAGGAAGGTCGACTCGATGAAGAAGGCCACCAGCGTCTCGATCGCCAGGGCGGCGCCGAAGACGTTGCCCGCGAAGTGGGTCAGGCCGCTCCACGACATGCCGAACTGGAACTCCATCACCAGCCCCGTCACGATGCCCATGGCGTAGTTGATGATGTAGAGCTGGCCCCAGAACCTCGTCATCCGCAGGTGGATCGGGCTGCGGGTCAGTGTCGCCCTGGTCTGCAGGACCGCGACCAGGGTGGCGAGGCCGAGCGTCAGCGCGACGAAGAGGAAGTGCGCCCCCGCGGTCAGCGCGAACTGCAGGCGGGCCAGGTCTACCGTTTCCATACCTCAGACGATCCGGGTACGGCATGCCCCGCCGCGTCAGCCCACGGTTGTGCGGGCCGTACACCCTAGGGTGTAAGCCATCCGGGGGTGATGACGCCCGCCTCGTAGGCGAGCA
The DNA here is from genome assembly GCF_039535395.1 of Nonomuraea roseola. Taxonomy (NCBI): domain Bacteria; kingdom Bacillati; phylum Actinomycetota; class Actinomycetes; order Streptosporangiales; family Streptosporangiaceae; genus Nonomuraea; species Nonomuraea roseola. Next base: position 3,543,309 of record NZ_BAAAXC010000015.1, read on the forward strand.
CGACCAGCTGCGCCCTGTCGCGCACGTCGAGCTTGGTCATGATGCGGCTGACGTGCGTCTTCGCGGTCGCGGGGCTGAGCACGAGCCTGGCCGCGATCTCGTCGTTCGACAGGCCCTGCGCGACCAGCTCCATGACCTCCCTCTCGCGCTCGGTCAGGGCGTTCATCCGGGGCCCTGGCGTGGGCCGCTTCACCCTGCCGGCGAACTCGGCGATCAGGCGGCGGGTGATGGAGGGCGCGATGAGCGCGTCGCCGCGCGCCACGACCCTGACGGCGTGGATGAGCTCGGCGGGCTCGGTGTCCTTGACCAGGAAGCCGCTCGCTCCCGCCTTGAGCGCGCCGTAGACGTAGTCGTCGAGGTCGAAGGTGGTCAGGATGACGACCCTCGTGCCGGTCAGCCGGGGGTCGGCGGCGATCTGGCGGCTGGCCTCCAGCCCGTCGAGCTCGGGCATCCTGATGTCCATCAGCACCACGTCGGGGCGCAGCTCGCGGGCCTTGGAGACGGCCTCACGGCCGTTGGCGGCCTCGCCGACCACGTCGAGGTCGTCCTCGTCGGACAGGATGGACCGGAACCCCGCCCGCACCAGAGTCTGGTCGTCGGCCAGCAGGACGCGGATCACAGCGGCAGCTCGGCGACGACACGGTAGCCGCCCTCGGGACGGGGGCCCGCCACGAGGGTGCCGCCCAGCGCGGCGGCCCGTTCCTTCATTCCCTGCACGCCGTACCCGCTTCCTCCCGCGAAGACGACGGAGGGGCCGTCGTCTTCAACCGTGATGACCATCTTTCCGGATATTTCGGCGACTGACAGCCGCGCCCTGCCCGCCGAGGAGTGGCGGGAGACGTTCGTCAGCGCCTCCTGGATGATCCTGGCCGCCGCGAGATCGACCTCGACGGGCGGCGGTTCCCCGACGCTGATGTCGCTGTCGACGGCGAGGCCGCTCCTGCGCACCACCTCGTCGAGCTGCCCGAGGCTCGCGGTGGGGCTGGTCGGGGCGCCTTCGTCCACCTGGCGCAGCACGCCCAGCGTGGCGCGCAGCTCCCGCAGCGTCTCCTTGCTGGTCTCCTTGATCGCCTGGAGCGCGGTCTCGGCATCCTCCGGACGCTTCCTGATGCCGTGCAGCGCGGCCCCCGCCTGCACGTTGATCATGGAGATGTTGTGGCCGAGCACGTCGTGCAGCTCGCGGGCGATGCGCAGCCGCTCCTCGGTCGCCCTGCGCTTGGCCTCCTCCTCCTTGGAGTGCTCGGCCTCGGCGGCCCGCCGTTCGACCTCCCGCAGGTAGGCGCGCCTGTTGCGGGTGACGCCTCCCGCCGCGACGGCGGCCGCCAGCCAGCCCGCGATCATGAGGAACAGGCCGTCGTCGACGTGCCTGACGCCGCCGGTCTCGCCCACCCCCATGCCCAGGAGCAGCGCCGCGGCCACCGTGCCGGCCGCCACGAGGTGGCCGAGGTCGGCGGCGGTGTAGAGGGCGAGCAGGGCGCCCAGCATCATGGGGCCGTCGTAGCCGGCGAAGGGGTAGTAGGCCGCGCAGGCGATCACCACGACCAGCAGCACGGCGATCGGATGCCTGCGCCGCAGGAACAGCGCCCCGCAGATGACCAGCGGCAGGACGACGTCGAGTGCGTTGGGGCTCGCCTGCGGCCTCATCAGGACGGCCATGACACAGCCCGCCACCATGACCGCCACGACGCCGATCGTCACCTTCACAGGTCCATTCTGTCGCGGCTCCTGTAGACGATGTACGGCCTGAACAGATAACCGATCGGGGCGGAGAAGGCGTGCACCAGGCGGGTGAAGGGGAACAGCGCGAACAGCAGCATCCCGATCAGCGCGTGGAGCTTGAAGGGCCAGCTCGCCAGCGACATCGCCGCCGCGTCGGGCTGCAGCGCGAAGACGCCGCGGAACCAGGGCGAGACCGTCTGCCGGTAGTCATGGCCGTGCTCGAACTGGCTGGCGACGGTCGTGAACAGCCCGGCGACGATCGCGGCCACCAGCACGACGTACATCGTCTTGTCGTTCTTCGTCGTGGACAGGAAGACGGGGCCCGTCCGCCTGCGGCGGTAGATCAGCAGGGCGATGCCCGCCAGCGTGCAGAAGCCCGCGATGGCCCCCACCACCAGCGCGTTGAGGTGGTAGAGCCGGTCGGAGATCCCCACCGCCTCGGTCCAGCTCTCGGGGATCAGCAGGCCGACCACGTGACCGAGGATGACGAAGAGCAGCCCGAAGTGGAACAGGGGGCTGCCGACGCGCAGCAGCCTGCTCTCGTAGAGCTGTGAGGAGCGCGTGGTCCAGCCGAACCTGTCGTAGCGGTAGCGCCAGATCAGCCCGCCGACCAGGAGCAGCAGCGTCAGGTACGGCCCGACGATCCAGACTGCCGTCTCGCCCCAGCTCATCGGTAGTCCCCCACCGACTCGGCGGGCGGCCCCGCGGCGGCGAGCCGTTCGGCGGCCCGCAGGTCACCGGCGCTCGCGGGGGGCAGAGTGGCGCACACCTTCGAGACCACCGACTCGTACGGCGAGCCCTCCTCGGCCAGCGCCGCGCGCAGCAGCTCGAGCCCCGCCCTGTGCTCCTTCAGCACCTGCTCGCCCGAGGGATCGAGCACGGCGAACTCCAGCACCACCGGCAGGAAGTCGGGCAGCTCGTCGTCGCACAGCTCCCAGCCGGCCGCCCTGTAGCGCGCCTTCAGCCGCGCCAGCGACACGCCGCGCCGCCGGGTGTCGCCGTCGGCGTAGTAGGTCAGGTAGAGGCAGCACCTGCGCTTGAGGTCGAAGACCTCGACGTAGTGCGCGGCCAGCTCGCCGTGGTCCATGCGGGCCACCCGGTCGAGGAAGGCGGGGAAGTGCGGCTGGGCGGCCTCGCGGATGAGCGGGAGCCTGGCCCAGAAGCGCTCGTCGGGGTAGGCGAGCAGGTGCGCGGCGGCCTGCCGTACGACGGGATGGTTCATAGTTTCTCCGGAGGTGTGCCCTTGCCGTCCCAGTTGAGGAGCTGAGGGCGGTCGTGGCTGATCTCCTCGCTGGTCTGGCGCTGTTTGAGACCGTGGAAGCTCTCGATCGAGACGGGCACGGGACCGCCCGACGCCTCCCCGAAGGGGCCCTGGGCGCCCGGTCCGCCGTCGTAGTCGAGGCTGCAGCCGATCTCGTCGACCGAGCCGGGCGTCACGCCCGCCGCGGTGGGGATGACGTAGCGCTCCTCGTACTTGGCCAGCGCGAGCAGCCGGTACATCGCGCGCAGCTCCTCGTCGGAAATGCCGACCTCGGGTGGCCGCGTGCCGAGGTTGACCGCGCGCATGTACGAGCGCATCGCGGCCAGGCGGCGCAGCGAGGCCGTCACCGGGGCGGGGTCGCCCGCCGTGAAGAGCTCGGCGAGGTAGCCGACGGGGATGCGCAGCGACTCGATGGCGGCGAACAGGTTGTCGGCGTCCTCGCCGTCGTGGCCCGAGGTGGCCAGCGCGTCCACGACGGGGGAGAGCGGCGGGACGTACCAGACCATCGGCAGCGTCCGGTACTCGGGATGCAGGGGGAGCGCCAGGCGGTACTTCACGATCAGGTCGCGGACCGGCGACCTGCGGGCCGCCTCGATCCAGTCTGCAGGCAGGCCGGACCCGGCGACGGCCGGGTCGTCGGGGTCGACGAAGAGCGACAGCTGCGCCTCGTAGAGATCCTTGTCGTCGGGGGTGGCGGCCACCTCCGACACACGGTCGGCGTCGTAGAGCATCACCCCGAGGTAGCGCAGCCGTCCGACGCACGTCTCCGAGCAGACGGTCGGCAGGCCCACCTCCACGCGCGGATAGCAGAACGTGCACTTCTCGGCCTTGCCGGTCTTGTGGTTGAAGTAGACCTTCTTGTACGGGCAGCCGGTCACGCACATCCGCCAGCCCCTGCACCTGTCCTGGTCGACCAGGACGATCCCGTCCTCGCTGCGCTTGTACATCGCGCCGGAGGGGCACGAGGCGACGCAGGACGGGTTGAGGCAGTGCTCGCAGATGCGCGGCAGGTAGAACATGAAGGCGTTCTCGAAGTCGAGCTTCACCTGGTCCTGGATCCTGCCGAGCAGGGGGTCGGGCGACGGGTCTCCGCCCAGGTTGTCGTCCCAGTTGGCGCTCCAGCGCACGGTGGTCGGCTCACCCGTGATCAGCGAGCGGGGCCTGGCCACGGGGACGTCGTCCGACAGCGGAGCCCTGGTCAGGTTCTCGTAGTCGTAGGTCCACGGCTCGTAGTAGTCGTCGATCGAGGGCATGAGCGGGTTGGCGAAGATGCCGAGCAGCTTGCGGAGCCTGCCGCCCGCGCGCAGCTTCAGCCGTCCCTTGGCGTCGACCTGCCAGCCGCCGCGCCAGCGCTCCTGGTCCTCGTAGCGCCGGGGATAGCCCTGTCCTGGGCGGGTCTCGACGTTGTTGAACCAGACGTACTCGACGCCCGGCCTGTTGGTCCAGGTCTGCTTGCAGGTGACCGAGCAGGTGTGGCAGCCGATGCACTTGTCCAGATTCATGACCATGGCGATCTGCGCCATCACCCGCGGGCTCATCAGTACTCGACCTCCTGCGATCGGCGGCGGATCACGGTGATCTCGTCGCGCTGGTTGCCCGTGGGGCCGAGGTAGTTGAAGCCGTAGGACAGCTGCGCGTAGCCGCCGATCATGTGGGTCGGTTTGATCAGCACCCTGGTCAGCGAGTTGTGGATGCCGCCCCTGCGCCCCGTCGCCTCGGACTTCGGCACGTCGATGACCCGCTCCTGCGCGTGGTACATGTACACGGTTCCGTCGGGCATCCGGTGGGAGACGACGGCCCTGGCCACCACCACGCCGTTGCGGTTGACGGCCTCGATCCAGTCGTTGTCGGCCACCCCGATCCGCTCCGCGTCCCGCACCGACATCCAGATCGTCGGCCCTCCGCGCGACAGCGTGAGCATGATCAGGTTGTCCTGGTACTCCGAGTGGATCGACCACTTGGAGTGCGGCGTCAGGTAGCGCACGACGAGCTGACCGGCGCCGTCCTCGCCGAACAACGCCGCCATGTCGAGTGGCGGACGGTAGACGGGCAGGGCCTCGCCGTACTCGTGCATCCAGTCGTGATCGAGGAAGAAGTGCATCCGCCCGGTCAGCGTGTGCCACGGCTTGTCGTGCTCCACGTTGATGGTGAAGGGGGAGTAGCGCCTGTCGTGCGACTCCTTGCCCGACCATTCGGGGCTGGCCGCGACGTGCTGCGGCCTGGCCTGGGTGTCGGAGAACTCGATCCGGTGACCCTCGTGCGCCAGGCCGCCGAGGTCGGTACCCGTCCGCTCGGCCAGCTGCGCGAACCCCTGGACGGCCAGCCGTCCGTTCGAGGTGCCCGACAGGGCCAGGATGGCCTCGCACGCCTTGGCGTCGGTGTCGAGCAGCGGCCTGCCCTTGCCGGGGCCGTGGGCGGCCAGCCCGTTGCGCTGCCCGAGCCAGGCGACCTCGTGGTCGGGATGGAAGGTCACGCCCTTCACCGGAAGGCCGAGCCGTTCGGTCAGCGGCCCGAGCGCGGCCAGCTTCGCCGCGACCGCCCCGTAGTCGCGCTCGACCACCACCAGCTTCGGCGCCACCTCCGCGGGCGCGCGCCCGCCGGGCTGGGCGGTCTCCCCAGGCGTGTCGTGCTGGTACGGCACCGCCACCACGTCCCTGCGCGTCCCGAGATGGTCGCGGGCCAGCCCGCTGAAGGCCCTGGCGATCGCGTGGAAGGCCGAGAAGTCGGTCTTCGTCTCCCACGGCGGGCTGATCGCGGGGTTGAAGGCGTGCACGAAGGGGTGCATGTCCGTGGAGGACAGGTCGTGCTTCTCGTACCAGGTCGCCGCGGGCAGCACGATGTCGGAGAACAACGTCGTGGAGGTCATCCTGAAGTCGAGCGTGACCAGCAGGTCGAGCTTGCCGCGCGGGGCCTGCCCGTCGGGCTCGGGCAGGTTGGAGTCGGCGCCGAGCAGGTGGTGCAGGAAGTACTCGTTGCCCTTGGCCGACGAGCCGAGCAGGTTGGAACGCCAGATCGTCACCACCCGCGGCCAGTTGCGCGGGTCGTCGGGCTGCTCGGCCGCGTAGCGCAGCCTGCCCGAGCGCAGCTCCTCCAGCGTGAACGCCACGGGGTCGGCGGCCTCGCCCAGCTCCAGGGGGTTGCGGTCGAAGGTCGGCGCCATCGGCATCCAGCCGTTGCGCACCGCCTGCGCCACGAGGTCGGCCGTGCGCAGCCCCGCGAACCTGCCGGTCCTGAGCGGCGAGCACAACTCGTCCGCGTCGAACCTGTCGTAACGCCACTGGTCGGTGTGCAGGTACCAGAACGGCGTGGCAGGCGTCTGCCTCGCCGGCCTCGACCAGTCGAGCGCCCCCGCCAGCTGCGCCCACCCCGTCTGCGTGCGGCACTTCTCCTGCCCGACGTAGTGCGCCCAGCCGCCGCCGTTGACGCCCTGGCAGCCGGTCAGCAGCAGCAGCGTCAGGAACGAGCGGTAGATCGTGTCGCCGTGGAACCACTGCGTGGTGCCCGCGCCCAGCACGATCATGCACCGCCCGCGCGTCGCCTCGGCGGTCCTCGCCAGCTCTCTGACGATCTTCTCCGCCCTCCGCGCGGGCACCCCGGTGATCGGCTCCTGCCAGGCAGGCGTGTACGGCTCCTCCGCGTCGTCGTAGCCCTGGGGCCAGCTGCCCGGCAGCCCGGGGCGCCCGACGCCGTACTGCGCGAGCATGAGGTCGAAGACGGTCGTGACCAGGTGCCCGCCGACCCGCGTGACCGGCACGCCTCTGCGGAGCACGCCCTCCTGGTCGAAGCGCGGGAGCTGGACCTCGGCCGTCTCCCCGCCGAGAAGGGTGAGCCTGGGCAGGCTGTCCAGCCTGAGGTTCCATCGACCCTTGCCCGAGTCGGTCCAGCGGAAGCCGACCGAGCCGTTGGGCGCCACGGGCTCGCCCGCCGCGTCGAGGAAGACGGTCTTCCACTCGGCGGCCTCGTCGGTGGAGCCCAGGTCGGCGGCGGTGAGGAACTTGTCGGGCACGTGGGCGCCGTCGCGCTCGGCCAGCCGGACGAGGAAGGGCAGGTCGGTGAAGCGGCTGACGTAGTCGGTGAAGTACGGCACCTGCCGCTCGACGAAGAACTCCCTGAGCAGCACGTGGCCCATCGCCATGGCCAGCGCGCCGTCGGTGCCGGGGTTGACCGCCAGGAACTCGTCGGCGAACTTGGCCGCGTCGTTGTAGTCGGGAGCGACCACGACGACCTTCTGGCCCCTGTAGCGCGCCTCGGCCATCCAGTGGGCGTCGGGGGTGCGGGTGACAGGAACGTTCGCGCCCCACATCATCAGGTAGGCGGCGTCCCACCAGTCGGCGGACTCCGGCACGTCGGTCTGGTCGCCGAACACCTGAGGGGAGGCGACGGGCAGGTCGGCGTACCAGTCGTAGAAGGAGAGCATGGTCCCGCCGATCAGCGAGACGAACCGTGAGCCGATCGCGTGGGAGACCATCGACATGGCCGGGATGGGGGAGAACCCGGCGACGCGGTCGGGGCCGTAGGTCTTGATGGTGTGGACGTGCGCGGCGGCGATCAGCTCGGTGGCGAGGTCCCAGGTGATCCTGACCAGGCCGCCCTTGCCGCGAGCCCGCTGGTAGCGGTCGCGCTTGTCCTGGTTCGTGGTGACCTCGGCCCAGGCCGCCACCGGGTCCAGTCCCGCGGCCCTGGCCTGGCCGTACAGCTCGACGAGGACGCCTCTGGCGTACGGGTAGCGGATCCTGGTCGGGGAGTAGGTGTACCAGGAGAAGGCGGCGCCGCGCGGACAGCCGCGCGGCTCGTACTCGGGGCGGTCGGGACCCACGCTCGGGTAGTCGGTCTGCTGGGTCTCCCAGGTGATGATCCCGTCCTTGACGTAGACCTGCCAGGAGCACGAGCCCGTGCAGTTGACCCCGTGCGTCGAGCGGACGACCTTGTCGTGGCTCCACCTGTCGCGGTAGAAGGCGTCGCCCTTCCTGCCGCCCGACAGGTGGACCGTCCGCAGATCGTCGCTGGTGACCGACCTGCGGAAGAATCTGCCCGTCTTCAGTAGGAGCTCCTCCGCCTGACTCATGGACCCACTTCATCACATTGAGTAATGATCTGTTACACAGGGTGCATGTACAAAGGTCAAACGGTCAATCTGGTTCTCGCCACGATCGCCTTCGCCGTCACCTTCTGGGCATGGAATCTGATCGGGCCGTTGTCGGGCACCTACAGCAGGCTGCTGGAGCTCTCACCGACCCAGACCTCGATGCTGGTCGCCATCCCCGTGCTGGTCGGCTCGCTGGGCAGGATCCCCGTGGGTGTGCTGGCCGACAAGCTCGGCGGGCGGCTGATGTTCGCGGCGATCTGCTTCATCACTATCGTGCCCGTCCTGTTCGTGGGCTGGTCGGACTCCTACGGGGCGCTGCTGTTCTGGGGGTTCGTGCTGGGCGTAGGCGGCACCTCGTTCGCGGTCGGCATCCCCTTCGTCAACGCCTGGTACGAACCCGCGCGGCGCGGCTTCGCCACCGGCGTGTTCGGCGCGGGCATGGGCGGCACCGCGCTGTCGGCGTTCCTGACCCCGCGTCTGGTGGAGTCCATGGGCCGCGCGCAGACCCACGTGCTGATGGCCGCCCTGCTCGCGCTGATGGGCGTCGTCGTGCTGGCCGCCGGCAGGAACGCGCCCGCATGGTCTCCCTCGAAGGAGCCGGCGATGCCGCGCATGCGGGACGCCATGAAGGTCAGGGCGACCTGGCAGTGCGCCTTCCTCTACGCCGTGGCCTTCGGCGGGTTCGTCGCCTTCTCCACCTACCTGCCGACCCTGCTGCAGAACGTCTACGCCTTCGCCCAGACCGAGGCGGGCCTGCGTACGGCCGGATTCTCCGTCGCGGCGGTGGTCGCGAGGCCGTTGGGCGGCATCCTGTCCGACAGGGTGGGGCCGGTACGGGTGCTGATGCTGTCCTTCGCGGGCACGGCGCTGATGGCCGTCGTGCTGTCCTTCAAGCCGCCCGTCGAGATCCCCGCGGGCGTCAGCTTCGTCGCCGTCGCCTTCTTCCTCGGGCTCGGAACGGGCGGTGTCTTCGCCCTGGTCGCCAAGCTCGTCGAGCCCTCGAGGGTCGGCACCGTGACCGGGCTGGTCGGCGCGGCGGGCGGGCTGGGCGGCTACTTCCCGCCCCTGGTCATGGGCGCCGTCTACACCGCCACCGGCGCCTACACGATCGGCTACCTGCTGCTCGCCCTCACCGCCCTGGCGGCGCTGCTCTACACATTGAAGGCATTTCGCTCGGGTAGAGGAGGGGGATGAGCACACAGGACGAGCTTCGCCAGCTCGAAGAGGACCTGGCGAGGCTGAAAGCATCGACCGCGGACCTGCGCAGCCAGATCAGTGACATGGGCGCCACGGACGCGGTGGAGAGGTCGGCCATGCTGAGCATGGCCGACGAGCAGGACGGTCTGATCGCCGAGCTGGAGTCGAGACGCGACGAGCTACGCTCGCGCCTTGACCTTTCGTAGAGGCTCGCCGACCTCGTGAAGGTGGCGCAGTGCCTGACCGTAGGAGCTGATCAGCCCCGACTCCAGGTAGTCCACGCCCAGCTCGGCGCAGTGCGCCATGACGATCGGCTTCGCCTTGCGCAGGTTGGGCGTGGGCATGTTCGGGAACAGGTGGTGCTCGATCTGGTAGTTGAGCCCGCCCAGCGCCACGTCCACGATCCAGCCGCCCCGCACGTTGCGTGAGGTGAGCACCTGCTTGCGCAGGAAGTCGAGCTCGTCCTCCTTGGTGAGGATGGGCATGCCCTTGTGGTTCGGCGCGAACGTGCAGCCGAGATAGACGCCGAAGACGGCCTGGTGCACCAGGGTGAACACCACAGCCTTGCCGAACGGCAGCACGGTGAAGATGAGGCCGAAGAACCAGACGAAGTGCAGCACCAGCAGCGCGGCCTCCAGTCCCCTCTGCCGCATCGACTCCTTGGCCAGCGCCTTGAAGCTGGCCACGTGCAGGTGCCAGCCCTCCAGCGTCAGCAGCGGGAAGAACAGCCACGCCTGCCTGCGGGCGACGAACCTGGGCAGTCCCTTCACCCGCTCCGCCTGCTCCACCGACCAGACGATCACCGCGGGCGACACGTCGGGATCATGGTCTTCGTGGTTGGGGTTGGCGTGATGCCTGGTGTGCTTGTCGGTCCACCATCCGTAGCCCATGCCGATGAACAGGTTGCCCGCGATCCTGCCGGCTATCTCGCTCGGCCTGCGGTTGCGGAACACCTGCCGGTGCGCCAGGTCATGGGCGACCAGGGCGAGCTGCGCGAAGGCGACAGCCGACGCGAAGGCGACGAGCAATGTCCACCACGAATCACCCACCAGGACGAACGCCACCCAGCCGCCGACGAAGGCGACGGCCACCAGGCTCAGGCGGAGTGTGTAGTAGAGGGGCCGTCTGTCAAGCAGTCCGGCTTGGTTGATCTTGCGTGCCAGTCGGGCGAAGTCGCTGCCTCGGGCTTCGACGGTGACGGGTACGTCGGTCACGGGGCTCCTCATGAGCGTTGGGCAATGGCCCCACACTGACGTGCCACACCATAGGGGGGCAATAGATCGTCAGTTCGGTGACTGATGTCTCCCCCGAATCATCGCACTTCTTGGCATGTGCTCTGTCCCGCCGACGTGCTCTTGCCGTCCTGCAGACTGTTGGAGTGATCTACGCAAGCATTCCGCTGACCTTCGCGATCCGCCAGGCTGTCGCCGCCACCTGGGGCATGTCCGACGGCGAGGGCGTGCGCCTGCACGGAGGGGAGGAGTCGGCCGCCTACCTGCTCGGCGAGCATGTGGTGCGCGTGGGCCCCACCTGGCGCACCACCGCGGAGGCCGAGTGGTGCCACGCCATCGGTCGCGCGGCCGCCGAACGGCTCCCCGAGGCGGTGGCTCCCCTTCCCACTCCCTCGGGCGACACCGTCATCCGTGTCGAGGGCCGTCCGATCTCGCTGTGGCCGTACGTCGAGGGTTCCTGGCCCGACTCCGACCTGCCGGAGCAGCGCGTCCAGGGCGCGCGCCTGCTGGCCAGGCTGCACACCGCGCTGGCCGGCGTTCGCCCGCCCCCGCGCCCGAGGCCCGCCTTCCAGGAGGAGGGCCTGGACGGCACGCCGCCCTCCGACGCCTCCGACCTGGCCGACCCCACGCTTGACCGCTGGCTGGCCGCCTTCCACAGGGAGCGCCCGCGCCGCCACCCCCTGCACGGCGACTTCTACACCGGCAACACCCTCGCGAGGAACGGCACGATCGTCGCCGTGCTCGACTGGGACGAGACGTTCGTCGGCGCACCCGAGCTCGAGCTGGCCGCCGCCGCCCTCGAATGGGGCGACGACGAGCTCGGCCCGAGCAAGGAGTTCGTCGACGCCTACCTCGAGGAGGGCGGCACCGCGGCACCGCTGACGGAGGAGGAGCTGGCCCAGCTGGTCAGGCACAAGCTGCGCAGGGAGTACGCCTACTTCCACAAGGCCGTCGCCGCCGGTGTCGTCCACGACGAGGACGACCTCGACTACCACGAGCGCCGCGTGGCGCTCTTCCACGAGCTGGCCGGCTAGCCTCGCCGTCAGGCGGCGAGCTGGAGCCTGCGGAACAGGACCGAGTCCCAGATCGCGACCGCCCAGACCACCAGCATCCCCGCCGTGCTGATCACCAGCGGCGGCGCGACCAGGGCCAGCAGCCCCAGCGCCGCCAGCGCGACCACGGCCGCCACGCGGTTGACGGGCACGTAGCCGAACACCGCCCGCTTGAACATCGCGTGCCCGACCAGGAACAGGGCGGGACCGCCCAGCACGGTCAGCGCCGTGGCGAGCGAGGTGTGCCCGCCGGGATGGGCGATCACCAGCTCGTCGCCGACCGCCGAGACGATGATGCCCAGCACCATCGGGATGTGGATGTAGGTGTAGGCGGAGCGGCCGAGCCGTCCCGGGTCGTCGGAGGCGGCGATGGCCTCGGCGGCGGCCTCGGCGGTGCGGTCGAAGTACACCCACCACAGGGCCACGCTGCCGAGGAAGGAGACGACGAAGGCGGCCACCGCGCCGGCGCTGAAGTCGTGTCCCGCCAGCGTCGCCCCGGTGACCAGCACGGACTCACCGAGCGCGATGATGACGAACAGCTGGCAGCGCTCGGCCATGTGCGAGCCGTCGATCGTCCAGTCGGTCGTGACCGACCTGGGCATGAACGGGGTGGGGTAGCCGATCGCCGGCGCGGCGTACTCGACCGCCAGGGCGGCCAGCCACAGCAGGACCTGAGCGGTGCCGCCGACCAGGGCCCCTGCGATCCAGAGCACGGCCGACAGCAGGAGCCAGACCAGGACCCTGATGAAGACGGCCTGCAGAGTGGTGCCCCTGGACAGGACCGTGACCGCGATCGTCCGCCCCACCTGGATCATCACGTAACCACTGGCGAACCACAGGGCGTGCTCGCCGAAGGCGTCCGGCAGCGCCGCCGCCATCACCAGCCCGCCGACCATCACGCCGACGAGCGTGAACCGCATCCCCGGGTGGTCGGGCTGCAGGTAGTTGGTGCTCCACGCGGTGTACATCCACGCCCACCACACGGCCAGCGCCAGGATCAGCGTCAGGCCCACGCCCTGCAGGTCGAGATGCTCGAGCAGCAGGTGGGAGAGCTGGGTGATCGCGAAGACGTAGACGAGGTCGAAGAACAGCTCGATCGGCGCGACCCTGCCGCCCACGTTGCTCCGGGACCTCAGGATCTCGATCGCCACAGTGTTGCTCCTCACCCGCATGGGAAACCTAGCGGGGTATTTCTACTTCCATGGCGGTATGCCCGTCTACCGAGTTGGACCTCCAGCTCGGCCGAAGCGTTCAGCTCAGAACGAAGTCGGCGATGTCAGGGGCGAAGCGCGGATGGGTGAAGCTGCCCATGTGGCCGGCTCCGGGGTAGACGATGTGGCGGCAGTCCGGGATGCCCTCGGCCGTCTCGCGGAAGATCTCGGGGGTGTAGGCGAGGTCCCTGTCGCCGTTGATGACCAGGGTGGGCGCGGTGATCTCCGACAGGCGGTCGCGGATGGAGAAGGAGTCTTCGGCCCTGGCGAAGGCCAGCGGGTCTGCGGGGTCGCTCGCGCGCATCATCGGGTCCATGAGCCAGAGCGCGGGCGTCAGGGCGAACTGCCCGAGCCTCGACCCGGTCATCAGGGGCGCGAGCAGGTGCAGGCTGCGCCTGCCCGTCGCCGCCACCTCGGTGTAGCGGCGCTGCACCCGCCGCGTCAGGTCGGTGAGCCGGTGCCCCGCGCCGGCCACGACCAGCTTGCGGATGGTGTGCGGGTGGTCGGCGGCCAGTTGGAGCGCCAGCGAGCCGCCCGAGGACAGGCCCAGGACGTTGACCGGCTCGCCGAACTCCTCCATGAGCGCCTCGGCGTGCTGCGTCGCGATCTGGGCCATCGTGGTGCCCTGGCGCATGCCGGGCGCCCTGGTGACGGCGTGGACCCTGAAGCGCTCGGCGAGTGGCTTGACGATCTTCAACTCCATTGGCCGCTCCATCCCCTTGGGGTTGGCGTGGTTGGCGGCGAACCCGCGCAGGACGATCAGCGGTTCGCCCGACCCGAGCGAGAAGCGGGGCAGGCCGTGGGGGAGCGTGCTCTGCTCGATGCGAAAGTGGGGCATGACCCGATGCTCGCACGCGGGAGCGGGGTCTAGAAGGCGACCTCGTCGACCTCGACGACGCGCCCGCCCGCCTCTGACAGCTCCTTCTCGACGGCGAGCGAGACCTCGTGGGCGGGGCGCGGGTCGTCGTAGGTGGCGTGGGCCCCGCGCACCAGCGTGACCTCATGGCCGAGCGCCAGCGCGGTGAGCGAGGTCTCGCGCACGCACCACTCGCTCTGCATGCCGGCCACGACCACCTGGCTGGAGGGTGGCAGCAGGTCGCCGAGGTCGGTGTTGGCGAAGGCGTCGGGGACCGACTTGTCGATGACCACCTCGCCCGCCGCGGGTTCGTGGACCAGCTCCCAGCCCCGCGTGCCGCGGACGTCGGGATCGTCGGGCCCACCGTTGTTGCGGACCCACACCACAGGCTCGCCCGCCGCACGGGCGCGTTCGAGCAGGGTGGCGATCGCCGCGGACACGTCCTTCCACGCGGGCACGGGCTGGGGAGGCTCGAGCATGTTCCGCTGGACGTCGATGAGGAGAAGCATGCGAACATTCTATCGAATGGAGGAGATCATCGCAGCCGCCTGCCCATCCTGAAAACCGCGGAGGGACGCTGGAGCACGCTGATGTCGGCCAGCGGGTCGCCGCCCACGGCCACGAGGTCGGCGTCGTACCCCTGCATGATCCGCCCCTTCCTGTCGGCCACCCTGCACGCCCTTGCCGCCCTCGAGGTGACCGAGCGAAGCACGTCGAGCGGCGCGTATCCGAGGTCGACCAGCATCCGCGCCCCGTACGGCAGGACACCGTGCGGCTTGCCAGGCCCGATCCCCGCGTCGCTGCCGATCACGAAGGCCGCGCCTGCCGCCTGGAGCGCCCTGAACGCCGCCATGATCCCGGGCATGCGCTTCGCGATGCCGGGCGGCGGCGGCTCGCCCGTGGGCACGAGCCCCGCGGTGAGCGAGACGATCACGTCGGAGGCGGCCAGCCTGGCGATGATCGCCTCGTCGTGCTCGGCCGCGTGCTCGGTCATGAACGAGCAGTGCTCGATCGTGTCGAACCCCGCCGCCAGCGCGTCGGCGATGCCCTCGCCTGCGTGCGCGTGCGCGGCGATCGGCAGGCCGTGCGCGTGGGCCTCCTCCACCGCCGCGCACAGCTCGGCCAGGCCGTACTGCCTCAGGTGGGAGAAGGTGCCAGGGGTCATCTCACCGCCGGTCACCATCATCTTCACCACGTGGACGCCGCGCTCCGCCCGCTCGCGCACGGCCGCGCGCACCCTCTCCACGCCGTCGGCCTGCCCGCCGAGGAACCAGCAGTGGCCCCCTGTCGTGGTGATCGGAGGCCCCGAGGCGAGGATCTCGGGTCCTTCGGTGACACCGAGCTTCTCGGCGAGCCTGAGAGCCAGGTAGCCACGGTCACCGAGGTCTCTGACGGTCGTGACGCCCGCGGCGACCGTCCTGGCCGCCTCCTCGCGCATCCTGTCGAGCACCTCCTCGTCGCTCGAGTCCCTCAGGTGGCCGACGGGGTCGGCGCTGGCGTCGAAGACGAGGTGGACGTGGCAGTCGATGAGCCCGGGAAGGAGGGTGACGTCGCCGAGGTCGAGGTCGGCGGGGCCGTCCCCGGTGACGGCAGTGATCTTTCCGTCGGTGACGTGGACGACCCGCTCGCCGAGCAGTTCCCTGCCGTCGAACAGGCGTCGTGCGCGTATGGCTGGCATGGCCTGACTGTCGCAGCGGCCCAGGCGGGCGTCATGAGTAGCCCGTACTCACCCCTGACGCCAGGGCGGGAGAAAGACGCGGCGATGACCGGCGACGCCTCCCTCGCGGCCTGGCGCCACGGATGGCCGGGGCTGGCCTGGCCCGCGACGTGACCTAGGCGTGCGGTCCCACGGTGATCTTGTCGATCGTGAGCCGTGGGACGCCCTCCATGATCTCTCCGACCCGCTCGACCTGCTCGCCGAGCTGCGCCATCTGCCGCGCGTCCAGCTCGGCGAGCGGCTCGACGGTGATGTCGATCTTCCGGCCCGAGCGGCGCTGGTGCCAGACCCCCGCCACGACGCCGTCGACCAGCAGCACCGGGTAGTTGCCCGCCTGACCGCGCGCCAGCGCCCGCTCCCACGCCTGGCCGGGGAAGAGTTGCTCGCGCGGGTGCGAGCCGACGACGAAGGCGTCGAAGTACGGCAGCAGCCGCACGCCCCTCACCGGCTCGTCCGGCGCCCGGGTGTCGCCCCGGTTCACCCAGCCGCCCTCGACCTTCTCCGGCGCGATCTCCTCGAACAGCCTGGAGGCCCAGGTGACGGGGGCCGACAGCCAGCGGGCGAAGTGCTGGGGAGTGGAGGGGCCGTAGGAGTGCAGGTAGTGCCTGAGCAGCTCGGCCTTCGCGCTGTCGCCGTCCGCGGGCTTGACGCCCGGGTTGATGTAGGTGACCTTGCGGCCCCTGGTGGGGCCGAAAGCGAGCACGCCCCTGTGCGCGGCCAGGTGGACGGCCTGCCGCCAGCGCGGCCACTTCGTCTGGAACGCGTCCATGACCCTGTCGCCCGCCCACGGTCCCGCGATGGCGGTGACGGCCTCGTCCAGCTCGTCGATGACGAGCGCGCCGCCCTTCAGCGCGACGCCGACCGCCTCCACCACCTGCTCGATCTGGTCAGGGGTGAGCAGGTCGATCCTGCCGGCGGGCAGGCTGGACAGGGCGCCGGTCCACATGGCCAGGTCGCGGGCGGGCAGCACGTGCACGGTGCCGCGCGGGCCGTAGGTCTTCACCAGGCTGCGCTCCTCCCACAGCGCCTCGCGGACCTCCACCCTGGTGACGCCCGGCATCCGCAGGCCGATCGACAGCTCGGCCGCCGACATCACCTGCGCGTGCGCGCCGCACATCGCGGCCACCACGTCGGCGGCGGTCGCGGGGTCGTCGGGGAAGTGGCGGGCCAGACGGCGGGCGTTCCAGTTCATGGTTGCAGCGTAGGAGCCAATGCGGCACATTCCGTTCCGCATTGCTTCGCGGAGCGAAATGCTCCGTTATGGTAAGGGGTATGAGAGCGATCGTGATGGACGAGTTCGGCGGCCCTGAGGTGCTGAGGGCGCGCACGGTGGAGGACCCGGTGCCGGGTGAGGGCCAGGTGCTGGTGCGGGTGGAGTTCGCGAGCATCACCTTCGTGGAGACCCAGGTGCGGGCGGGCAAGGGGCCGTTCGCGCCGCCGTCGCTGCCCCGCATCCCTGGCAACGGCGTGGGCGGCACGATCGTGGCGGTCGGCGAAGGGGTCGACGAGGGCCTGGTCGGCACCGCCGTCGTGACCACCACGGGTGGCACGGGCGGCTACGCGTCGCTGGCGAGGGCCTCCGCCGCGGACGTGGTGCCCGTCCCCGAGGGTGTGTCGTTGCGCGACGCGGTGGCGCTGCTGGCCGACGGGCGGACCGCGGTGATGCTCCACGAGCAGGCGAAGATCCAGCCGGGTGAGCGGGTGCTGGTGCTGGCGGCGGGTGGCGGGGTCGGCGGGCTGCTCATGCAGCTGGCCGCCGCCGCGGGCGCCGAGGTGGTCGGCGCCGCGCGCGGCAAGCGGGAGCGGGTGGAGCGCTTCGGCTCCTACGTCGACTACTCCGAGCAGGGGTGGGCGCGCTCAGTCGAGGCCGACGTGGTCTTCGACGGGGTGGGCGGGGCCGTGGGAACCGAGGCCATGACCGCCCTGCGCCCCGGCGGCAGGGCCAGCATGTACGGCATGGCCGGCGGCTCGTGGTCGGAGACGGACGGCCTGCCGATCACCGTGCTCGAGCGCTCGGGGCCGCCCAGCCCCGAGGAGCTGAGAGGGCTGGTGGCCACGGCGCTCGAGCTGGCCGCGCAGGGACGTCTGCGCCCGACGATCGGGCAGACCTACCCGCTGGAGGAGGCGGCCTCGGCGCACAGGGCGATCGAGGCCCGCCAGACCACGGGCAAGACGCTCCTGGTCATCTGATCGCGCCGAACGCGACCGCGGTGGTCGAGGCGATCACCGTGGTCAGCACGACCATGACCAGCACCGAGCGCATCGGGTTGCGCCGAGCCGGCTTCGGCCTCTCGGCCCTGACATAGGTGCGCGCCTGCGGGACGGGCGTCCTCGGCGGTGACGGCGTGACCCGCGGAGGCTTGGGCGGCACGACCAGGGGGCGCGGCGCCACGGCCGGCTGGGGTACGGGCCTCGGGCTGACAACCCTGGGCGGCTGGCTCGGCGGCATCGGCGGAACTGGGGGCATCGGTGGCACCGGGGGAACCGGCGGCACTGGCGGCATCGGCGGAACCGGGGGTACCGGCACAGGGGGGACCGGCGGAACCGGTGGCATCGCGGCGGGTGGCGGCGTGGGGCTGGGCGGGGATGCCGGAGGGTGGCACTCACCCACCTCGACGACCACGACCAGCAGGCCGACGCAGACCGACACCTCGACGGTGACGGGCACCGTGATCGGGTCGAGGTGCGCCACGGGAGCCGGATGCGGAAGGAGGCTCGCCTTCAGAAGGGGGTCGGCTTCGACCTGGCTCGGCGCGCTCGCTTTCGTCGCCGGGTTCGGCGCGAGGCTCCCCTTCGGGCCGGGGTCCTGCGTGAGGCTCGCCTTCGAGACAGGGTTCGGCGCGAGGCTCCCCTTCGGGCCGGGGTCCTGCGTGAGGCTCGCCTTCGTGGCCGGGTTCGGCGCGAAGCTCGTCTTCGAGAGCAGATCCGGCCTTGCGCCGAGGCTCGTCTCCGAATCCGGATGGGGTTGAGGGGCGGCGTTCGGCTGGGGGGCGGGGCTCGGGTGAGGGCCGGGGACGGGGTCCGAGGCGGGGGCGAGGGCGGGTTCGGGGGTGGCGGGCAGTCCGGCCCCGAGGCAGAGGAGCGCGCCCGCCAGCAGCGCCGCCGCCGCCCTCACGCGCCCTCCGCGATCCTCTGGAACTCCTGCAGCGCCGCCTGCAGGGCGTCGGGGCCCACCGCCAGCGCTCCGGCGAAGGCGTAGGAGATGTTCCAGGTGAGGTAGACGCCGACGCCGAGCATGCCCGCCATCACCATCAGCGGCGCCAGCGTCAGCCCTCGCGGTCGCGCGCCCGCGAGGAAGGGGAAGATGATCACGACCACGCCGGTGAGGATCGTCAGGGGCAGCAGGCCCGAGGGCGGAACGGTGCCCGCGTCGGCCGCTCTCCTGCTGCGCGCCGCCGACATCTCCTCCACCTTGTCGAGGACGGTCGCCTTGGTGTCGTCGTCGAGCTTCGACTGGTCGACCCTGGACCGCAGGGCGTCGAGCCTGGCGCCGCCCTCGGGCGACATCTTGCCCTCGGCCATCAGCGGCCACTCGTCGCGCACCACGAAGCCGACGTAGTCGCGCAGGCTCTGCCGTACCCACGACTGGTCCTCGTCGGGCAGGTCGCCGGCGGCCCAGTAGGTCTCCACCGCGGCCTGACCCTCGGCGAAGGTGTTCTGGCGGGCGGCGTCGGCCGTGGTCCACGGCACGATGATGGCGATCGCGAACACCAGCAGGAACAGCGCCGAGAGCATCGCGCCCGCGTGACCCGTGGAAGGGCCCCCAGGGTCGCGGTCTTCGGTGCCGAGCTTCCTGAACAGGAAGGCGGTGAGCGCTACCACGCCGACTGCGGCCGCCACGGCGGCAAGGAGGGCAAGCATGGCACAAACACTAGTGACTACTTACGGTCACGTCGTGGACACGCAAAGAAATTGTGCGTGTCGTGTCGAGAAGGAGGCGACCACTCCGACCAAAGGGCATGAACTACCTGCTGATGATCTACGCGAACCCGGAGACGTGCTCCGCGCTCACCGACGAACAGCGTGAGCGACTCAGCGAGATGATCAGCGACGACCGTCAAGAGGAGCACCAGGCGTGAACACCATCCAGAAGACCATTGACACGCTCGTCGAGTCGGGCGCCGAGAGCGGCGTCCAGGTCGCCGTCTACCGTCACGGCGAGCTGGTCGTGGACGCCACCGCAGGTCCCCTCGCCGCGTCCGCGCCCGTCTACAGCGCCTCCACCGGCAAGGCCGTCACCTCCACCGTCGTCCACGTGCTGGTGGCGCGTGGGGCGCTCTCCTACGACACGCCCATCGCCTCCCTGTGGCCGGAGTTCGGCGCGCACGGCAAGTCGGCCGCGACCGTACGGCACGCGCTGACGCACACGGTCGGCGTGCCCGCCGTACCGGACGGCACCACGATCGAGGACCTGTGCGACTGGGACGGCATGTGCCGCGCCATCGCCGACTCCACCCCCTGGTGGGAGCCCGGCACCAAGACCGGCTACCACTCCCAGACCTTCGGCTGGATCCTCGGCGAGGTCGTCAGGCGCGCCACCGGCAAGCCCATCTCCCAGGTGCTGCGCGAGGAGATCGCCGAGCCGCTCGGCATCGCCGACGAGCTCTACCTCGGTGTCCCTGCCTCGGAGCTGGACAGGGTCGCCACGCTCGACGACGCGCCCGGCAACGCCGCCATGCTCGCCGCCATGGGCGACTTCCCCGGCACCCCCCGCGGCCTGCTGCCCGACGCCGCCTACGGCAACAGGCGCGACGTGCTCGCCGCCGACATCCCCGCGGGCGGCACGTTCTCCGCGCGGGCCGTCGCCAGGATGTACGCCGCACTGCTCGGCGAGGTCGACGGCGTGCGCCTGCTCTCGCAGGAGCAGCTCGACGCGGTGACCGCTCCCGCGTTCACCGGCATCGACCAGCTCATGGGAAACCCCGTCACGTGGGCGCTCGGCTACGCCAAGGGCAGGCCCGACGGCTCCTTCCCCGACAGCTCCTTCGGCATGGTCGGCATCAACGGCAGCGCCGCCTTCGCCGACACCTCCTCGGGCCTGGCCTTCGCGCTGACCAAGACGAGGTTCTCGATGGGCGACATCAGCACCGTCCAGCAGCTCCTGCCCCTCCTCGGCTGAGCCGCTCGCTCAACGCCCGGCCGCCGGCGTCACCTCGGACTCGGCGGTCCGCTTCCCTGAGGGGGCCAGCCACCTGCCGAACGGGCGCCAGGCCAGGACCGTGAACACTGTCATCGCCACCGCCGACGGCCAGCCGTCGCCGATGTTGGAGACGGTGGCCGCCGCCCACAGCCTGGTGAAGTTCCTGCCGAGTCCGGACACCCGGTGCAGTATGTCGTGTCACCGGAGACCCGTGGAATACGCCGTTTCGCGTAGCCCCGGCCCCTATGAAGACAGGTGGCGCAGGGTGTAGGCGGGTGAGGCGAAGTCGCCGCCCTGGAGGTCGAGGCCGCCGGTCTGGGGGATGCGCCCCGCGTAACGCTCGGCGTCGTCCTGCGGCTGGTAGCCGTCGCTCAGCCGCCAGAAGCGGCGGGTGTTGGCAGAGACCGCGTAGAGGGCCAGGAAGGTGACGTCCTTTCTGGTCAGGGCGTCGAGGAAGAACCCGCCGCAGTCGCGCGGGCTCAGCCACGTCGACAGGTGACGTTCCTCGGTCGGCTCGCTCTCGAGGCTGCCGATGCGCAAGCACAGCACCTCCAGGCCGAACTTGTCGGCGTAGAGCCTGCCCAGCGCCTCCACCGCGACCTTGCTGACGCCGTACAGGCCGTCGGGACGGGGTGGCAGCTCGGGCGAGATCTCCTGCGCGGCCGGATAGCAGCCGGTGAGGCGGTTGCTGCTGGCCAGGACCACGCGACGTACGCCCGTGCGCCTGGCCGCCTCCAGGACATGGTGGGTGCCGAGGACGTTGCCCTCCAGCAGGTCGGGCAGCGGGGCCTCGTCGGGGACCCCCGCCAGGTGGACGATCGCGTCGGCGCCCTCGACGAGCGCGGCCACGGCCTCGGGGCTGTCGAGCTCGGCCTGCCGTACCCGCTCGTTGGGGGACTGCGCGGCCAGCTCCCTCCGATCGACCAGCACCAGCTGCTCGGCCCTCTCACGAAGCGCCTCGCGCACCACACCGCCGACCAGCCCGGCCGCTCCTGTCACCACAACCTTTCCTATGCTCACTCGCCCATGTTATTGACAAGCACATTTTTTACATACAACATTGTTTTTGCAATGAGAGACGTTCTGCACATAGAAGAGATCGAGCAGGCAGAGGCTCTGCTCAAGCCGCAGCGCATCGAGGTGCTGCGGCAGCTCGCCGAGCCGCGCACCTGCACCGAGGTGGGCGGGCGGCTCGGCCAGACCGCGCAACGCGTCTACTACCACATCAAGAAGCTGGTGGAGGCGGGCCTGGTCGAGCAGGTGTCCGAGCGCAGGGTGCGGGGCATCAGTGAGGGCATCTACCAGGCTCGTGCCCGCTCCTACTGGCTCTCTCCGCGGCTGGTCGGGCGCCTCGGCCTTCGCAGGACGCAGGACGAGCTGTCGCTCGGCCACCTCCTCGACCTGATGGAGGAGGTGCAGTCGGACATCGCGGCGCTTGACCGCACCGCGCCCGAGCTGCCCTCGATCGGCGTCTCGGGGGAGATCAGGGTGCCGCCCGAGCGGCGCCAGGAGTTCGTGAACGACCTACGTGAGGTTCTGCAGGACCTGTTCACCCGCTACGGCGGAGCCGAGGGCGATGCCTTCAAGCTGGCCGTCGCCTGCTACCCCAAGGGAGAGACCCATGTCTGAGCCGATGATCCTTCGCGCCCGCGTCGCCGCCCCCGTCAAGGAGGTCTGGCATGCCCTCACCGACCCCGCCGCGCTGCGCACCTGGCTGGCCGAGCACGCCGAGGCCGACCTCCCTGGCCGCTTCGAGTTCTGGGGCCGCTTCACGCCCGACGGCGACGCGCCGCGCCAGCGGGTCCTGAGCGTCGGCGACCACACCCTCAGCCTGGAGTGGACCCTCGGCGGCGTGGCGACGACCAGCGAGATCTCCCTGGAGGAGGAGGGCCCCGAGTCGACGATCGTCACGCTGAACCAGAGCCACTTCGACTTCCAGGACGTCATCACCGGCGCGAGCGTCAGGGGCAACCTGCAGACGTTCTGGTGCCTGGCCCTGGCCAACCTGACCGACCACGTCGAGGGCCGCCCGCTGACCCCGAAGGTCGACTACACCTCCGCCACCATGAGGGAGGAGGTGCTCATCGACGCGCCGATGGACGAGATCTACGACTCACTGGTGGACTCGGAGAAGGCCACCCGCTGGTTCGGCTACAAGATCGAGATCGAGCCCCGCGTCGGCGGTCGCTGGGCGATGGGCGGGTTCGAGGACAACCCCAACCCCGCGAAGGTCGTCGACCTCGACGAGGGCCGCGCGATGGCCGTCGACTGGGGACCCATAGGCATCACCAGCTGGGAGCTGGCCGAGTCCGGGGGCAGGACCAAGCTCACCTTCGTCCAGTCGGGCTTCGACGAGGCCCGTCCTCCGCACGCGGGGTGGGCAGGCTGGCTGTCGGGTCTGGCGGAGCTGCGTCGCTTCCACGAGCTGCCCGACTGGAAGCCGATCTGGGTCGCGGTCTCGTGACCTGCTCGTGCAGCCGGCGCAGTGGCCGGGGCGCCCACCAGTTGGCCGCCCCGGCCAGGCGCATGAACGCCGGCACCAGCACGGCCCTGATGACCGTGGCGTCCACGAGGATCGCCACCGCCATCCCCACCCCGATCATCTGCACGAACAGCACCCCCGCCGTGGCGTAGACGGCGAAGGACAGGGCGAGGATCGCGCCGGCCGCCGTGATGAGCGGGGCGCCCCTCTGCAGTCCGCCCGCGACGGCCGCGGTCGTGTCGCCCGTCCTGACGTACTCCTCCCTGATCCGCTCGATCAGGAAGACCTCGTAGTCCATCGACAGCCCGTAGGCGATGCAGAACATCAGGATCGGGATGCTCGGGTCGATGCTTCCCGTCGAGGTGAACCCGAGCAGGCCCGACAGGTTGCCCTCCTGGTAGACCCACACCAGGGCGCCGAACATCACCGCCATGCTCAGCAGGTTCAGCACCGTGGCCTTGAGCGGGATCAGCACGCTGCCGGTCATCAGGAAGAGGATCACGAACGTGACCGCGAACATCAGCCCGATCAGGAGCGGCAGCCTGTCCACCACGGACGAGCGGTAGTCGGCCAGCTCCGCCATGTAACCGCCGACCAGCACCTCGAACGGTGCGGGCGCGGCGCGCACCCGGGAGACCAGCTCGATCGGATCGCCCTCCATCTGCGCGGCCGTGGGCACGACCGACAGCCAGGTGCCCTGCCCGCTCTGGAACCTGGCGGTGTCGCCCCCGCTCACGCGGGTGCCCGCCACGTAGGAGCCCTCGGACGAGTCCACCTGCGCGACGCCCTCGAGCCGCGAGAGCGTGGCGGCGTACCCGGCGACGCCGGTGGTGGGGGAGACGGACACCACCTGCAGCGCGTCCGTCTCCTCGGCGGGGAACTCGGCCCTGATGATCTCCTGGGTCTGCCTTGCGGGCGCCGAGGCGGGCAGGACGCGGTCGTCGGCCACGCCGAAGTTCAGCCCGAGGAACGGCGAGCCGAGCAGGAGCAGCAGGGCGGTCGCCGCGCCGCCGTACAGCACCGGCCTGCGCATCACGCGGACGGCCACCGCGTGCCAGAACCCCCGGTCGCGCCGGCCCCGGTCTGCCTTGGGGATCACCCTGCTGCCCACCGAGGCCAGGACGGCCGGCAGCACCACGACCGCTCCCGCCACCCCTCCCACCACGACCGCGATCCCGGCGTAGGCGAAGGAGCGCAGGAAGTCGAAGGGCAGAGCCAGCAGGACGGCCAGCGACGCCGCCACCGTCATCCCGCTGAAGACGACGGTACGGCCCGCCGTGGCCACGGCCGTCACGACCGCCTGCTCGTGGGTGGCGCCGCGCCTGACCTCCTCCCGGAAACGGGCGATCACGAACAACGAGTAGTCGATGCCCAGCGCCAGTCCCATGGCCAGCGTGATGTTCAGCGCGAAGGTGGAGATGTCGACGAAGAGCAGCACGCCGCGCAGCATCGCCAGCGTCGCGATCATCGCGAACACCCCGACGAGGATCGGCAGCAACGCTCCCAGCACCCTGCGCGAGTAGACCCACAGCAGCACGAACACCAGCGGGAAGATGATCATCTCGGCCCGCAGGAAGTCCTGCCTCGCCTGGGGGACGGTCTGCCTGAACACCTCCTCGCCGCCGCCCGACCGCACCGAGATCGTCTCGCTGCCCTTGGTGACCTGCGGCACCAGCGCCGGCAGGATCCGCGAGCGCACCACGTTCGCGTCACCGGGGATGCGCGCCACGACCAGGGCCCGCCTGCCGTCCTCGCTGCGCAGGGTGGCGGGCCTTCCCCTCGTCCAATACGACGCCGCCTCCGCCACGCCCTCGAACGCGGCCACCTGGCGGGTCAGCTCCCTGCCCTCGGCCTCGACGTCGGCGTCGTCGACCGTGCCGTCGCGCACGGTGACCAGCAGGATCAGGTCGACGCTGCCCGTGCCGAACCGCTCGGCCAGCTCGGCCCCCGCCCTGTCGGACTCTGAGCCTGGCGCCTCGAACCTGGCCAGGGAGAGGGCGTTCACTGTTCCCGTGCCGAGCACCCCCATGACCAGCGTGGCCAGCAGGGCCAACAGCATGACGAGACGGCGGTGCCGCACCAGAAAGGACCCCACGACTCGCTCCCCAAAACTCGGCAATCTACTCGTGTTTCTGAGAGTTATGAATACAAGTGATTGCTCGTATTTGTCAACGTTCGGCCAGGACGGTCGCCGTACGCGCCCCCCGGGTCGTCGACGGTCGCCGGTCTCCGCTGACCGTGGGCTGTGGCCGCCCGGTGAATTCTCGGCGGGCTGCACGTGAAGACATTCGATCGCACCGGATGATCGGCTTTGTGCCGCCCTACTGTGCCGTACATGTATAGACAGTTGGCGCATATCGTGCGCACCGCGACGCTGCTCGCGGCGGTGATGGCAGGGGTTGTGTTGTGCGCAGGACCAGCCTCCGCACATCTGACGAGGGAGCACGGCGAGCTCGTCGTCACCACCTCCGACGGTGTGACCGGTGGCCGGTTGATCGTCCACCGCGACGTGGTGACCGCGGAGCGGGCGGGGGCATGGGCGAGCGACCTGCTGGCCGGACCCTGCCCGGTGAGCGCCCACGGAGTGGCAGGTGACGACGGCGGCGTCCCCAACGGCGTGGTCGTGGAGCTGGCCTGGGCGTGCGAGGTCGACAGCCTTGATCTGAGCGCCCTGCTCCGCGAGGCCGGCCTGACGGAGGTGATCGCCGAGTTCGACGGCACCGCTGCCGACGTCACCGCCGTACGGCCGGTCCTCGACGTGACCGGTGCGCATACGCCTGGCGCGTCGAGGTCGACGGCTCCGTGGGCGCCGTTCGCCCTCGGAGGCCTTGGACTGCTGGCGGTGCTGGTGCTGGTGACGCGGCGCCGTACGAGGGTGGCGGTGGTGAGCGTGCTCACGGTCGCCGTCCTGGCGCCGCAGGCGGCGCTGGCCGATGTGACACCGGAGCCCGGCGCCCGTACGGCCGCCGCCACCGGGACCCTCACGCTCACCACGCCCAACCCCCAGGCAGGCCGGCCGGTCTCCTTCAGCTACCAGACCGACCGCCCGGGAACGCTGAACTGGGTCGGCCTCTACGGTCCGGGCGAGAAGCCGGGAGTGGCCCAGTCCAGGGTCTGGGTCCGTGCCCCCCAGGCGTCGGGCACCGTGTCGCTGAACACGACCGCGCTCGGCGAGGGCGCCTGGATCGCCTACTTCATGCTGAACGACGGCTACGAGATGCTGAGCGCTCCCGTCACGTTCACCCTGTCGGGAACGGGCGCCGATGTGGTGACCGTCCAGGGCACGGTGTTCGACGACACCGACGGCGACGGCGTCAGGGAGCAGGGTGAGAAGGGGCTCGAAGGGGTCTCGGTGACCGACGGCGCGGCGTGGGCGACCACCGGGGCGGACGGCGCCTACACCCTGAGGACGGATCGGGCACGAAGGGAGACCGACCTGGTCAACGTCGTCTCGCCGAACGGGTACACCCCCGTGCTGCGCGACGACTACATCCCCGCCTTCTTCCGCGAGGTGCCCCCTGGCCAGGGGCCGCTGACCGGCCTCGACTTCGCGCTGGTGCGGAGCGCCGCGGCGGCCGACCCCAAGGAGAAGTGGCTGATGATCTCCGACGTCGAGGTGGGCAACCGCACCGACGCCGAGTACAAGAGCTCGCTGCCTCGGTGGAAGGGGCAGGTGGAAGCGATGGCCGAGGTGGACGGCGCCACCCTGACCATCTCCACGGGAGACCTGACCGTCACCGACTACGCCGACGTCGCGCGCCGGCAGGGCGGCTACGACCTGCTGCGCGAAGGTCTACGGCAGGGCAGGCTCGGACACCCGTTCTATCCGGTGATCGGCAACCACGACCTCGGCGGCACGCCCACCAGCACCGGCTACGCGGGCACCCTGGAGTACTGGCGGCGCAACGTCGGCCCCGAGTGGTACAGCTTCGACCGGGACGGCAGGCACGTGGTCGTCCTCGAGGACAACGACTCCCGCGGGCTGAACGCCCAGCTGGAGTGGCTGCGCGAGGACCTGCGCAGGCACGCCGTGGGCAAGCAGGTGCTCGTGTTCGCGCACCGCTCGCTGTTCACCCGCTGGGGGCCGGGCGCCGGCATGCAGCCGACCGTCGACGAACTGGCCAAGTACGACGTGCGGATGTTCGCCGCGGGCCACAACCAACAGGCCGAGTACCGCAGGGGCGCCTTCGCCCGCTCGGTCGAGGTCAACAACATGGGAATGTACGGCATCGACGCCGCCAGGCCCGACTACAAGATCCTCGACTTCACCGGCATCACCGGCGAGGACAAGGGACACGTGGTCAGCACCCACCGCCAGTTCGGCGTGAACGACGACGTGGCGCTGGTCAGTCCCGCGCCCGGCAGCGTCCACGGGGCCAAGGCCGGTGTCCCGCTGGAGATCTACGCCGAGGACGACGGTCGTACGCCCGCGCAAGCGACGCTCACGGTCAGGTTCAAGAACGGCAGGATCGTCTGGCAGCGTGAGGCGATGCCGTTCGGCGCCCAGCGGAACCCCGAAGGGATCGTCAACTGCCATCAGGGCGAGACCTGTCCCCAGGCGCACGTGTCGTGGACGCGGGCGGGCGGCAGGATCACCGGTCTGCACCCCGGCGCCTACACCGCCGAACTGGTCGTCGCCGACACCAGGGGCAAGGCCTTCCCCACGGTACGGGCCGCCTTCCAGGTGCTGGCCGACGCTCGCGTCTCGAAGCCGCGGCTCGGCCAGGAGTGGACCCGTCAGGGCGGCGACGAGCAGGGCAGGTCGGCCGCGGCGGACGACCCGGGTTCGACGCTCGACCTGCGCTGGGCGGCCAACACCGGCGAGCAGTTCCACCTCAACGGCGCGGCCGTGTCCGACGGCAGGGTGATCGTCGCCTCGCAGGCGTTCGACTCGCCGTACAGCATGATGCTCGCCTACGACGCGCTCACCGGTAAGGAGATCTGGCGCACCTACCTCGACGGCGACGCCGAGTCCCACCCCACCGTTCACGGTGGCAGGGTCTACCTGACCACCGGCGTGGGCAGGGTCTACGCCCTCGACGCGGCCACGGGCAAGGTGGCGTGGGAGAGCATCGACGCCGAGCAGGTCAACCCCACCAACGTGCGCCGCTACGGCCGGGCGGGCGGCCCTGTCAGCGTCTTCGACCTCCCTGAGGGCCGCGCGGTCGCCGTCTACCACGAGTGGGAGGGCGTGCGCTGCCGGGACGCCGCGACCGGTGAACGGCTGCCCGGCGGCTTCTCCGCCCCCGGGGGGTGGGGCGAGTTCCACAGCACGGCGATCAGGCGACCGGGCTCGACCACCGCGTGGCTGCAGTCGGGATCGAGCCAGTCGCTGATCTCCATGGACCTCACCACCTGTCGGCAGGTGTCCACCGTGGACACCGGAGGCGATCTCTTCTCGCAGTCGTCGCCCGCTTTCACTGACAAGGGCCTGGTCACCTCGACCTGGACGGGGACGCGGGGACACGACGTGAGCGCGGGCGGCAAGGTGCTCTGGCACGCCAAGCTCGGCACCTCCGCCACCTGCGAGTACGGCCCCCCGCCCGTCACCGGCCCCGCCACCTGGGACTCCATGGCCTACGTGGCAGGCCAGGACGGCGTGGTCCGTGCCTTCGACACCGCGGGGTCGGACCCTGCCAAGCCAGTATGGGAGACGCCGCTGGGCTACCTGCCGGGGGAGAGCCCGATGGAGGACCGGTGGCGCGCGGGAACGATGTGCACGGCCAACGGCCTCGGCTCGCCCGCCATGCACGCGCTGGTCACCCGGAGCACGGTCTATGCCGGCACGTGGGACGGCAGGGTCGTGGCGATGGAGCGCGCGAGCGGCAGGGTGCTCGCCCAGCACGACCTGGGCGGCGGCGTCGCCTCCTCCCTGTCGATCAGTGGCGACGTGCTGTACGCCCTGACCGACGACGGCTCGATCCACGCGCTGGCGACCAGGTGACCTCGAGATGACCAAGGTCCTCGCACGCGTGCTCGCGGTCGCGGGCACGGTGGCGCTGGTCCTGCTGGGGGCGGCGGGCACGGGGTGGGCACACCCCTTCGGCCCGCCGCCCGTGGCGAAGGTCCGCGCCGAAGGCTCGACGGTGGAGGTCACCTGGTCGGCCGCCGCCGACGACGTGGCCGCCCTCAAGCAGGCCGCCACCGCCGGTGGCGGCTCGGTCGCCGACTACCTGAGCAGAGGCGTCGGCGTCCAGCAGGAGGGAAGGGACTGTGCGCTGGCCGAGGTCAGCGCGCAGGCCCTGGCCAGCACGGGAGCGGTGCTGCGCTACCGCTGCCCGGGCGAGGTCGGCGAGCTGCGGCTGCGCGTGAGCCTGCTCACCGACCTCGACCGCGCGTACCGCACCGTCTCCGTCACGCCCTCGGGCTCGGGCGCCCTCCACACAGCCGTCGCGCCCACCCAGACCATCAGCCTGTACGGCGCCGCGGCGTCCGCGCACGCCGACCTCGACAGGTTCTTCCCGCTGGCGCTGCTCGCCGCCCTGGTCGCGGGCGCGGCCCACGCGTGCGCACCCGGCCACGGCAAGACCCTCACGGCCGGATACCTCCTGGGCGGACAGGCCCGCGCCAGGGACGCGGTCCGGCTGGGCGCGATCGTCGCCCTGATGCACACGGCGTCGGTGGCGGTGCTGGCGGTGGTGTGGTGGGTGGCGATGGAGCACGCGCCCGACCTCGGGGCGATCACGCGATGGCTCCAGCTCGCCGCGGCCCTGGCGGTGCTCGCGGTAGGCGCGGGCCTCCTCCACCGCCACCTCCGCCCCACTGCGAGCCACGGGCACGGCCACGGGCACGGCCATGGGCACGGGCACGGGCACGGCCACGGCCACGGGCACGATCTCTTGACCCGCAGGGGTGTGGTGACGCTGGGGATCTCGGGCGGGCTGCTTCCCTCGCCCTCGGCGTTCCTGCTGCTGCTGACGGGTCTGCTGACCGGCAGAGCGTTCGCCGCGTTGGTTCTGGTCGCGGCGTTCGGACTCGGCATGGCGCTCACGCTGACTGGGGTGGGCCTGGCCGTCCTGCGAGGCCACGACCTGCTGGCGGCGGCGACCCGCACGCCCCGCCTGCGCGCGCTGGCCGGCAGAGTCCCTCTGCTGGCCGCCCTCATGGTGGTGGCGGGCGGCCTGGTCACCACGGGCCTGGCGGTAGCCGAGTTGCTGCGCGCATGACTGGGGCATTGACGAAAACTTCTTACATGCTATTCATGAAGCAAGTCAGAAAGTTTCAGTACCGCTGCACCTTCATCGGGGGACCGCCAGAGCCCACCTAGGAGGACGCGCATGGCGCGCAGCCAGCCCACTGACCCGCCGCCCATCGACTTACTCGGCCCCGTTCTGGGAGAAGTGTCCTGGTTCTGCTGCGGAACGGCCTGGGGGCCGTGCAGCAGCACCGGCAGAGGAGCCTGTGGCACCTGCAACTCGGGGAACATGCAGCACGCATGGCCCAACACCTCCGACGCCTGCTGGTCGATCACCCGTCCGGACCGATGCGGAGACTCGCTCTCGAGGCGGACCTGCGGTTTCCGCCACAAGACCACGGCGCTGTGCAGCGGCGCCAGCGTCATCACCGCCATCGCCGACTGCGGCCCGCAGACCGACCTGTTCTGCGGGGAGCGCAGCTGCTGTGGTTCGACCTGCGCGAGCAACCGCCTCATCGACCTGACGCCCGCGGCGTACAGCAAGATCGCCAGCCTCTCCACCGGCCTGCGACCGTGCGAGATCTCGACCGCCTAGGGGGCCGGCAGTGACCAGCAGACGAAACATGCTCAAGTCCGCCGTGCTCGCGGGCGGAGCCGGAATCGTGGGCGCGACCGCGCTCGGATCGCTCGGCGCCGAGGCGGCCTTCGGCACCACCTCGCCACAGGTCGAGCCAGGAACCCCCGACCCCGACTTCGCCGAGGGCCGGATCCGTTCCATCAAGGGCAACACGCTCCTCGTCCTGGGCTCCGACATGGTCTTCCACAACATCCGGGTCGTCGACGGCACGAGCCTGTGGAAACTCGGCCCCGTCGGCTTCGAACAGGCCCAGCCCGGTGACGGCCTCTACGCCAGGGGCGTGCGCATGCCGGACGGCGTACTCGCCGCCGAGTCGGTGTGGCTCAACATCGTCAACATCAAGGGCCACATCAGGAACATCACCAGCGACAAGCTGCACCTCGACCACAACGGCAAGGAGATCCTCTGCCATGTCGTGCCCGGCAGGTCGGTCGCCGTCCACTCCGACGCGCCCGCCTCGGCGGACCTGTCGTCGCTGCGCGTGAGCCAGCACGTGCAGATCCTGGGCGCCTGGCGACCGGGGACCAACGAGGTCGACATCGCCACCGTCTTCTCCCCTCACTAGGAGCGACACATGCAAGGGATCGCCGCGCTGCAGCCGTACGTGATCGCTGCCTTCCTCATCTGGGCGGCCGTACTGAAACTGTTCACCCGACGGATGCGATCGCAAGCCGGGCGAACCGCCCTGGCCCGGCTGGTCGGCACGGCGCGCGCGATCCCCACGCTCCGCCTCATCGGACTGGTGGAGCTGCTGGTGGCGGCGGTGCTCTTCCTCCCTCCGGTCTCACCGTGGGAGGGGACGGCCGCCGCCGCGCTCTCCACCGGCTTCCTCGTCTATCTCGCCTACTCCTACCTCGCCACACCCGCTTCGTCATGCGGCTGCCTGGGCGCCCACTCCCAGCCCGTGAACTGGCGGGCCTTCGCCCGTGCGGGGCTCCTGCTCGCCATGAGCGTCACCGCCGTCTGGGCGCGGCCACTCCACCCGAGCGCCCCGCTCCTGCTGCTGGGCCTGGCCGAAGCCCTCGCCCTGCTCGGGCTGTCGCCGGAGCTGGACCGCCATTGGCTGATCCCTCTCCGCCGCCTTTCCGTACGGCTCCGCAAGCCGCTCGCGGTACGGCCTTCGCGGGATGTCCCGCTGGAGGCCTCGTTGCGCGTGCTCTACCTCAGCCCCGCGTACTGCACGGCGTCCGCGCGGCTCACCTCGGACGTCCAGGACGTGTGGGACGAGGACGGCCTGCGGTTCGCGAGCTACGCGGCAGGGCCCCGAACAGCGATCTTCGCCATCCCGCTGTGGGGCGTTGACCCCAGGGCGGTCCGCGTCGCCCTCGTCGAAGAACCCACTCCGGCCTGACCCTCGCCTGGGCCGCATCCACCCGGACGAAGGACGCGCCTCGGCGCTCTAGCCGTTCTTGGTCACGGTGCCGTCCTTGGCGTCGACCTTGACCCCGTGCCAGGTGCCGTCCGGGCCGACGACATCGGCGTCCCAGACGAGGAGGTTGTCACCGTACCTGTCCAGGCTCAAGTGGATGATCTTGCCGTGCTTCACCGAGGAGGACAGCTTCTCCACCGCGTCCTCGAAGGTGATCTCGGCGTCCTTGACTATGGCCATGACCCTGGCCTTCTCCTCCTTGCCGGTGTCCTTGACCCTGGGTTCCGAGACCACCTTGCCTGACGCGTCCACTTCCAGCACCTGCTCGGTGCCGTCGGGCCCGGCCAGCTGGACCTCCCAGAGCTTGCCTTCGTTCTCCGACTGGAGCGAGAGGAGCGTGGAGTCCTCGACGGCGTCCATGGCGGCGGTACCCACCTTCCCGAGGCTCTCCATGCCGCCGGGTGACTGACTGGGATCGCCGCTGGGATCGCCCGGCGGGCCGGACGGCGACCGGAGAGCGGCGATGGCGCCCTCCGCGGGGGCGACCTTGACGGCGCTGGACTGGGTGTCGGCGCTTCCACAGGCCGAGGCCGCAAGCAGGGCCGAGCCGGCGAAGATAGCGCCAATGATGGCCTTTATCCGTTTTCCACCATTCATACTGATGACGCTGCCCGGAACTCTATAAAGACACGCCCTGAGCCGGGGCAACACGATCCAGAATCACTGTCCGCATGACATGGCTGACCGTTCACTTCACTCCGGGACTTCTGGCGAGCCTGGGCGGGGGCGAATGTGCGACGCCTGATCAATTCCTGCGACATTCGCATCCAAGGGATCCAGGACGATATGTGGTCCGGCATGTCCCGCACTGGAGTGAAGCCGGGGTCGCGTCGTCGCACCCGGTGCCGCCGATCTTCCTCCGTATGGTGGACGCGTTCAAGCTCCCTGTCTCGCGCTCCACGCGCCGGAGGGTTTCGTGACCGTCGCTCGTCTTGTCGCCACCGTCGCCGCACCGCTGGACCTGGCGGCCGCGGACGCTCCCCAGGTGCTGCACTGGCCCGGACGCAGGCTGCTCGTCCAGCGCGGTGACACCGAACTGGTCGCCCTCGATCTGGACGTCGCCACCGCAGGCAGGCGGCTCACGGAGGCGCGCTTCCCTGCCCCATGGCCGCGCCGCTTCGGATCGGTGACCGTCTCGCCGGAGGGTGAGGCCGCGGTGTTCGCCGGCGTGCACGCGGTGCGCTGCGTGGAGGCGACCGGGGCGACGCGCTGGGGGGTACGGCACGGCTGCTGGGAGGGCGAGCACCCCCACACGCACACGTCGTTCGCCGAATACGCTGACGACGAGGGCCACTGGTCCGCCGACAACGGATCGGCCGCCTTCTCCGCGGACGGCAAGCTCGTCTGGGCGCACGTCCGCGGCCCGTTGGCTGACAACGGGGAGACGGAGGACGACCAGGAACTATGGCTCGTCCTGGACGCCGCCGACGGCAGGGTCCTGGGACGCGCGAACACCATGACCGTGGCCTCCAGCTCCGAGCACACTCCGCACCCGGACCCCGCGCAGATGGGACTGAGCGTCGGCGAGGGCGAGGAAGGCTCGCCCGTGCTGTGGGGTCGCTGGGACGGGCAGCGACTGACCACCGAACAGCTCGACATCGAGCGGATCCTGCTGGCCGTGAGCCCCTCCGGCCGACACCTCCTGACCGTCCCCCTCGAGCAGGAGACCCTCTCGCTGCACCGGGTGGACGACGGGGTGGCCCTGCGGGAACTGGACGCCCAGGGCACGGTGACGCCGCACCCGGGGGACACCGGCGGCGACAGGATCTACTGGGACCACGAGGCGGCCTTCGTGGACGAGGACACCGTCGTCGTCGGCACCTCCGAGTGCGACGCCGGGTCCGGCACGGCCCGCCACTGGCTCGTCGACGTGCAGGGGATGGCCTTGCGCGGCGAGATCTCCTACCCCCTCGCCGTCTCGGGGCCTCCCCGCTCAGCGGGGGACGGCACCTGGTACACGGTCTCCGAGGACCGTACGTCCCTGCATCTGTGGCGGCCGGCCCGGGACGCTTGACATGCCGGCTGGTTATATTAACAATCGGTTATGTGAGTGTGGATGCCCTTGACGTCACCTTCGCCGCCCTCGCGGACCCGACGCGCCGCGCGATCCTGGCGCGGCTCAAGGCCGGCGAGGCCACGGTGACGGAGCTGGCGGCGCCGTTCGACATGACGCAGCCGGCGATCTCCAAACATCTCAAGGTCCTGGAGCGCGCCGGGCTCATCTCTCGCGGTCGGGACAGGCAACGACGGCCCTGCAGGCTGGAGACCGCCGCGCTCAAGGAGGCCACCGACTGGCTGGAGGGCTACCGGAGCTTCTGGGCTGACCGTTACGACAACCTCGACACGCTCCTGAGCGAGCTCAAGGAAGAGGACACCCGTCATGAGTGAGACAGCCGACCGCTACCGGCGGCGAGCCGACGCGTTCGAGCGCAAGGTCGTGGCCGTGCGCCCGGACCAGTGGGCGAACCCGTCCCCCTGTGAGAAGTGGACGGCCAGGCAGGTGGTGCGGCACATCCTCGACATGCACGCCGTCATGCTGCGCCCGCTCGGTCGCTCCCTCAGCCCCGCGCCATCGGTGGACGAGGACCCGCTGGCCGCATTCCGGGCCGCCCGCGCGGACGTGGAGGCGATCCTGGACGACCCCGCGCTCGCGGGCCAGGAGTGCGACACACCCTCCGGCCGGGTGACCGCCGAGCAGCACATCGACCAGGTCGTCAGTGAGGACCTCCCGCTGCACGGCTGGGACCTCGCCCGCGCCACGGGCCAGGACGACACGATCGACCCCGAAGACGTCGAGCGAGCCTGGGCGGCCATGAAGGCGCTGCCCGCCGAGCTGGTGGAGAAGTTCCGCACGCCGGGCGCGTTCGGGCCGGACGTCGAGGTGTTCGGCCCCGAGGTGAAGGCCGAGGAGGACGCCTCCCCGCAGGACAAGCTGCTCGCCTTCATCGGCAGGGATCCGCGGTGGCGCCCATGACCGCGGCGCTGACCGTCGCCACGCCGTCGGACCGCGCCATCGTCATGACCCGGTCGTTCGACGCCCCACGCCACCTGGTCTTCGCCGCCTGGACCAGGCCGGAGCTGATCAGACGGTGGTACGGCGCGCGCGGCTGGGACCTCGTCGAAGCGCGGATCGACCTGCGGGTGGGCGGCGCCTGGCGGTTCGTCTGGCATGGGCCCGGCGGAGCGGTCATGGCCTCAGGCGGCGTCTACCGCGACATCGTCACACCCTCCATGCTGTCCTACACCGAGTCCTTCGACGACCACTGGTATCCGGGCGAGGCGTCGGTCAGCCACGACTTCGCCGAGCAGGACGGCACGACGACCCTCACCACGACGCAGCTGTTCCCCTCGAAGCAGGTGCGTGACCTGGTGATCGCGTCCCCCATGGAGCGCGGGGTCCGCGAGGGATACGAACGCCTCGACGAGTTCCTCCTGACCCTTGCCTGATTCCTAGTCCTCCTCCGAGAACACGACCTCGCGACGCCTGCGAATCGTCGGGAGGGCGGCGGCGACGAGCGCCGCCACGGCCAGGGTCAGGAGCACCGCGGAGATCGGCCGGGTCAGGAAGACCGACGGGTCGCCGCGGGAGATGATGAGCGCCCGCCGCAGGTTCTCCTCGAGCAGGGGTCCGAGGACGAAGCCGAGCAGCAGTGGCGCCGGCTCGCAGCCGCACTTGATCAGGATGTAGCCCAGGAGCCCGAAGAACACGATCGCGTAGACGTCGTACGCGTTGAACCCCAGGGAGTACGTGCCGATCGCGGCGAACAGGATGATCATCGGGAACAGCACCTGGTACGGGATGCGCAGCATGCGCACCCAGACGCCGATCAGCGGCAGGTTCAGCAGCACGAGCAGCACGTTGCCGATCCACATCGACGCGATCAGCCCCCAGAACAGCGCCGGTTCGTCGGTGATGACGTTCGGGCCTGGGGTGATGCCGTGGACGATGAACGCGCCGACCATCAACGCCATGACCGGGTGGGCGGGCAGGCCAAGGGTGAGCAGCGGGATGAACGACGTCTGCGCGGCGGCGTTGTTCGCCGACTCGGGGCCCGCGACGCCCTCGATCGCGCCGCGTCCGAACTCCTGCGGCCGCTTCGAGATCCGCTTCTCCACGGCGTACGAGGTGAACGAGGCCAGCACGTGGCCACCGCCGGGCAGGACGCCGAGGGCGGCGCCGAGACCGGTGCCCCGCAGGATCGGGCCGACGATCCGGCGCCGGTCCTCGCGGGTCGGCCAGAGGTTCTTGACTCTGCTGACGATCGCCGTGCGGGTCTGCTCGTTCTCCAGGTTGCGCAGGATCTCGGCCACCCCGAACATGCCGACGGCGACCGACACGAAGTCGATGCCGCCGTACAGCTCCCGCTGGTCGAACACGAACCGGGGCGTGCCGGTGTAGATGTCCTGGCCGACCGTGCCGAGCAGGACGCCGAGCACGATCATCGCCAGCGCCTTGAGCGCCGAGCCACGCGCCAGCGCGATCGACACGATCAGGCCGAGCAGCACCAGCGAGAAGTATTCGGCAGGGCCGAACTTCAACGCGACGCGGGCCAGCGGTGGGGCCGCGACGGCCAGGACGACGGTGGCCACCGTACCGGCGATGAAGGACCCGACCGCGGCGGTCGCCAGCGCCGCGCCGGCCCGGCCCTGCCGGGCCATCTCGTGCCCGTCCAGCGCGGTGACCGCCGCCGACGACTCACCGGGCAGGTTGATCAGGATGGCGGTGGTCGAGCCGCCGTACTGTGCGCCGTAATAGATGCCGGCCAGCATGATCAGCGCCGTCACCGGCTCGAAGCTGAACGTGATCGGCAGCAGCATCGCCACCGTCGCCGTCGGACCGATGCCGGGCAGCACCCCGACCGCCGTCCCGAGCAGCACTCCCACGAAGCAGTAGAGGACGTTCTGGACCATGAGGGCGGTGGAGAAGCCCAGCGCGAGGTTGTCGAGAAGTTCCATGCCTCATTCCGGATGCCGCGTCAGAACCCCAGCCACGGGCCCCAGAGAGGGATCCGCAGCTGTAGTCCGACGACGAAGATGAGCGTGCTGGCCACGGTCAGCCCTGCGGTCACGGCCACGGCCATGAGAGGCCGTACGCGCGAGCTGGCCAGGGTGGTGAGCAGGGCGGTCACCGCCGACGTCGGCACGAATCCGAGGCCCCGGACGGTGAATCCGAAGAACAGGAGCGCGAGCACGATGAAGACGACCGCGCGCCAGGGGATCGGCCCGAACGCGACCACCTCGCCGGCGATGAGTCCCTTGACGACGATCGCCAGGCCCAGCACGGCCACGATCGCGCCGACCAGCAGCGGGAAGGCGCCGGGGCCCATCCGCAGTGGGGTGCCCAGCTCGTAGCCGAGCGACCCCACCACGAACGCGCCACCGATCAGGACGAAGATCGCTCCAGCGAGGACGTCAGGCAAGGACCGGCGGCGCTCCACCTCAGGAAACCTTGACACCGGAGTCGGCGATGACCTTCGCCCAGGTGCCGAGCTGCTCTTCGAGCTTGGCCCGGTGCGCCTGCGGGGTCGCGTCCTCGGCCGGGACCGGCGCGGTGCCGAGCTTGGCCATCTGGTCGATGACCTTCTGGTCGGCCAGTGCGACCTTCAGCGCCTCGGACAGCTTCTGGACGACCTCCTGCGGCGTGCCGGCCGGAACGTAGAGACCGTGCCACACGCTGACCTGGAGCTTGGGCAGCCCGGCCTCGGTCGTGGTGGGTACATCAGGCAGGCTCTTCACCCGCTCCGGCGTGGTGACCGCGTACGCCTTCACCTCACCTGCGGAGATCTGGCCGCTGGTGTTGGTCGTCTGGTCGCACATGAAGTCGACCTGGCCGCCGACGAGGTCGGTCAGCGCGGGGCCGGTGCCCTCGTACGGGACCTCCTGGAGCTTGACACCGGCAGCCGTCTGGAACAGCAGGCCGCACAGGTGGGACGCGGCGCCGATGCCGGCGTTGGCCAGCGTGACCTTGTCGGCGTTCGCCTTCACGTAGGTCACGAGATCCTGGAGCGTCGCGGGCGCGAAGTCCTTGCGGGCGACGACCGTCATCGGCACCTCGGTGACGAGCCCGACCGTCTGGAAACTCTCGAGCGGCTTGTAGCCCAGGTCCTTGTACAGGGCGGGCGCCGTCGACATGCCGATGTGGTGCATGAGCACGGTGTAGCCATCGGGCTTGGCCCGCGCGACCTCGCCGGCGCCGACCGTGCCGCCGGCTCCCTCGACGTTCTGGACGACGATCTTGCCGCCCAGCTTGGCGGCCATCGGCTCGGCGATCATTCGGGTGACGGTGTCCGTCGGGCCGCCCGCGCTGAACGGCACGACGATCGTGATGTTCTGGTCCGGGTAGCCTCCGGCGTCGCTCCCCCCGGTGGCGCCTGTGCCGGTGGTGCCTCCG
Organism: Nonomuraea roseola; assembly: GCF_039535395.1. NCBI lineage: Bacteria > Bacillati > Actinomycetota > Actinomycetes > Streptosporangiales > Streptosporangiaceae > Nonomuraea > Nonomuraea roseola. The sequence goes on from NZ_BAAAXC010000015.1 coordinate 3,581,854, forward strand.
TTGCCGGAACAGGCGGCGAGGAGCGAAACGACGCCGATCGCGGCGATCATCCCCGCGGCGGCCCGGTACCTGCTGGTCGTTCTCATATCGCGGCCTCCTCGTCAGCGCATGCGCTGCGTCGGTGAGTGCTCGATCTCAGTCTCGGCCGGAAGGGACGCGGATAGTGTCAGAGTAATCCCAAGAACTGAAGGACTGCCGCGAGCGTGGAACCGGGCCGTACAATCCGCCGGTATGCGGATCACCATCATCGAGGATGACGACCGCGTGGCGCGGGGTCTGGTGACCGTCCTGGCGCAGGCGGGCTTCGAGGTCCACCGCATCGCCACGGCCGCGGAGGCCGTGCGCGCCGCCCCGTCCGATGTGGTCCTCGTCGACCTGGGTCTGCCCGACGGCGACGGGCTCGACGTGATCCGCAAGCTGCGTGACCGCCCGGAGACCGCCGTCATCGCCGTGACGGCACGTTCGGAGGAGCACGAGCGGGTCCGCGGCCTGCGCGCCGGCGCCGACGACTACATCGTTAAACCGTTCGGCATCCCGGAGTTGCTGGCCCGGATCGACGCCGTCCTGCGGCGCACCCGGGTGGCCCGCGCCCTGAGCCACCCGGACGAGCCGCTCGCCCTCGGGCCGATGCGGATCGGCGTCGGCACCCGCGAAGTCGCCGTCGACGGCACGCCCGTGGCGCTGACCCGCAAGGAGTTCGAGCTGCTCCTGCTGCTGGCCCGGCGGGCGCCGAACGTGGTGAGCCGCGACGTCATCCTCGACCAGATCTGGGGAGCGACCTGGGAGTCCTCGAGTCGCACCCTGGACACCCACATCGCGGCGATACGGCACAAGCTCGGGCCTGCCGTGCTCATCCGCACGATCCACGGGGTCGGCTATCGGCTCCTGGCCGACCGGCCGGAGCCGATCGGCTGACGCGCCGTGCACCGTCGCCTGCTCGCCGTCCTGGTACCCCTCGCGGTGCTGCTCGTCGCGGCGCTCGGGGTGCCGCTCAGCGTCACCGTGGCCGAGCGGGAGATGCAGGAGACCTACGTCGACCGGCTCAACGACGTCGGCCGGTTCGCGTCGCTGGCCGAGACCGCGCTGTCCACCGGGCGGACCGAGGCGCTCCACCAGGAACTGGCGCGCTACCGCGAGCTGTACGGCATCCCGGTCGCGGTGATCGACACGTCGGGTACGGTGCTCCTCGGACCCGCCGGCGCGTACCAGGAGGCGGCGCGGTCCGAGCCGGCGTTGCCCCGGATCGTGACCGCGGCGCTGGCCGGGGCGAGGTCCGAACCGTCAGGGGAATGGGCGCCGTGGGACGACTCCGCACTCGTGGTCGCGGAGCCGGTGGGCCGGGACAGCGAGGTCGTCGGCGCCGTCGTGACGATCTCCGACCTGTCGAAGACGCGCTGTCGCATCCTCGTGCGATGGGCCAGGCTCGCCGGGCTCGGACTGCTGCCGTTGATCGCGCTGGTGGCCGTCGCCTGGCCGGTGTCGGCATGGGTGCTGCGGCCGGTGCGGGAGCTGGACGCGGCGAGCTCGCGGATCTCACAGGGCGACCTCACCACCCGGGCGGACGCCGAGGCAGGCCCGGTCGAGCTGCGGCGCCTGGCAGGGTCGTTCAACACCATGATGGACGCGGTCGAGAACGCCGTGCAGCGGCAGCGGGCGTTCGTGTCCGACGCGTCGCATCAGTTGCGCAATCCGCTGACCAGCCTCCGGCTCGCCGTGGAGAGCCTGGAACCGCATCTGCGCGCGGACGGCGACGGGCGCCAGGTGTACGACGTCGCCGTCGACGAGCTGAAGGCGATGCAGCGGATGCTGAACTCGCTGCAGGCCAGCGCGCGGATGGAGAGCATAAGGACGACGTCGCCGGTGGATCTCGACGCGGTACTGGCGACCAGGGTGGACCGGTGGCGGGCGTTGACGGCGACGGCCGGGCAGACACTGAGGGTCGACGTGCCGCCGGGACTGCGGCTGCTGGAGCCGTCGGGTGGGCTGGGCAGCATCCTGGACGAACTGATCAGCAACGCGTTACGACTGTCGGACGCGCAGGTGGTGGAGGTGACCGCCCGTGTCGTCCCGGGTGGTGCGGGTGCCGGATGTGGCGGTGGCGTTGGCGTAGGACACGGTGGTGGTGCGGGTGGCGGACGCGGCGATGGTGTTTGCGCAGCACGCTGCGGTGGCGAGGATGCCGGACGCGGCGGTGGCGCGGGGGCCGGACACGGCGACGCCTCCGCGGCTGGAGGCGTCGTCGCGATCGCTGTCCGTGACGACGGCCAGGGGATGGATGCGTCCGAACGGGCCCAGGCAATCCAGCGGTTCTGGCGGTCGCCGCGGCACCAGAACGTGTCAGGGACCGGCCTGGGACTGGCGATCTGCGCCGACCTGGTAGGGGCAGCCGGGGGCGAACTGCGGCTGGAGGACGGCCTTCCGCGTCCGGACGGGTCCGGGCACGGCTTCGCCGCGGTGGTCGCGTTACCAGTCGTTCCACGGGTGGCATCGTCGTCGGTGTGAGGACCCCCGGCTCCGTCGCCGGCCTGTCGCTGTCTCGGATCGGCGCCCGGATCGACGCCCAGATCGGCCCTGGGCCAGCGCCCGTGTCAGCGTTTGGGTCCAGGGCTCGGATTAGCGCTCGGGCCCAGGGCTTGCGGTCGCGGACCAGGCGGCGGCGCCCGGATCGGCGCTCGGTCAGCGCTTGGGTCCGGGGCTCGGGTCAGCGCTTGGATCAGCGCTCGGGTTAGGGCTTGCGGTGGTGGAACCAGGCGGCGGCGTGCGGATCGGCGCCCCGGGTCAGCGCTTGGGTCTAAGGGCTCGGGTCCAGGGCTTGGATCAGCGCTCGGGTTAGGGCTTGCGGTGGTGGAACCAGGCGGCGGCGTGCGGATCGGTACCCCGGGCCAGCGCTTGGGTCCAGGAGTCGGGTCACCGCTCGGGTCAGCGTTTGCGTCCAGGAGTCGGGTCACCGCTCGGGTCAGCGTTTGCGTCCAGGGATTGGGGCAGCGCTCGTGGTCGCGGAACTAGGCGGCGGTGCGCGGATCGACGCCCGGGTCAGCGCTTGCGGTCGCGGAACCAGGCGGCGGCACCCGGATGGAGCGGGATCGACGCGGTGGAGATCCCAGTACGCACGTTGATCTGCCACGCTTCGGGGACGGCTTCGGCGTCGTCACGGCCGGCGGAGGTGATCGTGCCGGTGTGCGTGAAGATGGTGTCGGTGATGGCGTGGACCAGGTCATCGGGCAGGTCGTTGCGCACGAGCAGCACGTTCGGCACAGCGACCGTGCGGGTGGCCGGGACACCGGCGTAGGCGGTCGTGGGAATCATGGCCGGAGCATAGGGACCAGGGAACGCCGTGAAGAGCGCGTCCGCCTGCGCGTCCAACGGGATCAGCCGGATCGGGTGCCGCTGCGCCAGCTCCGTGATGGCGGGTGTCGGGACGCCGGTCAGGGAGAACATCGCGTCGATCTCCCCGTCGCGCAGTGCCGCCGCCGATTCGGCCTGGCTGAGGTACCGACTGTCGACGTCCACCAGGCCGAGCCCCAAGACCCGCAGCGACGTGAACTCTGTGCCCGAGTCCCGAGCACCAAGGGATATGCGCTTGCCCTCGAGATCCCGGAACCCGTCGATCGCCGAACCGGCCATGACCACAAGATGCAGGTGACTGTCGTAGAGCCGGCATATCGCCGAAAGCCCCTCGGGCGCGCTGCCGTCCGTCGTGATCAGCGCGTCCAGACTCGTGAGCCCCAGGTGCACCTCACCGGCCCGCAGCATCCGAATGTTGTCGGTGGACGCCCTGCTCGCCACGGTGATCACCGTGGCACCCGGCACCTGCTCGGAGATGTGCGCGGCCAGCGAACCACCGATCCGCCGATACACCGCCCCCTCCGGCCCGGTAGCCAGCCGCAGATGGACTTGGTCAACCTCGGACTGCCGCGAGCAACCGACCAACAGCCCTCCAGCGGCCAGCAGCACCGCCCGCCGACTGAGCCGTAACCCCAGGTTCACCACCATGCCGAGATGATACGGACGACGGCCACGGTCGCCGATGTCAGCAGCGTCTCATCAACGCACCAGATCCGCGCCACCCTCCGACAAGGCTTCATCGACGTCAAACTGCCGCGCACTGGTGCAACTGCCGACAGCAACCCGCGGTCGCGGGTCACGTCCAGCGAAGTGGTGTATGAGTTGACCTTCGCGTGATCCTGTTTCTGCAGGTTGAGCGGTAAATGTCTGCGGGATGGGTTGTGTTGCGGTGTGTCGCCAGCGATCGCCCCAAGCGGGCTTTCGCCAGGACATCCAGCCCATGTAGTGGCGGGCCTCGGTCCACTCGTCGGTCTGCTCGGCCAACACCGCACTGACCAGCTGGACGATCAAGCCGCGGTCAGGAAGATCCCAACACTTCGACGCGGCGGCGGATCTCCTTATTCATCCGCTCCTGCGGGCTATTGAGCCAGATCTTGCATGGGAAGGAGGCGTCGTGCCCCACTGTTGTGGGGACTAGCGGACCGCTTGTGGATCGACTTACGCGTCTTGCAGGGCGACCATACCTTTCGTTCACGGAGAACAACCGCCGCAAGATTTCGTGATGGACACCGCATTGCTTGGTTCGCTTGCATGCTGAACTTAGTCGGACATGCCATGTAAAGTTGTTGTGAGATCGGCCAACCGATCCTGCTCGCGCTCTCGCTTGTAAGTGATCCACTTTTTTCCTTCAGCGGCGACGCCTTCGAGAACGTGGAGGGTGTTTTCGAGCCCTGCAGTGTCTAGTGTCGCCTGTGACACGGTGCGCGCGTCCTCCCCTCCCTCCGCCTCGGGGTTGGGTGGAGGTCCGGTCACCTCGACCGTGATCGGGTGACCGTTCACCAACGTCAGCTCGAACGTTTTGTGGCCGTTGTCGGCTTCTGCGGTCTGAACCGCGGCTACGGCGTCGTAGCGGTAGTTGATTCTTCTTCGATCGTGGAAAGTGGCCTTTTCAAAGTCGAGGTCGATGGTCATCTGCCGGACGCCGTCTCTGGTGAGCAGAAATACGAGGAGCTTGTATCTGGAATAACGCCAGGGGCCATTTCGGACGCATGCCCGTTTATAGGGAGCTGCGGGGGCTTCGATGAAGGCGTGGGCGATGACGTCGTGTGGCTTCAGCTTGTAGTGCCGCATCGCTTCCTCTGTCAATAGCTTGCGGTCGCAGTCCAGCCAGTACGCCATTTCTCGATCATCCGGTTTGTCGGAGAGCTTGCGCTTCCACCGAACGAAGGCCGCCTGGCGATTTCCTAGCAGCCGCTCGGCTTCTTCGCGGTCGGCGGCGTACCTCTTGTGTTCCAGGAGGATGCGCAACCAGCCGCCCATGGCGAACCAGCCTGCTGCCGCGGTGATGAGTGTGGCGCCGATAACACTGAGGGGCGCAAGGTTCAGCCCGCCCGAGATCAGCCAGGCCGTACCGGCGCCGAGGGCCACGGTGCCGAGAGCGACGCGCGCTTTCATGGAGGCGGGTACCCGGAGCTGATCGCGGTACTCCCACAGTTGGCCCTTCTGCCAGCGATCCTTCACGTCGCTGACGAGGTATCGAATGAGCCACGCGACCCGTTTGGTGTCGATTCTGCTCTCCCGGTACAGCTCGACGACCTCATCTCGTAACGCCTGACGGACACCGGTCGTCTGCGTCAGCCACCTGGCTCTGTCCGTGTTACGCGGCACGTAACGTGCGAAATAGTCGGCGAACTGTTGGTCGATCCGGCTCGCGAAGCCCTTTCCCACCGATTGCTTCACGACCTGCAACTCGTCTTTGTGGCATAGGCGTATGACCCGAAAGCGCCATTCCACCCCCTCACGCACGCACCGGTATGAGCCCGCGATGACGAGCAGCAGGGCGAGGGCGGCCGACGGCCAGGAATGCTGCCAGGCATGGATGCCGATGTAACCGACGGCCGCCAGCGTCAGGGCCGTGGTCGTTACGGACAACATCCAGGTGCCGAGCGTGGTGTCGGGCGGACGCGGCAGTCGTACCCGTGGGCCGATCGGTTCGGGTTGGAAGAACTTCCAGACCCGTTGCAGACGTTCTCGATCGCATTGATCCTGCTTGGCCATGTCCAAAGCCCGCGCCCAGATGGCGTCCTGAATGGGGCCGTGCAAGAACATCTCGAGATGACGGACGATCTCGTTGCGTCGGTCGTCTTTCAGCTCGCTGAGTTGTTTCTCGATGACGGAGAAGTCGACGTCACCCTCCTGGAGGGAGGCCAGGAGGCGGTTGATCACCCTGATCGCGTGGGTCCACTCGTCGTCGATGCGGCCGATGAGCGCCTCTTGGGCGAGGGCAAGAGGGGCAAGGTCCTCTTTCGGGACCTGCTGAAGCGTCCGTCCGCTTAGCAAGGCAAGAAGCAAGTAGAAACAGGAACGGCTGGTGGCGTATCCAGCCATGACGGCTTCGCTGATGTGCTCTCTCGCTCTTCCTGACATGCCGCCACTCAGGCAGCGCAGCCCCACCTCGAACCGCTCCTCCGGCGATGCTCCCGTCGGCACCTGGTACACGTAGACGTCGCCATGCACAGTCTCGGTCTGGATACCGACGGTGGCAGAGCCGTCCGCGATGTTGGTCGTGCCCGGACCAGGACTGCTCATGAGGCGCCCCTGATTGCGGTGATGACCGATGTCACCATTGGGGCCAGTTCGGCCAGGTCCATCAGCAGTCCGCGCAATCTCCTGAGCGCAATCATCGCGCGGTTCTTGCCCTGTTCGGTGTCCGTCGACAACGACTCGGTGACGATGCTGAGTTCTTCCTCGGCTGCGGCGAACGTGTCCTCGTCAATCGTCCCTACCGTCCGTGCCCGCGCCAGCTCCTCGCGGAGCTCCGCGAGGAGTGCCGTTGCGTCAAAGCCGGACTCGGGTGGCTGTCCCAGCGAAACATTGCCGTAGATCGCCCCTGCCTGCACGCCTACCCGCGCGTGGTCGCGGGCGATGTTTCGCACGCTCTCCGTCATGCGCTTGTCCTCCGCCTTTCTCAACGAGGCAGTACGCCACTTGTGATGTGGCCTTTGGGCAAGTTCCGCGGCGAGGGAAGTGGCGAAGGCTGCGGCGTTGGCCACGGCTCTCGGTTGCCAGTTCGCGCCGTCGGTGGTGGCCTTGGTGCCGTCGGCCCGGTCGCTGACACCCCGTACCACGATCATCGGTAGCGACCTGTTGAAGTGTGCAGCCTGCGCCACACCGGCGGCCTCCATTTCGATTGCCAGCGCGTCGTTGTATGTCTGGCGAACCCATTGGGCATGTATGGAGATCGCGGAGTCCTGCACGACCTCGCCGGCTGCGATTGGTCCGAAGCGCACTGCCGGGATGTCCATACGATCGGGAAGGCGCCGAGTCCAAGTTCCGCTGCGCTCAAGGTGATGGGCCACCTGTGCCGCCTCGTGCGAGATCTCCCAGACGCGGGGGCGTGCTTTGAACCCGTTGTCCTCGCTAGTGCCTCCGTGGTAGGCGTAGACGTGAGTTGCGACCACCACATCGCCCAAGCCGACCTGCGGCCACAGTGCGCCGGCTACCCCGACGAACAGCAATGCAAGGGGATCGAATTCGCTGATCGCCCGCTCGGCGAGTACAGCGGCGGGGTGGTTGCCCTTGCCCACCAGCCCCAGGGCCATCTGGCATTCGCCGTCTGCCAGGTGGCCCACCTCAAACAAGGTGCCGGCGCGGTGGTGATGCGTTCGCAACCCGGCCAGGTGCTTGCGAACGGCTGCATATTCCAGATCCAGCGCGGTGAGGATCACGACAGGACGCTTGTTCATGCGCGCTAGCCTCCTTCGGGGGCGACCTCAGCAGCGTGGCCGCCGCGGACGTCGTGTCCGGTCTGAGCTGACCGGACCATGGGCGGATACAAGGCCTGGGACGGCCCAGCTTTGAACAGCCGGGCGGGGCGGCCATTCTGTGCATGCCGCATAGGGCCGGCCGCAACGATGAAGCCGCGGGCGCTCTGGATCTTGCGGTAGAAGTTGCGAGGATCGAGTCGGACTCCCCACACCGCCTCGTAGACCTGCTGGAGTTCGGAGATGGTGAAGGTCTCACCGCAGAAGGCTGTCGCGAGCGACGTGTGCTCGAGCTTGGCCCGGGCCTGGTCGACACCGTCGGCAAGGATGCGCCGATGATCGAATGCCAGCCTCACATGTGCGGAGGTGGACAGGACGTCCTCCACCGGTGTCCAGCAGGCACTGACCGCGTCCGTACCGGCGATGGGGTCCGGCAACCGGGGTGCGATGGCCAGGTGGGCGACGGAGACCACTCGGCCGCGCGGGTCACGTCCGGGCTCGCCGTACACGCCGATCATCTCCAGGTGCATGTCGAACAGGCCAGCCTCCTCTGCCAACTCCCGGCGTGCCGCCGCTTCGATGGCCTCACCCTCGTCGTGCAGGAAACCGCCCGGCAGGGCGAACGCTCCCTGATAGGGCTCGACGCCGCGTTCGACGAGTAGGACGTGAAGGCGAGCGTCGCGCAGAGTCAAGATCACCAGATCGACCGCGAGCAGAACGCTCGGCGGCTGCCACCGGTCGTCGGTCATGAGAACGACCGTAGCTTTTTGTCACACTGACAGGAACTTACCGAGGGGTGACAGCAGCGGGATAGCGCCCGCGTCAGCGCTCGTGCGCGGCGGTGGGTGTGACCCAGTCCCGACCCGCTGCACCCGCCGACGGGTTGCCGCTACCGCACGATCTGTCCGGTCGGCCCGCTCGCCGATGAATCGCGCCAGATCTGCGTCGAGCTCGACCCGGCCGCCGGTGCCGCCGGCCGCCAGCACCGGGCCGCCTGCCACTTCGTCTCGGCCGAGACTGCTATATGAGCGGCGCGAGTGGAGGAGCGGTTCGGCCCTGCTCTCATGGCGTGGTGCGGGATCTGGGGACCACCCGGTACACCCCTTAGGGATCCGTGCCGAGGTACCGGACTACGGCCGCGACGCGCCGGTGCACGTCAGGAGCGCTCTCCAGACCGAGCTTGTGGAAGATCGCGCCCTGTGGCAGCAGTCGCAGCGCGGCACGCCGTCCGCGCAGGTCGTATGAGCAGCGAAATACCGCCGACATACCGCCGCCCTCTATCTTGCTCGTTCGTGACATGGACGAGAATCGGCCTTTTCGCCGCCCTGATAGGGATATCGGCGGCCATAGCCGTCCCGGGGGCCGCCACCGCACAGCAGAGCGGGCTGAGCCCCTACGACCAGCTGGTCCTCTCGCACAAACCGGCCGCCTACTGGCGGCTGTCCCACCCGTGGGCCGGCACGGAGACCGACCGCACCGGCAACGGCTACAAGGGCACCTTCCGCGGCGTCACGAGCTCGGTGCAGCTCCCCAACAGGGACGGCGCCGCCGTCTTCAACGGCACCTCGGGCTACTTCGAGGTCCCCAACGCCAACGCCTTCCACATCTCCACCACCGGGAAGTTCACCGTCGAGGCGTGGATCAGGCCCCACACGCTGGAGTTCGCCGACGACGAGCAGGACGGCTACGTCTACTTCATGGGCAAGGGGACGAAGTCCGGCACCGGCGGCGACCGGGAGTGGGCCGGGCGCATGTACAACAAGTCCCACCCCGACCGTCCCAACCGCATCTCCGGTTACGCCTGGAACCTCGACGGCGGCTTCGGGGCCGGCGCCGCCTTCCAGCACCCGCTGACGGTCAACCAGTGGATGCATGTCGCGCTCACGTTCGACACCTCCGAGGGCACGTACGGGAAGGTGCGCATCTACAAGAACGGCTTGCCCGCCGGCTCCGACAACCTGGTCTTCCGCCCCGGCCAGGCCGACGAGGTCATCGTCAAGCCCAAGCCCGGCTCGGCTCCCGTCCGGGTGGGCACCCGGGACTTCAGGTCGTATTTCAACGGGGCGATCGGAAAGTTCGCGATCTACAATCGCGCGCTCACGGCTGCCGAACTCCGCTCGCACTACGCGGTGATGACCGGCGCGAACACGGACTTCAACGCCGACGGGGGCGGCGACATCTTCTCGGCCGCCACCGGGACGCTGACCATCTGGAACGCCGATGGCGCCAACAGGTTCGCCACCGCCGCGCCGATCGGCCCCGGGTGGGACGCCTATAGCCGGCCGATCGCGGGCGACTTCAGCCGCGACGGACTCAGCGACCTGGCGGCGGTCAGGAAGGCCGACCACACCCTCGTCATCTGGAACGGCAGGGGCGCCAACAACTTCACCTCCGCCCAGGACATCGGGCCGGGCTGGGAACCGTACGCGAGCACGCTGACCTCGCTCGGCGACATCAACCAGGACGGCCACGACGACATCGGGGCCACGCACAACGGCACGCTGTACGTCTGGAACGGCAAGGGCGACAACCAGTTCGGAGCCGCCCAGGCCCGCGGGCCGGGCTGGGACGCCTACAGCCGGCCGATCGGGGGTGATTTCAACGGCGACAGCATCGGCGACCTGGCGGCGGTCAGGAAGGCCGACCACACCCTCGTCATCTGGAACGGCAGGGGCGCCAACAACTTCACCTCCGCCCAGGACATCGGGCCGGGCTGGGAACCGTACGCGAGCACGCTGATGTCGCCCGGCGACATCAACCACAACGGCCGCTCCGAGCTCGCGGCCACCCGCGACGGCATCCTCTACATCTGGAACGGCAGGGGCGACAACCAGTTCGGAGAAGCCCTGTCCCGCGGGTCGGGCTGGGCGGGGCACTTCTGACATTCCATGCGGGGAGGGGAGAAGGCCCTCCCCGTGACGTTCTCGAAACGCCTGGAGGCGAGTGGATGTTCTCATTGCTGGGGCCGCTACAGGTGATGGATTCCGCGCGAGAGATCCCTATTCAGGCCGCCAAGCAGCGGGCCATCCTGGCCGTGCTTCTGCTGAGACCGAATCGGGTGGTCACCTTCGACCTTCTCACGTCGGAGCTGTGGGCAGCCGGTCCGCCGGCCACGGCCAAGACGAGCCTGCAGACCTATGTCTACCGCCTCCGGCAGGCGATCGCCCCTCTCGTCGCGCGAGGCGTCGAGCTTCAGACCCAGGGCTCCGGATATCTGTTGACCGTGCCGGACGGCGTCGTCGACCTCAGGACATTCGAGGATCTCACCGCCGCCGGCGCCGAAGCCTTGGCCGCGGGAGACCCCGGCGGGGCGGCCAAATGCCTGCGAGAAGCACTCGGGAGGTGGCGCGGGCCGTTGCTGGCCGATGTGGATGTCGAGCTCGTCCGCCAGGAACGCCGCAGGCTGGAAGGGATCTGCCTGAACACCCATGAGATGTGCCTGGAGGCGGAGCTGCGGCTCGGTCGCGGTATCCACGTCGTTCCGGAACTGGAGCAGTTCATCGCCGCCCACCCGTTCAGGGAGACCCTGTGGATCATGGTGATGCGGGCGCTGAATTCTGGAGGCCGCCGCATGGAAGCGCTCGCCGCGTACCGGAGGCTCTACCGGATCCTCGACGAAGAACTCGGTATTCGGCCGAATGCCGAAGTGCAGCTGCTTTACCAGGACATCCTTCACGGGCACCCTGCCAGCCCGCTCCTTTCGAGCGGCCAGCGCTAGGGGGGAGCTCCCGCATCACCGGGCCGCCGTCTGCTCCGGCTCGCGGTATCCGGTGGCCTGGAGGGTGAAGAGCCGCGCGTAGGGGCCGCGGGCGGCCATGAGGGCGTCGTGCGTTCCGGATTCCCGGATGGCGCCATGCTCCAGGACGACGATGAGATCGGCGTCGCGAACGGTGTTGAGCCGGTGGGAGATGAGCAGGCTCGCAACGCCGTGGCGCCGGCGTCGGGTCCGGGCATGCAGGTCGGCCTCGGCCTCCGGGTCCAGCCCGGCGGAGGGCTCGTCGAGGATCACGAGATCGCGATGGCCGCGGAACATCGCGCGGGCCAGGGCCGTGCGCTGCCACTGCCCGCCGCTGAGTACGACACCCGTCTCGGGGTCGTCCTTGTCCTCTTCGCCGAAGAACGTGCGCGTGAGCAGGGTGTCGTATCCGCGGGGAAGAGCGGAGAGCTTGTCGTGGATTCCGGCCTCGTGCGCGGCCGCACGGATCCGGCTCTCATCCTCGCGGGCGGGGACGAAGCCGATGGAGATGTTGTCAGCCGCGGACATGTCATAGGTCATGTAGTCCTGGAACACCCCGGTGATGCGGTGCCGTAGATCGTCGGGATGTACGTCACGGATGTCGACGCCATCCCACGTGATGCTTCCGTGCTGCGGGTCGTAGAACCGGCACAGGAGCTTGACCAGCGTGGACTTGCCGGCGCCATTCAGGCCGACGACGGCGACCGCCGCGGCGGCGGGGATGAACAGGTTCAGGCCACGCAGGATCCACGGGTGATCCTCGCTGTAGCGGAACCACACGTTCGTCAGCTGGATCCCGTGTTCGAGACGCGGCAGTGGCACGGGCTCGGCGGCGATGGGGAGGTCTGGTTCGGCCGAGGTCACCGCCACGTAGTGGCCGAACATGAGGAGATCCTGGTGAAGGGCGGCGATACCGGAGATCAGACCGTTGAGGGAGGCCTGGACCGCGGCCATGGCGGCGATCAGCAGGGACACGTCGCCGACGCTCAACACTCCGGAGCCTGCGGCGATGACGGCCCAGGTCAGCCCGCCGCCCGCGACCACGGCGCCCAGCAGCGTCAGCAGTCCCTCGACGGACAGTTCCTTGATGTCCATCCGGCGGCGTGCGGCGTTGGACGTGCGGAGTTCGGTCATCATGCGGCTTCGCAGGAAACGTCCGCTGTTGAACAGGCGGATCTCCTTGGCCGCCGCCACCGTGGCGAGCAGGTCGCCGTAGAACATCTGGCGTCGTTCGGCCGGGCCGATGTCCCACATCATGGCGGCGCGGCGACGCGACAGCCGTAACTGTGCCACCAGCGCGGGAGCGCCGGTGGCCAGCACGATCCCGGTGAGAACCGGACTGATCATCAGGAGGGAGCCGACCATCCCAGCCAGTGTGATCATCGCGCTCACCACCCCGAGGGATCCGGTGACGATCTCCTGCCCCGTCGACAGGCTGTTCTGTGCCAGCCGCAGCCGGTCGTGGAAATTGGGGTCCTCAAACCGTCGCAATCCGGCGAACCGCAGCGTCGCGGAGAACAGCTGTGCGGTGGTGTGGGCGATGAACACCCTGCCCATCTCGCTGCTGAGGTACTGCAGCAGCTGCGGCAGCGCCGCCATCAGCACGCCCGCGCCGGCCAACCCCACCGCGAGGGTGCTCAGCTCGGCTCCCGATCCCTGTCCCGTCAGGGAGTCGACCACCAGCTTGGTCAGCCACGCCACCGCGATCGGTGCGATCGCCTCGACAAGCATGATCAGGACGTAGACCGCCATCAGTCCCGGGGCCGCGCGAAGGGCGACCCCGGTGGCCGTCCTCGCCAGTCCGATCATGCGCTGACCGTGGCGGGCGACGTGGCCGAGGTCATGTTGGGCATCACGAACTCCCCGAGATTTCCATGAACAGATCGGCGATGTCGTCGAAGATGATCAAGAGGGCGGCGCCGGCCAGTCCGACCGGCACCGCCAGAGCGAGACCGGCCACGGTCACCGGGTCGCCGGGGAACATCAGCGTCGCCCACCCCAGCGCGACGACGAGCAGCAGGAGCCCGTTGCGGATCAGATGCACCGGCCCGAGCGGTGTCGCGGACGCGCCGAAACACTGGCATGGCTCGCGCCGGCCTCCGCGAAGGGAAACGGCGATCCACAGGGAGAAAGCGATCAACAGCATCCCGCTGACGGCCAGCCCGATGGGCGGGAACACCATCATGGTGGCCGCCGCGGCGACCTCCGCAGCCGCGGTCGCCGCGGCGGCCGGCAACCGGGCCGGGCCGGGCAGCATGCCCAGGGTGGCGGCGAAGGACCTCAGTGCGGTACGGCTGCGCAGCTTCGAGAACGCGGAGACGACGAAGATCACGGCGAGCAGGACTTGGCTCGCCACCAGCACATGGGACATGTCCACAGATGTTCGCCGGGCCTGCTAGCCCGGTGCTAGCGCGCCGGTAGCACCGCTCCGCTTCTCACATACTCAGATGTAGCAGCAGTAGTTCGTGTTCCTCCACGGCCCCGCGCCGGCCTTCCAGCAGTTCCTCCTGACCTGCTTTCTGACCTTGTAGTCCATGTACTTGGTGCAGGCGTACGGACCGCAGCGGTACTCCGTGATGCAATCGTCCGCCGCAGCGCGGTGCTCAGGAACGAGCAATGCGAGTAGACGATCTCCGATGTTCGCGATGGAGCGCATCATTTGTTGATTCCTCTCTATGTTGCCGGTTCGATTTCTGACATGAAATTCCTGCGGAATCGCTCTCCATTCCGCCGGGGACTCCGGCGGGGGTCAGTTTCCGTAGGGCGATGGCGCGAATGTCGGCGACGGGGAAGTAGCCGTGGTCGCGGGAGTCGAAGCTCGCGTCGGTGTTGTCGCCGATCAGGATGAGTTGCCCGTCGGGCACATGGGCATCGGATACGAGCGGTCGCACGGCTTGGGGGACGGGATCGCCGGGCAGTGCGACGATGCGCTTGATGAGGAACGGGCCGCCCATCGGCAGCGGGCTGAGCACCACGGCGATCTGACCGCGTCGCAGTGCCGACGGGGTCGCCCGGCGGGCCAGGAGCCGATCGCCGTCGATGAGGGATGGCTCCATGCTGTAGCCGTCCACACGGATGACCGAGTACGTACGGCGCAGCCATACGATCACCGCGATGAGAACGGCGGTGCACCCGACGGCGGCTGCCTCCACGGACTGGATCATGATTCCACCAGGACCTGCGCGTCCAGGTTGGTGCCCGCGACCGTGCCGTCGGCGTCGATCACGTAGACGGTCGGGTACCCCTGGACCTTGAAAGCCCTCTGCAGGTCCCCCATCGGCGGCTCGACCACGACTCTCGCCACTTCACGCAGTCGCTCGACCTTCTCGGCGACGTCCTCGCCGGGATCGGCGACGACCACGGCGAAAGCCTGACTTGACGACGTGCGGGCTCGTGCGATGAACCGCGGCAGCAACTCCTCACAGGGCGGGCAGCCTGGGGAGAAGAAGGCGATGAGCGCGGGGCCGCTCACGAGCTCGTGCGTGACCGGCTCGCCGGCAGTGGTCATCGCCGCGAACTCGGGCATCCTCTCGCCGACGAGAAGGCCGTCCATCATCGGCGAACCGAACTCGGACTGCGTGGCCAACTTGCGAAGACGACGGATCACGCCGACCATCAGCAGCAGATTCGCCATCGACAGCAGGCCGACCACGACAACGGCCGCGGCAAGAAGCTCCATCACACACGCTCCCGTATCTCTCTTTGAACAGATCGTCGAAGACGATCAACAGGTGGCTGCCGCGATCGCCGGCCCGGCCCAACGGGACTGCGCTTTCCACCGGCCTGCGGCCGCGTCCCGGCAACCAAGACCGTGAGCTGCCCGGAACTCGAGGCGACCGGGCTCCTCCGATGAGCGCGAGCGCTTGTCTGTCAGGGTGTCGCGCAGACGGAACCGATGCGCACCCAGCTGTAGCAGTTCTCCACCCCGCCAGGAGAGGAGCAGCACCGCCGCCGGTACCAGCCTCCGGCGAGCGGGCACCTGTACTCGTACCGGCAGTTGGCGGCCGACGCCTGGTGTTCCCGCAGGACGTACGCCAGCGCCCTATCAATCAGATTTGTCATGCGCCGATCGTCGGAGAGACCGTTAGCGCCTGGATAGCCCGGGACTAGCGCGGAATCGGATCGTTGTGCGGATCGTGAGCGTCATGCTCACGCAGAGGCCGCGCCCCGACGCCACCCGCTCCGGCGGCGATCCCGCCGTGCAGCGGCGTTCCCTCGCGGCCGCGGTCGAGGACCTCGGTGAGCGTCCGGACCTAGCGGCCTGGGTGATGGCGGCGCTCGGGCGGCCGATGGATCCCTCGGTGCCGGTGGCCGAGCATGCCCGCTGGCTGGACCGCGCGCTGGAGACCGTACCCGCCATCGGCGACCCGGTCGCCGAGGTCTTCGTGCTCGGGAAGGTCGCGATGTCCCTGAGCTGCTTGGGCGACCCGCGCTGACCGGCGACATCCGGCGGCGGACCGGTGACCGGCCCCGGCACCGCCAGGAGGTCAACGCCTACCGGTCCATCGCGGAGAACGCCTGCTGCGCCGGGCACTTCGAGATCGCCGACCAGTCGCCCCCGGCCACCCGACGCAGACGCAGAACGGGGGCGTCGCCGGCTGGCTGGCCGTAGGCGTGGGTGTTGACCAGCAGTTGATCGTCGGAGTGGTAGATGGAGTTGTACAGCACTGTCTGATGCAGCCGAATCTCGGCCCCGGCCGGAACGAGCTTGCTGCTGTACCAGTGGATGGCGTTCCTACAACGCTCAACCTGCGAGTCGCCCACACCCTCATCCCGGCCGCGCTGGACCACATTGGGGCAATCCGGGTCACCAAGCAGAATCCGGACCCGGACATCGGCGCGGGCCTTGTCGGACAGCACTCGCATCAGCCCGTGGTCGTCGTGAATGAAGGTGCCGCTGTAGACGAGGATCCCGATCTCCTCCGACGCCTCAGCGAACAGACGTCCCCAGACGTCACGGCGTACAGCCCAGCGGTGCGGGTGAACGGTGATGATCTCGCTCTCCGACGCCGACGCCACCTGCTCACGCGTCAACGCCTGCGGCCACAGGTAACCCTCGTCCGTCCCGAGGAAGGCGGCCGCAGCTTCGGTACGGCTGACGCCCCTGCGTAACCCACCGCTCAGCGGTCTTGGGAGCGACCTGGATCGCTTCGGTCAGCTGCTCGATGTCGATGCCTTTGGACAACAGGGCCGCGCGTAGCCGTTCGTTCGCCATCTCACCTGCTCCGGGGGACGTCTCGGGAACGTGGCCAGCGTAGGCCGGACGTCTTGAACATGCCCCGTCGTGTAGTGATCTCGTCCTGACTCTCCGTCGCATCCTCGATCTGCAAGCAACAACAGCAACCGGAAGGAGAGGTGATCACCGTGACCAACGAGATCTACCCGGCCCCCCACCTGCGAGGGCCGCGCCCAGCTCGACGAGGGACAGGCCCGCTGTCTCAAGTGCCTGGCCCGCGACCGCTGGATCAAGAAGCAGGCTGCCAAGAACAAGCGGCGGCGCGGCGAAACCCGGGAGCCATGAACGGCATACCTTCGCTATACCACCGGACGGTACAGTTCCCGCCTCGATGATCGCCACCAAGGGAACCAAGCTCATGATTCGCTATATCGGCGGTGTGCTGTTACTGGTAGCGGCGCTGTTCGGCCCGGCAACTCCGGCAAGCGCCGCCGCACTTCCTGGAGAGAAGGCGAACTACGTCGTCTCCTTCGGATCACTGCACGAAGCATCCGGGAGCAACTGGGTGCGCCTGGGCACCTACAGCTTCACCTCCAACGGCCGGGTACGTAGCGACACCTGGGCCTGGAGCCAGACCGCACCGGCCCCCCGCGTCGGCACGGGCACCGTTCCCGGTGGAAGGTGCTCCGGCACGTCGACCACCGTAAGGCCGTGCGACATCAACACCGTTAAAGGGTTCCTCACCCCCGCGACAGAGGTCAGAGCGGGGTCTTTCACGCTGCACGCCGATGCCTCTGGACGTCAATACGTCAACATCGCCTGGGACCAGACCGCGTGGCGCACCGAGGAATGGTGGGTCGAAACCGCGCCTGACGGTACGTACGCGCGCCTGACGTCCAAGTACGCCCGTAAGTTCACCCACGGTTACGGCTACGGCAGCAACGCCGGGCTGACCGTGCGGCGGCCGATGGAGGCGGTGCTCGGGCATGACGCGCCGCTGACCATGACCTATCACCGCGCGACCAAGGGGAGCATCGCGTACGTCGACAGGAACTGGAACATGGGCCAGTACATTCGATGCACCGACTCGACCTGGTGCCTGACCTACAAGACCGCATCGACGAGCAACTGCAAGTGCGCGGCGCCGTACGACAAAGACCAAAGCCTGCAGAACTACATCCAGCAGGTGACCGGCAAGGATCGCCGTGACACGCACTGGCACTGGTGCAGCTGCCTGGCGAAGGGCAGCCAGTGTTACAAGGGCAACTCTCATGTATACCCGTTGCTGCAGATCATCGATGACAAGGCCAGGTGGCGTGGCTGGGTCGGCGTCGAGGCTTCCTTCTACCCGTACAACGACCAGGCGGATCCTCGTCGGCACGACATGCTCTCGGTCTTCCGCGTCACTGAGTGGGCTTGACGTAGCCATCGCCGTGGACGTGCTGCTGGTGATCTCTACGCGGCGGGAGGCCGTCTGACCTTGAGCGGCGACGAGGGAAGGCTACGATCGCGGCACCGCGGACGGGCGGCCCCGATTGTGCTCAGGAAATCCAGTCCTCGATGTGTCGATGTTGTCCGAGGCCGACCGCGTCGAACTCGTCGTGCGCCCAACGCCGACGGACGCCAATGCTCCGAAGTGCTTGGGAGACAGGACTACCTTCAACGGGGGAGGACTCACGCTCGCCTACCTTCAGCGGTCCGAGAGATATGCGCTCGCGCTCCCAGACGGCCGCGCTCTGCTCGCCAACTCCACCGAAGTATTCCGCCTCGACGTAGGCGATCGGCCTGTGGCGTGACCAGCGGGCGAGAAGGCGATCGAATCCACACGGCATGCCCCAGAAGTCAGCATGCTTCTCGGCCTCGCGATCGGTGACGGCGTCAAAGAGGTTAACCTCCTGGAGTAACCGCGCGTCCGCGATGACCGCCCGCAGCTCATAGCCCATGTCACAGTCCCCTCGCAGCGTGAACCCGAGGATTGAACCATGCCCAGATAGAGCAGACCCGTCCCCAATACTTCCCCAGAGGGCCGATGCTGATTGGGCGCGATCCACGGCACGACCTGCGGAAACGGGCCTTGGTCCATCCTGCATATATCCCACAACCGCTGACATACGACGGCATCACGTGGCCTACGGCTGCTCAGAAAGCAGACCTGCGACTAAGAAGCCGCAGGTCAGATGCTATTTTGCCTGGTCGATCCAGTGCCCCCGGCATGATTCGAACATGCGACACCCGCTTTGGGAGAGCGGCTGTTGCGAAATGCGAGCATAAGACCTGACCTGCGGGAATACGCGATGAGGGCACCGGGCATTTCTTGATCATCTCGCATACGGCTCGCAGGCATCCCGCACTTATCCTTGGTCGTAAATGTGATACGCCGCCAGCAGTAGAGCCCGTAGACGCCCGGCGTCGCCATTGGCTGTGTTCGGGTGGGTCGCCTGGGCTTGGCTGGCAGTCTTGTAGGCGACATAGGCCGGATCGTCGTCCGTCAGCGCCTTTACCAGGGTTTCTACTGCCGCTCGCTGCAGCAGCAGGCGTCCGTGGGCGGTCTCGCGGCCGGGAAGCGCGTGTCCCGATGCTCCGGATGACGCGAAGGCCGCGTTTGCCTGCTTAGTGAGATCGTTGCTCCAGATACGGAGTTGACTGCGCACCTCCGCCGAGTCGCTGCGATTGTCGTGGCCCGCCATGATCAACTGAAACGTCCGGTCAACCAGGGCTTGTCCGGGCAGGCTCGCCGAGGAGACCGCGATCCGCGCGATGAGTTCGGTGATAAGGGGAAGTTTGTCGGTCGTGGGTTCGGCGATCACAGCCGCAACCCGGGGGTCCTGCTGGGCAGCGGCGAGTTCGTCGTCTTCAAGGTCGAGGTGCGAGGCCGCAGTGGTGACTACGGGGCTCCGGCGAATAATGATGGCCTGGTGGCCGGCTCGCAACCAGTTCGCGTCGAGGTGGATCGAGGAGAGGTGCTCGCCGAGTGCCAGGCATGCCGCCATCCAATCGGCCGCCCACTGAGAGGGGGTTACGGGGAGTCCCTGCAGCCATTCCTCCCCAGATTTCGGCTGGACGCCTGCAAGGTCGAGCGGGTCGAACTTCGCGACGATTTGGCCGCCGGACGCGTAGGTGATCCACACGTCGTGATTCACGGTCCAACTCACATTTAGAGCAGCGCCTGCTGCGGAGAGTTGTTGGAGAGCGCGTGGATCGAAGCCGCAGCAAGGGGCCGGCTCGAAGAGGACTGTCCACCCGCCCCGCTGAGAGATGAGCACGATTGCCTCGTCGCCGGAAAGGTCCATGACGGCGGCGGACACGTCATCCACGGTAGCGCCGGAGATCTCTCGGGCGGGGCTTCCCAGGAGTTCTACGAGGGCCTCCGTCTCGGCGACGCTGCCCCAGGTGATCGATCCCTGATCGGGGAATAGATCGCGTGTAGTGACATAGGAGGCGAAGAGGTCGGACATCGTCTTTCCTTGTACAAGGGATAGGGCGGGGTCGGGGCGGATTTCCCGCCCCGACCCCGATCAGATGGATTAGGGCTGGATCGGGCCGACGAATTCGCCGACGCCATCAATCGTGCAGCGGTCGAAGTAATCGGCTTCATCGGGCAGGGGATCCGTCACGACCACGCCGGGCGCGCCGCTGATCGGCCGGGTCTGACCGAACGGAATAACGTCCACTGCGAACGGCGAGCCTTCCCTGATCCGGTTCCGCCTGTACCAGACCCCCAGCCGCGATCCTGAAGAACAGTTGTCCTTCACGTCGATCAACTCGACGGAGTACTGATTGCTCGTGCTGGCCGCTCCCTCGCGCGTAGATGCGAAGGGGAACTCGTCGCAGCTGTCCGGGCTCTTGTAGCTCCCGTAGACAGTCCGGCACATGGGGATCGCCACCGCACGATTCCCATCGATCGTAGAGCTCAACCGGGTTCGATGAAGGCAGCCGCTCGGTTTGCCGGGACTGGAGCCGCATCCACTGTTCGCCGGATCGAACTTTCCGGGAATCCGCTTGGCGGTCCCCTTATCAGGTTCGGTGCTGCCAGGTTGGTAGAGGGCCTTGATGAGGTGGGACGCTGACTCTCTCACAACGTACTTGTTGTTCTTTTTGTCGTTGGCGTTGAGGATGAACACCGGCCGGACGTTGCTGACGATACAGCCCCCGCTGTGGGCGGTGATCCAGGCCGCGCTGTCGCAGATGAACGCCATGGTCACGCGCTCGGGCGCCGCAACCGTGGTCAGCGCCCTCGTCCCCGCCCTCGACGACGCCCCGGCCCGGCTCTTCAAGTGGGGCGCCCAGCTCGACATCCGCCCCATCACCCTGGACGGCGACCTCACCGAACAAGCCGTGGCCGGCTACATCGCCAAGTACGCCACCAAAGCCGCCGAATGCGTCGGCACCCTCGGCCGCCGCATCAACCCGCTCGACAACCTCGACGCCTTCAACCTCCGCGACCACGCCAAACGCCTCATCGCCGAATGCCTACGCCTCGGTGCCATCGAGAACCTGGCCGACCTCCGGCTGGCCCAGTGGGCGCACATGCTCGGCTTCCGCGGCCACTTCTCCACCCGATCCCGCCGCTACTCCACCACCCTCGGCGCCCTCCGCGCCGCCCGCGAAGACCACGCCCGCGACCACGAGATCACCACCGGACGCCTCCCACTCTTCGACGAGGACACCGTCCTCGTGATCAGCGAATGGACCTACGCAGGAAAGGGCCGCTCCGCGGGTGATCAGCCCCTCGCTGCCGCGCTGACCGGCACCCGTCTTCCGGATGTGGGCGGTGGTGTCCGATGAGTCGTCGTGACGAGCTGCTCACCGTCGCTCAGGTCCTCGACGAGCTGGGCGGGGTCTCCCGCCGCACCTTCTACCGCTGGCGCGAACTTGGGAACGCGCCTGTCTGCATCCAACTTCCGAACCATGAGCTTCGCGTCTGGCGCAGCGATCTCGTGTCCTGGCTCGACTCCCGCCGGGGGATCGCATGAACACCACCTATGACGTGAAGTTCTGGGAGATCCAGCGCCGCACTGACCGGAAGACCTCGGCGTTCCTTGTTCGCTGGACGGTGGCGCGCAAGCCCAAGAGCAAGACCTTCCGCACCAAGGGCCTGGCCGACTCGTTCCTGTCCGATCTCCGGCAAGCCGCGAAGCGAGGAGAGGCGTTCGACCTGGCCACCGGCCTCCCGCTGTCGATGTTGGAGCCTGAACCAGCTGGCCCCACCTTCTTGGAGTTCGCGCAGTCCTATGTCATGAGCCGCTGGCGCACCTCAGCGGCCCGCACCCGCGAGACAGACGCCTACGCGCTGCTCACGCTGGTGCCCGCTCTCGTGGCCGACCTGCCGGGCCGTCCCGATGCGGAAGACGTACGGCAAGCGCTGCGTTCTCACGCGCTGCTGCCCGAAGACAGGCGGACAGAGCTGCCCCGCGAGCAAGCCGCGGCTCTCGCCTGGCTGGAGAAGGCCTCCCTGCCCATGTCGGCCTTGGGCGAGGCGGCCACGCTGCGCCTGGCCCTCGACGCCATCGCGGTGACCTTCGAGGGCAAGACCGCCGGGGCCAACACCGTTCGCAGGAAGCGTGCCGTTCTGCATCACCTCCTGGGGCAGGCCGTAGAACAGAAGCTCTTCATGACGAACCCGCTCGATGAGATCAAGTGGACCTCGCCCAAGGCCGTAACCGTCGTTGACCCTCGAACAGTCGTCAACCCGACCCAAGCCCGGCAGCTCCTCGATGCTGTCCCCAAGGTGGGACGCAAACGCGGTGCCCGGCTCAAGGCACTGTTCGCCTGCGTCTACTACGCGGCCCTCCGCCCCGAGGAAGCGGCGGATCTACGGGAGAAGAACTGCACGCTGCCCGAGTCGGGATGGGGACTGATCATCCTGGAGCGAGCCCGGCCCCAGAGCACCAAGCGCTGGACCGACAGCGGCGAGACCCACGAGTCGCGTCGGCTCAAGCATCGGGCCGACAAGGAGACGAGAGAGATCCCGATTCCTCCGGTCCTGGTGGCCATTCTCCGCGAGTACATCGAGGCGTACGGCGTCGCCAAGGACGGCAGGCTCTTCCGCACCGAGACCGGCGGTTCCTACTCAAGCTCCGCCTACTCCTACGTCTGGCAGGAAGCCCGCAGGTTGGCCTTCACGCCCGCTCAGGTCGCTTCATCCTTGGCCGCCCGGCCGTACGACCTGCGGGCGCTGCCGTCTCGCTCTGGCTGAACGCGGGCGTCCCGGCTCCCGAGGTCGCCAAGCGCGCTGGTCACAGCGTGGACGTCCTGCTGCGCGTCTACGCCAAGTGCATTGACGGCCAGCAGGACCACATCAACGGAAAGATCAACGACGCTCGCGAATAGCTGATCCTCGCCCACCTCAGCCCCGGCCTCACCGCCGGGCCCTCTGCTTGCAGCAACCCAAACGGTGAAACCCGTCATTGCTGCAGTGCCGATAGCAGGAGCGTCTCGTGCTGATGGACGAGTTCGCGATCGGCTGTGGCCCAGGCGATGGCTGCTTTGGCGTGGCGGCGGCGGGTGGGCGTGAGCTTGGGGTTGGTGAGGTTCGCTGCCTCGATGTCGGCGATGCAGGTCTGCCTGCGCACTATGGCATCGAGGAGATGCTGCGGTTCGATGGCGCCGTAACCGTCGCGTATTTCTCGCAGATGCCGGGCTTGCTCGGTGATCGGTACTTGGCCCTGGGACTGGATGCACCAGGTCCAGGCCATGTAGCCCAAGTCGTCGAGTCGGTCGCCGGGGCGGCTGGAAGACCAGTCGATGAAGGCGATCGGTAGGCCTTCCTGGAAGATCGTGTTGAACGGTCCGGGATCTCCGTGGATGACGCAGTCATGGTTTTCGGCCAGGGCGTGTCCGGCGGTTGCCTCATGCAGTTCACGCAGCATCCGGCCGCCAGCTGTGTAGGCGTCGGGTGCTCGCTGTATGGGGTGGTCGGTGGTATTGCCGGGGATGAAGGTGAGGATGTCCCGTCCGCGTTGTCGATGCCGAGGTGGCGCGGTGCGTGGGAGTAGCCCACTGACTCAAGGTGCGCCAGGACCTGGGCGGCGAACGCCGCACCCACATCACGGGCGCGGCGCACCGTGTCACCGACCCGGACGACTTCCAGGGCGTTGTTGCCACCGGTGAGAGGTTCCTCGGTCACGATAGCCATGATGAGTCACGCCGTGGAGAGCGCCCGAGGTCGTGGGCGGAATTCGGAGAGACGAGGTCCGCGCAGTTCGAGCGCTACGCCGTTATCGCCCAGTCGGCTGGCCTTCGCAGGTGGGTGGCTGATAGCGCGAGTTTTCCTGTCTGACCATTTCCTTCCGCTCCTCGGCAGCAACCTCAATCGCCGGGCTGAGGAGCTGGTCAAGGTGGAGCGCCCGGAGCGTAGCGAGGACGTACGACCTTGACCGGCGACGAGGAACGGCCACGATCGTGGGCAGCGAGGACCGGAGCCCGTCGTGTTAGGCGTCACTGGCTATGAGCACAGAACGTCACTGCCGATGAGTATGAACACGGTGATATGTTCTGACCGATAATCTTCGGCCATGCTCGTGCTGACGCCGTGATGCTCGTCATGGCGGCCAGCGTCTGGAGGAGTCGCGCCCCGTCGTCGGCATCACACTCCTCACGGCAGGTGCCGGGCAGGAAGTTCTCGAGATGCAGCCACGACCGGCGAACCTTCCTCGGGGACTTTGACGAAACTGCCCTGACGCGGCGGGTTTCTCAGTCAGCGCAGCGCGTGGCAGCCGCATCGTGTAGGCAAGCTGTTCAACGAAGGTCGGGGATGCGTTCGCCACCCTTCGCAGGGCGCTGGGTTGGCGATGAAGCCGGCCACGCAACGTCGTCGATCGCGAGCCACGGCGCCACGGCCAGGGCCGTGGGCGTGAGCCCGGCAAACGTCGTGACCTCGCGGTGGAGGTGGGACTGGTCGACGTAGCCGCTCTCGGTGGCAACGCGGGCGGCGGCGTGACCCGCCGCGAGAAGGTGGGCGGCGTGGTCGAAGCGCACCAGTCGGGCGGCGCGTTTGGGCGTGATGCCGAGCTGGGACCGGAAGCGGGACCACAGGCGCTTGCGGCTCCAGCCGACCTCGTCCGCCAAGCCGTCTACCCGCACCCGCCCCCGGCTGGTGAGCGTCCGCCGCCAGGTGTAGGCGACCTGCGGATCGACCGGTGGGTGGGCGCCCAGCCGTCGGCCGAGGATGTCCACCGCGATCGTGAACCGTTCGTCCCACGACGCGGCGGCGCGCAGCCTGTCCTCGGCTCGCCCGGCGTCGCGGCCCCAGACATCCTCAAGGGCTACCACCATCCCGCTGAGCTCGGTCGATGCGCCGAACAACGCAGCCGCCGCGACCGGCTCCAGCCGGATCTGGAGGCACTCGCCGACTCCCCAGCCAGTTGCCCGAAGATCGCCGGGGAGGAGCCCGACGACGACACTGCCGCGCTCGTGCCGGCCATGGGTTTCGTAGACGACGCCTTCTCCCTCGCTCAGATCGACGAGCAGGGTGACGGACGGGTACGCGACCATGGCGATGTCCACAAAGGCCGGGGCACGATGGCGGAACCCGGCCATGCTCACCCCCGGCAGCCGAACCGACGGGCGTGGGACTGCGACGTCCACCCACGCTCGGTCAGGTGGCGTCCCGGTCGACAACACGTGACCAGTCTAGGCCTCAGGGATCAAGGGTGGGCTGTCAGCGGCCCGGTGCCGTGAAGCTCAGCAGCAGTTTGCTGGTCGTCTCGGGCGCTTCCAACATGGGTAGGTGCCCGACGCCGGGCAGCAGCTCGACCCGCGCGTTCGGCACCGCGTCGTACTGGTGCGCCGACGACGGCTCCCAACGGGGGTCGGCAGCGCCGAAGATCACCAGCACGGGGACCTCGAGGGCGGCGAGACGCTCGGGCACGCTCCGCTCGGCGATGTACGCGGTATTCCGGCGCAGCACCGTCCTCATCACGCGGTAGGTGATGCCCCGTACGTCGGCGACCACGTCGTCCGGGAGGTCCACCGGGCGAGCGGCCATCGCGCTGATCCCTCTGCGGATCATCGCATCCGAGCGCCTCGACCACAGGAGCGGGCCCAAAGGCGGGGCCAACAGGACCCGAAGGATGAACGGCTGCCGAAGGAGCGCATCCGGACGTGGGCCGCTACTGATCAGTGCAAGCGAACCCACGAGGTCGGGACGTTGTTCGGCAAGCGCGGTGGCGACGTAGCCGCCGCTGGAGTGCCCGACCGCGGCGACGTGACGAAGGCCGAGGTCATCCAGCAGCGCCGCCACCTGGCCCGCCTGCGCAGGCACGTCGTACGACGGCGCGGGCGGGGACTGGCCGCAGCCCGGGAGGTCGACCCGGATGACGTTATGGTGGCCGGCCAGTGCCGGGACCACCGGGCTCCAGAAGCCGCCCGAGGCCCCCGATCCGTGGATGAGCAACAACGGCGGCGCCTGCCGCGGGCCGTCATGGACCACGTGCATCCCATGCGAGTGCTCAATGTCGTACTTACTCATGCGGAGACTATGTACGGGCGGTCGACTATCAGTCTTGGACAAATGTTCCCGCGGAGTTGACGACCGCCGGCCCGCCACCATCGTCGCAGTCCCCGGAGGGCGGCGCTGTCATCGGCAGATGAGGACGACATCGCCTTTTCCAGCACTGGGCACGATCGATCAGCCAGCACTGCGTGCCCGCGGGCAGGCGAGGGCCACGATGCCGAACACCTCGTCATACTCACGATCGTGTCGCTTTCGGTCCCCAACGTGCTCGATCCCAGTGACGTTTCATGCTCATGCCAAGCGACGGATAACACCCGTCGTCAGCCACGGTCACCAATGCCGTGGGGCCGACGAAGGAGGCCCTGCGGCGGCGATCGCCCCGGCCCCGTACGATGCTCAGCCACCGCGAGCGATCGTTACGGCCTAGCTATGCGCCGACATAGAAGGGCTGGTGACCTGGGCCAATAGCCTCAAGATCGGTTCGCGTATGGTTCGCGATCACTGGCCTACGGCTGCATTCCGCTGCTCTCGGTGGCCTAGCAAGCAAAAGACCTGCGACTGAGAAGTCGCAGGTCAGATGCCGGAATGCCTGATCAACTGTGTGCCCCCGGCATGATTCGAACATGCGACACCCGCTTTAGGAGAGCGGCGCTGATGGTTAAACCTCATAGTTGTTGACCTGTGCAAACGCCTGAACGGATCTCTAGAAAGCGCAAGATCATCCCGAGAATGCCCCGCATCAACTTATAGGCGATCAGCTGGTGCTCCGCCTGGTCTCGAACCTTTCGATGACCCCAACCGCGGCCGCTCACAGTGCTTTGCTCTAAACGTACCCCCGCCGCCTGGAACTTCGTCGACGTACCACCCCAACACTCCTCGTCATCGTGATGGTTGAGCAAGTGTTAGACGCCAGGTACGTCCAAGTCGTCTTCAGGTGCCGCAGGTCATATCGCTTCACCACCGCCACCTTGAGCGATGTGATCGGCCTTGAGTTCGATGGACCTGGGTCGGAGTTAGGGCGTGTCCCGTGGATCATTGGTGGGGGTTTGGTGTAGATCATCCGTGTGGATGAGGAGCGTCTGAAGCGTCACGATCTGACGGATGAGGAGTGGGAACGGCTGCTGCCGTTGCTGCCGGTCAACCCGCGTCAGGGTGGTCGGTGGGCCGATCACCGAACGGTCATCAATGGGGTCTTCTTCCGGGTCCGGACCAACATCACCTGGCGTGACCTGCCGCCCTGGTACGGGAACTGGAAGACCGTCTATAACCGGCATCGCCGCTGGTCGATGGACGGTACCTGGGAGAAGATCCTGGACGGGTTGCGGGCTGGATGCGATGCGGCCGAGGGTGAGGATTGGACGCTGAGTGTGGATTCCACCGTGGTGCGCGCCCATCAGCATGCCGCCGGAGTCCGAAAGGCGCCGCCGGCCGACTTCCCGGTAAAGGGGGCGTCGTAGATCACAAACCGGCCAAGGGGCGGGAGGCGCTGGGCCGCTCGCGGGGCGGGCTGAGCACGAAGGTGCATCTGGTCGCCGACCGGCGCTGCCGCCCCGTCGCGCGGATCATCAGTCCTGGCCAGCACGCCGACAGCCCGTACTTCCGGCGGGTGCTGGAGGGCGTACGGATCGTGCGCCGCGGTGTGGGTCGCCCCCCGCAAGCGTCCCGCCCGGGTGCTGGCCGACAAGGCGTACTCCTCCAGGGGTAACCGCGCCTACCTGCGCCGGCGCGGTATCCAGGCGGTCATTCCGATCAAGAAGGATCAGCAGGCCAACCGCCTCAAGCGAGGAAGCAGGGGCGGGCGACCACCCGGCTTCGACGCCGACAGCTACAAGGAGCGCAACACCGCCGAGCGGTGCGTCAACAAGCTGAAGGGCTACCGTGCGGTCGCCCTGCGCACCGACAAGCGCGAGCGCATCTACCAGGGCACCGTCGACGTCGCCTCGATTAGGATCTGGCTCCGCGACCCCATTCAATGATCCACGGGACACGCCCTAGTCGCCCCAGCCTGTTCCGTGTGTGGCAGCGGGCCACCGCCCACCTTGAGTAGGAAGTGCTGCAGGAAGATCCAGTGCGGTCGTGTCGAACACCGCTTCCTTGACCCCCGGCGCGGAAACCTCACTTCCGCGCCGCACGTCCCCGGTTCGCAGCACGTCGCGGCTGCGGCGAGCGCTCCCAGACCGTGGCGAGGAGCACCGCCGCGTCAAGCTCTCCGGCTTTGTCGATGACACTGAGGCTCAGCCGGTACCGCATAACCCGGTCAGCCATGTAGCAGAACGCTCCTAGGCCCGCGCCGAGGAGAAGAGTCCACCAGGGCAGGCCAGCCAGCGCTGAACCGGCCGCCGTTAAGGCGAACCCCACCTTCCCACCCCATTGCATATCTTCTCCATCGGCCCGTCGTCGCGTGAACCCAAACACGTCTGGATTGATTTCGGTACGCTCGGCAGCTGTCGACAGAATCGCCGACACGACGGCTGCACCGGATCCACGAACCAGCAGGCCCTCTTTAGAGGCAGGAGGAGAAGGTCTGAGGAAGCCGACTTCAAGTAGAGTAACATCAACTCGACTAACACGTGCCAAATATTTAAGGGATGCAAGCCATGGATCCACGGACGCTCCTCCGCGACCTAAGGGCACGGCTGGCCGTTCTGACCGATGACCTGAGCGCCCAAGCCAATGCCTTCGGCGCGGAGGAAGGCCTGCGCTCGGAATGGGCAGAGCTGATCTCCGGACGCCTGACCACCGCCACTTATTCGGACTGGCGCGCCGCGACGCTCTCCGAGACGGCGACCGCCTGGCTCCTCGGCACAGTCCTCCTGCGTTTCGCCGAGGACAACACGATGATCTCCGAGCCCTACCTATCGGGCCCGGATGGCCCCGGACTTGCTGCGGTACGGGAGGCCGCCTTCTTCCGTCAGAACCCGACCGCCACAGCCCGTGACTGGCTCCTGGCCGGGTTCGCTGACCTGAGCGTCGCCCGCCCCATGGCCATGATCTTCGATCCTGCGACTAACCCGCTGGGTCGGATTCCCCTGTCCCACGAGGCTGCTGTCGCGCTCATCGCGTTCTGGCGGTCCGGCCACCGCTCCTTCGCTGATCCGGCGTTGGACACCGGTTTTCTGCGCGACCTCTATCAGGGCCTCTCCGAGACCGCCTCGCGGACCTATGCATTGCTCCCCACCCCGGAATTCGTCGCCGATCTCGTTCTCGACCAGACCCTCGACCCCGCGATACAGGAGCACGGTCTCGACGCTCTCCGCCTGATCGACCCCGCCTGCGGATCCGGTACCTTCCTCCTCTTGGCCTTCAATCGCCTCGCCGATTACTGGAAACGGTCGGACCCGGCCCTGACGCCGGAGGAACGATCCGCCCGAGTCCTGCGGAGCCTTCACGGCGTCGACAAGTATCCGAACGCTACCCTGATCAGCCGCTTCCGTCTGCTCATCGTCGCCATGCGGGAGAGCGGCATCCGCATGTTGCGTGACACCGACCGGCTCCTGCCCATCATCGCGACCGGCGACGTGCTGCTCGCCGGTCGGCCATGGCCCGAGTCCGACCTCCTCGAACGGCTGGAATCCCCGGAGCGTCGTGCTGACGACGTGAGCGCCTTCGCCGACAACGCGCTGCTAGCCCCTGGTAGCTACCACGCCGTCGTGGGTAACCCGCCCTATCTGGCGGTCGCAGACAAGGCCGAAAGCCTGCTATACCGCCGGGCCTACCCCGTCAGCGTGGGGCGCTACGCATTGACCGTCCCGTTCACCGTGCGGTTCTTTGAACTCGCTATCCGCGGCACGCGCTCCCCCGGACACGTCGGGATCCTGCTTGCCAACAGCTTCATGAAGCGGGAGTTCGGCCGCAGGCTGATCACGGATTTCCTTCCCACGGTCGACCTCCGGTGCGTCGTCGACACCTCGGGTGCCTACATCCCGGGGCATGGGACGCCGACAGTGCTGCTCTTCGGCGTTAATCAAACCCCCGAGTTCCCACGCGTCCAGATCGTCCTGGGCTTGAAGGGCGAACCATCCGTTCCGGACGATCCCGCGCAGGGACACGTCTGGCGCGGCATCCGGGCCAGCCTCAGCGACGACACACGCCCCTCCGCATGGATGCAGAACCTAGAGCTCGACCGATCCGTCCTCACAACCTTCCCCTGGAACCTCGCTGGCACCGACACCACCGCAATCCTCCAGGCCATGGACACGGGAGACCCACTCGCCGATCACGTCAGGCGCATCGGCTACCGCGCGAGCACCGGAGCTGACGACATCCTCACCGCGTCCCCTGCCACCCTTCGACGGATCAAGGCTGAGCCCACGCCACTCGTCCCCGTGATCTCGGGATCCGGGGTCCGGGACTGGCGGGCCGTCTGCGATCGCACTGGTATCCAGCTCGGCGAGCGAGCCCCTGAGAACTTCCCTCACCTTGCGAGGAGACTGTGGCCGTACCGGACCCTGCTGGGCCAGCGCAGATCCTTCGGCGGCACGACCTACTTCGCCGAAGGGCGCCCGTGGTACTCCTGGCACCAGATCTCCCGCGACGAGGGGGTACACCCCTGGTCGATCGTCTTCTCCTGGGTAAGCACTCACAACCACTTCGCGATCGTCCGGACCAGAGCCACACCGCTGAACTCTGCGCCGGTTATCGAGTTCGACCAAGACGCGAGCGGCACCGACATCGTCAGGCTCAACGCCCTCCTGAACAGCTCGCTGCTCGGCTTCTGGCTGAAGCGCCACAGCAATAGCAAGGGTCAGCCACGCACCGACCAGACTGGATCTGGCGAACCCTGGACGCTGTACTACGAGTTCACGGGAACACGCACCGGTGACGTGCCGCTCCCTCACGGCTGGCAGTCAGACCGGTCGTGGAACCCCGACCTCCCCTCGGCGCTGGACGCGCTCGCGGCCGAGGCGGAGGCGGCAGACCCGTTGGCCGTCCTCGCCGGTGCGGACCTGCCTTCCGAGGAGCTGATCGAAAATGCTCGCCTGAAGTGGACGGAGGTGAGCGCGCGGATGGCCGTACACCAGGAGGAACTCGACTGGCACGTCTACTCCCTTTACGGGCTTTGCCCTCCCGACCTAGCACTCCGCTCCCTTGACGAGCTTCCGTCCTTGGTCCCCGGTGAGCGTCCGTTCGAGATTCTGCTCGCCCGAGCGATCGCCGCGGGACGGGAGACCTCCGACTGGTTCTCCCGGCACGGCCGAACGGCTACCACCGAGGTCCCAGCCCGCTGGCCGGAGTCCTACCGAACTCTCGTGGAGCGGCGCATCAGCGCCATATCCTCGACCGCCGCCCTCCGAGTCCTCGAGAGTCCCGAGTACAAAAGGCGGTGGACAACCGAGGACTGGCAGACGCACCTGCGAGAGGCAGCCGGTGAACGGCTCATCACATGTCTAGAGGAGCGTGACCTCTGGTACGAGAACGATGGATCCCTGGTCCCCCAGCCCAGGATCCGCGCGCTCGGCTGGCTCCTCGAAGAACTGGGCCGGTCCGCCCGCGTGGCCCGCCTGGCCTCGCTCGCCGCCCCCGGCAAGCCCATCGAGGAGGTCCTCACCTCCATCCTCACCGAGGAGAGCGTCCCCTTCCTGGCCGCGATGCGCCTCACCGAGACCGGCCTCCGTAAGCGCCGCAACTGGGAGGAGGTCTGGGACGCCCAGCGGCAGGAGGACATGCTGACCGACGAGGCGGAGATCCAAGCCTTCCGAGTAGGGCTTCCCGTCCCGCCCCGGTACACCTCGGCCGACTTCCTGAGGCCTTCCTACTGGCGTGCTCGAGGCAAGAACGACATCGCCAACGAGGCCTTCATCTCCTACCCTTCCGGCAGCGGGGTGACCGTGGCCTTTGGTTGGGCCGGATGGAACGCACTGGAACGAGGGACGGCGCTAGCCCTGCACGCCCTCGACGCCAAGAGCGCGGGCGTCGAGGCGTCCGACCTCATCCCCCAGATCGCGGGTCTCGCCGAGCTCCAGCCCTGGATCGACCAGTGGCATGGCACCTGCGGAACCCCGGAGGGCGCGCGCGCCGATGAACTGAGGCATTTGCGACGGACACTCCAGGATCAGTGCGGTGTTGCCGACGAGACCCTGCGAGCGTGGCGGCCGCCCAAACCCCGCCGAGGACGGCCGCCGAAGAAGCGGGGCTGAGCGCCCGAGGTCAGCGGGTGGAGCTATAGGTAGCTACGTCGTGTTTGAGGCGAGCGGGGCCGCAGGGGTGGCCGGAGCGGATGACGGTGGTGGTGTGGTGGAGATTCCACGGAGGCGAGGCCCGCGCTGGCCAGTTTGTCGAAGAATCCACAACGGCCTCCGACACGGCGTCTCACTGCCGCTTCGTCGCGGTCGTGCGGTCTGCCATCAGGCCCCATTATCCACAGGCCTATGTGGGTGAGGCTGCATTCAGAGCTGAACGAAGCCGTAGGGCTCTCCGAGGACGTCCGCCGCGCCCGAGAGGTCTACCAATCGAGCAGCCAGCGTTCGCTCGGCAAGATGCAGCGGTAGCGCTGTGCTGAACTTCAGCCCCGCGACCGCTCTGTCGTCCACCGAGGGCAAGCAGAGACGGCCATCCAGCTCCTGCAGGGCGGCCGCGAAGGCAGCCGGCGTCAGATCTGTCCTGAGACGGATGTTGAGGTCATCGACGCGTTGGGCCTCGTCGGCGAGCCGACCAAGGGTCGCCTTCAAAGTTGCGTTGGTTCGGTACCCTGCCCACGTCCACCAGCGGAGATCAGATCCATCGTGGATGATCACAGTCCCGCCCGGGTGCACGTTGTCCCTCGAGTCCACTCGCGTAGTTGCTAGCGTCGCAATCGCTCGTTGAGTCAAGCGGACAGGAGGATCGGCACCAAGAAGAACGTCACGCATACCCCGCGCAAGTTCGAAGGAGGTGCCGCCCATTCCGGGGGTGAACCATCGCGCTTTGCCGCCCGAGCCGTCAAATGGGTCGACGAAGCAGCGGCGGCGCTTCCAGTCAATCCAGGTCACTCGCCAGGTTCGGCCGCCGAGCAGAATCAGACGGGGTCCGTCGATCTTCTCGGTTAGTAGCCCGGGATCTGTACGGCCAATCTCCTCCCGGCCAGAGAGAACGGTGAACTCAGGCGAGGCTGTGAAGACGACCGTGAGGTCCATAAAGTTGCGGCGGCCGAAGCGCTTCTCGGCGAGAGCACCGATAAACAGCATCCCGCCGTCCTGTTCGAGGAATCCTTCTGCCACCAAGTAGTCGACGATTGGCTTCGCGGCATCTCCGAAGAGTCCGTTCCACCACTCAGGCCACAGATGGGAGCCGACCCGATGCTCCTGCAGGCAGAGGGCAAGCATCTGCTGGGCGATGATGTGGCGGGGATCCGGCGGGGGGTGGACCGGCTCGACGAAGCCACGTCGCCAGAGCAGCAGTAGTCCGGCGGCTGCCAAGAGCGAGCCTTGGTCCAATGTGAGGAACAAGCAATTCCGAGTACTTCCAGGCCGGCGCCCGGTACGGCCAAGTCGCTGGAGGAATGACGCAACCGAACTGGGAGCGTTGATCTGAATGACGTGGTCCAGATCGCCAACGTCAATTCCAAGTTCTAGGGTGGACGTCGCCACGATGACGCAGTCTCTCGCTTCCGCGAAAGCCAGCTCGGAGCGACGGCGCTCGTCGGCAGAGAGCGATGCGTGGGATAGAAACGTGGTGACGCCGCGCGCCCGAAGTGCGGCTCCGAGTTCTTCAACAAGGCGCTTGGAATCGGCAAACACTAGGCGCTTTTCGCCGGTGTGGAGAGAGGCGATCACCCGCGCTGCGTTCGCCATGGAGCCGACATAGTCGAGCTGCACGTCGGGTTCCGCAGGTGCCGAGAGGACAGACGCGTTTTCCACACGGGACGGAGTGGGGGGTTGGGAATCCGGAGCGACGACTACGGCGGAGCAAGTTCCCTTGCTGGAGCCCTGGAGCCAGGAGAGCAATTCGGCCGGATTCCCGATCGTCGCAGACAGCCCGATTCGCTGAATTGGACGCCCAATCAGGTGGGTGAGTCTCTCCAGTACGGCAAGCAGATGCCAGCCACGATCGTCTCCCGCGAAAGCGTGTACCTCGTCAACTACCGCTGCACGGAGTCCCGCGAAGAGGTGCCGGTGATCGACTTTCGTCGAGACCAACATGGATTCGATCGACTCGGGAGTGGTCAGCAGGATGTCCGGCGGATCCCGAAGGATCGACTGCCGGCGTGCGGTCGAAACGTCCCCATGCCAGAGGGCGGCCCGACGGCCCGTCCAGGTCGCATACAGTTCCAGGCGCGGGAGAAGGTTGTTGAGGAGCGCCTTCAACGGGCAGACGTAGAGAACCGAGACACCGCTCCACTGGCCGGAAGCCATCGCTGAAAGGATCGGGAACACGGCGGCCTCAGTCTTGCCGCTGGCAGTCGGTGCCAATAGAAGAGCATCCGATCCGTTGAGCACCGGCGTCACAGCGGCAGCCTGAAGCGGGCGCAGCTCCGGCCAGCCCAACGTGTTCACGATGTGATGGGCCAGGGACGGATGTAGCCGCTCGATCGTCACGGCAGATCGAGATCTACATCGCCGGGATCGGCCGCACGAACAACCAGGACGTTGCGCTCCTCCTCGGTGAGCTCGCCAGCAGACATTGTGAGCACGTAGTGCTGACGGGGATCGAAGTCGGGGAAGTGGTCCACCCGGTCGAGCACGTCTGCTACGAGTTTCCGCAGGAAGACGCGGGGCGCCACGCCAACCTTCCCCCCGAATCCGCCCGCGACGGCGGAGGCGAGTGTCGCGATGTATGCGTCGTCTACTTGCGCCTCCACCCGTTTGGGAGACTGCGCTCCCGCTGCGTAGAGATTTCGTACGGCAGAGCCAAGCTGCACCAATCGAGGAAGATCGAACCCAGGGAGGCGGATTTGCACCGCTCGGGGCGAGTCGAACCGAGGATCCGTCCTAAAGTCGGTCGCGAGTCGCTGAGTCAGCGGGGTGAGCCGTTGTACTCCTTGCTGTCCGTCATAGAACGCCGGCGTCCCGGTGATCATCAGATAGAGCCCTGGGAAACGGCCGGAATCGACCTCATCGATCAATTGTCGAAGCGCGTTCAGTCCCTTTTCCCGCACGTCGGTCCGTACCCGCTGCAGCGTCTCGGTCTCATCCAGAACCACCAATAGCCCCGGATGGCCGCAATCACGTAGCACGGTGAGTAGGCCCTGCAGGAACCCGAGCGCGCCAAAATGGTCCAGATCGCCGCGGATTCCGGCGGCGCGACGAGCCAAGGCTGCCACGTTGGGTTGTCCTCCGATCCAGGCGAGGAGCGACTCGGCAAGCGCGTTGTCCCCACTCAACCGAGCCCGGCGATAGGTCCGCAAGGCTGCGGCGAAGGCCGGTGTGGTCCGTGCCACTCCAGAGAGCCGCAGCTCCAGCAACTCGTCAACTCCTGCGCTCAGCGCGTCGACGTCATTCGCCGCGATAGAGCCAGCGGCGAGAACGTCCTCCTCCAGCGTGAAGAACCAGCCGTCGATCACGTCCCTCAGCGCGCTGGGCGGCGCGGAAGCGGTGGTCAGCCGTTCAACCAGCCGTCGGTAAACCGTCTCCAGCCGGTGCAGTGGCGTCTCGGATTCCGAAATCTGAATCTCAGCGGTTGCCAGCCCCCGGCGCTTGGCCCGCTCGGCGAGCCACCGTGCGAAGAAGGTCTTGCCGGAGCCGTATTCACCCCTTACGGCCTTGAAGACCGCAGAGCCTGAGGCAGCAGCAGAAAGCTCGTCATCCAGCGCGTTCTCGAACCGCTCCAGCCCCACGGCGAACATATCGAGGCCAGCGGACGGGACCGTACCCCTGCGGAGCGCATCGACCACCTCGCGGCGGCGGACTGCGCTGACCGATCCGGGACTGGTCACGACTTGGTCCCGAGGAACTGCTCGCGGAGTAGTGCGATATTCAGCTCGATCGTGCGACCGCCATCAGTCTCGGCGATGACTATGTACCCATCCACGTTGAGCAGTTTGGCCACCTGCGCAACGTACCCGGACATGCGGAAGACCGGCTGGTCTACGAGCGCCGCAGCGGCTGTGACCGGCAGCTTTCCTCCAGCTGAGACCAGCCCGTCGATCAGCTTGGCGATCTCTACGTCGTCGGGCGCCCGACGTACAAAGGTTCGCTGCGCGGCAAGCAGCGCCGAAGCGGCGACAGAAGCACCGAGCGTGGCCGCAGCCGGAACATCCGATTCATCGAAGAGGAAATCCCCAAGGGGAGGCCGCTGCTTTTGGGCCTTCTTCTTCGTGGTGCTCTCAGCAGATGAGGTCGCTGGAGGTATCGCCGCCACCGGGGTATCCCACCACGCGGGAGCATGAACGGGCGTGCTGTACTCAGCCCACCCCTTCGGCACCAGCTCCGGTGTGGGTACGAACGCCAGGATGGGAACGACCATCTCCGCCGGAGACACCCCGCCGTGATAGCCCGCCTTACGTGGTGTGTACCGAATCCGCTCGTCCCACGGTACGACTACGGCTGGCCCTGACAGCACTCGCCTACCTCGCACCTCGATCTCCCCATCCCCAGGAGTTCCAAGACGGTGGCGTGCTGAGTCGGCTGAAGCTGAGTGAATGTCGTTCAAGCGGTCGAGCACATGCCCATGATCGGAGGTGAGGATGACTGGACGGCTCACCCGCCAGGCCTCTTCCAAGAGCGAATTGAGGAAGGCGATATCGGTGAGTCGCCAATGAGGCAATCCATCCTCTCGCCCCCGATCCAATGCGTCATCGATGGTGTTCAGCACTACACCTACCACCGTGGATGCGTCCCGAATCGCGGCCAACACGGAGTTGGAGATATGCGTACCTGCACCTCCACGCAGTTCGCCCTTGTGAAAAAGAACCGAATTCCTGCCCCGCCAGAACGAGGTGAACCCGGCTTTCTCCTCTGGCTGCCCACCGGCGCGCAGCGTGCCGCACAGCAGGCTGGCCCGCGAGAACTGAGTGACCGACGGGACCGTAGCGATAGCTGGCTCACGCCCGTCGTCGCGTCGGCCTGTCTCGATCCAGCGGCGCCCGTTGACGATGTCCTCAGCGAGTTCGCAAGCAACGGCAGCGCTCATACCGTCCAGAACGATGATCAGAGGAGGTCGCCGTTCGGCCAGTGGTCGGGCAATCCGCTCCAGCAGGTTCTCGGCGAGGACAAGCTCTCCAGTCTCAGCGGAAGTTTCTGTCCATGTCGTGAGCCGCTCTGCGAACACTCGATCAAAGTCCGCACGGCGCTCACGGACCGCTTCGTAGAGTGCCCCATAAGCACTCCCGGCGGATGGAACGCGTGTGGTGTCTGCACCCCAGATCTGGGCTAGAGCACGATCTACCCAGGCGTGCTCCCTCAGGTATGCCGTTGCCCCGTCACGCAACGTCCCAGGTTCCTTCGCCGGCAGGGCAAGCCAGCGCGTCAGCCGTACGGCTGACGCCGCCGCTTCCACTTCGGTGGCTCGGGCAATCGTCCGACGATGCTCCCCAAGTCGCGCCCACGCCTCTTCGATCGCTGAGATATCTCCACCACGTGGCGCGGGCAGCGCCTGGGAAATCGTGTGAGTCAAGGCAGCCAAGCGAGCATTGAAGCCCGCGTCCAAAATTGAGCTGGCGCCAGCCAATCGGTCTGCACCAAGTCCACGAAGGATCTGCTGTGCCCGATCGCACATCTCATCGGCCAACTGGGCGCGCGAACCCAGACTCCATCGAACCACAAGCGACTCGCAGGCCTCGGCGAAGCTCGCGATGTCGGTTACGGAGGGGGCCTGTCCACCGAAAAAGCGCTCTTCCGCGCGGACCCTGGCGGTGATGCGGACGCGTGTTGAGCTTGTGTCGGATTCGATGCCATCATCCGATTCTTTGAGCATGGGTTCCTGTAGCTCCGACACAGCGAGCCCGAGCGGCACAGCCTCGGGCCCCTGCCCGCTCTTAACCATGCGGAATACCACGCGAGCGACTGGACCGATGGTTTCGGAGAGCCAGTCGCCCAACCCGTCTCGCTCCTCCTGGCGTAGGTCGGAGAAGCGCGTCAGGGTAACGTCGCTCAAGGTCCACTCCAGCAGCGCTGCCGCGTCAAGCTGCTCTTCGTCGGACGAGCCGCCGAATCTGATCGCTGTCAGCCGATTGAGCGCGGTCTCCAGTGTGAGCACCGGACCGGTGAGTCTCCGCCATCCGGTCTCCCGGGGCTTGGCGTCGAGCAGGGACTCGGCGAGCCAGCG
Source organism: Nonomuraea roseola (assembly GCF_039535395.1). Lineage (NCBI taxonomy): Bacteria > Bacillati > Actinomycetota > Actinomycetes > Streptosporangiales > Streptosporangiaceae > Nonomuraea > Nonomuraea roseola. The sequence goes on from NZ_BAAAXC010000015.1 coordinate 3,620,169, forward strand.
CCACTCCTTCTTGGCCAGGCGTGGATCCAGTCGTTTCGCCCCGAAGTCATCGGAGACAAGGTCCCATCGATTGATCGGCCTAACCGCATGTTCGATAGCTCCGGCCAAGACGGAGAGCCCGATCTCCTCATCGTCGCATGGTGTGAGGACGACCAGGAAGGTGTCCGGCTCACGAGGACTGCTGATCGCGTCCAGCACGGAGAGCACAGTTGGGCAGGCCACTACGGTGGCGGTGATGCCGTCCGAGGAAATTTCGGCATCGCCGCGCCACTCTGGAGCAGCACGAAGGAGCAACACTCTCTCGGGCCGATTGCGCTTCTCGATGAAGGATCTAGCCCGACGCAGTTCCCCCTCGACGACCGCGAGGTTCGCCATGGGAATTATCGACGGAATCGTCATCGCACGATCCGCCAGGTGATCTCAAATTCGGCGTTCGGGTTGTCGGCCATGGCCTTTTGAAGCTCCTCGGTGACTGCCCGCGCCTCCTTGCCTCGCACTGTGTGCCGGGTTGTCCCCGGTGGCTTGGGCTTGAGCTTCTCGCTTCCACCACTCGGACCTGGCGAGGGTGGAGACGGCTCGGTAAGCAGATCGATCGCGTCCTGCTCAGCCCGTGCGAGTGCTCCGGCCAGCTGGACTTCGTGCTCGTTGTGACCAGCCGCGATTCGCACTTGATCGAGGATCGCCCGAGCTGGCTCTGCCTTCTCGCCCTCGCCCGCGGCAAGGATCGGAAGCTGGTCGATCAACCTCCACCGCACGTTCGCGAGCGCCGTGGTCAGTGCCTGCGCGCTGCGGAGGCACGCTCGGTAGATAGCGGCCTCCTCCGGCAATTTTGCGCCTGCGAGCGCCTGAATGGCTGCAGTGGGATCACCCACAGTGAGCCGGTTGAGCATGCTCGCCGCGACTTGTGCAGTTGTGAGCCGAGCTGAGCCGCCCAGACCGAGCGTGGCGGCATGGCGCTTGAGCTCTGCCACATGACCCTCGATCGCAGGCAACCACTCCGAGGCCCTTACCCGCAAGTCAGCAGAAAGGGCCTGTACGGCTCGCGCCGAGAGCACCGGAGGTACGGCCACCTCGAAGATGTCTCTTGTGCGCTCGCAAGCGAGAGCCCAGTCAGTCTGGGATGGCAGCTCCTGGCGTCTCAGAACCAGGTCGCCGGTAATCTTCCCGAGATCCGGAGCGTTTCGCTGAGGCTGTCCGCTCCTGACCCAGGCCCGATCTGCCTGAATCGCGTAGCAAGAGATCAGAAGATCGGTCACCAGCGGGGGAAGACCTGGCTGCTCGTCCTGGATCCAGCGCCGAATATCGGAGACTGCCACCTCTGAAGCGGCCGTTCCTGCTTTTCGATCAATGAGTTGCTTCCACTCGTCCCCGAGCACGAACGCGGCTTCGTGCATCACTCCGATCTTCAGCGGATTGGCGATCCGCTTCAGCACGGCGACGTCGGTTCCAGAGATCTCAAGTCTGCCGACCTTGTCCTGGGCAGCCAGCTCGACCGTCTGAAGCACAGTCAAGAGCTCCGAACGGGAGATCTCTTTACGACGTCCCTGTATGTCGAAGTCGGGATGCTTGGGATACCGGTGATCGAGGAGGAGCAGCGATAGATAGCGGAGCGCCTCGGGGAAACCCTGTCCCACCCGTGGCTTGGCTTGGAGTTGGGAGTCCAGACAGAGAATGTGTTCCTCCGCCCTGGCGCCCAGATCCGCGTCCCGTTCCCGGTCGCTGTCGATGCCGTACGCAGCCTTGATCGTCCCGATCAGGTTCGACCGGAGGGCAGCGCGCCGATTGTCCAGTTGAGTGCGCGCGTGATGGCGGTCTTCCAGACTGAGTGTGGGGGTGTAGTCAGTGAGTAGATCCCGCTCCAGTAGAAATGAGATCTTGATGAGGTCTTCCAGATCGCGGATCCGATCCGCGGAAAGGAAGTGCGGCATCCACACCAGCGTCGGCGGCCGATCAAGTTCGGCCTGGAGCTCTCGGACTCGCCGGTAATCCTCGGCAGGGCTATGCGTGCCCGAATCGAACGGATAGTCGATCACGAACCGGATCGCCTCGGGGTCCGTCGGCGAGAACTCTGCAGCGGCGACCTTGTCGCGATCCCGCACGTTCGCGAAAGCCAACTCCACCGTCCGCTGGGTTCCACGCCAGATCACCGTAGTGGTGGGGACGAACTGGCCCTTGTCCACGACGCCCAGCTCCGACCAAAGGAGCTCCTTGATCGTGGTGCGCTTGGCGGATTCGTCGGCCTTGTCGACCACTTGAGCGAGGATGGCTTTGGTGTCGACGCCTATCAGGGCGACTTCGACTGTTGGATCCTCGGCTTCGGAGACACGGATCTCACCAAACTCATTGGCCAGCTTCCGGAGCGTCTCGGCAACAGCTCGTGGTTCGCGCCCCGCAAGGGATGTAACAACCGCACCGTGATTGAGTGCAGCCAGGCGCGATGAGGTGAGAGTACGAAGAGCGGGAACACCTGGCACCAACGCCGCCAGTAGCAGGGTCTTGGCGATCAGATCGTCGGAGCGGAATGCGTGACGGGTGGACAGAGCCCGAGCCTGATCCTCTGTGAGCTCGTGCTTCTTCAGCAGGTATGGCCTCAGCTTGACCTTGTAGAAGCGTTGAGCCTGGGCGAACTCACCCTTGAGCTTGTCGGAGAACGGCTCGTCCTTGCCATCGGTGAGGACGTCGTAGATGGCGCCGAGCGGCATGAGCTGGCCAACCGTTAGGACGTCATGGTAGGCAACCAGAAGTTGCTGCATGAGTCGCAGAGCTGAGCGCTGCCGTTGAAGCGCGCCGGACAGGTCGACCATGGCGTGAAGAAATGCGGGGCTGAACGGATAGGTCGCGCGAAACGACTCGCGATCACCGACACCACCTTGTGCGTCCAGAAGGGTTTCCCAGACATGGGAACGCACAGCAGTTGTCTGGGCGAATGCTGCGTCTAGCTCTGCCGATGCTCCCGGCTTTGCGCGGAGCATCCGATGCTTCACGATCTCCGGAAGATTGCGATCTTCCAGCTTGATCACGTTGAAGCGCTCGGCCCAGTAGTTCAGCGTGTCGAACAGGCTGCCCGCTTGTCCGCCGGCGAGGTCTCGACCGACCAGATCCTTCAGGTCTCGCTGCCGGGGGATGAAGCTGACGATCGGCGCTGGACGCTCATTCTCCGCCGACTCCACCAGTTTGGAGATCTTCTGGGCTTCCAGCGTCATGTGCTTGGTGTCACTGACCAGTCCAGACAGCCAGAGCACGAGCTCATCCAAGAGCAGCACGACTGCGTCATAACCAAGGACGCTCTTGGCGTGCTTGCTGATTACCGACAGGCCCTCGTCGAGGGAGATATACGATTCGGCGTCGGCACGAACGGCACGGGCGTACCGCTTGAACGGCCCCATCAGGAGGTCACCGATCAGACGCCGTCGCTCCGCATCGCTAGGCGGCGCCGCAAACGCCGCATCCAGCAGATTGGAGTCCCAGGACTTCTGCCACTGTGAGCCACCACGAGAGATGCGCGCTATGAACGTCTCGTCACCCTCGTCGGCCCGCATCTGCGCAGCGTCCGCAATGAGTTCGTCATCTACGAACACCGCAGGCAGGGGCTTGTCCGGGTGCGCTTTGAGTACGTGGGCGACGTAGCCTCCGAGAACAGCTGCCTCCAAGGATCGGGACTCGACCACGTGGTAAGGCACGAGGAGGAACTTCCGTCCTGCTAGCCAGGAGTCGTGCTTGCCCACGATGTCCGCGAGACCCTTCTTGCCACGGGCCGCGGGATCACCCTTGAGGATGGCGTGGAGGACCGCCATGAAGTGGCTCTTGCCGGATCCGAACGATCCATCGAGGTAAGCCGCGTGGGAGCGTCGACGCTCAACCGCCTCCTGGATGAGTCCCAGCGCCTTGTCGAAGCTGGCAGCGAGCTGCTCGGTGACCACATAGTCCCGAATCGTGACGTCCTTGAACCGCTCGTCCACTCCATCGGAGATGGTTAGGACGTAGTCCCCGGAGGTCACCCGTTCCGGGATCTCAATCAGGTCGCTCAGCAGCTTCGTCATCGTCTCTCAGTCGTCTCTTCGCTGCGAGCTAAGCGCTCGCGGTTGTCTAACGTACGCGTGGCGTGGTTCTAGGCCCGGCCTATTTGCGGTTCGAACGGCTCCGGCCTGCCGCCTTGGGTCGCCACGCGGTCAGTTCCTCATCCGTCAGTTTCAGCTCCCGCTGCTGCTCCTCCAGATACTCGGCATACCCTGCAGCCGGAATGCGGCCCTCCGCGTCGCGCTCGCCGTGCCACTGCCACACCCACGGCATGACCTCGGCCAGACCCGCCACCAGCGGCGCGAGCCGGTCCCGATCCCAGCCGTCGCCGAATCGCCGCTCTTCGATCAACGTGTAGAGCGCCTGAGCCTGCTCAAGGTGGTTCCATCCGGCCCAGCCGAGCAGCAGCGACCCGTCGGTATCGGGCGATGCGAGCGGATAGGAGATAAACCGCTCCTTAGGCACGTCCAGCTTGCCGCGATTGCGCCAGTAGGAGGCTTTGAGGAAGTCCCCCGAGCTGTACTTATCCGGCACGTCGATGTCGAGCCTCAGCCCCGTCCGGTCCTCCTCGCGTTGCAGCTCCCAGGTCTGCTCCCACCGCGCCCGCTTGATCAGTCCGGATTCTTTGTAGCGGAGCTGGGCGAGATGCGGCACATGCTCGGCATTGACGATGTCCGCGATCACATCGACTAGTTTCGCGTCGTCGCCCGCATAAAGCCGAGCCACTGCCACGACATCCGTGCCGTCGAAGGCGTTGGTGAGTCTGTCCGCTAGTCGGTAGACCGTCATCGGCTTGGGCTGCTCTCCACCCGAACCATCTGGCGCGAACCAGAACGACCGCTCTTCACATCGATCCAGCAGCCAATCCCTGAGAGCAGCCTGCTCCTTCTTCTTCCACGACTCGCTTGCCCAACGCCGTTTGCATTCCGGCCGTTCGATCAGTGCCAGGTCCCGCCGCCGCTCGATCGCCTCGATTCGCTTCTCTACGACCCCTCGATACGCTAGAGGCCAATGGGCAGGAACCTCCGTGATCGGGGTTGACCCATGCCGAGCGAACCACGCGGACTCTCCTTCACCCAGAGCGATCTTTCGCGCTAGGGCGATCTCAAAAGCCCGCTCGCCGAGATTCAGGACGGGCACGATTTCCGCTGCCGCTATCAGCTCGGCAGCTTCGCTCGCGTCGAGTAGCCCATAGAGCCGGTACGCCTCCCAGTCCAGCTCCTCCTGCATTGCGATCATTTGCCCTCGGATGCGAGCCTGCTCGGCTTGTGCGGCGTCCAATCGTTCCCAGTTGGGTATCGCTTCCGCAACCACGATGGCTGGTTCAGTTGAGGCGTAGCGCTGAGCGAGAAGGTCCAATTCGCGCCCAAATGCCAGAGGGAGCTCGTTCGGAAGCGGGAAGTCTTTGAGTTTATTTCCCGTAAATTCGTAGAAGCGCTCCCACTCCTGAGACTTAAATCCTTCATTGACTCCCTGTGATCCCTTATCATGACTCACCTGCTTGAGCCAAAAGCATGCTATGGAGCTATTGAGCACACCAATTAGTGACAAGTGAGCATTTTCGTTTTGGTTCTTAAGCTTGATCATTGGGGCAGTGCGATTGAACAAGCAACCCAGGCGATCATAGGCAAAATGGTTATGTGTGGAGACAAAGGCAAATGTGATCGCTGAAGACGTGGTCAATTTGCTGGAATAGTTCTCCAGGTGGACATACCACGGCCTGCCCTGTTCTTCGATCGTGGCGCCGAAGATCATCCGTTGGCGCAACATAGCGCGGGCGGGCCAAAGGGATCTTGTAACCAGGCTTGAGGTATTTGGGAGAGGCTGTGAGTTATCGGGAATCTCATAAGGATTTCGCACAAAAACATACTGAGTGACCTGATAGTCGCGAACGGCATCGCCCACAACGAGGGGTCTGACCACGCGTTCCTCGCCGAGACGGCGGGCGGTGGCTAGGTTGGGGAGAAAATATAGATCGTCCGCTCCAGTTGCGGTTGTCCTGCCTACACTGTCGGCAATGTCATATATGCGGCGGTTCGCTGCTCTGGCAATCTTCGTCTGAAGGGCTGTTGCACCGCCGCCGCCAAGATTCCAGGGAAAGGTAGATAGTTCACTGCGAGGAAGGTCGACAACGGAGACCCATTGGCTCTCGCTTCCGGGATGATCAAGTTGCCGGGTGATCGCCTGCCAAACCTTGCCATTGGCTGCATTCTCGGGCTGGCCGGGCTCGCCCTGGATGCCCATGACAGTACGAATAACGTCACGCGTCAGCTGCGCCTGATTGCGGCCGAAGAGTATGACTGTCGGAGTACCATGCCCTGGAATGTAGGCGCCCGAGGTGTCAATTACGTGGGTGAGTTGTGGTGAGCGTAGAGGATCGGCTCCGGAAAGATATTCCTCAATGAATTTCTTACCAAACTCCCTCTTCATGAAGGAGTTTGCGGTTATCTGGCCAACGTAGCCGCCATTGCGATGGTCACCTCCAGCCCGTTTTGCTAGCCGAAAAAAGCGTGCTGCGAACGGCACTGAGAGCGCGTACTGACCTGAACAGACATAGTGATAGCTGTCGCGATAGTTCGCGTTTTCCTGCTTATCTCTGACTGTAATGTATGGCGGATTTCCCACGACGGCGTGATAGCTGTGTGTGCCGAGAATGTTACATTCCCGCACGTATTCGAGAACATCCTCGGTCCGATAGGTAAATACGTCAGGGTTGGTGGCTCTGCCAGGAATCTCGAAGCCGGTGATCTCGTCATTCCGGATCGGCCCACTCCGGCCGTGAAGGAGAGAGTCGCCGACAGCAACATTGATGGCGAAGTCCCCGCGGAGGTCGGCGAGCCTTTTGATTTCTCCGGCGTCCATGGCGGCAAGGAGGAGGCGAAAGCGGGCAATGGCTGCGGCCGAGGCGTTCTTGTCCACCCCGTGCACCGAGTTGAGTGATCGAGCGATCACCTCCCAGCGGCCAGCTCCTGAAGCCTTTCGTTCCCACTCGGCGAGGAGTCGGTGAAACGCGCCGAGCAGGAAGTGGCCGGAACCGCAAGTCGGATCAATTAGGCGGAACTTTCCGTCGAGGAAGTCATCTGCGAACTCTTCCAGGGCCGGGTCAAGCGTGTAGTCGAGGATGAACTCCTCGACGAACTGAGGTGTCTGCCGAAGTGCGTAGGTGTCCTTGGCATGCTGCGAGAGATCCTCATAGAGGTCCCCGAGGAATCGAGTGTTCCAGGTGGGGTCAGTGAAGTCGTGGCGGATTTCGCCAGTCTCGTCAGTCTCGCGCCAGAATGCCAGCAGTCGCTTCGCTGCCTCGTGTGACGGGGTGATCGTCCACATAGGGTTGTGTGCTCTGTCGAACAGGCCGGCAGTTGCCCTGGTCACTGCAAGTGCGTCGAATGATCGTTCGATCCAGCCTCGGTCGGTTGGATCGTCGGCAGTGTTCCAGTATTCCTCTTGGAGTTCCTTCGCCACGTCCAAACGAGAGCCGTGTTCCTTCGCAACGCGTCCCGCGAGGTAAGGATGTTCGAGGAGGCCGTTGTCCTCACAGAACCGGACGAACACCGTGCCGAGTACCCAGGCGACAGCAGCTTGTGTGACGCGGTCGTCGAGCCAAGAGTTCTTAAGCCCCGTCTCGTACGGCACCGCCGTACGAGACACATCACGGGCCGATTGCCATTCCCCACGGAGGGTCTCGTCGAACTCGCCCGCAGCCCGCGCGTGAAGATCTTCTTCGAGCTCACGAACCTGAAGCTTCAAATCCCGAACGAGAGCAAGGCGGTCGATCAAGAGACTCTCCTGAGGCGGTCTGCGCGTGCGAAACCCGGCGGTATGGCGATGTGCTCAGCGTCACCGGGCATGACACCGATGCCGTGGCCCTCAAGGGTAGGCGGTCTCTTGGGGTCGCTCATCGGGCAGAGAAGCCAGAGTCCGCGGGGATTCGCAGCAGACTGCCGCGCTCTGGACGCCAGCCGAGCAATGAGTTCGGGGCCGCCGGTGTAACGGGCAAGGGGAGTGGCATCGGTGAGCAGAGCAACGCCCTCGATGGAGTGGATCAGTTGCTCCAAACGGCGCAGCGCCTCCGTGACCATGATGCCGAAGCCAGCGCGGGCGTCTGGAGCAGCGTGATCTACGTCCGCATCCACCACAACGCTCCAATCGGGCCATCCCTGCCCGTCTCGGATTGCATGCAGCTGACGCATGAACTCTGCCGTCACGTTCACTGGAGTCACCTCCGGGTGTGCGTGCAGGGCGTTTCGTACGGCGACGGCCTCGCTAACGCCAGCCTTCAGCACCAGGAAGCCGCCATTCTCGGCGGCAACGTCGAGCCGCTGCCAGGTCTCGTCCCGGGAGGGCCCGCCGTACCCAGTGGCAGGGAATGTTCCGGATCCAGGACTCCGCATGAGGCTTCCGGTTCGAGTGCCGTCAGGCAGTACGTACCGACCGTCGACGACCTGGACGGCGTAGCCCATCTTCGCCAACAGAGGCCGGAGTTCGGCAGCCTCAGGAGGCATGGCAAGTTCGGGGAACCTGGCGAGAACCCGCTCGACAAGCTGCTCGGGAGTAAGACCTGGCTCGCCCAAGTAGCCCACTACCTGAGCGAGGTGCAGCGCACGCTCAGGGTCAAGGTCGCGGGGATACAGCTCCAGACGTGGTGAGACCGCGGCAGTCCTGGATGCAGCACCGGCGAGTGCGACCAGCCCGGTATCCGAGAGTGACACCATGTCCTGTGGCTTCTTGACGCCACGCAGCCCAGCCAGAACACTCACTGTCCCAGGTAGAGGATTGCGCGTGACGAGAAGCTCCGCACGCTCGCCAAGCTTCACGGCATATTCGAGCAGCTCGGCCTCGCTGGGTGCGTCCTTATCCTCTCCGGCGGAGATCGCGACCAACATGCGATCGGGGAGGTTTCCGTCAGTCTCACGGCGGCGCTTCTTCAACCTGGGGTTTTCGAGCTTTTCCTCGGTTTCGATCGCCGCGCGGACACAAGCTGCTGCGTGCGCGAGCCGTACAGCCTCGTCTTCGAGATTGGATCCGCGGCGGGCCAGGAGGGCGACGGCCACCTGTCCCACCTCCATGACTCGCCCGCTCTCCCGGAGGATCTCAGCCACGTCCTTGCGCAGAGCGGTCGTCACGCGAACGGACTTCGCCCAACGCTCACGGGTCTCCGAAAGGACGTTCGAGACGTACGCTCGGTCGAGCCCGGCGAATTCAGCGATCTTCTGTGCGGTGGACCAGGGTGCTAGAGCCGGGAGCGTGTCATCTATGGGCAATCGAAGCGCGAGCCGGACGACATTGACTCGTCCCTCGCTCCGCGCGGTGAGCTTGGGGACGAGCTGCTCTGCTGCCTCTTCAACTGTCAGGTGAGCCAAGTCATGCTCAACGACAGGTGTCGATCCTGGGGCAGGCTGGAGTAGACCGAGGCTACGCCGCCATTGACGGGCGCGCCTTACCAGCTCGTTTTTAGGACCAAGGCCGACGCCTCGTAGACGCATAATCTGCGGCGCGGGGATTCGGATCAGCTCTCCGACAGTACCGACTTCGAGCTGGTGCAGCGCGACGGATTGGGCCCGCTCAGTCAGTCCAGCCGCTTGTACGGGGGTGTCGAGCCGCGCGACTAGTGCCGCAGCCTCGCGGATCTCGGTGGGATCGTCGTTCGTCGCTTGGACGGTGTCCGGCGTGGTTAGCGGCGTGCTCTTATCGAGGTCTCGGAAGACGTCAGACCAGCCACGGCGCAGAGCTCGGAGGTCGGGGAAGCGCTTGGCAACATCCCGGTGGAGTGCTTTTTCGAAGAAGGGAACCAACCGGTCCCGGAGGACGGGGTTGAAGGCGGCCTCCGCGAGCTGTGGCGTCTCTTCCTGCAGCATGCCGGGCTCAGTCGCACCGTCACCCCAACTGGGGAGCTCGCCCGCGGCCATGTTGTGCAGCGTGACGGCAGCCGCGTACCACTCGGCGTGCTTGTCGAAGTACGGCCTGCGGTCTTCGCCGAGGAACGGGTCGAGGTAGGGAGGAGTTCCAGCCCGGGTGGCGCTCCCTGAGGCGTCTGCAAGTGAGAAGTCAAACAGCACGAGGCGGCGTGCCTTCTTGGTCAGCTCCTTGACACCAATATTCTCCGGCTTGATATCGCGGTGCCAGACGCCCTCTCCTTCGAGATAGACCAGGGCGTCCAGAAGGTGATCGCCGAGGCCTTCTAGCTCGTCCAGGCCTAGGCGCCCCTCGTGGCGTAGATGTTCGGCGAGGGTGCGTTCTCCGGCACGATCGAGGACGATGAGGGTCCGGTTGGCGATTTCCTGCGGGCCGTCGATGAGCCGGACGATGTGCGAATCGCGGAGCTGACGCAGCTGGTTGGCTTCGCGGATGAGGCGGGCCGCACTGGAGTCGCTGAGTGCGACCTTCAGGACCTCGCCGGTCGTGGTGAGGAAGGCGCGGGCGGTGGAGCCCTTGCCGAGAACCTTCTGCACCGTCCAACGGCCGATGACGCTGCCTCGCACGGCTTCCAACGGATCTGCATCGGGTTCGCCTGGTTCGGTTACTTCAGCCTCGACCACATCCAGACGCTCAAGGAACTGCCGTACCGTCTCGAATCGGTCAACGGCCTGCGTATGGGTTGCGCTGCGGACCAGATCGTCCATGCTCGGCGTGATGGCATCGCTTACAGCACTGGGCACAAGGGCGAGTTCGCTCGTGAGGCGGGTGGCGAGCCCAGCCCGATCCTGCGCAGGCGGCTGGCCGGTCAAGATCAGGTGACTGAGCGCTCCGAGACCGAAGATGTCGAGAAGTACGCTATCGGCGTCAGCCGTACCGAACTCGGGCGCGAGATAGGGCGCTGCTGACAGCTCGACATGCTGGGCGAGCGAGGTGCCGTCGCTGCCAAGCAGCGTGGCGGTCTGCGGGCGGGATGCTGCCTGCCAATCGGCAATCATCAATCGCGGGAATCGGCCGTCCATCGCTACCCAAACGCACCGGGCGGCCAGAGCGCGGTGATAGAGGTGCCGACGGTGCGCGTGGTCGATCGCCTCGGCGAGCTGGCGGATCATCTCCACACGGGTTTCCAGCGCAAGGGTGTCACCTTGGGCAGCCATCAGGTGGTCCAGCCGCTGCCAGTCCTTGCCGTGCTTGAAGACTATGGATGGGCCAGCGTCATGCTCGTCACTGAACAGGTCAGCTGTGACGATCCCATCATGATTGATCCCCCGCAGGGCGAGGTATTCACGATGAGCCGCGCGGCGAGTGGAGTTTCGGGCTTCCTCAGTGGCACCAAGTTCGGAGAGGTACACGCGGACGCGCCGCGGCTCGTCGTCGGGCATCGCGCTGTTGGTGGCGAGGAAGTCGGTCCAGGTTGGGCCAGTGTCGAAGGAGCGTCGGTTGAGCTGGTAGGGGCCGATCTTGTAACGCTTACGCAGGCCGGCGACACCGATGTGAGCCAGCAGGCGATGCAGGTCCCTAGAAATCTGGGGCGTTACCCCGCCCCTGCCACGGTGTAGGCCATCCCAGATGCCGGGCAGTTCACTCTGCTCCGTGAGCCCTTGACGGCCGTAGACCTTGACCTTCTGAATGTCGTCGAACCGGCACTCCAGGTTGGGGGCCGACAGAAAGACAGCAGGCTCGATCCAAGGGATCGTCAGCTTCAGCTTGAGGTCGCGCGCAGCTTGCTCCAGGCGGCCCTTGAGCTCCTTGGCCTTCTGATCGGTGAAGTGGAGTGGGTTGTCGATCGTCCTGATTCGCTCGTCACGGAAGATCCATTTGGCGCCTTCGTTGACGGCTTTGCCGGGATGGCTCTTGATCTCAACCAGGAAGAGGCCACTCGGGGTGGCGATGAACAGGTCGACTTCGCGGACGTGGCCGAACTGGCCTGTGAAGGTGAACGTGCTCCAGGCGCGGTAGGGATCCTTGTCGGGCATGAGGTCGCGGATGTGCTTGAGCGCGTCCTCTTCCCACTGGAAGTCAGACCTGTGCCCTACCCATCGTCCCGGCCCCGCGCTCATTCCACTCCGCTCTTCTCCCTGACCAGCCCAATCTCATTGGCATCTTGCCAGCTTCCGTCGCCGTCGGCGCAGCGACACCTCCGGCTGAGCCGACATATCACCACAGACGTGACGAAATGCAACTGGCGGTAAACGAGTTGTGACCATTCTGCAAGCTGGGCGCATTGAACACCCATGAATGTCGGGGAATGGTACAGGCGGCACCATGTCCAGAGGCTAGAGTCTTTGATCAACGTTGGCGGCTACGCCTGAGGAGCGTCATGCCCTTCCAGAACCCGAGCTACCCCCTCGGCGAGTTGCTGACCATGGTTGCCGACGGAAAGGTTCAGCTTCCAGACTTTCAGCGGCCATGGAAGTGGGATGACGAGCGGATCAGGTCTCTGTTGGCCACCGTGACCATGGACTACCCGTTGGGCGTCATGATGACCTTGGAAACTGGCGGGACCGGCGCCAGATTCAAGCCGCGCCCGCTAGCTGGGGTGATCCTGGAGGAAAATCGGGAGCCCGACGAGTTGCTGATGGACGGGCAACAGCGGATGACGTCCCTCTATCAGGCGCTCAAGTCCGGCAAACCCGTTGAAACCATGGATGCGCGGAAGAAGAAGTTGCGCCGTTGGTACTACATCAACATCGAGGCGGCGATCTCACCGGATGGCGACCGCGAGGAGGCGGTGATCTCCGTACCGGTCGACCGGATGGTCCGAGACGACTTCGGGCGCGGCGTCGCTCTTGACCTCAGCACGGAGGAACAAGAGTGTTCGTCGGGGTACTTCCCGCTGCGCTACGTCTTCGACATCGGTGCCACTCAGCGGTGGATGTGGGAGTACGCCTCAGACGATGCGCGTCGGGAAAGGTGGAGGGCCTTCACCGAGACCGTTTTGGTCAACGTTGCCCAGTATCAGGTTCCGATGATCAAACTTACGAAGACAACCCCCAAAGAGGCGGTTTGTCTGGTCTTTGAGAAGGTCAACACAGGGGGCGTGCCCCTTAACGTGTTCGAGCTGCTTACCGCGACGTACGCGGGCGATCGGGTCTATTCTCGCGATCATGACCATGACTTCCAGTTGGTTGAGCACTGGGAGAAGACACTTGAAGAGTTGTCTGTGCATCCGGTCTTCAACGGCTCCGATCGGAGTGAGCGGCTCGCCAGCAGTGACTTCCTGCAGGCAGTCTGCCTTCTCGCCACTCACCATCGGAAGCGAGGTAGCGGAGACCCCTTCGTCGCCCCCGCAGCGAGCTGCAAACGCAAGGACATCCTTGAGCTGCTTCTAGCGGACTACCTCACTTGGGCGCCACAGGTTGTCGAGGCACTGCACTGGACCGCGCGCTTCCTGAACAGCCAGGGTGTCTTCGCCTATCGCGATTTGCCCTACCGTACCCAACTCGTCCCGCTCGCAGCCATCAGAACTCTCCTCGGCTCGGAGACCGACCAGCCTGAGATCCTGGACAAGATCACACGCTGGTACTGGTGCGGCGTCCTTGGGGAGCAGTACAGCGGAGCCCTGGAGAGCCGATTCCCGCGCGACCTTGAGCAGGTCGCTGGTTGGGTACGTGGCGGCAAGGAACCGCAATCGGTGACCTCGGCAACCTTCCGCGCGGCTCGACTGGATACCCTCCTTAGCCGCAACAGCGCGGCCTACAAGGGGGTGTACGCACTTGTACTTCGGCAAGGCTGTTACGACTGGACGCACAGCAAGGACATCATCGACGCGACCATCTTCGAGGAACAGCAGGTCGACGTCGTGCGGATCTTCCCCAAGGCCTGGTGCGAGAAGAACGGCATCCCGGCGGATCGCAAAAACAGCATCGTGAACAAGACCCCGCTGACCAGCCACACTGCCCGGCTGATTGGGGCACGCGCGCCGAGCGTCTATATGAGGGCGCTGGAGACCGAGACCGGCTTGCCCGGAAACTGGCTCGACGATGCCGTGGGCACCCACCTGATCGATCCCGCTGACCTGCGGGCAGGGGACTTCAAGCGCTTCTACGCAACCCGCCACAGGGAGTTGGTCGCGCTGATCGAAGACGCTATGGGTCGTCTCACTATCCCGGCTGAGGCGGCGCCCGAAAGCACCTCCGACTACCAGGATCAGGGGGCGGCGTGAGTGACAAGCTGAAGCAGTTCCTGGACGATGCCGCCTCGGAGCCGATCCACCTCACGGTCCGCGACCTACTGGACAAATGGGATTTCAAGATTCGGAATTTCACCACGGTCCCACGTGTCGCGGCCGACCTCGCCAGAGCCGGCCTGAAATGCGAACCTGCATTCGACGATGTCAGCATGACGACATCCGTATGCGTATCGTCCAAGACGTTAGCTGTAGATGAGGAGCAGATCGAAGATTCGGTGGAGCTACTCTTCCCGCAAGCTGCTCTCCTCATCAAGGACATCCCCTCAGCCAACCATGAGGTGATGTCTATCCCTCCGGATGCCACGCTGGCACAGGCACATGCTGTGATGATGGATCACGGGTACTCGCAGCTCCCCGTCATTACCAATGACGGACGTCTCGTCGGTACCGTCAGCTGGGAACGGATTGGCCATATCCGTGTAGGGTCTCCGACCGCCGAGCTGAGCACGGTGATTGATCGTGATCCAAACGTCGTCAAGCTCAACGACGACCTGCTCAAGAAGATCCCAATGATCTACGACGCCGGCTTCGCGCTCGTCCGCGAGCAAAGTGATGAGATCTGCGGGATTGTTACCACGGCTGACCTGACCGAGCAGTTTCGTCTGCTCGCAGAGCCGTTCTTCCTCGTCGGCGAGATCGAGAAGCGGCTGCGCCGGTGCATCGGGAGGGCCTTCTCCGTCGAGGACCTTCAGTGCGTCGGAGGGAGGATCACCTCGGTAAACAGCATGACCTTCGGGCAGTACGTTCGCTTCCTTCGCATGCCCGGCATCTGGCCGCAGCTCCATTGGCACATTGACTGCACCCTCTTCACCGAACGGCTCGATCAGGTCCGTATGGTCCGTAACGAAATCATGCACTTTCGCCCCAACCCACTGACCCCTGCACAGCGCGATCGCCTGCGTAACTTCACCTCCTGGATGCACAGCCTCGATCCACAACGTTGACAATCGACCGAGGCTGAGGGCGAGGACGAAGTTCGCTATTCGGTCAGGATGTCTCACCAAGCTCCATGATTTCCACTTCTTCGAACAGTGACTCGAAGGTGGCTTCACCCGTTTTTTGGTCGACGGCGATAGTGGTGATCAGGCTTTCTCCGTGGAGTTGGCTATCCCATACGGTCTCTACTGGAACCTCTCCGTTCTCACGCACCCCAGTCGCTGACGCTTGGACATGTCTGCGATCGACATGATCTAGCATCTGTTGAGCGATATTTCCATTGGTTTCGATTCCGGATTCGGATTTGAGCTCTAGGCTCGCGGAATCCAGGCGCATTTCTGTTATGAGCTGATCAGTTTCGGATCCCCCTTCACTGCTTGACGGAGGAGTGAATCTAACGCTCAGGCGGATAATTTTGTCGACTGTTTTTCTCCACTCCTCGAACGATTTCTCTTTTGCTGGAGGGGCTATTTCCCACTGTTCGTCCATCTGCTCGCGGAGAATTGCGCGAAGAGCTCCCGTGAATGAAGCGACTCGTATTACGGGTGATCTCACCTGGAAGACTGCGGCGAAATCGGAGAGACGGATCACGAAAGGCGATGCGGCGCCAGCGGGAAGGATTTCTGGCACAAAGTCCAACTGTTCGTCGTCCCAATGGTCTATGCCCATCTCGGTTTCGCAACCGAGGCGTCCACGTATATAGCCTTTGGGAGTATCGACGCCGCCTATTCGCCACATGCGCCGGTACCAGACAGTGCGGGTTCCTGATTGCAGGACGCTGAGTAGTCGTTCGGCCGGTGTGTCGAAGAGGCTTGGTTGCGCCGGTGGCACTATCCGGACACGGGCAACCCGTCCTATAGCTCGAGACGGCATTCCGGAACTGTATGTCACGCCCGCAGGCATGTCTCGTATTGCGGAGGTGATTGTTTCCTGTCGTATGCTCGACTGGAGATCTATATTGCAGATTCCAGATAGCCGAAATTCCGTGGGAAGGGCTGGTCCAGTAGATGTCCAAGGGGGTCGTCCGCAACCTGCTACCAGCTTGTTCTCCAAGTTGCTATAACTCTATGAGTTAAAGATGAGTATGTGGCGATGTTTTGAGCTGTCCCGGCGGTCGGCGCCCGAAACCTTTCACACGTTCGGATCGAAGGCTCCCGGGGCGAACGCCGGCACACGGTCGGCGTTCACCCCCGAGACTCAGGCCTACGAAGTGAAGTCAGCCCTGCTGGTGGCGTAGTCACCCTTGACTGGCCACACGATGTCAATGCACCGGATATCGTCGGGACATGGCTGATGCGCTACCGCTCCGCATTTTTCTGGCCTCGCCCGGCGATCTCCCGGACGAGCGGGAAAGTGTTCGCGCCTGTGTCGACGAGCACAACGCTCGTTGCAGAGGCGAGAGCAACGTGACCTACGAAATCGTCGGCTGGGAGCGCGCGCGAGGAACTGCCCGGCGACCGCAGGAGGCAATCAACGAACTCATTGGGGAGAGCCACTTCCTGGTTGCGTTGTTCAAGGGATCTTGGGGTAGCGAGTCGGGCGGTCCATGGGGATACACGTCCGGTAGCGAAGAGGAACTGTTCACGGGCCTGCTTGAGCTCGGCCGCGCCGAGCAGCCGATGCGGGATGTGTGGGTGGCCTTCCTCGATCATCCTTCGCCCGCCGAGCGGATCGTGAAGCTCCGAGAGCAGATGTCCCGGCACCACGCGATGATGTACGAGTCCATTGCGGACATGCGCGACCTCAAGACGAAGCTAACTGAGCGTCTTGAGGCATGGAAAGCCCTGGCCGGATCGAAGATTCCTAGGCACGTCGACCTGCTGCCGTCGTCAGGAAAAGACGTCTTGCGGGCTGCGAACCTGCGCCTGCGCGGTGAGAAGTTAATCGACCTCGGTCAGGCTGAGGCGGGACGGGCAAACCTCCGAGAGGCAGCCGCGATGGGCGGTCCGGCCGAACATTTGGCCTACGCCCGGTCCCTGGCTCGCTACGGTGAACTCGACGAGGCTTACGCCGCGACGCAGCGCGCCATCGAACACTTCATCAGTACAGCCTCGCACCTGCACTCACCGCTCGCAGCCGAAGCCTTCGCTGCCCAGGCCGGGGTGCTGCGCAGGCAGGGACGCGACGTCGATGCAATAGGACGGCTCGACCAGGCATTGACCCTTCTCAACGAGAATGACGCCTATGCACAGAAAGTCCGCTGTCGGATCCTTGACGACCTCGGCCTTGCGCACCAGCGAATCGGCGACCTGGAGCCAGCTCGGCGCGCCTTCCAAAAGGCTCTCGATTCAAGGCGCAGCTCGGAAGACCATCTGGACGTGTGCCAGTCTCTTGTTAATCTGGCAAGGCTTGAGGTTGGCGTGGGAGACTTAGAGACTGCGGCTTCCCATGCGGACGAAGTAGTCTCGACTCTACGTGGCACACCACCGTCGGCACTACATGCCAATGCCGAGGTGTTGGCCGCGCAGGTACGCCTCCGCCAAGGCCGGCCTGAAGAGGGCGTGCCATATGCCGAGCGCGCTTTGTCTTTAAACCGGCAGATCGCGAGCAGGCGGGGGGAGGCCATCTCCCTGCTCCTGCTTGCGCAGTGCTGCCGCGCGGCCGATATGGGACGCAAGGCGGGAGAGCACGCGCGCGCCTGTCTTGAAGTGAACAGGGCGATGGGGAACAAGGAGGGTGAGCAGCGAGCCCAGTGGCTTCTCGATCAGCTGGACGAGTGACCGAGCGCTGGTTCGCCCGGTCAGCTGGTCACGATGGCGCCATCAGCGTCAACCTGGATGTAGTCGAGGCTGGGCCACAGCAAAGCCGTGAGACGACCATCATCGGACCCACAGCCGGTATCCAGCTGCGCCGAGTTGGGACCGATCCTTGGAAGCTGGCCGACTGTAACGTGCGCACTCACCCGGAACTTGCGCGTCGAGGCTGACGGAGGGGTGTGTTGAGCGATGAAGTCATTCGACTCGTAGGTTTCGGGCATACGCCGCATCCCGTCCAAATGCTCACTTGGGAACCTGGCGCGAAAGTCACTGAGTACGTCGGGTCCAACTTTCGCACCGACGTACGACCGAATGGTCATCGCCCCGCCCATTTTGAGAAAGGCCGTCAAGTCTTCGGTGTCCAACGCATCGAGCAACGCTGCCTCGTGGTTCCCCCTGAGGAGGGTCGCGCGTCCGGATCCGGAATACGTAAGAAGCTCTTCCATCACCTCGGCAGACTGTGCTCCTTTGTTGATGTAGTCACCAAGAAAAATCGCGTGCGGTCCACCTCGCGCAGCGAGGATTTCGCATAGTCCCCGGAGAGCACTCAGATTTCCGTGGACGTCGCCTACAAATGCGATCTCGGCACTCATAACAGGATCTTCTCCACCTCGGCGTAGTCGGAGGTCTTGCCGGTAACGCCCAGGGCCATGAACGCCATCGAGAGGATGTCGCTGGGACGTCCCCATTCGTTGACGACTGTGGCCTCAAGGGAACCATGTTCACTGGGCGGGAACTCGCCGATTATCCTGCGCAGCCGGGACAGGCATTGTTCAAGGTCCGATGTAGTCGCCTCACCTGGCTGCCGTGAGGCCAGGAGGCTGGTCAGGCAAGGATCTCCATGCCGAACGGCCAGCTCCCGTACTGAGAAGCAGGGAGCACCGTCGGCGATGGCCTGCGCGTATAAGCAGCTGCGCAGCAGGTACCGGGCCTGACGCAAAAGGCCGGCGAGGTACTTCGGTAAGTCTCGCTCCAAGCTCGTGAACAGCTCAGACAAGCTCCGAGCGCGGGCAAGGAGTCGCTTAGTGTCGACCTCGCCCATGTCCTCCACAGCGCGGGTTAGATAGCCATGTCTGTCCCAAACAATCTTGGCGTCACGCTTGAGGTGGGCCCCAAAAAGAGTACCGATGCCAGTCGAGAGCTGCTTTCGGGTGTAGTAACTCACATGTACGTAACCGGCGTCAGTGCTGGGTCGCTGAGTTGTCACCAGGGCCAGCACATCTAGGTCCGAATCGGGGCCGGCGTCTTGGCGGGCCTGACTCCCGTAGATCAACAACCCCTCAGCATCCGCAGGTAGTGCAGGGAAGTCCTCCAAAACCCTGGCCGGAACGTTCATTCCCAGCAGGGCACTAACCACATCATCACGGATCACGTTCCCCAACTCCTGCGACCTGCCCGCTCTTGAGACAAACAACGACTAGCACCCTACGCGTGTCGGCCCCGATGAGGTGGCAGTGTGACCGCTTATCAAGGTAGCTATCCGGTGGCAAGGGGACCCGTACCGCAGGACTGTCAGGTCTGAGGAACCCAAGCCCCGCGGCAGCCTGGCTCCGCTATTCAAGCGGAGTAATCGCCCTGCTCCGCTGACCTAGACCGTAGTCAGTCGCGTGTCGACGGTGGCGCGAATGTGTCAGCGTGGGGGAACGTTACTGTCACCTGAGCCATAGGCATCCGATGACAAGCCCCTACGATGGGACCTCGCGGGTGGTCGTCCCAGCCAAAAGCACAAGATCTAAAGCAGGATCGTGAACTCTCAAACGTCCTACCTCTACTCGCTTGCTAGATCGTCACGCACTGCCCGCAGTTTGTCAGCGAGCGTTTCCGTCTCGCTGATAGGCAACTCGGGCACGTCGCCCCACTCGGTTCGCCCGCCGGGCAGTGTGCCAGCCACATGGAAGTGAACATGGCCGATCGACTGCCCCGCAGGCACTCCGTTGTTCTGCCAGACCGCAATGCCCGGCCGTCTTTCGGCGCGGTCGATCACGCGAGCCGCCTCACGCACGGCGATCATTAGAGCACCTGCCTCCTCGTCACTCAAATCGAGGATGGTCTCGACATGGCGGACGGGGATGACGAGCAAGTGGGCTACACCGCGCTGTTCCCGTGTAATCAACAAGGCCGTGACCTCATCGCGAGCCAGGATGGTGTACGGGCGCGTGCCATTGAGGTAAGCGCAGAAGGCACAAGAACCATCGTCTGGGAGCTGAATTGAATCCGCTATCACGACGCCCTCAGCGACATAAGGAAGGCTTGGATCTCCAAGCGGTCGAGCCGGTCGTACTGCTCTGATTGCACCACGATCTTTAGCTCATCGCATACCCGCTCCCGGCGAGAGGCGAACATGAATGACAAAATAATGAACCGGACCGAATCCTGGGCGGGCAGAATTTGCGACAGTCTCGCTAGTCCGCCACCAAGAACCGGGACAGCAACCGTACCGCCATTCGCGCGATCGGCGACCTCGCGCCAGAGCTGATCGAGACCTCGCCAGAGATTCTCGATTGAGCTTCGAGCAACGTTCTTCGCGTCCATCTCTGAGTACGCGACACAGAAGAAGCTCCGAGTGGCCTGCTCCAGTACTGCCACTGTTCCCACTTCGTAAACCTTCGTCTTCCCCGGTTTTGTGATCGTGCCCACTGGGACCTTATCACTGAGCGCCTGATCCAGCTCACCATCTAGGCGCTTCACGTCTCCACCGTAGATCTTGTTAACGAACTGGGCCTGGAGGCTCGTCCGAGCGATGATTCGCGGCATTTCCGTATCGAAAGTTGTCTGCATACCGATCACCAGGTGATCCGCGTCCTGCTCAAGGATGTTTCCCCGGACTAGGCTTATTTTCACATTCGGCGCCTCGTATTGCTGCTCGATCGGCCGAGGCCAAGACCTGACGGCAGCGTAAATCAGTGCGATTCCGACCGTTATGATGGTCATCCATGCCCCGACACCTTCAGCCACGTCAGGGAAGAAAACATCGTAGAGGCCAGCGAGCACCGCTATAAGACCAACTGCCGACAGGGCATGGACCGCGAAGTGTTGCCAGAAGCGCTGACCCTTTAGGTCATTAAGCAGTGCCCCGCTCATAGACCGAGCTGTTCGTAGACGCTTGGCTTGTACTGGTAGCACCCGGTATTGGAGCTGCGGGCGTACGCCTCGGCGTATTCGTCCAAGGCGTACTTGATGATCGCCGGTTGGAACGACACTGACATGGTGTAGTAGTCGACGTCCAATAGCGGTTTGGGAATGAAGTTCCGATTAACTGTCCGCCCACCATCAAGGTTGGCGATCACTACCGGCAGGTCGAGGTTGACTATCGCCTCGATCTCATATGCCAAGAATGAATAGCCGTCTCCGCCTTTTTTCTTGGCGTTAGCACTGCCGAGCAATACGAACTGCTTGGCATTTTTCATCCGCTCTCGCAGGTTACGCTTGATCGTCTCCCGACTACTGGTGTCGCGCGAGACGTACAGGTCATGCGCATCATAGAAGTTGAAATCGATATTCCTATTTTCGCGCCATGCTTCCATTAGTCTATAGGACCTAATGTCTTCGCTGGCGAAGGCTACATACGTTTTGTTGCGGTAACTCACGGGAGGACCTCGCTATTCTATATTTTATATATTAGCACCAGCAATAGACTGGCTGTTAGATAATTTCAACCCTCCGTACCGTGAGAGGATGTTTGTTCCTACTAATGCCAATTCGAGAAGCTCGGGGGTTTTGTCGGGTTTGACCGCTTTCAGTGGCTAGGTCTTGAAGAAATATATCTAAAGGAAGCGTTTCAGTGACACAGACGGCATCGGCAAGATGGGGCGCGGACGAGCGGCCAGGCACGGGAGTCAGCGTGGGCCCTTGGTGGAGCAGTTCTCACCACAAGTCCGGCCGAAAGCCTGACATGATCCCCTATCGTGCCACGCTCCATGTCTTCAAGGAACTTGCGCTCGACCATCGCGCCCACCTATTCGACACGTCGAGTGCTCAGCTTGCCGAGGTCGGCCGCAGTCACCGGAGTATCGCCGAGTGCGTATCTGACGTCATGTCCGGCAGCACAATCGTCCAGGACCGTTGTTGCAATGCCGATAGGGCAGCGGTCCTCAGCTCTCATGTTCAGTGGCAAGCTGACCCGGAGCGCAGGGCCGCCAGGCCCGAGCACCGGAAGCGGCGCGGCAGCCGGTTTTCGCTTCTCAGCCGGAACAAGCGCTAGGCAGGGCTCTTCCCAGTAGTGCGCTGCGCCCTGTCGGAGGCTCGGGTCGTCATAGGGTGGTTGACAACTGCCCTCGGATGCACTGGACGGCCAACGTAGGGGTGCCCCCTTTAGTTGCTGGTGCCGGTGAGACTCGCGAGCCTGGGAGAGTTCCACGCATGCTGATGGCAAGGCCAGTATGGAAGGGCCGCGGCGATCGATCACCCCGCCCCTCACAGCGAAGATTGAAGTGACGAATCGTGCCCGTCTTAGTTCGTCACGTCTGACAGCATCAGGGCGCGTAGGGCGGTGCGTGCCCGGACCGGCCGAAGAGCCGCAGCCGGGCACGCTTGCCGACCAGCGCGCCCGGCGGGCCGCGCAGCGGACCGCCTTTAAAGACGTAGAGAAAGTTCTCATTCATGGGCGCCTAGCCGATGTGTCCTGTCCCGGGAGATGCTTGACACTGCTGTCCCACCACATGCTTGACGGTTGCTGGTTTCGGCTATGCCGTGGTGCGTCGTTTGCGGGCGTCGCGTTGCGGGAGGCCGGGATTGGCGCTGGTGGATTTGTCTGTTGTCGAGCAGCGGTATCGCGCGGTGCTGGAAGTTCAGGCAGGTGTCCCGGTGACCGAGGTTGCGGCCAAGTTCGGGGTGTCACGGCAGAGCGTGCATACCTGGCTGGTCCGGTATCGGGAGTCGGGCCTGGCCGGGTTGGTCGACCGGTCCAAGCGTCCGGTGTCGTCTCCGGATCAGATCCCTGCCCAGGTCGAGGTCGTGGTGTGCGAGTTGCGGCGCAAGCATCCCCGGTGGGGGCCGATCCGGATCGTTCATGAGATCGACAGGTTGGGGATCGAGCCGGTGCCGTCGCGGATGAGTGTCTATCGGGCGCTGGTGCGGCACGGCCTGGTCGAGCCGGGCCGGCGGCGGCGCAAACGCCAGGACTATAAGCGGTGGGAGCGTGATGCTCCGATGGCGTTGTGGCAGATGGACATCGTCGGCGGGGTGTTGCTGGCCGATGGGACCGAGTGCAAGGTCGTGACCGGCGTCGATGACCATTCCCGGTTCTGCGTGATCGCGGCGGTGGTGCCGCGGGCGTCGGGCCGGGCGGTGTGTCTGGCTTTTGCTGCTGCGCTGAGGGCCTTCGGCGTCCCGATGAGGTGCTCACTGACAACGGCAAGCAATTCACCGACCGGTTCGGCAAGGGCGGCGAGGTGTTGTTCGACCGGATCTGCCGAGACAACGGGATCACCCATCGGCTGACCCAGCCGCGCTCTCCGACCACGACGGGGAAGATCGAGCGGTTCCATGGCACGTTGCGGCGGGAGTTCCTCAACGACGCGATGCCGTTCGCGGACCTGGCGGCGGCGCAGGCCGCGGTCAGTCGGTGGGTGGCCGACTACAACGCGATCCGGCCGCATCAGGCGCTCGATATGGCGGTGCCGGCCGACCGGTTCACCTGCCGGGCCCCAGATGAGCGGGAGCTGTTGCCGTTGCGGTTGCCGTCGGTGGTGCGGCTGGCCGCGGTGCCTGACCCGGATCCAGTGCCTGAGCAGCTCGGCGAGCCCGCCGTTGAGCCGGTGTCTGGTTGGGTGTGGGACGGGGAGGCGATCGAGTTCGAGCGGGTCGTCCCGCCATCGGGGAACCTGTGGGTGAGTGGTCGTCAGTTCTGGCTCGGCACCGGCCTGGCCGGGGTGAACATCACGTTCTGGGCTGACTGCCAGGTGGTCCACCTGCTGAATGCCGGGGTTCGGATCAAGAGCGTCCGTTCGCACTTCTCCACCGCCGACCTGACGGTGCTGGCCGCTCGGGGAGCCCGCAAGGCCGGGCCCTCGCCACTGCCCCCGGTCGAGGAGGGCACGGCGATCGAGGTGGAGCGGACCGTCAACCGATCCGGGCTGGTCGGCCTGGCCGGACAGGCCGTGCTGGCTGCGGAGATCCTGAACGGGCGCCGGGTCGGCATCCGGATCGACGGCAACACCCTGATGTTCTTCGACCCCGGCACCCGCGAGCTGCTGCGCTCGCGATCCAACCCGCTCACCTATGAGCAGGCCCGCAGGCTACGCGGAGCCCGTCCGGCCGGGCCGCCCCCACACGCCTCCGCCGCCCCGATCACGGTGCAGCGGCGGGCCAGCGACAACGGCCGCATCATGATCGCCGGACAGGTCGTGTCGTTGGGACGTCTGCATGCCCGGACCGTCGTCACCGCTCATGTCACCGACACCGTCATCACGGTCGAACTCGGCGACGACAGGCGCACCTTCCGGCGGACCACTGACCAGCCCGTCCGGAGTATCAAAGCCCACCGGCCCCGCAAGGCCGTCCTATGAATTCAAGGGCAACTGTCAAGGATGTGGTGGGACTGAACCGTCAAGCATCAGGTGGGTCTAGACAGGCGCCTAGCCGATGTGGGGAGGCTTTCCTTGCAGGTAGTGAGTGAGGCGCAGGCGCATGGATGGGTGCATCTGGTAGCCAGTGATCGCGTCTGGGCTGAGCCATTGGACTTCGCAGGACTCATCGCTGGGCCGTGGCTCTCCTGCGATTGGGTGTGCGGTCAGCACAATGGAGAACTCCTGTCGAGCCTCGCCGTTGCTGGTGTAGAGGATCACGTGTCTGGGATCCGTGTAGATGCCGACCAGACCTGTGATCGCACAGGTGATGCCAGTCTCTTCGTAGGTCTCCCGGACCGCGGCCTGTGACAGGGACTCGCCTAGGTCAATCGCTCCGCCTGGAAGGGCCCAGTTGCCGTTGTCGGAGCGGCGAATCATGAGGATGTCGCCAGCGTCGTTGCGGACGATGACGTTCACGGACGGAACGAGGCTGTTGGGGGCTGGCGCGTCGGGATCGTCGTAGAAGTCGATGCGGCGTGACACAACCCGTGACGCTACTCGGTGGGCCGCGGCTGGCCTACGAAGCTGCCGAGATTGGGCACGGTGTAGATCAGGCTCTCATCGCGAAGTCGCTGCATGGCCTTGCGGATGGTCCCACGTGCAACCCCGAACTCCTGCATGAGTTGGACTTCGGATAGCAGATGCTTGGGTGGGTAGGCGCCGTCAACGATCCGTGCGCGTAGCACGTCGGCTATCTGCTCCCACCTGGAGCGATCTGGCTCGAAGTCGATCACTTTCTAACCATAGAAAGCCCTGTTCAGGCACTATCAGGCAGCTCATGGCATGCCATGGCATAGACAGGGGTGTACAGGCGAGCTACGCTGCCTGCATGACGTGCCGTCCCAGTTCCCTTCGAGGCGGCTCAGGCATAGCAGCGCAGACGAGCCGCCGGGGTGAAGCCATGCTCAGACCAGATGTGGAACTCGCGACGTATCACGGGACACATCCGGCGCCCAGAAAGCCGGACTGCGAGCCGGTCACCTGGTACGAGAGCACCGCGCGCGCCGAGCGCGTTCGCGTACGGGAACACACCTGCGGCTGCCGAAACGTCGTATACGAGCTGTGCGCAGCGGCAGGAGTGCTGTTCGTGCGGCGTCTTGATCGCCGAGACAGTCCACTGACCGTACGTGAGTCCCACTGGCTGCGTACGTCCGAGGCGGAGCGACTTTGGGCGGCGATCCTCGACGGGCGTGCGCGTTGAGGGCCCGGCATCTCGACGCGGACGGAGGTACCCCCGTGCCGTCAGCCGCAGACTCCGGAATCGTTCTGGCGAACGGCCCGCACGTCGATGGCTGGCGCACCACTGTGGACGAGCGGGGCGTCTTCTCGGCCCGTCGTGATCCCGATCGGTCGCTCACCCGTGCCGAGCTACGAGGGGGTCCTACGCGGCATCTGACCGCCGATTCTTGGTCGGCGCTGGTCTCGCTCATCGAGGACCAGGGGCGACTTGAAGAGGCGTTCGCGCGCTCGCTAGCGATCACATGCCCGACCTGTCGCCAAGGTCAGGGTGACGCGCCGCTCATCATCACAGTTGACGAGTCGTCTGTTACCGCCGAGCGATGCGTCGAGAGCTATAGCGAGCCCGACTGTCCTCACGGCGACGTCGAGTGGACCTATCAGCGTCCTGTCGTGGACGGGGCCCGTTGTCAGGATTGCGATACGTGGTGGCGCCTCGACCTGATTCCTGACCAGGTCGCGGCGCGACTCAACGGTGGGAACCCTCCTCGTGAGGACATCCGGCCACCCGCAGACGGTCGTACGCGCTCGTGATTCCTTTCGCCGCTGCTTCCGGACTGAGCCGGTTGGTGTGGAGCCGCAGATGAAAGAATCCTGCGTCGGTGTTGGCTTCGAGGTCGTCGACCGTCTCATCCCATGCCGTCAGGCGCTTGCCGGTGTCGACATCCCCGCGAGCCTGCGAGCGCCGCTCGGTGACCTCACGCGGGACCCACAGCAGGACGCGAAGCCACGAGTCGGGGACGCGGCCGATGAGCCGGCGGAGGTCTGGAATGTTGCCCATGTGGACGACGGGCACGTAGCCGGCGGCGTGCCGTATCTCGATGGCTTGGCGGTCGATGGCGTAGACGTTGCCGTAGCGGCGCGTCTCGACCAGCAGCCGGCCTTCGTCGCGGAGCTTGCCCAGGTGCTCACTCGTGACGAACTCGTATCCCGCCGCTCGACCGGCGCCGACCTTGAGTTTGGGCAGCAGGACGAACCGCGGGTCGAGACTGTGCAGGGCGGCGGTGACGGTGTCCTTGCCGCTGGCAGGAGGGCCGTACAGGACGATCCCTTGCGTGCTCACGCCAGGATCCGCTTGAGCGCCTCGCGGGTCTGGTCGGCGAGACTGATGGCGGCGCCGAGCCTGTTGTCGACAGTGATGTGCGCGGTGGGCGGACTGGTGTCTACGGCTAGTCCTTCGGCGTACTGGTCCCAGTTGTCCAGCTTCCACGCGTCACGAGCGGCGCCGCGGAACTCGATGTACTCGCGCATGGACTCGGGGTCACAGCGGACCCAAATGGCCGCAACGTCGATGCCCTTCGCCGCGCACCGATTCTCCAGCCGCGTGAACCATGCCTCGTCCTTCAGCTCCGCGATGAACGGCGCCGAGAGGATGGTGGAGGTGCCGATGTTGAGGTTGTCCCATGCGGTCTCCATCAGGCATCGGTACTCCAGCGGCCGGACCTCCTTGAGATACAGGTCGGTGTGGCGGTCGTTGGGGTCGCCGCCGAGTGAGACCAGGAGACGCTCGACGATGCACCGCGTGAGGGAGTCCTTGTCCAGGAAGGCCCACCCTGTGATGTCCGACAGGAAGCGGGAGAACTCGGTCTTGCCTGATCCGGCGTATCCGCCGACCAGGACCAGGATCGGCTTGGGGCTGCCTCCGCCGTGTCGCCGGCGCCAGGCGTCCACCACGCGATTGCGCAGGAGAGCCTGTGGTGAGTCGCCCGGCTCGATGCCGCCGATGGAGACCTTGGTGAATGCTTCTTCGATGACCTGGGCGGCGGCGTTGTCGGCGACAGGGTCAGCAGGCGGAGGCAAATCAGAAATCACGATTTCCGCTTTCTGTGATTCACCGGGCAAAGCTGGGCGAAAGCCAAGTTCGGGTTCGGTGGCTTGGTAAAGCAGGCAGTAAGCGCGCCGGTAGTGCGGGCCAGGAAAAACTGTGCCCTGTTCGTGGCCCCAGAGGGTCTGGAAGTTAGCCGCAGGAACGGTCAAGCCATGCCGCGCCGCCGCCTGGCGTAGCCGCTCGCCTGCGGCTTCCAAGGTAAGTCCGTGCGCCTCGCGGTGTTCGCGCAGGCGGGAGGGGGTCCAGCCAGTTCGCTGGGTCGTCTTCATTGCATACCTTCGCCTTCACACTGGGGGGCGGTGCGCGGTGTGCGGGTCGTGCATGTGAAAACAGACGTGTAAATGCTGTTGAGCCGAACTGAAGAAGCTTAACTACATCCGCGTGATACCGGAAATCCCCAGGTCACGGTGAACTTAAGCCACTCCGAAGAAACGCAGCACAAGGAGATGGCGATGGAGACGAACCGGCACCGAGTCATCAGGGAACTGGCGGAGATCAGGGCAGAACTGGAGGAGTTGACCTGCCGGGTCAGCGAGATCGCTTCGGCTTTGGGAACACCGTCGACTCCAGAGCCGCAAGCCGATCCCCCAGTTCCTTGAGAGTGCGGCGCATATCCGCCAACTGGGCCAGGACCTCGTTGTCGATGTCATCGGCGGGGCCGGCCGCAGGCGGTGTTTCGCTGACGAACACGCCCTTGCCTTGCTGGCCGACGACCAACCCCTGGGTGCGAAGCACGCTGACGGCTGACTTGATCACGCTGGCCGAGACGTCGTAGCGCTCGCCGAGCTGGGCGATGGAGGGGAGCGCGTCACCAGGCGCCAACGTTCCCCGGCGGATCTGCTCGCTCAGGTCGTCGACGATCTGCAAATAGGCCGGCCGGCCCGACTTCTCCACCATCTGCGCCCTCCTCGTCCACCCCAAGTTGAGCACACCGCAACCAAGCGGTCAAAGAACTCCTTGACAACTTAGAATTCCAAGCGTTCCATGTCTTCTAGGCATCCCCCGATCAAAGGAAAGATCATGCGAGCCATCCCCATCCCCGTCGACGTCACCAAGCTCCAGATCACCTGCGTCAAGGCCCCCAAGCCCCGCCTGGTCAGCAAGGACACCGGCGAGATCAAGCGCGACAAGGACGGCAACGTCATGTACGAACTGACGCTGCTGTTCGAGGACGAGTCCAGCCGCATGGAACTCGTCAAGGTCAGCACGACCCCCGAACCGCAGATCAACGTCGGCGACGAGGTCGTCCCCGTGGGCCTGCTCGGCTACGTCTGGGAGACCGGCGGCCGGTGGGGCATCTCCTACCGAGCGCAGGCGTTCATCCCGGCCGGTGCCGGAAGAACGGCGGCGGGCCAGTGATCGACATCGACATTCACCATCCCGTCATCAAGGCCCTCGCCGCACTGCTCCTGCTGATCCTGTGGCGGCGCTGGGCGCCAGTCTCCTACTGGTACCTGTTCGTCTTCCCGCGCAAGGCCGTGTGGCTGCGCTGGTCCTGGCGGCACGTCGCCTCCGGCTGCGGGCTCACCAAGAAGCGGCAGCGCTGGTGGTTCACCACCATCCCCGGCCTGGTCGCCTCCACCGGCGTCGTCCGCGTCAAACGGCGCTTCCAGCGGGTCGCGGTCGACACCAAGCCATGGATGGGCCTGCCCAAGCCCACGCGGAACGGCTTCCGCATCACCTTCCACCTGCTCGACGGCCAAGTCCCCGACGACTACGCCAAGGTCTGCGAACGGCTCGCGCACGCCTGGCGCATCGAAGCCGTCCGCGTCGTCGGCTCCCGACCCGGCCGCGTCACCCTGCAAGGCATCACCCAAGACCCGTTGACTCACGTCGCGCCTGCCGAACCTCCAACTGAGCCTTCGGCCGGCTGGTCTGCTGACGACCTGCTGCGTCCCGTCGTCGGCGTGCTGGAAACCGGCGCCGCCTGGCGGATGGACTTCCGGCTCATCCCGCACTGGATCAACGTAGGTGCCACCCAATCCGGCAAGTCCAACCTGCTCAACGCCCTCATTGTGAGCCTGTCTCCGCAGCCGGTCGCCATGGTCGGCTTCGACCTCAAAGGCGGCGTCGAACTGTCGGTCTACGGCCCTCGGCTGTCCGCACTGGCCACCACCCGCGAACAGTGCCTCGATCTGCTGGCCGACCTCATCACCGTCATGGGCTCGCGGATGCTGGCCTGCCGGCGGCACGGCGTACGCGACATCTGGCAGCTTCCCGACACCCTTCGCCCCATCCCCGTCATCATCCTGATCGACGAGCTGGCCGAACTCTTCCTGACCGCCGACAAAGCCGAAAAAGACCAAGTCACCCGGACGGCCACCGCCCTGCTGCGCATCGCCCAGCTCGGCCGCGCCTTCGGCATCCACCTCCTGTTGTCCGGTCAGCGCATCGGCTCCGACCTCGGCCCCGGCGTCACCGCGCTGCGCGCCCAGATCGGCGGGCGCGTCTGCCACCGCGTCAACGACCCCGAAACCGCGGTGATGACCCTCGGCGATCTCGACCCCGACGCCCTGGTCGCCGCCCGCTCCATCGCCCCCGAGATGCCCGGCGTCGCCGTGATCACCGGCGCGGACGGCCGCTGGTACCGGGCCCGCTCCGGCTACGTCTCCACCGAAGCCGCCGAACGCGCCGCCCACACCTTCGCCGACCTCACCCCCTCCTGGGCCCAGGTCGCCGCCAGCGGACTCGGCCACGAACTGCCCGCCAACGGCAACCCCGAACTGGCCGCCTGAAAGGAGCGTTCCCGATGACCCCCAAAGCCGCCCGCCTGGCCGACACCGCGCCGGTGCTGATCCTCGCCCTGATCGCTGGAGCGGGCAGCTTCACCCACATCCGCGACACCGCCACCGAGCACGGACAGACGGGCTGGATGGCCTGGGCGGTAGCGGTCTGCGTCGACCTCACCTGCGTCATGGCCGCCCGAGAACGGCAGCGCGACCGCAAGAACGGACGGGAACGAAACGGCCGGATCTCCTGGCCAACCCTCGTCCTGACGAGCGGGATCGTCCTGTCACTGGCCGCCAACCTCGCCCAAGCCGAACCGTCGCCCTGGGGATGGATCACCGCCGCCACACCGGCCGGCGCCTTCCTCGTCGCGGTCTCGATGCTGGAGCGCCGCGCCTCCGAACCCCGTCCCGAACCGTCCTCAGACCTCGTCCCCGCCGTACCGGAGACGACCGCGCTGGCCGTACCGGATCAGAACGGGCCGGTCGGCGAGCTCCTCGACTACGCCCGCCGCGTCGCCCACGAACACCAGGCACGCCACGGCAAGCCCATCACCCGCGACACCCTGCGCGCCCGGCTGGGCGTATCCAGTCAACTCGCCTCAGACCTGCTGCGCACCCTGCGTGACAGCCCCGCCTAACCAGAAGGACGACAGCCATGCGCATCCGCATCGACGGCACCCACGCCGAACTCGCCCACGCCATCCGCCAGATCCGCACCGTCCTACCGGTCGGCTCCGTCTCCACGCTGCTCCAGACCGGTCGCCCGTACACCTGGCGCGTGTTCATCAACACCGCCCCGAACCGCTCCACGGGAGGGGGGTGGATCACATGAGCGAAGAGGCCATCCCGCCCGCCGCGCCGCCCCGACACCAGTGCTGCACCTGCGGCGGAACCGGCATCGACAGCTACGGCGACACCTGCCCGCACTGCGAGGGCTACGGCTACTGCTGAAGCCTTCGGCGCCCCCGGCGTGACCACACATCCGCCAAGACGTCCGTCACGTCGGGGGCCATCCCGAACCGAACCGCGAAGCCCGGAAGGGACAGCCCCATCATGGCAAGCCCCGACACCGTAGCCGAGCTCATCGCCCGGCTCGACGACCCCCACCATGACCGCTGGGTCGCCCAGCTCCGCCGTACCGGCGGCTGCCGGCAGCCCATCCACCTGCGCGGCCACGTGCTGCACGTCGACCCCGCCACCGGACGCCGCCTGCACACCTACACCACCGCCACCGAACCCGGCGGCATCCTGCGCGTCCCCTGCAAGACCCGCCGCGCCTCCCGCTGCCCGTCCTGCGCCGACACCTACCGCGCCGACACCTACCACCTGATCCGCGCCGGACTCGTCGGCGGCAAGGGGGTGCCTCCGACGGTGGCCACGCACCCGTGCCTGTTCGTGACTCTCACCGCCCCCTCCTTCGGGCTCGTTCACACCCGCCGCGAGCGCGGCGCCAAGCTCCTGCCGTGCCACCCGCGCCGCAACGCCCGCACCTGCCCGCACGGCCGCGTCCTTTCGTGTACGGCCAAGCACGGTGCCGACGATTCCCGCCTCGGCGAACCGCTGTGCGCCGACTGCTACGACTACTCCGGCTCGGTGCTGTTCAACTCCGTAGCGCCCGAGCTATGGCGCCGCTTCACCGAAGCCCTGCGCCGGCGCTTCGCCAAGCTGTCCGGCCTGACCCTCAAGGCGCTCAAGGAAAGAGTGACGATCTCCTTCGCCAAGGTGGCCGAGTACCAGCGGCGCGGAGTCGTCCACCTGCACGCCGTCATCCGCCTCGACGGCCCAGACGGTCCCTCATCCCCACCGCCGGGATGGGCGAGCGCCGAAGCGCTGGCGCAAGCCGTACAGCACGCTGCGTCAGCCGTGACCGTTACGATTCCGGCCGCGGGTGGTGAACCGGCGCGGGTTTTGAAGTGGGGGACACAGCTCGATATCCGGCGCATCGCCATGGACGGCGACCTCACCGAGCAGGCCGTCGCCTCCTACATCGCCAAGTACGCCACCAAGGCGGCCGAATGCGTTGGCGCCCTCGACCAGCGCATCAACCCACTCACCGACCTCGACACCCTCCCGATCCGCGACCACGCCCGCCGCCTCATCGCCGCCTGCATGCGCCTGGGCGCTCTCGACAAGCTGGCCGACCTCCGGCTGATCCAATGGGCACACATGCTCGGCTTCCGCGGACACTTCTCCACCAAATCGCGCCACTTCTCCACCACCATGGGCGACATCCGCGCCGACCGCACCGAGCACGTCCGCGCCGAAGCGATCACCACCGGTCGCCTGCCCCTCTTCGACGAGGACACCGTCCTCGTCATCGCCCACTGGGAGTACGTCGGCAAGGGTCTGTCGCCCGTAGACGCGCTCCTCGCCTCCCTCCGGCTGGAGGTGAGCCCGGATGCGTAACAAGGACAAGCTTCTGACCCTCCCTGAAGTCCTGGAGGAGCTGAACGGCGTCTCGCGCCGGACCTTCTACCGCTGGCGGGAGCTGGGCAAGGCGCCGGTCTGCGTCCAGTACCCCAACGAGGAACTGCGCGTCTGGAGGAGCGACCTGGACGCCTGGCTCGACGGACTTCGGGAGGCGTCATGACGACCAGCTATGACGTGAAGTTCTGGGAGACCCAGCGCAAGACCCAAGGCAAGGCGATCTCCTTCGTAGTCCGCTGGACCGTGGCCCGCAAGTCCAAGTCGAAGAGTTTCCGCACGAAGGGTTTGGCCGACAGCTTCCTCTCCGACCTCAGGCAGGCGGCGAAGGCTGGCGAGCTCTTCGACATCGCGACGGGTCTGCCGGTCTCGATGCTCAACACTGAGCCAGAACCAGCAGGGCCCTCTTTCCTGGAGTTCGCGCAAACATACGTGATCACTAGATGGCAAGGGACAGCGCCGCGGACACGGGAGACGGAGGTGTACGCGCTGCTGTCGCTCATTCCCGCCCTCGTCGACGATGTGTCAGGGCATCCGGACGATGACGAGCTGCGCGAGGTTCTCCGGTCTCACGCACTCCTGCCCAAGGACAGGCGCACCGACTTGAACCGCTCGGGAACGCTCGCTCTGGGCTGGCTGCAGAAGGCGTCCCTCCCGTTGGTGGACCTTCAAGACCCGTCTGTACTCCGCCGCGCCCTTGATGCCATCTCGGTCACGTTCGCGGGGGAGGAAGCGGCGGCCAACACGGTACGGCGCAAGCGGGCGATCTTTCATCACTTGCTGGAACGAGCCGTGGAAAAGAAGGTCTTCGCGTCCAACCCTCTGGACACGATCAAGTGGAAGCCGCCGAAGGCGGTTACTGCTGTCGACCCTCGGACCGTCGTCAATCCCATGCAAGCGAAGGAGCTGTTGAACGCTGTTCCTCGGGTCGGCCGCACTCGTGGTGTCCGGCTCAAGGCAATGTTCGCCTGCATCTATTACGCGGGTCTTCGACCTGAGGAGGCAGCGGACCTACGGGTGAAAAACTGCACCCTGCCGGCGTCCGGATGGGGGCTGATCGTGCTTGAGAAGGCGAGGCCGCAGGGCACCAAGCGATGGACGAACTCGGGCCAGACCCACGAGTCCCGCAGCCTCAAGCACCGGGCGAAGAAGGAAACACGAGAGATCCCGATCCCACCTGCGCTGGTCGCCATCCTTCGCGAACACATCAAGGCGTACGGCACGGCGGAAGACGGGAGGCTCTTCCGAACATCAAAGGGCGGTTCCTACTCCAGTTCGGCGTACTCCTACGTCTGGCAGGAGGCTCGTGCCCTCGTATTCACCGAAGCGCAGGTGAACTCCCCGTTGGCCGCTCGGCCGTACGACCTTAGGCACGCGGCCCTTTCTCTGTGGCTGAACGCGGGTGTGCCAGCCGCGGAGGTCGCCCTTCGCGCGGGCAACAGTGTTGAGATCCTCAACAGGGTCTACGCCAAGTGCCTGGACGGCCAGCGAGAAACCATCAATGGAAAGATCAACAACGCTCTCGAAGAGTGACCACAGCAGTGTGCACAGGGCCTCGGTGTCTCACCGGGGCCCTTCCTGCGTGCGGAGAATGCTCATCGCCTCGACGACGTCGGAGACCACGTGGTCGGCTCCGTGCTCTGGTTTCGGCTGTCCGCCGCGGTTGACCCAGATAGTTCGCAAGCCTGCTGCACGCCCGCCCGCGACGTCCGCCCCAAGGCGGTCGCCGATCATCCATCCGCCGGCGGCGAGTGTCAGCCCACAGCGCCGCGCCGCGACATCGAACAGTCCAGTCTCAGGCTTTCGAATGCCCTCGGCGCCGGACAGCGCATAGCCGTCCACTACGTCGGCCAAGCCGGTGTGCTCGATCTTTCCGAGCTGGTTGTCGGCGGTTCCGTTGGTGACGATGGCCACCCGCCAACCCGCCTCCCGCAGCTCCGACAGCCCGGTCAGTACTTCAGTACGGCAGTGGACGAGGAGCGGCATGCGAGCGCGGTAGGCGGCCCACAGCTCCTCGACGGGATCGGGCAGCTCGAACCGTTCCCGCGTCCGGGCGAAGAAGGCCTCTCGATGTGGCAAGCCTTCCTGGTCCAGAGCGATCAGCCAGTCGACGGCTTCCGCTTCGAGGCCACGTTCGGCGGCGAACTCCGTCGCCCAGACCACGAACGCCGCGTCTAGATCGATGAGTGTGTTGTCAAGATCGAAGAGGGCTAGGCGCTGCACAGGCGCCTCACAATCAGGGGCGCGAGCTGCTGAAACACGCTCAAGATCATCCCGCATATATCCCGCGATCACTGTCCTACGGCTGCCTACGGTGGCATACGGCTGCCTAACAAGCAAAAGACCCGCGGCCGGAAAGCCGCAGGTCGGATGCGTAATGCCTGATCTACTGTGTGCCCCCGGCATGATTCGAACATGCGACACCCGCTTTAGGAGAGCGGTGCTCTATCCCCTGAGCTACGGAGGCGGACACGCATAAGCCTAGCGAAGTTCTGGCAGTGCGTGTGCCGCTGGGCGGGTGTGAGTTTTGTGGTGTCGGTCATGGCTGCTGTGAGCTGCGGTAAAGGCATGACAAGCGATCGCCTCCTCACTCCAGCCCCCTGGCTAACGTCGCCCCCGTGAAGAGAAGTCGACGTAAACAGTTGCGTAGGCGAGGGGCAGGACGTCCGGTGGTGCTGTGCGGGGCGTTGCTCGCGCCCGCGATTCTGGCCGGGGGGCTCCTGGCCGCGCAGCTCACCGGGTACGACGCCGCCACGCTGGCGGCTGGCGCCCCGGACGGGGCGGTCGACGGTGACTCCGTCCGCCGGGCGAGGGCTGGCCAATACGCGGGGGCGGGCCAGAACGCGCCGGTGGGCGAGAGTGCAAACCAGGGCCAGGGCGCAAGCCAGGGCGAAAGTGCGAGCCGGGGTGGGAATGCTAGCTCGGGTGGGAGTGCTGGCCAGGGCATGGGTGCGCATCTGGGCGAAGGTGCGCACCAGGGCGGAAGCGCGGATCCGGGCCACGGTGCATACCTGAGCCACAGTGCGACCCTCGGGCACCGCCTGTCTGAGGGGGACGGCGCACGGGTGGGTTACCTGGCAGGGGCTGAGCGTGGGATGTCGTTCGCGCCGGTGTGGGCGCCGGCGCCGCCTCATCCGGACGCCAGGTACGGAGGGCCGATTCCGTCCGCGCCCCAGGCGAGGGTGCCCGGGCGGGTGGTGGTGGCCGTGCCGCGGGAGGTGGAGCGGGTGAGCACGCCCAAGGCGGACGTTGAGGAGCGGCGGCACGGGTGGGAGTCGCGGGAGCCGGGTGAGCCGGGGGAGTCGCGGGAGCCGAGAGAGCCGACAGCGCCGGGGGAGTCGAGGTGGGAGCGGCCGTCGGAACCGGAGGGGTGTCCGGGGGAGTGGGAGGAGACCTGGCTCTGGGAGGTGTGTCAGGAGCATCAGCGGAGGCTCGCGTAGAAACCGGCCCCGCAAATCCCGCAAACGGCGCGTTGGGAACATAACGGCTCTCGGGAGTTCGGTCCGGGCACCGAGAGGGCTGTAGTAACGTGCGTGCCTGACCCAGGTAACGAGTTCGCAAACGGAGGAATCGAACGTGTCAGCCCCTCGATCAGCGGGTCTGATCGCGGTCGTCACGACGATCTCTTCGATGCTGGTGGGCCTGTCCGCATCGGCCGTCCACGACCATTCGTCAACGGCCGACGTCGCCGCGACGGTCCGTGATCGCTCGTCGATGGCCGACACCGCGACGGCTCACGACCGTATGTCAGCGGCTGAGGCCATCGCGCCGGTCCGCGCGGGATCGTCCGCGCGTGAGGCTGCCCCTGCAACGTCGTCCGACTTCGAGCCCGCTGTGATGGCCCCCTACCGCTCGTCAAGGGCCGACGTTGCTCCGGCGGTCCGGGTGAAGTCGCACGCGTCCGAAGTTGCCATCGTTGGTGCCGGGTCGTCTGAGTCCGGCCCCGCTGCTACGGCTCCCTACCGCTCGTCGACGACTCAGGTCACCGCGACAGCCCGCGCAAGGTCGTTTGCGGCGCAGGTTGCCGGCGCCCCCGCCGAGTCGTCTGAGTCCGGTCCCGCTGCTACGGCCCGCGACCGCTCCTCTACCACTCAGGTCACCACGACGGCTCACGGAAGGTTGTCCGCTGGCGCTCCCGCCGGGTCGTCCCTGCCCAAGCACACCACGCCCGCCGTGGACGCAGGCGGCTCCGCAAGCGGGTCCACGGTCAAGGTGGCCGCTGCCGTTTACGCTCGTCAGTTCGTAGCCCAAGTCGCCCGAGCCGGATCGCCCGTGGACGAGCTCACCGGTGCCGTCGACCCCGACGCCACCGTCGACGAGCTCGTCTCGACCGTGGAGCCTCCCGCCGAGGCCAACGGCGCCGCAGCGGCGGTCGTGCCCGATCCCGCTGGGCTCACGGCGCTGCGCAAGGAGGCCGAGAAGTCGGCCAGCGAGCTGGCCGCCGCGCAGAAGGTGCTCGACAAGAGGACCAGCGACCTCAAGGCCTCCAACGACGCGCTCACCAAGAAGCTCAAGGACCTGGCCGCGGCCGAGACGGAGCTCGCGCGCATGCGGCGGCCCATCTCGGACCTGGTCGAGATGGTGTACCAGCAGCCCGTGGGCGACGGCGTGATCTCGTATCTGACGGGGGACGTGACCTCGGAGATGCTGCGCGCGCAGAGCGACGCGAGCGTGCTGGCCCAGGCCAATCAGATCCAGATGGACGCCGTCGCCAAGGTCTACGCCGACAAGCAGCGCCTGGCCGCCGAGGCGCAGGAGCTGAGGGCCACGAACCTGCTGGCGGCGGCCCAGGTGGAGGCCGAGGTCAGTACGCTGACCAAGCGCTCGGAGAAGGTCGTGCAGTCGCTGACCAAGGCGCTGGTGAAGCTCGGCATCAAGATCGACAAGGTGGGACGGGCCGCCTTCGCGTGCAACCCGCTGAGGATCAACTCGACCAAGGACTATCCCAACGGCCTCATCCCCAAGAACATCCTCTGCCCGATCCAGCAGCGCGGCCACCTGCTGAGGGCCGACGCGGCCATCGCGTTCGTCTCGCTCAACGAGGCGTACACGCGGCACTTCGGTAAGCCGATCTGCGTCACGGACGCCTACAGGACGCTGGGGGAGCAGCAGTCGGTCTACTACCGCAGGCCCGGCTTCGCGGCGGTGCCGGGGCGCAGCAACCACGGGCTCGGGATGGCCGTGGACCTGTGTGGAGGGGTGCAGTCGGGAGGGACGCCGCAGTTCCGGTGGATGGAGGCCAACTCCAAGAGGTACGGCTGGTTCCATCCCGACTGGGCCTACAGCAACCCCTACGAGCCGTGGCACTGGGAGTACGACCCGGAGATCGACTCCCTGCGCTGAGCTAGACCGGCACGACTTCGACGCAGCAGTGGCCGCAGCGGGAGGCGGCCCTGGGGATCTCCGACAGGCACGCCGGGCACTCGCGGTGGGTGACCTCCGCCCTGGCCTCACGCGTCTCCTTGTAGCGGGTGTAGGGCCTGATGACCAGGAAGTACATCACCGCGGCGATGATCAGGAACGACACCAGCGTGTTGAGGAAGTTGCCGTACTTGAACTGCGCCTCGCCCACCGTGAGCGTCAGCGAGCTGAAGTCGGGCAGCCCGCCGAACGCGGAGATCAGCGGCGTCAGCAGGTCGGCGACGAAGGACGTGACGATGGCGCCGAACGCCGCGCCGATGACGACCGCGACGGCCAGGTCGATGACGTTTCCCTGGACGAGAAACTTCTTGAATCCGCTCATGGACACAAAGGGTAGCGAAGCGCATACGGTCAGTGCGGATGAAGAGTGACCGACAGGCGTCCACCTGCCTGGGCGGCCGCGAGCATCCTGGCCTGGTCGGGGCTGGTGGCGAGCACGACGAGGGCGCCCGCCTCGCTGTGGCTCGAGGGGATGGCGATGACGGGCACGCGCTCGGCGACCGTCAGCGCGGGCTGGCCGCCGTCCCACGCGGCGAGCACGCCGATGGCGTCGCCGGGAGCGAGCAGGCGGGCGGCGTCGGGATCGGCGATGCGCACCGGGGTCGCGACCGTGCCCGGTGGAAGGGCGGCCAGCAGGCCGGGGCCGAGCAGCCGTACGTCGGTGACGGGCTCGCCTCTGCGCAGTGGAGAAGCGAGGATCTTTCCTGTCGCGCCCGTGCGCAGTGCCCCGTCGGGTACGGCCTGCGAAGGAAGCCGGACGACCCGCAGGTCACCGGGCCTGAGCGGCCCAGGCTTGAGATCCTTGGCGGCGACCAGAACGGTGGTCGTCGGGCCGGGACCCGGGCGCAGGACGGTGAGCCCGCACGCCAACGCCAGGGCGGCCAGCGCCGCGGCGAGGAGACGGCGTCGCCGCCTGAAGGCTCGGATCCAGGCACGCATTGAGGACTCCAGGGGGTGCGTGGTCGGCCGGGCCGTACGTCAGGGGAGGTCGAAGGGGAGCTTGATGCCGTCGAGCGCCGAGCTGCAGGCGCAGGTGCGCTCCTCGGGCAGGGCCTCGACGGCGTCGGCCACCAGTGAGCGCATCTTGGTCACGTTGGTCGCGAAGAACCGCAGGACCTCTTCGTGGGTGACGCCCTCGCCCGCCTCGACCCCGGCGTCGTGGTCGGTGACCAGGGAGAGCGAGGTGTAGCAGAGGGTCAGCTCCCTGGCCAGCACGGCCTCGGGGAAGCCGGTCATGCCGACGATCGTCCAGCCGTTGCGGGCGAACCACTGCGACTCGGCGCGGGTGGAGAAGCGCGGGCCTTCGATGACGACGAGGGTGCCGCCGTCGACGATGTCCCAGCCGCCCGAGCGGGCTGCGGAGACGGCCACCGCGCGCCCGGTGGGGCAGTAGGGGTCGGCGAAGGAGACATGGACGGCGCCGCCCGCGTCGTAGTAGGTCTGCACGCGGCCGGAGGTGCGGTCGACGAGCTGGTCGGGGACGACGATGGCGCCGGGCCCGTGCTCGGCCCTCAGGGAGCCGACCGCGCTGGGTGCCAGGACCTGGCGCACCCCGAGCGAACGCAGCGCCCAAAGGTTGGCGCGGTAGGGGATGCGGTGAGGGGGGTAGCGGTGGTCACGGCCGTGCCTGGGGAGGAAGGCCACGGATCGCGCGCCGATGCGCCCGACCGTGACCACGTCGCTGGGCGGCCCGTAGGGCGTCGTGAGCTCGACTTCCTGGGCGTCGTCGAGCAGGGAGTAGAGCCCTGACCCGCCGATGACGCCGATATCTGCGCGATTGGCCATGGGCGAGAGATTAGCGGCAAGGGCCGGATCGGAGCAGGAGCAGAACGCGGTTCTGTGGACAACGGTGGCGGGGGAGTAAGAGCCTGTGGGCACCACTCCGAAGAGTAGTCAAATGATCGCGATGGGTATGCTCGGACCAGTACGTCCGAGAAGGAGCTGATTCGATGCAAGAGCGGCAGAAAGGCCTCGGCCTGATCCTCGTCGCGCTCATGCTCGGCATGCTCCTGGCCGCCCTCGACCAGACCATCGTCTCCACCGCTTTGCCCACCATCGTCAGCGACCTCGGCGGCCTCGAGCAGCTCTCCTGGGTCGTCACCGGCTACCTGCTGGCCTCCACGGTCTCCACCCCGCTCTGGGGCAAACTGGGCGACCAGTACGGCCGCAAGAGCCTCTTCATCGCCGCGATCGTCGTCTTCCTCATCGGCTCGGCCCTCTGCGGCCTCAGCCAGTCGATGGGCCAGCTCATCGCCTTCCGCTCCCTGCAGGGGCTCGGCGGCGGCGGCCTGATGGTCCTCGCGCAGGCCATCGTCGGCGACGTGGTCCCGCCCCGCGAGCGCGGCAAGTACCAGGGCTTCTTCGGCGCCGTCTTCGCCGTCTCCAGCATCGTCGGCCCGCTCCTCGGCGGCTTCTTCGTCGACAACCTCTCCTGGCACTGGGTCTTCTACATCAACCTGCCCATCGCCGCCGTCGCGCTGATCGTGATCGTCGCGGTGCTGCCAGGCAGGTCCACCCGCACCCGCCACACGATCGACTACGCGGGAATGGCGCTGCTCGGCAGCGCGACCTCCTGCCTGGTCCTGCTGGCGACCTGGGGCGGCACCGTCTACCCGTGGTCCGACCCGATGATCTGGGGGCTGGGCCTGGCGGCGCTGGCCATGCTGGTGGGCTGGTGGTTCGTGGCGAGGGCGGCGGACGAGCCCGTCATGCCGCTGCGGCTGTTCGCGCTGCGTAGCTTCAACATGTCGTCCCTGGTGGGCTTCGTCGTCGGCTTCGGCATGCTCGGAGCGCTGACGTACCTGCCGCTGTTCATCCAGGTCGTGTACGGCGTGAGCGCCACCCTGTCAGGGGTTCACCTGCTGCCCATGATGGCGGGAATGCTCACCATGTCCATCGTGAGCGGCCAGGTCGTCTCGCGCACGGGTCGCTACAGGTTCTTCCCGATCCTCGGCACGGCCGTGGCGACGCTGGGGATGTTCCTGCTGTCCCGCCTGACCGAGCACAGCTCCACCCTCACGATGAGCATCGACCTGCTCGTGCTGGGGGCCGGGCTCGGCATGGTGATGCAGGTGCTCGTCATCGTCGTGCAGAACGCCGTGGGCTACGAGGACCTCGGCGTCGCCACCTCGGGCGCGATCTTCTTCCGTTCGATCGGCGGCTCGTTCGGCGTCGCCGTACTCGGGGCGGTCTTCACCGGTCGGCTCAACGACGACCTGCGGGCGGTGGTCGCCACCGTACGGCTGCCTGCCGGGTTCGACCCCGCGCGGGTGCAGGAGGACCCGACCGTCATCAGGAGGCTTCCCCCCGCGCTCGGCGCCGAGTTCCTGCACGTCTACGCCGACGCGATCTCCAGGGTGTTCGCCGTGGCGGCCCCGATCATGTTCGTGGCGTTCGTGCTGTCATGGTTCATCCCCGAGCAGCCGCTCAGGAAGACCGTGAAGGCGGTCGACCTCGGCGAAGGCCTGGGAGCCACGTCCGCAGAGCGCTCGTCGCTGGCCGAGGTCGAGCGAGGTCTGGTACGGCTGGCCGACAGCGACCTGCGTAAGGACTACTACGCCAGGCTCGGCGCGCTCGCGGGGCTCGACGACGTGCCCCCCGCCGGGGTATGGATCATCGCCAGGCTCGGCGGCGAAGGCTGGGTCCGCGCCCAGGAGCTGGCCGACAGGGGCAGGGTCACCAGGGCGGAGGGCAGGCCGTACGCCGAGCAGCTGATCGAGGCCGGACTGGTCAGGCGGTCGCCGGACGGAGAGTCGCTGCGGCTGACGGCCTACGGCGACCACATGGCTGAGACCCTGCTCGCGCACGCAAGGCAGGGACTCAAGGAACTCATCGACGACTGGGGCCCGCACCCCGAGCTCCAGCACCTGCTGGACCGCCTGTGCCCCGAACTGCTGGGCGCAGAGGTGGACAGGCCTAGCTAGAGGCGGCGTTGGAGGCGGCGGGAGCGGGCGAGGGGGCCGCGGCCGCAGCGGGGGCGGAGGTGCTCTCAGCGGGCTTGGCGG
Organism: Nonomuraea roseola; assembly: GCF_039535395.1. Taxonomy (NCBI): domain Bacteria; kingdom Bacillati; phylum Actinomycetota; class Actinomycetes; order Streptosporangiales; family Streptosporangiaceae; genus Nonomuraea; species Nonomuraea roseola. The sequence goes on from NZ_BAAAXC010000015.1 coordinate 3,662,191, forward strand.
GGGTCGTCGTCGGCGTGCTGGTCGCGGACGAGGACCGGTTGTCGGTGCGGTAGAAGCCCGAGCCCTTGAAAACGATGCCGACGGCCGAGAAAACCTTGCGCAGCTGTCCCTCGCAGTTGGGGCAGATGGTCAAAGCGTCGTCCGAGAACTTCTGGACGACCTCGAGCGGTTGACCGCAGTCGTTGCAGACGTACTGGTACGTGGGCACGCGCTCCTCCTCAGGTTGGCACTCGACGCACGCGACTGCTAATCATAAACGCTCCTTGGGTGCGACTCATTCCATACCGCGCTCGCCGTACCATCCGGCCAGCTTGCCCCTGCGGCTGACCGCCCGCAGCCGCCGTTCGACCTGCTCCCGGCAGGAGGCGGTGGTGACGACCAGCAGTTGGTCCTCGGACCTCAGCCTGGTGGTGCCCGTCGGCACGAACGTACGGCCCTCGCGGACGATCAGCGTGACGGCCGCGTCGACGGGCAGCCTCAGCTCGAAGACCTCCACGCCGTGCAGGAGCGAGCCCTGAGGCACCTTGACCTGGAGCAGGTCGGCGTTCAGCTGCTCCAGCGGCGCGGACTCCACGTCGAGGTCGCGCGCCTCGCCCTCGGCGGCAACGCCGAGCACCCTGGCGACGTAGGGCAGCGTGGGGCCCTGCAGCAGGGTGAACACGATCACGATGACGAAGACCTGGTTGAACAGGTGCTCGGCATGGCCCACGCCCGCGGCCCACGGAATCGTGGCCAGCACGATCGGCACCGCGCCGCGCAGCCCCGCCCACGACAGGAACGCCTGTTCTCGCCAGTTGATGTCGTCGAGGCGGGCCAGCCTGACCAGGAAGGCGCAGGCGATCACCGACAGCGGTCTGGCCAGCAGGACCAGGACCGTTCCCGCGATGAGCCCCGGCACGACGTCCACCGGCATCTCGAGTGGACTGGCCAGCAGGCCGAGCATCACGAACAGGCCGATCTGCGCCAGCCACGCCGCGCCCTCGGCGAAACCGCGGGTGGCCGCCCTGTGCGGGAGCCTGGCGTTGCCGAGGATCAGCGCTGTCAGGTAGACGGCCAGGAAACCCGAACCGTGCAGGAGCACGGCGCCGCCGTACGCGACGAAGGTGAGCGCCAGCACCGCGATCGGGTACAGGCCCGAGGCCGGCAGGGCCACGCGGCGCAGAGCGTAGGCGCCCGCGGGGCCCAGAAGTCCCGCCACCGCCGCGCCGATGGCCAGCTCCATCGCCGCGTGCATGACGAACTCGCCCACGCTCGGCACGGGCTTGCCCGCCTGGCTGAGCAGCACCACCACGATGACCGTGGGCGCGTCGTTGAACCCGGACTCCGCCTCGAGGATCCCCGACAGCCTGGTGGGCAGCGGGAGGCGACGCAGCACGGAGAAGACCGCGGCGGCGTCGGTGGAGGCGAGGACCGCGCCGAGTATCAGCGCGGTGCGCCAGTCGGCTCCGAGCAGCCCCTGTACGGCAAGCGCCACCACCACGATGCTGACGGCCACCCCGAGCGTGGCCAGGGCCAGCGCGGTGGGCACGGATCTTCGGACGTGGCTCCATGTCGTGGTCAGACCACCTTCGGCCAGGATCAACGCCAGCGCGCCGAGGCCGACCTGCTGAGCGACCATCGGATCGTCGAAGGGGATGCCGAAGCCGCTCTCGCCGAGCAGGAAACCGAAGCCGAGGAAGAGCAGGAGGCTGGGCAGACCACTGCGGTGCGCGACCCTGACCGAGGCGATGGCCGCGATGACGACGACCGCCCCGAGAAGAAGCCAGACGTCGAGCTTCATCCGGCCCCCTCTCTGTTTCCTGAGGGCTATTGTCGCGTACATAAGCCGCTAGTCCGGACTGCCGGGCAGCGCTATGCTCGCGCGATGTTACGCCGTTTTATGATCATCGGCGGTATGCTGGTCGCGATGGTGCTCGCAGGTGGATTCGCCCTGCTGATGCAGCGCCAGTACGTCTATGACGGGAACATCCGGCGGATCGCCGAGCCCTTTCCCGTCGAGTCGGAGCGCCCCCGCAAGACGGTGGGCGAGGCGCAGAACTGGCTGCTCATCGGCTCGGACCGGCGTCCGGGCGAGCAGGGCGCGCAACGCGCCGACACGATCATGATTCTCCATCTGCCCGCCGACAGACGGCGGATCTACGTCGTCGGCATCCCGCGCGACGCCTACGTCCCGATCAAGGGCCACGGCAACGACAAGATCAACGCCAGTTACGCCTATGGCGGCCCCCCATTGCTGATCTCGACGGTGGAACGTTTCACGGGCGTGCGGATCGACCACTTCGCCGCCGTCGACTTCGCCGGGTTCGTCGCCATGACAAGAGCGCTCGGCGGCGTGGACGTGTACGTGGCCCGCACGACCTACGATCCGATGAACAAGGTGACCTGGAAGCAGGGCAAGGTCCATCTGGACGGCGAGCAGAGCCTCCTGTTCGTACGGCAGCGCTACAACCTGCCGGGCGGCGACTTCGACAGGATCAGGCGGCAGCAGGCCGTGATCAAGGCCATGGGGCAGAAGCTGCGTGACAGCAGCCTGTTCGCCATCGACGAGTTCCTGCAGGAGTCGACCAAGTCGCTCAGCGTGGACCCGGGCGTGACCATGAGCCTCCTTCGCGGCCTGGCGTTCGACCTTCGAGGGGTCGAGGACCTGACCGCGCTCACCACGCCGCACCTCGGCTCGGCGACCATCAGGGGCGCCAGCGTGGTGAAGATCGACAAAAAGAAGGCGGAGAAGCTGTTCGCGGCCGTGAGGCAGGACGCCCTCGCCGACTACGTGGAGGCGAACGGCGGGATCAACGATACGGAGTTGCTGTACTGAGGTTGACCAGGCCGCCGGGGTGGACCGCCCAGCGGACCGGCTGGTCGTGGGGCTCGGAGGGGACGCCGTCGATCAGCTCGTCGTCGTGCAGGAGGGCGACGGTCGGCACGTTGGGGCCCACCCTGGCCAGCGCGCGGTCGTAGGAGCCGCCGCCGCGGCCCAGCCGTACGCCCGAGGTTCTGTCGACGGCCAGGGCCGGGACGATCACCAGCGCGGCGGTGCGGATCGTCTCGACGCCCCTGCGCGTGTCGACCGGCTCCATGATCCCGAAGCGCCCCGGCGCGAGCGTGTCCGGGCCGTCGTAGACCGCCCAGTCGAGATCATTGTCGTCGCGCAGCACCGGCAGCATCACGGTCGCGCCGTGCTTCCACAGGGCGAACACCAGTCCGTGTGTCTCGGGTTCGTCGCCGATCGACCAGTAGCAGGCGACCAGCCCGGCCATCTGGACCCATGGCTGGTCGAGCAGCGTTTCGCGGATCCGCCGCGCGTTCTCCCGCCTCTTCTGCTCGGGCATGGCGGCGCGCTGCCTCGTCAGCTTGAGGCGCAGGTTCAGCTTGTCCACAGATACCTCCAGTAGGGTCGCCTGTATGGCTGACTTCGACCCTGTGACGAAAGCCGTCGTGCCCGCCGCGGGTCTGGGCACCCGGTTCCTCCCGGCGACCAAGGCAACTCCCAAGGAGATGCTGCCGATCGTCGACAAGCCCGCGATCCAGTATGTCGTCGAAGAGGCCGCCTCCGCCGGGCTCCTCGACCTGCTGATGGTGACCGGCAAGAACAAGCGCTCCATCGAAGACCACTTCGACCGCGCGTTCGAGCTCGAAGGCGCCCTTGAGGCCAAGGGCGACGAGGAACGGCTCTCCCAGGTCCTCGAGCCCGCCTCGCTGGCCACCCTGCACTACGTGCGGCAGGGCGAGCCCAAGGGCCTCGGGCACGCCGTGCTCTGCGCCAAGCAGCACGTCGGTGACCATCCCTTCGCCTGCCTGCTCGGCGACGACCTGATCGACTATCGCGACCACCTGCTCAAGCGCATGATCAAGGTGCGTGACACCTACGGCGGCAGCGTCGTGGCGCTGATGGAGGTGCCCAAGGAGCAGGTCTCCCTGTACGGCGTGGCCACCATCTCGCAGACCTCCGAGGACGACGTCGTGCGCGTCACCGACCTGGTGGAGAAGCCGGCTGTCGACGAGGCGCCGTCCAACTGGGCGGTCATCGGGCGCTACGTGATCGACCCCGCCGTCTTCGAGGTGCTGGAGAACACCCCGCCGGGCAGAGGCGGCGAGATCCAGCTCACCGACGCGCTGCGCACGCTGGCGACGCGCGGGAGCGACGAGGGCGGCCCCGTGCACGGCGTGCTGTTCCGCGGCCGCCGCTACGACACGGGCGACAAGCTCGACTACCTGCGCACGGTGGTGAAGTTCGCCGCGGATCGTGAGGATCTCGCCCCGGACTTTGTACCGTGGCTGCGTGAGTTCCTCGATGAAATCAGTTGACGCGCACCTGGCCGACATCCTTGCCACGGTTCGCACGCTGGCCCCGCTCGAGCTCGAGCTCGAGCGGGCGCTCGGCACGACGCTGGCCGAGGAGGTCTCCTCGCCGGTGCCGCTGCCGCCCTTCGACAACTCCGCGATGGACGGCTACGCCGTCAGGGCGGCCGACGTCGCCGCCGCGCCGGTGTCACTTCCCGTCATCGACGACATCGCGGCGGGGTCAGGCGAGCTCAGGGCGATCGGCCAGGGGCATGCCGTACGCATCATGACCGGCGCGCCGCTGCCTGCGGGCGCCGACGCGGTCGTGCCCGTGGAGTGGACCGACGGCGGCACCGTCACCGTGCGCATCGACCGCCCCGTGCGGGAGGGCAACGCCGTACGGCGGGCGGGGGAGGACGTGCAGGCCGGCGAGGTCGTGCTCAAGCCCGGCACCACGATCGGCGCCGCCCAGCTCGGCATCATCGCGGGCACCGGACGCCGTCGCGTCTGGGTGCGCCCGCGTCCGCGCGTCGTCGTGCTCTCGACGGGCGCCGAGCTCGTCGAGCCCGGCACGCAGCTGGGCCCGGGCCAGATCTGGGACTCCAACAGCTTCACTCTCACCGCCGCCGTCCGCGAGGCCGGTGGCGACGGCTTCCGCGCGGGCACGGTGACCGACGACCCCGCCGCCTTCCTCGACCAGCTCGACGCCCAGCTCGTGCGCGCCGACGCCGTCATCACCAGCGGCGGGGTCTCCATGGGCGCCTACGAGCCGGTCAAGGAGGCGCTCGGCCCGCTCGGCACCGTCAGGTTCGAGAAGGTCGCCATGCAGCCGGGCATGCCGCAGGGCTTCGGCGTGGTCGGCGACGACCAGGTCCCGATCTTCACCCTGCCCGGCAACCCGGTGTCGTCCTACGTCTCCTTCCAGCTGTTCGTACGGCCGGCGCTGCGCAAGATGCGCGGTCTGCCCGCAGGACCTCCCATCACGCGGTCGGCGCACCTCCTCGCGCCCCTGCACTCGCCCGAGGGCAAGCGGTCGTTCCTCCGCGGGGTCCTGGCCGACGACGGCACGGTCACGCCGGTCCGCGGGCAGGGCTCGCACCAGCTGGCCGCGCTCGCCCTGGCCAACTGCCTCATCATGGTGCCCGAGCAGGTCACCGAGGTGCCTTCAGGAGCTTCTGTACAGGTGATTCGGATATGAGTGGTTTCACGCATCTCGACGAGACAGGCGCGGCGCGCATGGTCGACGTCGCGGGCAAGGACGTCTCCGTCCGTACGGCCACCGCCACGGGACGGGTCGTGCTCTCGGCGGAGGTCGTCGCGCTGCTGCGCTCGGGCGAGGTCCCCAAGGGCGACGCCCTCGGCGTGGCCCGCATCGCGGGCATCATGGGAGCCAAGCGCACGCCCGACCTCATCCCGCTGTGCCACCCGATCGCGCTGCACGGCGTGTCGGTGACGCTCGACGTGGTCGACTCCGGGGTGGAGATCACCTGCGTGGTGAAGACCGCCGACAGGACCGGCGTCGAGATGGAGGCGCTGACCGCGGTCACCGTGGCGGGCCTCGCGCTCATCGACATGGTGAAGGCGGTGGACCCCGCGGCCGTGATCACCGACGTACGCGTGGAGGAGAAGACCGGCGGCAAGACCGGACTCTGGAGACGTCCTTGATCCGCGCGCTCGTCATCACCGTCTCGAACCGCGCCTCGGCGGGCGTCTACGCCGACAAGTCGGGGCCGCTCCTCGCCTCGCTCCTGTCCGACGCGGGCTGCGCGGTGACGGGGCCCGTCGTGGTGCCCGACGGGCCGCCGGTGGAGGAGGAGCTGCGGGCAGGGGTCGCCAGGGGCTACGAGGTGATCGTCACCACCGGCGGCACGGGGCTGACGCCCCAGGACCTCACCCCGGAGATGACGGCCAAGGTCATTTCTCGGGAAATTCCTGGCATCGCCGAGGCCATCAGACAGGAGAACAGGGCCCAAGTGCCGACCTCGGTCCTGTCTCGCGGACTGGCGGGACAGGCGGGCGGCACGCTCATCGTCAATCTGCCCGGCTCGTCGGGAGGCGTGAGGGACGGCGTCGCCGTCCTCGCGCCCATCCTGGCGCACGCCGTCGACCAGATCCGCGGCGGCGACCACCCGCGCTGACCTCCTGCCGATCCATGGCGGCTTCCTGCGTCTTGGGGGGATGATGAGGATGTGGATCGACTTCGTGGCTGGCCGGTGACCCTGACAGAGGGGCCGGTGGGGTTGCGCCCGCTACGCCTTGGCGACGTGCGCGTCTGGCGCGACACCCGCCTGCGCAACGCCGACTGGCTACGTCCATGGGAGCCGAGCAATCCCGAGACGCCGCTGTTCAGGACCGGGCTCGGGCCGTACCTGTCGATGGTGACCACCCTGCGCAGAGAGGCCCGTCAGGGGCTGTCCATGCCGTGGGTCGTCACCCACGAAGGCCGCTTCGCCGGCCAGCTCACCGTCGGCGCCATCGTCTGGGGCTCGGCGCGCTCCGCGCAGGTCGGCTACTGGATCGACGGCGCGCTGGCCGGACGCGGCATCACCCCCACCGCCCTGGCCATGGCGGTGGACCACTGTTTCTTCACCACCGGCCTCCACAGACTCGAGGCCAACATCCGTCCCGAGAACCACGCCAGCCGCAGAGTGGTTGAGAAGCTGGGGTTCAGGGAAGAAGGCATCCGTCGGCGTCAACTCCACATCGACGGGGCCTGGCGGGACCACATCTGCTACGCGTTGACCGTGGAGGACGTCCCTCGCGGGCTGCTCGTCCAGTGGCGTCGCGCCGGTTCATCACATGAAGAGGTTTGACGATCTCGCGACACACCGCACCGAATGCTCGTCAATTAGTGACACGCGGTCTTACGGTGCGTGACGTGAGCACATCGAAGACGCCAAGAGCACGTATGCGTCTTCGTGCTGCCCTCAGGGCGGCTCCCGCGATCTCCGGGGCGCTTCGTGCGGCTCTGCTCGGCGCTCGGAGGTGGCCGTGAGCAGCGTGTTGCTTTACCTCGCCATCGTGGTCATGTGGTTGTGCGTCCTGGTGCCGATGTGGTTGCGCAGGGACCGCAGCAACCTGGCCGAGCTGGAGGAGTTCTACGCGGCCGAGGTGACGGGGCCCGTCCCCGTGCTGTCGGTCGCCACTCCCGCCGAGCCGCACGAGGTCGCCGAGCCCGTCGAGACGGACTACGCGCCGCTCTCCGACGACACGATCAGCGAGCTCAACCGGCAGTCGGTGGACCTGCGCAGGCTCAAGGGCCGGCGCCGGGCGATCATCGTAGCGCGCCGCAGGCGGATGTTGTTCTTCTCCATCCTGCTGGTGCTCGCCTCCGTGGTGACCGCCGCCGTCCAGGTCATCCCCTGGTGGGGCGTGGCCCCCGCGGGGGTGCTCATGACGGGCTACCTCACCGTGCTGCGCATGGCCGTACGGGTGGACAGGGAGCGCAGGCAGCGCGCCGTGGAGGCTCGCGCGGCCCGCCTGCGCAGGCTGAGGGAGCGGCAGCGGGCGGAGGCGCTGGCGGCCGAGCAGGCGGAGGCGGAGATCCTGGAGTTCAGGCCGCCGGACGTCCTGTTCGACCAGTACGCCGACCCACCTCGGCGCGCGGTGGGGGACTGAGCGAGACTGTGGCGCAAGGACTCCTGGAAGTTTGCTAATCTAATCGAGGTCGTTGGGGATGTAGCGCAGTCCGGTAGCGCACTTCGTTCGCATCGAAGGGGTCAGGGGTTCGAATCCCCTCATCTCCACCACGAAGTACCAGGTGACAAGGGGTTTCGGAGCTGATCCGAGGCCCCTTTTCGCTGTCTGAGGGCCGATGGGAGCCAAACGGGGAGCCACCTCACGCGGACTTTCGCTTCCTTCTCTTCCTATCGCCGAAGACGGCGTTCATGGTCTCGGCACCCTTGGTGATCACGGGCTTGAGCTGCTTGCGGTACACAGCTTCCGTGACCCGGGTACCTGCGTTCAGGCTCCCCGACAGGCCGATCCGGATGGCCTATCTCGCCGACCTACTTCGTCGATCCCGCCACCCGATGAGCAGGCTGGTCGAGTGCGTCCCCAGGGGAGATCGTCAGAACCCGGAAAGCCAAGCGGAGGCGTCGGACGTTGGCTGATCATAGGACGGAGGAGGCCTCATGCGAAGAATGATCACCTGCCTGTCTTTGGTGCTTCTCCTGTCGTCCTGCGGCGGGGACCATGAGGCCTCGCCCGGCGGGTCCCATGGCGCATCGCGTGACGAGTTCGAGACGCGTGCCCGGGCGGTAGCAGAGCGCTGGCAGGGCTCTGCCGACGACCACGCCTGGCGCAATGGGTTCGTTGCGCTGGAAGTCCTGAACCCGCAGGGATGGAACCACGTGAGCCAAATCCCGGCCTGGGTGAACAGAAGCTCGCACAACGGTGCCTGGCGGCTGGCCGCCAAGCTGCCTGCGAACTCCCCTCACCGCGCCGACGTGCGATGGCCGGACGGCGAGGTCTCGCAGGTGCCGCTCATCTCGGCGGCTAGCGCGTACGAGGAGTTCAGCAAACCGGCGGACCTCATCGAAGAGGAGTGCCCGGCCAAGGGATGCCGCCCGCTCCGGGTCACCGGCGCCAGATCGGGCAAGGTCCCGCTGGAGACCAGCCGCGGCACAATCCAGGTGCCCGCCTGGGTGTTCACCGTCGAGGGAGTCGAGCAGAAGAAGGTCCACGTGGCGGTAGACCCCTCGGCCGTCACCGCCCGTCCCGAACGGATACAGGGAGGGTTCGAAGAGGTGATGGCGTTCGACCTCGTCGCCGGCAAGCCTGACGAGCTGCTTATCCGCTACGGGTTCGGCGCCTGCGACACCGTTCACGGGCCGCGCGCTTACGAGACCGACCAACTGGTGGTGATCGACATGGACGAGGAGGACTCCAGCTCTGACAATCCTTGCCCGGCGATTCTCAAGACGGCGACGACTACCGTCACGCTCACCCGACCGCTCGGCGACCGCCTCGTACTTGACTCCGGCACTGGGCTGCCGGTGCTGCGGGGACTGAACAGGCGCTGACGGCCCGTGGTGCACGTAGTATGCCTATCGTGCTTAGGTGATCAGTTTGGAAGCCGAGTATCCCCAGGTGGAAGCAGCTCTACGAAATCCTCGCAGAGCGCATCAGGACGGGTGAGTACGCCCCAGGTGATCGCCTGCTCTCAGTCATGGCTCTCATGGACGAGTTCGGGCTTGCCGTGGCCACGAGCTGCGCGAAGACGGCTTGATCTACACCGAACCGGGACTGGGTTCGTTCGTGGCAAAGCGAGACGGGGAAGCTCTCGACCGGCAATAGCTGACAGGGAGCTCCATGCTTCGTTAGGGCCTGTCCTTTGGATCTTGCCCGACAGGAAACCTGTCGATCTCGGCCCGTGACAGGCCTACGCTGATCGCATGGCCCATGCAAAGACATCCTTTGTCTGTCTGCCTTGCCGCGCGTCGTACAAGCAGCCTTATCCCGGCGCTGGCCACTACGACCGGTCCTGCCCGCGTTGCGCCGAGCCGCTGATCCACGTCGGTTCAGCCTTTGCGGCCCCGCGTCGGCGGGACAATGCGGCCTGGCGGGTGCTCTCGCTGTTGCTGCACTCGGGTGTCCGCTTCCACAAGAGTTGTTGCGGTGGCCCGGGCTACCGCCCGCGCACGCTCAGCGAAGCACGCGCTCGGATGGCATACGCCCGCACGAACGGGGAGCCGTTCGCTAAGGCTCTGGTGCGCTACGAACTCCCTTGATAGGGCGTTGGCAGCGCGACTGCCGGTCGGAAGGCGAAACGTGCGTCGAATGGAGTCCAGCCATTTTCGTAGCGTTCGTCTTCGATTTGCTGCCAGGCGGGGGCAGTCACGTGATGACCATGACGGTGGGTGCCCTGTGATCACAGTGACTCGCTGAGTGCCAGCGTCAGCGCTTCTATCTGCGGCGCGGTGTTCGAGTAAGCGCATATTAGGTCCACAAGATCAAAGGCCCGATCCTGTTTCAGGATCGGGCCTTTTTTGCTGGTCGGCCTAGGTGTGGGCGGGTCAGTTATCGAGATCAGGGGGTGGCGCCTTCTGATGTGGAGTACTGGCGACGGGCGGTGGGCGCACGCCGTGACTATCGCCCACTTCGGTGCGGCTTCGGCGTCAGAGTGGCACCGCCTGGGCGATACATCCGCGAGGCCATCGCCCTGCTCGCGCATCTACGCGAACGGGTCCATGTAGGGGTGGTCTTTCACCCGGTCATAGATGCGGCGCAACCACGGCTGCCGAACCGCCGCCAGCCGCTCCAGCGTGCTGAGGAACACTCGCCCATCGGGACGGAAAAGACTGTGCGGCAGCAGCGGGGGCGGATCATCACGGCGAACGACGGCAGGCATCCCGTACGCCGCTGGCACGAGCCGACGATCATCGTTGAACGCCATGTATGTCCACACGTTCGCGGCCAGCGGTACCACCGCTCCCGCGTCGCAGGGCCATACCTCACCGGTCTGCGAATGCCGCGGCGCCAGGGCGATGTCCGTGATCGCGGCAGACAGGCCGGGTCCGGCCAGGACGAGGTGGCGTTCCGGTGGTCCCGGAGGAAGCAGACTGTCGATCGCCCGGCGAAACGCCTCTGCGACAGGCCCCTCAGGGACGGACACCCGCATACCACCCGATACTGCCAGCAGGTGGGCCAGCGCCACCGCGACCGCGGCCTCCCACAGTGGGCTCCAGAAACCACGCGGATCAACGGGCGGCGTGCTCGGCAGCTCCGCCCAGTCGATCACCCGCTGGACGGGGCCATCGACGGCGACAGGACGCACGGCTTCCGGCTCCAGCCACACCACCTGCCAGAACCCACAGTCGTCGACGCGAGTCGCCACCGGACAGCCGCACCTCGCGCACGCCAGGTTGGGACCGTACTGGCCGTCCCAGCCACAACAGCAGCCGCCTAACCGCTCCGGGATGAAGACGGTTCCGCGGACGTCGCCCGGCGCGATCCCGATTCTCTTCGGGGGGCCCGAGATGCAGTACGTCAGCAGTCGGACGCCATGCGTTTCCGGCTCGGGCTTCAATGGGCTCCAAGGCTGGCCGTCTCCAGGGTCCACCACGTACGTTCCTGGCTCCAGAAGACTGGGGAGCAGACCATGGCCGTACTTCTGGCCAGAGTGGTCGGGAAGCGCCACCCGCGCCACCCTCGCGGTCATCACGGCGCCGCACCCCGCACAGGCGAAAACGACCAAGCAGCCTCCTTCGTCGGAACGACGCGATTATGGTGGCACAACGTCCCGCCTTGTGTGGAAGCGTCCAGAATCACCGCGCCGCAAGGCCGCCTGAGGATGAAAAGGCTTCAGTGATCATGAAGTAGTGGTCGAGGGCTGAGATGAGCCGGTCGGCCAGCCCTCGCGTAGTGGTCGCCGCCCATTGCCGGGCGAGGTCGAGGAACCCGGAGAAGTGCTGTTGGGCGGTGGTGAGCAGGCGGGACAGCTCGCCGCGAGTGATCTCGATGGACGGAGGATCCCCGTCGTGCTGCCGGAGTCGGATGACGTGAGCCACCTGTGTGATGTGTGGGGTGGGGGCGTGGCCGAGCCAGGGTTCCTGCCCCCGAGTCACGTCCCACCAGTCCCGCCAGTTCTCCAAGCCGAAGCAGCAACCGGGCGAGACGCTGACGCGCGTGATGGTGTCGCGGAAGCGTAGCTCGCCCGGAGCGATCAGGCCTTCCGCTTCGGCGAGATGCCGTTCCAGATGCGCCTCGGTCAGGTCGGCGGCGTGGGTGACGGAGTATGCCGTTGTAGCTGAAGATGACGGCCATGGCCGTACCGACGTCGGCGGGAGAGGGGAAGAAGGCGGTCGTTTGACAGGCACTCCAGCCAGTGCGACCTCATCGTCTTTGTTCACGTCGAGGGGGTTGAGATCGCGATGCCGGCGCGCCAGACCGCGCTGGGCAACTCTCCTGGCAGCGGGACTGGACCGTTTGTCCGGCACTCGAGGACGACCCGACCGATCAGCTGACGAACGGCCGCAGCGGCCGCTCCGTCAGGCCGGCCAGCTCTGTGATCGCCGGCGCCGTGGTGCTCGGGCCGGGACCGGCGCCCTGAACCTGCATCTCGGTCAGCCGGCGCGCCTCTCAGGGAGTGAGGGCGCGCCGGCTCGCTCAGTACCCGCTGCGGCGAGGGGCGGCGGTCGGGCGGCGGGAGAGATTGGTCCGGCCCGTGGGCTTGAGGTCGCGCGCCGGCTGGTCGTGCCGGTGCGGCGATCGGGCCTGGTGCTCGGTCTTGGCCTGGGTGATCGTGGCGGGGAGTTTGATATGCATGCTTCCTCCTTGGGGTGCTAAGCCCTGGTGAGCCAGGTGACCTGGGCGCCGTTGTCGAAGGACTCGCGCCGGGTGGGAGTGAACAGGGTGGGGCGGAACTGTCCGGCGAACATGGGGATGCCCGCGCCCGCCACCACGGGGTAGCTCTTGAGGATGATCTCGTCGATCTCCGGGAGCAGGGAGGCGGCGAGTCTGCCGCCGCCGCAGAGGTAGATGTCCATGCCGGTGTCCTCGGCCTTCAGCCGCCGGACGAGCTCGATCGGGTCGCCGGCCTCCACCTGCACCGTGGGGTCGTCGATCGTCAGCGTGCTGGAGACGACGTACTGGCGCAGGTGGGAGTACGGGCTGGTGGTGGGGACGTCCAGGGCCGGCTCGTACGTGCCGCGGCCCATCACCAGCGTGTCGAAGACCTTGTTGGGCACGCCCTCGAGGCCGACAAGCTTGCGGACGTGGGTGGGGAGCGTCTCGGGGTAACGGTCGTTGATCCAGGCGGCCATCTGGTCCGACACGGGGTAGAAGTCGAACTCGGCGTTGGGGCCCGCGATGTAGCCGTCGAGCGAGACGGCGACGTAGTAGACAAGCTTTCGCATATCGATCAACTCCCGATGTAGTACTCTGTTTGGAGTGGTCAAAACGTAGTACTACAGACGGAGTGGTGTCAAGTGCGGAGTAATCCCGAGCGGCGGCAGGCACTGATCGACGCGGCCATCGAGGTGCTGGCCAGGGAGGGAGCGCGGGGGCTGACCTTCCGGGCCGTCGATGCGGAGGCGGCTGTGCCCCCCGGGCACGGCCTCCAACTACTTCGCCAACCGCGACGACCTGTTCACCCAGGTCGGCGGACGCATCTATGAGCGGTTGCTGCCCGACGAGGCCGCGATTGCCCGCAGCCGGGAGGGCGTGCAGGACGAGACCCGCTATGCCGAGCTCATGCACGAACTGGTGGATCGGGTCTCCGCTTTCAACTCCGGCTACCTGGCCCTGCTCGAGCTCCGGCTGGAGTCCACCCGGCGCCCTGAGCTGCGCGCGGTGCTGACCAAGCGCATCCGCGAGGACATCGACGCCAACATCGGCTACCACGCCACTTCGGGCCTGCCCGGCGACTCGACCTCGGTGGTGCTCCTCTACCTCACTCTGAACTGGCTCATCGTGGAGCGGCTGACACTGCCCGACATCTTCACCGAGCAGGAGATCCACGAGCTGGTGGACGCCGCCGTACGAAGATCGCTGAATGCCTGACCTGTACGGCCACCCGAGGCTTCCGGGAAACGATCTTCGGGCGCTCCTACGCTCTCGTGAACACCCCACCAACAAGTACTAGGTGACAAGGGGTTTCGGAGTTGATCCGAGGCCCCTTTTCGCTGTCTGAAGGCCGATGGGAGCCAATAGGGGAGCCACCTCACGGAGAGGCAGGACGCGTCACTCGCTTCGGTCTTGGTCTCGCGGTGATGGAGCTGCCCTCGGACGCGCTGTAGCCGTCGGCCGATCGTCATCTCGGCGTTGTCCAGATCCACGTCCTACCAGCGGAGCCCGAGGACCTCTCCACGGCGCAGGCCGGCTGCCAGGATGAGGACATATGCGGCGAAGAGCGGGTCATGGCGGGTGCGAGCTGACTTCAGGAACTGGCGGGCTTCGTCCACGGACCAGGGCTTGACCCTGCGGCGACGAGGCTTGGCAACGTGCATCAGGGCAGCGACAAGGCACGCTAGAGACGCTTACGCCGTTCTGGCTCGTCGACGAGGAGTCACCTGAGTGCGAAGTTCTGCGTCCAGTAGACGCGGTTATTGTGGCCGGAGGCCGAGCCGACTCCGATCACTCTGTACTCACAGTTGAGGATGGCATCGCGGTGTCCCCAATTAGACGCTTCATCGTGATACAACCAGCTGTCCATCGCCTGAGCGAGGGTCGCGTTGGTGCCGTAGTACCAGTTCTCCGGGCGCTGTGCAGGGGTGAATCCCCCCGAGGTCATCCTGTCTGCGGGCATCGTTCCGTCAGAGCCGATGTGGCCCCGTTTGCCGTCACTGCGCGGGAACGAGTCGATGAGTCGGGCGTAGTTGGTAGCTAGATCTGCGCTATGGGCACGTGCCATATCGCTGAGCGCGCGGTCGAGACGCACGCTCGGATCTGCGCACTTACCCAGGTCCCGCCGTACCTGGATGACCTGGTCGACCATTTGCTGGATCTCCGTAGTGGGAAAGCGTCTCCCTATGCGCTTTCCTATGGTCCAGGTTTGGTTGACGGCCCATCGGTCGGAGCCGGAGCGGATGCATTGCCATTGCTGTATGGGGGCACCTATCCGCGGCGGGTTCGGAAAATGCGGGTTGCCCGAGTCGACGCATTTGCCGCCGTACACGCTGCGGATCGTTACGGGGCCCTGACAGAAGAGGGACGCGGCCGAACAGTGCCCTGCTGTAAGAGGCTCCCGGCGCCAGTATTGCAGGGGGTGCGCGAAACAGTCTCGTTGGATCACCCTGTCGCCGTTGTTGTGGGCGCCATCGAGATGGAGGCATTTTCCTGAGCTTGATACCTTGATTTGGAAGGAGCCGTTCCAGCCTTGCGGATCACCGACAGGTATGAACGTGAAGGAATCTCCTGCGGCGGGGTACCACAGAATAGGTGGGCCGTCGACGGATGCTCGCCCGATTTGCATGGTCAGGTTGCTGGCAACGTTTCTGATGGAGGCGGACACGGGCTGGAGGGCCTGGTGCTTGACAGTGCTGGTGACGTCGGGCACCGAGACGCCCTGCGTGGTGACGAACAGTACCGACACGATCAGGTGCGAGGCGCGCTTCCCTGGGTTGGGCATGCGTTTTGTCATGGCGGTCCCCCTCTTTCGAGTTGGCGATACTCTTCGACTCTGTGGAAGAAGTGCCACGATATTTGTATTCGCGTATCGGGAATCGTCGGCGCATAGGGTTTCCGGCGACGTCCGGGCCTACTTGGAGCGCACAATGAAGTATATCGCTTTTTGCTTCACCTCTTCTGCGCTTCAAGTAATTTACGGTTTACAAAACCTTGAGATTGGAAAGAAATTCGCCAACCCACTGAGTTCTCCGAACGCTGTTACGAATGACGCCACGGCCTCTTGGGGGGGACGCCGCAGATCCACAACGGTGTCGAACCGGTGCGCGATGGACACCCCGGGTGTGAATGCAGCGCCGTCGAGGTCGGCGATGGTGTCGTCCAGCTCGGTGGCGGATCCGGGATCGCTCGGATGCAAGATGATGGACTGCCGGCGGCTTCGCTCGCGGCCTGCACCCTCGGGCCCTAGTGCGAGCTGGAACGGACCTTCATCCCCACTTGTAATCATGTGATTGATTGATAAGATGTGTCCATGCCAGCAGATCAGTCTCAGGCGACGAGCAAAGCGGCACGTACCAGGGAGCGCATCCTTGATGCGGCCCTCGACGAGTTCTCTGCCAAGGGATACAGCGGCGCTCGCACCGCGGCCATCGCCAAGCGTGCCGGCGTCAACGTGCAGCTGATCTCTTACTACTTCGGCGGCAAGGAAGGCCTGCTGGAGGAGCTGTTGTCGAGCTGGCAGGAGCGGCGCTCGAAGTTGGTGCCGGCCAGCAAGGCCGAGCCGTTCCTGGAGAGCTTCCGCATGGTGTTGAACGCCACCTTGCGTGATCCCCGGCGAGCCCGTCTAGTGGTGTGGCAGGCGCTGGGTGACTATCCCGGCGACACTGAAGCGCTGGCGCGAGAGTGGCGCACAGTGGCCGCCGCCGCCGTCGAGCAGACGCGCGCCCGGCAGGCGGCGGGAGAGATCGGCGATGGTCACCCGCCCGAGTTCGTGACGCTGCTTTCGTTCCTGCTCGCCTTCGCCCCGGTTGCGCTTCCGCAGGTGATCGAGGGGATCTACGACGTGGACCCGCTGTCAGATGAGTACCGGCAACGCGTGAGCGAGGCTCTCGCCGCTTTTCTGGATGTACGGCACGCATGAGGCTCGTCCTCATGCGTGAAATCATTCAATCGATTGATTAGGGAGTATCCATGGTCCGCGTTCTCGTCACAGGAGCCACCGGCCGGCAGGGCGGAGCCGTCGTCGCACGCCTGCTCAAGCACGGCCATGAGCCTGTCGCCTACGTCCGCGACCCCGCGACACCGACGGCGGACGCGCTCGCCGCACAGGGCGTCCGTCTCGTGACCGGCGATCTCGCCGACCGCGAGGCTCTCACCAAGGCGGCGAAGGGCCTGGATGCGATCTTCGGGCTGACCGTCCCCTTCGGCGAGAACGGCGCCGCCGAGGAGATCGCCCAGGGCCGCGCCCTCGCCGACGCGGCGAGCGCGGTGGACGCCCACCTGGTGTACTCCTCGGTCAAGGGGGCGGCGAGCGAGGCCGACTTCACGGTCGAGCACGCCTCCGCCAAGCAGGTCGTGCACCGCCACCTCGTCGAGCAGGGCACCACTTTCACCGGCGTTCAGCCGGCCTACTTCATGGAGAACGCCCTCAACGTGGGCCTGACCCGGCTGAACCAGGGCGTCTATGCCTTCCCTCTCTCTCCGGAGCGCAAGCTCGACCAGGTCACTGTGCTGGACATCGCAGGCATGGCCGTCCACGCGATCGAGAACCCCGCCAAGCTGTCCGGTCGAGCGATCGACGTCGTCTCCGACAGCGTGACCACCCTGGAGGCGGCGCGGTTCCTGTCCGAAGCCATCGGCTCGGACCTGCCGTACGAGAACATTCCCATCCCGATGATTGGCCATTGGGCTGGGGACGAGATCGCCGACATGTTCCAGAGTTTCGAGGACAACCGGGTGCACGCCGACACCGCCGCGCTGCACGCGGAGTTCCCGGAGGTGGGTTGGCACTCCTACCTGGGCTGGGCGCGGACGGTCGACTGGGACCAGGTGCTCGCTCAGCAGCCTGGCCGGGGCTGAACCCTTCTCGATGTGCTGGTCGCGCACGGCATCGTCGTCGGCGAGCTCGACTCGGTCAGGGTGACACAACGACGCCTTGGCCGTGCCGACTGAGGACGCTGGTGAGGCGCCCACGGGGCTACGGCAGCCTTGCCCCGAGCACCTTCGCCCGGGAAAACACGTCGGAAGGCCTGGCTCCGGACATGGAGCCGGGCCTTCTCGTTGGTTCAGGACCCATGCGACCGGCTCGTCCGGCGGAGATGGGCTCACTGTTCCCCGATGACCTGCGGGCCTCGCTGCTGCGGCACGATGAGGTCGTCCACCTGAACGACATCGGGGCTTTCGGCTTCCTGGGCAACTCGAACGCGAGCGTCCGGGAGATCCAGGACACGTGGCGACAGCTGTGCCTGATCGACGGTCAGGACGACGGCACCCAGGGATTCACCGATCCGCGAACGGAATGGTGGGACGGGCGCATGCTGCCCTTCGGCTCCGACGGGGTGGGCAACCACCTCGTGGTCGACTCGGTGAAGCGCGATGTCGGCGGCACCGATCACGAGGGCATCATGAGTTCACGCCCGGAGGGGCACGGATCCGCTCGTACTACGCCCTGTTGAAGGCCACCGCCGACGCCATCGAGGACGGCGGCACCATCGGCTACCGGAAGCCCGAGGCAGTCGCCGGCGAGCTCCGATGGAAGGCCATCTGAGCTCCTGGACGTCAGGAGCGCACCGAGACCGGTGCGACACGGCAGATCACAATCAGGGACGCATGATCCCTGCCTACGCCTAGACCCCGTGATCACGGGTAGCGCTGAGCAACCATCCCACACCCCCGATGGAAGGGAAGCTCAGTGATCACCCTCATTCTGCTCATCTTCGCGCTGGTCTGCTTCGTCCTCGCCGCCCTCAACGTCGGCGGAGGCCGCGTCAACCTGATCGCACTGGGCCTGGCCCTATGGGTCCTCACCGAGATCATCCCGAAGATCGGGGAGCTGTAACCGGTAGGAGCACGCGGAAGGTGGCGCCCGCGTTGGGTGCGGTGTCGAGCTCGACGCGGCCGTTGTGCGAGCGCGCGCAGCAGTTCCATCACGCCCGCTCCGGCGCCGGAGTCGACCGGCAGGAGCCGCGGGTCGCCGACGACGGGGCGGGCGGTGGCGACGCGCTGCCGCTCGCCGCCCGACATCTCGTGCGGACGGTGGCCGAGCCGATGCCCGAGCCCCACCCGCTCCAGCGTCCCGGCGGCCCGCAGCGGCGCCCGCACAGCGAGGGCCCGAGCGGAGCAGCCATCCGCCACGTTGTCCGACGCCGGTACCCCGGGTGGTCACTCGCTGGAATCACTGTGCGGGAGGGCAGGCCGGGTGTGTGGTGACCCGGAAGAATTCCAGACGGATCGAGGGGTCGTCCGGAAGGGCTATCGCCCTGGCCTGCGGGGTCGTTGCCCAGCAGGCGGGCAGGAGGAAGTAGCGCTGGTTGGAACGGATCAGCAAGCGCAGCCCTGCGTAGCGATAGTGGAACTTCGCGTCCGCGTCGGGGAGTGGGCTCTCCGTGATGCCGAGCCCCTCCAGGTACAGGCGTTGTGGCGCGTAGATGACCACGCCGGGTAGACGTGTCGGATCGCTTCGAAGCTGCTCGACCGCTGCCGCTCCGCGAAGCTGGGCGTATCCGGCGACCGACCACAGCAGCAGGAGGGCGAGAAGAGCCACGAAGACGGCCCGCCGGACGGCTCGGACGGTGGCGGGCTCAGCGGTGTGTCCCGCAGGCCTGGCGTTGATCATCATGTGGAGGGAGGCGCTGTAGCCGAGCGCCAGCACACCAAGCGCCACGCAGATCGGAGCGACGGGGGCTCGCACCTTCAGCTCCACCCAGCCCATCATTCCGAGGACACCGACCAGAACGGCGGCGAACCCGAACAGACCCAGCTCGATCACGAGCCACCGAATGACGGCCTGATGACCGGCCATATGGCGAACCAGCAACGCGTGCGCCGGGAGCGCGATCAAAAGTGCCAGGAGGACCATGGCCAGCGGCTCGATGGTCGATCCCACGCTGCGCAGCGCGTAGTCCTGGATGGACAGCCCGAGCACGCTCTGATCCACGCCGAGGCTGCTGTAGGTGATGTTGGTGCGCACCGATCCGAAATAGACCAGGAGCGCCGCGATGATCGTGGTCGGTGTGACGACATGGGCGAGGAGGCCCCACAGGCCGGACACGTCCTGGCCGACGTCGGCGCTGTTGTCGCGAGAGTCGAACTTCTTCATGATCGGCGGCTCCGGGCGAGCGACGTCTACGATTCGTCCGGCGCGGGCTGGTCAGTATCGTTCTCCTCGGGCTCCGGCTCGGGCTCGGGGTCGTCCGTATCGTTGGGATCCGGCCCCGTCTCGTCGTCAGTGGGTGGGGTGTCGGTCGGGGCGGGTTCGAGGCTGGTGCTCGGAGGAGTCGTCGGCGTTTCTCTCTCGTCGGACGGGGACACGGTCGAGCCGGTCGAGGAGCCGGGCGTCGCACCCACGCACTCCGGGATGGATTCGGGCGCTGGTGCCGTCGCGCATGCCTCCTTGAGGTAGCGATCCGGGTTCTTCCCGAGCTTCGAGAGCAGGGCGAGGGTCTCTCGAGCCTTGTCGTGCTCCCCGGTCGCCGTATAGCTGATCAACTTGGCGTGGTACATGAGCTCGAGCAGCTGGGGGCGCGTCTCCGCGGGAAGGTCTTCGCTCTTCCGGTCGGCTGCGGCGAGGCTTTTGAGCGCTTGTTTGTACTGTCCGAGGCTGGCTTTGGCCGCTCCTGCGCACACCAGTGCGACGGCCGTCGCGCTGGAGTCGCCTTCACCGTCTCCATGGGTCGGTTGCCGGTGTGCGAGCTGATCCATCCTTTCCGCCGCCACCTGGTACTGACCGCTAGCGAGCAGCTTCTGGCATTCCCTGCACACTGCGAGGGTCGCCTCGGGAACGTCTCCACCTCCCGTCGGCGGCACGATCTCACCCTCCGGCTTGATGGCCGGCTTGGCCGACGGTCGCGATGACGGCGACTGGTCCGGACGGCCCGCGCACCCACTCACCAGCGCCATGCCGGCTGTGAGCATCACGACGGCCGCTGACAAGGCCCTCCCCATGGACTCCCCCTGATACCTGTCCGCATCGCACGTGCTCGTGGCCGCAGACGGGCCGGTGGTCATCGCCCGCCGACCTTCGTCGTCGCGCCCACCACGCGCCCACCACGCGTCCGGCACGACCCGCGTGGCCGAGGCGGTGTCGTGCTGCCGCCTCGCGGACACATGCCCAGGTCATACCGCGTTGGGACCTGAGCCACTCTCGTGAGGGCTCAAAATCCTCTTGTCCGTACATCTGGCCCTGAGACCGGGAGCCTGAGGTTCTGTCGGTTCGGGTTGCTATAGATGGCGCGGTCACCCCCCGACGATCAAGGGACGTACCGATGGCGTTGGTCACCTTTCGCGACGAGACCGCGACAGGCAGGGCATTGGAGGAATTCGCCCTGCCCGTGCTGCCCGAGCGGATCTCCGCAAGGGAGCTCGTACGGCTGCGCGTGCGTGAGGAGGTCGCTCGCCACAACGCCGCCCCCTCCCACCACTTCCGCGGCCTGGTTCGCCCCAACGAAGCCGAGGTCGAGCTGAACGGCTACCGCATGCGTACGGCGCGCAAGCTCGACTGGGAGAGGCAGGCCGACGCCGCGGAGGCCGCGTTCGCCCGCAACGGGTTCATCCTGCTGGTCGCCGATCGCCAGGTGGACGATCTCGACGAGGAGATCGAGCTGACGGGCGATCCCGTGGTCTCCTTCGTCAAGCTCGTGGCGCTGGTGGGAGGCTGACGTGGCGATTCTCGACGAGCTGCCTCCCGCACAGCGAGCCTGGCTCGACTGCCTCGACGAGGCGGCGTTCGACGTGTTCGAGCGGCTCGACGCGGTCTTCGACCCTGACGCCCACGTGCCGTGGGAGGTGAAGCTGGCCGACACGCCGATGGGGCGGCTGGCGAAGGGGTTCACCGGTGCCGAGTGGCGCGCCCTCGGCTTGTGGGGCCAGCTCCGCCTGCACCTCGGCCTGGCAAAGGGCCAGTATCACCGGGCGCTGACCAGCGTCTTCACCCCGGTGCTCAGGCGCGATCCCCGCTGGAGCGCCGCGGAGCTGGAGCTGCTGTGGCGCGTTGCCGTCACCCCGACGGGCGTCCACGGCCCGCCCTCGGACCTCTACCGGCTGCCCCTCGCCGCGACCAGACAGCTGACGGTCGCCGAGCGCGAGCCTTACGTCGCTCCGTTACGACAGGCCAAGGCCGATCTGACCAAGGAGCCGTGGCGGGTGACCGAGTCGGTCAAACGCCTCATCGACCACCTGCTGGCCGACCACGCGGACACCCCGGAGGCCGCCGCTCTCAGCCTCATCGAGGACTTCGACGCGTTCGCCGCGCTCCTGCGCCAGGAGTACGCGGCCAGGCTCGGCGCTCCCGAAGCGCTGCCCCTGCTGAGGCACTGGACCACGGCCACGAAGCCCAGGCCCGACGCGGCCTGGCTCGAGCAGGCCGCGGCGCTCGTCACGCCCGACGCCGTCACCCTCCTCAGAGACGTGCTGGGTCGTGTCCCCGGCTACCGCGAGCAGGTCGCGGGGCATCACCACGGGTACTCGGCGCTCACCTACTTCCACGAGTGCACCGCCGTCCTGGTGCGCGGCATGGTGTGGACCTGCGAGCTGGTCGACGAGCCGTGGGTGACGGCGCTGCTCGGCGACGTGGCCGTCGCCACCGGCATCGGCATGGGCGGCTCGGGCCCCAACTCGCGCAACGAGCGGACGGCCAACGCCGCCATCGGCGTGCTGGCCAGGCGCGGCGGCCTGGAGGTGGTCGCCCAGCTCGCCAAGGTGCAGGCGAAGGTCAGAAGGAAGAGCATCCTCGCGCTCGTGGCCAGGACCCTGGACACGGTGGCCGAGCAGGCCGGCCTGTCGCCCGAGCAGCTCCTGGACAGGACAGTCCCGTCCTTCGGCCTCGGCCCCGACGGCACCCGCACCGAGCACGGCCTGCGCCTGACCGCCGACGGCGTCATCGCCTTCGTCGACGAGGGCGGCAGGGTCCGCAAGACGATACCCAAGGCCGTGAGCTCCGCCCATGGCGAGCTGCTGGCCGAGCTCAAGGCCACCGCCAAGGAGTTGAAGAAGGCGCTGCCCGCCGAGCGCTTCAGGGTCGAGCGCGCCCTGGCCGCCGAGCGGATCTGGCGCTGGCGCGACATCTGCGCCTACTACCTCGACCACCCGGTGACCGGCACGTACGGTAGGGCGCTGATCTGGGAGATCCTGGACGGCCCCGCCGGACTCCCCGCCCAGGCCGCCGACGGCTGGGAGCTCACGGACCCGACGGGACGGCGCGTCCAGCCCCTCCCCGACACCCGGGTGAAGCTGTGGCATCCCCTCTTCGCCGCCGTGGACGACGTGCGGGCCTGGCGCGACCACGTCCTCGCGATCGGCCTGCGGCAGCCGTTCAAGCAGGCCTTCCGCGAGGTCTACCTGCTCACGCCCGCGGAGGAGCGCACCGGCGACCATTCGCTGCGCTTCGCCGCCCACATGCTCAAGTACGGCCAGGCCAAGGCGCTGCTCACCGAACGCGGCTGGACCGGACCGTCCCTGGGCCACTGGTCCGGCGAGGGCGGCCACCACTACGGCGAGGCCGTCAAGGAGCTCCCGGGTCTGAGCGCTCGCTGGCAGTTCCACCTCGACCCGGATGCCGCCGAGCGCGACGGCTACGGCACCGCCTCGCTCTGCGTCAGCGGAGACATCCGCTTCGCCGACGAGCGGGGGCGCGCCATTCCGCTGACGGAGGTGCCGCCGCTGGTGCTGTCGGAGGCGATGCGCGACGCCGACCTGGCCGTCGGCGTGACCTCCACCGGCCTTGATCCCGAAGGCCGGGGCGACTACTGGCTGTCCTACGGCTTCGGCGACCTCACCGAGACCGCTCAGGTCCGCCGTGACGCCCTGGCCAGGCTGGCACCCCGCCTGGCCATCGCCGACCGGCTCGAACTGACCGACCGCTTCCTCCGAGTGAGAGGCGACCTTCGCACGTACAGGATCCACCTCGGCTCGGGCAACATCCTGATGGAGCCGAACGACGCCTACCTGTGCATCGTCCCGCGCAGAGGCGCGGACCACGTCCTGCTGCCGTTCGAGGAGGGTGGCGGCATGCTCTCGGTCATCCTGTCCAAGGCGTTCCTGCTGGCCGCGGACGCCGCCATCAGCGACCCCTCCATCACCCGCCAGCTCCACCACTAGCCGGTGACGGCGATGGCCGGTACACCCGCAGGGGCGGGGGTTAGCCTGGCAGGAGCGCGGTCTCTGGAGGTGTCATGCACATGGGCGAGTTCGCGCGTGGCGCGCTCGCACCCGTCGTCTTCCGCCTGGTGCAGGTGGTCCTGCTGCCGCCCGCGGTCCTCGGCTACCTGCTCTGGGTGGTCAGGCTGCTGCTCCACACCCGCAGGACCGGCGTGTCGGCCACGGTGCTCGCCTCCTTCTACACCCGGTGGATGCAGCACAGGCTGGGCACCAGGCGCGACGAGCCGTGCGACAGGTTGATGGCCGTGCTGCCCAACGTCTCTCCGTGGGGGCTCAGGCTGGCGACCAACCCCACGCTGGTCGGGCACCGGCTGACGGGGTACGTCCCGAGGATCTATCGCTATCCCTACCCCGGCGTGCCGCCGATCCATCACCAGCCCGCCGCCAGGACGACCTTCTTCGACCAGGCGCTCGCACCGCGTCTCGGCGATCAGGTGGTCGTTCTCGGCGCGGGGCTCGACACCCGCGGGTACCTGCGGCCGATGCGGTGCTTCGAGATCGACACGCCGAGGTCCCAGGCGTTCAAGCGGGAGGCGCTGAGGAGGGCGGGGGTCGACACGGCGGGCGTCGTGTTCGTGCCCGCGGACTTCGAGAAGGACGACTGGCTCGAGCAGTTGGTCGAGGCGGGCTTCGACCCGGGCAGGCCGAGCTTCTTCCTGTGGGAGTCGGTGACGATGTACCTGGACAGGCAGGCGGTCGAGAGCACGTTGCGGGGGATCGCGGGGGTCGGCGGCACCGTCGCCCTCGACTACTTCTCCTCGGCGGTGCTCGGGGACGGCGCGCTGATCATGCGCTACGCCAGGACCGCGGTCAAGATCGTCGGCGAGCCGTTCACGTTCGGGATCGACACCACCCCGCCGGCGCGGACCAGGGCCGCGGCCTTCCTCGAGTCGTGCGGCCTGACGCTGGTGGAGCACCGCACCTTCGGGCGCGAGTCGGCCCGCAGGGCTGTGCCGGCCGCCTTCGTCATCGCTCGTAGCTCTTCAGGGAGATCGCGGTAGCGGCTCGGTGGATCGGCTCGACGACCTTGGCGGCCAAGCGGTCCTTGCCGGGCAGGCGCGCCATGAGCGACAGCATCGTCATCGCGAACCAGACCTGCGCCCTGCTTCCCATCACCATCTGCCTGATGTTCTTGGGGCCGAGCTTCTGGTTCTCCTCGGCGAAGTGCCGCAGCTCGCTCTCGTATCGGTCGAAGCCCTTCGCGTGGTCGCCGTCCGCCGAGGCGAGCTCGCCCGCCAGGACGTACGCGCCGACCAGCGCCAGGCTGGTGCCCTGCCCCGATGCCGGTGAGGCGCAGTAGGCGGCGTCGCCGACCAGGGTGACCCTGCCGGTGGACCAGCGGTCCATGCGCACCTGGCTGAGCGTGTCGAAGTAGAAGTCCTCGGCGTCGGCCATGCCGCGCAGCAGCTCGGGGACCTCCCACCCTTCGTCCTTGTAGGCGTCGGCCAGCCGCCGCTGCTGCTGGGCGCGGTCACGGCGGTCGAAGGCGTCGCCGTCCGCGGCGAACAGGAACATCGCCTTCGCCCCCGTGTCCTTGGCGGTGCTGTAGGTCAGGGCCGTACGGCCGGCGCCCACGTAGGTGAGCTCCCACCGGTCGAGGCCGAGGTGGTTCGGGACGCTGAAGATCGAGACGTGGTACCCCATGTCGTGGACGAACCGCTCCTCGGGCCCGAAGGCCAGCGCGCGGGTGTGGGAGTGCAGCCCGTCCGCGCCGACCACCACGTCGTAGCGGGCCTTCCTGCCGCTGTCGAAGACGACGTCGACCCCGTCGGGGCCGTCGGCGAGCGAGGCGATGGCGTCGTCGAAGAGGTAGTCGACCTCGTCCCTGGTGAGGTCGTAGATGAGGCGGTTGAGGTCGCCCCGCAGGATCTCCGCGTCCTCGCCCGTCCTGCCGCCGAAGGTGTCGCCGTCCATGCTGGCCACCCGCCTGCCCGCCGCGTTGACGATCGAGCCGCCCCGCACGTCGGTGCGCTCGCGGCGGACCGCCTCGAGGAGGCCCATGCGCGTGATGACCTCCAGCGCCGCTCCTCGAATGTCGATCTTGTAGCCGCCTTCGCGGATCGCGGGCGCCCGCTCGACGACGGTCGGGGTGCAGCCGTGACGGCGCAGCCAGTAGGCCAGGGCGGTGCCTGCGATGCCGGCGCCGGAGATCAGGACGTTCATGCGGACTCCTTGGTGAGGTTTCCTCGACCATACACGCGTCTCACACACATGTGCAATACATCTGTCTGAGACGGTGGTGTGGAGTGTCGGTGCTGGACACTAAGGTGGGCGGCATGGAAACGAAGGCTCTGGCGGCAGCCGGAATCACGGTGGTGCTCTGGGCTTCGGCCTTCGTGGCGATCCGCAGCGCGGGGGCGGAATACAGTCCTGGCGCGCTCGCGCTCGGGCGGCTCCTGGCCGGGTCGGCCGTCCTCGTGGTCATCTGGCTGGCGCGAGGCGGAGGGTTCCCGCCGAGAGCGGCCTGGCCGGGCATCCTCGGCTCAGGCGTGCTGTGGTTCGGGCTCTACATGGTGGCCCTCAACTGGGGTGAGCAGCTCGTCGACGCGGGCACCGCGGCCATGGTGGTCAACATCGGCCCCGTCGTCATCGCCCTCCTCGGCGGCTGGCTGCTCAAGGAGGGTTTCCCTCGTGCGCTCTTCGCCGGCCTCGCGGTGTCGTTCGCGGGCGCGGCGGTCGTCGGGCTGTCGATGTCCGAGGGAGGGAGCTCGTCGGTGGCGGGGGTGCTGCTGTGCCTGCTGGCGGCCGTCTCGTACGGCGTCGGCGTCGTCTTCCAGAAGCCCGCTCTGCGTCACGCCAGCGCCCTGCAGGTGACGACGTTCGGCTGCGTGGTCGGCACGGTGGCGTGCCTGCCGTTCGCCGGCCAGCTGGTCGCGGAGGCCTCCACGGCCTCGCTGGGAGCCACGCTGAACGTGGTCTACCTGGGTGTCTTCCCGACCGCCCTGGCCTTCACCACCTGGGCCTATGCCCTGGCCAGGACGACGTCGGGGAAGATGGGCGCCACCACGTACGTGACTCCCGCACTCGTGGTGCTGATGTCATGGGTGGCGCTGGGGGAGGTGCCTGGGTGGCTGACCCTGCTGGGCGGCCTGCTCTGCCTGGTCGGGGTGGGCGTCTCACGGATGAGGCCCAGGCGGCTAAGCGGCCAGAGCGTGGGCTGACCTGCGGCCGGCCTGGCGGGCCAGCGGGTAGAAGGAGATCAGCAGGCAGATGGCGCCGAGCGGGATGAAGTCACGCTCGATGGTCGGCAGGGCGAAGTCGAGCACGACGAGCACGGGGGTCCAGGCCCTGACCTTGCGCTGCGCGGCCAGCTGAACGATCAGGGAGATCTGGGCGAGGTAGAACAGGAACGGCAGGCCGGTGTAGATCGCGATCTCGATGCCAGGGATCGACTGGATCCTGTCGAAGTGCTCGCCCATCGCCGCGTGGTCGGCGGAGACGAAGCCGACGACGATGTCGATGACGAACTGGGTGGCCACGGCGGTGATTCCGACGAAGCCGAACACGACGCCGGTCGTGGCGAGCGCTCCCTTGCCCGCCATGCGGCGCAGCTCCAGAAAGATCGGGACGAACAGCGCAAGGGCGGCGAGGAAGGCCAGGTGGCCGGCGGTCCAGGCGAATCCTGGGCCGCGCTCGCCGTCCAGGCCGTCGAGGAAGCGGAAGATGCCGTAGGCGAGAACGAACAGGGGGGCGGCGATGAACGCGAACTTCTTCATGCCGAGAATCCTCGCGAAACGGCGCCTCTGTGTGATCGCCGGAGCGGGCGATCCTCCGACTCACTCTTGAGAGGGATCCGCCTCCCTCGCGCGGCCCTGGGGCAAGCAAGCATGGGCGAACGTTGGCGCTGGGCTGAAAGATCACGGGGAACGTACCGGGCGTATTTGATCAAGGAGGCGGAAAGACGTGCGTTCGGTACTCGCGACGGCCGTGTGCGCCGGTGCCCTTCTCCTGGCCGCGCCCGCGACGGCCACACCCATCCTGCCCTTCGGCGGCGACATCACCGTCACGCCGCAGTGGGTGGAGCCGGGCGGCGAGGTCAGCATCACCCTCGACTGCGACGACCACGATCACGCCTTCGTCGAGTCGGAGGCGTTCGGCGAGGTGGAGCTGGACGGGGAGGAGGACGTCGACCTGCTGGTCGACGAGGAGCCTGGCAGGTACGCCGTCCACGGGCAGTGCGGCCCCGACGGGCCCCCGCTCAACGACACCTGGCTGGTCGTCGAGGACGACTACCCCTACGGCGGGGTGGAGACGGGAGCGGGAGGCACCGCGATGCGCGCGGTGAGCCCCGCGGTGAGCGCGGGCGTGGGCGTGCTGGCCGCCGCCGCCATCGGCGGGGGCGCGCTGTTCCTTCGTCGCCGCCGTGCGGGCCTCTAGCCCGGCGAGGACGATCGCCTACGTGTTCCTGGCGGTCGCCGTGGCGCTGGCCTTCGACTCCTGCGCCAACAGGCGCTACGCGCCTCCGCCCGCGCCCGACGAGAGCGCGGCCGAAGGCGTGGGGTCGCGGTCGAGGCAGTCGAACGTCATCATGCGGCGCAGCGTCCCCGAGCGCATCCAGATTCCGGCCATCGGCGTCGACGCCCAACTCACCAGGCTCGACCTGCAGAGCGACGGCAAGGTCGAGGTCCCGCCACTCGACCGCCCCGAGCTGGCCGGTTGGTACGCCGACGGCGTCAGCCCCGGCGAGCGCGGCCCTGCGACGATCTACGGCCACGTCGACACGAAGGAGGGCACCGCCGTCTTCTACCGTCTCGGTGAGCTGAAGCCCGGCGACGAGATCCGGTTGCACCGCAGCGACGGCTCGGCCGCCGTCTTCGCCGTCGACAGCGTCGAGGTCTTCGCCAAGCGCTCCTTCCCCACCAGAAGGGTGTACGGCCCGACGGACGCGCCCGAGCTCCGCCTGATCACCTGCGGAGGGGAGTTCGACCCCGACGCGGACGGCTACCTCGCCAACGTGGTGGCCTTCGCCGGCTTCGTCAGGCCCGTTCCTGCCGGGGATGCACCACCTCGCGGATGATGATCAGCAGCGCCGCGGCGAGCGGGATGGCGAGCAGCGCCCCGATCACACCCAGCAGGGCGCCGCCGATGAGCGCGCCGACGATGGTGACGACAGGCGGCACGTCCACCGACGACAGCATGATGCGCGGCGCGATCACGTAGTTCTCGATCTGCTGGTAGACGATGAAGAAGATCACACACCCGATGCCCACGGGGACGGAGACGAAGAAGCCGACCGCCGAGGCGACCACCGCGCCGATGAACGCGCCGACCAGGGGGATCAGGTCCGTCACCGCCACGATCATGGCCAGCGCGAGCGCGTAGGGAACGCGCAGCATCATCAGGAAGAAGAACGTGGTGAGTCCCGCGATCAGCGAGATGATCAGGTTGCCCGCGACGTACCCGCCGATCTTCTCGATGATCGCGTCGCCAAGCAGCCTGGTGCGCTCCCTGCGTGACCTGGGGACCAGCCGGTAGCCCGCCTCCTTCATCGTCGCCATCGACCCGAGGAAGTACAGGGCCAGGACCAGCACGGTCAGCGCGTTGAAGATCGCCCCGATGACGACCTGACCGAAGCCGAGCAGCCCGCCGAACAGCTGGGAGCCGAACGCGCCGCTGCTGACGTACTCCACCACCCGCTGGAGGAGCTGGAAGCGTTCGTCCAGGTCGCGAATGGTCGGGTTGGACTGTAACTGGCGGACGTAGCCGGGGATGCGCTGCGCGAACTCGCCGCTCTGCTCGGTCAGCGGAGGCACCAGCGCGACCCCCGAGCCGATGAAGACCAGGATCACGCCCAGGAACACGACGGTGATCGCCAGAGGCTTGGAGAAGCTGTGCGCCATCAGGAACTCCACCGCAGGGTTGAGCCCGATCGCCAGGAACAGCGACACGACGATCAGCAGCAGCATGGAGCCGGCCGTGGCGATCGCCTGGACCAGCAGCCACGCGGTGAGCACGCCGAGGGCTCCGACGAACCCGAAGACGAACGGGTTAGGCCATGGAGTTCGGGGATCCCGTCGCGGGGCACCCGCCGAAGCGGGGAGACGGGGCGCGCCGTCCGTCGGGCGGGGGGCGGCGGCGGTGGGCGGGTCCGGCAGGGACGCGGCGCCAGCGCCTGGGGGAGTGGGATCCGACACGGGACCCCACTGCCCGCAGAAAGGACATTTAGACGCTGACGTACTTGCGTGGGCGCAGCGCGTGCGCCCTCAGGGCGGCCAGCGCCGCTGACTGCCCGACCGGCGTCAACCGGATGGTTCCTTCGAGGTTGACGCCCAGCCCCAACGCGGTGATCTGGCGCAGGAGCGTCGCCAGGGTGCCCGCGACGTCGTCGGGCCGCCATCCTTCGCCGCCGATCACCTCGGAGACCCGCGCGCAGAGCGTGGGCCACGGCATCGGGTCGCCGGAGGCCAGCAGCAGCAGCGCCGCCTCGCCCGCCGACACCGACAGCTCGTGATCTCCTGGTGCCAGGAGCAACCCTGTCGCCGTCTCCCACAGCAGATCGGGCGAGCCGAGCAGTTTCCTGCCCTCGGCGGTGATCACCAGGCGGGTGCCGAACCCGCGGATCGCCCCCAGTGAGTGCTCGGCCAGCTCGCGCAGCGCGACCGCCTCGGGTGAAGGGGGCAGGCGCAGCGGCACGCCCTCCTCGGAGGCCGCCAGCGCGAGCAGGCCCTGCAACGCGGGCAGCGGCTCGGCGGGCACGGGGGCGTGCAGCCGTACCTCGAAGGGCTGGGCCAGCTCGCGCCTGGCCGGCCCCCTGCCCAGCACCCAGCGGTTGAGCCGCTCGCCCTGCACCCTGTGCAGCCAGCTGTCGCCGCCCAGCTCCGGCCTGGCCTCGGTCAGCCAGCGCCTGGTGAGGCCGACCTGGCCGTCGAACTCGGCGCCCGTCAGCATGGCCAGCTCCAGCGCCGCGGAGCAGGCCACGTGCGCGCCCAGCTCCTCCGGGCCCATGATCGTGCTCCACTGCAGCTCGGGCACGTCAGGAGGGAGTACGCCCGTGGCCTCGAGCGCCCGCTGGTAGGCGGCGGTGCCCGCCTCCTCGCCCTCGCGCTCGTAGGTGCGCAGGATCTCGTGCGTCGTCGAGGAGACGCACAAAGCGGCATATCGGTCGAGGCCGCCGAGGCGAAGCAGCCGCCCGAGCGCGTCGGCGATCCGTTCCCACGAACCGTCGACCTTGATCGGCAGGGTGTACCAGAGGAATTCGCACACGTCGAGTTGAGTGACCGTCTCCAGCGGCTCGCCGCCGGTCAGCCACTCCACCGCGGTTCTGGCCTCGTCGGCCACCTCGGGCTCGGAGCGCTCCAATTCCAGGAGGAGTGCGGCCACGTCCGGTGCAGGCATGCCTCGAAGTTTGCCGTATGGACCCCAGCCCTGACGATGACCGAAACCGGTGCGTATTGGGTCTTGCACAGCGCCTACCCTACGAAACCGTGGCTAAGCGGCCGGTAACCCGGCTCATATCCACCGTGACTTGAACAGCATGCGGGCGTTCCAATCGACATAGGGGATCACCTCGCCCGCCAGGACGGGGTACAGCCAGCCGAAGTTGATCAGTGCGAGCAGTGCGAAGGCGCCGGTGATGGCCGCCCCGACCATCCGCCGGGACGGCGAGGCGGTCGAGGGGCCGATGATCAGCCCCGCCGCCAGCGTAAGGGCGAGCACCATGAACGGCACCATCGGGGCGGCATAGAACAGGAACATCGTCCTGTTGTCGGCGATCGCCCAGTAGAACCAGGGGAGCCAGCCCATCAGGTAGGCCAGCAGGACGGCGCCCGCCCGCCAGTCGCGGGTCGAGACGTACCAGGCCACCATCGCGATCAGGGCGGCCAGCGCGCCGTACCAGATGACGGGGGTGCCGACCCCGAGCACCGCCTCCGAGCAGTCCTTCACGCCGCAGACGTTCTGCCTGCCCTCGTAGAAGAAGGCGACGGGCCGCAGCAGCAGCGGCCACGACCACGGCTCGGACAGGTAGGGGTGGGTGGAGTCGAGCTGGTTGTGGAAGCCCAGCACCTGGAGGTGGTAGTCGATCCACGAGCCGATCGAGTTGACCACGAAGTAGGCGGGCCCCTGCGAGGTCGCCTCGGTCCAGTTGCGGCCGTAGCCGGTGGCGGTGGCGAACCAGCCCGTCCACGAGGCGACGTAAGTGATCGCGGGCACCAGCGCCATCGCCAGCAGCCCGGTGGGCACGTCCTTCTCGAAGGCCCCCGCGTACGGCTTGCGCAGCCCGACCGCCTTGCGCGCGCCCATGTCCCAGACCAGCGACATGATCGCGAAGGCGACGAGGAAGAAGATGCCCGACCACTTGACCGCGCAGGCCGCGCCCAGGCACAGGCCCGCCGCCAGCCGCCACGGCCTGGCGCCGAGATAGGGCCCCCTGGCGGACAGCGTCGAGGTCTCGTACCAGTCGACCAGTCGCGACCTGGCTCTGTCCCTGTCGACGATCAGGCAGGCGAACCCGGCCAGCACCCAGAACATCAGGAAGATGTCGAGCAGCGCTGTACGGGAGAGCACGAACGCCAGCCCGTCGAGCGCGAGCATCAGCCCGGCGAAGCAGCCCAGGAGCGTGGAGCGGGTCATCCTGCGCGCGACCCTGGCGATGATCAGGATGGACAGCGCGCCGACGAGGGCGGCGGCCGCCCGCCAGCCGAACGGGTTGAGCCCGAACATCCACTCGCCCGCCGCGATCATCCACTTGCCCAGCGGCGGGTGGACGACGTAGGAGGCGCACTCGCCGATCTTGTCGGCCGCGCACTGCTTCCAGATGCCGCCGCTGTCGCCGGCGAGGATGAGCTTGTCGGCGTCCTTGACCGTGACGCGCTCGACCCCCCAGGTGAGCAGGGAGTAGGCGTCCTTCATGTAATAGGTCTCGTCGAAGACCACGGCCTTGGGCCTGCCGAGGTCGACGAAGCGCAGCACCGCCCCGAACAGGGCCACGAGCAGCGGTCCGACCCATCCCCACAGGGCGCTGCCGGGCATGGCGGGGATCAGCCTGTCGCGTAGGGAACGCTCGGGCTCGCCCTCCGGCTCGGAGAAGGCCTTGTGCGAGAAGTCGGTCACGGCCATTCGGACATCGTAGGGGCCCCAACGCGGTAGTTACGTAAGAAACACCGCCCATTTAGGGCTGCCTGACACAATGGTCAGGTGAGAGAACAGGGCAGGCTGGTGCTGGCGGGCGCGCCGATCGGGCAGGTCGGCGACGTGTCACCGAGACTACGCGAGGCGCTCGAGAGCGCCGATGTGGTGGCGGCCGAGGACACCAGGCGGCTGCGGAGGCTGGCCAACGATCTCGGCGCCGAGATCGGCGGCCGCGTCGTGTCCTACTACGACCAGAACGAGGCCGCCCGCGCGGTCGAGCTGCTCGAGTCGCTCAAGGACGGCAGGACGGTCCTGGTGATCACCGACGCGGGCATGCCCGGCGTCTCCGACCCCGGCTACCGGCTGACCAGCCTGGCCGTCGAGGCGGGCATCACGGTCACCGCGCTGCCGGGCCCCTCGGCTGTCACCACCGCGCTGGCCGTCTCGGGGCTGGCCAGTGACCGCTTCTGCTTCGAGGGCTTCCCTCCGCGCAAGGCGGGTGAGCGCTCCCGCAAGCTCGGCGCGCTGGCCGCCGAGGAGCGCACGATGGTCTTCTTCGAGGCCCCGCACCGCCTGGAGGCGGCGCTGCGCGCGATGGCCGAGGCCTTCGGCCCCGACCGGCAGGCCGCCGTCTGCCGCGAGCTGACCAAGACCTACGAGGAGGTGCGGCGCGGCGGGCTCGCCGAGCTGGCCGACTGGGCGGCCGGCGGCGTCAAGGGCGAGATCACCGTGGTCGTCGCCGGTCACGTGCCCGACGAGGGGCCCCCTGACATCGACGAACTCGTCGCCGAGGTCGACAGGAGAGTGGCCGGCGGAGTACAGCGCAAGCAGGCCGTGGTCGACGTCGCCAAGGAGTCGGGCATGGCCAAACGAGAACTGTATGACGCGGTTCACAGGAGATCGCCAACGCCATAAAGTGCCGAAGGTGCTCAATAGGCGACTAGTTCCCCCCATGCCGGTTGACACGTTATGGGGATGGGTGGGGCCCTTGCTGGTCACCGCTTTCGGGGCGTTCCTTCGTTTCTTCCGGCTGGGCGAACCGCACGCCGTCGTCTTCGACGAGACGTTCTACATCAAGGACGCCTACGCGCTGCTCACGTTCGGCGTGGAGCGGGTGGCGCTCGGCGACGAGAAGAATCCCGTCGCCGACAAGATGATCATCGCGGGCGATCTCGACTTCTGGAAGAAGTGCCCGGCGGTGGAGGACTGCGCGGAGTACGTCGCGCACCCGCCGCTGGGCAAGTGGATGATCGCGGCGGGCGAGTGGCTGTTCGGCATGAACCCCTTCGGCTGGCGCTTCGCCGGCGCGCTGGTGGGCGCCCTGTCGATCCTGATCCTCGCCAGGGTCGCGCGCAGGATGACCCGCTCCACGATGCTGGGTTGCCTGGCGGGCCTGCTGCTCGCGATGGACGGGCTGCACTTCGTGCTCTCCCGCAACGCGCTGCTCGACATCTTCCTGATGTTCTGGGTGCTGGCCGCCTTCGCCTGCCTGGTGGTCGACAGGGACCAGGCTAGGCAGCGGCTGTCCGACTGGTACGAGCGCTCCCTGCCCACGCCGACGGGTCCGGGGCTGGGCCTCAGACCGTGGCGGCTGGCGGCGGGGGTATGCCTGGGGGCGGCGTGCGCGGTCAAGTGGTCGGGCGTCTTCTTCCTGATCGCCTTCGCCGTCATGTCGCTGCTGTGGGACGCGGGGGCGCGAAGGGCGCTCGGGCTGCGGCAGCCGTACAGGGGGGTGGTCCTGCGGGACCTGAACGGCGCGCTCGGCGCGCTGGCGCTGGCCCCCGCGGTGGTCCACATGGCCGGCTGGACCGGCTGGTTCGTGAAGGCGGAGGGCTGGGGGCGCAACTGGGAGCAGGCCACGAGCGCGGGGCCCGCCTTCTTCGTCTTCGACTCGCTGCGGTCGTGGCTGAGCTACCAGATCCAGGTACTGAGCTTCCACACCGGCATGGAGAAGTCGCATCCCTACCAGTCGGAGCCGTGGCAGTGGCCGCTCCTGCAGCGGCCCGTGTCCTTCTACTACCCCTCGAACCCGCCGCCGACGGGCTGCGGGGCGGACAAGTGCTCCTCGGCGGTGCTCGGGGTCGGCACGCCCGCCCTGTGGTACCTGGCGGTGCTCGCCCTGCTGGCGATCATCGCGTGGTACGTCGCCAGCCGCGACTGGCGCGCGGGGGCGGTGCTGCTCACCTACGGCGCGGGCTGGCTGCCGTGGTTCTACTACGCGATCGCCGACAACAGGACGATGTACCTGTTCTACATGGCCCCCATCGTGCCGTTCATGGTGCTGGCGATCGTGCTCGCGGCCGGGCTCATCCTCGGCCCCGCTGACGCGCCACCGGTCAGGAGGGCCGCGGGCGCGGCCGTCGTCGGCGCGTCCGCGCTGGTCGTGCTGATCAACTTCGGCTGGCTCTACCCGGTGCTGAGCGCCGAGACGGTCACGTACTCACAGTGGTGGGCTCGGATGCTGATGCGCTCGTGGGTGTGACCGCCGCGCGGCGGCGCAGCTTGACGCCGTGCCTGAGCGTGATCGCCGCCGCCATGCACGCCAGAGGTACGGCAGGCAGCAGATAGCGGTAGTCGAACTCGGCCGTGGCGGCCGGCGCCAGTATCAGCCCGAACGCCCCCAGCCACGGCAGCAGCACGGGGCCGCCCAGCCTGCGCCACCTGACGACCACCCCGGCCAGGCCCACGAGCAGGATGCCGCCGAGCATGACACCCTGAAGGTAGAACACCTTCTGGTAGGCGCTCATGATGTCGGCCCACGGGTGGACGATCCTGGTCTCGGCGGGGCCCTGCTCGTACATGAACGCGTCGGTGTCGGCCCTGCCGCCCACGGTCGCCCACTTCGGCAGCCGCTTGGGCTTCCCCTCGGCGTCGAGGTCGTAGTAGGGCTTGAACTGGTACTGCTGGAAGGTCGCCTCGTCGGGGAAGCGCGGCCTGCCCCAGTTGAAGGCGCGCATGAAGTCGCGCGCGACGACCTGGAGGTAGTCGCCCGGCTGGGCCAGGATCGCCCGCTTGGCGAACTCGCTGGCCACCTCGTTCTTGAAGTCGTCGAACTTCACCTTGCCGGGCAGGCGGTGCAGCACCTCGCCACCGGCGTTGCCGTTGCCGCTGCCGGTGCCCCACAGGTACCACTGGGCGTAGCTGACCCGCTTGTTGACGGGCTCCTCGATGCACATGAACGCCAGCGGCAGCTCGCGGGGCAGGTCGAGGTCCATCTTGGCGCAGTCGGCGAAGATCGACACACGCATGTAGAGGATGAGCCCGTCGCTGTTGGTCATGGCGAATTTGCCAAAAGTGACGTAGAACCAGCTCATGTAGGCCACGACCGGGAGCGCGCAGGCGGTGACCATCGCGACGATCGGCTTCCAGCCGGTGCGCTTGATCAGCATGTAGACGACCACGAGCCCGAGGATCGGCAGGCCGATCGAGCGGGTCAGCGCGGTGAGCGCCAGCAGGAACCCGACGACCGCGCCGACCTTCCACGACATGCGCCGGTGCCAGAGCACGAGCGTGATGACGCCCACCACCAGCAGCGTGAACATCGTGTCGGACATCACCAGCTGCTCGAGCTGGATCTGGTAGGCGTCGAACAGCACGGGGACGGCCGCCAGCGTCGCGCCCCACTTGGGCAGCGCGAACTTCCTGCGCAGCAGCGCGTAGATCAGCACACCGGTGGCCAGGCCCATGAGGTGCTGGGTGAAGACGACCAGGGTGAAGCTGTGGAAGGGCTGCAGAAGCATCAGCCAGAAGCTGTAGCCGTCGGGTCTGACAGCGCTCGGCCTGGGATGCAGCGCCACCGAGACGTACTCGTAGGAGTCGTTGAACCACATGGCGGGGCTGTAGCCGAGCATGGCGATCAACCGCAGCAACGCGCCCAGCGCGAAGGCGGTGACGAAAACGCGGTGCCTGCTCACATAGGACAGCAAACGAGCCTTTCGCCCAAGGACGGAAGGCTCGACACGCGTTCTCTCTGCAACGCTCACCATGCTTTGACCTCCACCGATCGCGCTGCAGAGGACCGGATCTTCCTGTGCGCCCCAGGCGTCACATCCCGCCAGCCCGGCGGTAGGCCCAGCGTCGACAGTGCCGAGCAGCTCGATCATATCATCGAGCTTTTGGACGACTATTCCCCTCCAGAATGCCACTCGTTTCGAGGACTTGACCCGACCACGTCGGGGCACAGGGCATGATGGTTGGCTGGGAAGTGCCGTGACTGAAGGGTCGAGACGTGGAACTGACGGTGGTCATGCCCTGCCTCAACGAGGCGGAGACCGTGGAAGTCTGCGTGCGCAAAGCTGTTGCGTGCATGGAGGAGCACGGCATCGAGGGCGAGGTCCTGATCGCCGACAACGGCAGCACGGACGGCTCGCAACAGCTGGCGCGCGACGCGGGCGCCCGCGTGGTCCACATCGAGGAGAAGGGCTACGGCAACGCCCTGATGGGCGGCATCCGCGCGGCCCGCGGCAAGTACGTCATCATGGGCGACGCCGACGACTCCTACGACTTCACCGCGCTGCTGCCCTTCGTCGAGCAGCTGCGTGAGGGCGCCGACCTGGTGATGGGCAACCGCTTCAAGGGCGGCATCGCCCCTGGCGCCATGCCCCCGCTGCACCGCTACCTCGGCAACCCGGTCCTGTCGTTCGTCGGCAGGCTCTTCTTCCCGAGCGCGATCGGCGACTTCCACTGCGGGCTGCGTGGCTTCCGCCGCGAGTCCATCCTGCGGCTCGGGCTGCAGACCGGCGGCATGGAGTTCGCCAGCGAGATGGTGGTGAAGTCCACCCTGCAGGGCCTCGACGTGCGCGAGGTGCCCACCACGCTCTCGCCCGACGGCCGCTCCCGCCCTCCGCACCTGCGCTCCTGGCGCGACGGCTGGCGTCACCTGCGCTTCCTGCTGCTCTACAGCCCCAAGTGGCTGTTCTTCATCCCCGGCCTGGTGCTCATGGCGCTCGGCCTGGTCGCGGGCGCGGCCCTGACGTTCGGGCCCGTGAAGATCGGCGAGCTGGCCTTCGACGTCGACACCCTGGTCGGCGCGTCCGCCGCGGTGGTGATCGGCTTCCAGGCGGCACTGTTCGCCCTCTTCACCAAGGTCTATGCGGCAGAAGAGGGCTTCCTGCCCGAGTCGCCACGCGTCCGCAAGCTGATCAGCATCGTCACACTGGAGAAGGGCCTGGTCGTCGGCGGCCTGCTGGCCCTGGCCGGTCTGGTCGGCCTGGTGATGTCGCTGGTGCACTGGCAGGTCCGCAGCTTCGGCGCGCTCGACCCGCGCGAGTCGCTGCGCATCGTCGTCCCCTCGGCGACCGCGCTCATCATGAGCTTCCAGACGATCTTCGCCGCGCTGTTCATCAGCATCCTGGGCATCAGGCGCACCAGGGAGACGGCCATCGACGTGGCCGCCAAGGCGGCGGAGGAGGCGGCGGAGGCCGTCTCCAGAGAAGAGTCCTCCACAGCCTAGGGGTAATGGGGTTCCCGGCCCTCGGCGAGCCTTAGTCTTGGTGTCATGTTCTACGTCTCCACGCCGATCTACTACGTCAACGACGCTCCGCACCTGGGCCACGCCTACACGACCGTCGCGGGCGACGTGCTGACGCGCTGGCACCGCCAGCGCGGCGAGCAGGTGTGGTACCTCACGGGCACCGACGAGCACGGCCAGAAGATCATGCGAACCGCCGAGGCCAACGGCGTCACCCCGCAGGAGTGGTCCGACAAGCTCGTCGAGGAGGCGTGGAAGCCGCTCTGGCAGCACCTCGAGATCGCCAACGACGACTTCATCCGCACCACGGAGAAGCGTCACACCGAGCGGGTCCAGGAGTTCGTCCAGGACCTCTACGACAAGGGCGAGATCTACAAGGGCGGCTACGAGGGCCCCTACTGCGTGGGCTGCGAGGAGTTCAAGACCCCCGGCGACCTGCTCGAGGGCGACCTCTGCCCGATCCACAAGCGGCCCGTCGAGTGGCTGCGCGAGGACAACTACTTCTTCAAGCTCTCCGAGTACGGCGAGCGCCTGCTGGAGTTCTACGAGGCCAACCCCGACTTCATCCAGCCCGCCTCGGCGCGCAACGAGGTCCTGCAGTTCGTCAGGACGGGCCTGCAGGACCTGTCGATCTCCCGTTCCACCTTCGACTGGGGCATCCCCATCCCGTGGGACGACAAGCACGTCATCTACGTGTGGGTCGACGCCCTGCTCAACTACGCCACGGCGGTCGGCTACGGCTCCGACCCCGAGCGCTTCGAGCGCATCTGGCCCGCCGACGTCCACCTGGTCGGCAAGGACATCCTGCGCTTCCACGCGGTCATCTGGCCGGCGATGCTGATGGCCAACGGTCTCCCGCTGCCCGGCAAGGTCTTCGCCAACGGCTGGCTGATGGTCGGCGGCGAGAAGATGAGCAAGTCCAACCTGACGGGCATCTCGCCCCGGCAGCTCACCGAGCACTTCGGCGTCGACGCCTACCGCTACTACTTCCTGAGGGCGATCCCGTTCGGCCAGGACGGCTCGTTCTCGTGGGAGGACTTCTCCGCCCGCTACACCTCCGAGCTGGCCAACGACTTCGGCAACCTGGCCTCCAGGGTCGCCGCGATGATCGGCAAGTACTTCGACGGCGAGCTGCCCGCCTCCGCCGAGCGGGAGGAGGCGGTGGCCGGCGCGCTGGCCGCGACCGTCGCCAAGGCCGACAGGGCGATCGGCGACGAGCTCGACTTCGCCGGCGGCCTCGGCGCGATCTTCGACTTCGTGAAGCTGGTCAACGGCTAC
Source organism: Nonomuraea roseola (assembly GCF_039535395.1). NCBI lineage: Bacteria > Bacillati > Actinomycetota > Actinomycetes > Streptosporangiales > Streptosporangiaceae > Nonomuraea > Nonomuraea roseola. The sequence continues at coordinate 3,701,729 of NZ_BAAAXC010000015.1, forward strand.
CTCAGCGAGCAGGAGCCGTGGAAGGTGGCCAAGGACACCTCGGAGGAGGGCCGCGCCAGGCTGGCGACCATCCTCTACACCGCCGCCGAGTCGCTGCGCGCGGTCGCGGTGCTGCTCAACCCGGTCATGCCGGGCACGGCCGAGAAGCTGTGGGCCTCGCTGGGCGCCGAGGAGCACCTGGGCGCCCTGGCAGAGCAGCGCGTGGCCGAGGCGGGCCAGTGGGGCAGGCTGCCCGCGGGGGCCCGCGTCGTCAAGGGCGAGATCCTCTTCCCCCGCCTGGAGAGCTAGTAGTCCTTCAGGGAGACGGCTCCCGCCGTCTTCCTGACCGACTTGGCGATCAAGCCCTTCCACGGCAGGTAGGGGAGCAGCCGGTAGTTCTGGTTGAGGAACCACGCCATGAACCTGCTCTCGGGCACCATCCACCTGCCCGCGCTCTCGCCCGACTTCTGGCAGCCGCGCGCGTAGTCGCGCATGGCCTGCTCGTACCGGTCGAGAGCGCCGTCGAGGCCCTGGGCGAGCTCGCCTGCCAGCACGTACGCGCCGACCACGGCCAGGCCCGTGCCCATGCCCGACAGCGGCGAGGGGCACCACGCGGCGTCGCCGAGCAGCACCACGTCGCCGCGTGACCAGCGCTCCATGCGGACCTGGCTGATGGAGTCGTAGTAGAGGTCGTCGGCCGATCTCATCCGCTTCAGCAGCTCGGGCGCCTCCCATCCGACGCCTTCGAAGGCCTCGGCGACCAGGTCCATCGGGTCGCCGTCGCGCGTGGGCGAGGGGAAGTAGAAGACCGCCTTCGCGTCACTGCCGCCCGTGCTGTAGATGCCGACGTTCCTGCCGGGGGTGTTGTACAGCAGGCCGGTGCGGTCGAGCCCGAGATAGTTGTCGACGGTGAAGATCGCGAAGTGCAGGCCGAGACTGGTGACGAAGTCCTCCTCGGGGCCGAAGACGAGCCGCCTGACGTTCGAGTGGACCCCGTCCGCGCCCACGACCAGGTCGAAGGTGCGGGGCGGGCTCTTGTCGAAGGTGACGAGGGAGCCGGACACGGCCGTGATCGAGTCGCCGAAGACGTACTCGGTCCTGTCGCGCGTGGCCTCGTACAGGATCGTGGCCAGGTCGCCGCGCAGGATCTCCACGTCGCCTGCGAACAGGTCGGCGGGCATCGAGGCGATCCTCTTGCCGTCCTCCCTGACGTAGGACATCGCGCCCATGTGGGTCTGGCGCCGCTGGATCTCCTCCAGCAGCCCCATGCTGCGCAGCACGGACAGATGCGCGGGGCCGCGGAAGTCGACCGCGTAGCCGCCCGCGCGAGGGGCGGGGGCGCTCTCGACGACGGTGGTGGTGAAGCCGTGCCTGGTGAGCCAGTAGGCCAGGGCGGGTCCTGCGACGCCTGCCCCCGAGATCAGGATGTTCATGCGGCCGAGCCTGGCCGCCCCCGCTCACCGAACGCTCACCACGAGCTCACCCCCAGCGCGAGCGCGTGGCGGATCAGCTCCTCCCGCACCCCGGCCAGGCGAAGCACCTGCTCGGGCGAGGGGTGTCCGACGCCTGTCATGCCGCGCAGGCCCCTCGCTCCCTCCTTCAGGAGCGCCGCCCTGGCCGAGTCGGATTCGAGGCGGGACAGCGCGTCGATCGCGATGGCGGCGTCGGGGAGCGCGCCGAGCCGTACCGAGGTCTCGGCGCCGCGCAGGTGCCAGGCGTGGGCGGCTTCGAGGTCGCCCTCGGCCTCGGCGATCGTGCCGAGCCCGACGAGCGTGCGGGTGAGGTTGCCCGAGCTCCTGACCCACCGCTCGTCGAACCGTTCGAGCGCCTGCTCGTACAGCCGCCTGGCCGTGGGCAGGTCGCCCTCGGCGAGCGCGACGTCCGCGCGGCCGCGCAGCGCCGCCGCCAGGCAGGTGGCCGAGCCCGTACGGCGTGCGGTCTCCTCGGCCCGCTCGTAGTCGGCCGTGGCCGCGGCCAGGTCGTCGTCGAAGCGGTAGTCGCCCCTGCTGCACAGCAGGTCGGCCAGGTCCTCCAGCGCGCCGAGCGTCCCCGTCAGCTCGATCGCCTCCTCGACCAGCGCCAGGGCGGTGGCCCGGTCGCCGCGGACGGCGGCCAGCCACGACAGCGAGTCGAGCGCGAACGCGGCGCCCCACCGGTCGCCGAGCGCCCTGAACTCGGTGACGGCGGCGGTGAACTCCGCGGTGGCCGCGTCGAGGTCGCCGGCGGCCAGATGCGGATAGCCCCAGATGACGTGGACGATCGCGCGCTCCCACGGATCCTCGCTGCGCCTGCCGTGCTCCAGGACGGCCAGCACGACGGCCACGTCGGTCTTGCTGGCGGTGACCATCGGCCACAGGAACGTGACGAGCGGGTGGCGGCGCGCCCTGCTGACGTCCATGGCGATGGCCTCGGCCGCGGCCCTGTGGCGGGCCCACACGTCCTGGTCGCCGGCCGCGGTGAGCGCGCACAGCACGTAGTCGTCGCCGAGCGAGGGGTCGGGCTCGGGTCCCGCCTGGTCGAGCAGGGCGGTGGCGTGAGGGATGGCGGAGAAGCGGACGCCGCGCATCCACAGGTAGGAGGAGAGCGCGGCCAGCAGTCTGATGCCCAGCCCGGTCCTGCGCGTGGTGACGGCCCATCGGAGCGCGGCCATGAGGTTGTCGTGCTCGGCCGCCAGGCGGTCGAGCCATTCGAGCTGGTCGGCGGCGCGCAGATGGGGATCGGCCTGCTCGGCCAGCGCGAGGAAGCGGTCGGCGTGCGCCTGCCGTACGGGATCGGGGTCGGTCAGGTGCTCGGCGCAGAAGGCCCGGACGGTCTCCAGCATGCGGTAGCGGCCGCGCGAGACCTCCACCAGCGACTTGTCGACCAGGGAGTCGAGGACGTCGCGCGGCAGGCCGCACACCGCCTCGGCGTCGGCGGCGGTGGCGCCGCCCGCGAAGACGGTCAGCCTGGCGGCCATCGCCCTCTCGTCGTCCGCGAGCAGATCCCAGCTCCAGGCGACCACCGCGCGCAGCGTGCGGTGACGGGGGCCCGCCGTACGGCTGCCGCGCAGCGCGAGGTGGTCGGCCAGCTCGGACACCTCGTGCGTGCGCATCCTGGCGGCGGCCAGTTCGATGGCGAGCGGAAGGCCGTCGAGGGCCGCGCACAGGCGGCGTACGTCGTCGGGGTCGGCGGTGAAGCCTGGGCGCACGGCCCTCGCCCTGGCGGCGAACAGTCTGGCGGCCGCGTCGGGCGCCAGTGGCCTGACCGGCCACAGGTGCTCGCCCGTGATGCCGAGCGGCTCCCTGCTGGTGGCCAGGATCCGCAGGCGGGGACAGCCTGCCAGGAGCAGGTCGGCGAGCGAGGCGACCGCGTCGACGAGGTGCTCGCAGTTGTCCATGACGAGCAGCGCCGAGCGTTCGGCCAGCGCGGCGAGGAGCCTGGAGGTGGGCGTCGTCGCGTCGGGCAGGCCCAGCAGCGCGCTCTCTCTCAGGCCGAGCGCGCCCAGCAGGGCCTGCGGCAGCTCGGCGCCGTCACCGACGGCCGAGAGGTCGGCGAAGGTGACGTCGTCGCCCCTCGCCACTTCGATCGCCAGCCGGGTCTTGCCCACCCCTCCTGGCCCGAGCAGGGTGATCAGGCGCGCCTCGCGCAGGAGGCCGCGCACGCCCTCGAGGTCGGGCTCCCTGCCGACGAGGCCGGTCAGCGGCGCGGGCGGCGCCGAAGGCCTGGCCCCGCGCAGCAGGCTCTGGTGGATGGCGGTCAGCTCGTCCGAGGGGTCCGCGCCCAGCTGCTCCGCCAGCACCCGCCTGGTCTCCTCGTAGGCGACCAGCGCCTCGGCCTGCCTGCCCTCGGCGTGCAGAGCCCGCATGAGCTGGCCGCGCAGGCGTTCGCGCAGCGGGTGCCGCTCGATCTCCGCTCGCAGCGCGGCGGCCAGGTCGCGGGCGCCCGTGCGCAGCTCCGCCTCGAAGAGGTCCTCGAGCGCGGACAGCCTGCGCTCCTCCAACCGGACGGCCTCGGCCGCCGCGGGGCCTCGCCACAGCGCCAGCGCCTCGCGCAGCAGCTCGGCGGCGCGAGCGGGCGTACCGGCCTCCAGCGCGGCGCGGCCCTCGTCGGCCGTGCGGAGGAAGACGTGCGCGTCGACCGACGAAGGGTCGACGTCGAGGCGGTAGCCGCCGGGCAGCAGCTCGATCGTGAACGAGCGGCGCAGGCGGGAGATCTGCGACTGGAGGGCGTGCGTGGCGTCGGCGAGAGGCTGCTCGCCGTAGACGGAGTCGATCAGGAGGCCGGCGGAGACGACCTGGCCCGCGCGGGCCAGCAGCAGCGCGAGGAGGGCACGCCGGGTCGGGCCGCCGAGCGGCACTCGTGTGCCGTCGGCACGCCATGCCGTGGTGGCGCCCAGGATCCCGAACCGCATGACGCTGATTCTCCCCGGTACCTTGGGGTGCGTGAGCAAGCTTCCCGTCGCGCCAGAGCCGCTGAGCACGCCCGTCTTCGACAGCCACTGCCACCTCGACATCATGGTGGGCAACAGGCAGGCCTCCTCGGGCGACCCCGTGGCCCAGGCCGCGCAGGCCGCCTCGGCCAGCGTGGAGAGCATCCTGGCCGACTCGCGCGCGGCAGGGGTGACGAGGCTCGTCACGATCGGCTACGACCTGCCGTCGTCGGTGTGGGGCGCGCGGGTGGCCGCGGACCACGGCGACGTCTACGCGGGCGTGGCGATCCACCCGAACGAGGCGCACGCGGCCACACCCGAGGTGCTGGCCGAGATCGAGGCGCTGGCCGGCGAGCCCGACGTGCGGGCGGTCGGGGAGACGGGGCTCGACTACTACCGCGACTGGGCCTCGAAGGACGACCAGCACGCCAGCTTCCGCGCGCACATCGAGATCGCCAAGCGCACGGGCAAGGCGCTGGTCATCCACGACCGCGACGCGCACGACGACGTGTTCAGGGTGCTGGCCGCCGAAGGAGCGCCCGACCGCGTGGTCTTCCACAGCTACTCGGGCGACGCCGAGATGGCGAAGAAGTGCGTCGAGGCCGGATATTTCATGTCCTTCTCCGGGCCTGTGACCTACAAGAACGCCGCGTACCTGCGCGAGGCGGCCAGGGTCGCGCCCAAGGAGCTGATCCTGGTCGAGACCGACGCGCCGTACCTGCCGCCGGTCCCGCACAGGGGCAAGCCCAACGCGCCCTTCCTCATGCCGCTCACCCTGCGGTGCCTGGCGGAGGTCAAGGACGTGCCAGCCGACGAGCTGTGCGAGGCCGTCAACGCCAACGGAGAGACTGTCTTCGGCATCTCGCGATGAGCCCGCGCCCGCCTGGGCTAGCCTCGCGCGGGTGATGGCTAGAGGACGACGCCGCGCGCCCAGATCCTTCTGGGGCTCGGGGTGGGCGATGGCTGCTTACGGCGCCGCCGCGTTCGCGCTGGTCGGCTGGATCGTCGTCGGCATGGGCGCCGACGTCGCGCTGGACGTGGACGGCAGGACCATGGCGCTGCGCAGCTCGGCGGACACGGTGGCGGAGGTGCTCCAGGAGGCGCGGGTCGCCGTGGGCGCCGACGACTACCTCCATCCGGACGCCCACGCCCCGATCAGCGACGGCGCGCGGATCGTGGTCCGCCACGCTCGCCCGATCACCCTGACCGTCGACGGCCGCACCGCCAGGCACGTCGTGACCGCCATGAGCGTCGGCGGCGCGCTCGACGAGCTGGACATCGAGCACACGGGCAGCAGACTGTCGGTCTCCAGGGAGGGCGCGGTGCCGCTGTCGGGGATGGCGGTGACGATGCTGACGCCGCGCAGGGTCCACGTGATCGCCGGAGGCCGCCGGCTGACCACCACGACCACCAGCGCCACCGTGAGGGGCGTGCTGAAGCAGAAGCGGGTGCGGCACGGCGACGGCTACCGCGTCACGCCGCCGCTTGGCAGCTTCCCGCGCCACGGCACCGTCATCAAGGTCGAACCTCCGGGCCCCGTCGCGCCGCCGCGCACGGTGCCGATCACGGCGGAGGTGGCGGCGCTCAACTGGGCGGGCCTGGCCGCGTGCGAGTCGGGAGGCGACCCGCGCGCCTTCAACCCTTCGGGGCCCTACTACGGGCTCTACCAGTTCAGCCTGTCGATGTGGCTGGCCGTCGGCGGGACGAGCACGCCGAACCTCTGGCCCGCGGACGAGCAGACCTACCGGGCGCAGCTGCTCTACCAGCGGGTGGCGGGGCGCTGGCAGGGACAGTGGCCGCACTGCGGCGCCAGGCTGTTCAGCTAGCCATCGAGGCGCCGAACTCGGCGCCCTTCGGCGGCTTCACCGCCTCGATGGTGTCGGCGTTGCGTCCTGCGATGCCGGCCGTGCCGTACGGCTGGTCGTCGGGGGCGCCCGCGACCAGCTGGTTGCCCGCGAAGGCGACCGACCAGCCGAACCTCGCGCCCTGCCCAGGCACCAGGAGCCTGTCGACGGACTCGTCGGCCATCGAGAGGACCCGCACCGCGCCTGTGGACCCCGCGTAGGGCGCGCCGACGGCCAGCCTGCCGTCCTTGGCGGCGGCGAGGGAGAAGCCGAAGGCGCCCTCACCCGTCACCTTCCTCGTGGGGGCGACCGCCTCGTCGAACAGCTGCACGAACCCGGCCTGCGGAGCGCCCACCGCGATGCCCGCGCCCTCGACGTAGGCGACCGCGTAGCCGAACCTGTCGCCCGTCGCGCGGTCGGGCGGCTCCCACTTGGTGCCCGACAGCCGCTGCGCGGTGACGTCGGCGAGCACGGTCATCGAGCCCGAGTCGAGCTTGCCCTCCTCGACCTGGACGCCCGTGCCGTCGTCGTTCTCGTACGGCACGCCCACGACCAGGCTGTTGCCAACGCCGAAGGCCAGCGCCCAGCCGTACTGGTCGCCCACCTCGGGGTTGCCCGGCACGTCAGGGGTGTCCTGGCCGATCCTGCGCAGCGGCGCCTCGCCCCTCCGGACGTAGACCGAGCCCGCGTCCTTGACCTCCGCCAGGTCCTCGTACGGCGCGGCCACCGCCACCAGGTCGCCCTTCGCGGCCACCGTCCAGCCGAAGTGGGCGTCCTGCTGCGGCTCGGGGGCGGTGAGCCGCACCGTGGCACCCTTGCTGGTCAGCAGGTAGGCGGCCCCCGCGTCCTTACGGCCCTCGACATCGGCGTACGGCGCGCCGACGAGCAGGTCGCCGCAGCCGTCGCCGTCGACCTCCGCCATCGCCACCGACCAGCCGAAGGCGTCGCCCTCACCCAGCTCGGGCGCCTCCACAGGGACGAGCGCGCCGTCCGACAGGCGATGGACCGCGCCAGGCCCGTCGAAGGGGTCGCCCACCACGACGTCGCCCGTGCATGCTCCCGCGGTCTGGTGCCCGGAGAGGCCAACCGTCAGGAGCGCCAGGACCAGCAGCGTGCGCGTCATGAAAGGCGTACCTCGATCCGCTGGCCGCCCTCCATCAGCGTGCCCTCCAGAACCGAGGGCAGCCGCTGGGGAGGCAGGTCGAAGACGAAGACCCCGTCGATGCGCTCGCCGGGGGCGATGGTGGCGGGCAGCCTGGTGGAGGAGGGCGCGCTCTCGTGCCTGCCGCCCCTGTCGTCCACGAGCGCGACGCCCGAGGCGCCGAGCGCGCGCGCCGTGCCGCCGGGGTTCAGCAGCGCCCAGCCGAGCACGCAGTACCTGCCGTCGGAGGATCTCGCGCCCTTGTAGTCGGTCAGGCCGCAGCGGGGCCGTCCCGTGAGGAGGAACTGCGGATCGTCGAACGCGGGACCGAGGCCGACGCGCCTGCCCGCGTCGGGGGCGGTGAGAGTGCCGGCGCCGCCCGCCTGCTGCGCGGGAGGAGTGACCGAGGGGCCGCGCGCGAGCAGGACGGCGACCGTGACCAGCAGCGCGCCCGCCACGGCGGCCGCCGCGACCAGCCAGCGCCTGCCCTTGGACCTCGGCTCCTCCCGCGGCGCCTCACCCCGCCCGGGCACCGATGGCTCCTCGCCCCGCCGGACCTCCTCCTGCGGAGGGATCGTCGCCGACAGCACCGCGGTGTCGGCGACGTTGGGCGGCGGCTCCCAGTTCCTGTCGAGGAGGTCGGTGGCGATCACCGTGGGCGGATCGGGCGTCGGCAGGCGACCGCCCACCAGCGCCAGGAGCAGGTCCTGGGCGGTGGGACGGAGCAGCGGGTCCATCGTGGTCGCCCGCTGCGCGAGGTCGTTGAGCGGCGCGGGCAGCGCGCCGAGGTCGGGGGTCTGGTGCAGCACCCTGGTGGCCATGGTGATCGCGTCGCCGCGCCCGAACGGGTGGCGCCCGTTGCCCGCGAACGCGACCAGACAGCCCCACGCGAACACGTCCGCCGCGGGCGTGACCTGCTGACCCCGCACCTGCTCAGGCGCCCACCAGCCCGGACTGCCCAGCAGCTCCCCCGAGAGCGTGAAGTTGCTCTCGCGGTCGAGGGCGCGGGAGATGCCGAAGTCGATCACACGAGGGCCCGACATCGACAGGATGACGTTGGCCGGCTTCAGGTCGCGGTGCACCAGCCCCGCCACGTGGATCGCCGCCAGCGCGGCGGCCACCCCGAGCGCCACCCCGTGCAGCGCGGCGGGCTCCAGCGCGCCGTACTCGCTGATCTGGTCCGACAGGGGGACGCCCGCGATGTACTCGGTCACCATGTACGGCCTGCCCACGCTGTCGTTGCCGTTGTCGAGCACCTGCGCGGTGCAGAACGACGCGACCCTGCGCGCGTTGTCCACCTCCGCGTGGAAGCGGGCGCTGAACCCCTCCTGGTTGGCGAACTCCGCCTTCACCACCTTGACCGCGACAGGCCGTCCCGTCGGCGCGATGGCCAGGAACACCGTGCCCATGCCCCCCTCTCCGATGCGCCCGAGCAGGCGGTACGGCCCGATCTCGCGCGCGTCGGTCGGACGCAGGGGTGCGGCGCCCATCGGCTTCATCAGCCCATCCTCTCTCCTACTCCCCGGTTCTTCGATGCCTCGCCGATGCGCGAGACTGAATGGGTGATAGGGGGAGTGCCATTGTGAGCCTGTTGGGGCCAATTGAAATACGTAATTTGGCGGAAAAGCTCGATCTTCGCCCGACAAAGAAGTTCGGTCAGAACTTCGTGATCGACGGCGGCACCGTCCGCCGCATCGTGCGCACGGCCGGGCTGTCGCCGGACGACGTGGTGATCGAGGTGGGTCCGGGGCTGGGCTCGCTCACTCTGGCGTTGCTGCCCGAGGTCGCCCACGTGGTCGCGGTCGAGATCGACCCCGTGCTGGCCCGGCAGCTTCCCCTGACCGTCGAGTCGCGCGGGCTCGGCGACAGCCTGACGGTCGTGGGCGGCGACGCCATGAAGGTGGGTCCCGACGACTTCTCCGGCCACCTCCCGACGGCCCTGGTCGCCAACCTGCCGTACAACGTCTCCGTGCCGGTCGTCCTCCACCTGTTGGAGGTGCTGCCCTCGCTGCGCAAGGGCCTGGTCATGGTGCAGGCCGAGGTCGCCGACCGGCTCGCCGCCCCTCCAGGCTCCAAGGTGTACGGCGTGCCGTCCGCCAAGGCCGCCTGGTACGCCGACGTCAGGCGGGCTGGCCCGGTGGGCAGGACGGTCTTCTGGCCCGTCCCCAACGTGGACTCGGGGCTGGTGTCACTGGAGCGGCGCGATCCGCCGGTGACCAGCGCTTCGAGGAAGCAGGTGTTCTCGGTGGTCGACGCCGCGTTCGCGCAGCGGAGGAAGACGTTGAGGGCGGCGCTGGGTGCCCTGTTCGGGTCTCCGGCGCGGGCGGAGGAGGCGCTGAGGGCGGCCGGGGTGGATCCGTCGACCAGGGGTGAACAGCTGGACATCACCGCCTTCGCCCGGATCGCGGAGCACCTGGAGGACTAGGGACGCTCACTCGGGGCGGGCGCGCGTTCCTCCTGCCCGCCGATCAGCACGTACCTCTCCACCAGGCGGAGATCGTGGGAGGCGAACACCACGGCCATCGCACGCGTCTCGCGCAGCCTCCATCATCGCCTGGGCGGTGTCGCCGTCCAGGGCCGAGGTGATCTCGTCGCAGACCAGCACGTCGTGCTCGGCGGGCCGGGGGACGGGCGATGGAGACCCGCTGCCGCTGGCCGCCGTGCGGCGTGCTCGGCGCCCAGACCACCAGTTCCAGCAGCTCGGTGACCCGCTCCGGTACGGCGGCGCGCGGGCGGCGGCGGTGCAGGCGCAACGGGCGGGCCAGGTCGCGGACACCGTGGTCGAGGAGTTCAGCGCGCATCGGCCCACGACGGCTGACCCGGTCGTTGGCGTCTCGCTCCTCGCCAGAAGCGTGCGCGCCTCCCTGGGCGCCTCCGTCCTACAGCCGTCCTGTCGCCTGGCGGCCTCCGTTCACAGTCGGCCTGTCGCCCGGCGGCTCCGGCCTACGGTCGTCCTGTCGCCTGGCGGCTCCGTCCACAGTCGTCCTGTCGCCCGGCGGCTCCGTCCTACAGTCGTCCTGTCGCCTGGCGGCCTCCGTCCACAGTCGGCCTGTCGCCCCGCGGCCTCCATCCACAGAACCACGCTCGGTCCTCTCCCACAGACCCCCTCCACACGATCCTGGGCCTCCCTTCCACGGCTCAGGAGGCCCAGATGTGGCTCACCATCGGTTTTCTGGCAACGCTGAGCGCCGCCTCTCCCGGTCCGGCGACCAACCCCAGCCAGGCGTCATGCCTGCGCACCATCACCCTGCCCGCCGCCTACGCGCCCCTGCTGGAGGCCTGGCAGCACGAGAACGACACCCCCGCATCCCAGCTCACCCACGCCGTACGGCCCGCCATCAAAGGCACGGGTTCTTCCGTCCGGCTGACGGTCGCCCTGCCCTCGGCGGCCTGCTCACCCGGACGAAAAACACCAGCCGGACCCCGGCCCTGGCACACCCTCACGCCCGGCGCGACACCTCCATCGCCGGGCCCCGACCAGCCTTCGGCCCACCCGCCCGTGCGTTGGTCGGTGATGCGCATGAGCGACGTGGACCCCGGTTCTCGCTCCGCCGTCCGCGACACCGTTTCGGCCTGGCTCACCAGCTGGCACGACCGCTTCCGCCACCGCTCGGCATGGCTGGACACGTTCGCCTGGCCGACCGGGAGACCTTCCACGGACCTGCCTCACCCGGGCATCCCGGCGGCGACCGACTCCGACCCCGGCAACCCTTCGTCGGATCACTCTCACCGGCCTATCCCTCAGCCAAACCTCTCCCGCCTGATCGAGCTGTCCCCAAGGGATCAGCCTCACCTGGGTGAGCCGTCTCCAAGGGATCGATCTCACCTGGGTGACTGGGCTCCAGCGGATCAGTCGCACCTGCGTGAGTGGGCTCCAGCGGATCGGTCCCGCTTGGGTGAGTGGGCTCTGGCGGATCGGTTCCGCGTGGGTGAGTGGGCTCTGGCGGATCAGTCCCACTTGGGTGATCTGGCCCCAAGGGATCGGTCCCATCAGGGTGAGCCGGTTCCTGTAGATCTGTCCCATCCGGGGGAGTGGCCTGTGCCGACTCTGTCTCGCCTGGTTGAGGCGCAACCGGGGGGACTGCCCCGCGTGGTGCGGCCGTCGACAGTGCGCCCTGATTCAGTGAGGCCGCCGATAGTGCGCCCCGGCCCAGGGAGGCCTTCGAAGGACCGGGCGCGGCCCGGCCTACCCCCGTCGGACGGCACACGGCCGGGGACACCTCCATCGCGCAGCAAGGCGACGCCGAAGAAGACATCCAGCGACCACAGACCGGGCAGGAAGCGGACCACCCGCACCAGGGGCGACCTGGCCGCCACCGCCGCCATCGCCCGCCTGGGCACCCCCTTCTCCTGGGGCGGAGGCAACCCCGCAGGACCCAGCAGGGGGATAGGACGAGGTGCCGGCACCGTCGGCTTCGACTGCTCGGGGCTCACCCTGTACGCGTGGTCCAGAGCAGGGGTGAAGCTCGGCCACTACACCGGCACCCAGTTCCGCCAGGGCAAGCGCGTCAGGGTGTCCGACCTGCGCCGGGGCGACCTCGTCTTCTTCGGCGGAGGCACAGGCGATCCCACCCACGTCGGCCTCTACCTGGGCAACGGCATCATGATCCATGCTCCCAAGACCGGCGACGTGGTCAAGAAAACCGACTTCCTCGACTCCACGTACTACCGCCCGCGCTATCGCGGCGCCGTCCGACCGGGATGACACCACCCCGGACACCACCACCCCCTGACCAACCGACCGGCCCCCGCGACCCCGCCGCGGCCCTGGCCCGCGACCCCGCCACGGGCCCAGCCCCGCGACTCCGCTCCGGCCCCGGCCCTAGGGGTCACCACGGACTCGCCTTCCGGACTCGCCTTCCGGCTCGTTCCACGGGGGCGGCTTCGGGGGGCGCCCTCTGAGGTCCGCTTGCGGGGTCGCCTTCCGGTGTCCACTTGCGGAGTCGGCTTCGGGAATGCCCTCGGGGGTTGTCCTCTGAGGGCACTCCCGAGGTCGGCGTCCGGGGGTCAGCTTCTGGGGTCGGGTCGGCTTCCGGAGTCAGCCTCGGGGGTCGGTTGCCTTCCCCGGTCGGCGCCTGCCTGCGGTCTTCTGGGGTCGGCTTCCAGGGTCGCCTTCCGATGTCGGCTTTCGGCGTCGGCTTTGGAGGTCGGTCCCCTTGCGAGTTTGGCTTGCGGGGTCTCGTTCTGCGTCGGTTTGCGGGGTCGGCTCCGAGGTCGGTCCCCTTCGGGGCCGTACTCCGTGGTCGGCTTGTGGGGGCGCCCTTTGATGTTGCCTTCGGAGGTCGCCCTCTGGGCGTCTGAGGCGCACAGGGTTGGTCGCGTGGCGATCGCGCTCAGGCGCTCACCTCTGGCAGGGGCTGTTGAGCTGTCGCTAGGGGGCTGATCCTGAGAGGGAGGCCCTTGCCGCCGCCATGGGCCCGGCCCTCGGGGTCACCACGGGCACGCCTTCCGAGGTCGGCTTCCTCGCCAGGTCGCCTTCCGGGTCGCCTTGCGAGGTCAGCTCCCGACGCCAGCTTCCGGGGTCGCCTCGTGGGGTCGCCTTGTGGGGTCGCCTTCCCGGGTCCGGCCCCGGGGTCGGGTTTTGGGTCGCCTTCGGGTGCCCTCTGAGGTCGGCTTGCGGGGTCGGCCTCCGAGGTCGGTCCCTGCGAGTTGGCTTGGGGGATCTCGTTCGAGGTCGGCTTCCGAGATCAGCTTCCGGGGTCGCCTTCCGGGGTCGGCTTCCGAGGTCGGCTTCCGAGGTCGGCTTGCGGGGTCAGCCTCCGAGGTCGGTCCCCTGCGAGTTGGCTTGCGGGGTCTCGTTCCGGGTCTTTTCGAGGTCGGCCTCCTTGCGAGGTCGGCTTCCGGGGTCGCCTTGCGAGGTCAGCTCCCGAGGTCAGTTTCCGGGGTCGGGTCCTGGGGTCGGGTCCCGGGGGCGCCTTCGGGTGCCCTCTGAGGTCGGCTTCCGAGGTCGGTCCCTGCGAGTTGGCTTGGGGGGATCTCGTTCCGGGTCGGCTTCCGAGGTCAGCTTCAAAGGTCAGCTTCCGTGGGCAGCTTCCGGGGTCGCGCTCTGGGGTTGGCTTGCGGGGTCGGCTCTAGGGTCGCCCTCGCGGTTGGCTTGCGGGGTGGCCCTCTGAGCGTCTTGGGGCGCACGGGGTCGGTCGGTCGCGTGAATCGTGCCCTGCGCTCACCTCTGGCAGGGGTCAGTTGAGCTGTCGCCAGGAGCTGATCCTGGAGCGCGGGGCCCTTGTCGTGTGGTTAGGGGTAGGTCTCTGGATCATGTTGTGGTGGCGGTGCGCCGGTTTCGTGTCAGGCGCCGGACCGGACCATCGTCTGTTGGTGGAGACGGGTGCCGTGGTGTCTGAGGCCGGGGACCAGCGGAGTGGGGCCGTGCTTGGTGAAGCCCATGCGTTCGAAGAACCGTACTGCGCGGCTGTTCTCGACCAGGGTCTGCAGGTGGCATCCCGGTGATCCGGCAGCTTTGAGCCGATCCAGCCATCCGTTCATCAGTCCGTCCGCGGCGCCCGTTCCTCTGGCCGAGGGCGCCACGTTGATGTGCAAGTGGGACGGCCACCGGGGATCGTCGAAGTCTCCCGCCGTGGGCTCCCGGCGGACCGCGGACCAGGCCAGGTCGGCCATGCTGCGGGCGAAGAAGGCCGCAGGCTTGCGGCGGAAGATCAGGCGGTACTTCCTGATGGCCTTCTCCAGGCGCTCGCTCTCGCTGGGGAACGTCGCGCCGTCGAGGCATCCCGCCAGGTAGCCGACCAGGGCTCCATCGACTACGGCGACGAACAGCGAGTCGGGTTCCAGGTCCATGTAAGGGTCCAGGTAGATGGCGGCTTCGGATTCCTCGTGTCCCCACAGCGAAGCGGTGGGAGCGCCTTCGCCTGCGCGGCGGAACAGCCGCCGCAGCTCGGTGCGGTCGGTTTCCGTAAATGTCCGAATCTCCATCACGTCGACACACTCCTCAGTCCCTCGAATCGGTACGGCGGCCGCTGACGTGGACGCCGCCTCAAATAGAGCGTAGGCCGTATTGTGTATCACGTATAGAGTTTTATGGCGAGGGGGTTGGATCGTCGGGTCCGCTACGGGCTCGCCCTTGGGAAGGTCTCGCTGTTTGCGCCACCGCCACCGCCACCGCCACCGCCGTGGCCGTGGCCGTGGCCGTGGTGGGCTGCGTCGTGGTACCGCTGCTTGCGCTCGTGGATGCCGGCGGTGGGCGCCGATGCCCGCGATCGCGTCTGCCCGGGCCAGCAGGCGGGCGATCCGGCCGGCGGCCAGATGACGATCTTTCCGTGGCCTGCTGGCCGCCGTCCTCCCCGGCGTCATCGGCGCGGTCGCCGGGGCTTCGGGGTGTGTGACCGCCCTGTCCGCCATCCTCCTGGCCCCTGCCTTCCTGTCGGTTACCCCCGCCCGCAGCGTGCGCATGCTCCAGCGGCGGAGTACCGGTCTTCTCGACGCGGTGTCCACCCGCGATGCCGCCGTCCTACGCTCAGCCGCCCGAACGGAGAACTGAAGCCACCGGCCTGGCCACTGGCCGAGCATCTCAGCAGAAGAGGACGTGAGCAGGCTGCCGCCAGATGACGGGAACGCCGGGTGGAGGCCGTCCGCACGTTCGTCGGCTGGATCTCCGGCCGGGTGCAACGCGTCGAGGCTTCTGCTGGGGCTTCGATACGGGCCGGGCGCGCTGTTGCTCGATGGCGAGTTGAGCCTGAGCGCTTGGCGGCGAGGCTGGCCTCGGTGTCCGGGGGCGAGGTTGGTCTCGGTGTTCGGGGGTGAGTCGGGTCTGGGTGTTCGGGGTGAGGTGGGTCTTGGTGTTCGGGGGTGAGGCGGGTCTTGGTGTCTGGGGGCGAGGTTGGTCTCGGTGCTCGGAGATGAGGCCAGCCTCAGCGCTCGGGGGGTGAGGCGGGCCTCGGTGTTCAATGGCGATTCGGGGTGCCGGGGTCGAGGGTGATCGGGTCGCCGTCGCGAAGGTGGTTCGTGCTGCCGTGTGGGGGGTGGCTCCGAGGTTCGCTTCTGCTTGCCGTACCTGACCTCAGGGGGTGGTGAGGTTGGCGATCAGGGGAGCGAGGAGGAGTTGGTCCTCGGGGCGGGACGGTTCGTACTCGGTGATGCCGATTCCCGCCAGCTCGAAGTGCTCGGTCAGCGTCCTGACGAGCTTGAGGAGGTCGTCGGGCAGGAGGCCGCCGGGGGCGGGGACACCGACCGAGGCGAAGGTGGCGGGGTCCAGGACGTCCAGGTCGATGTGGATGTAGACCACGTCGGCGCCCGTGTCGGCGACGGCCTGGACCAGGGTGGCGGGGTCGGACAGGTCGGTCACGCCGAGATGGGTGAGGCCGCTGGAGGTGGCGAAGTCGCGCTCGGCGGGGTCGAGGTCGCGGGCGCCTGCCAGGACGATCCGCTCCGGGCGGATGGGGTGCTCGGGCAGCAGGGCGTCGTGTCCTTCGCCGGTCAGCGTGCGCAGCACCATCCCGTGGAAGGCGCCCGAGGGGGAGGAGCCGGGGGTGTTGAGGTCGCCGTGGGCGTCGAACCAGACGAGGGCGAGGCGGTCGCCGTACCGGTCGAGGGCGGCGGAGACGGGAGCGAGGTCGATGCCGCAGTCTCCGCCGACGGTCACCACGAGCCCGTCGGGGGCTTGGGCCAGGGCGGCGCGGGTGCGGCCGGCGGTGGTGGCGAGGTCGGCGGGGGCGTCGCCGTCGGCGATGTCGACGCGCAGGTGTACGGCGTTCGGCACCATCTCGGCGAGCAGCTTCGCGCCGTCGCGCAGTCGGTGGGCGGTAGGGGAGGACGAGCCCTGCCACTGCGGTACTTCGATGACCGTTACCTGGGACATCAGTTCACTTCACCTTGTCTACGAAGTCGGCGTTTCTGCGAGGCCGAGGTTTCCGTGCGAGTGGCGGTTCTGCGAGGCCGGGGTTTCTGCGAGGTCGACGTTTGCGGGAGGCCGAGGTTTCTGTGTGAGTGACGGTTCTGCGTGGCGGCGCTCTCTGTGAGGCCAAGGTTCTGCGAGGTCGGGCGGATCGCGGTCCTGCGGAAGCTCGGGGAGGGTTTCCGCGAATCCCCGGTCCGGTGTTCGCAGGATATGACGGCGGGGTGCGGGGCTGAAGAGGAGGGCGTGGGGCGCAGGTGGGTCCCGATAGCATCGAGAGCCTTGACCCCGCAGGCGATGAGAGTGGCAGAAGCAGATGAGTTCCGTGACCGTCCGGGTGCCCGCAAAGGTCAACGTCCAGCTGTCCGTGGGCCCGTTGCGGGATGACGGCTTCCACGACCTGGTGAACGTCTTCCACGCCGTCTCGGTCTTCGACGAGGTCGTGGCCAAGGAGTCGGAGACGGTCTCGGTGCGGGTGGAGGGCGAGTCCGCCGACCAGGTGCCCGTCGACGACGGCAACCTCGCCATCCAGGCCGCCAGGGCGCTGGCCAAGCACGCGGGCAGGACGTACGGCGTCGAGCTGGTCATCCGCAAGGCGATCCCCGTGGCAGGCGGCATGGCAGGAGGCAGCGCCGACGCGGCGGGCACGCTGGTGGCCTGCAACGAGCTGTGGGGGCTCGGGCTGCCGCTCGAGGACCTGATGGAGATCGCCGCCGATCTCGGGAGCGACGTGCCGTTCTCCCTGCTCGGCGGTACGGCGGTGGGCACGGGCAGGGGCGAGCAGCTGACCGCGCTGCCGGTCAGGGGCGCCTTCCACTGGGTGTTCGCCGTCGCGGACGGTGGGCTGTCCACGGCGAAGGTCTACGCCGAGTGCGACAGGCTGAGGGCGGCGGCGGGCACGCGGGTGGCGTGGCCGCAGGTGAGCGAGGCGCTGCTGAGGGC
This sequence comes from Nonomuraea roseola, assembly GCF_039535395.1. NCBI lineage: Bacteria > Bacillati > Actinomycetota > Actinomycetes > Streptosporangiales > Streptosporangiaceae > Nonomuraea > Nonomuraea roseola. Next base: position 3,718,888 of record NZ_BAAAXC010000015.1, read on the forward strand.
GCTGAAGGACGGCGACGCGCGGGCGCTGGGCGCCGAGCTGACCAACGACCTCCAGGAGCCCGCGCTGGCGCTGCGCGGATCCCTGGCCAGGACGCTGGAGGCGGGGCGCGAGCACGGGGCGCTGGGCGCGATCGTGTCGGGGTCGGGGCCGACGTGCGCGTTCCTGGCCGCCGACGAGGAGCACGCCCGCGAGCTGGCCGAGGCGCTGAAGGGCGCGGGAGTGTGCCGTACGGCGGTGCCCGCGCACGGCCCCGTGGCGGGGGCGTCGATCGTCTGAGGGCCGGTCGGCGATGGGCCGTCGTGGACGGGGGAGGGGATAGCCTTGGTGAGCGATGAATCTGGTCAATCTTGAGTCTGTTTCCCATGCCTACGGGCCCAAGCCACTGCTGAGTGACGTCTCCCTCGGCATCGAGGCCGGTGAGCGCATCGGCGTCGTCGGGCGCAACGGCGGTGGCAAGACGACGCTGCTGTCGGTGGTCGCGGCGACGGTGAAGCCCGACACCGGCCGCGTGACGCACAACAGGGGTCTGCGGGTCGGCCTGCTGTCCCAACGCGACGACCTCGACCCCGGCAGGACCATCCACGAGACCGTCCTCGGTGGCCGCGCCGAGCACGAGTGGGCGGGCGACCAGGCGATCAGGGAGATCCTCGCCAACCTCATCGGCGACCTCGACCTGGAGAGCAAGGTCGGAGACCTGTCCGGCGGGGAGCGGCGGCGTACGGCGCTGGCGAAGCTGCTCATCGACGAGCACGAGCTGATCATGCTTGACGAGCCCACCAACCACCTCGACATCGAGGCGATCGCGTGGCTGGCGGGGCACCTGTCGCAGCGCAAGAGCGCGCTGCTGGTCGTGACGCACGACCGGTGGTTCCTCGACGCCGTCTCCACCAGGACGTGGGAGGTCGTCGACGGCAGGGTCGAGCGCTATGAGGGCGGTTACGCCGCGTACGTGCTGGCCAAGGCCGAGCGGGCGCGCATCGCGCAGGCCGCGGAGGAGCGCCGCCAGAACCTCATGCGCAAGGAGATCGCCTGGCTGCGCAGGGGACCGCCCGCGCGGACGTCGAAGCCGAAGTTCAGGATCGAGGCGGCGCAGGCGCTGATCGCCGACGAGCCTCCCGTGAGGGAGACCGTCGAGCTGATGAAGTTCGCGGCGGCGCGGCTCGGCAGGACCGTCTACGACCTCGAGGACGTCACGCTGCACGCGGGCGGGCCCGACGCGGGTCCGCTGGTGCTCGACCACTCCACCTTCCAGTTCGGTCCCGGCGACAGGATCGGGCTGATCGGGGTCAACGGCTCGGGCAAGTCGACCGTGCTGCGCCTGCTCGCCGACCAGGTCAAGCCCGACTCCGGACGCATCGTGCGCGGCAGGACGGTGCGCCTGGCGTACCTTTCGCAGGAGCTGACCGACGTCGATCCGGGGCAGCGCGTGCTCGAGTCGGTGGAGCAGATCCGCAAGTACATCCAGCTGGGCAAGAAGGAGTGGACCGCCTCCCAGCTGCTCGAACGGCTCGGCTTCAAGGGCGAGGCGCAGTGGAAGGTCGTCGGCGACCTGTCGGGCGGTGAGCGGCGGCGGCTCCAGCTGCTGCGCCTGCTCATGGACGACCCCAACGTCCTGCTGCTCGACGAGCCGACCAACGACCTCGACATCGAGACGCTGAACGAGCTGGAGGACCTGCTCGACGGCTGGCCGGGCACGCTCGTGCTGGTCAGCCACGACCGGTACTTCCTGGAGCGCGTCGCCGACCGGTGCGTGGCGCTGCTGGGCGACGGGCGGCTGTCGATGCTGCCAGGCGGGGTGGACGAGTATCTGCAGCGCAGGGCGGCGGGCACGGCGGTGACGGCCAGGGTCGCCGGCGGCGCGCCCGTGGCGGCCGCTCCCGTGAAGGTCGAGCCCACGGGGATGTCGGCCAAGGAGGAGCGTGAGCTGCGCAAGGAGCTGAGCCGCCTCGAGCGCCAGCTCGACAAGCTCGCAGGGCAGGAGGACAAGCTCCACGCGACGATGGCCGACGCGGCCAGCGACTACGCCAAGCTGGGCGAGCTCGACGCGAAGCTGCGCGACATCCTGAGCGAGAAGGACGCGGTCGAGGCGGAGTGGCTGGAGGTAGCCGAGCGGCTCGGCGAGTAGCGCTCGGCGCGAGGTCAGGCGTCGAAGGGCGTGAGGAGGGTGCGCAGGAGGTCGGCGAGGGCCCTCTGCTCCTCGGCTCCCAGCCCGGCCAGCAGCTCCCGTTCGCGGCGCAGCAGGTCGGCGAAGGCGGCGTCGACCCGCGCCCGCCCGTCGTCGGTCAGCGACACGAGCACGCCTCGCCGGTCCTCGGGGTCGGGGCGCCGCCGCACCAGCCCGGCCTGGGCCAGTCTGTCGATGCGGTTGGTCATGGTTCCCGAGGTCACCAGTGTGGCGCGCAGCAGCGCCCCCGGCGACAGTTCGTACGGCTTGCCCGCCCTGCGCAGCGCGGTGAGCACGTCGAACTCCCACGGCTCGAGGTCGTGCTCGGCGAAGGAGGCCCGCCGCGCCCTGTCGAGATGACGGGCAAGGCGGGAGACACGGCTCAGCACCTGCAGCGGCGTCACGTCGAGATCGGGACGCTCCTGCTGCCAGGACGCCACCAGCCTGTCGACCTCGTCCATCGTCATGACACGAGTGTACTGTCTTGACATCGAGATATATCTCTCGATATCAATTATCTTTATGTCAAGAGATATCTGGGACCCCGCGACCTATGCCGCGTACGCCGACGAGCGCTCCAGACCCTTCTTCGAGCTGGTCGGGCGCGTGCGGGCCGATCAACCCGATTATGTCGTCGACGCGGGCTGCGGATCGGGCGAACTCACCGCGACACTCGCCGAACGCTGGCCGCGCGCCACCGTCTACGGCTTCGACTCCTCTCCCGCGATGATCACCAAGGCGCGCGGCCTCGAGACCAGGGCCCGCTTCGACGTCGCCGACGTCGCGCTCTGGCACCCCGACCGCCCCATCGACGTGATGGTCTCCAACGCGCTGCTGCAGTGGGTTCCCGAGCACCGCGACCTGTTCGAGCGCTGGATCGACGACCTCAGCTCGGGCGGCTGGCTCGCCTTCCAGGTGCCGGGCAACTTCGACGCCCCCAGCCACGTGCTGATCCGCAGGCTGTGCGCCAGCGACAACTGGAGGGACAGGCTGGGCGAGTTCGAGCGCCCGTGGCCGGTCGCCGAGCCGGTGGCCTACCTGGACCAGCTCACCGCCCTCGGCCTGCGGGTGGACGCGTGGGAGACCACCTACGTCCACGTCCTGCAGGGTGAGAACGCCGTGCTCAACTGGATCTCGGGCACCGCGCTGCGCCCGATCTTCGACCGGCTCGAACCCGACGAGCGCGCCCGCTTCACCGACGAGCTGGCCGTCCTGCTCGACGAGGCCTACCCCACCCGGTCGTACGGCACGCCGTTCCCGTTCCGCCGGATCTTCGTGGTCGGGCAGAAGTGAGAAAACTTCTCCCGTTCATCGCCTAGTGGCATGATTGTCCGCAATCGAACGGTTGCGAGGTGCAGTGGGCATCGAGATCGAGGACAAGTTCGACGTACCGGGTGACTACGAGGTGCCCGATCTGAGCAAGCTGGGCCAGATCACCGGCCCCAAGAGCTACCAGCTGGTGGCGCTCTACTACGACACCGCCGATCTGCGCCTGGCCGCCAGAGGTGTCACGCTGCGGCGGCGGCGCGGGGGGTCCGATCCGGGCTGGCACCTCAAGCTGCCCAAGGCCAAGGGGGCGCGTCAGGAGATCCAGCTGCCGCTGACCCGCAGCACCAAGATCGTTCCCGCCGAGCTGGCCGACCTCGTCCAGGGCTACACGCGGGGAGCCGAGTTGCGCGTGGTGGCCGAGCTCGACACCCGCAGAACCGTGACCCTGGTGGGCGGAGCCGTCGAGGTGGCCGACGACCGTGTCAAGGGCACCGCCTTCGGCGACGAGCCGCGCGTCGAGCGATGGCGAGAGGTCGAGGCCGAACTGGTCGACGGCGAGCAGGACCTGCTGGCGAAGGTCGGCAAGCGGCTGCGCAAGGCCGGAGCCGTACCCGCGAACTCGGCCAGCAAGCTCGCCAGGCTGCTCGAGCCCCCACCGCCGGTCCGCGCGAATGTCGAGCACGGCAGCGCCGGCGAGGTCGTGGTGAACTACCTCGCGGACCAGGTCGCCGCCCTCCTCTCGCAGGACCCCCGCGCCCGCAGGGCGGAGGACGACGCCGTGCACCAGATGCGCGTCGCCTCGCGCAGGCTGCGCAGCGCCCTGAAGGCGTTCGCGAGCGTCGTCCAGGACACCGAGCCCGTCCAGGAGGAGCTGAAGTGGCTCGCCGCCGTCCTCGGCGAGGCCCGTGACCTCGAGGTCATCAGGGCCAGGTTCGCGGAGCGCCTCAGGAATCTCGCCCCCGAGCTCGTGGCAGGCCCCATCCAGGTACGCCTCGGCGACGACCTGGGCAAGCGCGAGGAGGAGGCCCACGGCAGGATCAGGGAGACGCTGAGCGGCCCGCGTTACTTCGCGCTGCTCGACGCCCTCGACCGCCTGGTCGCCGAGCCGTCCCTGGGCAGGACGGCGGGCAAGCCGGCAGGGGCCGCGCTGTCCGCGATCGCGGACAAGAACTGGCAGCGGGTGTCGAAGGCCTACGATCACGCTCAAGCGGTGACGGATCCCGACGAGCGCGAGACGGCCATGCACGAGGTACGCAAGGCGGCCAAACGCGCCCGGTACACCGCCGAGGCGATCGGCGTGGACAAGTTGGCCAAACGCGCCGAAGCCGTACAGGAAGCGCTCGGGGTCCACCAGGACGGGGTCGTCGCGCAGCAAACGCTCGCCCGAGAGGCCGAGAGCGCGCGGCAGGCGGGCGAGGACACCTTCACCTACGGCGTGCTGGTGGGCATCGAGCGAGCGGCCGCCGAGCGCGCGCACGCCGACTTCCCCCAGGTGTGGGCGAAGGTTCAGACCGCGTAGCGCTCGATGTGGACGATCCGGCCGTCCAGGCGGTGGAGGACGGCGAAGGCGCCCTTGCGCAGGTGCACGCGCAGGCCGCTGAGCTCGTCGATCAGCGGAGGCAGCACCTTGCCGTGGCTGCACACGGCCGAGGGACCCTCGAGCCCGCGGACGAGCTCGGCGCTCTGCTCCCTGTCGTAGCCCTGCTCGCTGAGCAGCGGGTCGAGCCGCAGGTGGGCTCCGGGAAGCGTCTGCACGCATCGCATACTCGGCGAGCTGACCAGCGAGGAGGGCCGGTAGGCGGGCAGCACCGTGGCAAGGGTGCGCGCCTGGGCCAGGCCGTCGTCGTCGAGGGGGCGCAGGTCGTCGTCGCCCTCCCACGCGTCGCGCGAGCCCGCGCTGCCGTGCCGTACGAGGAGAAGCGGGGTGGTCGGCGGCGGCGGGGTGGTCAGCAGGCTCGCGTCCCACTCGTAGCTGAGGCGGGCGCGCGCCGCGTCGCGGGTGAGCCAGACCAGCTCGTCCACCTCGGGACCCGGGACGAACTCGCCCGAGACGGCGCGGGCCGTCCAGTAGTCGACCCGCTTCAGGCGGCCCTTCCTCAGATAGTGGACGGCGGGCAGCGCCCTGCCGAGGAGCACGGTCAGCCCTGTCTCCTCCCGTACCTCGCGCAGAGCGGCGGCGATCACGTGCTCGCCAGGCTTCACCTTGCCCTTGGGGAAGGTCCAGTCGTCGTACTTGGGCCTGTGCACGAGGGCGACCTCGTCGCCTCGCCAGACGACCGCGCCCGCGGCCCTGATGAGCTCAGTCGTCAATGGTCCTCCACCGGCGCGTCCCGACCATGTGGCTCTGCAGGTCGTCGCCGTCGTGGCGGCTCCATGTGCCGTCGGAGTTCAGCCACCAGCAGTTGGTGGTGTCGGCCATCGCCAGGTCCATGAGCTCGATCAGGTAGGCCCTGTGCGACTGGCCTGTCACCTTCACCAGCGCCTCCACCCTCCTGTCGAGGTTGCGGCGCATCAGGTCGGCGCTGCCGATCCAGATCTCGGGGCGCCTGCCGAGCCCGAACTCGTAGACCCTGGAGTGCTCCAGGAACCGCCCCAGGACCGAGCGGACCCTGATGTTCTCCGACAGGCCGGGAATCCCGGGACGGAGCGCGCAGATGCCCCGCACCCACAGGTCCACCCGCACGCCCGCGCGGGAGGCGCGGTAGAGCGCGTCGATCATCTGCTCGTCCACCAGGGAGTTGGTCTTGATCCTGATGCGAGCGGGCCTGCCCGCCTGCTGGTGGGCGATCTCCCGCTCGATCCTGGCCAGCAGGCCGCCTCTCAGCGAGTGCGGGGCCACCAGCAGCCTGCGGTAGGCCGAGTGGTTGGAGTAGCCGGTCAGGTGGATGAACAGGTCGGTGACGTCCTCGCCGACCAGCGGGTCGGCGGTGAGCAGGCCGAAGTCCTCGTACACGCGGGCGGTCTTCGGGTTGTAGTTGCCCGTCCCGATGTGGCAGTAGCGGCGCAGCTCGCCCGAGGGCTCCTGCCGTACGACCAGGGCGAGCTTGCAGTGTGTCTTCAGCCCGACCACGCCGTAGACCACGTGGCAGCCGGCCTTCTCCAGCTTGCGCGCCCACGAGATGTTCGCGTGTTCGTCGAAGCGGGCCTTGATCTCCACCACGACCACGACCTGCTTGCCCGCCTCGGCCGCGTCGATCAGCGCGTTCACGATGGGGGAGTCGCCGCTGGTGCGGTAGAGCGTCTGCTTGATCGCCAGCACCTGCGGGTCCTCGGCCGCCTCCTCGATGAAGCGCTGCACGCTGGTGGCGAAGGAGTCGTAGGGGTGGTGCAGCAGCACGTCGCGCTCGCGCAGCACGGTGAAGATGTCGTCCTCGGCGTGGATGGCCTCGGCGGGGACGAACGGGCGGAAGCTCAGCTCGCCCTTGTCCAGGTCGGCGATGGCGTCGAGGCCCGTGAGGTCGAGCGGGCCGTCGACCCTGTAGATCTCGTGCGGTGCCACGTCGAGCTCGTCGACCAGCAGCTCCAGGACCTCGGGGGTGATCGTCTGCTCGACCTCGAGCCGCACCGCGGGGCCGAAGCGGCGCTTGAGCAGCTCCTTCTCCAGCGCCTTCATGAGGTTCTCTGTCACGTCCTCGTCGACGTCGAGATCCTCGTTGCGGGTGACCCTGAAGGCGTGGTGCTGCAGGATCTCCATGCCCTTGAACAGCTGGCCGAGATGGGCCGCGATCACGTCCTCCAGCGGGACGAACCTGTTCTTCGAGGCGGCCACGAAGCGAGGCAGCTGGGAGGGCACCTTCACCCTGGCGAAGACGGTGTGGTCGGTGGAGGGGTTGCGCACGACGACGGCCAGGTTGAGGCTCAGGCCGGAGATGTAGGGAAAGGGGTGCGCGGGGTCGACGGCCAGCGGCGTCAGGACGGGACGGATCCGCTCCCTGAACAGCTTGCGCAGCTCGGTGCGCTCATCACGGCCGAGGTCGTCCCACCGGACGATCTCGATGCCCTCGGCGGCCAGCTGCGGGCAGATGCGCTCGTGGAAGAGGGCCGCGTGCCGTTTGGCGAGGTCGTCGGCTATCGTCGCGATCCGCGCCAGCTCCTCGCGCGGCTTGAGCCCGCTCTTGGTCCGCAGCAGCAGGCCCGTCGCCATGCGGCGTTTGAGGCCTGCCACCCTCACCCTGAAGAACTCGTCGAGGTTGCTCGCGAAGATCGCCAGGAACCGCACCCGCTCGAGAAGGGGAAGGGAGGGGTCCTCGGCCAGCTCGAGTACGCGTTCGTTGAACTGGAGCCAGCTCTCCTCGCGGTTGAGGAACCGCTCCTGAGGCAGGGGCAGGTCGTTTCCAGAGGACAGGAGCTCGGCGGACATATCCCGTAATATGCCCAATTAGATTGAACAAAGCGTTAACGCTGGCTCAACGACTCACTCTTGTTCGAGCTTCGCCGCCCGCTCGGCCAGTCTGGCCTCCCGCTGACGGAGCTTCTCCTCGCGCTCCCTGGCCCTCTCGGCCTCGCGCAGCAGCCGCTCGCGCTCCTTCAGCTCGCGCTCCCTGGCCTTCTCGGCCTCCTTGAGCTCCTTGGCGCGCGCCTTCTGCGCCTCCTTGAGCTCCTTCTCGGTCGGCCTCGGGGGCAGCGGCGCCATGGCCGACAGCTCCAGGCCCTTGCTCGTCGCGGTGATCTGGGGCATCGGGTTGAGGCCCGTCAGGCCGTTCCACGCCAGATTCACCAGGTGCGAGGCGACCTCCTCGCGCCCGGGCTTGCGCACGTCAAGCCACCACTGGCCGGTCAGGGCCACCATGCCCACCAGCATCTGGGCGTACATCGGCGCCAGCTTGGGGTCGTAGCCCCTGCCCTTGAACTCGTCGGCCAGGACGTCCTCGACCTGGCTGGCGATCTCACTGATCAGGCTGGCGAAGGTGCCGGTGCCCGAGGCCGCGTGCGAGTCGCGCACCAGGATGCGGAAGCCCTCGCTGCTCTCCTCGATGTACTGCAGCAGGGCCAGCGCCGCGCGCTCCAGCTTGATCAGGGAGTGCGACGCCGACAGCGCCGCCGTGATCATGCCGAGCAGTTTCTGCATCTCGCGATCGACCACCACCGCGTAGACGCCCTCCTTGCCGCCGAAGTGTTCGTACACCACAGGCTTGGACACCTGCGCCGTGGCGGCGATCTCCTCGATGGAGGTCCCGTCGAACCCCTTCTCGGCGAACAGCGTGCGGCTGATCGTGATCAGCTGCTCTCTTCGCTCTCTACCGGTCATACGCCTGCGAGATCGGGATTCGGTGGTCACAGGTTCCATAATGGCGGTGCCCGGCCCGTGACCGGGCACCGTGGTATCGGCACTAGCCAATGCGCTTCGCCGCCAGGCGCTCAGGAGTCGGCCACCTGACGTCGTGGACCCAGCCGAATCGCTCGAAGATGCGGATCAGGCCGGCGCTGAGGTCGATCTGCCCCTTCAGCGCCCCGTGACGGGCGCACGTCGGGTCGGAGTGGTGCAGGTTGTGCCACGACTCGCCGAAGGAGGGGATCGCCAGCCACCACACGTTGCGCGACTTGTCGCGGCTCTGGAAGGTCTCCTCGCCGAACACGTGACAGATCGAGTTGATCGACCACGTCACGTGGTGCAGCAGGCCGATGCGCACCAGCGAGCCCCAGAAGAAGGCGGTCAGCGCGCCCTGCCACGACCAGGTCAGCACCCCGCCGAGGACGGCGGGCAGGAAGATGGAGGTGACGGCCAGCGCGGGGAACCACTTGTGCAGCTTGATGATGTCGGGGTCCTTGCACAGGTCAGGGGCGTACTTCTCCCTGTTGGTCCGCTCGCTCTCGAACAGCCAGCCCATGTGCGCGTAGAGCAGACCCTTGGTCATCGACTTGAACCCTGGCCCGAAGCGCCACGGCGAGTGCGGGTCGCCCTCCTTGTCGGAGAACTTGTGGTGCTTGCGGTGGGTGGCGACCCAGTCGAGCACCGACATCTCCAGCGACAGGCTGCCCGCGATGCCCAGCGCGATCTTCATCGGCCGCTTGGCCTTGAACGACCCGTGCGTGAAGTAGCGGTGCAGGCCGACGGTGACGCCCAGCCCCGTCACGATGTAGAAGACGAAGGCGATCGCGATGTCGGTCCAGCTCAGCATGCCCCAACCCCATGCCAACGGGACGGCGGCTGCGATCGCGGCCAGGGGGAGTCCCACGACGAGGCCGAAGATGATCAGCTCGGCCCTGGTCTTGGGCTCGGGGTCTACGTCTGGCTTGGGACCGGGCGCCGGTCGGTCGGCAAGAACGGTCATGGGCTACCTCTCACGACGTGTATGAGGATGATTGTCCAGCTACGCAACCGTAACCTACGTCAGCGTAAGTTAGGAATCCCTAAGATGCGAATGTGTGGAAGATGAAGGTCTTCGGGGTGTCCTGAGTGGATTCCATGGCTTGTCCTTGCCCCTGAAATCTGCTACCACGCGCGTCCGTCGGCGAACTTGTGATCCCGATCGGCACGCGGGCCCCGATCGCCGGTACCCTAGACGCGGGGTAGCCGTCAGGCTCCCTTCTTCCGGCGTTGAGTAATTGGCAGCTCGCGGTCTTTTGGTGTCCGTTGTTCAGGTTCGAGTCCTGGCGCCGGAGCTGTGGTGAATGTCGCCATGGGTGTGAAGAGGTGACGAAGGCGGGCAGGTATCCTCACGGTGTCGGGAGGGTAGCGGTGCGGTAGCCGTACCTAGCCCTGATCCGCCTCGTCACAGGGAGCCTCAGTCCGTGAGTGTGCCGCGCCCGGCCGCCGTCATCGTCCTCGCCGCAGGCGAGGGCACCCGGATGAAGAGCCAGACCCCCAAAGTCCTCCATGAGCTGTGCGGCCTGTCCTTGGTCGACCACATGCTCGCCGCCGCAAGGGAGCTCGATCCCGAGCGGCTCATCGTCGTCATCGGTCACGCGAAGGAACGGGTCGGCGGCCACCTGGCCGAGACCAGCCCCGACGCCAAGGCCATCGTCCAGAGCGAGCAGCGCGGCACCGGCCACGCCGTCCGCACCGTGCTCGAGGAGACAGGCACGATCGCCGGCACGGTGCTGGTCACCTACGGCGACACACCGCTGCTGACGTCCGAGACGCTGGGGCGGCTGCTCGACGCCCACGCGAGCGAGGGGAACGCGGTCACCGTGCTGACCGCGGAGGTCCCCGACCCGACGGGCTACGGAAGGATCCTGCGCGACGCGGCGGGAGCCGTCCTCGAGATCGTCGAGGAGAAGGACGCCACGCCCGCGCAGCGGGCGATCAGGGAGATGAACTCCGGCGTCTACGCCTTCGACGGGCTCCTGCTCGCCGACGCGGTCAAGCGGGTGTCCACCGACAACGCGCAGGGCGAGGAGTACCTCACCGACGTGCTGTCGATCCTGCGCGAGGAGGGCCACAGGGTCGGGGCGCACGTCGCCGACGACTACGTGGAGGTCGAGGGGGTCAACGACCGGGTGCAGCTGGCGTTCGCGCGCGGCGTGCTCAACCGGCGCGTCCTCGAACGGCACATGCGAGCGGGCGTCACGGTCATCGACCCCTCCAGCACGTTCGTCGACGTGTCGGTGGAGATCGAGCAGGACGCGGTGATCCATCCCGCCACGCAGCTGCACGGCCGCACCCGCATCGAGGCGGGCGCCGAGGTCGGCCCCGCGACCACGCTGACCGACACCTTCGTCGGAGCGGGCGCGGTGGTGCGCAACGCGGTCGCCGACAGCGCGGTGATCGGGGCGGAGGCCTCGGTCGGACCCTACGCCTACCTGCGGCCGGGCACCGAGCTCGGCCACAAGGCCAAGGCGGGCACCTACGTCGAGATGAAGAACGCCAAGGTAGGAGCGCGGTCGAAGGTGCCGCACCTGTCCTACGTGGGCGACGCGACGATCGGCGAGGACGCCAACATCGGCGCCTCCACGGTCTTCGTCAACTACGACGGGGTCAACAAGCACCACATCACCATCGGAGACGGCGTCTTCGCGGGGTGTGACACCATGCTGGTCGCTCCGGTGACCGTCGGCGACGGCGCCTACACGGCGGCCGGATCGGTCATCGTCGACGACGTGCCTCCGGGGGCGATGGGCGTGGCCAGAGCGCGGCAGCGCAACATCGAGAAATGGGTCTTGCGCAGGCGCGCGGGCACGAAGTCGGCTGCGGCGGCCGAAAAGGCGCTGGCCGAGCAAGAGCAGGAGAGTGGCACGTGACGAGCATCAAACAGCCGGGATCCAAGGAGCTGATGCTCTTTTCTGGACGGGCCTATCCTGAACTGGCCGAAGAGGTGGCCAACCACGTGGGCGTCTCGCTCACACCGACGAAGTTGATCGACTTCGCCAACGGCGAGATCTACGCCCGTTACCTCGAGTCGGTACGCGGGTGCGACGCCTTCGTGATCCAGAGCCACACCGGCCCGATCAACAAGTGGATCATGGAGCAGCTCATCATGGTCGACGCGCTGAAGCGGGCCTCCGCCAAGCGCATCACCGTGGTCATGCCGTTCTTCGGCTACGCCCGCCAGGACAAGAAGGGCCGCGGACGCGAGCCCATCACCGCCAGGCTCATGGCCGACATCTTCAAGACCGCGGGCGCCGACCGGCTGATGTCGATCGACCTGCACACCTCGCAGATCCAGGGCTTCTTCGACGGACCCGTCGACCACCTGTTCGCGATGCCGGTGCTCGAGAGCTACCTGAAGGACAAGCTCGACCTGGCCAACACCACGATCGTCTCGCCCGACACCGGCCGCGTGCGGCTGTCGGAGCGGTGGGCCGACACGCTCGGCACCCCCATGGCCTTCATCCACAAGCGGCGCGACCTCGACGTGGCCAACTCGGTGAAGGTCAACGAGGTCGTCGGCAAGGTGCGGGGCCGCACCTGCGTGCTGATCGACGACATGATCGACACCGCGGGCACGATCTGCAAGGCGGCCGACGCGCTGTACGAGCAGGGGGCCACGAACGTGATCGTGGCGGCCACCCACGCGGTCTTCTCCGACCCCGCGGTCGACAGGCTGAAGAACTCCCGCATCTCCGAGGTCATCGTGACCAACACGCTGCCGCTGTCGGAGGAGAAGAGGTTCGACAAGCTGACGGTGCTGTCCATCGCGCCGCTCATCGGCAGGGCGATCACCGAGGTGTTCAGCGACGGCTCGGTGACCAGTCTGTTCGAGGGCAACACCTGAGTGCCGTAGACTGCAAAGGTTGCGTTCGTAACGCCTTCCGCTAGGGCGGGTGAGGGGGAACGCAGTATCCGATCTCATGCATCCCTAGGAGATGTCGTGTCCGAAGTACGTATCGCCGCCGAAACCCGTACCGAGTTCGGCAAGGGCGCCGCCCGCAAGATCCGTCGCGCCGACAAGGTGCCCGCCGTTCTCTACGGGCACGGCATCGACCCCAAGCACCTCATGCTGCCCGGCCACGAGGTCCTTCTCGCGCTGCGCACCGCCAACGTCCTGATCCGCCTGCAGGGCGAGGGCGTGGACGAGCTGGCCCTGCCCAAGGGCGTCCAGCGCGACCCGATCAAGGGCTTCGTCGAGCACGTCGACCTGCTCCTGGTCAAGCGCGGCGAGAAGGTCACCGTCGAGATCCCCGTCACCACCACCGGTGACGTCAACTCCGAGGGCCTGCTCGACCAGCAGCTCGTCTCGATCGCCGTCGAGGCCGAGGCCACCCACATCCCGACCGGCGTCGAGGTCGACGTCGAGGGCCTGACGGTCGGCTCGGTCATCACCGCCGGCGACCTCAAGCTGCCGAAGGGCGCGACCCTGACCGCGGACCCCGAGACCGTGATCATCCAGGTCAACGCCAAGCCGACCGAGGAGCCCAGCGCCGAGGCCGAGGCCGCTGAGGGCGAGGCCGCCGTGGCCGGCGAGGGCGAGAGCGCCGAGGCCGCCGAGTAACACGGGCCATAGAGCCACTGACGGGGCGGCCGGGCCATGTGCCCGGCTCGCCCCGTTGCCGTATGGAGGAGCGCGATGGATCGCTGGCTGATCGTCGGTCTCGGCAACCCTGGGGCCGAGTACGAGGGCAACAGGCACAACGCCGGTTTCATGGTCCTTGACGAGCTGGCCGCCAGGGCGGGCGGCAGGTTCAAGGCGCACAAGAGCCGCGCGCACGTGCTGGAGACCAGGGGCGCGGTGCTGGCCAAGCCGCAGACGTACATGAACCTGTCGGGAGGCCCGACGAAGCTGCTCGCCGACTTCTACAAGATCGGCCCCGAGCGCCTGATCGTCATCCACGACGAGCTCGACATCCCCTACGGCGCGCTCCGCGCCAAGCTGGGCGGCGGAGACAACGGCCACAACGGTCTGAAGTCCATCACCAAGTCGCTGGCGACGCGCGACTACCTGCGTGTGCGGTTCGGCATCGGCCGTCCCCCCCGGCCGCATGGACGCCGCGGCCTTCGTGCTGAAGGACTTCGGCACCGCCGAGCGCAAGGATCTGGCGTTCCTGGTCGACAGGGCGGCCGATGTGGTCGAGTCGCTCGTCGAGAAGGGTCTGGAGGCGACGCAGAACGCCTTCCACAGCCTCGATCTGAACATCTCGGCTCCTCCTCGCTGAATCGGCGCCACGCGCGGCTACCCACCGCTACCATTCCATGACTGTCTGTTGAACAACGGTCACGGGGGGCCGCGTGGAGGGGCTGATGACGGTCGCGAAGGTCGAGCCACCGCTCGTCTGGCGAGCCAGCCCCCGCATGCCCGGATGGGTGCGGTCCTACCGCCTCCAGGCGCTCGGGGCCGATCTCGGCTGCGCGGTGGCGGGGGCGATGCTGGCCTTCGTCGCCAGGTTCGGCGAGCTCACGCCCTACGCCACGCCGTACATCCTGCTCAGCCTCGCGCTGCCGCCCGTGTGGGTCTGCGCCGTGGCGCTCAACAGGGCCTACGAGCCTCGCCTGATCGGCATCGGCTCGGAGGAGTTCCGCAGGGTCGTCAGGTGCGGGATGGCGCTGACCGCCGCCATGGCGATCTGCGCCTACGCCACCAAGACCGAGGTCGCGCGCGGCTACGTCGTGCTGGCGCTGCCGTTGACGACGCTGCTCACCGTGCTCTTCAGGTACGGCCTGCGCCGCTCGCTGCACCGGCGCAGGGCCGAGGGGCAGTGCATGCGCAGGGTCGTGGCGGTGGGCCACGAGGCTGGCGTCGCCGAGCTGGTGGGCAGGTTCCGCAGGGAGCGTTACCACGGCATGGAGATCGTGGCCGCCTGCCTTCCTGACGACACCTCTCGGAGCAGGGTGGGCGACGTGCCGGTGGCGGGCGGCTTCGCCGACGTGCCGCTGGTGGTGGCCCAGGTCGACGCCGACACGGTGGCGGTCCTCGCCTGCCAGGAGATGGACGGCGTGGCGCTGCGCCGCCTGGCGTGGCGGCTGGAGAAAACCCACACCGAGCTGGTCGTGGCGCCCGCGTTGATGGAGGTGGCGGGGCCGCGCACGACCATCCGCCCTGCCGCCGGGCTGCCGTTGCTCCACGTGGAGCACCCCGAGCTGGCAGGGGCCAGGCAGCTGGTGAAGAACGTCTTCGACAGGGTGGTGGCGGGGCTGCTTCTCGTGCTGATCGCGCCGTTACTGCTGGGGCTGGCGCTCGCCGTCCGCGTGAGCAGTCCTGGGCCCGCGCTGTTCAGACAGACCAGGGTGGGCAGGGACGGCAGGCTCTTCACGATCGTGAAGTTCCGCACGATGCGGCAGGACGCGGAGCGGATGAAGGTGGAACTGGTCAGCGACGCCGACGGCGTGCTGTTCAAGGTGCGCGACGATCCGCGGGTGACGGCTCTGGGGGCGTTGATGCGACGCCACTCCCTCGACGAGCTGCCCCAGCTGATCAACGTGCTGTTCGGTCACATGTCTCTGGTCGGTCCCAGGCCCCCGCTTCCCGAGGAGGTCGCGCAGTACGGCGACGACGTCCGCAGGCGGCTGCTGGTGCGCCCGGGGCTGACGGGGCTGTGGCAGGTTTCGGGCAGGTCAGATCTGTCGTGGGAGGAATCCGTACGCCTCGACCTGCGTTACGTCGAGAACTGGTCCCTCATGCTTGATCTGCAGATCCTGTGGAAGACTTGGTCGGCCGTCGCCCGCGGGCAAGGAGCTTACTGATGACGATTCGCGACGACCACGCCCTCGCCTCCGACCTGGCCACGGAGGCGGGAGAGCGGCTGCTCTCGCTGCGCGGGCGCGAGGGCTTCGAGCATCCTCCCGCGCTGAGAGCCGAGGGCGACAGACAGGCCCACGTCTTCCTGACGGAGGCGCTGGCGCGGCTGCGGCCCAGCGACAGCGTGCTGTCCGAGGAGGCCACCCGCGAGGAGCGGGAGGATCCGGCCAGACGTACGGCCGAGCGGGTGTGGATCGTCGATCCACTCGACGGCACAAGAGAGTTCGCCGAGGAGGGCCGCGAAGACTGGGCGGTCCACGTCGCGCTGTGGGAGCGCGGCGAGCTGGTGGCAGGAGCGGTGGCGCTGCCCGCTCAGGGCCGCACGCTGTCCACGGCCGAGCCGCCCAAGCTCGCGCCCTACGAGGGCGGCAGGTTCCGCATCGCGGTCAGCCGCACCAGGCCGCCCGAGTTCGTGCAGAAGCTCGCCTACCTGGCCGGGGCCGACCTCGTGCCGATCGGTTCGGCGGGGGCGAAGATCTCCGCCGTCCTGACGGGTGAGGTCGAGGCGTACGTGCACGCGGGCGGGCAGTACGAGTGGGATTCCGCCGCGCCGGTGGCGGTCGCGCTCGCCTCAGGGGCCCACGCGAGCCGAATCGACGGCTCCGAGCTGGCCTACAACCAGGAGGACCCCACTCTTCCGGATATCCTTGTTTCCCTACCGGAGCTGGCGCCAACGTTGCTCGCCGGGATCCGCGACCTGCACCGCTAATGCCGGAGGAAGCCCCCATGCTTCAGCGCGACTACACCACGTCGCAACTCGACGTCCTCGAGGCCGAGGCCATTCACATCATGCGTGAGGTGGCGGCGGAGTTCGAGCGCCCGTGTCTGCTCTTCTCCGGCGGCAAGGACTCCATCGTGATGCTGCGCATCGCGGAGAAGGCCTTCTGGCCGGCGCCGATCCCCTTCCCGCTCATGCACGTCGACACCGGGCACAACTTCCCCGAGGTCATCGAGTTCCGTGACCGGCGCTCCGCCGAGCTCGGCGCCCGGCTGGTGGTGGCCAGCGTCCAGGACTCCATCGACGCGGGCCGCGTCACCGAGGAGACAGGCCGGCGCGCCTCGCGCAACCGCCTGCAGACCACCACGCTGCTCGACGCGATCGAGGACCACGAGTTCGACGCGGTCTTCGGCGGCGCCAGGCGCGACGAGGAGAAGGCCCGCGCCAAGGAGCGGGTGTTCTCCTTCCGCGACGAGTTCGGCCAGTGGGACCCGAAGAACCAGCGTCCCGAGCTGTGGAACCTCTACAACGCGCGCATCCGCAAGGGCGAGCACATCAGGGTCTTCCCGCTGTCGAACTGGACCGAGCTCGACATCTGGGACTACATCCGCCGCGAGGGCATCGAGATCCCCTCGATCTACTTCGCGCACACCCGCAAGGTCTTCGAGCGCGACGGCATGCTGCTGCCCGACGACGTCGTGGTGAGCAGGGGCGACGACGAGCCGCTGTTCGAGGCGGTGGTCCGCTACCGCACGGTCGGCGACATGACCTGCACGGGCGCGGTGCAGTCGGCCGCCGCGACGGTCGAGGAGATCATCGAGGAGATCGCGGCGACGAGGATCACCGAGCGTGGCGCCACCCGCGCCGACGACCGGGCCTCCGAGGCCGCGATGGAAGACCGCAAGCGCGAAGGCTACTTCTAATGCCGACGTCCACGCCACGCACGGCACACCCACGGAAGACCGGCTGCGTCAGATACAAGGGCTACTTCTAAAAATGGACATTCTTCGTTTCGCCACCGCCGGGTCCGTCGACGACGGCAAGTCCACGCTGATCGGCCGCCTGCTGTTCGACTCCAAGGCGATCTTCGAGGACCAGCTCGAGGCGGTGGAGCGCACCTCGCGCGATCGCGGCACCGAGTACACCGACCTGTCGCTGCTGACCGACGGCCTGCGGGCCGAGCGGGAGCAAGGCATCACGATCGACGTGGCCTACCGCTACTTCGCCACGCCCAAGCGCAAGTTCATCATCGCCGACACCCCCGGGCACATCCAGTACACCCGCAACATGGTGACCGGCGCCTCCACCGCCGATCTGGCCATCATCCTGATCGACGCGCGCAAGGGCGTGCTGGAGCAGTCGCGCAGGCACGCCTTCCTCACCTCGCTGCTGCGGGTGCCGCACCTGGTGCTCGCGGTGAACAAGATGGACCTCGTCGACTACTCCCAGGAGCGGTTCGAGGAGATCCGCGAGGAGTTCACCGCCTTCGCCTCCAAGCTCAACGTGGCCGACCTGACCTTCATCCCGATCTCCGCGCTCAACGGCGACAACGTGGTCTCCCGGTCGGAGAACATGCCCTGGTACCAGGGCACCTCGCTGCTGCACCACCTGGAGAACGTGCACATCGCCTCCGACCGCAACCTGGTCGACGTGCGCTTCCCCGTGCAGTACGTCATCAGGCCGCACAAGACCGAGTTCCACGACTACCGCGGCTACGCGGGCCAGGTCGCGGGCGGCGTGCTGAAGCCCGGCGACGAGGTGCTGCACCTGCCGTCGGGGCTGGCCACCAGGATCGCCTCGATCGACACCTTCGACGGCCCCGTCGAGGAGGCCTTCCCGCCCATGTCGGTCACCCTCCGCCTGGAGGACCACATCGACATCTCCCGCGGCGACATGATCTGCAGGCCGAACAACAAGCCGCAGGTCGCCCAGGAGCTTGAGGCGATGGTCTGCTGGATGGCCGACGGGGTGAAGCTGGCACCGCGGTCGAAGCTGAGCATCAAGCACACCACCAGGACGGCCAGGGCCCTGGTGCGTGAGCTGCACTACCGGCTCGACGTCAACACCCTGCACCGCGACGAGGGCGCGACCTCGCTCGGGCTGAACGAGATCGGCAGGGTGTCGCTGCGGGTCACCCAGCCGCTGTTCGTCGACGACTACGCGCGCAACAGGATGACCGGTGGGTTCATCCTCGTGGACGAGTCGACGAACACCACGGTCGGCGCCGGCATGATCGTCGACGCCAGAGCGTAGTCAGGAGCGTTCCCCAGGGCCGTGGTCGGTGACCACGGCCCTGTCGCGTTCCTTAGGTAGATCCTTTGTCGTTCACTGACGCTTTGATTACTCTCCGCGCTAACGTCTCCACGGTCCGTATTCACCGCGCACCGCCGGAGGCATACTGTGACCGACCGGGTGATCTTTCTGGGTGGGCTCGGCCGCAGCGGCACCACGCTGCTCGAGCGCCTCCTCGGCGAGCTGCCAGGGGTCGTGCCGCTCGGCGAGGTGGTCCACCTGTGGGCCCGCGGCGTGGTCGCCGGCGAGCTGTGCGGGTGCGGCGAGGCGTTCCCCCGGTGCCCGTTCTGGCGCGAGGTCGGCGAGCGGGCCTTCGGCGGCTGGTCGCGCGAGCTGGCCGAGCGGGTGCTCCGGCTGCGGCGCAGGGTCGATCGCACCAGGCGCATCCCCGCCGTCGGCCACCCCGACCTGGCCGAGTACGTCGCCGCCTACCGCCGCGTCTACACCGCGGCGCTGCAGGCCGCGGGCGGCGCGGCCGTCGTCGACTCCAGCAAGCACGCCTCGCTGGCCTTCTGCCTGGCGGCAGGGGGCGTGCAGCCGCACGTGGTGCACGTCGTGCGCGACCCGCGCGCGGTGGCCCACTCCTGGCGCAGAACGGTCCCGAGGCCCGAGGACGGCAGCCACATGACCCGATGGGGCGCCATGCGCACCTCCCTGCACTGGAGCGCGCAGAACCTCGCGCTCGACCTGCTCGCCGCGCGGGGAGTCGAGGTGACCAGGGTCCGCTACGAGGACCTGCTCGCCGACCCCCGCGCCACGCTCACCGACCTCGCCGGGCGCCTCGGCCTCGACACGAGCCTCGGCTTCCTCGACGGCACCACCGTCAGCCTCGGCCGCGCGCACACCGTCTCGGGCAACCCCATGCGGTTCGCGGTCGGCCAGGTCGAGCTCTCCCACGACGACGCCTGGCGCGGCGGCCTGCCCGCCGTCCAGCGCGCCGTGGTCTCGGGCCTCACGGCCCCTCTCATGACCAGGTACGGCTATCGCGGAGCGGCGGCATGACTCCTTCGGTCGGCGTGGTGATCCCCACGACGGGCAAGCGGCCGGAGCAGCTCAGGGCGGCCACCCGCGCGGTGCTCACCCAGGACTATCCGGGCAGGATCGACCTGGTCGTCGTGGTCGACGGCGGAGACCCGATCGCGGTGGCCGAGCAGATCGCCGACGTGGTCGCGCCCAGGTCGAAGGGCGACGAGCCGCACTGCGTGCGCGTGCTGCCCAACCGGCTCAGCCCCGGCCTGCCAGGCGCGCGCAACACCGGCATCGCCGCCTCCGACACCGATCTGGTCGCCTTCTGCGACGACGACGACGTCTGGCTGCCAGGCAAGCTCGCCGCGCAGTCGGAGGCGCTCGGTCCTGGCGCCGACTTCTCCAGCTGCGCCATCGAGGTCGAGTACGGCACGCGCCGCGTGCCGCGGCTCGCGGGCCTCACCCAGGTCACCAAGGCCGACCTGGTGCGCTCGCGGATGGTGATGGTGCACTCCTCGACCTTCGTGTTCAGACGCGGCGCCTACTGGGTCGACGAGAGCGCGCCCATGGGCCAGAACGAGGACTGGGACCTCGCGCTGCGTGCCGCCAAGCGGCAGCCGATCGCGCACGTCGACCGTCCGCTCGTCCGGGTCCGCTGGGGCGCGTCACAGTACGTCACCAAGTGGGCCGACCGCATCGCCGGGCTGGAGTGGATGCTCGCCCGGCACCCAGAACTGGCCGTGGATCCGCGCGGCGCGGCGCGGATCTACGGTCAACTCGCCTTCCACCACGCCGCGATGGGGCGGCGCAGGGAAGCGGGCAGGTGGGCGCTGCGCACCTTCGCCGCCAGGGCGGGCGAGCCCCGCGCCCCGATCGCGCTCGCCGTCGCCGCAGGGTTCGTCTCCGCTCCAGCGGTGCTCTCGCTGCTGCACGACAGGGGGCACGGCATTTGACCGCCGGCCTGCCCTCCCGCCCCGCGAGGGTGACGGTCGCGGGGGTCCCGCTCGATCCGTTCACCGAGCAGCAGACGGTCGAGTGGGTCGCCGCCGCTCTGGAGGCGGGTGAGGGCGGACACCTCGTCACCCCCAACGTCGACATCTGCCGCGCCGTCGCAGGCAACCCGGCGCTCAGGGAGCTCGTCAGCGCCGCCGACGTGGTGGTGGCCGACGGCATGCCCCTGGTGTGGGCCTCCAAGCTGCTGCGCGAGGCGCTGCCCGAGAGAGTGACGGGGGCCGACCTGATCTGGTCGCTCAGCGCGATGGCGGCGCGCGGAGGCTGGCCGGTCTACCTGCTCGGCGCTCCTCCAGGAGTGGCCGCCAGAGCGGCGTGGGAGCTGGCCGACGGCTGTCGCGGGCTGCGGGTCTGCGGGGTGGACGCTCCGCCGTACGGGTTCGACAGGAGCGAGGAGGGGGTCGCGCGCGTCAGGGAGAAGCTGGTGGACGCGCAGCCCAGGATCGTCTTCGTGGGTCTCGGCTTCCCCCTGCAGGACAGGCTGATCGCCGGCCTGCGCCCCGACCTGCCGCGCACCTGGTTCGTCGGGTGCGGGTCGGCGATCGCGTTCGCGGCGGGGTCGGTCGCGCGGGCGCCGCTGTGGATGCGGCGCACCGGCACCGAGTGGCTGTTCCGCCTGGCCAGCGAGCCAGGACGGCTGGCCAGGCGCTACCTCGTCGACGACGTGCCCTTCGCGACCAGATTGCTGACCAGATCGCTGCTGCTCAGGCGGTGAGCGCCCGCACCCTGTCGATCTCGTCGGTGGTCAGGCGGTCGCGGTAGGAGCTCAGCGCGTGGCTGGAGTCCATGGGGCGGTAGGCCGTGCGTGAGAGGCCCGACCAGGCGAAACCGCGGTCAGCCTCGCCGTGGGCCGTGCACGCGCGCGTGATGCGGCGCTCGGCCGCCGCCGTCCAGCGCAGGCCCGCAACGTCGTACAGGCGGCGGAAGCCCTGAAGAGGTGAGCGGGCGAGCTCCTCGTAGGAGACCACGGTGATGCCCTCGGTGCGCGCCAGGAGGGAGCGCGTGACCCGCCACAGCGCGCACACCTTGGCGATGCGGTCCTGAGAGCCGGCCAGCGCGCGCAGCTCCTCCATCTCCGGGTGGTCACGGACCAGGAGCGGCTGCTCGAGCAGTTCCTCGAGACGGATGGTCCAGCCGAGCCGTGTCCACGAGCCGACGAGGGAGACGGGGTCGCGGACCAGCGCGATCACCGTGCAGCCGAGCCGCCCGGCGAACCAGCCGGAGGAGAGCACGGCGAAGGGGTCGTCGAGCAGCGCCCGCCGTCCGGTGAGCCTGCCCCAGGTGAAGGCAGAGCCGTAGCGGGCCAGCCTGGCCAGGTCGTACGGCGAGCGGTTGGCGCGCAGCTCGGCGAGGAAGCCGTAGCGCAGCGCCGTGGTGTCGCGGAAGGCCGGCAGCCAGCCGGCGGAGTTGTCGTCGCAGATGTACTGGAAGCGGTGCGTCACCGAGGCCCGCAGCACGCCGGGGCAGCGGCCTGGCGGGTGCTGGGGGTTGAGCGGCTCGTTGACGTAGACCAGCTCGCCCGAGGCGGCCAGCATCTTGCCCACCCAGCTCGTGCCGCTGCGGGGCAGCCCCGTCACCAGGATCGGCGTCATGCGGCGGCCCACGACCTGAAGCGGAGCGCGGTCAGGCTGTGGCGGCCGAAGGGGCGCAGACCGTAACGCTGGTGGATCTGCCAGAGCGGCAGCAGGTTCTTCACCAGCACCCCGCCGGACCAGCCCATGGCCGCGCCGAGCGCGCCGTGCGCGGGGATCAGCGCCAGGTCGAGCAGCACGGTGACGCCGACCGCCGCCACGAGGTTGGCGAGGCTGGCGGAGGTGTGGCCCGCCGAGATGAGGACCACGTCGACCATGCCGCACGCCGTGGCGACCATCATCGTCCCTGCCAGGACGAGCGCCACGGGCAGGGCCTCGTCGTAGCCCGCGCCGAAGATCCGCAGCAGCCACGGCGCCAGCAGGGCGTAGCCGAGCCAGACCGGCCAGGTCAGCAGCACCAGCCACATGGTCGTCACCTGGTAGAGCTCACGGGCCCTCGGCAGGTCGCCCTCGGCCATCGCGCGCACCAGGCGGGGCTGCGCGGCCTGAGCGAGACCCTGGCTGGCCAGCTGACCGACGACCTTGAACCTGGTGGCGGCGGTGTAGATCGCCGCCTGGGCCGGGCCCGCCAGGAGGGCCACGATCACGATGTCGAGGCGCTGGAAGAGCGCCTGGATCGCGCTCGCCGCCGACCTCGGCGCGGTGTGCCGCCACAGGTCGCGCGCCGTTCCCGGCAGATACGGCGTGCGCGGCACCCGTCGGCGCAGGCTCAGCGCCGCCAGCGCCGCCACCACCAGGTACGGCGCCGCCCACGCCCCCGCCAGCAGCTCCTGCGGGTACGGCAGCGCCGCGGCGGCCACGACGGCGACCAGGGCGAGCTGGGCCACGGGCAGCAGCATGCCGTCCAGCAGCACGGTCGTCCGCATGGAGCCGAAGCCCCTGGTCGCCGCGAGCAGGATGTCGGCCACCACCATCAACGGCAGCGCCAGCGCCAGCGGACCGAGCTGTGGATACAGCACCACGCCCGCGACCGTGGAGAGCACCGCCCCAGGGGCCACCGCCGCCCTGACATAGCCGGAGATACCGCGATAGTCGTAGGTCTTGGCGCGGGCGACGAAGAAGATCAGGCCGTTGCCCGCGTCGAGCTTGGCGATGCCCGCGACCATCAGCGCCAGCGCGATGGCGGTGAAGAACGTGCCCGCCTGTTCGGCGCTGAAGGTGCGGGTCACGATCACGACCAGGAGGAACTGCGCCAGCGCGCTCACCCCTGCTCCGGTGACCCCCGCAAGACCCGCCCTGGCCACCCGCCCGAGCCTGCCGCCGCTCCCCGTGGCGCGTCGCGCGGGCGTCACCGGCGCCACGAGGGGTCACCGCCCAGCCACGGCACGAGCTGCGTGTCGTACACCTCGAAGTGCTCCATCAGGGTCTGGCGCACCGACTCGGGCAGCGGCTTGGGACGGGAACGCCCGTTGTGCCGCTCGAAGGCGGGGTTGCCCATCTGGGGCATCTCCAGGAACTCCAGCACGCGCGCGTAGGTCCGCTCGGGCTCGGCGAAGAAGCGGTGGCTGTCGATCACGAGGATGCGCTCGCGCCCGAACAGCGGCTCGAGCCTGTCGAGCTGCTCGGCGTAGCGCCCGCGGGCCAGGTAGGCGTGGTGGCGGTGGGAGTGGTGGACCGAGTGCGGCTCGGCGCGCAGGCGTTCCTCCGCCCCGGCCAGCCGCCTGACCTCCAGCTCCACCGCGTACTCGAAGTGCGACTCGGTCTCGAAGCCCCGGGCCAGCTCGTGGGAGTGGGCGGAGAAGGCCCGCTCGACGGGGTCGCGCACCAGGACGATCAGCTTCACGCCTGGCAGGTCTCTGGCGATCCGCTCGCCGGCCAGCGGGTGGTACAGGTAGTAGGGGGCCGACTCGAAGGCGAGGGGCTGCCTGCCGTGCCTCTTTCTCAGCAGCGCCGCGCCGACCTTCAGTGGGAAGTGGCCCTGGTACCAGGAGACGCCCTTGCCGTAGCCGACGTCGAAGTAGTGCACCCCTTTGTGCAGCACGGGCTTCAGCAGCAGAGGGTGCTGGGCGAGGGCGCGGTAGAGGGAGGTGGTGCCGCAGCGCTGTGCGCCCATGATCAGGAAGGACGGCAGCATCCGGCCGCCCGAGGTCAGCCGTCCCGTGGTGCGCGAGACGGACAGGACCGAGTGCTTCATGGCGTTCACGTGAGCAGCTCCTGATGATCGACAAGCGGGTTCAGCCAGTTCTCAGGGGGGCCTAGGGGCTCGTAGCCGTCGGCGGCGTGCCGGTCGGCGAGCGCGATGAGGTAGCGGATCACGGTCAGCCTGGCCTGGGCCGACGACAGGCCGAGTGGCGCGAGCACTCGCACCGACTGGGCGAGGCAGGCCCTGGCGGCCTGGTCGGGCGGCATGCGGCGCAGCGCGCGCTGGAAGAGGTGGTGGGCGGCGTCGAAACCTGGAGGGACGCCCACCTCGTAGCGTTCCCAGTCCCACACGTGCAGCCGCCCGTCGCCGGTCGGCGCGATGTTCCACGGGGACAGGTCGCCGTGCCAGGCGGGCCCCGCGTGCCCGCCGGTCGCGGCGATCTCCTTGACGGCCGAGATGAGCAGGGAGGGCGCGATCCTGCCCCTGCGCACGGGCAGCGCGGACATCGCCAGGACGGCCAGGCCGTTCCACATCCCGTGGTGCAGCACGATCGGCGGCACCACGGTCTTCAACGGCAGGTCGGCCAGCCTCTTCAGCGTGGCGGCCTCGTTGGTGATGAGGTCGCGGGACTGGGGCGTGTCGCCGATCTTCACGAAGGCGACGCGCTCGCCGTCCGCATGGAGCTCCAGGATCGGCTTGCGGTTGGCACGGCGCGCGGGCCGTACGTGGAGGGTGGCGCGCACGGGCGTGCCGAACACCTCGCCCAGATGGGTCTCGATCGACCCCTCGACCGGCAGCATGACCTTCGGCCCGAACGCGGCGTGCCACCAGCGGCGCGGCGTCAGACGCCGGGGGAGTACGGCATGCGGCAGCAGGCTGTAGGGGTGTGGCGCGCCGGGACCCGGATAGAGCAGGCGGACGGTCTGGCCGAGATAGCGCAGCCTGATGCGGGCATCACGCATGAGCGTTCCTCCACAGGAGGGCGAAGGAGATGAGGTAGAGGCTGAGCGGCGTGACCAGACCGTCGTAGACGAACATGTAGAGCAGCACGAGAAGCATCACGAGCACCCCAGCCAGGCCGATCGGGCTGCGATCGGGCCAGTGGCGGCGGATGGCGCCGACGAAGAAGGCGACGTAGAGCGCCGCGCCGACGAATCCCTGCGTGATGATCAGGTGCCACAGCTGGCCGTCGCTGCCCAGCGGAGGGTGTCCGCACTCGGTGCACCAGTCGGTCTTGCCGGTGGTGATCGTGCGGTGGTTGCCCATGGCGTTGCGGGTGTTGCCGTAGCCGATGAACGGTGAGCCGCCCGCCGCCCTGACGGTGGCCGAGACGGTGAAGGCTCTGATGTCGTTGCTGTGCGGGTTGTCGATCCGCTGGGTGACCAGGTCGGCCAGGGGGCTGGCGGCGAACACCGCCGCGCCCACCAGCCCCGCCGCGCAGATGGCCAGACGGGTGCGCCCGCCGACCCGCACGACCAGGTAGAGCGCCGCCAGGCCGAGGCCGATCCACAGGCCGCGGTTGAGCGAGTAGACGACGGGGACGGCGGCGGCCGCGATGAGCAGCACCGCCACGGCCTTCCTGCGCGGCCCGCCGTACACCCACCAGCCCACCACGAACCAGACGAGCAGCACCGACAGGTTGCTGCCCCAGGCGTTGGCCCACTCGAAGGGAGCCTCGGGGCGAGGTGAGGCGTGCCCGAGCACCTTCTGGATCTGGGCGGCGGTGGGGTGGATCAGGTTCTGGACGAAGGGGTTGCCGCCGATCCAGCCAGGCAGGACGCGTTCGAGCGGCGAGGTGAAGGCGAAGCTCGGAAAGAGCACGCCGAGCAGCCCGCCCGCCACGGTGGTGAGGAAGAGCACGCCGAGCATCCGCACCAGGCGCAGCTGCGGCAGCTCGCGCTCGGTGAGGTTGCCGAGGTAGAGCACCATGACCATGAGCGAGACGTAGAGCGCGAGGCGCATGACGTAGCCGAAAATCCTGCCCGCGCCGAACTCGCCGTAGGTGTCGGGCGGCATCTCGGTCAGCATCAGCGCGCTGACCACGTACCCGGCGAGCAGGAGCGCCCACAGCCCGAGGCCGCGCGGCACCCTGATCGGACGCCTGCGCCACAGGACGTACGCCATGGGGAAGGAGAGGACGATCACCGCGAGGCCGCCGAAGCCGAGCGCCCACCACACGGGATAGCCGACCAGCAGGGCCGCGATCGGCCATGCCGCCCGGCTCCGCGTGGTGGGGGCGTCGGGCAGCGTCACGTGTCGGACACCTGTGGAATCGGCGAGGTGTCGGCCGCCTCGGTCCTCCTGGCCTGCTCCGTCGCGTTCCCGCGGGAGACGGCGACACCTGGATCCTTTCCCGCGGAGCGGCCCGGCGTCTTCCCCGGGGAGATCTCTGACGACTTTCCCGGGAAGAGGACGTCGCCCGTGACCGGGCTCATCCCGTTGACCGGCCTGCCCGTCACCCCCTGCCGCGGCGAGGGAGGACCGGCGGCCGCGCCGTCGGGAAGGGCGGGCAGGGGCCCCACGGACGCGGGACCCGCAGGCGCGGACCCGCCGGAAGCGCGCGCCACCGGCGTGTGATCCACCGGTGTGTGGTCCAGTGACGTGTGGTTCACCGACGAACGCCCGGTCTCGGTCGCCTCGGAAGCAGCAGGCCCGCCGCGTGAGGACGCGGCCGACGCGTCTCCCGAGAGGCCTGCGGTCCCGCTCTCCGAGGATGCGGCCGCCCTGGGCCGTCCACGGGCCGGACGCGGGGTCTTCGGGGAAGCGGCGGTCGCGCTCCCTGCGGCGGCCACGCCGCCGACCGTCACCGCTCCGATGATCGGCACCCCGTGCCGGTCCAGACGCCGTACGGCCAGCGAGACGTCCCCCGCCCGAGCCGCCGCCAGCCCGACGACCAGCAACGCACCCTCCGCCCTGGCCAGATCCCCAACGTCGGACCCGTCGAGCAGCTCGATCCCCGCGCGGCCCCCCAGCGGCTCGACCGCCGCGGTGCCCAGCGAAGGGGGCACCGCGCGCACCAGCAGCGAGGAGCCGGGGCAGGCGGCCACGACCGACGAGGCCAGGTCGTGCATCGCCGAGGGATCGGCGGGACCCGACAGGTCCGCGAGCACCGGCAGCCCCGTCAACCGCTCGACGTCGCAGGGAGCGCGCAGACCCGTGTCGAGCTTGTCGCGGCCGTAGGCGGCCGCCGCGCCGGTGAGCAGTCCGAGCATGATCCCGCTGCCCAGGTAGAGCGGCAGGCTGGGTGAGCTGGGCGAGGTCGGCTCGGCCGCCTGGCTGATGACGTAGCCGGGTGTCACCGCGACGGTCTTGAGCGCGTCGTACTTCATGGTCAGGCTGTAGACCTGCCTGCTGAGCACGTTCTGGCGCTGGCCCGCGATGGTGTGGTCCGCCGTGCCCTTGCGCAGCTCGGCCACCTCCTCCACCGCCTTGGCCATGCTCTTGTTGACCTGTTTCAACTTGGTGAGCAGGGCCTTGAGCTGGGTGGTGAGCGCGGCCTGCGCGGTCTCGGCGCGGTGGGCCAGATAGGCCTGGGCGTAGGCGCGCGACTGGGCCGCGGCCCTGGCAGGAGTGGTCTCCGTGACGGTGATGGACAGCACGGAGGAGTTCGGGGGGACCGTCACCTCGGCGGGCGAGGGCGTGGCCTTGAGCAGTGCGGCGGCCTTGGCCGCGACGACCGCGGACTGGGCGATCTGGGCCTCGGTGTCGAGGTTGAGCGCCTCGCGCTGTCTTCCCGTCACCTGGTTGGGCTGTTCCTGCACGCCGGTGGCGGCCACGAGGACCTGCGTCGTGGCGGTGTAGGCGGGCGGGGTGAGGCGTAGCAGCGCGGCGCCGCCGAGCACGCCGGTGAGCAGGCAGAGCAGGAAGGCGACCTTGCGTCTGCGGAGCAGGGAGACGTGCTCGGCCAGGTCCACGCCAGAGCGGTGCGGGTGAAGGTCCGGCGACATGAAGAGCGTTCTCCCTGTAGTCGCGGCGCGACTGTGAGTGACTGGGGTCTGGTCACTATAGGGGCGACGAACATTTCCCGGCTGAATAACGAAGATTTTCGCCGCTCACCCGGATCAAATTTCGCGAATTAATTAGAAATGTCGGTGTTGTGACCTGAGAAGTTCGCGACACCGCAGGTCGCGGGCATGGCAGGGTATTCCGCATCACGGCGAGGGCGGGAAAGACTTATGGAGGGAAGTGGAGGCGACTTGCGTCTCAGAAAAGCGACGGCCCTGATTCTGCTCGCCGCGTTGCCGGCCTGTTCCCAGGCGTCGGGCACGGCGAGAAAGTCACAGACCGACACGCACACCGAAGCGAGGGTCAACGGCCTGCTCGGCATCACCGAGTCGCCGGCGTGCGCGGTGACGGCCAAGCTCATCCCGTCCTGCGGGGCGTGGTGGGGCATCGCGCCGGAGATCTTCACCGGGCTCCCGCCCGACCGCGCGCTGGCGGGGGCGGAGGAGCGGATGGGCCGCGCCGCCGACATCCTGCACGTCTACCACAGGTCGAACGAGCTGTTCCCCAACGACAGGGAGGTCGCGCTGGCCCGCGACCCGTCCCACCGGCGGCTGCTGCTGATCAACTGGAAGCCGTCGTTCGACGTCACCTGGGCCGAGATCGCCAAGGGGGCGCTCGACAGGCGCATCGACAGGCTGGCCGACCACATCAGGCAGACCTTCCCCGAGCAGTTCTTCCTCACCGTCCACCACGAGCCTGAGGACGACGTCAGGGCGAACCCCGGCTCGGGCATGACGGCCACCGACTACGCCGCGATGTTCCGCCACGTGGTGCAGCGCCTGCGGGAGAAGGGGGTGAAGAACGCGGTCACGGTCATGACCTACATGGGCGCGCCCAACTGGGCCTCGCAGCCGTGGTTCGAGCAGCTCTACCCCGGCGACGACGTGGTCGACTGGGTGGCGATGGACCCCTACGCCGACGCCAGGGTCCGCGACTTCGACGGCCTGGTCAACAAGACCAGGAAGGACCACGCCCGCTGGCCGGGCTTCTACCGGTGGATGCAGTGGCGCTTCCCCGGCAAGCCCATCATGGTCGCGGAGTGGGGGGTGTTCGGCGACGAGCGCAAGGGCGCCTTCTACGATTCGGTGCGCCGGCAGGTCAAGCGGTATCCGCAGATCAAGGCGCTGGTCTACTTCGACTCCCCTCGCGCGCCGAGGGGCGACACGAGGTTCGACACCGACCAGAGCGCCGGGCGGGCCTTCACGGCACTCGCAACCGATCCTCACTTCTCCGCGACGAGCGTGCCGCGACCATGAGCCCGGCGCCGCCGAGGAGCACGGCCCCGCCCACGATCCAGAGCGTGGCGGTGTTCCCCACGCCGAGGAGCTTGAGCGCCGAGGCGAGCAGCACCACGGCGAGCAGGGCCCTGATCGGGCCGTTCGGGGCCCATGCCGAGACCCGCGCGCCGAGGTAGACGCCGGGGATCGAGCCGAGCAGCAGCGAGACGGTGAGGTCGAGCTGGAAGTCGCCGAAGAACAGGTGGCCGAGCGCCGCGGCTGAGACCAGGGGCACCGCCTGCACCAGGTCGGTGCCCACGAGCTGGTTGGCCTTGAGCGCGGGGTAGAGCGCGAGCAGCGCCACGATGATGAGGGAGCCCGACCCCACGGAGGAGACGCCGACGACAAGGCCGCCAACTGTACCGACCAGTACGGTCGGAATTGGGCGCACGACAATGTCGCGGGCGCTCGACGAGCCTCCCTTGTCGCCGAGCCACGCCTTCAGCGCCAGCCCCGCGACGGCGAGCAGCAGCGCGATGCCGAGGGCCGTCTTCACCGCCTGCTGGACGGCGGCGCCTTCGCCGAAGGCGCGCACCAGGAAGACCCCGCTGAAGGCGGCCGGCACCGAGCCCAGGCACAGCCAGCCGACAAGGCGCATGTTGACGGTGCCCCTGCGCAGGTGGACGACCCCGCCGACCGGCTTCATGATCGCGGAGGCGACCAGGTCGCTCGAGACGGCGGCCAGAGGGGGCACGTTGAAGAAGAGCATCATCATCGGCGTCATGAGGGCGCCGCCGCCCATGCCGGTCAGTCCGACGATGATCGCGACCAGAAAGGACCCGACCACCAGGGGAAAGTCGATCAACGTACCCATCCTCCGCTTCGGAGCGTGTCGAGGACGCGGGAGACTGCGGCCTCGATCGAGATGTGCGTCGTGTCGATGACCAGGTCGGCGTCGTCGGGCTCCTCGTAGGGGTCCGACACGCCGGTGAACTCGGGGATCTCGCCCGCGCGGGCCCTGGCGTACAGGCCCTTGCGGTCGCGCCGCTCGCACTCCTCCAGCGGCGTGGAGACGTGCACCAGCAGGAAGTCGGCGCCCACCGACTCGACCGAATCCCTGACCTCGGCGCGGGTGGCCTCGTAGGGCGCGATGGGGGCGCAGATGGCCAGGCCGCCGTGCCTGGCGGCCTCGGTGGCGACGAAGCCGATGCGGCGGATGTTGAGGTCGCGGTCGGACTTGGAGAAGGTCAGACCCTTGGACAGCAGGTGGCGCACCACGTCGCCGTCGAGGTAGGTGACCGTGCGGCCGCCGAGTTCGAGCAGCGCGTCGCGCAGGCCCCTGGCGATCGTGGACTTGCCCGAGCCCGACAGGCCGGTGAAGAAGACCACGAGGCCGCGCCGGTGCGGAGGGCCGGGCAGCGTGACGGGCTCGGGACCGGCCAGGTGCTCGGCGGCGCCGTAGGCGGTCGCGACGTGCTCGCGCAGCTCGAGGTCGATCTCCTTGTCCTCGCGCGGCGCGAGGGGGACCGAGACCACGAGCGTGCCCTCGGGCAGCTTCTCTCGCGCCTTCAGCGCCGCTCGCACGAGCGCGGGGCCGCCCTCGCCGTACGCCAGGGGAAGCAGCAGGACGGTCGCGTCGAGCTCCTCGGCGACGGCGATGATCTCCTGCGCGCTGAGGTCGTCGAGCGGGCCTCGCATGGTGACGGCGAGCGTGGGACGGCCCGCGAGCTCCTTGCGGACCTCGTCGGGGGAGCGGCGCAACCTGGCGAAGGGGCCGTGCTCGGCGGCGCCGAGCGCCTCGAGCGGCCCGGCGACCAGCCCGTCGTGGCCACTCTCCGTCACCGTGAGGACGGCAAGCGCCGCGCCCTCGGGATCGAGCAGCGTGATCCGGTCGCCCGCCTGCGCTCCTGGCACCCGCAGGGTGACGGGCGCGGGCCACGGGGTGCCGTCGGCGAGCGCGCCGTGCGCCTCGACCTCGTGCAGGTCGTCATGCCCGAGGAAGCCGGTCAGTGGCTGGAAGGCCCCGGAAAGGAGCAGCTCCAAGTCGGCGAGCTCGCGCTGGTCGGGGTTCCACTGGAGGTTCGCCGTCATCGCTCCACAATTCCGATCGACTTAGTCGGATTACCTTACCCCGTCATATCAACCGGGCGAAATGATTGTGGGGCTTCCTGATGACCATCGTCACCTCGTCGTAGGAAGAGGTGAACCTGCCGCGCGAGAGCTTGTCCACCACACGCACGACCGCCGAGCCGATGCGTCCCCTCGCCGGACCGCTGACGGTCGTGACGTCATCGGTGATCATCAGCCCGCGCATCAGGCAGAAGGCGTGTATGCCCTCGCGGGAGGTCACCGGCTCGTAGACGGCGGGCAGCGGCCCCGCGATCTGCTCCCTGACCTCGGACCGCACGAGGCGCCGCCACAGCAGGCGGCGCAGCCACGAAGGGGTGAGGCGGTCGCACAGGCCGTAGGCGGTCGACCTGTCGCGCATGCGCAGCAGCAGCAGCCCGCCAGGGCGCAGGCCGTTGAGCATGCGGTCGAGGACGAGCTCGGCGTACTGGATGCGCTCGATGACGAACGTCACCTGGACCACGTCGAACGAGCGCGGTGGGATCGGGACCGAGCGAAGGTCGCCGAGTGTCCACGCGTGGAGGTCGGTGCGGTCGGGCATCAGCGCCCTGACCGCGGGCAGGTCCTCGTCGACGCCGGTGACCCTGGCGCCGAACCTGTCGAGGTAGGGCGGCGGGTCGTGGGCGCACCCTGCGACGAGCAGGTCGATCCTGCGCCCCAGTTCCTCGCTCCCCTGCTCACGGATTCGCTGCTCGAAAAGGTCGCCTCTGTGGGCGACCGACCGCACGTCAGCCATGTCACCCAGGGTAATCACATCAACCCGATCCGTTAGGTATTTCCATCGGAGCGGCCCCTGCCCAGGTGGAGCAGGGCGATGCGGGGTGGAGGGCGTGCGGCTGCAGCGGTGGAAGTACCCTGGACGGGCAGACCCCGCGACCTCACCCGGCCGGGGGTAGTCGTGTTGCCGCCGTGGGGCTGAGGGCGTATCTGATGAGTCTTTCCGGGCTGCTTGACCTTGTTGCCGCCGACCCGAAGCTGGCCGCCGTCCTGAAGCAGGGCGGCGATGTCTCCTTGGTCGCGCCGGCCGCGCTGCGCCCTTTCGGTGTCGCGGCGCTGGCCGAGCGCGAGCGGCGCACCGTGCTCGCCGTCACCGCGACGGGTCGTGAGGCCGAGGATCTGGCCTCGGCGCTCACGAGCCTCATCGAGCCCGCCACCGTGGCGATCTTTCCCGCGTGGGAGACACTGCCGCACGAGCGGCTGTCGCCGCGCAGCGACACCGTGGGACAGCGGCTGGCCGTCCTGCGCAGGCTCGCCCACCCGGTGTCGGGCGACCCCACCGCGGGCCCGCTGTCGGTGATCGTCGCGCCGATCCGCGCGGTGCTGCAGCCGATCGTCAAGGGCCTCGGCGACCTCGAGCCGATCAGGCTGCGCGCGGGCGACGACGCCGACCTCGACGACGTGGTCGACCGGCTGGTCCAGAACGGCTACGCCAGGGTCGACATGGTGGAGAAGCGCGGCGAGGTCGCCGTGCGCGGCGGCCTGCTCGACGTGTTCCCCCCGACGGAGGAGCACCCGCTGCGCCTGGAGTTCTGGGGCGACACGGTCGAGGAGATCCGCTGGTTCAAGGTGGCCGACCAGCGCTCGCTCGAGGTGGCCGACGACGGCCTGTTCGCGCCGCCGTGCCGCGAGCTGCTGCTGACCGCCGACGTGCGGGAGAAGGCGGCCGCGCTGGCGCACGAGCACCCCGCGCTGGCCGAGGTGCTCGACCAACTGGCCGAGGGCATGCCGGTCGAGGGCATGGAGGCGTTCGCGCCCGTGCTGGCGGGCGAGATGGACCTGCTGATCGACCACCTGCCGGGGAACGCGGCGGTGTTCGTCTGCGACCCCGAGCGCATCAGGGGCAGGGCGGAGGAGCTGGTCAGGACCAGCCAGGAGTTCCTTGAGGCGTCGTGGATCAACGCGGCGGCGGGGGGCGAGGCGCCGATCGACCTCGACGCGGCCGCCTTCCGCACGCTCGAGGAGGTCCGCGACCAGGCCGACTCGCTCGGCCTGCCGTGGTGGACGATGGCGCCCTTCGGCGAGGGCGTCGAGCTCGACGCACACGACAGCGAGGCCTACAGGGGCGACACGCAGAAGGCCCTGGCCGACATCAAGGGCTGGCTGGGCGAGGAGAAGTCCGTGGTGCTGCTCAGCGAGGGCATGGGCCCCGCCGAGCGGATGGTCGAGCTGCTCAAGGGCGTGGACGTGCCCGCCCGCCTGTCGAGATACCTGGACACGGCGCCCGAGCCCAAGGTCGTGCACGTCAGCACCGGGCTGATCGAGCACGGCTTCGTCACGCCCGAGCTCGCCGTCCTCACCCATCTCGACCTGGTGGGGCAGAAGGCCAGCACCAAGGACATGCGCAGGCTGCCGAGCAGGCGGCGCAACATGGTCGACCCGCTCCAGCTCAGGGTCGGCGACCACGTCGTGCACGAGCAGCACGGAGTCGGCCGCTACGTCGAGATGGTCCAGCGCACCGTGCAGGGCGCCACCCGCGAGTACCTCGTCATCGAGTACGCCAAGGGCGACCGCCTCTACGTGCCGACCGACCAGCTCGACGAGGTCACCCGCTACGTCGGCGGCGAGGCGCCCACCCTCAACAGGATGGGCGGCACCGACTGGGCCAAGGCCAAGTCGAAGGCGAAGAAGGCGGTCAAGGAGATCGCGGGGGAGCTCATCCGCCTCTACAGCGCGCGGATGGCGAGCCCCGGGCACGCGTTCGCGCCCGACTCCCCCTGGCAGAGGGAGATGGAGGACGCCTTCCCCTACGCCGAGACGGGCGACCAGCTCGAGGCCATCGACGAGGTCAAGCGCGACATGGAGCGCGGCGTGCCGATGGACAGGCTCGTCTGCGGCGACGTCGGCTACGGCAAGACCGAGATCGCGGTGCGCGCGGCGTTCAAGGCCGTGCAGGACGGCAAGCAGGTCGCGGTGCTGGTGCCGACGACGCTGCTGGTGCAGCAGCACCTTTCCACTTTCAGCGAGCGCTTCTCCAGCTTCCCCGTCAAGGTGCGCCCCGTCTCCCGCTTCCAGACCGACGGCGAGGTGAAGGCGACGCTGGAGGGGCTCAGGTCGGGCGAGGTCGACCTGGTGATCGGCACGCACAGGCTGCTAAGCCCCGAGATCAGGTTCAAGGACCTCGGCCTGATCATCATCGACGAGGAGCAGCGCTTCGGCGTCGAGCACAAGGAGGCCATGAAGCACCTGCGCACCCAGGTCGACGTGCTGGCGATGTCGGCCACGCCGATCCCGCGCACCCTGGAGATGGGTCTGACCGGCATCCGCGAGATGTCGACGATCCTCACCCCTCCCGAGGAGCGTCACCCGATCCTGACCTTCGTCGGGCCGTACGACGAGAAGCAGCTCACCGCGGCGATCAGGCGCGAGCTGATGCGCGACGGGCAGATCTTCTTCGTCCACAACAGGGTGGCCTCGATCAACAGGGTCGCCGCGCGGATCAGGGAGCTGGTGCCCGAGGCGCGCATCGCGGTCGCCCACGGCCAGATGAACGAGCACCAGCTCGAGAAGATCATGGTCGGCTTCTGGGAGCGCGAGTACGACGTGCTCGTCTGCACCACGATCGTCGAGTCGGGTCTCGACGTGCCCAACGCCAACACGCTGATCGTCGACAGGGCGGACAACTACGGCCTGTCCCAGCTCCACCAGCTGCGCGGCAGGGTCGGGCGCGGTCGCGAGCGCGGCTACGCCTACTTCCTCTACCCGCCGGAGAAGCCGCTCACCGAGACCGCGCACGAGCGCCTCGCCACCATCGCGCAGCACACCGAGATGGGCGCGGGCATGTACGTCGCGATGAAGGACCTCGAGATCCGCGGCGCGGGCAACGTGCTGGGCGCCGAGCAGTCGGGCTTCATCGCGGGCGTCGGCTTCGACCTGTACGTCAGGCTCATGTCCGAGGCCGTGCAGGAGCAGAAGGCCAAGCTGTCGGGCGCGGAGGTCCAGGAGGAGCACCACGACGTCAAGGTCGAGCTGCCCATCAACGCGCACATCCCGCACGACTACGTCACCTCCGAGCGGCTGCGCCTCGAGGCGTACAAGCGCATCGCGGCCATCACCGCCGACGTCAACATCGACGAGGTGCGCGACGAGCTCACCGACAGGTACGGCAAGCCGCCCGTCGAGGTGGAGAACCTCCTGGAGGTCGCGCGCTTCCGCCTGAGGGCCCGCCGGGCGGGGCTGACCGACGTGACGCTCCAGGGGCAGAACATCAAGTTCGGCCCCGTCGAGCTGAAGGAGTCGCAGCAGGTCAGGCTCGACCGCCTGTACAAGAAGGCCCTCTACAAGGCGGCCGCGCAGACGCTGCTGGTCCCGGTGCCGAAGACCAAGCCGCTGGGCGGGGTGCCACTGCGCGACCTTGAACTGCTGAAATGGTGCTCGGACCTGGTCGAGGTCATGTTCCTGGAACCGGCGAGGGTAAAGTAAGCCGCGTTTCGTCGCGAAGGGATGCAAGGGTGAAGTCGATTCGAATGGCCGTCGCGGTCGCCGCGCTCGGAGTTGCGGTGAGCGCCTGTTCCTCGCCCGTCCAGGCCGGATCCGCGGCCGTCGTCGGTAACGAGCGCATCTCGGCCAGCGATCTGAACACGAACGTCAAGCAGCTCGAGAGCGCTCTGGCCAAGGCGCATATCCCGCAGTCGCAGCTGGGCCTGCCCGTCACGCAGTACGCGCTGCTGCAGATGGTCAACGTCGTGCAGTTCAGGCAGCTCGCCTCCAAGGCGGGCGCCAAGGTCACCGACGGTGAGATCGACCAGCTCATCGCCTCGCAGGGCGGCCTGGCCGCGCTCGAGAAGCAGACCCTGGCCCAGGGCGTGCCGCCCGCCTACACCCGCGAGTGGCTCGGCACCTCGATCGCCATCAACAAGATGATGCAGCAGTACGGCGGCGGCACCGACGAGGCCGCCAGGCAGCGCGGTCAGCAGAAGCTGATCGAGCAGGCCGCCGCGATCAAGGTGACCTACAGCCCTCGCTATGGCACCTTCGACCCCCAGAAGGGCTTCGTCGACGCGGGCCGTTTCGGCAAGCCGACCTCCGCCGCCCAGGGCTGAGATGCCGCTCGTCGTCGTCACCACCTCGCCCAGGGTCGCGCCAGGCGTCCTCAGCCACCAGGCCTGGCGGACGCTGTCCTCGGGCAGGGTGCTGACCGCCTCGGCCGACCACCCGCAGCTGCCCTACCTGGCCGAGGCGGGCATCGAGGTCGAGGTGGTCACCACCCCCGATCACGCCGCCCTGGTACGGCAGGCGGTCGACGACACGGTGGTCTGGCTGGCCGCCGAGGACGAAGGCTTCATGCGGGCGGTCGGCCACGCGGCCCTCGCGCTCGACGACCCGCCGGTGATCGAGGTCGTCCCCGGCTCCTACGACCTGCCGGGCGCGCGCGTGCTCGACCTGGTCGCGGTGATGGACCGGCTCAGGACCGAGTGCCCGTGGGATCGCAAGCAGACCCACGCCTCGCTGGTGCCGTACCTGATCGAGGAGGCCTACGAGGTCCAGCACGCGGTCGAGCAGGGCACCGGGCTGCGTGAGGAGCTCGGCGACGTGCTGCTCCAGGTCGCCTTCCACTCCAGGGTGGCCGACGACTTCGACATCGACGACGTGGCCGACGTGATCGTCGGCAAGCTGGTCCGCAGGCATCCGCACGTGTTCGGCGACGTGAACGTCGAGAGCGCCGACGAGGTCAACACCAACTGGGAGGCCATCAAGGCCACCGAGCGGGCGGGCAAGGACCTGTTCGACGGCGTGCCGATGGGCCAGCCCGCGTTGTCGCTGGTGGCCCAGCTCATCCGCAGGGCCGAGGCCGAGGGTGCGCCCGAAGGGCTGGCTCACGCGGTCGGCCAGGGCGTGGCGAGAGAGCTGTTCGACCTGGTACGGCGGGCGCAGGAGGCGGGGCTCGACCCTGAGGCCGAGCTGCGGGGCGCCGCGCTGGCCTACAGGGCGCGCGTGGAGGCCTGGGAATCGCGCTGACGGCGGCCCGCCGTCGTCGCGGCGGCGCACGCCGGAGGAGCCTCGATGGCGTACCGGCTGGTAGGGCTCGATAGGCTCGTATGGCAAACCGCCCTTCGACTCTAGGAGCGCCTGACGTGGCTTCCATCGAGGCCGTTTCCGCCCGCGAGATCCTCGACTCCCGGGGCAACCCGACAGTCGAGGTCGAGGTCCTCCTCGACGACAACAGCACAGGCCGCGCAGCGGTCCCCAGCGGCGCCTCCACCGGCGCGTTCGAGGCCGTGGAGCTCCGCGACGGCGACGAGCGCTACGGCGGCAAGGGCGTCGAGAAGGCCGTGCTGGGCGTCACCGACGAGATCGCCGACGAGATCCTCGGCATCGACGCCGACGAGCAGCGGATCATCGACCAGATCATGATCGACTTGGACGGCACGCCCAACAAGGCCAAGCTCGGCGCCAACGCCATCCTCGGCGTCTCGCTGGCCGTGGCCAAGGCCGCCGCCGACAGCGCCGACCTGCCGCTCTTCCGCTACCTCGGCGGCCCCAACGCCCACGTGCTGCCGGTGCCGATGATGAACATCCTCAACGGCGGCGCCCACGCCGACACGAACGTGGACATCCAGGAGTTCATGATCGCGCCGATCGGGGCCGACACGTTCCGTGAGGCCGTCCGCATGGGCACCGAGGTCTACCACGCGCTGAAGGCGGTGCTGAAGGAGAAGGGCTACGCGACGGGCCTGGGCGACGAGGGCGGCTTCGCGCCCAACCTGCCCTCCAACCGCGACGCGCTCGACCTGATCCTCGTGGCCATCGAGAAGGCGGGTTACACGCCGGGCGAGGACGTCGCGCTGGCCCTCGACGTCGCCGCCTCCGAGTTCCACAACGACGGCGTCTACACCATCGACGGCAAGGGCCTGTCGGCCGACGAGCTGATCGCCTTCTATGCCGACCTGGTCGCCTCCTACCCGCTGGTCTCCATCGAGGACCCGCTCGACGAGAGCGACTGGGAGGGCTGGAACAAGATCACCAAGGCGCTCGGCGACAAGGTCCAGCTCGTCGGCGACGACCTGTTCGTCACCAACCCCGAGCGCCTGCAGCGCGGCATCGACGAGGGCACCGCCAACGCGCTGCTCGTCAAGGTCAACCAGATCGGCACGCTGACCGAGACGCTCGATGCGGTCGACCTGGCCCACCGCAACGGCTACCGCTGCATGATGAGCCACCGCTCGGGCGAGACCGAGGACACCACGATCGCCGACCTGGCCGTGGCGACCAACTGCGGTCAGATCAAGACCGGCGCCCCCGCGAGGTCCGACCGGGTCGCCAAGTACAACCAGCTGCTCCGCATCGAGGAAATGCTCGACGACGCCGCGCGTTACGCGGGTCGCGCGGCTTTCCCCCGCTTCCGGCGCTAGTTTCTTGTACGGCCCCGCGTCAGGTCGAGGGGGCCCTTCCCCGACACCTGACACGGGGCCGCCAGGACGGGTTCGCGAACCCGCACCGGCCGCGCGGGCACTCCTGCGGCCCGGTGGGGCGCAGTGAGGCGGAGGGAGCATCCATGGCGAAACGACCGCAGTTGACGGGAAGGGCCGCGATCCTCGCGGTGGTCGTGTGCGCGATCGCCATGAGCCTCGCCTACCCTGTGCGCGAGTACGTCGCCCAGCGGCGGGCGATCTCCCAGCTCGAGGCCGACAAGGCCAAGGAGCAGGAGGAGCAGCGCAAGCTGACCGAGCGGCAGAAGCAGTTGCACGACCCCAACTACCAGAAGCGTGAGGCCAGGCGCAGGCTGCACTACTGCGGCGCCGGCGAGAAGTGCTACATGGTCGCCGACAAGGAGGCCAAGCGCGCCCAGGCGAGCACACGGCAGCAGCCGACCACCACGCCGCCCTGGTACGAGACGCTGTGGGAGTCGGTCGAGGCGGCCGACACCGGCAAGGGCGTCAAGGCCTCCACCGCGCCTGCCGCAGGAGAGAAGAAGGACGATGGAAAGCCATGACATCGCGGCGGTCGAGCAGCAGCTCGGCCGTCCGCCGCGGGGCCTGCGCGGGGTCGCGCACCGCTGCCCCTGCGGCAACCCCGACGTGGTCGAGACGGCGCCCAGGCTGCCCGACGGCACCCCGTTTCCCACGCTCTACTACCTGACCTGTCCCAAGGCCGCCTCCGCGATCGGCACGCTCGAGGGCTCTGGCCTGATGAAGGAGATGCAGGCCAGGCTCGCCGACGATCCCGAGCTGGCCGCCGCCTACCAGGCCGCCCACGACGACTACGTCGCCAGTCGCGACAAGGCCGCCGTGGAGGAGGGCATGGACCCGCTGCCGCGCGACATGCAGAGCACCGGCGGCATGCCGCTCAGGGTGAAGTGCCTGCACGCGCTGGTGGCGCACGAGCTGGCGGCGCCAGGGGCCAACCCGTTCGGCGCCGAGGCGCTCGAACGGCTGCCGAAGTGGTGGGCCGACGGGCCCTGCGTGCGGGTCTCCGACGAGCCGGGCGCGCCCGCCACGGGTGCGGAGGAGGAGGCCGGATGACCCGCGTGGCGGCCGTCGACTGCGGCACCAACTCCGTGCGCCTGCTGGTCGCCGACATCGACGGCGACAGGCCGGCCGACGTCGAGCGCCGCATGGAGATCGTCAGGCTCGGCCAGGACGTCGACAGGACGGGACGGCTGGCGCCCGAGGCGCTGGAGCGCACGTTCGCCGCGATGCGCGAGTACCGCAAGCTGATCGACCTGCACGGCGCTACGGCCATCAGGGTCGTGGCCACGAGCGCCACCCGCGACGCCGCCAACAGGCAGGAGTTCGTCGACGGGGTGCGCGAGATCTTCGGCGTGGAGCCCGAGGTCGTCTCAGGCGCCGAGGAGGCCGAGCTCTCCTTCACGGGGGCGACCAAGGGGCTGCTTCACCTGTCGGCCGAGACCGGGGTGCCCCAGGGGCCTTTCCCGCCGTACCTGGTGGTCGACATCGGCGGCGGTTCCACCGAGTTCGTGGTCGGCTCGGAGTCGGTCGAGGGCGCCCTGTCGGTCGACATCGGCTGCGTCAGGCTGACCGAGCGCCACCTGCGCGACGCGGGCGACCCGCCGGAGGCCGCGGCCCTCGAGCGGGTGGTGGCCGACATCGAGGCGGCGCTCGACAGGGTCGAGGCGGAGGTTCCCGTACGCCGGGCGCGCACCCTGGTCGGTCTCGCGGGATCGGTCACGACGATCGCGGGCATCGCGCTCGATCTGCCCGCTTACGATCCGGAGCGGATTCATCACTCGATTCTTTCCGCGCAACAGGTTCACGATGTGACGCGCCGCCTTCTCGCCATGACCCATGGTGAGCGCGCGGCCGTCCCTGTGATGCATCCTGGCCGGGTCGACGTCATTGGCGCGGGGGCGCTGATTCTCGACCGCATCGTCAGGCGTTTCGCGTTTCCGCAGGTCGTCGTGAGCGAACACGACATTCTGGACGGAATCGCCTACTCCATCTCCTGAAATTTCCACGATTTGGGACATTCGGCCCCTTTGGCGTGTGTTGAGAGTGCATTCTGTTCTGTGATTAGGTAAAGAAGCTTTACGGGGGCTTTGCCATATGGTCCGGCACAGGATGGTGCCGGCGTGGCGACCGTTCCCGAGCGCGTCTTTTCCCTCACGGAATGGAGCACTCTCACATGAAGTCCTCAGGACTGGCCCGCAGGGTGGCCGCCTTCGGCGCCACGTCCGCGGTGCTGGCCGCCATGGTCACGGGGTTGGCCGCCGCTCCGGCACAAGCGGCGACCACGGCCAAGGCAGGCACGGCCTCGACGGCCGGCGCCAAGAGCACGGGCAAGCCCTCCATCGCGATCACGACGCCCAAGGCGTCCGTGCGCAACTACGAGGGTTCGTGTCCGGCCACGGTCAACTTCTCCGCGACGATCGGCGTCAAGCTCAAGGGCAAGACGACGGTCGCGTGGCGTTGGCTGCACGGCGACGGTTCCAAGAGCAAGGTCCAGACCAAGAAGGTCTCGGGCAACGGCGTGAAGAAGATCAACGTCCGTCAGTCCCTGACCTTCAAGGGCAACGTCAAGGGCTGGGAGGCCCTCGAGGTCCTCGGCCCGAAGAGCGTGAAGTCGAAGAAGAGCTACTTCTCGGTCACGTGTGAAGGCAAGGGCAACGACGACGGCGGCCTGCGCGA
Source organism: Nonomuraea roseola (assembly GCF_039535395.1). Classification (NCBI taxonomy): domain Bacteria; kingdom Bacillati; phylum Actinomycetota; class Actinomycetes; order Streptosporangiales; family Streptosporangiaceae; genus Nonomuraea; species Nonomuraea roseola. The sequence goes on from NZ_BAAAXC010000015.1 coordinate 3,760,528, forward strand.
GGCCGACTACGACAAGGTGTCCGCCCGCGCGTGGGCGCACCCGGACGAGTACGTCGGTCCCTGCACCCCCGGTGACAAGATCGACTTCACCGGTGTGATCAGGGTCAACAGCCCTCGCTGGGTTCACTACCGTTGGATCCTCAACGGTGACGTCGTCGACGGCGGCAAGGTCAAGGTCTGGAACTCGCGGAAGGTGGGCTTCGGCTTCTCCCCGCGCTCCAGCCACCGTGGCTGGGCGGTCCTTGAGACCCTCGGCCGTGGCGCGACCGAGTCCAACCGCGTCGGCTACAAGGTGTGGTGCAAGGATGACGGTGGCCACCACGAGACCAAGGTCTCGGTGTCCACTCCCACCACCGGCACCAACCACAACACCTGCGCCGTCGGCGCCAACGCCACCATCTCCTCGAACGGCCGCGGCCGCGTCGAGTACGTGTGGTCGGTGAACGGCAAGGTCGTCGACAGCGGCTCCACCTACTTCGGTGGTGCGGGCAGCAAGTCGGTCCAGCTGAACGAGCAGTCGCTGAGCGGTGACGCCACCAAGGGCGGCACCGTGTCGATCGCGATCTCGGGTCCGAACAACCGTGACTCGGCCTCGCAGTCGTACGCGGCCTGCAACAAGCCGGAGCCCGGCGCGACCTCGGTGAAGGTCAGCGTCTCGGCTGTGCACGACCAGAGCACCTGCAAGGACGGCAAGGGCTCGACGATCAACGCCACCGCGACCATCACGGTCAACGGCGCGGCGAAGAACGTCGTCGTCCAGCTGTGGAGCGAGGTGGGCGGCTTCTCGAAGAACGTCACCCTCGACTTCGACAAGGCGGGCAGCCAGACCGTGTCCTACAGCCTCCCGGCTGCGGGCACCAACGGCATCCACGCCAAGGCGACCGTCCCGGGTGTCGGGTCGGACAGCAGCCTGGCCACCTACGGTGACCACTGCCCCGCACCGGCTCCCGTCGAGAAGGACGAGAAGGACGCCCCCAAGGGCGCCTGATCGGGTGAACTGAGGCCGGGCGGCACCTTCATGGTGCCGCCCGGTTTTCTGTTGCCACTACTGTGCATTGCGCAGTAGTGTGCATCGCGTGGATAGCACCCAGCTTCTCAAGGGCGTGCTCGATCTCGCGGTCCTGGCCGTCCTCGACGAGCGCGACGGCTACGGCTACGACGTCGTCCGGCGCCTGAGGGAGGCGGGTCTCGAGGACGTGGGTGACGCGTCCGTCTACGGCACGCTGCGCCGCCTGTTCAAGGCGGGCGCGCTGACCTCCTACGTGGTGGCCTCGGACGAGGGGCCGCATCGCAAGTACTACGGCCTGAACGACGTCGGCCGCGACCAACTGGCCGCCTCGGCCGCGACCTGGACCGCCTTCGCCGCCACCATGGCCGATCTGCTCAAGGAGAGGCACCCGTCATGACCGCCGAACAGTACGCGCAGGCCGTACGAGAGGCTCTGGCCGATCATCCGTACAGGGACGAGCTGTTGGAGGACCTCGACGACCACCTCGCAGAGGTGGCTGCGGAGTCCGAGGTGCCGCTGGAGGAGCGGCTGGGGCCGCCCGAGGCATACGCGGCCGAGCTGGGCGCGGCCTACGGCGACAGGCCGCAGGAGCGGCGCACGAGGTTCCGTCTGGGGGCGGCGGGGGCCTCTCTGGCGGGCCACCCGGCCTTCGGGCAGCTCACTGCCTTCCTGCCCGAGCTCAGGCCGGGGTGGTGGGTGCTGCGCGGATACGCCCTGGCCATGCTGCTGATCTCGGCGGCGGGCGACACGCAGTTGGTGCCCGACGCCCTGGGTGAGTTCGCGCTGGTCGCGGGGGTGATCTGGCTGTCGGTGGTCCTGGGCAGGATGCCGAGGGGCCGCTGGCTGCGGATCACCTCCGCGCTGGCCTCGGGCTTCGCGGCGCTCGCGCTGATGCTCGGCTTCCTCGGCGCGCAGTCGTTGAGCAGGAGCGCCGACCCGTCCCCGCTCGCCTACCAGGAGTCCGTGACGGTCGACATGATGGCCTCCGTCGGCGAGATCTCCAACATCAGGCCCTACGCCAAGGACGGCACGCCGCTGAGCGACGTCTACCTCTACGACCAGGACGGCAGGCCCGTCACCACGAACCCGGAGATGTTCGGCTACACCGTGGACCGCTCGTGCGGCGAGCCGGTGCTGAACAGGTACCCGCTGCCCCTGCGGCTCGAATCGTCCTCGCCCGAGTCCACGCAGGCCCCCGCGGCCTGCCCCACGGTTTCACCCACCGCCGCTCCCAGCGCCATCCCGGAAGTGGGACCCTCGGAGGCTCCCACCGCCACCTCCAGGCCGGAATCTGAGTAATCCGTTACTCAAGCCCCTCGGCCGGCGCCGGTGTTCTCTGGAGGCTCGGAACCCGGCACAGGAAGGGGAGAGCGATGCGCTGGGCACGGATGGTGGGGGCGCTCACGCTGGGGGCGGCGGTCCTGGTGGCGCCCGCGGGGGCCGCGTCGGCGAGCGCGGCGCCCTCGGTGCAGGTCAGGAATGTCGAGGCCGACGCCGACGGGTGCGCGGTGAGGTTCGGCGCCAGGATCGTGGTGCGTCCACAGGGCCGTACGGTGAAGGTGAAGTACCGGTGGATCACCGGCGACGGCGACAGGGGGCCGACCAGGACCCTGACCTTCCGCGGGCACGGCACGAAGTCGAAGACGGTCTTCGACGAGCAGGAGTTCGAGGACGGCGCCAGCGGGTGGCAGGCGGTGCAGATCCTCAGCCCGCGCAGGTTCACCTCGGCGAGGGCGCGCTTCGACGTCGACGGGTGCGCCGAGGAGGAGCCCGAGCCGGAGGCCTCGGTCTCCCTCACGGTGGACGACGCCGACTCGCGGGGCAGGTGCGACGGCTCCGACCACAGGGTGACCTTCGACGGGGTCGTCCGCGTCACCGGCGGCCCCGCGACCGTGCGCTACCGATGGCGCCTGGACGGCAGGACCGTGGACGACGGCTCGGTACGGGTGAGCCGGAGCGAGCGCCTGCGCCACGTCCTCAGGCCGACGGCGTCGGGCAGCGGCACGATGACGCTGGAGATCTGGGGGCCCAACCGCGACGCCGACCGGGTCCGCTACAGGGTGACGTGCGCGTCGGCGGCTCCCGTGGCGGGGGTCGAGAGCGTGCGGGTCGAACCGGCCGGCCACAACGGGCCGTGCCCTCAGGGGGAGAACGGCTACTACTGGCTCACGGCGAGGGCGACGATCAAGGTAAGCGCGGCCACGACCGTGGCCTACCGGTGGAACTGGTCCACCCCTGGCCACTTCGACGCGCCGGCCGAGACCTTCAGCGGCCCGGGGGAGCGCGAGGTGTCGCACAGGTTCGGTGTCACCGCCACGCCGGGCGCGGTGACGAACGCGAGGATGTGGGTGGAGATCTCCAGCCCGAACACCGCCAGGTCGGCCGAGGTTCCGTACTCCATCACCTGCACCTGATCGGGCACTATCGGTGCCATGAGCTACGTACCTCCCGGCACCGGCTGGCCTGACGACCCCGCGGCTCCCGACACCCCCGTGGCGCACTCGGCCGAGGGGGTGAGGGAGCTCGCGGCCGCCAGCCGTACGCTCGGCGAGCTGACGGCCCGCGAGTCGGTCTGCAGGGCCTGCCCGCGCCTGGTGGAGTGGCGCGAGGAGGTCGCGACGGTCAGGCGGCGGGCCTTCGCGGAGGAGACCTACTGGGGAAGGCCCGTCGCCGGCTGGGGCGAGGAGAGGCCCCGCCTGCTGATCGTGGGCCTGGCGCCCGCCGCGCACGGGGGCAACAGGACGGGACGCATCTTCACAGGAGACCGCAGCGGCGACTGGCTGTTCGCCTCGCTGTACCGCACAGGGTTCGCCGTCCAGGAGACCAGCGTCCACGCCGGCGACGGGCAGCGGCTGGTCGGCGCGCGGATGCTGGCCTCCGTGCGCTGCGCGCCACCGGCCAACAAGCCGCTGCCGGAGGAGAAGGCCGCCTGCTACCCGTGGCTCCAGCGCGAGATCGAGCTGGTCGCCGACAGCGTGCGCGTGGTGGTGGCCCTGGGCGGCTACGCCTGGCAGGCCATGTGGCCCGCGCTGAAGGACGCGGGGTACGGCCTGCCGCGCAGCAGGCCGCCGTTCGGGCACGGCGTGGAGGTCCCCGTGGCGTACGGCGAGGGCCAGGTCACGCTGATCGGCTGCTACCACCCGAGCCAGCAGAACACGTTCACCGGGAGGGTCACCGCCCAGATGCTGGACGACATCTTCCATAGAGCGGCAAATATCGCTAAATAGCCCGCAAAACGCCCTTTGGGGCATTTTAGTGTGGGCAGACTCACTGGGAAGGGATTGGCCTCGCCGTAGGTGGTGGGCATATGCTTGTGAATAGTTTCACAAGCGTGACCACGAGGATGGGACCTCAGGTGAACAAGCACATCGTGATCGTCGGCGGCGGGTACGTCGGGATGTACACCGCCCTGCGTCTGCAGCGCAAGCTCGGCAAGGAGCTGCGCAACGGCAGCGTGCGCATCACCGTCATCGACCCCAACTCCTACATGACCTACCAGCCCTTCCTCCCCGAGGCGGCGGCCGGCAACCTGTCGCCCCGGCACGTCGTGGCGCCGCTGCGCAGGGTCCTCCCCAAGGCCACGATCCTCAACGGCATGGTGACCAAGGTCGACCACGCGGCCAAGAAGGTCACCTTCGTCCCCGGCGAGGGCGAGCCGCGAGAGATCCCCTACGACCTGCTCGTGATGGCGGCGGGCTCGATCTCGCGCACCCTGCCCATCCCCGGCCTGACCGACATCGGCATCGGCTTCAAGACCGTCGGCGAGGCCATCGCCCTGCGCAACAGGGTGCTGCACCAGCTCGACGTCGCCGAGTCCACCGACGACGTCGAGGTCCGCAGGCGGGCGCTCACCTTCGTGGTGGTCGGCGCCGGATTCGCGGGCGTCGAGGCCCTGGCCGAGCTGGAGGACATGGCCAAGGACTCCACCCGCTACTACCGCAACATCAAGCCCTCGGACGTGCGCTGGGTCCTGGTCGAGGCGACCAACAGGGTGCTGCCCGAGGTCGGCCCCGAGATGGGCAAGTGGACGCTGGAGCAGCTGCGCGAGCGCGGCATCGAGGTCAAGCTCGACACGCGTCTCGAGTCGGCCACCGGCGGCCACGTGGTGCTGTCCGACGGCACCGAGTTCGACGCCGAGACCCTCGTCTGGACGGCGGGCGTGAAGCCGAGCCCCGTGGTGACCGAAGGCGACCTCCCGCTCGACGAGCGCGGCCGGATCAAGACCACCACCCAGCTGACCGTCGCGGGCACCAAGGACGCCTTCGCGGCGGGTGACCTGGCCGGCGTCCCCGACGTCACCAACCCCGGTCAGTACTGCGCGCCCAACGCCCAGCACGCCGTACGGCAGGCGAAGGTGCTTGGCGACAACATCGTCCGTACGCTCCACGGGCAGCAACTGGTCGAATATCGGCACAAGTACGTCGGATCGGTCGCGGGACTGGGCCTTCACCAGGGCGTGGCGAACGTCTACGGGGTCAAGCTTCGCGGATTGGCTGCGTGGTTCATGCACCGCACATACCATCTGTCCCGGGTGCCGACGCTGAACCGCAAGGTCCGCGTCGTCGCGGACTGGACGCTGGCGCTGTTCTTCAAGCGGGAGACCGTGTCTCTCGGCGAGATGGAGCACCCGCGCGACGAGTTCAGGGCGGCGGTCGCGAGCAACCGCCGCTGACGCTTCGGGACCCTCCTTCCGCGCGCGAGGAGAAGGGGGAGATCCAGGGGTGGGGCTCTCTGCTGTGACCGTGCTCGGCACCGACCGGCCAGGCGTGATAGCCGAGGTGGCCGGTTCGCTGGCCGACTGCGGCGTCAACATCCAGGACTCGACCATGACGCTGCTCGGCGGGCACGTCGCGATGATGCTCCTCGTCGCGGGCGATCTGTCCGCCGAGCAGTTGCGTGAGCGGATGCAGGTTGGCGAGCTGGTCGTCACGGCCGCCGCCGTCGAGGGACGCCGCGATCCCTGTGGGGTGGGCACCGGCCTCGGCTACGTGCTCACCCTGCACGGGCCGGACAGGCCCGGCATCATCTCGTCCGTCTCCCGCGTGCTCGCCTCGGTCGGCGGCAACATCACCGGGATGAGCACCAGGCTGAGCGGCCGCCTCTACGTGCTCATCGCCGACGTCGACCTGCCCGCCTCCGTCGACGTGGCCGACCTCATGCGCCGGCTGGCCGTCGTCGGGGCCGGGCTCGGCTCGGAGATCACCTTCCGCCCCTGCGAATCGGACCTGATGTGACCGGGGTCCCTCGCGACGTGCTCGGCGCGCCGCACCCCGTGCTGTCCGCCTCCGCCGAACCGGTGGACCCGACCGATCCCTTCGTCGTCTCGGCCGCCGCCGACCTGCTGGCCACCCTGCGCGAGGCGGGCATGCTCACGGGGCTGGCCGCCCCCCAGGTCGGGCTGAGCTGGCGGCTGATCGCCTTCGACGCGGGCCGCCACCCGCGCAGCCGGTCGAGCGCGGGCGCGCTAGCGCTGGTCAACCCCCGCCTGGCCGAGGCCTCTCACTGGCGCGTGGGCAGGGAGGGCTGCCTGTCGGTGCGCGGCCTGTTCGCCGAGGTGCCGCGAGCCGCCCAGATCACGGTGTGCGGCCAGCTGCCCGGCAGCGGCGAACTCGTCACCATCGAGGCCGACGCCTTCGAGGCCCGGTGCATCCAGCACCAACTGGACCATCTGGACGGTGTGCTCTTCCTGGACAGAGTGTCCGGAGCGCGGGCACTTCACCACAGATCTCACTCTTGTTACGCCTGATACAAAGTTGTGCTCCTCGTGAGCATGGTCCGTTTCGTATGATTGCGGCGCCCCCGTGGCCCAATGGCAGAGGCAAACCCCTTAAAAGGGTTGACGTGCGGGTTCGAATCCCGCCGGGGGCACCGCTAATTTATATCCAATTTACCCCCTGACCTGGCGTTTCTTCTTGACGCTCGGTCAGGGGGCCGCAGGCGGGGCGCCCAGGGGCCTCCCGGCGGCGACCGGCCGCGACGAAGACGCTCGTCCGGCCAGGTGGCCGCCCCTGACTGAACTCATTCATCAGGGTTTATGAGGTTGTCCCGAATGGGGTTATGTGACCCGCTTAAAGGCCTCTGAACCCCCACACCATTGCGCCACGCTTTGTCAAGGTGATGGGCGTGGAAACTTGTCGGGAAGCGCTCTCCGCGCGCTCGCGCGGAACGAATCGCGTGACCAGATAGTCGCGCACCGCAGCCGCGTCGGGCAGCGTCATCAGCGGAGCGTCCCACCGCTCCACCTCCACCCTCTCGAACACCGCCGCCACCAGCTCCGGCGCCTCCTCGGCGTCGAACGTCGTGCGGGAGGGCCGCCAGACCCCCGCCAGCTCGGGGGAGTCGGCTCTGCTCGGCGTCGCGGCCACGAACACCCCGCCGGACGCCAGCACCCGCCTCGCATCACGGAGCGCCTCCAGCGGGTCGGGCAGGTGGTAGAGCATGTTCACCGCCACCGCGGCGCCGAAACAGCCGTCGGCGAAGGGCAGTGCCGTGGCCTCGCCCATGAGCCGGGGCGCGGGGTGGTCGCGGAGCAGGGTGAGGGCGGCGTCGACGCCCACGACCTGGGGCAGCTCGGCGCGGAGCGCGCCGTCCGCGCAGCCGATGTCGAGAACGCGCGGCACGTGGCTCAACCGCTCGGCCAGGAGGGCGTAGAGCGACATGCCACCGGTCAGATGACGGGCGGTGAGCCCCGCGCCGGCCCTGAACCTGCCGGGGTCGGTGTCGTAGTCACGTGGAGTGCTCATCCGGCCATTCCTCGAGTGCGGCCTGCGCTCTTCCCGCGAACTCAGGGAACACCTCCGCCGTGGCCGGTGTCCACAGGATTACCCGGAGCCGCCCGCCTCGACGCCGGCGGGGCCGGGGCGCCTGCCGTACGAACTGGCGGAAAGAGACGTCGAGGGCCGCGTGAGAGAGGCGGTCAGGGGGCATCAGGTCGATGGGCGGCACCACGGGCGCGCCCTCGGCGGCGAGAGAGGAGGCGACGGAGACATCACGCACGAGCGCCGCACCGGGCGGCGGCCGGCCCGTCGACATCAAGGCGGCGACCCCGGCCACCGCATAGTGTAGGGATCGTGAAGCACCGCAGGGTCCCTGACCTGCAGACCGTGCCTGCCGGCGAGCTCGGCCACAAGCCGGGAACCCGCGTGGCACCTCGTTCGTTGAGATCGCTGCGGAAGTCTCGAATGTACATAGATCCCAGCGTGACTTGGCCTGTGTGACAGCCGGTCCAATACTCTGATCACATTGGTCGCAGCGTGGAGGCAGCGATGGAGAGCAAGAACCCCGTATTCAGCCGGTCGCCATACACCCATCAACAGCAAGGGTGGACCCCGAGCCCCGAGCATCTGCAGGGGATGTACGACAGCCCGGCCTACGCACCCGCGCCGCCGGCCGCCAGGACGATGACCATCGACGACGTCGTGGTCCGCGGGTTCATCACGCTCGGCACGCTTGTCGTCGCCGGCGCCGCCTCGTGGTACTTCGAGGTCGGCCTGGGCGTCGCGGCCATCTCGGCCCTCATCGGCGTGGTCCTCGGCCTGATCGCCTCGTTCAAGCAGAGCACCAACCCTGCGCTGATCCTCGGCTACGCCCTGTTCTATGGCGTGTTCGTGGGCGCGCTGAGCCGGATGTACGAGTCGGCCTTCCACGGCATCGTGCTCCAGGCGGTGATCGGCACGGCTCTGGCCTTCGCGGCGGTGCTGACCGTCTACTCCCTGCGCATCGTCAGGGTGACGCCCAAGTTCACCAAGTTCGTGATCGCGGCCGCGATCGGCGCGCTGGCGCTGGTCCTGGTCAACCTCGTGGCCGGGTTCTTCGTCGAGGGCGGCATCGGCCTGCGGACCGACAGCCCGCTCGGCTGGATCTTCAGCGCCGCGATGATCCTGCTCGGCACCTTCTTCCTGCTCCTCGACTTCGACGACATCGAGCGCGGGGTGAAGGCGGGAGCTCCCGAGAAGTACTCGTGGCAGTGCGCGTTCGGGCTCACGCTGAGCCTGGTCTGGATCTACCTCGAGGTGCTGCGGTTCGTCAGCTATTTCTCGGGCGACGACTGATCGTCCAGGTCAAGACCCCGCTGGTGAACCGGCGGGGTCTTTTCTATGCGCCACGAGGGATCTACGCGCCGTGACAAAAGGCTGGCCGCCGAGGGGTTGCGATTCGCGGTGAGGTGTTGCAGTGTCAAGCAAAGGACCTTAATCCATCCGTGGAGGTGCCCATGTCCTTGAACCACTCACCGGAGACGCAGATCAAGCTCATCGCCAGAGTCCCGGCCATCACGGGACGCGAACTCCCAGAGTGGTTCCAAGCCATCGACAACGGCCCATCCTTCCTCAGATGTGATGAACGAGCGCACTGGCTCGCCGAGGAGCACGGGCTGACCCATGGCTACGCCGCCGCCATCGTCGTCGAGCACGAGCGGCACCGTCGTAACAGAATGGGGTTCATCTAAACCCCCCGAGATCCCCCCACGCGCCCGTGCCGATCTTTCGGCTCGGGCGCGCATCATGGTGTGATGGATCTCGACAAGGCGCGCGGCTATCTGGCCCGCCACCACCACGCCGTCCTGCTCACCAGGCACGCCGACGGACGGCCGCAGATGTCACCGGTGCTGGTCGGCGTCGACGACGACGGTCACGCGATCATCAGCACGCGTGAGGGCGCGGCCAAGACCAGGAACGCCAGGAGAGACCCGCAGGTCGCCGTGTGCGCGTTCACCGACGGGTTCTTCGGCGAGTGGATCCAGGTCGAGGGCACAGCCGAGGTCGTCTCGCTTCCCGAGGCGATGGACCATCTGGTCGCCTACTACCGGGGCATCTCGGGCGAGCACCCCGACTGGGCGGAGTACCGCGACGCCATGGAGAGGGAGCGCAGGGTGGTGCTGAGGATCACGCTCAACCGCGCGGGCCCCGACCGTCACGCCTGAGGACGAAGTCCTGACCCTGGTCGGTCAACTCGTCGATCGCGCCGACGGCCCACAGGTCCTTCGTGCCTGGGATGGCGGCGACCGCGTTGACGGTGCCCCGGCCCGAGGCGCTCTCGGCGGTCCACTTCCGCCCATCGAAGTGAAGGAAGACGGATTCGTGTCCTGAGACCCACACGTCGTCGGGCCCGAAGGCGGTGACGCCGGTGAGTGAGCCCTCCGTCAGCGGCACCGTCATCTGCCGCCAGACGCGGCCGTCCCAGTGCAGGACCAGCGGCGTGGTGGGCTGGTCCTCGGCGTTCTCGTAGGTGTCGGGGCAGGACGACGGGTCACCCTCGTGGGCATTTCCGCCGCCCTTGATGATCTCCCCGACCGCCCACACATCGGTGGGGGAGATCTGCGCGACCGCCCTCAGACTGCCACCGGGGATTTCGGGCAGGCGCATCTCCTCCCAGGAGGAGTGCTCCTGCCTGCTGTGCAGGATCATCGGGGTCAGGCCCGCGCACGACTCCCGCGACTTGGCGCCCACGATCCAGGCGTGACCCGCTCGGAAGGTGATCGCGTTGAACGCGCCCGCCCTCCCGGGGAACTGGAACTCGAACGTGCCGTCCTGGCCGGACACGATGAACGAGCCCGACTCGTCCGAACCGATCAGCAACACCTGGCCGTTGTGGACGGAGACGTCGGAGAAGCGCTCGTCCTCGGAGATCCCGAAGGGGCGCCGCACGGCCCAGCGCCTGCCGTCCCAGTGGGAGACCTCGGACGCGCCCGCGAACCAGACGTCGTCGGGGCCGGTGGCGTCGAACCCCCCTGGCCCGGACAGCGGGGGAAGCGGGACCTTCGACCAGCTCCGCCCGTTCCAGCGCTGCATGACGGGCGCGCCCTCGTCGTCCTCCGCGCCGTCTTCGTAGCCGACCGCCCAGGCCGCGTTCGGCCCTGTCGCGACCACGTCCACCAGCCTTGAGGCGTCCCGCAGCGGAACGCTCCTGGCCTGCTTCCATCGGGGCGACCGGACGACCTGGGTGCTCTTCTCACCGCTCTCGGGCGAGGCGTGCGCCTGATGGGTGGGAGAGGGTACGGCGGGCGTCGCGCCGGTGTTCAGGGCGTGGGTCGGGCTCGCCTTCGCCAGGGCGCCCCCGCTTGCGCCGTCTCGCTCGCCCGAGCAGGCCGTCGCGAGGCTCGCGCAGACGACGAGGGCCGCGGCTCGCTGTGCGATCTTCATCGCGGGCATTATGGCGAATTTCCCGGCACGGCATGCCGTATACCCCCGTTTCCTCCGAGCCACCCGGCGCGGGAGTCGCCGTCTTTACTCCCGTACGGCAAGCCGCCCCCGCGCCTGCGTGAGCGCGGGGTCCCGTCCTGCGAAGGCGCCTCGGCCCGCGGGACTTCGGCGGGCCACCGTCACGGCGCACGCCGAACCCCTGCAGCGGTCCCCGTGAGGGCGCCCAGGTGGAGCAGAGGCCGGGGACGCCGCCCAGAGGGGAGCGAGGGCCGTGAGGGCGCCTCGCCCGCACTCCCCGGCGGGGCCTGTCCCCGACAGGCCCCGGTCGCGTGCCACAGGCCCCGGTCGTGGGGGTTAGGAGAGGCGCTCCAGGACCATGGCCATGCCCTGGCCGCCGCCGACGCACATGGTCTCCAGCCCGAAGGTCTTGTCGTGGTGCTGGAGGCTGTTGATCAGCGTGGAGGTGATGCGGGCGCCGGTCATGCCGAACGGGTGGCCGACGGCGATGGCGCCGCCGTTGACGTTCAGGCGGTCGAGGTCGATGCCGAGGTCCTGGTAGGACGGGATGACCTGGGCGGCGAACGCCTCGTTGATCTCCACGAGGTCGATGTCGGAGATCGACATCCCCGCCCTCGACAGCGCCTGCCTGGAGGCCTCGACGGGCCCGAGGCCCATGATCTCGGGTGACAGGCCGGTGACGCCGGTGGAGACGATGCGGGCCAGCGGCGTGATGCCGAGCTCGGCGGCCTTGGTGTCGCTCATGACGACCACGGCGGCGGCGCCGTCGTTCAGCGGGCAGCAGTTGCCCGCCGTGACCGTGCCGTCGGGGCGGAAGACCGGCTTGAGCTGCGAGACGGCCTCGTAGGAGGTGCCGGCGCGCGGCCCGTCGTCCTTGCTGACGACCGTGCCGTCGGGCAGCGTGACGGGGGTGATGTCCTTCTGCCAGAAGCCGTCGGCGAGCGCCTTCTCCGCGAGGTTCTGCGAGCGGACGCCGAACTCGTCCTGCTCCCGCCGCGAGACGCCCTTGATCTGGGCGAGGTTCTCGGCGGTCTGTCCCATCGCGATGTAGATGTCGGGGACCGCGCCGTCCTGACGCGGGTCACGCCAGGTCTGGCCGCCCTCGGCGAAGGTGGAGGTGCGGGCGCGGGCGCCGTCGAAAATCGGGTTCTGGGTGTCGGGCAGCGAGTCGGAGTTGCCCTTGGCGAAGCGGGAGACCGTCTCCACGCCCGCAGAGACGAAGACGTCGCCCTCGCCCGCCTTGATGGCGTGGAAGGCCATGCGGGTGGTCTGCAACGACGAGGAGCAGTACCGGGTGACCGTGGTGCCGGGCACGTTGTCGAGCCCCAGCATCACCGACACCACGCGGGCCATGTTGAAGCCCTGCTCGCCGCCTGGCAGGCCACAGCCGAGCATGAGGTCGTCGATGGTGTTCGGGTCGAGCTGGGGCACCTTGGCCAGCGCCGCCTGGATCATCTGGACGGTCAGGTCGTCGGGACGGATGTCCTTCAGCGACCCCTTGAAGGCTCGGCCGATCGGCGAGCGCGCGGTGGCGACGATGACTGCCTCGGGCATGGGGCTCTCCTGGGTTCGTGTCAGCACTCCATCGCGAGGTTACCCCTCGGTAGTGCCGTTGCCACGACCCGGGGGCCGGTAAAACAGAACTTTGTTTCAGATAGGTGAAAGCCGGGCGACACGGGTCGCCCGGCCGCTGTCATCCGTACATGCCGGGCGAGTTGGTGGCGCCGTCCCTGATGCCGTGGATGGCGCCCTTCTCGTCACGCCAGAGCCGCCAGCCGTCCTGGCTGCCGGTGAACCAGGACGGCGGCGCGCTCTCGCCCGCGACCCGCTTGCCGTTCGACAGGTCGAACTCGCAGATGGCGGCCACCGAGTAGAAGCCGGGAGCCTGCCCCTTCAACGGCAGGGGCTTGGGGTCGGTGACGCAGAAGGACCAGCCGCGCTGGTCCTTGACCGGCACCGAGTTGCCTGTGGTCAGGTCGAAGGCGGAGCCGCCGCCGTTGTGCTTGAGGAAGCCCAGCCGCTCCATGCGCTGGGGGAAGGCCAGCCACCACCCCGAACCGGGCACCTGGCTGGCGGTGATCTGGCCCATGACCCTGCCCGTCTCGGAGTCGAGCCTGGCGAAGCCGCCGTACTGACCCTGCTGGTCGACCGGGCGGACCACCGGCGCGAAGCCGGGGCTGCCACTGGGATAGACGCGGACCACGGACGGGCGCATCCAGTTGATGGTGCCGTCGGAGATCTTGAGTGAGAACAGCCCGAAGGTGGAGACCTTCTTCGTGCGCGGGCTGGTGTACGGCGCGACGTAGCCGACGAGGTTCTCGCCCGTCGACCCGAACGCCCAGCCGCCCGACATGTCGATGCCGGAGCCCAGGGCCTGCTCGACGGGCTGCTGCCACTGGAGCTTGCCCGACTTGAGCTCGTAGGACTCGATCATCGGGTTGGCCGCCAGGCGCAGCAGCAGCACCCTGTTGGCGTCGGACCACTCCACCTCGGCGATGCCTGGGAGCTTCCACTTCTGCTTGCCTGTCGCGGGGTCGAGCACGACCACCCTGGCGGCCGACAGCGCGGTGTGCTCCGACAGGCACACGTAGGGCCCGCAGCGCTGGGGGCCGAAGGTCGAGTGGACCGGCCTGACCCACTTCTGGCTGCCCGTACGGGCGTCGCGGGCGACGAGGGCGGCGTTCCACCTGCCCTTCTTGGCCGGGTCGAGCGAGACGATGACGTTGTCGACGATCGCGGGTGGCGGCACGCCCATGCCCGGCAGCCGCCCCGCCATCGTGGCGGGCTGGGCCCACAGCTTCTTGCCTGTGGTCAGGTCGAGGGCGACGGTCTCGAGCGTGCCGTCGGGCTTCATGGAGGTGGTCGTGGCCACGCCTGCGGCGGTGGCCATGCGGCTGACCACGTTGACGTCGGTGTTGCGCCAGGTCGGGAAGGCTGTCGTGGCGGCGTCGCTGCCTGAGCAGGCGGCCAGGGAAAGGGTTCCGGCCAGGGCGAGGGCCGGTTTCGCGAGGGGCCGGAGCACGGTTATTCCACTCCAATGGGGGCGAGGAGTGGCGGCTCAGCCGGGGAGGGTGTCTTCTGGTCGCCGGCGGAAGAGCGTGACCCATCTACCGTGGGGCCCCGTTGCCCGCCCTGCGACCCTGGTCGCGGTGACCTCTGTGCCTGACTCCTCCGCAGCCGTCGCCGCCGCAAGGTAAATCGTTTGCAGACCTTCGCCACGCCTGGGATGTGGTTCAGGCCACAACCCCAACGCAGCGCATACAGAAGGTAGCACCGCGTAAGCGGCCTGGGCGTAACCTCGGTCAGATGGATGGAAACGATCCGGTCCGAACATTTCGCCCGGGTTTGTGGCGAATTCCGGCCCCAGGAGGTCGGCGAAGGCGACCGTCCTGCCCCCCGCCTCGACCACAGCGACCGTCTGCGCGGCGGCGAGCTGGCGGCTCCATCGCCTGGTCACCCACCGCAGCGGCTGACCGATCGGGCGCACCGTGCCGAGATCGGGACAGGTGCCCACGATGACCTCCGCGCCCACCTCGCGCAGCCGCCGCACCGCCTTGGCCAGATGCCGTACGGCGGTCGCGGGCGGCGTCTGCGTGGTCACGTCGTTGGCGCCGACGAAGATGACGGCCACGTCAGGACGCGCCCTGAGCCCTCGGTCGACCTGGTCGCCCAGCTCGACCGAGGCGGCACCCGACTTGCCCACGACGGCCAGCCGTACGGGGCGCTCGGCCACGGAGGCCAGGCCGTGCGCCAGCCGTACGCCGGGGGTGTCCTCGGGGTTGCTCATGCCGAGGCCGACGGAGAGGGAGTCGCCGAGCATGACGAGACTGACGGGCTCGCCGGGGAAGTCACCGTACAGGCCGTCGGACGCCGGGCCCTCCATGCCGTGAGGACGGCCGATCACCCGCCTGGCGACCAGGCTTTCGGCGATCAGCAGGCCGTACGCCGTCGCGCCCAGAGCTGTCAGACCGCCTCCGCCCACCGCGGCCGCCGCGGCGATCCTGCGCGCCGTGCGCGCCACCCCCGGAGTCCAGATCACTCGGCGGCCCCCCTCGACCTGTCGCGACGGTAGCGTTATCAGGAAACCTAGCTGAGGCCCCACCACCCCCTGGGGGCCCTGGCCATCCACAAGCTGATCAAGCTTCTGCAAAGAAGGTGAACACCTCAGTGCGCGTTTACGATTCCCTGATCGAGCTCATGGGGAACACTCCGCTCGTCAGGCTGCACAAGGTCTCGGCGGGCCTTCCCGCACAGGTGCTCGCCAAGGTCGAGTACTTCAACCCGGGCGGCTCGGTGAAGGACCGCATCGCGGTACGGATGATCGAGGCGGCGGAGGCGTCGGGGGCGTTGCGGCCCGGCGGCACCATCGTCGAGCCGACCTCGGGCAACACCGGCGTCGGGCTGGCCATCGTGGCCCAGAGGAAGGGCTACAAGTGCGTCTTCGTCGTGCCCGACAAGGTCGCCCAGGACAAGATCTCCGTGCTCAGGGCCTACGGGGCCGAGGTCGTGGTGTGCCCCACCGCGGTCTCGCCCGACCACCCCGAGTCCTACTATTCGGTGTCCGACAGGCTGGCCCGCGAGATTCCCAACGCGTGGAAGCCGGACCAGTACTCCAACGTCCAGAACCCCGAGTCGCACTACCACTCGACGGGTCCTGAGCTGTGGGAGCAGACCGAGGGCCGCATCACGCACTTCGTGGCGGGCGTCGGCACCGGCGGCACCATCAGCGGCACGGGCCGCTACCTCAAGGAGGTCTCCGGCGGCCGGGTGAAGATCATCGGCGCCGACCCCGAGGGCTCGGTCTACTCCGGTGGCACGGGACGCCCGTACCTGGTCGAGGGCGTGGGGGAGGACATCTGGCCGGCGACCTACGACACGACGATCTGCGACGAGATCATCGCCGTCTCGGACAAGGACTCCTTCAACATGACCAGGCGCCTGGCCCGCGAGGAGGCGCTGCTGGTGGGCGGCTCCTGCGGCATGGCCGCGGTCGCCGCGCTGCAGGTGGCGGCCAAGGCCGGGCCTGACGACGTGGTCGTCGTGCTGCTGCCCGACGGCGGGCGCGGCTACCTGTCGAAGATCTTCAACGACGAGTGGATGGCCGACTACGGCTTCCTCACCACCCCCTCGGAGAGCGGGCTGGTGCGGGACGTGCTGTCGCGCAAGGGCGGCACGATGCCGTCCTTCGTCCACGCGCATCCGCACGAGTCGGTGGGCACGGCGATCTCCATCATGCGGGAGTACTCCGTCTCGCAACTGCCCGTCATGAAGGAGGAGCCGCCGGTGATGGCGGCCGAGGTCGTCGGGTCCATCGTGGAGCGCGACCTGCTGGAGGCGCTGTACCGGGGCAAGCTCAGCTCCGACGACCCGATCGCCGAGCACATGTCGCAGCCGCTGCCGATGATCGGCGCGGGCGAGCCTGTGTCGCGGGCGGTGGAGGCGCTGGAGAAGGCGGACGCGGCGGTGGTGCTGGAGGACGGCAAGCCCGCCGGCCTCCTCACCCGCCAGGACCTCCTCGCCTTCCTCGCCAACCACTGACCCGTCGGGAAGCCCACTCCCAGGAGACCCCGTGACCGCCCTCACGCGATGAGACCGCGTGGGCGATCACGGGGCCGGGGTTCCTGGGGGACGGGCGTCTCGCCTCCACGGAGAGGCGGCGAACCTCGGCCTGCTCCCCGGGCGCTGTGTCGACGCCGCTGTGAGCTCCGAGGGACCTCGACCCCGCTCCGGCGGGGGCGGGGCCGTACGGGTGGTCAGGGCTTCTTGATGGACTCGATGATGGTGCCCAGGCCCTCGGCCCCGCGACCCTCCGCGTCGGCGCGGTCGAACAGGCTCTTCAGCGCGACGGGCAGCGTGGCGTCGATCCCCGCCTCCTTGAACGCGTGCACCACGTGCCCCATCCCCACCGCCTGCATGTGCAGGCTGTTGGCCTCGCCGGGGTAGGACCGCTCCTCGAACTCGGCCGTGAGGTACTTCAGGAACCCCATCGGCCCCTCGCCCGCGATCCCGCCGAACGTCTCCTGCGCGAAGGGAAGCAGCTGGGAAGGCGCAACCCCGGCGCTCTCCGCCAGCGCGCTCGCGTACATGTACGCCGTCAGCCCGGACCAGAACATGAACAGCTGCGACTGGTAGAAGACCATCGCCAGCCCCGGGTCGGCGCCGACGTAGGTGACGTCGCTGATCGCCTCCAACGTCTCCGTGTGGCGGGTGACGACCTCGGAAGGGCCGCTGTAGAAGGTGTAGGCGCCAGGCTGGCCGATGCCGGGCGGCGGGACCATGATGCCTCCGGTGACGAGCACCCCGCCGCGCGCGGCCACCCAGTCCGAGGCCTCGCGCAGGACCGAGGGGGCGTCGGAGCTGAGGTTGAACAGCACCTTCCCCTGCAGGTCGACGTCGCCAAGGCTGTCGTACATCGCCTGGTAGTCCAGCTGACTGATCACCAGGAGCTCTCCGGCCTCGGCGGGCGAGGACGCCTCGTGCGCGCCGAGCGCCACCAGCGCGCCCGCCTTGCCAGGTGTCCTGTTCCACACCGTCACCTGGTGGCCCGCCTTCAAGAACATCTCGGCCATCGTCGAGCCCATGGCCCCGAGGCCGATCACAGTCACATGCGTTGTCATGCCCCCAGCCTCGGCGACCGTACTTCGGGAATCCTTATGGTTGGCTACGGGTCATGCGTTTCGGGGTGCTGGGGCCGCTGGCCGTGTGGACGGACGAGGGCGTCCAGGTGCGGGTGCCCGAGGCGAAGGTGCGCGCCCTGCTGGCCGACCTGCTGGTGCACGAGGGCCGTCCGGTGCCGGTGGACCGGCTGATCGACGACCTCTGGGGCGCGCGTCCCTCCGCCAACCCGGTGGGGACGCTGCAGGCCAGGGTGTCGCAGCTGCGTCGCGCGCTCGGCTCGGCCGACGCGGTGGTGCGCGACCCCTCCGGCTACCGGCTGGCCGGGGCGCGGGTGGACGCCAAGGAGTTCGCCGACCTCCTCGGGCGGGCCCGTGAAGGGTCGCTGGAGGCGCGGGCGGGGCTGCTGGCCGACGCTCTGGCGCTGTGGAGAGGGCCCGCGTACGCCGACCACGCCGACGCGGCCTTCGCCGCTCCCGCCGCCGCCAGGCTGGAGGAGGCGCGCCTGACGGCGCTCGAGGACCAGGCAGAGGTACGGCTGGCCCTCGGCGAGCCGGTGGAGCTCGCCGAGCTGGTGCGCGAGCACCCTCTGAGAGAGCGGCTGAGGGGACTGCACCTGCGCGCGCTCTACAGGGGCGGACGGCAGAGCGAGGCGCTGGACAGCTACGCGGAGGTGCGCGCGCTGCTGGCCGACGAGCTGGGAGTGGATCCGAGCAGGGAGCTGGCGGCGCTCTACGAGGCGATCCTGCGCCAGGACCCCTCACTCGACTCCCCGCCCCACACCCGGGCGTTCCTGAACACGGTGGCCGGAGAACCGGCGACCCAGGATCCGGGGTTCGAGTCAGGGGTGCGGCTGCCGGTGCCGATGACTGAGCTCATCGGCAGGGACGAGGCCGTGGCCGAGGTGCGCGCGCTCCTCGGCTCCAGCAGGCTCGTCACGCTCACAGGCCCCGGGGGCGTGGGCAAGACGAGGCTCGCCGTGGAGAGCGCCGCGCAGGTGGAGGAGGTCAGGCTGGTCGAGCTGGCCGCGACGGGTGACCCCGTGCAGGCGGTGATCGAGGCGCTGGGCCTGCGCGACGACGGCGTATCGGCAGGACCCGTCGAACGCCTCGTCACCGCGCTGCGCGACAGGCGGCTGCTGCTCGTCATGGACAACTGCGAGCACGTCATCGACCGGGCCGCCGACCTCGTCTCCACGCTCCTGAACGCGGCACGGGGGCTGCGCGTGCTGGCCACCAGCAGGGAGGCGCTGGCCGTACCAGGGGAGCGGGTGTGGCCCGTGCCTCCGCTGGAGACCGAGCAGGGCATACGGCTGTTCGCGGCGCGGGCGGTGGCCGCCGATCCGGGCTTCGCGCTGGACGAGGACGACGCGAAGACCGTCGCGACCATCGTCGAACGGCTCGACGGGATGCCGCTGGCCCTGGAGCTGGCGGCCACCAAGGTGCGCGCCCTGGGCCTGCGGGAGCTGGCCGTACGGCTCGACGACAGGTTCAGGGTGCTCGGCGCGGGCAGGAGGGGCGCGCCCGGCAGGCAGCAGACGTTGCGCGCGGTCATCGACTGGAGCTGGGAGCTGCTGTCCGAGGCCGAGCGCGTGGTGCTGCGGCGGCTGGCCGTCCATGCCGACGGCTGCCTGCTGGAGGCCGCCGAGCAGGTCTGCGCCGAGCGGGGCGTGGACGTCGTCGCCACCATCGCGCAGCTGGTCGACAGGTCCCTGGTGAGTCCAGGGCCGCGTTACAGGCTGCTGGAGACCGTCAGGGCCTACGGGCTCGAACGGCTGGCGGAGGCGGGCGAGAGCGACGTGCTCAGGGAGCGGCACGCGGCGTACTACACCGAGCTGGCCGAGCGGGCCCGGCTGCGCGGTCCCGAGCAGGGGGAGTGGCTGCGCAGGCTCGACGCCGAGGGCGCCAACCTGCGCGTCGCGCTGGAGAGCGAGACTCACGCGCTGCGGCTGGTCAACGCGCTGGGCTGGTACTGGTACCTGCGCGGCAGACGGGGCGAGGCGAGCGCGGCGATCGCCAGGGCGTTGACGTCAGGGACGGGCGAGCCGAAGGAGCGGGCGCTGGCGGCCGTCTGGCACGCCGTGATGACGCTGTCCACGGGCGACGAAGCGGAAGCGGCGCCGTACGAGGAGCTGGACGAGGCGGGGCAGGCGTTCGCCGACTGGTTCATGAGCTACGTGCGGTGGGCCTACGGCGACCACGCGGTGCACGGGGTGAGGGTGGAGCGGGCGCTGGCGGCCTTCCGCCGGCAAGGCGACAGGTGGGGTGTGGCGGCCGCGCTCTGCGTGCGGGCCAGGCTGGCCCTCGTCCGTGGCGACCTGGCCGCGATGCGGGAGGACGGCGAGCGCAGCCTCGCCCTCTTCGACGAGCTGGGCGACGGGTGGGGCAGGAGCGAGGCGATGGACACGCTCGGCCTGCTCGCCGAGATCCGCGGCGACTACGAGGAGTCGGCGAGGCTGCGAGGTGAAGGGCTGCGGCTGGCGGAGGAGCTGGGGCTGGAGATCTCCTTCTCCCTGTCGGTGCTGGGCAGGACCGCCCTGCTGATGGGCGACCACGCGCTGGCCGACGAGTATCACGAGCGGGCGAGGAGGCTGGCGGTCGAGCACTCGTACAAGTCGGCTGAGGAGCACGCGGTGGTCGGGCTCGGCCTCAGCGCGCGGCGACAGGGCAGGCTGGACGAGGCCGAGGCGCTGCTGCGGCCGTGGCTGACCTGGCTGAGGCAGGTGGACGGCCAGCCAGGCGTCGCGCTGATCCTGGCGGAGCTGGGCTTCGCCGCCGAGCAGCGCGGCGACCTGCGGGCGGCGCTGGCGCTGCACAGGGAGGGCTACGAGTCGGCCGGTGCGAGCGGTGACCCCCGAGCGGTGGCGCTGGCGCTGGAGGGCCTCGCGGGCGCCCTGCCCGCCCGTGACGCCGCCCGCCTGCTCGGCACGGCCACCGCCATCAGGCGGACGGTGGGCGCGCCCCTCCCGAGGGCCGAGCGCGGCGACGTCGAAAGGATCGCCGCCAGGGCGCGCGCGGAGCTGGGCGAGCGGGAGTACGACAGGCTCCACGCCTCAGGCGAGGGGGAACTCGGCGAACACCTCCCACGCGCCTTCAGGGGTGGGCCCTGCCAGCAGCCTGCCGCCGAGGGCCTCGACCCTCTCGGCCATGCCGACCAGCCCGAAGCCCCCGCCGAGCCGTGAGAGGCGCGGGTCGGTGGCCGAGCCGTAGTTGCGCACGCGCAGCCGTACGGTGCGCTCGTGGAGCCGCAGATCGACCTCCACCCACCCGGTTCCAGGGGCGTGGCGGCGGACGTTGGTGAGCGACTCCTGCAGCACCCTGTGCAGGGTGGTCATGACCTCGGGCGGCAGCGCGCCGTCGGCGATGCCCTGTCCGACCTCGAAGGAGACGCCCGGCCCGCCGGCGCTGAAGCGCTCGGTGAGCAGGCGCAGGTCGGCGAGGGAGGTGCCGGGGGTGCGGGCGGCCTCGTCCTCCGCGCGCAGCACGCTGACCAGGCGGCGCATCGAGGTGAGCGCCTCGACCCCCGCGTTGGCGATGGCGTCGAGGGCGGGGGTGACCGCCTCGGGCTTCATCTCGGCGACCGTTCTGGCGGCCTGGGCCTGGACCACGATGCCGGTGATGTGGTGGGCGACCAGGTCGTGCAACTCCCTGGCCAGCTCCAGACGTTCGGAGCGGCGGACGGTGTGGATGGCCTCGACGCGCCGCTCCTGCTGGAAGCGCAGGTAGCCGCCGACGCCCGCCGCCGTGGCCCAGCCGATGAACAGCATGAAGGAGAAGGCCAGGCCGCCGTTGTGATAGTCGCGCATGCCGCCCTCGGCCATCAGCACGCCCATCGCCACCAGGCTCAGCGTGGCGGCCTTCCGCACGGGCTCGACGTGCCGCAGGACGCCGATGGTGAGAATGAGCAGCGCGCCGCTCTCCGCCGAGCCTGGGACCCCTACGACGTCGATCGCGCCGATGAGGAGGGAGACGACGAGGGAGCAGGCCATCAGGACGGCGAACCCCTCGATCCTGTAGCGCCTGCGCAGCACCACCGCCACGATGCCGACGGCCCCGCACACGGGAACCAGGAACTGCGGCCCTCCCGCGCCTGCGGCGACGGCCAGATCCACCAGCAGCATCATGCTCAGCCAGCCGATCATGGCGATCTCGCTGAGCCGCCTGATCCAGTAGACGAAGCGTTTGTTGTCCCCCACGGCACCCGAGCCTAGGCCGGAAGTCGGACCCCTCATATCCACCATTCGGCCGACCTCCTGATCCGGGGACCAGTCCTTCAGTCGATTCGGGACCGGTGTCGCGGCGCGCATGCTTGAAGCGTCGAAGGGGATGAGGAAATGGTCGCTATCGGATTCGTGTTCCTGGGCATCGGGCTCGTCGTCGCCGTCCTGCTGGCGCTGGCCGACCCGGTGCTGCTATCCCGCATCAACGGGGAGCCGGCCGAGGGCGCGAGCGGCCGTCACATCAACGCCGACATCGTACGGCTGCCGCGGCCCGCCGCCGAGGAGTTGAACGAGAGCAGGGCGGCCTGACACCAGACCCGTCACGGGTGGGCGGTTGGGGGACAAGCCGCACGTGACGACGATGAGGCCCGTGATCGGTTGGGGGACGGATCACGGGCTTCACGTTTTTCCTGGGCTAGCGTGGGGGGCATGAGCAATGGTTTTGAGACCCTGGCGATCCACGCAGGCCAGGAGCCCGACCCGGTGACCGGCGCGGTCGTGCCGCCGATCTACGCCACGTCCACCTACAAGCAGGACGGCGTGGGCGGTCTGCGGGGCGGATATGAGTACAGCCGGTCGGCCAACCCGACGCGGACCGCGCTGGAGGAGGCGCTGGCCGCGGTCGAGGGCGGCGTGAGGGGCATGGCGTTCGCCTCCGGCCTGGCGGCCGAGGACACCCTGCTGCGCACCGTCTGCAAGCCCAACGACCACGTGGTGATCCCGAACGACGCCTACGGGGGCACCTACCGGCTGTTCTCCAAGGTCCACGAGCGCTGGGGGCTGCACTACGACCCCGTGCCGCTGGGCGACCTCGACGCGGTGGCCGCGGCCATGACGCAGAAGACCAAGCTGATCTGGGTCGAGACGCCGACGAACCCGCTGCTCGGCATCGCCGACATCGCCGCGCTGGCGCAGCTGGCGCACGAGAACGACGCGCTGCTCGTGGTGGACAACACGTTCGCCTCGCCGTACCTGCAGCAGCCGCTGGCGCTGGGCGCCGACGTGGTCGTGCACTCGACCACCAAGTATGTCGGAGGGCACTCCGACGTGGTCGGCGGCGCGCTGATCGCCGCGGACAAGGGGCTGGGCGACGAGCTGGCATACCACCAGAACGCGATGGGAGGCGTGGCCGGCCCGTTCGACGCGTGGCTGACGCTGCGCGGGCTGAAGACGCTCGGCGTGCGGATGGACCGCCACTGCGACAACGCCGAGCGCGTGGTCGACCTGCTGCTCGCCCACCCGCGCGTCACGCAGGTCCTCTACCCGGGCCTCGACGAGCACCCGGGGCACGAGGTGGCGGCCAAGCAGATGAAGCGCTTCGGCGGCATGGTCTCCTTCCGCGTCGACGGCGGCGAGCAGGAGGCCGTCGACGTCTGCGACAGGACGAAGCTGTTCACGCTGGGCGAGTCGCTCGGCGGCGTGGAGTCGCTGATCGAGCACCCCGGCAGGATGACGCACGCCTCGGCGGCAGGCTCGCCGCTGGAGGTGCCCGGCGACCTGGTGCGGCTGTCGGTCGGCATCGAGACCGTCGACGACCTGCTCGCCGACCTGACCCAGGCGCTGGGCTAGGGTCCTTCCCCCGAGGCGGATGGTGGCGCGGCCTGCCCTGACGAGCGGGCAGGCCGAGCCATCGCACGTGGCTTTCGGCGAAGGCGCGCCGAAAGTACGCCTGATTCATGGATGATCGGCCGGTTCGGATCGGGCCGTTCTACTGATGAGCCGTCACCCTCGCAGCGGTCACGATCGCCTCATGACCGACAAGAGCCTGACGGCACACCCTCCGCGTCCACGAAACACCGCAGGCGGCAGGGGTGGCTGGCTCCTGCCCACCGTGCTGGTCGTGCTCAGCGTCGTTCCCCTGATCGCGGGAGGCGTCCGTCTGACCGAGCTCGCGGGCGGCGACGTCACGCCGGGAAACGCGCGGTTCTTCGCCGCGCCCCTGCCCGTGGTGCTGCACATCTTCAGCGCCGCCCTGTACAGCGTTCTGGGCGCCTTCCAGTTCGCCCCCCGCTTCCGCCGCAGGAGGCCGGGTTGGCATCGCGTCGCCGGGCGGATTCTCGTCCCCTGCGGACTTGTCGCCGCGCTCTCGGGCCTGTGGATGACGCTGTTCTACGCCCGCCCTGTCGGTGACGGCGATCTCCTGGCCGCCTTCCGGCTCCTGTTCGGCACCGCCATGGTCGTGGCGATCGCCTCGGGCCTGGCCGCGATCCGGCGGCGCGACTTCGCCAGGCACCGCGCCTGGATGATCCGTGGATACGCGATCGGCCTGGGCGCGGGCACGCAGGTGCTGGTCCACCTGCCCTGGCTGATGTTCTTCGGCATGCCGGACGAGCTCGGCAGAGCGCTGCTCATGGGAGCAGGCTGGGCGATCAACCTCGTCGTGGCCGAAGGGGTCATCCGCAGGCGGCCGGCCGCCTTCAGTTCCTGACACGGTTGGTCTCGTAGGCCCATATGGCGATCTCGACGCGGTTGCGGGCGCCGAGTTTGGCCATGAGGCTGGCGATGTGGGACTTGACGGTGCTGAGAGAGATGTACAGCTCGTCGCCGATCTCACTGTTGGTCCGCCCGCGCGCCACGGTGGCGAGGATCTGCTCCTCGCGCTCGGTGAGCGCCTCGATGGGTTGCACGGGCGAGGCGGAGGATCCGGCCGCGGCGAAGGTCCTGAGCAGCCGCGCGGTGACACTCGGTGCGATGAGGGCGTCGCCGTCGGCGGCGGCGTGGACGGCCTGGGAGAGCAGGGCGGTGCCCGCGTCCTTGAGCAGGAACCCTCTGGCACCGGCCCTCAGGGCGGCGTAGACGTATTCGTCGAGGTCGAAGGTGGTGATGACGACGACGGCCAGGGGGTCGTCGACGGCCGGTCCCGCGAGGGCGCGGGTCGCCTCGATGCCGTCGATGCCCGGCATCCGAATGTCGAACAGGCACACGTCGGGGCGCAGCCGCCGCGCGAGCTCGACGGCGTGCCGCCCGTCGGCGGCCTCGCCGATGACCTCGATGTCCGGCTGGGCGTTGAGAATCATGGCGAGCCCGGTGCGGACGATCTCCTGATCGTCGGCGACGATCACCCGGATGCTCATGTCGCCGCCCCCTTCCTCGGAAGCACGGCGGTCACGGTCCACCCTCGATCGGGGTTCGGGCCTGCTTCGCAGGTGCCGCCGTGCAGGTCGGCGCGTTCGGCCATGCCGATGAGCCCGTACCCCTGAGAGGGGGCGGCGGGCACAGGGCTGGGGTCGCCGTCGTCGCTCACGCGCAGCCGCACCGACGTGTCGTCGGCGGACACGCGGACCTCGATGCGGGTGGCGTGCCGAGCGTGTCGCAGGGCGTTGGTGACCGACTCCTGCGCGAGGCGGTAGATCGCGGTGCCGACCGAGGGGCGGAGGTCGTCGACGTCGCCGTGGATCTCCACGTCGACGGAGGGGCCTGAGCGAGCTCGGCCGGCCAGTTGCTCGAGGTCGGCTATGCGCTGACCCGGCGCCAGGTCCGCCGGTTGGTCCTGGCGCAGGACCCGGACCAGGGCGCGCATCTCGGCGAGGGCGCGCGAGGCCTCCGACTCGATCAGGACGAGCGCCTCGGTCGCGGCGCTCGGCCGCGTCGCCGAGGTGGCGATGCCCGCCTGGGCGCGGATGGCCATGGCCGAGACGTGATGAGCGACGGTGTCGTGCAGGTCGCGGGCCAGCTGCTCACGTTCGAGCAGTTTGACGTGATCGAGCTCGCGTCTCCGCGCCCTGGCCCGGTACCGGAACGCCAGCCCCAGCGCGACGGCCGAGAACAGGATGGCGAGCCCGCCGATCAGGTCGCCGGCGCCCGGATGGTCGACGACCGCCGAGAGGCAGGCCCTGCCGAGGATGATCGCCAACCCGATCACGGCCTCCCGCCCCGCCCCCCAGCGAAACAGTGAGTACGGCAGGAGCAGCAGGCAGACCATGGTGTAGGTCTCGGGGGAGTCGCCGCCCGTCAGGAGCGGCGCGAGGCTCATGGCGCCGAAGGCGATCGCGACCATCGGCAGCGGTCTGCTCCGGCGCCACAACAGGGTGGGCACCAGCGCCACGGTGAGGATCACCGAGACGGTCCGCCACGGCAGGTCGGGCCGCAGCACCCCTTCGAGCACCGCGAGCGCCACGAGCAGCCCCACCAGGGCCCAGTCGCGCCGGCCTCGCCGCGGGGGACGGGCAGGGCGGGGCTCGTCCCACAGGGAACGAAGAAGGGGGAGCACCCCATCATCGTATGAGAGCACCTGCCCCTCCGGATCGGCCCGAAGGACGAGGAGCAGGGCCTCGTGGCGTCCTAGCCCTCGCCGGGGAAGATCATCAAGAACAGGATCACGAGGTAGATCAGGCCGATCACGCCGCTGATCATCGCGATGCGCGCGTTCTGGACCTTCGCGTCGTCGGCGGGGGTCTCGGTGGCGAAGACCCTGACGGCGGCGCGAAGGTCGCGTTCGACGAGGAAGAGCAGGACGAGCGCGACGACGAACAGGGTCATCGAGGCGGACATGTACCAGCGGCCCAGCACGCCGAGGCTCGCGCCGAGCCAGACGCCGAAGACCAGCACGCCGAGCGAGCCGATCCCGTAGATTCGGGTCATCCGCTGCAGGGTCTGCAGGACGGCGGCGTTCTTGGCGCGGATCGCGCGCGGCGCGGCCATGATCACCGCGGTGAGCGGGCCGATGGCGAAGATCGCGAATGCGATGTGCAGCCAGAGCAACGTGCTATTCATGGGGCTGACATTAGTCGTCCGGTGATCGCACCGGTATTACTCACGACCCGCCTTCTGGGGCTCCTCGCGGTCGTGAGGGCAGCTCATGCACAGCTCGAAAGCCGCGATG
The DNA here is from genome assembly GCF_039535395.1 of Nonomuraea roseola. Lineage (NCBI taxonomy): Bacteria > Bacillati > Actinomycetota > Actinomycetes > Streptosporangiales > Streptosporangiaceae > Nonomuraea > Nonomuraea roseola. The sequence goes on from NZ_BAAAXC010000015.1 coordinate 3,787,350, forward strand.
CCGACGGCCATCACGACGAGCAGCACAATCATGGCGAGCATGGCTTCCTCCTTCCCCGAATATCGTCCGTAATGACTAGACGCTCTGGCAATGGAATAAGTTCAGCGCCGGTATGGTTGGCATTCTGTTCTCCAGGCACAAGGGGGTGCCGTCGTGGCCGTGAGGCACGTCGAGCCGTACTCACAGGAATGGGTGCGCCAGCCGTTCTCCTACGTCCGTCAGGTCGTCGACCTGCTCGGCGACGAGGTGGCCGACTGGTGGGAGGGTCCTTGCGACCCGCGTGACGCCACCCTTCGCCTGCGTGACGGCAGTGCCCTGGTCTGGGACGAGGAGAGCGGCTGGCGCCTCGGAGCCTTCGTCTCCGGCGGCCACGGCCTGCACACCGAGCTGGCGGGGGTGCGTTACCTCGGCCACGGCCTGCTGCCCAGGCCGGAGCGGGTGCCGGGAGCGCTGGCCGACGCGCGCGCCGGGGTCGGCGCCAGCTCGGCATGGCGTCCCTGCTACCGCTCCCACCGCAACTGCCGCGACGGATTCGACGTCGCGCTCAGCTACTACTGCGCGGTGCTCAACGCCTGAGCGTCAGGTCGCTCGTTCCTTCGTGTCGCAGGTCGGGCAGTCGAAGGGTGCGTGCTGGTCATTGGTCGCGTACCTGCATCCCGTGTGATCGACGGTGAACCCGAGGATGCGTCTGGTGCCCGCGTGGATCGGGCCTGGTGGCGCGCCGGTGGCCGAGCTCCTGCCGTCCTCGTGGTGGATCCCTATCACCACGACGACGAACACGCCCGCCGCCCCGCTCGCGATGATCAGCGCCAGGATGATGGCTGCTTCCAACATGGAGGCCTCCCCTCGGTATGGGGTGGATATCGGGGGTCGCGGTCCCGAGATGCGGCCTCCTTGCCGCGTCCGTTCTCGCAGGGAATCCTTGGTGTAGGATTCAGTTGGGTAAACCCAGTCATACCAATGATTGGTGTCATCCAAACCATCGGAACTCAAAGAGGAGCGATCCGGTGCCTCCGAAGTACCAGCAGCTGGCCGACCGCCTGCGCAAGGCCATCGAGGACGGACGGTGGGCCCCGGGCGACCAGATCCCGACCGAGATCGAGCTGCGGGACTCCTCGGGCTTCTCGGTCAACACCGTGCGCGAGGCCATCCGCCAGCTGGTGAACCAGGAGCTGCTGGAGAAGCGCCAGGGCGAGGGCACCTTCGTGCGCCGCAGGCCCGACACCTTCCCCGTGCTGCTGTCGGACGAGGAGGGCAGGCGCGCCGCCGACCTGCCGGGCGACGCCTACGTCTCCTCCGTCCTGCTGCGCGGGCGCCGCCCCGAGGTGGGCAGGCCGCACGTGGACGTCGTGGAGGCCCGCGCCGACGTGGCCCTCAGGCTCGACGTCAAGGTCGGCGCCAAGGTGGTCACCAGGGTCCAGCAGCGCTTCGTGGACGGCACGCCGTGGTCGCTGCAGACCTCCTACTACCCGATGGACATCGCCGACGGCACCGACCTCATCAGGCCGGGTGACATCGAGCGGGGCACGATCAGGCTGCTCGAGGATCTCGGGCACCCACAGGTCGGCTACACCGACGAGCTGACCGCCCGCATGTCCTACCCCGACGAGAGCGCCTTCTTCGCCGTGACGGGGGCGGGGGTGTCGGTCCAGGTGCTGTGGCGCACCGCGTTCGACGCCGAGCGGCCCATCAGGCTCACCGTGACCGTCTATCCGGCCGACCGCAACCGCCTCGTCTACCACATCGGGTCCGTCCCGGCGAAGTATCGAGACCGGAGCTGAATGATCCACCTGCGCCAGGCCACGCCGGACGACTTCCCGGCGATCATCGGCCTGATCGAGAACGCCGCGGCCTGGCTCGCGGACAAGGACACCGACCAGTGGCAGCGGCCGTGGCCCGACAGGGCGGCCAGGGACGCCAGGGTCATGGGCGGCATCGAGCAGCGCCTGACCTGGGTGGAGGAGCGCGGCGGCCGTGTCGCGGCCACCGTCACCCTCACCACGGCGGTGCAGAGGGAGCTGTGGGCCGAGCACGAGCCCGACGCCCCCGCCCTCTACCTGCACAGGCTCGTCGTCCACCGCGACCACGCGGGCCACGGCATGGGCGCCGAGATCATCGACTGGGCGGAGGCGCGCGGGCCCGGCCTGCTGCGCATCGACGTCTGGAAGACGAACGAGTCGCTGCACAAGTACTACCTGCGGCAGGGGTTCGAGTTCGTGGGCATGTCGCGCCTGTCCGGGTATCCCTCGGCGGCCCTCTTCCACAGGAAGATGGTTACAGTGGGGTAAAGCCTCCCCCATCGAAGGGATGAGCATGCGGCCGTACACGCCCGAATGGCTCTCGATGCCTGTCGCCTACGTCGCCGAAGTAGCCCTCGCCGTCGATGCCGTCGAGTGGTGGGACGACCCGTTCGATCCCCGCGACGCCACCATCCTGCTGGTCTCAGGGGCCGCCCTGGTCTGGGACGAGGAGAGCGGCTGGCGCCACGGCCGGTTCCTGTCAGGGGAGAAGGGCGTGCGCACGGTGCTCGCCGACCCCCGCTACCTGGGCGGCGGCGTGCTGCCCAAGCCCGCTGACGTGCCCGTGCTGCAGGCCATGGGCGGCAGTCACCTCCGACCCCACTACCGATCCTTCCGCGACTACGGCGACGGCCTCGACGAGCGGCTGGCCACCTACACGATCCCGGCGATCGTCTAGCGGGCCCTGCGCAGCCGCAGGAAGTCGCTGACGACGTACTCACCGAGGCGGTCGGCGCTGGGGGAGAAGACCCTGCCTCCGTTGCGCCTGGCGACCTCGTCGACGAACTCCTTCAAGCGGTCGTCGGCGGCGAGCATGAACACGTTGATCGTCGCTCGCCGCCTGGTCATCTTGTCGACCTCGGAGAGCGTGAGCTCCAGCGTCTCGGGCGAGGGCGGCCACTCGAAGGCGGAGCGGCCGTTGCGCATCAGGTGCGCGGTCGGCTCACCGTCGGTGACGACCAGCACGACAGGCTCGAAGTCGGGATGCCTGTCGAGGTGCCTGCCCGCGATGAGCAGGGCATGGTGCAGGTTCGTGCCCTGCACCATGTCCCAGTCGAGGCCGGCGAGCTCGTCGGGCTGCAGCACCCTCGCGTAGTTGGAGAAGCCGACGATCTGGACGGCGTCCTGCGGGAACTTCGATGCGACCAGGGCCTGCAGGGCCAGTGCGGTCTGCTTGGCGGCGGCCCAGGTGCCTCGCAGCGCCATCGAGTACGACAGGTCGACGAGCAGGCACACGGCGGCCGCGCTGCGCCGCTCGGTCTCGCTGACCTCGAAGTCGTCCACCGAGAGCCGCACCCTCGAATGCGGCCTCGCGCCGCTCCCGCGGGCCAGGGTCCCCCGGGAGGACGGCGCGGCCCTGCCTTCGTGCGCGCGGGGGGAGGCGTCGCCTCGGCGGATGCCGTTGACGAGGGTGCGGACGACGTCGATCGGTTGCTCGTCGCCGAAACGCCATGGCCTGGACGAGCCGGTGAGCTCGCCCGCCGAGCCCGCGTCGCGCTGGTCGTGGTCGCCCCTGCGCCCGGCGTCGAGAGAGGCGAAGACGCGGCGCAGCGCCGTCTCGCCGAGCCTGCGCACCGCCTTGGGCGTGAGTTCGAGCTTGCCGCGCCGCCTCAGCAGGTAGCCCTGCTCCTCCAGCTCGCGCTCGATCCGCTTGAGCGCCTCCAGGTCGTCGACGGCCGAGCGGCCGAGGGCACGCCGTACCGCGGCCTCGTCGACGTCGTCGAGGCGCGCGCCAGGGTAGTCCTGGCGAAGGGCGGCCTCCAACTGGGTGAGGTCGGCCAGCTCCTCCAGGGCTGTCACGGCGTCGCCCATGCCCATGGGGTCCTCGCCCGTCAGCCGTTCGGGGGTGCCCCACCCCAGATCGGGACGGCGGGCGTAGAGCGAGTCGCCCAGGCGGCGCATCTGCTCCGACAGCCCCGCCTGGTCGAGCGTCTGGTTGATGAGGTTGTTGAGCTCCTCGCGCTGGCGCGGCGTGAGCGAGGCGAGCATCCGCTGGGTGGCGGCGGCCCTGCGGGCGAGGATGTCGACGAGCTCCTCGAGCGTGCGTGGCCGCTCAGGGAACATGTCCTCGTACTTCGACATGAAGGAGTCGAAATCGCTCTGGGTGTGGGCGCCCTGGGCGTCGCGCTCCAGCATGTCGTTCAGGTCCGACATCATCTGCCTGACCCGCTCCATCGCGGCGGGATCGGGGTTGGCCAGCGCGTCGCGCATCCCCTTGAACTGCGCGTCGAGCACCTCCCGCCGCAACAGGCCGCGCAGCTCCTCGAAGGTCTGCCTGGCCGCCGCCGAGCGCCACTCGTAGGAGCCCAGCTCCTGGATGGCGCTCGCGGTGTCGTCGGGCAGGTTGTCGAGCGTGGCCTCGCGCAGCCGCGCGTCGTCGGAAGGGTCGGGGAACAGCTCGGCGCGCTCCTGCCCGATCGCCTTGTCGAGCAGGGAGCGGGCCCTGTCGAGCGTGCCGTCGAGCCTGCCGCGCTCGCGCAGCTCGCGCCGGCGTCGCCTGACCTCCCTGAGCATGTCGTCGAGGCCGCGACGGTCCTCGGCGCCGGGCAGCCCGCGCTTCAGCAGGTCGCGCAGCGCGTGGACGGGCGTCGACCCCGACAGGATGGCGTCGCCCATCTCGTCGAGCGCCGCCCGCACGTCGTACGGCGGAGCAAGCGGGTCAGGCCCGTCGTGATACTCGCCATAGCGGTAGCCCATGCGCCCACGCTAACCCGGGATCGCCCCTTATGCGTCGCCGTAGACCTCCCACACCTCGATCAGCTCGCCGCTGAGCGGGTTGTAGTCGGCCTTGACCAGCACGGGATGCTTCTGCGCCTTCAGCACCTTGGTGAAGTCGGCGGCCGTGCAGGGCTTCTGCCCGAGGCCGTCGCGGGAGGCGTTGACCGGCTTGCCGGTCAGCCAGCCGCTGGAGCACTTCGCGGTGACCCGGTAGAAGCCGGTGGCGTGGGTGTAGCCCAGCTTGATCCCCTTGAAGGAGACCGTGGTGTCGTTGACCCGCTTGATGGTGCCGAACGCGCTTCTGGGGTTGCCCCAGTCGGTCAGGAACTCGCTGACCTTGACGGCCTTGGCGCCTGAGTACTCGACCTTGAAGGGCGCGGGCCCGCGCTGCAGCGTGAAGGCGAGGTCGGCAGGCGTGCACTTCGTCCTGCCCAGGCCCTTGGCGTCGAGCGCCACGCGGCCCTCGGTCTCCACCAGGTCGCAGGCGACCGTGACGCGGCTGTAGGCGGACTTGGTGTAGTTGAGCCTGACCTCCTTGGCGCCGGCGACGGCCTTGAGCTTGTAGCGCAGGATGCCGTGCTCCTTGACGAGCGTCGCCTTGGCGGGCGTGACGCGCAGGACGCCCTTGCCGTCGGACCAGGCGAAGCCGTACGCCACCTTGGCGGCGGCGGACGCGCCTGCGGCGGCTGGCACGTCGGCAGGCACGGTGGCAGGCACGGTGGCAGGCGCCGCGGCAGGCACGGTGCCGGGCGCGCCGGCAGGGACGGCGGCGGCCGAGGCGGCGCCGGTGGCGCTGAGGGCGGCACAAAGACAGGCGCTGGCGGTCAGTGCGAGCAGACGCATGATCTCCCCCGGGATTTAGGTGTCACCGAGTAGGACGCGGGAGATCGCGCGAATGTTTACGTCCGATAGGTGGCGACTCCGTCGACGTCGTCCTTCGACAGCCGGCGCATGAGATAGAGCCCCTCGAGCGCGAACTCCAGCGCGGCCGCCGCGTGGCCGGGTGACTCCTCGCCGGTGCCCATGCCGAGCTTGGACATCACCTTCGCCAGCCCCTCGACGGGGCCGATGCGGCGCAGCAGCTCACCGGCGGGGACCAGTTCGCCGGACTCCACCTGGGTGCCCGCCGCGAACTTGTCGAGCAGCGGCGTGAGGTCCATGCCGCCGAGCCTGCCGCGGAAGGTCTCCGCGGTGGCGCGGCGCAGCAGGTGGGCCAGGATCTCGGTCTCCCGACCCTCCTCGCTGACCTCGAACTCCACCTTGCCGCGCAGGCTGGGCACGACCGTGGCCAGGTCGCAGACGCGGGTCACGGCCCGCTCCTCGCCGGTGATGGCGGCCCGCCGTACGGCCGAGGCCGCGGCGGTCTCGGAGGCGGCGATGGAGAAGCGCGCCGACACGCCCGAACGGGCGTCGACGGCGGTCGACTCGCGCACCAGGCGGGTGAAGCGGGCGATGACCTCGATCAGGTGCTCGGGCACGTCCGCGCCGATGCCCGGCGTCGACTCCTGGCGGATGAGCGTGAGCTCGTCCTCGATGGTCAGCGGGTAGTGGGTGCGGATCTCGGCGCCGAAGCGGTCCTTCAGCGGGGTGATGATGCGGCCGCGGTTGGTGTAGTCCTCGGGGTTCGCGCTGGCGATGAGCAGGATGTCGAGCGGCAGGCGCAGGTTGTAGCCGCGCACCTGGATGTCGCGCTCCTCCAGCACGTTGAGCAGCGAGACCTGGATGCGTTCGGCCAGGTCGGGCAGCTCGTTGACGGAGAAGACGCCGCGGTTGGTGCGCGGGACGAGGCCGTAGTGGACGGTCTCGGGGTCGCCGAGCGTGCGCCCCTCGGCGATCTTGATGGGGTCGACGTCGCCGATGAGGTCGCCGACGGAGGTGTCGGGCGTGGCGAGCTTCTCGCCGTAGCGCTCGTCGCGGTGCTTCCACGCCACGGGCAGGGACTCTCCCAGCTCGTCGGCCAGGCGCCTGCAACGGGCGCAGACCGGAGCGTAGGGATGGTCGTTGATCTCGCATCCCTCGACCACGGGGGTCCACTCGTCGAGCAGGCCGGTGACCGTACGGATGAGCCGGGTCTTGCCCTGGCCGCGTTCGCCCAGCAGGACCAGGTCGTGGCCGGCCAGCAGGGCGCGCTCGAGGTGGGGCAGGACGGTCTCGTCGAAGCCCACGATGCCGGGAAAGCGCGGCTCGCCCGCGCGGAGCCTGGCGAGCAGGTTCTCGCGGACCTCGGTCTTGACGCTGCGATGAGCGTGACCGCTCTCTCGCAGCTCACGGAGAATACGAGGCTGATGCACGGGTTCGAGACTACGTCGCCTTGGGGGAATGCGGGAATGTCTTTCGGATTTGACTGATGCGTGACGATAAGGGCGCGTGCTTGTGCTCGCAGTGGGGAGAATCCGCCCGAGGGACACCACCGACGTGTAAGGGAGGCGAGACACGTGGCGCTGTTGACGAGCCGATTCGCTGACGGCCTCGCCGTGGGATCCGACCTCGGCGCGGCCGCTGAGACGGCCGTGCGCCAGGCGCTCGCAGGACTGAGCGGACCCGCCGACCTGGTCTGCTTCTTCATCTGCGGTGAGGACCCCGACGACGTGGCGAGGGCGGGACAGCGGGCCATGGCGGTCGCCTCGTCGGCGCACGTGATCGGCTGCAGCGCGACAGGCGTGATCGGCGACGGCCAGGGCGTGGAGCTGACGCCGTCGGTGAGCGCCTGGGCGGCGACGCTCGACGGCGGGCGGCTGACCACGTTCCAGCTGGAGACGCTGACCGCCGAGGACAAGTTCGTGGTCGTCGGGCTGCCCGAGCGCCAGGCCGACGACCAGGTGGCGATCCTGCTGGCCGATCCGTACACCTTCCCCACCGACGCCTTCGTCGAGCGCTCCTCCGAGGTGCTCGGCGACCTTCCGCTGATCGGCGGCCTGGCCAACGGGCTCGAGGGCAGAGGTTCCGTGCGGCTGTTCGCAGGGGGCGAGGTCTACACCGAGGGCGCCATCGGGGTGCTGCTGGGCGGCGGGGTCAAGGTCAGCACCGTGGTCAGTCAGGGCTGCAGGCCTATCGGGCCGACCATGGTGGTCACCAGCGCGGAGGAGAACCTGCTGCTGGAGCTGGCAGGCCAGCCCGCGCTGGCGCGGCTGGAGGACATCGTCAGCGATCTGGACGAGGACGACCGCGAGCTGGTCGCTGCGGGGCTGCAGATCGGCGTGGCGATGGACGAGTACGCCGAGCACCACGAGCGGGGCGACTTCCTCATCCGCGGGGTCATCGGGATCGACCCCGAACGGGAGGCGGTGGCCATCGGCGACGTGGTCGACATCGGCAGGACCGTGCGCTTCCAGGTGCGCGACGCGGCGACCGCTGACGAGGACCTCTACGACCTGCTCGACGCGCACCGCGAGGAGCTCGGCAGGATCGACGGCGCCCTGCTGTTCGCCTGCAACGGCAGGGGCTCGGCGATGTTCGGCAGCGCCGACCACGACGCGGTCGCGCTGCGCGACACACTCGGTTCGATCGGCATGGCGGGCTTCTTCGCGGCGGGCGAGGTGGGCCCCGTGGCAGGCCACAACCACGTGCACGGCTTCACCGCCTCGATCCTGGTCTTCTCCTCGTGATCCTCGCGATCGACATCGGCGGGACGAAGTTCGCCGCCGGGCTCGTCTCCGCAGCCGGCGAGGTGGTCGCGGCCGAGCGGGCGGCCACCCCGAGGGACGGCGGGGCTGAGACGCTGTGGGAGATGCTGGCCGGCCTCGTCGAGCCCTTCTCCGCAGAGGTCAAGGGCGTCGGCGTCGGCTGCGGAGGGCCGATGGCCTGGCCCGAGGGCGAGGTGTCGCCGCTCAACATGCCGGCCTGGCGCGGGTTCCCGCTGCGCGCCAGGCTCGCCGAGCGCTTCCCCTCGGTGCCCGTGCGCCTGCACAACGACGCCGTCTGCCTCGCCGTGGCCGAACACTGGCGGGGAGCGGGCAGGGGCAGCGCGAACATGCTGGGGATGGTCGTGTCCACAGGTGTGGGTGGCGGGCTCATCCTCGGCGACCGGCTGATCGACGGCGGCACCGGCAACGCGGGGCACATCGGGCACGTCGTGGTCGATCCCGAGGGCCCGCCGTGCGGGTGCGGCGGCCACGGCTGCCTGGAGGCCGTCGCCCGTGGCCCCGGGCTCACCGCGTGGGCGCTGGCGCAGGGCTGGAAGCCCGCCACCTACGGCGACGCGCACGACGCGGGGCCGTACAGGGAGGATCGCGAGGTGACGGCGCGTGACCTCGCCCGCGACGCCGCGGCGGGCGACGAGGTGGCGATGGCCGCGATGCGCAGGGCGGGCACGGCCCTCGGCGTGGCGATCGCCTCCGCCACGGCGCTGTGCGACCTCGACCTCGTCACCATCGGCGGCGGCCTGTCGCAGGCGGGCGAGCTGCTGTTCGGCCCGCTGGAGGAGGCGCTGCGCGGGCACGCGCGCCTCGACTTCGCGCGCAGGGTCAGGGTCTGCCCCGCCGAGCTCGGGCAGGACGCCGGCCTCGCCGGAGCGGCGGCTCTCGTCCTGGCCGAGGAACGCTACTGGAGCGCCGGGTAGTTGAGCCCACTGGGCCTGGCTCGGTGTGGCCGAGGCTACCGGAGCGCGTCGACCGGCTCCATCCTGGCGGCGCGCAGGGCGGGGTAGAGCCCGGCCAGCAGGCCGACCAAGGCCCCCGCGAGGGGAGCGATCAGGGCCAGCCGCAGGTCGAGCACGGGTGTCCACTGCTTGGCCGCCGAGACGGCGACGATGGCGAGGATGCCGAGGCTGGCGCCGATCACTCCGCCGGTCAGCCCTGTGAGCGTCGACTCCAGCAGGAACTGCGCGGCGATGTGCCGGCGCGCGGCTCCGAGGGAGCGGCGCAGGCCGATCTCGGCGACGCGCTCCATGACGGTGACGAGGGTGACGTTGGCGATGCCCACGGCGCCCACGACGAGCGACACCAGCCCCAGGATGAGGAACAGCGCGTTGACGTCGTTCTGCACGGCGTCACGCGCCCTGGTCGGGCTGGGGGGCGCGATGACCTGCAGCTCGGCCTCGTTGCCGGGGCTGAGCGCGGTCGGCGCCTGCCTGGCGATCAGGTCGGCGGCGCCCAGACTGGTGTTGATCAGCACTCTCGTGACGTCCTTGATCCCGAACCGCTTGCCGATCGTGGGAGGGACCATGACAGCGGTGCCGAGGTTCTTCTCGCGCTTCATCGCGCCGAGCACGCCGATCACGGTGTAGGCGTGCTTGCCGATGAAGACGGCGGGCGCCCTGTCCAGCCGGGTGATGCCGAGCATCTTCGCCGCCTGCTCGCCGACCACCACGACCTTGTCCTGCCTGGCGAGATGGCCGGCGTCGAAGTAGCGGCCCTGGATCATGCTGCCCTTGACCGCGCCCGGCAGGCCGGTGCTGGTGGCCACGACGGTCAGCGTCTGGTCGGTGACCCGCGTGGGGTCGATGATCCTGTTGGAGCGCACGCTCAGGTTGGCGCTCTTCTTGGTCTCCGCGACGGCGGCGGCCGAGGTGACGCCGCGCAACCTGGTGACCTGGTCGACGGCGTCCCACTCGACGGGGGTCTTGGCGTTCTCCGCCACCTCGACGGTGACGGTCGTGGCGGTCAGCTCGTCGAACCTGCCGACGATCTGGTTGCCCGCGGTGGCGGCGACGCCGAGGGTGATGACGAGCGTGGTGATGCCGAGCACGGTGCCCAGCGTGGTGAGAGCGGTCCTGACGGGGCGGGCCAGCATGCCGGCCATGGCCTCGTTCAGCAGGTCACGGAGGTCCACTACTCCTCCACCAGGACGCCGTCGGTGATCCTGACCCTGCGCTCGGCACGGTCGCTCACCTCGGTCTCGTGCGTGATGACCACGATCGTCAGCCCCTGCTCTCTCAGCTCGTCGAACAGGTCGAGGACGGCGCCGGTGTTGCGGCTGTCGAGATTGCCGGTGGGCTCGTCGCACAGGAGCAGGGAGGGGCCGCCCACCAGCGCCCTGGCGATCGCGGCGCGCTGCCGCTCGCCGCCCGACAGCCGGTCGGGCAGGAAGTCCACCCGATGGGAGAGCCCGACGCGCTCCAGCGCCTCGAGCGCACTGGCCCTGCGGTTCCTGCGCTCCCGAGCTCCTCTGCTCCGGTAGACCTCGGCGAGCATCACGTTCTCCGCGACGCTCCTGTGCGCGAGCAGGTGGAAGGACTGGAAGACGAAGCCGATCCTGCTTCCGCGCAGCTTGGTGCGTTCGCCGTCGCGCAGGGTCGTGGTCTCGATGCCGTCGATGCGGTAGCTGCCCGAGGTGGGCGTGTCGAGCAGGCCGAGCACGTTGAGCAGCGTGGACTTTCCCGATCCCGAAGGGCCGACGATCGCGAGGTAGTCCTTCGGCAGCACCTCGAGGAAGACGTCGGACAGCGCGCGCACCGGAGGGTCGGCCGGGAACTCCCTGCTGAGGCCCTCGAGGGCGATGACGGGCTCAGGCACCGCTGACCACCACCCTGTCGCCCTCCTTGAGGTCGCCGGTCACCTCGACCTTGCCGTCGGCGGTCAGTCCCGTGCGCACCTCCACGTCCTTCGTCCTGTCGGGCGAGATCTCGACCCGCACCCTGGCCTTGCCGTCGGCCGAGGTGATGACGGCGGCCACGGGCACCACCAGCACCTCGGTGTCGGTCGCGCCGACCGTCACCTTCGCGGTGACGGCCGTGCCCGCCAGGCCCTTGAGCCCCTTCTCCGACACAGGGCTGATCAGCACGGGCTCCGAGCTCATCCCCTCCTCGCCCTCCGCGGGCTTGGCCTCGTCGGTGGACAGCGCGGCCTTCTCGCCGAACGCGGTCAGCGTGGCCGGGTAGGTCTTGCCCGAGGAGGTCTCGATGACGGCGTCGAGCCCCTCCTTCAGCAGGTCGGTCTCGGTGGACTCCACCGAGCCCGTGACCACGAAGGACGAGCTGGTGACGGTGGCGACCGCCTTGTCCACGTTCTCGCCGGCCTTGACCCCCGCCTTGTGCAGGCGGGCGGGCAGCTTGGGCAGGAAGACCAGCTCGCCGGGCGGGATCGTGGTGCCGAACGTCCTCTGGTACTCCGCCATCAGCGACCTGGCGGCGGCGAGATCCTTCCGGGCGTTGGCGACCTTCAGCTTGACCGGCGACAGCGCGCGGGCCTGTCGCAGCGCCTGCTCGGCGGTGGCCACGGCCTCCTTGGCGTCGCGCACCGTCTTGCTCAGCTCGGTCAGCCGCTTCTCCCTGGCCAGCCGCGCCTCCTCCTCGATCCGCCCGTAGGCCCTGCGCGCGGTTTCCAGGTCGGCCCGCGCGTTGGACACGCGCAGCTCAAGCAGGGTCGTGTCGACGGAGGCCTTCGGTGAGGGCGCGGGCGCGGGCGTGGCGGACGGCGAGGTCGTGGTCGTGGGGTAGCTGGTGTCAGGCGTGTTGTTCTCCCTCACCGCGGCGGCCAGGTCGTTCTCGGCCTGCAGGACCTTCTCCTCCGCCGTGCGCACCGCGACGTCCGCGGCCTCGATCTTGGCGTCGTCCTCGGTGGTGTACCTGCGCTCCTTCGCCTCGTCGTAGGCGCGCTGGGCGGCCTTGAGGTCGGCCCTGGTGTTGCCGAGCTTCAGCTTCAGCGGCCGGACGTCGCCTCCCTGGTCGAGGGCCTTCTGTTCGGTGGCCAGCGTCTCCTGTGCCGTCTGTACGGCCTTGCGCAACGAGTCGAGCTGCTGCCGCGACTCGAGGGTGGGCTGCTGGGCCTCGTAGCCCTTCCTGGCGTAGAACTTCGTGACGGCCGCCACGGTCGCCCGGTCGAACACGCCGGTCACCCTGGCGCCGTGGCCGAGACCGCGCAACGCCCTCTGCAACTGCTTGACGTCCGCGCCCTTGGCGCCAGGCCCGATCGTGCGGTGCATGGGCACCTTGCCCGACATGGCGAAGACCGGCCTGCCGTTGACCTCCATGAGGACCCCGCCCTCCACGACCTTGCCGGGGCGGGGCGCACGGGTGGCGCGCTGGGTGGTGTCGGAGCCGCCGACCACGCCCGCCAGCGTGACGGGCAGCGGTGAGCCGTACTCCAGGGTGCCGCTGACCACGACCGTGCTGACCAGCTTGGTGCGCTCCACCGGGGCGGTGATCAGCGAGGCTTTCGGCGGCGTGCGCAGCGCCGCCTCGTCGGCGGGTGAGCGCAGCCGGGTGCTGACGCCCCAGCCGACGCCCGCGGTCGCGATCACGCAGGCCACGGTGCCGATCAGCACCTTGCGGGGGGACTTCACGACAGAACTCCTTGTTTTCGGGCATGGCGAAGAGAGCTCGTGGCGCTGACGGGGATCAGAGAAGAATGCGGCGCCTGGCTCGGAACGGCACGGCGGCCGCGAGGGCGGTGAGGACGATCAGGAGTCCCCAGTGAGCGAGATCCTGTCGCTGGAGGAGCTGGTGGTTCTCGGCGAGGACGGCGCTGGCGGGCAGCAGGTAGGCCCCCGCCGCGATCGCCCAGCGGGGATCGGCGGTGAGGTGGCCCGCGTAGGCCGCGACGCTCAGCAGCGCGACCTCGAGGAAGACTCTCGTCATCGCCATGGGCGAGCCCGCGACGATGTCGAGCCCCGCGGGGTCGGCGCCCGCCACCAGCGGTACGGCGGCCAGCCACCACCACGAACGGCTCTTCGGCCGCTCACCCCTGGTGGCCAGGAGCACCAGGCCGAGGACGATCAGGAGGTTGGCGGTCAGCGGGGCCACGGGACCGCCGTTGCCGTACAGCGCCGGCCCCCGCCACAGCCCGTCGGGGAAGACGGGCAGCAGCGTCGCGTCCAGCCACGGCTGACCCATGGTGATCCCAGTGATCTTGAAGGCGACCAGCCCGGCGAAGGGCAGGGCCAGGCGCGGCAGGCCGCGCAGGACCAGCAGGAGGCTGACGGCCGACAGCCCCAGCCACAGCGGCACGCTCGTGGCGTAGGGGATGAGCACCGCGAGGTTGACCAGAGTCAGCGCCACGACGGCCAGGTGCAACCCGTCCACCCAGGCGGGCCCCTGTGCCGCCGTGATGATGCGGGTGCGCAGCCCGCCGACGACCAGCGCGACGGCCTCGCGAAGAGGTGGCAGCGCCTGGCCCGGCTTCGCGTTGTCCATCAGGACGTCGAGGAGCTCGTCCCCGTAGTCGGCCCGATAGCCGCAGGGATAGGCCCTGAGCAGCCAGCGGTAGCGCCGCTCGAGAGAGGTCATCCGAACGTCGCCCCCAGGCTGCGGCGGCCCGTGACCACGGCTGCCGCCTGCTGCATGCGCCTGGCCTCCGCCTCGACCATGCCGCTGCCCTCGTCGGTGATCCTGAAGTAGCGCCGTTTGCGGCCGTTGACGACCTCCTCGCGCTCGACGGTGATGACGCCGTTGGCGGCCAGCCTGTCGAGCGCGCCGTAGAGCGTGCCTACGGCCAGGGTGATCCTTCCCTGCGAGAGGTCCACGACCTTCTTGATGATCGCGTGTCCGTGGAGCGGGCCGTCCAGGAGTGCGGCGAGGACAAAGTAGGTCTGCTCACTCAAACCGGATGATCCCTTAGACATAGCGCAAAACGTACTTCGTTCGGCGAAGTATCGTCAAGATGTGCCCTCCATGCCGTACTCCAGGTCGATCCTCCTGTGGATCTCCTGCTCCCTGGGCAGGTAGGCGGCGTAGAAGTCCCTGCCGCACTCGAGGTCGTCGAGCGCGACCTTGATCTCCTTTGTGAGGTACGGCCTGGCCTGCTCGGCCGTGAGCGTCGGCTCGTAGAAATTGCCGGGTTCGAGCTTGCTGTCGTCCATGTCGTCGGTCTTGCCCAGATGGACCACCTGGGCGCGGATCTCGGCCGAGCCCCGCTGGGCGATCGCGGTGGGGTTGGACTTGCTCACCCTGTAGCCCTTGCCCATCAGGCAGTCGGCCATGGCCTTGGCCTTCTCGGCCAGCGCGGGATCGCTGTCGAGCTCGCGCGCCAGCGCCTGGGTCTTCGCCTTGTCGGCCTGTTCGAAGTGGTCCATCATCGACTTCACCTCCTTCCCTGTGATCTTCTTCATGATGGTCGCGTAGCAGGCTTCCGAAGCGCTCTGGTAGGACTTGCGCTGCTCCGCGGAGAGTGAGCTCTGAATGGCCCAGTTCGGGTTGATGTCTGGGTTGTCGGGCTTGACCATCGGGTTGTTCTCGTACTCCTTGGGATAGACGTAGAACGAGAAGTGCCCGAACCCGTACTTGGCGCGCTCGGCCCTCATGGACTCGTAGTCGCCGGAGAACGCCTTCTTCCGCTGGTCGCTGAGCTGGGTCGGCGGGCTGACGTACGCGACGTACTTGAAGCCCTTCTGCTTCATGCAGGTGGCCATCTCGGCCTCCTTGCGCTGCTCGACTCCCTGGGCCTCTGGCCTGGGCGCCGCCGTCTGCGTGGCGGTGCCGCCGCAGCCGGCCGCCAGGGCGAGGGCGAGCAACGCCGTCGCGCGCCTCACTGGCCGGGCTCCGTGTCGATCACGGCCAGGAGGGAGGTCCGCTTCGGGATGAACATGAGGGAGAACTCCTTACCGCGCTCGAGGTGGTCGAGCGCGCTTCCGGTCAGGGGTGCATACTGCGATCCGGATCACCTCGTGCGGGGCGATCGCAAAGCGGACTGATCGCTTGGCACGGGAAGGACCATACTTCGGCCGACGAAGTATGGTCAAGCGGGACATCCGCGACGCCTGCCTTCGGGCTCGCCAGGATCGGGCGGTGGAGCGGTGGTGGGAGACTTGCCGCATGGTGTTCGCGCAGGTGACCCTCGACGACGTGGTGGCCGCACGTGAGCTGCTCGCCGGGGTGGTCGTGCCGACCCCTGTGCTGCGGTCGCGGATCCTGTCGGAGATCGTCGGCGGCCCCGTGCATCTCAAGTGCGAGAACCTCCAGCGGGCCGGCTCGTTCAAGGTCCGCGGCGCCTACGTCCGCATCGCCAAGCTGACCGACGACGACAGGCGGAGGGGCGTGGTCGCCGCCAGCGCGGGCAACCACGCGCAGGGCGTGGCGCTGGCCTCAGGCCTGGTCGGCACGCGGGCGACGGTCTACATGCCGGAGGCGGCGCCGCTGCCCAAGGTCGAGGCGACGCAGGCCTACGGGGCCGAGGTCGTGCTCGGCGGCGAGAGCGTCGACGTGGCGCTCGCGAGGGCGAAGGAGCACGCCGAGCGGACCGGCGCGGTGTTCATCCATCCGTTCGACCACCCCGACGTCATCGCCGGTCAGGGCACGATCGGGCTCGAGATCGTCGAGCAGCTCCCCGAGGCGGGCACGATCGTGCTCGGCATCGGAGGGGGAGGGCTGGCCGCAGGGGTGGCGCTGGCGGTCAAGTCGCTGCGCCCGGGCGTGCGCATCGTGGGGGTCCAGGCGGAGCAGGCCGCCGCCTACCCCGCCTCACTGGCCATGGGCGAGCCCGTCGTCGTGGACCCTTCGGGCACGATGGCCGACGGCATCGCGGTGGGCCGCCCCGGCGAGCTGCCCTTCGAGATGATCCACTACCTGGTCGACAGCGTGGTGACGGTGTCGGAGGAGGAGATCTCCAGGGCGCTCGTCCTGTGCGTCGAGCGCGCCAAGCTCGTGGTCGAGCCCGCGGGCGTGGTGGGCGTGGCGGCCCTGCTGGCCCACCCGCACGCCTTCGAGCCGCCCGTGGTGGCCGTGCTGTCGGGCGGCAACATCGACCCGCTGCTGCTGTCGAAGGTGCTCAGGCACGGCCTGGCCGCCGCGGGGCGCTACCTGACCGTGCGGATCAGGATGTCCGACCGTCCCGGCGCGCTCGCGCGGCTGCTCGGCACGCTCGGCGAGCTGCGCGCCAACGTGATCGACATCGCCCACGAGCGGGTCAACGCGCGCCTGCACGTCGACGAGGTCGAGGTCAAGCTGCAGGTCGAGACGCGCGGCCAGGCGCACTCCGACGAGGTGCTCGGCGCGCTGGGGAACGAGGGCTACAAGGTCTTCGTCGGCTGAAGGGCCGATCCAGACGGTTCACCTGCCGACGTGCCTGCGGGATCTCCTTGGTGCCCAGCTCGTCCGACTCGGCGAGGAACGCGTCGTGGCATGCCGGACGAGATACTCCGTCCAACGGAGCCCTTACAGGGCCGGCTTCCCCTTCTTGAAGAGCCAGGCGTCGAAGAGCTGGTCGAGCTGCTTGCCCGACGTCTTCTCCGCCAGCGCGACGAACTGGGGGGTGGTGACGTGTCCGTACTTGTGGTCCTGGGCCCACTTCTTGAGCAGCGCGAAGAAGGAGGTGTCTCCGACGGCCGTGCGCAGCGCGTGCAGCGTCATGGCGCCGCGGGTGTAGACCGAGTCGTTGAACAGGTCGTTCGGCTTCGCGTCGCCCGGCGGATAGGCCCACATCGGGTTGCCGGCCGGCTTGGCGTAGTAGTCGTCGAACAGGCTCTGCGCGCTCGCCCCGCCCTTGTGCTCCGACCACAGCCACTCGGCGTAGGTCGCGAAGCCCTCGTTGAGCCACAGGTCCTCCCACCGCCTGATGGACAGGCTGTCGCCGTACCACTGGTGGGCCAGCTCGTGGGCGATGATGCTCTCGTCGGGCTTGAAGCCCCCGTACATCGGCTTGGTCTGGTTCTCCAGCGCGTAGCCCGCGGCGAAGTCGTCGACCACGCCACCGGTGGAGGAGAAGGGGTAGGGGCCGAAGACTGTGCTCCAGTAGTCGGTGATCTCGCCCGTGACGGTGTGGAGGTTGTCGAGCGTGCTCCGGTACTTCGGATCGACGGCGGCCAGGTTGGGAACGCCCTTCGCCGTCCTGCCCTCACGCAGTTCGAACTTGCCGAGCGTCATCGTCGCCAGGTAGGTCACCATCGGATGCCGTTCCGACCAGGTGAAGGTGGTCCTGCCCCCGCTGGTGACCGGCTTCTTGGTCAGCTCTCCGTTGGCCAGGGCGGTCAGGCCCTCGGGCACGGTCAGCTCGAAATCGAAGCGGGCCTTGTCGGCGGGATGGTCGTTGGAGGGGAACCACGTCTTGGCGCCGTTGGGCTGGCAGACGACGTAGGCGCCGTCGGCGGTGGGGATGAACCCGTAGGTGCCCAGGTTGGAGGAGTCCTTGACCGGCTGGGGAACGCCCTCGTAGGTGACCGTGACGGTGAAGGAGCCGCCCTTCGCCAGGGGCGCGGCCGGCGTCACCGACAGCTCGTCGCCGCTGCGCGTGAACGTCGCCGGCTTGCCCGCGACGCTCACCTTCCCCACGTCGAAGCCCTTCAGATCGAGGTTGAAGCGCCGCAGGGACTGCGTGGCCTTCGCCTCGATCGAGACGTTCCCCGTCAGGGTCTTGGTGGCGGGGTTGTAACCCATCTTCAGCAGGTAGCGCGAGACGTCGTAACCGCCGTTGCCGTCGAGAGGGAAGTCGGGGTCGCCGATGCCCCGCGCGCCCCACTCCTGGCCCGACCGCGTGGGAGCGGGAGTCGGGGCGGTGGCAGTGGGAGTCGCGTCTCCGTCGGCGTTGGCGGAAAGAAGCGCATCCACGTTGGAGGGGGCGCAGGCGACCGCGCCCAGGAGCAGTACGAGCAGAGCGGAACGCATGGGTAACAAGCCTACGCGAGCAATCGTCGCTGGTCAGGCATCTACAGCAAGCGTCTTGGCCGCCTTGTCGCGCAGGGCCTGCTTGCGCCGGTCGAACAGGATCCAACCATCGTCAACGAGGCTCAAGCGGCACAGGGCGGTCAGACGGCGGCGACCAGCTGCCTGACCGCCGCCTGCCCGACCGTGATCGGCCGGCCCCTGTCGGTGACCACCTGCATTCCGAACTGCTTCCTGCCCAGCGTCTGCCCGTGCCAGTGGGCGTGCAGCCCAGGCGAACCTCTACAGGTTGCCGCGGCGCTCCTGCTCGCGCTCGATCGCCTCGAACAGCGCCTTGAAGTTGCCCTTGCCGAATCCGAGCGAGCCGTGCCGCTCGATCAGCTCGAAGAAGACCGTCGGGCGGTCCTGCACGGGCTTGGTGAAGATCTGCAGCAGGTAACCGTCCTCGTCGCGGTCGACGAGGATCTTGCGCTTCTTCAGCTCCTCGATCGGAGCCCGTACCTTGCCGATCCTGGCGCGCAGCTCGGGGTCGTCGTAGTAGGAGTCGGGGGTGTCGAGGAAGTCGACGCCGGCCGCCCTCATGTTGTCGACGGTGGTGAGGATGTCGTTGGTGGCCAGGGCGATGTGCTGCACGCCCGGGCCGCCGTAGAACTCCAGGTACTCGTCGATCTGCGACTTCTTCCGGCTGATGGCCGGCTCGTTGAGCGGGAACTTCACCTTGCGCGTGCCGTCCGCGACGACCTTCGACATCAGCGCGGAGTACTCGGTGGCGATGTCGTCGCCGACGAACTCCGCCATGTTGGTGAAGCCCATCACGCGCTTGTAGAACTCCACCCACTCGTCCATCTTGCCGAGCTCGACGTTGCCCACGCAGTGGTCGACCGCCTGGAAGAAGCGCTTGGCGGGCGGCTGTGTGATCGGCTCGGCCGCGCGGTAGCCGGGCAGGTAGACGCCCGAGTAGTTGGAGCGGTCGACGAGGGTGTGCCTGGTCTCGCCGTAGGTGGCGATGGCCGCGATCACCACCTTGCCGTCCTCGTCCTCCATCGTGTACGGCGCGGCGAGCCCGCGGGCCCCCTGCGCGACGGCGTGCTCATAGGCCGCCTCGACGTCGGGCACCTCGATGGCCAGGTCGATCACGCCGTCGCCGTGCTCGGCGACATGGCGGGCCATGTCCGTGCCAGGGCGCACCGACGAGCGGAGCTCGAACCGCGCCCCGCCCGAGGCCAGGACGTAGGCCACCTCGTCCCTGCTGCCGTTCTCTGGGCCGCGGTAGGCCACCAGCCTCATCCCGAAAGCGGTGGAGTAGTAGTGGGCCGCCTGCTTGGCGTTGCCCACGGCGAACACCACGGCATCCATGCCTTTGACCGGAAACACGTCGCTCATACAGGTAACTGTTGATTTGCATGGACGGTCTGCGCAACTGTCACTTGAAACAGTGGACAATTTGTCCATGACCATCGATGAACTGGACGCCAAACTGCTCAGTCTGCTCGCCACCGAGCCGCGCCTCGGCGTGCTGGAGTACTCCCGGAGGCTCGGCGTCGCCCGCGGCACGGTCCAGGCGAGGCTCGACCGCATGATCGCCAGAGGGGTCATCACCGGGTTCGGGCCCGACGTGTCGCCGACCGCGCTGGGCTACGACGTGACCGCGTTCGTGACGATGGAGATCAGACAGGTCAGCGGGCACGATCCGGTCGCCGACCGCCTCGCGCACATCCCCGAGGTGCTGGAGGTCCATACCATCACCGGCGGCAGCGACCTGCTGTGCAGGGTCGTCGCGCGGAGCAACTCCGACCTGCAGCGGGTCATCGACCAGATCGTTGACGTTCAGGGTGTTCTGCGAACCTCGTCGGTCATCGTGCTCGACACACCCGTCCCATACCGAGTTCTGCCATTGGTCGCCGATGTCCCGCGGCGGAGCGCCCGAAAGCCCTAGCATCGTTACCGATCGTTTATTCTTGGCCTTCCGCCCAGCTGACGGGGGTTTGCTGAGCTTGCGATCGGGGGCGCTTGTGCGGATCGGTGGGGACAAGGGCATGCGGAAGCGACGGATCCTTCGCTACGTGGGCATCGCGTTCGGGGTCGGCCTCGTCGCGATGATCGGCCTGTTCGGGGTGGCGTGGGCGATGACCCCCATCCCCGACAGCACCCAGAAGGACGCCACCGCCCAGGGCTCTGTGATCTACTACCGCGACGGCAAGAGCGTGCTGGCCAAGCAGGGCGTCAACCGCA
Organism: Nonomuraea roseola; assembly: GCF_039535395.1. NCBI lineage: Bacteria > Bacillati > Actinomycetota > Actinomycetes > Streptosporangiales > Streptosporangiaceae > Nonomuraea > Nonomuraea roseola. The sequence continues at coordinate 3,807,786 of NZ_BAAAXC010000015.1, forward strand.
GGAACGTCAAGCTGGAGCAGGTCCCCGAGCACGTGCGCGACGCGGTGATCGCCGCCGAGAACCGGTCCTTCTACACCGACAGCGGCGTGTCCTTCAAGGGAACGGCCCGCGCCGTCTGGTCCACCGTCACGGGAAAGCAGCTGCAGGGCGGCTCCACCATCACTCAGCAGATGGTCCGCAACTACTACAGCGGCCTCAGCCAGGAACGCTCGATCACCAGGAAGTTCAAGGAGATCCTGATCTCCATCAAGGTCGACCAGTCCAAGTCGAAGGACTGGGTGCTGGAGCAGTACCTCAACACCATCTACTTCGGCAGGGGCGCCAACGGCGTCCAGGCCGCGGCCCAGGCCTACTTCGGCAAGGACGTCGCCAAGCTGTCGGTGTCGGAGGGCGCCTACCTGGCCGCGGTCATCCAGCAGCCCAGCAGGTTCGCCGACCCCCAGGGCGCCGACCTCGACGCGGCCAGGACCAGGTGGAAGGCGATCGTCGACGCCATGGCGCAGACCAAGGCGATCACCCCCGAGCAGGCGGCGGCCCAGGTCCTCCCCAAGCTGGCCGCGCCCAAGGCCGCCTTCAGCCTGAAGGGCCAGGCCCAGGTCATGGTCGACAGGGTCCGCGAGGAGCTCCACGCCCGCGGCTACACCGACGAGGACATCAACGGCGGCGGCCTGAAGATCGTCACGACCTTCGACAAGAACCTCATGGCGGCGGCCGAGCGCGCGGTGAAGGCCGTCGTGCCGTCCGGCACGTCCAAGAAGGTCCGCACCGGCCTGGCCGCCGTCGACCCCGCGACGGGCGAGGTCGTCGCCTTCTACGGGGGGCCCAAGGACCAGTCGTGGGACAACGCCTTCTCCGCCAAGGTGCAGGCGGGCTCGACGTTCAAGCCGTACACGCTGGCCGCCGCGCTCGAGAACGGCCTCAGCCTGTCCACCACGGTCGACGGTAACTCGCCCATCACCGTGCCGGGCGCCTCCCAGCCCATCCCCAACGACAGCGGACGCTCCTACGGTCACATCAACCTGGTGAGCGCCACGCAGAACTCCGTCAACACCGCCTTCGTCGACCTCGGCCAGAAGGTCGGCCTGGACAAGGTGGCCAAGGTCGCCGAGGCGGCCGGCATCCCCGCCGGCCAGCTCGAACCGCACAAGGCGGCCGCCTCCTTCCCGCTGGGCGTGGCCTCGGTCAGCGCCGTGCAGAACGCCTCGGGCTTCGCCAGCCTCGCCAACGGCGGGGTCCACATGGAGACCCACGTCATCAAGTCGGTGACCGACTCCTACGGCAAGAGGTCCGTCGTCAAGCCCAAGTCGACGACCGTGGTCGGCAAGCAGGCCGCCGCCGACGCGATCTACGCCATGGAGCAGGTCGTCAAGTACGGCACCGGCACCGGCGCCCGCCTCTACGACAGGCCCGTCGCGGGCAAGACCGGCACCACCGACAGCTCGGGCGCCGTCTGGTTCAACGGTTTCACCCCGCAGCTGGCCACCGCGGTCAACATGTTCCGCGACGACAACAAGACCGTCGAGATCCCCGGGTACGGCGTGCAGTTCGGCGGCCAGTTCCCCGCGCGGATCTGGAAGGCGTTCATGACGGAGGCCATGGCCGGCAAGCCGGTCGAGCAGTTCCTCGAGCCCTCCGAGTACGGCGCGGACTCCTGGGACTACCGCGGCGAGGGTGACGACGTCGGCGACGGCTACGACCAGCGCGACAACGGCGACTGGAACGAGCGATGGAACGGCGACGGCGGCGACGACCAGCAGGTCACCTCGCCGCCTGCCTCGCCGCCCGACTCCTCGACGCCTGAGACCCCTGACACCCCTGTCATTCCCGAGGAGACCGACAGGGGCGATGCCAACACCGACGACCAGCAGTCCGACCAGCAGTCGAACCGGCCCGCCCGACCCGACAGCCCCGATCCGAACCCCACGACGGGGCCTGGCGAGCTGGAAGACGCCTCAACTCCCGGCGACCGCTAGCTCCGCGCGCAGGTCGGCGGGCGTGGTCACCGGTAGACGGCAGGTGAAGCCCCTGCAGACGTAGGCGGCGGGAGCGCCGTCGACGAGTCCGCGCCCTTCCAGCAGCGGCACGATCCCTCCGGAGCCGTCCTGGGCTCCCCGCGTGTCCGCCGTTCCCCACGCGCCTTCGGGCCCGAGGGCCACGACCAGGCCGGGGACGTCCGCCAGGAGCGCCGCCCTGTGCAGCTGGGCGGTGCGAGGGTCGTCGGGAGGCCCGACGACGGCCACCTCGACGGGCCCCGTCAGCGCCGCGCGCGCCACCGCGAGCCCCCATCCCGCGAACCTGGCGTGCCCTGTGGCCAGCACCGAGACCGTGCCCAGCGCCGCCTCAGCCGCCTGCCTGTGTCGCGAGGAGCCGGTGAGCGCGGCGTAGGACAGCAGCGCTCCCGCCGCGGCGAACTGGCCCGACGGCGTGGCGTTGTCCGCGGGGTCCTGCGGACGCTGGAAGAGCCGCTCGGCGTCGTCCGCGGTGTCGAAGAAGCCGCCGCGGCCGTCGGCGAAGCGGTCGAGCACCACGTCGAGCAGCCGGCCTGCCAGCTCGAACCAGCGCGTCTCGCCTGTCACGCCGTAGAGCGTGATCAGGCCCTCCGCCAGGTTCGCGTAGTCCTCGAGCACCCCGGCGTTGTGCCCAGGCCGCCCGTCACGGGAGGTCCTGAGCAGCCTGCCGTCCGTGACGTGCGTGCCTGCCAGGAGAGCCGCGGCCGCGCTCGCCGCCTCGACCAGGTCGGGACGTTCGAAGACCGTTCCCGTCTCGGCGAGGGCGGCGATGACCAGGCCGTTCCACGAGGCGACCACCTTGTCGTCGCGGCCAGGCCGTACGCGCAGGTCCCTGGCGGCCATCAGCCTGGCCCGCACCCGCTCGTACCTGCCGGTGTCGTCGGGGTCCTCCAGCAGCTGCAGCACCGAGGCGCCGTGCTCGAAGGTGCCCTTCACCTCGAACAGCTCGACGGCCCACTGCGCGTCCTCGCCCAGCGCCTCGTGCAGTTGCGCGGGGGTCCAGACGTAGAACCTGCCCTCCTCGCCCTCGCTGTCGGCGTCGAGCGCAGAGGCGAACCCGCCCTCGGGGGTGCGCATCTCGCGCAGCAGCCAGTCGGCCGTCTCCAGCGCCACCCGGCGAGCCAGCGGCGCTCCCGTGGCCTTCCACCAGTGCGTGTAGACCCTCAGCAGCAGCGCGTTGTCGTAGAGCATCTTCTCGAAGTGCGGCACGACCCACTCCGCGTCGACGCTGTAGCGCGCGAAGCCGCCGCCGAGCTGGTCGTAGATCCCGCCCCTCGCCATCGCTTCGAGCGTCCTGTCCGACATGGCGCGCTCGCCGCTTCTCAGCAGGAACTCCAGCACCATCGACGGGGGGAACTTCGGCGCGCCGCCGAAGCCGCCGCGCGCCGGGTCGAAGGAGCTCTCCAGGTTCGCGACGGCCAGTTCGAGCGTCTCCTCGGTCGGCAGCGCGCCGCCGGGCAGGGCCGTGCCGCTGTTGAGCGCCTCGACGACCTTCGACCCCTGTTCGAGCACCTGCTCCCTGTCGCCCGTCCAGGCGTTGTGCACGCCGACGAGCAGCCGCTGGAACTGCGGCCTGGGGAAGTAGGTGCCGCAGTAGAAGGGGTGGCCCTCGGGGGTGGCGAAGACCGTCATCGGCCAGCCGCCGTGCTGGGTCATGGCCTGCGTGGCGCTCATGTAGACGGCGTCGACGTCGGGCCGCTCCTCGCGGTCCACCTTCACGTTGACGAAGCGCGCGTTCATGAGCCGCGCGGTCTCGTCGTCCTCGAAGCTCTCGTGCGCCATGACATGACACCAGTGAATGTCAAGAAGCGTGTAACCAATGGCATGACGAATACCCAACTGAGATCAACAGGGGCACGTCACGCCTGGCAGCTTCTTGCATCGCCCCCTCTCCCCATGGCCACCAATCCACAGGATTGCTGGCGTGTTGGAGGAGGTAGGGAGACGTCTCGCCTACCAGACGGTTCATGACTCCACTGTCTCGCGTCTACACGTACGGGAGCAAGACGTGTGAGTCATGCGTGTACACGTGGTCGCAGTGACAGCCCTTCGACCAACTTGCAAACCCTCGCAGATTGCAAGTAGGTTGCTCGACGTACCACAGCAGAGAGCCCCGGCGCTTTGGACGGCCTACCGGGGCTCTCCCACACCCGGAGGGCTAACCCCGCATGCGCGTCTATCGTACCGAGCACGTCACCCACTTCACGGTGCTTCCCAACGCGATGTTGCAGCGTCACGACCTGTCGTTCGCCGCACTCGGCATCTTGGCCTACCTCCTGTCGCTCCCTGACGCCAATGACATGACGGTTGCCAAGCTTGAGAAGTCGCGCAAGGAGGGTAAGGCGATCGTCCGCGCTGCCGTCGCCGAGCTGCGCGCGGCTGGCTACTACATCAAGGAAGACCGCCAGGACGACAAGGGGCGTGTTCGCGGCTGGAGTGCCGTCTACGACCTTCCCCAGACGTTTTCGCAGGTCGTACCGACCGCCGACATTCCGCCAGTGGGTCATCCGCCAGTCGGTGAGCCGCACGCCGGTTTCTCGGCCGTGAACCCCGTAAAAGAAACTCCTGCAAAAGAAACCAACCCCCTTCCCGTCGTCGAGGAGACGCCCGCTAGGGCGGCTGTGATCGCCGTAGAGGCAACGACAAGGGAGGGGGAGGGTAGCGAGTCCCTGGAAGACAAGCGGGCGGCGTGCATGCCGCTCCTGGTCCGCGTGGGGCAGGCAGAGCCGCGCCTGAGGGTCGGTCTGCGCGAGGCGGGTCCGATCCTCGCCCTCATGGCTGACTGGCGCGACAGGGGCGCTAGTGACCGCGAGATCATCGCCGCTGTCACCGCTGGCCTTCCTTCCGAGATCCGCAGCGCGGCGAAGCTGATCGCTCACAGGCTCACCGACAAGATGCCCATCCGCCTCGACGCGCCCACGGTCGCCGCTCTGCCGCCGCTGGTTGACTGCCCCGGCTGTGACAAGCCGTTCCGTGGTGATGGCCTGTGCGCTCCCTGCCGTGCCGCCGCGAGTGTCGAAAACCTCGACCAGGCCGACGATTCCGCTCACCACAGCATCGCCGCTGACCTTCGTCGCCGGATGGGATGGCGGATGGCTAGCTAGCCCGATATGCATCGACTTTGCAAGTAGGGGTAGCATCTCTTGCAAGTTAGTAGACGTGCCAGCGATCAGCAGCGATCATGTTGGGTGATCGGTAACAATCCCCCGCTACTGCGGGGGTTCACGTCGAAACGAGAGAGGCTTAAACCCGTGCGAACGTACACCTACATTGATAACGACAAGCGCGCCCGGATGCTTGACCTACTTAGGCAGGGAGTTAATTACGCCGACATTGCAAGCGAACTCGGCATTTCCTATAGCTCTGTAGCGCATCACGCCAGGAACGCGGGTTTTGGGCGACGACAGCCAAGCCATAAGGCTGCGCTGCCCTGGACTCTGGCCCCACGACACAAGCTGTGCATGCCCGCACAGCGTCTACGCGACCTATCCCGGCTTTCTCAAGGTCTTGATGTAGACGCTTACAAGCGCGCAGGCGCCATTAGATGGGCACAGGATCTAGTCGCAAAGGGTTTGGATGTCGCTTACGAAGTGGACGCGCCCCCTTCGGAGTTCTCCCTTGATGGCGGGTTTTACACCGTTGCAGCGGCGAGCGCCGACCCGCGCGAAACGCACATCGGGCGGGTTCTTCAAGCGGCAATGGATGGGTACAAGGGCAACTAGTTGGGGAGCGTTTAAGGCCAGGGCTTAGGCTCTGGCCTTTCGCATGTCCGGGGAGTATCAGGGCGGGCGCCCTGGACGCTCGAACCCTCACGAAGGGTTACCGCCGTTACCTAGTTGAAACCTTGACTGCCCAGGTTTCGCCTGGTCACTCAAACCCCTTATGGTGTGATCTCAAACGAGGGATCACGAAGAGTTAGGCGCTATGGGGATGGGACCTGCAAACGCGTTTGAGATCGTGGAGGTGGCACGCGTGGACCTGGCACGGGGTGTGAGGCGGGTAGAGATCGTCTACCGGGACGGGGTCGAGGTAGAGCTTAGGATTCCGCACCCGGCAGGGCCGGAAGTGCTGGCGGAAACCGTCAACGAGGTTCCCCGGAACGCCCACCTGATCGGCTCCTACACCGACACCGAGGACGACGGGCGCGTGTACACGTACAGCTCGTTTTGGATTCCTGCCCAGGTGGGCTGTGGCGCCTGCAAATGCGCATCCGGGGTTACAGGCTCGCATTGCAAGTTGGTTGCCGTCTAAGCTGGGACATGTCCAGCCGGGGGCGCGCCCCGAAGGGGAAGGCTCCCGGCAGGCCGGTCCTTGAGAACTGCATAGAGATGAACACGCCTCATCTAAGGAGGCAACTACGGCCAAACACCGGTCCGTATCCCAGCTAACGAGCTTCGCCGCCTGCGGTGAGGCTTACCGCCTCGAAAGGGTCGCGAAAGCGCCCCAAACGCCCGCAGCGTGGTTCGCGCAGGGCACCGCAGTACACGAGGCCGTAGAGCGCTGGGAACGCACCTACAGAGCACACAGCACCGAACAGGCCCAAGAGTGGTACTACGAAGCGTGGGTGCGAGAGATCGAGGCGTTTCGCGAGCGAGAGCCCGACGTATCCAGGTGGCAGGCCCCAGGCCGAACCAAACCCGCAACCGACCTAGCCAACCGGCTAGAGCGTGGGGCGGACCAGGTCGCCGGATACATCGAGTACTCCCTAACGAACACTCAGCTACTCCCCGTTGAGTACCTACCGGGAGAGCCCGGCGCCGAAGTGCCCTTCGAGCTGGACCTTGAGGGCGTTCGCGTCATCGGGTCTATAGACCTGATCCTCGTGGACTCTCGCGGGCGCCTGCGGGTGCGAGACATCAAGACAGGTAGTCGCCTACCGTCAAGCCCTATCCAGCTAGCCGTGTACCGGCTGGCCGTTGAGGAGCTGCTAGGGGACGCCCCTAGTTGGGGTGACTACTACATGGCAAAGAACAACGCACCGACACAACCGTATGACCTGACGCGCTTCGACAGGCGAGAGGTCTCCCGGTGGTTCCGGGACATGGACGCCTCGGAGAAGGAAGGGCGCTACCTTTCGAATCCAGGCGAATCCTGTAAGACGTGTGGCGTACGCCGGTACTGCTCAGTCATGGGCAGTGACCGGTCTTTTTTTCGCCCTTAGATTGCAAGTTGGTTGAGGAGGGATCACATGGCAGAGGACTACCCCTATGCGCTCGACCTTGAGCTGACCGACAGCCAGGGCCGCAAGACCGGCCTGTTTCACGTGCGCGCCCAGAGTGCGCCGGACTTCCTCGCGGAGCTTCGCGAGATCGACGAGGATTTCGGGCTTGCCCTCGGCGAGGCCGTCAAGACGGTCCGCGTGTACGGCCTGCTGAAGGACGCCCTAGGCGTTGAGCCGGTTGCGCAGGGCCAGGCCGCTAGGCCAGCAGCTCAGCCCCGCCAGGCCGCACCCCGCCAGACGCAGCGACCGCAGCGCGCCCCTGAGGGCCAAGACGCACCTTGGCCGGATGAGGCCCCTCCCGGCGAGGAGGAGCCGTATTGCGATCACGGCCCCATGAAGTACGTGGCGGCTGGCACGAGCAAGGCCACGGGTAAGCCGTACAAGGCGTTTTGGGCCTGCACGGCGGACCGTAACGACCCGAACCGCTGCAAGAGCGTCACTGCCTAGTGTTCACGCTCCAGCGCGCTAGGGCGAAAGCTGGAGACGCGGGCGCCGAGCTGCCCAACCCGTTCCGCCGTCTGGCGCGGGAAGGCGTCGGGTTCCGTCGCGGTGAGCTGTCGCTTATCGCGGCGGGGCCTGGCGTTGGCAAGAGCGCTATCGCGCTTCGGCTCGCAGTCGAGGCAAAGGTCTCCACGCTCTATTTCTCCGCAGACAGTGACGCTGCCATTCAATACGAGCGCGCGGCAGCGATGCTGTCCGGCAGGGAGATGCACGAGATAGCCGCGATGGTCGAGTCAGGCGATACGCGCTATCTCGATAGCAAGCTTGCGGGGCTAAGGAAACTCCGCTGGAACTTCGACTCTTCACCGTCCCTCGACCTGATCGAAGCGAACGTCAAAAGCTGGGCGTACGTTTACGGCAACTATCCGGAGTTGATTGTCGTCGATAACGTCGGCGACGTCTCGCCAGACGTCGAGGATGGCGGGCACATCGGCCTAGAGAACGTCATGTCGTATCTAGCCGACCTAGCTAGACAGACAACCGCCCACGTTTGCGCGTTGCATCACCTGACAGGCGAATACGACGACGGCACACAGCCGCCGCCCCTGTCTGCCCTCAAGGGCAAGATCAGCAAGAAACCGGCGCTTGTCTTGAATCTGTTCCGGCCGGACGTCGGAAAGCTCGGGGTCGTGATCGGGAAGAACCGACACGGACGCCCCGACGTTGGAAACCAGTACAGGGTCACGCTGAATAGCGACCTGGCGCGAATGCTAATCACAGACTAAGAGGCGTCATGAAGCTTTGCGGGTACGGCGATTGCATGAACACGCGGAAATGGGACGGCTACTGCACGACCCACCGCGAGCACATGGAGAAGTACGGCCGATGCTTCCCTACGCGCTCGTACGGCAAGGTGAAGGAATGGCGCGGTTGCGATACCCCCGGCTGTAACGGGGTTCATAAGGGCAACGGCTTGTGTGGCCGGTGCTACATCGCGGACTACCGAAAGAGGAAGGCAACCGCCGTTGTTTAAGATCAACCGAGAATACAGCATGAGTGACGTTATCTCCCTGAATATCGAGGGGATGGGGTGGGAGGCCGTCACTCCTGGAACGCTCACCATCCTTAACGCGAACATGATTGCTTTCGTGGACGCTGACGGCGATCAGGTCAACGTGGACCAGGAGCGCGTCATTGCGTCCGCCGTGCGCCCGATTGTGGTTGAGGCTGCGTAGTGACGAGTGAGTAACCCCAGTAAGCAGAAGGGAACCGCTTTCGAGCGGCTATCCGCCGACTACCTAGCGGAAACCATCCCCGGTTTCGACCGCATCGGTAGCGTGGATTTCGGGGCAGGCGATCTCAAGTCGCCTTTCCCGATCCCCCACGAATGCAAGGCGGAAAAGAAGATCACGCTTTCCGAGTACGCCAAGCAGATCAAGGCGATTAAGGAACGCCTCGGCGCCTCACTCGGCGCCGTAATCGTCAAGGCGCCACGCAAGCCGGTAGGCCAGGCGTATGTGTTCCACACCCTTGAGGAATGGCGCGCGATGCTGCCAACGATCGCGGAACACCTCGACGAGATCGAGGCTCGCCTACACGCTGAGTAGCGGCCGGCCCTTCGGTCGCGGTTGAAGGAACCGCAGGTCAACGCGACGCGGCATGTTGCCGGCCAGCGCGGAGAGTAACCAACCTAGAGACAGGAGACCCCCTCATGACCCTCCCCAAGGTGACCGACGCCGAGATGATCGACACTCTTAAGGCGGTCGTCGCCGAGAAGCCCGATTACGTCTACGGGGCCCCCGAGCACATGGCGGACGGAACGGGCCAGTGCTATTACGTCCACACGGACGCAGAGAACGAGGAAAAGCTTGCTCCCGGCTGCCTGGTTGGCGTTGCCCTTAACCGTCTGGGCGTTCCGCTCGAAACGCTCCAGAAGCACGAGGCCGACAACGCCTTTTGTGTGATCGGCAGGGTAGTCGAGGGCATTTCCGACGTGGCGCTAGAGTTCGCGCATCTCCTGCAGATTCGGCAGGACAACGGCGCGACGTGGGGCGAAGCGCTCGCATATGTCGAAGCCCGTAAGGGCTAGGGCCAAATGAACATGCTGGTAGTCGGCTCTACAGCCCTCGCACACTGGTATGGCGACACGGCCATAGAGCCAAAAGACCTAGACGTCTTCAGCGCCACCGACGCAACCGGCGCCGATGTCTTCTGGGATGACGACTTTACACCGTGGCTCGCGGAGAGGCGGGGGACTGCCTACGCAACCCCAGACGAGCTAATCACCATTAAGGCGTCACATGCCTATTGGGACCTGCGCAACGGGTCATGGCACAAACACATGGGCGATCTGCTCTTTCTGAAGAAACGCGGAGCGCGCATCATCCCCGAACTTCACGACATGCTGTATCGGGTTTGGGAACGTCGCCACGGGGTCAAACAGGTCAACCTAACCCTAGAGGCTGCCGACTTCTTCAACGACGCCGTCAGGCGCATCTACGACCACGACAGCATTCATGACAGCGTGGCCTATGGCGAAAGGCCGCTATACGAAAGCGTCCTGAAAGACGGCGCTACCGTGCAGGTCGATATGTCCAAGGTTCGCGCGCTGTCATACGACGATCAGGTACGGCTCTTTCGTGAAGAAATCTATGCGACCGCGCTTGAACGGCAGGTCATCCCGAGCGACTACACATGCTCGCCGCGATGGGCCTACGCCTGGGCGCTTCGACGCACCATTACATCACTGACAAAAGGCTGGTCGGCCCGCTTCATAGTGGCCAACTATGACGTGTTCTACCGTCCCGATATGAACTATGTGGCGCGGCACCTAAGCCGCGCCGATCGGCTGATTCCTCTGGAGGGAAAGTAATGACGTACAACATTAACCTTGCCGACGCTTCGCCCCGCGAGGTGGAAGAGGCCGTTCTCGGCCACCGGGGCGCCCAGTTCTATGACGGCTCGTGGTGGTTCTGGCGAGACGAGAACAACGAGAGCGGCACTGAGGTTGAGGGCCTCGGGAACGTGGCCACCGTTCAGACGGAAGGCGGCGGCGAGGGTGAGGGCGAGCACACGCACGTTGTTATCAAGGTGACTCAGGGCGATGTGACTCGGTACTTCAAGAAGACCGGCTATTACTCCTCCTATGGTGGCACGACCTGGGACGGCGAGATTCGTTCAGTCTGGCCGACCACTAAGACAGTCACTGTCTACGAATGATTGCGCTGTGGCTGAGCAGGCCATAGCCGAAGTGCTCATGCACTACGGCGCCGAATACGTGCCCGAAGGGTACAAGTGGGCGCCCATGAAATGCCCATTCCATGACGACCGTAGCGCGTCCGCGTCGGTATCAACCGAGCGCGGCGCGTTCAAATGCCACGCCTGCGAAGCGCACGGCGACACGTTCTCAATCGTCCAATGGAAGGAGGGCTGCGATTTTGTTGGTGCCGTCGAAATCCTCACTGGAATTCTTGGCGCAGAGCACAAGGCACTATCAAAGGGCAATGCGAGGAAGCCCCGCAGAAGAGTATTTGACGCAGCGGGGGCTAACGCCGGACAGCATTCGATCCTTTCGATTGGGCTACGTCGCAAGTTCAATGCCGGGTCATGAGAAGTACGTCGGACGCATAGCGATCCCGTACCTTTCCCCGGACGCAATGACGCTACAGATTCGATTCCGCCGAGTAGGCGACGGCGACGGACCAAAGTTCCTGTCCGTCCCTGGCGACATTCCCAGGCCGTACAACACACGCGTGTTGGAAGAGGACCACAACGTGATGTTCACGGTTGAGGGCGAACCTGACACGTGGATTGCAACACAGTGCGGCTTGCCCGCTATCGGATTCCCTGGCGTGTCCTCGTGGCGCCCGGAATGGGCGCTAGCGCTCAAGCAATATGACGTCGTCTACCACCTAGCGGATGCCGACGATAAGGGCCAGGGGCAAGAGCTAGGCGAGCGCATCGCGCGCGACTGCGGAAACGTCCGCATCATCCTTATGCCGGAAGGCCACGACGTGAACAGCCTCGTTAAGGCGGAAGGGCCGGAAGCCCTGCTTAGGAAGGTTGGAATGCAGCATGTCTGACGGAGACTCGACCTGTCGCGACGACAATTGCGAATGGTGCGTCGGATTCAAGGCCGGTTACAGCGCTGGTCACGACGCCGGATATGAGGCGCGTTTGGTGGAGGAGCGGGGATGAGTGACGAGGACATCCGCAAGGACTATGAGGCTTGGCTACGCGCCACCGACGTCAACCGCGTGTACACGCAAGAGGAATTCTGGACCGAAGCATTCAAGGCCGGATGGAACACCGCTCTAGGCCACGTGAGAGCAACGAATGGGGAGGGCAGTAGGCATTACCTCTGACCAGCTAGCAGAAGCCGTAGAAGACGCAATCAGAGCCGCAAAGGCGCGCGTGGTCGGGGTCGGTAAAGAGCAGTACGACGAGGGCGATACGCAGCGATTCGAAAGCATGACCATTCGCGAACTCCTCGAATGGGCGAGCGAAGAGGCTGAAGACCTCATTGTGTACGGCGTCATGGCTCGCATCCGCATCAAGCGCATACAGCGTGAACTCAAGAAGGGCTTCGACCTGTGAGTGACACTTTCGACAAGCTCGGCGGCAGCTCGGCGACGCTCGCCAGGTTCATTCGGAACGCGATCATTGCCGACGCTATCGGCGTGGTCGATCTGAAGGACCTGCCCCCCGAGGTTGATTCCCTCGTGAGTCTTGCCGTCGATAAGTGGGACGAGGCGGACGACGCGGCGCTAGACGGCATGGTCGTGCTGATTCTCCTGATGATCTCCATGACCGCGATGAGTGAGATGCGGAGCAGCCCCGACCTCGCCGACCCGAACAACCACTTCCCGAAGTACTAGACCCCTACGCCGGTGCGGGCGCCTTCGGGCGCCCCCGGCATTCCCCCCAAGGAGACACCATTAAGCGAATCCTGATCTACCCGGACGCGCAGATTCCGTACCACAACCCCCGACAGGTGAAGGCCCTACACGGCTACATCCATGCGACCAAGCCTGACGGCCTTGTCATCATCGGCGATTTCATGGACTACGCGGGGCCGTCGCGCTGGAACAAGGACACCCGCGCGGAATTCGAAAACAACGTGTTCAAGGAAAGCGAGCTAGGTAAGCGCATCCTCGGCGACCTACGGCGCGGCTACGACGGACCGACAGACTTCATCGAGGGGAATCACGACGCGAACCCACGTCGATACCTCACCAAGCACGCGCCCGCGCTAGCGGAATCGAACGCCTTCAACGTCGAGACGCTACTTGACTTCGACTCCCACGGAATCAACATCATCCGGGGAAGCCTCGACATCGCCCCCGGCTGGGTCGCGATGCACGGTCACGCAACCGGAATTCGTACCGTCACACAGCCCGGCATGTCTGCAGTGAAGCTCGTGGACAAGCTAGAGAAGTCCGTCGCGATCGGTCACGTTCACCGGCTAGGGCTCATGCCACAGACGAAGGGCACAACCGCCAAGCATTCCGTTCGCTGGGGAATGGAAGTTGGCAACGTGATGGACATGCGCAAGGCGCAATACCTCGGACACGTCACAGCGAACTGGCAGTCGGGTTTCGGAATGCTCCACGTGGACGGCAAGCGGGTTAGGCCGGAATTGATTCCGATGGACGACAACGGTTCGTTCATCGCGGACGGGAAGGTTTGGAGTTGATCACAGAGCTAGTCATGCGGACGGCGGAATCAGTCGGGCGGAAGGTCGCTCGCGACTGGCCGCACATGGACGCCGACGACATCACGCAAGAGATTCTTGTTAAGGCGTGTACACGGGCTGACGTCTACAACGGAATGTCGGACGGCGAACTGTACGTGTCGCTCTCCCGCGAGGCTGTCGCCTACTGCGCACGAGAGCGCGCCGACTACGTCACCCGAACCGCCCGATACATCTACACGCCCGACGAGGCTCGCGCGCTCCTGTCGATCGCTGTCGAGACGCTAGGGGCGGAATGGGACGCTCCCACGAAGGACGGCTATGTAGCCGCCCCTGACGCGGGGAACGTCGTCGTGTCCCTGTGGGACCTACGTGCGGCGCTAGACGAGCTGCGGCCCGACTGGAGAGACGTCCTTGTGCGCCGTGCGGAAGGCGAGACGTACAGCGCCGCGCAGCGCGAGGAGGCGCAGGCGCGCGGCTGGCGGCCGGTCGCCAGGGGCGAGCACATGAAGCACTCAAGGGCGCTGGAACGGCTAACGCAGATCCTCAACCGAACCGTGAACCGACCGCCTGGCGACCACGACGGGCCTGGCGCGCGTAAGGCGGTATCGAACGCTCGCGCTTTGGCGACGACGCACGACGACAGGGACGGCAAATGAGTCAGTTGCTTGCGGGGCTTGGGGTCGCTGTCGGCGTCATAGTTATGGCTGCGGTACCGATTGGAATCGCGTTCTTCGTCATGCCCCCAGTCTTTTACGTGTGGGAGAAGTGGAACACCTTTTGGGAAAAGAAGGGAAGGCGCATGTAATGGATCACGATCTGCCGGACGAGACGTTTCGTGTCTTCCCGAACGCGGTCAACCATCGCAACGTCTATGACGACGTTGCCAGCGTTCGAAGGGCTGTCGCCTATCGGCGCTCTAACCCCTGGGAAGTAATGCGTATCAAGGTTTACCGCGCTAGGACCGTTTGGGAAGACGTCACACACGAGTACGTGAAGGGAACCAAATGACTGGTCGATACCCTCATGATGACGACCCGCACGCGCTTGCTGGATGCCTGATTCTCACCATGGTTATGGGCGTTGGCTTCCTGGCGCTGTACGGCCTTGCCTGCCTAGTCGTTCACTAGGCGGGCGCCGCCCTGCCTCGGCTGAAGGGCGCGACCAGGAGGACGCCACGGGTGACCCTGACCGGGGCTAACACGCGGCCGACAGCATCGGCGAAGAGTGCTCGACAGCGCTTGCCCCGCCAGGGTTAAGGCTGTGTCCTGTCGGGGGTTTCTGCTAGCCTGTAATTGCAAGTTGGTTGAGCGGCGGGCTACGGCCTGCCGCTCCTGCTTGCCCTTCTCCCCAGAAAGGCGTGTGGCCTAAACATGCACATCGGTATGCCATCGGACGAAGTAACCGCCAGGGCGGACCGCCACAAGGACGGAACGCATGTGGTCGTGGTCCGCTTCACCAGCCGCCAGGACGGCGGCAGGTGGGTTAACACCAACCAGGAAGTCATGAGGCTTGCCGCGCTGCGGCGGCTGATCGACGAGCTTACGGAGATCGCCGACGAGGCGGGCGTGTGAGCGCGTTCACGGCCTACGAGCAGTTCACGGAGTACGGCGCCGCCAACCCTGGCGGCATCATCCTCGCCGTCAATGACAGCGAGGAAGCCATAGCGGCCTACTGTCGCCGCTACGGCCTGGCCCTCGTGGCGCGCGAAGTGACGCGCTCCGTGTGGAAGCCGGTCGAAGCATGATCGACTCCCCCCTAGCAGCGATAGAACACGTGTTCTATGCTGGCCAGTCCGACCGTTCCGCAAGACGGTCCAACACCTCGGCGCTTCCCCCCGATGATCCAAGACAAGGAAGTCACAGAGTGATCGTTGTTGAAGTCGTGACGGAAGAAACCCTCTATGTCGCCAAGGATGGAACGGTCCGCGTCGAGCGCACCACCTATTCCGATGGCATGACTGAATGGACTTCCTTCCGTGCGATCGGGGCTAGCCCGCTGAACTGCCGCATGGCAGGCGAGCACATCCCCACCCTTCACGGTGGAAGGGCTGTGACCCTCGCTGGACTGATTCACGATGACGGCCTGGTGGGCATGATCTACCGGCCGGAAGGGGAGTGACCATGGAGAAGTGCCCCATGTGCAAGCAAGAGACCCTTCCGGAGGAGCCGAGCGCCCGCGCCGTCGTGGTGGACTGTGACGGCGACGCGTGGCAGCGATCGTATGACGGGCTGTGGAGGATGGCGGGCGAATCTGTAGTCGGGTGGGACTGGGAGGCGCTGACGCGCTCCTACAGCCCCGTACAAGTCGTGTACACGCCCTGACATCTTCACGGGAAGGCTGCACACGGCGCACGGTGAACGCCGTGCTAGTCGCCCCCGATCACCGCATCTAGCCATGAGCAGGCAGGGCTTACACGTCCTGCCTGCTCTGATAGCCTTTAGACGTTGCGGAAGGTGCTCCCTTGGGGTGTTCCTGCTGACAACCGCAACACGGAAAGCCCCTGGTCCATTCATTCGCCCAGGGGCTTTCTGCTTTCCCGTGTCAGTAAGCGTCCCCGCAGGTCAGAATGTGTGTGCCACAGCCGCCGGCCCTTCCGCGGACCGACGTTCCCCCAGGTCACAGGCCCGCAGCCCTATTGACAGTTGGTTGCTGGCGAACCGGTTGCTTTGCAAGTTGGTTGTCCTGTAGCGTGTACACGGTCAGCAGGAACGAGCGAAGGGCACGAGCGATGATGACCTACGAAAAGAACCTAGAAGGTCGCCGCACGGCATGCACAGACCTCTCAGACCTGTACCTAGAGGGCAAGCTGAAGGAAGTCCGTGACTTCGTGGCAGAGCGCGGAATCCACCTCGGACGTACCGAGCGCTGGAAGGACGCGTGCAAGTTCCTGGTCGATAACTTCGACGTAGCCGACACCCATGAAGACCCTGACCACTACCGGCGTTGGGCGATCCTTCAGGGCATCACGTTCATGAACATGTACGCGAGCTAGGGCGGCAGGAAGCCAAGGAAGGGCGCCAAGTGAACAAGGTCTGTGAATACTCGGCAGCACACACCATCCGGGGCGTCGAGGCCGTCACCCAAAGGGAGATTCCAACGATGGCTAACCCTGTCCCGATGTGTCCGGCGTGCGCCGCCATGTACGACAGGTTGGCCAGCAGGTAGGGCCAGCACCTTGCCCCCGCTACGGCGGGGGCTTTTTCATGTCCG
This sequence comes from Nonomuraea roseola, assembly GCF_039535395.1. NCBI lineage: Bacteria > Bacillati > Actinomycetota > Actinomycetes > Streptosporangiales > Streptosporangiaceae > Nonomuraea > Nonomuraea roseola. The sequence goes on from NZ_BAAAXC010000015.1 coordinate 3,824,362, forward strand.
CTCATCAACCAACTTGCAAAGCGTGTACACGTTCCGCTAACGTTTCCTTCGTCAGCAGGAAACGGAAACAGGGAGCGGACATGAAGGACCTTACGAAGACTCGGGAAGCTTGGCTTATCAAGGCGATGGAGACGTTTCGCCCTCGCTTCAAAGAGATTGGTTTCCCCCTTCCGAAGAAGGTTCACGTCAGCGTTGGCTACGGTTCGGACGGACGCGGAACGGAGAACGGAACCATTCTCGGCGTGTGTTTCGCTTCCTTCGTCTCGAACGACGGAGCCAACCACATCTACATCAGTCCCGAGATTGGCGACACGGCGCGCGTGCTCGATGTCCTGATGCACGAGCTGTGCCACGCTGCCGACGACTGCCGGAACGGTCATCAGGGGCCGTTCGCTGACGCCGCTAAGGCGCTCGGCCTGGTCGGTCCGATGACTGCCACCGTTGCCGGTGAGGACCTGGCGCTAGAGCTTAAGAAGATGGCGCAAGACCTGGGGGAGTACCCTCACGGCGTTCTCACGCCGCGCGCCTACACCCAGACGCCCGCCACGCCGAAGGGCGGCGACGCTCCCAGCGAGGAGCTGCCGCCCGCGAGGCGTATCCCTCCGGCGTCGAGCGGCCCCAAGGCGCAGACCAACCGGCACGTTCTCTTGAAGTGCGTTGCGGATGGCTGTGACTGCGAGGGCTACCAGGTTCGGACGTCCCGTAAGTGGGTTGAGATCGGATTGCCGTTCTGCCCTTGCGGGAGTGAGATGCAACTCCAGTAAGCCGTGATCGCGCTAACGGTCCTGCCCGTATTGGGGGATCGTTAGCGCGTTTTTGCTATACGATTCGCTCCAACCGCGAGCGACGGGTTAAGAGGTAGGGGCCATGCCTAGAAAGACGTTCACAGTGGATTACTGTGACTATTGCGCGTCAGAAGATAAAGAAGTTGAGGCAACAGACACGATAAAGATCAACGGCAAGGAAGCCCTTGTGTGCGACCGCCACGGGGCGCCCGTTCGCAAGGTGCTTGTCGAGTTCGAGGCAGTGGCAGCCCCCATCACGCAAGCGGAGGGGCAGCGCCCCGTTACGCCTGGTCGCCGTCGCTCCAAGCCCGCCGCCGCAGCCAGCGAGCTGCCGTCAGGCGATGTGATCCGCGCGTGGGCGCGCGAGGAAAACGATAAGGCGGGCGAAACGATCTATGTAGTGTCTGAAACCGGCAAGCTACGCGCGGTAGTCATCGACGCTTACAAGGCGGCTCACGGCATCTCGTAAACGCCGCCGACCATACCCCTGCCCCGTACAAGGGCGGGGGTATTTTTATGCCCGAAAAAACGACCAACTTGCAAACCGTGTGTACACGCATTATGGTTTCCCCCGTCAGCAGGAAACGCAGGAAACGAAGGGGAACACCATGAGCAAGGCAGACAAGTGGATCAGGGGCGTAACGGTTGCCGTCGTCGCCGTCCTGGCGGCCGTCGCCGCCGTCGTCTCCTACAGCCACATCCATGCCGTCGTCACCTCGTACGGCGAGACCGGATGGGTTGCCTACCTGATCCCGCTCACGATCGACGGCCTAATCATCGTCGCGTCCATGATGCTGCTAGACGCGGCTAGAAGGGGCGTTGCCTCGGGGGCGCTCGCGAAGTGGGCGCTTGGGATTGGCATCTTCCTGACCCTCTCGGCGAACGTCCTTTACGGCATCGAAGACGGCGCTATCGGAGCCATCGGCGCCGCCATCCCGGCAGGAACGCTCACGATCGCGTTTGAGCTTCTTATGGGCCTGGTGCGGCGTGCAGCCGCCGACACGGCGGGGAGGACTGGCGCCGTCGAGCTGGTGGCGGAAGAGGTTGCCGAGCTGGTCGCGGAAGTCGTCGCCGAAGAGGTTCCGGCGCCTATCGTGGAAGAGAACCCGGAAGAGAAGCCCGCGCCCGCCGAGACCGGAACCATCCGGGTTCGAGCCGAGCACGTGGAGGCTGCTATCGCGTTCCTCGCCACGGTCGAGAACCCCGGCAAGGTCACTGGTAAGCACCTCGCGGACATCCTTCCGAACATGGTTGCCCGCACCAGGCGCGAGGTTCTTCGGAAGGCGCGGCAGGAGATGGCTAAGAACGCCCCTCAGGTCGCCGCTGACGCGGTCGAAGAGACCCTTCCGGGCATGACCCTCGCCACCGCATAGAAACGGCCTTAGAAGCAACTACAGCCCCCGCACTACAGCGGGGGCTTTCTCTTTGCCTACAGCAACCAACTTGCAAAGCGTGTACACGGTCTGTATGGTTTCTCTCGTCAGCAGGAACAAGGAAGGGAACACAATGGAAACCAGCCTCAGCATGACGATTCCGAACAGCACGGGCGGTTGGACCCTTCAGGAAGCCGTTAACGCCCTCAAGGCCCGTGGCCTTACGCGGCTCCTGGAAATCGACGACATCGACGACGAGTTTCGGGGGTTCGTGCTCGACGTTCGCAAGGGCGAAACCCCGACCACGGGCGGAACCCTCGCGGCCTACTACCTGGTTGCGATTGAGGCTCTTGATGACGAGTACTTCGCCGAAGACTCGACCATGACGGCCCACCAGTACGGCGCCCGCAAGGCAGCGATCACGAAGGTTGTCTTCCGCAAGACCGCCACGAGCGGGAAGCCCGCTAGGCCGGTCGCCCCGGTCGCCGTGGTCGAGGCCGCGCCCGTCGAGGCGCCTGCCGCCGTCCAGTGGCGTGACGCGGCCCCTGCCGTCGAGGCGCCCGCGCCCGCCACCTTCACCACCGAAGACGTGACGCTGACGGCCTTTCGGAACGTCCTTCGTCCCCGCGCCGAGTTCGCGGAAGCCGTTCACGGCAAGGGCAGCACAGAGCACAGCGTCATCATGAACATCGGTTTCCAAATGGCGGACGAGCTTTATGGGAGGGGCGCGATCGACGACAGGAAGGCGTTCCTTCGCTGGTTGTTCCTCGACGCCTGATAGACAAGCCCCCGTCAGAACGGCGGGGGCTTTCTCTTTGCCTACAGCAACCAACTTGCAAAGTGCGTGTACACGGGCTAACGTTTCCCTCGTCAGCAGGAAAGCACGGCCAAGGGAGACAGCGATGCCGGTTAAGAACGCGGTTACCGAGCCTCAGAAGGTGTTCATTCGGAAGCTCGCCGCCGAGCGCGGCCTTGACGCGGAGGTGATCGAGGCCAGCTTTGATGACCTGACTAAGGCGCTCGCCAGCGATCTCATTACGTGGCTTAAGGCGATGGACGTTCCCGCCGCCGCGAAGCCGATCAGGGCCACTGTCGAGCCCGGTTTCTACAAGCTCGACGGCAAGTTCTATGAGGTCCGGGAGTCGAAGGGCGGACGGCTCTACGCCGTCGAGATCTACCAGACCGAATCGGGAAAGGTCACTTCCGACTACGCGCCCGGCATTGCCGGTCGCCTGAAGCCGGAAAACCTTCTGACGCTCGACGAAGCTAAGGCGTTCGGCCGGGAAACCGGCTCGTGCTGCGTCTGTCGTCGCGAGCTGACGAAGCAAGACAGCATTGACGCGGGTATCGGCCCCGTCTGCGCCGACAAGTTCTAGCCCTCGACAAGGGAGCCCCCGCTACGGCGGGGCTTTCTCTCTGTCTGACAACCAACTTGCAAAGCGTGTACACGCTTTGCTACCTTCAGGGGGTCAGCAGGAAGCGCAGTCCAGGGAGAAACCATGAAGGCTTACCGGGTTCACGGAACCACTGATGACGTCACCACGTGCGACCTTTGCGGGCGCGTCGAACTCAAGATGACGGTCATCATGATTGCCCTCGACGCTGAAGGAAACGACCTTGACGCCGAGTACTTCGGTGTTGACTGCGCCGCTAAGGCTGCCGGTTGGACTCAGGGGAAGGTCAAGGCGGACATCAAGGCCGTGCAGGCGGAAGCCCGCCGCGAAGGGGAGCGCAAGCGCAGGGAGCGCCACGAGGCCGAAGACCGCGAGTTCACCGCGTGGGCCGTCCAGAAGTACGGCATTACCGCGAACACTCGCCCTGAAGCATGTGAGGCGCTTGTGGCACTGTTCAAGTCGAAGGGCGAGCGCCGCGCCCCGTTCTCCTTCTGGGTGGACTACCGACAGGAGTTGAAGGCGTAACCCCAACGCAGAGAAGCCCCCGCTACGGCGGGGGCTTTCCTTTTGCCGAGGACAACTAACTTGCAAAGCGTGTACACGGCCTGTAGTGTTTCCCGTGTCAGCAGGGAAACACGAAAGGGAACCAACAGTGAGCATCGAATGGGGCAATTACCCGCACGCCGACTACGCCAAGGTTATGGAGATCGCGCCGCTTCTCAATGACGCTTGGGAAGAGTTCTACCAGGCGGGTAAGAGCTTCGTCCCAGTCCGTATCGGGCGTCTCACGGAGGCGATGTATCGCGCTCTCGGCGCCGAGCTGCCGCACGACTTCCGCGACGCGGAGAGCGTTGCATGGGAGATCGCGGGAACCGTCGTCAATGACCCGGTATTCGCGAGGATCGCGGGGGAGCCGGAAGCCCGCATTTGGCTTGACGTTCATGTCTGCGAGCTTCGCCGTAGCTTCCTCGTGGGGTTCGCCACGGAGGACCAGGCCCTCAACTTCATGGAGCGGAAGGGCTCCTACTGCGCCTTCCACCAGATCGACCAGGCCCCGATCCGTGCAGAGTACGGGCGCATCCTGGAAGTGCTCTACCCGACGTGCGTTCACGGGCTGAGCGAATGGCTTTGCGAGGGTCCGAGCCACTACGGCCCCGGCTGGTGATCCTCCGCTAGAACGCAGAAAGCCCCCGCTACGGCGGGGGCTTTTGTGTTTCACCGGTAACGCGTGATCGTTGTCTTGCGCCGCCGAGCTAACCACACGAACGGCAGAGCGAACCCGCACGTGCAGAGCACTAGAAGAATCTGGCCGATAGTCCACGCGGGCTTTGTGACGGCCTGCCGCGCCTGGTACGGCATCGGGGGCTGTGCGTAGGCCGGGGGAGGGTAGTGGGGATGCTGTGGAGGGCCGTAGCCGTGCGGCTGCTGGCCGTGCTGGGGATGCTGCGGATGGCTCATGGCGGGGAACTGTATCGGTCCAAGCCGACCATTCAAGGGGCTGACAGCAGAGAGCCCGCCCTCACTGGCATGAGGGCGGGCCTGTAGCCGTCGTGCAGCATCACGCACGGCTCACGAGGTGAAACGGGTACATCAGAAGAGGAGCCGAACCTAGCAGCCGGGAGCCAAGCCGGGGGGCTAGATCACGCAACGTAGCGGCCGGCTGATTGGCCGCGGTTGAAGGAACCCCAGGTCAACGCGATGCGGCATGTTGCCGGCCAGCGCGGAGAGTGATCAAAACCGGGTCACTCGGGTTCGTCGACGAGGTCAGGCCGGGGGCTGACGAACGTGCCCTTTCCTAGGACCGTGTACACGTCCCCCGCCTCAAGCAAGGCGTTAATCGCCTTACGGGCCGTCCCCTTGGCCATGCCGAACTCCTCGGCGAGACGCGGTTCCCCAGGGATGGGATGACGGGGCTTGTAGATGCCCGCAGCGATGCGGCGCCGCACCTCATCGCGCACGGCTTCCCATCGCAGTTGGTCAGGCTCAAAGTCCACATGACCACGCTAGGAACGCAAAGGTTCGCAGTCCTACCCACAGGTACCCATGGGAAGGACTAGGAAGGACTAGGAAGGTTGTCGTATGCTGCGGTAATGCATCGCCTGACAGAGACGACGGCCCCCCGCAAGTGGGGTGAACTGCTGAAGCGCTGGCACGTAGCGATCGACGAGACAGGGCGGGGCGCCTGGCAGGCGCGCACGAAGCGGAGCGGGGTCGTCATGCAGCACCGATCCCTAGAGCTGCTTCGCCGGAAGGTTCTCGAGTACGAGGAAGCACATGGAGTTCACCCGTGATCAACCCCTATGGACGGACGACCGCGAAAGGCGGTGATCCAAAGTGCGTTGGGACCTCCCCCAGCCGTTCCTGATAGAGGGATGGGTCGTGATGGACGGCGCGGGCGGCGGCTACATCGCGATGCGGATCAACCCCCAAACGAACAAAGACAACCTTGTGTGCGGCCTCGATGCTCCGGCGCTGCGTCGGCGAATTGCCCGTATCGAGGGCCTTACGCCCGTCCAACTGGCTACCCGCCAAGCCCGCAAGCGGGCGCACCTCAAGGCGGTGAGCTAGCCCGATGACGCTTGACGAAATGAAAGCGAAGTACGGCGCTCAATGGGAGTTCTTCCCCGATCTTGCAATCGGGGTCGCGGCGGCACGCTGGACGGTCCCCTCTGTGGGCGAGTACGAGCGTGGCGTACTGCCGGTCATCCTCGCGTGGGATCTCAATGACCTGATACCGCAATTGGACGAGCAGGCCGCGCGAGCCCATAAACCCATGGATGACTATTGGGAACGCAACCGGTCGTCAGCCGTGCCACGACGCCGCGCTTTCGAGAGGCGCGCATAGGCCCTGGAACGACGAAATGCCCCCTAAGGTCCAATGACCTTAGGGGGCTTCTCTTATGCGCTCACAAGCTCACTCAGACGCGCTCGCGTCAGTGCGCAGCCACTTCGGTAGAAGCGCCTGCACGGCCGGAAGCGCCATCACACGAGCGAAACCACCGGCAACCGCCAGGGCGCCCGCGACGGCGGGCAGCGTCTCGGGAACGCCGGACGCGTCCACGATGAACGGCAGCGCAACCGCCACACCCACAAGAGTCTGTAGGGCAGTGCGTAGCGCTCGCTTGTTGTCCTCAGTCATGTCTTTCCAACCTCTCATAGCAAGGGGGCAAGCCGCCCCAATTGGTTACTGCGCGGAGTCGCCGGCAGTTCCGCGGAACGCGGTGACCTGCAACGACGCGACTCGCGGACTTTGCAAGTTAGTCACAGATCGTCACGTCAGGGCGTGTACACGGCGCGAGCTAGAGGCTTGCCAGCCACATGAGCCCCAGCGCCAGAAGCCCCACAACGGCGCCGACAACGACGCCCAGGGCGACAGCCACAGCGCCGAGCTGCCGCACGCGCCCCTTAGGCGCGCGATGAATCATCACGTCACCTCGCGCAGCCAGGCCGCGCGCCACGTGTCGCGGTCAACCACGCCGTCACGATCTAGGCCCTTCTCTCGCTGGAACATCTCCACAACCCTTTCTGTGTCGTCGCCATAGATGCCGTCCACCTCGATGCGCCAGCCTCGATCGCGTAGCCGCTTCTGAAGCACGCGCACAGCCGAGCCGACAGAGCCGGGCTTGAGGACACCGGGGAACGTCGGCACCTTCACGCCTGACGGCTTCTCGCCGGGCTTCACGGGCGCGCTGTAGGCCGGACGCCCATAGCCGTAGATGCGGGGCGACGAGCGGGGGACGTCCTTCTCATAGACGCCATCGCCGTTGAAATAGGTGCCGTCCAAGGAACCCGAAGTGTTCCCGCCAACGGTCTTGATGTGCGTGTCCGTGACGCCAGTCACGATCTCCACGTGCGTTCCGCCACTGGGGCCGTAATACACGATGTCGCCGACCCTCGGCGTCGAGTGCCACCGGCCACGGTTCTTGAACCAGGCCACGCCCGCGAGGCACGACGCGGTAACCGGCGCCAGGTTCGCGGCGCCAGCCTTCTGGAACACCCACGACACGAACGTGTGACACCAAGGCTGATTCTGCGCCCAACGCAGGGCGCTCACCTGGTCGGCGTACTTCGTGTGATTGCGTCCGCTTTCCCGATAGCCGATCTCGGCACGGGCAACGCTTCGGATACCGGAAGCGGTAGCCATCTCGAACTCCTTACTTCATGAATGCTGCGATGTTCGCAACGACCATCCCGACGATTGCCACAGGCAAACCCCACATCCAACGCTCTACTACGCGTAGACGCCCCTCGTGGTCGGCGTCAGTCTTGCGGGATTCCTTCAGCTCTTGCGTTAGCTCTTGAACCCCTCGGGTTAGCTCCCGCATCTCTTCGAAAACTTCGCGAACCGTTACCTTGAAACCCGGCTCATCATCCATTAGTACTGATCCAATATGTAAGAGCCGTTGAAATAGACAGTCTGCCAAGTAGACCGCAACGGAACGCTGCCACTGTTAAACCACAACTCGCCGTTGCTGAGTACCTGAAGGATCGCAACGCCGGAATACGTATCGTTAGAGTCGTAGATGATTCCCGTGATCGGGAAACCCTGCCACGGTCGAGCCCACGTGTCAGCGATCGTTCCTATGCGGGCAGATTGGCCCTTTGCCAGGGCGCCGCCCTGATCCCACCAGACGCCGCCCGAAATCATGGCCATAGGCCCGCGAGCCCATGCGGAAACCTGAAAGTTGACCGCCTTCCAGGGCGACGCCAGCGTGACATTACTAATCCGAATCGCAGACTCCGCGCGCACAAGCCCGCTCAGAGCCGACTTAGCGACATACGTAGTCTGAGCCGAACTCGCCGTCAGGTACGGCGACAGATCAGGCTGAGCGCCGATCTCAATCTTGCTCGCGCTCGCCTGCGCATAGAACTTCCTAGCAGTCGGGTCATACCCGATCTGCCCCTCTGAAAGCTGCCGCGAACCCGACGCGGCATTCGCCGGAGAAAGCATCTGAACGCCTGACGAAACAAACTCCCGAGCGTCCGTCAGGTCGGCCGGGGCAACCGTGTCAGAGTTCGCACGAACGATGAAGTTCGCTAGCGGCACCTCGGGTGACGCCCACGAGCGATCGACGGCAGGGGGCACGGTAGTGCCCGTGCCTGGCCCCTTCTTAACCGCGAGCGTCACAGTGTTGGAGTCGCGGTTAAGCCTCAACACCAGGCGATCAACGCGCAGGTTGGCTGACGTGTTCTCCTCGAAGAGAACCGTCTTATCCGCGTCTAGGTGGTAGTGGAAGCCCGCCACCTTCGCATGACCGGCCTTCACCAGAAGGGTGAACGGCTGGCCAGTCGTCACGACCTTCAGAGACGTGTTCGCAGGCGTCGGCGCGTCTACGCCGTCATCCTGCCAACCCGAAGCCATATACGACCACTGATCTTCATTGAGGGTCGCGCCTTCACCCGAATCAAACGGGTAACTCTTCTCAGCCATCAGTCTCCTAAGCGGTTGATACCTTGAGGTAGCTGCCCTTCAGGATCGTGATAGTTCCCGACGTGAGCGTGTACGTGAAGGAAAGGTCGCCAAACGACCCGGTCGTGTTAGAGAACGTCCCAAACACGCGGCACAGGTAAAGGGTTCCAGCCACCGGGGCGCCATATGCCCCCAGCGCCGGAACGGCAGTGGTATGAACCTGACGTCGAGGGGTCGTGGTCGTTCCATCGTGGTAATCGAACCCGGTAGTGATCGAACCCGCACCAACGTCAGGGTGATTCAACTGAAGAGTTGAGGCCGCGTTGTTAGCCGCGCCACGGTAGAAGAGAGCCCCCTCGAAATGGAAGACATCGTTCTTCTGAATGCTGATCTTCAGAAGGGGATCTTCTACAGCGGTCGAACCAGTAACAACGAGGTCCGTACCACGCCGCTTGAACGCGCTATACGGGGTACCGGGAGCAGGGCCGCCGCCGCCAGCGCCAACCGCAACCCATGCGCCAGAGCCGTTCAGCACCATGAGGGATTGAGCGACGCTGTCCCAAACCATCGTGCCTTGGGGGGCGCCGATGGGGTACTGCTCAGACCCGGCAGCAGACAGGGGCGCCACCTCGCCGCCACGAGGCAGCGCGTAGTCCTCCATCACGCCAGGCGTACCGGCCTTAGGCGTGACGACACGCACCCGACCGCTAGAGCTGCTGTAGTAGAGGCTTCCCGGCTCCGTAGGAACGGCGCCGTTCCGCACGACACGAACCCCGCGCGACACGAACCCGCGTACATCAGTGATGCCCGACTGGACAACCGGCGCCGAGTTCGGCGGAACTGACACCGACGCTAGCGGCATCTCATACACGGTTTCCGACGTCGTCGGCGTCGGCGTCGAACCGCCCGGAACGCCTTCCTTAACAGCGACGGCAACCTTGTTCAGGCCCCTGTCCAAACGCAGCACAACCAGATCAGGGCGCGAGAGGCTAGCGTGCGTGTTCAGCGTATAACTGACTCCCATATTCGCATCTAGCGAGTAGTGGAAACCGCGAATCACGGCCCTACCAGCAACCGCCGTCAAAGTCCCGGCAACACCCTGCGACGTGATCGAAAGCTGAGCGCCGGAAGGGTCTCCGATAATGCCGTCATCCTGCCAAACGGAAGCCATCGCTTCCCAATCAGCTTCGCTGATGAATGCCCCGTCGCCGCCGTCGAACGGGTAAGAACGCTCTGCCATGGTTACCTTCTAGCCTCAAGCTTCCTGATCGAATTCCAGATACGCCGAACCTCCCGATACAAGCCAGGGGTTGCCGATGCCCCAGCGGTTCCGATGACAGGGGAAACGCGCGGCCCGTCGCCGCCGTCAGACAGGCGAACCTCGCGGAGAACATCCGTGATGATGTCGCCGCGCACATCGACAGAAACGACGTCGCCAACTTCGTAATGCACGCCGTATCGGAAGTGCTCCGAGTCGATCGGGGTAACCGACAGCTCGCCGAGCGCTTGTGACTCTGCGAGCGCTTCTGCCGCCGCCTGGTCGAGCTGGGCGAGCGCGGCGGGGTCTGCGGGTTGCGCCGGATCATCGGGGTTCACGGGCGAGCCGTTGGCGCCACGAGCCACGGGCACGTCACGCCGATCCACGAACCGTTCCAGCGGCGTTCTAAACCACTCTGTAGGCGTGCTAGACGTGTCGTCGTACTGCTTGAGCCACCTATTGCGTCCCTCGCCCTGAGCGGCGAGCACCAGACGACTCGCGGTAGGCGCCGTCAGCCGGTACGTGTAGGCGGCCAGCGTGCCCGCCTCGGGGCTGAACACCACCCCGCCGTCATCGTGGACGCGAGGCGTGTACGGCTCGAACACGAGCCGGTCAGACGTCCCCTGGCGAAGCTTCCAGCCGATGCCCGCAGACGCGGCGATGTCCTGAAGCGCAACCCCGAGCACATCGAAGCGCGTGCCAATGGTCAGCGAACGCCCGAACGAGTAGGCCGGGACGTCCAGGCCGTCAATGACCCTGTCCGCACGGGCCGAAGGGCCAGCGTTGACGTCCACGAGCTGCCGGAGCGCAGCCGCCGCCGTGCCGGTGAAGGTGTACCGGTCGGCAGTCTGGTTCTCCACCGTGGCGCCTGGCACAGGGAGCGTGATGCGCGACCACAGGAGCGTTTCGTCAGAGACGCCCGTGTACACGACTTGGCCCTTGCCGGGCTGCTCTGCTGACCATGTGTGCGTGATGCTCGTGACAGGGCCGGACATGACCGGCCGGGGAACGCCGTCAATCCACACGATGATGCCGCCGCCTGCGCGCAGGATCACTGCCTCGTTTGAGTCAGCCGGGACGGTGAGGCTCCAAGCGCCAACCGCGTTGAAGCGGCTAATAACGTCGAGGGACGTGTATTGCTCGACCACGCCCACGCGTCCATAGAAGCTGTCACGCGCTTCCACTAGAAACTTAGGCACTTAGATACCTCGGCATGTATGTAAGGTTCACCGACGTCTCAGCGCCGACATCGGCGACAGCGATAACCACCTCATTAGGGCCGGGGGAGATGGGCCACAAGTGCGGGGAAGGGCCTAGCAGCCCCCACCGGTTTTCGCCCGTCGCCGCGTCCCTCACAGACTTAGAGCGCGGTCGCGTATCCACCACCAAAGCCTGAGTAGCAGTTAGGTTCGCGTTCAGAGTGAACGCCCTGTCAGGCTGGCCTGGCACCTTCCGGGTAAACGTCATAGTGGACGCGGGGCCGTGAATCGTCCACGTAGGCCACATATCTACATCGCCCGTAACAGTGATGTTTGACGAGCCGTTGAGACTATGCGCCCTGTTAATGAACGGGCGCCCCAGGAACGGATCACCAAAGAACGGATTCACCTCGACGTTCCCGGCAGAGAACCTGATTGATTGCGCAGTACCCGAATAGAAGTAGGGATCGAGGGCTCGGAAGATGAGGCCATATTTGGTCCACACGAACCCCGCTTCGTCCTGGCCCTCGGAACCCTGCGCGCCATCAACGTAATAGGCGTTAATGAAACGCTTAGACCCATCGCCCTCGGTGAAGGTGAGACGACAAGCCCCAAGGGTCGGATTCAGCGCGGCTAGAAGGGCGCGCTTCCGCGTGAGCAGGGTTTGCCGGTCGTCGCCCTCAAGGTAGATCGGCACGAACAGTTCCCGTGACGTCGCCCGCGTATGGCGGGCGTACCCGCCGTCAAGGGCGGGCATCTCGTCATAGCTGAGCGTGTATGAAGGTGCGTCAAAGCCCTTCATCCCCGGAAGCACAGAGATGCCGTCATCGCCAGACGTCAGGTTGAACGAGGACGTGTACACGCCCCCTACTCCTGCCGCTACATCGGCAGGGGTGGCTAGCTCAACAATGGTGCGAGGCCAATCAGTCAAAGCTTGCCACCCCTCCTATACTCCATATAGTGCGTCGGCCATACCCAACGCGTTGACAATCGTTCGTTCCGTGGGAATCGTGGGCGCCGCGTTAACGGTCACGTCATAGACAGTCGTGCCGGGGCCCCAATCGCCATCACTGGGGAAACTCCCCCTCGGGGGAGCCGTACCGGCAATAGACGGGGCATCCCATGCGGCGATAGAAAGCTCGGGGTTTCCCCACGCGTCCACCACGCCATCCGCCATAGCGGTAGCGGCGTCGTTGACTAGCTTGCTCGAAGCCTCAATGCCGCCCGCGAGGCCCTGCCCAAGGAACACGCCCATTTCGTGCATGACCCTCGACGGCGACTTGATTCCAAGGATGTCCTTCACGATCTTGATTAGGCCGTCCACCATGGAATTCCACTGGGAAACCACCCAGTTCCAGAGGGAAACAATGCCGTTCCAAAGACCGTTCACGATTTCGCGGCCAGCGTTGTACAGCCACGATCCCGCGTTAGCGAATAGCTGACCGAACCAGCCTGGAATTTGGTTGAACCAATTCAGTAGCGCGTTGAATTGCGCAACTCCAGCACTTGCCGCCTGGCCGAACCATTGGCCGATCTTGCCTGGCAGTTCCGCTAGCCAACCAACGGCTGCGATCACGTTGCGGACAGCGGCCTGCACCCAAGAAACAATTGAGTTCCAAGTGCTCTGAAAAAATGAGCGCACGGAACTCCACAGGGATTCCCATTCGGCGTCGATGTCGCCGAGGAAAACCGAAATGATGCTCTTGATCAGCTCGCCCACGGTTTCCTGAATGGAAACGATAATGTCCCAGACGCCCTCAAAAAGCGTCTTCACGCCTTCCCAGGCTCGATCCCAGTCGCCCGTAATGACGCCTAGGACGGCTTCGATAATCCCGTGAATGCCGGTTAGTGCGCCGTCTACGACGCCGAGAATGCCGGAAAAGACAGCCCCGACCGCGTCAAGCAGCGGCTCGCCGAAAACGCCCCAAGCAATCGAGATCAGCTCAAAAGCGCCACTGATTATCTCGCCCAAAGTGGAAACGATGGACTGGATCTTTTCGCCCCAGCCCTGCACGGTCGCCTGGTTTTCCTGAAACCACGCAAGAATGTCAGCGAAGACCTTGCTAATGAGGTCGCCAGCCTCTTGGAACAGAGGAGCTACCGTCTCGTACAAAAACATTAGCGTGCGCGATAGCCATGAATCTTCGGAAAGCCCCTCGCCCTGAAGCCAGGTGACCGCCTCGGAAATCCACGTGACCAACTGAGAAAGGGCGGGAGCAACGTAGTTCACGATGACGTAAGCGAGACCCTGCACCAGTAGCGCGATAAGCTGCGCGAGCGGCGGCAGAATCGGCGCCACAGCAATTAGGATCGCTGCGAGCGACTGCGCGATAAGCGTTAGCGCGCCGGAATTCGCAAGGGTCGTGACAGCCTTACCGAGTTCGACGAACACGGCAACCAGGCCGGGACCTAGCTCGGCGAGCGCGGGCGCCAGGGCGTTAACGGCGGTCGTCAGGATCGGGCCGATTAGTTCCGCGAGCTGAGCAATAGTCGGAGCGAGCGAAGCGATACCACCAGCAAGCGCCTCAATAACCGGAAGCAGGGCAGAACCGATACGGCCTAGCGCCGTGAAAATCTCGACAAGGATGTCCTGACCCTTGGCGGACTCCACGAAATCACGGAGCCGCCCGACGAGTCCGCCGAGAACGCCTAGCGCGTTTCCACCGGCCTTTTCCACCGCATCGAGAACGGCAGAGACAATCCCGAAGACGTCCTTGAGTAGCTGCCAGAGCTGACCGAAGACCCGGAACCCTGCCTGCATTGCCTCAAGGGCACGGCCAGAGTCCACGAAAGCCGTTGTCAGTTCGGCTAGGCGAAGAACGCCGTCCCTCACGGACGGGGCGAAACTCGCCAGGAACCCGCCACCAACAACAGACAGCCCAAGGAACGCGTCTAGTAGCGGAACGATGGCGGGGTGAACGGTTTCGATCGCCCCTCGAAGCTGGTCGTACATGCCCGCGAGCGCGGCAACGGTAGAGCTGCGGGTAACGAAGTCCGCGACGCTCGAACCGATCTCGCCGAACGTTGCTGCCAGGCCAGCGAGCGAATCCTTGAGCGGCCCCCGAAGCACTTCCGCAAGCTTCGGAATGTCGTCCACTAGCGGTCCCAGGAACGCGCCAGAGACAACCTGCTTAAGGCCGTTCACTGCCGGTACAAGCTGGTCACGAAGCGCGAACGCAACCTCGACGGCGGCGGGCGCCATGCCCGTTAGGGCCTTAGCGAACGCCTCGTCATTACCGGCAAGCGCGGCCTTCCAAGCCTCGCCCAAACCGCCGAGCGCGAGCTTGAGAACAGCGATGCCGCCAGCGGCGCCGACCAGGACGGCAGGCAGCGCCAGGAGCGCGCCAGCAGCCGGGGCAAGAGCCGCCGTCAGTAGGAGCGTCTGATGCACGGCAACGCCGAGCGCGCCAGCAGCCACGCTCGCGGCGCCAGCCATCCCCACAGCGCCAGCAGCAGCCTTGCCCAGGTTCGCCGCCAGGCCAGCGGCGCCGCCCGCAGCGCTAAGCAGACTCTTGCCTAGGGTGCCCTCGACGTCTCGGCCAGCCTGCGCGAAATGCCGCCTGGTGGACTCGTTGAAGCTCTTGCCCACCTGCTCGCCGAGCTGCTGCCCAACCTGCGGGCCGCCCTCGATGCGAACCCCGCGCATGGAGTCGTTGAGCTGCTTCTGAAAGCGCCGCCCGAAGGACTCGCCCACGGACTCGCCGAGCTTGTCGCCGATGCCCTCAAGGGCCGTATCGAGGTGGTTCCCGAGTTCCTTGCCGAGCGTCTTTCCTAGCTGGTCACTGATGCCAGCACCGATGTTCCGGCCGACATCGGAAGCAAGCGGCTTGAGTTGCTTTTCGAGCTGCTTACGAAGCTGGGAAGCGAAGTTCCGAGCCAGGCGGGGATGGATCTCTACATATGCTTCACCAACTCTCGTCTGTGCCAAGCCGCTTACCTTCCTGTGACGCGCGCCAAAAAGGCGCTCACCTCCTTTGCGGAAGCGAAGCGCCTAGGTTCTTCTTGGGTTTTCTTCTGCGAACCCGGACGGGGCACGGGTTCGGGGCGCGGGTTACGGGCGCCCTTCTTAGAGTTCGCGGAGACGAACAGCCAGTTGCCGATAGCGAGGTAATCAACGGCGTTAGCTAGGAGGTAATCGGATGTGCTCCACGTAGCTGCGTCGCCTTCAGTGGCGATGTGCAGGGCAGACCCTCGGGGGAGCCCTGAAAGGAGCGCTATCAGCTTCCGTACGGAAAGCTTCCCCCGGTACAAGTCCAATAGGTCTATCTGGTAATAGCGGTGAAGGTCAGCTTCGACCGCGTCGAAGTGCTCGCCCAGTGTCCGGGCGAGCCACACTAGTTTCCCGCGTTACCGAAACCGCTGGCCGCTGCAACCGACTCCCAAAGCTTCGTGGCGTCCGAAAGCGTGCGAGGCTTCGACGTACGAAACTCCTCGTACTGGTCGGCACCCATGACGAGCTTGAGAGCGCCAATAATCTTGTTGACCTCAAGTAGGTCTAGAACGTCAAGCGGCCAATCCATCGGAGTCGGAACCGTGTACACGGCGCCGTCGTACTCGACAGGAACACTCTCGCCCGTCGCTTCCGCCTTTGCGGCCCTAGCCTTAGTCATGCGTGGAACTCCTTACAGCCGTGTTGGAATCTCAGTGATCACCCTCCGCAGTCGCCGGCTGCTTGGCCACGGTTGAAGGAACCGCAGGTCAACGCGATGCGGCATGTTGCCGGCCAGCGCGGAGAGTGACGGGAAGGGGGGTTGCTTAAGCGGTGCCCATGTCGGCAGTCGTGATGATGTCCGCCAGGTTCCCCGAGTGGTCTAGGGACTCGAACGTCATGTTCAGAATCGAGGGATCGGTCTTACCGATCGACAGGCCGTCGCGGTCAGAGATCATCGCTCGCGGAACATAGAGGCCGTTCACGTCGTCAAGGTCGCCCCACAGAATTAGGAACGCCTTCTCACGCAGAGCGGGGTTAGACGGAAGCGACATCTTCGTGATACCGGCCGTAGGTGCGCCCCACGTGCCACCGAAAAACAGCTCCGTCGATTCCTTGTCGAACTGCGCTAGAGCAAACTGGAAGTTAAGGCCAGCAGCGGTAACGGTGACCTTAGCTGCGGCCTGCGACTGCCACACGTTAAACGCCGACGTGGTGAGCGTCGGCGTGATGGTAACCCCCTCCTCGGTCACATAGCCGAGATCAGTCCAACCAGCGATAGGGGTTGAGTCATCAAACGCGGTGGCAACCGTGGCGGGAATGGTCGGTAGAGGCGTCTTCGCAGCAGCCGTCAGGACACGGCCGTTAGGTGCAAACTTAATTAGGTCGCCATCGACAGCGGACAAGCTAACTCCTTAGAAACATGTACAGGGAGACTGAGAACACGAAGCGGTATTCGCGGCTAACGCCGTCCGCTAGGTCCTGCGGGCCTAGGTTCTCTTCCGCGTCGCTGATCGCAACGCCGTTGAAACTCGACTTAGGGCCGACCTGTAGCAGGACATGGCGCGCCCGCATGGCGAGCATGAGCGCGGCATTCCTGTTAGGCCCGTACGCGTCAATGTCGAATGACACGCGGTCGAGGCGATGCTTGAACGCGACGGTTATGCCGACTAGGGAAACCACTAGGCGGGGGTTGCCCGTCTTGTGGCCGACCAGGTCAGCAGTAACCGGCACGTTGGCAATCTCAGAACGCAGAAGGTCTAGCCCCACCTGTAGGGGGTCATAGATCACTTGATTCGGTTCCGTTCCAGCGCCTTGCCCAGAGGGCGGAATCGCGGCGTGTCCTCGGTACCGAACTCGATCTTTACGGCGTCCGTGTCGGCGTGAACGTACGCAACAGGACCCTTGTCCGTGATCTCGATCTCTTCCTTGATGGAAGCCGCATACTCGTGGAGGGGATACCGCTTAGGCGCGATGTTGTAGGCGGTAAGGCCAACCTGTTTCGCGGTTACAAGTAGCTCTTTCGCCACCCGCTTATCGAAGACCAGGGCCTCTAGTGCCGCCTTGTCGAGGTTGATTTCTACGTCAGCCATCAACGCGCCTGATCAGTGCGAGCGTGTACGCAGGGGAGCCGGTAACCGGCGCCCACACCCACGGGGAACCAACCACCTCGTAGAGCTGTCCGCCGTACTGCACTCTGTCGCTTGCGCGGATGTCCGCCTGACCAGGCGTGTACACGCGATGCGTGTGGATAGCCGTCTCGCGGCTGAGATCTTCGTCAGGCTTCCGGCCGGTCGCGTCGCGCGCTCCGGCAGGCTGCACACTCGCGGTAAGAGCCGTGTACACGGTTTGGGCGTTAGCCCAGTCCCGTCCCTGTCCATAGCCTGACGTGACCAGCTCGGCGCGAAGCACCGTAACCGCGTCCCTGTAGAGCCGCACGGACGGCCCCCTAGGACCGTCTAAGCGGCGCGGTACCCGTCTGGCGACGGAAGCGGCTAAGGCTAATCTTCGCGCCCTTAGAGAGCGACACAGAGCCGCCATCGGAAGACCAGGTAATAGCGTGATCGCCGAGAGTTTCGGACGTCTGTCCGGGAGTACTTCCCAGGACGCGCATCACCTCGTTGCACACGATCGCCTTAACGTCACTTGGGACCTTGTTCTCTCCGTGCGAGTAGGTGACAACCACTCGGGAAGGCTCAGGGTCGCCTAGACACTTCTGCCAGCCCCAACGGCGCCACAGCGAATTACGCACACGCTTAAACTCAGTGATCTCGGTGCCGTCAACTTCAACCCGGAACACCTCGGTGATGGGCGAGCCTGGTAGCGCAAGCTCACGTTCCGCGTTGCCCTCAAGCTCGATCACGTCGTTGATATGCGCCGTGAAGTCCCTACGGCAGTACGCCGTCACTAGGCCCGACACGTCCCCAATTAGTTCGGTAACCGCCCTCGCCTCATCAGGCGTAAGCGTCCGTCCTAGCCTTGCCTCAATATCGGCAAGCTCAGCAAGCAAAATGAAACCTCCCTGGGGAGACAGAAAGCCCGCCCCCGAAGGGGCGGGCTTGCGGCTTACGGAAGGATGACCTTGCCCACTGCGATGTGCTCGGCGCGCATCACCTTCGCGCCGTAGACGTGCAGACCACGAACCACGTCGGCGAAATACTTCTCGCTACGATAGGTCTCGGTCTTAACGATCTGGTCGGCAAACGTGGTCGCGATTCGGTGACCGGCGATCAGGTGAACATCGGTCGGAAGCGCGTTCGTTAGGTGGATGTAGAAGCCAAGGAACTTGCCAACGACACCGTTCGAGATCGGCTCATTGCTGCCGAACTTAGAAACGTCAATGAACCGCTCATCGCGAAGTAGGCGACCGTGCAGGGCAGGCGACGCAATCGCATACCGACCATCAAGCGGCGTCTCGGTCTCATCGAGAGCGACCTTAACGTCTACGAACTGGCCGTAAAGGACGTCGGGAGCGGCAGTGAGGTTAATGTCGATAAGGTGGTTACCGCGACCAGGCTTGGCAGCCTCAGCGGTAGCGGCAGCAACAAGCTTCGCGGCAACGTAGGCGTCAGAAGCCTCAGCTAGCTTGCGGCCAGCGCGCGAGGTGCCCTCGTGCATGTACTTGCCGCCAATGAGCGACTGAACCTTGTGAATGTCGTCAACCCGGATACGGAAAGCCTTGGACTCTTCAATCTCGAAGGTCCGCTTACCACCGGTCATCTCCTGCGGATCACCGGAGAAGCCCAGCGCGGGATCATAGTCCTCAATGCTGGGATCGGTCACAGTCGGAATGCGGACAGAGTCGCCAGCATCCCGAATCTCGCCCTCATAGTCGCGGTTACAAACCAGGTCTGAACCAACAACGAGCTTGTCTCGCATCTCAGTCCAGACACCAGCGGTCCAGACCTCGGGGATAAAGCGAGACTCGCGGTTACCAGGCTCGGGGAAAATAGCCAAAGGGGAACCCTCCTAAGGGTTACATAATTCCAAGTAGGTCGTTCAGCTGGCCCGCCTTGCGAGCCTTCTCGATCTCGTCGTAACTCATGGTCTGGAGATCGGCGCGGGTGAGCTGTCGAGGCTTATTCGCCTCGCGGTTCCCGGCGTTGTTCAGCACTTCCTGAGCAAAGGCAGGCGCGGTTGAGGGCTTCGGAAGAGTGCCGATAAACCCGTCGATAGCGTCGCCGTCAGGCTCGCCGTCCCCGCCCATCAAGGCGGCAAGGTTGATGAACTTCGGATCAGGCAGAGTCACGCCCGCCTTAGCGGCGCGTGCGGTCAACTCGGCAACGGTGAGCTTTCCGCCCACCTCAGAAAGGGTCGCCTTTCGGGCTTCCGCCTTAGCCGCCTCAATAGCCCTGTCCGTGTCGGACATCTGAGACTGCTTAACCGCGTCCAGCTCGGCCGAAAGTGCCTTCCACTTGTCCTCATGCTGCCGGGCAAAGTGAAGCCACTTGTCCCGCTCTGCCGTCAGTGCAGCAACATCAACCGTCTCCGCGCCCGTGTCGGGCTTGTTGGCGTCGGCGTTCGGCTGCTCAATACCGGGGTTGTTCTGCTCACCCATGAAAAGATGACTCCATGTCGGAAAAAGAAACCCCCATGTCGGGGGAGGGAAGGTTAGGCCGCCTGTAGATAGGGGCCGTACTCGCCGTGATCAGACACGGCAATTCGTGTGTTCCTAGCGGCGCGCTCGTACGCCTCTTCGATCCGTCGATCGATAGACGCTTCGGCGTTGCTGCCGTCTAGGTAGAGGGGTTCAACCGTGCAACCGCAGGCCGGATGAATCGGCATGAGATCACCGCGCTTGTACGTGTTCGTTGAAGCAAGCACGCACAGATCGCAATGGTTCGGCTTGTCGGACAGAACCCGCTTATATCCGATTACGCGCCTGTCGGCCTCGATCACGGTGTGAGCGGTGTTCCTGCCCACCAACTCGAGATCCGTTTCAACGGATCTCTGTAGCCGGTACGCGGCCAGATCGACGGCGTCCGCCATCGGCTTGCCCTGGCCCATCTCTGTCCATGTCCACACGAACGGGCGCGTGTACACGTCCTGAAGGTCGATGCCGTTCGCCCTACCGGGCACCCTGTCGAGTCGCACCGTGGGGGACGGGCGCCCCGTACGGATGCGGGAGACCCTGTCGAGGTAGCCGAGAGTTAGACGCGCCTCTTGGAGCTGCCCCGCACGCACCAGGCGCGCGGCGCGAGGGGCAAAGCGGGGGATGTCCTTGCGGTCCCATGAGCCGAGTCCCCGCCACATGGCGAGGACCGTCCGCACCAGGTTTGAGCGGAGCTGCTGACGCGTTCGGGACTGTGCCCGCCGCGCCTGGTCGAGGTCAGCGACGAGTGTCATTAGGCCGCCTCGGCTATGGCCTTACGCGACTCGCCGCTCTCACGCAGAGTGTTCGAGTCGTCGCCCGCGGAATCGGCCGGCTCTTCCCCAGAGGGGAGAATCCCCAGCTCAGAGCGCATGGACGCATCAAGCAACTCCTGCGCCTGAAGCGCCTCAAAGCGCTCGATCTGCGAAGGGCTATAGCCCGCGTCTTCCCAGAGCTGCCGCTGTGGCACACCCAGGGAACGGAGCTTGACGAGAGCGTCAACGTGCTCGGCCTCGCTGCGGTACTCCGCGTCACGCCAGATCGTTTCCGCCTTGTGCGCCTTCTGGCGGGGGTCACCCTTGACCGCGAACGCCAGGCGCATCACGTTCTCCCACGCTTCGCCGTACGTGCGCTGACGCTGCCGCACCTTCGCCACCAACCCGGCTTCCGCCGACTTGATGTTCGCCCCAGACGGCGGCTGACCAGACTGCACAAGCATGTAATGCACAGGCAGTCTCGACACCGAAGCAATGTGCTGGATAAGCGCCTCAACCAGGCGCACATAGTTGCTCAAGTCGGCAACAGAGAACTGACCGAACTTCGTGTCGGGGTTCTCACTGTGAATCATCTTGTCTAGCGCGACTTGGAACGGCGGCGGCACCGGCTTGCCGTTCTCGTCCTCCTCCATCGGGAGACCTGTCGCCCACCTCATAGGGAAGGCGCCCATCTCGCTAGCGATCAAGGCATCAACCATCACCTTGTTCACGGCGTCCTGAAGGGGGATAGTCCGCGCTAGTTCAGAGTGAGCCTTACCGTTCAACCTCGGCCGGTTGAGTAGAGGCACGACAGGAACACGCCCTAGCGGATTGGCCGCCTCGCGGGGAGTGCCCCAGTTTTCGTGTCCCTCGGCGTACGTCGTCATGTAGGCGCGGTCGGGGAGATAGAGGGTTGCGTGAACGTCGCCCCATTCGTCGAGGGTCCGCTTAAGCGCGGCCCTGATCAGACGGCGGGAACCCGGAACATACGAAACAACCATCTCGTGAGAGTTCTCAGGAATGATGACCGGCTCGCCGTCAGCATCGCCCCACACGGTCACGAAAGAGGCGCCATGGACTAGCGCATCCGTGTGCGCTGCGTCGGAGTCGGCGTCGAGGCCGTTGCGCTGCCAGATGTCGAGGGCATCGGCATCCGCTTCCGGGTCTTCCGTGAACCTGAAGCCGTCGATGCCCAGGCGCTCAGCGACAGAGTCCACGATCAGGCTTGAGAAGTTGTCAGCCCAATAGCCATCGAACATCGCGCCGAACGCCTCGCGAAACTTTGCCTGCACAAACGAAAGCTGCTGACGACCTTCGTAGTAGTCGTCAAACCGCTGTGCTCTGGAGGACTGCACGGCTAGTTCGCGTTCTAGGTGGAACACCCATTCCATGGGCGTTCTCGGCGCTGGATCAATGAAGGTCAAAGGGTTCCCCTAATCAATAGCTCATGGCGCGGTAGCGCTTCTTACGCAGCCGCCCATCCGCTATCGCGTCGGCTCGCGCTTCAACCGCCAGAACAGCGGCCATGCAAGCGTCAATGTGGTTCTTAGACTTTTTGGATTCCTTACGGAGAACGGCGCCCGCGCGTACCTCGCGCGTCCTGGCGTTCATCACATGGCGCGTTAGCGTCTTGTCACCAACGTGAAAGATCTGCCGCGTTTGGATACCGGTACGGAACCGCTCGACGGCGTTCGCCATCGGGGTATCGCGGTGAGTCCAAAACTCGAACACCGTCTTGTCGCCATGCTCGACGGCCCACCGGCCGACAATGTCTTGCCAGTAAGCAGGGTCCGCATAGACCCACTCGACTCTGTATTCCGCGAAAGCCTTAGCCATCGCGGCATCGACTTCCAGCACATCGACTTCCCAGTCTTCGGAAGTGTGCGGGTTCTCCCAGATCCGGATGGGGAAGATCAGGCCGTCAGAAAGGCGAATGCCTACGATCGAAGTCGCGTCGTACCGAAGCGAGCCGTCAAAGCCAATAGCGATCTGATCGCCAGGCTTAATGTCGTTCTCTACCTCGATCGCGTCCCACGCGTCCTTATCCACCGCCTGATCAGCCGTAGCCGTAGGCTGGTTAAGGAAGTAGCGTCGCGCCTCGTGCTCTTGCATGGTCTGAAGCTCGATGACCATCCGGTCAAGGTCCATCCATTCGGCCGCAGGGCCGTACACATAGCGCAGAGCCTTCTTAAGCTCGGCCTTGTTCTTGATGGAAACCTGCGGAGCCTCGCGGTGATCGAACAGCAAACCGGGGTGTTCTAGCAGACCCTCAAGAACCTTCATGAAGTCCCCGTGCATCTGCTCAGCAATGCTGCCCTCACCGGGCGCGTACATGGTTGAGGTTTCGAGCGCCCACGGTTCCGCGATCTTCCGCTTGAGAAGGTTTCGGGACACCGTCTTGTGCATGCTGTGAAGCTCGGGGCTTACGTAAAGGTGCGTCTCGTCGAACACCCCGAAACTCTCTTTGCCTCCGTCTTTTGATGCGCTGGACGCGGTCGAGGGGACGATCTCTCCACCACCGGGGATATTGACCTTTGCCAGGTTCACATCAAGGCCGGGATACGCGTCATAGACGGGCCCCTCGGACAGCATGAAGTGAACGTTGTCGTATGTGTTACCGGCCTGGCTTTCCTCGGTCGCGAGGCAGCGAATGAATGGGTACGTGACCGGTCGGCCTACCGGCTGGCCGTTCGCGTCGAGCCCGTCAGACCGGACCGGCCCTAGCGCCTCAGCGCACACGAGCATGCCCGCAAGCTCGGACTTAGCCCTGCCCTTAGGGCGGGACAGGAACGCCCGTGTGACGCGCCTACGGCCCCGCCTATCCACCTCGTACGCGTCAACGATGAACCGTGAATACTCGCGATCCATGACGATCGGCTGGCCCTGAACGTCGCCAGGGCCATGGACGAGGTAAGCCTCTATCCAGTCAATGACCTGATAGCCGAGTGAGAATTCAGGGGCCGTCCACCGCCCGTCAGGGGCGTACGGCACCCTGCCCTCCTAGTCGTAGTCGTATGCCTGGTGAATGATCTCCACCCGATCAGCGGGAATCCGAACGATCAGGTAAGGGCCGTCCGTGCCAGGCTCAAGGCCAGTCTCGAAACGCTGAACCGCGTACGGGAACGCGTGGCCGTCGATCGTGAAACTAAAAAACCCGTCCGGTAGACGGGTTACGTTGATGACACTCGCGAACTTCGCAGCAGGCATTAGTCCTCCAAGCTCTTACGCCTATCGGCGATATCCCGGACAGGCGCAAGCTTGGGCTTGTTTTCCTTCGGACCCTCGATCTTCATGCGCAATCTCTGGCGATCAGCCACGGTCGCGCCTAGCCGCTCCTCGTTAAGCCGGATCTCGGCCAATAGCGCAGTCTTGGGCTCCTCGTGGTACTGCTCAACCAGCGGAGCAAGCATGGAAAGCCGCATCCAATCCGTAGGCGCGAACACCGCAGCCTGCGGCGAGTTCGCCCACGTGTCCCACCATGCGCGCGTGGCTGCGCTGTACCTCGCGTATCCGCGAAGTCGAGGAACATCCGTTGGCGACTCGGCGAGCGTGATGGTATCGACGGAATCCGCATTACGCCTTACGCGGTTGTCCTTCGGTGCTGGCCCCTGTCCAGCCACACCCACCTCCTTTCAGATCAGCGCCAATGATGGTTCCCGTATTTACCGGGTAGCCACCAGAAGACGACAACTCCAGCAGCTTGCGCAGCAAGGAACCCGAGCATCTGCCACACCATGTTTTGCCCTTCGGTTGAGCGTCAGCCGGGGAGAATCGAACTCCCGTTTCCCCCTCGCGAGGGGCGTGTTATGCCAGTTAGCACTACGGCGACGATAAAAGGGGCAGGGCGTTGGCCCTACCCCTTCTACTGATTAGACGAGAGGGGAAACCCACTCGATTTCAAACCGAGTCGCGGCGCCGCCGTACAGGTTGCACACGCCAGAGCCCGTGTGGAAGAACTCGACGTCGAGGTAATCACCAACGGCGAGCTTCATCAGACCCGAAGCGCTAAGCGGCACAACAGTCGAACTCGTGGGGAACGCCTGCGCGATAACGTTCCCGTTCATGTTGCCGTTCCTGCGAACCGCAAGCTGACGGTAACCACCCGAGACGGGAGAGCAAGACGCGTTGATGGTCACCCGGTACCAGCCAGCACGCTGGACCGTGTACTTGGAATTGGCGCTGCCAATGGGCGTGTGACCAGAAACGTTGTCCACGTCTTCGGTATCCCACGACACAATCGCGCCAACGTTCGCCGCTGCGCCCTGCTCGATAGAATGCCTCAGAACCGCCATAGGCGGCTTACCGTTGACGAGCTGGAAAGCACCAAAACGGAATACCAGCATGTTGCCGGTGTCGGTCTCATAAATGAGCTGGCCATCGGCGAGGTCATTGGGGCGCGTAGTAGACGTGCAGAAGTGAACGCGCGTATCCGAAACGCGGGCGATCGGCTGACCGTTGCCAACGCCGTCGTTCATGTAGAACCGGCCGGAAACAGGCTGGTAGTAGATGTTGCCAGGCGCGAGATACCAACCGTTGTCGGTGACCTGGATGCGACGGCCGATGAACTGGCGCCGGTCAACGAAGGTCGAGACAGGAGCCGAGTTCGCCGGAACAGTCAGGCGAGCCAGCGGAATCTCAAACACGCTCTCGTTCTGCGTAAGAACAGGCTCGGGCGAGCCCGGAACGCCTTCCTTGATCACCGCAGTAACGGTGTTGAGGGAAACGTCTAGACGCAGCACAACCAGGTCGTAGCGCGCCGAAGTGCCGGTGTTCAGGTTGAGCACCAGGCCCAGGTCAGCGTCATTCACGTAGTAGAAGCCGCGAATGTGGGCGCGACCAGCACTGACGATAATTTCGTCAGGAACCGAACCGCTCTTAACCTTTAGTTCAGTGCCGCCGTGCGTGGCGGCAATAACGCCGTCTTCCTGCCAGATACGCGCTAGCTGGCTCCAATCCTCATCACTGAGATAGCCAACGCTGCCGTCAAAGGGAAAACTACGCTCGGACAAGTAACTGCCTCTCGTTGTGGAACCTTGCGCGCTCACGACCAGATTTGAACTGGCGACTTCCGCCGTGACAGGGCGGCGCTCTAACCCACTGAGCTACGTGAGCATGTAGGCGGGAAGCGTGTACACGCTCTATCGGCCACGTCGGCTAGCAAGGCCGACGCAGGCGAACCCGCTTTGTGGCGGGAGCGGGATTCGAACCCGCGATTGGCGGCTTATGAGGCCGCTGTGATCGGCCGCTACACCATCCCGCTTTGATCACTCTCCGCAGCAGCCGGCAAAGTGCCACAAGGCTCTGACCTGCGGTTCCTCGAACCGCGGCCAAAGAGCCGGCCACTACGGAGCGTGCATCTTCTGCCTCTAGCGGAGCCCTGTGCCCGGACCCTCCAGGCGCTAGATAAGTACGAGCCGCGTGCTTCCGTTACACCACGCGAGGGGATGAAAGCCCACGCGTCGGGATTTGAACCCGAACTACGGCTCTCGCTGGCGATCAGGGATTTGAACCTAGGACCTCCGTCCGGGCGCGACCCGACCGGCGCTCTACCTGACTGAGCTAATCGCCAATGCTGCAATGAGGGACGTGCAGCCGTACACCAGCCGCCTAGCTAAGCGGCGCCGCCGCTAGGCTTCCCCCGGAATGGACCGGGCCTTTCCCTCTTGCGCTGGCCCACTAGGACTCGAACCTAGAACCCCCGGTTTAACAATCCGGCGCTCAACCAATTGAGCTATAGGCCATTGATTGGGATGGACGGATTTGAACCGTCACCACCCGCCCTCTTTGCGGCTGACAAGGCCGCCAGTTGGGGCCGGAATGCAGATACACCCCATCCCTGAAGTCTCGCCAACCGGCCTGTCATGCCAGCGACGAAACCTCTTGTACCGTCCCAGGGATTCGAACCCTGACTGTCCAGTTCCTAAGACTGGTGCCTCTACCATTGGGCTAGAACGGCTTGAGAGATGCCCCCGTCCGGCCGGACGATGATCAGACGTTGCATCAAGGGACCGCCATCGCATGGCGGATTTACCATCTCTCTCTGAGTCGCCCCCCGGAGTCGAACCGGGGATTGCTCCCGGAGGAGCGTTCTACCGTTGAACTAGGCGACTATGCCGGACTCCCGTCCGGACCCTAGGACCGTCGCCCTTCAGGCCGGGGGCCGTCGCCCCCGCACATCAATCAATCTACCGGTCTACCAACTTGCAAACCAGCTTGTAACCCCGGACCGAAAAACACGCACTTCTCGACAGTCAGAATCAGCACGAAACTGCATGTCACACACGGTGACAGCAAAGCAACGGCGCGATGTCCCAGACCCGTACACCTTGCGAGTGCCAGCCCCTCCACTGTTCTCCATTAACTGAACCATGGGGGTACCCCCGGTATGGCAACCAACTAGCAATCACTGTGAGTGAGCTAGCGTCGAGACGAGGAGAGAACCAACTTGCAAAGCGTGTACACGGCATGGTTAGCTATGCCGTGTCAGCAGGAAGCAACGAGAGGGGCGAGACAGTGAGCATCGTTCAGGGCGAGCGCAAGTGGACGCGTACCGATGTGGTCGAGCTGGTGAAGGGCGGCGCCCGTGTCGCCATCACCTACCGTGTCGCTGACACGTGGCGCGTGGGCAAGTTCCACGAGCGGACCTTTGAGGGTCCGACCAAGGTGGACAGGTACACGGGTGAGCTTGACTTCATGCACCCGCACGGGTGGCGAATGCTTGTCTCTTACCGAGACCTGGTTTCGCTGGTTGTGCTCTAGCCGTAGAACCAAAGCGCTAAGCCCTCGCCGAAAGGCGAGGGCTTATTTGCGTCTACGGGCTTCCTGTGACTCTCTAGCGGTCTTTGCCTTGTGGCATCGGCTGCAGATAGCAGCCAGGTTCGACGGGTCGTGATTGCTACCGCGTTCGATGTGGTCAACCTCGTTGGCGTCGTTACCGCATACGTAGCAAGTCCACTTGTCTCGACGGAGAATCCTTAGGCGAAGGGTTGTCCAGTTCGATGGAAGATCGTGCCGTCTAGTCCAGCCGTCCCATGACGGCGGGGCATGGATCTCGCACTTACCTCGGAAGGTAACGGGCTTAAGGCATCTCGCGGTGGAACAGATCTGCTTTGCTCTCGGCATGTCCTCGCGCGCCTACGCGCGTACTTAAAAGCGAGCATGTTTGTTATGCGAGCAGCTAGCAAGCTAGTTGTTTTCTGTTAGCTGTCATTCGCTTTTGGGGCGAATGACGCTCTTTGGTTTGGCTTGTTAGCTAGCTGCCCTTGAAGGGGCAGCGTTCTTATTAGCTGCCCCCCCTACCCCCCCAAGGGGTTTTCCTATCCTTGTATACGTGTTACATCGGCCGTTCGGTACACACTAGAGGCGTGTGACCTTCGTCACAGCTTTGCAAGTTGTTTGCAAGTTGGTTGTCGCGCTAGGTTGATCGGCATGGCAACACTCACGGTCCCCTCTGGGGACTTGTCTAAGGCTCTGAGCAACGCGGAAGCGTGGCTTCCGAACAAGAGCCCTGTCCCCGTGGCGCTGGTCGAGGCTGACCCTTTCGAAGCGCTCACGATCACTGTCACGGACACGTACACGGCCGGTGTCGCCCGGTGCGCGGTGGACGTCCCCGAGGGGGGCGCTGTCGAATCCGTTGAGATCACTCGCGAAGACCTGATTCTGTTGGCGAAGCGCGCCCGTAAGGACGGCACGCGTAAGACGTTCTCCCGTATCACGGTGGAGTCCGGTAAGGGCGTGATCCTGCACGGCGCCATTGACGAGAACAACCCGGCGTCGGCTACCGCGCTCGCGGTCAACAAGCCGTTCCGGCCTGAATGGGCGATGCTCGCTGATCTGTTCGTCATCGCCGAGAAGCATGAACCGTGGCTACTGCTCAACCCGTCGTTCATGACTCTGTTCAACAAGGTTCGGCCCGATGCTACGGGGCGCGGCGCGCACCTTGTCGCGGTGCCTGAGTTCGGCGCCGTGTTCGGGAAGGTTGGCCCCAACTTCAAGGGCCTGGTTATGACGCTCGATGAGAAGCGCAACGAAGAGGCGCTTGGGGAAGGTGGCTTGTGGTGATCGGCGACTACGTCATGACGAAGCACGCGGCGGGCCGCGCTCTTGACATGCTGGTTACGGCCGATGAAGTTCGCGCCGCGCTCTTGTCTCCCGAAGTGGTTTACAACCGCATGGACAAGGGCGAGCAATGCGAGATTCGCCAGGCTGGCCGTATCGCTCTCGCCCTTAAGGGCGCGGTGGTGACGACGGTTCTTCATCGCGAGGTTGAGCAGTATTCGCGTGATGACATCGCGTTCGCTGTGCTGAGCGCCAGGGAAGCCGCGTGACGGTAGCCACACAGGCGCCCCCGGCGCCAACCACGCCCGTAGACGAGTGGGTCACAGAACAGCTAGCGCGCTCCCCGCAGTGGACAGAAGCGAAGTGGGAGCGCTTAGGGAAGATCGTAGGGGTTCAGTTCTCGGACTGAGCCCCTACGGGCTTTTCAGCCCATCTCGGGGCGCCACACGGGACGAATCGCATGCATCTTGTTCCCCTGCTTTCCCTTGCCTACGGGAGACACGATGATGGCTGAGAACATCTCGTCGATAGTCTTCCGCTTCTGCCGAAGATCCATGATGTTGTGCCACCGGAACTCGATGTCAGTCGCGCTCTCCCGCCTGACGGCACGAGCCTTGGACCACGCGTCATACTCGGCCTGAAGTTCCTTGAGATGCGCTTCTAGCGTCGCGGACAGGGCGAAGTATCGCTCATCGGTGATCTCGCTTTTGACCCATCGTGCGCCGAGAGTGTCCAGCTTGTCCTTGATCTCTTTGAGGATCGCCTTCTTAGGCCATTCCCCTTCCGGGACGGCCCTCGCGGCGCGTTCCTTCAGCTTGGCTATCGCGAGACGTTCGATCAGTTCGTCTATCGGTGGGCCGGACCTTCCCAGCCCGCTACATCCGCCCTGACTAGGCGGAGGGCAGACGTATACGTGAAGCTTGCGCCCCCGCGTGTTCGTCGAGCCGCGCAGCTTCCCGCCGCACGGCGCCCCCGTCTCAGGGTCGATCCTTCCGCACCGAAGCAGGCCGCTCAGAAGGTACTTGTATGCCTTGTCTACGCTGCCATCGGTCTTCCGCCGTCGCGGTTCCTTCGCCTCGCCCTCGATCGGCAGCACGTCCCGGTTCGGCTTGCGAATGCGTGGCCGGTAACGCTTCCACACGAGTTCCAGTTCCTCGACGGAACAGACCGTGTCCCAGTCGCCGACCTTGTATTCGCCGGTCTCGGGATCGCGGTAGACCTCCCCATCGATCACGCGCAGGCCCGCGTTTCGAGGGTTCGAGATGATCTGCTTGACGGTCTGAACCTGCCAGGGGCCGCCCCGGCGTGTGCTGATGCCGGACGCCTGGAACATGCCGGTGATCGTCGCCCAGGCCGCCCCAGCCACGCACATGTCTATTCCATGGCGAAGAATGGGGGCTTCCTCGGGGTCGAGGGTCCGCCCGTCTGCTGAGTAGCCGAAGGGGCGCCCGCCCGTGTGCGGGATTCCCCGCATGGCTAGCCCCTCGTGCCAGAGTCGAGCCCGCGATTTCTTCTTACGGATCTCGCCCATGCTGATAGCGACATTGACCAGGCCGCGAACCTCGGCGCCCTCGGCGTACAGGTCTTGATACCCGGCAGAGTCGGAGAAGTGGCGCCCAGGGCGTGACCGGAACGCCGAGACGAACCGTTGCCACTGCACAGGTAGGCGGTAGATGCGGTCCTCTTCGGTACAGATGACGCCGTGCACCGGATAGCCGTCTTCCGTCTGCCCGCGCTGAAGGTCCTTCAGCATCGACTCATAGTCAGGCCGGTATTCGTCCTTCGCGCTGGACAGGTCGTTATCGGTGTACCGGCGAACGATCAGGTATTGCGGCCCTAGGCGCCGCGCTCTGGCGCGATTGCTGGCGTGCTGGGTGGTGACGCCGGTTGTCTCGTTCTTGCCTGCTCTGGTGTCTGAGATGCGGGCGTAGGCGATGAGGCAGACTAAGCCTCGCTCGATCACCTCGGCCACGCGTGGGAGTCCTGCGGGGGTGCCTCTCTCGGCTAGATCGGCCAGAGTTTCGGCAGGTGACATGCGTGATTCCTTCCACCAACTTGCAAAGTGGATAGTACACGCATTAGTGAATAGGCTGACAC